>RZWH01000009.1 GCA_004005435.1 Rhodobacteraceae bacterium CCMM004 | reverse complement strand
CGATCCTCATCGTGCCGCCCGTGGTCTCCTCCAGCCCGGCGATCATCCGCAACAACGTGGACTTGCCGCAGCCCGAGGGGCCGACGAAGACGCAGAACTCGCCGTCCTCGACCGTCAGGTCAACCCCGTGGATCACCTGCACGTTGCCGTAACGTTTGACCACATTGTTCAGTGTGACGCCGGACATGAGCCGACCTCCTTTCGCTGGGTGGGGCCGGATCGGCCGGTGAGGGCGCGGATCGTGTCGACCTCGCCTGGGTCGTAGGGGTCGCCGGTTTCGTGCAGCAGATCGTGGAACCAGAGCCCGCGATCGATTTCTCCGCCGTGGGCGCGCACCAGGTCGTCGGGCCAGGGCAGCCACGTCTGTGTCCGCCCCTTGACCAGGCCCCACTGGAAACAGCCCACGTTCCGGTCGCGGAACAGGTCGAGCTGATCGGAAATCCGGCTATCGATCTGGCGGGCCATCCATTCGGTGCAGAGGATCGGACGGTCCAGCACGTCGAGATAGTCGATGAACTGCTCCACCCGCCGGCGGGGATAGTAGGCGTGGAAGGTGACGATGTCGGAGTGCAGCAGCGCGCTGCGGTCGATCTCGGTCTGGTAGGGGTGGACGTCGCCCGCGGGCGACGCGGTGGTCCAGGCGGCGACGGTGAGCGGCGCCTCCGGGTCCACCGCGCGCGCGGTGGCAAAGCCCGCCTCCATCAGCGACAGGGCGTGCGCTTCGAGCTGGGCGTCGAACTCGGAATAGGCGGTCCGGTCGAAGTCCATGCGGTTCCCAGGCTCGTTGTAGAGGTCCCAGAAGAGGATGCGGCGGTCGGCCCGGAAGGTGCCGACGACATCGCGGACATAGGCCCTGAGCATGGGCCGCAGGGCCTGGTCCAGGACGGCGGCGCGGCCCGGAGAGGCGACGGCGCGGCTGTTGTGGATGCCGGGCACCGGATCGGGCTGTGCACCCCAGACGGGCTCTTCCCCGCCGAAGCCGCAGTCGTCGAACAGGCATGGGACCGTGTCGATCCCGCGGGCCGCGGCCGCCCCCATCAGGCGATCGAGCCGGTCGACCAGCCCGTCGCGGTCGTGGCGCCATCCGACGAAGGGCAGGTTCACGCGGATCGCGTTGAAGCCGATGTCGGCCGCCCAGCCGAGCTCGCGTTCGAGGGCGGGCATGTCGAACGTGTCGGGATGCCACATCTCGATGAAGTTGACGGCCGTGGACGGCAGGAAGTTGCAGCCGCAGACCCAGGGGCGTGCGGCCCACCAGTCTTTCGCGTCGCTTTCGCTCCAGCGTTCCATGGTCTCCCCCGGGTGGATGGATCGACGGTCGAAGGGGGCCCCGCCGGAGGTTCGGCGGGGCCCGGTGCGGGATCAGCGGTCCAGAAGGTCCTGAACCTCGATCTCGGCATCGGAGAGCGCGTCGTCGACGGACTTTCCGGTCAGCCAGATTGCCTGGAGTTCGCGGTTCAGAACGTCCTGGATCGCGCCATAGCGCGCGCTGGGCGGAGTGTCCTTGGCGATCGCGGCGGTACCGGCGTATTCGGCGCGGTGCGGCAGGGCCTTGTAGGCGTCGCTCTCGACCACGGAGGTGCGGACGGCCATGTGGCCGGTGCGCGCCCAGTCGATATTGTGGTCGTTGATAAAGGCCAGGACCTTCAGCGCCGCCATCCGGTCTTCGCCCTCCAGGGTCGAGGGAATCGCCCACATGTGGCTATCCGCCCAGGTTGCGCCGGTGTCGAACAGCGTCGGGAAATCGGCGGCGTAGTAGGTGTCGAGGCCCACCTCCTCCTTGGCCGCCTCGGCGGTGTAGAAGTCCACGACCCAGGTGCCGTTGACCAGGATCGCCGTCTCGCCGTTCAGGAACGCCTGCTGGCTGTCGGCGTAATTGAGCTGCGGATCGGCGAGCCCGGCATCGAAGAGCTGGGTGATCGCCGTGACCGCGTTGCGCGCCGCCTCGGTGTCGATGGTCGCGGTGCCGTCGTCGGTGAAAATGTTGGCGTTCTGCTGCCACATCAGGGCGAGCACGAGGCGCACGCCGATGGGGAACTGGGCGAAGTCCGCAGCGAGGTAGTCCTTGCCGGTCGCGTCCTTGACCTGCTGCGCGTGGGCCATCAGCTCTTGCGGCGAGGACGGAAGGATCGGCTTGCCGTCCTGCACCAGCCCGGCCTCGGCCAGGATGTCCATGTTCACGTGCCAGAGGTTGGCATGGAAATCCATCGGCACGCCGTAGACGCCGCCGTTGTAGCTGACCGCGGCCAGCGCGGTCTCGGACCAGTCGCCCGGGTCGATGCCCACGCTCTCCAGATCGCCGGAGATCTCGCCCAGCGCGCCTAGACCGGCGAACTCGGGGATGCGGTGGCGGTGCATGACGTGGACGTCTGGCGGGGTGCCGCCGGCATAGGCCGCCTTGATCTGGTCATAGTAGTTGCCCCAGTCGGTGGGCAGCGTGGTGATGGTGATGCCGTCCAACTCGGCATCCGCGGCATTGATGATCGACTGGATGATGCACGCCTCGCCGGTGGACGCGGTGGTGTCGGTCCCGGCATCCTCGCACGCGCCGAAGAAGCGGCCGAGCGTCACCTCTTGGGCGGGCGCGGCGGTGGCGAGGGTGGTCGCGGCGAGCGCCGCGGTCAGAAGCACATGTTTCATCAGATCCTCCCTGGGAATGTGCGGTTAGCCCTTGGATCCGCCGACGGTCATGGCCTGCACCACGTACCGCTGGAAGATCAGGAACAGGATGACGACCGGAAGCGAGGCGATGACGCCCGAAGCCATGACGCGGCCCAGCCCCTCCGATTGCGCAAAGTTCGATTGGATCGACGCCAGACCCAGCGTGATCGTGAAGTATTCGCGCTGCTGCGCCGAGACGAGCGGCCAGAGATAGTCGTTCCAGGCGTAGAGGAACGTCAGGATCGCCAGGGTCATCATCGCCGGCCGGGCGAGCGGCAGCATTACGTGCCAGAAGATCTTCAGCCAGCCGACCCCGTCGAGGCGCGCGGCCTCTTCGATGTCCTTGGGGATGGCGCGGAAGAACTGCATCATCAGAAAGACACCGATGGGCACCGCCATCCTTGGCAGGATCAGCGCGTGGTACGAGTTGTGCCAGCCGAGGTCGGCGAACATCGTGTAGAGCGGGATGAACACCGCCTGCTCCGGCACCATCAGCCCGATCAGACAGACGATGGTGATCGCCGTCTTGCCGGGGAAGTCGAGCCGCGCCAGCGCATAGCCGGCGGTGGTGGACACCGCGAGCACGCCGAGCGTCATCCCGAGCGAGACGATCACGGAGTTCAGGAACCACCACGGCGTCTGCCCGAAGCTGAAGAGCGCGGCATAGTTCTCGGCCGTGAACGGGATTGGGATGAGTCCGAACAGGGTGGTCGAGGTGGTGCGCGCCAGCACTTCGTTCGGCTGGAACGACAGCGACACCATCCAGAGCGTCGGCACCAGCCACAGAAAGGCGGGGATCGATAGGGCGAAGACCAGCCAATAGTACGCGCGGTTCATCAGCTCTTCTCCCGTCCGACGATGAACTGGATCACCGAAAAGGCGCCCATGATGAGGAACAGAAACACCGCCATCGCCGACGCGCGCCCCAGCTCGCTGTCGCGGAATCCGGTCTGATAGATGTAACGGACCAGAACCTGCGTGGTGTCGTTCGGACCGCCCTGGGTCATCAGGTGCGACTGCCCGAAGACCTGGAAATGCAGGATGATCTGGAGAACCACGACCAGTGTGACGGTGCGCTTGAGGTTCGGGAGCGTGACGTACCAGAACGCCTTGATCCCCCGCGCGTTATCCAGCGCGGCGGCCTCGTAGATGTCCTTGCTGATGTCCTGGAGACCGGCGAGGAACAGGATCATCGCGATCCCGAGGGACCACCAGATGGTGGCGATGACGATGGCGGCCATGGCGAACTGCGGATCGGTCAGCCAGTTGATCGGCGAGCCGCCCAACACGTCGGTCACGTTGGCGATCAGACCCTGCCGGGGCGAGAACATGATCTGCCAGATCAGGGTGACGACGGTGACCGACAGGACCTGGCTGAGAAAGAACAGCGTCCTGAGCGCGCCCATCGCCCGCGTCTCGCGGTTCAGGGCGGCGGCCAGGGCCAGCGCGGTGATCGTCACGCCCGGCACCGCCAGCCCGACGAAGACCAGCGTGTTGCCTACGGTGGGCCAGAACCGCCGGTCGTACCAGCGGCCCTCCTCCCCGGGGTGGAACCCGGGGATCACGATCAGGAGCACCGAGGCGACGGCCAGCGCCACCGCGTTGAACCGGCTCATCCGGCCCGCCCAGTGCAGACCCGCGGCCAGAGCCAGACCGGCCAGGCCGAGCCCCTGCCAGAACGGCGCGGCCAGGAGGCTCCACTCGATGTTTCGGCCCCACATCACCCGCTCGTAGTTCCGAAGACCCACGTACTCTTTGGCGTCGGGATTGAACGCGACCGCCAAGAGATTCCAATCATGCAGGCTGATCCACAGGCCCTGGAAGAACGGGTAGACGAGAAACAGCCCGTAGGTCAGCAGGAACGGCGCCAGAAGGATCCACGCCGCCTGCGTCTGGCTCAGCCGACTTCGCGATGTCACGGCCACTGTCCCCTCCCCGATCCAATGACGATTCTGCTTGTGCTAAAATTATTAGCAATATTTATTAGCAAAAAGCAAGGGGCGATGATCGCCGGCGGGTAAGCGATGGCTAAAACGGGAAAATCCCGCGTGACGATGAAGGATGTCGCGCTAGAGGCCGGGGTCTCGCAGTCCACGGTGTCCTTCGTTCTGAACGGGCTGGAGGACATGCGGATCAGCCGCGACACGCGCAAGCGCGTTATGGCGGCGGTCGAGGAACTGGGCTATCGCCCGCGCGGCGCCGGGCGCCCGCCCAAGGCGTCGGGGATGGGGGTGATCGGGCTGATGTTCGACGAAATCGCCACCAGCCCCTTTGCCGCGATTTCCATCGAGGGCGTGCAGGAGGAGGCGTGGAAGGCCAACATCGTCGTCGAGATCGTCATGACCGGCGGCGACCCGGTCTACGAGGCCGAGGCGCTCAAGAGATGGGCCGGAGAGAGCGCGGTGGGCGTCATCTATGGCTCGATCCTCACCCGCGAGATCGCGCCGCCCGATGCGCTCGCCCGCCATCGCGCGGTGCTGCTCAACTGCCACGATGCCCAGGGGCGCTACTCCTCGGTCGTGCCCGCCGAGCGCCGGGGGGGCGAGGTGGCCACCCGAGCACTGATCGCCGAGGGGCACCGGCGCATCGCCTTCATCTCCGGCGAGCCGTGGATGGAGGCGTCGGATCAACGGATGGAGGGCTACGAGCGCGCCCTCCGCGCCGCCCGCATTCCGGTCGACCCCTCGCTGATCGTGGAGGGAAACTTCCTGCCCTCGGGCGGGCGCGCCGCCACGCTGAAACTGATGGAGAGTGACCGGCGCCCCGACGCGATCTTCTGCGCCAACGACCTCATCGCGGTCGGCTGCTACGAGGCGCTCAAGGAGTTGGGCGAGCGGCCGGGCGAGACCGTCGCGGTCATGGGCTACGACGACCAGGAGATCGCCCAGCACCTCTCGCCCGCCCTATCGACCGTCCTGCTGCCGCATCGCGAGATGGGCCAGTGGTGCGTCGAGCGGCTGTTGAGCGGCAACGCCGCGCGCCAAGCCGAACGGATGGAATGCCCCCTGGTCATGCGCGCCTCGCACAAGACGTCGGCGGCCTGACCCGCCACGGCCGGACCGCCCGCCCTTTACAGCGGCGGCCGGGCGTTCGATCACTGCGGGACCAGCGCGGCGCGCCGCCGCCAAACGGGGCAACGGAGGGCATGGGATGACGGCGTTGCGGTTCGTCCATACCGCCGATCTGCATCTGGGCAGGCCGTTCGGCGGCTTTCCCGAGGCCGACCGCCTGCGCGTCGCCCGGCGGGGCCTGATCGCGCGGCTCACCGACGTCGCCAGGCAAGGCGGGGCGCCCCATGTCCTGGTCGCCGGGGACGTGTTCGAGACGCCGAACCCCGCTGCGCAGACCTGGCGGCAGGCGGTGGCGGAGATGGCCGAGGCCGCCGATCTGACCTGGTGGCTCCTGCCCGGCAACCACGACAACCTCGCCGCAGCCCGCACCACGTGGGAGGCGATCCAGGCCCGCGGCGCCGCCAATATCCGCGTGCTCGACACCGCCGCCCCGGTGCCTCTGGGCGAACACGCCGTTCTGCTGCCCGCGCCGCTGACCGTGCGGCGGCCCTCTTCGGACCCGACCGCGTGGATGGCCGCGTGCGAGACGCCGCCGGGGATCGTGCGGATCGGGCTGGCGCACGGGCCGGTGCAGGGCTTCGGCGAGGGCGAGATGCCCGCAGACGTGGTCGCCCCCGACCGCGACCGGACCGCTGCGCTCGACTACCTGGCGCTGGGCGACTGGCACGGGGCGCTGCGCGTCTCCGACCGGGTGCACTATGCCGGGACGCCCGAGCGCACCGGCTTTCTCCACCCCGGACGCGGCACCTGTCATGTGGTCGAGATCGCCGGCGCCGGATCCCCGCCCCACGTCGAGACGGTCGAGACCGGGGTGTTCGGCTGGCACCGGGTCACACTCGACCTGGTGCCCGGGGACGATCCCGCGGCGCGTCTTACCGCCGCCCTGCCCCAGGGGCCGCGGCGCGATCTCCTGGTTCAGGTGACGGCCCAAGGGCGGCTGCGCCTCGGCGACGCCACCGCCCTGGCCGCCGCGGCCGAAGAGATCGGACCGGAGTTCTGCCACTTCGACCTCGATACAACGGCGCTGAGCGCCGAGGTCGACGCCGCAGACCTGGACGAGATCGCCCCCACCGGCGCCCTGCGCGCCGCCAGCACCGAACTGGCCGCCGAGGCCGCCGACCCCGCCCTATCGGCCCGCGACAGAGCGCTCGCGGCGGCGGCGCTCCGGCGGCTCCATGCACTGGTCGCGGAAGGCGGGCGATGAGGCTCAGGTCGATCACCCTCGACAACGTGCGCCGGTTCACCGAGCCTGTCACGGTGGGCCCCATCGCCGACGGCGTCACGCTCCTCAGCGAACCCAACGAAGCGGGGAAGTCCACGCTCTTCGACGCGCTCCACGCGCTGTTCTTCGTCAAGCATCGCAGCAGGGGCAAGGAGATCGTGTCGCTGCGCCCGCATTCGGGCGGCAAGGTCGCGGTTGAGTGCACGCTGGAGCGCGACGGCGCCTCCTGGCGGATCCACAAGCAGTGGCTTTCGGCGCCCGAGGCGCGGGTCTGGCGCGACGGCACGCTGCTGCATCAGGGCGATGCCGCCGAAGATTGGATCGCGGCTCTGGTCACGGGCGAGGCGGGGGGGCCCGGCGGCTTGCTCTGGGTCCGCCAGGGGCGGGTGTCGCTCAGAGCCGACAAGCCCACGGACGAGAAGGCCGAGTTGGAGAAACGCCGCGATCTGTTGACGGTGGTGTCGGGGGCCATGAACGCGGTGACCGGCGGCGAGCGGATGGACCGCGCCCTGGACGCCGCGCGGGGCGAGTTGGACCGGCTCCAGACCGCGAACGGCCACCCGCGCAAGCATGGGCGCTGGGCCGAGGCGGTGACCGACGTGGCGGCGCTGGAGGCCGAGGAGGCGCGGCTGGTCGAGACGGTCGAGGCCCTGCGCCAGGACCTGGACGCACGGCGGCGGCTGGCGACCGATCTGTCACAGTTGCGCGACCCCGACGCCGCGGCGGCGCGGGAGGAGGCGGTGCGCACGGCCCAGGCCGCGGTGCGGGACGCCGAGGCGCGGGCGCGGGAGGTTGCAGCAGCGGAGACCCGCGCGGCCCTCGCCAGGCAGACCTGGGAGACCGCGCGCGACACCCACCGACGCGCCCAGACCGCCCGCGCGGACCTGGCCGAGGCGGAGCGGGCGTTGACCGCCGCCCGCGCGGCGCAGACGACGCAGGAGGCCAAGTCCCGCAAAGCGGCAAAGGCGCACGAGGTCGCGCAGGCGCAGTGGCGCGCGGCCAAGGACGGCGTGACAGAGGCCCAGCGCGTCTGCCGCCGCTGCGCCGCCCGCGACGGCGCCGCCGCGGCGGCAGACGAGCGCGACGCGATGCAGGCGCGCATCGACGCGGCGGAGGCGGCCGAGCGGCGCCGCATTGCCGCCGCCGCCGCGGCCCGGCAGGGGCCGGACGCCGCCACGGTCGAGCGGATCGAGGGCCTGACGCGAGAGGTCCAGACGCAGGCGGCGCTCAGGTCGGCGGGCGCGGCACGGGTCTCTGCCCGCTACGACCCGGGTGCGAGACCGGTCCTCTTGGACGGCGCGCCGCTCGACGACGGGGCCCAGCGCCCCCTGCCCCGCGACGGCCGGATCGTCGTGCCGGGCATCGGGACGCTGCGGGTTGCGCTGGCCGGAGACGACGGTGGCGCGGCGCTCGACACCGCGCAGCGCGCGCTGGCCGAGGCGCTGGCCGCCGGGGACTGGCCCGATGTCGACGCGCTCCGCGCCGCCCATCGCGCCCGCGAGGAGGCCGGGCGTGCCGCGACCCTGGCCGCGGGCGCGCGCGACCTCCAGGCGCCAGACGGTATCGCCGCCCTGCGCGAGCGCCATGCCGAGTTGTCCCGAAGCGCCCAGGTTCCGGACGACGATCTGCCAACCTCGGCCGAGGCCGATGCCGCGCTGGCGACCGCCGAGGCCGCCCTGACCGACGCCACCGCCGCGGATGAGAAGGCCCGCGAACTGCGCCAGGCCGCCAACCTCGCCGCCGCACGGGCCGAGGCGGCGGCCGAGTCCGTCCAAGAGCGGCGCGACGCCGCCGACGCGGCCGTGCGCGAGCTGCCGCCCCACGATCCCGCCGCCGAGGCAGAACGGCTGGAGGCGTTGCGGAGCGCGGCCGAGCGCGCCGCCCGGGACCACGCCGACCTGGCCGCCGAGACGCCCGACCTCGACGCGCTCCGCACCCGCCTCGACCGCGTCACCGCCGTGCGCGACCGGGCCAAGGCCGAGGAGGGCCGGATCGCGGGCGAGTTGGGCAAGCTGGACGGCCGGATCGAGACCCGTGCCGAGGAGGGCGTCGAAGAGGCGCTGGCCGAGGTGCGGGGCCGACTGTCGGCCGCGCGCGACGCATTGCACCGGATCGCCTTTGAGGTCGACACCCTGCGCCGTCTCTGCGCCGCGCTGGACACCGCGCAGAAGGCCGCTCGCCTGGCCTATTTCGAGCCCGTGGCGCGCGAGCTGCGCCCGCTCCTCTCGGCGCTT
Source organism: Rhodobacteraceae bacterium CCMM004 (assembly GCA_004005435.1). Classification (GTDB taxonomy): domain Bacteria; phylum Pseudomonadota; class Alphaproteobacteria; order Rhodobacterales; family Rhodobacteraceae; genus CCMM004. Next base: position 76,885 of record RZWH01000009.1, on the reverse strand, counting down.
TGGGACGATGTCGACCTGGTGTGGTCGGACGATACGCTCTTGCCCGACGCGCTGGTCCGCCGCGGGACAGAAGAGCCCATTGACGTTCTGTCGGGCGGCACCCAGGAGCAGATCGCGTTCCTGGTCCGGCTCGCCTTTGCCCGACTTCTGGCCAAGACCGGACGCGCCGCGCCGCTGATCCTGGACGATGCGCTGGTCTATTCCGACGACGACCGGATCGAAAAGATGTTCGATGCGCTGCACGGCGCGGCCGCGGATCTGCAGATCCTGGTCCTGTCCTGCCGGCAGCGGGCGTTCCAGGCGCTGGGCGCCCCGACGCTCACCTTCCGGCCCGCCTCGGCGGAGTTGACCGGGGCGCAGCGCCCTCCGGGTGACGCTACGGCGGTTGCATCGCATGCGGGCATGGATCAAGACTGAGCGCATGAGGCTGTTTGCCGCCGCATTCGTCGTTTGCCTCGCCGCCGCGCCGGCGGGGGCCGCCTGCTTTGCCGACTACAAGGCCAAGAAGGATGCGCCGTTGCGGCTGCACTATGGGGTCATGGAACTGCCCGACGCGGTCTGCGGCAACACCCGCGCGGCGTCGCAGGTCATGGCCCAGCGGCTCAGCCGCGGGGGCTGGCAGTTGCTGAACGTTTTGGGGTTCTTCGATGCGCGGGGGGCGGCCAGCCGGCGCCAGACCGCAGGCGAGTATTACCTGAGGTTCTGAACGGCCTCCACCGCCTTGTCCAGCGCGCCGCGCACGTCTTCGACCGTATAGGGCTTGCGCAGGACAGGCACCGGGGGAAACCCCTGGATCGCCCCGCCGTCGGCGCCGTAACCTGTCGCGATCACCACCGGCACCCCCTTGGCTACCAGCGCCTCGACCGCGGGGAGCGACGTCTCCGTCCCAAGGTTCACGTCGACCAGCGCAAAGACGATCTCGTGCTGTGCGATGGTGCGCATGGCCCCATCGAGGTTGGACACCGAAAAGACGTGGGCCGCGCCGAGCTGGGTCAGCATGTCGGTGGCGTCGATGGCGATGATCATGTTGTCCTCGACCACCATCACCGGACCGTCCAGCCGCACGGCGGGCGCCGCGGGCTTGGGCGCCGCCGCCACGGGCGCGGGCGCCGGACGGGCCAGACGGACATGGGGCGCGGGCAACTCGAACTCGGCCTCGAACCCGCCGACGTTGTAAGAGGTCCGCGCGACGCCGCGCAGCTCGTAAGGCACGGATCGTTCGATGATGGTGGTGCCAAAGCCCCGCCGCTGCGGCGCCTGCACCGGCGGCCCATCCCGCTCGCGCCAGGCGATCGAAACCGAGCCGTCGTCGCGCAGGGTGATGTTGATCTCCACCCGACCGCTGCGGCCGCCCAGCGCCCCGTATTTGGCCGAGTTCGTCGTCAACTCGTGGACCACCAGCGCCATGGTGGTGAAGGCCGTGGTGGACAACTCGACATCGTCGCCCGAGATCGCGACCCGTTCCGCCCCCTCGCCGTGAAAGGCGGTCACCTCGGTCTCGATCAGGCCCTTGAGCGGCATCCAACCCCATTTGCGGTCGGTGAGCTGGTCATGGGCCCGGGCGAGGGCATGGATGCGGGCGTCGAGGATCGCGGCAAAGGCGCGGACCTCGGTGAGGTTCTCCTGGCTCTGCCCCACCAGACCGCGGATCAGGTTGAGGATGTTGCGGACGCGGTGGTTCAACTCGGCGATCAGCAGCTCCTGCTGCTCTTGTGCGCGCTGGCTGGTGGCGTTGTTCTCGTCGGCGAGTTTGAGCACCACCTCCAACAGGGTCACGCGCAACGCCTCGGCCGCCCGCCGCTCGGTCGTCCGCCAGGGCGCCGAGTGTTGGCGCACGACCTCCTGCCAGGCGGCAAAGCTCTTGCGCGGGGTGAGGCGGGCGCCATGCGGCCCCACGGTCACCGGTTTGGACGGATCGCCGGCCCAGTTCACGGTGCGGATGATCTCGCGCCGAAACATGACCAGGTAGTCTCGCGGTGTGCGCGACACGGGGATCGCCAGAGCCCCCGCGGCACGGTCGGCGAACCCCTCGCCAGCGGGATAGACGGCCGCGATGTGATCGGTGGCAAAAACCTGACCCGTCTCGGCGGTGTTCAGGAACCGGGCAAAGCCCAGGAACTCCTCCCGCGTCGGCGCCGCGCCCAGGACGCGGTATTCGCCGCCCGAGTAGATCGCGATGCCGTCGAAGGCGATGACGTCCTCCAGCTCCTCGGCAACCGTCTCGAACGCGGCGACGAGGTCGACCCCGCTCGACAGCCGTGCCATCATCCGGTCGTGCAGGGACCGCGCCATTTCGATATTGCGCAGTTCGGCGTCGGTCTCGACCCGGGCCAGTTCGTAGGCGAAGAGCTGAGCAAAGAGCTCGACCGCGCTGCGGGTCTGGTAGTCGAGCAGGTGCGGCGCGTCGTGGTGGCAGGCAAAGAGCCCCCATAGCCGCCCCTTGCGCAGGATCGACACCGACATCGAGGCCGCCACGCCCATGTTGCGCAGGTATTCCAGGTGGATCGGCGACACCGCCCGCGTCACGGCCAGCGACAGGTCCAGCGGCGCACCGTCGGCACCGCGCTCGGGCACGATGTCGGCGCAGGGGTCGTTCACGTCCGCAATGAGCCGGAGAAGGTTCTTGGTGTAGAGCGCGCGCGCCTGCTTGGGAATGTCGCTCGCGGGATAGCGCAGGCCCAGATAGGGCTCGGCCCCCGGCGGCGCGACCTCTGCGATGACGTGACCGCTCTCGTCCTCGCCAAAGCGATAGACCATCACCCGGTCGAACCCGGTCAGCGTCTGAAGCGCGCGCGCCGCCTCGCGGGCCATCGCATCGACCGTGTCCTGCCGCATGACCCGGCCGATCAGCGCTTGGACGGCCAGGGTGCGCTCGGCCTGATCGGCACGGTCGGGGCTCACCGGCTCCAGCTCCAGGACGATGGTGCGTCCCGACCTGTGCAGCGCGATATCGAACGGGCGCCCGTCCCCGACGGCGGGGAAGCCGAAAATCCGCGCGATGCCGTCGCCCTGCGACAGGGTTTGCATCTGCGAGCGGAGGCGGTGCAGGGTCTCTGGCGGGAGCACTTCGGCCAAGGGCACGCCGATCAGATCCTCGGCGGCGATCCCCAGATGTGCGGCGGTGTTGCTGGAGGCGCGATTGACGATCCAGTCGGGCGAGATCGCCAACAAGCATCCAAAGCTTTGGATCCGGCCCAGGATATGGATCGGCTCACGATCGCAGTTGGTGAGGTCGGCGGCCTGGGATTCGGGTTCGGAATTCATCGTTTCACTCGTTAACAGATATGCCAAAGCACGCATCGGCGAAGATTGCAAACACAGTGTTCGCGTCTGCAACCGTCGCATCGGCCTCGGCACCGTCGGCGGGTCGGGCGGCGGCGTCGGCGCAGACGTCGCGCCAGAGCGCCGATCCGGGGGGCGCGGTGAAATAGCGGTCTGCGGCGCGCACGGTCGGGTCCGCCGAGACGGCCCAGCGCCGTGCCAGGACCGCCCCGCCCAGATGCGCCCCGGCGACGACGTAATCGACCGCCAGCGGGCGCAGCGCGGGCCCGGTGGATCGCGGCGACGGCACCGTCGCGCCCAGCCGGGCGAGATCGGCGCGCGCGCGGTCGGCGAGATCGGCGATGGCCGCCGCGCTCTTCAGCGGTCCGTCCGCTCTGAGCGCGGGGAGCGCGGCCGCCTGCATCGTCAAGAACCGCGTGACACCGGCGCGGGTGCCCACGTCCCAGCTCTCTACGAGCGCATCGAGACGCTCGTGCGACGCCCGCGTGCCCGCCCGGAGCCGCCATCGAAGGGAAGAGGACTGCAACATGTTGGGGTCCGAGCGCTGCCTTCCACTAGCGTAGCGCAGTGGTCGCCGGGAGCAACCGCACCCGTCGCACAAACCGCGCCCACGTCGCGGCGCCGGACGGACCCGCCCGGCGCCGCGCAAGTCATGGCGCAGGATCGTTAAGCATTTCTTGCCGAACCTCCGCCGCACGGCGGGGTGGGCGCTCTCCCGCCGATTCGGCCCCGGCGCGCCGGGGCGCTACCAGTCCACCACGGTGATCCGCGACTGCGGCCGGTGGAGGAGCCGCCCGCCCTCGGGCGTCACCTGCGCGATGTCCTCAACCCCCATGGAATAGCAGTCAGGATCGGGCCGACCGACCCGGTTGATGGTGGGATCGAGGGTGAACACCATGTTCTCCTCCAACCGCCCCTTGGCCGGACGATAGGGGTTGTCGGCGTCGCCCAGCCAGGTGCCCGCATCGTGAACCTGGCGCCCGATCTGATGGCCGTAGGAATGGGCGTCGCGGGGAAAGTCGAACTCTTCCAGCTTGGCCCAGGCGCGGTCGTGGACGTCGTAACCCCATTCGCCGGGCTTGAGGATCGCCAGGGCATAATCGGCCGAGGCACGGCAGGCGTCCCATTGGCGTTGCAGGATGTCGGGGAACGGGTGGTCGCGGTCCTGGACATACCAGACGTATTTGTTGTCCGAGTGGTAGCCCTCGTAGAGGACGCCCATGTCGAAGAGCACCACCTGCCCGGCCTCGACCACCTTGCCCAGCGGGCCTTTTTCGTTGCGTCCCGGTCCGTTCACCGCGATGGACGCCTCGCCTGCCGACGCCCCCAGTTCGCGCGCCCGCGCGGCGGCGATGGCCCCCAACTCGGAATCGGTCACCCCTGGCCGGATATGCGCGGCCAGCTCCTCGAACACCTGGACCGTGATCTCGCACGCTTTGGTCAGCCGCGCGATCTCGGTCTCGGTCTTGACGGCCCGAGTGGCCAAAACGACGTCCTCGGACGAGACCGCCGCCGCCTCGAAGTCCGAACCCAGCGCCTCGGCCAGGCGCAGATACATGCCGTGGGTCAGCCCGTCGGCAGCGTAATGCTGTCGAGAATAGTTCAGCGCGATGCGTTTGGGTGCAACAGAGGCCCAGACCTCGCGCAGACGGGGAACGATGTCGCGCTCGTAGTCGAAAATCTCGTCGAAATGGGTCCCGGCCCCGTTCTGAATGTCGATGGGCTCCAGAATCGCGATGCGCCGCCCGTCGCGGGTCAGCATCAACGCGGCGTTCTGAACGATGAATTCGGGCCCGGCAATGGTCGAGACGATGTGACTGTCGCCGCCCTCGCGCACGAAGACGAGCCAGGCGTCGATGTCGAGGCGGTCCATGGCGGCGATGGCCTGGGCCTGCTTTTCCTTGATAAGGTCCGCATCTTGAGGTGACGGAAAGAGGCGCATGTCGAACTCCTTGGCTGGCGAGGCGGGCGGCGCCCACGGAACGGACAGTCGTGCGATCTGACTCGATTTGTGTATACTGTCGACAGAAATAACTTGCCAGCCCGTTGCGCGCTTTGCAGGATGACGGAGGGCCGCAGGGGGTCGGGGATGCGCATCGAACGCGCACATACAGGGATATCGCCGTGACGGCCGCACTGGAGGTTCGCGATCTACGGGTGCGGTTCGACACCGATACCGGTCCGCTCGACGCCGTGCGCGGCGTTTCGTTCTCCATCGCCAAGGGCGAGCTTCTGGCGCTGGTCGGAGAGAGCGGGTCGGGCAAGTCGGTGACGGCCCTGTCGATCCCCCAGCTCCTCCCCCCGGTGCGGGTCAGTCACCCCGGTGGCAGCATTCGGGTGGGCGGGGACGAGATGATCGGGGCCTCCGAGAGCGTGCTGCGCGGGGTGCGTGGCGGCCGTGTCGGCATGATCTTTCAAGAGCCGATGACCTCGCTCAACCCGCTCCAGACCATCGAGCGGCAAATCGGCGAAACCTTGCGGCTGCACCAGGGCCTGTCCGGGCGCGCGCTGCGCGACCGGGTGGTCGAGCTCCTCGACCTGGTGCGGCTCGACGCCCCGCGCGAGCGTCTGGACAGCTACCCCCATCAGCTCTCCGGCGGGCAACGGCAGCGGGTGATGATCGCCATCGCGGTGGCGAACGACCCCGACCTGCTGATTGCCGACGAGCCAACGACAGCGCTGGACGTGACCATCCAGGCGCAGATCCTGGAGTTGGTCCGGGACCTGCGCACCCGGTTGGGCATGGCGGTCCTGCTGATCACCCACGACCTGACCATCGTGCGGCGAATCGCGGACCGGGTCTGCGTCATGCACAACGGCGAGATCGTCGAAGAGGGCGAGACGGCCGCGCTCTTTGCCGACCCTCAGCACAGCTATACGCGGCACCTGCTGGCCTCCGAGCCCGCGGGGCGGCCGCCCGCCCGCGACCCGGGCGCGCCCATGGTGATCGAAGCCAGCGATGTCGCCGTCCACTTTCCGATCCGCAAGGGGATCCTCCGCCGCCAGGTAGGCGCGATAAAGGCGGTGGACGGGGTCAGCATCGCCATCCGCAAGGGCCAGACCGTCGGCGTGGTCGGCGAGAGCGGGTCGGGCAAGTCGACCCTGGGCCTCGCGCTTTTGCGGCTGAGGGACAGCCGCGGGCGAATCGCGTTCCTCGGACGACCGCTCAACGATCTGCCGCCGCGGGACATCCACGCGCTGCGTCGGCAGATGCAGATCGTGTTCCAGGACCCCTACAGTTCGCTGAGCCCGCGGATGACGGTGCGCCAGATCGTCTCGGAGGGGCTCGACATCCACGGGATCGGTCGGCCGGGAGATGAACGGCGAGCGCGCGTGGCCGAGCTGCTGCACGAGGTCCGGCTCGACCCCGCGATGATGGATCGCTATCCCCACGAGTTCTCCGGCGGCCAACGGCAGCGGATCTCGATCGCGCGGGTTCTCGCCCTCAAACCCGACTTTGTGGTGCTGGACGAACCGACCTCGGCGCTCGATCTCTCGATCCAGGCCCAGATCGTGGAGCTTCTGCGCGAGCTCCAGGCGCGCCACGGGCTCTCCTACATGTTCATCAGCCACGACCTCAGAGTGGTCCGCGCGCTGTGCGACGAGGTGATCGTCATGCGCAAGGGCACGGTGGTCGAGCAAGGCTCCGCCGCCGCGATTTTCGAGGACGCGCAGCATCCCTACACCCGGGCGCTGATCGGCGCCTCCTTCGACATCGTCCCCAGCCCGCCCCCCAATGGGGACGGGCGCGGCGCGACGGCTTGACAAGACATGACGCTATTGTCGACAGTATACAGGAAAACGGGCGCGGCCCTCTGCTGCCATGTCGATGACCCAACCCGCCGCCCCGAGGAGGTGACCATGACCAAGCGATCCGACACCTTGACGAAACTGCTGGGCACCAGCGTCCTGAGCGGATGCCTGGCCGCCGGCGCGGCCGTCGCCGAGACCCAGCTCAACGTTGCGATGAAGTCGCAGCCGCCGACGCTGGACCTGCACGTCACCTCGACCAACACGGTCCGAAACGTGGGCGCGCACATCAACGAGGGGCTCTTTACCTTCGACGCCGACTTCGCCCCCCAGCCGATGCTGGCCGAGAGCGTAGAGACCAGCGATGACGGCCTGACCTACACCATCGCCATCCGCCAGGGCGTTCCGTTCCACAACGGCGACGAACTGGCCGCCAGCGACGTCGTCGCCTCGCTCGACCGTTGGATGGCGCGGAGTTCGTTCGGCCGCACCCTGGCGCGTTATGTCGAGACCCTCGACGCCAGCGACGACCACACCGTCGTTCTGACCCTGAACCAGCCCGCGAGCTTTGTCGTGACGGCGCTCACCACCTGGCGGGCGGGGCCGTTCATCTATCCCGAAGAGGTCATCGAGGCCGCGGGCGAAGAGCGCATCACCGACCCAATCGGCACCGGCCCCTTCCGCTTTGTCGAGTGGAACGAGGGGCAGGACATCGTGCTGGAGCGGTTCGACGACTACGCCGCGCTCGACACCCCCGCTTCGGGCTATGCGGGCAAACGCGAGGCGCTGGTCGACACCCTCCGCTTCGTCTTCGTGCCCGAACTGTCGGTCCGGCGCATCGGAGTGGAGAGCGGGGATTTCCACGTCGCACTCGACATCGACCCCGACAGCTATGACCAGTATCAGGACAACCCCGAGGTCGTGTCGTTCCTCGGCGCGCCGCGGATGACGACCTTCATCCCGAACAAGGCCGAGGGCATCATGGCCGACGTCGGGCTGCGCAGGGCGGTCCAGGCGGCCGTCTGCGTCGAGGACATCCTGCCGGTCTATGGCGGCGATGCGTTCTGGCGGGTCGATCCAAGCATGACCTGGAAGGAGACGGCGTGGTGGAGCGACGCGGGCGCCGAACTCTACAACGTCTGCGACACCGAAAAGGCGCAGAGCCTCGCCGCCGAGGCGGGCTACGACGGCGCGCCGATCCGGCTCGCGGTCTCGTCGGACGACGAGTCCAAGTTCTCGGTCGCGCAGATCCTCGAACAGCAACTGCGCGGCGCTGGGTTTAACGTCACGCTGGAGGTCCGCGACGCCGCCGCCCACGAAGCCACGCTGGACAGCAAGGACGGCTGGGACTTCGCCATCAGCGAGCACACCTATCGCACCCACCCGATCCTCCACTCGCATCTTCAGGCGACCTGGACCGGCTGGTGGGAGAGCGAAGAGCGCGACCGCCTGGTCGGCGAGTTCCTGACGGCGAGCGCCGAGGACGCCGCCCGGATCTGGGACGAAATCCACGCGCTCTATTACCAGGACGTGGTGGTCATCAAGATCGGCGACTACTTCGAACACCACATCGCGGCGGACGAGGTGCAGGGCTACGCCAACATGCCCGAGCCGTTCTTCTGGAACGTGTCGCTGGCCGACTGATCCAGGAACCGGGGGCACACGCAGATGTGGGCATTCATCGTCCGGCGTCTCGGCGGGATGCTGGTCACGATGTTCATCATCTCCACGTTGGTGTTCATCATCACCAACGTGGTCCCCGGCTCTCCCGCCGCGCTGATCCTCGGCGAGGACCGCACGCCAGACCAGGTCGCGGCATTGAACCGCGAGCTGGGCCTCGACCGGTCGGTGCCGGTCCGCTACGTCCAGTGGCTGGGCGATCTGCTCACCGGGAACTTCGGGACCTCCTACTATAACGACAACTCCGTCGCCTCGGTGATCGCCGGGCGGTTGGAGCCCACGCTGATCCTTACCGTCACCGCCGCAATCCTGGCGGTGGCGATCGGCATTCCGCTGGGCATCGTCGCCGCGGTCTATCAGGGCACCCGGCTCGACTATGCCGCGATGGTGGTGGCGCTGATCGGGGCGGCCCTGCCGAACTTCTGGCTGGGGCTCTTGCTGATCTTGCTCTTCGCGCTCTACTGGTCGGTGTTTCCGGCGGCGGGGTATGTCAGCGTCTTCGACGCCCCGGCGGACAGTTGGCGCTATCTGGTGCTGCCGGCGATCACGCTGGGCGCCAGCCACGCCGGGGTCATCGCCCGGATGGCCCGCGCGAACCTCTTGGAGGTGATGAGCGCCGACTATCTGCGCACCGCCCGATCCAAGGGCGTGCGCGAGCGCCAGGTGATTCTGGGCCACGCGCTGCGCAACTCGATGATCCCGACCTTCGGCGTCGTCGGCGTCGCGCTGGCGCTGATGATCGGAGGGTCCATCGTGACCGAAGCGGTGTTCGCCATCCCCGGGGTCGGGCGGCTCTTGATCGAGTCGGTCCTGCGCCGGGACTTTCCCATGATCCAGGGGGTGATCCTGCTGATCGCGCTCTTGGTGGCCCTGGTGAACCTGGCCGTCGACATCGTCTATGCGATCCTCGACCCGCGGATCCGCTATGAGTGAGACGCCCCCCAACGCCGGCACCGGCGCCGACGACGCCGGTGGGGCCCGCGCCGCCACCGCGCGGGGCATCGGCGCGAGCTGGCTGCGCAAGCCCGCCAACGCCATCGGCTTCGGCCTCTTCGCGCTGGTGGTCGCGGCGGGGTTGCTGGCGCCCCTGATCGCGCCCTACGATCCCGGCTTCATCGCCATCCGCGACCGGCTGGAGCCGCCCAGCCTGACCGGCGGGCATCTCCTGGGCACCGACCACCTGGGGCGCGACATCTTCTCCCGGATGCTCTACGGCGCGCGGGTGTCGGTGATCGTCGGCGCCTCGGTCGTGGTGCTGTCCTCGCTGATCGGCATCGCCATCGGCCTCTTTGGCGGCTACAGCCGCCGCTTCGGCAACTTCTTGATGCGGATCATCGACGGGGTCATGGCGTTCCCCGAGATCGTCTTTGCCCTCGCGCTGATCGCCGCGCTGGGCTCCAGCCTGACCAATGTGATCATCGCCCTCACCTTCGTCTACGTCCCGCGGGTCGCGCGCGTGGTCCATGCCTGCACCCTGGCGCTGCGCAATCAGGAGTTCGTGCTGGCGGCCGAGGCCCTGGGCGGCGGAACGCTACGCGTGGCGGTCCGGCACATCCTGCCCAACACGCTGGGGCCGGTGGTCGTGCAGGGGACGTTCATCTTTGCCTATGCGGTGATTTCGGAGGCGAGCCTGACATTCCTCGGCGTGGGCCTGCCGCCAGGCACGGCCAGTTGGGGTGTGATCCTGGCCGAGGGCCGCAACTATCTGCTCGACGCGCCGTGGATCACGACCTTTCCGGGGCTGGCGATCTTTCTGCTGGTCCTGAACCTCAACATCCTGGGCGACGGATTGCGCGATCTGCTCGATCCCCGCTCGCGGAAACTTCTGTAGCTGAGGTCCACATGCGCCCCTCCGACCGATCCCGTCCCCGCATCCTGGTCGTCGCGCCAGAGCCCGACCAAGTCACGCCGGTCATCGCCGCCCGGGTGCCCGGGGCCGAGGTTCACGTCTGCACGGACTACGGCGCTCTCGCAGGCGCCCTAGAGGCCGTGAGGCCCCAGATCGTCTACGCCTTCAAGATCGGGCGGCGGCCGTTCCCGCGCGACGCGCTCTTCGCCGCGCCGTCGGTCGCGTGGGTGCAGAACTCCGGCGCGGGCGTCGACCACCTGGTGCCCTGGGACGCCGCGCAGGTCACCGTGACCAATGCCTCGGGCGTCCATGGCGAGCTGATGGCGCAATACACGGCCTGGGCGATCCTGAACCACCGCCTGGGCCTGCCGGTCTACGCCCGGCGCCAGGGCGAGCAGGTGTGGGAGAAGGGCCGCTTTCACTCGGTGCGGGGACAGACCCTGGCCATCGTGGGCTTCGGCCGCATCGGCGGCGAGATCGGGCGCGTGGCGCGGGCCCTGGGCCTCCACGTCATCGGCGTGCGCACCCGCCCCGAGCCCTCCGACCACGCAGACGAGGTGGTGGGCGCCGACGCGCTGCACGCGGCGCTGGGCCGCGCGGACTATGTGTCGGTCGTGCTGCCCATGACCGAGGGCAACCGCGGTCTGATCGGCGAACGCGCCATCGCGGCGATGAAGCCGGGCGCCTACCTGATCAACACCGGCCGCGGCGGCATCGTCGACGAGACCGCTCTGCTGGCGGCGCTGCGCGCCGGGCACCTGTCGGGCGCCACGCTCGACGTGTTCGCGACCGAACCGCTGCCGGCGGAGGATCCGCTCTGGTCCGCACCGGGGGTGACGATCCTGCCGCACATCACCGGCGATCCCGCCGACTGGAAACGCCGGGTGACCGAGATGTTCTGCGACAACCTGGAGAACTGGATGGCGGGACATCCCCTGTTCAACACCGTCGATCCCGACCGTGGCTATTGAGCCGCTCCGGCAGACTGGCGGACGTCGCCGAGGTTCTGCGCCTGCCCCACTACGGGCCGTTCCTGGCCATGCGGGTGGGCGCGGCCGTGGGTGTGTGGATGGAGCGGCTGGCCACCGGGTGGCTGGCGTGGGAGATGACGCAGTCGACCGCCTGGCTGGGGGTCGTGGCGTTCCTGCGGCTGGTGCCGGCGCTGTTCTTCGGCCTCTTGGGCGGCGCCTGGTCGGACCGCGCGACACCGCGCCATGTGCTTCTCTGGGGCAAGGCGGGGTTGGCCGCGGCGAACCTCGCCACGGTCGCGCTGCTGCTCCTGGGGCTCCTGTCGATCTGGGCGCTCGCCGCCCTGGCGCTCGCCGTCGGCATCTTGCAGGCCGTGTCGAACCCCGCCGCGTCGGCGATCGTCTGGGACCTCGTGCCGCGGCGGCATCTGGGCACCGCGATCTCGATCAATTCCCTGAGTTTTCACACCGCGACGTTCGTGGGGCCGGCGCTGGCCGCGGCCTTGGCCGCGACGGCGGGGTTCGCGCCGGTCTATGCGGTGGCGGCCGCGGGCCAGGCGGGTCTGATCTGGGCGCTCCTGCGCCTGCCCCGACGGCGCCCGAGCGCGCCCCCGACCCCCAGGGCGGCGAGCCTCTGGGACGATATGCGCGCCGGGATCCGCTATGTCCGGGCGACGCCGCCGGTGTTCGCGATCCTGGCGGTGCATCTGACCTTCGCCGTCTCGGCGCACCCTCTGGTCGACATGGTGCCTGCTGTGGCCGCTCTGTTCTTCGACGGCGGCACCGCTGCCGTGGGCACTATGACGGCGGCGATGGGCGCGGGCGCGGTGATCGGCGGCCTATGGCTGGCCGCGTTCAGCCCCCGCGGGGCGCTGAAGACTGTGGTGGGCGCGGCGCTGCTCGCCCTCATGGCCCTGATCGTGGTCCTCGCCGCGAACCGCAGTCTGCCGCTGGCTCTGGCGCTCATGGGCTGCATCGGCGTGTGCCAGGTGATCCGCGCGTCCGGCCTCCAGACGCTCCTGCAACTGACGGTGCGGGACGACATGCGCGGCCGGGCGATGGGGTTCTACAGCCTCCTGGTCCGAGGCGGCAGCGCGTTCGGCGCGCTGGGCATCGGCGTGGCGTCCGAGGTCGTGGGCCTGTCGGTGGCCCTGGCGACGGGAGCCACCTTGGGCGCCGTCGCTCTGGTGGTCTTTGCGCTGCGGCACCGGGACGACCTGGCGCGCATCAAGGCCGTCTAGCCCACCGAGGTCGATACCAGGCGCCTGATATTCAAACAGGATTTCCGGTTCGCCGCGACGGCTCTCGTTCCCGCACGCCCATCATCATGCTCTTGCAAAGACCTCTATATTGTATACTGTCGACAAAAATGGCGTGCGTGACCGGATGAAGATCACCGATATTCAGACCACCATTCTCCGTCTGCCGGAGGTCCATCCGAACGGCGATGGATTGCAGGACACGCTGATCGTCGAGGTCCACACCGACGCGGGCATCACCGGGCTGGGCGAGGCGCATACGGTGCCCCTGGTGCTCAAGGCGGTCATCGACGCGCCGGTCTCGCAGCTCACCGGCCAGGGCTTGCGCCAGATGCTCATCGGCGAAGACCCCACCCGCGTCACCGCCCTGTGGGAGAAGATGTATCACCACAGCTGCACTTACGGACGCCGCGGCGTCGTCGTCCACGCGATCAGCGCCATCGACATGGCGCTCTGGGACATCCTGGGCAAATCCTGCGAGCAGCCCGTCCATGCGCTCTTGGGCGGGGCGACGACCGAGCGGCTGCGCTGCTACGCCTCGGACCTGACGCCCAAGGACGTGCCGGCGATCCTGGACCTCGCCCAGCGGCACCGCGATGCGGGCTTCACCGCGATGAAGTTCGGCTGGGGCAAGCTGGGCAACGACGTGCGCAGCGACGTCAAATGGGTGGCCGCGGTGCGCGAGGCGCTCGGCGACGGGCCGGACATCATGATCGACATGGGCACGCCCGTCCCCTTGGAGGACGCGCTGTGGCTGGGCGACGCGCTGGCCGAGCATGGCGTCGCGTTCCTCGAAGAGCCCCTATCGCCCGACGACCTGGACGGCTTTGCCCGGCTGACCGACCGCTCGCGCACCCCCATCGCCACCGGCGAGAAGGAAACGACGCGCCACGGCTTCCGCGATCTGATGGAGCGTGGCGGGTTGCGCATCATCCAACCCGATGTCGCCCGCTGCGGCGGGATCACAGAAACCATGCGCATCGCCGCATTGGCCGAGGCCCGGGGCGTCGAGGTGATTCCGCATTGCTGGGCCAGCGACATCCTGGTCGCCGCCACCGCCCATTGCCTGGCCAGCTTCAAGCGGCCGCACTACCTGGAGTTCAATGCCACCGACAATCCGCTCAAGACCGACCTCCTGGTCGCGCCGATCCGTCAGGTCGACGGCCACGTGCAGGTCCCCACGGGCCCCGGCCTGGGCATCGAGCTCGACCGCGACACCGTCGAGCGGTTCAGATGGACGCCGGGCGGGGACTGAGTCCGCAGCTGCGCAGCCGGGTCTCAGGGACCGGAGGTCTCGCGGGGGGTGGTCATCATCTGCATCACGACGACATGCTCGTCCATGGCCGTGCGCACCTGTGCGGGCTCGCCGCTGATGATCCCGTCGAGGAGACGCTCGTGATTGCCTGGGACGTCCTTCAACCCGCCGTGGAACCGCCAGTTCATGGTCAGGAAAAGGCGGAACTGCTGGCTGAGACCCTCCAGCACCGATTGCAGGAGACGGTTGCCCGACAGCGACCAGAGCAACTCGTGAAACTCCAGATCCAGGTCGATCATCCCCACATAGTCGTCGCGCGCCGCCGCGGTGTGCATCCGCGCGATGATCTTCTGAAACGCGCTTTGGACGGCGGGGGTCATGTTCTGGGCGGCCAGTTCCGCGGCATAGCCCTCCAGCACTCCGCGCACGCCGAACATGTCTTCGAGATCCGCGCGCGACCATTCGCGGATGCGGCAGCCGCGGCCGGGCTCGCGGGTCACGACGCCGAGTTGGGTCAGCTCCGACAACGCCTCGCGGATCGGCGAGCGGCTGACGCCCAGAGCATCGGCGATGTCGGTCTCGACCAGCCGCTGACCGGGCTTGAGCCGCCCGTCGACCAGGCCCTGCACGATCATCTCCGAGACCTGGACGGACAGGACCTGGCGCTTGATCGGCGCCTGACCCGAGAACGCCGCATCGTCCCTGGCGGATCGCGCCGTCCCGCTCTTGCCCGTCGGCTTGCCGCCCATACCGTCCTCCCGCGCCGTTCGCACTCCGGCTCCCGCTCTAATGGCAAAAAAAGCGGCCCAGGCCAAGCTGGCGCACCGATAACCGCCCGGGCAGAGGCCGTCGACGCGTCCCCCGCGCGGCCGGGTCAGCCTCCACGCGGCCGCTCCGATGTCCGCTGACGGCCCGCTCTGGGTGCGCGCACCCGCGCTCGATGTCGCGCCCCGCTGTGTCCTTGTCGTGGACGGCGTGGCGGTCTCGGCGGTGGCGGGGGAGTGCCTGGCCACCGCCCTCGCCGCGTCCGGCCGCCTGGCGCTGGGCGTGTCGCCCGCTGGGCGGCCGCGCGGCCTGGTGTGCCTGATGGGCACGTGCCAGCAATGCGTCGCCCTGGTCGACGGACGGCGGCGCCCGACGTGCCTGGTGGCCGTGCGCGACGGGATGGAGGTGTGGCTGACCGACGGGGGGGGTCCGTGAGCGGGCGCGACTTCGACCTCCTGGTCGTCGGTGCCGGTCCCGCCGGGGCCGCCGCTGCGCTAGAGGCGGCGGGCCGCGGCCTGAAGGTCGGGCTGGTGGACGAAAACGCCGCCGCCGGGGGTCAGGTCCACCGCGCACCCGCGCATCCGGGGCTGAACGGCACCGCCGAGGGGGCGGCGCTGCGCGCGCGTCTGGCGGCGAGTGCGGTCGTGCATCTGCCGGGGCGGAGCGTCTGGCATGTGGCCCCGGGGTTCTCCGTGTCGTGCCTGTCGCCGGGCGGGTCCGAGCGGTTGTCGGCGCCCCGCCTCGTCCTGGCCACCGGCACGGTGGAGCGGATCGTGCCGGTGCCGGGGGCGGCGACGCCCGGCGTCATCGGCCTGGCCGCGGCGACCATCCTGCTCAAGGCGCACGGGACGCATCCCGCCGGTCCCACGGTGGTCGCTGGGGTCGGGCCGCTGGTCTATGCCGTGGCCGCCGGACTGGTCGGCGCGGGTGCCGCCGTCGCCGCGGTGGCGGACCTCGCGGCGCCCGGAGACTGGCTCCGACGACTCCCGGCGCTGGCGACGCGGCCCGCCTTGTTGCGCCAGGGGGTGGGCTGGATGGCGCGGATCCGCGCCGCCCGAGTGCCCATCCTGTTCCGCCATACGATCGTGTCGATCACCGGGGAGGACAGGGTTGCCGCGGTCCGCCTGGCGCCGGTCGACGCAGGCTGGCGGCCCCGCCCGGACGGTCACCGGACGGTCACCGCCAGCGCCGTCGCGATGGGCCACGGCCTGATCCCGGCCACGGACATCGCCGCGGCGTTGGGTGCAGCCCTGAGGGACGATGCGGACAGCGGCAGCCGCGTGCCGGTCACCGACGCCGTGCAGCGCAGTTCGGTCGAGGGGCTCTACCTCGCCGGGGACGGCACCGGCCTGGCTGGGGCGGAAGCCGCCGCCCAGGCCGGGCGCCTGGCCGGGCTGACCGCGGCGCACGACGCCGGGGCGCTCGACGACGCCACGTTCCACCGCGCCGCCCGCCCGCTCCGCCGCGCCCGCGACCGTGCGGCGCGGGTCGGTCGGGCCGTCGCGGCGGCGATGGCGCCGCGCCCGGGTCTCTTGGGCCAGGTCACCGGCGACACCGTGGTCTGCCGCTGCGAGGACGTGGACCGCGCCGCCATCGAGGCCGCCGCAGCCGCCGGCGCGCGCGACGTCAACCAACTCAAGTCGGCCACCCGCTGCGGCATGGGTCCCTGCCAGGGCCGCCTCTGCGGCGAGGTCGCGGCGGGGATCCTTGCCGCGTGCCACGGCGTCGACCGCGGCGCGGTGGGGCGCTGGACCGTCCGCCCGCCGCTGCGGCCGGTGCCGATGGAGACGCTGCTGGGCGACTTCGGCTATGCCGACATCCCCAAACCGACGTTCGAGCCGCGATGACCGCCGCCGTCTCGCAGACCCAGTCGCTCGACAGTCCGGCCGACACCGCCGTCGTGGGCGGCGGAATCATGGGCTGCGTCGTTGCGCACCGGCTGGCGCGGGCCGGTCAGCGCGTGGTGCTCGTGGATCGCCAGGGGCTGTGCATGGCCGCGTCGGGGGTCAACGCCGGCACGCTTTCGGTGCAGATCAAGCGCGAGGAGCTGATCCCCTACGCCCTCCGCGGCCTCGACCTGTGGCGCACGGCGGGCGACTGGCTGGGCGACGATCTGGGGTTTCGCGAGGTTGGGGGGCTGGCCCTGGCCTTCACCGACGACGAGGCCGAGACGCTGACGACCCGCATGACGGCGCGGGCCGACCGCGGCGCGCCCATCGAGATCGTGGGACCGAACCGCGCGCGGGAGTTGGAGCCGGGCCTGTCCGCGGCGCCGGTGCTGGCGAGCTTCTGCCCCGTCGACGGCTACGCCGGAAGCTATCTGCTCGGCCGGGCGATGCGGCGGGCGCTGGCGGCCGCGGGCGTGCGGGTCCACGAGCACTGCGCCGTGGACCGCATCGTGCCCGGCGGGAGCGGGACCGACATCGTGACCGACCGCGGCACCCTGCGCGCCGCCCGGGTGGCGATCTGCGGCGGCGCCTGGACCGAGGCGCTGCTGTCTCAAGCATACGGCGTGGACATCCCGGTGACCTGCCGGGTCAACCAGGTCGCGGTGACCGAGCGGATGCCTCAGACCGTCCGCCGGGTGATCGGCGCCGCCACGGGCCTTCTGACGCTCAAGCAGGCGGCGAACGGCACCGTCCTGATCGGCGGGGGTTGGCAGGGGCGCGGCGACCCCGAGACCGGCGCCCACGACATCCTGCCCGAGAACCTGGTCGGTAACCTGCGCCTGGCCGCCCATGCCGTGCCGGCGCTGCGGGGCGCGCGGGTGGTGCGGGCCTGGGCGGGGCTGGAGGGCAGCGCGCCAGACGGCCTGCCCCTCGCTGGACCGGTGCCGGGGCGGGACGACGCCTATGTCCTGGCCTGCGTGCGGGGCGGCTTCACCATTGGGCCCTACATCGCGCAACTCCTGGCCGACCGCATCCTGGGCCGCGCGCCAGAGATGCCGCTCTTCGATCCTGCGCGGCTGGTCGCGCCCGACGGCGCATGACCCTTGCCAGCGACGGCCCCGATGCACGACCATCGGCGCCGGAGGATCCCTGGTGCCCGCGCCGCAGAACCGCATGACCGACCGCCCCGCGCCGACGACCGCCGACGGCGGGTTCTATGCCGCGCTCAAGGCACGGCACGACGACATCCTGGCCGAGTATCGCCGCCGAACGCCCCGGTCGGCCGCACTCTTTGCCCGCGCGTCCGAGGCGTTTCCGGGCGGGTTCACCCGCGACGCGATCTATCGCACGCCTTACACGCCCTTCATCGTCGAAGCCCTGGGCACGCGGCTGATCGACGCGGACGGGCAGAGGCTCACCGACTTCTGGTTCAACGCCACGGCGCTGCCTCTGGGCCATGCGGCGCCCGAAGTGGTGGCCGCCGCGACCGCGCAGGTGGCGCGGGGGTCGGCGTATTTCGGACCCACCGAGACCGAACTGGCCCTCGCAGATCTCCTGATCGGGCGCCTCCCCTGCGCCGAACGGGTGCGGTTCACAAACTCGGGGAGCGAGGCGGTGATGATGGCCGTCCGCCTGGCCAGGGCTGCGACGGGCCGGTCGCTGATCCTGAAATGCGAGGGCAGCTATCACGGCTCCTACGACGACGTGAGCTGGTCGATCGCCCCGGAGGCGGCCGTGGGATCGGCGCCTGTGGCCGATACCGCCGGTCTGGCCGGGCACGCGGGCCGCGTCGGCGTCGTGCCCTTCAACGACCCCGAGACGCTGGAGCGGGCGTTCGCCGACCGCGGCGGCCAGATCGCCGCCCTGCTGATCGAGCCCGTGGCGAACCGCATGGGGCTGATCCTGCCGGAGCCCGCGTTCCTGACCGCGGCACGGCGGCTCTGCGACCGGCACGGTGCGGCGCTGATCTTCGACGAGGTCATCGCGTTCCGCTTGGGCTATCGCGGCGCCCAGGGGACGCTGGGCGTCGTCCCCGACCTGGTCACTCTGGGCAAGGTCATCGCCGGGGGCTTTCCCGGTGGCGCCGTTGCGGGGCGGGCCGACATCCTGGATCTGTCGGCGCCCGACCGGCCCGACCGCGTCGCCCATGCGGGCACTTACAACGGCAATCCCACCACGGCTGCTGCGGGACTGGCAACGCTGACGCGGCTGACGCCCGAGACCTTTGCCGCGATGAACGCCATGGGCGCGACCGTGCGGCGGCGCCTGTCCGCCGCGACCGCGGGTCTGCCGCTCACCGTCACCGGCGCGGGCTCGCTGTTCAAGCTGACGGCGGCGGCCGGCCCGATCCGCGACTACGCCGACGCTGCCGTGGCCGACAAGGAGTGGGAGGCGCTGGCCTCGCTCGCCCTGCTCAACCGTGGCTTCGTCCTCACCACCGGTCTCGCGGGCTGCGTATCAGCGGTGACCCGCAAGGACGAGATCGACGCGCTGGTGGCGGCGATTGCCGAGGTTCTGACCCTCTGAAAAGCCGCCCGGCCTCACTTGCTGCGGCTCGAAATATTGCATACTGTCGACAGAAATGTGGCCGTTGCGCCCCCCCCCACTGAGGAGACCCTGAGATGAACGACGGCAAGATCGACTGGTCCGGCAACTTCGTCGCCATCGCGACCCCGTTCGACAAGGAGGGCGGGATCGACGAGGACCTCTTTCGCGCCAACGTCGCGTTGATGATCGACGAGGGCGCGGACGGAATCGTGGTCGCGGGCTGCACCGGCGAGGCGTGGGCGCTCACGCCTGACGAGCGCCTGCACCTCTTCGCCCTCGCCGCCGACGAGGCCGGCGAGGTGCCGGTGATCGGCGGAACCGCGGGCGTGTCGACCCGGCAGACCGCAGAGCTGTCCAAGGCGGCGGTTGCGGCGGGATGCGCCGGGGCGCTGGTGATGCCGCCCTACTACGCGGTGATCAAGGAGCGCGAGATCAAGGCGCATTTCCAGGCGATCTCGGACACCGCGCAGGTGCCGATCTTTCTCTACAACATGCCCAAGCGGACCGGGATCAACATGTCCCCGTCCTTCATCTCGGAAATCTGCGACCTGGAGTGGATCGTTGCGCTGAAACAGAGCTCGAACGACTACAACGAACTGGTCGCGACGCTGGCCAGCGCGGGCGACAAGATCCAGGTGTTTGCCGGGCACTCGGCCGAGCGCGGGTTCGGCGCGATCCTGATGGGCTGCCCCGGCTACGTCTCAAGCATGGAATCGCAGGTCATGGGGCGCGAGGCCATCGGCATGGCCCGCCTGGCCCAGGACACAAAGCTGGAGGAGGGGCGGCGAGTGCAGCACCGCACCGCGCAACTGGACAAGGGGATGCGAGCGGTCGGCACGTTCCCGTCGAACATGAAATGCGCGATGAACCTCCTGGGTCGTCCGGGCGGGTATTGCCGCGCGCCGCTCCTGGATCTCGACGCCGACGAGACTGCGCGGGTCGAGGCGGTGCTGGACGGCCTCGGCCTCACCGCCCGAGCCAGCGCGGCCTGAGACCTCCGCCCGAGCGGCGGGCGACGGGACTCTCGGCGGCGCAAGGTCCGCCGGGAGGAGTGCTCGCGCCGACCTGGCCGCCGCCGACCCCTTGATCCACCCAAGCCCCTTCTTCTGCCCGGCGACATGCTGGGCAGCACCATCGCACGTGCGGGCAACGCGACGGCCTTGGCTCCCGGCACACATGGAGCCGCTCCGGGGGGGGTGGCATCCGTCGCCGTCCCCCGATCCGATCGCTTGAAAACGCCGGACCTCCATTGATTGCTGTCAATGAACCTTTAGATGCGTTGGGGATGGTTGACGTGCGCTCAGCGTGTACGATGGAGTAGATCTGAGGGAGCGACATGTTGAGCAAGCCGTTCTTGACCACGCAGGAGATCGCGGAGCTGTTGAAGGTTCGCGAACAGACCGTGCGCACCTGGATCCACCAGCAAGAGCTGCGGGCCGTGAAGCTGGGGCGCGAGTTCCGGGTTGCAGTCAAGGACCTGGAGGCCTTCGTCAACGAGCACGCGACGCGTGAGCCGAGTTGGCGGGACGAGACCGGATCGCCGACGGGCCCGACCTCGCAATGACCGGCGCCGACGCCCCGCCGCACGGCCCCGCGCCGGGTGGGGCCGCCGCCCCTCGTCCGGCCTGGCCTCTCGCCATCGACAGCCCGCCGGTGCTCTGGCCGCCGGGTTCCGCCGCCCTCGACCGCGACCCCGCCCCCGACCCCAAAGGAGCCCGCAAATGCCCACCATGAAAGCCGCCGTCGTGACCGGGTTCTCCGAACCCCTGGAAATCCGCGAAGTCGAGAAGCCCACGGCGGCCGAGGGCCAGGTCGTGGTCAAGGTCGAGGCTTGCGGCGTCTGCCACACCGACCTGCACGCGGCGCGCGGCGACTGGCCGGTGAAACCCGAACCGCCCTTCATCCCCGGGCACGAGGGCGTCGGCGTTGTCGCCGAAGTCGGGCGCGGCGTCACCTCGGTCAAGGAGGGGGATAGGGTCGGCGTGCCCTGGCTGCACCACGCTTGCGGGCATTGCTCCGCCTGCGTGACCGGTTGGGAGACCCTGTGCCGGACCGATCCGCAATACACCGGCTATACCGTCAACGGCGGGTTCGCCGAGTATGTGGCGGCCGATCCATCCTATGTCGGGCACCTGCCCGACGGTTTGGACTTCGCCGCCGCCGCACCGATCCTCTGCGCCGGCGTGACCGTCTACAAGGGGCTCAAGGAGTGCGACCTGCGCCCGGGCCAGACCGTGGTGATCTCCGGCATCGGAGGGCTGGGGCACCTGGCGGTGCAATATGCCCGCGCGATGGGCCTGCACGTCGTCGCCGTGGACGTGGCGGAGGACAAGCTGGCACTGGCGCGCAAGCTGGGCGCCGAGGCGGCCATCGACGCCACGACCCAGGACCCGGCGGTCGAACTCGCGCGGCTCGGCGGCGCGGAGGGCGTATTGGTCACGGCCGTGTCCAACGCCGCATTCGCGCAGGGCGTCGACATGCTGGCCCCCGGCGGAACGATGAGCCTGGTCGGTCTCCCACCCGGGGACTTCCCGCTGAACATCTTCGACGTGGTGCTGAACCGCAAGACGATCCGCGGCTCCATCGTCGGCACCCGCGCCGATCTGGCCGAATGCCTGGCCTTCGCCGCCGAGGGCAAGGTCGCGGCGCACTACGCCACCGACACGCTCGACAACGTCAACGACATCTTCGAGCGGATGGACCAGGGCCGCATCGACGGGCGCGTCGTGATGACGGTGTAAGGGCGCGGAGAGAAGGCAGAACCCATGACCGAGGCCATCGAGGGCTATATCTTCTACGAGATCGCGGCGCTCCTGGTGCTGGCGGCGGGGGTCGGTTTCGTCGGCCTTCTGCTGCGCCAGCCCCTGATCGTCAGCTTCATCGCGGTGGGGATCCTCGCGGGACCCTCGGTTCTGGACATCGCCCAGTCGGACGAGCAGATCGACCTCCTGGCAGAACTGGGCATCGCGCTCTTGCTGTTTCTCGTGGGTCTGAAGCTCGACTTCAACCTCGTGCGGACGCTGGGGCCGGTGGCCCTCGTCACCGGGCTGGGCCAGGTGCTGTTCACAACCGTCTTTGGCTATCTCATCGCGGTGGGGATGGGGCTGGACCCACTCACCGCACTCTACGTCGCCATCGCGCTGACCTTCTCGTCCACGATCATCATCGTGAAGCTGTTGTCCGACAAACGCGAGATCGACGCGCTGCACGGGCGGATCGCCCTGGGGTTCCTGATCGTCCAGGACGTGGTCGTCGTCGTCGCGATGATCGCGCTGTCGGCCATCGGCGTGGGCGGCGCGGCCGAAGGCGACGGGGCGGTCGCCGATGTGCTGCGGGTGCTGGGCTACGGGCTGGCGATGCTGGCCTTCGTGGTGGTGTTCATCCGCTACGTCGCCGATCCGCTGGTCGAGCGGTTGTCGCGGGCGCCGGAACTCCTGGTCTCCTTCGCCATCGGGTGGGCCGCCCTGTTGGCCGCGGTCGGTCACTACCTGGGCTTCGGCAAGGAGCTGGGTGGGCTGCTCGCTGGGGTGTCGCTGGCCTCGACCCCGTTCCGCGAGGCCATCGCGGCCCGGCTCGCCTCGCTCCGCGACTTCCTCCTTCTGTTCTTCTTCATCGCGCTCGGGGCCTCTCTCGACCTGTCGGTCCTGGGGGCGAGCGTCGGACCCGCCATCGTGCTGTCGCTCTTCGTGCTGATCGGCAACCCGCTCATCGTCCTCGCGATCATGGGTGCCATGGGGTATCGCAAGCGCACGGGCTTCCTCGCCGGGCTGACGGTCGCACAGATCAGCGAGTTCTCGTTGATCTTCATGGCGATGGGCGTGTCGATCGGGCACGTGGCGGACGAGGCCCTGGGGCTTGTGACGCTGGTGGGCCTGGTGACCATCGCGGCCTCGACCTACATGATCACCTATTCCCACCAGCTCTACCGCGTGTTCGAACCGGTCCTGGGCGTGTTCGAGCGCCGCGGGTCCACGGCCCGCGCCGAGGATCGGATCGCCCCCGCCCGCGGCCACGACGTGATCCTGTTCGGGCTGGGGCGCTATGGGCTGGGCATCGCCGCCGCGCTGCGCGACGAGGGCAAGCGCATTCTGGGCGTCGATTTCAGCCCCGAGGCGGTGCGCCATGCCCGGGCACAGGGGTTCGATGTGGTCTTCGGCGACGCCACCGATCCCGAATTTCTGGCGCATCTCCCGCTGGCCCGCGCCGAATGGCTGGTCATGGCGGTGCCGGAACACGACACCGGCCTGACCCACGACGATCCGCGCCACGCGCTGCTCAGGGCCGCGCGCGACCTGGGCTATGGCGGCCGGATCGCCGCGGCCGCGCACCGCGAGGCGACCGCGGCGGCGCTGACGGCCCAGCGCGCGGATCTGGTCCTCATGCCCTATCGCGACGCCGCTTTTGCCGCGGCCCGGATGATCGCGGGCGAGGCCGAGGCGCCGGACCATGTCATCGAAGACCCCGATGGGCAGAAGGAGCTGCCGGCATGAGCGCGCGGATCGACAGGCCGAGCAAGGTCCTGGCCGTCGCCGACACCGGCCGGGCGCAGACCGCGCTCGTCACCGCGCGCGCCCTGGCCGAAGCCCACGATGCCGAGCTGGAGGTCGTGGCCTGCGTCGAGCCTCCCCACGACCTGGCGATCCTGTCGCGCCTGTCGGGGGAGGATCCCCAGAGGCTGATCGACGCGGCGGTTGCGCACACGCGCCGGGAGGTGGGCGCGCGCCTGGCCGAGATCCTGCCCGACCGGCCGCCAAGGTTCGAGGTGCTGGTCGGCAAGGCATTCTTTGAGCTGGTGGGCCACGCGGCGGCGTCGGGTTGCGACGTCCTGGTCAAGACGGCCGAACGCCTGGCCGGGCTCAACCGCTTTCTCTTTGCCAGCACCGACCAGCATCTGTTGCGCAAGTGCCCCTGCCCCGTCTGGCTGTTGACGCCGGAGGCGGCGACGGTGCCGCGGCACGTGCTGGCCGCGGTCGATCTGGATCTCTGGGATGCCGACGAGCCCGAGACGCTGGCGGACCTGAACCGCAGGGTGCTCGACGCCGCCTGCATGATCGCCCGCGCGCCCGAGGCCGAGGTCACGGTCCTCCACGCGTGGGAGGCGATGGGCGAGGGCATGGTCTGGGCCTTTGCCGGCGGTCGGGACGCGCGCATGTCCGCCGACCGCTACGTGAACGAGATCCTCGACGCGCGGCACGATGCCATGGACCGCTTTGTCGCGCAGGTGAGGAAAGAGGTCGGCCCGTCGCCCCGGATCGTCCCGTGCCTGGCCCGCGGCACGCCCGAGACGGTTATCCACGCCCAGAGCCGCCGGACGGCCGCGGATGTGGTCGTCATGGGGACGGTGGCCCGCACCGGCCTGAGCGGCGTGTTCATCGGCAACACCGCCGAGAACATCATCAACCGCCTGGACTGCCCCGTATTGGCGGTCAAGCCCGAGGGCTTCGTCAGTCCCCTCCTCCAGGACTGACCGGGACCCGCCCGCGGATCAGTCGGCCCCCAGGCCCGCATCGCCGCGCAGCACCCGGTGCCCCGGCGCGATCGCGTCGTAGACCGACGGAGCGGGCGTATGGTCCAGCGGGAACACGGGCGATGGGATCGGGCGGAACTTCAGGTCCTCCCGGATCGTGCGCTGTGTCGGATCGGCGACCGGCACCGCGGACAACAGCGACTTGGTATAGCTGTGCTGCGGGTTTTCGAACACCTGCTGGCGGGTGCCGATCTCGACCAGGCGGCCCAGATACATCACGCCCACGCGGTGTGCGACCCGTTCGACCACTGCCATGTCGTGACTGATGAAGAGGTAGGAAACCCCCAGCTCGGCCTGCAACTCCATCATCAGGTTCAGCACCTGAGCCTGCACCGACACGTCGAGCGCGCTCACCGCCTCGTCGGCGATGATCAGCTTGGGATTGACGGCGAGGGCCCGGGCGATGGCGACCCTCTGCCTCTGCCCGCCGGACAACTCGTGGGGAAAGCGGGACATGAACGCGCGCGGCAGCTCGACCCGGTCGAAGAGGTCCGCCACCCGGTCCTCGACCCCACCGCCGGTCTCGATGCGGTAGTTGCGGATCGGCTCGGCCACCTGATCGCGCAGCCGCATATAGGGGTTGAGCGAGGCAAAGGGGTCTTGAAACACCATCTGCATGTCGCGCCAGGCCCGCCGCCGCAGATCGCGCGCGCTGAGCGCCCGGATGTCGGTGCGGTCGAGCAGGATTTCCCCCGACGTGGGCTCGGAGAGCCGCAGGATCGAGCGCCCGCAGCTCGACTTCCCGCAGCCGGACTCGCCGACGAGAGCCAGGGTCTGACCGCGCCCGATCTCGAAGCTGACGTCCTCGACCGCGTGCACGTTGGCCACGGTGCGGCGAAAGAGGCCGCCCTTGACCGGATAGCGGGTGGTCAGGTTGCTGACCTGCAACAGCGGATCGGGCACCGCATCGGCCGGTGGCGGCGCGGCGCGCGCCGGCTCTTCGCCCACCAGGCGCATGGGCTCGGGTGCGGGCTTGCCGCGCATCTCGCCCAGACGCGGCACCGCCGCCAGAAGCTTGCGGGTATACGCCTCCTGCGGCGCGGCAAAGATGCGCTCGACCGGCCCCTCCTCGACCAGCCTGCCGCGATACATCACCACCACCCGGTCGGCCATCTGCGCCACGACGGCCATGTCGTGGGTGATGAAGAGGACCGCCATGCCGGTGTCCCGCTTCAGCCGGTCGATCAGCGCCAGGATCTCGGCCTGGATCGTCACGTCGAGCGCCGTGGTCGGCTCGTCCGCGATCAAGAGCCGCGGCTCGCAGGCCATGGCCATCGCGATCATCACCCGCTGGCGCATCCCGCCCGACAGCTCGTGGGGGTATTGCCCCAGCCGCCGCTCAGGCTCGGGGATGCGGACCTGCCGCAGCAGCTCTAGCGCCCGCTCGCGCGCCTGGCTGCGCGACATGCCGCGGTGGACGCGCAGGCCGTCGGTCATCTGCCGCTCGACCGTGAAGACGGGGTTGAGCGAGGTCATCGGCTCTTGAAAGATCATGCCGATCTCGTCGCCGCGGATCGCCTGCATCGTCTCGGACCCGGTCTGCGCCAGATCGATTTGCTTGCCGTTCAGGGAAAAGCTCAGGCGCCCGCCCGTGATCTTGCCGCCGCCGAACTCGACCAGCCGCATCAGCGACAGCGAAGTGACGGATTTGCCCGACCCACTCTCGCCCACGACGCACACGGTTTCGCCGGGCGCGATGGTAAAGCTCACGTCCTCGACGCCGACGATGGGGCCGTCCTCGCCCCGGAACTCGACACGCAGCTTGTCGATGCTGACGAGGGGCGTCTGGTCCGTGGCCATCACGCCTCTCCCCGTGCGCGCGGATCGAGCGCGTCGCGCAGCGCGTCGCCGAACATGTTGAGCCCCAGCACCGTCATTGCGACGGCCGCGCCGGGCACCAGCGCAGTCCACGGCGCGCGGTCGAGATAGTCGCGCGACGCCTGGATCATCAGCCCCCAGGACGCGTCCGGCGGTTGGGTGCCGAGCCCGAGAAAGCTCAGCCCCGCCTCGGCCAGGATGGCAAAGGCCAGGCTGATCGTGGCCTGCACGATCACCGCCGGCATGATATTGGGCAGGACGTGGAGCGTGATCAGCCGCCAGTCCGAGTTCCCGGCGGTGCGGGCGGCCTCAACATAGGGCATCTGCGCGACGCGCAGGGCCTCGCCCCGGATGATCCGCGCCAGAAACGGGGTAAATGCGATGCCGATGGCGATGATCGTGTTTTGCAGGTTCGGCCCCAGGACCGCCGAGATCGTCAACGCCAGGAGCAGCGCGGGAAAGCTGAGCAGCGTGTCCACCAGCCGCATCAGCACGTTGTCGGTGGTCCGCCCGACATAGCCCGAGATGAGCCCCAGCGGCAGGCCGATGACGATGGACATCATCACCGCCGCCACCGCGATGAAGATCGAGGTCTGCGCACCCAGCAGCACCCGGAACAGCAGGTCGCGGCCCAACTGATCGGTGCCCAGAGGATGCGCCCAGGACGGCGGCGCCAACCGCGCGCGCATGTCCATCCGGGTGGCCCAGTCGGCGGGGATCAGGAGCGGCGCCAGGATCGCCACGGCCAGCACGGTCAGGACGACCAGCGCGCCGACGATCCCCTTGGCGCTGCGAAACGCGGCGGGCACCTTCATGACAGGCGGATCCGCGGGTCGACCACCGCGTAGAGCAGATCGACGATGAGGTTCGACAGCATCACCACCGCCGCGATGACAAAGACACTGGCCTGGATCAGGGGAATGTCGCGGTTCAGCAGCGCCTGATAGGTCAGCCACCCCATGCCGGTGTAGTTGAACAGGCTCTCGATCACGATGATCGAGCCGAAGAGATAGCCGATCTGCAACCCGGCGACGGTCATCACCGGCCCGACGGCGTTGGCCAGGCCATAGCGCCAGACCACGGTGCTTTCGTTCAGGCCCTTGGCGCGGGCCACGCGGATGAACTCCTGATTCAGGATGCCGGTCATCGTCGCCCGTGTCATCCGCGTCAGATGCGCCATCAGGCCGAGGCCCAGCGCCAGCGACGGCAGAAGCGCGTGGCGCACCGCGCCGCCGAAGTCGTCCGCCGGATCGACGAACCCCGACGAAGGCAGCCAGCCGAGCCCCCGCGCGAACAGCAGGATCAGCATGATGCCCCAGAAGAAATCGGGCAGGCTCACCCCCAGCATCGCGGTCGAGCTTGCCGCGGTGTCCTGCCACCGGTTGGCATGCACCGCCGCCCAGACCCCCAGCGGGATCGCACAGGTGAGTGCGATGGTCATGGAGAACAGCACCAGCAGGCCGCTCGCCGTCATCTTTTGCAGCAGAAGCGGCGCGATGGGTTCCTTGAACACCAGGGACGTGCCCCAATCGCCGGTCAGCATCCCGCCGATCCAGCGCCCGTATTGCACAAGGAGCGGGTCGTTCAGCCCCAGACTCTCCCGCAGGCCCGCCAGCGCCTCGGGGTTGGACTGGGTTCCCATGATCATCATCGCCACGTCGCCGGGCAGGATGTTGGTCACCGCGAACGTGATCGCCGAGATCAGGAACAGCGTCAGCACCATAGAAAAGAGGCGGTTCAGAAGGTAGCTCACGCGCGGGATGCCCCTGTCAGCAGGTCGGTGAACCGGGGCGCCGTCGCTGCGCCCCGGCCGGTCGGCGGGACCTCAGCTCTCGGCCAGCCACACCTTGTGGAACTGCAGGTTCGATCCGTTGGGGTGCACGATGGTATCGAGCCCCTGGACCGAGGGCTGCGCGCCGATGGTGCCGTTGCGGAACCACAGGATCACGTCCAGCGTCTCGTCGTGGATGACCTGCTGCACGTCCTTGTAGATCGCCGCGCGCTCGGCGGGATCGACGGTGACGCGCGCCTTGGCGGTCAACTCGTCGATCTGCGCATTCGAGATCTTGCGGTAGTTAAAGGCGCCTTCGGTGTTCCACAGGGAGTAGTAGAGGAAATCGGGCTCCCACAGGGTGAAGAAGTTCATCATCGAGATCTGGAAGTCCTTGTCGACCCAGACCTGGCTCAACCAATCCGACCACGTCAGCTGTTCGATGGAGGCGTCGACACCGGCCATGCGGAACCACTCCAGCATGATCTGGGCGGATTCCACGTGGTAGGGATAGTTGGTCGTGACCTTGAACACCACGGACAGTTCGTTCGGCCCATAGCCCGCCTCGGCCAGCAGCGCCTTGGCCTTCTCGAAGTCCTGCGGCCGCTGCCCCAGCTCTTCCTTGTAGGAGGCCGAGGTGGGATAGCTGGGCGACGCCGTGGTCGCACCCTGGCCCCAGAGCGCCCCCTCCAGCAGCACCTCCTTGTCGATCATGTAGTCGAAGGCCTCGCGCACCTTCGGGTTCTGGAACGGCTCGAAGTCGTGGTTGAAGTTCACGAAGTCCCAGTTCAGCGGGAACCACGACACAACCTGGAGATCGCCGTCCGCCTCGATCTCGGCGATGCGGTCGGCGGGGATGTCGTTGATCATGTGCAACTCGCCCGTCCGCAGGCCGGTCAGGCGCACGGTGGGTTCGGTGATCTCGCGCGCGATGACCTTGTCCAGATACGCGGGGCCGCCCCAGTAGTCGTCGAAGCGCTCCAACTCGACCTCGTTGCCGAACTCGCGGCGGACGAAGCGGAAAGGACCGCAGCCGACGGGCGCATTGCCCTGCTCCTCGCCCGATCCCTCGGGCATCACGACGCCCGCACCGTTCTCGGCCAGGCGCGACAGGAACGGCGCGTTGACCTCGCCCAGCGTGACGATCACGGTCAGGTCGTCGGGCGTCTCGATGCTCTCGACCGCGTTGAACACCTCAAAGTTCACAGCCCCCGTGTCGGGGTTGGCGCAGCGCTCAAAGGAGTACTTCACATCCGCCGATGTCATCTTCTCGCCGTTGTGGAACATGACGTCCGAGCGCAGCCGGAAGGTGTAGGTCAGCCCATCCTCGCTCTGCTCGAAGCTCTCGGCGAGGTTGGGGATGACATTCAGGTCCTTGTCCACCGTGACAATGGAGTCGTGCACGTTTTGCAGGACGCGGCCCGTCGAGGCGGTGCCGGTCTGATGCATGTCCAGGTTCTGGGTCGTCTCCGAATGCCCCCAGATCAGCGTGCCGCCGCGGACGGGCTCGGCTTGTGCAAGGGCGGGGCCGGTCACGCCATAGAGCAAGGTGCCGCCCATCAGGGCGGATGTGGTCGTCAGGAACTCCCTGCGTCTCATCGTTCAGTCTCCTTGTTGCAAGTTTAGCAGGTGTCGGTGCCCGCTCGTCAGGTCTCGGCCGGCCTTGGTCGGCCGGTTCTGTCGCTCAATCGCCCAGGCGCGGCCGCTCGTCCGCGACACCGAGGCTGGCCTCCAGGGCCAGCCCGAGGTTCAGGATCGTGCCCTCGTCGAACAGACGCCCCCAGACGGAGATGCCCTGAGGCACGCGATGCTTCTCACCCGTCTGCGCCGCCTCGCCTGTGGTCAGCTTGCCCGCGCCCAGGGACGCGGGGCTGCGGGTACCCACGTTCTCGAACCCCGCCCGCAGGTGCAGACAAGGATGGCCGGTGAAGTTCGACGCGATCAGCATCGGCCCGGTCATGAACGGCCCAATTACCGCGTCGACCTCCCTGAACATCCCGTCCAGCGCCTGCATCACCAAATATCGCAGGCGGTCGAGTTGGACGTGGTCGACCGCGGAGAGAAACCGCGCCTTGCGAAACGTATTCGGCCAGGCGCCCTCGTCCTGCCAGGTCAGCGTGTCGTCGGCGTCGGTGAGGGTCAGGTGCTCGAACGCCGCCGCCGCCTCGGCATAGAGCACGTTCATCAGCGCACCGTAGGGCAGGTCGGGCAAGGATACCTCGACCACCTCGATGCCCAGCGCCTTGGCCGCGTCCAGCGCGGCATGATCGACGTCGGTGGCCCCCTCGCCGAAGGCCTCGGGCAGGTATCCCAGCTTCAGCCCCTCGATCCCCCTGCCCGCGTCGAAGGCGAAGGGCGCGTCGATCGAGCCGCGGTCCGCCGGGTCGCCGCCGTTGATCGCGTCGAGAACCAGCGCGGTGTCCTCGACCCCGCGGCAGATCGGCCCCACCTTGTCCAACGACCAGCAGAGCGCCATGCCCCCGGCCCGGCTGACCCGCCCGAAGGTGGGGCGCAGCCCGGTTGTGCCGCAGCGCTGCGACGGCGAGGTGATCGAGCCCAAGGTCTCGGTCCCGATGGCGAAGGCGCAGAGCCCCGCCGCCGTGGCCGAGGCCGATCCCGCGCTCGACCCCGACGACCCCTCTTTGGTATTGAACGGGTTTCGCGTCACCCCGCCATACCAGATGTCGTTGTAGGCCAGCGCGCCCACTGTCGTCTTGCCCAGCAGAACCGCGCCCGCCTCGCGCAGCATGGTGACGATGCGCGCATCGGCATCGGGCACCCGGTCGCGATAGGGCTCCGCCCCCCAGCCGGTGACGATCCCCTCGGTGTCGAACAAGTCCTTGACCCCGTAGGGAATGCCGTGGAGCGGGCCGCGCGACGTGCCTTGCGCGGTCAACGCGTCCATCGCGTCCGCCTCGGCCAGCGCCAGCTCTGCGGTGACGGTGGCGAAGCACATGAGCTGCGGATTGTGCCGCGCGATCCGGTCCAGATAGATCTCGGTCAGGCGCCGACTGGTCAGCGCGCCCGAGGCGATCCACTGGGCCAGGTGCGGCAGGCCGGCAAAGGCGATGTCGGCGTCGTCCTCGGGCAGCGGCGCGTCCGGCGCGGTGCCGGTCACGCCCTCGGCCCGCGGCATCTCGAACCCCGGAAGGCGCGGATCGAAGCGTAGGGTCATCGGCACCGTGTTGGGCAGCTCGACCTGGCGCCGCGCCACCGCCGATTCGATCTGGCCCTGGAGGTTGCCGACCATCTGCGCGCGCTCCTGCGCGGTATAGGCCACGGCGAGCAGCCGCTCGGCGGCCGCGATGTCGGCTTCGGTGATCTCATGGTCGGTCATGGCTGGTCCCCGTTCCGCCTCGTTCATATCCCCTGGCGCCGCGGACGCGTGTCATGATCTTGCGATCTCTCGCAAAACCGGTGCACGCGCGGGCCCTCCGTCCAGAAAACCGGCAGCCCTGCCGAAATGCAATGCGGCCCTCTCACAGCGGTGTGGCATGGGACCGGCTGGCCCGGCCCGCGGCCTTTCGGCGGTCCTCGGCCGCGGCGATTTCGGCGTCGATGGCGGTCCGGTCGAGCGTGCCGTCCGGGTTGGCCCGCGTCGGCAGGGTCTTGGCCATGATCAGGAACCGTTCCTGCGCGACCTCGTAGAGGCGCCGCAGCTCGGCCAGGGGGTCGGGATGATCGTCGGCGCGCAGGTCGAGCCAGGGATAGGGATCGGATCGGTGGATGATCAGCGCCGCGGACTGGGTGCCACGCTTGTCCCCACCGGCCGCGGCACCGGCCTCCATCGCGGTCATCATCCGGTCGATCAGCGGTAGGTCGGCGTGCGCCTGGTAGCTCTCCAGCGTCTGCGCGACGACCGCCTCTCCGGCCAGCATGTTCCCAGCCACGGACACGCCCTCGGCCGTCAGATGCCCGCACCAATCCACACAGTCGGGACCGGTGTAGGCGGCGGTGCGCCCCAGCGCGTCCACCATGTGCAACTGCCGGTTGGCGTGGCCCGCGTCGGCGGCGACCAGAGCGTCCAGCACCGCCTGCGGCGCTTCGCCGGCGGCCAGGCGGTCGGCCGCGTCGATCCCCCAGAGCGGGCTGACGAAGGCCTGGGTCGCCACCGCGCCTTTGCCCGCGCGGACATGCGGGACCAGGGCGCCCACGGCGAAGAAGCGGCTGGCCACAACCACGCCCAGCTCGCCCGTCTCGGCATCGCGCGCCACGATGGAATAGGTCATCGTCGCCTCCTCACCGCCCGACCGCGTAGGCCTGCATCAGCCGCGGGGTCGCCGCGGCCTTGAGCAGCCCGTCGGGCGTCCGGCAGGCCGCCGTCAGCCGCCCGATGGTCCAGGGCGCCGCCACCTCGACCGCATGACCCCTTCCGCGCAGATCGGCGATGACCGCCTCGCCGAAATCCGGCTCTATCATCAGGTGACCAGGCCGCACCGGCCGGGGGTCGAAGGACCCCTGGAAATGCGCGGTGTTGAAGAGCGGCGCGTCGATGGCCTCTTGCAGGTTCATGCCGCTGTGGACGAGGCGCAGGAACAGCATGAGCTGCCATTGGTCCTGCTGATCGCCGCCGGGCGTGCCGAAGGCGTGGCAGGTGCCGTCTGGCGCCTCGGCCATGGAGGGCGAGAGCGTGGTGCGTGGACGGCGCCCGGGGGCCAGCGAGGTGGGCAGCCCCTCGTCGAGCCAAAACATCTGCGCCCGACTGTTGAGCGGCATTCCCAGACCGGGCACCACCGGCGAGCTTTGCAGCCAGCCGCCCGAGGGGGTGGCCGAGACCGCGGTGCCCCAGCGGTCGATGACGTCGATATGCACGGTGTCGCCCCGCTTTTCCGACAGGTGAGCCATGGTGGGCTCGCCCGCGCCGACACCCCCGCCCTGGGCCTCCTGGCTCGCCCGCGCGCGGGCGATGGCGGCGTCGGCCTGAGCCTCGAACCCGTCGACGCGGCCCGGGCGCTGATCCAGGTTCGCCTCGGCCCCGAGGAGCGCGCGGCGCTCACGGGCGTAGTCGGCGGACAGAAGCCGCTCGGTCGGGATGTCGCTGTGTGCGGGATCGCCGTAATACGCCTCGCGGTCGGCGAACGACAGCTTCATCGCCTCGGTCACGGTGTGGACGAAGTCCGCGCCGCGGCTGTCCATCTCGCCGATACCGCTGCCCTCCAGCGTGCGCAGCGATTGCAGCATCGAGGGACCCTGGCTCCACATCCCCGCCTTCCACACCGTCCAGCCCTCGTAGTCGACCGAGAGCGTGGGCTCGTAGGTGGCTTCCCAATCGGCCATGTCCTGGCCGGTCAACACGCCCTTGTGCGCCGCACCCGAGGCGTCCATCACGCAGGCTTGGCGCACCCAGGCGTCGACCGCCTCGGCGACGAAGCCCCGGTAGAACACGCGCCGCGCCGCCTCGATCTGTGCCGCGCGGCCCTCGGTCCCCTCG
This sequence comes from Rhodobacteraceae bacterium CCMM004, assembly GCA_004005435.1. Classification (GTDB taxonomy): domain Bacteria; phylum Pseudomonadota; class Alphaproteobacteria; order Rhodobacterales; family Rhodobacteraceae; genus CCMM004. The sequence continues at coordinate 43,094 of RZWH01000009.1, read as the reverse complement.
ACCTCGCGCAACAGCCGCTCCCAGGTGTCGGCCAGCGCCGGGTTGCAAAACAGCGCGCCCGCCTCCGGCGCCCGCCCTCCCGGCAGCCAGGTCTCGAACGAGGTGGGCCATTCGTCGCGAAAGAAGTCGGCCAGCCCCGCGATGGTCGCCGCCACCCGCGGCAGCACCGGATGGCCGTGGCGGGCGTAGTGGATTGCGGGCTCCAGGATATCGCGCAGGGGTAGACGTCCGTGGTCGCGCAGGATCAGCATCCAGGCGTCGAACGCCCCCGGCACCACTGTCGCCAACAAACCCGAGCCCGGGATCCGGTCGAGCCCCTCGGCGCGGTAATGTGCGATGGTCGCGGCCGCAGGCGCGACGCCCTGGCCGCAGACGACCTGCGGCGCCGCGTCTCCGGCGGGGCGGATGAGAAGGGGCATGTCGCCCAAGGGTCCGTTCAGATGCGGCTCGACCACGTGGAGGGTGAAGCCCATGGCGGCGGCCGCATCGGCCGCGGTGCCCCCGGCCTCCAGCATCTTCATCCCGACGGCCGAGGCGATCCAATGGGTCGAGGTCGCAACGCCAAAGGTGCCTTGGATCTCGGGTCTGGTGGTAAATGTCATCTTCTGCCCTGATATGACTGCTATGAATCCCGCGGATCGAGCGCGTCGCGCAGACCGTCGCCCAAAAGGTTGAAGCCCAGCACCACCAGAAAGATCGCGACGCCCGGATAGAGCGCCATCCACGGCGCCTGTTCGAGGAAGTTCTTGGCGATGTTCAGCATCGCACCCCAGCTCGGCGCCGGAGGCTGCTGGCCGAGGCCCAGGAACGACAGCGACGCCTCGGCGATGATGGCCGTGGCGATGGTCAGCGTCCCCTGCACGATGATCGGCGGGATGATGTTGGGCAGGATGTAGCGCCCGATCATGCCCAGATGCCCGATCCCCACCGCGCGGGCGCTCTCCACATAGTCCTCGGTCATCACGGCGAGGGTCTGCGCCCGGGCGAGCCGGACGAAGATCGGCATGGCGGAGAGGCCGATGGCAATCATCGCGTTGGTCAGCGACGGCCCGAGAAAGGCCGCGAGCGCGATGGCCAGGATCAGGAAGGGCGCCGCCAGCAGCGCCTCGGTGAAGCGCGAGATCACGGCGTCGGTCCAGCCGCGGAGATAGCCCGCCAGCATCCCCAGGGGCACGCCCAGAAGCACTGCGATCATCACCGACACGACACCGGCGAGCAGCGACGCCTGCGCGCCCCAGATCATTCGGCTGAGCATGTCGCGCCCGATCTCGTCGGTGCCGAAGGGGTGCGCCCAGGACGGGGGCTTGCGCACCATCGACCAGTCGGTTTCGGCCGGGCCGGGCACCGGAAGCACCGGTGCCAGGATCGCCACGATGAGGAAGAACAGCACCAGCACCCCGCCCAGAAGCGCCGATGGACTGCGGCGGAACTTCTCCCACGCGCGGTTGCGGCGCCGGGGCGGGAGCGGGTCTGCGACCGCCTGGGGATCGACCACGGCGGTCATCGGTCGGACATCCGCGGGTTCAAGATGCGATAGGCGGCATCCGCCAGAATGTTCATGAAGATAAAGGCGATGCCGGTGCAGAGCACGATCCCCTGCACCACCGCGTAGTCGCGGTTGAACACCGCGTCGACCACCAGCTTGCCGAACCCGGGGATGGTGAAGATCTGTTCGGTCAGGACCGCGCCCGCCAACAGCTCGCCGAAGAGCAGCGTGATCACCGTGACCACCGGCACCAGAGCGTTGCGCAGCGCGTGCTTGATCAACACGACGCGCTCTTTGAGCCCCTTAGCCCGGGCGGTGCGGACATAATCGGATTTCAACACGCTCAACATCGCCGAACGGGTGTGACGCATCAGCGTGGCGGCGATGGCCGTGCCGAGCACGAAGGCGGGCATCAGCATGGTGCGGATGGATTGCAGGGGATCCTCGGTCAAGGGCATGTAGCCCGACGCCGGCAGCCAGCCCAGTTTGACCGACACCAGAAGGATCAGCATGATCCCCAGCCAGAAGTTCGGTACCGACAGCCCCGACAGCGCGACGATGTTGGCGACCCAGTCGATCCACGTCCCCTTCTTGTAGGCTGAAAGCACACCGGCGGGGATGCCGATCAGAATGGCGATGATCAGCGCCATGACCGCCAGTTGGATCGTCACCGGCAGCTTTTCCCCGATCAGCTCCAGCACCGGCTGCTGCGTGCGCAGGGAAATCCCCAGATCGCCCTGGAGCGCGTTGCCCGCCCAGGCGAGGTACTGCACCGGGATCGGATCGTTGAAGCGATACTTCTCACGCAGCGCCGCGATGACCTCGGGGTCGCGCTCTTCTCCGGCCATCACCAGGATCGGATCGCCGGGCAGCAGATGCTGAAGGCCGAACACGAAGATCGAGATCAGGATGACCGTGGGGATCGCGATGAGGATCCTGCGTGCGAGGAAAGCGAGCATGGCGTCACCTGGGAACACGTGTGGGAGGGACGGTGCGCCGCCCCGGTCATGGCCGGGGCGGCACTCCGGTCGTGCGCGTTACTCGGTCTTGGACACCCCGTGCAGCCGGATCATTCCGTCGGGATAGGGGGTGAAGCCGTCGATGTCGTTGTCCAGCACCCAAATCCACACCGGGTGATAGAGATAGACGATCGGCATGTCCTCCTGCTGCTTGGCGATGGCCGCGTCGTAGCTCTCCTTACGCACCGCGGGGTCGGTGGAGAGACGCGCCTCGTTCAGGAACTTGTCCATGTCCGGGTCGGAATACTTGGAATCGTTGATTCCGCCGCCGGTGGTCATGAACTGGTGGATGTTGCCGTCGGGATCGACGCGGCCGGACCAGCCGACCTGGCTGGCGGTGTAGTCGCCGGCCGACTGATCGGCGAGGAGCGTGGCGAACTCCTTGGCCGCCAGTTCGATCGTGATCCCGGCTTCGCCGGCCATGGACTGGATCACCTGCATCACCTGGGTCTGCACGGGGTTGTTGGCGACCTGGACCTCGATGGTCACGCCATCGGCGAACCCGGCCTCGGCGAGCAGCGCCTTGGCCGCTTCCACGTCGCGCTCGGGCACCGGGAACTCGGCGTTGTACCACGGCGAGGTCGGCGCAAAGGGTTGATTGCCGGGGGCGAAGGCGCCTTCGAACACCACCTGGTTCAACGCCGCCCGGTCGATGGACAGCGACAGCGCCTGGCGCACCGCGGCATTCTCGCCCAGCGGGTTCTCCGCCCGCGGACCGTTGCCCACGTTGATGGTCATCGCCTGATAGCCGAGCGACGTGGCCTTCTCGACCGTCAGCCCGTCGTCAGCCTCGGCCGAGCCCAGGTCGGTCGCCGCGAGCCGTTCGAGCATGTCCAGATCGCCCGCCCGAAGGTTCGCCAGCCGCACCGTGGTGTCCGGGATCGGCAGGAAGGTGACGGTGTCGAAGTTGATCTCGTCGGCGCGGTAGTAGTCGGTGAACTTCTCCAGCACGATGCGGTCCTGCTGGATCCGCTCCTTGAAGGTGAAGGGACCGGCGCAGACCGGGTTGAGGCCGAACTCCTCGCCCGCCTCGGCAGTGGCCTTGGGCGACAGCATCATGCCCGAGCGGTCGGCGAACTGCGCCAACAGCGTCGCATCCGGGGCCGACAGCGTGAACTTGACGGTCAGGTCGTCTACCGCCTCCACGCTCTCGATGGACTTCACTTCGGACTTGCGGCGGCTCAGCTCGAAGTTCTGCGAGCGGTCGATGTTGGCCACGACAGCCTCGGCGTTGAACGGCTCGCCGTCATGGAACGTCACCCCCTCGCGCAGCGTCATGGTCAGTTCGGTGCCGTCCTCGTTCCACTCCCACCCGGTGGCGAGCATGGGGACGATCTCCAACTCAGGCGTGATGTCCACCAGCTTGTCGCAGAGCGAGGCATAGACGATGCGGCCGACGAAGGTGCGCGACTGATCGGGGTCGAGCACATCTGGGTCCTCTTGCAATCCGATCCGCAGATCCTGTGCGTGGACGAGACCGCTCGTCGCGGCCAGAACGGCCGCCAGTCCCAGGGTTTTCATGATACGCATTGCGGTCACTCCTCTGTTTGACGTGCTTGGTGTTGGGCGTTGGCCGTCATGCCGGCGCGCGCCGCGCTGTAGCGGGCGAACCGGTCCGCCACCGCGGCGGGGCGCGGACGGTCGTCGGTGCGGATGCCGTCGAGCGACAGGTCGCGGGCGAAATGGCAGGCCGCCTGACGTCCCCCGCCGATGTCGGCCAGGCGCGGCCGGTCGGTCCGGCACACGTCCTGGACATAGGGACAGCGGGTGTGGAACCGGCAGCCGGGCGGCGGCGAGATCGGGTTGGGCGGGTCGCCTTCGATCTTGGTCTGGACTTTGCGGGCGCCGGTGGCCGGGATCGGGATCGCCGACAGCAGCGCCTCGGTATAGGGATGCCGGGGCGCCGCAAAGACCTCGGCCGCGTCGCCCAGTTCGACGATCTCGCCCAGATACATGACCGCCACCCGGTCGGCGATGTGCCGGATCACCGCCAGGTCGTGGGCGATGACGATCAGGGTCAGGCCGAACTCGTCCTTGAGGTCTTCGAGGATGTTCACCACCTGGGCCTGAATCGACACATCCAGCGCCGACACGGGCTCGTCCCCGATCACCACCCGCGGCGCCGTGGCGAGGGCGCGGGCGATGCCGATCCTCTGCCGCTGGCCGCCGGAGAACTCGTGCGGATAGCGGTCGGCGTGCTCGGGCCTCAGCCCGACCTTGCCCAAGAGCTCGGCCACCTTGGCCCGCCGCTCGGGCGCCGTGCCGATGCGGTGGATCCGCAGGGGCTCGCCGATCAGCGCGCCCACGGTCATCCGCGGGTTCAGCGACGAGAACGGGTCTTGGAAGATGAACTGCATCTCGCGGCGGAGGTCGCGCAGCTCGGCCCCCGTCAGAGCCGAGATGTCGCGGCCGTCGTAGACGACGGTGCCCTCCGACGCCTCGATCAGGTGGGACAGGAGCCGGGCGAGCGTCGATTTTCCGCAGCCCGACTCGCCGACGATGGCAAAGGTTTCGCCCTCGACGATGTCCAGATCGACGCCGTTGACCGCCTGCACCACGCTCGGCGCGCCGAAGAGCGGCTTGTGCGCGACGAAGCGGCGGGTGAGACCCCTGGCGCGCAGGATGTGGGCGGTCATGCCGTCTCCCTCCACGCCGGTGCGGCCTCGGCCTGTTCGATCGGGGCGTGCCAGCAGGCGACGCGGTGGCCCGTCTCGACGTCGGCCAGAGGCGGCGGCGCCGCGCAGGTGGCATCTGCGAACGGACAGCGCGGGGCGAACCGGCAGCCCACCGGCATGTCCGACGGGCTGGGCACCGTCCCGGGGATGGTGACGAGCCGCGCGCCCCGCCCGGACAGCGACGGCATCGAGCACATCAGACCCAGGGTATAGGGATGCTGCGGATTGTCGAAGATCTGGGCGACACTGCCCGCCTCGACGATCCGTCCGGCATACATCACGGCCACCTTGTCCGCCATCTCGGCCACGACGCCCAGGTCGTGGGTGATCATGATCTGCGCCGCTCCCGTCTCGTGGCCCAGGTTGCGCATCAGATCGAGGATTTGGGCCTGGATGGTCACGTCCAGCGCCGTCGTGGGCTCGTCCGCGATCAGCAGCGCGGGATCGTTGGCCAGCGCCATGGCGATCATCACCCGCTGCCGCATCCCCCCCGAGAGCTGGTGGGGATATTCGTCCAACCGGCTGGCCGCGGCGGGGATCCGCACCCGTTCGAGCATCTCCAAAGCGCGCGCCCGACCAGCCTCGCGCGAGACGCCGCGGTGCCCGCAGACCGCCTCGGCGATCTGATCGCCGATCCTGAGTGCGGGGTTGAGCGAGGTCATCGGCTCTTGGAAAATCATCGCGATGCGGTCGCCGCGCAGGGCCCTCAGCGACGCCTGCGACGCCGACAGGAGGTCGGTCTCCTGAAATGCCGCCGCACCGCCGTCGATGCGCAGGGGCGTGCCGTCGAGGAGCCCCATCAGGGCCAGCGCGGTCAGGCTCTTGCCGCAACCCGACTCGCCGACGATGCACAGCGTCTCTCCGGCATCGAGGGCAAAGCTCACGTCGTCGACCAGGGGCCGCTCGGCCCCGGACACCCGGATGGTCAGACCTTGGACGTCGAGGAGGGGGCGAGGGGAAGTCACCGGCGCTCGGCGTCCAGCGAGATCTGCAAGTTGGACATGAGCGCATTCAGGTGTTCGCGCATCACCTCCGCCGCTGCGGCACCGTCGCGGGCGTCGATGGCGTCAATGATCCTCACATGCTGGTCGTCGTAGGCCGCGCGCGCGCCGGGCGTGCGGGCGCGGTGGCGCTTGCGCCGCCATTCCTCGCCCATGCGGACCTCGTCGATGAGGGTGAAGGCGGTCAGCATGACCCGGTTGCCCGCGATGCGGGCGATGGCCCGGTGCAGGGCGCCGTCCCACAGCTCGGCCGCCTCGCCCATCCCCGCCGCCTGTGTGCGGTCGGCCAGTTGCCGCAAGAGGGCCACGTCGTCGGCGGTCGCCCGGCGGGCGCACAGATCGGCCAGCGCCGGCTCGATGCAGAGCCGCGCCTCCATCGCCGTCAGCGGGTCGACTTCCGATGCGATCTCGGCCGCGAGCTTCTCTGTCGGATCGGGGGGTTGGCCGACGAACGTGCCCTTGCCCTGCTTGCGCCAGACCAGCCCCTCGGCCTCCAATTGGTCGAGTGCATAGCGCACCGATCTGCGCCCCGCGCCGAGGTCCGTCGCGAGCCGACGCTCGGTCGGCAGGCGCCCGTCCGACGGCAGAAGCGTGTCCGTCACCATCTGCCGGATCGCCTGCAATACGCGGAGATTCTCAGGCAGAACCTGCCGCTCGATCGGTTCGTCGCGATACATCGACATCCCAGAACATTTACCCTTTGGTCTGCACCAATCTGTATTTGGTCCGTGTCGACTGTCAACAGCAACGTCGCCCGGACGGTTGATCGCACCGCTGACCGGTCCACCGGAGCGGTCGGAATGGGCAGTGTGCTCAGGGCGGAGGCAGCGGGTGGACGGCGGGCCTGGGGCGGCGCCTGGCAGGCGCGGTGGGAAACCCCGCGCCCCGCTTGGAGGTCGAGAAGCCCCCCCGCGCCGCTCGGCGCGGGGGGTGAGCGGCTACATCGCGAGGACGAGCCAGAGCGACAGCGACGGGATCGAGACGAGCAGCGCCAGCCGCACGATGTCGGCGAACCAGAACGGCAGCACCCCGCGGAAGATCGTGGCGAGCGGCACGTCCCTCAGCACCGATTTCAGCACAAACACGTTCATGCCGACCGGTGGCGTGATGAGGCTGATCTCGGTCACCACCACCACGACGATGGCGAACCAGATCAATGCCATCTCCGGGTCGAGGAGCAGCTCGTTCGTGAACGGCAGTTCATACATGAGCGGATAGAACACCGGCACTGTGAGGAGCACCATGGACAGGCTCTCCAACACGCAGCCAAGGATCATGTAAATCACGAGGATCACCAGCATCACCGCCCAGACCGGCATGTCCAGGTCCAGGACCAGCCCGGCCAGCGCGTCCGGAAGACCGGCGAAGTTCACAAAGTTCGAGAACAGCTCGGCCCCGATGATGACGGCAAAGATCATTGCCGTGGCCCGGACGCTGTCGAAGGTGGCGGTCAGGAAGTCCCGCCAGGACATCGTTCGCAGCGCGACCGCGATCAGCACCGATGCGCCGGCGCCCATGCCCGCCGCTTCGGTCGGGGTGAAGAAGCCGCCGTAGATGCCGACCATGATGAACAGAAACAACCCCAGCACGCAGAAGACGCCCAGCACGTCGGACCTGCTCATCGGCTCGCGTTCGTCGACGACGTCGGGCGCCAACTCGGGCTTGAGCCAGACCGCGACCTTGACCGCGACGAGATACAGCACGACCCCCAGGATGCCGGGGATGACGCCGGCGATGAACAGCTTGGCAATGTTGGTTTCGGTGAGAAGGCCGTAGATGATCAGGATCACCGACGGGGGGATCAGGATTCCGAGCGTCCCGCCCGCAGCGATCGAGCCCGTGGCGATCCCGTCCTGATAGCCGAACTTGCGCATCGAGGGCATGGCGACCTTGGACATGGTCGCGGCCGTCGCCAGGGACGATCCGCAGACGGCCGAAAACCCGCCGCAGGAGAAAACCGACGCCATGGCGAGGCCGCCCCGGGTGCGTCCAAAGAGGCGGTCGGCCCCGGCAAAGAGCCCATGGGCCACCCCCGACGCGGCGAGCACGTTGCCCATGAAGATGAACAGGGGAATGACCGACAGGCTGTAGGACAGGGCCGAGTCGAAAGCGATCTGGCCTGTCATCGCCCAGGCCGGCTGCCAGCCGCGCAGGAGCGCGAACCCGATGCCGCCCACCGCCGCCATGGCGAACGCGATGGGCACGCGCAGGAGAATCAGACCCAGGAGGATCGCAAAGCCGACAAGCGATTCAAACATGGTCGTCCCTCACCTCGTGATCCGGTTCTTTGGGCGGATAGATGCCGCGCATGAACGCGATGAAGGCGCTCACCAGGCAGGAAAAGGCCGCCAGATATCCGAACGGCGCGAGCGGGATGCCGAGCGCATTCGTCGTGGCCCCATCGGCCGCCGCATGGACCGCGTGGGAGGCCAGCCGCCACGCCAAGGTGGCCAGAAGCGCGGCGGAAAACAGCCCGGCGAAGGCCGACAGGACCTGTCTGACCTTATCGCCGAGGACGACGTTCAAGAGGTCGACCTCGATATGCTCCTTGCGCTCGGTCGTGAGCGGCAGCGCCGCAAACACCAGCGCGGCGAGCAGGATCTCGGTGATCTCGAAGGCGCCGCTGAGGGGGGCGGAAAAGAAATACCGCCCCACCACATCGACACAGGTGACCAAGATCAGGCTGAACAGAAGGAGAGCGGCCCCGACCCCAAGCGTGCTTTGGAGAACCTGACCGACATCGAGCCCGCGGTCATCGCTTCGGTATCTCTGTCGAAACCGCTCCATCGCTCAGAACTCCACGCCGGTCTGGGCGCGGAACTCGGCCAGGGCGGCGGCACCGTCGAAGCCGTCTTCGGCGATGGCCTCGGACCAGGCCGCCTCGTGCTTGGCCGCGGCCGCCTTGATGTCGTCGAGCAGCGCCTCGGGCGCGTCCGCGATCTGGATCCCGGCCTCCTCGATCGCCTCCAGAGCGGCGGCGTCCGCGTCGTTCCAGGCGGCGCCCACACGCTCGGCAAAGGCGGCGCCGGAAATCGATTCGATGGCCGCGCGGTCCTCTTCCGAGATGCCTGCCCAGGCGCCCTCGTTCATGACCAGGAACCAGGTCGTGTTGTAGAGGCCGCCGGGCGCGCGCATCGTATACTTGATGTCGTCGGTCAGTTTGAACGCCGTCAGCGCCTCGTAGGTGAAGGTCACGCCGTCGATGACGCCCCGCGACAACTTTTCAAACACCTCGCCCGACGACATGAACAGGGTCTCGGCGCCCAGATCGGACATCAGCTCGGAGATATAGCCGCCGGGGACGCGGATCTTCAGCCCGTCGAGGTCGGCCAGGGTTTCGATCTGCCGGACGTTGTTGTGGAACACGCCGGGGCCATGAACGAAGAGGCCGAGAACCTTCACCCCTTCGTGTTCGGCCTGGGCGTCCAGCATCCCGGAATAGACGTTCCAGAACGCGGTCGACCCGGACACGGCGTCGTCGCCGAGGAACGAGAACTGGCCGATCCGCGAACGGACGAACCGGTCGTCGGTGGTGAAGGAATGCAGACCATACGTGATGTCGGCGATCCCGTCGCGGGCCATGTCGTAGTGCGCGGGCGGCGCGCCCAGCGGCTTGGCCAGCACCCGCACCGTGACCCGGCCGTCGGTGACGTCCGAGACCTCTTTGGCCCACGGCTTGATCGCGTTCACGACGATGGGATGGCGCGGCGGCAGCCAGCTCGACAAGGCGAGCGTGGTGTCGGCAAACGCTGCCGCCGACGTCAGCAGGCTCGCGCCGAGAACGGCGCCCGAGAGCAGCCTGCGAACATTGGATCGAATAAAGGTCATGGTTTCCTCCCTTTGGGTGAACTACTTCGAAGCTTCCAGCGCTTGGCGCAGGATCGCGCGGTCGCCAATGTGGTTGGCGAGCACAAGAATGAGGCGGTTGTTAAAGGCCTCGCTTTGGTCATCGGACAGGCCGTCGTGCGCCGCGATCAGGTCGGCATAGAAGTCGTCCGGCGAGCCCAGGTTCGGCTCGAGGATGAGGTCGGCCATCGTCAGTCCTTTCCACAGGCTGTGAGCAGCGCGCCGCGAAAGACGCCGTCGTCGTAGGTGCGGGTGCGCGCCGCGACGTGCTGGTCGGGGCGGATGAGATAGACGGCGTGCGGCTCGGTTCCCAAGTACCGGTCTTGCACGGCGCCGGACGGATCGTCGGCGGTCGCGATCTGCAGGGAACGGACCTTGATGCCCGCCACGTCGAAGTCCGAGGGAGGCTCGGTATTGATGGCAAGCACGACGAAATCGTTGCCGAGACGGTCGAGCAGAAACCCGTCCGCGAGCGGGGCGTCGGGACACGGGCTCCCGACGCGAGACCTGGCCGGACCGCCGGGCAGCATATCCGGACCGTTCAGCGCCGAGCGGTCGTAGACGCACGGAACCGAGAGCCGGCCGGAGTTCACCAGCGGTCGCGCAAACGGGTGTTTCTCGGCCAGCTTGAGGACGGCGTCCCGAAAGCCCCGGCTGGCCTTCGACTTCGGCGTGATGAAATCGGTCGACCGCGTCGAGTTCAGGATGTTCTCGTCGGCGCCGTAAACGCGTTCGTCATCATAGGTGTCGAGTAGGGTTTCGGGCGCCTTGCCGGCGATGACGAGGCCCAGCTTCCAACCGAGGTTGTCGACGTCCTGGAACCCCGAGTTCGCGCCGCGGGCGCCGAAGGGCGACACCTGGTGCGCGGCATCGCCGGCGAACATGACCCGCCCGTGGCGGAATCTCTTCATGCGCCGACACTGGAAGGTGTAGATGGACGACCAGACCATCTCATAGTCGACATCATTCCCGAGCATGGCATCGAGCCGCCGGCGGATGTTCTCCTCCTTCAACTCCTCAGCGCGGTCCACGTCCCAACCGATCTGAAAGTCGATGCGCCACACGTCGTCGGGCTGTTTGTGCAGGAGCGTCGACGCGCCGGATTTGAAGTGGGGTTCGAACCAAAACCACCGCTCCGTCGGGAAGTCGTCGGAGGTCATCTTGATGTCGGCGATCAGGAAGCTGTCCTGGAACACGCGCCCTTCGAACCCCAGGCCCAGCATGGTTCGCACCGGCGAGCTGGCGCCGTCGCAGGCGATCACCCAATCGGCTTCGACCGTGTAGGGGCCGTCAGGCGTCGTGACGCTCAGAACGACGTGATCGCCATGGGTCTCGACCGCATCGACGCGGTTCTTGCCGCGGATTTCGATGGGGGCGCCGCGGTCCTGCTCGGCGCCGATGGCTTCGAAAATGAACTTCTCGAAGTAGGGCTGTTGCAGGTTGATGAAGGCCGGGTTGCGGTGGCCGGTTTCGGGCAGCAGGTTGAACTCGAACACCTGTCTGTCGTCCTGGAACACCTTGCCGACGTTCCACACCACCCCCTTGTCCAGCATCGGCGCGCCGCAGCCGTAGCGATCCGCTATTTCCAGCGTCCGCTTGGCAAAGCAGATCGCACGGCTGCCCATGCCGACGCCCTCGTGGTCGTCCAGAACGAGCGCCGGAATGCCCTGGCGGCCCAGGTCCAGCGCAGCGGCCATTCCGATGGGCCCGCCGCCCACGATCACGACCGGATGGCGCACCGGTCTCGGAGCGTCCTGGTCCGCCGATTTTCTATAGGGATAGAGCTTGAAGGCGAGCGGATATCGGTCCTGAAACATGGGTCACCTCAGGTCGTCAGGGAGAGCGGTGGGGGCGGGATCAGCCTTGGAGCTGTTCCCACATGTCGAGGTCCCGTTCGGCGGTCCAAATGCGCGGCGTGTCGATCCCCCGCGCCTCGTCGTAGGCGCGGCTGACGTTGAACGGGAGGCAGTGCTCGTAGATCGCATAATCCTGGAACTTGGGATCGCAGGCCTCGCGCACCGCGTCCCAGGCATCCTTGAGCGACCCGCCGCGCGCGGCGACCCGCACCGCGGGGTGGTAGGTGCTGTCGACGAAATCGCGTGTGCTGGCGATGGCGCGCGCGACGGCGTCCTTGCCGACCAGAGCACCCCCGCGTCCCGGGGCGATGGCGTCCACGTCGTAGGCCGCGATATTGTCCAGGGTCTGGCCCCAATCGCGGAAATGGCCGTCGCCGCAATAGCAGGCGGAGTGATCCTCGACGATGTCGCCCGTGAACATGACGTTCTGGTCGGGCACGTGGATCACCGCGTCGCCCGCGGTGTGGGCGCGGCCGACCTGGCGGATGTCGACGCGGCGGTTGCCCAGATACACGGTCATGGCACCGCTGAAGGTCGTCGTCGGCCAGGTAAGCCCCGGGATGCTCTCATGCCCTTCGAAAAGACGGGGAAACCGCTGAAACTCGCTGTCCCAGTCCTCCTGTCCCCGCTCGACCACCATAGCGCGGGCGACGTCCGACATGATGATCTGCGACGCGTCGAAGGCCGAGGCCCCGAGCACCCGGACCGCGTGGTAGTGCGTGAGCACGACATGGGAAATCGGCTTGTCCGTGACCTCGCGGACCTTCTCGATGACCTTGCCGGCCAGGCGGGGGGTCGCCTGCGCCTCGACGATCATCACGCTGTCGTCGCCGATGATCACGCCCGAGTTCGGGTCGCCCTCGGCGGTGAAGGCGTAGAGCCCGTCGCCGATCTCATCGAAGGTGATCGTCTTTTCCGTCAGGTCGCCCTGGGATGCGAATGCTTTTGCCATCTCGTTGTCTCCTGTCCCCTGCGTGTCGAAACCGCGGGGTAGTTACCGTGTCAGCCGCGTGTATAGGGGTCGTCGAGCGCGGGACGGACCGTGCCCACGCAGGTGCCAAAGCCGATGGTGAACCCATCCCCGCGGGCGGCCCCTGCGAGCGTCAGGGTGTCGCCGTCCTCGATGAAGCTGCGGGTGTCGCCGCTGTCCAGCGTCAGGGGCTCCTTGCCGCCCCAGCTCAGCTCCAAAAGCGAGCCACGGGCGGTCTTGTCCGGCCCGGAGATCGTGCCCGATCCCAACAGATCGCCCACGCGCATCGGGCAGCCCGACGTGGTGTGATGCGCCAATTGCTGGGCGGCGGAGTAGTACATGACGTTGTAGTTGGTCTCGGCGATGGTCGTCGCCGCCTTGCCCTCGGGGGCCAGCGTCACGCGCAGGTCGATGTCGAAGAGCGCCGGTCCGGCATCCTGGAGATGCGCCAAGAGCGGGACCTCGCGCTCCGGCGTGTCGCAGCGGAACGGCTCCAAAGCCGCGGCGGTCACGATCCAAGGGCTGATCGAGGTCGCGGTCGCCTTGGACTGAAACGGTCCGAGCGGCTGATACTCCCACGCCTGGATGTCGCGGGCGGACCAGTCGTTCAACAGGACGTACCCGAAGATGTTGTCGTCGGCCTCCTGGACCGTGATCGGGCCGCTGCTCGGCTGTCCGACGATGGCGCCCATTTCCAACTCGATGTCGAACCGCTGCGACGGTGCGAACCGTGGCCTGTCGTCGTTCGGCCCCTTGAGCTGACCCCACGGCCGGCGGATGTCGGTGCCCGAAACCACCACGGACGAGGCGCGCCCGTTATAGCCGATCGGGATGTGCAACCAGTTGGGCGGGAGGGCGTTTTCTGCCCCCCGGAACATGGTGCCCACGTTGAAGGCATGGTTCCGGCCCGCGTAGAAATCGGTGTACTCCGCGACCTGGATCGGCAGGTGCATCGTTGCGTCAGCCATCGGCACGAGAAGCGCCGACAACGCCGTCTGCCCGTCCGACCCGTCGGACAGGAGCGCGGTCAGGCGGTTGCGCAGTCCGGCCCACCGATCCCGGCCGAGCGCCATGAAGGCGTTCCAGGCCGGCCCGGCGAACACCGCGGCGCCGGATTGCGCGATGACGCCGTCGGCCTCCGCCCTCTTGAGGTCCAGGATCATGTCCCCGATGGCGACTCCGCAGCGCGCGCTCAGGTCCGGCGTGGAAAAGACGCCATAGGGCAGGTTGTTCAAGGGAAAGGGACAGTCCGCGGCGTTTGCGGATTCGACCCAGGATTTCAGCAGGGGCATTTACAACTCCAGTGATGGAAACGGTCGACGCGACATCCGCGGCTTCATTTCTTGCCGGGCGTGCCGTCGAACTTTTTCTCGATATCGGCCCAGCAGTCGATGTAATCGTCCTGAAGCGGCGCTTCTTTTGCGGCGAAGGCTGTCAGATGCTGCGGAAAGCGTGTCTCGAACATGAACGACATGGTGTTGTCGAGCTTGTCGGGCCCGAGGTTGGCGGTCGACGCCTTTTCGAAGGCCGCCTTGTCGGGGCCGTGAGGCAGCATCATGTTGTGCAGACTGATGCCGCCCGGGACAAAGCCCTGGGGCTTGGCATCGTATTCCCCGTAAATGTTGCCCATCAGTTCGGACATGATGTTCTTGTGATACCACGGCGGGCGAAAGGTATCCTCCATCACCATCCAGCGCTCGCGGAACAGGACGAAATCGATATTGGCGGTGCCCGGCTGGCCGGAGGGCGCGGTCAGCACGGTAAAGATCGACGGATCGGGATGGTCGAACAGGATCGCCCCAATGGGGCAGTAGGTCCGCAGGTCGTATTTGACCGGGCAGTAGTTGCCGTGCCAGGCGACCACATCGAGCGGTGAGTGGCCGATCTTGGTCTCGTGGAACTGACCGCACCATTTGATCGTCACGGTCGACGGGGTCTCCCGATCCTCGAACGCCGCAACGGGCGTCTTGAAATCGCGCGGATTGGCCATGCAGTTGGCCCCGATGGGCCCCCGGCCGGGCAACTCGAACTTCTGACCGTAGTTCTCGCAGACAAAACCGCGCGCCGGCCCGTCGATCAGTTCGACACGGTAGACCAGACCGCGCGGCAGGATCGCGATCTCCTTCGGTTCCAGGTCGATGATCCCCAGTTCGGTGCAGAACCTCAGCCGCCCCTCCTGCGGAACGACCAAGAGCTCGCTGTCGGCAGAGAAGAAATACTGGTCCACCATGCTCTCGGTCACCAGATAGACATGGGTGGCCATGCCGACCTGCGTGTTGACGTCTCCCGCCGTCGTCATCGTCCGCATCCCGGTGATCCAGTTCAGGCCGTCCTGCGCCTCGACGGGATCCCAGCGGTATTGCCCCAACGAGACGACGTCGGGGTCGATGTTCGGCGCAGATTTCCAGTAAGGCACGTCGATCTTGTCGTAGCGGTGAGAGTGCTTGACCGAGGGCCGGATGCGGTAGCACCACGTGCGTTCGTTCTGATGGCTGGGCGCGGTGAAGGCCGTTCCCGAAAGCTGCTCGCCGTAGAGGCCGTAGTTGCAGCGCTGAGGACTGTTCATTCCCTGTGGCAGAGCGCCGGGCAGAGCTTCCGTTTCGAAATCGTTGCCAAAGCCCGGCATGTAGCCTGTCGAGATCGACACCCCGTCCTTGGCAACGGTCGGCTCAGGTCTCGGCGTCATGTCGTTCATCGGGCCCCCCTCCAGGCGATTCGAAAACACGGCTTCAGCGACGATTATTCGTTTCACTTGCAACGAGGTCAAGAAAATTATTGCACTTGCAACGAGATTGACTTTCCTTCAGGACAGGCACGAGGGGAGCTTGGGATGCAAAAGGCGCTGCCGGACTTCGATCTGGACCTGTACCTGCCGTATCGGTTGACCGTGCTGGCGTCGCGGCTGAGCGCCGAGCTCGCGACGCAGTACAAGAAGGACTACGGTATCTCGATGCCCGAATGGCGTGTCCTGCTGAACGTCGGCTACAGCGACAGCCCCTCGATCAGGGACATCGAAAAACACGTCAGCCTCGAAAAGTCCAAGGTCAGCCGCGCCGCCGCGAGTTTGGAAGCCAAGGGCTTTCTCATCAAGGAGATGGACGCAACCGACCGGCGCCTTCTGAAGCTCGCCCTGACCGATCGGGGGGCCGAGTTGCTCGGAGAGCTGATCCCCATCGCCACGGCCTTTCAGGACCGGCTGAATCGCATTCTCTGCGACCAGGAACCGGCGCTTCGGCACGCTCTCGATTTGCTAGCGGAAAACCTCGATGATCAAACTCTATGACTACTGGCGGTCCTCGGCCAGCTACCGCGTCCGCATCGCCCTCGGGCTGGCGGGAGAGGACTGGACGACCCACAGCGTCAACCTCCTGAACGCGGAACAACTGTCGGACGACCATCTTGCCAGAAATCCGCAAGGTCTGGTGCCGGTCCTGGAACTGGACGGCCACAGCCTGACGCAATCGCTGGCACAGATCGAATACCTGGACGAAACGCGAAACCTGGGCCTCTTGCCCGCGACGCCCATCGGGCGCGCCGAGGTGCGCGCATTGTCATACGCGATCGCGATGGAAACGCACCCCGTGTGCAACCTGCACGTCGTTAAATGGGCCGTGGATCAGTCCGACCACCGCATTTCGATGGAAGCGTGGATGTCGCACTTCATCACCAAGGGGCTGACGTCCTACGAGGCGATGGTCAAGGGGACGGACTTCTCCTACGGCGACGGGGTGACCCTGGCCGACGTTTGCCTCATGCCGCAGGTGTATAATGCAGAGCGTTGGGGGCTGGATCTGCGGCAGTTTCCCAGGATCTCCGCGATCCGCAAGACGCTCGACGCCATTCCGGCATTCCAACGCGCTCACCCCGACGCGACGGTTAAGCCATAGCGATCAACTGGCCAGCTTCAGCTTGTCCTGAGCGTATTGGTCGATGGCTGCTTGCAGAGCCTTCAAACCGCGCGTCAGAGCCGCCAGATCGTCGGCCTCCATGTTGCCGAGTATCGCGTCCGCGCACGTCTCGACCTTAGGGAACATCTCGGCGAACAGCGCCTGCCCCTTCTCGGTACATGTATAGAGCCGCAACCGGCGATCGGTCTTGTCGACGGATCGGAGGATCAGACGCTTTTCCTGGAGCCGCGTCGCGGCGCGGCTGACCTGAACCTTGTCCAGCGTCGTCCGCTTGGCCAGCTCCAGCGACGTGAGTTCGCCCGCATCGGCCAACAGCAGCAAGAGGCGCCATTCCTCGCGGGAGAGCCCGTAGGTGCGCCCATAGACCTCCACCAATTTGCGGGAAAACGATTCTGCTGACGAGGCGAGCAGGTAGGGGAAGTAGGTGTCTAGGTCCATCGGTCTTCCTCTCACGCGCAACAAAGTATCGTTGCAAATGTAACAACTAAATCTTGGTTTGACCACAACCTGTTGACGAGCGGCCCGCCCGAAGTTCCATCGAGTGATCGCGGTTCTGCCTTGCAAACAAGCATAAAACTCGTTGCAGGCGCAACGAATTGATCTAGATCAAATTGCGCAGCCGACCTCCATGCTAATCATTGCAAATGCAACGACTCTGGAGGAGATCACGATGACCGCACAAACCCTGAAGCTGGAGCAGATCCACCACGTCGCCTACCGCTGCAAGGACGCCAAGGAGACGGTGGAGTTCTACACCAAGATGCTCAACATGGACTTCGTGCTGGCGATCGCCGAGGACAAGGTTCCGTCGACCCACGAACCCGATCCCTACATGCATCTCTTCCTCGACGCTGGGAACGGCAACGTGCTCGCGTTCTTCGAACTGCCGACCAAGCCAGAGATGGGCCGCGATCCGAACACGCCGATCTGGGTCCAGCACATCGCGTTCAAGGTCAAGGATCGCGAGACGCTGCTGGGGTTCAAAGAGCATCTGGAGGCGCAGGGCGTCGAGGTTCTGGGGGTCACCGACCACTCGATCTTCCATTCCATCTACTTCTTCGATCCCAACGGTCACCGCGTCGAACTCGCCTGCCCCGACCCGAAGGAGGCCGAGATGATCAAGCGTCTGGACGACGTCAAATGGGACATGCTGGAGGAATGGTCCCGCACCAAGAAGGCGCCTCAGCACGCCGCCTGGCTCCATGCCAAGGAACTGGGGAAAGAGTGATGCTGAACACCTACGATTTTCCCGAGTTTGCCTATGTGCAGTCGGAGGAGCAGAAGACCGGGAACCCCGTGCGCCACACGGTCATCGTCGTGGGGGCCGGGCCGGTCGGCCTGACCGCGGCACTGGACTTTGCCGCGCAGGGGCTGAACGTCGTGGTGCTCGACGACAACAACACGGTGTCCGTGGGGTCGCGCGCCGTTTGCTATGCCAAGCGTCCGCTGGAGATCTGGGACCGGCTGGGCGTCGGCGCGCGCATGATCGACAAAGGCGTGGGCTGGAAACTCGGCCGGGTATTCCTGCGCGACGAGGAGGTCTACACCTTCGATCTGCTGCCCGAAGACGGCCACAAGATCCCGGCGTTCATCAACCTCCAGCAATACTACCTCGAAGAATACATGGTCGAGGCGTGCGAAAAGAGCCCGCACATCGACCTGCGCTGGAAACACAAAGTCGTCTCGCTGCACCAGCACGACGACCATGTCGAGCTGGCGGTGGAAACCCCGGACGGGATCTTTACGATGGAGGCCGGCTGGCTCCTGGCCTGCGACGGAGCGAACTCGGACGTCCGCCGGATGGTGGGCGCCGAGTTCACCGGGCAGTTCTTTCAGGACCGCTTTCTCATCGCCGACATCGTCATGAAGGCGGATTTCCCCACCGAGCGCTGGTTCTGGTTCGACCCCGACTTCCACCGGGGGCAGTCGGCGCTGCTGCACAAGCAGTCCGACGACGTCTGGCGCCTCGACTTCCAGCTCGGCTGGGACAGCGACCCCGAGGTCGAGAAGCGCCCGGAAAACATCATTCCGCGGGTCAAGGCGATGATCGGCGACGATGTGGAGTTCGAACTGGAATGGGCCTCGGTCTATCAGTTCGCCTGCCGCCGGATCGACCAGTTCCGGCACGGCCGCGTGCTGTTTGCCGGGGACGCCGCCCACCAGGTGTCGCCGTTCGGCGCGCGGGGGGCCAACACCGGTGTCCAAGACATCGACAACCTGTCCTGGAAACTCGCCGCCGTGGTGAAGGGCGACGCGCCGCTGGCGCTCCTCGACACCTATCACGGGGAACGGGCCTATGCCGCGGACGACAACCTGTTGAACTCCACGCGCTCGACCGACTTCATCACCCCAAAGAACGGCGCCTCGAAGCGGTTTCGCAACGCCGTTCTGAGCCTTGCCAAGACCGCGCCGTTCGCCAGACCCCTGGTGAACTCGGGCCGCCTGTCGACACCGACGCCGTATCTGGACAGCCCGCTCAACACCCCGGACGACGGGGAGTGGAACGGCAAGATGCGCCCAGGGACCTGCGCCGCCGACGCGCCGATCTCGGTAGATGGACGGCCGGGCTGGTTTCTGGACCTGCTCACGGGGGGATTTGCGCTTCTCGCGCTCGGCGTCGCGGCGGAGCCCGTCGACGCAGGCGCCTTCAGCCCAAAGCTCATCGCGCTCGGCACCGACTTCGACGATCCCGACGGCCTCGTGTCCACGCGATACGATGCAGGGGGCGGCGCGCTCTACCTCATCAGACCCGATCAACATGTTGCCGCCCGGTGGCGCAACTTCGATGCGGAGGCCGTGAAGGCCGCGATTTCCAGAGCGACAGCAGGAGCGATCCGATGAGCCTGACCTTCGAGCCCAATATCGAGAGCCCCGACGACTTCTACGAACTGCTCACGGACGCCCAGCGCGACCTGAGCGACGAAGACGCCAACGACATGAACGCGCGTCTCGTCTTGATCCTGGCCAACCAGGTCGGGTCACTCGCAGACCTGAAAATGGCGATTGAGGCCGCCAAGTGAGAACCACGACACGCGCTCCGGCGCGTGTCGTTTCACACGCTCGGGACGGGCCCCGCCCACAAGAGCCACCGCTCGTCCCGTTGCACAATGCCGAGTGGCGGTCATGGCGCTCCGACAACAAAGATAGGCTGCGTCCCACAACGGCAGCCGGTCAGACGAATGTAAGCGCGCGGATGACATTGGCGGTCCGCGAACGGTCGCAGTCGGCGACAAGGAGTCCTTTCGGCGCTTGCCACGGCCCCGCTGCGGAGCCGGAGACCCCATTGGCCGATGGACGACCCCGGAGAGCAGCCCCGGATCGCAGTCAGGATCACCGCTGCATGATCGGGGGCGGGGTCGACGAGCCGTCGTGTTGACGCGTGGCGGGGCAAGACTAGGTGCGCGCGAAGGGTGTTGGGCATGCATGTCGATGCGGAGTTCAGTTGTCCGCAATGGCGTCAGTGTCGATTGGCCCGGAGTTTTTAACGATGCGTATTGGTTTGCTCGACAGCGCGGCGCTCGAACGCCGGTCACGAGATGCGTGATCGCCCCTCCCTGGGCAACTCGTTTCCAGCCCGGGTATTTTGCCTCATCGTCGGTGTCGCGGCCGACGCGAACGCGGCCCCGCCGCAAGAGCGCGTCGCATCGGATCTCGGTTTTCTCGCCAGCGACGACGTGCAGGGCCGGAGCATCGGGACCGCCTACGGATCGGCGAGTGCGGGCTATCTTGCGGCACGCCTCCTCGAGATCGGATCTGAACATCGACGCCATTGGCCGCCCCCTCGGCGACGGCGCGGCCTTCGACAACGCTGTCTTTGCCAGTGGCGCGAACTGCTGGCCCGCCATCGCGGACGCGCTTGCGGGCGCGACCGAGGACGCGGGCCTGAAGCTTCTCGATGTCCCGGAAACGCCGTCGCTTGCGGTGATGGCTGCGAGCGGCGCGCAGATTGCCAGCGGCGAGGGCGGGCTGCCTTCGGATCAGGTCTCTCTTGCGGCCAATGTCTTGCCCATCATGGTGCTGACCGGCGGCCTGAACGATGACCATCATGCGCCGGGGGACACCGCAGACAAGATAGATGTCGACCGGCTGGCGCAGGTGGCGGAGCTACTGACCATCGCCGTCCGGACCCTTGCGGAGACCGCGGAATGACGGCCCGCCGCCGGGGTGCCGCGCTCGGTGCCGTCGCGCGCAGGACCGGCACGCCAGGACGGTCGGCGCCCTTGGGCCGGAGCCACCCGGACCCGGATGGCCGCCCATGATCGGGCGCTTTGCAGAGACCCGGCCGGCGCTGGTCGCCTGCGGTATCGTGTTCGCATACTTCCTAGTGCTCGCCGTGCCCGGCCTGGGGCAGTCGGACGCCTTTGGCGGCGGCGAAACCGAAACCTCTGTCGCCAGCATGGTCGCGCAACTGAGGTTCGAGCTGGGTCTAGCGATCTCGGTTCTCTTCGTCGTTGCCGTCCTAGGCTGGTTCGCGGCTGCCCGCATCAGCACCCTGCCGCGCCTCCGCCGCCTGTGGTGGATTCTGCCCCCGCTGCTGTTCACGTCCTTGCTGCTCTTCGTGGCCATCGTGATCGGCGTGGGCGCCGACGTCCCCTTCCCCGCCTGGCAGGCCTTGCTGTCCCTGATCGTGTTCGTCGCTCTCGTGGGGATTTTCGAGGAGGTTCTGTTCCGCGGCATCCTCTTTCACGGGTTGCAGCGGCGCATGTCCACGCTGGCCGCGCTGGTCGTGTCGTCGCTGCTGTTCGGCGCGATGCACTACGTCAACTGGATCGGAGGCCAGCCACTGGGCGACACCACGCTCCAGGTCGTGCACGCCGCCGGGGGCGGGCTCCTCTACGGCGCGGTCATGCTCCTCACCGGGTCGATCTGGCCGGCCGTCCTGCTGCACGCCTCGTGGGACGGGGTGGTCGCGATTACCTCGACGATCATCGCCGAGGTCGCACCGGCCGTGACCACGGCGACCAGCGCGACCGCCGCCGGCGCGGCGTCCGGGGGCGGGCTTGCACAGCTTCTCTTGCTCGGGTTCGAGCCGATCTATGGCCTGCTGCTGGTCGGCGTGTTTCTGTATCTGCGACAGCGACGTCCGCAGAAGGGCGATTTGGGGCATCACACATAGCGGAGACCTGCCATGAGACTTTCGATTCTTGCGTTTGCCGTCTGTCTGCCCGCCGGGGCAGCATGGGCGCTCGACCCCAGCTTTGACTGTGCTGCCGCGGAAAGTTCGGCCGAAGAGGCCGTGTGCGCCAACCCGGCGCTCGCCGAACTCGATCTGGAGGTGTCACGCCTCTACGACCTGGCCGTCGACGGGCCGTCTATGTACCAGGCGCGCCTGAACGAGCTCAGGGCGATCCAGCGCGGCTGGGTCAAGGGGCGCGACGACTGCTGGAAGGCATCGGTGCCGCTGGAGCGATGCGTCGCCGAGTCCTACGCCATGCGGATCGACGAGTTGCGCACCGGATACGCCGACAGCCGCGGCGACGACGACGCCGGCACGGCGCTGGGCCCCTTCGCCTATCGCTGCGACGGGCTCGACGCCCTCGTCTCGGCCGTCTTCGTCAACACCACCGACTCCCTCGTGTCGCTCAGGTGGCGCGACAACGCCGTGGTCCTGGCCCGCGTCCCATCGGGGTCGGGCGCGCGGTTCGCGCAGGACTATGCGGACGGGCGGTTCGAGTTCTGGACCCAGGGCGACGAGGCCAGTTTCCAGACCCCGGCCGGCGGTGCGCTTTCCTGCGTCGAAGAGCCGACCGGATGACGCCCGGACGACCGAGGTAAAGCTGTTTCTTGTCGGAGTTGCGGTCGGCGCGCTGCTGGCCGCCCTCCTGGTGGCCGTTGTGGCGCAGCATCGTGCGACGTGGCTCTCGCGCTATCGGGTCTCGCTGACGCAGCCGCCGGTCCCGGACAGCGTCCTCGGCCGCATCCGCGTGGCCGAGTCCGGCAACGCGGCGGTCGGGCCGCCGCATCTCCACGTCGCGTTCAGACCCGCGAGAACCCCGTGATCAGACCGTCGGAGTTCACGATACAGCTGAACGTGCGTCCGCCGGCGCGCACTCTGTAGGTGCTGATGCCGAAGATGTTCGTCCGCATCAGGTCCGACGCGGTTTGCTCGAACGGCACGTTCATCAGCGCGACCCCGCGTTCGCGACACGAGAACGCGCCGGGATCGTCGATCAGGGCGGCCATCTCCGCCTCGTTGCACGCAGCGAGCGCACCCAGGGCGAGGAACGGAACTATAGCCAACCTCTTCATGTCGAAAATCCTTTTGATATGTCTGTCTCAATGAGCGTAGATCAGGTCTCCCCCCTTCAAATATCGTCGGCGGACGTCGGCCACGCCGCCCTTTTGTCAGGCACATCGCAAATGAGTTCGACATGATGTGAGCCAAACGCCCGGCCGGAGATGGCACCCGGTCATGGGCCTCAGTCGTGGCTTTCGCAATGCGCAGATCAGCCGAGATGCGGCTGCCAGCGCCGAGGGCCCGGTCGGATCCCGACCGATGCGGATCGGAATGGCGCCCCTTAGCGCACCAGGCCGAGCGTTATGCGGGGCGTCTCGCCCGGCGCGGCGAAGGTCGGCACCGCGATCGTTCGGCGCAAGTTGCAGGCACGGTTCCCGATGACACCTATGGGCCATGAGCCTCGCTGGCGCCGAGAGGGTTCGACTGTGACGCTGCACCCCGCGGCGGTCCGCAACGGGCCCAGGGGGTGTCGGGCGGCAAAACCTGGCCAAGGGTCGCATCGAACTATTCGGAAACGGAAATGCCACCTAAAAACGCACGCACGTGGCTCCGGATGTCCGCGTGATGCCCTAGAAGCAAATGACCGCCCCGCGGGATTTCCAGGATCTCGGCTTTCGCGATCTTCCGGGACAGATCGTCACCGATGGCAAAGGGATTAATCCTGTCGTCGCGCGCATGCACGATCAGGGTCGGCGCGGTGATGTTCTGTAGCGGGTAGGACGCGTCCGGGGCGATGGCCGCGCCCTCGTTGCGGATGCCATCGACGCGGTGCGAGGCCGGGAGGAACGACGCGACGATCCGGTCGACCCGCCGACGCTCTTCCTCCGGGACGTCGGCGAGCAGATCGGGGCGCGCGTCGAAGGCTTCGCGCAGCCGACCCGGCGCGAGCTTGGACAGACCCCAGTAGACCGTGTCGCTGCCGAACAGCGCCTCGTAGAGCCAGGACGGGATCGAGCGTGCGCCGTCCGGCGCGCCATGGGGCGTGAACGGCGCAGGCGAGATGAGCATCAGGCTGCCGACGCGCTCGGGGTGGCGGGCCGCGAGTTGCAGAGCCGGAGGCGCGCCGCCCGACACGCCCAAGACGTGGACGCGGTCGTGGCCCAAATGGTCTGCCAGCGCCGCAAAGGCATCGGCCTGCGCCGAGGTCGACGCATCTTCGGGCAGTGGACTGCCGAGATACCCGAACCGCGACGGCGCGATCCAGCGATAGCCGTCGCCGACGAACGCCTCGGCAAAGATCAGGCCCTGATCGAAGCCGCCGCCGGCACCGTGAATGACGAGAATGGGCGGCCCGTCGCCCGCAACCGCGTATTCCACAAGGCCCGCGCCGGTGTCGCCGAACTGCCGCTGCGCGTCGATGACGTCGAGCCGCGCGCGCACATCGCGACCGGCGAGACCGGTCAGCACAGCCCACAGCACGAGGCCGAGCGCCACAACGACGCCGAGCGCCGCCGCAGGTCGGCGTGGGCGGCCCCTTCGCCGGTCCGTGGTGGCCCCCTCCGTGGACGCGGATGTCCGGCGGGCGGCGTCATCTGCGCGCCGCGCCGCCGCCCGCCCGGGCAACAGCGCCACGGCCGCGACAACGATTGCCGCAAGAATGAGGCCCAGGACTTTCAGCATCATTTGTTGAGACTATATGAGGTCTCCCCGCGCGGTGAACCCGGCCGATGCGCGTCGTCGGATGCGGCAGCCCGCCCGATCCCCCGTCTGGGGCGGAGCGCGCGCCCGGCACGCGAGCCGATCCGACCACCGCCCTTGTCCCGCTTGCGAGCAGCGACCGCAGAACGCGCACCTCGGTATCCAAGACGCACGAGTCCCGCAATGACCCTATCCCCTTCGCCGACGATGCCTCTGCCACCCGGCCTGGAGCGAACCGCATGAAGGCGCTCCATCACGGCCTGGACAGGCTCAACGGCTGGCTGGTCGCGCGCCGCCCCCAGGCTCCGGTCGCGTCGACGCGTGCCGACCTGGATGACCTCGCACGGCGCGCACCCGGAGAGCTGCACGGCGCGCCGCACCGTGCGTCGCCGATCTTCACCCCTGCCGACGGAGCCAGGACCGGCACCGACCGGTTCGTCTTTCGCAGCGCCGCGCCCTCCGGCGATCCAAACAACGACAGAGTTCACGGCATCCGCTGGCGGGCGGGAGAGGACCGCAGCGATACCGCCGTCATCATGCTGCATGGCGGGTTCGCCACCGGCTTCACGGCCGAGAGGCTCTTCGCACCGCCGTTCCTCGCGGCGGGAATCGACGTCATCGCGCTGGCCCTGCCCTGGCATATGGAGCGCGCCGCATCCGCATCCGCCTATAGCGGGCAATACCTGCTCAGCGGCGACATTCCCCGGCTCGTCCGCGGATTTGCACAGGCCGCGCAGGACGCCGCGGCGCTGGCCGACGCTCTGCGCGAGGATGGCTACCGCCGGGTCTTTGCCGGGGGTATCAGCCTGGGGGGCAATATCGCGGCGCAGGTCGCGTGTCTGGCAGAACTGGACGCGATCTACATGGTCATTCCGGCCGTGGACCCCTACGTGACGATCTGGCAGTCCCCTATCGGCGCGGGGATCGTGCGCGCCGCGCGGACGGCCGGGTATCCCGATGCCACCGTGGGCCAGGCGATGCGGCTGATCACGCCGCATTTGCTGGGCCCGCCGCGCACGCAGGCCGCGCGGATGCTCATCGTCCACGGCGCGCACGATCTCCTCTGCCCACCCGGGCCCATCTCGACCCTTGCCGAGGAGTGGGGCATTGGCGACGTCCGGTGCCTTGCAGCGGGCCACAGGAGCTTCGGTCTGCATATCCTCAAGGTCAGGAGACTGCTGGCCGAGGCGACAAGACACTGTCCACCGATCGGAGATTTGACATCATGAGCCGCGAAGCACTTCGCATCTCGTCCATGCATCGCCTACTGGGCGGTCCACTCGGATGGCTTCTGACCACGGGTCCGCTCAACAACCTCAAGATGGCCATGCTGCCGCGCGAGTTCCGCATGGCCCGCGCGCGGGCGGTGGCGGTCGTCCATCCCGATCCGTTGGGTTTGCTGGATGCGCTCGGCGCCGACGCTGCCGCCCGGCGTCGCCTCGAAGCCCCTGCTGCCAAGGCGTTGGCCGACCTGGCATCCCGCCGCGCGGCCCTGGCGCCGGTCCAAGCGCAATGGGACGATGCGGTCTGGGGCAGCACCCCTCCCGATCCCGCGACGCTGATCGCGCTGGACGAACGGCGCCGCGCGCTCTCTGAGGCGGCCGTGAAACCCGGCCTGCTTTTTCGGTTTCTGTGGAAGGAAGCGAGCATCGCGCCCACGGCATTCGACGTGCCCGATCCGGCACTGGCGCTGACCCGCGCGGCGGAGTGGGTGAAGACTCCCGCGCTGCTCTATGGGGCGCCGAAGGCCCCGGCGGCGGTCGAACGGTCGGCGGCCATTCCCGGCCCGGCGGGACCGGAATACCTGATCCGCTTTCCGTCGCCGTCCCCGTTCACGGACCACGACACCGTGACCGCCCGTGTCTACGAACCCGCATCGGGGGGCAAGGACGCGCCCACCTTCGTCTACGGCAGCGGTCTCGGCATGGTCTACGACCTCATCCGCTACTGGCCGGAGGAGGACTACATGGCCCGCCGACTGGCCGCCCGCGGCGTGCGCACGGTCCTCCCCGAATCCCCATGGCATGGACGGCGGGAGGTTCCCGGACGCTACAGCGGTGAGCCCTATCTCGCCCGCGCGCCGGTCTCGATCTACGAGCTGTTCTCGGCCCAAGCCCAGGAAACAGCCTGCATCGTCGCTTGGGCGCGGGCGCAAGGGGCGCGGCGCATCGGCGTCGGCGGTGTCAGTCTCGGCGGGCTGGTCACCCAGCAGATCGTTGGGCATTGCGGCACATGGCCCGAGGAGATGCGGCCGGACATGGCGTTCATCGGCGCCGGGTCGGGCCATGTGGATCAGGTGGTGGTCATGGGGGACCTGTCGGAAAGGCTGGGGATCAGCGCGGCCGTCAGGAATGCGGGGTGGACGGATGGCTTGCTGGCGCAGCTCCGGCCGCTCCTCGACCCGCCGGACACCCCCGCCGTCGCTCCCGAGGCGATCCTGACCTATCTGGGACGCCGCGACCGCTCGACCCCCTACGCCCTCGCACGCCAATTGCTCGATCGCTGGCAGGTTCCAGAGCGCAACCGCATCGTCCACGACGCCGACCACATGGCGCTCTATGCGCGCCTGATCCGAAGCGACGAGGCCGCCTCGCGCATCGCAGACATGCTCGCGACATGAGTAGGGTCCGCCGCGCTCTCTTTCTCAAGCCGAGCACGCATCGAGGTCTGCTGAACACCCCGTTGGTCACGTCCGATACGCTGGTTTGAGTTCCCCCGCCGTCGTAGGCGGCTACGGGCCAGACGGCTCTGGCGTTCCGAGGGCGCTCCTTTCGTGGTCGACGGGTGAACCGCGCCGGGTTTGCCGGAGGCTGATTGTCGTCAGTAACGCGGCGATGCTTTCAGTTTCCAGAGCGGCGTAGACGTCGGTCTCAGCTTCAGCGGGCGGGATGTTTCCGATAGGCTCGACCAGGCGTCGGCTGTTGAGCCAGTCCACCCATTCGAGGGTCGCGTCTTCAACGGGCTCGAAGCTGCGCCATGGACCGCAGCGTCGGATGACCTCGGCCTTGAAGAGCCCGTTGACCGTCTCGGCCAAGGCGGTGTCGTCGCTGTCGCCGACGCTGCCCACCGAGGGCTCGATCCCGACCTCGGCAAGGGGCTCGGTGTATTTGATGGACAGATACTAACTACCGCGGTCGCCATGGTGAACCAGTCCCATACCCTTCCCGGGGCGTCGATCATGCCCCACCTGTTCCAAAGCGTCGAGGACGAAACCCGCATGCGCTGAGGTGCTGACGCGCCAGCCGACGATCCTGCGCGCATAGGCATCGATGACGCGAGGTGAAGGGTCCCGTGGCCCCAGTGGGGCCGCGCACGCCCCGGCACGAGACGAAGCCCTTTCAGGTGGCGACGTAGGTGAAATCGTCGTCCATCGGGCTTGAACCGATGGCGGCTCGATGGACGACCCCAGAGCATGTTGGGTGTCGGCACGCGGAACTCGCGGTTCACCTTGTCCAACGGGCACGGAGCCTTCTTGACCGGAATCGTCGTACGCTGCGGCTTGCCGCGGATGATGCCTTGAATATCCATGTCCTTCATCAGCCGTGCCACCGTGCGGCGGGCGACATCGAAGCCCTATCGGCGCACTTGGTGCCAGACCTTGGGGATGCCGTAGATGCGCCAGTTCTCCCCAAAGACGCGTCGGATCTCGGGCCGCAGAGCCTCATCACAGCGGGCACGGTCCGACAGACGCGCCGGATTGGATCGCTTCGCCAGGTGATCGTAGGAGGTGGAAGGGGCGATCGGCAAAACCGCGCAGATCGGCGCGACCCCATGCGCACCCCGATGCCCCTCGATGAACTCCGCCATCGCAAAAGACGCCGACGCCTTCCTGAGGATCTCGTTCGCGTGGCGCAGCTCGCGGTTCTCCCGCTCGAGCGTCTTCGTCTCCTCAGCCATCTCGGTCGGGATGCCTAAGCGTCGGCCGCTGTCGACCTCGGCCTTCTCGACCCCCTCGTTCGGGGTCTGCGCGGTGCAGCCGATCTTCGCCGCGATCGACATCACCGCCTGCCAGCGTGACGGGTGTCGGGGCTCGGTCTCGAGAACCGACCGCACGGCAGGGGAGAACGTGTTCGTGGTCTCGATCATGATGCTCCATCCGACTCAGGCGTTGGAGCCTCCGGCAAACCCGGCGCGGTTCAACCCGTTGTCGGTCGGCTTTCCGGGCCGCGAAGAGTCCAGCGTGACCTCGTTGGCATAGGCCCAGAGGTCGAGGTCCCGGGAGATGAACTCGCTGCCGTTGTCGACCCTGATCGTCTTTGGATGGACGATCCTGGCACAGCCCCTTTCTAGCGTCTGCACCACGTCCTCAACGCGCCGGGCGAGCCGGCGGACCATATAGTCGTCTTTCGGCCGGTAGCGGATGAGGTCGTAGACCATGCCCATACCGCTGCCGAACACGAAGGTGGGGGCTACGCCGCCGCAAGGGGCGGGCTCGTAGACCCGGGCCGTCACGGTGTCATGGCCGGTGAACGGCGACGGCGAGCGGAACCGGATCAGGTATTCCGGCCCGGCAGGGCCTGGGATCGCGGCGGACCGCTCCACCCGCTCGGGCATCTCGGGCGCGGCATAGAGCCGGTCCGGCCGCTCCGGCCAGGCCGCCGCATGGTCCACCGCCTGCATCGGGGCAGGCACCTCGAAGCCGGTGGGCGCGATGCTGGCCTCCTTCCAGAGGAAGCGAAAGAGCATCCCGGGCTTCACCGCCGCCTTGGAGCTGGCGCGCCGCTCTTCTTCCAGCGCGATCAGCGTCGCAGGGGCGGACGGAGCGCCGCCCCAGACCGCCGCGTCCAAGCGCTTGGCGACCGGCTCGAGCGCCGTCCGCCGGCGCGCCGACGCGGCCAGGGCCTTGGCGGCCGGGCGTTCCAGGCGGCGCCGCGCCTCGACGGTAGCGCCGAGCGCATCGAGAAACTCCGCCGGATCGGCGTGCTGGACGGCGACGGCCCGTGCGCGGGCCATGCGGACCTCGCGCGGCAGCATCGCCATCTCGAGATCGTTGCACACGCCTGGGGATAAGAGCCACCCGAGCGGCCCCTCCAACATGCGATGCATGGACTACGTGCGCAGCCTATCGCAGCTCATGGGCTCGATGATCCCCTCGGTGGATGGTTCTTCATGACGTCGGCCAGCAGCCTCCTGACCTTGGGAATATGCAGACCGAAGCTCCGGTGCCCGGCCGAAACGGTTCGGACATCGCCGATCCCCCACTCCTCGGCCAATGCCCAGATGGGTTGGGGCGGGCAGAGCAGATCTTGCGCGCCATGGACGACGGTCATGCGCGCGGCCTCCGTGTGCGGCGGGCAGAGCAGCCGCGGTGCGATCAGCCGCAGGGCCCGGGCCAAGGCGTCGTCCAAGACCCCGGCGCTTCGGGCCGCGGGCACCATGCCTGCGCCGATAGGCGGCTGCCAAATGGTCACATAAAGGTCCACCGCGGGAAGGACGAGGTGGATGCCGTCCAATGCCGCGAGGCACGCGACCTGCCCCGCGATGTTCCCGCCCAGGCTGATCCCACCGGCATAGACCCGGGCATAGCCGTCGCGGCACAGAGCCTCCGCGAGCGCCGCGGCATCCTGGGCGCTCTGGCTCTGCCGCGGACCAGTCGGAGCACGTCCCCGCTCGACAGATACTGCCCGCTATAGGCCGACGCGGCCAGCGCCCGCTCCATGTGCCACGGCAGAGCCAGGGCGACGACATCCATGCCCGCCGCCAGGAATGGCGGCGCAAAGAGCCTTTCGGCCATGAAGCCATTCGCGAACCCGCCATTCAGCATGATGACGGCCGCATCGCTGGGGTTCGGCCCGGCCCGCCAGCGCATCCCGTGGGCGCGGTCGTTGACCGGATCCCCCGAGGGCGCGGCGCTGGGGAACGAAAAGCGGTCGGTGCGGGCATCGGGCCGCCCGGTGGGGGCAAGCATCGGCTGCACCCTTCGTCGGGGGCCCGTGCGAGTCCCGTGGGTCAAGCGCCGCCGCCTCGTCCAGATCGGCAAGGGTGGATGCGACGGGGGCATGCGGACGGCGGGCGACGAGCCAGCCGTTCAACCGATCGAGGCTCTGATGCAGCGCCCTCATGCCCCGCGCTCCGGGATCGAGTCCGGCAAGACAGGCAGCAGGGCGTCTGGGACCATTGCGGAGACCTTTGGCGAGACTGAGAGCGGTTGCGGCGAGCCTCGCCAAGCCAGGTGAAGCCGCTGCGCTGGCCGAGCCGCTCATGACGGGCCCCGCACCGCAGGGTGGTCGGGCGGCCGCCCGGTCTGGCGGAGACGATCGGCCCGGCTCAGTGGGCGAGAAGACCTGATATAGACAGGAAATCTCCTGCTCGAAGACTCCGGGTGCGCGTCCCAAGGCGGCGCGCGCACGACACTGCCCGACAGGGCGCCGATAGCATCGGGAGGGGTCTTCTCTGTGGCCCTGCCGGTGGGTTTCTCCTGGGTCGACGTCGAGCGCGGCTGGGGGCCGACATGGGCGTCGGCATCCGTCGAGGATGTGCGCGAGCGCCCGATCTGGTCGCTTACGCCACGCCCACGCCGTCCTGGACGGCAGGGATCAGACCCAGGATCTCGCGGGCCTCCGCACAGGTTGCGACGGGACGGTCGTGCTCCTGGCACAGCGCGACGACCCGCTGCACGAGGGCCGCGTTCGAGGGCGCGAGGCGCGACCGGTCGAGGCGGACGTTGTCCTCCAGGCCGGTGCGGGCATGACCGCCGGACGTCACCGACCATTCGTTCAGGACGATCTGGCTGGCACCGATGCCCGCGGCACACCAGGGCGCGTCGGCCCCGAAGAGACGGTGAACCGTGCGCACGTAGTAGTCAAAGACGTCGCGGTCCGCGGGCATCGCGTTCTTCACCCCCATGACGAACTGGACATAGGGCGTGGCGTCGATCTGGCCGTTGCGTGCCATCTCGGCGGCCTTGTGGATGTGGCTCAGGTCGAAGGCCTCGACCTCGGGCTTGATCCCGTAGGCCCGCATCTCGGCGGCGAGAAAGTCCACCAGGTCCGGCGGGTTCTCATAGACCCGCGTGGGAAAATTGTTCGAGCCAACAGACAACGACGCCATCTCCGGCCGCAAGGACAGCATCGCCCCCCGCTCGCGCCCGGCGCCCGAGCGACCGCCGGTGGAGAACTGGACGATCATGCCGGGGCAGTGCCTGCGGATGCCGTCCAGGAGGTGCGCGAAGGTGTCGGGATCGCTCGACGGGCTTTCGTCGGGGTTGCGCACATGGGCGTGGACGATGCTCGCGCCCGCCTCATAGGCTTGCTGGGTCGACTCGATCTGCTCGGAGACCGAGATCGGCACGGCGGGGTTGTCCCGCTTGCGCGGCAGGGAGCCGGTGATTGCGACGCAGATGATGCACGGGGTGCGCGTGGACATGGGTGGTTGCTCTCTTGAGGCGTCAGAGTGTGGTGGCGTGTCGCGTCTCGACGCCCTTCGGAGCGCGCGCCGGCGCGCGCCCGGCCATCGCGGCCGTGAGGTCGCGCAGGCGGCGGCAGGCGGGGTTGCGGCAATCGGCGCATGTCGCCTCACCCATGGGGCGTCTTCCTCCTTGGGTGAATGCTTCAATCGGCGCGGGCGGAGTGTGTGGCCATTCGCTCCAGCGCGTCGGCAAAGAACGGGCGGAACCCCTCGGGATGCTCGCTCATCGGGAAATGGCCGAGCTCGTCCATGACCGCGATGGTCGCGCCGGGAATGGCGGCGGCGGTGCGCTGGGCGTCCTCCGGCGTGCAGGTCAGGTCGTAGGCCCCGACGATCAGGTGCACCGGCGTCCGCCCCGTGTCGATCCGGTCGAGCCGGCCGATCAGGCTGTCGTCCTGGGTGTAGAAGCTCAAATCGCCCCGGAACACGCCGGGGCCCGACTGCATGAACATCCACAGCGTCGCCCAGCGCTCGGCCTCGGGCGCATAGGGGGAGATGTTGGCCGACACCAGCGCGGCGCCCATCTCGCCGCCATGGGCGTCGGGGCGATGGAACCAGTCGATGTCATACCAGGCGGGCTGGAAATCGCTGGCCTCAATAGCGATGAAGCCGCCGAAGCGGTCCGGGTGCAGCGCGGCCAGTTGCAGCGCGATCCGCCCACCCATAGAGCAGCCGGCAAGGACCGGCCGGTCCAGCTCGAGCGCGTCGATCACCGCCAGCACCGTGTCGATATAGGCCTCGGTCGTCAGCAGATACTCCTGCGTCTCGAACCCTTCGGGCGGCAGAGATTTGCCATGCCACGGCATGTCAAAGGCGATCAGGCGGTGGGTCGCGGTGATCTCGGCATCGTTCATCAGATGCCGCCATTGCCGCGTGTCCGCCCCAGCGGTGTGCAGGCACAGAACCGGCGTGCCCTGCCCGGCCTCTTCGAAATAGATGCGGCGCGGGGCGTCCCCGACGGTGACGGTGACGTAGCGCCCGGTGATCGGCTCGATGCTCATGCGGCGGCCTCCTTCCAACGACCGAGCGCCATGAACTCCTTGAAGAACCGCAGGTTCTTGACCAGGGTGAGGATATCCCCCTCGATCCGCCCCCGACCGATCTTGACCAGGCCAAAGATGTCGTGGAACCCAGGTTCCGGGCGCAGTTCCCAGAATCTGTGCAGCGCGTCGGCATCGGTGACGAGCGCAAAGCGGTATGGGGTCTTGCGGCTGGGGCCCTCGGTGATCTGGACCAGCCGCCCCTGGTCGAAGCTGAGG
Source organism: Rhodobacteraceae bacterium CCMM004 (assembly GCA_004005435.1). GTDB lineage: Bacteria > Pseudomonadota > Alphaproteobacteria > Rhodobacterales > Rhodobacteraceae > CCMM004. The sequence continues at coordinate 9,791 of RZWH01000009.1, read as the reverse complement.
TAGTATTCGTCGCCGTCGACGCGCAGTTGCACGGTTTCGGTAAAGAGGCGGCCCAGCCGCAACAGATGCGGGGTGGCGTTCAGTCGTGCCTGCATGTCTTGGAGCTCGGTCAGCATCTCAGTCCGTCTCGTCGCGTTCTGTCGGATGGGTCCGGGCGGCAGCGCGGGAGGACGCCCCCGCCCGGAAAGAGGGTCACATTGCAGCGACCTTCTTCAATACGTTCACGTCGGTCGGGTTGATCAGATCGGACGCGGTCCAGCCGTTGAGGTCGTATTCGCTCATGCACTCCTCAGCGAAGGCCTTCATCGCGTCGAGCTGGCCGGTGGCCTGGGCGGTCAGCAGGGTCTCGATGCGGATGTTTTCGTAGTTTCCCGCATAGTTGGTCTCGTAGAGCTCGTGCCGGCCGCCGAACTCGGACCCGATGGCGTCCCACAACAGCTTGAGCAGCTTGACCCGGTCGATGGCCGCATAGCCGTTCGAGCCGCGCACGAATCGGTCGAGATAGGGGCGGACGGCGGGGCTCTCGAAATCGAGCGCGGACCCCGGAAGGTAGATCAGGCCCGAGGCCACATGGCGTTCGATCAGTTCCTTGATCCGGCCATAGGCCATGGGCGCGAAGACCCGGTAGGACAGACCCGAATAGATGTTGGGCAGGTTGTAGCCGTCCGTGCCCTCCCATGGCAGCGGGTTGTGGACCATGGCGTCGGTGATGCCCTTGAAGAGGTTCGCCCAGGCGATCACCTCGCCCACAGCCGTCTGCACGCCGCGGAAGTCTTTGGACCCCGTCGCCTCCACCGCCTTGGCGAAGAGGCCCGAGATGAACTCCAGCTTGACCGACAGGCGGGTGCAGCCGTGCAGCGTGAACCGCGGGATGAAGCCCGACGCGGGGAAGAAGGCGTTGATCTTCTCGACGTCGCCGTAGATGAACACGTTCTCCCAGGGCACCAGCACCTTGTCGAAGACCAGGATCGAGTCGTTCTCGTCCAGCCGCGACGACAGCGGATAGTCGAACGGCGTGCCGGTGACGGCGGCGTTCAACTCGTAGGAGGTGCGCGAGATCAGCTTGACCCCGTCGGCATCCATCGGGACGGTGAAGAGCACCGCGAAGGACTTGTCCTTGATCGGGATCCCGTAGTGGGCGATGAAGTTGTAGTGGGTCAGAGCCGAGCCGGTGGCGACCACCTTGGCGCCCGACACCACGAGGCCCGCGTCGGTTTCCTTTTCAACGTGGATGAACACGTCGCGCACGTCCTCGATCGCCTTGTCGCGGTCGATGGGCGGGTTGACGATGGCGTGGTTCCAATAGTCCAGACGCTCCTGCGTCTTGCTATACCAGGCCTTGGCGTTGTCGGCATATTCGCCGTAGAATCCCGAGTTCGCCCCGAGCGTGCCTAGGAACGACGCCTTGTAGTCGGGCGAGCGGCCCATCCAGCCGAAGGACACGCGCTGTAGCTCGGCGATGGCGTCGCGCGACTTGACCAGATCCTCGGTGGTCTTGGAGCCCAGAAAGAACGGATGCGTCAGCCCGTTCGAACCGTTGTCGCACGTCACGCCGATGCGGTCGGCCTTCTCGTGAAACTTGTCGTACCAACGCGCGACCATGCGGGTGGAGTTGCGGAAGGCCGGGTGGGTGGTGACGTCTTTCACCCGCTCGCCGTGGATGTAGATCTCGCGGCTGTCCTTGAGGCTGTCGAGGTATTCCGAGCCCGTATAGGGCGTGTTCGCCGGTCTGCTTCCGTCCATGGTATTCCTCCCAATCGGCTGTGGCTGTCGTGCGATCCGTCGCTCTTTCGGCGGGACGAGCTGAAAATGCAGTGTTTTCCGAAATTCCGAAAGGTATCGACCGATACCGTGATTTATGTTCGAAAATACCGAACCATAGAGAGGCGCCCCCATTCGGCCAGGCCGACCCGTCGCGTCGCGAGACTGCACAAAGGACACAACGCCATGAAAGCTGCGGAACGAATCGGACAGGTGCTCGGGCTCTTCACCGTCACCGCGCCGGAGCGCGGCACCGGAGAGATCGCGGCGCTCCTCGGTCTCGCGAACTCGTCTGCGCACGAGCTGCTGAACGGCCTGGCGCAGACCGGTCTTTTGCAAAAGCAGGCCCCGGGGCGGTTCCGTCTGGGGCCGATGGTGGCCGCGCTGGCGCAGGTGCTGGCCAATACCGACGGCCTGGTCGAGGCGGCCCGCCCGATCATCGCGCGCACGGCCGAAGACCACGGCGAGACGGTCCACGTGGTCGAGCTCGCGGGCGCCGGTCTCGCCGCGCTGTCGTCGCAGCCCAGCACCCGCCCGGTGGGCGTGAGCCGCGACGTGATCTCCTCCGAGACGCCGCTCCACGCCGTCGCTGCGGGCAAACTGCTGTTGGCCCATCTGCCCACGGCCGAGCTCTTGCGCGTCCTGGATTCGCTAGAGCTGACCGCCTTCACCGACGAAACGGTCACGGCGCGGTCGACCCTGCGCAACCGGCTCACCGAGATCCGCGAGGCCGGCTTTGCCGAGGCGGTGGGCGAATGGCACCCCGATCTGGCCACCTGTGCCGCGCCCATCCGCTCCCATGCCGGGGTCTGCATCGCCGCGCTCTCTATGTCGGTGCCGCTCAGCCGCTATATGCTGCAACCGCGCGCCTATCGCGCCATCGCGGTGCAGGCGGCCGACCGCATCTCTGCGCGGCTGGGCTGGCGGGATGCCAGCAAACCCACAGGCACGCTGCCCGCCACCGGGGCGAAGACATCCGAGGACGTCGCATGATCGCCGATTGGGAGAGCCACCGGCCGCTGAGCGGCCACGCCCAGCGCCACCCGCACGACAGCCTGGCCTTGTCTGCGTCAATCGTCACGATCGGCACCTTCGACGGGGTGCATCGCGGCCACCAGGCGCTGCTCTTGGAGATTACCCGCCAGGCGCGCCGGGCCGGCTGCGCCTCGGTCGTCTACACCTTCGATCCGCCGCCCAAGACGGCCTTCGGAGGCAAGATGCAACTCACCCCCGTCGATGAAAAGTTGCGCCGGATCTCTCATTTCGGCATCGATCACATCATCGTCGCACAGTTCGACCGCGACTACGCCGCGCGCCCGCCCGAGGCGTTCCTGAACGAGTTGGGACGCCTGAACCCCCAGCAGGTGTGGGTCGGGGCCGATTTCCGCTTCGGGGCCGGTCGGGCAGGCGATGTCGCCACGCTGGCCCGCCATTTCGACACGCGTGTCATCGAAGAGATCGGCTGTGCCGAGGGCGAGCGCATTTCCAGCACCCGCCTCCGCAACCTCTACGAGGACGGCCGCGGCGAAGACGCGCGGCGGCTGCACGGCTGGCCGGCCGAAGGCTGCCTGCCCGGGACCATGGACTGACACCAATGCATCTACGGAGGAACCACCCATGACAGCGGCCCTCGACACCGCGCCAATGCCACAGGGCATCGATCCGATCGCGTTCCGTAATGCCTGCGGCGCCTTCGCCACCGGCGTGACGATCATTACGACGCGCCTGGCGGACCGCGATCACGGCATGACCGCCAACGCCTTCATGTCGATTTCGCTCGATCCGCCGCTGATCGCCGTGTCCATCGCCAAGACCGCCAAGATGCTGGCCCTGATCGAAGGCTCGGGGAGGTTCGCCGTCTCGGTCCTGGCCAGCGGGACCGAGGACATCGCGATGCACTTCGCAGGCCGACCGAACCCCGATATCGGCGCGCCTCTGCGCGACCTCGACGGGCTGCCGGTGGCCAGGCGGGCGTCGGCCGTCTTTGCCACCCATGTGGATAAGGCCGTGGATGCGGGCGACCACGTGATCTTTCTCGGCCGGGTCAGCGCGCTGGAGACGAGCGCGGACGCGCAGCCCCTAACCTTTCACAGGGGCCGCTTTGGCAAGCTGCACGAGGAGACCCCGCCGCTCCTCGATCCGGCGTGGATGCTGGAGGGCAATCACTGGTGAGGCCGCGCCGGATGGTATTGCACGATACCCTTGCGTGCATTGGGTGGGGCCCCCGGACTGCGTAGCTTGAGCCCATCGAACGACGAGCCCGAACGGCGCGCGAAATCGCCATAGACGGCCCGCATGGAGGAGGAAAGAAAATGCGAAACGTCACCATCGACAACGTCACGGATGTGGTCATCGGCTCGCTGGGCAAGTTCGGCGACATCACCGACCGCCAGCGCGAGATCATGACCTCGCTCATCACCCATCTGCACGGCTTCGTGAAGGATGTGAACCTCAACCACGACGAGTTCATGGCCGCCTGCGACTACCTCGCGCGGGCCGGACAGTTGACCAACGACAAGCGCCAGGAGTTCATCCTGCTGGGCGACATCCTGGGTGTCGAGGTCCTGGTGGACATGATCACCAACCCAGTCTCGGGCAACCAGAGCGAATCCACCGTCCTGGGGCCGTTCTATCGCGAGAACCCGCCGGTCCTGCCCAAGGGCGCGTCAACGGTGCAAAAGTCCTTCGACGGTCAGGAAACGGTCTATGTCGAGGGCTACGTGCGCGACGCCGACGGCAATCCCATCGCCGGTGCCACGCTGGACATCTGGGAGGACGCGCCGAACGGGCTCTATGAGAACCACGACCCCGATCAACCCGACTACAACCTGCGCGGACGGTTCGAGACGGACGAAAACGGCCACTACGCCCTGATCGCCCTGCGCCCGGTCCCCTACCCGATCCCCGAGGACGAGACGGCGGGCGAGCTTTTGCAGTTCATGGGCCACCACCCGAACCGCCCCGGGCACCTGCACTTCATCCTGCAAAAGGACGGCTACCGCCCGCTGATCACCCAGGTCTACGACGCTGATAGCGAGTGGCTGGACAACGACACCGTGTTCGCGGTCAAGGAGAGCCTGATCGGCAAATTCGAGAAGGCTCCCGAGGGCGCCGACACCGATCTGGTCCTGCGCTTCGATTTCGTCCTGGGTGCCGCGACCGAAGCTCAGATGGCCGCCGAGTAACCCGGGCCACGGGGCCGCGCGGGGATGCGCCCGCGCGGTCCGGCCGCGGGACTGCCCCCTTAGTTTCTTATGTCGAGGGCTCTCATGAACGTCGTCAATCCGGTACCGGCCTCCCAGCGCGATGCGTTCGACGAAGAGGCGCTGCGCATCGCCAGGGTCGAAACGGCGTCGCTCAAGGCGCCCACGATCCGGGCCCACAGGCTCTCGAACACGCATATCAGCCACAAGGCGATCGTGTTGGTGCGCATCACGCTCGCCAACGGTGTCGTCGGCTACGGCGAGGGGTCGAGCCTCGGTGGCCCCCGCTGGGCGGAAGAGTCGCCCGAGTCGATCCGATCCTGCATCCACACCTATCTGGCGCCGGTCCTCCTGGGCCGGTCCGCCAACCGTTTCGAGGCGCTGGCGCTCGCCATGTCGAAGGCGGCGAGCCGCAACACCGCCGCCAAGGCCGCCATCGAAAGCGCACTTTACGATGCGGTCGGCAGATCGCTGGAGCTGCCCGCCACGCAGCTCCTGGGGGGCCGTATCCACGACAGCTTCGAGGTGATCTGGGCCCTCGCCTCGGGCGACGTCGATCAGGAAATCGACGAGGCGCGGGCCAAGTTCGCCGCCCGCGAGCACCGCCGCTTCAAGGTCAAGATCGGCCTCTCGGATCCGAGGTCCGAAGTTGCGCGACTGAGCAGGCTGGTCGAGGCGCTGCCCGGATGCGAGGTCATCGTCGACGTCAACCAGGGCTGGACGGTCGCGCAGTGCAACCGCTGGATCCCCGCGTTGGAAGAGATCGGCATCGCCCTGATCGAACAGCCGGTGGCCGCCCGAGACCGAATCAACCTCGCCCGCATCACTGCCCGCAGCCGGGTGCCCGTGATGATCGACGAGGGCGCGTTCGACGTCGGTGACGTTGCCGAGGCGGGCGCGGCAGCCGCCGGCACGGTGCTGTCGCTGAAGCTCGTCAAGAGCGGCGGGCTGATGGAAATGAAGCGCGCGGCGGGCGTCGCCGCGGCCCACGGGATGGAGCTCTACGGCGGCTGCCTGCTGGAAAGCGGCATCGGTGCCGCCGCGCATCTCGCCGTGTTCTCGACCTTGCCCGCCTTGCATTGGGGGACCGAGCATTTCGGGCCACGGATCCTGACCCGCGACCTGATCTCGCAGGGGCTCTCGTTTCGGGACTTCCACATCACCTGCCCCACGGGGCCGGGGCTGGGCGTCAGCGTCGACGAAGATTACATCGCCGAGGTGGCGGACGGCGCCTGGCGGCCCGCCGCCGCCTAGCCTAGGCTGGCGATGTGGGGGGGCGCGATGAAAATCCGCTGGCTGGAGTATTTCGTCGCCGTCGCCGAGGAGCGGCATTTCGGCCGCGCGGCCGAGCGGCTGGGCATCGCGCAGCCGCCGCTCAGCCGCCAGATCAAGCAGATCGAGGATGATCTCGGGGCCCTTCTCTTCAACCGCGGACGCAGCCAGGTCACGCTGACCCAGGCCGGGGAGAAGCTGCTGGAACGGGCGCAGGAAATCCTCTCTCTCTTGGAAGAAGCCGAACTCGAAGCGCGGCGCATCGGTCAGGGGGCCCAGGGGCGGCTGAGGATCGGATTCGTGGGCTCGACGACCTATGGCGTGATCCCCAACGTCCTGAAGTCCTACCGGCGGCACTATCCCGAGGTCGCTCTGGGTCTGTTTCCCATGAACAACGCGGGCCTGCGCACCGCTCTGATCCGCCGCGAGATCGACATCGCCATCGCCAGGCCCAAGCTGGACGACCCCGAGATCACCTCGCGCCAACTGATCGAGGAACCTCTCGTCGCCGCGCTCCCCGACACGCACGCCTTCGCCAATGTGGGGCGGGTCGCGTTGCGCCAGTTGGCCAAGGAAACGCTGATCCTCTATCCCGAAAAACCGCGGCCCAGCTTTGCCGATCACGTGCTGAACCTCTTTCACAACGACGGGTTGGAGCCCGACTCGCGCGTGTTCACGATGGATTTCCAGACGGCGATTTCACTGGTCTCCGTCGAGGTCGGCGCCGCCATTGTGCCTGCCTCGGTCGGCACCGCGCAGAGGCAGGGCGTAAGATACGTGCCGATCTCGAACCCGGACGCAAAGACCGCGGTGTCCGTCAACAGCCGGATCGACGACCAGTCGGTTCATGTCAGGCGCTTCGTCGATATCGCCCTGCGCGTCTCTCAGCGCCTCTGCAAAGGACACGCCCGCCATGGCCGATAGGATGCCCGCCCTGTTCGTGTCGCACGGAGCGCCCAGCCTCGTGCTCGAAGACTGCCCTGCCCATCATTTTCTCAAAGGTCTGGGTCGCACGATTCCGCGGCCGACCGCCATCGTCGTCATGTCCGCCCACTATGAAGCCGATACGCCCACCGTCAGCGGGGCGGCGGCGCCGGAGACGACCCACGATTTCCGCGGCTTCCCCGTCGAGCTCTACGCCATGCGTTATCGTGCTCCCGGGGCCCCCGCCGTGGCGGATCGGATCGCGGATCTGCTGCGGGCCGCGCGTTTCGACGCGGCGGTCGAGCCAGAGCGTGGCTTTGACCATGGCGTCTGGGTTCCGCTGACGCTGATCTATCCGGGCGCAGATATCCCCGTCGTCTCCCTGTCGATCCAGCCACAGGAGACACCCCGGCATCACTCCGCGATCGGTCGCGCCCTGTCTCCTCTGCGCGACGAAGGCATTCTCCTGATCGGTTCGGGCAGCATGACGCACAACCTGGAGCGGTTCTTCGCCGGCGGATACGATCTGAACAGTCCCGCCGAACCGTTTGCGCGGGAGTTCGCGGACTGGATCGCCGACCGGATCGCTGAAGGCCGCACCGACGCGCTGATCGCCGCCCCCGACACGTGGCCCGGCGGCCGCGAAAACCACCCGACCGACGACCATATCCTGCCGTTCTACTTCGCCCTCGGCGCTGGCGGAGAGGCGTGCGGCGGCCGGCGCCTGCACCGCAGCACAAACTACGGCGTCCTCGCGATGGATGCCTTCGCCTTCGGTTGACATGTCGTCCGCGCACGGCCGCCGCGCCTGCGGAGCAACAACCTCGCAGACTTGCACACCCGGCCGAGACCCAGAAACGCAGAGCCCCGCCGGATATGCGTGGCTTTTGCAAGAGGATGTGGTTGCGGAAGGGCGCGCCATACCTTGCAGCCAGACGGCCGACCCGTGGGAACCACGGGTATCGTTCAGGTCGCCGAGCAAATCCGGGCAGTCGCGGAGGCGCGCACGGATTTGAGAACGCGGTTTAGGTCGCCAGCATAGCGTCTAGATGGATCGAACCCCGGCAGGCAGGCATGCCGACTGGTCGTCGGGGGCTCTGCTGCATGAATCCGGTGAGGGATCGTCCTTTGAACCCAGCGTGGTAGCTGGGCGGCATGAGCAGAGTTGCGCCTCTCGCCGACAAGACCAAGAACGGGCCCGCCGATGACGAAGCGCTCAAGCGCCGTGGCGCGCTGACGATCTGGGTCGATCCGACAACGGCCTAGGAGGCTCCGCCGAGCGGCAAGCGGAGCCGACGGGCCGAGTATAGCGATGCCGCGATCCGGGCCTGCCCGACGATGAACGCGCTGTTCGGTATGGCGCCGTGGCAGACGACAGGATTTGTCGCGAGTCTGTTCGTGAGGTGTTTCCGCCCCGTGGGCCCGCGCATCGGACCGTGAAAGGCCCGGTCGCATATTCAGGTTGCGGTTGCCCCTCCACCTAGGTCAGCGTCGCCCGCATCGACGGGTCGTACGCCAAGAACTCATCGGTCCGTCCGGCGCGGAGCTTTTCGAGCCAGAACGGGTCGGCGAGAAGCGCTCGTCCAACAGCCACCAAGTCGAAGTCGCCGCGTTCGAGCCGGCGGACCACTTCGTCGAGCGGCGTCGGGGTTGAGACGCCGCCACCGATGAACTCCGACGACAGGCCGACCGAGCCCACCGTGATCGTTGGCAGGCCGGTCAGAGACTTGGACCAGCCCGCGAGGTTCAGATCGGAGCCGTCGAACGCCGCCTCCCAGAACCGGCGCTGCGAGCAGTGGAAGCAGTCGACGCCTGCGTCGGTCAGCGGCTCCAGCCAGTCGGCCATCTCGGCCGGGCTCCGCGCAACCTGCGCGTCGTAGTCGATCCCTTTCCATTGGGAGAGCCGGAAGATCAAAGGCATCTCGTCGGGCATCTCCGCGCGGATCGCGGCGACGACGGCGGCGCCGAAGCGCGCCCGCTCGCGCAGCGTGGCTCCCCCCCAGCGGTCCGTTCGGGTATTGGAGACAGACCAGAAGAAGTCGTCGATCAGATAGCCGTGGGCGCCATGGATCTCGATGGCGTCGAAACCCAGCCGAACGGCGTTGGCCGCGGCCCGACCGTAAGCTGCAAGGGTATCGGCGATCGCCTCCTCGGTCATCGGCGCGATGCGCGGCAGGGTCCAGTCGCGCAGGCCGGACGCGGAATCGATCGGCGGCGGCGCCACCCATGACGTGCCGCCGGGCTCAAGCCGGGGCCCCAAATGCCAGAGCTGCGGCGCCATCCGGCCCCCCGCGCCATGCACCGCCCCGATAACCCGCGCCCAGCCTCCCAGCGCCTCGTCGTCATACATGTGCGGGACGAGCGGGTCGTTCTTGGCCGATGGCCGCTCGATCACCACGCCCTCCGAGACGATTAGGCCCACGCCCCCCGCCGCGCGCGTGCGGTAGTACTCGGCCACCTGACGCGGTGGCACGCCATCCTGCTTGATGTCATAGAGGCTCTGTTGCACCAATTCGGTTAGGGATTCATCTCGTGAATCCAGCGTGGTAGCTGGGCTGCATGAGCAGACCCACCCCCCCGAACTACAAGACCAGGAACTGGCCGGCCTATACCGAAGCGCTCAGGCGCCGG
>RZWH01000008.1 GCA_004005435.1 Rhodobacteraceae bacterium CCMM004 | reverse complement strand
ACTCGTCGGTGTGGCAGATGCCGGTGGCCTTGATCTCCACCAGCACCTCCCCCGCCCGGGGCCCCTCCAGGTTCACCTCCATAACCTCCAAAGGCTGCCCGGCAGCGACGGCAACGGCGGCTCTTGTGCGCACGATCTCGGTCCTTTCTCTCAGGGGTTGTCGGGGCGGTGGCGGCGGGCCTCGGCGACCAGGCAGTCGATCCCCGCCGATGTCAGCGACGCTAGGAAGGCTTTCAGATCGCGGAGGTCGCGGTCGGTCAGACCCAGGGGCCGGATCCGCGGATCCTGATCGGGGTGCCCGCCGCCGCCGCGGTTGTAGAAGTCCAGCACGTCGTCCAGCGTCCCCAGCGCGCCGTCGTGCATGTAGGGCGGGGTCAGTCCGACATTGCGCAGCGACGGCGTGCGGAACAGCCAGCGGTCGGCCGGATCCTCGGTCACCTCGTAGCGGCCGAGATCGGCGAACCTGGGCGCGGCCACGGCACGGACGATGTCGAAGTCGACCTCGTGGACGACGCCCGGCGCCACCTCCACGGTGAGTGTGGGCGGCGGCGCCTGCCGCTGGGCCTCGCGCATCCGCCCGTAGCCCGTGTCGTGGAACCCCTGGTCGGTGAAGAGCGCGTCTGCGGCGCCGACGGTATGGCAGCTCGCGCAGTCCGCCCGGCCGGTGAAGAGGGCGAAGCCGCGTTGGGCCGCCGTGTCCAGGGCGCCCGCGTCGCCGCCGAACCGCCAGCGGTCGAAGGCGCTGTCGCCCACCGTCAGGCTGCGCTGATAGGCGCCGAGCGCCATCCCGATCCGGTCAAGCGAGGCGGGCGCGCCGAACGCCCGGTCAAACAGCGGGCGGTAGTCCGGCATCCCGTTCAGCGCGGCGACGACACGCCCCGCAGAGGGGTTCGCCATCTCGTTGCGGGCCACCAGCGGCGCGACGAACTGGGTCTCCAGGGCGTGGTCGCGGCCGTCGTGGAACAGCGGGTCGAGGTGGCCGACATTGATCAGGGTGGGGGCGTTGCGCCTGTTGCTCCGTCCCTCGACGCCCACCGCCGTGGCCAGCTCGCGGTTGGCGAAGCCCTGCTCGGGGACGTGGCACATGGCGCAGGACATGGTGCCGTTGATCGACAGGCGCCGGTCGAAGAACAGCTTGCGCCCCAGGGCGATCTTCTCGGCCGTGGGCGGGTTGTCGGGGGGATGGATCAGCGGCGGGAGGCCCAGGTGAGGGGCCAGGCTGCGGTCGCGGGCGGCGGCCGCCCAGTCGGCATCCGCGCACGTGTCGGCCGGGACCGGCAGCGGCGCATCGGCCGCCCCCGGACCGGGCAGCGACGCGGCCGCGGTCAGGGCAAGGACGGCCGCGGCCGCGCGGATCACGCGCCGTCCTCTTCCATCAACAGCGTCTCGATGTCCGTCATCAACAGGCGCGGATCCATGAAGCCCAGGCCGTAGACGTTGCGCACAGCGCCTTCGCGGTCGAGGAGAAAGAGCCGCAGAAGGTGGGCGATGCGCTCGCCGTCGCCCGAGCGGTCCACCACCTGGCCGTAGCCGTCGAGGATGGGGGCCAGCGCCTCCTGCCCCTCGGTGGTCAGGACGTGCCAGTCGATCTTGTGCCCTGCGGCGGGGTCGGAGGTGACGGGATAGGCGAAGGCTTCGATCGCCTCGACCGTGTCGCGGTCGGGGTCGAAGCTGATCGTCATGAGCTGCACGTCGTCGCGCAGGCCGGGCAGGGCGGCGCTGGCGTCGTGGATGTCGAACAGGACCGACATGGCCAGGGGGCAGCCCTGGATGTCGCCGCAGGTCAGGTAGACGAAGCTGACGAGCGTGATCTTGCCCCGGGTGAGGTCGTCCAGGCGCCGGGGCGTGCCGTGGATGTCCAGGACCGCGCCGTCGGGCGCGTCCTTGATCCGGTTCAGCCGATAGGAGCCCGGGGCGGGGGGATCGAACTGATAGTCCACGCTGGCGGGAAACACCGACGATAGGGGCGTCTGCCGCGCCGGGGCGTCCGACGCGGCGACATACCAGGTCGCGCCGCCCGCGGCCGCGGCGCAGATCGCACCGGCAAGGAACGTGGTCTTGAGCATCGCGTGGTCCTCGTCTGCGGGGCCCCGGGCGGGGCGGCGCGGGGCCGCCCCTCGGGGCCGCGCGGTCCGGGTCAGGAGGTGTAGAGCGCCGAACTGCCGAAGCGCATGATGTGCGCGCGGCCCAGATTCTGGGCGTAGAAGTCCACGGCGAAGTCCTCGATCAACTCCGTGCCGTTCCAGGTATAGGCCTTGAGATACTGGACGTCGTCCTCGCCCTTCTTGTCCCATTTGGCCAGGAGAGAGGAGGTGAAGTAGACGCGCGCGCCGTCCCAGCTCTGGCTCACCATATTGACTTGGCGGTCGATGGTTTTTTCGTAGATCTGGAACGGGTTGTGCGGATCGGAGATGTCGAAGAGCCGCGTCTTGCCGTCCATGAAGCTGTTGATCCACAGGGTCTGGTCGTCGGCGGCGATGGAGATGTCGACGGGCAGGGGGATGTCGGCGGGATTGCCGATATCGGCCACCGCCTTGGCCTGCCACTCGCCCGCGTCGTCTTCGTAGATCAGCCACAGCTGCGAGGTCAGCGCCGTGGTGGAGAAGGCGTAGTTGGCGTTGGGCCCCCAGGGAAAGCGGACCTCCAGGGGGGCGCCGGGGACGTTGAACACCTTGCGCGGCTGGCGGGTGTGCAGGTCCCACTGCACCATCGTGTTGCCGAACCGCTTCATCGCCTCGGGGTCCTGAAGCATCTGGCCGAAGTCCATCATGTAGTTGGACCAGCCGGTGAAGGACGAGGTGAGCATCACGTTCTTGCGGATCAGCGCGCGGATGTCGTAGCCGTATCCGTCGGCGACAGCGCCGTCCACGGCCTCGGCCCCCTGCATGTCGGCGGCGGTCGGCATCCAGTAGGTCGCGACGTAGTCGCCGTCGTTGTTGTATTCCACCAGCGCGGTGCGGCCGCCATGGTCGTCGTCGTTGGACAGACCGGTGATCATCATGCTGCCCGGCAGGGCAAAGAAGGTGTGCGGCCCGACCACCCCGCCCGAATCCTTGACGAAGGTGTCGATGGTCTTGTGCAGCTTGGGCGCCGCGGGGTCGCTGTGGACGTCGAAGATGAAGATGCGGTTGGTATCGAGGCCCCCGGTCCAGAAATAGCGCCGGTCCGCCGAGAAGCCGCCGTGATGGGCCTCGTTGCGGCCGCCGACCGAGACGGTGTGGATCACCTCGCCGCGCGTGTCCGATCCGGGCCGCAGGTCGATCGTCACCAGCTTGTCCTGGGCGTCTCCCATGCCCTCGACGCCGAGGGTCCAGACATAGACGAACTCTTCCTGCCCGGTGATCTTGGGCATGTAGGGCGACTGGCAGGTCTCGTCGGCGAAGGCGCGCAGCGGCAGGCCCATGGCCAGGGCACCCGCCGCCAGACCTCCGAATTCACGTCTGTTCATGTCTTTCCTCCCTTGGGTGGCCGTTGGGCCGTTAGTGTTTCTCCAGCGGCGTGCTCATGGCCTGCGCCATGGCCGCCGCGTTGGTGGTCTCGGCCTCCACGACCGAACAGTGCTGGATCGCCGCTGCCGCGCGGACCGCCTCCTCGGTCAGCGTCGGCAGGATTCGGGACTGGACGTTGGGCTTGATCCGGTGCGACGGCCCGACCACGCCCATGGAAAAGATCGCGCCCAGTCGGTCGACGTTGATCGGCACCGCCACGCTGGTGACGCCCTCGTCCATCTCGCCGTCGCAGACCGCATAGCCGTAGCGCCGCACCTGGGTCAGCTCTTTCTCGATCAGGTCCGGGGCGACGACGGTGTTGGCGTTAAAGCGGAGAGGATGCGCCTCGAGCAGGTCGTCGCGCAGGTCGGCAGCGATGAAGGCGGCGATGACCTTGGCCGACGAACAGGCGTGGGCGGGGCGGGGGCCGAGCCCGGGATAGACGTAGGACAGCGACGGATCCGACGGGATTTCGATATGAATCAGGTCAACGCGGCCGCCGCGATAGCGGGCCAGGAACGCGGTCTCGCCCACGTCCTTGACCGTCTTTTGCAGGATCGCCGAGACAGCGTTGATCACGTGGACATCGGATTTGCCGGTAAGCGCGATCTTGACGAAGCGCATCCCCAGCACGTAGCGGCTGCCGCCCTCTGTCTCGTCGAGAAAGCCACATTCAACGAGGGCCGAGATGTTGCGGTAGAGGGTCGCGCGGGGCACGTCGGTCATCCGGGCCAGGTCCGCCACGCTGACGGGTTGCGCGGCGCCTGCGATGGATTCGAGCAGCCTGATCAGGCGTTCCTGCATGTGATTCCCATAGTTGAGACACTTTTACCGTATTCCGGGAAATCCCATCCGGCAAGGCTCAAGAGCGCGGGGCCCGGGCGTCCGCTAGACGCGAAGGCCAGTGCCGTCCCGTCGGGGCGGGGCCGAGCGGGGCGGGTGGTTCCCACACGCGTCCACGTCCCGGCGGCTGCACCGTCCTCGCCAAAAGCGCCGCCCCCGGGGGGGACGGCGCTGCCCGGCGGTGCCCGCCGGGCGGAGCTGGGGGCTGTTCGCCACCCAACCTGTGCGGCCGGTCAGGCGCTCTGCTGGCGTCCGGCGGGCAAGTGGACGATCCGGCCCGAGGTCAGCCCCTGCACCCGTTCGGCGATGGCGTGCGCGTCGATCCCGTGGTGGCGGTAGAGGTCGCCGATGGTGCCGGTCTGACCGAAATGTTCCACCCCCAGGGGCAGGGTGCGGTGCCCCGCCACGCTGCCCAGCCAGGACAGGGTCGCGGGGTGGCCGTCGATCACCGTGACGATCCGGCAGTGGGGCGGCAGGTCGGCCATCAGGCGCTCCACATGCGCCACGGCGGCGGCGTTGCCCCGCGCCCGCGCGCGCTGTGCCGCGGTCCAGCCCGCGTTCAGCCGGTCGGCGGAGGTCACGGCCAGCACGCCGATGTCGCGGCGCCCCTCGGCGATCATTCCCGCCGCGCGGATCGCCTCGGGCGCCACCGCCCCCTGATAGGCGATCACGACCTCGCAGTTGGGCCCCGGGGGCCTGAGCCAATAGGCCCCGTCGATGGAGCCGCGGCGGAAGGCGTCGTCGGCGCGGCGCCCGGGCTGCTCCACCGGGTTCGTGGTCAGACGCAGGTAGACCGAGCCGCCGGTCTCGTCGCGCAGCCAGGTGCGCTCGTCCGGGTCGCCGTCGCCGTCGCGCTGGAGATAGTCGAAGGCCCACTCCAGGATCACGGCCAGTTCGTCGGCGAAGGCGGGCTCGAACGCGGCCAGCCCGTCCTGGGACATGCCGATGAGCGGCGTGCCCACCGACTGGTGCGCACCGCCCTCCGGCGCCAGCGTCACCCCCGACGGCGTGCCGACGATCAGGAACCGCGCGTCCTGGTAGCAGGCGTAGTTCAGCGCATCGAGGCCGCGGCAGACGAACGGGTCGTAGACCGTGCCGATGGGCACGATCCGCTTGCCGAACAGGCTGTGGGACAGGCCCGCGGCGGCCAGCAGCAGGAACAGGTTCATCTCGGCGATGCCCAGTTCGATGTGCTGGCCCTCGGGCGCGAACTCCCACTTGGCGGTCGAGGGGATGCGGTGCTCGATGAATGCGTCGGCCTGGGGCGCGCGGGCAAAGAGCTTGCGCCGGTTCACCCAGGGGCCGAGATTGGTGGTGCCGGTCACGTCGGGCGAGGTGGTGACGATGCGCGCAGCCAGGGCGCTGTCGCCCTTGGCGAGCGCGTCGAGCACCTTGCCGAATGCCATCTGGGTCGAGATCTCGCGGTCGGACGGCGCGGCGATGGCGGGCACGTCGAGCCGGGCGTCGCGATAGCGCCGCGGCCCCTTGGCAAAGAACGGCACCGCGTCGAGGACCGCTTTCAGCCCGGGCACGTCCTCGACCCCGGCGAAAGGATCCCATTCCGCGCCCTGTGGCACGCCCATATGGGCCTGCCAGTCGGCCATCTGCGCTTTGGTCATGAGGCCGCCGTGGTTGTCCTTGTGCCCGGCGATCGGGGTGCCCCAACCCTTGATCGTGTAGGCGAGGAAACAGGTGGGTCGGTCGTGGTCGATCGCGGCAAAGGTCTCGGCCATCGTCGCCACGCAGTTGCCGCCCAGGTTCTCCATCAGCGCCGCAAGCTCGGCGTCGCTGCGCCGGTCGATCAGCGCGCTGACGTCCCCCTGGTCGCCGAGGTCGTCCATCAGCCGCTTGCGCCACACCGCCCCGCCCATGAAGGTCAGCGCCGAGTACTCCTGGTTCGGGCAGGCGTCGATCCAGGCCCTCAGCCGGGCCCCCCCGGGCTCGTCGAAGGCGGCGCGTTGCAGGGCGCCGTATTTGATCCGCACCACGTCCCAGCCGAAGGCGTCGAAGATCTTTTCGACCCGCGCGAACAGCCCCTCGCGCACGATCCCGTCCAGCGACTGGCGGTTGTAATCGATGATCCACCAGGTGTTGCGCAGATCGTTCTTCCACCCCTCCTGGAGGCACTCATAGACGTTGCCCTCGTCCAACTCGGCGTCGCCGACCAAGGCCACCATGCGCCCCATGGGCGCGCCGTCGCCCCAGGGCTTGGCCGCGATGTAGTCTTGGATCAGCGACGCGAAGGAGGTGATGGCCACGCCCAGGCCCACCGACCCGGTGGAGAAGTCCACGTCGTCGATGTCCTTGGTCCGGCTGGGATAGCTCTGCACCCCGCCGAAGCCGCGGAACGCCTCCATCTTCTCCCGGGTCTGCTGGCCCATCAGGTACTGGATGGCGTGGAACACCGGGCTGGCGTGGGGCTTGACCGCGACGCGGTCCTCGGGGCGCAGCGCGGAGAAGTAGAGCGCCGTCATGATCGACACCATGGACGCCGAGCTCGCCTGGTGGCCGCCGATCTTGATCCCGTCGACCTTGGGGCGGACGTGGTTGGCGTGGTGGACCATCCAGTGGGACAGCCACAGAAGCCGCCGCTCGATCAGTTTCAGCGTGTCGTGGTCGGTCATCTGGGTCCTTTCACGCGGCGGCGGGTCTGCGCCCCGGCGCGGGCAGCGCCTGAGCCAGATCGGCGAGGATGTCTTGGACCTCTTCCAGCCCCACCGACAGCCGCACCAGCCCGTCGGAGATGCCGTGGGCCGCGCGCTCTTCGGCGGTGTAGGTCGAATGGGTCATCGACGCGGGATGCTGGATCAGCGTCTCGGCGTCGCCCAGCGACACCGCCCGTTGAATGAGTCGCAGCCGGTTCATCATCGCGCGCCCCGCCTCCAATCCGCCGTCGAGTTCGAAGGCGATCATGCCGCCGTCCAGTTGCATCTGCCTCTGGGCGATAGCACGCTGACCGAAAGTCTCAAGTCCGGGGTAGTGCACCTTGGCCACCCCGTCCTGCCGCTCCAGCCACGCCGCGATCTCGGCGGCGGAGGCCGAGTGGCGCTCCATCCGCAGAGCCAGGGTCTTGAGCCCCCTCAGAATCAGCATGGCGTTGAACGGGGCCATGACCGCGCCGGTCATGTCCTTCATCCCCACCAGCCGGATCTCGTTCACCGTCTCGGCGCGGCCGACGACAAGGCCCGCCACCACGTCGCCGTGCCCGCCCAGATACTTGGTCGCCGAGTGCAGGACCACGTCGGCGCCGAGCGTGAAGGGCTGGGTGAGGTAGGGGGTGGCGTAGGTATTGTCGACCACCACCTGCGCGCCGACAGAATGGGCGATGGCGGCGGCCTCGGCGATGTCGACGAGGCGCATGTTGGGGTTGGCGGGGGTCTCGAAGTAGACGACCCTCGTGCACGCGCTGACGGCGGCTCGAAGGTTGTCCAGGTCGGTCATGTCCACATGGGTGATCGTCACCCCCCACTTGGCCAGTCCGTGGCGCATATACGCGAAGGTGCAGCCATAGAGCGTGCGATCCACGATCACCTCGTCGCCGGGGGACAGCAGGGTCCAGAGCGTGGCGGTCACCGCGCCCATGCCGCTGCTCAGCGCCAGGCCCGCCTCGGCCCCCTCCAAGGCCGCGATCCGCCGCTCCAGGAGGTCGCAGGTGGGGTTGGAGATGCGGCTGTAGACATGGCCCATCCGCTCGCCCGCGAACATCTCGCCCCCGGCCTCGGCGCTCTCGAAGGCGAAGGTCGAGGTCAGGTGCAAAGGCGGGGTCAGCGCGCCCTCGTTCTCGGCGGGTGCATAGGCGTGGTGGATGGCGGTGGTGGCAAAGCCGCGGGCGTCGGACATGGCGTGCTCCTGTGCTGTCGCACCACCGGGTTACGCCGGATGTGGGGGCAGGGGGTTGCAAAGTCTGCCTCAGTTCTGGCCTGAATTGGCAGGATCTGCTAATTCGTGCCCATGGACGCCAAGGACCGCCAGATCATCCGCGCCCTGCAACGCGACGGGCGCATGACCAACCAGGAGCTGGCCGAGCGGGTGAACCTGTCGCCCTCGCCCTGCCTGCGCCGGTTGCGCAAGCTGGAGGCGTCGGGGGCGATCCGCGGTTTCACCGTCGATGCCGATCCGGTGGCCTATGGCCTGCCCATCACCGCCTTCGTCCACATCCGGCTGGAGCGACACACCGAGGACACGGTGCGCCGGTTCGAGCGGCAGGTCGCCGGGCTGGAGCAGGTGCTGGAGTGCCACGTCCTGACCGGCGGCACGGACTACCTGCTCAAGGTGGTGGTTGCCGATCTGACGGCCTACGAGACCTTCGTGCGCGAGGGGATCCACCCCATCGGCGGGGTGGGGTCCATCGACACGAGCTTTGTCTACGGCACGACGAAGCGCACCGCTGTCTTCCCGACACTCGACCGCTGAGCGTCTACGCCTTGCCGGCCAGGGCGGGGGGCACCTGGTCGCCTTCGGAATAGGGCAGGCGGTCGCGGCGGGGGGTGTAGCTGCCGTCGTCGGTCACGGCCTGGACATGCCGCGCGATCTCTTCCAGCGTCGCGAACCAGACATCGCCGGTGTCGAGCATGTGCTCGATCATCGCCTCGACCCGCTGCCAGCGCGACAGGCGGCCGCTGACGAAGGGGTGCCAGACCCCGATCCACACGCCCCCCGGCGCCGCGCGCAGCGCCTCGAACTCGGCCAGGAACACCTCCATCGCCCGCTCTGGCGGCAGCACCTGGAACATGTAGTTCAGATCGGGCGCGTGGACGTAGGGGGGCCAGTCGTCGGTGGCCCAGCTCACCGGCAACTCCACCAGCGACCCCGCGTCGGTGTCGAGGAAATAGGGCACCTCGTCGCCCATGAGCGAGGTGTCGTAGACGAACCCCTCGGCGGCCAGCAACGCGGGCGTATGCGCCGACATGTGGTAGAGCGGCGAGCGGTTGCCGCGCGGGCGCTGACCGGTGTGCCGCTCGATGATCTCGATCGAGCGGCCCATCCACTCGTGCTCTTGCTCGCGGCTCAGGCTGTTGGGCGCCTCGTGGATATAGCCGTGATAGCCCACCTCGTGGCCGTCGGCGACGACGGCCTCCACCGCCTTGGGGTGGTTCTCGATGCACCAGGCGGGGATGAAGAAGCTCTGCTTCAGCCCGAAGCGACGGTAGGTGTCGAGGATCCGCGGCACCGCCACCTCGGGGCCGTAGCGCAGCATCGAGGTGGCCGAGAGCTTGTTCGCCGCACCTGGCCCGTGGTGGATATGCACCAGGCTGTCGGCGTCCATGTCGAGCGTGATCGCGCAGGCGACCTTGGCGCCACCGGGCCAGGGAACGGGACGTTGCAGCATCGTGAGACCTCCCTCGGTCAAAGCATAACCGCCCCGCCATTGGGGCTGATCGTCTGGCCGGTAAAGAACCCGCCATGGGGCCCGCAGAGAAACAGGATCGTCCCCGCGATCTCGTCCGGCGTGCCGATGCGGCCGAGGGGGACGTCGAACTCGGCGTCGATCCATTCCTGCGACATGTTCTCCAGCGCCAGCATGGGCGTGTCGACGGGGCCGGGCGCGACGGCGTTGACCTGGATGCCCGGCGCCAGTTCGCGGGCCAGCGCGCGGGTGAGCCCGACCACCCCCGCCTTGGACGCGCAATAGGCTGAGAACGAGGCGCGGCCCAGATAGGCCAGTTCCGACGAGATCAGGACGATCCGGCCGCGGGCCGCGCCCTGCATCGCCCGCGCGGCGCCCTGGGCCACCAGGAAACTGCCGCGCAGGTTCACCGCGATGGTGCGGTCGAAGTCCTCCGCGGTTGTTTGCAGCAACGGAGCCTCCTGGAGGATGCCCGCGGCGTTCACCGCGATGTCGAGCGCGCTTTCGGCCGCGGCGATCTCCGAGAACAGCGCCTCGACCGCCTTGGGCTCGGAGACGTCGCAGACGGCGCCCCGCGCCCGACCCCCGCCGGCGGCGATGGCGTCCACCGTCGCGCCCGGATCCTTGAGGTCGCAGGCGACGACGCGCGCCCCGGCCGCTGCCAGCATCCGCGCCGTCGCCGCGCCGATCCCCTGGGCCGCGCCGGTGACGAGCGCGGTCTGCCCCTCCAGCACGCCCGTCACTGCATCAACTCGCCACGGTCGACCGTGAACGCCTGGCCGGTGATGTTGTCGGCTGCGGGTCCGGCCAGGAACAGATACATCGCCACCATGTCGGCGGGCTCCATCAGCCCGTCGAGCGCCTGGGCGCCGACGATCTCGGCCAAGAGATCGGCCTCGGTGCGCCCCTCCTGCGCGGACATGAAGGACAGCGACCGCATCGAGGCGACCGTGCGCACCCAGCCGGGGCAGACCGCGTTGACCGAGATGCGGCGCGGCGCCAGCTCGCGCGCCAGCGACCGCGTCAGGCCGATCACCGCGTGCTTGGACGCGCAATAGGCGCTGAAGTCGGCCACCGCCGTCTTGCCCCACATCGACGAGGTGTTCACGATCCGCCCGCCCTCGGGGATGTGGGGCAGCATGTGCCGGGTGACCGAGAAGGTGCCGATCACGTTGATCTCGACGATCTTGCGGAACGTGTCGTCGACCCGCTCGGAGGGGTCGGAGATGGGGGTGATGTATTCCAGGCCCGCGTTGTTGATCAGGATGTCCACCGCCCCGACCTCGGCGGCGAGGGCGCGCACTTGATCGAGGTCCGAGATGTCGCAGACATGGCCGGCCACCGCCCGGCCGTGGCGGTCGCTCAACTCGCCCGCGACCTCGGCCACGTCGTCCTCCAGCGCGGCGATGGCGACGTCGGCACCCGCGGCCAGAAACCCCTCCGCCAGGCCCAGGCCGATGCCGCGGTTGGCGCCGGTGATCAGCGCCCGCTTGCCGCTCAGATCCTCGTTCACGTCAGGCATCCTCCAGGCTGTGCTTGTATTCCTCGCGGATGATCTTGAGGATTTCCGCGCGCAGGTCGAAGAAGGTGGGCATGTCCGCCGTCCCCGCGCGCCGGTCCTCGGCGGGGATCAGGGCGTCGACGTCGATCTCTCGGATCACCCGCGCCGGGCGCGAGGAGAAGATGACGATGCGGTTGGCCAAGAGGATCGCCTCCTCCACGTCATGGGTGACGAAGATCGTCGTCTTCTTTTCGCGGGTGTTGATGTCCATGAGCTGGAACTGGAGGAACTCGCGCGTCTGCGCATCGAGCGCACCGAAGGGTTCGTCCATCAACAACACGTCTGGCGACGAGGCGAGGGTGCGGGCGATGGCCACCCTCTGGCGCATCCCGCCCGAGATCCGATTGGTGTAGAAGTTTCGGTAGCGGCCCAAACCCACCATCTGGAGATAGTGGTCGGTGATCTCGTCCTTTTCCGCCTTGCTCAGGTCGCGGCGATAGCGGGTGCCGAAGCGGATGTTGTCGCGGACCGTCAGCCAGGGAAAGGACGAGTAGGACTGAAACACCATGCCGCGCCTCCGGTCGGGCCCGGCCAGCCGCTCGCCGCGCAGTGCGATGGTGCCTGCCTCGGGCGTCTCCAGCCCGCCGACCATGCGCATTAACGTGGTCTTGCCGCAGCCCGAGGGACCGAGGAACATCACCATCTCGCCCTCGGCGACGGTCATCGACAGGGGCAGGACCACCTTGGTCTCGGTCTTGCCGTCGGCGGACCAGTAGGTCTTGGAGATATCTGATATTTCGATGAAATTCTGCATCGCTCACTTCCGCAGATAGGCAAAGGCGCGGCGGTGGGCGTAGCGGAACGCCTGGTCCGTCAGCAGCCCGATGATGCCGATGGCGATGATCCCGGCCATGACCTCGGGCGTCTTGACGAAGCGGCGCAGCGACCAAATGACGTGGCCGATGCCCGAATTGGCCGCGACGATCTCGGCGATGATCAGGTAGGTCCAGCACCAGCCCAGCGTGATGCGCAGGTTGTCGATCATGTTGGGCAGGGCGGCGGGGATGATGATGTGGCGCATGATCTCGCCGTTCGAGGCACCCAGCGTGTGGCCCGCCTCGACATACTCGGCCGGGACCCGTTTGGTGTCGTCGGCGATCAGCAGGATCAGTTGGAAAAACGTGCCCATCCACAGAACCGCGATCTTGGACGCCTCGCCGACCCCGAACCAGATCACCAGGAGCGGCACCAGGGCCGGCACCGGCAGGTAGCGGACGAAGTCGATGAACGGCTCCAGGATCGCGCCCACCACCCGGTAGGTGCTCATGTAGAGGCCCAGAGGCACCGCGACGGCCACCGACAGCAGGAATGCGAACCACACCCGCCCGACGCTGATCACGATGTCCTCGGCAAACCCGCGTTCGGTGAACAGCCGCACGAAGGCCTCGGCCACGGCCAGCGGTGTGGGCAGGAACTCGGGCCGGATCGCGCCGGACACCGCGGTCAGGTGCCAGGCGGACAGGAACAGGATGAATCCCAGCACGCCCAGCACCATCTCGGTGCGGCGGTCGAGGGATTTGCGAAAGGCGAAGAGCGACTGCGGCACCGGCGGTCTTTCCAATCCGAAGGGGCGTGAAGGGGCCGCGCCCGGCCCGCGACGGGGTCCGGGCGCGGCGGGGCGCCTCAGCGCTCGTGGCCGTCGAACAGGCCGTCCAGCACCGAGCCGTCCACGTAGGGGCTGTAGTCCAAGGGCCCGTCCTGGAGGTCGAGCGCGACGTTGATCTCGTTGAAGGAGTCGAACACGCTCTTGAGTTTGCCCTCGCCGTCGGCCGAGGGCAGGTATTCGACGCTCTCTTCGTAGGAAGTGTATTTCACGCCCTCCAGCGCCTCCTTCATCTCGGCGTCGGGGGTGTCGAAGAACGGCGCCGAGATCGCGATGAAGCGGTCGGGATCCTCCATATAGAGGTCGATGGCCCGATAGATGCCACGCAGGAACTTGGCATATTTCTCGGGGTTCTCCTGCAGATCCTCGGTGCGGACGATGATCACGTCGGTGATCAGTCCCTCGTAGTCGGCCGAGGTCAGCAGGAGGTGCGCGCCCTCGCGGGACGAGCCGCGGACGATGCTGCTCATCATCGGCTCCCAGGTGGCGACGGCGGCGACGCTGGAATCCTCGAACACGGCCGCGGAATCGTCGGTGGCGATCAGGCGGATGTCGACGTCATCGATGCTCTTGCCCATCTCCGACAGGGCGAACTGCACCAGCGTGGTGCCAGGGTGGTTGATCTCGCCGGCGAAGGTCTTGCCGATCAGATCCTCGACCGTTTCAATGTCGCCGGCCGCGACGACGCCGTCGGCGCCGACCGAGATGTCGATGGTGCCGATCACCGTCCCGGTGGTGTCGTTGCTGCGCGGCCGCGACATGGATTCGCCGATGGTGCGCATGGTGCAGTCGATCGAACCGCTGGCCATGGCCGGCAGAACGTTGGCTCTGTCGTTGTCGAAGGCGGTGCTGACCTCCAGCCCCTCGTTCTCGAAATAGCCCTCTTCCTGGGCGACGAAGACCGGGGCGAAGCCGAACCAGAACGGAAAGATGCAGCGGATCTCATCGTCGGCGGAGGCGGGTGCGGTGCCGGCCACGGTGGCGACGGCGAGGGCGAGGGGGGCGAGAAGCCCCTTGGCGGCGCGGCCGCGGGCGGGTCTGTGGTGCATTGTCGTCTCTCCTTGCTGGGCTTGGTTCGGGGTCTGCCGCCCCACTCATGACGGCCATCAGACACGGGGGCGGCGGGCTGGAAAAATAGCGCATGTCCCCACGTTACATCGACAAAGATCGTCGTATCTATGAATTGCAGCTTAATTGTTCGGAATTACGTCCGCGCGCCGCGTTTTGCGGCGCCGCGGGGACGGGCGGGCCTGACCGCGCCGCGTCACGGCCGGTGATGCAGGATGCGCCCGATGAGGTTCATCAGAACCTGCGCGGCCAGGATCGCGGTGGTGCCGCTGTGGTCGTAGTCGGGGGCGACCTCGACCAGGTCCACCCCGACAACGGAGCCGCGCCGCGCCAGCCCGTCGAGCAGCTCCAGCACCTCGTAGTAGAGGAACCCTCCGTGGCTGGGCGTGCCCGTGCCGGGCGCGATGGAGGGGTCGAAGCCGTCGATGTCGATGGTGAGATAGAGGCGCCCGCCCGCGGGGATCCGCTCCAGCAGGCCCGCCGTGCCCAGCCGGCGCGCCTGTCGCACGCTCAGGATGTCGGACCCCATGGCGCGGGCGTCGTCGTAGCCCTCCTTGGCCGTGGACGACACGTTGCGGATGCCGATTTGGGTGAGGCCCGAGACATACCCCCGCTCGGCCGCGCGGCGCATCGGGTTGCCGTGGCCGTAGCGCACCCCGTGGCGCTCGTCGACGAAATCGAGATGGGCGTCGATCTGCACCACGTGGATCGGCCCGTTCCGGGCGCAGTCCTCCTCGAAGGCGGCGATGCAGGGGATATTGACCGAATGATCGCCGCCCAAAACCACCGGCAGCGCCCCGGCGTCGAGGCATTTGCGCACCCCGTGCGCGATGTTGGCATGGCTCGTCCGGGTGTCGGTGTGGACGATGTCGGCGTCGCCCAGATCGACGATGCGGCAGCCGCCCGCGGGCAGATAGACGATGTCGTCCTCGAAGTCGTAGGCGCCGCCATGGCCGAAGGAGAACAGCGTCGACGCCTCGCGGATCGCCCGGGGGCCGAACCGCGCCCCGGCCCGGAACTGGGTGCCGAAGTCGAACGGCGCGCCCAGGACCGCCACGTCGGCGTCGATGGCGTCCCAGTCGGCGACGTAGGGGTTCTTGCCGAAGGTGGCGATGCCGACGAAGGGCAGATTCAGGCGACCGCCCTCATAACCATGGCTGCTCATCGCGGTCTCCTTGCGGGGCGGCGGGTCATCGCAGGACCGTGTCGAGGGCGGCCTCGAACGCGGTCAGGAACCGGTCGGCGTGGTCCTCGCCAAAGATCAGTTGCGGCCGGATCTTGAGCACGTTGGCATAGGGGCCGGTGGCCGAGATCAGCACCCGGCGGCGGCGCATCTCGTTGACCAGTGCCAGGGCGGCGGCGCTGTCGGGGGTCTTGGTCTCGGGGTCCGACACCATCTCGACGCCCAGATAGAGCCCTGCGCCGCGCACGTCGCCGATGCGCTCGTGCCGCGCGGCCACGGCGGTCAGACCGTCCTTGAGCACGCCGCCCACCCGCGCGCTGTTGGCCTGGAGGTTCTCGCCCTGGATCACCTCCAGCGTCGCGCGCGCCGCGGCCATCGCCACCGTGTTGCCGCCGAAGGTGTTGAAATACCGCATGTCGTGACCGAAGGCGGCGGCGATCTCGGGGCGCACGGCGATCCCCGCCACCGGATAGCCGTTGCCCATGGGCTTGCCCATCGTGACGATGTCGGGCACCACCCCGTGCCGCTGATAGCCCCACATGTGGCTGCCCGTCCGGGCAAAGCCGCACTGCACCTCGTCGGCGACGAAGACGCCGCCGGCGGCGCGCACCACCTCCACCACTGGGGCCAGCATCGCGGGATCGTGTGCGAAGACGCCGTCGGACGAGAACAGGCTGTCGGCGACGAAGGCGGCGATCCCCTGACCGCGGCGGCGCAGATCGTGGATCTGCGCGCTCACCCGCTCGGCCAGCCAGGCGCCCAAGTCGGCCGCGTCGACCCGGTAGGTGTCGGGCGCGGGCACTCGCCGCACCCAGGTGCCCAGCCGCGAGTTCTCGCCCATCGAGGGGGAAAAGCCCGACGTCAGCTCGGAGTTGCCGTGGTAGGCTTCGGCGGTGACGACGATCCCTTCGGCGCCGGTGTGATACTTGGCCATCCTGAGTGCCAGGTCGTTGGCCTCGGACCCGGTGCAGGTGAACATCGCATGGCCGATGTCGTCCTCGAAGGTGCCGAGCAGCGTCTCGGCAAAGTCGAGGATGCCGTCCTGGATATACCGCGTATGGGTGCAGAGCGTGTCCATCTGCGCGGCGACGGCGGCGTTCACATGGGGGTTGCAGTGCCCGACCGACACCACGTTGTTGTAGGCGTCGAGATACTCGTTGCCCTGGGCATCGTAGAGGAACACGCCCCGGCCGCGCACCACCTCCACCGGATCGGCATAGAAGAGGCGGTAGGCGGGGCCGAGCAGCCGCGCCCGCCGCTCGATGGCATCTCGGGTCCGGGGGGCGAGATCCGCCGCGGTCGCGGGGTCGAACCCGTTCACCATCTTGCCGCGTTTGCCTCTGGTCTGGGCGATGGTCATGGCCGGGATCCTTGGGTCTGGGCGGACGGCATCAGCGTCTGGGACACCGTGTCAATGTCTCGGGCGAGAAACCAGTCGAGCTGGTGCCACCCTTGTTCGGTGTTGCGCAGAATATAGCGGCGATTGCCAGGGAACAGACGCGCCCGCCACAGGGTCAGGAGCGCCCGCGCCACCACCCGGCCCATCACCAGATGCGGGATCAGCGCGCGTTCGTTGTCGGTGAGGTCGGCGACCTCCAGGTAACCGCGGAGCACGTCGCGGCCGCGGGCGAAAAGGTCTTCGTCCGGCGTTTCCGGCAACTGGTTGAGCAGCGCCGTGGACACGTCGACGGCGATGGCGGTGTGGACGGTGTCGCCGAAGTCGATGATTCCGGTGACGAAGTGGGGGGCGTCGTGGTCGACCACGATGTTGGACTTGCTGAAGTCGTTGTGCAGGACCTGGCGGCGGCAGCCGTCGAGCCGGTCGGCGATGGCGAGGAACCGACTCATCCCGGCGGTGAGCGCCGCGCGCTGCGCCGGATCCGCCACCTCGTCCAACAGGTCGGCGAGACGTGGCAGGTGCTGCACGTCCCAGGCATAGACGCGGCTGGCGCCGGGGTGGGAGAAGCCCGCGGTCGCCAGCCGCAGCCGCGCGAGGATCCGGCCGACCTGCACCCGCTCCGCGGGGGTCGACTCCGTCTCGCAGAGCGGCGTTCCGTCGAGATAGGTCAAGAGCCGGACCAGGCGCGGCGGCCCGTCGAGCGGCTCGGCCGGGGCCATCCGGCGCCCGTGGACATCGGGCACGACGCGGGGCACCGGCAACGCGGGATCGCGGCCGGCCACATGCTCCAGCACCGCGTTCTGGAGGTCCACCTCCGCGGGGTCTTCGTCCGCGTTGGAGATCTTCAGCACGTGGCGGCGGCCGTCGGCGCCGGTGACGCGGAAGGTGTCGTC
Source organism: Rhodobacteraceae bacterium CCMM004 (assembly GCA_004005435.1). Lineage (GTDB taxonomy): Bacteria > Pseudomonadota > Alphaproteobacteria > Rhodobacterales > Rhodobacteraceae > CCMM004. The sequence goes on along the minus strand of RZWH01000008.1, from coordinate 170,938 downwards.
CTTTTCCGTCTCGAACCGCGTGAGCGTGCCCTCGCGGCCGTAATGCGCGCGTAGGATCTCCTGCGCCTCGTCCACGCCGAGCGGGGTGTGCGCCCCGGCCAGGCCGCCGCTTTCGGCCAGGCGGCCGACTGCTGTCTGCCCTGCGCCCGCCACGGCGGTCAGCCGCCCGACCGGCTCTCCGCCAGAAGGCAGAGCAGCTCATACATCACCGTCGCCCCGGTCAGCGCGGTCAGACCGCCGACGTCGAAAGGTGGCGACACCTCGACCACGTCGGCGCCGACATAGTTCAGCCCGCGGAGCCCCCGCAACAGCGCCATCGCCTCGGGCGTGGTCAGTCCGGCGATCTCGGGCGTGCCGGTGCCGGGGGCGAAGGCGGGGTCGATGCTGTCGATGTCGAAGCTCAGATAGACCGGGGCGTCTCCGACCACCTTGTGCGCCTCTTCGACGACGGCGTCGATGCCGCGCCGCTGCACCTCTTCGACGAACATCACGCGCATCCCGGCAGCCTCGGAATAGTCCCAGCCCTCGGCCACGTTCTGCGCCCCGCGGATGCCGATCTGGATCGTGCGGGCGGGGTCGATCAGCCCCTCCTCGTGGGCGCGGCGGAACGGGGCGCCGTGGTTGAACTTGGACCCCTGGAAACTGTCCCAGGTGTCGGTATGGGCGTCGATATGGATCAGCGCCAGCGGTTCCTTGGCCAGGGCCCGCAGGATCGGCAGGGTCACCGAATGATCGCCGCCGCAGGCCAAGGGCGTCACCCGCGCCTCGACCAGCCCGCGGACGAACGCGGCGATGTCCCCATGGGTCGCCGCGATGTCGAACACCGACGTCATCGGCACGTCGCCCGCGTCGGCGATGCGGCACAGCGCGTAGGGGTCGACCCGCGTGGCGTGGTTGATCGCCCGCATCAGGCTCGACTGGTTGCGCACCTCGCGCGGCCCGTGGCGCGCGCCGGGGCGGTTGGTCAGCGCGCCGTCGTAGGGGATGCCGAACAGCGCGATGTCCAACCCGTCGAGGCTCTCGGCCACAGGCGTGCGCATGAAGGTCGCCAGCCCGGTATAGCGCGGCGCGAACATGTCGGGGGACCCCGGGGCGCGGAAATCTGTCACGGCAACTGACCCTTTCTCTGTCTGAGGCCGAGACTTCCCGCTTGCTTACCGCCAAACAATCCAGAATAAACCATGTTTGCATCGACCCTGATCGGGGTGTCCGCCGCCATGCTCACCGCCCTGTCCAGTCCCGACCTTCACCTGTTGCGGGTGTTCGTCTGCGTCGCCGAGTCGGGCGGGTTCTCGCGCGCGCAACTGACGTTGAACGTCAGCCAGTCGACCATCAGCACCCAGATGATCGACCTGGAGACGCGCCTGGGGATGCGCCTGTGCCGCCGCGGGCGGGCGGGGTTCGCCCTGACCGAGGAGGGGCACGAGATCTACCGCATCGCCAAGGAGCTGCTGGCCGACTGCGAAGAGTTCGTCACCCGCGTCAACAGCATCCGCGGCGACATCTCGGGCGAGTTGCGCATCGCCATGGCGGATTCGCTCTTGGGCAACGCCGATTTTCCCATCGCCGATCTCTTGTCGCGGCTGCGCGAGCAGATGCCGACCGTCACCCTGCATCTCAGTGTGGCCGAGCCCCTGGACATCGAACGCCTGGTCCTGGAGGCCAAGCTCCACATGGGCATTCACACGTTTCCCAACCATGCGCCGGGGCTGCGCTACGTGCCGCTCTTCGGCGAAACGCAGACGCTCTATTGCGGGCGGGGCCACCCCTTGTTCGACTGCGAGGAGATGCCCGACCGCGCCGGGCTCGCCGCCTACGACTACGCGTCGCGCTCCTATTACGGGGGGTCGCTCAAGACGGGGGATCTGCGTGCCGACGGCCACCACATCTACAGCGGCAACATGGAGGGGATCTCGGCGGCGATCCTGTCGGGCAAGTTCCTGGGCCACCTGCCGCCGCAATGCGCCCAGCCCTTCGTCGCCGATGGACGGATGCGCGCGATCCGGCCCGACGAGTTCTCCTATGTGTCCAAGTTCGAGGCGGTCTTTCCCGCCGGGGCGCGGCTGTCGCGGGCGCAGAAGCTGCTCGAACAGATCATCGGCGAGACATTCGGCCCTGCCTGACGCGGGCGTCAGTCCAGGCGGTAGACCCGCCGCGCCGTGCCGTGGCCGATGGCCGCGGCCTCGTCCGCCGACAGCGGCGCGAGCAGCGCCTGCGTGACCTCCAGCCAGTGCTCCACTCCCCGCGCGAGGTCCACCACCGGCCAGTCGCTGCCCCAGACCATGCGCGCGGGGCCGAAGACCTCCAGCACGTGGTCGACATAGGGGCGGATGGTGTCGGCGCTGGCCGCGCCGGGCGGGCAATAGGCCAGGAGCCCCGAGAGCTTGCACACGACGTTGGGCAGGGCGGCGAGCGCGGAGATATCGGCCCTCCAGGGGTCGAGCCCGTCGCCCGCGATGTCGGGCACCCCGCAGTGGTTGAGGACGAAGGCGGTTTCGGGGCAGGCCCGCACCAGATCGGCCCCGATGGGCAGTTGCCGGGCCAGCACGCAGAGGTCGAAGGGCAGCCCCCGGGCGCCGATGGCCGCGACGTTGCGGCGGAACGTGTCGCTGGCCGACCGCGCGTCCGGCATGACGTGGAGGATCCGGCGATAGCCGACCACGCCCAGATCAGCGCATTCGTCCAGCCAGTCGGAGAATCCTGCGTCCTCCTCCGGCCGGCAGGACGCGACGAGGCCCAGGATGCCGCTGCCGTCCTGCCGGGCCAGGGCGGCGACGTGCCGGGTCTCGGCGCGGTAGTCGGCGTCGTCGGCACCGGTTTCCATAAACAGCGTGCCCTCGACCGGGGCGCCCGCGGTCAAGTCGCGGTAGCGCTCCAGCGGAAAGGCGCGGCGGGCCAGGGGAGGGATGTCGTCGGTCCAGGCATAGCCCGCCACATCGGGGTAGATCAGGTGCTGGTGGGTGTCGATCAAACCGGTCAAGGCGTGCGCCCCTCGTCATCGGCGATCACGTCCTGACGCTGGCGCCCCAACCCCTCGATCCCCAGCTCCACCACGTCGCCCGGGCGCAGATAGCGCGGCGGTCTTTGCCCCATGCCGACGCCCGGCGGCGTGCCGGTCGAGATCACGTCGCCGGGGTGCAGCGACATGAACTGGCTGAGATAGCTCACCACATGGGCGACGCCGTAGACCATGGTGCGGGTCGAGCCGTCCTGCATCTTCTCGCCGTTGACGGTCAGCCACATGGGCAGGTTCTGGGGGTCGGGCACCTCGTCGCGGGTGACGAGCCAGGGGCCGATCTGGCCGAAGTTGTCGCAGCTTTTGCCCTTGGTCCACTGGCCCGCGCGTTCGATCTGAAACCCGCGCTCCGAGACGTCGTTGGTCACCGCATAGCCCGCGACGTGGGCCATCGCGTCGGCCTCGGAGACGTATTTGGCGCGGGTGCCGATGATGACGGCCAGTTCGACCTCCCAGTCGGTCTTCTCGGACCCCTGCGGGATGACGATGGGGTCGTCGGGGCCGCAGATGGCGCTCGTCGCCTTCATGAAGATCACCGGTTCGGGCGGCACGTCGAGGCCGCTCTCGGCGGCGTGGTCGGCATAGTTCAGGCCGATGCAGACGAACTTGCCCGTCCCGGCGACGCAGGGGCCGAGGCGGGCGCCCGCCGACACCTCGGGCAGGGTGGCGGGGTCGACCGCGCGCAGCGCCGCCAGCCCCGCGTCCGACAGGGTGTCGCCGCCGATGTCGGGCACCACGCCCGAGAGGTCGCGGCGCACGCCGTCCGCGTCGATCAGTCCGGGTCTCTCGGCGCCCGGGGCGCCGTGGCGGATCAGCTTCATGGTCTCGGGGTCCCTTTACGAGTTGGCCCAGCCGCCGTCGATGACGTGGGCGTGGCCGGTGGTGAAGGCGGACTCGTCGGAGGCCAGATAGACCACCAGCGCGGCGATCTCTTCGGGCTTGCCGATGCGGCCCATGGGCTGGCGGGCGATGAATGCGGCCCGCGCCGCCTCGTAATCCCCGGTATCGGCCAGACGCTGCTCCAGCGACGGGCTCTCCACCGTGCCGGGGCAGATGGCGTTGCATCGGATCCCTTGGGTGACGAAGTCGGCGGCGATGGCCTTGGTCAGTCCGATCACCGCCGCCTTGGTCGCGCCGTAGACGAAGCGGTTGGGGGCCGCGATCACCGACGAGGCCACCGACGACATGTTGATGATCGAGCCGCCGCCGCGCTCCAGCATCCCCGGCAGGAACGCCCGGCACATGCGATACATGGCGGTGACGTTCAGCTCGTTGGAAAACCGCCACTGGTCCTCGTCGCAGTCGAGGATCGTGCCATTGGCGACGAAGCCCGCACAGTTGAACAGCACGTCGACGCCGCCCAGCGTCTCGGCGGCGCCCGTCACCGCGTCGGGGTCGGTGACGTCCAGCGTCATGGTCTCCAAGCCGTCTTCGGCCAGGGCGGCGAGCGCGTCCGCGTTGACGTCGGTGGCGTGGACCTTGGCGCCCTCGGCGTGCATCGCCAGCGCGGCGGCGCGGCCGATCCCCTGACCGGCGGCGGTCACCAGGCAGGTCTTTCCTTCAAGTCGGTTCATATCCGTCCCTTCTCATGCGGGCAGGCAGGCCGGCCCGATTGGTTCGAAGCTCTTATAGGTAAGAATGAATTCGGTGTGACCCAGATCTTCGGACTTGGTCTGCTGCCCGGCGGCCACCGCAGCGACAGCGTCGAAGATCTCGTCCCCCACCTCGTCGAGGCCCGCCGCGCCGGTGATGATGCGTCCCGCGTTCACGTCCATGTCCTCGTGCAGGCGGTCATACATCTCGGGGTTCGCCGCGATCTTGATCACCGGCGAGATGGCCGAGCCCACGACCGAGCCGCGCCCGGTGACGAACAGCGTCAGATGCGCGCCCGAGGCCATCATCTCGACGATTTCGGCGTTGTCGGAGATGTTGGGAAAGCCGAAGCGCACGGGCCCGTCGGGGACCACATCCATCAGATAGAGCCCGCCGCGGGGCGGGATGTCGCCGGGTTTGATCAGGCCCGAGATGGGTGAGGCGCCGGACTTGGCATAGGCGCCCATGGACTTTTCCTCGATGGTGGTGAGGCCGCCGTCGGCGTTGCCCGCGGCAAAGCTGCCGTAGCCCAGTTCTGCGTAGTAGCGGGCGGCCTTCTCGACCGAGGCGCGAAGGGCGCCGGCCAGGTCCGGCGTCGCCGCGCGCGCCGCCATCACCTCTTCGCAGCCGATAAGCTCGCCCGTCTCCTCGAAGATGCAGGTCGCTCCGGCCGCGACCAGCCGGTCGAAGGCGCGGCCCGCGGCGGGGTTGCCAGAGATGCCGCTGGTCCCGTCCGACCCGCCGCAGACCGTGCCGACCACCAGATCGGCCAGCGTCATCTCGGCCGTGGGCGCCCGGTCGAGCGCGGCGGCCTCCCGCGCGACGAAGGCGCGGCCAGCGGCGATGGCGCTGCGGGTGCCGCCGGCTTGCTGGATCACCACCGTCTCGACCGGGCGGCCGCTGTCGCGCACCGCGCGCTCCAGCGCTTGGCGGTTGAAGCTCTCGCAGCCGAGCGAGACCAGCAGCACCGCGCCCACGTTGGGGTGGGTGCAGAGCCGCTCCATCATCCGCTGGGCATAGGCGTTGGGATAACACCCGGGAAAGCCGATGACGTGGGCGCGGTCGCGGTGGGGCAGGACGATCTCGCGCGCGACATGGTGGGCGCACTCGACCAGATAGGCCACCGCCACCACGTTGCGGATGCCCTTGCGGCCGTCGGCACGGGGATAACCGAGAAAGCTCATGGGTTCGCCGCCTCGCCGGTCCGGGTGTGGGTGGGTGTGTAGTCGCTCTTCATGTTGTGGAGATGCACGTGGGCGCCTACCGCGATCTCTGCCGTGGCCGAGCCGATGGACACCCCGTATTTCAGCACCTTGTCGCCCGGGCGCATGGCGCGGCGGGCCAACTTGTGCCCGATGGTGATCGCCCCGTCCAAGACCACGTCGCGCCCGCCGATCGTCAGGCGGGTGCCCGCCGCGACCGGACAGCGCGCCACCGCCACGGTGTCGGCGGGGTCGAGCACGATCAGCCGTCCGTCGGTGTCGTCCATCTCAGAACTTGCCCCATTTCAGATAGGCCTCTTGCGGGTCCATGCCGCCGACGATGGCGGTCCGCACCTTGTTTTCGGTCTGCATCGCCTCGACAGCCTTGTCGATCACCTCGTCGAGTCGGGCCTCGGGGATGCGCACCATGCCGTCGCGGTCGCCGTGCAGCCAGTCGCCCGGAAGGATCATGACGTCGCCCATATGGATCTCCACCTCGGTCGCGGTGGGCAGCCATTGGCCGACGATGTCCTTGGGCGTGTGGTGGGTGCGCCAGCACGGCAGGCCGAGTTTCAGGATGAACGGGCTGTCGCGCAGGGCGCCGTCGAGCACGCAGCCAAGGACGCCCTTGGCGTGCAGCGTCTCGGCCGACAACTCGCCCATCTGCGCGACGGTGTGGGTGTTGGGCTGGGCGGTCCAGATGTGGCCCGCCGGACAGCGCGACAGGAGCCCGGTCCAGGCCAGGAGCGTCTCGTGAGGATCGGCGTCCTCGGCCATCCGCCCCTCGATGGTGAAGGCCGGGCCGCACAGCGTCGTGTCCGGCTGGAGCGGCGTGATCCGCGGCGGCAGGGTGAAATTGCGCAGCCCCATGGCGCGCATGACGTCGTGCAGCACGCTGGTGTAGCAGCCGCCGAGCGTCTCGATCCGGGGATCAGTCATGGTGAAATACCTCTTCCATCATCGCCCACCATTCGCCCTCCCTGCGCGTCTCCAAAGGCGCCTGCATCGGCATGCAGATCTCCCACCACTCTTGGGTCCGGGGATCGGCCGCCATCCGCTCGGCGTCGGCGTCGAAGTCGGTGCCGTGATACTCCCAATAGCCGAAGAGCAGGTTCTCGGGCTCCTTGAGATAGATCGAGTAGTTGCGGATGTGGCAGGCGCTGATCTGCGCCAGGATGTCGGGCCACACCTCGGCGTGGAGCCGCTTGTAGGCGGGGATGTGCTCGGGTCTGATCCCGATGACCATGGCCATGCGTTGCATCGCTTATCCTCCGATTTCGGCGCTCAGCCCGTCGACCGCGCGGGCGTCGATGGCGCTCCAGTCCCAGGCGATGCCCAGGCCCGGCGCGGTGGGCGCATGGGCGCGGCCGTCGCGGATGTCGAGACCGCGAGCGGTGATGTCGTCGAGCTGCGGGATGTATTCCAGCATTGGCGCGTTCGGCACCGCGCAGGTCAGGCTCACATGCAGCTCCATGAGGAAATGCGGGCAGATGGCGACGTTGAACGCCTCGGCCATGTGCGCGATCTTGAGCCACGGCGTGATCCCGCCGACCCGGGCGACGTCCGCCTGGACGATGCTGCACGCGCCCTGGGTCAGGTAGTCCTTGAACTGGCTGACGGCATAGAGGCTCTCGCCCACCGCGATGGGCACCCGCGCGGCGGCGGCGAGGCGGGCATGGGCGCCCACATCGTCGGCGGGCATCGGCTCTTCGAACCAGCCAACGCCCAGATCGGCCAGCATCTCGGCCCGGCGCATCGCCTCGGACAGGGTGAAGGCCTGATTGGCGTCCACGAGGATCTCATAGCTCTCGCCCACTGCCGCGCGCACGGCCGCGAGGCGGGCGCGATCCTCGGCCGCCGTGGGCTTGCCGATCTTGATCTTCGATCCGGCGAAACCGCGGCCCTGCATCTCCAGCGCGTCGGCGACCAGCGCCTCGGTGTCGATATGGAGCCATCCGCCCTCGGTCGAATAGAGCGGCACCGACGGCTTCGCCCCCCCGGCCAGGCACCAGAGCGGCAGCCCCGCGCGCAGACAGCGCAGGTCCCAGAGCGCGGTGTCCACCGCCGCCAGCGCCAGAGATGTGATCGCCCCCACCGCTGTGGCGTGGGTCGAGAGCAAGAGGTCGCGCCAGATGCTCTCGATTTCCTCGGCCTCGCGGCCGATCAGCCGGGGCATCAGCGTGTCGCGCAAGAGGCTGACCACCGCCGGCCCGCCCGTGCCGATGGTGTAGCAATAGCCGGTGCCGGTGCGCCCCTCGGCATCGGTGATGCGCAGGATCGGCGTCTCCTGGCTGACGAAGGATTGGATGGCGTCGGTGCGCACCACCTGAGGCGCCAGGTCCACCATCCGCACGTCGGTCGAGACGATGCGCGCCATCAGAGCCGCCGCACCGAGCGGCCGGTGACCGTGTCGAAGAGATGCGCCCGGTCCAGAGCCACGTCGAAGGTCAGCCGCTCGCCCGCGGCCACGTCGCGGGGGCCGAACATCTTGCCCTGCACCTCCTGATCGCCGATGCGGGTGTAGAGGATTGTCTCGGTGCCCAACAGCTCCGACAGCCCGACCTCCAGCGTCAGTTGCGCCCGTTCGCCGCCCCGGGCGATGCCGTGGCCTTGGGGGGTGAGGTCGTCGGGGCGCAGGCCGAACGTCACCTCCTGGCCGTCGCGCACCCGGTCGGCCAGGCGCGTCGGCACGGGCAGGCCGGTGCCGCCCGCGAACACCACCTGGCCGTCCGAGATCCGCGCGGGCAGGAGGTTCATCGGTGGCGAGCCGATGAAGCTCGCCACGAAGGTGTTGACGGGGTGGTCGAACACCTCCATCGGCGTGCCCACCTGCTCGATATGGCCGTCCTTCATGACCACGATCCGGTCGGCCAGCGTCATCGCTTCGACCTGGTCGTGGGTGACGTAGACCACCGTGGTCTTGACCGTGCGGTGCAGTTTCTTGATCTCGGTGCGCATCTGCACGCGGAGTTTGGCGTCGAGGTTGGACAGGGGCTCGTCGAACAGGAACGCCTCGGGATGGCGGACGATGGCGCGGCCCATCGCGACCCGCTGTCTCTGCCCGCCGGAGAGCTCGGCCGGCGTGCGCTCCATCAGCGCGCCGAGGCCCAGGATCTCGGCGGCCTCGTCGACCCGGCGGGCGATTTCGGCGGGGCTCTGCTTGGCGATCTTTAGACCGAAGCCCAGGTTCTCGCGCACCGTCATGTGGGGGTAGAGCGCGTAGTTCTGGAACACCATCGAGATGTTTCGCTTGCGCGGCGGCAGGTCGTTGACCACCCGCGGCCCGATGGAGATGGCCCCGTCCGAGATGTCCTCCAGCCCCGCGATCATGCGCAGCGTCGTCGACTTGCCGCAGCCCGAGGGGCCCACCAGCACCACGAACTCGTTGTGGGCGATGTCGAGGTCGATGCCGTGCACGACTTCGGTGCGGCCGTAGCGTTTCACGACGCCTTTGAGCGAGATGTCCGCCATCGTGTTATCCTTTGACTCCGCTGAAGGTCAGTCCGGCGATCAGGTGTTTCTGCACGAGGAATGTCAGGATCAGCGCCGGGACGATGATGATCACCGCCATCGCCGACATGCCCGCCCAGTCGATGGTGAACTGCGCGGTGAAGTCCATGAGCCCCACCGGCAGCGTCTTGCTGTCGGTCGAGCGGGTGAGGTTCGAGGCCAGCGCATATTCGTTCCACGAGGTGAGAAAGGCGAAGATGCCCGCACTGGCGATGCCGGACTTGGCGAGCGGGAACTCGATCTTCCAGAACGCCTGCCAGCGGGTGCAGCCATCGACCTGGGCCGCCTCGCTCATCTCCTTGGGGATCTGACGGAAGAAGCCGTCGATCAGCCAGATGGTGAAGGGCACGTTCAGCGCCACGTAGACGATGATCAACCCCAGCTTGGCGTCGATGAGCCCGAGGCGGCTCCAGATGATGAAGATCGGCAGCGACAGCGCGATCCCCGGCACCGTCCGCGACAGCATCAGCCCCAGGAACAGCCCGTTCTTGAAGCGGAAGCGATAGCGCGCGAAGGCATAGCCGCCCGACATCCCGATCAAGAGCGCGATGACGGTGGAGGTCAGGGCGATGATCAGCGAGTTCGCGAAGTAGGCCGGGACCGGGATCGCCACCTGGTCCGCGCCGAAGCCGAAGATCTTGGCAAAGTTGTTCAGGCTAGGGTTCTCGGGGATCCACACCGGCGGCTTGGCCAGCACCTCGGCATTGGGGCGGAACGCGGTCAGCACGACCCACAACCCCGGGACGCACATGATGACCATCAGAACGAAGGTGAGGAGCCACAGCCCCACCGCGGCCAGCCGTTTGCGCAAGGTCCGGCCCATCAGTCGGCCCCTCCCATATAGCGCCGCGCCGCCATCAGCTTGGTAAAGAAGTAGTAGGTGAAGGCGATGGACAGCACGATCGAGACGTAGGCCATGGCGTTGGCCTGGCCCATCCGGGCGTTGTCGTAGCCCACCCGCGCGATCAGCGTCCACAGAAGCTCGGTCCGGCCCGCCGGTCCGCCGCCGGTCATGACGTCCACGATGTCATAGGCGCGCGCCACGTCGAGCGAGCGGATGGTCATGGCGATGAACACGAACGGCATGAGAAAGGGCAGGGTGATGTGGCGGAACACCTGCCAGGCGTTGCAGCCGTCGACCTTGGCCGCCTCCAAGGGGTCGCGCGGCATGGCAAAGAGCCCTGCCAGGAGCAGGATGGCGAAGACGGAGGTGCTCATCCACACCTCGGCAAAGATGATGGCGAAGTTCGCCAGGTACTTGTCGACCAGCCAGGGGATCGCGCCGTCGCTCAACCCCAGCGCCTGGAGCGCATTGTTGAGAATGCCGATGTTGTCGTTGAAGACGAACTTGAACTGATAGCCGACGAGGATCGGCGAGAACATCATCGGAAACATCATGATCGTGCGCAGGGTGCGCTGGCCCCAGGTGATCTTGTTGATCAACAGCGCGATGCCGAGGCCCAGGAGGAACTCCAGGTTCAGCGCGATGGTCAGAAAGATCACCGTGCGCCCGAAGGCCACCCAGAAATCCCGGTCGCCGAAGATCCGCTCGTAGTTGCGCAGGCCGACCCATTGCCACAGGCTTTCGGGCCGGATCAGGCGGTAGCCGGTAAAGCTGGTGTAGAGCGAAAAGATCAGCGGCAACAGCACCACGAACAGGATCGTCAGAACTGCCGGCAACAGCAGGAGATAAGGCGTGTATTTCTCGCGCTGCCAGAACGGGGGGCGTCTGTCGGTCATGCGGTGCGTCTCGCGGGGACGGGGCAGGGGGGGCGGGGCCCGCCTCGGGGCCCGCGCCGGTCGTCGCGGCGGATTAGAGGTAACCGGCGTCTTCCATCACCAGGCGCGCGGCGTCCGCGGCCTCGTCCAGCGCCTCCTGCGGCGTCATCTCGCCCAGGATCGCCGCCTGCAACCGCGGCCAGATCTCGTTCGACACCTCGATCCAGGGCGTGATCAGCGGCGGGGTAAAGGCGTCCTCGGCCATCGACTGGGCATAGGTGTCGAAAACCTGGACGAGGAAGTCGTTGCCGTCCTCGGCGAACTGCGCCTTGGCGTCGTCCCAGACCGTGCTGCGGGTCGGCAACAGGCCCGCGCTGGCCTCGATCATCTGGCTGTCGTGGTTCGTCAGGAAGGTGACGAAGGACGCCGCCGCCTCCGTGTTGTCGCAGGTCTCGGTGATGGAGAAGCTATGGCTGCCAGACCACCCCGTGCGCACGCCCGCCGACCCCTTGGGTGCGCGGACCAGGCCGATGTCGCCCGCGACCTTGGAGTTTTCGGGGTCGTTGAAAAACGACGCCCAGCCGGCCCAGTCGAGGTTCAGCGCCACGGTGCCCGAGGCAAAGCCCAGCCCGGTGTCGTCCCACAGATAGTTCAGCGCGCCGGCCGGAACCGCCTCGGCCTCATAGAGGTCGCGGAAGAAGTTCACCGCCTCGACCCCCGCGTCGGAGTTGAAGACCGGGTTCCAGTCGTCGTCGAAGAGCTGGCCGCCGTTGGCCACGAGGAGTTCGTAGAACCGGCCCGTGATCGCCTCGTCCTTGCCCACGAACTGGGTGCCGTAGAACCGCGGCGCGTCGGCAAAGAACATGGCCTGGTCCTTGACCTGGTCCCAGGTTTCGGGCGGAGACAGATCGTATCCGTATTCCTCCTTGAACCGCGATTGGTTGTCGGCGTCCTCGTAGAGCGACTTGATATAGTAGAGGTTCGAGATGTCCGAATGGCGCGGCAGTTGCACCAGGCGGCCGTCGACGGTGGCGTTCTCCAGGGCGCGCGCCTGGAACGCCGCCAGCGTCCCTTCGCCCACCACACCGTTGAGGTCGATGTAGATCGCGCCGTATTGCGGGGCGAAACTGGTGTGGTTCGATCCCACGCACCAGTCGAGCGTCCCGGCGGCGATGTCCTGCTTGATCTCGCGGTCGAGTTCGAAGTGGTTCTTGCGCGACAGCACGTCGACGGTGGCGCCGGTCATTTCCTCCCACTCGGCGATGCGGGTATAGAGCGGTTCGTATTGCGCGCCGCCGATCAGCTTCACCCGCAGTGTGTAGCCGTCGAAGGTGCCGTAATCGACCTCCTCGGCGAGCGCGCTGACGGCGGTGAGGCCGGTCAGCGCAGTGGCGGCCAGCAGTCTGGCGATGTGAGATGCGGTCATGGTCGTGTCCTCCCTGGGATCGTGATCGGTCATGGGCCGGGCGCGTCGGCGCGCAGGGGCCCCAGAACGCGCTCGGTGTCCTGACCCAGCGCGGGCGCCGCCCGGTCGGATTTCAACGTCGCGCCGTCGATCCTGAGGGGCGCGCGCAACGTCTCGAGCCGCACGGCGCCATTGCGGCGGATCGTCTGTTCCAAGTCGAGCGTCCGATAGCCCGCGCTCTGGCGCAGTTCGGCCCAGGTCAGAACCTCCGAACACCAGATGTCGGCCGGTTGCAGCACCTCCAACCACGCCGCGGTCGGCCGGGTGACCAGCCGCTCGGCCAGCGCCGACTTGATCGCGTCCCGCTCGGTCATCGCGGCGGCGGGGTGGTCGCCGTAGCGCTCCAGCCCCTCGACGCCCAGGAGGCCGGCGAGCCGCGACAGCGACGGCGTCATCGCCAGCGCCAAATAACCGTCCGCGGTGCGGTAGACCCCGTAGGGCGCGGCCAGATAGGCATGGGCGCCGTTGATCGCGCTCCGCCGGGGCGGCCGCTGCCCGTCGTTGAGATGGGTCGACAGGACCTCGAACTGAAAGTCGATCATCGCCTCCAGGAGGCTCGTCTGCACCAGCGCGCCGCGGCCGTGGATCCCGCGCCCGACCAAGGCGGCCAGGATCCCCTGGGCCAGGGCGTTGCCCGCCAGCATGTCCGCCACGGCCAGCCCCATGGGCATCGGCGGATCCTCCGCGCTGCCCGTCAGCCACAGCAGGCCCGAACGCGCTTGCGCCAGCAGATCCTGTCCGGGCAGGTCGCGCCAGGGCCCGTCCTCGCCATAGCCCGAGATGCTGCCGTAGACGATGCGCGGGTTGATCTCGCGCACCGCGTCATAGCCCAGACCCTGACGCTCGATCACGCCGGGGCGGAAGTTCTGGATCATAACGTCGGCGGTGGCCAGGAGCCGAAGCAGGGCGGCGCGGTCGTCGGGGTCGCGCAGGTCCGCGGTCACGCTCTCCTTGTTGCGGTTGATGGCGTGGAACAGCGAGTTGTCGCCGTCGATGTCGGTGTCGGAGAGATAGAGTTGGCGGCAGAGGTCGCCGACGCCCGGGCGCTCGACCTTGATCACCCGCGCGCCCAGGTCGGCCAGCTTGAGCCCGCAGAGGGGGCCCGAAAGGAACTGGCTGAAATCCACCACGGTCAGCCCGTCAAGGGGGCGCTGGGCCTGGGGCAGGACGCTCATCGGCGGCTCTCGCGGTAGACCGCGTCGAGGCGGTCGAGCGTGTCGGCCCGCCCGACCTGACCCTTGAGGCAGGCATGCAGGATGTCTCCACCCCGGTCCTGGAACTCCATGTAGCCGTCGTAGCGGGGCCTCAGCCAAGCGGTGTCGAGCGTCCTGCGGGTGTTGCGGAAAAAGCCGCGCGCGGCGGCATTGGGGCCGTCGGCCTCCCACGCCGCGGCGTTGCCCGGCTGGCCGCCGCTGTCGAAGAACAGGCCCGCCTGGCACTCGGCCCCGGCGATCCAGAAGGCGTAGTCGGCGGCGACGTCCATATGGGCGCAGCGGCGGGAGACGGCGATGCCTGTGCCGCCCAGCACGGTGCCCCGCGGGCCATTGTCGGCGATTCCGGGGGCGTCCGCGAACACGATGGGAAAGCGGCAGTACCCGTCCCGGCTGTAGTTCGTATAGCCGTATCCGAACGGGCAGTAGGCGGGGGCGTCCGCGCTGCGTCCCATCCACTCCAGAACCCCGATCGGGTCGAGCGTCAGGCACCGCGGATCGACGGCGTGGGCCAGCGCCATCAAGAGGTCCAGCACCCCCTCGGCCGCGTCGCGGGCCATCACTCGGTCGGGCGCCTCGGCCACCGCGACCCCCTGGTTCCGCGCCAGGCCGAAGAACGTCATCAGCGTGTTGATCGGGATCAGCGCCACCGCGACCCGGCCGTCGCGGGCGAGTTCCATCACCGCGTCCCACCGCGTCGGCGCGGCGTCGATGAGGTCGGGCCGGAACGACGCCACCGGGGTCGCCGCGTCGATGGCCAGTGCCCATTGGTGGCCGCCGAACGCGTAGGAGCGGTGCGAGGCCCCCACCGACTGCGCCGCCAGCGCCGCCATCTCGTCGTCCCGGCCCAGGGTGTCGAGCGCCACCAGCTCGCCGCTCTGGGCCACCTCGCCCACATGGGGATGGTCGATCACCATCAGATCGTAGTCCGCCGCCATCTCGCCGATGGGCCGGTCGGCGAAGGCCTGGAGCGAGCGGGCGTCCCACGTGATCTCGACCCCCGGATGCCGCTCGGCGAAGTGCGCTGCGGTGGCCACCATCGGGTCGAGACCGCGGCTGTGGTCCCAGGTCATCCCGCGCAGGCGCACCGGCTCAGCCATTGGCAGCCTCGGCGTTGGCCGGATCGCGGTAGAGCGCCGTCATCAGGTGCTCGCAATAGAGCGCCAACTCGCCCTCGCCCTTGTAGACCGAATAGCTGACCCGCACCTTGCCCATCTGCGCGTTCTTGGGCTCTTTGGCCAGGTTTTCGCGGATGGTGTAGATCGTGTCGCCGATGAACACCGGCTTGATGAACCGCAGCCGGTCGTAGCCGTAGGAGAACGAGTTGAGGCAGTTCGTGGCGGCGAGCCCCAAGCCGTAGGAGAACACCATCGCCCCGGCCACCAGGCGGCGGCCGAAGACCCCCTCTTCGGCGGCGAAGCGGTCGTCGCTGACGTAAGGATGGTGGTCCATCACCAGGCTGTTGAAGAGCATCGACTCGCCTTCGGAGATCGTCCGGCGGATCGAGCGGATTTTGTCTCCGACCTCGAAGTCCTCGAAATACCAGTTCTCGGCGTTCCAGACCGGGATCTCGGCGTGGTCGTCCGGCAGGCCGGGCACCCCGCGTGCGTGAACGCCGATGTCCGCCATATCCGTCGCCTCCCGTGATCTGCCCTTGCGGTCGGCTCTAGCATGGCGGCTTTTCACATGTCAAAGAATTTTGTATAGGTAAAATATTGCTGGGGCAGCGGAGGATCAAACCTGTGGAAAAGGAACAGTTTTTCGAGGACTACGTGACGGGGGAGGCGCGGCGGACGCTGGGGCGGACGATCACCGAGACCGACTTTGTGGTCCATGCCGGGCACACCGGCGACTTCTTTCCCCACCACATGGATGCCGAGTTCTGCGCACGGAGCGCGTTCGGCCAGCGGATCGCCCACGGCACCATGACCTTCGCCATCGGGGTCGGTCTGACCGCGACGCAGATCAACCCGCGCGCCTTTACCTACGGCTACGAGCGGCTGCGCTTTCCCACGCCGGTCCATATCGGCGACACGATCCACACGGTGGTGACCATCGGCCGGACCGAGCCCGACGCCAAGCGTCCGGGCTATGGCCGTGTGGTCGAGATCACCGAGACCAAGAAACAGGACGGCAGCACGGCGATGTATTGCGAGCATGTGTTGCTGGTCGAGCGCCGGGAGGCCGCGGAATGATCGCCGACTTTCCTCAGAGCTGGCCCGCGCCCGCCGCACCCAAGCCCATCGTCATCGTCGGCGCGGGCGGCATCGTCCGGGACGCGCATATGCCGGCCTACGACCGGGCCGGGCTGACCGTCGGCGGCGTGACCGACATCGACCCCGACCGCGCCCGGAGTCTGGCGCGCGAACACGGCATTGCCCAGGTTCATGCCGACGTCGCCGCCGCCGCCGCCGCCCACGGGACCTCGGCCGTCTACGACGTGGCCGTGCCGCCGGACGCGATCCTCGGCATCCTGTCGGATCTGCCCGACGGCGCCGCGGTGCTGATCCAAAAGCCCATGGGCCGCGACCTGGCTCAGGCCCGGGCGATCCGCGCGCTCTGCCGCGACAAGGGGCTGAAGGCGGCGGTGAACTTCCAACTCCGCTTCTCCCCGATGATGATGGCGGCGCGCCAGGCGGTCGAGGCCGGGCGCCTTGGCGCGTTGCTGGAGATCGAGGTCCATCTCAACATCTTCACCCCCTGGACGCTCTTTCCCTTTCTCATCCCGATGGAGCGGGTCGAGATCGCGGTCCACTCGATCCACTATCTCGACAGCATCCGTGCGATTGCGGGCAACCCGGACGGGGTCTTTGCCCGCTCGCTGCGCGACCCTCGTGCGGCCGACTTCGCCCAGACCCGCACGTCGGTGATCCTGGACTATGGGGCGACGCTGAGGGCGCTGATGTCGATCAACCACAACCACCAGGCGGGGCGGAAATTCCAGTCCGCCTGGATGCGGATCGAAGGCACCGAGGCCGCGATGATGGTCAAGCTGGGGGTCTGCTTCGACTATCCCAACGGCGAGGCGGACGAGCTGTGGATCTGCCCCAACGGCGGTGCCTGGGAGCAGGTGCCGCTGGAGGGGAGCTGGTTCGTCGACAGCTTCATGGGCCCCATGCGCAACGTTCAGCGCTTCGACGCGGGTGAGGACCCGACGCTGTTCTCGGGCGTCGAGGACGCGTTTCAGACCATGGCCCTGGTCGAGGCGTGCTTCGACAGCATGTCCCGTCCCGCCGTTCCGCTGGATCTCAGTCCGGGATAGGGGGCTGCCCCCCCAGTGTGCGGGTGATCGCCGCGGCGGTGTCGACCAGCGCGGTGCGGCAATCTTCGAACGTCACGGGATCGCCGTAGCGCTCGATATGCGGGATGGTCAGCGCGGCCGCGGCGAGGCCCGAGTGGTCGATCACGGGGGCCGAGATGTTGACCACGCCCTTGACCAGGAAACTGTCGCGCGTCTCGACACCGGCGGTGCGGATTTGGGCCAGATCGGCGCGGATCCGCTCGGGCGTCGTGCCGCGGGGCAGGGGCACGGTGTCGAGGAGCTGCGCCAGCTCGCCCTCGGGGCGGAAGGCCAGCATCACCCGCCCCGACGACGCCTGCCAGAGGTCGATCTTGGCCCCCAGCCGCACGGTCAGGATGTTGTTGCCGGGAGAGTTCATCTGGCCGATCACCAGCACCGAGGCATCGCTGAGGATCGCCAGGTGGGTCGATTGGTTCACCTGGACGCTCAGCGCCCGCATCGCCGGCTCGGCGGCCGCGGTCAGCCGCCCGATGGACGGGATCCTGTGCGCGATCTCAAAGAGATAGGTGGTCAGCCGATAGCGGTCCGAGACCGGGTCCTGGGCGACGTAGCCGCGGTTCTGGAGCACCATCAGCATCCGAAAGATCTCGCCCACCGAGCGGCCCAGCGCGCGGGCGATCTCGGACTGGCTGAGGCCGACCTCCTCGCGCGACAGCAGCTCGACGATGTCCAGCCCCTTTTCCAGGGCGGGCGCGGAATAGGTGGCGGTCGGTTTCTTGGCCATCGGTCCCCTGAGCGGCGGTTGCGCCGACAGTTGGCCCGCCCGGACCGGTATTTGCAACGCGATTGACCGCCGCCCGCGGGTCATCAGGGCTGCCGGGGTGGCTGCTCGTTTTCTTTCCCTTGGGGAAGAAAACACTTTCTCGGCGTTACAATCCTTCCCTACAAAGGACGTCAGTGACCGATTCCCATCACCGGAGGGGCCGTTCAGAGGCGCCGTCGCGCCCACGCACGGACTTGGCCGGTGCCGCATTTCGTTATCTTTCACGGCGAAAGATAAGGCACTTTGGAGGACCCATGATCTATCATTCGCTCAGAGCCGCGCTGGTCTTCGGCGTGGCGGCCTGTCCCGTCCTGGCCCAGGACGTGACGTTGCAGTATCTGTCCTGGGATCCCGAACAGCTGGAGGTCGAGCGGGCCGCCATCGCCGAGTTCGAGGAAGAGAACCCCGGCGTCACCGTCGAGGCCCAGGCGCTCCCCGCCGACAAGGGCTATTGGCCCAAGCTGACGGCCCAGGCCGCCTCGGGCGACCTGCCGGACGTGTTCATGATGTCCTCGGGGTTCGTCCAGGAATGGGGCGCGGCGGGCAACCTCCTCGACCTATCCGGCGTGATCTCGGACGACGAGCTCGCCGCCTATTACGAGGGCGCCGCCAGTGTCGGCGTCGTCGACGGCCAGCGCGTGGCGTTCCCGCAGAACTGGGTCGCGCCCGTCTTGTTCTACAACATCGATATGTTCGAGGCGGCGGGCGTCGAGGTGCCCCAGCCCGACTGGACGTGGGAGGATTTCCGTAGCGCCGCCAAGGAGCTGACCGTCGACACCAATGAGGACGGGCGTCCCGACCAGTGGGGTTTCTCGGTCTACGGCCGCTATGCCCATGTGGAGCCTTGGGTGTTCCGCAACGGCGGGCGCTATCTGAACGAGGACATGACCGGCCTCGACCTGAACGACGAGGCCAAGGCGGCACTGACCTTCCTCACCGGGCTCGTCACCGAAGACCAGGTCGCGCCGATGCCCCAGGACATGGAGGGCATCCGCCAACAGGACATCTTCCCCCTGGGGATGGCGGCGATGTGGGTCGACGGCTCGTGGAACATCGCCAACACCCGCACCATCGTGGGCGACAATTTCCGCTGGGGGATCGCGCCGGTGCCGATGGGGCCCGACGCGACCGAGGACACCGCCGCGTTCTATGCCTGGGCCGACATGCTGGCCGTGGCCAAGGACACCGAACACCCCGACCTGGCGTGGAAGTTCGTCCAGCACCTGACCGGCAGCAGCCGCTCGGCCAGCGATTTCCTGGGCGGCAAGGTGCCCGCCTATATCGAGATCGCCGAGAGCGAGGAGTGGCTGGAGACCGACCAGATGCCGCCGAACAAGGGCATCCTCCTGGAGATCGGCGAGGACAATGTCTATGCCGGCTTCTCTCCGAACTGGAGCTCCTGGCGCGGGTACGGCGCCTCGGGCGCGGGCGGCATGAACGGCGAGTTGGACGAGGTCTTTAACGGTCGCAAGACGGTGGACGAAGCCATCGCCGCCTTCACCGCCTTCGGCAACGACGTCCTGTCGCGCTGAGCGGCTCCGGCACCGGGCGCATCTCGCCCGGTGCCGCACTTCGGACCCCCAAACGAGCCCCCGCCATGACCCACCGCAGACGCGTGATGATCACGGCGCTGGTGTTCCTCCTGCCCACCATCGTCGGCACGCTGATCTTTCGCCTGATCCCGATCGGGTGGTCCTTCGTGCTGTCGTTCTACCAATGGAAGGTGTTCGACACCGCGACCTTCGTGGGGTGGGACAACTACGCCCACATCTTCCGATCCCCGATCTCGCTCGGGGTCTTCGTCAACTCGGCAGTCTTCTCGCTGATCTACGTCGTGGGGTCGGTGGTCCTGGCGCTGGTCCTGGCGGTGGTGCTGAACAACGGGCTGCGCAGTTCGGCGTTCTTTCGCGGCGCGTTCTTCATGCCGTTCATCACCGCGACGGTGGCGATCACGCTCGCCTGGCGCTGGATCTTCTCCACCCGTTTCGGCGTGCTGAACAACATTCTCATGGGCCTAGGGGTCGACAACCCGCCCGCCTGGCTGGCCGATCCCACCTGGGCGCTGCCCGCAGTGGCGCTGGTGTCGATTTGGAAGGACGTGGGGTTCTACATGATCCTGCTCCTGGCGGGCCTGCAGACCATCGACCCCACGCTCTATCAGGCCGCCCGCGTCGACGGGGCCGGGCCGGTGCAGAGGTTCTGGAAGGTCACGGTGCCGCTCCTCACCCGGTCGCTGTTCTTCGTCCTGATCATCGCCATCGTGCGCTCGACCCAGACGTTCGAGATCACCTACGCGCTGACCAATGGCGGGCCCAACGGCGCCTCCACGACCCTGGCGTTCTTTGTCTATCAAAAGGCGTTCGTGGACTTCGACGTCGGCTATGCCGCGGCGCTGTCCTACATCATGTGCGTGATCCTGGGGCTGCTCACCCTCGTCAACTTCTACTTCCGCAGGAGATGGGTGCATGAGTGACGCCATGGTCATGCCGTCCTCGCGGCGCAAGACCGCGACGCTGGTGATGCTCTACACCGTGTTGGTCGGCTATTCGCTGATCACGCTGGCGCCGTTCATCTGGATGCTGATCACCAGCTTCAAGGCGCCGTCGGACGTGTTCAAGATCCCGCCGAGTTTCGTCCCGACGATGCTGTTCACCGACGAGCCCTTCGCCAACTATACCGAGGTCTGGACCAAGCGCAGCTTTGTCACCTTTTTCCTCAACTCGGCCTGGGTGGCGTTCATGGCATCGCTGGGCCAGGTCTTTGCCACGTCGCTGGCAGGATACGCCTTTGCCCGGCTGGAGCTGCCGGGCAAGAACGTGCTCTTCGCCGTGGTGCTCGCCACCGCCTTCGTGCCCGTCGAGGTGACGATCATCCCCGAGTTCCTGATCATGCGCTGGCTGGGGTGGATCGACACCTTCGCCTCGCTGATCGTGCCGTCGTTCCTGGTGGGCGCCTTCGGCACCTTCATGCTGCGGGAGTATTTCGCCAGCCTGCCGCGGGACTATGGCGACGCGGCCTATGTCGACGGCGCCTCGCCGTTCCAGATCTTCTACATGGTCTATCTGCCGCTGGCGCAGCCGGCGCTGGTGTCGGTCTTCGTCATCGCCTTCATCAACAATTGGAACGAGTTGTTGCGGCCGCTGCTGTTCCTGAACTCGCCCGACAAGCTGACCGTGCCCCTGGGGCTCATGTCCTTCGTCAACCAATACGAGGCGTCGTGGACGCTGCTCATGGCCGGGTCGGTGATCTCGACCGTGCCCCTGATCCTGATCTACATCCTGACCCAGCGCTACATCCTGCAAGGTTTCGTCGGCGGCGGGGTCAAGGGGTGAGGGAGGCCGGACCCCCGGGCGGGCGCCTCCGCGGCGCGCCGCCGCTGACGGCCAACCAGCGCGCGATCCTGGCGGACCTGGCGCGGGCGGGGACGGCGCGGCGCGGCGACGTGGCCGCGCGGCTGGGGCTCTCGCCTCAGACGATGATGCGGGCGGTCAATCCTCTGGTCGAGATGGGGATCCTGTCGGAGATCGCGCATCTGGCCGGCGTGCGGGGCAAGCCGCCGCGGCGGATGTCGGTGCGGGCGGGGATGCTCCTGACCCTCGGCGCGACCCTGTCGGAGGGGCGCACCATCGTCGATCTGGCCGATTTCGCCGGGCGCCGGGTGGCGCGGGCGTCGGTCACGCGGCCCTATGGCAGCGCCGCCGAACAGTGCGACGACCTGATCGCGACCGCCCTCGATCTCTGCGCCGACGCGCCGCCGGAGGGGCGGATCGTGTCGGCGGCGGTGCTGGTGCAGGGGTTCTTTCTGAGCCCCGGCCGCACCATCGTGGCGCGCTCTGACCCCGCGGGTTGGGCGCGGATCGACCTGCGCGGCGCGTTGGCGCGGGCGTTCGGGGTGCCGGTCACGCTGGTGAACGACGGCCGCGCCTTTGCCGCCAGCCTCATCGGCACGACGCCCAGCGCCGACTTCGCCGCCGTGTTCCTGGGCAGCGGGATCGGCGGCGGCGTGGTCTCGGGCGGGCGCCTGTTGGGCGGCGCCACGGGCAACGCGGGCGAGTTCGGGGCGCTGTTCCCCGCCGGGCCCGACCGCCCCACGGAAACCAACCTCTTGGCCCGGCTGGGGCGGCGGGACTGGGCCGGGTGGCCTGGGCTCGCGGCCCTCGACGCCCCCGCCCGACGGGCGTTCGAGGTCTGGCGCGACGGCGCGGCCGCCGATCTGTCTGCGGCGTTTGCGACCGCTCTGGCGCTCGTCGACATCGACACCGTCTTCGTCGGATCGCGGGCGCCCGCGGACGTGCTGCGCGCGCTGACCGCCCGCATCTCCGTCGCCCCGATTTCACAGTCCCTGGCCGCGCCGTCGCCGGCGCTGCCCGCTCCGGCCGTCGTCCCGCGCCACATTCCCGCGCTCAGCCACCTGGCCGGTCGGATCGCTCTGGAGAGCTTTCTCGAACCTCACCGATTTGCCGCCGACCCGGCCAACGCCGCCCCTCAGCGCGGCCAAGGGAGCCTCTGACATGTCCGGTCTCACGCTCGACGCCATCTGCAAGTCCTACGGCTCCGCGAAGGTGCTGCATGACATTTCGCTCAGCATCGAGGACGGCGAGTTCGTGGTTTTCGTCGGCCCCTCGGGCTGCGGAAAGTCGACCTTGCTCAAGCTGATCGCAGGGCTGGAGGACGTGACCTCGGGGCGGCTCGAGATCGGCGGGCGGGACGTCACCGGGCTCGAACCCGTGGACCGCGGCATTGCCATGGTGTTCCAGTCCTATGCGCTCTATCCCCATCTCACGGTGTTCGACAACATCGCCTTTCCCCTCCGGCTGCAAAAGCGGCCAAAAGACGAGATCAAGCGCGCGGTCGAAAAGGCGGCCGAGACGCTCGACCTTACCGCGCGCCTGACCTACAAGCCCGGCGCGCTCTCCGGCGGTCAGCGGCAGCGGGTGGCGATCGGCCGCGCCATCGTCCGCAACCCGCAGGTGTTCCTCTTCGACGAGCCCCTGTCGAATCTCGACGCAGCGTTGCGCGGGCAGATGCGGGTAGAGCTGTCGGAGCTGCACCAGACGCTCAAGACGACGATGATCTACGTCACCCACGACCAGGTCGAGGCAATGACCATGGCCGACCGCATCGTGGTGCTGCGCGATGGGGTGGTCGAGCAGTTCGGCACGCCGATGCAGCTCTACCGCCGCCCGCGGACCCGGTTCGTCGCGGGCTTCATCGGCCAGCCGGGGATGAACTTTCTCCCCGCGCGCGTGGTCGGCACCGAGGGCGGCGTGACGGCCGAGATCGCCGGCGGGACGCGCATCAGCATTCCCGTCGCGGCCGAGGGGCTGGCGTCCGGGGACACCGTCGAGTTGGGCGTGCGGCCCGAGTTCCTGTCGCTCGCCGGGCCGGAGCGGGGGATGGAGGCCCATGTCCGCCTGATCGAGCGGCTGGGGGGCGTGTCGCTCCTTCACGGCACCCTGGCCGACCGGACGCGGATCATCGCCTCCTTCGACGGGCTGGACGAGGTGCCCGAGAGCGGGAGCGTGCATCTGGGCTTCGACCCCGCCCAGGCCCAGCTCTTTGGGCCGGATGGGCTGGCCAAACCTCCTCTGGCCGCGGTGGGGGCGCGGCAATGAAAGTCGCCATCGCCGGTGTCGGCTTTCGCACGGTCAAGGTTCTCGGCTACCTGCGGCAGGCGCTGCCCGAGCTGCGCTATGTCGGCTATGTCGACCCGCAGCCGACGCTCCTGCCCACCCTCGACGGCGGCGCCGAGATGGCGCGGTTCGAGACGGTGCCGGATATGCTGGCCCGGACGCGGCCGGACCTGTTCTTCGTCGGCTCGCCCAACCACCTGCATCTCGATCACATCGCCCAGGGGCTCGCGGCGGACGTGCCGCACATCTTTGCCGAAAAGCCGCTGGTCGTGGATCTGGAGCAGACCTGGGCCCTGGCCGACCTCCTGCGCACCCACGGGCCCGAGCGGCTGATCGTCGGTCTGGTCCTGCGCTACGCGCCGCAGATGGTGGACCTGACTGCCGCGATGGCCCAGGGCACGCTGGGCGAGGTTCTGTCCTTGGAGGCCAACGAGCACATCCCGCCCCACCACGGCGCGTTCTTCATGCGCGATTGGCGGCGTCACCGGAGATACTCGGGCGGGTTTCTCTTGGAGAAATGCGTCCACGACCTGGACCTCTACAACATGATCGCCGGGTCGCGCCCGGCGAAGGTGGCGAGCTTTGGCGGCCGCCGCGCCTTCGTGCCAGAGAATGCGCCGCAGGACGCCGCCGACCTGGCCGCGCTCGACCACCACGCCTCGGTCTGGGAGGGGACGGCGGACCCCTATCGCTCGGACGGCGACATCGTGGATTTCCAGACGGCGCTGGTCTCGTACGAAAGCGGGGCCACCTTGAGCTTTCACACCAACCTCTACGTGCCCGACGACCAGCGGCGGTTCCTGGTGGTGGGGACGCGCGGGATGGCCGAGGGCGATTTTCAGCGCGGGTTTCTCAAAATCACCGCAACGCCATCGGGGCGCCGCCTGCTGGACCGCGATTACAAGGCGGCGCAGACCGCGTTCACCGACCACTACGGCGCCGACGCGCAGATGGGCCGGGACATCGCCGCCTATCTCCGGGGGGAGATCGCCCGGCTGCCGGTGTCGGCGGGCGAGGCGCTGGCGGCGGGCATCGCCGCGATGGCCCTGGACGAGGCGCGCGTTTCCGGTCAGATCGTGGACCTTGCGGAAACCTGGGACAGATTTGACGGATACCGATGGCAAACCTGACGACGCAGACCGACGACCTCAACGGCTGGGCAACCTGGCGCGAGTTGACCGCGCAGCCCCGGATTTGGACCGATTGGGCCGGGCGGCCGGAGTTGGAGGCCGCGCGCGACTGGTATGCCCGACAGGCGGGAGACGAGGTCTGGTTCTGCGGCGCCGGCACCTCGGCCTACATCGGAGACATCGTGGTCGCGGGCCTGGAGGGGCAGGGGGGGCCGCGGCTGCGCTCGGTGCCCACGACCGATCTGGTCAGCCGCCCCGAGCGCTATCTGACAGGGCGTCGGCCGCTGATCGTCAACTTCGGCCGCTCCGGCGACTCGGCCGAGACCCTGGGCACCCTTGACGCGCTCGACGTGCTGGCCCCGGGCGCGCCGCGGCTGAACGTGACCTGCAACGCCGAGGGCGCCTTGGCGACCCGGCCTGCGCCCGGGCCTGTGCACCGGCTGATCCTGCCCGCGGACACCCACGACGCGGGCTTTGCGATGACGTCGAGCTTTTCCACGATGCTGCTGTCGGCCCTGGCCATCGCCGACCGCGACGGTGGCGCCGACCGCCTGGCACCCCTGGCCGAGGAGTTGGCGGCGGCCCTGCCGGACATGGCCGCGGCGGCGCGCGGCATGGACCCGGCCCCGCGGCTGGTCTTCCTCGGCGCGG
The DNA here is from genome assembly GCA_004005435.1 of Rhodobacteraceae bacterium CCMM004. Taxonomy (GTDB): domain Bacteria; phylum Pseudomonadota; class Alphaproteobacteria; order Rhodobacterales; family Rhodobacteraceae; genus CCMM004. Next base: position 145,744 of record RZWH01000008.1, on the reverse strand, counting down.
GCCCCCTGGCCTATGCCGCGCGCGAGGCGGCGCTTAAGGTGATGGAGCTGACCGCGGGCCGGGTGCCCGCACTCTGGGACAGCACCCTGGGGTTCCGCCATGGGCCCAAGAGCTTTGTCCTGCCGGGCACGCGGATCGTGCTGTTTCGGGCCGCCGATCCCCACGCCGCCCGCTACGACGACGACCTCGCCGACGAGCTGCGCCGGCAGTTTCCCGATGCGGCGACGACGGTGCTGGGCGGGAGCGGCGACATCGCGGTGCCCGAGCGCGAGGCCGACGTCTGGCGCGCGCCGCTCTTCGTCGCCTTCGCGCAGGTTCTGGGCGTGATGTGGTCGGCGGCGCTGGGGCTCGACGTCGATGACCCCTTCGCGGGGCGGGGCACGCTGACGCGGGTGGTGTCGGGCGTGCGGCTGCACCCGGTCGGGCGGTGATCGCCGCAGGGATCGACCTGGGCGGCACGAAAATCGAGGCCCAGGTCTTTGACCCCGACTGGCGCGTCGCGGCGCGCAGGCGGACCGAGACGCCGCGCGACTACCCCGCCCTGGTCGCCGCCGTGGCGGATCAGATCGCCTGGATCGAGGGCCGCGCGGGCGTCGGCCCCGTGGGGCTGAGCGCCGCCGGGCTGGTCGTGCCGCGGACCGGTCTGGCGCTGACCGCCAATCTGGTGGCGACCGGACACCCCTTTCCCCGCGATATCGAGGCGGCGGCGGGACGTCACGTGCTCTATCTCAACGACTGCCGCGCCTTCGCCCTGTCCGAGGCGGTGTTCGGCGCCGGACGCGGCTGCCGCTCGGTCTTTGGCCTGATCCTCGGCACGGGGGTGGGCGGAGGCCATGCGGTCGAGGGCCGGCTCGCGCCCGATCACAGCGGCGCGGGGGGCGAGGTCGGCCATCTGCCCCTGTCGGCCGAGCTGGCGCGGCGGCTGGACCTGCCGCCCTTGCCCTGCGGCTGCGGCCGCACCGGGTGTGTCGAGCGCTATCTGGCCGGGCCGGGGCTGGCGCGGCTGGCCCAGGCCCTGACCGGGCGGGAGGCGACGGCGCAGGAGGTGGCGGCGGGTCGGCGGGACGATCCCGACGCCGCCCGGGTCTGGGCGGCCTGGTGTGCGCTCGCCGCCGATCTCCTGATGTCCATCACCCTGACCGTGGATCCGCAGATCGTGGTGCTGGGCGGTGGCGTGTCGCGGATCGAGGGCATGGCCGAGGACCTCGCCGCGGCGCTGCGTGCGGTGCAGTTCGACGGCTTCGCCATCCCCGAGATCCGCGTGGCCGAGGGCGGCGACGCCTCGGGCGCCCGCGGCGCGGCTTATGCCGCCTGGCTGGCGGCGGGGGGCGGCGATGGATGAGCGTGCGGCTGGCGCCCCGGCCCGACACAGGAGGGGCTGAGCCCATGTGGGAGATCTTCAACCGCAGCAAGGTCAAGTCCGGCGCCGCCCCCGGCGACGACGTTGGCCTGGCCGTGCCGGGGCATCTGGGCGCCGTGTTCGACGGCGTGACCGGCCCCCAGGTCGACCCCGCGACGGGCCTGACGGGGGGGCGTGCCGCCGCCCTGGCCGCCGCCGCCGCGGCCCTGGCCCTGCCGCCTGAGATGCGCACCGAGGCCTCGGCGGCCGAGATCGCGGCCCGCCTCAGCGCCGCGGTGGGAGAGGCGCGGGCCGCCCGCGGGTTCGCCGACCCGATCGCCACGACGGCGGCCATCGTCTTCGACCTGGGCGCGCAGATGCGGCTTATGGTGATCGGCGACAGCGGCATCCGGGTCAACGCCGTCGAGGTTCATGTCCAGGAGATCGCGGTCGACGCCGTGACCGTCGCCCTGCGCTTGCCGCTCTGGGCCGCGCTGGCCGAGCGGCTGGGCGCCGGCGACGCGACCGAGGCGCGGGTGCGGGCGATCCTTCGCAGCGGCGTCGACAGGGCCGTCGCCGAGGGCGAGATCGCCGCCGAGACCGCCGACCGCATCGAGCGGGCCGCCTGCGCCGTCTGCGCGCCTCTCCCCGCCGCCGAGGTGCGCGCGGTCGCCCGCGGCGGCACCCGGAGCCAGGGGCGGCTCGCCAATGCCGGGGAGGGGCCCCTGGCCTATCCCGTCCTCGACGGACGCCCTCCGAAGGGCGCCCTGATCGACGTTCGCTTGGACCGCGCCGGGCTGACCTCTCTGGAGGTCTTCAGCGACGGTTATGGCGTTCTGCCCGACCGCCCCGACATCGCCGCCTGGGAGGCCGCCTACCGCGCCGCGGACCGCCGCGACCCCTACCGCATCGGCGCCCACCCCGGGGTGAAGGGCGCCACGGCCGAGGAATGGTTCGACGACCGTACCGTCGCGATCTGGCGGCCGCCGGGGGATGCGGCAATCGCCCCCTAATCCCGGTGGGGGCAGGAGGTCGATGAGGGCTGCCGGTAGGGTCCCCTGATAGACGTTGGGCGGAGCCGGGCGGGTTTCGTCGCGAGACGTGTCCTGCTCCGGCCTCCTGTCAGACGGCGTTCAGATCGCCCCTTCACGGCGCGCCAATGGCGCTATGGGGCGCTGCAATCTCGGGTCCGACGTCGGCGCGTCGTTATCGCCCGGCGCGGAGCCGGTCCGCGACGGGTGGTCCCCGAAGGGTGCCGTGCGCACCGTTTCCGCCGAGCGGGCCAGGACGATAGCGCTGGAGAGGTTCAGCGACGAGCGGGACAGGAGGCGGCTGGAGGAAAACACCCCCACTGAGTGGGAAGGGCGCCGCCGTCGCGGGCGTGGTGCAGAAAGCGTCGCCCCATGGGGGAGGGGTTGCCCCCGTCGCGCCATCTGTCGGGGCGACGATGGCGGCGCTGCCCCGCCTGCGGCCGGGCGGAGACTTGCGGGCAGGGCAGGGCCCTCTTCGGCCTCCTGATCGCAGATGGCCTGCCGGACCGGCCCCAGATCGCCGCGCGGGCGCGCGGCCACCGCACCGTGGATCGATGCGATTTGGCGCGCGCCCTGGCGTCCGCCCCCGGCCCCGACGAGGGGGCTGGCGCGGTCACCGAAGGGGCCCCGATCCCGTGGCTCCCGACCCACCCGAGGTCTTGCGGGGCGGCGCGGGGTCGGGGATGGTCCGCGCCATGGACTGGATGCCCTTCGCGTTGGCCTTCGCGGCGTTCTTCGCCACCCATTCGGTGCCGCTCAGGCCGCCCTTGCGGCCCTGGCTCCAGGCGCGCCTGGGGCGGTGGGGGTTCCTTGCCGCCTATTCGGCACTGTCGCTGGCGGTGTTGGCCTGGCTGATCGCGGCCGCCGGGCGGGCGCCCCACGTGCCGCTCTGGCCCTGGGCGCCGTGGCAGCCCCTGGTCCCGCTCGCGGCGATGCTGCCGGTGTGCCTGATCTTGGGCCTGGCGGCGGGCCGGCCGAACCCGTTCTCGTTCGGCGGCGGAGAAGACGCGCGGTTCGAGCCGGCGCGGCCGGGGATCGTGCGGTGGATGCGCCACCCGCTCCTGGTCGCGCTGGCGCTCTGGGCCGCGGCGCATTTGGTGCCGAACGGCGACCTGGCGCACGTCCTGCTCTTCGGCACCTTCGCGGTCTTCGCCGCGTTGGGCGGGCGTCTCGTCGACCGGCGCAAGCGGCGCGAGATGGGCGCGGACTGGGCGCGTCTGCGGGACGCGACCGCCGCCGCCCCTGTGCTGCCCCCGCCGGTCTCTTGGGGCGCGGCCGCGGTGCGCCTCGCCGCGGGCGTGGCGCTCTACGCGGCGCTGATCGCGGTGCATCCCGTTCTCTTCGGAGTCGACCCGATGCCCTGAAACGGGGGCCCGAATCGGCTCGTCCAGGGCGGCGGGAATGCTATGGATGCGGATGTCGGGCAGGCGCGGAGGGGGCGAATGGCGGAACCGGTGCGGATCGCAGTGGCGGGCTACGGCCTGGTCGGACGGCGGCATGCGCAGATCGTGCTCGACCGGCCCGAACTGGCGCTGGCCGCGGTGGTGGAACCCGATGGCGCCGCCCGCGCGGCCGCCGCGGCGACCGGGGCGGCGGTGGTCGAGAGTCTCGACGCCCTCTTCGACGGTCCCCCGGTCGACGGCGTGATCCTGGCCACGCCGACGCTCCAGCACGCCGACCAGGGACTTGCCTGCATCGCCCGTGGTCTGCCCGTCCTGATCGAAAAGCCCATCGCCGCCACCGCCGCGGAGGGTCGGGCGCTGGCCCACGCGGGGCGCGACGCGGGCGTGCCGATCCTGGTCGGCCACCACCGCCGCCACAACGGCACGGTGCGCGCGGCCAAGGCGGCGCTCGACCGCGGCGACATCGGCGCGGTCCGGGCGGTGCAGGCGACGTGCTGGGTCTACAAACCCGACCGCTACTTCGCCGCGGCCCCCTGGCGCACGCGCAAGGGCGCCGGCCCGGTCTCGGTCAACCTGGTGCACGACGCCGATCTCCTGCGCCATTTCTGCGGCGACGTGGTGCTGGTCCAGGCCCAGACGGTGCCCGCGCGCCGGGGGTTCGAGAACGAGGACCTGGCCGCGGCACTCGTCACCTTCCGGTCCGGCGCTTTGGCCACGCTGTCGGTGTCCGACGCCATCGCCGCGCCCTGGAGCTGGGAGTTGACGGCGCGCGAGAACCCGGCCTATCCCGCGACGCCCGAGAGCTGCTATCTGATCGGCGGGTCCGAGGGCGCGCTGTCGCTGCCCGACCTGCGCGTCTGGCGCCATACCGGCGCGCCGGACTGGTGGACCCCGATCTCGGCGACGACGCTGATCGCGGGGCAGAGCGACCCGCTGGTCGAACAGGCGCTGCATTTCGCCCGGGTGATCCGGGGAGAGGAGGCGCCGGCGGTTCCGGCCGAGGCGGGGCTGGCGGCGCTGGAGGTGGTCGAGGCGGTCGAGACCTCGGCCCGCACCGGCGCCGCGGTCGACATCGGCCCCGGGTGACGCGGAGGCGGATGCGCCAAGGGCTTGACGTTGGTTAAGGCCGCCGTGCGCCGCGTTTTCTAGCCTGTCTGCGACGTTCGCAAGAGGAGGACAGGATGCAGATCGCCGATATGGTCGCCGACCAACTCGCCGCGCTCAAGGCCGAGGGCAACTATCGCGTCTTTGCCGACCTCGAACGGGTCCGCGGGGCCTTTCCCGCCGCCACCCGGAGGAGCGGGGCTGCGGCGGCGCCGGTGACGGTCTGGTGCTCGAACGACTATCTCGGCATGGGCCAGCACCCGGGGGTGTTGGCGGCGATGCACGCCGCGCTCGACCGCTCGGGCGCCGGAGCAGGGGGCACCCGCAACATCTCGGGCACGACCCACGACCACGTGCTGCTGGAGGCCGAGTTGGCCGATCTCCACGGTAAGGAGGCGGCGCTGCTCTTTACCTCCGGCTACGTGTCCAACTGGGCGGCCCTGGGCACGCTCGGATCCCGGATCCCCGGGTGTCTGATCCTGTCGGACGCGCTGAACCACGCCAGCATGATCGAGGGAATCCGCCATTCCCGCGCTCAGAAGGCGATCTGGCGACACAACGACCTGGCGGACCTGGAGGCCAAGCTGGCGGCGGAGCCGCTGGAGCGGCCCAAGATCGTCGCCTTCGAGAGCGTCTATTCCATGGACGGCGACATCGCGCCGATCGCCGAGATCTGCGATCTGGCCGACCGCTACAACGCCATCACCTATCTCGACGAGGTGCATGCGGTGGGGCTCTACGGCCCCCGCGGCGGCGGCGTGGCCGAGCGTGACGGCGTGATGGACCGCGTTACCGTGATCGAGGGCACCTTGGGCAAGGCGTTCGGGGTGGTCGGCGGCTACATCGCCGCCAGCGCGGATCTCTGCGACTTCGTGCGGTCCTTCGCCTCGGGCTTCATCTTCACCACCGCGCTGCCGCCGCACGTGGCCGCAGGCGCCGCCGCGTCGATCCGGCACCTCAAACACAGCGATGCCGAACGCCAGCTCCAGCGCCGCCGCGTCGCCGAGGTGCGCGCCCGGTTCGACGCCATCGGCCTGCCGCATCTGCCCAATCCCAGCCATATCGTGCCGCTGATGGTGGGCGACCCTGTGAAGTGCAAGTTCATCTCCGACACCCTGCTCGACCGTCACGGGATCTACATCCAGCCGATCAACTATCCCACGGTGCCCAAGGGGACCGAGCGGTTGAGGATCACACCCTCCCCTGTGCACGGCGCCGACGACGTCGACCGCCTGTGCCACGCGCTGGAGGATCTCTGGACCCAGTGCCAACTGGCGCGGATGCCCCGCGCCGCCCAATAGCCCCAGCCGGTCCTCGCGCGCATTGCGGCTCGCATTTCGCGCGCGGATCGGCATGATCCTCCCATGCGCCAGCACCAGATAGACATCGCACGGACCAGCCTGCTTTTGTCCAACTGCCCCGAAGACGCGGCGCGGACGATCCTGTCGCGTGCGGTGGTCAAGTCCTACAGCCGCGGCCAGGTCCTGTTCGACCACGGCGACGCGGCGCATTCGGTCTATATCGTGCTCGACGGTTGGGTGAAGCTCTACCGGATCACCCCCAACGGCGCGGAGGCGGTGGTCGGCGTTTTCACCCGCGGCCACAGCTTTGGCGAGGCGGTGGCGCTGCGCAACGGGACCTATCCAGTGGCGTCCGAGGCCGCCACCGATTGCGAGGTGATGCAGATCCCGTCGTCGGCGATCCTCAATATGATGCGCTCGCATCCCGAGGTCTGCATCGCTCTGTTGTCCTCGACCTTCGCCCACCTGCACGCGCTCGTCGCCGAGATCGAGCAGCTCAAGGCCCATTCCGGCGCCCAGAGGGTGGCGCAGTTCCTGCTGTCGCTCTGCGTCTGCGAGGCGGGCCCCTGCACCGTCACGCTGCCGTTCGACAAGATCCTCATCGCCGGGCGGATCGGGATGAAGCCCGAGAGCCTCAGCCGCGCCTTTTCCCGGCTCAAGGCCCACGGTGTCACGATCAAGCAGAACCACGCGGAAATCGCCGACGTGGCGCATCTGCGCGAGTTCACCGAGGACGAGAGCAGTGGCGAGATGTTCGGCCGTCGGGCATCGCCCTAGCGGGGCAGGTCCGTCATCTGTGCGGTCGGACGAGGGCGGCGCCGTCTCGTGGGGCAGGACGGCGCGGCTCGCAAGGCAGGGTGTGGGCATTGGGCGCTGAGCCCTCCGGCTCTGTTGCGAGAGCCTCGGCTGGGCCGCGTCAACCGGCCAGGTAGAGCGCGGCGAAGGTCAGGCACAAGGCGGTGAGGACGGCCATCGCGCCGCCGCGCCATGTGGGAGCGGCCGCAAGCCCCAGGTAATCGCGCAGGATCAGCCGCGCCTTGGCCCAGCCGAGGGCGAGGATTGCCAGCCCGACCGCCGCCGATCCCTCCGGCGCCGCCAGCGACAGGGCCGTGCCGCCGAGCGACAGGAGCACCAGCGCACCCCACGCCCGCACAGGCCGGGAGCCGCCCAAGCCGCTCATCGCAGCAGGTAGATGACGGGAAAGAGCAGCACCCAGACCAGATCGACCATGTGCCAGAACGCGGCCGCCGCCTCCACCTGGTCGGGCCGGGCGGTCCAGGCGACGAGGATCAGCACCAGCGCCCCCGCCGCCACATGGGCGGCGTGGAACCCCGTCAGCAGGTAGTAGAAGGTGAAAAAGGTGTGGGTCTCGGTGCCGATCCCCCGGCCGACGAGGTCGGCATAGGCCGTCGCCTTGACCGCCAGGAACGCCGCGCCCAGGGCGGCGGCGGCGCCGAGCCAGAGGCGCGCGACGGTCCCCCGCCCGGCGGTGCAGGCCCGCGCGGCCAGGGCGGCCGCCAGGCCGCTCGTCACCAGGATCGCGGTGTTCACCCCCGCGCGGCTGGGATGCAGCGCCGCCTGCGCGGCGCCAAAGCCGTCGGGATCGGCGATGCGGACGGCCAGGAACGCCGCCAGCCCGGCGCCGAAGACCAGGACCTCGCTGACGATCAGGACCCAGATCATCAGTCCGCCTGGCAGTTCGTCGAAGGGGTCGGCGGCTCCGGCCATCAGCTCACCAGGTGGCGGTAGATGTCGGGCAGCGCGCGGGTCAGCCGGTGGGGATCGGGCACCACTGCGAACCCTCCTGCGCCGAACATGCGGGCAAAGCTGGCCTTGGCCCGCGCGTCGACGGTGACGGCAAAGACGGCGTGACCGGCCCGCCGGGCCTCGCGCACCGCCATCGCCGTGTCCTCGACCCCGTGGCGGCCTTCGTAGTGGTCGAGGTCGTTGGGTTTGCCATCCGTGATCAACAGCACCAGGCGCCGCGCCCGCGGTTGGTTGGAAAGGTCGCGCGCGGCAAAGCGGACGGCGGCCCCCATCCGGGTGTAGAAGCCGGGCCTGAGACCGGCGATTCGCGCCTCCACCAAGGGGGTCATCGGCGTGCCGAAGCCCTTGCACCGTGTCAGGTAGACCCGGTCGCGGCGCAACGAGGAAAAGGCGTCGATGGCAAAGTCGTCGCCGCAGGCGTCGAGCCCCCAGGCCAGCGCGGTCAGCGCCTCGCGCTCGATCTCGATGACCTGCCGCCCGCCCACGTCGCTTTCGGTCGAGCGCGACACGTCGAGCAGGATTGCCACGGCCAGGTCGCGGGCCTGGGTGCGGCTCTGCCGCCAGATGCGGGCGCTGCCGCTGCCGCAGGCACGGAGGTCCACCTGCGCACGCACCGTTGCCTCTAGGTCCAGTTCTTCGCCGTCGGGCTGGGCGGGCAGGGTCACGCGGCCCGGGCGCAGCGCCTCGAACTGCCGCCGCACTGCGTCGATCCGGCGGCGCGCGGCGGGGTCGGGCCGCGCCTGTGCCTCCGCGGGGTCGGCCCAGGCGGACAGGACCCGCGCGTGGTCGGGCAGGTAGACGCTCCGCCGCGCCTCCCATTCGGGGAACGTCAGAGGCGCCGACAGCGCCTCGCGGTCGGCGTCCTCGGGGGCGAGGTCGAGATGCAGTTTCAGCCGCGTCGCCGGGGCCTTGGACACCTGCGCCAGGCCGATCTCGTCCTGGTCGTCGGCGGCCTTTTTGGCCGCGTCGGGGTCGTCGTCGTCGACCCGCCGGTTGAGGTTGAGAAACTCCGCCCAGCTCAGGATCGCCTCGAACTTGTGCAGGATCAGGCTGTCGGGCCGCTCGGCCTGATCGGCGGGCTTGCGCCGGGCGCGGTGGCTGCGGCTGCCGGCCTCTTCTGCGGGGCCATCGGTGTCGGCCGTCTCGACGGTGCCCGCCGCGCTGCGCTCGGGCACGGCTAGGGTCAGCCACAGCGGCACGGGATGGAAAGGGCGATAGCGCCGCGCGGCGGGGGGTAGAGACGACGCATCGCCCGCGGCCGCCGCGGCGGCGACGCGCGCGGACAGGCCGGACAGGGGGGCGGGATCGCCCAGGAGCCGGCGCACCGCCCGCTCGACCGCGGCCTCCTGTTCGGGCAGGGCCGCCGCCGGGCGCATCCGCAGCGCCGCGTCGCTGAGCGCGTCGTGCAGCGGTGCGAGACCCGGGCAGGCCGCCCGCACCGCAGTGTCGGTCCGCGCTGCGGCGCCCAGCATCAGGACGTCGCGGTGGAACGGATCGTCGGCCTCGACCGGGGGCGGCGCGTGCGCGGCGGCGGCCGTCAGCCAGAGATACAGCGCCGCGTTGGCCTCGCGCCGGGGAAACGCCGCCAGCCGCTCGGGCAGGCGCAGCGCGGCGCCGTCGAACGAGGCGACCGCCGCGCGCTCGGCCTCGGTCGCGAGGCGGCGGCGCCAGCTCAGCCGGTGGTCCAGCGTCGCCGCCGCGGCCGGTCGCAGCTCGACCGACGGCGCGCCGCCCAGCGCGCGAAAGAAGACGGCCAGCCGCCCCGCCACGTCCGTCAACTCGACGGCCGCGCCCGCATAGGTTTCGGGGGCATCGAGACGGCTGGCCAGGCCGTGCCACAGTTTCCCGACGGTTTCCTCGGGTTCCCATGGGTCGATCCCGATCCCGCCCATGCCGTGCCTCACCCGAAGACGGCAGTGACGAGATCGAGCAGTCCGCGTTTGACATCCTCTTCGTCGGTGAGAGGTTCGATCATCGCGGTATGGATGGCGCGCTCCACCGGCAACCCGCCGGCGATGAGCGTCGCCGCGTAGACGACGAGACGGGTCGAGACGCCCTCTTCCAGGTCCTGCCCCTTGAGCGCGCGCAGCTTGCCCGCCAGACGCACCAGCGGCGCGGCCCGGTCGGCGGGCAGGCCGCTCTCGGCCGCGACGATCTCGGCCTCGCGCGCGGGCGGGGGGAAGCCGAACTCGAGCGCGAGGAAGCGTTGCCGGGTCGACGGCTTGAGCGTCTTGAGGATGTTCTGATAGCCGGGGTTGTAGGACGCCACGAGCATGAAGCCGGGCGCGGCCTGCAGCTCTTCTCCTGTGCGGTCGATGGGCAGGATGCGGCGGTCGTCGGTGAGGGGGTGCAGCACCACGGTCACGTCCTTGCGCGCCTCCACCACCTCGTCGAGGTAGCAGATCGCGCCCTCGCGCACCGCACGGGTCAGCGGCCCGTCGACCCACACCGTCTCGCCGCCCTTGAGCAGGTATCGACCGACCAGGTCGGCGGCGGTCAGGTCGTCGTGGCAGGCCACCGTATAGAGCGGTCGTCCCAGCCGCGCCGCCATGTGCGCCACGAACCGCGTCTTGCCACAGCCGGTGGGGCCTTTGAGCAGGAGCGGCAGGTCGTGCCGCGCCGCCGCCTCGAACAGGGCGCATTCGTCGCCCTGGGGGAGGTAGAACGGGGCCTCGGCCCCGTCCCGTGTCGTCGGAGATCCGTCCATCGCCCTCACTCCGCGGGGAGGTCTTGGGCGGTGGCGGGATCGCGGGGCTCGATCACCTCACGCTTGGGCACGAAGATGGCGTAGATGAACAGGAGCGCGCCCAGCACGAACACCACCCCCGCGCCGAACCGCATCCAGTAGAAGATGGCGAGTTCGTCCTGCACCCCCATGTAGTCGAGGCCCATGACCCGTTGCAGATGCGTCTGCACCGTCCCGGCAAAGGTCAGCACGAAGGTCATGAACGTCATGCCCCCCGCCATCATCCAGAACGATGCCATGTTCAGCACCTGGTTGTAGGGGTCGCGCCCTTTGAGGATCGGCATGGCGTAGGTGATGATCGCCAGGTTCAACGACACGTAGGCGCCGAAGAACGCCAGGTGCCCGTGCGCGGCCGTGATCTGGGTGCCGTGGGTGTAGTAGTTCACCCCGTGCAGCGTGTGCAGGAACCCCCAGACCCCTGCGCCGAAGAACGCCAGCGTCGCGCAGCCAAGCGACCACAGGAGCGCGGCCTTGTTGGGGTGCTCGCGCCGGCCCTTCCACACCATGACAAAGGCGAAGGCCATCATTGCAAAGAACGGCACGACTTCGAGCGAGGAGAAGATCGAGCCGATCCACTGCCAATATCCCGGCGTGCCGATCCAGTAATAGTGGTGGCCGGTGCCCAGGATGCCAGAGAACAGCGCGGCGGCGACGATGACGTAGAGCCATTTCTCGACCACCTCGCGGTCCACGCCCGTCAGCTTGAGCATCAGATAGGCTAGGATCGAGGCCATGATCAGCTCCCACACGCCCTCGACCCAGAGGTGGACCACATACCACCAATACATCTTGTCCAGACCCAGGTTCGACGGGTTGTAGAAGGAGAACAGAAACAGCAGCGCCAGGCCCCAGAGGCCCAGGAGCAGGATGTTGGTGATCGCCGTCTTGCGCCCTTTGAGCGACGTCATTGTGATGTTGTAGAGAAAGATCAGGGCGGCGACGACGATCCCGGCCTTGACCCATTTGGGCTGTTCCAGGAACTCGCGCCCCTCCTTGCCCAAGAGCCAGTTGCCGGCGAAGAGGTCGAAGACGTAGGTGACGACCACGCCCAGGGTGCCCAGCACCAGGATGGCCAGTTGCAGATAGGCCAGCGTCGTCGAGTGCACCTCGCGTTCGGCCTCTTCGGGCACCAGGAAATAGGCGGCGCCGAAGAAGCCCAGGAGCAGCCAGACGATCAGGCTGTTGGTGTGCAGCATCCGCACGATGTTGAATGGCAGGAGTTCGGACAGGGTGTTGGGCGCCACATAGATCCACCCCGCCAAGAGCCCGCCCAGAACCTGGATCGCGAACAGTCCCAGCGCGGTGGCGAAGTAGACATAGGCGATTTTCTGCGTTTGGTATTTCATCTCTCGGCTCCTTTTCAGCCGGCGTCGTTGGGCGGCCAGCCCTGCGCGTCGATCATGTCCGTCCAGATCAGGAAGTTGGCGAGGTCGCGGATCTCTTCGTCGGACAACTCGAACCGCGGCATCTGGCGGCGGCCCTCGATCCCGGTGGGCATCGCCTCGATCCAGCCTTTGAGCGTCTCGAAGGCGCCGTCGGGATCGTCGAGCACGCCCCAGCGGGTCATCACGTTGCCGACCTCGGGCGCGTAATAGGCGCCCTCGCCGAGGATGGTGTGACAGTTGATGCAGGCGTGGTCCTCCCACACCCTCTTGCCCCGCGCGACGCTGTCGTCGAGGGGCATCGACGCGGTGGAGGTGTTGACGATGTAGAGATGGCTGTGAACGCTGAGGCCGAGGAAGATGACGAGGAAGAACAGCGATCCGCCGTAGAAGACGTTTCGGGCCATGCTCTTCGTCATGACGTCTTTCATGGGTGTGCTCCTTCGCGGAGGGAGAGGGTGGGCCGAAGGTGCGGGCAGGGCGCGCGGGCGGCCTTAACCAACGTCAAGCCGTGGTGCGAATGTCGTGGGCCGCGCGCGGTCAGTCCCGGACCTTGGGCCCCAAGAGCGCCGGAAGCAGCGTCGCGACGAAGAGCGCCATGGCCAGCGACCAGGCCGCCCCGGCGATGAGCATCGCGGCGAAGTAGCCGCCCATCCCCGCCGACGAGCCGATCCAGCGCACCACCGCCGCCAGCGCCATCAGCGCGAACGCCAGCGCGATCGGCCCCGGCGCCACCAGCGCGCGGCCGGTGTGGCCCAGGATCGCCCGGCTCATCACCGCGAGCGTCATGCCGCCCACGGCGCCGATTCCCAGGACGTGCAGGGCGGCGACCTCGCTGCCCCATCCGAGCCAGGCGAGGCCCAGCAGCAGGTAACCGATCCCCAGCATGGCAAAGGCCAGGTGCAGGCTCCACAGGATCGGCTGGCCCAGGGTCCACAGACCCCGCCACCCCGCCAGGCGGAGGAGCTGCGCCGTGCCGCAGAGCACCGCGACGGCGCCGGCCCAGACGTCGCCGACGCCCGCCAGGACCGCCGCGGGCAGCAGCACGGCCAACGCGATCCCGGGGATCTCCAGGGGCCGATGCGCGCGCGGCAGGCGGTCTTCGCGCCCCGCGCGGACCATCGCGTTGCGGGTGAAGGCAGGGGTCACGCGGCCGCCGAGCACGGCGATGGTCGCACAGACCGCCAACAGGCCCGCGCGCAGCCCGACCTCGGCCCCCGGCCCGCCGATGCCGATCCAGTCGGCGTGCACCGCGGCGTTCGACAGCCACAACAGCGCCAGGAGGCCCAGGAACATCATGTTCTGCGGTTTGGGGCGCTTGAGAAGCTGGCTGAGGATCTTGGCCGCGAGCAGTGGCACGAAGGCCAGGTCGACCGTGGCGACCAGCACCGGCGGCAGGCTGGCCGATAGCCACAGCGCCACGCGGCCGGCCAGCCACAGCCCCGCCGCCCCGGCGATGAAGACATGGCGCGCGGCCTTGGCCCCCGTCCAGTTCGGCACCGCGGTGAGGAAGAACCCGCCCAGCGCCGCCCCGGCATAGCCGAATATCATCTCGTGGGCGTGCCACAGATGCGGCGCCTGGGCGAAGGGGTGGTCCGAGACCATCCCGCCCAGCGCGTGCACCCCCAGCCACATCTCCCAATAGAGCACCGAGACCAGGCCGAAGAGCCCGGCGGCGAGAAAGAAGATGCGGAATCCTTCGCCGAAGAGGCGCGACAGGATGGCGGTCATGGGGTGGCTCCCGGTGCGGGCGCCTGCGCACGCGCGCGGCGCTTGAGGACGGTGCAGGTCTGGCGGTCGTGAAAGATCCACTGGCACTTGAGACACAGGATGCATTCGTTCGGGTTGATCCGGCCCAGGGGGTCGATGGCGCCGACGGTGCAGTGCTGTTCGCACAGGCGGCATTCGCGGCCGCATTGCGGGCGGCGGCGCAGCCAGTCGAAGACCTTGAGCTTGGCCGGGATCGCCAGCCCCGCTCCGAGCGGACAGAGATAGCGGCAATAGAACCGCTCGACGAACAGACCCGCGGCGAGGATGGCGACGACGGCGGCGACGAAGGGCCACGCGCGCATCATCCGCATCGAGATCGCGGTCTTGAACGGCTCGGCCTCGGCCAGGATCAGCGCCTGCTCCATGCTGTAGAAGGACAGGCCCACGATCCCGACGAAGAGCGAGTATTTCAGGATCCAGAGCCGCTCGTGCAGGGGCTGGGGCACCGCGATCTGGGGCACCCTCAGCGCCTGCGCGGCGCGGTTGCTCAGCTCCTGGAGCGCGCCGAAGGGGCAGAGCCATCCGCAATAGACCCCGCGCCCCCAGAACAGCAGGCCCAGCGCCACGAACCCCCAGAGCAGAAAGATCACCGGGTCGATGAGGAACGTCTCCCACCGGAACCCTGCCAGGAGCGCATGGAGGAACGCGACCACCTGCACCACCGAAAGCTGACCGTTGATCCCCCAGCCCAGCCACAGCAGCGTGACGGCCAGGAACGCCAGACGCCCCGTGCGGTAGAGGCGGGGGCGGGCGACGACGCTCTCCTGCAGCAGGAGGATTGCCGTCAGGGCAGCGAGCATCGCGGCGACCCCGGCGATCTGCGGCCTCTTGTCCTGCCACGCTGTCTGCCAGAGCGGCACGTCGGCCACCGGCCCGGGCGCCAGGACCGTGGCCGGGAGGCGGTAGTCCAGAGCGATGGGAAAGACCGCGTCGCCGCCGTCCGCCGCGCGGGTCGCCCGCACCTCGACGGTGAAGGGACGCGCGGGGTCGATGCCGTCCCCGGCGGCCAGGCGGAAGACGCTGATCTCCTTGAACGCGGGGGCGCCGGGGGCGGCCAACGCGTCGATCCGCGTGTAGTCCTCGGCGGTGAAGGTGCGGACGGTGTCGCCCTGCCGCAACGCGATGCGGTCGAAGACGCCATCCCGCCGCCACCCGGTGCCGCGGTGCGAGTGCAGGCCGCGGGACGCCACGAACAGTGCCGCGTCGTTGCCCGAGAGACCCGCCAGCGCGGCGGTGAACGCCTGCTGGCCCAACAGGTTGCGGCCGATGGTCGGGGGGTCGAGCATCGCGACCCAGAGGTCGAGAAACGCACCGGGCCCGGGGGCGGGCGGGCGGCGCCCGTCCTTGAGCGCGTCGTGGGCCTCGGTCATGTCCACCCGCCGGTGCGCCAGCGCCCCCATGGCCACCAGACCGTCCCAGTCGAGGGAGGCATAGCTCACGCGGTCGATCCCCCCGCCGCCCGAGATCAGGCCCCGCCCGAGGGCGAGGGTGCGCGCGCTGCGCAGGATCGAATCGCGAATCACGCCGGTCGAGACGGTCGCCCGCGCGATGACGTCGGGCAGGGCGGCGGCCCGGGCCTCTGCCGGGGCTGACAGGTCGAGTCCGGCGAATCGGCCGACATAGCGTTGGATGTCGGCGTCCGAGATGCCGAGGGTGAGAATCGGCTCGTTGTGGCGCACGAGGGCCGCGCCGCGAATCGTCGCCTCCGGCCCCAGCGCGAAGAGCACGTCGAGGGGCCGGCCGGAATAACCCACCGACCCCGACAGCTCCCAGGTCGAGCCGATATGCCCCGCGACCGCCCCGTCCGACAGGACCGTCCATCCCGGCACCGCCCCCTCCTCGCGAACCAGGCGCAGGGGCCCCTCCGTCCCGGTCAGGCGCGCCGCGATCTCGGACGTCGGTGGGGTGGGGACCACGGCCTCGCCCGACGCCGCGGACGGCCCCGCGGCCTGTGCCGCCGGGGCCGTGAGGCAGATCAGAAGTCCGCAGAGGAGGGCCGCGATGCGCATGTTGGGCACGATGCGGCGGTCCGTCCCGCCGCCCCTTAACCAAAGTCAAGGAGGTCGGCGCCGTCCGGTCCCACGTTCGGGGGGCCTCACCAGCGACATGGAGACATTCGGAGATGACCAGAACCGCATTCCGGCGATCCAGCCTCTTTGCCAGCGCCGCGCTCGTTGCGGTGGTGTCGGGGACGGGCGGGTTCGCACAGACCGCGCCGGAGGGCCACGGCGACGGCCCTGCCGCGGCCTACCAGCCCAGCATGACCACGCTGGGCGAGCTGAACGTCGAGATCCCGGGGCGCAAGCCCGGCGATCCGGTGGTGACGCCGTCCGAGTATCAGCGGGCGAACACGATTTATTTCGAGCGCTGCGCGGGCTGCCACGGCGTGCTGCGCAAGGGCGCGACCGGCAAGGCGCTGACCACCGACATCACCCGGGAGAGCGGGTTCGAGCTTCTGCGCGACTTCATCACCTACGGCTCGCCCGCGGGGATGCCGAACTGGGGCACCTCCGGCGAACTGACCGAGGAAGACGTGGACCTGATGGCCCGCTACCTGCTCCTCGAACCGGCGGAGCCGCCGGAGTTCGGAATGCCCGAGATGCGCGCCTCCTGGCAGCTCATCGTGCCGCCCGAGGAGCGGCCGACGGAAAAGATGAACGACATCGACATCGACAACCTGTTCTCGGTGACGCTGCGCGACGCGGGCCAGATCGCTCTGATCGACGGCGCAAGCTACGAGATCAAGGCGGTGATCGACACCGGGTATGCGGTGCATATCAGCCGGATCTCCGCCTCGGGCCGCTATCTCTTTGTCATCGGCCGCGACGCGGTGGTGAACATGATCGACCTGTGGATGGAATCGCCCGACACCGTCGCCCAGATCAAGGTCGGCTCCGAGGCGCGGTCGGTCGAGACCTCCAAGATGGCGGGTTACGAGGACAAGTATGCCATCGCCGGGTCCTACTGGCCGCCGCAATACGTGATCATGGACGGCGACACGCTGGAGCCGCTCAAGATCAAGTCGACCCGCGGCATGATCTACGACGAACAGACCTATCACCCCGAACCGCGGGTGGCGGCGATCGTGTCGTCGCACTATCGCCCCGAGTTCATCGTGAACGTCAAAGAGACGGGCAAGATCCTGCTCGTCGACTACTCCGACATCGCCAACCTCAAGGTGACCGAGATCGAGGCCGAGCGGTTCCTGCATGACGGGGGCTTCGATTCGACCAAGCGCTATTTCCTCACCGCGGCGAACGCGCGCGGCAAGGTGGCGGTGATCGACACCAAAGAGGGCGAGCTGGTCGCGCTTCTCGAAACCGACGGGCAGACGCCGCATCCGGGCCGCGGCGCCAACCTCGACCACCCGGTCTATGGGCCGGTCTGGGCGACGTCGCACCTGGGCGACGACACCGTGGCGCTGATCGGCACGGATCCCGAAGGGCACCCCGATCACGCCTGGAAGATGGTTCAGCAGCTCTATGCGCTGGGCGGCGGGTCGCTGTTCGTCAAGTCGCACCCGACCTCCGAGCACCTTTATGTCGACGCGCCGCTGAACCCGGATGCCGAGGTGTCGGGATCGGTCGCGGTCTTCAAGGTGCCCGAGCTGGATCAGGAAGAGCCCGAATACACCGTTCTGCCCATCGTCGAATGGGCCGGGATCACCGAAGGCCAGCCCCGCGTCGTGCAGGGCGAGTTCAACAAGGAAGGCACCGAGATCTGGTTCTCGGTCTGGAACGCCGCCGACCTGACCTCGGCCATCGTGGTGGTCGACGACAAGACGCTGGAGCCCAAGCACGTGATCAAGGACGAGCGCCTGATCACGCCGACGGGCAAGTTCAACGTCTACAACACCCGCGCCGACGTCTACTGACGCGCTCCGCCGGGGGCGCCCTGTGCGCCCCCGGCCCCCCACAGTTTCCCGATGGCCGCGCGGCACAGACCCCAAGGAGACCGCCCCATGAAACCCTTCGGCACAGTCAGCCTCGTCGGCGCCGGTCCGGGCGATCCCGAGCTCTTGACCCTGCGCGCCGCGCGGCGCATCCTCGACGCCGACGTCGTGGTCCACGACCGGCTGGTGCCCACCGCCATCGTCGATCTGGCCCGCCCCGGCGCCCGCCGCATCCCGGTGGGCAAGAGGGCTGGGTTCCACCCCGTGCCCCAGGACGACATCAACGCGCTCCTGGTCGATCTGGCGATGACCGGCGCCCATGTGGTCCGGCTCAAGGGCGGCGATCCCTTCATCTTCGGCCGCGGGTCCGAGGAGGCGGCGGTGCTCCGACGGGCCGGCATCGCGGTCGAGGTCGTGCCGGGGATCACCGCCGCCCAGGGCGCCGCGGCGTCGCTGGGGATGCCCCTGACCGAGCGCGACTGCGCCACCGGCGTGCGCTACGTCACCGGCCATCGCAAGGGCGACGCGCCGCTGGAGTTGGACTGGGACGGCCTGGCCGATCCCGACACCACGCTCGTCGTCTACATGGGCGCGGCGAACATGGCCGAGATCGCGGCGCGTCTGATCGCCGCCGGACTGTCGCGCGACATGCCCGTCCTGGCCGTGTCCAAGGTGACGACGCCCGACGAGGCGCGCGCGACCTCGTCGCTGGGCCGCGTCGGCGCCGACCCGGTGATCCGGGCGCTGCCCAGCCCGGTGCTGTTCGTCGTGGGCCGGGTCGTCGCGCTGGCCGAAGCGGGGCAGGCGGTGCTGCCTGAGGTCGCGCTGCACGCGCCGCACTTGGCGGAGGGCGCCCATGCCTAGTGCAGGACATCACCCGTCCGGCACGGCCCGGTGCCGCGCCGCCGCCCGGCCGCAGGCCGGGCCGCGCCGTCCCATCCCTAGGGCGCGGCGCTTTCGCGCCTCTCCTCGAAACGGCGCTTCCCTCGGCACACGGCATCGGCTCGCACGCGCCGCCGCCTTGGCCCTCGCCGCGTTGTGGGCTGCTTCGGCCACGGCCTCCGAGGGCGGGGTCGACCCCGCCCGGCTGGAGCGGCTGGTGCTCCAGGACTGCGGATCGTGCCACGGCCTGACCCGCAAGGGCGGCCTCGGCAGCGATCTGAGGCGCGAGGCGCTCGCCCACTGGGACGCCGCCGCCCTGGCCGAGGTGATCCTAGACGGTATCCCCGGCACCGCCATGCCGGCCTGGCGCCCGATCATGACCGAGGACGAGGCCGCCTGGATCGCCCGCTACCTTCTCACCGTGGAGTGACGCCATGTTCCGCACCGCCGCCCTGATCCTCGCCGCCCTCGCGGCTCCCGCGACCGCCGACACGCTCCGCTCGACCGGCGATCTGGGCGTGGTCATCGAACGGGCCACGGGCAGTGTCCTGATCGTCGATCGGTCGGACCGCACCGCGCTGGAGCGGGTGGAGGGCCTGGGCGATCTCTCCCACGCCTCGGTCGTGTTTTCCGACGACGCCCGCCACGCCTTCGTCTTCGGTCGCGACGGCGCGCTGACCAAGCTGGACCTCCTGACCGGGGCCATCGTCGGGCGGGTGATCCAGGCGGGCAACTCCATCGGCGGGGCCATCTCGGACGACGGCGACCTGGTGGCGGTGGCGAACTATGATCCCGGCGGCGTGCGGGTGTTCGACGCCGAAACGCTGGCGCCCGTCGCCCGCTTCGACACCGGGGCCAAGACCATCGGCTTGGTGGACGTGCCCGGGCGGCGTTTCGCCTTCACCACCTGGGACGACGGCGAGACCTGGATCGCCGACCTCTCCGGCCCCGAACCCGCCGTCACCGTGATCGAGGGCATCGGCGCCAACCCCTACGACGCGCTGGTGTCGGGCGACGGGCGGACCTACATCGCCGGGCTCTTCGGCGAGGATGGGCTGACCGCGCTCGACCTCTGGCAGGAGCGCCCCGTTCCGCGGCGGATCCTGCCCGGCTACGGCCGCGGCGAAGAGCCCCTGCCGGTCTACAAGATGCCGCATCTGGAGGGCTGGGCCCTGGCCGGCGACCGCTTCGTCCTCCCCGCCGTCGGCCGGCACGAGGTGCTGTGGGTCGATGCCGCGAGCTTCGACGAGGTCGCCCGGACCCGGACCCACGGGCAGCCGGTCTTTGCCGTCGCGCGGCCCGGCGGGCGGCAGGTCTGGGTCAACTTCGCCCACCCGCTGAACGACACGGTCCAGGTGATCGACACCCAGACGGCCGAGGTGCTGCGGACGCTGACGCCGGGGCCGGGGGTCCTGCATATGGAGTTCAGCCCCCGGGGCGACGAGGTCTGGGTCTCGGTGCGCGACGCCGGGACGGTGATGATCTACGATACCGACACCTTCGAGGTTGTGGGCGAGATCGCGGCCGAAAGCCCCTCCGGCATCTTCTTCACCGCGCGCGCACACCGGATCGGGTTGTGACGCCATGACCGCCGATCTCACCGACATCGACGCCGCCCTCCTCAACGACTTCCAACGCGATGTGCCGGTGGTGGCGCGGCCCTTTGCCGCCATCGGCGCGCAGGTCGGGATCGGCGAGGACGAGGTCGTGGCGCGCCTCCGTGCCCTGGCCGAGCGCAGCGCCATCTCGCGCTTCGGCGCCACCTGCCGCCCGAACACCGCCGGCGCCAGCACCCTGGCCGCCGTCGCCGCGCCCGACTGGGGCGTCGAGCGCACGGCCGAGATCATCAACGCCCAGACCGGCGTGAACCACTCCTATCTGCGCGAGCACACTTGGAACATCTGGTTCGTCGCCACCGGTCCCGACCGGGACCATGTGGACCGTGTCCTCCACGCCATCGAGGCGCAGACCGGGCTGCGCGTCCTCGACCTGCCGCTGATCGTGCCGTTCAACATCGACCTGGGCTTCGATCTCAGCGGGCGCCGCGCGGCGCGGCCGCCGCGCCGCCGCACCGCGCCGCCGGGGCCGCTCGACGCGCAGGACCGGCGGCTGATGCAGGCGCTGTCCTCTGGGCTGCCCCTGACCTCGCGCCCCTTCGCCGGGCTGACGGAGGCGTGCGGCCTCGACGAGGCGGCGGCGCTGGACCGCACGGCACGGCTCATCGACGAGGGCTACGTCACCCGCTTCGGCGTCATCGTCAGGCACCGCGCGCTGGGCTGGCGGGCCAACGCCATGGTGGTGTGGGAGCTGCCGCCCGACCGCGCCGCCGAGGTCGGGCCGGACCTAGCCGCGGTGCCCGGCGTGACACTGTGCTATCAGCGCCGGGCGGTGCCGGGCGTCTGGCCCTACACGCTCTACTGCATGATCCATGGGCGCAGCCGGGACGAGGCGATGGCCGTCCTCGACGACGCGCGCGCCCTGCCGGGCCTGCGGGGCGTCGCCCACGACATCCTGTTTTCGCTGCGCTGCTTCCGCCAGACGGGCGCGCTGATCGACCCAACCGCGAAGGCCCAGCCATGACGCTCGACCACACCGACAGCCGCCTCCTGAACGCCCTGCAAGACGGCGTGCCCATCGGCCCGTCGCCCTTTGCCGAGGTGGGACGGCTGCTGGACCTGTCGCAGGACGAGGTGATCGACCGCCTCTCGCGGCTCAAGGCGGCGGGCATCGTCACCCGCTTCGGCCCCTTCTACGACGCCGCGGCGATGGGGGGCGCGTTCTGTCTCTGCGCGATGGAGGTG
The DNA here is from genome assembly GCA_004005435.1 of Rhodobacteraceae bacterium CCMM004. Taxonomy (GTDB): domain Bacteria; phylum Pseudomonadota; class Alphaproteobacteria; order Rhodobacterales; family Rhodobacteraceae; genus CCMM004. Next base: position 124,326 of record RZWH01000008.1, on the reverse strand, counting down.
CCCCAAGATCGGTTCGACGCCGTGGCGGCCCAGGTCAACGCCCACCCCGAAGTCGCCCACAACTACGAGCGCGGTCACCGTCTGAACATGTGGTTCGTCCTGGCCACCGAGACGGAAGAGCGGATCGGCACGGCGCGGGCGCGGATCGAGGCCGAGACCGGCATCGCGGTGCTGGCGTTCCCCAAGCTCAAGGAGTTCTTCATCGGCTTTCGGGTGGCGGCATGAGCCTCGATCCCGCCGACCGCGCCATCGTTGCCGAGACGCAGGCGGGCCTGCCTTTGGTGGCCGAGCCCTATGCCGCCGTCGCCGCCCGCGTCGGCCTGACCGAGGCCGAGGTGATTGCCCGGATGCGCGAGATGTGTCGCCGCGGCGTGATCCGCAGGGTGGCCGCCGCGCCCAACCACTATCGTCTGGGGCTGACCGCAAACGGCATGACCGTCTGGGACGTGGACGACGCCGCCGCCGCGGATCTGGGCGCGCGGGTCGGTGCGCTGGACTTCGTGTCGCACTGCTATCTGCGGCCCCGCGCGCGGCCGCTCTGGCCCTACAACCTCTTTGCGATGGTCCACGGCGTCAGCCCGGACGAGGTCGAGGCCAAGCGCGGCGAGATCGCCGGGCTCCTCGGCGACGCCTGCCGCGCCTCCGACACGCTCTATTCCAAGCGGATTCTGAAAAAGACCGGCCTCAGACTGGCCGGGGGAAGGTAACATGTTCCGCCTCAGCCAATACATGGATCAACTCCACCGCCCGAGCCCGGTGCGGCGCCGTCGCGGCCCGCCCAGGCCGGTGGTGATCTGGAACCTCACCCGTCGGTGCAACCTGCGCTGCAAGCACTGCTACACGGTGTCGGCCGACGTCGATTTCCCCGGCGAGCTGACCGCCGCCCAGGCGCGCGAGACGCTGGAGGATATCGGCCGCTTCGGCGTGCCCGCGCTGATTCTGTCGGGGGGCGAGCCTCTGTTGCGCGACGATCTGTTCTCGCTGGCCCGCCGGGCGCGGGCACTGACGCGGGTGCTGGCGCTGTCCACGAACGGCACCGGGGTGATCGGGGCCAAGGCCGACCGTGTGGCCGAGATCGGCTTCGACTACGTCGGCATCTCCATCGACGGGATCGGCGCCACCAACGACGCCTTTCGCGGCGTGATCGGCGCCTTCGATCAGGCGCTGGCCGGGGTGCGCTCGTGCAAACGGCGGGGGATCAAGGTCGGCCTGCGCTTTACCCTGACCGAGGACAACGCCCACCAGCTCCCCGACCTCCTGCGCCTCTGCGACGACGAGGGGGTGGACAAGTTCTATCTCTCCCACCTGGTCTATGCCGGCCGGGGCAACAAGCATCGTGGCGACGACGCCGCCCACACTCCAACCCGCCGGGCGCTGGACCTGCTGATTGCACGGGCGGCGGCCAGCCATGAGGGCGCGCCCCCGTTGGAGATCGTCACCGGCAACAACGACGCCGACGCCGTCTACTTCCTCGACTGGGCCGCGGCGCGGTTCCCCGAGGACAGGGTCGCCCATCTCAGGGCGCATCTGGAGGCGTGGGGCGGCAACGCCTCGGGTGTGGGCGTGGCGAACATCGACACCCAGGGCGACGTGCATCCCGACACCTACTGGTCGGACTACACCATCGGCAGCGTGAAGGAGACGCCCTTCTCGGCGCTCTGGACCGGGGACGACCCGATGCTGGCCGAGCTGCGCCGCCGTCCACGGCCGCTCAAGGGGCGCTGCGGGGCCTGCATGCACCGGGCGATCTGCGGCGGCAACACGCGGATCCGGGCGCTGCAACTGACCGGCGATCCCTGGGCCGAGGATCCCGCCTGCTATCTCACCGACGCCGAGATCGGCGTCGCCCCGGGCGCCGAGCGCCTGACCGTCAGACCGTTCACAGGGGACCGCCATGATCCGCAGCCGTGGTTTACTTAGTCTCGCCCTCGGCGCGCTACTGGCCGCACCCGCCGCCGCCGACCCCGCCGCGATCTATGCCCGCGACTGTGCCGAGTGCCACGGGGCGGAGCGCCTGGGGGGCGTCGGTCCGGCGCTGATCCCGCAGACGTTGCGCCGGATGCGGGGGCCGCAGTTGAGCGACGTCATCGCCCACGGCCGCGCCGCCACGCAGATGCCTGCCTTCGGCGAGCTGCTGACCGCCGATGAAATCGCCGCCGTCGCCGCCTGGCTGGACACGCCCCTGGCAGAGGTGCCCGCCTGGGGGCAAGAGGAGATCGCCGCAAGCCGCGCGCCGAACCCCGACTACGCCGCCGCCGCCGCGCCGCTCTGGGACGCCGATCCGATGAACATCACCTTGGTGGTCGAGACCGGCGACCACCATGTCAGCGTCCTCGACGGCGACACCTGGGCGGTGATGGACCGCTTTGCCACCCCCTTCGCCGTCCATGGCGGGCCCAAGTTCTCGCCCGACGGCCGCTATGTCTTCATCATGTCGCGGGACGGCTGGGTGCAGAAATACGACCTCTGGTCCTTGGCCGAGGTGGGCCGCATCCGCGCCGGGCTGAACAGCCGCAACATCGCCATCAGCCACGATGGCGAATGGCTGGCCGTGGCCAACTATCTGCCGCAGACCCTGACGATCCTGTCCACCGCCGATCTCTCGGTCGCCCGGGTCATGGACGTGGTGGCGAAGTCCGGCGTCCCCAGCCGCGTCTCGGCCGTCTACCAGGCGCCGCAGCGAAAGAGCTTTATCCTCGCGCTCAAGGACGCGCCCGAGATCTGGGAGGTCGCCACCGATCCAGAGGCCGAGCCGGTCTACGAGGGCTTCGTCCACTCGCGCGAAAAGGGGATGGTCGAGGCCATCGCCTCGTCCGAGGGCCTGTTTGCCCGGCGGCGGATCGAGACGGCCGAGCCCATCGACGACTTTTTCTTCACCCCCGACTACCGCTTTCTGATCGGCGCCGCCCGCGACGGGGCGCGCGGGGTCGTGGTGAACCTCAACGTCGGGCGCGAGATCGCCGAGCTGCCGTTGCCGGGGATGCCGCATCTGGGGTCTGGGATCTCGTGGATCCGCGACGGCCGCCGCGTGATGGCCACACCCCACCTCAAAGAGGGCAAGCTGTCGGTGATCGACATCGAGGACTGGCAGGTCATCGACACTGTCGAGACGCTTGGCCCGGGCTTCTTTCTGCGCAGTCACGAGGCCAGCGCTTACGTCTGGGCCGACGTCTTCTTCGGTCCGAACAAGGACGCGATGCACGTCATCGACAAGGAGACGCTGGAGATCGTGCGCACCCTGCGCCCCGTCCCCGGCGCCACCGTCGCACATGTGGAGTTCGACCGCCACGGCGCCCACGCCCTGGTCAGCGTGTGGGAGGAGGACGGCGCGGTCCTGGTCTACGACGCCCGCACGCTGGAGCTCGTCACCCGGCTGCCCATGAACAAACCATCGGGAAAATACAATGTCTGGAACAAGATCACCTTCTCCGACGGCACCAGCCACTGATCCGCGCGAGGTGGTGCTGATCGCCTTCGGATCGCTGTCCGACCCAAGCCCGCAGGACGCGGCCATCGCAGCCCTCGCGGAAGAGGTCGCGGCAGAGCGGCCGGGCTGGCGGGTGCGCGGTGCGACCATGGCGGCCGAGGGCTCCATTGCGGCGGCCTTTGACGGGCTGGGACCGGGGGCGGAGGTATTTCCGCTCCTGATGTCGGACGGCTGGCTCCTGCGCCGGGTCCTGCGCGACGCGCTGGCGGCGGTGGGGCGGGGCGACGCGCCACCGCGCACGCCCATCGGGCTCATGCCGTCGTTCCACGCCCACTGCGCGGGCCTGATCCGCGACGGGCTCGCCCAGGCGGGGCTGGCGGCGGCGGACACCACAGTCGTCCTGGCCGCCCACGGGTCGGCCCGCGGACCGCGGCCTGCCGCCTGCGCCCGGGCGCTCTGCGACGAGTTGCTGCGCCGAACCGGCGTGCGCGCCGTCGTCCCGGGCTATCTGGAGGAGGCGCCGTTTCTGGCCGACGCGCTGGCGGCCGCTCCGGCGCCTGCGCTGTGCCTGCCCTGCTTCATGACCAATGCCTTTCACGCCACCTCCGACGTGCCCGGCGCCGTTGCCGAGAGCGGCTTTGCCGGCCCGGTCCTGGCCGCCGCGGGCACCGCGCCGGGGATCGCCGCGCTGATCGCCGATGCGCTGGCAGTGGCCGCCCCGGGGACGCGGGCGGCATGACGCGCGAGGGCGGCACCGACGAGCGCCCCTGGCCGGTGTGGAAGCTGGCCGTCCTTCTCTATCCCCTCGCCGCGGGGGCGGTGGCGATCAACGTGTTCATGCTGGCGCTGATGGGCCGGGCACTGGGGATCCCGGACTTGTCGCCGGTGGCCTCGGTCCTGTTGGGCCTGGCGCTGGGCGTGCCCGCGGCCTGGGCGACGGGCCGCTGGGTCCGGCGGCTGATGGACGAGGCGGACGGGCGGCGCTGAGCCCGCCCGCCCGCGCCCCTCACTCGTAGGTGGCCAGATAGGCGATGACGTTGGCGATGTCCTCGTCCTTGCGCAGACCGGCGAACGACATCTTGGTGCCGTCGATGAAGTCTTTGGGCTTGGTCAGGTAGGCGGTCAGGGCCTCCTCGTCCCAGACCAGCCCGTCCGCGGCCATGGCCAGGAGCGCGTCTGAGTATTTGAACCCCTCGACCTGCCCCGCCTCGGCGCCGACGATGCCGTTCAGGATCGGGCCGACCTTGTTCTTGGCCTTGTCGCCGACGGCGTGGCAGGACTTGCACTTGTTAAACACCCGCTCGCCCTTGGCTGCGTCGCCCTCGGCGAGGACGGGCAGCGCCATGAGGGCGAGCGTGGCGGTGGCGGTGATGGTGGTCTTGAGCATCGGATGAAATCCTCCTTGTCGCTCGGGGGTGGGATCAGACCGCGAGTTCGATCCGGGTGTCGGGGAACCTGCGGAGGACGGCGGCGTGGCGGGCGGCGGGCAGGACGCACAGCGCCGTGGACAGCCCGTCGGCCAGCGCGGCCTCTGGGGCCGAAACCGACACCAGCCGCAGGGCGGCGGCCTGGACGCCCGCCGCGGGGTCGAAGATGTGGCCGATCCGCCCCTCGGGGTCGAGCACCGTGCCGAGCGGCGCCGAGGTGGCGAGCGCCCGGTCGGCCAGGCGCAGGCGCTTGAGGAGCGCGCCCTCGGGATCTGCGATGCCCGCCTGCCAGGCGTGGCCGTCGGGGCGGTGCCCCCGGGCGGCGATCTCGCCCATGTCCACCAGGATGTCGGTCAGCCCACGGGCGCGCAGCAGGGCGGCGATGCGGTCGGTGACATAGCCCTGGGCGATGCCGTTCAGCGTCAGCGCGGCGCCCGGGCGGTCCAGGCGCACCGCGTCGGCGTCGAAGGCGACGCCGTCCCAGCCCACGACCGCACGCGCCGCCGCCACCGCCTCCGCCTCGGGCGCGCACCCGTCGGCCGCCGCCCGGGCGGCGACGGCAAAGAGGGGCTGCACCGTGGGGTCGAAGGCCCCGCCGGTCGCGGCGTTCAGATGCCCAGCCAGCGACAGCACCGCCAGGAGGTCGGGCGCCGGTCGGGCCAGCCGCCCGGCCGCGTTCAGCCGCGCGATCTCGGACCCCGGGCGGTAGAGGCTGAAGATGTCCTCCAGCCGCCGCACCTCGCGGGCGACGTCGGTGAGGATCGGCGCTGCCGCCTCCGCGGCGAGGCCGACCAGGTGCAGGGACGCTGCCGCCCCCATGGCGGTGCCGCGCCAGCGTGCCGAGGGCGGCGCGGCATGGGCGCCGCCCGCGGCCAGACCGCAGGCGGCGGCCGAGACGGTCAGGAACCGGCGGCGGCTGAGGGACAGGATCATTGCGGAACCTCCAGGGACACGGCGGGATCGACGGGTCCGAGCACCGCGTCGTCGGGAATGTCGGTCAGCGCCACCACCCGCCCGCCATAGCGACCGACAAATGCGGCGGCGTCCTCGGCACGGGCGAAGGGCACGACCTCGGGGGCGCCCATGCCCCCGGCGACCCCCGCCTCGACGACGAAATGCGCCGTCTCGGCGGCGGTCCAGTTCTCGGTGCCGGGGGCGTTCCAGCCCGGGGCGGCGCCCATGTCGCTCACATAGGTGGCGCGGATCGGTGCCTCGCGCTCGGGGCTCTTGAGATAGGCCACGGCATCGCGCACCTGGGCAAAGAACAGGGGCGCGTCGTAGCCCGCGAGGTGGATCTGCGCCTTGGGCCCGCCATGCTCCAGCACGTTCATCTGGCAAAAGAAGCTGACGTTCTCGGCGGTCAGCGGGGCCGGGGCGGGAGCCTCGGCCGTCTCGTCCCGGCAGGCGCCGAGCGCGGCCAGCGCGACGGTGAGGATCACCGCGGCCCTCATGGCTCGACCCGCCGGAACGCGGCCCGCGCCAGCCAGAACGCGACGGAGGGCCAGAGGATCAGCGAGGCGGGCGCGGCCCAGCGGGGCAGGGCGTCGGCGGCCCCGGTCATCCCCGCGGCGACCGCCACCGTATCGCTGCCGGCGATGTTCCATAGGCGGAAGGCATCGGCGGGATTGGCCGTCATCACCCAGGGAAACGCGGAGCGGGTGAACCCCCCGTCGCCATCCAGCACCACCGCCGCCAGGAGTGCGAGATCGTAGAGCACCACGAAGACGAGCCACAGCGCCGCCGACAGCCCCGCCGCGGCGGCCGACGATCCTGCCAAAGACGACAGGACATAGCCCAGACCGACGAACACCGCACCCAGCAGCACCGACGTGCCCATGAGACGCGCCAGCGCCCACAGGCTGTCGGCGCCCGCCCCGCCCAGGGCCACCGCGAGGCCGCCCGCCACGCCGAAGCCCACGACGCAGGCGACAGACAGCGCCGCGACATGGGCCACGGCCTTGCCCAGCAGGATCTCGGCCCGGCTGGCGGGATAGGACAACAGCAGACCCAGGGCGCCGCGGTCGGCCTCGCCCGCCACCGCGTCGAACGAGATGAGGAGCGCCAGGAGCGGGATGAGATAGACGGCCAGTGTGGTCATCGACGCCACCGACACGGTCAGCATGTCGACACCCAGGGTGCCGGTGGGCGCGCTGCCCGCCAGCGACAGAGCCACGGCAAAGACCACCATGATCAGCGTCGCCACGGCGAGCCAGCGGTTGCGGCGCAGGACCGCCGCCTCGGCCCTGGCCACAGCGCGAATGCGTTGGACCGCGCTCATGACATGCCCCCCGAAAAATGGCGGTAGAGATCCTCCAGCCCCGGCGGCGCGATGTCGATGTCGGCCACGGCGGGCCCGAGGCCGGAGAGCCGGTGCAGCGCCCGCATCTTGCCTTCGGCGGCGCAGCGGATCTCGATCGAGGTGCCGTTGATCCGCGCGCCCCCCGTCTCGGCCGCGATGCGGTCGGCGGCTCCGGTCTCGGCCGCGCGGACGCGGAGCACGATGGGCAGCCCGGCGGCGCGGGCCAGGGCGTCGAGCGTGTCGTCGGCGACCATCCGCCCCTGGCGCAGGATGGCGATGCGGTCGGTGCGCGCCTCCAACTCGGTCAGCGCGTGGCTGGCGATGAGGACGGCCGTGCCCGCCGCCGCCAGATCGTCGATGATCGCATAGAGGTCGTGGCGCGACACGGGGTCCAGCCCGCTGGTCGGTTCGTCGAGGAGCGCCAGACGTGGGCGGCCGAGCAGCACCTGGGCCAGGCCCAGCCGCTGCCGCATCCCCTTGGAATAGGTGGCGATCCGGCGGTCGGCGGCGGCGGCGAGGCCGACCCGGTCGAGCAGCGCGCCGAGATCGGCCCGCCGCTCTCCCGCCAAGCCGGCGAAGAGCGCCAGCACCTCTCGGCCCGTCAGCGCGCCCTGGAACGCCACCGCCTCGGGCAGGTAGGCCACCGCGCGGCGGGCGGGGCCGCTGCCGGGGGCGTCGCCGCAGACCGCAATGGTGCCGCCGTCGATCCCGGTCAGTCCCAGCACCGCCTTGATCAGCGTGGATTTGCCGGCGCCGTTGTGGCCCAAAAGCGCGACCCGCGCCCCCGGCGCGACCGCCAGCGACACGGCGTCGAGGACGGCCGTGCCCGACCGCCGTTTGAAGACGTCGTGGCAGAGCAGGGGGGTCATCGCGTCGCCTCCGTCGGCATTTCCGGCACCGCGATCTCGACCGGGCGCATCAGAGCGTGGCTGTCGATCACGCCTCCGGGCAACAGCGCGGGAAACGCCGACTGGGACCAGCGGACGAGCTGCACCGCGGGCGATCCCAGCAGAAGTTTGGCCGCCGGTTGCGTCCACAGCACGTGGTCCATGCTGTCGTTGGGGCGGTAGGGCACATCGGCCAGCCCGTCGCCGTCCAGGTCGTAGGCGGCGAAATCCGACCAGTAGTTGCCGCGCCCCTCGACCGACCATTCGTCCCACGCGGTCGAGACGTATTTCACCTGGGTGCGGTTGCCGACGAAGGCGTTCTCGGCGATCTCGTTGCGGTCCGATCCGGCGGTGAAGTGGATGCCGATCCCGCACCCCTCGAACCGGTTCCCGCGAAAGCTGTTGCGGTGGCTGTTGTAGAGGAACGCGCATTTTTCGGGGCCGCCGGTCACCAGGTTGCCTTCGATGACGCTGCGGTTGGCGTAGTTCAGCATGATCCCATGATCGCGGTCGTCGACCGAGACGTTGCCCGCGACCCGGACGCGGGTGGAGAACATCACGGCATAGCCCAGGTGGTTGCCGACCGAGACGTTGCCCGAGACCTCGCTGTCGTCGGCATACATGTAGTGAACGGCGAACCGCAGATCGGAAAAATGGTTACCGGCAAAGACGTTGCGCTTGGACGCGTTGACGAAGATCCCGTCGCGGCCCCAGCGGATGCGGTTGTCGCGGACCTCTGCCCCCGGTGCATTCCAGACGTAGATGCCGTTGCCGCGCCGGTTCATCAGGCCATCGCGGCGGCCCTCGATGACGTTGCCGGTGGCCCGGGCGTCGGCGGCGCCGTGGATGTCGATGCCGTAGAGATTGCCCAAGAGCACGTTGTCGGCGACCACGGCGCGGTCGGCGGTCTTGGTCAGTTGCACGCCGCTGTCGATGGTCTCGTGGCTGTCGCCCGACCCGATCAGGGTCAGGCCCCGCACCGTGACGTCGGCCGCGGTGACGGTGATCACCGAACCCGTGCCGCCCGCGTCCAGCGTCGCGTGCCCGCCGCCGTCCAGCGTCAGCGCGCGGTCCAGCACCACCGCCCCCGCGTAGGAGCCGGGGGCGAGGCGCAGGACGTCGCCGTCCTGCGCCCGCGCCAGTGCCGCGACCAGCTCGCCCGGCACGACCTCCACCGTCGCGGCCCAGAGGGACGCGGGCCAGACGGCGCAGATCAGGGCGAGCCAGCGCAGCATGGTTCAGGTCGCCCGCGGCTCGACGAACATCCGCCCCCGCATCTCCATGTGGAGCGCGTGGCAGAACCACTGGCAGTAATACCAGTGCACGCCGGGGCGTTCGGCCACGAAGGTGACCGAAGCCGTGGCCTGGGGCGCAAGCTCCATCGCGACGCCGAAGTTGGCCAGGCAGAAGCCGTGGGTGACGTCGTCGATGTCGTCCATGTTGGTGATGTAGATCGTCACCTCATCGCCCTGCCGGACGGTGAACTTCTCCATCGAGAACTGCGGGGCGATGGAGTGCATGTAGACCCGCACCTTGTTGCCGTCGCGGATCACCTCCTCGTGGCCCCAGTCCAGGTCGACGCCGTCGGCCTCGGCCTGTTTGCGGGCGTCCTCCCACATCGGGTCGTTGCGGTCCCAGACGCTCACCGGGTTGACGATGTCGCGGCGCACGATGATCGAATCGTGCGGCTCGGCAAACGTCGGGCCGTCGTGGACCAGCTCCAACCGGTCCGACGAGATGTCGATGAGCTGTTCGTTCTCGGGCTTCAGCGGGCCGACGTTCAGGAACCGGTCCTTGGAGAACTTGTTCATCGAAATCAGCCATTTGCCGTCCGCCTCGGCGGTCTCGCCCATGGAGGTGGAGTTGTGGCCGGGCTGATACTGCACGTCGACCTTGGAGACGATGGGATCTTCGCCCGCGATGGCCTTGGCGATGTTCCACTTCACCACCTGGCTGTCGAGGAACAGAGTGGTGAACGCGTTGCCCTGGCCGTCGAACGCGGTATGGAGCGGGCCGAGGCCCAGTTCCGGCTCGGCCACGACGCAGGAGCGTGGATCGGCCCCGTCGAACACCGCGTCCATCTTCTCGAGGTCGATCACCGACACGGTCGGCGACAGCTTGCCGTTCACCATCACGTGGCGCTTGTCCGGCGCGGTGTTGATGCCGTGGGGCGAGTTCGGGATCGGGATATAGCGGGTGTAGTTCTTGTTCTGCCCCTTGCGCCCGTCGATGACCTTGACGCCCTTGAGCTCCTGATAGTCGCCCGCGGCGATGCCGGCCTCGATCTCGGCGAGGTTGAAGACCACCACATGGTCCATCTCGGCCTCGGTCATCTCCGACAGGTTCATGCCCATCTCGGAGTTGTAGGAGGTCGAAAAGGCGTATTTCCCCTGGTAGTCGCAGTCGGTGTTGTCGAGGTTGCCCGACACGATCACCTGCCAGGCGATTTCCATCGTGTCGCCGTCGATGGCGGTGAAGATGTTCACGTATTCTTCGGGCTGGTCCAGGATCTGGCCGTCGTTCACCAGAGGCGCCTCGTGCTCGCCGTTGGCAAAGACATAGCCGGTGCGGGGGTATTTCTGGGGCCGCATCCCGTGGATGTCGTGCGCGTTGGGGATCTCGATGATCTTGTCGCACTTCATCACGTCGCAGCGGACGCGGGCCACGCGGGTGTTCGCCTTGTCGTTCATGAACAGGTAGCGGCCGTCGTAGGTGCCGTCGGTGAACGACATGTGCGGGTGGTGCAGGTCGCCGTTGTCGTAGGTCACCTTGCCCTGCGCGGCGAGATACTCCTTGGTCTCGGGCAACAGGCCCTCGGTCAGGATCTTGAGGCTTTCGTTCGTCTGGCCCCAGCCGGTGGCCGAGCAGCGGTTGAACACAGGGATCCGCATCAGCTCGCGCATCGACGGCACGCCCAGGATGCGCAGCTCGCCGGTCTGGCCCGAGGACCAAAAGCCGTAATACTCGTCGAGCTCGCCGGGGGCGAGAGCGAACTCGCCCGCCGCGCGGGCCGGGGTCGCGCTGCCTAGGAGGCCGGTGCCGGCGCCGGTGGCGGCGACCACGGCGCCGGTCGCGGTGGCGCCGAGAAGGCCCCTGCGCGAAATGCGGAAAGTCTCGGTCTTGTCGGTCATCGTCTGTCCCTCCGTTTGGGGTCGTTGCGCGGCGGCGCCGGTCATTCGGCGGCCACCGTCGGTTTCGGGGATGGCGGCGCGGCCCCCACCGCGGCCCGCCGCTTCACCTGCCGCATCACCACCGGGCACTTGGCCTCGGACTGATAGAGAACCTGGCAATGCAGGCAGTTGACGCACTCGTTGGGGTTGATCTCGCCCGTGGGGTGGATCGCATCCACCGGGCATTCGTTGGCACAGGTCTGGCAGGGGCTGCCGCAGGTCGGATAGCGCCTGAGCCAGTCGAACATGCGCATCCGCGCCGGGATCGCCAGCGCCGCGCCCAAGGGGCAGAGATAGCGGCAGTAGAACCGCTCGACGAAGAGCCCGGCGATCAACAGCGCCACGGCGAACGCCACGAAGGGCCAGTCGCGGACGAACTTCAGGATGATCGCGGTTTTGAAGGGCTCGACCTCGGCCAACCGCTCGGCCATGGGCAGCGACGCCAGAGAGACGCCGAAGAGGCCGAGGAAGATCATGTATTTCAGCGCCCACAGCCGCTCGTGCAGGCCCCAGGGCAGCTCGATCTGGGGGATGCGGAACAGCCGGCCGATGCGGTTGGTCAACTCCTGCAACGCACCGAACGGGCAGAGCCACCCGCAATAGGCGCCGCGGCCCCAGAACAACAGCGCCGCGGCCACAGCGAACCATTGGATAAAGACCAGCGGGTCGAGGAGGAACGCGTCCCAGGTGAATCCCGTGCGCAGCGCGCCCGCCAGTGCCATCAGGTTCACCACCGACAGCTGCGCGTTCATCATCCAGCCCAGCCAGACCAGGCTGACGGTCAAGAACGCCATGCGGAACCAGAAGAACGCGCGCGCGTGGCGCGTGGCCTGCATTTGGAAGAAGAACACCCCGGTCAGCACCGTCAGCATGACGGCCAGGCCCGCGATCTCGACCGTCTTGTCGCGCCAAATCCGCTGCCACAGCGCCGCCTTCGCCTCGGCCTCGGTGCCGGGGTCGCTATGGGCGACGGGCACCGGGGCGGCGGGCAGCAGATACTGGTCGGGCAGGCGGTAGCCCAGATCGAAGGTCAGAAACGTCTTCTCCACCGCGCCGACCGCCCGCTGCGCCAAGAGCTGGATGCGGAACGGCGCCGCGGGGTCGAAGCCGATGTCGGCGGGGATCTTGAACAGATCGCGCTCGGTGAAGCTGGGCGCGTCGGGGGTGGCCAGATCCAGGACCCTCCGGTGCTGCTTGTCGAAGAACCGCGCCGACACGTCGCCCTGGATCAGCTGAAACCGATCGAAGATGCCGCCGCGCACATAGCCCGACCCCTTGAACGAATAGGCACCGCGGCCGAGGAGGAGGAGCGCGTGCTCGCCCGGCTCCAGCCACCGGGTCAGGTTGGCGTATTCGCGCTCGCCCAGCAGGCTGCGGCCGATGGTGGGGACGCTGACGAGGGCCGCCTGGAGGTCGACATAGGTGTCGTCGTCCGCGCCGGGTTCGGGCCGGGCGATGGCCCTCTCGTCGCCGGTCGCGGCAAAGGCGGCGTTGATCTGGCCCACGTCCAGCGTCAGCCGCCGGATCGAGCCGTCCCCGGACAGGGTGGTCCAGTCGCGCACCTCCGGCGGGGCCATGTCGATCTGCCGCGCCGGGCCCGCGGGGCTGTCCGCGGCCAGCCCGCCCAGTCCCAGCGCGCGCGCGACCTTGATCCCCGCGCGCACCAGCGAATCGTCGATCACCATGACGGTGACGGTGGCGCCCGAGATGATGTCGAGATCGTGGGCCGACCCGCCCGCGGCGGCCTCGGCCTTGAGGTCCAGCCCGGCATAGCCCTCGGTCAGGGTGCGCATCCGCGCCTCGGGGATGCCGATCAGGACGATGGGCTCGGAATGCTCGACGAGCTGTGCGCCGGTCAGGACCGCGTCGGGCGAGATCGCCGCGACCACATGGATGGGCTTGCCCGAATAGCCCGTCGTGCCGACGAAGTCCGAGGTTAGGAACGCCCAGGCCACCGTCTCGCCACCCTCGAGGATCGGGGCCGCGGCCACGTCCTCGCGCACCGCCCCGAAGCCGTCGGCGCCCGCGACCAGCGTGCCGGGATCGAGGTCGGCAAGGAATCGCGGCAACTCCTGCGCCGCGGCCGACAAGGCGGCGGTGCAGACGGCAAGGACGGCGAGCAGACCGCCGAGGCAGTGGAATCGGGTGGCTTTCATGGCCGGGACCGTCGAACAGGCCGCGCCCCCCGGCCTTAACCAACGTCAAGCCGCCGCGAATTCCCGCGCCTGCCGCTTTTGCGTGCGCCCGCCACGGCCGCTCTGCTACGAGAGGGGACATGTCCGCGCCCGGATCCGCCCCCTCCCGCACCTGGCCCGTGGTCTCCGCCCTGGGGGTGGTCATGATCTTTACCTGGGGCAGCACGATCTACCTCATGGCGGTGCTGGCCGTGCCCGTGGCCGAAGAGACCGGCTGGGGCCTGCCCGCCGTGACCGGGGCGCTCTCGGCGGGGTTCCTCCTGGCCGGGCTGGTGTCACCGGCGGTCGGTCGGCTGATCGCCCGGCACGGCGGGCGGCCGGTCCTGGCGGGCGGCTGCGCCGTCATCGCCACGGGGCTGGCGACGCTCGCGATCGCGCCGAGCCTGCCGGTTTTCTGGGTGGGCTGGCTGATCCTCGGGGCGGGGATGGCGGCGGGGCTCTACGATCCCGCCTTCGCCACTTTGGGACGGCTCTACGGCAGCGCGGCGCGGGGACCGATCACGCATCTCACGCTGTGGGGCGGGTTCGCCAGCACCGTCTGCTGGCCCCTGTCGGCGGCGATGCTGGAGGCGTGGGGCTGGCGCGGGGTCGCGGCGGCCTATGCGGTCGTGAATGTCGCGGTGTTGGTGCCGCTCGTGTTGGTGGCCGTGCCGCGGGCCCCGGCCCGGCCCGCCGCCGTGCCCGAGACGCCGGGCGCCGCCACGGCGCTCGTCGGCCCGGAGGCCGGCCTCTTTACCCTCCTCGCCGCGATGGTGGTCCTGCACGGCCTGATGGTGGTGACCATGTCGACCTGGCTCTTTGCGTTTCTCCAGGCGCAGGGAATGAGCCTGGGCGAGGCGGTGGCGCTGGGTGCGCTGATCGGCCCGGCGCAGGTGGGCGCGCGGGTGCTGGAGATGGCGGGGCGGGGGCGGCACCACCCGATCTGGACGCTGACCGCCTCGACCGTCGCCATCGCCGGAGGCGCGATCCTGCTGGCGCTGGACCTGGGGCTGGCGGGGGCGGCGCTGATCCTCTTCGGCGGCGGCAACGGGCTGTTCTCCATCGCGCGGGGGGCGCTGCCCTTGGCGCTGTTCGGGCCCGACCGCTATCCCGCGCTGATGGGGCGGCTGGCGCGGCCGGGGCTGATCGCCCAAGCGTCGGCGCCGATCCTGGGCGCATGGGGCATCGCGCTGGCCGGGGCGGCGGCGACGCTCGGCGCGGTCGCGGTGCTGGCGGCGGCGAACCTCGTGCTGCTCGTCGCGCTCTGGCGCGCCGTCCGCCGCTGAGCCCCTCGCGGCGCCGGATCCGCCCCGCTCCCGGGCCGGGATTTGCTGCGCTGTGGCGCCTCTACATCATCGCGCGCAGGATGTGGCAGCAGGCCGGGACTCGCCCGGTTGTCCACCGCCGCGCACAGGATGTTGAGACGAGTTATCCGCAACGGCGCCTAATCCGCGCCGGCCCAACGGCTTTTCCGCCTGGCCGCTGGGGACAAGGCGGTGGAGGAATCGCCACGCCCCTGGCCGCCCCCCGCCCAGCGCCGAAATCAACGCCATTTTTCGCATCCGGAGGCAGATAAAGTCGTTGACCCGATGCCTCCCATGACGGCAGATTGTATGGGCCGGCCGGGACACCACTAGATATAGTGGATAGGCCGACAGGGAGACCACAGACGCCACGAACACCGCGCCGACGCGATCGGCGCGCGCGGACTGCGACAGAGCGGTCGGTCCGCCCGTGTGCGCCGTGCCCCTGTCTGCCCGTCCCGTGCCGGCGCGAGGCAGCATCGGCGTCGCCGCCAGAAGAGCGACCGCAGAAACCAGACGTGGGGCACAGTATGAAGATCGACCGCAAGTTCACCCAGGCAGGCCGGGACGCCTATGCACAGATCCCCTTCATCACGACGGTGTCCGAGATCCGCAACCCCGACGGCACCGTGGTGTTTCGCAACGACGCGGTCGAAGTCCCCCAGGGGTGGAGCCAGGTTGCCAGCGACGTCATCGCGCAGAAGTATTTTCGCAAGGCCGGTGTGCCGTCCAAGCTGCGCCGGGTGAAGGAAAAGGGCGTGCCCGAGTTCCTGTGGCGCTCGGTCCCCGACGAGGGCGCCGAGATGGAAGGCGAGACCTCGGCGCGGCAGGTCTTCGACCGGCTGGCCGGCGCCTGGGCCTATTGGGGCTGGAAGGGCGGCTACTTCTCGACCGAGGAGGATGCCCGCGCCTATTATGACGAGATGCGGTTCATGCTGGCCACCCAGATGGCCGCGCCGAACAGCCCGCAGTGGTTCAACACGGGCCTCCACTGGGCCTACGGCATCGACGGACCGGCGCAGGGCCACTTCTACGTCGATCACAAGACCGGCAAGCTGACCAAGTCCAAGTCCGCCTACGAGCACCCGCAGCCGCACGCCTGCTTTATCCAGTCCGTCGCCGACGACCTGGTGAACGAGGGCGGGATCATGGACCTCTGGGTCCGCGAGGCGCGGCTGTTCAAGTACGGCTCGGGCACCGGCACCAACTTTTCCTCGCTCCGTGCCGAAGGCGAGTCGCTCTCGGGCGGCGGGCGCTCGTCGGGCCTGATGGGGTTCCTCAAGATCGGCGACCGCGCGGCCGGCGCGATCAAGTCGGGCGGCACCACGCGCCGTGCGGCCAAGATGGTGATCTGCGACGCCGATCACCCCGACATCGAAGAATTCGTGAACTGGAAGGTGAAAGAAGAGCAGAAGGTCGCAAGCCTGGTCGCTGGCAGCAAGATGCACGAGGCCAAGCTCAATGCGATCTTCCGCGCCATCGGGCAGTGGGATGGCAGTGAAGACGGCGCGACGGACCCCAAGGTCAATGAGGGTCTGCGCGCCGCCCTTCGCGACGCCAAGAAGGCGCTGATCCCCGAGACCTACATCAAGCGCGTGCTCGACTACGCCCGGCAGGGCTATACTTCCATCGAGTTCCCGACCTACGACACCGACTGGGACTCTGAGGCCTACAGCTCGGTCTCGGGCCAGAACTCGAACAACTCGATCCGCGTCACCGATGCCTTCCTCCAGGCGGTCAAGGACGATGCGGATTGGGAACTGATCCGCCGCACCGACGGCAAGGTCGCCAAGACCATCAAGGCCCGCGATCTGTGGGAGCAGGTGGGCCACGCCGCCTGGGCCTGCGCCGACCCGGGCATCCAATACCACGACACCGTCAATGCCTGGCACACCTGCCCCGAGGACGGGCCGATCCGCGGCTCGAACCCGTGCTCGGAGTACATGTTCCTCGACGACACGGCGTGCAACCTCGCCTCGCTGAACCTGTTGACCTTCTACAAGGGCGGCCGGTTCGACGCGGACGCTTACATGCACGCCACGCGCCTCTGGACGCTGACGCTGGAAATCAGCGTGATGATGGCGCAGTTCCCGTCCAAAGAGATTGCGCGGCTGTCCTACGACTTCCGCACCCTCGGCCTGGGCTATGCCAACATCGGCGGCCTGCTGATGACCATGGGCCACGGCTACGACAGCCGCGAGGGCAGGGCGCTCTGCGGTGCGCTGACCGCGATCCTCACCGGTGTCGCCTACGCCACCTCGGCCGAGATCGCGGGCGAACTGGGCGCCTTCCCCGGCCATGAACGCAACGCCGGGCACATGCTGCGCGTGATCCGCAACCACCGCACTGCGGCGCATGGGCGGACGGACGGCTACGAGGACCTGGCGGTCAAGCCTGTGGCGCTGGACCACGCGGGCTGTCCCGACCCGACCCTGCCGGAGCTGGCGACCGCCGCCTGGGACGAGGCGCTGGCGCTGGGCGAGGCCCACGGCTATCGCAACGCGCAGGTCTCGGTCATCGCGCCCACCGGCACGATCGGCCTGGTCATGGACTGCGACACCACCGGGATCGAGCCCGACTTCGCCCTGGTGAAGTTCAAAAAGCTGGCCGGCGGCGGGTATTTCAAGATCATCAACCGCAGCGTCCCCGCGGCGCTCAGGGCGCTGGGCTATACCCCCGCGCAGATCGCCGAGATCGAGAGCTATGCGGTGGGCCACGGCTCGCTCGGCAACGCGCCGGGGATCAATCACACCGCGTTGATCGGCCATGGCTTTGGTCAGACCGAGATCGACAAGGTCGAGACGGCGCTGCCCCAGGCGTTCGACATCCGCTTCGTCTTTAACCAGTGGACCCTGGGCGAGGCGTTCTGCCGCGAGACGCTGGGCATTCCCGAGGACAAGTTGGCCGACCCGACCTTCGACCTCCTGCGGCACCTGGGCTTCACCCGCGCGCAGATCGAGGCGGCCAACGACCATGTCTGCGGAACCATGACGCTGGAAGGCGCGCCGCACCTGGACGCCGCGCACTACCCGATCTTCGACTGCGCCAATCCGTGCGGCAAGAAGGGGCGCCGGTTCCTCTCGGTCGACAGCCACATCCACATGATGGCCGCGGCGCAGTCGTTCATCTCGGGCGCGATCTCCAAGACGATCAATATGGCCAACGACGCGACCGTCGAGGACTGCAAGCGCGCCTACGAGCTGTCCTGGTCCTTGGGGGTGAAGGCCAACGCGCTCTACCGCGACGGCTCCAAGCTCAGCCAGCCGCTGGCCGCCGCACTGGTCGAGGACGACGACGACGCCGCCGAGACGCTGGAAACCGGCGCGGCGACGGAGAAGGCCCAGGTCCTGGCCGAGAAGATCGTGGAGAAGATCATCATCAAGGAGGTGGCCAAGGGCCGTGCCAAGATGCCCGAGCGGCGCCGCGGCTACACCCAGAAGGCCATCGTGGGCGGGCACAAGGTCTACTTGAGGACCGGCGAGTATGCCGATGGATGCCTTGGCGAAATCTTCATCGACATGCACAAGGAAGGGGCCGGGTTCCGGGCGATGATGAACAACTTCGCCATCGCGATCTCGGTCGGCCTGCAATACGGCGTGCCGCTGGAAGAGTTCGTCGACGCCTTCACCTTCACCCGGTTCGAGCCGGCGGGGCAGGTCCAGGGCAACGAGACGATCAAGAATGCCACCTCGATCCTAGACTACATCTTCCGCGAGTTGGCGGTCAGCTATCTCGACCGCACCGACCTGGCCCATGTGAAGCCGGGGGGGCAGTCCTTCGACGAACTCGGCCGCGGCGAGGAAGAGGGCAAGCGCAACTTCTCCGAAGTGCCCGACAGCGTCGGCTCCTCGCCCTTGGAGGTGCTGCGGCAGGTGGCCTCGACCGGCTATCTCCGCAACCGGGTGCCGCAGGAGCTGGTGGTGTTCCAGGGCGGCATGGCCGAGGCGGTGGCGCTGAACGGCGCCGGCGATCCGGTCAGCGCGCTCCAGGCCGTGGCGCCCGAGGTGGCCACGGTCGCCGCCGCCGCCGCCAACCTCGACCCCGCCGCCAAGGCGCGGATGCAGGGCTACGAGGGCGACCCCTGCGGCGAATGCGGCAACTACACCCTGGTGCGGAACGGCACCTGCATGAAGTGCAACACCTGCGGCGGAACCAGCGGGTGTAGCTGACCGGACATGGGGCGGGTGCGCTCGCCCCTGACGACGGCCGGGCCGCAGGCAACAAACCGGGCGGTATCAACGAACGAGCCTGGCCGGCGAACCTGGGGCCCTCCTGAGGGAGGGCCCTTTTCTCGCCCAATGTAGAACCAGTTGAGGCTGTGCGCCCGTCGCGATGACAACTGATACTTGTCAGCCCGCGGATCGAATGGATTGATAGGATCGGGACCGCGACGAAAGGATCGAACGATACGGGAAAGGGAAAGCCGATGGAACAACTGACGTTCGATTGTGTGATCGCGTGCGATGGGGTCGAGTCCGACGCCACGAGGATCACGGTCTGCGTCAGCATCCGAAACGCCACCCGTGCCGGGGGCGGGGTGTTCGACATCCCGCCCGCTCTGGCCGGGGTTCTGACCGAGGGCCGGTCCGCCACCGTGCGGCTGACCACGGGTCAGGCGTTCGAGGTGCATATCGCGCGTCTGACGCAGTCGCGGGGCCAGGCGGCCTTCTTCACCGAAGGGCCGGTGCCGCGCGCCAGATACGCCGCCGCCTGATCCTGGCGGCAAGGGAGGGGACGGCACCGACCGTCCCGCACCGCGCGGTGTGAGACGCGCGGAGGGTTCCGTCATCCCGACCGGACCCACGGTGCGCTGGGTTTGCCGTGCGTGCGATGCCCAGACCCGAGAAAGGGGGGGCATCGGGGTGTCCTGCGCCTCTCTCACACCTGCCATCCCGTAACCCTGGGGCCCGTCGGCCCAGCAGCGCGGCTGACCGCCCAGGCGCCGGTGATCGGCGCACGCTGCCGATAGCCCTGTGCCCACGACACTCCTCATGCCCCTTCGCCTCGGAAGGGGCTGTGATCCCGGCATTCTTATGGGGCGGCAGTTGACACTTCAACTGGCATGCCAGATGGTGTGCAAGCAGATTCGCACGACCGGGGGAGGGGGCCAACCGCCGATGAGCCTGACCGAAACCGCCTATATCGCCCTGCGCGACGAGATCCTGACCGGCCGGATTCCGGGCGACACGCTGTGGTCCGACCGCGAGATCGCCGAGCGGATGAACCTGTCCCGGACCCCGGTGCGCGAGGCCATCCAAAGGCTCGCAGCCGAGGGACTGGTCGAGGTCAAGCCGCGCCGCGGCACGCGCGTCCTGCCCCTGCGGGTGGACGATGTGCGCGAGATCCACCAGGTCGCCAAGGCGTTGGAGCTGGAGGCGGCGCGGCTCCTGTCGAACCGCGCCGACCGCGATCTGAGCGGGGTGGCCCGCGCGGTCGACGACATGGACGCCGCGCTCCGCCGCGAGGACCGGGACGCCTGGGTCAAGGCCGACACCCGCTTCCACCGCGAGATCGTCGACAACTGCGGCAACAAGCGCCTAGCCGACCTCTACCACGGGCACCGGTCGCTGACCGACCGGGCGCGGTATTTCTCGCTGCACCTGCGGCCGCTGCCGACACGTTCGGCCGAAGAGCACCGCGAGATGTATGACGCCATCGTGGCGCGGGACACCGCGCGCCTGAACGACCTCTATCACACCCACTGGAACCGGACGACCGACGAGCTGCTCGATCTCGTCCGGCGGCATGCAAACGTCATGCCGATCAAGGCTTCACCAAGGGAGGACACCACATGAAGCATTTCGACCTCACCCTCGCCCTCGTGGCTGCGACCGCGCTGGCGGCGCCGGCGATGGCCCAGGACGTCACGATCAAGGTCGGGACCGTCGTGTCCGGCGACCACCCCGAAAACGTCGGCGCCCGCGAGTTCGAGCGCCTGGTCGAAGAGCGCTCGAACGGCGAGATCGACGTGCGCGTCTTCACCGATGCGCAACTGGGCAACCAGCGCGAGATGGTCGAGCAACTGCGCTCGGGCACATTGGAGGTCACCTGGGTGACCACCGGCTTCTTCGGGTCGTGGGAGCCGGTGCTGGGCACGCTGGAGATCGGCTATCTCTTCGAGGATCGCGAACATGCCTTCCGCGCCTTCGAGGGGCCGCTGGGCGAAAAGGTGGCCGACCTGGTCGAACCCCAGGGCGTCGAGCTCTTGGGCTTCTACGAGGCCGGGATGCGACACCTGACGAACTCGCAGCGCGCCGTCGAGGGCCCCGACGACATCGCCGGGCTCAAGATCCGCACGCCGCGCGCCACCTACCACCTGCGCACGCTGGAGATGATGGGCGCGAACGCCACGCCGATGGCGTTCAACGAGCTCTATACCGCAATGGAGCAGGGGGTGGTCGACGGTCAGGAGAACCCGCTGTCGAACATCTACAACGCCGCCTTCTACGAGGTGAACGACCACCTGGCGCTGACCGGCCACCTGCACCTGACGCATATGGTGCTCTATGCCGGCGATCTCTGGGCCGACCTGTCGCCCGAGCATCAAGAGATCGTGCGCCAGGCGGTGTTGGACAGCGCGGAAGTGCAGCGCGCCAAGGTGGCCGAGGACGACGCCAATCTCCTGGCCGAGCTGGAATCGCGCGGGATGCAGGTGACGCGGCCGGACCGCGAGGCGCTGGCCGCCGCGGTGGCGCCGCTGCGCGACAGCGCCATCGAAGAGTTCGGCGACGCCGCGCAGGAACTGCTCGACATGATCGACGCGGCGCGGACCGCGAACTGACGTGTCCCACCAGGACGACAGAACCGGTCTCGGCGCGCTGATGCGCGCCGAGGCCCTGCTGCTGGCCGCGCTCGGCTGGCTGCTCATCGTGCTGCTCGCAGGGATGATCGCCGTCGTGTTTCTGCAAGTCCTGTCGCGCTATCTGCTGGACGCCTCGCTGATCTGGTCCGAAGAGGTGGCGCGGCTCCTGTTCATCTCGCTGATCTTCGTCGGGGCCGCGGTGCTCGCGCGTCGCAGAGAACACCTGACCGTGACCGTGTTCACGGACCTCCTGCCGGACCGCGGCCGCCACGTCGCCGACGCGCTGGCCAGTCTCGTCGGTCTGATCTGTTCGAGCTACCTGCTGCGCGGGGCCTGGGCCACGTTCGGGCGCGAGTGGGACCAACGGACGCCGGCGCTGCAGTTCCCCATGGGCGTGATCTTTGGCCTGATCCTGGCGTCCTGTGCGCTGCTTCTTTTCTGGCTGCTGCTGACGTTCCTCGTCAGCGCCCGCGATGCCGTCACCGGCGCCCCGCACCTGCGCGTCGGTCCCGGGATGGGCCCCGAGACCGCGCCGGACCTCGACGACGACGGACCCAAGCCATGATCTCGCTCTCCATCCTCTTCGGCGTCTTCTTCCTGCTCCTCGTCATCGGGACGCCGATCCTCTTTGCCCTCATGGGCGCGGCCCTGGTGGTGTTGCAGACCAACGACCTGTTGTCGTCGCAACTTGTCCTGCAACGGATCTACGCGGGCCTCGACAGCTTTCCGATGCTGGCCATCCCGTTCTTCATGGCCGCGGGCGCGTTGATGGAGCGGGGCGGCATCTCGCGCCGCCTGGTCAACTTCTCCTCTTACCTGGTGGGGTGGATCCGCGGCGGGCTGGGTCATGTGGCGGTCATCGCCTCCACGATCTTCGCCGGGATCTCGGGATCGGCGGTGGCCGACACCACCGCCATCGGCTCGACCATGATCCCGATGATGAAGCGGCGCGGCTTCGACCCGGCCTTCGCCGCCTCGGTGGTCGCCGCTTCGGGCGTGAACGGGCCGGTGATCCCGCCGTCGATCCCGCTGGTGCTCTACGGCGTGATCTCGGGCGTCTCCATCGGCGCGCTGTTCATGGGCGGCATCGTGCCGGGGCTGATGATGACCGTGGGCCTGATGGTGCTGATCTACGTCAAGGCCAGCCGCGGCGACTGGGAGGTCGAGACCGAGCCGTTCTCGATGTCGGGCCTGGTCCGCAGCTTCTTTTCCGCCATCGGCGCGCTGGTCATGCCGCTGATCATCGTGGGCGGCATCCTCGGCGGGATCTTCACCGCCACCGAGGCGGCCGTGGTCGCCACCATTTACGCGCTGATCGCGGGACTGTTCATCTACCGCGAGCTGAGCCTGGGGCAACTGCCCGCGCTGTTCAAATCGGCGGCGCTGAACACTGCGGTGGTCATGGTCATCGTCGGCGTGGCGAACCTCGTGGGCTATGTCCTGACCATCGAGCAGATCCCCCTGGCGCTGTCGAACTGGTTCTCCGACCACATCACCAACGCGCTGGTTTTGCTCCTGGTGATCAACCTCCTGCTGCTGGTCGCGGGCTGCTTCCTCGACGGGGGCTCGGCGATCATCGTCTTCACCCCCGTGCTGCTGCCGGTGACCCAGGCGTTCGGCATCGATCCGGTGTTCTTTGGCGTCATGATGACCGTGAACCTGATGATCGGGACGGTCACGCCGCCGGTGGGCCTGTCGCTCTACATCGCCAGCGGCATCGCCAACATCACCATCCTCCAGATCTGCCGTGCGATCCTGCCGTTCCTGGCGGTGCATCTGGTCGTGTTGGCGTTGATCACCTTCTTTCCACAGCTTGTGCTGGCGATCCCACAAGCGCTCTACAATTACTGAAGAGGACCATGTCCATGGCCACCAAGAACTCGATCCTGCTCGGGACGCTGGGCAAATACGCCGACCGGTTCCACACCTACCAGCCCGCGCGCAGCTTTGCCGAACGGCTAGAGATCGCCGCGACCATCCCGCGCACCGACGGGGTCGAGCCGGTCTATCCCCAGGATCTGGGCCACGAGGGGGACCATGCCGGGCTGCTCAAGGACAGCGGCCTGGCCGTTTCGGCCGTGAACGTGAACCTCAAGGGCGAAGACCTGTTCCGCGCAGGATCGTTCACCAATCCCGACGCCGGGGTCCGCCGTCAGGCCGTCGACTATATGAAGCGGGCAATGGATCTGTCCGCCGACTTCGGCGCCGACATGATTTCGGTCTGCCCGCTGATCGACGGCAGCGACCATGCGTTTCACGTCGATCACGCCGCTCAGTGGCGCTGGGCCATCGCGGCGTTCGAAGAGGCGGCGGCGCACCGGCCGGAGGTGCGGGTCAGCATCGAATACAAGGCCTACGAGGTGCGCAACCGCATCGTGCTGCCCTCCATGGGGCGCACCCTGCATTTCTGCGACCGGGTCGGCGCGGACAACCTCGGCGTCACCATGGACCTGGGCCACGCGCTGATCGAGCAGGAGAGCCCGGCGGCCGAGCTGGCCGTCGCCTTCGACGCGGGGAGGCTGTTCTACGTCCACTTCAACGACAACAACCGCCAGGCCGACTGGGACATGCCCGTGGCCTCGGTCAACCTCTGGGACACCCTGGAGACGATCCACTACATGGACAGCTTGGGCTACGACGGCTGGATCGCCTACGACGTCTTCACCCGCGCGGGCGACGGGCCCGAAGCGGTCGGCCACACCTTCGAGACGATGGAGGACCTGCGCGCGGTCTTGGCCAAGATCGGGCCCGATCGGATCCGCGGGATGATCGACAGCGGCGACAGCGCCCGCACCACCCGTGACCTGATCAAGGCGCTGCTGTGACCCCGGGGCTGGGCAGCTACGCCTTTCGCTGGTCCATCGGGCACAAGGATCGGGTGCCGTCCGATCCGATGACGCCGCTGGAGGTGCTGACGACGGCGGCGGATCTGGGTTTCGAGGTCTTGCAATACGCCGACAATATGCCGCTCCACCGGCTGGAGGCGGCCGACCTCGACGGCCTGTCGGCGGCCGCACGAGAGGCTGGCGTCGCGCTGGAGGTGGGCATTCAGACCTTCGACGCGGATTTGGCGCTGCGCTATCTCGAGATCGCCCGGCGTCTCGATGCCCGGATCCTGCGCGTGGCCCTCGATGCCGAGGACGCTGCCACCCCGCTCGACGACCTCACCCGGTCCGTGGCGGCGATCTTGCCCCAGGCGCGTGCCGCCGATTGCCGGATCGCGATCGAGAACCACTTCGACTTTCCCTCCACGCGGATGGCCGATCTGCTGGACCGGGTGGACGATCCCGCGCTCGGCGCCTGTCTGGACGTGGCGAACTCCATCTGCGCGGGGGAGTGGCCGGACGAGACCGTTGCGATCCTCGCCCCCCACACCATCAACCTGCACCTCAAGGACTACGTGATCCGCCCCGACCCCTACGGCGCGGGATTCGCCATCCACGGCTGTCCCCTGGGCGAGGGGCGCACGGACATCGCCGGGGTGCTGGCCGCGGTGGGGCATCGCCCGATGAGCGTGATCTACGAACACTGGCTTCCCTGGCCCGGCAGCTTCGAGGCGGCCCGCGCCGAGGAGCGGGAGTGGACCGCGGCCGGGGCCCGCACCCTCAAGGACGCGCTGCGGCGGCAGGTGGGGGCCTGACGCCCGCGCCGTATCTGCCGTCCATCGTCCTACACCGCGCGACCCGGCCCCGGCGGCAACGCCGGGCAGCGCCGTCCCGCCCCCCCGGGGCGGCGCTTCTGGCGAGGACAGTGCGGCCGCCGCGGCGTGAATGCTTGTGAGGGCGTCTTACACCGCGCGACCCAGCCCCGGCGGGACGGCGCTGCCCTCTGTTCCCCGCGCGGCGTCGCATCCCCCCTGCGGCCGGTAGAGACAGCGCAAGGCTCTCCGCCCCCATGCCGCGCCCGGCAGATACGCCGGGCAGTGCCGTCCCGCCCCCCTCGGGGCGGCGCTTTTGGCGAAGGCGGCTCAGCCGCCGCGGCGTGAATGCTTGCGTGTCCGGAGCGCGCCGCGCGATCCCGCCCCGGCTGGACGGCGCTGCCCTCACCGCAAAGCGGTCGCCGTGACCCCTGCACCCTCCGTGGTCTCGGCCGATGTGCTTCACTCAGCCCCGATGCCCCGCCCGGGGGATACGCCGGGCAGCGCCGTCCCGCCGCCCCGGGGCGGCGCTTTTGGCGATGGTCGCTCAGCCGCCGCGGCGTGGGTGCTTGCGTGTCCGGAGCGCGCCGCGCGATCCCGCCCCGGCCGGACGGCGCGGCCCTGTTCTTGGAGCATCGTCGGCGCCCGTCAGCTCTCCTCGGCGATGGGCAGGGTGGCGCCGTCGCGGAGGAACAGCGGAATGCGGTCGAGGGGGGCGTCGGCGGTCACCGTTTGCCCGCCGGTATAAGTCTCCCCTGTCCAGGCGCAGGTCCAGGTCGCGCCGCGCGGCAGATACACCGCCCGTTCGGCCGCGCCCGCCTCCAGCACCGGCGCCACCAGCAGGTCGGGGCCGAAGAGGTGGGCGTCGGCCACGTCCCACGCCGCAGGGTCGTCGGGGAAGTCCAGAAACAGCGGGCGCAGCGGCGGCACGCCCTCGGACGCGGCAGCCATGGTCCGGCGCAGGTAGGGGCGCAGCCGTTCGCGCAGGTGCAGGTAGCGGGCCAGGATCGCCTCGACCTCCGGTCCGTAGGACCAGACCTCGTTCGCCGCGCCTCCGTAGAGGAAATCGTGCCCCAGTTTGGGGTCGGTCGCGGCGTCCTGGCGGAACCCGTGCAGGCGGAACACCGGGCAGAACGCCCCCCACTGGAACCACCGCACCAACAGCTCGCGAAAGTCCGGCTCGCCGATGTCGCCGCCCTTGAACCCGCCGATGTCGGTGGTCCACCAGACGATGCCGGACATGGCCATGTTCAGCCCCGCCTTCACCTGCCGGGCAAAGTCGGGGAAGGTCGAGGCGACGTCGCCCGACCACACCACCACCGGATGCCTCTGGGTGCCCAGCCATGCCGACCGCGACAGCATCAGCCCGTCGATCCCCTCGGCCGCGAACGCCTCGGCATAGCCCTTTTGGTGCAGGGCGGGATAGGCGTTCGTCACCGCCCGCCCGTCGCCCGCGTGATAGCGCAGGCCCTCGGGGTGCATCGGGTACATCTCGGGCTCGTTGGCGTCGAGCCAGAAGGCGCGGATGCCGTGCCGGACGTATCCCTCGCGGATGCGGCCCCAGTGATAGTCCCGCGCGCTGGGATGGGTGGCGTCGTAGAAGTGCAGCGCGTTCTTCACCGGCGGGTCGCGGTCGTAGAACACCGACCCCGCGAGCGGCGCGTGCCGGGCGCCGACGATATAGCCCGCGTTCGCCATCTCGTCGTAGGTCGCGGCGTTGGCGTTGACCGTGGGCCAGACCGACACCATGGTCTCGATCCCCATCTCGCGCAGCTCGGCCACCATCGCAGCCGGGTCGGGAAAGGCGGCCTCGTCGAAGCGCCATTCGCCCATCCGGCTCCAGTGGAAGAAGTCCACCACCATGACGTCCATCGGCAGGCCGCGGTCGCGGTGAGCGCGCGCGACCTCCAGCACCTCGTCTTGCGTTTCGTAGCGCAGCTTGCACTGCCAGAAGCCAAGCGCCCAGTCGGGCAGGGCAGGGGGCAGCCCCGTCAGGTGCAGGTAATCGGTCAGGATCGCCTGCGGCGCGTCGCCCGCCACCACGACATAGTCGATCTGCGGCGCGGCGGTCAGGGACCACAGCGTGCGGTTCGCGGCCAGTTCCACGCGGCCCGTCCCGGGGCTGTTCCAGATCACGCCATAGCCGCGCGAGGAGTGCAGCCACGGCACCACCACCTCGGTATTGGCCTGGAGCAGGTCCACGACACAGCCCTTCTGGTCGAACCGCCCATGCTGGTGCTGGCCCAGACCGTGGAACCGCTCGCCGTCGTGGGCGCGGAACCGGGTCTCGATCCGCCACAGGTCTCCGCCCTCGGACGTATACGCGCGGGTGCCGGGCCAGAGGATATGCGGCGGCTCCTCTTCCATCAGCACGGCGCCGGTGGAGGTGTTCAAGAACCGAAGCTCCAGCGCAGGCCCCATGCCACGCTTGACAAGGCGCAGCTCGGCGCGCACCGCGCCGTTGGTGACGATGGCGGCGTTCTCGCCGATCTCGGGCGCGGCATCGGGAGCGGGCAGGTCCAGAAGGCCGGAAATCGCAGCCTCATCCATGGCCGCATTGCGGGTGGCGCGGACGCGGACGGCGTTGCGGCCCACCGGCTCCAGCCAGATGGTCTCGCCCCGCCAGCGGGCGACGGCGCGGGGGCCGTCCGCGGTGAACACCGGCACGCTCATGGCAGCAGGTGCGAGCCGCGAAGCAACGGCTGCGGCGCGATGACGTGGGTTTCGGGCGGGTCCTCGGGCGTGGTGTCCAGCCGCGCCAGCATGACGTCGGAGAGCAGCGCCGCCACCCGCGAGTCCTCGGTCGAGAAGGTCGAGAGCGGCGGCGCGGCATGCTCGGACCCGGGGAAGTTCTGGCCGCCGATGACGGCGATGTCGCCGCCCACGGTCAGCCCCCGCGCCGCCGCCGCCCGGTAGAGGCCGAAGGCCAGCGAGTCCTGGATGCACGCCACCGCCAGCCGGTCGGTCCCCGCGTCGAAGATCGCGCGCGCCGCGGCCTCGCCCGCCTCCTCGGTCATCTCGCAACGCACCACCTGCGGCTCGGGCAGGCCGCGCGTCTCTGCCTCGGCCAGCGCCCCAGCCAGATAGTTGTCGGCAAAGTTCAGGCCCTCGGGCGCCGACAGGATGGCCAGCCGCTTAGGGCCCGCCTCGGCCAGCGCGGCGACGGCCAGCGCCCCGGCCGCGGCATAGTCGATCTCGACCCAGGGGTGCCGGTCGGGCCAGTCGGTGCGGCCGAAGCTGACGAAGGGCGTCCCGATCTTCAGCAGGTAGGCCACCCGCGGATCCTGCGCCCGCGTCCGGCCCAGCACGATGCCGTCGGCCAGCCCGTCCTCCACGATCATCTGCACGATACCCGCCTCCTCGTCCCTGGATTGCGCGGCAAAGACCGCCAGCGTCTTGCCCGTCGCGCGCAGCCGCTGGTCGAGAGTGGCCAGCAACTCCAGAAAGATCGGGCTGGCGAACCGTTGCTGTGGCGGCGACAGCAGGACCGCCACGCGGTCGGTCATCCCCCCCTTGAGCGCCCGCGCCGCCGCGTTCGGTCGATAGCCCAGGCGGTCGGCCAGGGCGCGCACGCTCTGCCGCGTTTCGGCCCGCACCCGCGGGTCCTGCCGCAGCGCGCGCGACACGGTGGAGACGTCCATCCCCAACTCGCGCGCCAGATCCTTCAGCCCGATGCGTTTCTGCATGTCGCGGTCTGTGTGCCCCATGGGGCCATGCTAGTCGAGGTCGCACGAAAATCCAAACGTTTGTATTGACCGGTTCTGCGGAATCGGGCTCTGATGTGGCCATGGGGGAGACCGCCCGATGATCAAGCTTGTGGCGCTGGTGCGAAAACGCGGGGGCATGTCCGACGCCGACTTCGGCGCCTACTGGCTGCATACCCACGCGCCGTTGGCCGCCGCCATCCCGGGGATGCGCGGCTACCGCATCAACGTCGCGGGCGATCCGGGCGACATGGACGCCGCGCCCTACGACGGGTCGGCCGAGATCTGGTTCGACGACCGCTCTGCGATGACCGCCGGGCTGGGCTCCGAGGCGGGGCGCATCGCCGGCGACGACACCGCCAACTTTGCCGACAGCGTGACGTTCCTGGTGTGCGAGGAGCATGTGATCCTGCCCGGGGGCGGGGCGTGAGCGCCCGCTACTTCCCCGTGCCCGGCCGCCATGACGGCCGCGTCTACGTCATCACCGGCGGGGCCGAGGGGATCGGCCGCACCTGCGCCGAGCGCTTTGCCGAAGAGGGCGCACAGGTCATGGTCGCCGACGTAAACCCCGCGGGGCAGGACGTGGCCGACGCCATCGGCGGCGCGTTCCGGCAGACCGACATGGCCGACCCCGATCAGGTGCGGGCGCTGGCGGCGGCCACGGTCGAGCGCTTCGGCCGGATCGACATCTGGCACAACAACGCCTTTTCCGCGGTCTTCAAGCCGATCCACGACCAGACGCTGGACGAGTTCGACGCCATCACCGGCGTCGGCATCCGCGGCTACTGGATGGGCGCCAAGGCGGCGGTCGAGCAGATGCGCGCCCAGGGCGGCAAGGGAGTGATCGTGAACACGGCCAGCGTACAGAGCTTTGTGGGCGAAAAGGGCTTTTCGGCCTACCAGGCGACCAAGGGGGCGGTTCTGGCGATGACCCGCAGCCTGGCGGTGGACCATGCCCCCGACATCCGCGCCGTGGCGCTGGCGCCGGGCCTGATCCTGACCCGCGCGGTCGAGGCGATCCCGCAGGACGTGATGGACGAGGTGCTGGACGGCATCCCCGCGGGCCGCGGCGCCGACCCGCGCGAGGTCGCGTCGCTCGCCGCCTTCGTCGCCTCGGACGAGGCCGACTACATGTCCGGAACCGCCGTCATCCTCGACGGCGCCTACCTGGCGATCGGCTGATGGGGGCGTTCAGCGAAGAGAACGGCGCACTGGTCATCCGCTTCGGCGGCGAGACGCTGCGGATCGAGCCCTGGGGCTCCGACGCGATCCGCGTGCGCGCGCGGCCCGGTCTCAAGGTGGTGGAGCCCCATGTGTCGGCGCTCCTCGATCCCGCGTCGGCGGACGGCCGGGTCGAGATCGGAGACACCGGCGCCAGCCTGACCGTCGGGCGCCTCAGGACCGAGGCGCGCATCGTCGCCCGCTACGGCGCCGACGTGAAGCGCGAGTTGGTCCTGCGCCATGTCCGCGCCGACACCGGGGCCGAGCTGCTGGCCGAGGCGCGGGGCCACTTCGCCGGGCCCAGGACCCGCAACTTCAAGGCGCTGGCGTCGGGCTCGTGGAAGCTGGAGGCGACGTTCCGCGCCTACGACGACGAACACCTCTACGGCCTCGGACAGCCGCAGCACGGGCAGATGGACCTCAAGGGCGTGTCCACGACGCTGGTGCAGCAGAACGCTCATGCGGTCGTGCCCTTCGTCGTATCCTCCCGCGGCTACGGGATGCTGTGGAACAACCCCGCCGTGGGGCGGGCCGAGTTCGCCCAGAACCTCACCCGTTGGACGGCCGATGCGTGCCCCGGCCTCGACTACTGGATCTGCGCGGGCGACACGCCTGCCGAGATCCTGCGCACGTATGTCGCCGCCACCGGCCGCTCCCCCCAGATCCCCGACTGGGCGCTGGGCTTCTGGCAATGCAAGCTGCGCTACCGCACCCAGGACGAGCTGATGGCGGTGGCGCGCGAGTACCGCGACCGCGGCCTGCCCCTGTCCTGCATCGTCGTCGATTTCTTCCACTGGACCCGGCAGGGCGAGTGGAAGTTCGACCCCACCGAATGGCCAGACCCCCGCGCCATGGTGGACGAGCTGCGCGCCATGGGGGTCGAGACCATGGTGTCGGTCTGGCCCACCGTCTCGGCCTCGTCCGAGCACTATGCGATGATGGTCGACGCGGGCCACATCCTGACCACCGAGCGGGGCGTGCCGGTGGTGATCCCGTTCCCCGACAAGGACCCCTTCGGCCCCGGCTTCTTCACCTACTACGACGCCTTCCACCCGGGCGCCCGCGACGCCCATTGGGAGATCGTCGCCGCCAACTACGTCGCCAACGGCATCGACCATTTCTGGCTCGACGCGTGCGAGCCCGAGATGCGTCCCGCCCACCCCGAGCATGTGCGCACCGCGCTGGGCAACGGCGCCGAGATGCTGTGCGCCTATCCCTTCCTGCACGAGGGCCGTTATCGCGAGGGGCTGCGCGCGGCAGGGCGCGACGGCGTGCTCCTGTGCCGGTCGGCCTGGGCCGGGTCGCAGCGGCACGGGGTCATCCTGTGGTCTGGCGACGTCTGGTCGGACTGGGACTGGTTCCGCGCGCAGATCCCCGCCGGGCTGCACGCCGGGATGAGCGGGCTGGGCTGGTGGACCACCGACATCGGCGGGTTCTACGACGGGCACGGCGGCTCGGACGATTTTCGCGAACTGCTCATCCGCTGGTTCGAGTTCGGCGTGTTCTCGCCCATCTGCCGCCTGCACGGGTTCCGCGTGCCCGACGGCGTGCCGGTGCCGGGGCCGGGCGAGCCGGTCAGCTATGGCCAGGACACGTTCAACATCTTCACCGACACCGGCGGGCCGAACGAGATCTGGTCCTACGGGGCCGAGGTCGAGGCGGTGCTGGTGGCGCTGTTGCAGGTGCGCGAGGGGCTCAGGCCCTATCTCGAACGCACCTTCGCGCACTATGCCGAGACCGGCGACCCGGTGATGGCGCCGCTGATCTACCACTTCGCCGACGCGACGGAGTTGCATGGCGAGGGCGGTGCCTACATGCTGGGACCCGACCTGCTGGTGGCGCCGGTGACGGCGCGGGGGGTGGACCGGATGGAGGTGGCGCTGCCCCGCGGGGCCGACTGGCGCCACGTCTGGACCGGCGCGCGCCATGCCGGCGGCACGACCGCGACGGTGGATTGCCCGTTCGGCGCCTGCCCGGTTTTCGTGCGGGACGGCGCGGCGGCGGACTTCTCGGGCGTCTTCCCGGCGCTCGCCGACGACTGAAGCAAGCAAGAGACGACAGGGAGTCACCAGACCATGAAACGATTTCTGACAGGGTTGATCGCGGCGGGGGTCATCGCACCCGCCGCCCTGGCGCAGGACATCACGCTGACCATGTGGACCGAAAGCTCGACCGCGCCCGAAGGCGTCTTCGCCCGCGAGTTCAGCGAGATGGACAACGGCATCACCATCGACGTGCGCGAAGTGCGCTTCGACGATCTGGTGGCCGAGACGCTGCGCGCCTTCGCCACGCGGGCGAACCCCGACATCATCGCCATCGACAACCCCGACCACGCCGCCTTTGCCGCGCGCGGCGCGTTTCTGGACCTGACGCCCTATGTCGAGGCGTCCGACCAGATCGACATGGACAACTACTTCGACGGGCCGCGCTCGTCGCTCAGCTGGGACGGCGGCGTCTTCGGCATCCCGCGGGCGTCGAACACCATCGCGCTCTACTACAACAAGGACATGTTCCGCGCGGCGGGCCTCGACCCCGACAGCCCGCCGCAGACCTGGGACGCGCTGTTGGAGGCCGCCCGCACCTTGACCGACGCCGACAACGACGTCTACGGCATCGCGTTCTCGGCCAAGGCCAGCGAGGAGGGGACGTTCCAGTTCCTGCCGTGGCTGCAGATGACCGGCGGCAGCTTCGAGCAGGTGAACGGCGAGGGCGCGTCCGACGCGCTGGATTTGTGGAAGACGTTCTTCGACGAGGGGCTGACTTCGCCCGACACGCTGACCCGAGGCCAGTGGGATTCGACCGGCACCTTCAACGGCGGCAACGCGGCGATGGTCATCTCGGGCCCGTGGGAGCTGGGCCGCATGGCGCAGGACGCGCAGTTCGACTGGGGCGTGACGCTGTTGCCGACGCGTGGACCGGACGGGCCGCGGGCCTCGGCGCTGGGCGATTTCAACCTCGCCATCTTCGCCAACACCGAGCATCCGGACGCGGCATTCCAGTTCCTGGAGTACGCCGACAGCCAGGCCGAGCGGGTCTGGCCCGAGTTCACGCGGATGCCCTCGCGCAAGGACATCGCCCTGGCGCCCACCGGCAACGACAAGATCGACGCCGCCGCCCCGGTGTTCACCGAGCAGTTGCAATACGCCCGCAACCGCGGCCCGCACCCCGAATGGCCGCGCATCTCCAAGGCGATCCAGGACGCGGTGCAGGCAGCCCTGACCGGGCAGAAGTCCAGCCAGGAAGCGCTGGACGATGCCCAGTCCCAGATCGACCGGGTGCTGAACTGACCGCGACGCGCCGGCAAGGGCCTTCGAAGGCCCTTGCCCCCGGAGGGGGCAAGCCGCTTGCAAGCGGCTTGGACGCGGTTTGCAAACCGCGTGGGCAAGGCGTTTCGAAACGCCTTGCCGCGCCCGGGGCGGCATGAGGCGCGTCCTGAACACCCTGCGCGACGGTGTCGGCTTCGACACCCTGCTGGTGATCGTCGCGCTGACCTATCTGTTGCTCTTCGCGGGGCTGCCCCTGATCTACAACGTCGTGATCAGCTTTCAGCATGTCGACATCTTCAGCCTCGGCACGCTGTTCCACCCCTCCGCCGGGTGGGAGAACTACACCGCCATCTTCACCGACCCGCTGGCCCGCACGGTCCTCGTCAATACCATTGTCTTCACGCTGGCCTCGGTGGCACTCCAGTTCACCCTGGGCTTCGCCGTCGCGCTGTTCTTCGACCGGCAGTTTCCGGGGGCGGCGTGGATCCGCGGGCTGTTCCTGGCAGGCTGGGTGATGCCGGGCCTCGTCGTCGGGGTCCTGTGGAACTGGCTGTTGTCGGGGGACTTCGGCGTCATCAACTACGTGCTGGAGGCGCTGGGGATCATCGACGACCCGATCTTCTGGCGCTCGGACGTGGATTACTCGCTGTTCTCGGTGATCCTGGCCAACATCTGGTACGGGATGCCGTTCAACATGATCCTGCTGTCGGTGGGACTGGCGGCGATCCCGGACGACCTCTACGAGGCGGCCGAGCTCGACGGCGCCAATGTCTGGCAGAGGTTCTGGACCATCACCCTGCCGATGATGCGCGCCACCATCGGCGCCGTGCTGGCCCTCGGCATCATCTTTACCCTGCAACAGTTCGACCTCTTTGCCGCGATCACCTCGGGCGGCCCGGCGGGCTCGTCCACCGTGGCGCAGTACTGGTCCTGGCAGCTCAGCTTCCGCGAGTTCGACTTCGGCCGCGGCGCGGTGATCTCGGTCCTGATGATCGTCGTGGTGCTGGCGGTGGCGCTGATCTACGTCCGCTCCACCCGGGCGGAGACGCGGCTGTGACCCCGGTCTGGCAGGACCGTCTGTTCCTGGCCATCGCGCTGGCGCTGGCGGCCATCTATCTGTTCCCGCTCTACTGGATGTACGTCACGTCGCTGAAGACCGGCTCGTCGATCTTTGCCGTCCCGCCCGAGTTCCTGCCCGGCGCGCCGCAGTGGGACGTCTATACCGGCATCTGGGCCGAGGCGAACATGCCGCGCTATCTGTGGAACAGCCTGGTCATCGCGACCGGCGTCACCCTGGTCACGGCCGGGATCGGTGCCGGCGCGGCCTACGTGCTGGCGCGCTATCGCTCGCTCTGGATCGACGCGGTGCTGTTCACGGTGCTGATGCTGCAGGTCCTGCCGCCGTCGCTGATGGTGACGCCGATCTTCGTCGGCTTCTCCTCCGTGGGGCTCCTCGACTACCCGCGCCTGGCCGCGATCCTCGCCATCTCGGCCAAGACCATGCCGTTCTTCATCATCCTGTGCCGGGCGGCGTTCCTGACCGTCCCGCGCGAGCTGGAGGAGGCGGCGCTGGTCGACGGCAACAGCCGTGCGGGCGCGTTCTTCATGATCGCGCTGCCGCTGGCGCGCAACGGCATCCTGGTGGGGGCACTCCTGATCTTCATGCAGGGGTTCGGCGAGTACGTCTATTCCGCCTCGCTGATCGCCGACAACCGCCTGCAACCGGCCTCCATCGGCATGACCAACTTCATGGAGCCGAACGTGGTCAACTGGAACTCCATCATGGCCTTTGCCGCGACCTATGTGACGCCGATCCTCGCCGTCTTCGTCATCCTGCAACGGCAGATCGTCAGCGGACTGACCTCGGGGGCGCTGAAATGACACCGCAGATCGAGCTGATCGACGTGAACAAGCACTACGGCAGCTTTCACGCGCTCAAAGGGATCGACGTCACCATCCCCAAGGGGCAGTTCGTGGCGCTGGTGGGGCCGTCGGGCTGCGGCAAGTCCACGCTCCTGCGCTCGATCGCGGGGCTGGAGAGCATCAGCGGCGGCACGCTCAAGATCGCGGGCGAGGTGATGAATAAGGTCCCGCCGCGCAAGCGCGACCTGGCCATGGTGTTCCAGTCCTACGCGCTCTACCCGCATCTCAGCGTGCGCGACAACCTGACCTACGCCCTGCGCCTGCGCGGCGTGTCCAAGGCCGAGCGTGCCCGCGCCGCCGAGGAGGTGGCGGCGGTGATCGGCCTGGGCGCGCTCTTGGACCGGCGCCCGGCCGAGTTGTCGGGCGGGCAGAGGCAGAGGGTCGCCATGGGCCGTGCGATCATCCGTGAGCCCAAGGCGTTCCTCTTCGACGAGCCTCTGTCGAATCTCGACGCCTCGCTGCGGGTTCGGATGCGCAAGGAGATCCGCGCGATCCACGACCGCCTGGGCGCCACCTCGGTCTACGTCACCCACGACCAGATCGAGGCGATGACCATGGCCGACCACGTGGTGGTCCTACGTGCGGGCGTGATCGAGCAGCAGGGGCCGCCCCTGGACCTCTATGCCCGGCCGGTGAACCGCTTCGTTGCCGGGTTCATCGGGTCGCCGGCGATGAACTTCGTCCCCGCGACGGTGGTGGAGGGGGGCGGGGCGGTGCGCCTCGACGCGGCGGGCGGTGCGGAGGTGGCGGTGGCGGGCCGCGTTGAAGGCGGGCGGCGGGTGATCGCGGGGATCAGGCCGGAACATCTGGACATCGTGGGGGCCGACACCCCGGGGGCCTTTGCCCTCACCGTCGGCGCGGTCGAACCCACCGGGTCGGTCACCTATGTCTCGTCCGACGATGAGCCCGAGATCCTGCTGGTGGCCGATGGGGCCACGCGGGTGCGGACGGGCGACCGGATCCACGTGGCCATCGCGCCAGAGCGGGTCCACCTCTTCGACCCTGAGAGCGAGGCAGCGCTGGGCTGACCGGCGATCTGAAGCCGGATGGGGCTGAGGACAAGGGCGCCCGCTTGGAAACGAGGGCAGCGCGGCCCCTGGGGCGGGACGGTGTTCCCACGGAGGCATTGGGACTGAGCGAAGGGCGCCCTACGGCATCCCGCTCTACGCCCGGCCGCACTGGGTCGCGGTCGAGATGCGATAGAGCGACGTGGTGGCGGTGATCCAGAGATCGGACAGGTCGGCGCCGCCGAACTCCAGGTTGGTCACCATCTCGGGCACGGGCATGTGGCCCAGGGCCGTGCCGTCCGGCGCCCAGACGTAGACGCCGTCGCCGCCGGCCACCCACAGCCGCCCCTCCACGTCCACGCGCATCCCGTCGGGTACGCCCACCGGCATCTCGGCCACGTCCCGCGGGCCGCTCAGGCGCCAGTCCGGGCCCACGTCGAAGGCCACGACCTTGTGGAACCGCTCGGAGCTATCGGAGACGTAGAGCACCTGTTTGTCGGGGCTCAGGCACAACCCGTTCGGGCGGTAGACCGCATCGGTCAGCGACACCGGCGTGTCCGCCGCGGCGCCCATGCGGAACACGTGGCAGGCGCCGAGTTCGCTGGCCTGCTGATAGCCGTGCAGGTCGCCCTCCAGCGTCCGCACCCCGAAGGGCGGGTCGGTGAACAGCACGGTGCCATCCCGCGCCGCGATAACGTCGTTGGTGGAGTTCAGCACGCACCCCTCGTAGCGGTCGGCCAGCACCTCCCGCCCGGCGCAGGCGCCGTCCGCCCCCACCTCCAGCGCTGCCAGCGCCCGGGTGCTGTGCTCGCAGGCCAGAACCCGCCCGTCGCGCCCCCGCGCCAGGCCGATGGCGAAATGCGCATTCTCCACCCAGCGCGACACCTCGCCATCCCGCCAGGCGTGGATCGCATTGCCGGGGATGTCGGTGAACAGCAGCATCCCGTGCTCGGGCAGCCAGCACGGCCCCTCGGTAAAGGCGTATCCGGTGGCGACACGCTCCAGGTCGCCGGTGACGAGGTCCATGGCTCACGCCTCCTTGGGTCGGGTCCAGCGGTCGATCAGCACGACGCCGATCACCAGCGCCCCCTTGATCACCTGCTGGGTGTTGAAGTCCACGTTGAGGATGGCCAGCCCGTTGTTCAGCACCCCGATCAGCAGCACCCCCACCAGCGTCCGCGGGATCGAGCCATAGCCGCCGCCGAGCCGGGTGCCGCCGATCACCACCGCGGCGATGGCGTCGAACTCCAGCCCGATGGCGCCGTCGGCGCGGGCGTTGCCGATGCGGGCGATCAGGATCATGCCGGCCAGGCCCATCAGCGCGCCGGTGCCGGTCAGGATGGCGATCTTCATGCGGTCCACCGGCAGGCCCAGCATCCGCGCACTCTCCTGACTTCCCCCCACCGCATGGACGTTGGCGCCGAAGCGGGTGCGCGCCATCGCCCACCACAGGACCGCCGCGACGATGGCGAACCAGACGAAGGCGGTGCGCAGGCCGCCGGCGCCGCCCGTGGCAAAGGTCCAGCGGAACCAGTCGGCCGAGAACAGCACCGTCTGCCCGGTGGTCAGCGTCAGGGCCACGCCCTGGGCGATGAAGAACGTCACCAGCGTAGCGATGAAGGACGGCACGCGGGCGTGCACGGTCAAGAGGCCGTTCATCAGCCCGAAGGCAGCACCGGTGGCCAGCGCCACAGGGATCGCCAACGGCCCCAGCCCCGCGGCCAGCGCCATGGCCGTGACCACCCCCGCGGCCGAGGCGACGGCGCCGACGCTCAGGTCGATCTCGCCCAGGATGATCACCCAGGTCATGGCGCAGGCGGCGATGCCCAGGATCGCCACCTGACGGCCGATGTTCACCAGGTTCGCGGGATCGCGGAACGCCGGGCTGGCGGTGGCCAGCGCGATGACGATCAGGGCAAAGGCGGCAAAGATCCCGCCCTGGGCCAGCCGCGCGCGGGTCATCGCCCGCCCCCCAGCCGCTCCAGCACCACCGCCAGCAGGATGATGACGCCCTTTACCACGTATTGCGCATCGACGTTGATGTTCAGCAGCACCATGCCGTTGTTCAGGACCGCGATCAGCAGCGCGCCCAGCAGAGTGCGGACCAGCGACGCCTGCCCGCCGAAGAGCGAGGCGCCGCCGATGATCACCGCCGCGATTGCGTCGAGGGTCAGGGACGGCGCCGCCCCCGGCGCGCCCGAGCCCAGCCGTGCCGCCGACAGGATCGCGCCCACCGCCACGAGGCCGCCCATGGCGACAAAGACCAGCACCTTGTCGCGCCGCACCGGCACGCCCGCGATCCGCGCGGCCGCCGCGTTGGCGCCGATGGCGGTCAGCTCGCGCCCCCAGGCGGTGCGGGTCAGCGCCAGCAGCGTCCCGGCGAAGGCGACGATGCACAGAAGCAGCGGCACGGTCAGGCCGAGGATCGTGTCGGAGTAGAACAGGTCCAGGAACACCACGTCGTAGATCGGGACCGAGATCGCGCCGGTGAAGATGAAGGCGAGGCCCGTGGCGATGGCCGAGGTGCCCAGCGTCACGATGAAGGACGGGATGTCGCCGATCACCGTCAGCGCCCCGTTGATCGCGCCCACCAGCAGTCCCAGCGCCAGCGCCCCCAGCACCGCCACGGGCCAGGGCCAGCCCAGCCCCAGCATCTGCGCCAGCAGGACTGACAGCAGCGCCACCACCGCGCCCACGCTCAGGTCGATCTCGCCCAGCAGGATCACCAGCGTCATGCCCAGGCTCACCACGATCAGCGTCGCGCTGTCGGTGATCAGCCGCTCGAAGTTGCGCTGGTTGAGGAAGAAGTCCGATGCCAGCGAAAAGTAGACGATCAGCCCGATCAGCCCGGCATAGGGCAGGAGGGTCCGGGCCAGGCGGGCGGCCCTCACGCCGCGACCTCGTCTTCTGCGAACGCGAGGGCGAGGAGCGACTCCTCGCTGGCCTTCGCCGCCGGGACGGTGCCGACGACACGGCCCCCCGCCATGACGGCGATGCGGTCGGCCACCGACAGGACCTCGGGCAACTCGGACGAGATCACGAGGACCGCGGCGCCGTCCGCGGCCAGGGCGCGGATGCGGGCGTGGATCTCGGCCTTGGCGCCCACGTCCACACCGCGGGTGGGCTCGTCCAGCAGGACCACGCGCGGCGCCATGGCGAGCCACTTGGCCAGAACGACCTTTTGCTGGTTGCCGCCCGACAGGGTGTCGACCCGGACGGCGGGCGAGGGGGCCTTGACCCCCAGACGCCCGGCCCAGTCGGCGGCGCGGCGGCGCAGCGCAGCGAGGTCCAGAAGGCCTGCGCGCCGGTGCTGGCGGTAGGCAGGCAGCGAGATGTTCTCGGCCACGCTGAGCGACAGGACGAGGCCCAGGTCCTTGCGGTCCTCGGGGACGTAGACGACCCCTGCCGCGATGGCCTCGGCCACGTCGCGGGGGGCGTAGGGCGCGCCGAACAGGACCATCGACCCCGAGTCCGGCTGGTCGGCCCCGGCCATCAGGCGCGCGAGTTCGGTGCGCCCCGCCCCCATCAGCCCGGCCAGCCCCAGCACCTCGCCCTCATGCAGCCGCAGGGTGGCGCCGCGGACGGCGCGGCCGCGGGTCACTCGGGCGACGGAGAGCGCGGGCGGCAGATCCCTGGACACCATCCCATGGCTGCGATCCTCCACGTCGCGGCCGACCATGGCGCGGATCAGGCTGTCGCGGTCGAACTCGGCCGCCGGTCCGGTGACGACGTGGCGCCCGTCGCGCAGCACGGTCAGGCGGTCGGCCAGGCGGAACACCTCGCTCATGCGGTGGGTGATGTAGACGATGCCGACGCCCATGGCCTTGAGCCGGTCGATGAGGGCAAACAGCGTCTCTTCCTCGTGGCTGCCCAGTGACGAGGTGGGCTCGTCGAGGATCAGGACGCGGGGGGCGGTGGCGCAGGCGCGGGCGATCTCGACCATCTGCCGCGCGCCGGTGGAGAGGCGCGCGGCGGGCGTTGCGGCGTCGAGCGCGATGCCCAGCCGGTCCAGCACCTCCTGCGCGGCGCGGCGGAGCGCCCGGCGGTCGAGCAGCGGGCCGCGCCCCGGCTCGTGCCCCATCATCACGTTGCGCCCGACGTCGAGGTTGTCGAGCACCGTCAGCTCCTGAAACACCGTGTGGATGCCGTGGGCGGTGGCGTCGGCGGGACCGGCGAAGGAGGTGGCGGCCCCGTCCACGGCGATGCTGCCAGCGTCGGGGCGATAGAGGCCCGCGGCGATCTTCATCAGCGTGGACTTGCCCGCGCCGTTCTCGCCCATGACCGCGTGTACCTCGCCCGCGTGGACGTCCAGCGAGACGTCCTGCAACGCCTGCACCCCGGGAAAGCCCTTGGAGATGCCGTCGAGGCGGAGGAGGGGGGTCATGGGGTAGGTTCAGCCAATGCGCAACTCTGCGCGGGACAAGGGCGAAGCCCGCCGCGCATCGCGTTGCCATTGTCGCTCAGACCAATGGCGCAACAATAGCGACCGCCCCCACGGCCCGGCGATTTGGCTGCCGCAGGTACTGCGCTCGTTCTGGAGGACGTGCTTGGCGACCATAAGGCGCCATAGAAGTCTCGTCGGATCGCCGCGCCGCGGCCCGGCGATGCGCTCTGTCTCGCCAAGGAGGCGGCCGAGACGAAGATTTGCACTGACTTAAGTCGCATATCGTCGATCTCCCGCCCGGCCGCGGGCGGGGCACCCCCCCGCCCGCGGCCGGGGGCTGCCCTCAGCCAGAATGCCGAACCGTCCGATCTGTCCGCCGCCTCACTGCGCCCAGGGCGGCGTCGAACCGGGATACTGGGTCGCCCACATCTCTTCGTAGTTGTCGGCCGTGACCAGCAGGTTCGGCGTGATAATCTCGTCGCACAGCTCGGCGCCCAGGAGCGACTGCGCCAGCCCCTCGATGGCCGCGCGCCCCTGCACCGCGGCCTGCTGGCCCGACAGCGCGACGATGTCGGTCTCGCCCGAGGCCAGTTCCTGATAGCCCGCCGCCTCGCTGTCGTAGCCGGCGATGGGGATGTCGCGGCCCGATTGCTTGACCGCCTCGGTCGCGGCGTTCACCGCGAGGCTCCATGTGGCAAAGATGCCGCCCAGGTCCGGGTTGGCCTGGATCACGTTCTGCGCCAGTTGCAGCAGCACGTCCTGGCTGAAGTCGGACTGGAGCGAGATGACCTGCCCCCCGGCCGCGCCCACGGCGTCGAGAATGCCCTTTTCGCGGTCGCGGATGGTCTGGAGCGCGAAGGGAATGCCCAGGATCGCGATCTTGGCATTGGGCTCGCCGATGGCCTCCATCAACGCGGTCCCCGCGTCATAGCTGCCCTGGTAGGACGAGGCGTTCATCACCGCGATGACCTCGCCCCGGGTGGGGGCGCCGCCGACGATGAAGACCGGGATCCCGGCGTCGTTGGCGCGCCGCACCGCCTGACCGATGGAGGCCGCGTCCACCGCGGTCAGGAAGATGCCGTCGACCTGCTGCTGCACGAGCGCGTCGAACTGGCTGAGCTGGGTGTTGGCGTCGAAGTCGGCGGAGTTGACGATCAGCTCGACTCCCAGCTCGGCGGCGAAATCCTCGCCGCCCTTGGCCAGGGTCCGGCTGAAGTCGTCGGAGATGTTGTTGGTCAGGAAGCCGAAGGTCAGGTCGCGCCCGGCGATGTCGGCGCGCTGGTCCTCGGTCAGGTGCAAGTCCTCGGCGGTGCCCAGGCACTCCTGCGCCAAAGCGGGTCCAGCGGCCAGGACGGCGGCAAGCGCGGTGGCCGCCCAGAGGCGGGTGACGGTGATGGTCATGCAATCCTCCCTCGGGCGCGAGGCCCGTTCTCGTTCTGGCGCACATGTGACCCCGATTGCAGATTCGGGTCAATACAAACGTTTGTATTCCCGGCGCGGCAGAACCTGTCTTGGCTGACTACGCCGCAGCAGGATGCGAAAAGGGCAGGTTCGCCCAGTGCCTGTCTGCCGACAGGCGGCCGGCGGGGCAGCCCCTCCTGCACCACCGCTCAAGTTGGCGCGGCCCTTAAAATCGGCAGGTGCGGGTCACGTCTCGCGCTACATCGCGGGGACCGAGGGGCGGGGGGCATAGCCACCGCGGACGCCGATGGCGCGGACCCCGGCGGCGTTGCCCGCGGCCAGGCACGCCTCGATCGGGCGGCCGTCCAGCCAGGCGTCGAGGAACCCGGCGTTAAAGGCATCGCCGGCCCCGGTGGTATCGACCACGGCACAGCGGGCGGCGGGGACGCAGCGGCCCCGCGCCTCGGACCCTTCGGCGCCGCGCTTGATCACCGTCAGGGGGGTGGCGCCCTCGGCGATGCCCAGGCTGCCCAAACGCGCGGCCTCTTCGGCATTGGGCAGGAACACGTCGACCTGGGCGATCAGCGGTGCGGCAACGGCGGCCTCGGTCGCGTCGTCCCAGGCGCAGTCGAGCGAGACGGTCAGTCCCGCCGCCCGCGCAGCGCCGATCAGCTCGGGCATCTCGATCAGGGTGGTCAGCTCGCCCACATGCAGATGCGTCAGACCCCGCCCGGCGAGGTCTCGCGCCGTTACCGGCGGCGCCGCCGTGCCCGTCCGCCGGGTGACGAAGGCGCGGTCCTCGGGGCCCGTCAGGGCGACCGTGA
Source organism: Rhodobacteraceae bacterium CCMM004 (assembly GCA_004005435.1). GTDB lineage: Bacteria > Pseudomonadota > Alphaproteobacteria > Rhodobacterales > Rhodobacteraceae > CCMM004. The sequence continues at coordinate 81,469 of RZWH01000008.1, read as the reverse complement.
TCTGCGGCGCGTCGGTCTCGGCGGGACGGCAGAGGGCGAGGTCGACCCCCGCCTCGCCCAAGTCCGCTGCCATCGCCGGGCCGAAGGGCGCCGCGGGCAGCCACCCGGCCAGTGCGGCGGGCCGCCCCAGCGCCGCCGCCCACGCCGCGGTGATGAACGCGCCGCCCCCAGGATGCAGGCTCAGCCCCCCCGCGAACACCTCGGTGCCCATGGTCGGCAGCCGCGGCAGATCCGAGAAAATCAGATCGCAGTAGACTCGGCCGACACAGAGGATGCCGCGGGGCGGTCCACCGCTCACGCCAAGGCCTCGCCGGTCTCCGCGTCGAAGAGGTGGAGCGTGTCCGGCGGCGCGGTCAGGCGCACTGTGCTGCCGACCTCGGGCGGCACGCGGCCGTCCGCCTTGGCGATCAGCTCGCCCGCACCGGTGTCGACGTAGATCAGCGTCTCGTGGCCCAAGGGCTCGCGCACGGTGAGGCGGCCTTCGACCAGGGCCGCGCCCTCGGCGCCTGGGGTCAGGTCCTCGGGCCGCACGCCCACCAGGATCGGCCGTCCCGCGGGCAGGGCGACATCGACGGGGACGGTCCCGCCGCCGGTGACCGCCACGCCCCCTGCCTGCGCCTCGCCCGGCAGCATGTTCATCGCCGGGGCGCCGATGAAGCGGGCGACGAAGGTGTTGGCGGGCTTGTGATAGACCTCGGACGGCGTGCCCACCTGCTGGATCCGGCCGTCCTTCATGATGACGATCCGGTCGGCCATGGTCATCGCCTCGACCTGGTCGTGGGTGACAAAGACGATGGTGGTGCCGACGCGCTGGTGCAGCTTCTTGATTTCCAGCCGCATCTGGGTGCGCAGCTGCGCGTCGAGGTTCGACAGGGGCTCGTCGAACAGGAACACCGCCGGGTCGCGAACCATGGCGCGGCCGATGGCCACCCGTTGCCGCTGTCCGCCCGAGAGCTGGCTGGGCTTGCGCGAGAGCAGGTCGGTCATGCCGAGGATCGCCGCGACCTCGTCGATGCGCGCGTCCTTGTCGGCGCGCGGCAGCTTGGAGGACCGCAGGCCGAAGCCGATGTTCTTGCGCACCGTCATGTGTGGATAGATGGCGTAGTTCTGGAACACCATGGCGATGTCCCGCTCTTTGGGCTCCAGGTTGTTGACCACGCGCCCGCCGATGCGGATCTCGCCCGACGTCGCCTCTTCCAGCCCGGCGATGATGCGCAAGGTGGTGGACTTGCCGCAGCCCGAGGGGCCGACGAAGACGACGAATTCGCCGTCCTCGATGTGCAGGTCGATGCCGTGCAGCACCTGGGTCTTGTCGTAGGTCTTAACGAGGTCGTGCAGGCTGAGATCGGCCAAGGTCAGGTCTCCAGCAGGGCGGCGAAGGCGGCGGCGCGGTCGGCCTCGGCCTCGCGGCGGCGGGCGCGGCCCGCGGCAAGGGTATCGGCCAGCGCCGCGTGGGTCGCGGCATAGGTGTCGAGCGCGGCGGCGAGCGCGGCGGGGGCGGGGCCGCCGGGGCGGTCGCGGCGGGCGACGAAGCCCTCCATCGACACCGCGGCGGCATAGGCGTCGGGGCCGAGCGCGGTGTCGCGCCCGGTCTGGTCGCGGAACGCGGCGGCAAAGGCGTCGCGGCTGGCGCTGAGCGGGGCCCGGGCGGCGATGGCGGCGCGGGCGGTGGCGGCGGCGATCTCGTGCGCGGCGCGGAAGGTCAGGCCCTCGTCGCGGACCAGCGTGTCGGCCAGTTCGGTGACGGTGATGCAGGCGGCGTCGGCGGTGGCCCGGACCCGCGCGCCGTCGATCCTCACCTGGCCCAGGAACGCCTCGGCCAGCCGCAGCATCCGCCCGCCGGAGGCGAAGGCGGCATAGCCCGCCTGCTGCACCTCGCCCTCGCTGTCGTTCATGTCGGTGAACGGCGTGTTGCGCATGGTGTCGACGATGGTGTCGCAGTGGCCGCAGGTGACGGCCGCCAGGTGGCGCATATGCTCGATGGGCACGGGGTTGCGCTTTTGCGGCATGATCGAGCTGACCTGGACCAGCGCGTTCGGGACGTAGAGCTGGCCGACCTCGAAGGCCGACCAGAACGCCATGTCCTGCACCACCCGCCCGAGGTGGAGGAAGACGAGCTTGATCGCCGAGTAGAGCCCGGTGACGTAGTCCACCCCGGCGATGCAGGCGTAGGAGTTGAGCCGCGGACGTTCGAAGCCCAACAGGTGCGCGACGCGGTCGCGGTCGATGGGAAAGCCGGTGGTGATGATCGCCGCGGCGCCCATGGGGCAGGCGTCGAGCGCTTGCATGGCGCGGGCCAGGCGGTCGAGGTCGCCCAGGAGCACCTCCAGCACCGCGGCGAGATAGTGGCCGAAGGTCGAGGGCTGCGCGGGCTGGCCGTGGGTATAGGCGACGATGGGGGTGCCCGCCTCCTCGCCCGCGCGGCGGCGCAGGGTGGCGGCCAGGGCCAGGCCCTCGTCCAGCAGCGTCGCGGCCCGGTCGCGCAGGACCATCTTGAACATGGTGTGGTCCATGTCGTTGCGCGATCGCGCGGTGTGCAGCGCGCCGCCGAGGTCGCCCAGGCGGCGGCGCAGCTCGGCCTCCACGAGGAAGAACCAGTCCTCGTGTTCGCCGGTATAGGTGAGGCTGGCGGGGTCGGTGTCGGCGGCGATGTCGCTGAGCGCCCCGGCGATCCGGGCGGCGTCGGCGCGGGGCAGGATGCCGGTCTCTGTCAGCATCACCAGATGGGCGCGGTTGATGGCGTCCATATGCCCGGCATAGTGCGTGCGCACGCCCTCGAACAGCGGCTCCAGCACGGTCTCGCGATAGACCGGATCGGGGAAGGCGGAGGTGTCGGTCACGGGTGCAAGGCCCTTGGAAGGGCCTTGCCAAGAGGTTTCGAAACCTCTTGGGCGCCCTGTGTCGAAGGTCGGCGCGTTCGTCGACGTGTTCCGTCTCGATATCCGGTCGTGGCGGCCCCATTGATCGTCATGCGCTCCACCGACCGGACCGCTTGCGGTCCGGGCGACGGCCACACCGCCCCCCCGGTGTGGCCGTTGGCCACCCCGCGGTGCGGCCGTCCCCCTCTGGTGCGCACCGGGCGCGGGAAGACCGGTCCGCCGCGCCTTGTGGGCCAGCCTTGACGCGGCCGCGCAGGACCATCGGCCGGGCATGGCGATGGAGGCGGCGCCAGGCGGCGCCGTTCGACGCCGATCATCCTTTGAGCCCCGCCATCACCACGCCGCGGATGATGAAGCGCTGGAAGATCAGGAACACCACCAGCGTCGGCAGGGTCGAGATCGCGGCGCCGGTCATGATCAACTCCCACGCCACATCCGCCTCGTCGCCGAACGACGACAGGCCCACCGGCAGCGTGTACATGTCCACCGAGTTCGTCACGATCAGCGGCCAGATGAACGCCGTCCAGTTGCCCAGGAACACGAAGATCGCCAGCGCCGCCAGCGCCGGTTTCACCAGCGGCATCGCCACCGTCCACCAGATCTGCAACTCGTTCAGACCGTCGATGCGTGCGGCCTCGATGAAGTCGTCGGGCACCGTCTCGAAGAACTGCTTCATCAGGAAGGTGCCGAAGGCGGTCATCAGCCCGGGGAACATGATCCCCCAGTAGGTGTCGAGCCAGCCCAGCTGCTGGCTCATCAGATACCACGGGATCACCAGCATTTCGGTCGGGATCATCAGCGTCGACAGGATCGCGATGAAGACGATGTAGCGGCCCGGAAAGCGGAACTTGCACAGCGTATAGCCGACGAGGCTGTCGAACAGGACGTTCGACACCGTGGTCACGACGGCGATGATCAGCGAGTTGACGAACCACCAGTAGAACCGGCCGTCCTCCAGCACGTAGGTATAGTTCTCCAGATGCGGCTCGTCGGGGATGAGCTTGAGGTTGTAGACCTCGTGCGGCCATTTCAGCGACGTGGACAGCATATAGACGATGGGCATGACCATCGCGATGCCGCCGATAAACAGCAGCAGCCAGCGGACGATCTGGCCCATGTTGCGCGGCGGCCGGGTCTGCCCGCCGGTCAGCAGCGCGTCGGTGGTCGGCTTGATCTCGATGTCTGAGGCGGTGGTCATTCTGGTGGCCCTTCCGACCAACGCGAGAAGGCGTTATGATTGCGCCCTTGGAGCGGTGCTCGGCAGGGCACGTCGCGCGCAACCGGCGCGCATGCGCCATGGTCGCCATGTCGCGCCATTGGTCCGAGAGACAATGGCGGCACCTCCCCCCAGGGAGGGCATTCGTTGGTCCGCCGGTAGTTTGCACGGCACCGATGCTTTGACGAACTGTCGTATGGCCAAGCTTGAAGATGCCCTCCCGAGCTCGGGCATGGCGCATACGCACCTTGGCGACCGGCGAGATAGAGGTCCGAGACTAACATCACCGATCCCTCAGCAGTCTCAGCTGCAACAGCGATACCGCCAGCAGCACTAGGAACAGAACCACCGTCTGCGCCGCCGCATAGCCCATGTCGAAATCCTGAAACGCCGACTGATAGATCATCAGGACCAGGGGCTTGGTCGAGTTCAGCGGCCCGCCCGGATTGTTGGTCGTCATGTTGAAGACGTGGTCGAAGATCCGCAGAAACCCGATGGACGAGAACACCACGATGAACACGATGGTCGGCCGCAACAGCGGCAACGTGATCTCCCACAGCACGGTCCAGGACGACACCCCGTCGATCCGCGCGGCCTCGTAATAGCTGCGCGGGATGGCGCGGAGGCCGGCCATGAAGATGATGACCTGAAAGCCCAGGCCTGCCCAGATCGCCGGTGCCAGGATCGAGGGCAGGGCGTTGGTGGTGGAGTTGAGAAAGTTGATCTGCGGGATGCCGACCGAGGCCAGTGCGTTGTTGAACAGGCCGATGGGGACGGGCTGATAGAACCAGCGCCAGACCCAGGCCATGGCCACGGCCGAGGTCATGAACGGCAGGAAATAGAGCATCCGGAGGAAGCCGTGCAGGAACCGCGTCTTGTCGAGGTGGTAGGCGATGACGAAGCTGACCACCAGGCTGATCGGGGTGCCGAGGAGCAGATAGACGAACGTGTTCCGGAACACCTGCCAGAACTCGGGGTCGGACAACAGCTTGGTGTAGTTGTCGAGGCCCGCCCAGGTGCGGCTGCCCAGAAGGTTCCAGTCTTGGAAGCTGATCACCACGGCGTTGCCGGTGGGATAGAAGCGGATCACCGAATAGAACAGCACCGGCACGGCGAGGAACGCCCAGGCCCAGACGATCTGCTTCTGCCGGATGGTGAGGTTGCGGTAGACCGTCATCCCGTCCCTCCGTCGCCGGGCCGGAAATCGCACGATTTCCGGCCGGAATTCGGACGAATTCCGGCGCGCCCCGGCGTGGGCAGGGAGGGCGGGGGCGGACATGGGCAAAGGTGGCGCATGGGCGGCTGTCCCGGCGGCGTCTGTCCTGTCGTCCTCGGGCGCGACCCGAGGATCTCAGGGGTGAGAGAGGTCCGGGCCCGACCCGAGAACCTCCTGGGTGAGGGAGTCCCGGCTCGACGACAGGAACTCCATGGTGGGAGCCCCCAGGACGTGCCCGAGGATCTCCGCGGTGCGAGGCCCCCGGGGCGTGCCCGAGGACCCAGCAAGCGTGTCAGTTCGAGGCGTAGTAGTCGTCGAGGATCTTCTGCTCCGCCTCGGCGGCGACGGACAGGCTCTCGGCCGGGTCCATGCCCTGAAGCTGGATGCGCTCGATCATCTCCACCATCAGCTGCCGCTGGGCGCTCTCGTTGGCGAACTTGGTGGTGTGGGCGTATTCCAGCCCGCGGATGAACGGTCCGAACACCGGATCGCCCGCGTTCTCGTCGGTCATGCCCACCGACGGCTTGGCCGGCAACTCGCCCACCACGTCCAGCCACACCTGCATCGCCTCGTCGGAGGTGATGTACTCCATGAACTTCACCGCGGCGTCGTACTTCTCGCCCTCGGCCTTGGTGGTGATCGCGTTGACCCAGTAGGACGAGTAGTTCGAGCGGGCGCCGTCGATGCCCGATGGCAGCTCGGCCACGCCCCATTTCAGGCCGCGCGTATCGGCCAGGCTGCCGATGCGGAACGACCCGTCGATATGCATCCCCGCGCGACCCGCCTTGAACGCCGCCTGCGGCTCGTCCATGAAGCCGATCGCCGTCACCGGATCGTCGTTCATGAACAGGTTCTGATAGAAGTCGAGCGCGGCGCGGCCGGCATCGCTGTCGTAGTTCACGGTCTGGTAGTCGTCGACATAGGGCTCGCCGCCGTACTGGCGCACCAGCCCTTCACGCCACCAGTGGTGATCCTGCGCGGTCATCCCCGCGGTGATCCCGACCTGGGTCAGGTTGCCCGCGCCATCCTTCTTTGTCAGCTTCGCGGCGGTGTCCAGCAGCTCTTCGAGCGTCTCGGGCGGTCCGTCGATCCCGGCCTCTTCGAACAGACGCTCGTTGTAGAACAGCGCGAGCGAGCGGACCGCTGTGGGCAGCGCCCAATAGCGGCCGTCCTCGCCCTTCATCGCCTGCACCATGGGAAAGAACTCCTCGTCGATCTTTGCGGGATCGAAGACGTCCTCGGGCAGGGGCTGGATCAGGTTGGCGGCCACATAGTCGTTCAGCCAGCCGTAGAAGAGCTGCACCACGTCCGGTCCTTCGCCCGCGGGAATCGCCGCGGCGACCTTGGTGCGGTAGTCGGCGTAGGGAAAGTGCGTCATCGTGACGGTGATGTCGGGGTTCGCCTCCTGGAAGCCCTCGATGAGTTGGTCCATCGCCGTGACCCGGGCATCGAAGAAATACTGCCAGTACTCGATCTCGACCGCTTGGGCGGGTTGGGCGAGCAGGGCGGCGGCGCCGGTCGCGGCGGCGGTCGCCATGGTCTTGAAGGTCGTGGCTGTCATGGGTCGTCTCCCTGTTGTCGCGGCCGGTCGTTCGGGGGCCGTTGCAGACTGCGGCGGTCCCGCATTGACCAACGATTAACTCAAGCCGCTTGAGTTATCAACGCTTGTGCGATAGCCCTCGGGCCATGACTGCACGCCCCGATACCGCGGTCGGCGCCAATGCCGGCCGCTCGCGCAGCCACAACCGCCAGGTGGTGCTGGGGCGGGTGCGCGCGGCAGGGCGGTCCGGCCGCGCCGAGATCGCGCGCGCCACCGGGCTGACCACGCAGGCGGTGTCGAACATCATCGCCGAACTGGCGGGCGAGGGCTTGATCGCGCCCCAGGGGCGGCGCGCGGGCGGGCGCGGGATGCCGGCCATGCAATACGCGCTGAACCCCGAAGGCGGCTATGCCCTGGGGATCGAGATCCGGCCCGACGCGGTCTTTGCCGCGGTGCTGGATCTCACCGGTCAGCCGGTCTTCGAGTCGCGGCGCCCGCTCGACCGGCCCGACCGGCGCGGGGTCACGCGGACGGTGCTGGCGCTCCGCGACGCCGCGCTCCGCGAGGTCTCGGGCGCCCGCGCGCGGCTCCTCGGGGCGGGGCTGGTGATGCCCGGCCCGTTCGGCGACACCGGCATCGCCGGGAGCGGTTCGGACCTTGCCGGGTGGGCCGACACCGATCCCCGCGCCTGGTTCGCCGAGGCGCTGGGCCTGGCGGTCGAGGTCGAGAACGACGCCAACGCCGCGGCTATGGCCGAGCGCGTGGCGGGGGCGGGGCAGGGGCTGGAGAGCTTCGTCTTCGTCTATTTCGGCCAGGGTCTGGGCCTCGGGATCGTCCACCGCGGGCGCCTGGTCGCGGGCGCTTTCGGCAACGCCGGCGAGATCGGCCACATCCCTGTGCCCGCCGCCGGACGCACGGTGCCGCTGGAGACCGCGGTGAGCCGCCTGTCGGTGCGCCGCGCGCTGGCCGCTGCCGGCCGCGAGGCCGACAGCGCCGCCGACCTCGCCCGGCTCTACGCCGCTCGCGATCCGGCGCTGATGGCCTGGCTCGCCGCGGCGGCCGAACCCTTCTCCGCCGCCATAACCATCGTGGAAAACCTCTTCGACCCCGAGACGGTGATCCTGGGCGGCGCCATGCCCGAACCCATCGTCGACCACCTCATCGCGTCGGCCGTCCCGGCTGAGCGGTCGGTGTCCAATCGCGCAGGCCGCGGACGCCCGCGGCTGGTCCGGGGCGCCTGCGGACCGATGACCGCGACCCTGGGCGCGGCGGCTCTGATCCTGGACCGGACCTTTACCCCGGCCATCGCCGTGGCCCGCTGAGGCGGACCGCGCGCCCGCCGGGGCGGCCCGACACGATCCCGAAACCGCCGGCCGCGCCCGGCCCCCACGGAGCCCCCGCGATGCCCACCCCCGACCAACGCCGCCTCGACGACGATCGCCGCCACCCCTGGGCGGTGGCGCTGTGGCGGGCGCTGCGCCCCTTGACCTCGGTTGCGCGGTTCCTGCAATCGGGCGCCCATCCCGACGACGAAATCTCGGGGATGCTGGCGGCGCTCGGTCTGCGCGACGGTCTGTCCTTGGCCTATGTCTGCGCCACCCGGGGCGAGGGCGGGCAGAACGACATCGGCACCGAGGCGGGCGCGGCCCTGGGCGCCCTGCGCACCCGCGAGATGGAGCGCGCGGCCGACGTCCTGGGGATGCGCCTCTATTGGCTCAGCGACGACCCCGCCGATCCGGTGACCGATTTCGGCTTTTCCAAAAGCGGGGAGGAGACGCTGGCCCGCTGGGGGGCCGAGCGCACCCTGCGGCGGCTGGTCGAGGTGATCCGGGCCGAGCGGCCGGACATCCTGTGCCCCACGTTCCTGGACGTGCCGGGACAGCACGGCCACCACCGGGCGATGACCCAGGCGGCCCACGACGCCTTCGCCGCCGCCGCGGACCCCGGCTTCGACGCCGAGGGGGCGCCCTGGGCGGTGGCCAAGCTCTATCTGCCCGCCTGGTCCGGGGCGGGACAGGCCTATGACGACGACCTGCCGCCACCGCCCGCGACGACCGCTGTGCCCGGGGACGGGGGCGATCCGGTCACGGGGTGGACTTGGGAGCGGATCGGTCAGCAGTCGCGCGCCTATCACCGCACTCAGGGCATGGGCCGCTGGGTGCCGCCCGGCGCGCCGTCCCGCGACTGGCCGCTGCACCTGGCGACGAGCCGGATTGAGGGGCCCGACGCGGGGGTGACGGCGGGGCTGCCCCAAGGGCTGGCCGACCTTGCGGACGGAGCGCCTCGGATCGCCGGGGTCCTGCGCACCGCCGATGCCGCCTGTGCGGAGGCGGTGGCGGCCTGGCCCGACGGCGCCGCGGTGGCCGCAGCGGCCTGGCGCGCCCTGGCGGCGGTCGAGACCGCCCTGACCGACGCGCCCGACGCCATCGCCCACCGCCTCGCGGAAAAGCGGCGACAGTTGGGCCACGTCCTCCGCCTGGCCACCCGCGCCGAGGCCGACGCTCGCATCGGCGCCCGCTGGATCGCGCCGGGCGAGGGCGCGCCGGTGGAGGTCGGCCTGGCCCCGGGGACGGGGGCAGCGACGGCGGATCTGGCGCTGCCGGAGGGGTGGGCGGCTGCGGACGGCCGCCTGACCCTCGGCGCGGAGGCGGTCCCGGTCGACGCCTACCGCTCGGCCTACGACCCCGCCGCGCGGCCGGCACCGGCCGTGACCCTGCGCTTGGCAGGCCCCGAGGCGACGGCCGAGGCGCGGGTGGCGGTCGATTCGCCGCCCGTGGCGCTGCCGCCGCGGCGCGCCGTCCCGGTGGAGGACCGGCTGGTCCTGAACCTCGCCCGCCCGGGGCGTGACCTTACCGTGGCGCTGCGGGACGTGGCGCCCGAGGGTGCAGCTGCGGCGCTGGATCTGCCCGAGGGGTGGACCGCCGCGCCGGGGCCAGGTGGGGTCAGGGTGACCGTCCCGTCCGAGGCCCGCCCTGGTCTCCACATCCTCGGTGTCACCGTGGACGGCGGCCCCGCCATGGCGGTTTCGCGCATCGACCACCCCCATGTGGACCCCACCGCCTGGGTCCGCCCGGCCGAGGTGCAGGTGCGCCTGGTCGACGTCGCCCTCCCCGAGGCGCGCATCGGCTATGCCGGGAGCGGGCACGACCGGGTCGCCCACTGGCTGGCGGCCATCGGCGCCGACGTGACCGAGCTGAGCGACGCCGATCTGGCCGATCACGACCGCCTGGCGGCCTTCGATAGCATCGTCATCGGGATCTTCGCACTGCGCTTCCGGCCCGGCCTCGCCGCAGCGATGGGGCGGATGCGGGCGTGGGTCGAGGACGGTGGCACCCTCGTCACCCTCTACCACCGGCCCTGGGACAACTGGGATCCGCAGACGATCCCGCCCCGGCCCCTGACCATCGGCCAGCCGTCCTTGCGCTGGCGGGTGACGGATGAGGCGGCGGCGGTCACGCCCTTGGCCGCGCACCCGCTCCTCTCCGGTCCGAACCCCATCGGGCCCGAGGACTGGGAGGGCTGGGTCAAGGAGCGGGGTCTCTACTTCGCCAGCGCCTGGAACGATGCCTATGTGCCGCTCGTCGAGATGACCGATCCTGGCGAGGCTCCGCATCGCGGCGCACTGCTGGCCGCGGACGTCGGGCGGGGGCGGCATGTGCACTGCGCGCTGATCCTGCACCACCAGATGGCGCATCTGGTCCCCGGCGCGTTCCGCCTGATGGCCAACCTGGTGGCGCCCAGGCGATGAGCGCGGGCCCGCCGCGCGACAACCTCCGCGGCGGCGCCTGGCTGATCGCCGATATCGGGCTGAACGTCTGGGCCCTGTCCATCGTCAAGGCGCTGGGCGCCGACTATCCGGCGGCGCAGATCGTGTTCCTGCGCGCCGCCACCGGCCTGGTCCTGATCGCGCCGCTGATCTGGCGGCAGCGGGCGGCGTTCGCCGGTCTCGCCGACCCGTGGCTGCACCTCCTGCGGGTGGGGCTGTCGGCGATGACGTTGACGGCCAGCTTCTTTGCCATCTCGCGGGTGCCCCTGGCGCTCTTCACGGCGATGAACTTCACCCGGCCGCTGGTGGTGATGGTGCTGGCCGCGCTGGTGTTGGGCGAGGCCATCGGGCGGCGGCGTTGGATCGCCGCGGGGATCGCGCTGGCCGGAGTGGCGGTGGCGGTCGGACCGGTGCCGTCGGGGAGCCTGCCGGGCCTCTCCGCGCTGGCGCTCGTGGTGCTGTCGGGATCGGCGGCGGTGATCGTGACGCGGCGACTGAGGGCGGCGCCCGAGATCGTGTTGATGACCTTCTACACCGCCGGGCTGGCGGCGCTGGCGGCGCCCGTGGCGGCGGCGGCGTGGAGCCCGGTTGCGCCCGCTCACTGGCTGCCGCTCGTGGCGGTAGGGCTTTTCGCGCAGTCGGCGCAGGTGTGCTTTCTGCGCGCGCATTTCTTCGGCGAGGCGGGGGTGCTGTCGGTGCTGAGCTACCTCAGCCTGGTGGTGTCGGTGACGGTGGGCTGGGCGGTTTTCGGCGAAGTGCCGGGGCGGCCGTTCTGGATCGGCGCTGCCCTGGTCCTCGGCGCGGCGCTCTGGGGCACCGCCGGGGCGCGGCCGCCCAGGATGCCGGCGCGTTAGCCGAGGACAGCGATGCAAGGGGTCCGGGGCCCTGGCCCCGGCCGGCGGTCGGCCGGGTAGAGCGTGGACGACGAGACCGATCGGCGATCCTGCCTGCGCCGTCCGAACAGACCTGCCGCCCGGCGGCACCGTCGGGCACGCCGTCCCCCCCCGCGGCGGCGCGTCCGGCGAGGATGGTGCAGTCGCCCCGGCGTCGCTGCCTTTGGGCGCGTCAAACGCTGCTCGACCGCGCCTCGGCGGGACGGTGTCGCCCCCCGCCGGAGGATAGGTGTGACCTCTGCGCGCGGTTGAGTATCATCGTGACCACTGCCGAAGCTGGGAGTGCTCTCGTCATGCCCCGCCGAGGCGGCGCTTCTGGCGGAGGCGGATCAGCCGCCGCAACGTCGGTTCTTCTGGAACGGCCGCGCGAGATTCGGTCGGCCCCGGCGGGACGACGCTGCCCTCGTCTCTCCGCACCGGCCTCGTGCGCCACGCCCGGGGTCGCCCCCCGGCGCCGAGGCGGGCTGGCGCGTCTCGGCGAAACGTGGTGGGGTGACGGGCATGGAGCGCTCGGACGACACCGCCTTTCTCACCTCTCTCTTCGACGCCGCGGTCGCCGCGGCCGATCCGCGCCGGGTGCTGGCCGCGCATCTGCCGGACCGGCCCCCCGGCCGCACCGTGGTGGTGGGCTGCGGCAAAGGCGCGGCGCAGATGGCCGCCGCGTTGGAGGAGGTGTGGGATACCCCGCTGGAGGGCGTCGTGGTCACCCGCTACGGCTATGCCGCGCCGACGCGGCGGATCGCGGTGCTGGAAGCTGCCCACCCGGTTCCCGACGCGGCGGGGCTGGAGGCGGCAAGGCGGCTCATGCGGACGGTGGAGGGCCTCGGCCCCGACGACCTGGTCCTGGCGTTGATCTGTGGAGGGGGCTCGTCGCTTTTGCCATGCCCGCCATCGGGGCTGACCCTGGACGACGAGGCGGCGTTGAACCGGGCGCTTCTGTCCTCGGGCGCGCCGATCTCGGCGATGAATGCGATCCGCAAACAGGTCAGCGGGATCAAGGGCGGGCGCCTGGCCGCCGCCGCGCACCCCGCGCGGGTCGTGTCGCTCGTGGTGTCGGACGTGCCGGGCGACGATCCCGCCCAGGTCGCCTCTGGCCCCACCGTGCCCGACGCCGGGCGGCGGGCCCAGGCGATGGCCGCTGCGGCGGCCTGGGGAATCGACCTGCCCGACGCGGTGCGCCGCCATCTGGAGACCGCACCCGACAACACCCCCCATCCCGACGACCCTGCCTTTGCCCGCGACACGGTGCATGTGGTGGCTTCCGCGCGCCTGTCGCTGGAGGCGGCGGCGGAGGCGGCCGAGGCGCGGGGCGTGCCCGCCGCGATCCTGTCGGACGCGGTGGAGGGCGAGGCAGCCGACGTGGGCCGGGTCCACGCCGCCATCGCGCGGGAGGTGCGGCTGAGAAACCGCCCCCTGGCGGCGCCGGTGGTCCTGCTCTCGGGCGGTGAAACCACGGTGACGCTGTCCGGCGCGGGCGGCCGCGGCGGGCGCAACACCGAGTTCCTGCTGGCTCTGGCGTTGGGGATCGAGGGGCTGAACGGGATCACCGCGCTTGCCGCCGACACCGACGGCATCGACGGGTCCGAAGACAACGCTGGGGCGTTCTGCGACGGCGCCACGGCGGCGGGGCTCCGGGCGGCGGGGCACGACCCGGCCGCGCTCCTCGCCGGGCACGACGCCTGGGGCGCCTTCGACGCGGCGGGGCGCCTCTTCGTCCCCGGGCCGACCGGGACGAACGTGAACGACTTTCGCGCGATCCTGATCCGTTAGGGGGGGCTCCTGGGGCGCACGGTGCCCGCTCGGCGCGAAGGGCAGCGCCGTCCCGCCGGGGCGGGGTCGGGCGGCGCATGACGGTCTCGCAAGCGTCCACGGCGCGGCGGCTGAGTCACCTTCGCCAGAAGCGCCGCCCCGGGGGGGCGGGACGGCGCTGCCCGGCCTGTGGCCGGGCGGAACCGAGGGGCTGGGCGGTTTCACGCCTCGGTAGCGTGCGGGCGCGCGCGATGGCGGCGCGATCCCGGGCCGGGCAGGGGCCGGGGGTGCCCCCGGCCCGCGCGAGGCTCAGGGCTGGGACCAGCCGCCGTCCGCGATCTGCATCACGATGCCGCCCATGGACGGGATGCGGTCGGCGTCGAAGCTGAGCGAGCCCTGACCCATCACCACCGGCAGGTCCTTGGTCGCCGCCATGGCCTCGCGCAAGCTCTCCCGCGTGACGTCTTCGCCGGCGTTGCGGATGGCGTTCGCCACGGTCTGCATCATGGTGTATCCGGTGGCCGCCCAGATATCGGGCGCCTTGCCGAACTCAGCCTCATAGGCTTGGGAGAACGCCGCGGCGCTGTCCGAGGCGTCGGAGACGAAGGACGCGGGAAAGAAGGTGCCTTCGATGGCCGACCCGCCGGCGTCGATGTATTTCTGGCTGCCGGCCCCGGAATCGCTCGCCAGGATCGTGTCGGGGTCGAGCCCCGCCTGCCGCGCTTGGATGATGATGTTGGCCGCCTGCTCGGGCGGGGCGGTGACGAACAGGCACGCGGGCTCTTCGTTCACGATCTTGGTCGACAGCGCGGTGAAGTCGGTGTCGGCCGCAAGGATGCTCTCGTCGCCCACGATCGCGACGCCCGACTCCTCCATGATCTGGCGGAAGACGTCGCGCTGCCGCAGATAGCCCTCGTTGTCGCGGATGGTGACGAGGAAGCATGAGGCGGGAGACAGCGACGCCACATGCTCGCCCACCGGCGCCATGTAGGCGTCCGCCGTCTCGGTCGACTTGAAGATCCACGGTCCCGCCTTGAGCACCTCGGGCGAGGTGGCGGTGGTGAACATCGGGATTCCGAGGTCCACGGCCACGGGGCCGGTCGCCATCGCCTCGGACGTGGCGATGGGGCCGATGACGATGTCGGCGTTCTCGGTCTGGGCCATGCGGGTGATCAGCGCGATGGCCTCCTGCTTGTCCGAGCGGTTGTCCTGATAGACGATCTCGACGTTGTGGCCGCCCCACGCGCCGGCCGCGTCGATCTCGTCGGCGGCCAGGCGCATCCCGTTCACCAGCGGTTCGCCCACGAAGGCGTAGGTCGATGTGGTCGAGACGACGACGCCGATCTTGACGTCGTCGGCCAGCGCCGGGGCGGCGAGGGCCAGGGCGCTGGCGGTGGCGAAGTATCTGATGTGTTTCACGAAGTTCCTCCCTTGAAATCAGGTCTGCCCCAGGTAGAGGGCGGTGACGTCGGGGTCCCGCGCCAGGTCGGCGCTGGCCCCGCTCTTTTCGATGACGCCCTGTTCGATGACGTAGGCGCGGTCGGACGCGGTCAGGGCGAGGTGGGCGTTCTGCTCGACCAGCAGAATGGTCAGGCCCGCCTCCTTGAGCCGGGCGAGGGCAGCGAACACCTGTTCGATGATGACCGGGGCCAGACCGAGGCTGGGCTCGTCCAGCAGCAATAGCCGCGGCCCCCCCATCAGCGCCCGGCCGATCACCAGCATCTGCTGTTGTCCGCCCGACAGCGACCCGGCGCGCTGGTCCCGTCGCTCGTCCAGAATGGGGAACACGCGGTAGACGTCGGCGAGGCTGTAGGTCGGGTCGCGCCCGTGGAGCGCGGTCTGGCCGACCTGGAGGTTCTCCAACACCGTCATCTCGGCGAACACCTGCCGCCCCTCCGGCACCTGCAGCACCCCCGCCTCGGTCACGCGCCAGGGCGACGATCCGGCGATGTCGGTGCCGTTCAGGGCGATGCTGCCGCCCGCGGGCCGCACCAGCCCCGACACGGCGTTCAGCAGGCTGGACTTGCCCGCGCCGTTCGGCCCGATCAGCGCCACGGTCTCGCCC
This sequence comes from Rhodobacteraceae bacterium CCMM004, assembly GCA_004005435.1. GTDB lineage: Bacteria > Pseudomonadota > Alphaproteobacteria > Rhodobacterales > Rhodobacteraceae > CCMM004. The sequence continues at coordinate 66,145 of RZWH01000008.1, read as the reverse complement.
GCCTCGACGTTCAGCGACACGCCGCGCAGGGCCTGGATCCCGGCATAGCTCACCCGCAGATCGGCGATCTCAAGCATGGGCGTCCCCCAGGTAGGCGGCGATCACCCCGGGGTCGTTCAGGACGTGGTCGGGCGTGCCTTCGGAGATCAGGCGCCCGCCGTCGAGCACGTAGATGTGGCTGCACAGGCGCGCGACGAACCGCACGTTGTGCTCGATCAGCAGCACACCCTTGCCGTCCTCGGCGAAGCCGCGGAAGATCTGGGCCAGCCCCTCGCTTTCCACGTCGTTCATGCCCGCGATGGGCTCGTCCAGCAGGATGAAGTCGGGCGCGGCCGCCATGGCGCGCGCCATCTCGACCTTGCGCTGGTGGCCATAGGACAGCCCGCCCGCAGGATAGTCGGCGAACCGCGCAAGGTCGAAACGGTCGAGCAGCGCCATCGCCCGGTCGCGCAGCGCCCGCGTCTCGCGCCCCGCCGCGGGAAGGCCCAGCAGCGCCGACAGCAGCGACGACGACTTGTGCCGGTGAAACCCGATGAGGACGTTGTCGATCACGCTGGTCTCGCCCAGCAGGCGGATGTTCTGGAACGTGCGGGCCAGACCGGCGCGGCAGATCTCATGCGCGGGCGCGTGGGTGATGTCGGTGTCGCCCACATGGATCGTGCCGCCCGTCACCGGCAGCATCCCGGTGATCATGTTGACGATGGTGGTCTTGCCCGCCCCGTTCGGCCCGATCAGGCCGGTGATGCGCCCCGCGGGCACGGTCATGTTCACGTCCTCGGAGGCGACGACGCCGCCGAAGCGTTTTTCCAGGTCGGTCAGGCGGAGCGTGGTCATGGCGCGCCTCCCTGGCGCCCCAGTCTGCGCGCGCGCCACCAGTCGAGGAAGGTGTCGGCGACGCCCTTGGGCAGGTAGTTGATGACGACGATCAGCATGATGCCGTAGATGATCATTCGGTTTTCGGCCAGGGGCCGCGCCAGCTCGGGCAGGATGATCAGGAGCGCGGTGCCCAGCAGCGGTCCGGCGACCGAGTTGCGCCCGCCCAGGATGACGTAGCTCAACACAGTGATCAGCAGGTGGAACCCGAACTGGTTGGGGTCGAGCGCGTAGGCGTGATACGCCTCAAGCCCGCCGAAGAGCCCGGCCAGCGCGCCCGACAGCGCGAAGGCCAGCGTCTGATGGCGGGTGATCGAGATGCCGAGCGAGGCCGCCACCGCCTCGTCCTGGCGGATCGCGTCGAAGGCGCGGCCGATCCGCCCCCGCTCCAGCGCCCAGATCAGGTAGGTGGCCCCGGCGGCGAACACCAGCAGCGTGACCGTGCCCACCGTCTTGGGGATGTTGTTGAGCCCCATGGCGCCGCCGGTGAGGCTCTCCGAGTAGATGTTCAGCGACAGCACGATCTGGATGAAGGCCACCGTGGCGATGGCCTGATAGACCCCGCGCAGGCGCGCCAGCGGGATCGACAGGACCACCGCCGCGCCCATCCCCGTCAGCGTTCCGGCGACGAGGCCCAGGATCGGGTGCATCCCCAGGTTCACCGCGAAAATCCCCGCGGTATAGGCGCCGATCCCGGCGAGTGCCGCGGTGGCGAGCGAGAACACCCCGGCGCGCAGCACGATGTACTGGCTGAACGCCAGCCCGAGGTGGATCAGGTATAGGTCGAAGAGCGGCAGATAGCCCGCAATCGCGCCGGTCATCGCCGCCCCCTCAGGTTGCCCGCGTCTTCCTTGCCCAGGAGGCCGTGGGGCCGGACGAGCAGGATCAGGAAAAGCGCGGCGAAGATGATCGTGCTGGTCAGGCCCGAGGGCAGGTAGGCGATGGTCAGCGTCTGCACCATGCCGAAGACCAGGCTGGCCAGGAGCGCCCCGGGGATCGAGCCCAAGCCCCCCAGGATGATGATGGCGAAGCCGAACATCAGATAGGGCTCGCCCATGACGAAGTTGATCGAGTTGAAGGCGAGGCCGACCAGAACCCCCGCCGCCCCCGCCAGGGCGCCTGCGATGAAATAGGTCTGCGAGTAGACGAGGTTGGGGTTGATCCCCATCAGCATCGCGGCGTGTTCGTTGTCCGTGACCGCGCGGACCCTGCGGCCGAACCCGGTGCGGTAGATCAGATAGCCCAGCACCAGCACCAGCACGATGGCCGCTCCGGCCATGAACAGCTGGAGCATTGACACGCGCAGCCCCCAGAAGCGGAAGATCACCACCGGGAAGGTGTCGAAGGGAAAGCGCAGGATCTGCGTGCTCGACACCTGCTGCGCGATGGTCGAGATCACGAGGCCCGCGCCGATGGACGAGATGATGCCGCCGAACTCTTCGTCGCCGGTGCGGCGCAGGCGGCGAAAGCACACGATCTCGACCAGCACCGACAGGAGGCCCGAGGCGACGATGGCCAGGATGAATCCCAGCCACAGCGGCCCGCCCGCAGCCACGGTATAGTAGGCGACCATGGCCCCGGTCATGAAGATCGCGCCATGGGCGAGGTTCAGGATCCGCTGGATGCCAAAGACCAGGGTGAACCCCAGCGAGAACAGCGCATAGACCCCGCTGACCACCAGCCCGTTCAAGATCTGCTGCGCCAGCATCAGACGGTGCCGCCGATGGGAGAGAACGGCGTGGGCAACAGGACCTTGGTGTCCTGCCGGATCAGCAGCGGCAGGATCTGCGCGAGGAACTCGCGCCAGACCGCATCCTCCATCAGCGCGCGGCGCCGCGCCATGCGGTCGTCGAGCGAGGCATAGCCCCACAGGTGCACCGTCTGATGCTGCGGCCCGATTTCGGTGGTGAAGTAGCCCAGGAGGTTGCCCAGCACTTGCGCCTGCACCTCTCGCGCGCCGGTCTGGTCGTAGAGGCGAAAGAACTCCGGCAGCTTGCCGGGGTAGAAGTCGTAGGTGCGCTGTTCGACGATCACTTGTAGCTCACTCCCAGTCCCAGCCCGCCGTCCACCACCAGCGACGTGCCGGTCGTCCACTCGGCCCGCAGCAGATAGTCGGCGGCCTCGGCGATCTCTTCCGGCGTGCCGATCCGGCCCAGCGGGTGGTCCTCTTCCATCGAGGTCAGGCGTGCCAGGTTGTCCTCGAAGGACGCCGCGACCCCCGCGCGCACGTTGATCTCGGTCGGCACGGCCCCCGGCACGATGCAGTTCACGCGGATGCCCTGCGGCCCCAGTTCGGCCGCCAGAACCTGCGCCAGCACCTCGACCGCGCCCTTGGACGCGGCATAGGGCGAGGCGCCGGGGAACGCGCGGCGGGTGTGGCCAGAGCCGACGAAAAGGACTGCGCCGCCGTCCCGGGCCAGATGCGGCGCGGAGAGGCCGGTCAGGCGCATTCCGGCGACGACGTTGGTGTTCATGATGTCGAGGATCGCGGCCGGGTCCAGGTCGGCGATCGGCCCGCGCAGCATGTTGCCGGCGTTGTTGAACAGCCCCTGAAGCCCGCCGCCATGGGCCACCGCCGTCTCGACCATGCGCACGCGGTCGGCCTCGTCCGTGACGTCGCCCGGAGCGATGGCGCAGGCTGGGCCGATGGCCTCGGCCACCTGCCGCAGCTTGTCCTCGCGCCGCCCGGTGATCGTGACTTTCGCGCCCCGGGCGGCCATGTACGCGGCCGTGCCGCGGCCGAGGCCCGAGCCGCCGCCGGTGATCAGAACGGAAAAGCCGTCGATAGCCTGCATCACGCCGCCTCCTGCCGGGGCAAAACCGCATCGACCGCGCGCGACAGCAGGCGCGCATAAGCGGGCTGCACCACCGAGGTCAGGTCGTGGCCCAGCGCCAGCCACGCCGCGCGGCCCCTGACCGTCAGCACCGGCTGCGGCTCCGGCGCGCTGGCGCTCGTGGCCGTGGCCAGCACCCGCGTGCCCTCAGCCAGCGCCACGTCGCAGTAAAGCTCGTCCCACAGGGTCGCGTCGCCCACCATCACGTATTCGGGCATCGGGGCGTGGTGCGAGGTGCCCCAGACCCAGGACGCCCCCAGCATCTCGCCCCAGCCGTCCCACCCGTCAAAGCAGATCGCCGCCGTGTGCAGGCCGAGCAGCGCGCCGCCGCGGTCCATGTGCGCGGTCAGCGCGGCCTTGTCGGCGTCTGAGGGGGTAAAGGCGTGGGCCGCCCGCAGCGGCGCGTATTTCTCGGCCTGCGTCATGGAGAAGGCCAGCGCGTTGACCACCACCAGATCGACCCGCTCTGACGCCAGCCGGGCGAACCCGTCCCTCACCGACACGATGTCGGCGGCGATCCCGAGGGCGCGCAGGTGCCCCGCGACGGCGGCCGAGGTCTCGGCGAAGGGGTGGTAGACGCCCCCCGACAGGACCAGCGCGCGCGCGCTCATTTGGCCACCCGCGGCAGTTGGGTCAGCAGCGACACCGACACGCCGCCGTCCACCACCATGTGGTGGCCGTTGACGTAGGATGCGCGGTCGGAGGCGAGGAAGGCGACGGCCTGGGCGATGTCCTCGGCCGTGCCCAGGCGGCGCGAGGGCACCGCGTCGCCCCTGAGCTTGCGCACCGCGGCGTCGGCGTAGAACGGCGTCGAGATCCCGGCGTCGATGAAGCCCGGCGCGATGGCGTTCACCCGCACCCCCGACGGACCCCATTCCAATGCCATCATCTCGGTCAGCTTGGCCAGACCGGCCTTGGACGCGGGGTAGGATCCGGTGCCCGGCCCGGTGGTGATGGCATTGATCGAGGTGACGTTGACGATCGCGCCCGAGCCGCGCGCCACCATCCCCCGCGCCGTCGCCCGCGCGACGATGAAGGCGCCGGTGAGGTTGACGTCGAGCTGGTGGCGGAACGTCTCGATGGGCATGTCGAGCAGCGATGCGAAGCGGCCGATCCCGGCGTTGTTGACGGCCACGTCGGGCACCGCGCCGAAGCGCTCCAGCGCCGCCTCCACGGCCGGTTCGTCGGTGACGTCGGCGGGCAGGGCCTCGGCCCCCAAAGCCTCGGCCGCGGTGTCCAGCGCGTCGCCTGCCAGGTCGATCAGGCCGACGCGGCAGCCCTCGGCGATCAGGGCCGCGGCGATGGCGCGGCCGATGTCGCCCGAGCCGCCGGTGACGATGGCCGTCCTCACGCCCACGCGCGCGCCTCGTCGAAGACGATGGGATAGCGGCCCCAGTTGGGCCGCGCGGTGTGGGTCGCACGCGTCGGCGGATCGTCCCGGTCCTGCCGCGCGCCGCGGGCAAAGAGGTCGCGCAGGAACAGCGCGATGGTGCCGTACTGGTGGGTCTCGGGGTCGACCGCGCCGCGCGGGACGACGCCGCCGTCCAGATCGCGGCCCAGGCAGGTGTGGACCCCGGTGCCGAAGGTGTGGCCGAAGGGCAGGGTGGGCGGCGCCACCTCGCGGTGCGGGTTGAAGGCGTCGGCGTCGGCGCCGAAGACGCCCGTGTCGCGGTTGGCCTCGGCCAGGCGGAACTCCACCGTCTGGCCCGCCTCCAGCGTGCCGGCGCCGGGCAGGTCGACGGTGGACATGGCGGTGCGCCAGGCGACAGGGCTGGCGGGGTGCAGGCGCAGGCTTTCGTGCACGCAGCGCTGGAACCACACCGGATCGTCGCGCAGCCGCGCCCACCGCGCCGGATCGGCCTCGGCCCAGGTATAGATGTCGTGGAAGGCGTGAATGGTGCTGTTCGCCGTCGAGTGGGCGCCTGCCTGAAGGTAGAATGCGATCTCGCGCGTCAGCATGTCGGGCGTGAACTCGTCCGGGTCGCCCTTGTGAAGGATCACGGTGAGGACGTCGCGGGGCAGGGCGTCCTCGTCGATGTCGCCCGCCGCCAGCCGGTCCAGGAGCGCCCGGCGCCGCGCCACCGAGGGCGCCAGGAACTGCGGCTCGAACGCCGCGATGGCCGCGCGCACCTCGTCGCGGACCGTATCCTTGGGGCGGGTCGAGTGGATCAGCGTGGCGCCTTCCGAGAACGTCTCGACCAGCCGGAGCAGCGCCTGCGTCTCCTCCGCCGTGCCCTCGGGCCGGTCCACACCGGCGAAGTCGGCGGTCAGGTTCATGGTCACCCGGTAGCCCAGGTCGACCAGCTCGGACCGTCCCGCGGCGATGTCGCCCGCCATGGAACCGGCTAGCGTGGCGGGAAACACGGTGCGCTCGTACCAGTGGAAGAAGTCCTTGCGGAACACCCGAAATTCGAGGATGCGGCGGCGCCTATGCGCCTCGCCGTGGAGGGTCAGGACAGTCCCCTCCATGATCACAGCGCCCTCGTCGTAGAGCGCCTGTTTGAGGTCTGGATGGCGCAGACCCGCCGCGATGTCGGCGGGGCTGGCTACGACACGTGGCTCACCCATGCTGCGACGTCCTCCCCAGACGAAGTGTCGCAGTCATTCATATTCATATCGAAACTATTTACAACGATGTTTTCCGCTGCGCCGCGGCGGGACGGGGTCAGACGACGATGTCGCCTTCCTTGGGCAGGCTGTCGAACACGCGTTGCAGCAGGCGAGACAGGGTTTCGATCTCTTCGGGAGAGAGGTTCTGCGACACCGAGGTCAGCACGCAATCCGAAAGACGGTTGCAGGTCTCGGCGACTGCGACACCCCGGTCGGTGAGGGTGATCACCACCGTCCGATTGTCCACGTCCGAGCGGGTGCGGCGAACGTAGCCGTTCTTCTCCAACCGTTTGAGCTGATGCGACATTGTCGACTGGGGCAGCGCCATGAGGTCCACCAGCTCGCCCACCTTCATCGCGCCGCGCTCGGCCAGCGCGACGATGATCCGCGAGGAATAGAGGTCCAGCCGACAGGGCGCGATGACCGGATTGCAGAGCTGTTGCAGGCGGGCGTTGATCCGGTGCGTGAGGAAGGACACGCGCTGATCGAGGGGTCGGCGGCGCACCGTGGTCGGCGGCGTTTCGTGACGTGCCATGCGATCCCCTTGAGGTTGTGTCATCTCATTTGATCATGTTCGCCCTGAAAAACAATGCCTAACACATTGACTGAATACATCGAATACGATCTTATTGAAAGAGAAATAAATCGGCTGGGAGGACAGGCATGGTCGGCGGCGCCGCCACGGCAGAGGTGATCGACGTGCACGCCCATGCGGTGCTGACCGAGACCTTCGGCGCCGCAGGCGATCTCGGCCCCGAGATGGGCGGGCAGGACGGTGATGCGCCTTGGTTCCGGGTCGGCGGCTATCGCCTGGACGGGGTGCGCTATCAGGGCAGCCCGTTCATGGACCCGGCCCTTCGCCTGACCCGTATGGATGCGGCCGGGATCGACTGGCAGCTCCTGTCGCCCAACCCCTTGACGTTCCTGCACCATATCGAGATCGCCGACGCGGTCCGGTTCTGCCGGGTGCACAACGACGCGTTGGCGGGGGTGGTGGCGGCGTATCCCGACCGCCTGGGCGGCGCGGCGGCCTTGCCTATGCAGGACGTGGGCGCGGCGCTGGAGGAGTTGGAGCGCGCCGTGGGCGACCTTGGCCTCCTGGCGGCCTATACAGGCACCGACCTGCCGCAGCCGCTGGAGGCGCCCGGGATGGACCCGCTCTATGCCGCCTGCGTCCGGCTGGACGTGCCCCTGTTCCTGCATCCCTCGCCCGCCGGGATCGACGGGCCCAAGGGCGACGCAAACCTCTCCGCCTACGACCTCGACGTGGTGGTGGGGTTCGCCGCGCAGGAGACGCTGGCGGTGGCGCGGCTGATCTATGGCGGCGTGCTGGACCGCCACCCCGACCTCGACATCTGCCTCAGCCACGGCGGCGGCTCCACCGGCTACCTCGTGGGGCGTATGGCCATGGCCGCGCGCAAGCGGCCGTGGTCTCCGTCAGAGCTGCGCCCCGACGGCGCGTTCGAGGATCGCCTGCGCCGCCTGTGGTTCGACAACCACCTGAACGCCGACGCTTCGCTGGCCCTGCTGACCGGGATCGTCGGCGACGACCGCCTCGTCTTCGGCACCAACTTCGCCGGCTGGGACGCGCCCGACGACCTGGGCGCGCACCGGCCCCCGCCAAAGCTCGCGGACAACGCCCGCAGGCTCCTCAGACTCCCGGCATAGGAGGCTTCCATGTCCGACCTCGTCATCACCGGCGGCCGCATCGTCGACGGCACCGGAAATCCCGCCTACGACGGCTCTGTCCTGATCGAGGACGGCCGCATCGCCGCAGTCGGCGTCTCGGCGGACAAACGCGCCAAGGAGCGCCCAGACCTGCGCCGCCTCGACGCCAGCGGGCATACGGTGATGCCCGGCCTGATCGACTGCCACTGCCACCTGTCTTTTGACGACGCCGGGTCGAACTCGGAAATCTTCTTTCAGCGGCGCAACGCCCTGTCGGCGCTGGTGGCCAGCTACAACGCGCGCAAGCTGCTGCGCGCGGGCGTCACCGGCCTGCTCGACCCCGACTCGACGTTCGAGAACATGATCGACCTGCGCGACGCCATCGACGCAGGGATTGTCGAGGGGCCGCGCATGTCCTGCGGCGCCTACGCGCTGATCACGGGGGTGGGCGGCACCGCCGGACGGCTGATCAACGATGAGGGGACGACCGGCTACTACATGGCCGTGAACTCCAAGGACGAGATCGTCCGCGAGGTGCGCCGCCAGATCAAGCAGGGGGCCGACTGGATCAAGGTGCACGTCACCGGCATCATCCCGCGCCAGGCGCACAAGGGCGAGCTGTGCTGCTGGACGATGGACGAGCTCAAGCTGATCTGCGACACCGCCCACGATCTCGAAACCCCGGTCATGGGGCATTGCCGCGGGGCCGGCGCGACGCAGAAGGCGGCCGAGGCGGGGTTCGACTTGATCTTTCACGCGACCGCCATGGACGACGCCGCGCTCCAGGCCGTCATCGACCGCAAGGTGCCCATCGCGCCCGCGCTGACGTTCCAGGCCAACATGGTGGACTACGGCCACAAGATCGGCACCGCCGACTATCTGCTCAAGCTGTTCGAGTCCGAGATCACCGACAGCATCGCGACGATGAAGACTGCCCATGCCGAGGGCGTGCCGCTCCTGACCGGGTCCGAAGCGGGCTTCAGCCTCGTCCCCTACGGCGACTGGCACTACCGCGAGATGGAGGTGTTCGTGAAGTATTTCGACATGACACCGCTGGAGGCGATCCAGTGCGCCACGCAGAAGAGCGCCTTCGGTATCAAGATGGCGGGCGAGGTGGGGGTGATCGCGCCGGGCTACCGCGCCGACGTGATCTGCGTCAAAGGCAAGGTGGAAGAGGACATCGCGCTGCTGGGCGACCCGGGCAACATCTCCCACGTCCTGATCGAGGGGGTGGCGAAGGACCTCAGCCCGCCGCCCCCGCGCAAGCCGATCCCCGGCTGGCGCCTCGCCTCGATCGGCGACACCCGCCTGACCCGCGAGGTGGCGTTCGGCCCGGGCACACCGAGCGACACGCCCCTGATCGTCGAAGAACTGCATTGAAGGAGCGCGCCATGGCCGAACACGTCGTCACCCGCTACCGCGACGCCGAGCAGACGCTGCGCCTGCCGGACCTGCACCAGGCGCTCTACGATGCCGACACGGTGTTCCTGCCGCGCACGGTGGTCTGCCTCCACGGCGAGGACCACACGAAGAAAAAGCGGATCTTCTCGTCGGTGTTCAACCGCCGCTTCTTTCGCCACTACCAGAACCACGTCTTTCCCAAGGCGCTGAAAGAGACGATGGACCCGGTGATCGCCGACGGGCGCGGCGACATGGCCAGGTTCGCCTACCGGGTGCTCATCAACCTCACCGCGGACAGCGCCGGGATCGACCGGCGCCACACCGAGGCCGACACCGACCGCCTCTTGGCGCTTTTGGCCAAGCTGGGTCACGCGCCCACCATGGGGCAGCTCACCGACCCCTCCGACCGCGACCGCCTGCTGGCCGAACTTGAAGAAGCGCTGGAGGCGTTCCGAGTCGAGTTCTTCGAGCCGTCGCTCGCACGCCGCCGCGCGCTGGTCGACCGCCACAACCGCGGTGAGATCGACAGGGCCGACCTGCCCCAGGACGCCATCACCGTGCAACTGATCCACCATCCGACCGATGCCGATCTGCCCTACGACGAGCGAATGAAGGACGCGGCGTTCTTCATCCTCGCCGGCGCCTTCACCACGGCCAACAGCCTGATGAACATGGTGAACGAGGTGCTCGACTGGTTCGAGGACCACCCCGAGGACCGCCGCCGCCTGCTGGACGACCCCGTGTTGATGCAACGCTTCATCTGGGAGAACGCGCGCCTGCACCCGGCCAGCCCGATCACCAAGCGCCGCGCGCTCTGTCCCATGGATCTGCCCGACGGCCACCATACCGCGGCGGACGACTACGTCACGCTCGACCTCACCCGGACCAACCGCAACACCGACCTTTTCGGCGCCGACGCCGAGGCGTTCAACCCCTACCGCGACCTGCCCGACACGCTGCCCCAGCACGGCCTCAGCTTTGGCGGCGGGATGCATGTCTGCCTGGGCAAACTCCTCGCGGTGGGCGTCAAACTGACCGACGACAACAAGGACGCCGAAGAGACCGAGGTGGGCACCATGGCCCTCGTCATGCGCGCGCTCCTGCGCCACGGCATCGCCCGCGACCCCGAACGCAGGGCCCAGATCGACGAGAGCACCGCGCGCCGCCATTTTGCCACGCTGCCCTTCGTCCTGGACCCCGCCCTGGCCGTGGCGGACGCGGCCTGACCTCTTCCCCGCCCCTTCATCTTGGGTCAAATACCCTGCAGGGGGTCGGGGGGATGCAAAATCCCCCGGTCCGCCGCTTCCGCAGCGCCACCGGAGGGGCCCCATGGATCGCATCGACACCCATATCCTGAGCGTCCTGCAACGCGATGGCCAGATCTCCATGGCGCGCCTGTCCGAGAAGGTCGGCCTGTCGCTCTCGGCGTGCCATCGGCGGGTCAAGGCGATGGAGGCGTCTGGGATGATCTCGCACTACGCCGCCCGGCTCGACCGCAAGAAGGCGGGGCTGGAGATCCAGGTCTTCATCGAGGTCAAGCTCGTCAGCCAACGCACCGCCGACATCGACGCGTTCGAAAAGGCGATCCGCGCCATGCCCGAGGTGCTGGAATGCCATCTCATCTCGGGCGAGTTCGACTACCTCATGCGGGTCGCCGCCCGCAACACCGAGGCTTACGAGCAACTCTACCGCCGCAGGCTCAGCTCGATCCCCGCCATCAGCCAGATGAAGACGCTCCTCAGCCTCTCCACCGTCAAGGACTTCACCGGTTTCCACCTCGGTTGACCCCGGGGCCAAGGCGCTTCGAAGCGCCTTGGCCAAGAGCCTTCCAAGGCCCTTGCCGCCTCAGGCGGCGACGGCGGTTTCGGCGGGGGTGTGGTCGTAGCCCAGATCCCGCGCCACCGCCGCGTGGGTCACCTTGCCGTCCCAGACGTTCAGGCCCGCGCGCAGGTGGGCGTCCGCGCCCAGCGCCCCCTGCCAGCCGCGGTCGGCGATGGCCAGGGCGTGGGGCAGGGTGACGTTGTTCAGCGCATAGGTCGAGGTGCGCGCCACGGCGCCGGGCATGTTGGCGACGCAGTAGTGGACCACGTCCTCGACCACGTAGGTGGGATCGGCGTGGGTGGTCGCACGGGACGTCTCGAAACACCCGCCCTGGTCGATGGCCACGTCGACCAGAACCGCGCCCTTCTTCATCCCAGACAGCATCTCGCGGCTGACGAGTTTGGGGGCCGCGGCGCCGGGGACCAGCACGGCGCCCACCACCAGATCCGCCTGCGTCACCCTCTCCTCCAGGTTGGCGCGGCTGGAGAACCGGGTCTTGGCGCTCGCCTCGAAATGCACCGCCAAACGCTCCAGCACCGCCGGACTGCGGTCCAGGATGGTCACGTCCGCGCCCAGGCCCACCGCCATCTGCGCGGCGTTGAACCCCACGACACCGCCGCCGATCACCGCCACGCGGCCCGGCATCACCCCGGGCACCCCGCCCAACAGGACGCCGCGGCCGCCTTGGGCCTTTTCCAGGCAATGGGCGCCGGCCTGCACCGACATCCGCCCTGCGACCTGGCTCATGGGTTTCAGCAGAGGCAGGCCGCCATGGGCGTCTGTGACCGTCTCGTAGGCGATGCAGACCGCGCCCGACGCGACCAGATCGCGGGTCTGGTCGGGGTCGGGGGCGAGGTGGAGATAGGTATAGAGGATTTGGCCGGGCCGCAGCATCGCGCGCTCGGCGGCCTGCGGCTCCTTGACCTTGACGATCATGTCGGCGCGCGCGAACACCTCGGCCGCGTCGGCGACGATGGCCGCCCCGGCGCGTTCGTAGTCGGCGTCCTCGGCGCCGATCCCCGCACCCGCGCCGCTTTCGACCAGCGCCTCGTGGCCGTGGAGCACGATCTCGGCGACGCTCTCGGGCGTCAGGCCGACGCGGTACTCGTGGTTCTTGATCTCCTTGGGCACGCCGATGCGCATGGGGTCCTCCTCCTCCCGTCGGGATGTCGATGCGGGCGACTGTAGGGCGGCCGCACCGGCAAATTCTCGCGAAGATCGGTGGGGACGGCGGCGGTAAAGAAAGGAAATACTGCTATATCCGGCAATAGCAGGAAAATATCGCGCAAGAGAGCTCGATAGCCATTTCCGCTGCGATGCAGCGCGGGATCGGCGCGAAATTCTTGTGGCGCGGCGGCCGCGACTCGCCTATACGCCGCCCCCGTGCGGGAGAGGTCGCGCATCGCCGCGGCGCCGAAGGAGCAACCGCCCCGGAATCTCTCAGGCAAATGGACCGCACGCGACGAGAACAGTCCGAAGAGCGGCCGGGACAGCCACCCGGCCCACCGTAGGAGCAAGCGGGTGCGCCCGCGAAACTCTCAGGTCAGATCACGGACGGGGCATCGGGCGGCCGAACGGCCGCGCCGACCGCTTCGCATCCGGCTGCATGACCTTTGGGAGGACCCCGTCATGACCCACCCCATCCGCACCGTGGCCGTTCTGGGCGGCGGCTTCGTCGGCGTCGCCACGGCCTACGCGCTTCAGCGTCGCGGCTTCGACGTCACGCTGGTCGAGCGGCACCGCTACCCGGCGATGGAGACGTCGTTCGCCAATGGCGGCCAGCTCTCGGCGTCGAACGCCGAGGTCTGGACGCATCCGGCGACCGTCCTCAAGGGGCTGAAATGGATGCTCAGCCCGGATGCGCCGCTGCTCGTGAACCCGCGCCCCTCCTGGCACAAGTATTCCTGGATGGCCGCGTTCCTGGCCGCCATGCCGCAGTATCGCCGGAACACGGTCGAGACGGCGCGGATGGCCATCGCCGCGCGCGGGCACCTGGCGGACTGGGCGGTGGAGGAGGGCATCGCCTTTGACCGCGAAAGCCGCGGCATCCTGCACGTCTATCGCTCCAAGGCCGCCTTCGACCACGCCGCGAAAGTCTCGCGCCTCTATGCGGAGGCGGGGCTGGAGCGCTCCGCGCTCGACGCCGCGGGCCTGCGGACGGTCGAGCCGGCGCTGACCGGCCCCCTCTATGGCGGCTTCCACACCCCCTCGGACCAGTCCGGCGACATCCACAAGTTCGCGGCCGGTCTGGCCCGCGCCGTCGCCCGCCGGGGCGGGCAGACGCTGTGGGGTCACGAGGTGGTGCACCTGACGCCCGAGATGGGTGGGACGTCGGTGACGCTGCGCACCGAAGGCCGCACGCGCCAGTGCCGGTTCGACGCGGTGGTGATCTCGGCCGGGGTGGCCAGCCGGGCCCTGGCGCGGCAGTGCGGCGACCGGGTCAACATCTACCCGGTCAAGGGCTACTCGATCACTGTCGACCTGGCCGACGCGGCCAGCCGCGCCGCGGCGCCGCGGGTGAGCCTGCTCGACGACGAGACCAAGCTGGTGTCGAGCCGCTTGGGCGAGGGACGCCTGCGGGTCGCCGGGACAGCCGAGTTCAACGGCGCCAACCGCGACATCCGCGCCGACCGCATCGCGCCCTTGGTCCGTTGGGTCGAGACGCTGTTCCCGGAGGTGTCGACCGAGGCGGTCACTCCCTGGGCGGGCCTGCGGCCGATGATGCCCGACATGATGCCCAAGGTGGGCGCAGGGCGGGCGCCGGGCGTGTTCTACAACACCGGGCACGGGCACCTGGGCTGGACTTTGGGCGCGGTCACGGCCGAGATGCTGGCCGAGCGGATGGCGGGGCAGGGGGCGCGCCGCCTGCACCCCGTTTCCGCCCCGCCCGCAGCCGGGGCCCCCGCGCTGGCCCGGGCGGCCTGAGACGGCGCGGTCCGCGCCGGGTGCAGAGGGTCGAGCGGGCCGTGCGGGCTGGCCGGGCACGAGGTGGCATCCGGCACGGTAAGGGTCGGCGACGCCTGTGCTGATGACGAAGGGCAGCGCCGTCTCGTTGGGGCGCGGTGGGGCGGCGCGTGGCGTCTTTGCAAGCGTCCAAGGTATGGCGGCCGCACCGTCCTCGACAGAAGCGCCGCCCCCGGGGGCGGGACGGCCCTGCCCGGCCTGCGGCCGGGCAGGGGATAGGGGCTGAGCGGAGGCGCGGCTGGTTTCCGGTCGGGCATCGATGACGTTCGCGATCTCTACGCGAAGGGCACCGGCATCCCCCGGTGGCGGTCGAACCGCGTGCCGCGGTCTCATAAGCATTCACGTCGTGGCGGCCGCCCCCTCCCGGCCAAAACCGCTGTCCCTCGGCGGCGCGCTGCCCCGCGCTGCCGCCGGGCGGAGGCCCCGGGGCTGGGCGAGGCGGGCGTGAGGTCGCCCGGCCCGCCCCTCTACTCTGCTGGGAGGAGGCCGGTGATCAACTGGCGCAGCCCCAGCGCCGCGCCGACGAAGATCGCGGCCATGGTCACCGGTGCGCTCACCGCCAGAAGCGAGAACGCCGAGAGCCCCTGGCCGACGGTGCAGCCCATGGCGACCACGGCGCCCCCGCCCATCAGCGCGGCGCCGGTCATCTGACGCCGCAACTCGCGCGGATCCTCGCACGCCTCCCAGCGGAAGTGACCCTTGAACAGGCTGCCGACGAAGGCGCCGATCAGCACCCCCGCGACCGATCCGACACCAAAGCTCAACGGCCGCGCCGAGGCGGTCATGAGATAGAGCATGGTTTCGCCGAGCGGCGCGGCGAAGGTGTGCGAGCGCAGGGGCGTGGCGGCGAACCCGGTCTGCGCCACCCAGGCCGTGCCGATCCAACCGCTGACCACGGCCAGGCCGACCGCGGCACCCCAGAAAACGTGGCGCGGGCTGGCCAGCATCGCGCGATCCGACAGGGCGGCGAGCAGGATCAGAGCGCCCAGGACCAGCCCCGCAGTCGGTACCGCGATCCCGTTCCATCCCGCGACGGTGTGGGCCAGGCCCGCGGGCGCCCCGGCCGCCGGCCGCTCGGGAAAGAGCCACAGTCGCGCCTCGGCCAGGGGGCCGGCCAGCACGACCCAGGCGGCCAGGCCCATGACCAGCACGATGACGAAGGCGCGAAAGTCGCCGCCACCCACCCGCGCCAGCGCGCCGAAGCCGCAGTTGCCGGCGAGCGCCATGCCGTAGCCAAAGACCAGGCCCCCCAGCACGCTGGCCCAAGGGTTCCATGCGGTGGCCAGGTAGGCGCTGTCCCCGGGGGTGACCCAGCCCCGCGCCGTTGCCGCCCAAGTGGCGATCGCGGCGACGCCGATGGCCACGCCCCACATCCTCAGGCGCCGGCCGTCGCCGCCGTAGAGCGCATCCTCGATCGCGCCCAGCGTGCAGAACCGGCCGAGCCGCGCGGCGAGGCCCAAGAGCACGCCGCCGAAAAGGCCGACCAGCGCCACGGCGGCCGGTTCGCCCAATGTGTCGATCATGCCCGCCTCCTCCCTTGCGGGCGCGGGCTCAGCGCGCCGCCCCGTCGTCGTCCCTGCAGAACAGATCGTAGACGACGTCGATTATTCGGGTGGGTCGGGCGTCGGTCAAGCTATAGTAGATCGCCTTGCCCTCGCGCCGGGGCTTGACCAGCCCTTCGAGGCGCAGGCGCGAAAGCTGCTGGGACACCGCCGCCTGGCGCGCCGACAGGAGCGTCTCCAACTCGGTCACAGACTTTTCGCCGCTGGCCAGGTGGCAGAGGATCATCAGCCGGCCTTCGTGGCTGATCGCCTTGAGAAAGTTCGAGGCACGCTGAGCGTTCTGCATCATCCGATCCAGATCCTCGGCGCCCATGTCGGTGGAGAAGGAGGGCAGGTGGCGGGGGGCATAGTCGCCCTCGGCGGCGTCCGGGCCCGTGCCCTCATCCCGCAGCATCGAGATCGACCCCCGCATCGCCGAGCATCCGGCGGAGGAGCCCCCAGAAGAAATCCTCGCCCGGGTAGCCTTCGAGGCGCGACACCTCGGTGCCGTCGCGGATGAGGACGAACGTGGGTGTGATGATCAGCGGCCCGGCAAAGCTCAGATCGTCGGGCCGCGGCGCCCGCAGATCCAGCCGCCGGAGGGGCGCGGCGCGGCCCTCTTCGGTCTTGGGGTATTCTTCGCCGACGTCGGCGTTCCAGCGGGCGCACCAGATGCAGCCCTTCTCTTCGACCATGACCAGGCGCGTCTCGGCCCAGGCCGACACCGGCGCTGCAAGCGCGACGAGCAGCGCCGCAAGGGCACCGCGCAGGAGGAACGTCCGGCGAACCATATTCAAGGAATATAATTTGACGTAGCTCAATCATCAAGCGCCGTCGCTGCGGCTGCATTCATAACCTTGAATTTGTTGTTGCGTGATCGCGGAACCGTGCGCTACGGTATGCCGAAACGGGGATCAGGGAGGACCCATGGCACGAATCTTAGCGGGAGCGGCGGCCGTATGCTTGGCCGCAGGGGTCGCGGGGGCGGAGATTGTGGCGCCGGTGGACGTGAACTTTGTGGACGGCGCGGTGGAAACCTCGCTGACCGGGGCGCCGGGCGATCCGGCCTCGGGGCGCGAAATCATGAACAAGGGCTCGGGCAACTGCATCGCCTGCCATGCCGTCACCGATTTGCAAGAGTTCGCCTTTCACGGCGAGATCGGGCCGCCGCTGGACGGCGCCGGCGAGCGATGGAGCGAGGCCGAGCTGCGCGGCATCGTGGCCAACGCGAAAATCATGTTCGACGGCACGATGATGCCCTCGTTCTACAAGACCGAAGGCTTCATCCGCCCCGGCAACGCCTATTCGGGCAAGCCGGCGGAGGGCGATCTGGAGCCGCTATTGACCGCGCAACAGGTCGAGGATGTCGTCGCCTATCTGATGACGCTGACCGACTACTGACGCGCCCTAATTCTAGGAGGAACGACATGACGCTCACACGACGCCACACGCTCCTGGCCGGAATGGCCGCGGCGACGGCGGCGCTTTTGCCGCTGCGCGCGGTCGCCTCGGTGGACGAGGCCATCGCCGAGTTCACCGGCGGTGCCGATCTGGGCAGCGAGGGGATCACCCTGACCGCGCCCGAGATCGCAGAGAACGGCAACACGGTGCCGATCGAGGTCGCCGCCCCCGGCGCGACCGCGATCATGCTCTTGGCCGCGGGCAACCCGAACCCGGACGTGGGCACCTTCAACTTCGGGCCCTTGGCCGCGTCGCAGCGGGCCTCGACCCGCATCCGGCTGGCCGGAACCCAGGACGTCATCGCCATCGCCAAGATGGCCGACGGTTCGTTCGCGCGTGCCTCGCAAGAGGTCAAAGTCACCATCGGCGGCTGCGGCGGCTGATCGGCTAGGAAAGGACAACGATATGGCAGACGGAGTGAAGCCCCGCGTCAAGGTGCCCAAGACGGCCGCGGCGGGCGAAGCGATCACCATCAAGACCCTGATCAGCCACAAGATGGAATCGGGGCAGCGCAAGGACGGGGACGGCAACACCATCCCGCGGTCGATCATCAACCGCTTCGTGGTCGACTTCAACGGCGAGAACGTCATCGACGTGACGCTGGAGCCGGCAATTTCGACGAACCCGTATTTCGAGTTCGAGGCGACGGTGCCCGAGTCGGGCGAGTTCACCTTCAAGTGGTTCGACGACGACGGCTCGGTCTACGAAGAGACCAAGGCCGTCGAGGTCGGCTGACACGCGGCCCGAGGGCCCAAATCTCCGGCGGATCCAACCGCCGGAGGCGTTCACGAGGGGAGGAACAGACATGACGCGAGCATTCGCTCCCGGTCTGACGACGGCGCTCACCGCCGTGGCTCTGGCCGGTTTCACGGGAGCGGCAGCGGCCGGCCCGGGGCCCGACGAGGACCAGCTCGTCATCAACGGCGAGATCGAGATCGTGACCGAGGCCGAGGCCCCGGCGCATATGGAATATGTCGACACCGTCTATTCCGGCTGGCGATTCCGCTCGGACGAGACCCAAGCGGTGCAGATGGACGACTTCGACAACCCGGCGATGATCTGGGTCGAGAACGCCATGGAGGACTGGGAGACGGTCGAGGGCGCGGCAGGCGAATCCTGCGCGTCTTGCCACGGCGACGTCGAAGAGCTGCGCGGCGTGCGGGCGGTCTATCCGAAGTGGAACGAGGAGGCGGGCGAGGTCCGCACCCTGGAGATGCAGATCAACGACTGCCGCGAGACCCGGATGGAGGCTGAGCCCTGGAAATACTCCGGCGGCGACATGATCAACATGACGGCGCTGATTGCGTCGGTGTCGCGCGGGATGCCCGTGAACGTGGCCATCGACGGCCCGGCCCAATCCACCTGGGAGCAGGGGCAGGAGCTCTACTACACCCGCTTCGGCCAGTTGGAGCTGAGCTGCGCCAACTGCCACGAGGACAACTACGGCATGATGATCCGGGCCGACCACCTGTCCCAGGGCCAGATCAACGGCTTTCCCACCTACCGGCTGAAGAACACCAAGCTCAACTCGGTGCACGCACGGTTCCGCGGCTGCATCCGCGACACGCGGGCCCATACCTTCGCCGAAGGAAGCCCCGAGTTCGTGGCGCTGGAGCTCTACGTCGCGTCGCGCGGCAACGGCCTGTCGGTCGAGGGACCGTCGGTCCGCAACTAATGCAGAAGGCCCGCGTGCGCCATGCCCGCGGGCCTTTTCCGGTGATACGCATTCAGACATGCGAATGTAAGAGAAGGGGTCGACTGACATGATCTCCCGCCGCGATTTCCTCCAGGCCGCCATGGCCACCACCGCGATCTACGGCGGGTCCGGGTTCGGGCAGTGGTCGCGCCTCGCCGCGCAGCAGGCGCTGACCCAGGACCGGCTGCTGGAGTTCGACACCTTCGGCAACGTGACGCTGATCCACCTGACCGACATCCACGCGCAGCTCCGCCCGATCTATTTCCGCGAGCCCGACACCAATATCGGCGTCGGCGATAACCGCGGGGTCGTGCCGCACATCACCGGGGCCGAGTTCCGCCGCTTCTACGGCATCGAGGACGGCAGCCCGTCGCACTATGCGCTGACCTACGACGACTTCGCCGCGCTCGGGCGGGAGTATGGCCGCATGGGCGGGCTCGACCGCATCGCCACCGTGGTCGCAGCGATCCGTGCCGACCGCCCCGATGCGATCCTGCTCGACGGGGGCGACACCTGGCACGGCTCCTATCTCTGCTACCACACCAAGGGGCAGAATGTGGTCAACGCCATGAACCTGCTGCGCCCCGACGCCATGACCTTCCATTGGGAGTTCACGCTGGGCACCGAGCGACTGCTGGAGCTGATCGAGCAGGTCCCCTACGAGGCACTCGGACAGAACATCTTCGATGCCGAGTGGGACGAACCGGCCGAGAACTTCGCCCCCTATACGTGGTTCGAGAGGGGCGGTGCCAAGATCGCCGTTATCGGCCAGGCGTTCCCTTACATGCCGATCGCCAACCCGGGCTGGATGTTCCCCGAATACTCCTTCGGCATCCGCGAGAGCCAGATGCAGGAGACCGTGGACCAGGCGCGCAGCGAGGGCGCGGACCTCGTCGTGCTCCTGAGCCACAACGGTTTCGACACCGACAAGAAGATGGCGGGTCAGGTGACGGGGATCGACGTGATCCTGTCGGGCCACACCCACGACGCCCTGCCCGAGCCGGTGCTGGTGGGCGAGACGATCATCGTCGCCACCGGCTCGAACGGCAAGTTCGTCAGCCGCGTGGACCTGAACGTCGAGGACGGGCGCATGACCGGCTTCCGCCACAAGCTGATCCCAATCTTCTCGGACGTGATCGAGCCGGACGCCGAGATGGCGGCGCAGATCGCTGCCGACCGCGCGCCCTACGAGGGCGCACTGAAAGAGGAGATCGGGACCACCGGCGGCACGCTCTACCGCCGCGGCAACTTCAACGGCACTTGGGACGACCTGATCTGCGACGCGCTCCTGACCCAGCGGGACGCCGAGATCGCGCTGTCGCCCGGCGTGCGCTGGGGTCCGTCTCTGCTGCCCGGACAGGCGATCACGCGCGAGGACATCTGGAACGTCACGTCCATGACCTACCCAGAGGCCTATCGCACCGAGATGACGGGCGAGTTCCTCAAGGTCGTGCTGGAGGATGTGGCCGACAACATCTTCAACCCCGACCCCTATTACCAACAGGGCGGCGACATGGTGCGCACGGGCGGGCTGGGCTACCGCATCGACGTGACCGCGCCCGCGGGCAAACGCATCGACAACCTGACGCTGCTCAGCACGGGCGAAGCCATCGACCCGGCCCGCAGCTACGTCGTCGCCGGCTGGGCCAGCGTGAACGAGGGCACCGAGGGCCCGCCGATCTGGGACGTGGTCGAGCGCTATGTCGCGGAGAAGGGCACCGTCACGGTCGACGTGAACACCAGTGTGGAGGTGGTCGGCGGCTGACCGCCCCAACCCCACGAGCAAATAGGAGGGCAAGCATGGTCCATCGCACGACACGCCGCGGCCTGCTCAAGGGCGGGCTGGCCACCGGGGCGGCGCTCGCAGCCGCAGGAGGCGCCCGCGCCGAGGGCGACCCCGCGATCCTGGAGCTCCAGGAATGGAACCAGTTCCTGGGCGAGGGCGTCGACGCGCGCCCCTACGGATTCCCCAGCGAGTTCGAGGCGCATGTCAAGCGGCGCAACGTCGAGTGGCTGACCGCCGACCCGGTGTCGTCGGTGAACTTTACCCCCCTGCACGAGCTCGACGGGATCATCACGCCCAACGGATTGTGCTTTGAACGCCACCACGCAGGCATCGCCGAGATCGATCCGGCCGAGCACCGGCTGATGATCAACGGTCTGGTCGAGACCGAACTGGTCTTTACCATGCAGGATCTCCTGCGCTTTCCCCGCGAAAACCGCGTCTACTTCCTGGAATGCGCGGCCAACTCGGGGATGGAGTGGCGGGGCGCGCAGCTCAACGGCTGCCAGTTCACCCACGGCATGATCCACAACGTCATGTATACCGGCGTGCCGCTGCGCTATCTGCTGGAGACCGCGGGGCTCAAGACCAACGCCAAGTGGCTCCTGCCCGAGGGCGCGGATGCGTCCGGCATGACCCGCTCCGTCCCCATAGAAAAGGCGATGGACGACTGCCTGGTGGCGTTCAAGATGAACGGCGAGGCCCTGCGCCCCGAACAGGGCTATCCCGTCCGCCTGGTCGTGCCGGGCTGGGAGGGCAACATGTGGGTCAAGTGGCTGCGCCGGATCGAGGTCGGCGACGAGCCCTGGCACCACCGCGAGGAGACGTCCAAGTATACCGATCTGCTGGAGAACGGCACCGCCCGCCGCTTTACCTGGGAGATGGACGCCAAGTCGGTCATCACCAACCCCAGTCCGCAGGCGCCGATCCTGCACGACAAGGGCCACACGGTGCTGACCGGGGTGGCGTGGTCTGGGCGCGGCACGATCCCGCGGGTCGACGTCACGCTCGACGGTGGCAAGAACTGGCACCAGGCGCGGATGGACGGCCCCAGCCTCTCCAAGTCCATGCACCGCTTCTACTACGAGTTCGATTGGGACGGGTCTCCGCTCCTGTTGCAGAGCCGGGCGCACGACTCCACCGGCTATGTGCAGCCGACCAAGAACGAACTCCGCGCCTTCCGCGGGGAGAACTCGATCTATCACAACAACGGGATCCAGACCTGGTATGTCGACGAGAAGGGGATTGCGGAAAATGTCGAAGTTTCCTGAGCTTGCCGCCGTCGCCCTGGCTGTCGCGCTGGCCGGCCCGGCGGCTGCGCAGTCCTTCGACCTGGGCCGCCCAGCGACCGAGGCCGAGGTCGCGGCATGGGACATCGATATCCGTCCCGACGGCATGGGCCTGCCCGAGGGCTCGGGCGACGTCTGGACCGGTGAGGAGCTCTATGTCGACCTCTGCGCGTCCTGCCACGGCGACTTCGGCGAGGCGCGGGGGCGCTGGCCGGTGCTGGCCGGGGGCGACGGCACCCTGACCGACGACCGCCCGGTCAAGACCATCGGCTCCTACTGGCCCTACCTCTCGACGGTGTGGGACTACGTCCACCGGGCCATGCCTTTCGGCCAGGCGCAGATGCTGACCGACGACGAGGTCTACGCGATCACCGCCTATCTGCTCTATCTCAACTACATCGTTGAGGACGATTTCACCCTCAGCCATGAGAACTTCACCGAGGTGCGGCTGCCGAACGAGGAGAACTTCTTTCTCGA
This sequence comes from Rhodobacteraceae bacterium CCMM004, assembly GCA_004005435.1. Classification (GTDB taxonomy): domain Bacteria; phylum Pseudomonadota; class Alphaproteobacteria; order Rhodobacterales; family Rhodobacteraceae; genus CCMM004. Next base: position 43,727 of record RZWH01000008.1, on the reverse strand, counting down.
CGACCGCGCCGAGGCGGAGCTGGCGGCGTTCTCGGACGAGGTCTGCATGACCGACTGCAAGGACGCGGTCGAGATCACCGCTCGCGCCGCTGTGGTCGACGTGACCCCCGACGACGCCGCCGCGCGCGAGCGGCGCGAGGCGGCCGCCGCGGGCGCCGACGCGGGCGTTACCGAGACCGACGCGGCCGAAGAGGTGGTCGAGGCCGCCGCCGAAGAGCCCGCGGTCGACCCGCAGCTCGTGGCCGACGGCGAGAAGGCGTTCGCGAAATGCCGAGCCTGCCACCAAGTGGGCGAGGGGGCCAAGAACCGCTCGGGCCCGCATCTCAACGGCGTCATCGGTCGGCTGGCGGGCAGCATCGAGGGCTTTCGCTACTCCCGCGCGTTCCAGGAGGCCCACGACGAGGGGCTGACCTGGACCGAAGAGACCCTGGCGGAGTTCCTGGCCAAGCCCCGCACCTACATCAAGGGGACCAAGATGTCCTTTGCCGGGTTCCGGCAGGACGAGGACATCGACGCCGTCATCGCCTATCTTTCGACCTTCGAATGAGGCGGGCGGCGCTTTTCGTCTGCGCCGCCGCGGCGGGGCTGGCCCAGGCCGCGGCGGCGCAAACCCTGGGCGACGCCGAGGCCGGGGCCGCCCGGTTCGACCAATGCGCCGGATGTCATGTGATCGGGCCGGACGCGGAGAACGGCATCGGCCCGCATCTCAACGACCTCTTCGGCAGGCCCGCGGCATCCGTCGCGGGCTTTCGCTATTCCAGGGCGTTCCAGAGGGCGGGGGCCAAGGGGCTGGAATGGCACGCCGACACCCTGTCGGCCTTTCTGGAGAACCCCCGCCAGATCGTGCCGGGCACGCGGATGAGCTTTCGCGGGATCGCGGACGCGCAGGAGCGGGCCGACCTGATCGCTTATCTGCGCGACTTCTCCGCCTCGCCCGCCGACATCCCCGAGGCCGATCCGACGGCCCAGCCCACCGACCACGATCTCGACCCGGCCATCCTCGCCATCCAGGGAGACCCCGAATACGGCGAATACCTGTCCGGCGAGTGCACGTCGTGTCATAGTCGCGAAGGGTCGGACGATGGCATTCCGTCCATCGTCTTCTGGCCCGAGGACGACTTCGTCGTGGCGATGCACGCCTACAAGGCGGGGCTCAGAAAACATCCGGTGATGGAGATGATCGCCGGACGCCTCAACGACGAAGAGATTGCGGCACTGGCCGCCTATTTCGCCGACCCCGACGGGTGAGGCAGCGAGTTTAGGGAGGACGACTCATGAGATTCAATCGACGCACAGTGCTGGCCACCGGCGCCGCGGCGCTGACCGCACCCATGGTGCACGCCGCCGGGCACGGCAAGCCGCGGGTGGTGGTCATCGGCGGCGGGGCCGGGGGCGCCACCGCCGCCCGCTACATCGCCAAGGACAGCGACGGCGCCATCGACGTCACGCTGATCGAGCCCACGCGGAAGTACTACACCTGCTTCTTCTCCAACCTCTATATCGGCGGGTTCAAAGAGATCGACGAGATCGGCCACACCTACGGCAAGCTGGCCAGCGACTATGGTATCAACGTCATTCACGATTGGGCCGTGGGGATCGACCGCGACGCCAAGACGGTGCGCCTGACCGGCGGGCAGGACATCCCCTACGACCGCCTCGTGGTCTCGCCCGGCATCGACTTTGTCGAGGGTTCGGTGCCCGGTTGGGACCTCTCGGCGCAGAACACCATGCCCCACGCCTACAAGGGCGGGTCGCAGACGCAGCTCCTGCGCGCGCAGATCGAGGCGATGCCCGAGGGCGGCCGGTTCATCATGGTGGCGCCGCCCAACCCCTACCGCTGCCCGCCCGGGCCTTACGAGCGGGTGTCGATGGTGGCCTGGCAGCTCAGCCGCAACAACCCCACGGCCAAGATCCTGGTCGTGGACCCCAAAGAGAGCTTTTCCAAGCAGGCGCTGTTCGAGGAAGGCTGGCAGACCCACTACGGCGGCATGGTCGAGCGGATCGGCCCGGACTTCGGCGGTCAGAACGTCTCGGTCGATGCCGCCGCGATGACCGTGGACGTGGACGGCAGCATCGAAGAGGGCGACGTGATCAACGTCATCCCGGCGATGAAGGCGGGACAGATCGCCCAGGACGCCGGCCTGACCGAGGGCAACTGGGCGCCGGTGAACCCCACCGACATGACGTCCAAGATGGACGAGAACATCCACGTCCTGGGCGACGCCACCAGCCAGGGCGACATGCCCAAGTCGGGCTTCTCGGCCAACAGCCAGGCCAAGGTCGCCTCGAACGCCATCCGCGGCGCGCTGACCGACGCCCGCGTGTTCCCGGCCAAATACGCCAACACCTGCTGGTCGCTCATCGCCGAGAACGACGGCGTCAAGGTCGGCGCGACCTACGAACCCACCGACGAGAAGATCGCCAAGGTCGACGGTTTCGTCAGCCAGACGGGCGAGGACGCCGCTCTGCGCAAGGCCACCTACGAAGAGTCCGAAGGGTGGTATGCGGGCATCACGTCGGACATGTTCGGTTGATCCCCGCGCGGGCCGGTCCCCGAGGTCCGGCCCGCGCCTCAGTTTGTTTCATCACCTGTTGGAGGACCCCATGACCATCCTGCGCTACGCCGCCATCGCCGCGGTCTGTGCCACCGCCGCCCACGCCGAAGGGGCGCACATCACGCCCTACGACGGCACCTTCGAGGACGCCGCCTTTGCCGTCGAAACGGCCATCGTGAACCAGGGCCTGGTGGTGGACTTCGTCAGCCACGTGGGCGAGATGCTGGCGCGGACGGGCGAGGACGTGGGCTCAGACGTCAAGCTGTTCGAGGAGGCCGATATCTTCGTCTTCTGCTCGGCCGTGGTCAGCCGCGAGGTGATGGAGGCCGACCCGATGAACGTCGCCCAGTGCCCCTACGGCATCTTCGTCGCCGAACGCGACGGCGAGGTGATGGTCGGCTATCGCGACTTTCCCGAGGGGCCGATGGACGCCGTCGAGACGCTGCTCTCCGGTATCGTCGAAGAGGCGGTCGGCATGTGACAGCGGGCCGGATCGGGAGGAGCGCGCGGTGGTCCCCGGGATCGGCGCGCGGCCGCCCGGCGCGGCCGAGGACGCCCGTAGTGGAGCGGGCAAGGGCGTTGCGCCTGGCACCGGTCCGGGCGCTGCGGCGGAGGGCGGGGAGACCGGCGCGCGGCGCTTGATCCACATCAAGGTCGGCCACGTCCCGGGCCGCTAGCACCGGGGCCACAGCAGTCGACGGACCCAAGCCATGCTGGAAACCCTCATCGACACCATCGGCGACGCGGGCGTTTTGGGGCTCGCCGGACTGATCACGGGGCTCCTCTTCGGCGCCTTCGCCCAACATTCGCGGTTCTGCCTGCGCGCGGCCACGCTGGAGGTCGGCGCGGGCCACATGGGCGCGCGGACTGCGGTGTGGCTCCTAGCCTTCTGCACCGCGCTGTTTGGGATGCAGGCGGCGCGGCAATGGGGCCTGATCGACGTGCGCGAGGCGCGGCAGTTGGCGCAGGTTGGCTCGATGTCCGGCGCCATCGTCGGCGGGGTGCTGTTCGGGGTGGGGATGATCCTGGCCCGCGGGTGCGCGAGCCGGTTGCTGGTCCTGTCGGGCACCGGCAACATGCGGGCGCTGGTGACCGGCCTGATCGTCACGCTGGTGGCGCAGGCGTCGCTGACCGGGGTGCTGGCCGCGCCGCGGGAATGGCTCGCGGGTCTCTGGACGATCAACGGCGGCGCGGCGCGGGATCTGGCCGTGTGGGCCGGGCTGCCGCCCTGGATCGTCACGGTGCTGGCCGCGGTGGCGCTGGCGGTCTCGGCGGCCTTTGCCGTGTGGCGGCGGGTGCCGTGGAGCCAGGCCGTGGCGGGCGTCGGCGTCGGTCTGGCGGTGGTCCTGGGCTGGGGCCTGACCTTCGCCATCGCCTCCACCTCGTTCGAGATCGTGCCGCTCAGTTCGGTGACGTTCACCGGGCCGTCCACTGACACGCTCCTGGCCTTGGTCGGCAGCCGCGAGGTGGCGCTGTCCTTCGGCACCGGGCTGGTGCCGGGGGTGTTCGTCGGCTCTGCGCTGACGGCGCTGGCGACCCGGGAATGGCGGATCGAACGTTTCGGCCCCGAGACGCCGATGGAGCGCTATCTGGTCGGCGCGGTCCTTATGGGCTTCGGCGCGATGCTGGCGGGGGGCTGCGCGGTGGGGGCGGGCCTCTCGGGCGGGGCGATCCTGTCGATCACCGCCTGGGTCGCAGTGGCGTCGATGTGGGCCGGGGCGCTGGCGGCGGGTGCGCTGCTGACGCCTGGCCTGCCCGGAGCGCGGACGGCGTAGACGGGGTCAGTTAAAGGCAGCCGGCCGGAGCCCCGCCCCGCGCGGAAAAAGGGCGTCAGCCCGCCGCGCGACCGTCATGCCGAAGGCATGACCCCGCTCCCCCGGGCAGGGTAAGGCCAACTTGGCTCCACGGCCGGAGCCCCGCCCCGCGCGGAACAAGGGCGTCAGCCCGCCGCGCGACCGCCGACCCGCCCCCCGGGGCGGCGGTTGGGTGCCGTTGGCGCTAGGCTTTGGGGTCGAGCTACCACGGCGACCATAAACCGCGCCGCTCGACGGTTCGGACCGCCACCCCGCGGGTCGGCGGCCGCGCGGCTTGTCGCTCGGAACCTTGGTTCATTGCCCAGGGATGCCGCAGGTCATTTGCTCTGCAACAAGAACAGTGGGTCTCCGCCCCGCGCGGGACAAGGCCGAAGGCCGCCGCGCGACCGCCGACCCGCCCCACCGGGGCGGCGGTTGGGTGACGCTGGCGCTAAGCTTTGGGGTCGAGCTACCACGACAGCCATAAACCGCACCGCTCGAGAACTCGGTCCGCCACCCCGCGGGTCGGCGGCCGCGCGGCTTCGCGCCGAACGCCGAGCGGTCAGTTTGCTGGGCGCAGGTCAGCCATGGCGCGCTGTCACACCGGTCCGGTCCGCCACCCCGCGGGTCGGCGGCCGCGCGGCTCGGGGCCCTGGGGCGACCGCGCCTTCACTCCCATTCCATCTGTTCGAAGACGCGGCCGGCGTTCTTGGTCGCGAGCTCTTCGAACGTGTCGAGATGGGCGTAGGCGGACTGATCGACATAGTAGGCGTCGATCAGGTCGCCGCCCTCGTCGATATGCGCCCGGATGGCCGCGCGGAGGTCCACGAGATAGTCGTGGGTATAGCGGCGCACCTGCGCCATGTTCGTCGGGTGGCCGTGGCCTGGAATGACATAGGTGGCGCCCAGAGGCTCGAACGCCGTCTCCCAGGTCTCCAGCCAGTCGGCGGTGATCGTGTCCTCGAAGATCGGCAACAGCCGCTCGTGAAACGCCATGTCGCCCGAGATCACCAGGCTCTGGTTCGGGAGCCAGACGACGATGTCGCCGGGGCTGTGGGCCGGGCCCAGATAGCGCGCCTCGATGCGGTAGTCCCCGAACTCGACGACATAGTCGTCAGCAAAGGTCTCGGTCGGGGCGACCACGCGCGTGCCCTCGGCCTTGTCGCGGTTGTAGCGCTGCATGGCCTGGAGGATCTGGTCGCCGTTCTCGGCGACCTCGTGGGCGGCGTCCTCGTGCATCACCACGGGCACGCCCTGGTCGATCCAGTAGCTGTTGCCGAGCATCGCGTGGCCTTGGCCGTTTTCGTTCAGCACCAGCACCACGGGTTCGTCCGTGACCGCGCGAATTTCGTTATGCAGCGCCTCGGCCAGGACCGACGCCGCGCCGCCGTTCACCACCACCACGCCCTCGCCGGTGACGATGAAGCTGAGGTTGTTGTTGTGGCCGGTGTTTTCGTAGGTCGGCGGCGCGGTGGCGCCGATGGCGGACCAGACGCCGGGGATCACCTCCACCGGTTTCTGGTAGAGCGGCGAGGCGGGGTATTGGTCGGCGATGTCCTCGCTCGCCAGCGCGGGCAGGGCCAGGAGGACCCAGGCGGCCGCGGCCCTCATGACGCCACCTCGAAGCGGTAGCCTCCGTCCGCGGGCACAGCCCGGCCGATGCCGCCACCGGGCAAATGGAAGCCGACGAGCGGCGTGCCGCTGTCGGCCAGTTGCGAGAGCAGCGCCTGGCGCGTCTCGGCCGCCGCTTCGGGATCCTGGTCGGCGCCGGAGAGCCAGCCGGGGCGGGCAAAGGCCACATGCCCATTGCCGATGGCATCGCCCACGACCATCGCGCCTGTGCCGCCTCGCGCCAGAGAGAACGCCATGTGCCCCGGCGTGTGGCCGAAGCTCGCCACGGCGGCGATCCCCGGCAGCACCTCGTCGCCGTCGTTGAACAGGGCGACCCGGTCGGCCACCATCTCCAACCGCCGGGCCGCGCCCACGGCGAAGGCGGCCCGCGCCTCGCCGATGGTGTCGACAGTGGCGGGATCGGTCCAATAGGCGTGCTCGGTCGCGCCCATGAGGAGCTGTGCATCGGGAAAAGCAGGGTCGCCGAAGTCGTCGAGCAGCCCCCAGATGTGATCGGGATGGGCGTGGGTAAAGACGATGTGGGTCACGTCCTCTGGCGCCACGCCCACCGCGTCGAGGTTCTCCAGCAGGCGTCCCGCCGACGGCATGAACTCGCCCCCCGCGCCGCAATCGAAGAGGACCGTGGCCTCGGCGTCGCGCCAGAGCGTGACGTTGCACGGCGGCTCCAGCGTGTCGCGTGAGACGTCGAGCTCGGCCAGGAGCGGCATCAACGCGTCCTGCGGCATCGGCGCGAAGAGGAAGTCGCCGGGCAGCACCAGATGCCCGTCGCTCACTGTCGTCAGCGTGCCGTCGCCCAGCGCCATCTCCGCCACCAGTCGCCGCGGCACGAGGCCTGCCGCCACGCTCGCCGCTGCGGTCGCCAACAGGGTCCTGCGGGTCACTCTCATCTGCGCCTCCCTCGCATTCTCACATCACTATGTGATATTCCGTCCCGACCGGCAAGGCGCCCGTCAGGCAACCAAGGGCGCGGCGCAGAGGGCACGGGGCGGCAGTTCGATGGGGGGAAAGTCAACCTCGGGCGCGGGCGCCGCGACCGCCTCCATGGCGCGGGCATACAGCGCCTCGTAGGCGCCGATCATCCGGTCGATGCCGTAGCGCGCGCAGGCGAAGGCGTGGACGCACCGCCGGTCCAGCGCCGCCGCCGCCAGCGCAGCCGCCGCCAGCGCCTCGGCCGACAGATCCGTGGCCACGACGCCGCCCGGGGCGCCGACCACCTCGGCCGTCGCGCCTTGGGGGGTGGCCGCCACGGGCGTGCCGCAGGCCATCGCCTCGGCCGCCACCAGGCCGAAGGGCTCGTTCCAGAGCGGGGTGAAGAGGCAGACCGAGGCGCCACCCAGGGCGCGGGCCAACTGCGCCCCGGTGACGTGGCCGGCATAGCGCACCGAGCCGCCCAGAAGCGGCCGCACTTCGGCATCGAAGTAGTCGGGGTGCTCCACCGCGCCGTAGAGCGTCAGGGGAAGACCCGCGAGCCGCGCCGCCCGCACCGCGAGATGCGCGCCCTTGTTCGGCGCGATCCGCCCGGCCCAGACCGCACCGCCGTCGCCCCGGGGCGAAAACGGCCAGGCGGTCAGGTCGATGCCGTTCGGCACCACATGGGCGGCGTCCGGCGCACCTTCGGGCCACCAGGTGCGGGCCTGCACCGCGCTGGTCACGGTGAACCGAGACCAGGGGGCGTCCGACTCCCGGACCGCACGATGCAGCGCGTCGAAGGGCGGCACGTGCAGCGAGGTCACCATCGGCACCCGGTCGCGCCGTGCCAGCCGCGGCGGATAGCGGTGGAGCGCGTTGTTGTGGACGATGTCGAACCCGCCGCCGGCCAACTCGGGCAGCGCCCCGGCAAAGGCGGCGTCGGCATGGCGGTTCAGCGTCTCGGTGCCGTGGTAGCTGTGCCAGGGCATCGCCGTCTCGTATCCCTCATCGACCAGCGGCCGCAGGCGCACGCGCACCCGGCTGTCGCCCGCGGCGAAGAGCGTCACGTCGTGGCCGCGGTCGGCCAGGCCGTGGGCCAGGTGATAGCTGTGCGCCTCCATCCCGCCGAGGAAGGGTTCGGCCACGGGATGGCGGATATGGGCGAGGAGCGCGATGCGGAGCGGGCGCACCGCCCTCACTCCGCGGCGTGCAGGAACTGGGCCTGGGCCGCCTTCACCTCGGCGGCGCGGGCCGCGTCTCCGGCGGCCTCGGCCCCGATCCCTTGCAGCATGTCCAGCACCCGGCGGGTGTTCGCATAGGGCTGGTGCGCCTGCTGGCGGCAGAGGTCCATGTCGCGGTCGTCGGGCTCGCGCAGGATCACGATCTCGCCCCGGCGCTTTTCGATGAGGCCCATGAGTTGGAAGGCGTAGAGCCAGTGTTCCATTGTCCGGTGCCCCCACTTCTCGGCAAAGAGGTCGGCGTTGCGCACGACTGAGGCGATGTGGTGCACCGGCGGCATCGCGTGGGGATGATACTGGTGATAGACCCGCGCGCCCGCGACCCACCAGATCGGCAGACCCCGCGCGTCGAGAGTGCGGCCGAAATCGGTGTCCTCGCCGCCGTAGCCGACATAGCGCTCGTCGAACCCCCCCGCCGCGGTCCAGTCGTCCCGCGACATGGCAAAGTTCAGCGACCAGAAGCAGCGGTAGTCCTCGCAGCGGGCCACGCCCTCGGCCGGCGGACCCTGGCGGTCGGAATGGCGGACGGCGACCTGGGCGAAGCGGTCCCAGTCGAGGCCGGCGTCAGTGGCGCCGCCGGGCAGATACATGACCTCGCCCATGAAGAGGCCCCGCCGCCCCGCCATCCGCGCGGTGTAGTCGGCGACGAAGCGCGGGTCGGGGATGCAATCGACGTCGACGAACATCAGCATGTCGGCCACCGCCGCCAGGGCCGCGGCATTGCGGGCAGCGGCCAGCGGCAGCGCCGCGCCGGTCACCTGAACTTGCCGCACCGGGAACGGCGCCGGAGGCAGGTCGCCGTAGGGGGCGTCCTGCATCACGCCGACGACCATCTCGCGCGGCGGCACGGTCTGTTTGGCCAGCCCGCGGACCACGTTGGCCAGGTGCGCGGCGCGTCCCTTGGCGATGGTGAGCACGGAGACGTCAGGATGCGGCATGGGGGTCCTCCAGGGCAGGGGCTGCGGCGGTCTCGGACCACAGCCGGTCGATCAGGGTTTCGAGCCAGCGGGCGGCGATCGCCGCGGGGGCGGCGTCGCACAGGGCGTGCTGCCGGGTGGGGTCGTGGGCGGCCCGCGCCGCGGCCACGGCGTCACGCCAGGCGTGGGCGGACGAGGGCAGGTGCGGCAGGTGCAGCGCGGCGCCGGCCGCGGCCAGCGCCCGCGCCTTGGCCACCTGCTCGTCGAAATAGCGCCACTCGGGCACGGCGATCCACGGCACCCCGGCGGTCAGGATCTGCTGGCAGGTGGTGTTGCCGGTGGAGGCGACCACCAGGTCGGCCGCGGCGATCCAGTCGACTGCGCCGTCGACCCAGCCCAGGTGATTGAGGTTGGCGGGCTCGGTCGCGTGCCAGTCGCGCTGGACCTCGCCCAGGCTGACCCACTGCATCTGCGGAAAGGTGCGGGCGGCGATGCCCAGGGGGGCGGCCGCCATCCCGCTGCCGCCGCCGCCGGAGAGCGCGACCGCCAGGGGTGTGTCGGGGCCGAGGCCCAGCCGCCGCCGCGCCTCGGACCGCGGGGGCATGTCGGCCTCGGCGCCCAGGCCCCCGGCGAAACAGGTCTTGGCCAGCATCTCGGCGGGCCAATCGGGCTGCGCCAGCGCGCGGGCGAAGGGCGCGAGCAGCCCCGCGGCCCCGTCGTAGGCGGCGCGGTGTCCGGGGTCCGAACGGTCGCCGTGCTGGAGCACCGCCACATGGGGGACCGAGCAGAGGCGGGCGAGCTGCGCCACCTCGGCGCTGACGTCGCTGATCATCAGCACCGGGTCGGCCGCCTGGAACCACCCCGCCAGAGTGGCCATTGCGGTGCGGATGCCGGGCCAGCCCAGCGGCGCGCAATGGGCGGTCTGCGGGGTGGGAACCCAGTCCATGCCGGTGGCCTCGTCCCCCCGCCGCTCAAACAGCGAAGGCAGGGTGCAGACCGTCACCCCCCGCCGGAGCAGCGGGAAGACATCGTCGCGCGCGCAGAACAGCGTGACCGGCCGGCTGGAGGGGAGCGCATTGGCGACGGCCGCCGCGCGCACCGCATGACCGCGGCCCTGGTGGTGGACGAAATAGCCGATGGGCCGGTCGGTCGCAGCGGGGGCGAGATCGCGCATCTCCGCTACTCTGCCGCGAGGGGCAGGGGGGTGGGTCCTAACCCGTTCTGTCCGAGACGCGCCAGACCGTCCAGCACCCCGGCCGCATGGGGCAGGGAGCTGCGATAGAGGCCGGGACCGGCGATGTCCGCCAGCTCGTCCAGCGCGTTGGCCGGCAGCACCGCGGCGCCGCAGGCGGTGAGCATGTCCGCGTCGTTGCCGCTGTCCCCCGCGGCGATGCAGGCGTCGAGTGTCAGGCACAGGCCCCGCGCCACATGGGCCACCGCCGCCGCCTTGCCCGCCGCGGCGGGCACGACGTCGACAAAGCGGGCGTGCGAGGCGATCACCCGCGCGTGCAAACCGGCCGCGTCCAGGGCGGCCCGGGCGCGCGCGCCGGCGTCGGCGCCGCCCAGATAGCCGAGCTTCCACCGCCGCTGTTCGTAGGCGGCTTGGGGGCGCAGACCCGCGGCCGCCAGGGCCCGCAGGATGGCCGCCCGCGGCCAATCGGCGTCGATCGCCTGAGCATAGGCGCGGTCCAGTCGATAAGCCCCGCCGCGGTCGAGCCGCCAGATCTCGCTGCCCACCGCAGCGATCAGGATGCGGGGAAGCGGCAGGCCCCATGTCGCGAGAACGCGCCGCGCCTCGCTGACCGGGCGACCCGTGGCGACGGCGAAGGCGAGGTCGGGCGTCCGCTCCAAGTGCCGGGCAAAGCGGGCGGCCGCCGCACGGTCGCCGGTCAGCGTGCCGTCCATGTCGCTGGCCAGGAGGCGGGCGGCCCGGTGCGGGACGGGGGCCGGGCGGCGCAGACCGGCGCAGACCGCGGCGACCTCCTCGGCCCAGCGGTCCCAGGAGAACGCCGCCCGCGCCGCCGCCCGCGCGGTCTCGGCCCGGGCCGGGCGCCGGGGATCGGCGAGCGCGTCGAGGCACGCCGCCGCGATCTCGTCCGGCGCGGTGGGATCGACCAGGCGGCCGCCGCCCACCTGGGCCAGAATGTCGGCCGGTCCGCCGTTGCGGGTGGCCACCACCGGGACGCCCGCCTGGGCAGCCTCCACCACGGTCAGGCCGAAGGGCTCGCTGAGCGCGGGGTTGACGAACACACCGCCGTCGGCCGCCAGGGCATAGAGCGACCGGACGTCCTCGTGGCCGTGGCGGCGGGGCAGGGCGACGGCCCCCCACAGATCGTTGCGGTCCACCCGGTCGAAGAGGTCGGCCAGAACCCCCGCCGCCGGGCCGCCGCCGCCGGTGAGGCCCGCGCGTTGCCCCGCGACGACGACCAGGTTCGCCCGCGCGCGCAGGTCCGGCGACCCCGCATAGGCGTCGATGAGGGCGGCCAGGTTCTTCTTGGCGACCGGGCGGGCAATGGCCAGGACGATGGGCCGCTCGGGGTCGCGCAGGAACGGCGCGATCAGCCGCCGCGCCGCCGCGGTGCCCCGGTCGGGCAGCAGGTCAGTGCCCGGATTGATCCGGTGCGTGCGTCCGGCGGCGTCTGGGTCGTAAGCGGCGATCTGGCGTTCGGCCTCGTCGCGGGACGAGGCGATGATCGCGGTGGCGCCGCGAATCGCCTGGCTCTCGCGGCGAATCCGTCTGCGCAGGGCCGCGCAGCCCGCGCGCGCGTCCTTGTCGCGTCCCAGAGAATGGGCGGAAAACAGCCAGGGGATACCGAAGGCCCGCTCGGCCGCGCGGGCCAGGACCGCGGCGTCGGCGAAATGGGCGTGGATCACGTCGGGCCGCTCACAGCGGCGCAGGAGATCGAGGAAGGCGCGGCAGAGCGCCGGGATCTCGGCCTCCAGCGCGTCCTTTTCCAGATAATCCCGCCGCCCCGTCGCCAGGCGCAGGATGCGGCAGCCGCCGGGCAGGACCTCTTGCGCCCGGTCGAAGCCCGGGCCGATCTCGGGCGCGTCGAACGCGCGGGTGACGATGGCGACGTCGCGGATCTCGGCGCGCCGGGCCTGCGCCGCAGCGGCCCCGAGAACATAGGCGATGTGACCGCCCGTGTCCTCGGTTACGCCGTACCGGATTGGCGCTGCCGATAGGCAGCCGCCGAGAGCGATGTGCATCAGCCGCATCACATCTCCCTTCACTCGTCACATTGTCAGGAGCCGCCCGCAGGGCTCGCCAGGAGCCGGTTGCGGAGTTGGCCTCCTATCCCACGGGCGGACCCGCGAGGCACGCGCCGCACGGGAATGCCGCACGGCGTGTTGGGGGAGTCACCACCTCCCCCCCCTGGTTCCCGCGGCTTCGGGAAAACATCGGAGACGTTAAACTGGTTCTAGCGGAGGCCCGGAACGGGCCGCGGGTGCGCCTCTTGCGGGGGCGTCATGTCGGTCCGGTGCGCAGAAGCCGCGCCTCGGCGAGGACGGCCATCAGCACCTCGACGTGCCGTGCCACGCTGTAGGCCGTGCGCTCGGTGCGGCGGTGGTCTTCGAGCGTCGCCTCGCGGTCGAGGAGCGCGGCCAGGGTCTCGGGCCCTGCGGCAGGTGCAGCATCTGGAAACAATCGTGCGAGCGTCCGCCGGCGATTGTAGTCGGACAGGCCATGGCGCGCGGCGCGAATCAGCAATCCGGGACGGCGCAGAGCGGCGAGTCGGTCGAGCGGTGCGGTCATCGAATCCCCCATAGGTTCAACACGGTGGGGGACGGTTGCACGGGCGACGGGGGCGTTGCGGGTCGCCGCGACTCACCGCGCGGTCGGACCTGCAATTGTTTACGATTTGATTACAGCCTGAAACATGCGCCGGACTCGTTAACGGTTCGATAAGAAATCATCCACAGGTTGTGGATAATATGGGGAAACTCGCGCATATTATCGCGCTGCTGCGAGTCGGCGTTGTTGATGATCAGGGGATAGTACGATGACCGCGATGGCCGAAACGGCGGAATTGCCCAATTGGGTGCCGGATCATGCCCGGACATATTTGGCGCATGTCATTGATGGCGTTCCGATTCGCGAATTGGCGCGGCGGAGCGGGTGTCACGCCTCCACGGTCCTGCGTCAGGTGCGCCGGTGCGAATCGCGCCGCGACGATCCCTTGGTCGACCACGCCCTGATTCGGCTCGGGGGTCTGGGCTCGGCCCCGGACCCGGCGGTCCGACGGGACGACGAGGGAGACTTCACGATGACGATGATGACCAAGGTGCCCGACGCCCCCGCCGCGGGGGCGGTGCCCGGCGACGCGCTGGAAGGCGCCGAGGCCCTGCGGGTGCTCCGGCGGCTGTCCGAGCCGGGCGCCTGCCTGGCGGTCGCCGACGGGCTGGACAACGCCGTGGTGGTCCGCGAGACCACCGGCGACCCGGTGCGCACCGCGGTGGTGTCCCGCGCCGTGGCCGAGGCGATGGCGTTGCGCGACTGGATCGCGCCGGCGCTACGCGGGAAGGTCACGCGCTACCGCATCACCGCCGCCGGGCGCGCGGCGCTCAAGGACTTGATGGCCGAGGCGGGCGGCGCCCGCAGTTCCGTCCGCTCGCCCTTCGGCGTGGCCGAGAGCCCCCTCGCGGTGCTGGCCCGCCGCCGCGACAAGGACGGCGCGCGGTTCCTCTCCGCCGACCTGGTGACCGCGGGCGAGCGCCTGCGCGAGGACTTCGAGCTGGCGCAGATGGGCCAGAGGACGACGCAGAACTGGGACGCCTTCCTCACCGGCGGCGCGCAGCCCGGCCCCGGCGGCGGCCCCGGCACGGGCCCCGAGGCGGCGCGCCAGCGGGTCGAGCGCGCGCTGGCCGAGCTGGGCGCGGGCCTGGGCGACGTCGTCCTGCGCTGCTGTTGCTATCTGGAGGGCATGGAGGCGGTGGAGCGGCGCATGGGCTGGGCCGCCCGCTCGGGCAAGATCGTGCTCAGGATCGGGTTGCAGCGCTTGCGCCGCCACTACGACGAGACCGAGGGCCGCCTGTCGCCGCCGATCGGCTAGGCGTTCGGTCCCGAGAGCCGCTGGATCGGGCCGGGGACGGATCGGTCTCCCGCCGGGTCTCCCCTGGCAGGAGATTGAGGAGCCGCCGCGACGCGCGCTCCCATGCGCCGCAATCCGCGCCGTGGCTGTCGCGCCGAACACTGCGCGGCCAAGGTGCGGGACGATCTCGGCAAGCTCGTGCCGCTGCCGCCCGGTTCTGAAGGGCCGGGATCCGTTGGGCCCGCCCGCCCGGATGGCGCAGCGCCAGCGTGATCGCCCGGCACGCATGGGAACGCGCGTCCGCAACCGGCCCGCGTGTCCGCGCCGCACCGAGACCGGGTCGCCGCCTCCGCCACGGCGGAAGCGCGGCTCGCTCCCGGCGACGGGCGGGCCGCCGGCAAAGACACCTGCCCGCGCGATCAGGGCGTCGCCTCGCTCAGCGCGGTCGCCTCTGCATCCGAAAAGGTGCAGGGTGCGTAGCGCTCCGCGGACCGAACGGCCTGGGCCGCGGCCTCCCAGCTGTGCCGCGGGCTCGGGTCGTCGCGCGCAAGGGCTTCGAGGACGCGAAGCTCCACCGCGGGGAGATCGACTTCCCGGACCCGCGCGAGCAGGTCCGCCAACTCGGAGAGGTCGGTCTCACCCCGATGCGCGTGGCAGAGGAGCACGGCCTCGGCCGAAAGGCGAAAGACGAGGCTGAGCCGCCCGCTTTCGTCGCGGAGAAACCGACGCAGGGCGGGCGCTGCGTCTCCTTGCGCGCCGGACGTCACGGCGTGTTCGGCATCTCTGGTGCGGGCCCAAAGAACGAAATGCTCAAGCTCCGCCGTCTGCGCGATCTCGACGGCCCGCTGGAAGGCCGCGGCCGCGTCGGCGGCTCTGTCGCCCGCACACAGGACCTCTCCGAGGGACAGGCAGGCGACGAAGCGGTCGACGGGGCGGCCCGTCTCGCGCGCGGCCGACAACAGATCCCGCATGTGACGCAGCACGGCAGAGGTTTGGCCCAGTCCCGCGTGACAGCAGGCTTGCAGGTGACGAACGAAGACGTAGCGCGTCACCGCGAACTCGCCCCGCTCGGACCTGCGGGCGTCCCAGAACGACCCGACGTCCTCCAGGACGGTCAATGCGGCCCCGAACTTGGTTTGCGCGAAATAAGACCGCGCGCGGGCCATTGCGGTTTCCGTGAGCAGCGTCTCGTCCGCCAGGCGGGCGGCGGCGGCGGCCCCTTCGTCGCAATAGGCGCGCGCGTCGCAAAACTGGCCGTTGTCGGACGCGTAGTAGGACAGGTGCAGGCAGGCGTCGACGAGGAGACGGTCATCGCCGAGATCGGTCGCGATCTCGCGCGACCGTTCCAGGTTGCTGGACAGCCCCTCGGTCTGCGCAAAGGGCCGCAGAGGGCGTTGCCAGGCCAGGATCTGGGCTTCGACGCGGCGGGTCTTGGGTGTCGGTTCGAGGGCGCGGACCGCGTCGAGCGCAAGGGCGAGCATGACTTGGGCCGAGGGATACGACGACCGGGCAACGGCCTGCTCGGTGGCGCAGAGCGCCAGTTCGACGGCCTTGGCCGGCTGCGCGCTCGCCAGCGCGTGACGCGCCAGCATGGCGCTCAGGCTCTTGTCGCCCGCGCGCCAGTCGTCCTCGCGCAACGCGACGACCTGGGCGTGGAGGGCCTTGCGGCGCGGCGTCGGGATCGCATGATAGGCCGCCTCCTGGAC
Source organism: Rhodobacteraceae bacterium CCMM004 (assembly GCA_004005435.1). Lineage (GTDB taxonomy): Bacteria > Pseudomonadota > Alphaproteobacteria > Rhodobacterales > Rhodobacteraceae > CCMM004. Next base: position 27,944 of record RZWH01000008.1, on the reverse strand, counting down.
CAGCGCGTGCTTGAACCCGTAGACACGCTGCGGCATCGACCGGATTCGGAACAGCAGGTCGCCGTCCGCCAATTGGGCAATCGCGGCCTCGTAGGCCTCGGGTCGCAGCCCGGACAGGGGCGACAACAGGTCGTCTGCCGGCTCGGCCCCCAACACCGTGGCGGCCTCGATCATCCGCCGCAGATGCGGGGGCAACGCGTCGATGCGGCGCGACAGAAGGCCGGTGAGCGCCTCCGGAATCGGAAGCGACCCAGGCAGGTCGAGCGCCGCCCCGGCGCGGGCGATTTCCTCCAGAAAGAGCGGCACGCCGCCGGATCGGACGGCGATGTCCCCGGGGTCTTCGCGGCCGAGCAAGGTCAGAAGGCGGATGGAATCCTCTTCTGCCAGAGGATCCAGGCCCACGGTGCGGAGACCGGGCAGGCCCGACAGGTCGAGGGCGCCGCCGGGGCGCAGCGTGACGATCACCATCGGGCAGTCGGGGTCGAGCGATCGCAGAATCCGGTCGAGCAGCAGCGCGGCGTCGTCGTCCGCCCACTGCGCGTCCTCGACCAGCAGAACCGTGTCGCGCCCGGCCAGCACCTGCGTCGCGAGCAGCAGGGCGTCGGCCACCGCTTGCAGACGCATCCCCCGGGGCACGTCGGTCTCCGGTCCCGCAGGCTGGCGCGCGGCGAGGACGGCCTCGGCAGGCGCGATCCGGCGGCGCAGCGCCGCGTCGGGAGTCGCGGCGTCGAGAGCGCTGCGCGGATCGCCAGCGCCGTCTGCGGGCAAGAGCGACTCGAGCACCGGCGCGAACCGCCCGATGCCGCCGCCGATCTCGTTGGCCAGGAACTGCACGCGCAGGAGGTGCTCGGGGCGCAGCCGCGTCAGGCAGTCATGGACGAGCCGTGATTTCCCGATCCCGGCCTCTCCGGTGACGGCGACCGCGCGCGATCCGGCCGCCGTTGCCACGGACAGCAGGGCGTCGACCTCGGGCTCGCGCCCGACCAGCGGGGTCAGACCACGCGCCTTGCGAATGTCGAAGCCGCCACGCGACAGGACCTCGCCCGTCAGCCGCCAGGTGGCGACGTCGTCCTCGCCCGCGGGCGCCTGCCGTTCCAGGACAAAGGCTCCCCGGCAGGCTTCGGCCACCGTGTCCGTCAGACGGACCTCCCCGGGTGCCGCCGCCTCGGACAGGACCTGCGCAAGATGGGCGGCGGGATAGTTCGCGGTCTCGCCGCCGACGAGCGCGCGGGCGGCGTCGAGCCCCACGGCACAGTCCAGTCTGGCGATCTCGAACGCGGCGAGGGCGGCGGACAGCGCCGGGCTTTCCGACGGCCGGTCGGCGCCGAAAACGCAAGACAGCCGGTGTCCGGCTCGCCCCGCGACGACTCCGCCTTCGCGCCGCAGCACCCGCTCGATCGCGTCGGAGGCGGCGCGGCTGGCCGCCTCGGCATCCTCCGGGTCGCGATTGCGCAGCGCAGCGAGCAGGCGGTCGGACACGACATGCATGACCGCGAGGTGTTTGAGGTGGGGAAGCGCCGGTTCCGCGGGCGGGTCGGCCGGGACGGTGTCCGGCGCGATCCGCGCGTGGGCGGGCCGCGGGTCGCGCGGCTCTTTCGGGGCCGCGGGCTGCGCCCGGATGTCGTGATAGAGCGTCGCGGTGGCGGGATCGACGGACACCGACAGGTCGGCCCGAATGCGCTGGCTGGCGTCGCGAAAGACGTCCAGAGCCGCGTTCCGCCGCCCCTGCCGCCACAGCGCCGTCATCAACATGCGGAGCGCCCCCTCGTCGTAGCCGTCCAGCAAAAGATGCCGCCGCGCGAGGGTTTCGACGTCCGCGAATCGCCGCGCCCCCAGCGCCCTGGCCTGCGCCCCTTCCAGCCAGTGCAGCAGGCGGGCGCGCAACTCGGCGCGGGCCGTGTCGAGCCGGTCTTCGATCTCGATCTCATAGCCGCTCAAGCCTTCGAGCGGGGTGCCGGTCGGGAGCGCCTCGGGCGCCGTCCCATCGCGCAGGGCGTCGATGTCCCGCGCGACACGGTCCTGACGGAGCCTGATCCAGCCGGAAGTCACCTCCAACGCGTCCGAGGCTTCGAGTGCCGTCTTGAGCCGAAAGATCGCCTGCCGGAGCGACGCGCGCGCCTGGGGGTCCGGCTGGCCCGGCCAGATCAGGCCCGCGAGCGTCGATCGGCTCAGCGCGACCCCGGGGTCTATCGCCAGGAGTGCGAGAATCAGCTCGACCTTGCGCGTCGGCATCCGCACGGGGACGCCGTCGAGCCGCACCTCGAACGGGCCGAAGAGTTTGATTGCGATCCGATGGTCCATGGCGTCAGGCGCGGGCGGGTGCAGTGATTCTAGGGGTGTGGACCATGTGAGCCGCGGACAGCGCGGGCGTAAACGGTGTTGTCGGACGGTCTGCGCGTTTTAACGGGCCTGTAACGGCAGGCCGCCGTTGGTCGAAACGGCGGCAGGCCAATGGATGGGTGTCAAACGAAAGGCATCCATCATGTTCACGATCTTCGCCCGGCGCCGGCGCAGAGCACGCTTTGCGCCGCGTCCACTGGCTCCGCATCCCTGCCGCGACATCGGTCTGCCCAAGGTCGACCGGCCGACGCCCGTGATCGGGGACGACGTCGCCAGCCTGTGGGGGCGGTTCTGATGCGCGCGCTCCATCGCAACCGTCTGCCGCAGCTCGACGGGACGCAGCTCCTGACCGATTCCGGGCTGGAGACGACGCTCATCTTTCACGAAGGGCTCGATCTGCCCTGTTTCGCCGCCTATCCGCTGCTGGACAGCGCCGACGGCCGCCAGACGCTCAAGGGCTACTTCGAACGGCATCTCGCCATCGCCGCCGATCACGGAACGGGGTTTCTGCTGGAGGCGCCGACCTGGCGCGCCAGCCGTGACTGGGGGGCCGACCTCGGCCATTCGCCCGAGGACCTCGCCCGCTTCAACGGTCTCGCGATAGGTCTGCTGGCCGAGGTGCGGCGCGCGGCGACCAGCGTGTCGCCGATCGTGATCTCGGGCAATATCGGCCCGCGCGGCGACGGCTATCGTCCGGACACGGCGATGACCGCCGAAGAGGCGGAGGAGTATCACGCCGCGCAGATCGGCTGGTTCGTCGAGACCGAGGCCGACATGGTCAGCGCCTTCACGATATCGACCGTGAACGAGGGCGTGGGCATCGCGCGCGCGGCGGCCCGGGCGGGGATGCCGGTCGTCCTGTCCTACACGGTCGAGACGGACGGGCGGCTGCCCGACGGCACCCCGCTGGGCGACGCGTTCGAGCGGACGGACGAGCTGACCGACGGGGCCGCGGCCTATTACATGGTCAACTGCGCCCACCCCGACCACTTCCGCGCCGCGCTGGAATCCGACGCCGACTGGTTGCGCCGGGTCTGGGGCGTGCGGGCCAACGCCTCGCGGCTCAGTCATGCCGAACTCGACGAGGCCGAGGATCTCGATCCCGGCAATCCCGCCGAGTTGGGGCGCGACTATGCCCGGCTCAAGCGGATGCTGCCGAACCTGCGCGTCTACGGCGGCTGCTGCGGCACCGATCACCGCCATGTCGAGGCGATGGCCGACTGCTGCTGCCAGCCCAAAGCGGCCTGACCGCGGCACACCCAATGACCCAGCGACCCGCGCCAGCGCGGGTCTCTCCAACCCGACCCCTTATCGAGAGAAACCCGACATGACCCAGTTCAGACCTCTTGCGGCGGCCCTTGTCGCCACGACGATGCTTACCCCCACCGCGCAGGCCCACGATAGCGAGCGGCGCACCGAGTTGTTCCGCCCCGGTGTGGCCCATGCCGAGGCCACGATGCCCGACGCGGACGCCGCCGCCGCGATGGAACTCGCCGGCTACGGCGATTTTGGCTTCTTGTCCGGCACCGAGATCCCGGCGGCCCGCGACGCGTTTGCGCGCGGCGTCGCGCTTTTGTGGGGGTTCAACCATGCCGCCGCTGTCTCGGCCTTCCGCGCGGCGCAGGAGGCCGACCCGGACTGCTCCGCCTGCTATTGGGGCGAGGCCTATGCGCTTGGGCCGAACCTCAACGACGGGATGCACGACGAGAACCAGGCCCGGGCCGCCGCGGCCGCGGCCCGCGCGTTCGCGCTCTCGGTGACCCCCCGGGACCGGATGCTCGCCGCGGCGGTTGTCGCCCGGTACGACACCGCCCTCGGCGACCGCGCGGCACAGGATCGCGGCTTCGCGCAACGGATGTCGCTGGCCGCGGAGCGGTTGCCCGACAACGCCAACATCCAGGTGATCTATGCCGACGCGCTGATGAACCTCCAGCCGTGGGATTACTGGGAGGCCGACGGGGTAACGCCAAAGGGCGAGACGGCGAACATCCTCGCCACGCTGGAGCGGGCCATCGACCTGGCGCCGCTGCATCCCGGCGCGCTGCACCTCTACATCCACGCGGTCGAGGCGTCGTCCGACCCTGGGGCGGCCGAGGCGGCGGCGGACGCTCTGCGCGGGGCCGTGCCTGTCGCGGGGCATCTCCTGCACATGCCCGCCCACATCTACAACCGCGTCGGGCGCTATGCGGACTCGATCGCGGTCAACCGCGAGGCCATCGCAGCCGACCAGGCCTACCTGGCCGCGGCGGGCGACGCGGCGAGCCCGCTCTACCGCTACGGCTATTACCCGCACAACATCCACTTCCTGCTCGTGGGGGCGCAGATGGCCGGGTTGAACGCCGAGGCGCTCGCGGCCGCGGACCTGTTGGCGAGCGTCACGTCGGAAGAGGTGTCGGGCGATCTGGCCTGGGTGCAGGCCATCGACACCGCGCCCTATGCCGCGCACGCGCAACTGGCCGAGCCCGAGGCGATCCTCGCGCTGGCCGATCCGGGCGACCGGTTCCCCTTCGTCAAGGGGCACTGGCACTGGGCGCGGGGCACGGCCTTTGCCCTCATCGGCGATCTCGACGCCGCGCGGGCCGAGCAGCATGCCATCGAGGCCATCATCGCCGAGGCCGACCTGTCCGGTTTGGAGGACCAGTACCTTCCTGCCCGCGACGTCCTCGGGATCGCGCTGCATCTCGTCGAGGCGCGCATCGAACAGGCGCGGGAAAACTGGAACGCCGCGGCGCACCACCTGGAGGCGGCGATCGGGCTCGAAGACACGATCGGCTATATGGAGCCGCCCTATTGGTCCTACCCGGTGCGCCAGACGCTGGGGGCCGTGCGGCTACAGGCCGGTGACGCCATGGGCGCGCTCAGGGCGTTCGAGGCCGCGTTGGAGAGCCACCCCAACAACGCCTGGGCGCTCTGGGGCGTGTGGCAGGCGGAGGAGGCCCTCGCCGTCGATCAGGGCGACCAGGGCGCGGTGCTGAGTGCGCGGCGCGCCTTCGAACGCGCCTGGCTGGGCGAGGGCGCGCCGTCGTTGAGCCGCCTGTGACATCGCCGCCCCCCGGCGCCTCGGCGTGCGGGGGCAGCCCGACCCTGCGCAAATGGCATCGAGAAAGAACCGACACATGCACGACGTCGTGACCCAAGACAGACGGCCAACGGACCAGACGGCCGAGACCCAGGCCGTCACATCGCTCACCGCCGCCTTCGCCGCCGATCCGCCGGTGCGATGGATGTATCCCGAACGCGCCGACTACCTGGCGCATTTCCCCGCCTTTGTGCGCGCCTTCGGCGGCGTCGCCTTGCGGCAGGGCACCCTCGAACTGGCCGAGGGCGCCGCCGCCCTGTGGATCGCCCCCGGATCGGAGCCCGACGAGGCGGCCCTGGCAGAGACCGTCGAGAGGTCTGTGCCCAACAGCCGACAGGCCGACGTCTTTGCCGTCTTCGACGCCATGGGCGGCTATCACCCAGAGGCGCCGCACTGGTATCTGCCGCTGATGGGCGTCGTGCCGGAGCGTCAGGGCAGGGGCGTCGGAGCCGCGCTGATGCGGCCCGTTCTGGCCAGGTGCGATGCCGAGGGCGTCGCGGCCTATCTCGAAGCGACCACGGAGCGGAGCCGCGCGCTCTATGCAAGACTGGGCTTCGACACGCTGGGCACGATCCGCGTCGCGGGCTGTCCGCCGATCCACCCGATGGTTCGGCACCCGCGATGCCCGGGATGATCACGCTGCGCCCCTATACCGGGTCCGATGCCGACGCGCTCGTCGCGATCTATCGCAAGAGCGTCCGGCGGCTGGGCCCGCGGGCCTATCGGCCCGATCAGGTCGCGGCATGGCTGTCGGTCGCCCCGGATCGCACAGAGATGCACCGGCTCTACACCGACGGCCGCCACGCGATCGTCGCCGTGGACCCGAACGGCGCGCCCGTCGGGTTCTCCGATCTCGCCGGGAACGGCCATATCCGGTTTCTCTATGTCGACCCGGATCACGTGGGCCGTGGCGTGGGCCGAGCCATGGTCGCGGCCCTTCTGGACCATGCGCGGACGCTCGCGGTGGTCAGCGTCTTTTCCGACGCCAGCGACCTGGCGCGTCCGCTCTTCGAGCGTGCCGGCTTTACCTGCATCGCCCGGCAGGAGCATCGGATCGCCGGGATCCGCATTCACAACCACCATATGAGCGCCAGCGTGCCGTGCTCGGGGACGCCATGAGGCCGGTCCGCGTGTCGCACGAGATCTTCGTGGCCGCACCGCCAGAGACGGTCTGGCGCGTCACCGCCGACGTGGCCGGCTGGGCCGACTGGTCGCCCACGATCACGGCGGTTTCGGGCTGGGCCGGCGGCCCTCTGGTCGAGGATGCCCGCCTCGATCTGAAACAGCCCCTACAACGCAAGCGGTCCTGGGTCGTGTTGCGCTGCGCGGCGCCCCGGTCGCTCCTCTTGCGCACGGCCGAGGGCGACATGACCGCCGTGCACGAGATCGCAGAGATGCCGCGCGGCACCCGCAACAGGCTCACGCTTGTGCGTTGTGGGCCCTTTGGCGGGCTCGTGGCCCCGGCGCTTCGCATGGCGTTGCGGATGGAGAACGCGGCCTTGAAGAGGCGGTGCGAGGCCCTCTCGGAGAACGCGCGCGGTCCCTGACTCCGCCCTCATCGGCCGGTTCGACCGCTGGTCCGGGAGCCGCGCAAGTGCTTCTCGGCGCGACTCAGAATGGAGCCGTGGTGCAGGGCCCAATCCTCCCATGCCGACTGTGCCCACCGTTTCACCGCATCGGCGTGGTCCGCTGTGCCCGCACCCCCCACAATGTCCGCGGCGGTCAGCGAAAACGTGGTCGGGGGCGACAGCGCTCTTTGCTCGGCGTTATGTGCCCCGAGGATCAGCATGATGTCGTCGGCGGTCTCCGGCGTCCGCAACCGGTGCAGCTGCATCGCCAGCCGGGCTAGCTGGAGCCCGACCGACTGGACCGCCTGACGCGACGACGGATCGCCGGGATGTTGCACCGCGAAGGCGCCGACGGTCAGCCGGTGCGTCCGCATGAGGGCGGGATCGCTGTGTTCGGCGGCCAAGATCTCGGTCTAAGCCGCAAAGCACGCGGGCGAAGACAGCATGGAGCGGTGCGTCGGCCGCTTCATCGGGGTAGGACGGCGCCGCAGTCTTGGCAGATCGCACGTTGCGTGTCGGTGGTCGCCCGGGTCTCCTCACGTCGGTTCGTCACCATGCGACACTTGCGGCGGCAGACCTCCGGCCCCGTCCGATTGCAGCACTGCCTTGGGAACTTCGAGCGTTTCCGCACCGTCCAGAACCGCGACCCCGAGCAGACCATCCCATGAAGGCATTCCACGCACCGTCGCAAACCGTGGTCAGCGTCGATCCGATCGGGCCAACGGCGCGCGCTGACCAGGCCAAGCCGCGCGGGGCCTTGGCCGGGGCCGTGGGTCTGCCGGGCCTGGCACACCGACGGCCTGTCGACATGGAGGTGACCGTCGATCCGACGCGGGCTGAGAAATCCCGGCACATCCCGCCACAACACCCTTGGCATTCCCCAGGAACCGGTGCCGCCGCCGTCGACACCTGGCGGCCGTGAGGCGAGGGGAGGGGCCGCGGCGGCTATCACATCCGCACGGCGCGGGGACTTGTCCGGTTCGTCGCGCGGGCGGCGGAGATGCAGACGCCGGCAGGCGCATTGCCCCGGGGCCTCCCCCACGTCTGGCCGCACGTCGGTGCTGACCCGATCCGGTAGCGGCGCCGGACGCGACGGCGCCGGCTATCCCAGTGGGGTCGGGCCCGCATGTCCTCGCCATATCACCCGCGAACTGAGCGCATGGTGCGCGGACGCCTATCCGAACTTGACGAGCCCCGCGCCTGCGAGCACCAGAAGGGCCCCGCCGAGGCGGGGTGTCGTCAGGGGATTTACCGCGGCGCCGAAGGCCCCGATGTGGTCGAGGATCATCGCGGCGACAAGCTGCCCGGCGATGACCAGCACCGCGGTCGTTCCGACGCCGAGGCGGGGGACGAGGAAGACGACGGCAACGATGTAGGCCGTGGCGATCAGCCCCCCGGCCCATGCGGTCCACGGCACGGCCGCCAGTTCGGTGGAGGACGGCCAGGCGCTGCGCTGGACGATCAGAATGGCGAACAGCGCCACCAGGCCGACCAGAAACACGAAGAACGCCCCGAGATAAACGCTCCTCAACGCAGTGCCCAACTGCCCGTTGAACGCCAGTTGAAAGGGGATCAGCGCACCCGTGATGAGCGCCAGGATCGCCAGCAATGTCTGGGACATGTTTTTTTACTCCGCTAGTTGGTCCAGGGCGCCGACCCGCGCGCGCATCTGCGGCGGACACGGCGCGTAACCCGATGGGGCGGCGCGCACCTCTGAGATGGCCGCGCGCTTTGTGGCTGTGGCCCGGCCTCGGAGCGCGCCCGGGCCGACGTCCAAGGGGTTCATGCATCCCGGCGGGACATGGGTGAGCGTCGCCGCCGGTCGGGCGCGCGCCGGTCGCGATGGGGCGAGGGGGTCGCGGGTCAACGGCACCTTGGGGTTTGGGGCCCGGTCCAGTGTCGCGTCCCCGGCGAGCACGCGCACCGGACGGCCCGCAAAACCTGCCGTAGGTGCGTCGTCCGGGGGCATCCCCAACGTCGGCGCCGCGATTCCGCGATCGTCGCCTGAGCGCGCCCGTGCCTCCGTCGCATCGCCCGATTGCCGCAAACGAGCCGCGCCATGGACGCGCCGCGCGATGGCCCCCGGCATCCGGTCGGTGACGGCCGTGATGGTTGATCCGACGACGCCAGGGCGTGCGTGGGCGGTCGGATCGTCCGCCGACGGGGCGATTGCACGGACCGCCGTGCCCGGGTCGCGAGGCGAAACGGTGTCCCCCGCGTCTCCGGCGGCACACCGGCCGGGGAGGTCCGTGGCGATCATGGCGTGGTCCCCGTCTTGCTGGTGTCGGACGACGGCCCGCCAAGGCGACGCGCCCCGACCGCCGCCCTGCACGACAGCCCCAGCGTCGGCTGCCGGGCGGGCCGGGACTGCGACACGGCCGGTCCCGAGGCGAGGGGACACGCGCATCGCCGCTCGCGTCTCATGCGCCGAGGGCAGCGATGACCTTGCGGGCCGTGGCGGCGGCGGACACCTGTTGCTGTCCGGTAATCAGATTGCCGTCGCGCACCGCGAACTCCGCCAGCGGGCCGCCAGTGATGAAGTTGGTGCCGTCGATCTTCTTGGCCTCGGTCTCGATCCAGAACGGCTGGATCTTCTGACCCACGGCGCGTTCGGCGTACTGCTCTTCGCTGTCGGCGAACCCGGTCCAAGTCTTGCCCTGGACCAACAGCGTTCCGTCGCTCAGCTTGGTCTTCAGCAGAACGCAGGTGCCGTGGCAGACCGCGCTGGCGATCTTGCCCGCCTCGTAGAAGTGCGCGACGGCGTCGTGGACGCGCGCGTCGTCGATCATGGACACCATCGGGGATTGGCCGCCGACCACGAAAATCGCGTCGAACGCCTCGAAATCCAGGTCGGCGAGCGCCAACGTGTTCTTGATCAGATCCCGCGTCGCGGCAGCGGTCTTGAAGCCCTGGCTGACGATGTCATGGGCGGAGTAGCCGCTGTCGTGTTCGGGGTCGGAGAAGCCGTCGGCCTCCACATCTCCGCCGTCGGGCGAGGCGATGGTGATGTCGTAGCCGGCGTGGGTGAACTCGAGCCAGGCGTGGCTCAGTTCGGCCCACCAGAACCCGATCGGCCATCCGGTGACGGGGGAGGTGGCGGGATTGGCGACGAGCATCAAGACGGTCTTGGTCATTGGTCAGTATCCTTTTGAGGGAGTTTTGTGGGGAGATGGGACAGGGCAAAGCCGAACCGGCGCTTGAGCGGGCCCTTGATGGCTTGCCAGATCCAGATCATCGCAAGGCTTTCGAGATGTCGCGCATTGGCCAGCGGGCCGCAGTCGACAGGCTCGAATCCGGCGTCGGCGATCAATGCCAGGGCGATCCGTCTGGACGCCTCGTCGTCGCCGGCGGCGAACATGGCGGGTTTGGCCCGCAGGGCGCCGGGGTCTTTCAGGAACTCGGCGCCCGTCTGATTGAACGTCTTGACGACATGGGCGCCGGGCAATCTGGATTGCAGTCGCTCCGCGGCCGATCCGGCCCCGTCTATGGCAGCGACGTCGGGCCCGTGCTGCGCCCCGACGACGGGGTTGGTCGCATCGAGAACGGGCTTGCCGCGCACATGTGCGGCGATCTCCGTCGCGACGTCGGCTTCGGCCCGCCATGGCGTCGCGAGAATGACCGCGTCCGCCCAGGCCGCGACGTCCGGCAACGTGCCATGGTCCTGCGACCGCGGCTGGCGAACGCCGAAGCGGATATCATGCGTCGTGCCGAGCGACGCCGCCAGCGCCTGCGCCACGGTGCCCTTGCCGATGATGCCGATCCTCATGGGGCGCGATCCTGTTGCTCTGCGATGAGGGCAGAGGTAGGGATGCGGCAGAAGCAATGAAACTGAAATCAATTCATGACAGAATACGACAAAAACAAAATCAGGCGCCTGGACCTGTCGGTGCTGCTGATCTTTCTCGCGCTTATGCGCACACGAAAAGCGGCCGACGTCGCGGCCGAGTTGGGATTGACGAACTCGTCGATCAGCCACGCCATTCGTCGGCTGCGGGACATCTTCGAGGACGAGCTGTTTCTAAGGCGCCCTCACGGGTTGGAGCCGACCGCCTTCGCCGAACGGATCGAACCGGATGTCAGGGACGCGGTCGATGCGGTGCAGAGGGCCCTATCGGGGCCGGCGGAGTTCGACCCGACCCGGGCGCGGGGCCTTGTCCACATCTCGGCCAACGACCGCGAGGTGGCCGGTTTGATCCCCGAAGCCTTCGCACGGGTGACGGCCGAGGCGCCGGGCCTTCGGTTCTCGGTGCGCTCGATGTCCAACCCCGACAGCCTTCGCAGTTTGGCGGATGGATCGCTCGATCTTGCCGTCGGGTTTTTTCGCGATCCCGGACCCGATGTCGAAAAGGTGCACCTTCGCACCGAGACCTACTCGCTGGTCGCTCGAAAGGGGCATCCGATCTTTCAGGCCGAGGTCGACGTGCGCGCCTACACGTCCGCGTCGCATATCCTGGTGTCCTCGGACGGCACTCTGACAGGCATCGTCGATCAGGTGCTTGCCGACAGAAACATGTCGCGGCGCGTCTGTCTGGCGATCCCCAGCTTCATGCCGGCCCTGGCGATCCTGTCGAACAGCGACTTTGTCGCGACGCTCCCGGCGTCTTTGGTGCGCATCCACGCGGCACAGTTCGGCCTCGCTTACCGCCCTCCGCCGCTGGAGATACGCACCTTCGACGTGTCGGTCCTGCGCCACCGTCGAAATCTGCGCGACCCGATGCTGTCGTGGTGCCTGGACAAGTTCGTTCCGGCTTAGCGCGCGGCGATGTCAGGGCGCGTCGGTGGGGAAACCCGAGACACCGCGGGCGGACGCGATGGACCGACCGTCTAGGCGTCGTCCAGCGGAAAGATCGGCCGCGGCACGTTCTCATAGGGCAGGAGCCCGTATCGCGTCGTGCACAGGGCGCCGCTGTCACAGACGATGATCCGCCCGGCGATGGGGGCAAAGGCGGCGCGAAAATGCTGCATGGACTTCAGCGCCACCACCGATCTCCCGGATGGGTCGATGCCGAACGCGCGGAACTGTTGCAGGTCGAGCATCTGGTGCGGAATCGAGACGATGAGGATGTCTATGCCGGCGACCCGCAGAACCGCCGTCTTGCCAAAGCTGCGCTCCTGACCGCCGAGGATCGGTCCGTCGCCCACCACGCGGCCCTCGCCGTGCCACATGAGCGTGCCCGTCACGTCCAGCGGGCCGCCGCCGAACTCTGGCGCGGTCTTGCCGCCGATGGCCAAGGTTCGCTCGTCACCGATGTCGCCGTCCTGAAGCTGCGCCGCGGCCTCGGCGTCGATCAGCGGGCCGAAACACGCATCGCCCACCCGCGCCTCCAGAAGGGCCGCCAACAGCGCCGGGGCGTCGCCATAGGCGCCCGAGCCGGGATTGTCGGCGTAGTCGGCGATGATCAGCGGGCTGGCCCCCCGTTGCCAATCGCGTGCGACCGCCGCGGCCGCCTCGACGCTCAGATAGTCGTTGAGCGCGTCGTGGCGCCGTGCCCAGATATCCTCGGCAAGCTCGTCTGCCATCGGCGCGAGCGCCGGGTTCGCCGCCTCGCCCGTCACCAGCACGGTCGGACCCACCTCCTGGATATCGGCGCAGGGAAAGCCGCCGTTGATGCTGATCGCATAGACGCCCTTCTGCGCCTCGAAGGCGCGGGCCATCGCATGTCGTTGGACCATCGGCCCGATGTCGGTCCGCCCGCCATTGGCCTCTTCCAGCATCGGCCGGTGCGCGCGGATCGTGTGCGGGTGGATGTCGCCGGTCATGGTGCGGTCCAGCAGTTCCGCGGCGCGCCGTCCCGTGGCGCGGACGTCCACATGGGGATAGGTCGTGAAGGACACGAGGATCTGGGCGCGCGCGCACATCGCACGGGTGACGTTGGCATGGGGATCGAGCGTCACCGCGACGGGCAGGTCGGGACCCACCACGGCGCGCAGGCGGCGGAGGATTTCGCCCTCCCCGTCGTCGTGATCCTCGGTCACCATCGCGCCGTGGAGCATCAGGAACACGCCGTCCCATTCCCCGACACTGGCCGCGCGGATCAGCGGTGTCAGCAGTGTCTCGAACGCCGCGTTCGTCACCCTGCCGCCCGGTCCGGCGGCGGCGCTGATCACATGGGTGATGTCCCAGCCGTGCTCCCGGCCCACATCCAGCAGCCCGGCGAGTTCGGTGTTTCGCGCGCCCTTGGCCCCGATGGCCGCCGGTCCGTCCAGCAGGTAGCGGTCGCGAAACGCCTGCACATCGGTCGGCCGGATGTTGAAGGTGTTGGTCTCATGAGAAATCTCGGCAGAGAGCACGTTCAGGCCCACGGTCGTGTCCTTTGCGCTCAGATCGGGTGGTGGCAGGCGACGGCGTGGCCGTTGTCGGCCGACAACTCAGGCGTCTCCGAGCGGCACAGCGCGCTGGCCTTCGGGCAGCGGTCGGCGAAGGCGCAGCCGGGGGGGAGATCGAACGGGCTCGGCACCTCGCCTTCGAGCGGCGCGATCAGGCGGCGCTTCTTCGGGTCGGGCTCGAACGTGCTTTCCATCAGCGTCCGGGTGTAGGGGTGGCGCGCAGGCGCCGACGTGTCCGGCAGCGCTTCGACCACCCGGCCCAGATACATCACCAGGATCTCGTCGCAGAAGTATTTCACCAAGCTCAGGTCGTGCGAGATGAAGAGGTAGGTCAGGCCCAGCTCGGCGCGCAGGTCTTCGAGCAGGCCGATGATCTGCGCCTGCACCGACACGTCGAGCGACGCCGTCGGCTCATCGAGAACCAGCAGCGACGGCCGCAGGGCCAGCGCCCGTGCGATGCCGACCCGCTGCTTCTGCCCGCCCGAGATCTGATGGGGATAGCTGGTGGCGAGGCCGGGGTTGAGCCCGACCATTTCCAGCAGGTCCGCCACCTCCTCGGCCATCGGCTTTGCCGGCGTCACGCCCTGCACCTCGAACGGCTCTGCCACGGCGCGGGTCAGGGTGTAGCGCGGGTCTATGGCCGAGTACGGGTCCTGAAACACCATCTGCATCCGGGCGCGCAGTTTGCGCATCTGTCCGGGCGTCTTTGCAAGCAGGTCGTCGCCATCGAAGTTCACCCCGCCACCGGACGGCTCGATCAGACGCAGGATCAGACGGGCGAGCGTGGACTTTCCGCAGCCGGATTCGCCGACCACGCCGATCACGCGGCCTTTCGGCAGGTCGAAGGTGACGCCGTTGACGGCGTGCATCGACCGCGCCTTGCGGAACGGCCCGCCCGCGGATGTGAAGCGTTTCGACAGGTCCCGGACTTCAAGCAGGTTGGACATGGGCGACCTCCGCGAAATGGCACGCCGCGGCGCTGTCTCCCTCGACCGAGAACTCCGGCGGCTCGACGGCGCAGATCGCCTCGGCCCGGGGGCAGCGCGGGTGGAACGGGCAGCCCTTGGGGTAGTTCAGAACGGTCGGGACGGTCCCTTCGATGCCGGTCAGCCGCGTGGCATCGTCCAGACCGCGCGGGATGCAGGCGATCAGGGCCTGGGTGTAGGGATGGCGCGGGCGGTCGAAGATCGCCTCGACCGGCCCGTGTTCGACGGCGCGACCGGCATACATGACCACGATCTTGTCGCAGGTCTGGGCCACGACACTCATGTCGTGGGTGATCAGCACCAGGGCCAGATTGCGCTCTTTCACCAGATCGTCGAGCAGGCGGATGATCTGTGCCTGCACCGTGACGTCCAGCGCCGTCGTCGGCTCGTCCGCGATCAGAACGTCCGGATCCGCGGCGAGCGCCATGGCGATGACGATCCGCTGTTTCATCCCGCCGGACATCTGGTGTGGATAGCGGTCGCAGATCAGCGCGGGTTCGGGAATGCGCAGGGTGCCCAGGATCTCGACCGTGCGCGCCCGGGCCTCGGCCCCCGTCATGCCCATATGCAGCTTCGCCACATCGTCTACCTGCGGCCCGATCTTCTGGAGCGGGTCGAGCGACGTCATGGGGTTCTGCGTGATCAGCCCGATCTTGCCGCCGCGGAGCTTGCGATAGGCGCGTTCGGGCAGCTTGGTCACATCCGCCCCGTCGAACTCGACCGTGCCGCCGGTGATGCGCCCGCCGATCAGCGGCAAAAGGCCCATGACGCTCATCGCGGTCAGGGACTTGCCCGATCCGCTCTCGCCGACGATGCCGAGGGTTTCGCCAGGGCTCACCGTAAAGCTGACGCCAGACAGGGGCTGCACGCTGCCGAAGGCCACCCCCAGATCGCGGACGCTGAGCATCGTCATGCCCCTCTCAACCGGTCGCGGATATCGAGCGCCCGGATCAACTCGTCGCCGAAGAGGTTGACCGCGATGACGGTGACGGCGACGGCCACGCCGGGAAAGATGATGACCCAGGGGCTCAGGAACAGCTGTGCCGTGCCCGACGACATCATCGCGCCCCAGCTCGGCGTGGGCGGCTGCGCGCCCAGGCCGAAGAAGCCCAGCGTCGCTTCCAGCACGATGCCGTCGCCGATGGCCAGCATGCCCACCACGATCACCGGCGCGATGGCGTTGGGCATGAGGTGGCGCAGCAGGATATGGGTCGGCTTTGCGCCGAGATTGATGGTGGCCTCGATGAAGGTCTCTCGCTTCAGCCGCACGATCTGTGCCCGCGTCAGCCGGGTGAACTGCGCCAGATAGGCGATCGCGATGGCGAAGGTGGTGGAGGTCAGGCCCGGGCCGATGATCGCCACGAAGATCAGCGCGATCAGGATGTCGGGGAATGACCACGTCAGGTCCACGACCGTCATCACGGCGCGCTCGAAGAACCCGCCGAAATAGCCCGCCGCCGCCCCCAGCGCCATGCCCGCGGTCATGGAAATCGCAATGGCGGTGGCGCTGACAGACAGCGAGGTCCGCGCGCCGTGGATCACGCGGCTCAGCACGTCGCGCCCGAACTCGTCGGTGCCGAGAAGGTGCGGCCAGGCGGGCGCGGCATTGGCGTTCATCAGGTTCTGGGCGGCATAGTCGAACGGCGCGATCCAGGGGGCGAGGAGGGCCACAAGGACGAGCAGGACCAGAAAGCCCCCGGCCACCAGTCCGACGCCGGATGAGAACGCGCGGCCGATGCTCATCCGCGCGAAGGCATCGAGCGAACGGACGGCCATTGTGGAAACTCTCATGATTTCTTCTCGCGAACTCGGGGATCCATCGCCGCCTGGGCGATGTCTCCGATCAAGGTGCCCAGCATGACCGCCAGCGCCAACATCAGCAGGCAGGCCTGCACCACCGGGTAGTCGCGCTGCCCCAGCGCGCGGATCAGCAGCGAGCCGAGACCGGGACGCCCGAAGACGAACTCGACCGTCACCGCGCCGCCCAGGATCCAGCCGATCCGCAGGGCGAGGATGGTGACGACGGGCAAAAGCGCGTGGGGCATCAGGTGTCGAAAGAGGATGGTGCCCGACGACAGCCCCTTGGCGTGCAGGAGCGTGACGAAGTCCTCGCGCCGCGCATCCATGAGCGCCACCCGCGTCACCCGCGCGACGAGCGCCACGCCGCCGAACCCGATGGTCAGCACCGGCAGGACCAACGACTGCCACCCGCCCGCGCCCGAGACGGGAAACCATCCCAGTTTGACCGAGAACAGGAGGATCAGCAGCAGTGCCAGCCAGAACCCCGGCACGGTCGATCCCAGCAGGATGAAGGCCCGCATCATGCGATCGAGCACCGGATGGCGGACGATGGCCGAGATCGTCCCCAGCGTCATGCCGACCGTCGAGGAAAAGAGGAACGCCAACCCGCCCAGCGTCAGGCTATAGGGCAGGTTCTGGGCGACGAGATCGGCGACGGGACGGCGCAAGACGATGGCCTGCCCGAACTCGCCCTGGAACATGTTGCCGATCCAGACGAAGTACTGAACCACGAGGTTCCGGTCGAGCCCGTACTGCGCGACGAGCTTTGCCCGGTCCTCGGGCGAGGATCCGACGCGCAGCAGGTTGTCGATGGGGTCGCCCGGCAGAAGGTAGACGATCATGAAGATCACGACCGAGATCGAGAACGACACCGGGATCAGCATCAACATACGAAAGAACGTGTATCTGAGGATCATCCCGGCGCCTCCTTTGCGAGTTCAGGGCGCTATTGGGCGACCTGGATGTCCATGAAGGACTGCTGCCGGAACCGCGATCCGCGCACCGGATCCGGCACGGTGATCTTTTCGCTGTTGAAGGCGATGTTCTGGGTCGGCTGGTAGATCGGCACGAAGAGGTGCTGCGACAGCACGTATTCGTGGTAGGCGGTGAAGTTCGCGATCCGTTCGGCCGCCGTCGCGCTTTCCGTCATAGCGACGTCGTTCAGGCGCTGACCTTCCTCGTCTTCCCACATGGACACGTTGGGATAGCCCAGCCGATTGCCGCTGAAGAACCAGTCCAGGATGTCGGAGTTGTTCCAGTCGTATCCGCGCACGGCCAGTTGATGGGCGTTGCGCTTGTATTCGTCGCGGATCGTCGAGCTGTCGAAGACCGTGATCGCGGCGTCCATGCCGATGGCGGCCAGTTGCGCCTGGACCACCTGCGTCAGGCGCGTGAACTCGGTGCTGTTGGCGGTGAAGAGGTCGACCGCCAGCGGCTCTCCGTCCTTCTCGCGAACCCCGTCGTCGCCCATGGTCCAGCCCGCCTGGTCCAGCAGTTCGCCGGCGCGCGCGGGATCGTAGGTGACGTTGAGCGCCTCGTCGACGTTCGCCTCGGGCAGCGACGAGATCAGGAAGTTGCGGGCCGGGGCGCCCACGCCGCCATAGACGGCCGCCACGATGGAGTCCTGGTCGATGGCCATGGTCGTCGCTTCGCGGACGAGAATGTCATCGAAGGGCGGCGCCGTCACGTTGATCGGCATATAGCTGATCCCCGTTCCCGGCATCTGGATGATCTGGATGTTGGCCTCGGCCTTGAGGATCGGCAGAAAGTCGGTCGGCACGCCGAGCAACAGGTCGATGCCGCCTGTCTGCAGCTCCAGGAACGCGGTGGACTGGTCCGGGATTTCCCGGAACGTGAAGGTCTCCACATGACCGGGTCCGGTGTTTTCGGACAGATCCGATCCCCAGGTGTAGTCGTCGTTGCGCACCAGGACGGTTTGCAACCCGATCTCGAACCTCTGCAACGCGTAGGGCCCGGTCCCCGCGGCGGAGGTCACGCCGAAGTCCGTGCCCAGTTCGGCATAGGCCGTGGGCGATGGAATGCCCATGAACGCGCTGGCGAGGTTGTAAAGGAGGTTCGGTTCGGGCCGCTTCATGTTGAAGCGCACCGTCAGATCGTCGACCACATCGACCGACTCGATGGCTTCGACGAGGTATTCGTTTTCGGTTCCCGCATAGCTGGCAATCCAGGACTGGACCGCGGCGGCGTTGAACGGTGTGTCGTCGTGGAAGGTCACGCCATCGAGGAGCGTGAACGTCCAGGCCAATCCGTCAGGCGTTTCTTCCCACCCCGTGGCCAAGTGCGGGTGATAGGATTGGTCGGCATCCTGCTCGACCAGACGGTCGAAAATCAGCGACGTGGCGGTGTTCAGGTTGCTGGCGGCCACCGGATTGTAGGCGGTTGCGCCCAACTCGCTGGCGGACATGCCGATGGTGACGTTCTGAGCAATCGCGTCGGCCGAGAACAGACATCCGGCTGCTACGATAGCCGATCCTGTCAAAAGCCGGGTCTTGGTCGAGTATCGCATGGCAGTGCTCCCTGATATCTTTGTTTTTTGATGGACTTATGTGGTGCGACGGACCTCCGCGCGCGGGTGTGGTGCATCGCCGACATGGCCGGTGTAGCGACCGTAGAGTCGGGCGACGGCGTTCATCCGGTCTTCGACATCGGGGCCGAGTTCCAGGAACACGCCGTTGACCAGCAGATTGGCGAGGCTGGCCATCTGGGCGGTCGATTCCCAGAACAGATTGACCGCCGTGGGCACGACGAACATCTCGTCCGACACGGCATGGCCCCAGTCGCAATAGGGGTCGGTGATGAGCGTAACGGGAATGCCGGCCGCCTTGGCGTCTTCGGCCAGCATCTGGGCGTGGCGCGAATACCGCCGCGCCTCAAAGATCACGAGCGCGGCATCCCGGTCCGTCGTCGCCAAAAGCTCGGCGAAGTTGCCGCTGGCCAGGTCCATGAGCTGCACGCCTTCGCGAAGGTATTGCAGCTGGTTGACGAAGATCTGCGCCATGCCGCGTTCGGTCTGGAATCCGGCGGCAAAGACCTGTCGCGCCGTCGCCAGACGCTTGACGGCTCGGTGCCATTCGGGGCTGTGCGCGGCCTCGTAGACGGCGACGAGCGCCGCCATTTCCAACTCCAGACCGCGGGCGAGCTGGTCTTCGCCGGCCCTGGTGCGTTCCTGCAAGTCGCGCAGCCGGTCGCCGATCAACCAGGGCTGATCGCCCATGTCGTTCTTGAGGTGCCGCTTGAGGTCCTTGAAGCCCTTGTACCCGATCGACCGACAGAACCGGCCCACCGTCGGCTCGCTGACCGCCACTTTCGAGGCGATGCTGGCCGCGGTCTCGAAGGGGAGGGAGGCCATGTCCGTCAGCATGTAGCTCGCAATGGCGCGATCCGCCTTCGAGGCGGTATGCAGCGCCTCGGTCAGGCGATCGCGCAGAGACTTGGTCATGGAGGGGTTCCAATCAACTGACCCGACTAGGAAAGAAAACTTGCGTAAAGTCAATTTATTTTATTTTTCTTGCAAAGCGGTGGTAACGGGCGCCTGTTGCGGCCACGAGGCCCGTCCCAAGATTGGCCCGCAGAAAAAGGCCGATCAGGATGATCCATGACTTCCTCGTGATCGGCGGCGGCATATCGGGCGCGTCGGTCGCCTACGAACTCGCTGACGACGGCACGGTGCTCGTGCTAGAGGCCGAAACCTCGCTGGGCTACCACAGCACCGGGCGGTCGGCCGCGTTGTTCACGCCGAACTTCGGCGGTCCGGTCGTGCGCCGCATCAACATCGCCAGTGCCCCCTTTTTCGCCGCGCCGCCCGATGGGTTCTGCGACGCGCCGCTTTTGACGAGGCGCGGGTCACTGACGGTGGCCGACGCCGGCAGCGTGGACAAGCTGCCGCCGCTGCTGGCGATGTCCGAACCCGGCGCGGTCGTCGTCGAAATCGCACCGAAAGAGGCGCTCGCCCTCGCGCCCTACCTCCGCGCAGAGCGGATCGCGGGCGCGCTATACGAGGCGACCGTCGCCGATATCGACGTCGCCGGTCTGCACCAGGGCTATCTCAAGGCGATCGTCCGGCGCGGCGGAACGATCGTCACCGGTGAGGCTGCGATAGAGGTGCAGCGGCGGGACGGCGCGTGGGAGGTCACGACAAAGCGCCAGACCTACCGCGCACGGATACTCGTAAACGCGGCGGGCGCCTGGGCCGATCAGATCGCGACCCTCGCCGGGGCCACCAGCATCGGCCTGGTGCCGATGCGCCGGACCGCCATCATCGTCGACGCCCCCGACGGGCTCGACATGGCCGCCAGTCCCGCCGTCGATTTCGTCGCGACCGGCGCCTACATCAAACCCGACGCGGGCAAGCTCATGGCGTCTCCGGGCGACGCAACGCCGACCGCGCCGCAGGACGTGCAACCCGAAGAGCTGGACATCGCCCAACTCGCCCATTGGATCGAAACCGAAACGCACATCCCGGTGCGCCGGATCGCGCATTCCTGGGCGGGGCTGCGCAGCTTCGTCGCCGACCAGGCGCCTGTCGTCGGGTTCGATCCCCACGTGCCGGACTTCTTCTGGCTTGCGGCGCAGGGGGGCTACGGGATCATGATGGCGCCGGTCCTGGCCCGCGCCGCGGCCGCGCTCCTCCTGTCCCGCCCGACGGGCGACATCGGCGTCGACGTGGACGCGATTTCGCCCCGTCGGCCGGGGGTGTCGGCTGGGTGAGGCGGCCCTGGGGTCGCGCGGCCGCTCCCGGGTTCGACGTCGATGCGATGGTCACGCCTGCGGCGCGCGAAACCGCTCTAGGAACTCCGGGTCCGGTGTCACGCCCAGGCCGGGTGCCGTCGTCGACAGGTCGAGGTTTCCCCCGCAGACGTGCTGCGCCATCGGGAAAAGCGCCTCGCGCAACGGGTTCTCGGTGACGTCGATTTCCAGCCATGCCGCGCCGAAGGCCGCCGCGGCATGGGCTGTCGCGGCCAGGCCCAGCCCGCTGCCGAGGTAGTGGGGCGCAAACCTGGCGTCGGCGTCGGCGGCGATGTCGGCGATCCGGCGAAGGCCGGACAGGCCGCCCCATTTCACGGCATCGGGCTGGAGCACGGCGATGCCCAGATCCGTTGCAGCCCTGTGAAACGCCCGATCCCCGCGCAGGTTCTCGCCCGCGGCGATGGGGGCGGCCGTGGCGGCGACGAGATCCTGCCAGTCGGCGTCGGCGGTATCGGCGGGCAGGGGCTCTTCGATCCAGGTCAGATCGTCGTCGCCCATGGCCTGCGCGAAGTCCAGCGCCTCGCCGATGGACCAGTTCTGGTTCGCGTCGACCATGATCGCGGCACCCGGAGCCAGCCCGCGAAGCCGGTCGATGGTCTGCAGATCCCTGTCCAGCCCGAAGCCGACCTTGGTCTTGAAGGCACCCCACCCGTCGGCGCGCAGCGATGGGACAAGACGCTCCTGCGTCTCGGACGTCAGTGCGCTGGCATAGACCGGAACGGACGCGGGGCTGCCGTCCGACAGCACCGCATAGAGCGGCCTGCTGTCCCGACGCGCGACGAGGTCCCAAGCGGCGATGTCGAGCGCGGCGATGCACTGCTCGAACGGACCCGGCTCGTTCGCCTGTAACGCGATGAGCCGGGTTGTCGAAGTCAGGGCGCTCCAGAGGTCTTCCGGCGATGCGTAGACATTGCCCAGCATCAGCGGGGCCAGGATGTCTTCGAGGATGCGGCGCCGATGTCGGGCGCCGAAGGCGGGCCAGTTGCAGAACGCCTCTCCCCACCCCTGGGCGCCGTCGCTGGCCGTCATGCGAACCAGTAGGGCAGGGCGCGCGTGCATCGTGCCGAAGGCGTTCCGGCGCGGCGTTCCGATCGGCGCTTCGAGGTGAAAGACATCGAGCCGGTCGATGCAGAAGGACATGTCCGTCACGCCCGCCGCTCCCGGATCGCCAGACGTACCTGGAGGGCGATCAGCGCGAGAGACAGGACCGCGAACGCGGCGACGATGGGGCGTTCGAGCAGCGTGGCGGGCCGATCTCCGTAGAGGATGACGAACCGCACGAAGTCCTCGTCGATCTGCGCCCCCAGGAACAGGCCGATCATCAGCGCGATCAGCGTGAAGTGGTGGCGGCGGAAGACATAGCCGATGAGCCCGAAGGCGAAGGTGATGACGATATCCTCCCACAGGCCGCGGTAGCTGTAGGCGCCCAGCGCGATGATGATCGTGAGGGCGGGGGCGAGCAGGCGCGAGGGCACGGTGACGATGCGGGCGATCTGGCTCGCGACCGCCACCGCGAAAACGCCGAGGGCCAGCATTTGCAGGAGGTTGCCGAGGATCAGGCCGTAGACGATGTCGCCGTTGTCGATAAATAGCCGCGGTCCGGGGACGAGGCCGTGCAGCAGGAAGGCGCCAGAGATCACGGCGGTCGACGCGCTGCCGGGGATGCCGAGCGACATGAGGATCGCCATCGCGCCGCCTTCGGAGGCGTTGTTGGCGCTTTCGGCGGCGACGACGCCCTTGGGCTCGCCCTCGCCGAAGCGCTCGCCCGGTTTCGCCGCGCGGGACGCCGCGGAGTAGGACAGAAGCGATGCGACCGTCGCACCGGCCGCGGGCAGCAGACCCACGAAGGTCCCGATCAGGGCTCCCCGCGCCCAGGTCCACCGGTAGCGCAGACCGTCCCGCATACCGGCGACGATGTCTCTGGCCTTGGCGCCCCGGCCCGGATCGACCGAGATCGCCTCGCGCGCCACGATGGAGATCAATTCGGGGATGGCGAACATCCCGATCACGCAGAGTATGATGGGCAGCCCGTCCGCCAATGCGTCCAGCCCGTAGGTTCCGCGCGCAACGCCGGTGGACACGCTGGTGCCGATCGTCGACAGCAACAGACCGACGATCCCGGCAAAGATGGTCCGGGCAAAGCTCTTGCGTTGCAGCGAGGCGATGAGGATCAGCACGAAGATGGTCAGGAACAGCATCTCGGCCGACCCGAAGAGCAGCGCAAAGTCGGCCATGGGCTGAATGAAGAACAACAGCGCCAGATAGCTGATGAGCCCGCCCACGACCGAGGCCGCGATCTGTAGACCCAGGGCCTCGTTCTGGCGGCCTGCCTTGGCCATCGGGTAGCCGTCGAAGGTGGTGGCTGCCGCGCCGGGCGTGCCCGGCGTGTTGATCAGCACGGCCAGAAACCCGCCCCCGGTCAGCGACCCGGTATAGACCGACGTCATGAGCATGAGCGCCGTCAGCGCGTCGAGCTTGAACGTCAGCGGCAGGATGGCGGCCAGGCCAAGGGCCGCGGTCATGCCCGGGATCGCGCCGATCACCAGGCCGAGGAGCATACCTCCGACGATCACGAGGGGCATCTGCCAGGTGGCCAGCAGCGTGGCCCCATCACCGATCAGCGCCAGGTCGATCATCCGAGACCTCGCGGCCAGAGCGGCATGCGGATGCCGAGGCCGATGTGAAAGCCGACCCAGATCACCGCCAGCAGGATCGCGGTGGTGAGGGCAATCGCGACGGGGCGACGCTCACCCAGCGCGAGGCACATCAGCGGAGTGTAGACGAGCGTGGCCGGGAGGAACCCGAGCACCCAGATCGCCACCGCCAGCAACGGCAGCCCGGCGACATAGGCCTTGCGCGACAACGGCGCCAGGCTTTCACCGTCCTCGGTTTCCAGTTTTTCGAGCGTCCTCCCCACCGCCGTCCACAGGACGAACGGTGCGACCAGCACCAGCGACCAGAGCAGCGGCCGGATCAGCCACGCGGCTTCTTCGCTGTCGAGCGGGTTTGTCACGGTGGACCAGACGTAGTGTCCGGCCCACACGAGCCCGATCGCGACGACGGCCACGACGGGCCAGGTGACGGAGGGTCTGGTCATCGGAAACGGCAGCTCGGGGCGCCACCCATACGGTCGCGCCCCTTGCAAGGGGCCATCAGCTGCCTTCGGCGTTCAGGATGTCCGTGAAGCGGGCATCGACATCCTCGATCAGGGCCTGCGCGGCATCCGCGCCCTGCCAATCGGTGCCGACGCCCGACTCTGCCGCGGCGGCCTTGAAGTCCTCGTTGTCCACGATGGTCTGACGGAACGCCTCGACCAGAGCGTCAAAGCGCTCGGGGTAGTCCCTCTTCACGTCGCTGTGGACCGCAAAGAAGCGGTATGCGCCGCCTTCGGGCACTTCGGCATCCATCGCCGCCAGCTGATCGTTGATCGAGGGCGCATCGGGCCAGTCGGGCGCCGACCCTTCGGGCGCGAACAGGCCGAGGGCCACCGCCTCGTCGGCGATCGACGTCGCGCCTCCGGCGCCGGCCGCGGTCAGCATCACTTCGCCCGAGGCAAAGGCCTTGCGGGTTTCGCCGCCGCCAGAATAGGGCACGAGCCTCACATCGAGCCCCAGGTCGCTGAACAGGGTCCGCGCCAGGATGGGACCGACGGAGCCCTTGCCGGACGATCCGAACGTCACATCGCCCGGGTTCGCCTTTGCATAGGCGATGAAGTCCTCCAGCGAGGTCCAGCCCGTATCCTTGCGCGCCAGCAGGATTGCGGGGTCCGTCCACATCACCGCGATCACGGCCAGGTCCGACATCTCGAACACGTCGGGATCGGTGAACTTGGTATAGGTCGTCGCCGGAGCGAAGGCGGTCAGCACGGTATAGCCGTCGCGCGGCATCTGCATGAACGCCTTCAGCCCGGTCTTGCCCCCCGCACCGCCGATATTCTCCACGATCACGTTCTGGCCCAGCGCGTCGGGCAGGAACGGCTGCACCGCCCGTGCGGTGCGGTCGACCCCTCCGCCGGCACCGTAGTTGACGAGGAGGGTAACCTCCTTGGTCGGGAACTCTTCGGCGACCGCCGCACTGCCCGCGAAAGCCACCCCAAGTGCCGCCGCACCCGCCATCAAAGCTCGTCTGGTCGTTGCCATGGTGATACTCCTCCCTTACTGCGACAATAGTAGTCGAAACTAGACTACTAATCAACCGAGCGGTATTCCTGCATTGTGAGCGCAGGGTTGAAGGACAGGGGGATATGGCGAACACGACCGACCTGACGCACGGCCGCGCCCGCCCGGCGCCGCTGGAGCAGAACCTCGTTCGGATGGGGTTTTCGGAACCCGAGGCGCGGGCCTACGCCGCGCTCATCACCGTCCAGCCCGCGACCGCCTACGAGGTCGCCAAGACCTCCGGCCTGCCGCGGGCCAACGCATATAACGCCGTCACCAATCTTGTGGCCAAGGGCGCGGTGCAGCCGGTGACATCGCAACCGGTGAAATACGCCATCACGTCGCCAGAGCATTTCTTCGCGCAGATCGCGGAGGATACGCGAACCGCGGCCGAGACGATCCGCGATCAGGTCGCGGCCCTGGCGGTTCCGGCGGGGTCGGACTTTGTCGAGGTGTCCGACGGCAGGCTGGCGTTGGTCGACAAGGTGGCGTCCTTGATCGCCAGCGCCACGACAACGCTCCAGGCAAAGGCGAACGCGGGCCTTCTCGCGCCGTTTCGCGACGCGCTCAGCCAGGCGATCGACAGGGGGGTCCGCATCACCGTCGTCGGTTCGGGCGACGGTTGGGACGAGTTGGCGGCCCTCGGTGTGGAAATCGTGCCGCACGAGGGGACCGGCTCGGCCCCCAGCGTCGCCAACGAAGTGGTTCTGACCGTCGTGGCGGACGCCGCGCAGGGATTTGTCGGCACGTTCGGCCATATCCACCGGGGCTACTCGGCCGAGAACCCCTCCATCGTCTACACCATGCAGACGATGATCCTGCACGAGATCTATCTGGCCAAGATCATCTCTGCCCTCGGCCACGACCACCTGAAGGCCAACGGTCTGGATATCGAGGCGCTGCGCAAGCTCTACCGTCCGCCCACCCATGGCATGCGCATGGCCCAGGAGCCGTGAGCGTGACCGGGCTGCTCACCGGGTTCTTTCGGAGCGACGCGATAGACGCCATCTGGTCCGACGACGCCCTGATCGACGCGTTCATCGACGTGGAACGCATCTGGATCGAGGCTGCCGTCGCCTGCGGCCAGGCCGACGCCCGCGCCCCTGGAATGTTCGACGAGCGCGCGACGGACCTGCGGGCGAACTGGCGCTCGCTCGGCGACGAAATCGCCGATGTCGGTCGGCCCATCGCCCCGCTTGTCGCCCGCCTGTGCACGGACGCGCCGTTGGAGCTTCAACGCGTCGTGCATCTGGGTCTGTCGACGCAGGACGTGGTCGACGCGGCCCGCGCGCGCTGCCGCCGCGCGTCGATGGACCGCATCGCCCGCGACCTGGCGAAACCGGTGCACGATCTGATCGCCCTGGCCGACGATCACGCCGCGACCCTCATGGTCGCGCGGACGAACGGGCAGGATGCGGCCCCGATCACGCTGGGCCTGGTCCTGACGGACATCGCCGCCGACATCTCGCGGACCGCAAACGCGGCGGTCGAGCGATGCGATGCCGCGATGACCTTCATGCTCGCCGGCCCCATCGGGCTGTCGTCGCCCTTCGGCGCGGCGAGCGACCAGGTCCGTCGGGAGGCGGCGGTCCGACTTGGGGGGCGCCACGAGCCAACCGCGCACCCGATCCCGCCGGGTCAGTTCGCCGTCGCCGATGCCCTATCCTCCGTGCCGCTCTTCACGGGCGCGATGGCGCGGCTTGCGCGCTTCGTCCAGTCGAGATGCCAGAGCGGGGTGGCGGACATGGCCGAAGACGGATCCGGTGCAAGCTCGTCGCTGCCCCACAAGCGCAATCCGCGGCGGGTCGAGCGCATCATCGCCATCCACGATGCCGCCTGCACTCATCCCGCACCCATGCTGCGCGCTTTGGCGCAGTCCGATCTCCGCAATGGAGAGGCATTGATGTCGCTCTGGCGTGTGGATTCGGAACTGCTAACCCTCGCCCATTCCGCCGTGCGCGAGACGACTGCATTGATCGAAGGGCTCTCGATCTTTCCCGACCGCATGGCGGACGCCATCGCCGCCGCGACCCCGGCGATCTATTCCGACAGGCGGCTTACCGAGCAATCGCGCGACGTCGGCCGCACGGCCGCTCTCGCAGAGACGAAACGCCCGGCCGATCATCAAACCGCCCCTTCGCCGCGCCAGATCGACCGATGGCGGAGGGAGATCATCGAAACCTGCCAACTCCGACAGCGCGGGCTCGCGGTTTGATGAGGCGTTTCGTCGACGGGGAGGATCCGCGGCCTGTGGGCCGCCGGCCGGCTGGTCTGAGCCGCGCGGCCATCTCTGGCCCTTCCGAAGCCACGTAGAGGTTGGCCGCTGCCGATGGAGTGTCTCCGACGAGCTCCTCCAGGCGGCGGTTGCCGATCCACTCCACCCATTCGCGCGCGGCGCGTTCCACGGCGTCAAAGCTGCGCCAGCGACCGCGCCGGTGAATGACCTACGCCTCGACAGGCCCATGGTGGCCCCGGCCAGAGCGTTTTCCTAGCCGTCGCCGACGCTGTCGACGGTCGGTTCGGCCCTGTGTGACGTCAGCACGCACCGGACAGACTGATGGTTGCACGGCGCCGAGGGGCTCTGTTGCACAAATCGGGTGATGGCCAAGGCTCCCGTTTCCCCGGACGGACTCATCCCACGGCTGTCGTGACAGGTATGCCAAGCGCGGTATAGCCGTTCAGCACGGCGATACGGACTTGGATTTCTGCGACCTGGCGGTCGAAGTG
Organism: Rhodobacteraceae bacterium CCMM004; assembly: GCA_004005435.1. GTDB lineage: Bacteria > Pseudomonadota > Alphaproteobacteria > Rhodobacterales > Rhodobacteraceae > CCMM004. The sequence goes on along the minus strand of RZWH01000008.1, from coordinate 193 downwards.
CCGTGCCATGAGGCGCTGGCCCAGCAGCTTCACACAATGCATCTTCGTTTCGACGCGGCTTCGGCGGTGGTATCCGCTCCATCGTCGCCAGAGGGCTCGGCCGAGGTATTTCGCGGCGCGCAGGGCCTCGTTTCGGGCCATGGCTCCGGCGGTGACGGTCTTCCACGGCTAGGCGTTCTTGCGGGGCGGGATG
>RZWH01000007.1 GCA_004005435.1 Rhodobacteraceae bacterium CCMM004 | reverse complement strand
CCGGCGACGACGAGTTCCGGGGCTTGGGCGGCTGGGACTGGATCGTCGGGTCCGAGGGCCGCGACCGCTACGACGGCGGCTCGGGGCAGGACATGGTGGCCTACACCCAGGCGACGGGGTCGGTGACGGCGTCTTTGCTGTTGGGCCGCGGCACGGCCGGGGCGGCGTCGGGCGACTACTACACGTCGATCGAATCGCTGTCGGGGGGCAACTTCGACGACGACCTGACCGGCGATCACGGCCGCAACAAGCTGAGGGGGATGTACGGCGAGGACACGCTGCGGGGCAACGGCGGCAACGACACGCTGGAGGGCGGGGGGTCGGACGACCTGATCTTCGGCGGCGCGGGCTGGGACCGGGCGCTCTATGCGCACAACCGGGCGGATTATGAGATCGTGACCAACGGCAACATGACCACGGTGCGCTACCTGCCCGGCCGCGGCGAGGGCACCGACACCCTCTACGACGTCGAGGCCCTCTTCTTCGCCGACGAAACCGTCTATCTCTGAAAAGGAGGGGCCGGGCATCGCGCCCGGCCCTGCTGCGGCCTCATCCCGGAGGGACGACAGCGCCGCGATGCGAACCCCTGGGGCGCCCCAGACGTCGCCTGCGGCGCCCGCGGGCGCCGCGGTCAGGCGAACTCGGCGATGGCCTGGGAGATGTCGCCCACGACCTGGTTGAGAAGCGTCTCGTCGTCGCTCTCTCCCATCACCCGGATCAACGGCTCGGTGCCGGATTTGCGGATCAGGAGGCGTCCGCCGGTTCCGAGCCGGGTGCGCCCCTCGGCGATGGCCGCTTCGACCGACGCGCGGTTCAGCGGATCGCTCCCTGCCTGGTAGCGGACGTTGTTGAGGATCTGCGGAACCCGGTCGAACTGTCGCAGCAGGGCGCTCGCCTTGTCGCCACTCTCCTTGAGGATCGCCAGGACCTGGAGACCGGCGACCAGCCCGTCGCCCGTGGTGGCATAGTCGGTCAAGACGATGTGCCCCGACTGCTCGCCGCCCATGTTGAAGTCGCCCGCGCGCATCCGCTCGACCACGTAGCGGTCGCCCACCGCGGTGCGCTCCAACGCGATGCCGCGCGCGTCGAGGAACCGTTCGAGCCCGAGGTTAGACATCGCCGTTGCGACGAGGGTGTTGTGGGCCAGGCGCCCCGCCTCGGACCAGCGGGCGGCCAGGAGCGCCATGATCTGATCGCCGTCGACCACCGCCCCGGTCTCGTCCAAGACGATGATCCGATCGGCGTCGCCGTCGAGACAGATGCCGATGTCGGCGCCGGTGTCGCGCACCAACTGGGCCGCCGCCTCGGGTGCGGTCGACCCGCAATCGGCGTTGATGTTGTACCCGTTGGGCGCGACGCCGAGGGTATGCACCTCTGCGCCGAGCTCCCACAGCACCTCGGGCGCGGCCTTGTAGGCGGCGCCGTTGGCGCAGTCGAGCACGACCTTGAGCCCGTTCAGGCGCACCCGGTCGGGAACCGTGGTCTTGGCGTATTCCACGTAGCGGCCGCTGGAGTCGTTCAGGCGCGTGACTCGGCCGATCCGGTCGCTCGACACGCTGAGATCGCCGTTGCGCAGGATCTCCTCGATCTCCTCCTCGGCCCGATCCGACAGCTTGTAGCCGTCGGGCCCGAAGAACTTGATCCCGTTGTCGTGGTGTGGGTTGTGGCTGGCCGAGATCATCACCCCGAGATCGGCGCGCATGGAGTGGGTCAGGAGGCTGACCGCCGGCGTCGGCATCGGACCGAGGGCAAAGACGTCCATCCCCGCGGAGGTGAACCCGGCAGTTAGCGCGTTTTCCAGCATGTAGCCGGAGCGGCGGGTATCCTTGCCGATCACCACGCGATGGGTCTTGTGATCGCGGATGAAGTATTGGCCCACGGCGGTCGCCAGTTTCACGATAAACGGCGCGGTCATTGGATCGACGTTCGCCAGACCCCGAATTCCGTCGGTTCCAAAATATTCTCGTGCCATGTCTCGGACAGCCCTCGTGCGGTCTATTGGTTGCGGCGGGACGTCTACTCAGGAACGAGCATCACGTCGTTGTACATCATGGATTGCAGCGCCAGATATTTGAACTTCCACGGGTTTGCCAGGCAGAACTCGTGGACGGCGCGAGCGACGCCGCAGTGGAACATCGTGGCGGCGGACCAGACGGTATAGTCGTTGAAGATCAGCGCGCCATCGGGCTTGATCTTGGGCAGCGACGCCTCGATGCCGCGGACGACGCCGTCATAGGCATGATCGCCGTCGATATAGATGACGTCGAAATAGGCGTCGGGCATCTTGGACAGATTGCTGGAGCTGTCGCCCACGTGGGTACGAACCCGCGGCGGCGTGGCGGAGAGCTCGGCCCGGATCGTCGGGTTCACCAGCCGAGAGATGTCGATGTCGAAAAGATGCAGGCGCTCGGGCTCGCACCGCGTGAGGAGTTCGAGGGAGAAGTCGCCGCGGTCCACGCCAACTTCCGCAATGACTCCGCCCTTGGGCAACTCATCCAGAATCGCCATCCGGTTCGGCAAGAGCTTGCAATCGGCGAGCTTGTGCGCCGGGAGTTCGGGGGCGGGATTGTGATAGCGCCCCTTGTTGGCGGCGAACGCCTTCAGCGACTTGGCGAACTCGCGGCGTTTCCGCTCGACCTCTTCGAACGTGACTTTGGGTGTCGTCGTCATCTTGCAACCTCATAAGCTAAAGAAGAACTGGCCGAAACGCCCGACGTCGTATTGGGCGACCCGGTCGGCGAACGCCTGTCGGGCGGCGTCGGCGTCGGGGTCGTAGGCCAGATCGATGACGCCATTAATGGCGTCTTCCAGATCGGCAAAGACGTGCGGGTCGAAGAGCGAGCGGGCGCCGGGCCAGTCGTGGACCACCGGCTGGCATCCCGACGCCATCCCTTCGAGCACCGAGGTGTGGCACCCCTCGCTGTCCGAGCTCGACAGGATCACGCCGATCCCCCGATACCACTCCTCCATGTCCGGCCCCGCGGGGTCGAACCGGACCGACGACGCAAGGTCGGGATCGGATGCGATGCGGTCGAACACCGCCTCGAACCTGGCGCGGTTCTCGACGTCGTTGTTCCAGACCCAGTCGATCTGCCATGGCATGACGCTGCGCACCGCCATACGGAACCGGGGGTCGTGCGCACGCAGGGCGGCGAAGAAGTCGACCGCGCGGTCGAAGCGCTTGTGCTCGAACGGGTTGATCCCGACGAGCCCGACGGTGAAGGGCGCGAGCTGGGTCTTGGGCCGCTGCAAGCTGTGCCAGTCGATGTATTGCGGCATGACGCGGATGCGGTCGGGATCGACCCCGTGGCGGTCGATCATCATGTCGCGGAAATGACCCGAGACGACGATCAGGGCGTCCACCGCATCCCACTCCACCCGGGTAGGGAAGTCGCGGAAGGCTTCGAACCTGTGCAGGCGGACGATCAGACGGGTGCCCGGCTTCTTGTTCCGGCTGTGCCAGACCGCGTTTTCGCAGCACCATTCGCAGAACACGGTGTCGACCTCGGCCGGCACGGTCAGCGCGACGCCCTGGGCGGGCTTGGTCGTGGTCGCCCAGCTCTGCCATTGGATGTCGATCTTGCGGTCGGCGGCGGTGCGGTCGATGAACTGTCGCAGAAACTTGCGCTCGTGAGTGGCGATGAGGACGCGGCGCTGCGTCTGGGTGAGGGCCGGGACGTCGAGGCTGTGACCCCGCAAGGCCGTGCCCAACCGGTCGGACAACGTATCCGGCGAGAACCGCGCGGCGATCTCGGCGATCCGGGACCGCGCGAGGGCCAGCGCCTGTGGATCGGGGTCCGACAGAATGCCGCGGAGCTGGGCCGGGACGTCGGCGGTCAGGATATCCACCAGATACGGATAGTCATCGCCGAAGAACTCGCGGTTGAGCGCAGTGTCGTTGACGATGGGGACGACGCCGAGGGCGCAGAACTCGACGATCTTGGTCGAGATTTCGATGACGTCGTCGTAGTGGGCGTGACGCAGACAATAGGCGAAATCGGCCTCGGCCATACGGCTCTTGGCCTCGCTGTGGGGCACCCCTGAGACGAGGGTGACGCCGGGTACGAACCCTGCACCGAGGCTGGCGCGGAACCCGTCCATACGTTTGAAGAACGTGCGGTGGCGCTGACGATAGGTGTCCTTGCCCGCGATGAGGCTGACGCCGACGCCGGGCATGTCGTCGAGCGCTTGGCAGAACTCCAACAACCAGTCCAGGCCGTATTGCGGGTCGATCTTGCCCGAATAGCATAGGATGCGGCGGTCGTCGGCCCGGGCGGGCAGGGGCCCTCCGTCGGTGAACACGATGGGTGGCACGGTATGCACCACATGGGCCGGATAGTCGCTGAGCGACTCCAGCGCGTGCTTGGCGATGTCGCTCTGCACCACCAGAGGCACCCGGTGCGCGCGGCCTTGGGCGACCCAGTCGGGCTCGGGCGCGGCGAGGTCCGGGATCGCGCTCGGCGCGTAGATCACCAGACGCGGGCGCCAGCCGTCGTCGCCGAGCAGTTGTTCGACGTAGCGCTCGCCGCGGACAAAGATGCGGGCGAAAGGACCGTGTTTGGCCTCGATGGCGTCCAGACTGAACAGCAGGGTATCGGGCGTCAGTTCACCCGACCCGATCCCGGACAAGCGGCCGCTCTCGTCGGCATCGACGACGCGGACGGATTTCGGCAGTTCGTCGGCCAGAACCCGATCGGTCAAGGTATGGCTCAGGATCAGGGTGACATCCAGGTCCACCTGCCGCGCCAACAGCTTACACACGTTGAGCAGCCAGATCGTCGAGCCGTCGATGAGGTTGAAGTTCTGCTCGGCGAGCACCGCGATCCTCATGCCGCCCCCTCCTGCCGGGGTGCGTCGGTGTCGGCGGCCGGCGGGATCTCGTTGAACACCCCGGCCACGGTGCGAAAGAGCGGTGCTTCGGCGCGGGGCACGGGTGCGATCACCTGGAGCGTCCATCCCCGGTCCAGTGCAATGCGGCAGGCGTCCATCATCTGGCGATTGAGGCGCATGTCGTGGATCGACCAGAGGCCCGTCCAGTCGCCCGGTGCCTGCTTCAGCCCCGGCCAGTCCACGACGAAGCGACCGGGCGGGGCCGTCGCCAGGTGGCGTAGCAGGGTCTGGCGATCGAGATGGGTGATATCGCGCTCGGCTGCCTGCCCCCGGCATGGACCGACCGCGGCCACGCCCGTCGCCGCATGGCCCAGAGGCAGAGACGTCAGATCGAACCGGACGGGCGGCGCTTCGCCCGTCGACGTAACCAGGTCGGCGCGGGGCTGCCGCGCCCGCTCGGCCGCGGCCACGGATTTGAAGAGACGGACCATCGGCCGCACCCGGGCCGGCCAGTCGAGATCGGGACCCGGCAGCGGCGGAGCGCTCAGCTCGGGGTCGGTCAGGACCTCGACGATGCGCTCGGCCAACGCCGGAATGTCGCCTTGGGGGAACAGATGCCCACCGATCTCGCGCGCGATGTCGTCCAAGGGCGGCATGTCCGGCAGGAACACCGGCTTGCCATAGGCGGCGGCGGCATAGGGTTTGAGGGGTGCGACCAGCTCGGTCACGGCGGTGCGGCGGCGCGGCAGGACGATGGCGTCGGCCATCACGTAGTAGGGCCCGACCCGGTCGCCCGGCACCTGATCGAAGAACCGCACGCGGTCGGCGATGCCCAACTCCTCGGCCAGCGCGGCGAGGCCGGTCTCAGCCGTCTTGTCGTGCTGAGAACCGACGATGCCGCTCGGGGCGCTCGACCCGACGATCAGGGCGGCGACGTCGGTGCCCTGGCGGTGCAGATGCGCGGTGACGCGGATTAGGTCGTCGACGCCTTCGTAGTCCGACAGCGACCCGATATATCCTAGGATATACCGGGCCTTGAGCTCCAGGCCCTGGCGCGACGGACCGCCGCGCAGTGCCAACGGGCGGCCGGTCCCGTTGGGCACCAGATGGATGCGGCCCGGCGCCACCCCGCGCCCGACCAGCGTGCCCTGCATCTCCCGCGTCAGGGTGAAGACCGCGTCCGCCCCGCCGGCGACCGACGCTTCTTGGGCTTGGTGGCGGGTATAATCGTCGCTTCCGGCGAAATCCGCGTCGCGCGTCGCCATCGACATCTCCCAAAACCCGCGCTGTTCGTAGAAGAACGGAACGCCAAAGCGGCGGGCGGCGTACTGCGCAGGCTCGGCCGTTTTCCAATCCGAGGCGGCGAGGACGAGCGCCGGGCGGAACACCTCGAACGCCTCCATCAGCATCCGCTCGGCCAGCCGCAGCTCGTCGCGCAGCGCTATCCCGGTCGGCAACGTCGTCGGCAGAAACACGTAGCGCACGCCGTCGTATTTCTGATCCACCGCGACCTCGGTATCGGACGGGAACCCGTCGATGGACCACGGACGGCCGGGGCGGTTGAAGACGATGACGTCGTGCCCGTGACCGGCCAGCGCCTTGGCGATCTCGTGGGTTCGGGTGGCATAGCCGTTGCTGGAGTAAGGCAGGCTGTGGCTCACCACATAGGCGATCCGCTCGGGAAACCGCGGCAGGTGCTGGGAAAGGGGTTCGTCAGGCATTGGGGCACTTCTACTTGCGCGACCGGACCGGCGCGGCTAGGGGCCGGCGGCAGCCAGAGGCCCCGGTGTCGCGCGCTGCGGTCCGTGGCTGTCGGTCGTCATGTCGTTGGAGCGGCAATGGCACGATGCGGCATATCGGGACGGATCGACCGGCCCTCGGCATGGCCGGCCAGGATGTAATGGACCAGCGGGTTGATGCCGTGGCCGGAAATGTCGGGATAGAGATCGAGGTAGTGACCGGTGGAGAAATGCGGCCCGGGATCGCGCCGCTCGCCTGCGCCGTGGGTGTAGTAGTGGTCAACCGGATCCCAGCTCCCGGCGGCGACGTCGGGGTTTTTTGCGAGGTACCAGTCGCGGTCGAGCAAGCCGCATCCGCGCAAGATGCGCAGGTGATAGGCGGCCCGCACGGCGGGAACGATCCGCATCAGAACCCGGCTCGCCAGGCCCGCACGCTCGGGACGGAAACAGAGGATCGGCTGCACCGCCCGCAGGCGGTCACGGTCGCGGGTCAGGGCGAGCTTGTCGATATAGATCCGCTCCAGCCGCGCCTGCATTTCGGCCGGGATGGGCATTCCGTTGGGCGCCCTTTGCGTATCGATGTTAGACATGAAAACGGTTCCCGGAGGCAGCGACATCGGGTAATGGCCTTGATCCGACTCCTTGTAAAGTGTATGGCCCCGGCGGCCAGGAACTTTCGCCAAGAGCCGCCGTTTGGCGCGGAAATGGCCTGCCGATGAGGCAATGGCGCCCCGGTTTCTTCGATCCGCAGTGGTATCTGGAGGTCTATCCCGACGTGGCGGCCAGCGGGATGGACCCGCTGCGCCATTACCTGCGCTATGGGCGGCAGGAGGGGCGGCGGCCCTGCGCCCTGGTCGCCGCGGACCGGGCGCGCGATCTGAACTGGGGGCTGCTGGAAGGCGGCGTTGGGGTGCTGGAGGCGCTGAGCAGGGCCGATGCCGCCGCCGAGCGTGCCTGGGCCGCCGTCGCCCTGGCGCGGCATCGGTCAGAGGCAGGAGCGTGGCCGGGAGCGGCGGAGGCGCTGGCCGGTCTCGATCCGGGGCGCGATCTGATCGACGGCTTCGGGCTCCTCGACCCCGCACTCTTGGCTAGCGAGGCGGCGCTGGTCGCGGGGGACCGGGCGCGCGCCCGGAGGGGCGCGACGGCGGCGCTGCGCCGGTTCGGGCCGGTGCCCGACGTGCTGCTGGCGCTGGCCAACCTGGCGTGGATGCCCGAAGGACCCGGGCGCGGCTGGCGGCGCGCGCTGATCCTCCTCTACGCCGCCGCCGGGCTGCGCGCGCCGTGGCTCGGCGGCGGGGGCGCCCCGGCCTTCGACCGGCTGGACGCGACGGCGGCGCGGCACCTGGACGGCCCCCTCGTCACCGTGATCGTGCCGGTGCGCGACGCGGCGCCGACGATCGCCACGGCCCTACGCGGTCTCACGCAGCAGAGCTGGCGCGCGCTCGACATCGTGGTGGTCGACAATGGTTCGACCGACGCGACGGCCGACGAGGTGCGCCGGGCGATGGCGGCCGATGCGCGGATCCGCCTGATCGACGGCGCGGCCGAGCCCGGGGCCTACGCCGCCCGCAACCTGGGTCTCGCCGCGGCCAGGGGCGCCTTCGTCACCGTCCACGACGCCGACGACTGGTCCCACCCGGCCAAGATCGCGCTCCAGGTCCGCGCGCTCCTGAGCCGGCCCGAGGCCCCGGCCAGCCTGTCGTCCTGGGTCCGGGCGACGCCCGACCTGCGCTTCACCCGGTGGTGGGGGCAGGACGGTTTGGTCCACCCCAATATCTCGTCGCTGATGATCCGCATCGAGCTGCGCGAGCGGCTAGGGTATTGGGACCGGGTGCGCGGCGGGGCCGACACCGAGTATTGCGACCGCATCCGCGCGGTCTGGGGTGCCGAGGCGATCCTGCGGGTCCGGCCGCGCCTGCCGCTCGCCTACGGGCGGCGCACCGAGGGCTCGCTCAGCCGCGCTGGCGCCACTGCCGTGGCGGGGCAGCGCACGGGGGCGCGGCGCAGCTACCACCTGTCGGCGGGGGTGTGGCACCGGGAGGCGGAGGCCCACGGCGCACTGCCTCTGCCCCGCGTGCCGGACCGCCGCCCGTTTCCCGCGCCGCCCGCGCTGGGCGTGGGCGACCCCGAGGCGCCGCTCGGGGCGGTCGAGGCCGTGCGGGCCAGCGGCCTTTACGACGACGACTGGACCATGCGCAGCTATAGCGATTTGCGGATCACCGGCAAGGATGGGGTTCTGCACTACCTCACCGAAGGCGCGGCCGAGGGGCGCGATCCCGGCCCGGAGTTCAGCACCACAGGGTATTGCGCGGTCCACGGCGGCGTGCCCGCCAACGCGCTGGAGCGTCATCTGGCGGCGTGCGGTCCGGTGCCCTGCCTGCCCGACCTCGACGGGGCGCTGCCGGCCCCCGAGGGTCGGCCCCGCATCCTGTTCTTCGCGCATCAGGTCCGCGACCATGTCTTCGGCGCCGAACGCAGCCTCCTCGACATGCTTGACAGGGCCGCGGCGGCGGGCGCGGTGCCATCGGTCGTCGTGCCGCAGGCCGGCAACGTCGACTATCTCGGCGCGCTGCGGGCCAACAGCCACCGGGTGCATGTGCGGCCCTATGGCTGGCTCTACGGCGGGGTGGCGCCGCCGCGGCGAACAGTGGAACTCCTCACCGCGCTGATCCGCGACACGGGCGCGGCCGAGGTGCACGTCAACACGCTGGTCCTGGAGGCGCCGCTCAGGGCGGCGCACGCGGCGGGGATTCCGGCAACGGTGCATGTGCGCGAGTTGCCTGCCGAGGATCCGCAGCTCTGCCGCGATCTGGGCGTGCGGGCCGAGGGACTGCGGAGGCACCTGCTCGATCTCGCGCCGCGCTTCGTCGCCAACTCGGACGCGGTGGCGCGGTGGGTGGCGGCCGGAGAGGCGCGGGTCACTGTGGTGCCCAATCGGGTCGATCACCGCCTGGCGGCGGTGCCGTTCGCGCCGGGCACGCCGCCGCGCGTCGGCCTCATCGGCAGCCTCGCCCCGCGCAAGGGCGTGGTCGACGCCATCGCCGCCGCGCGGGGGGTCGCCGCGGCCGGGGGGCGGGCCGAGTTCGTGCTGATCGGACCGGACGCCGCGGCGGCCGCGCTGGCGCCGCTGCCCGCAAACATGCGGCACGCGGGCTACGCGGCGGATGCGGTCGAGGCGATGGCGCACTGCGACGTCGTGCTCAGCCTGTCGCATTTCGCCGAGAGCTTCGGCCGGACGGTGGCCGAGGCGCTGACTGCGGGGCGGCCGGTGATCTGCTACGACCGCGGAACGCCCCCCGATCTCGTGGGTCGCGACGGGCGGGCCGGGCGCGTCGTTCCGGCGGGCGACGTCGCGGCGGTGCTGCGGGCGGTGTGCGACATCACCGGCGACGCGGCGCTCTTGACCCGTATGTCCGCCGCCGCCCGAGAACGGGGCGCCGAACTCGCCCGCCGCGAGGCGGAGGTTGCGGTTGAGCGCATCCATCCCTCCCTCGGCCCCGGTTCACGATGATTTCAAGATTGCAATCCCGATCAATGCTGTTACCACTCGCCGCGATCAAAAAACCGCCTCAATCGCAGAGAATCGTTGAAAGTCCTCATTGTATTCGGAACACGTCCCGAAGCCATCAAGATGGCGCCGGTCGTGAAGCAGCTGCAGCGGACCGAGGGTTTGGAGACGCATGTGTGCGTCACCGCCCAGCATCGCCAGATGTTGGACCAGGTTCTGCAACTGTTCGACATTGTTCCCGACGTCGATCTCAACATCATGAAGCCCGGCCAGGATCTCACGGACATTACCGCGAACATCCTCGTGGCCTTGCGCGACGTGCTGAAAGAGGGCGGTTACGACCGCCTGCTGGTCCACGGCGACACCACCACGACGATGGCCGCGGCCCTCGCGGCGTTCTACGAAAAGGTCCCGGTGGGGCATGTGGAGGCCGGTCTGCGCACCGGAGATATGTATTCGCCCTGGCCGGAAGAGATGAACCGCTCGGTGGTCGGTCGGATCGCGGCGCTGCATTTTGCGCCCACGCAGACCGCGCGCGACGCGCTGTTGGCCGAGACGGTGCCGGACGCACACATCTTCGTCACCGGCAACACGGTGATCGACGCCTTGCAGGACGTGGTGGCGCGGTTCGACGCGGAACCCGAGCTGGATGCCGAGATGCGCGGCAAGTTCCCGTTCCTCGACCCCGACAAGCGGATGGTGCTGGTCACCGGGCACCGGCGCGAGAGCCACGGCGAGGGGTTCGAGAACATCTGCCAGGCGCTGCGAGAGATCTGCGTCCAGGGCGGTGTGCAACTGGTCTATCCGGTGCACCTGAACCCCAAGGTGCAGGAGCCCGTGAACCGGATCCTGGGCGACATGCCGGACGTCCATCTGATCGCCCCGCAGGACTATCTGCCCTTCGTCTGGCTGATGCGGGCGGCGCATATCATCGTGACCGACAGCGGCGGGGTGCAGGAAGAGGCGCCGTCGCTGGGCAAGCCGGTGCTGGTCATGCGCAACACCACCGAGCGGCCCGAGGCGGTCGCGGCGGGGACGGTCGAGCTGGTCGGCACCGACACGGCCCGCATCCGCGAGGCGGGGCTACGTCTGCTGCGTGACGAGACGGCCTATGCCGCGATGGCGCGGGCCACCAACCCCTATGGGGACGGGCAGGCGTCTCAACGGATTGCCCAGGCGCTGTTGGATACCAAGAATTCACTTATGAATGGACGACAAGGATGACTTTTTCACGCATTTCGATGGTGGGCCTGGGATATATCGGTCTGCCGACCGCAGCGCTCTTTGCGGCGCACGGGACCGAGGTGATCGGCGTGGACGTGAGCCAGAAGGTTGTGGACACGATCAATCAGGGCAAGATCCACATCGTCGAGCCCGATCTGCCCGAGATCGTCGCGCGCACCGTCGCAGCGGGCAAGCTCAGGGCGGTCACCAAGCCCGAGCCGGCACAGGCCTTCATCGTCGCGGTGCCGACGCCGTTTCGTGAGAACAACGAGCCCGACCTCAGCTATATCGAGAAGGCGGCCAAGGCCATCGCGCCGGTTCTGGAAGCCGGCAACCTGGTGGTGCTGGAGAGCACCTCGCCGGTCGGCGCGACCGAGCAAATGGCCGAATGGCTGGCCGAGGCGCGGCCGGATCTGACATTCCCGCAGACTGCGGGAGACGATGCCGACGTGCAGGTCGCGCACTGCCCCGAACGGGTGTTGCCGGGCCGGGTGGTGCACGAGCTGGTCGAGAACGACCGCGTCATCGGCGGGATGAGCGAGAAGGCATCGGAGATGTCGGTCGCGCTCTACAAGATCTTGGTCAAGGGCGACTGCGTCGTGACCAACGCCCGCACCGCCGAGATGTGCAAACTGACCGAGAACAGCTCGCGCGACGTGCAGATCGCCTTTGCCAACGAGCTGTCGATCATCTGCGACAAGTTCGGGATCGACGTGTGGGAACTGATCTCGCTGGCCAACCGGCATCCGCGGGTCGACATCCTGCGCCCCGGTGCGGGTGTCGGCGGCCACTGCATCGCGGTCGATCCGTGGTTCATCGTCGCCTCTGCGCGCGACGAGGCCAAGCTGATCCGCGCCGCCCGCGAGGGCAACGACGCCAAACCCAAATGGGTTGTCGAGAAGGGCCGCCAGGCGATCCTGGACGTTCTGTCGGACGATCCGTCGCGGTCCATGTCCGGCATTCGTCTGGCCTGCCTCGGCCTGGCGTTCAAGCCAGACATCGACGATCTGCGCGAGAGCCCCGCGGTCGAGATCGTCCGCGACTTTGCGCACCTCGGGTGCGAGGTGCTGGCGGTGGAGCCGCATATCGAGGAGTTGCCCAAGTCCTTTGAGGATCTGCCGGTGACGCTGACCGATCTCAATGCGGCGATAGAGACGGCTGACGTCGTCTGCGTTCTGGTCCGCCACACGGCGTTCGCCGGGGTGTCGGACCTGGTGCCAGAGCGCGCCCGATTCATAGATGTCGTCGGTCTTTGATGGTCGACCGCTGCGTCTTTTGCGCCGGCTGGCGCGCCGGGTTCTCGGCCGTCCACCGCCGCCGCGGCGGAAATATGGCAAGGCATGGATTCGCGGTATGAGTGAAGACGACGACCAGCGGCTCAAGCCGTATCTGAAGATGGAGCGGCTGCCGGAGCTGTTGACCCTGGACACCTTGACCTGGTTCCAGCTCGACAAGGTCAACTTCCTGGTCATGTCCAACACGCTGAAGGATCCGGACGGCACGGCGGATCGCCTGCACGAAGTCCTGGAACTGCACGACGGCAAGGTGACCGGCGCGGTTCATCGGGTCGCCATCGAACTGGTCGACGCACGCTGGCGCACGCCGGGGCAGATGAACGACAAGGCCCGCGCGGTGCGTCGGGAGTTGGATTTCCTGCGGCAGAAGTTCGGGCGGATTCCGGCCGTCCTGCTCTATGAGGGCGCGCTGGCGCACCGGAACCAGGATCGCGAGGCGGCCTTCGCACTGTTTCGGCAGGCGGCCGAAGAGATGGGCGACCACCTCCTGCCGCGGATGTATGTGGGCGCCTACAGTCTCAGGACGGTCGATGACAGCGACTGGGCCGACGTCACGCCGAGCCGGATCATCGGATCGACCCCCGACATCGACTGGCGGCGCCCCCCGGAGAAGCGGTCGAATATCTGCCTCTACCTGGCCGGTGACGGAAACTATTTCGACACCTTCGCGCGCGCGCTCTATGACGACGCTCGCCGCATCGACGACGCCTGTAACGTCCACTTCCACGTGGTGAACTGGAACGACACCAGCGACAGCCAGTTCGACGGCGTAGACGATCCGCTGTTGTCGATCTCGGTCGAGGATTACCGTTATCGCCGCGACCACACGTATTTCGCGCTCGCCCGTTTCTATCGCGCGGCCAAGGTGATGGAGCGGCTGGACCTCCCGCTCTACATCAGCGACCTCGACAATGTGGTGTCGGCGCCGTTGTCCAAGGCGGTCGCCGACCTGGCCGACTACGACGCCTGCTTCGGCAACCAGTCGAACCAGGCGTGGTTTCCGTGGTGGGGGCCGACGGCGTGGAACACCTACGTCAACACCACTCCGAACGGCCGCCAGCTCGCCACTTGGATGCACGACTACAGCGTGGTGCGGTTCACCCCCAACGACGGGCGCAAGAGCTGGTGGTTCGATCAGCTGATGCTGAACGAGGTCGAGCATCGGGCCAAGACGGACGGCATGGCCGTGACATCGTCCCGTCAGCCGCACCTCACGCTGACCCGCGGCCGACCTCACGCCGAGATCGCGCACCTGAAGGCCAAGCGCTGAGCCGCCCAAGCGTGCGCAGGGTTCACAGAGTTTAATCCTCTGCCGAGGCATCTTGCCGCGCCAGCAACTGCGCGGGATGCCCCAACATGACTGTTCTGTTCCCCAACGGCTCTGCCCGTCTGGACCTGCCGTATATGCAGCCGTCCCAGGCGCAGAAGCATGTCACCCACAACGAGGCGCTGTCGCGGCTCGACGCGCTGGTGCAGCTGACCTTGAGCGGGCGAGGCGCCGAGGCGCCACCGGCCGCGCCCACGGCGGGCGACGTCTACGCTTTGGGCGCCGCGCCGACCGGGGCCTGGGTTGGGCAGGCGGGCGCGCTGGCGCTCTGGGACGGGGCGGCGTGGGTGTTCATGACCCCGCAGGCGGGATGGCTAGGCGTCGATCCCGCCACCTCTGAGATCGTCGTCTTCGACGGCACCGATTGGGTATCCTACGACCGCAGCTTGGAGAACCTCGACGGGGTGGGCGTGGGCACGGGGTGGGATATCACCAACCGGTTGGCCGTGGCCTCGGACGCGGCCCTCTTCACCCATGCCGGCACCGACCACCGGCTGAAGGTTAACAAGGCCGCCCCGGCCGAGACGGCCAGCCTACTGTTCCAGTCCGACTTCACCGGCCATGCGGAGATGGGCCTGACCGGCGACACCGCGTTCTCGCTGAACGTGAGCCCAGACGGCAGCACCTGGACCACGGCTCTGCGTGCCGATCCCGGGGCGGGCGAGATCGCCCTGTCCCCGGGCGCAACGGTGCAGGCACGGCTGTCCGATACCGAGCTACGGCTCGACGTCCCGGTGACCGGCACGGCGGCCCAGACGGACCCAGGCGATACGACGCCCGATCGTCTGATGAAGGTCGGCGCGGGCGGCTGGGTCGGCAACGGGATGCTGGTCCCGAACGACGACATGAACGACGCGCTGGTCTCTGGCGTCTACAACGTCGGCGGCACGACCGCCAACACGCCGGACGGAACCGGGCCTTCGGGGTCCACCTGTATCGTGCTGCGATTCAGCAGTAGCGAAGTGGTCCAGACGTTGCATCGCCGGGGCACGACGGCGGACGACCTGACGACCTATCGCCGACTGATGAGGAACGGTGTCTGGGGCGCCTGGCGGCAGGACACGCTCTTCACCTATGGCAGCAACGCCAACGGGTGGTATCGCCGGTCTCCCGATGGCGAGCAGGTGTGCATCTCGGCCGGTCTGCAAGTGCCCTCGGTAGATTTCGCGGCCGGGGCGCTCTACCGGAGCGATTCTGTCAACTGGATCTATCCGGCGGGATTTCTGTCCAAACCTTTCGCCGTAGCGGCCGTGAACAAGGTCAATTTCTGGGGTGCGACCGCGCCATCGGGCACGAGCGCGGCGGCGATCCGGGCCTTTACCCACACGTCGTTTGCGAGCGCGGTGGACATCGACGCCTTCGCTGTCGGCCGGTGGAAATAGGAGACAATTATGCATTTGACGCTCATTCCTGTCGCCGGGCTGCCCGGTCAGCCTGAGACAGCAGCGGCGGTGGACGGCGACCGCCTGACGGTCGACGGCGCCGAGTTCGACCTGATCTCGGTCCCCGAGGGCGGGCGCGCCTGGCCGCAAGGAGACCACCCCTTCGACGGCCCGATCACACGGACGGACGGCGTCGTCGCCTGCACCGTGCGCGTGTCCTACGACCCCGAGACCGCCGCGCCGCACCAGCCGTCCGACCCCGCCCATTGGCAGGTCGAGGTCGCGGACGGGCCGTTGCCCGACCTGATCGTCCGCCGCGCTGGCGCCGAGCGCACCCTCTTCTGGCCGCCCGTCGCCCCGGCGCAGAACTTCACCCTCGTCATCGAGACGGCCGAGGACGTCGCGGCCAAGGCCGCCGCCCGCCGACGCGCCGCCATCAATGTCGAGCGCGACCGGCGCGTGCTAGCGCCCCGCGTCTTCGCCATCGCGGGCTACGGCGACGTGACGCTGACCGGCGACGCGCGCAGTCAGGTGCACCTGCTGGCGCTCAAGGACACCGCCCGCGATCTGACGGGGGCCGGCGTGACCGCCGCCGTCATCCCCTATCGCGACGCGGCGAACGTGGACCATGAGTTAACCCCGGCGCAGATGGCCGCCCTGGTGCGGGTGGGCAAGGCACACATCACCGCGCTGTTTCATGCTGCGATGGCCTTGAAGGAGACCGACGACGCCGACATCGCGGCCGATCGGCACTGGCCCGCATGACCCACCGGCGGGCCGGGGGGCGATAGAACGTTGCGCCGCAATGCCCGGTTGGCTACATCGGGGAGCACCACGTGGGGTGGCCAACAACTGAGCGGGCAGGCGATGATGATACCGGACAGCGTTTGCCCCGTCGTGCTCTGCGGCGGGAGCGGAACCCGGCTCTGGCCCCTGTCGCGCCCCAAACGGCCCAAGCAGTTCGTGCATGTCACCGCGGACCGCACCCTCCTGGAAATGACGCTGGACCGCACCCGCGCCATGTGCGGGCGCGCGCCCGTGTTCATCACCAACGACGATTATCGCTTTATCGTGCGGGAGCAGGCCCAGCCGCGTTATGGCGATGATGTCGATATCCTGCTCGAACCGATGAAGCGGGACACCGCGCCCGCGGTTCTGTTGGCCGCGCTGCACGCCGCCCGCGCCGACGGGGTGGAGACGCTGCTGATCATGCCGTCGGACCACATCATCGAGCCGGTGGAGGCGCTGGCCGCCGCGGTGCGCGACGGTCTGGCGAGTCTGGACGACGACACTGTGTGCGTCTTCGGTCTGCGCCCCGACCGCCCCGCCACGACCTATGGCTACATCCGCGCGGCCGAGGAGGGGCGCGTCTCAGAGGTGGCCGAGTTCGTGGAGAAGCCCGACGCCGCCACCGCACGGACCTATCTGGAGTCCGGCGACTACCTCTGGAACAGCGGGATTTTCCTGGCCCGGGTCGACGCGCTGCTGCGCGCCTACAAGACCTACGCGCCCGAAGTCTTTGCCGCCACGCGCGCCGCCTACGAGGCCGCCGAGAGCGACCTGGGCTTCCTCCGCGTTCCCGCCGACGCCTATGCCCGGAACCCGTCGATCTCCATCGACTATGCGTTGATGGAAAAGATCCCGCGCCGCCTCGTGGTGCGCGGCGATTTCCGCTGGAACGACGCCGGAAACTGGCGCGAGGTCCGCGATCTGAACCTCACCGATGCCGCTGACGACAACGCTGCCGTGGGTCGTTCAGAGCTGTTCGAGTGTCGGCGCACCATGAGTTATAGCACCGACAAGCTGACGGTGTGCGTGGGGCTGGACGACGTCACGGTGGTCAACACCGACGATGCGTGCCTGGTGATCTCGAACGCCCATCTGGACAAGCTCAAGTCGGTGCTGGAGACTTTGGGCGACCGCGGGCTGGCCGAGATCGACAGCGGCACGACGGATTATCGCCCCTGGGGCAGCTTCACCAGCCTCGACATCGGGCCGCGCCACCAGGTCAAGATGATCCGCGTCAAGCCCGGCGAACGGCTGTCGCTGCAGCGCCACCACCACCGGGCAGAGCACTGGATCGTGGTCCAGGGGACCGCCCTGGTCGAGGTCGACGGCGAGGAGCGGCTGGTGACGGAAAACCAGACGATCTATATCCCCCTCGGCGCCGACCACCGGCTGACCAACCCGGGCAAGATCCCCCTCTCCATGATCGAGGTCCAGACCGGATCCTATCTGGGCGAGGACGACATCATCCGCCTGGACGATATCTACAAGCGGTCCGAAGACGAGCATTGAGCCTGCGCCGGGGCCGCTCCTCGTCCGGCGGGTGGCCGCGACCCACGATCCTCCGCGTCAATACAGTGCAGGCGTTCGTGCGACGTGCTCGTCAGCCGTCGGCGTCCTTTTTGGGCCCTTCGCGGATCAGAGCGACCTCGCGCGCGATGGTTTGCTCATAGCTCGACTGCCGCCGCACCCGTTCGGCGGCGTTCCGCGACAGCCGCCTGAACTTTGACGGACTGTCGTAGAGCGCCTCGATTGCGTCGGCGAGCGCGACGGGATCCGCGGGCGGCACGATCATGCCGCAGCTCGGATCCACAAGCTCAGAGAGCGCCGCGGCGCGCGTGGTGATGGGCACCAACCCCGAGGCCATGGCCTCGTACATCGCCACGCCATCGCCGGCCGTTCGCGTGGGCGCTAGGAGAACCCCGGCGCGCTTGTGCAGTCCCGCAGTCTGCGCGGGGTCGAGAAAGCCTTTGCGCAGGGTCACGTTCAGCAGATCGGCTATCGGCGCCGTCGTGGTCTCGAACTCCGCGCCGTCGCCCACCAGGACAAAGTTCAGCGCGACGAACACGGGCCGCTTGGAGAGTTCGAGGATCCCGGCGACCGTCAGATCGCTGGCGTCGGTCCCGCTGTCATAAGGTCCAACCGACAGGATCCTCTTGCGCTGACTCTCGTCTTTTTCGGCGTAGCGGAAAATGCGCCCGTCGATGAAGTTCGGGACGATCGACAGCCGATCCTCTTGCGGGCCCGATCCGACGTGTTCGGCGATCCGGTCAATATGGTTCCGAGACACCGCTACGACGTGTAGATTTTCGGACGGATGCGAGAACACCTCGTGCCACACGATCTTTCGCTCGTCGCCCTCTTGCGTGTGACGTGCGGTGTCCGCCCCGTCCACCTCCCTGACCTCGACCCCACTTCCGCGCCAGTTCTGGACGTCCGCCCCATGCAGCCAGATCGTCACGCGGATCTGGTCCAGGTATTCGACAGGACGCGCCACATCCTCGCATCCAGAAAATGGACCAGCGCATGTTTGTAGCGTCCGGTCGCGAGGGTGGCGTCCAGCAGGATCGCATCGCCAGAGGCGATGTCGAAACTCTCGAGCTCGTCGTAGGTGCGGGGGGTGCGCACGTTGAGGCGGAAGATGTCGGTCTCGAGGCCGGCCTGGCAGTATCCGCGGAGCCGGTTGTGCAGAAATCCGTACCTGTAGACATCATCGTAGGCCGGATACTGCTGGGTCAGAACCAGCGTGTCGGAGCGACCGAACACGACCGGAGGAACGTCGCCGGGCGTGCCAAAGCTCAGGCCGGAAATCTCCACGATGCCCTGACCCGACACCCGGGTTCCGAAGCGCACGTTCGTGCACTCGTTCGGCAGCGCCAAAGAGTGCGTCCCGCCCTTCGTCAGCATGGAATGGCTGATCTTCTGGTCTTGGGCATCGTAGAACTCGCAGACGAAATGGCATTCCTGCGCGGTCGATTCCAGATCGAAGGAAATCTTGCTGTCGTCCACGAGATTGATTTCATCGCGCGGGAACTTGCGCTTGGTCCACAGATACTTGTATTTGCCAGATTGCAATTTGGAGGTCACCACAAGGCGGCTCGGCGTCGTCGTCACGCTCACCGGTTCGCTGTGCGCCGTCGCGATGTAGCTGGGCAACTGGCGGACGGTGATCGACGGCAAGTCGCGGGTGCCGGGATGCGGCCGCGGTAGGCCGGCCGGGAGGCCCTCGGCCGTATCCCAGATCTCATCGAGCGAAATCCCGCGCGAGCGGCTCGCCGCGTCGTCGGTGATCTGTGAGGCCTCTACGGTCGTGGCGTTACGGCAATAGTTGAACTCGTCGAGCGCAAGGACCGGCTGCCCCGAGATCGCCGCGCTCTCGGGTTCGGATAGGCATTTGGCGAGCAAGGCGTCCGACAGCAACGTTCTGCGCAGGATGCCCGCCCTGAGCTCGATCGCCTGGGCCGGCCGATAGGCGGCGTCGGCGGCGTGCAATGCGATCCCATCTTCGGTCTTGGCGAAATGAGCGACCTTGCCAAAGCCGTCGGCCGCCGAATAACGCTCGGCCAGCGCGAGGTCGGTCAAGTAGTTCGGCCCATAGTGATCGGCGGCCGACATGAGACCCACGAACTCGGCCGAATGCTCGGAGAGCGCTGCGGTCAGCATGTCTGCTTCGGCAAAGACCGACACGTCGCTGCCGAACTCCGCGTCGTCTGGGCGATCGGAGCAGAGCAGGAACAGGTGCCCCTGATCGAAGGTCTGGGATTTCCAGAGCTTGAGCAGATAGTCGCGCGCGGCCGCGTCACGCGCCACGGCCAGAACCGCGATCCGCGGCGTCTCGCGCGGGACGTAGTCCGACACGACCTTGCTCATCACATACGTGAGGCGCGAGCGGTACGTGTGCTCGCTCATCACCTTGCGCAGAGCCTGAAGGCGGAATTTCCGATAGTGGGTCCCATCGTCGACGATGGGCGCCAGCCGGGCCTTGATCTGGTCGGCGTTGTCGGAACAGATCACCAGATCGCCGAACAGCATCCGCACGCCACGGGAAAAGTTGCTGACGACCACGGTGTTCGACGCCATCAGCTCGAACACCCGTCGCGCGAACATCGTCTGCGACTGTTTGATGGTGTTCATGTTGATGCCGTAGTTGTAGCCCTTGTAGGCCTTGTCGATCTCGGAAAACGGCAGGCTCCCGAGGATCAGCGACTTGTACTCGTCGGGATACTTGTAGTGCGGGTGCCCCTTTTCGAAGTTGCGGTCGTAAATCTCGACCGGCTTCAACTCGGCGAGGGTATCGATCAGCGTGCGGATGTCGCGTTGCCGCTGCGGATAGCGCAGATAATAGGAGCCGGCGAAGTTGAAGGCGTCCTTGCGATCATAGACCTCGACCGGGTTGTGGATCGCGGGCTGGGCGGCGAAGGGCAGCACGTAGACCCGATCATGCCCCAAATGGTGCTTGTAGGCGGGAATGCAGTCGATGTCGGTGGTGAACACCACGTTCACGCGCGCCGCAACATCCAAGAATGCCGAGAAATGAACAGGGTCTTCTTTGTTCCACAGGATCGATGGGGTGCCCGACACCTTGCACCACCGGAGGACGCCCTCGAGCTCGGTCGATACCGAGCTGACCTTCAGGTGCCAAAGCCCGCCGTTGCCGTGCCAGGCCGACTCGATGAACACAACGTCGGGGGCGAAGTCGATCAACTGATCGTGCCACCGCGCCGGATCGAGCGGGAGAAACTCGCACTCTAGGGCAAAGCAGGCCGTCGTGAACTCGTCCATCATCCCCGCGATGCGGAGTTTCCTGTCGAGCGGCGACTTGCGCGGGCGGCGTTCGAAGGGGCGTCCGGTGAGTTGCGCGTCGCGGTCCAGCGCGGCCTTGAGTTCGGCGTCGCTCTGTTCGGCGCTGATCAGCGCCTGGCTGAGCCGCGTCTTGAGATCGGCGTTCTCCTTGACCGCCGCGCTCTCTGCGGACTTGAGCGCGTCAAGCGCGGCTTTCACGGTCGCGAACTCGGCTTGCAGGGTATCGTAGAGCCCGGTTTTTTTCGGCGATCTGCGCCCGCGCGGTTTCGAGCGGCCCGCGCGTCTTTCAGCGCCGCATCGGTTGCCTCCTGTTGCGCGTCCAGCCCGGCCTGTCTGTGGCTCACCTCTTCGGCGGTCTCAGGGACGCTCGCCACGGCCGCCCCATCGGCCGATGGCCCAGCAGCCTGGACGCGCGCCGCGACGGAACGGGCGCGGTTCAACTCTCGCAACAGCAGTTTCACGCGCGCCATCAACTGATCGGGGGCCCCGTCTTGGTCTGTCGCGTGATCCTCCTGGTCGGTGGCCAGGAGATACCCTTCCAGCAGGATGTTGGCATGGCGAACGGTCTGCTCCAACGGCGCGCCGGGGACGTCCTGACCCTCCTTGCCGCGGCCAGCGGCAGCCGAGGCCGCCTGGCGCAGGTCACGTTCCACCTCGGCAAAGGCGGCCTCCAACTGGTCGACCAGGTCGGCATCGACCCTGACCGGGCCCGTCGTCGCTGCGCTGCGCCGTTCACAGTTCAGGATCACCGTGTCCCCGGATGGGGAGAATGCCTGCGGCTTGAACAGCGTGTGGACCTGCTTCATCGGGCCCATCAGATAGGAGGGCGGCTCGCCCTTCTGGCCGAACGGCGTCACCCAGAGCAGCGCACCATCGGCGTGCAGGCACCTCCAGAGCGGTTTGAGCCGGTCCCCACCGTCAGGGAGGGTCGCCGGATCCGTGACGACGATGGCATCGAACGTCTCGCTCTCCAAAGCAGCGCGCGCCTCCGCTTTCGAGTAGAGCCGCAAGACAGAGTCATCAGTCCCGCGCTTCAGCGCCACGCGCGCTTGCGCAAGCGTCTCGACGTCGCGATCGATCCCGGTCAGGCGCACATCGGATCGGGACAACTCGACCAGGAGGTCGGTCGCCGCGGAGCCGACGACGAGAACGGAGCCGGCCTCTATGCTGTCGAAGATGAGCTCGCAAACACCCTTAACGGTGCTCTGGTCCATTAATCAAATCATTCAGCTGTAAACCTTTGCAACGGCGTCACCTATTCAGTCTCAAAAAAAAGTGTCTGTCGAATATCAA
This sequence comes from Rhodobacteraceae bacterium CCMM004, assembly GCA_004005435.1. Classification (GTDB taxonomy): domain Bacteria; phylum Pseudomonadota; class Alphaproteobacteria; order Rhodobacterales; family Rhodobacteraceae; genus CCMM004. The sequence goes on along the minus strand of RZWH01000007.1, from coordinate 176,523 downwards.
AACCGGCTCTCCGGGACGACCACAATGAGGAAAAAACACTCAACCGGCGCAGGCCCGGTTTGGCCGCTGGTCTTTTTCTGGATCGCGCGAACGGCCGCCCGATGCTGGCCGACCACGTCCGGACGAGAGATCTGCCCCGCCCCTCCCGTGCGACGGTCGCGCGCCTGGTTCAAGCCCCTGGGCGCAGCGGCGAAGCTTCCGCGCGCCCGGCCGCTCGCGTGGACCGGTCGGGCCGACCCGGCGTTCTCCGGTTTCGACGATGCCACGGCGTCGGTCTTCCAGGCCGGTGACATCGTTGCGGATCCGCGCGGGCAATGCTGATGTCGCGGGCCACTTGGGACGGAGTTCGCGTTCGCCGCGTTGGACGGAGACGACCCGAAGCACCGGCCCCCAACCCGCCGAAGAGCGGTGCCGGGCGCCCCACCTGTGGCTGCCGTGCCGGACCGATTTCTCGGCGATGGAGCAGTGGCCGGTTCCGAACTCTGGCGGTTTCGGGATAGAAGGCCCGTGCAAGGTCGGATGCCCGCTCCAACACTGGGTCGGACACGGACACGAGGGGGATGTTCAGTCTATGCGAGATCTGATTTCCGACCACGAACGGCGGCGCCGCGGCGCCTGGATCGGCAGTTGCACTGCCAGAGGTCGGCGGGCAACGGGGCCTCGCTGCGGCAGTCCCCGAACCTGTCGAGGCGAAGCACGGTTCGCGCACCGTTGTTCCTGGGTCGACTCGATCCGCGTCCGCCGACAGTGCTATAGCGTCCTCGTCGACGCCGCCCCGCCATCCGCGGGACCGAAGCGGCGGCACGGGCCGGGGGGCGGCGGTGCGATCCGGGGGCCCAGGCAGGCGGCGCACCTGGAGCGGAGGGAATGAGGGTCTTCGTCACCGGCTCTGCCGGGTTCATCGGCTATCACGTCGCCGAGGCCCTGTTGACCGAAGGGCACGATGTCCACGGCTACGACGGCCTCACCGACTACTACGACGTCGCGCTCAAGCGGGCGCGGCACGACCTGCTGCTCCGCCACGACGGGTTCACATGCACCGAGGCGATGCTGGAGGACGCCGGTGCGCTGGAGGCCGCGGTGTCCGCGGCCGCGCCCGAGGTCATCGTCCACCTCGCCGCCCAAGCCGGTGTGCGCTATAGTCTGGAAAACCCCCGCTCCTACATCGACTCCAACCTGGTCGGCACCTTCGGGGTGATCGAGGCGGCGCGGCGGGCGCGGGTGCGGCACCTATTGATGGCGTCGACCTCGTCGGTCTACGGCGCCAATGCCAAAATGCCGTTTGCCGAGACGGACAAGGCGGACACGCCGCTCACCATCTACGCGGCGACCAAGAAGGCGACCGAGGCGATGGGACATGCCTATGCGCATCTGTGGGACATCCCCACGACGATGTTCCGCTTCTTTACGGTCTACGGCCCCTGGGGGCGGCCCGACATGGCGTTGTTCAAGTTCACCCGCGCGATCCTGGAGGATCGGCCCATCGACCTCTACAATCGCGGTGAAATGATGCGCGACTTCACCTATGTGGGCGATCTCGTGCGCGCGATCCGCCTGCTGATCGACGTCCCGCCCGTGCGCCCCCCCGACGGGCAGGTGCCCGAGGGAGACAGTCTGAGCCCGGTGGCGCCGTTCCGCGTGGTCAACATCGGTGCCGCCCGGCCGGTGCGGCTCCTGGACTTCGTCGCGGCGCTGGAAGACGCGCTCGGCCGCCCGGCGCGCCGTAATCTGATGGAGATGCAGCCAGGCGACGTGCCCGGCACCTGGGCTGACGCCGCGCTTCTGGAGCGGCTCATCGGCCCGCAGTCGCAGACCGATCTGGCCACCGGCATCGACGCGTTCGTGCGCTGGTATCGCGACTACCACGGCGACGGTGCCGCGTAGCGCGGCGGCTCAGAACACCGGCTGAGGGGCCGGGATGGCCGCGAGCACGGGCGCGGCGCCGGACCCCGTCACCATGGTCCACCAGATTTTACCGTTGGGCTCCTGAAACCACGAAAACCCCATGAGCGTGGCGCGCGGATCGACGATGATCTCGCGCGTTGCAGGATTCTCCATCCAAGCGGCCAGCGTCTGCAACTCGGTCTCGTAGGTCTCCGAGATGTTCTCGCCCAGCAGGCTGCCGCGAAAGCCCACGCGCCGCACCCGGTCGAGCGGCGAGGATCCGTCGGACCCAAAATGCCAGGGCCGGTTCTGGACACTCATGTCGCGGGAATGGGTCGCGGCGGCGGCGTTCAGCTCGGCGTTGAGCTGCAACGGTCCGGCGCCGGCGGCCTGGCGCAGGGCGTTCACCGCGTCGAGCATCCGAAACTGGACGTCGGCGGTGTCGCTCGCGGAAAGCCGGTAGACCCGCGGCAAAGGCCGTCCATCGGGCCCCAGGCGGGGGCCTGCGGTCGTGGTGGGCGTGCAGGCGCTCAGGCCCGCGCCCAGCATCATAAACAGCGCGATGCGTCGATCGTACATGGGGCACCTGTCTGGATCCATCGGCCCGCAGGGTTATAGGCAAAAGCGACCGGCGGCAAACCCTCGCGCGCCGCCGCCGTGCGAAATGCCGCCGGAGTGATTTGCATGACCGCCCCGGTCACGGTAAAACTTCCGCGATCCAGACATACGTTTCCGTGAGGTCCGTTCGATGTCCGACAGACAGCCCCCCTCGGTCAGCCGCCGCGCCTTTCTCGGCAGCGCCGCGGCCACGGTCCTGGCGACCCCGGCTCTGGCCCAGGCGACCACCGAGTTCCGCGCGCCCCTCGCCGGCGGCGTGAGCCGCAATGCGTCGAGCTTTCGCGTGCTCGACTGGCAGCCCTATTTCTCGTCGCTGTCGAATGGCGCGATCCTGGTCGACATCACCAGCCGCGCCTTGCACTACTGGAGCGCCGACCGCACTGTCTATAAGCTCTATCCGACGTCGGTGCCGCTCAGCGAGGATCTGACCCGCCGCGGCCGGACCTCGGTGGTGCGAAAGGTCGAGGGGCCGGAATGGCGCCCCACCCCGGCGATGAAGAAGCGCAACCCGGAATGGCCCGACTATATCGGCCCGGGCCCAGAGAATCCGCTCGGCACCCACGCGCTCTACCTGGGGTGGACCTACTACCGCATCCACGGCACCCAGGATACGCGCAAGATCGGGCGCCGGTCCTCGAACGGCTGCATCGGTCTCTACAACGAGCACATCGCAGAATTATTCTCCCATGCCAGGAACGGCACGCAAGTGTTGCTTATTTGACGATCCGGTCGACCCAGAACGCGCGGAGGCTGTCAACCATATTTGCATCCCGCGGAGGTTGCTGCGTATACACCGGCTACGAGGAACAGTCTTTATTGCCCGAATCGGCCTCAGTTCCAATCGGTTCCGGCGTATACTGGAGGATAGTATGAAGAAACTCGCTCTTGCCGCCGCGCTGTCGGTTGCTGCCACCGGTGCGTTCGCCGGCGGTCTGGTTGAGCCCATCATGGAGCCTGCCGTGATCGTGGAAGAGACCAGCGGCACCTCCGGCGGCTGGGTCGTTCCGCTGCTGCTGCTGGCCGTGGTGGTTGCGATCGCGTCGGACTGATCCCACCGGATCACAACACGATTTGGGAGGCGGCCGAGGTTTCGGCCGCCTCCTGTCGTTTCCGGGTCAGGCGATCCAACCCTTCAGGTTGTCGTCGATCACCTGAGCCAACGCCTGGATATGTGCCGCGTCGTCGTTGAGACAGGGGATGTAGGTAAAGCTCTCCCCCCCCGCCTCTTCAAAGCTCTCGCGGATCTCTTCGTTGATCTCTTCCAGCGTCTCGATGCAGTCGGCCGAGAAGGCGGGGGCGATCACCGCGATCCGTTTCTTGCCCAGCTCGGCCAGGCGCGCGACCTCCTCGACGGTATAGGGCTTGAGCCACTCCTCGGGGCCGAACCGGCTCTGGAACGTGGTGACGATGCGGTCCTCGTCCCAGCCCAGACGCTCGCGCAGCAGGCGCGTCGTCTTCTGACACTGGCAATGATAGGGGTCGCCCTCCATCAGATAGCGCTTGGGCACACCGTGATACGAGGTGACCAGGACGTCGGGCGGCGTCTCCATCAGCGCATAGGCCTTCTCCACCGACTGCGCCAACGCGTCGATATAGGCGGGCTGGTCGAAATAGGCGGGGACCGTGCGCACCGGCGGCTGCCATTTCTCCTGCATCAGCGCGCGAAAGAGCTGATCGTTGGCGGTGGCGGTCGTAGCGCCGGCGTATTGCGGGTAGAGCGGAAAGAACAGAATCTTCTGGCATCCGTCGTCGATCATCCGGCGCAGCACCGAGCGGGTCGAGGGATTGCCGTAGCGCATACAGAACTCGACCTGCACGTCGTCGCCGTGGCGCTGGATCATTGTCTCGCGGATTTTGGCCGTCTGCGCCTTGGTGATGGTCATCAGGGGGCTCTCGCCCGCCTCTTCGTTCCAGATCGATTTGTAGGCCGCGCCGGACGAGAACGGCCGCTTGCTGAGGACCACCAGTTGCAACAGCGGCTGCCAGACCCAGGCGGAATAGTCGATCACCCGTTTGTCCGAGAGGAACTCGTTCAAATACCGCCGCATCGACCAGTAGTCGTAATTGTCGGGCGTGCCGAGATTGGCCAGCAGCACGCCGATCTTGGCAGGCGGGATTTCGGGGTGATCCGCGGGCGCGTGGACCGGGCATCGGGCGGGCCGGGTGTCGTGCATCATCGTTCCATCCGCGGTCTTGGCGTCCAGCATGGCGATTTCAACGTCGTCCTTGTCCGAGAATACCAGGGAGATAAAGGCAAAAGCCGCGCGGTCAATCGCGCTGCGGTGCCGCAGGCTCGCCCGCGGGGCGTTCGCGGGCGCCCAGCGCGTCGGCCAGGCGCGCGGTGGCCGAGCCCGGGCGCAGGGGTTGCGGCTGCGAGGCGTCGGGCGCCCATCCGGTGAGATAGATCAGCTCGAAGGTCGCCAGGATGCGCCCGCCGTCGGCCGGGAAGTGGTCGGCATAGACCTGCGCCATCCGGTCGAAGAGGGCGCGCGGCACCGGCCGCCGCGCCCGTTGCGCCAGGGCGTTGCCCTCGCCCATGGCCCGCAATTCGCGCATCAGCGCCCAGGCGTCCGGATAGGTGGCGGTCATCGCATCGGCGTCCGCGACCGGCAGCGCCAATCCGGCCCGTTGCAGCAGGGCACCCAGGTCCCGGATCTCGCCCATGGGCACCACCCGGGGGGACAGGCCGCCAAGAACGTCGCTCTCGGCCATGGCGAGGGCGGCGCGCAACTCCTGCAGGCTGCGCCCCCCCGGGCAGGCGGCGAGGAACAGCCCATCGGGCTTGAGCGCCGTGCGGCACTGCACCAGTTGCCCGACGGGATCGTCGGCCCAATGCAGCGCCATGGCGTGGACGATCAGATCGTGGGCGCCGGGGTCCAGGTCGAGCACCGGCGCGTCGTCGACGATTCGCGCGTCGGGAAAGGCCGCGGCCCACGGCCCCGGGTGGCCGGTGACGATCGCCGGGGCGGTAAACGCTCTGTTAACCTCTCCCAGTCTTTCCTGGATCTGCGCGATGACGTGGTCGTGCAGGAACAGCGCCTCGGGCCGGGTGCGTCCCCGATTGCGGTGCAGGGCGGGGCGGTCGGTCAGGGCGGGCGGCTGGCTCATGCCGTGCGATCTAGGGTGCCAATGGGACGGATGCAAACCGCGCTACGGCTGATCTACCCCGACCAGTGCCTGGCTTGCGAGGCGCTGGTGGAGGGCGGCCAGGGTCTGTGCGGGGCCTGCTGGCGAGAGACGCCGTTCGTCTTGGGCCTGGCCTGCGACACCTGCGGCGCGCCGCTCCCCGGCGTGCCGGGCGAGGTGGCGCAGTGCGACGACTGCCTCGCCCGGCCGCGGCCCTGGCGGCGGGGACGCACCACGCTCGTCTACGACGGCCGCGCGCGGCGACTGGCCTTGGCGCTGAAACACGGCGACCGGGCGGACATCGTCGCGCCCGCGGCGGCGTGGATGCGGCGGGCGGGGCGCGATCTGTTGCATCCCGGGCAGATCCTGTTGCCCGTGCCGCTGCATTGGACCCGACTGCTCCGCCGCCGCTACAACCAGGCGGCACTGCTGGCGCAGGAGATCGCCCGCCTGACCGGGCAGCCCTATGCCCCCCGCGCCCTCATCCGTCGCCGCCGGACCCCCCCGCAGAAGGGCGCGGACGCCGAGGCGCGGTTCGCCAACCTGGCCGACGCCATCGCGCCGCACCCGGTGCACGGCGCGGTCCTGGACGGTGCCGACGTCCTCTTGATCGACGACGTGATGACCTCGGGCGCGACGCTCGCCGCCTCGGCCCTCGCCGCCGCGTCGGCCGGCGCGGCCCGCGTCGACACGCTGACCCTGGCGCGGGCGGTGCGGGCGCCCTAGGTTCCGCCCAGCACAGATCGAGGAGCGTCATGGCCACCGTCGAACTCTACACCTCGCCGCTCTGCGGCTACTGCCACGCGGCCAAGCGGCTGTTGGACGCCAAGGGCGCGGCCTATGCCGAAACCGACGTCTCCGGCGACCCCGAGATGCGGCAGGAGATGATGCGCCGCGCCGGCGGCCGGCACACTGTCCCGCAAATCTTCATCGACGACACCCATATCGGCGGTTTCGACGATCTGTCGGCGCTGGACCGGGCGGGCAAGCTCGACCCCCTGCTGGCCGGTTAGGCGGGGCGCAGGCTCGCCGTGACGTAGTTCACCGACAGGTCCCGGTCCGACAGCGACCAGGACCAGCTCAGCGGGTTGAACACCATGCCTTTGCGATCCACGGGCTCCAGCCCCGCGCCGCGGAGCATGTCGAAGAGCTCGTCGGGGGTGATGAAGCGGCGCCAATCGTGGGTGCCCTTGGGCAGCCAGCGCATGATCCACTCGGCCCCGACGATGCCTAGGGCAAAGCTCTTGGTCGTGCGGTTGAGGGTCGAACAGATCATCAATCCCCCGGGGCGGAGCAGCGCGCGGCAGGCCGCGAGATAGGCGGGCGGGTCGGCCACATGCTCGACCACCTCCATGTTCAGCACGACGTCGAACGTCTCGCCCGCAGCCGCCAGATCCTCGGCCGTGGTGTGGCGATAGTCGATGTCGAGCCCCTGACCCTCGGCATGGATGCGCGCGACGGGGATGTTGCGCTCGGCCGCGTCGGCGCCGACCACGTCGGCACCCAGCCGGGCCATCGGCTCGCTGAGCAGGCCGCCGCCGCAACCGATGTCCAACAGGCGCAGTCCGGCAAACGGCGCCGCGGTCGACAGATCGCGGTCGAACTCGGCCGCGATCTGGGCGCAGATGTAGTCCAGGCGGGTGGGGTTGAGCATGTGCAGGGGTTTGAACTTGCCCTCCGGATCCCACCATTCCTCGGCCATGGCGGTGAACTTGGCGATCTCGTCCGCGTCGATGGAGGAAGTTGCCGTCATGTCCCAACCTTTTTTCATGTGCCGCCCATGGCGGCGGCTCCGGCCGGGATATATAGGTCGGACATGGACAAGGCGTCAGGGCAAAAGCGCGCGACGGGCTATCTCTATCCGCGGATCGACCCCTTCGATCAGCGGATGATCGACGTGGGCGACGGCCATCGCCTGTATGTCGAGCAATGCGGGCGGCCGAACGGCCTGCCTGTGGTGGTGCTCCATGGTGGGCCCGGCGGCGGCTGTTCGCCGTCGATGCGGCGTTATTTCGACCCGGCCGTCTGGCGGGTGGTGCTGTTCGATCAGAGGGGCTGCGGCCGTTCGCGGCCCCATGCCAGCGTCGAGGCGAACACCACCTGGCACCTCGTCGACGACATCGAGCGTATCCGCCGCGACCTGGGCATCGACCGCTGGGCGGTGTTCGGCGGCTCCTGGGGCGCGACACTGGCGCTGATCTATGCGCAGAGCCATCCCGAACGCGCCCTGCACCTGATCCTGCGCGGCGTGTTCCTGATGGAGCGGCGCGAGCTCGACTGGTTCTACGGCGGCGGCGCCGGGCAGTTCTGGCCCGATGTCTGGGCGCGGTTCACCGACATGGTGCCCGAGGACGAGCGGGGCGATCTGATCGCCGCCTATCACCGGCGGCTGTTCTCGGGCGACATGATGATGGAGACGCAGTTCGCCCGTGCCTGGTCGAGCTGGGAGAACACCCTGGCCTCCATCGACAACGACGGTCCCGGCGGCGACAGCCCGGCGGAATACGCCCGCGCCTTTGCCCGGTTGGAGAACCACTATTTCACCAACATGGGGTTTCTCGACGGCGATGGGCACCTCCTGCGCAACATTCGGCGGCTGACCGACGTGCCGGGCACCATCGTCCAGGGACGTTATGACATGATCTGTCCGCCTCTCTCGGCGCACCGCCTGCACGAGGCCTGGCCGCGGTCGCGGCTGCGGCTGATCCCGCGGGCGGGCCACGCGCTCAGCGAACCGGGAATCAGCCACGAGTTGGTGCGCACCACCGACGCCTTGCGCAGCCTCGACCCCTGACGCCCCGGCGGTGCAAGGGTTTACACACAGCGTTCAGACCTTAAGGTTGGCCTGACCGAAACGGCGCGGGACAGACCACTTGGGTTCAGTCGGCAAGATCATACTCCAGCGCCTCGCGCTCGGCCTGCTGACGCTCCTCGTCGTCTCAATCGTCATCTTCACCGCGGTGAACATGTTGCCGGGCGACTTTGCCGAGGCGATCCTGGGGCAGGGCGCCACGCCCGAGGCGGTCGCCGCCATCCGCCGCGACCTCGGCCTCGACCAGAATCCGGTCATGCGGTACTTCGACTGGCTGGGCGGCGTGCTGCGCGGGGATTTGGGCACCTCCTTTGCGCAGCTCAACTTCCAGGCCAACATGGGCGCCACGTCGCTCCAGACCGTGGCGAGCCAGATCGCGCCGCGGTTCTCCAACACCATGTTCCTCGCCGGCGTGACCGCGGCCATCGCGGTGCCGGTCTCGCTGGCGCTGGGGATCCTGGCCGCGCTCTACCGCAACTCGGCCTTCGATAAGGGCGCCAACATCTTCACCCTGTCGTCGATCTCCAGCCCCGAGTTCTTTCTCGCCTATGTGCTGATCCTGTTCCTGGCGGTGCTGAACCCGATCCTGCCGTCGCTCAGCAACATATACGAGGGCATGGGGTTCGCCGAGCGGCTGGAGCGCACGCTCCTGCCCGCGCTGACCCTCACCCTGGTGGTCACCGCCCACATGATGCGGATGACACGGGCCGCGATCATCCAGCTCCTGGCCTCGCCCTATATCGAGATGGCGCGGCTCAAAGGCATCTCGCCCATGCGGGTGATCGTCCGCCATGCGCTGCCCAACGCGCTGGCGCCCATCGTCAACGTCATCGCGCTGAACCTCGCCTACCTGATAACCGGGGTGGTCGTGGTCGAGGTGGTGTTCGTCTATCCGGGCATCGGCCAGCTTTTTGTCGACGCGGTCAAGATCCGCGACATCCCGATGGTGCAGGCGTGCTGCCTGATCTTTGCCACCGCCTATATCCTGCTGAACCTGACGGCGGACATCCTGTCGATCGTCTCGAACCCGCGCCTGAGGCACCCCAAGTGATCGTGCTCACCATCCTCGCCGGTGTCGCGGGTCTCTTGGCCGCGGCCTGGGCGTTCCGCGCGATCGGGCGGGCGGCGGCGGGCGGCCGACCCCGGTTCCGCGACATGTCCTTCGGCGAGGCGTTCGGCTGGGTCTTTGCCGCCGCCGCCTTGGCCTTCGGCGTGTGGCTGTATCTCCAAGAGGGGGCGGTGTTCTTTCGCTGGGCGGTGCAGGGGTTCGTCATCTTCTCTGTCGCCGCATGGGTGTTCCGCACGCTGGGCCGGCACGTCGGCACCGAAGCGACGCGCAAGCTCTTTCGCCAAATGCCGCTGACAGCGGCGTTCGGCATTCTGGTGATCCTGATCTACGCCGTCGTGGCGATCTTTGCCGGGGTGATCGCGCCCTACGGGCAGGAGCAGGTCCTGGCCAACGCCAACGTCGTCGCCGGCGGCAATCCGGCGCTAGGGGGCGATCCGGCGTTCCCCCTGGGCACAGACCAGATCGGGCGCGACATCCTGAGCCGGCTGATCTATGGCGCGCAGAACACGGTGGGCATCGCCTTTGCCACCACCTGCCTCGCGTTCGCGCTGGGCGGCACGTTCGGATTTCTCGCCGCGACGCTCGGCGGGTGGCTGGACCAGGTGCTCAGCCGGTTCGTCGACGTGCTGATGGCGATCCCCTCGCTGATCTTCGCGCTCCTTCTGATGACCATCGCCAGCGTTTGGGCCAACCAGCTGGGCGTCCCGCTGACGGTGTTCATGGTGGTGATCATCGCGGTGATCGACTCCACCCGGGTCTACCGCCTGGCCCGGGCGGTCGCGGGCAACATCGTCGTGATGGACTATATCGAGGCGGCCAAGCTCAGGGGCGAGGGCCTGGGATACCTGATCTTCAAGGAGATCCTGCCCAACGCCACCGCGCCGCTCCTGGCCGAGTTCGGCCTGCGCTTTTGCTTCGTGTTCCTGACCATCGCCTCGCTCAGTTTCCTGGGCGTCGGCATCCAGCCGCCCGCGGCGGACTGGGGCACCATGGTCCGCGACCTGGCGCAGTTCATCAACTACGCCCAGTTCGCCCCGCAGGCGGCGATCACGCCTCTGTTGGCGGCGGGGGCGATCGCGCTGTTGACCGTTGCGGTGAACTTCGTCGTGGACTGGATGCTGTTCCGGTCGTCGGGGCTGAAGGAATGAACGCCGCCATCCTTCTCGGCGCAAGGGCCTTCGAAGGCCCTTGGCCCAAGGCCGTTCGAACGGCCTTGTCCACGCCGCTTCGAAGCGGCGTGCCAAGCGGTTTCGAAACCGCTTGGCCCCGCCAGACGGAGACCGCCCGATGACCGACAAGAGCCACCGCGACCGTCTCCTGCGCGTCTGCGACCTGCACCTGGAGGGACGTTCGGACGAGGAGTGGATCCCCATCGTCAAGGGCGTCTCCTTCGATCTGCACAAGGGCGAGGTCCTGGGACTGATCGGCGAAAGCGGGGCGGGAAAGTCCACCGTCGGCCTGGCCGCCATGGGGTTCACCCGCGACGGCGTGCGCATCGCTGGCGGGTCGGTGGAGTTCGACGGCGTCGACCTGGTGAACGCCTCGGCCGACGTGAAGCGCAACCTGCTGGGCAAGCGCATCGCCTATGTCGCGCAGTCGGCCGCGGCCAGCTTCAACCCCGCGCACAAGATCATCGACCAACACACCGAGGCGCCGGTGCAGCACGGCGTCGAGGGTCGCGCCGACAGCGAGGCCGACGCGATGGAGCTCTACGCCCGGCTGCGCCTGCCGAACCCCGAAGAGATCGGGTTCCGCTATCCCCACCAGGTCTCGGGCGGGCAGTTGCAGCGGGCGATGACGGCGATGGCCATGTCTTGCCGCCCGGATCTGATCATCTTCGACGAGCCGACCACGGCGCTGGATGTCACCACGCAGATCGAGGTGCTGGCCGCGATCCGCAAGATCGTCGAGGATTTCGACACCGCGGCCATCTACATCACCCACGACCTGGCGGTGGTCGCGCAGATGGCCGACCGCATCAAGGTCCTGCTGAAGGGCGAAGAGGTCGAGGAGGCAGACACCCGCACCATGCTGTCGAGCCCGCAGCAGGACTATACCAAGTCGTTGTGGGCCGTCCGCAGTTTCGAACGGCCGGCCAAGCCTGCTCCGGCCGTCGATGCCGTGCCGGTGATTTCCGTGAATGGCATCACGGCGGCCTATGGCACGGTCGAGGTGCTGCACGACGTCAGTTTCGACATCCATGCCGGGCGCACCGTCGCGGTGGTGGGCGAGAGCGGGTCGGGCAAGTCCACCGCCGCCCGCTGCATCACCGGATTGCTGCCGCCGGTGTCGGGGCAGATCGAACTGGAGGGCGTGCCGCTCCCCGCCGACTACCGCCAGCGCTCGCGCGACCAGCTCCGGCAAGTGCAGATGATTTATCAGATGGCCGACACCGCGTTGAATCCGCGCAAGACAATCGGCGAGATCATCGGCCGCCCGGTGCAGTTCTACGGGCGGATGAAGGGCAAGGGAAAACGCGCCCGGGTCGAAGAGCTGTTGGACGCCATCGAAATGCCCCCGGCGCAGTATATCGACCGGCTGCCCTCCGAGCTGTCGGGCGGGCAGAAACAGAGGGTGGGCATCGCCCGCGCGCTGGCCGCCGATCCCAAGTTCATCATCTGCGACGAGGTGACCAGCGCCCTCGACCAACTGGTGGCCGAAGGCATCTTGCGCCTCTTGGCCCGGCTCCAGGACGAGCTGGGGCTGAGCTATATGTTCATCACCCACGACCTGGCCACGGTCCGCGCCATTGCCGACGAGGTGGTGGTGATGAAGGACGGCCGCGTGGTGGAACAGGGCGGCAAACGCGACATGTTCCAGCCGCCGCACCACCCCTACACCGACCTGTTGCTCAGTTCGGTGCCCGAGATGGATCCCGACTGGCTGACCGACCTGCTGGCCGAACGGGGAGTTGATAACATCGGCGACGCCGCCGTTGATAAGATGTGACCCGAATCAGGGATGAGATCGAGGCGCGGGCGATGTCCCGCCCAAAACCGACAGGGAGAGACCACATGACACGCATTTCACGACGCGGCCTTCTGCGCTCCGGTGCCGCCGCGGGCGTCCTCGCCGCCACAGGCCTGCCGCTCCGGGCGCAGGCCAAGAAGGGCGGCCGCCTTCGCGCCGGGATGAACGGCGCCAACACCTCCGACAGCTGGGACGGCCGCACACATTCCGACCTGTTCATGATCGCCTCGGCCCAGGGGTCCGTCTTCGACAACCTCACGATGATCGCCGCCGACGGCTCGCTCCAGGGCGAACTGGCCGAGAGCTGGGAGGCGTCCTCTGACGCCAAGACCTGGACCTTCAACCTGCGCCAGGGCGTGACGTTCCACAACGGCAAGGCCTTCGGCGCCGACGACGTGATCGAGTCGTTCCAGATGCACCTGGGCGAGGAGTCCAAGTCCGCCGCCAAGCCCATCGTCGAGACCATCGAGGAGATGAAGAAGCTGGGCGAGCACCAGGTCCAGTTCGTGCTCAAGGCCGGCTCGGCCGACTTCCCCTACCTGGTCAGCGATTATCACATCCTGATCTATCCCGCCGGTCAGATCGAAGAGGCAATCCAACAGGGCATCGGCACCGGCCTCTACAGCGTCGTCAGCTTCGAGCCCGGCGTGCGCTTTGTCGGCCGCCGCGTGCCCGACCACTACAAGGGCGACACCGCTGGCCACTTCGACGAGATCGAGTATATCGCGATCAACGACTCCACCGCGCGGATGAACGCACTGATGACCGGCCAGGTGGACGCGATCAACCGCATCGACTTCAAGACCGAGGCGCTGCTCAAGGCCAACCCCAACGTCATGATCCAGGAGGTGCCCTGCAACCAGCAGTACACCTTCCCGATGCTGACCGACATCTCGCCCTTCGATCAGGTCAACGTCCGCAAAGCGTTGAAATACGGCATCAACCGGCAGGAGATGGTGGACAAGATCCTGCTCGGCCACGGCGTCGTCGGCAACGATACCCCCATCGGCCCGGCCAACCAGTACTACCATGGCGAGATGGAGCAACTGGCCTACGACCCCGACCAGGCCAAGTTCTATCTCAAGGAGGCGGGCCTCGACTCGCTCGACATCGAGCTGTCGGCCTCCGAGGCGGCGTTCACCGGCGCGGTCGATGCGGCGCAGCTGTTCCAGGCCTCGGCCGGTGCAGCGGGCATCAACATCCGCGTCGTGCAGGAGCCGTCGGACGGCTACTGGTCCAACGTCTGGCTGAAAAAGCCGTTCTGCGCCTGCTACTGGTCGGGCCGGGCGACCGAAGACTGGATGTTCTCCACCGCCTACGAGGCCGGCGTGCCCTGGAACGACAGCCAGTGGGACGAAAAGGACAGCGCACGATTCCAGGAACTTCTGGTCATGGCCCGGGCCAACCTCGACAGCGACAGCCGCCGGGACCAGTACTTCGAGATGCAGCAAATCCTGCGCGACGAGGGCGGCGTTCTGGTGCCCATGTTCGCCAACTACGTCCAGGCGATCTCGTCCAAGGTCGGCACGCCCGACACCATCGGCAACCTCTGGCAGATGGACAACGCCCGCATGGCCGAACGCTGGTGGTTCAGCTGACCTGATCCGAGGGGGAAGGGCCTTGGAAGGCCCTTCCCAAGCCGCGTCGACGCGGCTTGTCCCGCGCCGCTCGACCGCTAGGTCGGTTTGTCAGACCGAACGGAGGACCGGCAATGGCGGCAAAGATCACCTACAAGGACGACGGACCGTTTCTGGTCGAGGGGCTGGAGAGCCTCAAGGACGCCGACGGCACCCTGCTCGAGGTGGACCCGGGCGAGACCCAGGCGCTCTGCCGTTGCGGCCGCTCCGCCGACAAGCCGTTCTGTGACGGCACCCATACCCGTTGCGGCGTGCAGCAGCCGGCCGAGGCCGATGCGGCGGGCAAGGACACGGTGCTGACCTACGAGGGGCGCGAGATCACCGTGCTCTACAACCCGCGGATCTGCTCGCACGCTGCGGTGTGCGTGCGGTCGCAGCCCGAGGTCTTCGACCCCGACCGCAAGCCTTGGATCGACCCCGACCGCGCCGACGCGCGGCAGGTGCTGGCAGCGGTGCGGGGCTGTCCCTCGGGCGCGCTCAGGGTGATGGAGGACGGCACGCCGACCCACAAGGTGCTGGAGACCCGCGCCCAGATTGAGGTGCAGCCCGATGGACCGTTGTGGGTTACCGGCCCCGCGCTCGACACGGGAGACGGCCTGCCGGGCGAAGGCGGAACCGAGGACCGCTATGTGCTCTGCCGCTGCGGGCTCTCGGGCAACAAGCCCTATTGCGACGGCTCGCATCACGATCTGAAATGGACCGCGCGGGACGAGCATTGAGACCATCCGGCCCCAACTGCCCTTTCCAAACATCTTCGCCGAAGGCGTAAACTGCTCCGCAGGGCCGCTCTCTGACGCGTTGCTGGGGGAGGCCCCCTTGCGCGGCCCCGCCGATTGGCCTATGTGACCGATGACAGCGGCCCGCCGGCCTCCACCCCCGGCAGCCACCGGATCATCCGAAACGGGCCGCGCGCCCGTTTTTTCGTGACCCAAGGCCCGCCCATGTCCGACCTCGTCGCCAAAGCCAGCATCGACCGCCGCCTCGCCGAGGTGATCGCCCCCGCCATCGAAGGCATGGGGTTCGAGCTGGTGCGCGTGCGCTACATGGGCGGCAAGACGCCCACGGTCCAGATCATGGCCGACCGCGAGGGCGGCGGCATCGAGGTCGACGACTGCGCCCGCATCTCGACCGAGCTGAGCGCGATCCTGGATGTCGAGGATCCCATCGAGGACGCCTATACGCTGGAGGTCTCCAGCCCCGGCATCGACCGTCCGCTCACCCGGCTCAAGGATTTCGACCGCTGGCAGGGCTACGTGGCCAAGATCGAGACGGCCGAGACCATCGACGGGCGCCGCCGGTTCAAGGGCGTGGTCGCGGGCACCGAAGGGTCCGAAGTGCTGATCGAGATCGACGAGGGCACCATAGGGTTGCAGTTCGACTGGCTCACCGAGGCCAAGCTGGTGCTGACCGACGACCTGATCCGCGACGTCCTGCGCGCCCGCAAGGACGCCGGCGAGATCGACCAGAGCCAATTCGACGACATCGAAACCATCATCGACAGCGAAGACGATGCGCGTCTTCCCGATCAGAAGGACTGACCAGCACATGGCCATCACCTCTGCCAACCAGCTCGAACTCCTGCAAACCGCCGAGGCGGTGGCGCGGGAAAAGATGATCGATCCGGGTCTCGTGGTCGAGGCCATGGAAGAGAGCCTGGCGCGCGCGGCCAAGAGCCGCTACGGCGCCGAAATGGACATCCGCGTGTCCATCGACCGCAAGACGGGCAAGGCGACCTTCACCCGCGTCCGCACGGTCATCGACCCCGAGACCGAGGAGCTGGAGAACTACCAGGCGCAGCTCACCCCCGAGCAGGCCAAGCAGTATCTCGAAGACCCCAAGCCCGGCGACGAGATCCGCGACGAGGTGCCGCCGGTCGAGATGGGCCGGATTGCGGCCCAGTCGGCGAAGCAGGTGATCCTGCAAAAGGTCCGCGAGGCCGAGCGCGACCGCCAATACGAAGAGTTCAAGGACCGCGCCGGCACCATCATCAACGGCGTCGTCAAACGCGAGGAATACGGCAACGTCATCGTCGACATCGGCCGGGGCGAGGCGGTGCTGCGTCGCAACGAGAAGATCGGGCGCGAGAGCTATCGCCCCAACGACCGCATCCGCGTCTACATCAAGGATGTGCGCCGCGAGCCGCGGGGCCCGCAGATCTTCCTCAGCCGCACCGCGCCCGAGTTCATGGAAGAGCTGTTCAAGATGGAGGTGCCCGAGATCTATGACGGCATCATCGAGATCAAGGCCTGCGCCCGCGACCCCGGGTCGCGCGCCAAGATCGCCGTCATCTCCTACGACAGCTCCATCGACCCGGTCGGCGCCTGCGTCGGTATGCGCGGCAGCCGCGTGCAGGCGGTGGTGAACGAGCTTCAGGGCGAAAAGATCGACATCATCCCCTGGAACGAGGACGTGCCGACATTCCTGGTCAACGCGCTGCAACCGGCCGAGGTGTCCAAGGTGGTGCTGGACGAAGACGCGGAGCGGATCGAGGTCGTCGTGCCGGACGAGCAACTGAGCCTCGCCATCGGCCGCCGCGGCCAGAACGTGCGCCTGGCCAGCCAGCTCACCGGCCTCGACATCGACATCATGACCGAGGAAGAAGAGAGCCAGCGCCGCCAGGCCGAGTTTGAAGAGCGGACCAAGCTGTTTATGGACACGCTGGATCTGGACGAGTTCTTCGCCCAGCTCCTGGTCGCCGAGGGCTTCACCTCGTTGGAAGAAGTCGCCTATGTGGAGGCCGACGAGCTGCTCGTGATCGACGGCGTGGACGAGGGCACGGCCGAAGAGCTTCAGGCCCGCGCCCGCGACTACATCGACGAACAGAACCGCAAGGCGCTGGAGCGCGCCCGCGAACTGGGGGTCGAGGACAGCCTCGTGGACTTCGAGGGACTGACCCCGCAGATGATCGTGGCCCTGGCCGAAGACGGGGTGAAGACGCTGGAGGACTTTGCCACCTGCGCCGACTGGGAGCTGGCCGGCGGCTGGACCACGGTGGACGGCGAGCGGGTCAAGGACGACGGCGTGCTCGAACCCTTCGACGTGGACCTCGAAGAGGCCCAGGCGATGGTCATGACGGCGCGGATCCAGTTGGGCTGGGTCGATCCCGACGACCTGGTCGCGGCCGAGGACGAAGAGGGCGCGGCCCTGGACCCCGAGGCGCAGGAGGAGTAATCTACGATGCCGCGCGGCGGACGTCCCCGCGATACCGACGCCCCCGAGCGGCGCTGTCTGGCGACCGGAGAGGTGCACCCAAAGAGGGGGCTGATCCGGTTCGTCGTCGGGCCCGAGGCGCAGGTCGTGCCGGACGTCGCCGCACGTCTGCCGGGCCGGGGTTTCTATGTCTCGGCCGAGCGGTCGGCGCTGGAGACGGCGGTGAAGAAACGGCTCTTCGCCCGCGGGGCCAAGCAGGCGGTCACGGTGCCCGAGGGGCTGATCGACCTGGTCGAGGCCGCGCTCCTGCACCGGGTGCAGGAGCGACTGTCCCTGGCGCGCAAGGCGGGCGCGGCGGTGGCGGGCTACGAAAAGGTCAAGACCTGGCTCGAAAAGGGCGAGGCGACGATCCTGCTCCAGGCCTCCGACGGCTCGGACCGGGGCAAGACCAAGCTCCGCCCGCCGGGCGGACGGGGCAGTTATTTCGACGTTTTGACGGCCCGAGAATTGGGTTTGTCCTTCGGTCGGGAACATGTGATACATGCGGCGCTTGCCGCAGGCGGACTCGCTGACAGGTTCAGGGACGACGCCGTGCGGCTTTCAGGCGTTCGCGAACGTGACGGCGGATCCGCCGCCGGAAAGGTAAAGTAGACTCGATGAGCGACAAAGACGGCAAAAAGACCCTCGGCGTGCGGGGTGGTGGCCCCCGTTCCGGCTCGGTGAAGCAGAGCTTCAGCCACGGCCGGACCAAGAACGTCGTGGTCGAGACCAAGCGCAAGCGCGTGGTCATGCCCAAGCCCGCAGCGAGCAAATCCGCCGCCGGCGGCGGTTCGGGCAAGCCCGCGGGCGGAGATCCGTCCCGGCGTCCGGCCGGCATTTCCGACGCCGAACTGGAGCGCCGGATGAAGGCGCTGGCCGCCGCCAAGGCGCGCGAGGTCGAAGAGGCCGCGCAGCGCGAGGCGGAGGAAAAGGCGCGTGCCGAAGAGCGTGAGCGCCGCCGCGCCGAGCAGGAGGCCAAGGAGCGCGAGGAGCGCGAGCGCGAGGAGGCCCTGAAGGCCAAGGCCGAAGAGGACGCCCGCCGTCTCCGCGAGGAGGAAGAGAGCAAGCGTCGCGCGGCCGAGCCCGCGGCCGCCGCCCCCGATCCCGCCGCCGCCCAAGCCCGCGCCGCCAAGGCGCCGCAGCCCGCCGGCCGCAAGACCGAGCGCGACACCCGCAACGACCGCGCCGCCAAGCCGGGCAAGGGCGACGACCGCCGCCGCTCGGGCAAGCTGACCGTGAATCAGGCTCTGGCCGGGGGCGAGGGCGGGCGCCAGCGCTCGATCGCCGCCATGCGCCGCAAGCAGGAACGCGCGCGGCAAAAGGCGATGGGCCAGAACGTCGAGCGCGAAAAGGTCGTGCGCAACGTCAACCTGCCCGAGGCCATTATGGTGTCGGAGCTGGCCAACCGGATGGCCGAGCGGGTCGCGGATGTGGTCAAGGCGCTGATGCAGAACGGCATCATGGCGACCCAGACCCAGACCATCGACGCCGACACCGCCGAACTGATCATCGAAGAGTTCGGCCACCGCGTCGTCCGTGTCTCGGACGCCGACGTCGAACAGGTGATCGAGCAGGCCGAGGACAATCCCGAGCATCTCAAGCCGCGGGCGCCGATCATCACGATCATGGGCCACGTGGACCACGGCAAGACGTCGCTGTTAGACGCGATCCGCAAGACGCGGGTGGTCCAGGGCGAGGCGGGGGGCATCACCCAGCACATCGGCGCCTATCAGGTGACGACGCCGGGCGGTCAACTGCTGACCTTCCTCGACACGCCGGGCCACGCCGCGTTCACCTCGATGCGGGCCCGTGGCGCCCAGGTGACGGATATCGTCGTCCTGGTGGTCGCCGCCGACGATGCGGTGATGCCGCAGACCGTCGAGGCGATCAACCACGCCAAAGCGGCCAAGGTGCCGATGATCGTGGCGATCAACAAGATCGATCGCCCCGCCGCAAACCCCGACAAGGTGCGCACCGATCTTCTGCAGCACGAGGTGATCGTGGAGAAGATGTCGGGCGAGGTCCAGGACGTCGAGGTCTCGGCGATCAACGGCACCGGTTTGGACGAGTTGTTGGAGGCCATCGGGCTCCAGGCCGAACTGCTGGAGCTCAAGGCCAACCCTGACCGCCCCGCCCAAGGCGCGGTGATCGAGGCGCAACTCGACATCGGCCGAGGCCCCGTGGCCACGGTCCTGGTGGAGAAAGGCACGCTGCACCAAGGCGATATCTTCGTCGTGGGCGAGCAGTGGGGCCGCGTCCGCGCCATGGAGAACGACCAGGGCAAGCGGGTCAAGGACGCCGGACCGTCGGTGCCGGTGGAGGTGCTGGGCCTCAACGGCACGCCCGAGGCGGGCGATGTCCTGAACGTCGTCGAGACCGAGGCGCAGGCGCGCGAGATCGCCGAGTACCGCGCCAATGCCGCCAAAGAAAAGCGTGCGGCAGCCGGGGCCGCCACGACCCTGGAACAGCTCATGGCCAAGGCCAAGGCGGACGAAAACGTCGCCGAGCTGCCCATCCTGGTCAAGGCGGACGTTCAAGGCTCGGCCGAGGCCATCGTCCAGGCGATGGAGAAGATCGGCAACGACGAGGTCCGCGTGCGGGTCCTGCACTCGGGCGTCGGGGCGATCACCGAGTCCGACATCGGCCTGGCCGAGGCGTCGGGCGCGCCGGTCTTCGGCTTCAACGTCCGCGCCAATGCACCGGCGCGCAACAGCGCCAACCAAAAGGGTGTGGAGATCCGCTATTACAGCGTGATTTACGACCTGGTGGACGACGTAAAGCAGGCGGCGAGCGGTCTGTTGTCGGCCGAGGTGCGCGAGAACTTCATCGGTTATGCCGAGATCAAGGAGGTCTTCAAGGTCTCCAACGTCGGCAAGGTCGCGGGGTGTCTCGTCACCGAGGGCATCGCGCGCCGGTCCGCCGGGGTGCGTCTGTTGCGCGACAACGTGGTGATCCACGAAGGCACGCTGAAAACGCTCAAGCGGTTCAAGGACGAAGTGGCCGAGGTCCAGTCGGGCCAGGAATGCGGCATGGCGTTCGAGAACTACGACGACATCCGCCCGGGCGATGTGATCGAAATCTTCGAGCGCGAAGAGGTCGAGCGCAGCTTGACCTGATCGCCCTCCCCGCGTTGCGGGGAGTGGCCGTCGGCGGTGCGCAGCGCGCTCCGCCGGAGTGGTCTAGGAGGCGGACACAGGCCGCCCGGCAAAGGATTTGTTGCCAACCTGGACCACCATGCGGCCGTCCGCCAGGTTGCCGACGAGCGTGCCTTGCACCGACACGCAGCTGCCGATCGCGATTGTCTTGACCATGGTTCAGTCTCCCCAGTGACGGACCCGATAGCGTAAAGCCTATAGACATAGTTTACGGCGAGCCAACGATTCCGGCGAATATATCACGATAGTGATGAAATTCTGACCAGGTCGTGGACGATGCGGGCGCTGGGGGGGGGGGCGCCTGTGGCCTCAGAGCCAGTCCATCAGGACGGGAATGAGCGGCAGATCGGCGGGGGGCATGGGATAGTCGCGCAGCGCGCGCGCCCGCGCCCAAGCCAGCGACTGGCCCTCGCGGGGATGCGGCTGCCCCTCCCATTTGCGGCAGGCGAAGAGCGGCATCAGCAAGTGAAAGTCCTCGTAGCCGTGGCTGGCAAAGGTCAGGGGGGCCAGACAACTGGCCCAGGTGTCGATCCCCAACTCTTCGTGCAACTCGCGGATCAGGGCGGCCTCGGGGGTCTCGCCCGGCTCGACCTTGCCGCCCGGAAACTCCCAAAGACCGGCCATGGACTTGCCCGCCGGGCGCTGAGCCAGAAGCACGCGGCCGTCGCGGTCGATCAGCGCGACCGCCGAGACCAGCACCACCGGCTTGCCGCTCAAGACCGATAATCCGCGTTGATCCGGATGTAGTCGTGGGTCAGATCGCAGGTCCACACCGTTGCGTGGCCCTCGCCCAAGCCCAGGTCGACGCCGATAGCCAACTCCGAGCGCGTCATATAGGCGGCGCCCGCCTCTTCGGCGTAGTCGGGGGCGACCCAGCCGTCCCGCGCCACGTCCATGTCGCCCAAGCGGATCGACAGGCGGTCGCGGTCGGCGCGCGCGCCGCTCTTGCCCACCGCCATGACGATGCGGCCCCAGTTGGGATCCTCCCCGGCGATGGCGGTTTTGACCAGCGGCGAGTTGGCGATGGCCATCGCGGCGCGGTGGGCGTCGGCGTCGTCGGCCGCGCCGGTCACCGCGATCTCGACGAACTTGGTCGCGCCCTCGCCGTCCCTGACCACCTGATGGGCGAGGTCGCGCATCACCTGGTGGAGCGCGTGGGCGAACGGGCCGCCGGCTTCCGCGACTTCGACGCCCGACGCGCCGGTGGCGGCGACCAGCACGGTGTCCGAGGTCGAGGTGTCGCCGTCCACGGTGATGCAGTTGAAGGTGCGGGCGTTGGCCTCGGACACCATGCGTTGCAAGACCGGCCGCGACACGGCGGCGTCGGTAAAGATGTAGACCAGCATCGTCGCCATGTCGGGGGCGATCATCCCCGACCCCTTGGCGATCCCGGCGATGGCCACCGGGGAGCCGCCGATCTCGACCACCGTGCCCGCCCCTTTGGGGAAGGTGTCGGTGGTCATGATTGCCCGCGCTGCGGCGTCGAGCGCGCCGGGTGCGGCGTCGGCCACCAGCCGGTCGATGGCGGCGGTGATGCGGGCGTGGAGCAAGGGCTCGCCGATCACCCCGGTCGAGGAGGTAAAGACGCGCGCCTGCGGCACCCCCGCCGCCCGCGCCACGGCCGCGGTCACCGCCTCGACCGCCTCGGACCCGTGGCGGCCGGTGAAGGCGTTGGCATTGCCCGAGTTCACCAGGATCGCTGCGGGTCCGTCGTCCGAGCCCCCGATCTTGGCCTCGCAGTCCAGGACCGGCGCGGCGCGCGTCGCCGAGCGGGTAAAGACCCCGGCCATCGTCGTGCCCTGCGGCAGGAGCGCCAGCATCACGTCGGTGCGACCGCGATAGCGGACCCCGGCGGCGGCGGTCGCGGTCCTGAGCCCCGCGACATCGGGTAGGTCGGGAAAGCGCCTGGGCGCCAGCGGCGAAACCCCGCCGCCCTGAAGGCGGGCGAGGTCGTCCTGGAGCGCGGCGATGCGCGCGCGCAGGCTGTCGGCGGTCTCGGCCATGGCCCTCGGCTCAGTCGAGGAGGCTGCTGTTGCGCAGGAGGGCGGCGTCGATGCTGCCCGGTTCGGCGCGGTCTATCGTGGCGCCCTCGGTCGCGCTGTCGATGGCCTCTTCCACCGCCGCCTGTTGCAGGGTGTCGGCCAGCTCGGGGCGCACCTGGTCCAGGGTCGGGATGGGTTTGTCGCGGACCTCGTTGAGCTTGATCACATGCCAGCCGAACTGCGTCTGGACCGGCGCGGATACCGCCCCGGGCTCCAGCGCCATGACCGCTGTTTCGAACTCGGGGACCATCATCCCGGCCGAGAACCACCCCAGATCGCCGCCGTTCGGGCCGGAGGGACCGGTGGATTTCTCCCGCGCAAGGGTGGCGAAGTCGGCGCCGCCCTCCAGCTCGGTGACGATGGCCTGTGCCTCTTCCTCGGTCTCGACCAGGATGTGGGCGGCGTTGAACTCGCGCTCGGGCTCGGCCTCGGCATAGCGGGTCCGGTAGAGCTCTTCGAGCGCCTCGTCGGTGACGGCGGCCTCGGCCAGGGCGCGGATCGCGTCGCTGGCCAGCAGCGCCCGCTCTTCGTTTTCGAGGATCAGGTCGGTTCGGCGCGTCGCCTCCTGCGTGGCCCCCAACGCGGTCTGCTGAATGAGCTGTTGCAGGATGCCGTCGAACAGTTCCTGATCGGGCAGTTGGAGATACTGGTCCGGCAGCCGCTCGGCCAGCACGATCATGTGGCCGAGGGTGATCTCGGTGCCGTCGACCGTCGCGACGACGGTGTCGGCGTCCTGAGCCGGCGCGGCACCGGCGAGCCCAAGAAACATGGCGGCTGCCGCAGTGGTCAGACGGAGATGGGTCATATGGGTTCCTTCCCGACAGGGCGCTCCGGCGTCGGCGTTGACACCCCTTGAGCCGCCCCTTACATCGCTCAGAGCCTCGCGTGAGAGGCCCTCTCGCGGCCCTTCCTATGCGGGCCTAGGACCGCGGGCAAGCAATCCGCTCACACTTTGCCGTCAGGAGGGCATATGCTGGGTTTGGGAACTGTCGCCAAAAAGGTATTTGGCACGCCGAACGACCGCAAGGTCAAGGCAACCCGCCCCCTGGTCGAGAAAATCAACGCGCTCGAACCCGAGTTCGAGGCGCTGTCGGACGACGAGATCAAGGCGCGGACCCAGGCGCTGGCCGAGCGGGCGATGGGCGGCGAGGCGCTGGATGCGCTGCTGCCCGAGGCGTTCGCCAACTGCCGCGAGGCGGCCAAGAGGGCGCTGGGCCTGCGCGCCTTCGACGTGCAGCTCATGGGCGGCATCTTTCTCCACCAGGGCAACATCGCCGAGATGAAGACCGGTGAGGGCAAGACGCTGGTGGCGACCTTTCCCGCGTATCTCAACGCGCTCATGGGCAAGGGCGTGCATATCGTCACCGTCAACGACTACCTGGCCAAGCGGGACGCCGAGTGGATGGGCAAGGTCTATGCCGCCCTCGGCCTGACGTGCGGCGTGGTCTACCCGCAGCAGCCCGACCCCGAGAAAAAGGCGGCGTATCAGTGCGACGTCACCTACGCCACCAACAACGAGCTTGGCTTCGACTATCTGCGCGACAACATGAAGTCCGAACTGAAGGACATGTATCAGCGCGACCACTACTATGCCATCGTCGACGAGGTGGACTCGATCCTGATCGACGAGGCGCGGACGCCGCTGATCATCTCTGGGCCGGCGCAGGATCGCAGCGAGCTCTATCGCACCATCGACAGCGTCATCCCCCTCCTCCAGGACGACCACTACTCGCTGGACGAAAAGACCCGCAACGTCACCTTCACCGACGACGGCAACGAGTTTCTGGAGCAGCACCTGTCGGGGGCGGGCATCCTACCCGAGGGGCAGACGCTCTACGACCCCGAGTCGACCACCATCGTCCACCACGTGAACCAGGGCCTCAGGGCGCACAAGCTGTTCCAGAAGGACAAGGACTATATCGTCCGCGACGGCGAGGTCGTGCTGATCGACGAGTTCACCGGGCGGATGATGGCCGGACGGCGGCTGAGCGACGGCCTGCACCAGGCCATCGAGGCCAAGGAGGGCGTGGCGATCCAGCCCGAGAACGTGACGCTCGCCAGCGTGACGTTCCAGAACTACTTTCGCCTCTACGACAAGCTGGCGGGGATGACCGGCACCGCCGCCACCGAGGCCGAGGAGTTCCAGGAGATCTATGGCCTGGGCGTGGTCGAGGTTCCGACCAACCGCCCCGTCGCCCGGGTCGACGAGCACGACGCGGTCTACCGCACCGCGCGCGAGAAATACGACGCCATCGTCGAAGAGATCAAAGAGGCCCATGGCCGCGGTCAGCCCGTTCTGGTCGGCACCACCTCCATCGAAAAGTCCGAGTTCCTGTCGGGGCTTTTGCAGACGGCGGGGGTGCCGCACAACGTGCTGAACGCCCGTCAGCACGAAAAGGAGGCGCAGATCGTCGCCGACGCGGGCAAACCCGGCGCGGTCACCATCGCCACCAACATGGCCGGGCGCGGCACCGACATCAAACTGGGCGGCAACGTCGAGTTCAAGGTGATGGAGGCGCTGGCCGCCGACCCCGAGGCGAACCCTGACGACGTGCGCGCCCGGATCGAGGCCGAGCATGCGGGCGACGAGCAGAAGGTCAAGGATGCCGGGGGTCTGTTCGTGCTGGCCACCGAACGCCACGAAAGCCGCCGGATCGACAACCAGCTTCGCGGCCGGTCCGGCCGTCAAGGCGATCCGGGCAAATCGTCCTTCTACCTCAGCCTCGAAGACGACCTGATGCGCATCTTCGGCTCCGACCGCTTGGATAACGTCCTGGGCAAACTGGGGATGAAGGACGGCGAGGCGATCGTCCACCCGTGGGTCAACAAGTCCCTGGAAAAGGCGCAGGCCAAGGTCGAGGCCCGCAACTTCGACATCCGCAAGCAGCTCCTGAAGTTCGACGACGTGATGAACGATCAGCGCAAGGTGATCTTCTCGCAACGGCGCGAGATCATGGAGGCGGAGGATCTGCACGAGATCACCGAAGACATGCGCCACCAGGTGATCGACGACCTGGTCGAGCAGCATATCCCGCCGAAATCCTACGCCGACCAGTGGGATGGCGAGGGGCTGTATGTCGCGGCCATCGAAAAGCTGGGGATCGACCAGCCGGTGATCGCCTGGACCGAGGAGGACGGGGTCGACGACGACACCATCCGCGAGCGGTTGTGCAAGGCGTCCGACGAGTTCATGGCGGCCAAGGCGGCGCAGTTCGGCCCCGAGAACATGCGGATGATCGAAAAGCAGCTCCTCTTGCAAACCATCGACGGCAAGTGGCGCGAGCATCTCCTGACGCTGGAGCATCTGCGCTCGGTCGTCGGCTTCCGCGGCTATGCCCAGCGCGACCCGCTGAACGAGTACAAGACCGAGTCGTTCCAGCTCTTCGAGGGGATGCTCGACGGCCTGCGCGCCGAGGTGACTCAGAAGCTTGCCCAGATCCGCCCCTTGAGCCAGGAGGAGCAGCAACAGATGCTGCGCCAGATCGAGGAGCAGCGGCAAAAGCTGGTGCGCGGGGCCGACGCCGCCCCGCCCCAGGGCGCGGTCGACGCCGAGGCGGCGGCGCCGGGATTTGTCGAGGCCGATCCGTCGACCTGGGGCGATCCGGGGCGCAACGATGCGTGCCCCTGCGGCTCGGGCAAGAAGTTCAAGCACTGTCACGGGCAGCTCGCCTGAGCCGCCGCTGGGCGGCGTTCGCCTGCGCCGCTCTGGCGGGGTTGCTGCCGGGCGGCGGCGCGGCCGAGGAGGTGACGCTGACCGCGCGGGGCGGCGGTCTGAGCGTCACCGGCGAGATCGTCGACTACGACGGCGAGTTCTACCGCATAGACAGCCCCTATGGGGTCGTGACCCTGGACGCCGCCACGGTGATCTGTTCCGGCGCCGCGTGCCCCGGCGACGGGCCCCCGGCGGTGGACCTGACCGTGTCGGGCAGCGCGCATCTGGTGGATGCGCTGATGCCGCCCTTGGTCGAAACCTTCGCCGCGCGTCAGAACCTCGGGCTGAGCCGCCGTTCGACGGACGCGGGGTTCGTCTACGTCTTGACGGACCGCGACGGCGGCGCCGCAGTGGCGCGATTCGCGTTTCGCCCCGTGACAGCGGACGAGGGGTTCGCCGACCTCCTGGCCGGCGTCGCCGACATCGTCCTGTCCGACCGCGCGGTCACGGCGGACGAGGTGGCCCTGGCCGAGGCGGCGGGGCTGGGCGACCTCTCCGCTCCGGTGCGCAGCCGGGTTCTGGCCCTCGACGCACTGGTGCCCGTCGTGTCGCTGGCCAGCGACCGCACGACCATCACCCTGGCCGCCCTGCGCGACGCGCTCCGCGGCGAGGGCGCCGCGCCGCTGCATCTGCCCGCCGAGAACGGCGGGCTGGAACAGGCGCTGCGCCGGCGGCTCTTGGGCGGAGCGGCCCCGGCCGCGGCGCAGCGCCACGAGACCCCGGCGCAGGTGTCGGCCGCGGTGGCGGAGGCGCCCGGCGCGCTGGGCATCACCCGTTTCACCGACCTGGGCGAGGCCGAGCCGCTCAGCCTCTCGGGCCCCTGCGGCATCGCGGTCGCGGCGACCCGTCAGACCATCAAGACCGAGGACTACCCGCTCACCCTGCCGCTCTTTGCCTATGTTCCGGCGCGGCGGCTGCCGCCGATCGCGCGGACGTTTTTGCGCTACACCTCCTCGCCCGCCGCGCAGCCTGTGATCCGCCGCGCCGGGTTCGTGGACCAGTTCCCCGAGATCGTGCCGGTCGGCGACCAGGGCGCGCGACTGGTCGACGCGATGCTGTCGGCGGGGGGTGAGGTCGGCCTGGCCGACCTGCGCCGCATGGCCGCGCGGCTGCGGGGCACCGCACGGCTGACCCTCACGTATCGGTTCGAAGACGGCTCATCCGTCCTCGATGCGCAGTCGCGGTCCAACATCGGCCGCCTGGCCGAGGCGATCCGGCGGGGCGTCTTCGACGGCCGGCGCCTGATCTTCGTCGGCTTCTCCGACGGGGTGGGCAGCGCGGCGACGAACCTGCGCCTGTCGCGGCGGAGGGCCGAGACGGTCCGCGCGGCGGTGGCGGCTGAGGCGCGGATGGCCGGGGATGCGCCGGTGACGCTGGACACCGACGCCTTCGGCGAGGCGCTGCCCATGGCCTGCGACGACACCGCCTGGGGCCGCGGCGTCAACCGGCGGGTGGAGATCTGGCTGGAGTGATCACAGGTAGCCCTCGGCGCGAAAGCTGACCTCGCGCTCCTGCCCGACGATCAGGTGATCGTGGAGGGTCAGGGACAGTGCCGCGCAGGCGTGCGCGACCTGCGCGGTCATCGCGATGTCGGCCTCCGACGGCGTAGGGTCGCCGGACGGGTGGTTGTGCACCAGGATCAGCGCGCGGGCGTTCAACTCCAGCGCCCGCTTAACGATTTCGCGGGGGTAGACGGGGACGTGATCGACGGTGCCGCGGGCCTGCGCCTCGTCGGCAATGAGCACGTTCTTGGTGTCGAGGAAGAGGACGCGGAACTCCTCGGTCGCGCGATGGGCGAGGGCGGTGTGGCAGTAGTCGAGGAGCGCCTGCCAATTGGAGAGGACGGGGCGGTGCAGCGCCCGGGCGCGGGCCATGCGGTGGCCCGCCGCCTCCACCAGCTTGAGGTCGGTGGCGGTGCCGGGCCCGACGCCGGGGACGTCGCTGAGCTGCCGCGCGGGGGCCGCGAGCACGCGGCCGAGGTCGCCGAAGCGGTCGATGAGCGCGCGGGCCACAGGCTTCACATCCCGTCGGGGGATCGAGCGGAAGAGCAGCAGTTCCAGCATCTCGTAGTCGGGCAGGGCATCGGCGCCGCCCGCCACGAACCTCTCCCGCAGCCGCGCGCGGTGATCGGCGATGTAGCTGGGCAGGCGGGCCCCGCGCGGCGGAAGCGCCCCGTCCCCGCCCATCAGAGGCAAGGGCGCCTCCGCCAGAAATGAAGCCTGCCTCGTCATGGGACGAGCATGGCAACGCAAGGTGAACAAAGCGTTAACGACGGACGGGGACGGCGCGCGTGCTGCGCACGACGCCCCGCCCGCCGTCCCCGGCGGTTGGGAGAGGTCGGGTGGGGGGTGGTGAGGGGCGGGGCTCCGCCCGTTCGCGGATGAAACGCTCGACCGGAGCGTTTCCGGGACGCCGCTCACCCCTTCATGCCGTCCCAGAAGCTTTTGACTTTGCGGAAGAAGCCGCTGGTCTCGGGGTGGTTATCCTCGCTCAGGGCGTCGAACTCGCGCAGGAGTTCCTTTTGCCGCGAGGTCAGGTTCACCGGGGTCTCGACGGCGAGTTCGATATACATGTCGCCCGTGCCGGCGCCGCGGAGCATCGGCATCCCCTTGCCGCGCAGGCGCATCTGCTTGCCCGACTGGGCGCCGGCGGGGACCTTGACGCGACTCCGGCCGCCGTCGATCGTCGGCACCTCGATGTCGCCGCCGAGCGCAGCGACCGACATGCTGACCGGCACGCGGCAGAACAGGTTCTCGGCCTCGCGCTGGAACAGCGGGTGGTCGTCGACCTCGATGAAGATATAGAGATCGCCCGACGGCCCGCCGCGCAGGCCCGCCTCGCCCTCGCCGCCCAGGCGGATGCGGGTGCCGGTCTCGACGCCTGCGGGGATGTTGACGTTCAGTGCGCGGTCCTTCTGGACCCGGCCAGCGCCGCCGCACACATGGCAGGGGTTCTTGACGATCTGCCCGGCGCCCGAACACGTGGGGCAGGTCCGCTCGACGGTAAAGAACCCCTGCTGCGCACGGACCTTGCCCATGCCCGAGCAGGTCGGGCACATGGACGGCTCGGCCCCGCCTTCGGCGCCCGAGCCCTCGCAGGTGCCGCAGGTCACGGCGGTGGGAACGGTGATGCTCTTTTGCAGGCCGCGATGGGCGTCCTCCAGCGAGACGCGGAGGTTGTAGCGCAGGTCGGCGCCGCGGGTGGCGCGCTGGCCGCGGCCGCCCCGTTGCCCCATGATGTCGCCGAAAAGGTCGTCGAAAACGTCCGAGAACGCGGATGCGAAATCGCCCTGCCCGCCCATGCCGCCGCCGGGGCGCCGCGCACCGCCGCCCATTCCGCCCTCGAAGGCGGCGTGGCCGAAGCGGTCGTAAGCGGCCTTCTTCTCGGCGTCCTTGAGGATCTCGTAGGCCTCGTTGGCCTCCTTGAACTCGGCCTCGGCCTTGGGGTTGTCGGCGTTGCGGTCGGGGTGCAGTTCCTTGGCCTTGCGGCGATAGGCTTTCTTGATCTCGTCGGCCGAGGCGCCGCGGGCGACGCCCAGAACCTCGTAGAAATCGCGTTTTGCCATGGTCGTTCAGTCCTTCCGGAACGACGGAACCGGCCCAACAGAATCAGGCCGGTTCCGCTAGTGGTTCCACGCGCGTCAGGAGGCGCGCTTGTCGTCGTCGAGGTCCTCGAAGTCGGCATCCACGATGTCGTCGTCCACACCGCGCGGGCCGCCGTCACCGTCCTCGTCCGCCTCGGCGCCTTCGGACTTGGCCTGCTCGGCCTTGTAGATCGCCTCGCCCAGCTTCATCGCCGCCTCGGTCACGTTCTGGATGCCAGAGCGGATCTTGCCCGCGTCCTCGGTCTCGATCTGCTCTTGCAGGTTCGAGATCGCCAGTTCGATGGCTTCGACGGTGGTGGGGTCGACCTTGTCCTTGTGCTCTTCCAGCGACTTTTCGGTCGAGTGGATGAGGCTCTCGGCCTGGTTCTTGGCCTCCACGAGGTCGCGGCGGGACTTGTCGGCCTCGGCGTTGGCCTCGGCGTCCTTGACCATCTGCTCGATCTCGTCGTCGGACAGACCGCCCGACGCCTGGATCGTGATGTTCTGCTCCTTGCCGGTGCCCTTGTCCTTGGCGCTGACCGACACGATGCCGTTGGCGTCGATGTCGAACGTCACCTCGATCTGGGGCATCCCCCGCGGCGCGGGCGGAATGTCCTCCAGATTGAACTGGCCCAGCATCTTGTTGTCCGACGCCATCTCGCGCTCGCCCTGGAAGACGCGGATCGTCACCGCGTTCTGATTGTCCTCGGCGGTCGAGAAGATCTGCGACTTCTTGGTCGGGATCGTCGTGTTGCGGTCGATGAGACGGGTGAACACGCCGCCCAGGGTTTCGATCCCGAGGCTCAGCGGGGTCACATCCAGAAGGACCACGTCCTTGACGTCGCCTTGCAGCACGCCCGCCTGGATCGCGGCGCCCATGGCCACGACCTCGTCGGGGTTAACGCCCTTGTGCGGCTCCTTGCCGAAGAACTTGGTCACTTCCTCGACGACCTTGGGCATCCGGGTCATGCCGCCGACCAGGACCACCTCGTCGATCTCGCTGGCCTGGAGGCCCGCGTCCTTGAGCGCCGCCTTACAGGGCTGGATCGACTGCTTGATCAGGTCGCCCACCAGGCTCTCCAGCTTGGCGCGGGTGAGCTTCATGACCATGTGCAGCGGCTGACCGCCGTTCGGGGCCATGGAGATGAACGGCTGGTTGATCTCGGTCTGGCTGGACGACGACAGCTCGATCTTGGCCTTTTCGGCCGCCTCCTTGAGCCGCTGGAGCGCCATCTTGTCCTTGGTCAGGTCGACGCCGTTCTCTTTCTTGAACTCGTCGGCCAGGTAGTTGACGATCCGCATGTCGAAGTCTTCGCCGCCCAGGAACGTGTCCCCGTTGGTGGACTTCACCTCGAACAGGCCGTCGTCGATTTCCAGGATGGTGATGTCGAAGGTGCCGCCGCCGAGGTCGTAGACCGCGATGGTCTTGGACTCCTTCTTGTCGAGCCCGTAGGCCAGCGCGGCCGCGGTCGGCTCGTTGATGATGCGCAGGACTTCGAGGCCCGCGATCTTGCCGGCGTCCTTGGTTGCCTGGCGCTGGGCGTCGTTGAAGTAGGCGGGCACGGTGATGACCGCCTGCGTGACGTCTTCGCCGAGATAGCTCTCGGCGGTCTCCTTCATCTTTTGCAGGATGAAGGCGGAGATCTGCGACGGCGAGTATTTCTCGCCCTTGACCTCGACCCACGCGTCCCCCTGGCCGCCGTCGACCAGATTGTAGGGCAGGTTCTTCTTGTCCTTGGCCAGATGCTCGTCGTTGAGGCGACGGCCCACCAGGCGCTTGACGCCGAAGATGGTGTTTTCCGGGTTCGTGACAGCCTGCCGCTTGGCCGGCTGG
Organism: Rhodobacteraceae bacterium CCMM004; assembly: GCA_004005435.1. Taxonomy (GTDB): domain Bacteria; phylum Pseudomonadota; class Alphaproteobacteria; order Rhodobacterales; family Rhodobacteraceae; genus CCMM004. Next base: position 144,892 of record RZWH01000007.1, on the reverse strand, counting down.
CCCACCAGGCGCTCGTCGTCGGTAAAGGCGACGATCGACGGGGTGGTGCGTGCGCCCTCGGCGTTCTCGATGACGCGGGGCTGGCTGCCGTCCATGATGGCGACGCAGCTGTTGGTGGTTCCAAGGTCGATACCGATGACTTTGGCCATGTTTGTCCTCTTACTGGCGATATGTATGCGAGGGGCCCGCGGAGCGGCACCCGTTCGGCGATCCCAAGACGTTGCCGGTTTTTCCGCCCCCGGCGGGCGTCTGGGCGTATATAGGGAGGGGTCTCTGGCCGTGCAAGCGCTGCGGCCGCTGCGTCCGGGGGCGGAAACCGAGGGGGGCGGGAGATGGATCGGGCCGATCCCGACCTGGTGGTGCGCGGCGTCGGCATCTGGCGCGGGCTGGTCCCTCCGGCGGCGCAGAGCGCGCTGGTCGCGGATCTGCGCGCGGTCGCCGAGGCGGCGCCGTTCCTACGTCCGGTGACACGGCGGGGCCAGGCGTTGTCGGTGCGGATGACATCGGCGGGGGCGTTGGGCTGGATCACCGACCGGCGCGGCTATCGCTACGAGCCGCGGCATCCGAGCGGCGCGGCGTGGCCGCCGATCCCCGACCGGCTGCTGCGGCTGTGGGCGGCGGTGGTGCCGGACGCGCCGCCGCCCGACAGTTGCTTGGTGAACTTCTACGACGCCGCGGCGCGAATGGGACTGCACCAGGATTGCGACGAGGCCGACCTGACCCAGCCCGTGGTCTCGCTGTCCTTGGGCGACGACGCGCTGTTCCGCCTGGGCTCGGTCGCGCGCGGCGGTCGAACCGAGAGCCTGTGGCTGCATTCCGGCGACGTCGCCGTTCTGGCCGGTGCGGCGCGGCTGATCCATCACGGGATCGACCGCATCCGCGGGGGAAGTTCGTCCCTGTTGCCCGAGGGCGGGCGGATCAACGTCACCCTGCGCGTGGCCGGTCCGCCGCGGTAGCGGCGGCGGCGCCCCGCTCACCCGCCGGAACGCTCGGGCGGGGGGAGGGCGCCGACGGGGCGGTCGGTCTGCATCGTGCTGACCACCCGCAGGATCTCGCGCAGGCCGTTCGACAGGTCCGAGGGCGAGTCGAAGATCATCCGCACCCGCCCGGTGGGATCCACGATGCAGAACTTGCGGATCGCCGAGGTATGCGCGGCCCCGGGGTGGTACATCCGGCAGGCCGAGGCGATCCACGCGCCGTGGTCGGGGATCACCGTCACGTCGAGATCGATGTCGAACTCGTGGGCCATGGCCACCAGCCCGGCATTCGCGTCGGCGCCCTCCGCATGGGTGAGGCACAACAGCTTGGTGTTCGCTTCGGCGAAGGCCGGGGCGGCATCGGCGAACTCGGCCAGGACGTCGGGCGACACGGCGCCGTCGGTCTCGGGGTGGCTGAACAGCACGACCCAGTGCCCGGAGGCCCAGTCGTGGAAGGAAATCCGACCCTCGGTCGTCGTTGCCTGAAAATCCGGGAACTGTTCGCCGAAGCTGGGCGGATTTTCGGGCAGCGACGCGGTGTCGACGAGATCGGTGGAGGGGCCGGCGGGCGTTGCCGGGACGAGGGCTGTGGAGGGCAAGGTCATGTAACGCGACATCGACGGGGACTCCAAATGACGAAAGGCCCTACGAATCGGGCCTGCTACACGCTTTGTCCCTGTCTGGCTTACAATCTAGGCGAGAGTAAGGCGTCGTTTCAGGCGCCGGCCCGTCGCTGCGCGGTGGAGCCCAGGGCCCGAACCTGCCGCACGATGTCCTCCGCGGTCAGCCCCGCCTCGGCGTACATCTGCTGCGGACTCGCCTGGTCGATGAAGCTGTCGGGGAGGACCATCGAGCGGAACTTGAGCCCCCGATCGAACACGCCCTCCTCGGCCAAGAGATGCGCGACGTGGCTGCCGAAGCCGCCGACCGCGCCCTCCTCGATGGTGACCAGGGCGTCGTGCTCGGCTGCGAGGCGCAGGATCAGATCCCGGTCCAGGGGTTTGGCAAAGCGGGCGTCGGCAACGGTGGGCGCCGGGCCCTCTGCCGCCAGCGTCTCGCGCGCGGCCATCACCTCGGCCAGGCGCGCGCCGAAGCTCAGGATGGCGACCTCGTGGCCCTCGGCGACGATGCGCCCCTTGCCGATCTCCAGGGGCGTGCCGCGGTTGGGCATCTCGACCCCCACCCCTTCGCCACGGGGAAAGCGGAAGGCGATGGGCCCGTCGTCGTGACGGACCGCCGTGGCCACCATGTGCCGCAGCTCTGCCTCGTCGGCGGCGGCCATCACCGTGAACCCCGGCAGGTTGGATAGGTAGGCGACGTCGAACGCGCCCGCGTGGGTGGCTCCGTCCGCGCCCACCAGCCCCGCCCGGTCGATGGCAAAGCGCACGGGCAAGCCCTGGAGCGCAACATCGTGCACCACTTGGTCATAGCCGCGCTGGAGGAACGTCGAGTAGATCGCGCAGAACGGCCGCATCCCTCCGGCCGCCAGCCCGGCCGAGAACGTCACCCCGTGCTGCTCGGCGATGCCCACGTCGAAGCACCGCGAGGGAAACCGCTCGGCAAAGAGGTTCAGGCCGGTGCCGTCCGGCATGGCGGCGGTCACGGCGACGATCCGCTCGTCCTCGGCCGCCTCGGCGATCAGCGACTGGGCAAAAACCTTGGTATAGGACGGCGCGTTCGATGGCGCCTTGGCCTGGGTGCCGGTGACGACGTCGAACTTGCTGACGCCGTGGCCCCGGTCGGCGGCACCTTCGGCCGGGGCATAGCCCTTGCCCTTCTTCGTGACGCAGTGGATCAGGACCGGCCCGGTCGCCCGTGCCCGCACGGTGCGCAGGACCGGCAGGAGCTGGTCCAGGTCGTGACCGTCGATGGGGCCGAGATAGGAGAACCCCAGCTCCTCGAACAGGGTACCGCCCACGGTCATGCCCTTGAGCATCTCCTTGGCGCGGCGGGCGCCCTCGCGGAACGGCGGCGGCAGGAACGACACCGCCTCCTTGGCGGCGGCCTTGAAGTCCTGGAACGGCGCGCCTGCGTAGAGCCGCGAGAGGTAGGACGACATGGCCCCCACCGGCGGGGCGATGGACATCTCGTTATCGTTGAGGATCACGAACAGGCGGCGGCCCTCGTGGCCCGCATTGTTCATCGCCTCGTAGGCCATCCCGGCCGACATCGCGCCGTCGCCAATCACCGCGATGGCGTCGCCCAGCGGCGGCTCGGCCTGGCCGCCCAGGTCGCGCGCGACGGTAAAGCCCAGGGCGGCAGAGATCGAGGTCGAGGAATGCGCCGCGCCGAACGGGTCGTAGGGCGACTCGGTCCGCTTGGTGAAGCCCGACAGCCCGTCCTTCTGTCGCAGCGTGCGGATGCGGTCGCGGCGGCCGGTGAGGATTTTGTGCGGATAGCACTGGTGGCTGACGTCCCAGATCAGCCGGTCGCGCGGCGTGTCGAATACGGTGTGCAGCGCGACGGTCAGCTCCACGACGCCCAGCCCGGCGCCCAGGTGCCCGCCCGTCTGGCTGACCGCGTGGATGGTCTCGGCCCTCAGCTCGTCGGCGACCCGGCGCAGGGCGCTGTCGCCCAGACGCCGCAGGTCGCGCGGATCCTTGATCTGGTCGAGGAGCGGTGTCGCCGGTCTGTCGCTCATGGGGGCCTCCGGGGCAATCTGCGCCGACACATAGACCCGCGACGCGCTGGGCGCAAACCGGCCCGTCGCCGCGTCACGTCCAATCCAGCACCACCTTGCCCGTGTGCCCGGCCCTCATCTCGTCGAACCCGCGGCGGAAGTCGTCGACGGAAAAGCGGTGGGTGATGACCGCGCGCACGTCCAGCCCGTTCTCCAGCATCGCGATCATCTTGTACCACGTCTCGAAGATCTCGCGGCCGTAGACGCCCTTGATCGTGATCGCCTTGAACACGATGCGGCTCCAGTCCACCGGCGACTTGCCCGGCGGGATGCCGAGGAGCGCGATGCGCCCGCCCATGGTCATCGTCTCGACCATCTGGTCCAGCGCCGCCTGGTTGCCCGACATCTCCAGCCCGACGTCGAAGCCCTGTTTCATCTTCAGCGACGGGATGACGGCGGCCAGATCCTCTTCGGCCACGTTTACCGGCACGACGTCGGCGACGCGCGCGGCCAGGGCCAGGCGGTCGGCGTTGACGTCGGTGATGACCACATGCCGCGCGCCCACATGGCGGGCCACGGCGGCAGCCATGATGCCGATGGGACCGGCGCCCGTCACCAGCACGTCCTCGCCCACCAGATCGAAGCTCAGCGCGGTGTGCACGGCGTTGCCCAGCGGATCGAGGATCGCCCCGATCTCGTCGTCGATGCTGTCGGGCAGGGGGACGACGTTGAACGCGGGCAGGCGCAGGTATTCGGCAAACGCGCCCTGTTCGTTCACGCCGATGCCGCGGGTTTCGGGATCGAGGTGGAACTTGCCCGCGCGGGACTGGCGCGAGGTCTTGCCGATCAGGTGCCCCTCGCCGGAACAGCGCTGACCGAGGCTCAGGCCTTCCACGTCGCGGCCCATCTCCACGATCTCGCCCGCGAACTCGTGCCCGGTGATGAGGGGGACGGGGACGGTGCGCTGGGCCCAGTCGTCCCAGTTCCAGATATGGATGTCGGTGCCGCAGATGCCGGTCTTGTTGATCCGGATGAGCACGTCGTCGTGGCTGATCTCGGGCACCGGCGCGCGGATCATGTCCAGCCCCTCGGCCGGTTCAGTCTTGGCCAGCGCGCGCATCTCGTTGGGCCGGGTCATGGGGCGGTCCTTTGGCGAAGGGGGGCGAGTTGCTGGCTCTGGGCCGAGGCCATAGGATCCGACGGAGTTGAGGCGGAACAGATGCCCCAACGTTTCGCCCGGCGGCACGCCGGGCGGCGCCCGACCCTCCCCCCGGGAGGGCGCATGGCGATGTCTTGCCCCGCACAGGCGACATGCGATCTCAGAGGCGCACGCGCACGACATACGCTGCGCAACGCCCTCCCAGGGTCGGGCGCCACCCTTCCCTCGCACACCAAAGGTCTGGATGGCTGCCGCCATGGGTCGTCAACGCTTCGATATGTTGTCCGGCGTCGGGCCGGGCGGCGCGGGCAACATGCGCTGCGCGCCGCCCTCGCCGCATTGCACCGGGTCACGACAGGACCCCCACCTTGCGGCCCGCGCTGGCGAAAGCCTCCAGCCCGCGGTCGAGGTCCTCGCGGGTCAGCGCGGCGTTCATCTGGGTGCGGATGCGGGCCTGCCCCTTGGGCACCACGGGAAAGAAGAACCCGGCGACATAGACCCCCTCGGCGTCCAGCGCCGCCGCCATCTCCTGTGCCAGGCGGGCGTCGTGGGTCATCACCGGGACGATGGGATGCTCTCCGGGCAGCAGGTCGAAGCCCGCCGCCTCCAGCCCCTGGCGCCAGTGGGCGGTGTTGTCGAACAGCCGCGTTCGCAGGTCGTCCCCCGCCTCCACGATATCGAGCGCGGCGAGGCCCGCGGCGGTGATCGCAGGGGGCAGGGCGTTGGAGAACAGGTAGGGCCGCGCCCGCTGGCGCAGCAGGTCCACCACCGGCTGCGGCCCGGCGATATAGCCGCCCAGCGCGCCGCCCAGCGCCTTGCCCAGCGTGCCGGTCAGGATGTCGGCGCGGACCCCGAAATGCGCGGGCGCCCCCGCCCCCTTGGGGCCCATAAAGCCGGTGGCGTGGCAGTCGTCGACCATCAGGATCGCGTCGTAGCGGTCGGCCAGCGCGCGGATCTCGGGCAGCCGCGCCAGATAGCCGTCCATGGAGAACACGCCGTCCGTGGCGATCATCACGTGCCGGGCGCCGCCGTCGCGCGCCTCGCGCAGCCTGGCCTCCAGATCGTCCATGTCCGAGTTGGCGTAGCGGAACCGCCGCGCCTTGCACAACCGGATGCCGTCGATGATCGAGGCGTGGTTCAGCGCGTCCGACACGATGGCGTCCTCGGGGCCGAGCAGCGGTTCGAACAACCCGCCATTGGCGTCGAAGCAGGCGGCGAAGAGGATCGAATCGTCCATGCCCAGGAACTGCGCCAGCCGCTCCTCCAGGGCGCGGTGCAGGTCTTGCGTTCCGCAGATGAACCGCACGCTGGCCATGCCGAACCCGTGGTCCTGCATCGCGCGGCAGGCGGCGTCGACCAGCCGCGGGTCGTCGGCCAGACCGAGGTAGTTGTTGGCGCAGAGGTTCAACACCTGCCGCCCGCCCACGTCGATATGCGCGCCCTGCGGTCCGGCGATGGCGCGCTCGCGCTTCATCAGGCCGTCGGCCTCGATCCCGGCAAGGGTGTCGGTCAGGTGGGCGAGAAAAGCGTCTGGCATGGGCGGTCTCCGGGCTGTGCGGTCAGGATGGCGCGGCGCGGGCGGAAAGGCCAGCGCCGGAACGCGGCCGGGCGGCGCGGCGTTCCCCGTCTGCATCCACCCATCGGAGGGACCACCATGTTCAGACCGCTCGCCATCGCGCTCGCCGCCGCGCTCGCCCTGCCCGCCGCCCTCGCCGCCGACGAGGTCGGCAAGGTCGGCGTCGACTGGGTTGGCAACGACATCGTCATCGAGGCGATCAAGGACCCGGAGGTCGAGGGCGTGACCTGCCACGTCGCCTATTTCGAGCGCGGGTTGATCGACCGGCTGAGCAAGGGCAACTGGTTCGAGGATCCTTCGAACGCGTCCATCGCCTGCCGGCAGACGGGGCCCATCGTCATCGGCGACATCGACCGCAGCCGCGACGGCGAGAACGTCTTTGGCGAGCGGCAGTCGATCATCCTCAAATCGTTGCGGGTCAAGCGCATCTTCGACGAGGAGAACCAGACGCTGATCTACCTCGCCCATGCCGCCGAGCTGTATGATGGGTCGGCCAAGATGTCGATTTCGACCGTGCCGCTGTATCGGCCGGGGTCGTAGATCGCGCAGCGATGCTGCGGCGCAGAAACTTGTGGATCGCGGGCGTCCGGCGCGGTATCACGGGCGCGTGAACGGAGGAGGACGAGACGACATGGACGAGATCGTGATTCTGGGCGGCGCCCGCACGGCAATTGGCACCTTCGGGGGCTCTCTGGCAGGTGTGCCCCCCATCGACCTGGCGACGACGGCCGCAACGGCGGCGCTGGAGCGGTCGGGGGTGGCGCCGGAGAAGGTGGGGCAGGTGGTCTTCGGCCACGTCATCAACACCGAGCCGCGGGACATGTATCTCAGCCGCGTCGCCGCGATGCAGGCCGGCATTCCCGACACGGTCCCGGCGATGAACGTCAACCGCCTGTGCGGCTCTGGCGCGCAGGCCATCGTCTCCGCGATCCAGAGCCTCGCACTGGGCGACGCCGACTTCGCCCTCGCCGGCGGGGCCGAGAGCATGAGCCGCGCGCCCTATGCCCTGCCCGTTGCCCGTTGGGGTCAGAAGATGGGCGACGCGCAGGCAATGGACATGATGCTGGGCGCGCTCAACTGCCCCTTCGGCACCGGCCACATGGGCGTCACGGCCGAGAACGTCGCGGCCGAGCACGAGATCACGCGCGATGAGCAGGACGCCTTTGCGATGCAGAGCCAGGAGCGCGCGGCGACCGCCATCGCCGAAGGCCGCTTCGCCGAGCAGATCGCGCCGGTGACGCTCAAGAGCCGCCGGGGCGACACCGTGTTCGATACCGACGAGCACCCCAAGGCCACCAGCCTGGAGAAACTCGGGACGCTCAAGACGGTGTTCCAGAAGGACGGCACCGTCACCGCGGGCAACGCGAGCGGCATTAACGACGGCGCGGCGGCGGTGGTCCTGGCGCGGGCCGATGCGGCGGCGGGCCTGACCCCGCGGGCGCGGGTGCTGGGCTATGCGCTGGCCGGGGTGCGGCCCGAAGTCATGGGCATCGGCCCAATCCCCGCGGTCGAGCGGCTGATGGAGCGGACGGGTCTGTCGGCCGGCGATTTCGACGTCATTGAGTCGAACGAGGCGTTCGCGGCCCAGGCGCTGGCAGTGTCCAAGGCGCTGGGATTCGATCCCGCCAAGGTGAACCCCAACGGCGGCGCCATCGCGCTGGGCCACCCGGTCGGCGCCACTGGCGCGATCCTGACGGTCAAGGCGCTCTACGAGTTGGAGCGCACGGGCGGCCGCCGGGCGCTCATCACCATGTGCATCGGCGGCGGTCAGGGGATCGCCCTCGCCATCGAGCGGGCTTGAGCCCGCGGGGGCGCCGCGGGTGTATTCAGTCCAGCCGGACCGTCGCCCGCGCCGCCCGTCCCGCCGCATCGACCACCGACAGGGTCGCATAGCCCGCCCCTGGATCGGGCAGAGGAACCTCGCGGTCGCCTGTCGCCACGACGGCCGGGCGCCCATTGACCAGCCAGGTGAAGGGCGGGCGCCCGTCGCGGACCTTGGCCACCAAGGGCGCCCCGCCCAGATGCAGCCGCGCGCCGTCGGGGGGGAAAGCGATGTCGGGGCGCGGAACCTCGCCGTCCGCCGGGTCGCCACCGAAGCGGCGCAGGGGCTGGGGTAGGTCCGCTGCCTGGACGGTCAGCGTGCCGGGCGGGGCCGGGGGCAGCGGCGCCGTCTGCGGCACGATCCTGGCGAAGGCGTCGAAAAGCAGTGGCGCGGCGAGATCGGCGCCGAAGGCCCCGGGCACAGGCGTGCCGTCCGGGCGGCCCAGCCAGACACCCACCACATGCCGCCCGTCCCAGCCCACGGCCCAGGCGTCGCGGTGGCCATAGGAGGTGCCGGTCTTGTAGGCCAGGCCGTTCCGCGGCGCGCCGGGCGGCGGGGCGACGCCCGCCAGGATGTCGCCCACGTGCCAGGCCGCCTCGGGCGAAAGGACCCGCGCGCCCTCGGCCGGGGGAGCGGGCGTAGCCGTGAGCGCCACCGCGGTGCCGCCCCGGGCCAGGGCGGCATAGCTCTGCACCAGGTCGTGCAGCGTGACGCCCACGCCGCCCAGCGCCACGGCCAGCCCCGGCCTCCCGCCGGGCAATACCGGCCGCGCCCCCGACCGGCGCAGCGCCGCCATCAGCGTGGCGGGCCCCAGCGCCTCGGTCAGCTTCACCGCCGGGACATTCAGCGATGTCTGGAGCGCGGCGCGCAGCCGCACCGGCCCGCGGAACCCGCCGTCGAAGTTCTGCGGCGCATAGGCGCCAAAGGCGGTGGGCCGGTCCAGGATCGTCGTCTCCGGGTGCGCCAGTCCGCTGTCGAAGGCCAGCCCGTAAATCAGCGGCTTGAGCGTCGATCCGGGCGAGCGCAGCGCGCGGGTCATGTCCACGAAGCCGGCGCGATCGTCGGCGGCATAGTGCGCCGAGCCGACCTGGGCCAGGATCGCGCCCGTGCGATGGTCCGCGGCGATCAGCGCCACCGACAGGTGCCGGTCGTGCCCCTGGAGCGCGCGGACGGCCAGGGCCTCCATCCGCCCCTGCACCCCGGCGTCGAGCGTGGTGGCGTGGCGCCCCGCGGCGGGGTCGGCCCGGCGCAGCCGGTCGCCCAGATGCGGGGCCAGGGCGGGGAAGTCGTGGCGGGCTGTGGGCACGGGGCTGCGCGCGGCCGCGCGCGCCTCGGCCGCGTCGAGCACGCCGGCGGCCACGGCCCGGGCCAGCACCCGGTCCCGTGCCGCGCGGGCCGTCACCGGATCGCGGTCGGGGCGGCGGGCGGTGGGCGACTGCGGGAGCGCCACGAGGAGCGCGGCCTCGGCCGGGGTCAGGCGCCGCGCCGGTTTGCCGAACCACGCCCACGCGGCCGCCGCCGCGCCTTCGAGATTGCCGCCGAAGGGGGCGTGTTGCAGGTAAAGCTCCAAGATCGCCGTCTTGGACAGCCGCCGCTCCAGCGCCAGCGCGACCCGCACCTGCCGCAGCTTGCCCCGCCAACTGCCGGTGGGGCCGTCCTCCAAGAGCCGCGCCACCTGCATCGTCAAGGTGGAGGCGCCGGATACCCTGCGGCCAGCCTTCACCGCCTGCCACCCGGCCCGCGCCACAGCGAGAGGGTCGATGCCGGGGTGGCGCCAGAACCGTTTGTCTTCGTAGGCGATCAGCATCGCGCGATAGCCGGGATCCACCGCCTCGGGCGTCACCCGCAGTCGCCAGAGCCCGTCCGCCACCGGCCAGGCGCGCAGGAGCGTGCCGTCGCGGTCCACCATCTCGGCCGAGGTCTCGGCGGCCAAGGGGGGCAGGGGTGTGGCGTCGATCCAGTCGTCGGCGGCGTCCCGCGCGGCGGCGGTCAGCGCCAGCGCCGCCGCCGCCCCGAGGATCGCGCGATGGGCGCGCATGTCACTCGACCACGTCGATTCGCCCGGTCGCGGTATGGGCGCGGAACCGCGGTCGATACATGTCCTCTACCGAGGCCGCCGGGTGGCGATAGCTGCCCGGCGAGATCGCGCGGACCATGTAGGCGACGCGGAACGGCCGGTCCGAGCGCCAGTCGACGGCGGCGAGGAAACGATCGGCGCGGAACTCGGCCGTGCGCACCTCGGCCAGGGTGTCGAGCCAGTCGAGCGTGCGCACGTCGCCCGCGCGGATCAGATTGGGATTGTCGATCTCGAACCCGGCGGGCAGCGGGTCGTCCACCATCAGCCGCGCTTCGGCATCTGCGAAGGGCTGAACCGTCAGGACGGTGACCAGGCGCGTGCCCACCGCGACGCCGTCGGGATCGGCCGGAGCACCGTCGAGCGAGAAGTACTGCCGCTCGATGGCATAGCCCTCGCCGCCCGCCGGCGGCGCCACCTCGGGCACGCCGAAGGCGGTGAGGGTCAGCGTCGCCTCGCGGTCGGTCTCGTTGCGGATGATCACGGGGGCCGTGGCCGTGTCGGCCTCCAGCACCCGGATCAGCGGGCCGTCGGGCACGCTGCCGTCGACCGACAGATCGCCGCCGCCGCCCGTGCCGATCAGCGCGTTGGCAGCCATCAGGGTCCACACCGCCTCTTGGGTCGAGCGGCGGGGGCCGCCCTGGACCGGCGCAACCGCCGAGGCCAGCCGCTCTCGGTCCAGGACCTCGGCGCCCGCCTCGACCGCCAGGGTCAGGACCGCCGCCCGGTCGCGCAGGGGCGTGCCGTAGTCGCTGCGCCAGACCGGCCGGTCTGGCCGCTCGGCCGCCTCCAGCCGGGCGCCCGCCGCGACGAACAAGGCATCGGCGCGGGACGGATCGCCATAGGCCGCCAGCGCCGCGCCCAGTTGTGCCAGCGCCAGGGGGGTCGCGAAGTCCTGGGCCTTCACGTCGGCATAGTAGCGCAGATCGCCGATGGCCGCCGCGCCCTCGCGCGCCAGCACGTGCAGCGCATAGGCGATGTCCTCGCCGCCGTTGTCGAAGTCGGGGGCATAATTCACTCGGTTGCGCAGGTTGTCGAGCGCGCTACGGAACGCGACATCGGGGACGGCGACCCCCTGGGACCGCGCCCGGCTGAGGAAATCGGTGACGTAGGCGTCCAGCCAGAAGTCCCCCGACACGGGCGCCCAGAGGCCGAAGCCGCCCCCTGGCGCCTGGTTCGACAGGATCCGGGCGACCGCCTGGTCCAGCCGCGCGTCGATGTCGGCGGCGCTGTCCTGTCCCATCGCCCGGGCGACCGAGGAGAGGTAGAGGAGCGGCAGCGCCTGGCTCGTCACCTGCTCGGTGCAGCCGTAGGGATAGAGGTCGAGCGCGGCCAGGAGGCCCGGCACGTCGAATCGCGCCAGCGCCCCGGCGGTGAGGGTCGCGGCGCCGCTGCCCTCAACGAAGCCGTCGAAGACGTTGGCGTCGAAGATAAAGGCGTCCCCGGCGGCCAGGTTGAACCGGCTGGTGCGATGGACCTCGGGATCGTTCAGGCGCACCGGCACGGTCAGGCTCTGCTCCAACCGCGCCCCGCCGGGCGTCGTCAGGCGCAGCGCCACGCGGTGGAGCCCCGGATCTCCGGCGGTGATCGGCACGGTCAGGCGGCGGGTTTCGCCGTCGCCCAGCGTGACCGATCCCGGCACCGCGACCGTGCCCAGGGTCACGCCCTCGCCGGTCAGCTCGATCCCCACCGCGCCGGTAGGTCCGCTGGCGTGGGTCAGCTCGATCAGCGCGCGGGAGGTGTCTCCCGGCGCCAGGAACCGCGGCAGCGTCACCTGCGCGACGATGGGGTCGCGGACCAGGACCTCGGCCTCGGCCCCGCCCACGCCCGAGGGCGACCAGACGACGGCCATCAGCCGCACCGTGCCGTTGAACGCGGGCAGATCGACCCGGACCCGGGCCAGCCCGTCCGCGCCGACCTCGACCGGGCCCTCGACCACCGCCAGCAGATCCTCCGGCGGCTCGCCGTCCATCCGCATCTGCGCCCCGGCGTCGCCGCCCGAGCGGACCGCGCCCATGGCGCCCGAGCGGCCGTCGATCAGCCGCCCGTAAAGATCGCGAAATGCCACCCCCAGCTTGCGCTGGCCGAAATAGTGGGCGGCGGGGTCAGGGCCGTCGAACCCCGTGAGGGTCAGGATGCCCACGTCCACTGCCGCGATGACCGCATAGGCTGTTTCGCCCTCGGCCACGCCGTCGACGCGCAGCGCGACCTCCAGCGGTCCCCGCGGCGCAGCCTCGTCCGGCACGACGAACGCGACCTCAAGCGCGCGGTCGCCGGGGTCGACCCCGGCATGGGCGAGGCCCAGGGCGCGCGCCGGTTCGACGCTCTCGCCCGAGGGGCGCAGGACCGTTGCGGCGACGTAGACGCCGGTGCCCCAATCTTCGGTCACCGGCAGTTCGACCAGGGTTTCGCCCGCGCCCACCGACACCGCCTTCATGTCGATCAGACGGTCTGACACCACCGTCACCAGCGCCTCGCCGGCGTAGCGGGGCACGATCCGCAGGGTCGCGGTGTCGCCCGGCGCATAGCGTTCGGCGTCCAGCGAGACCTCCAGCGTGTCGGGCGTGGCCACCGCGTCGGCGGGGGCATACCATCCGGCGGAGAAATCGACCGACGCCGCCGCCGCGCCGCCGCCCTCGGGCTCGACCCTGAGCTCGTAGCGGCCCCAGTCCACCGGCACCGCGATCCGTTCTGGCGCGGCGCCGAGTGCCGTCTCGCCGGTGGCGATGCGGGTGCGGGTCGTCACCGGCTCCCAGTCCCAGTTTCCGTAGAGGCTGAACCACTGATATCGGGTCTCGATGCGGTTGAGGGTCCAGCGCACGGGCATCGCCGTCGCCTGGCCGTCCGGCGCGACGGCGGCGACCAGGAACGACGCCTCGGCGCCTTCGGGCAGGGTTCCGTCGAACTCGGGGCGAATGCCGATGGCGGGGACCGCGGCCGCCACCGGCCGGACGATCTGCCGCTCGATGGGACGGCCCGATCCTTCGGACACGCGCACGGTGACGGTGGCGGTCAGGGGCCGGTCTGCGGTGGCCATGTCAGGTAGGTCGAGCGCCAGGACGGCGCGCCCCTGGGCATCGGTGGTGGCCGACCCGGCAAAAGAGACCTGCGCATCGAGCGGCCGGTCGTGGCGGCCGAAGCGATAGCCCTCCCACCCCGCCACGGTCTCGGCGGCGGCGACACGCACCTCGGCCTCCACCGGCAGGTCGGCGCCGGGCGCGCCGAAGAGATAGCGCGCGGTGACCGTCAGCGGCGGCCGGTCGGACAGCGACAGGGGGCCGTCCGCCAGGGCGAGGTCGGCGTCGATGCGCTCGGGCAGGAAGTCCTCGATCAGCACCGCCTGGCTGGCCAAGGGCGGCGCGTCCACGTCGGCAAAGACCGCCAGCCGCCAGGTGCCCCGCGGCGCCGCCGCGCTGGTCGGCAGGCGGAACACGTGCCCCCCTGCGAGGTCGTCGGTGGAGGTCGTGCGGCTCCACTCGACCCCGTCGGGTCGGGTGAGAACCGCGGTGACCGGCACGCCGGGCAGCGCGCGCGCCCGGGCGTCGCGCATCAGGACCGTCGCCGTCACCGTCTCGCCCGCGCGGTAGACCCCGCGCTCGGTGGTCAGGAAGGCGTCGATGGGGCCGGCCGGCGCCCGCCCTTCGACGCCGCGGTCCGAGAGGTCGAACTCGGGCCCGGTGAGCGGCAGGAACGCCATGTCGCCCTCGGTCTCCGCCAGCAGCAGCGCGGGCGCGGCGCCGCCCGTCCCCCGCGCCAGCCCGGGGTCGAAGACGGCGTGCCCGGCGGCGTCGGTGACAGCGGTGCCCAGCACCGCGTTGACGCGGCTGAGGAGCGTCAGTTCGACCCCCTCGATCGGCCCAGCGGTGTCGAGCGACCGGACGAACCCGTGCAGCCCATCGGTGCCCGCCAGAGTGGTCATGCCCAGATCGCTGACCACGAACCACTGGGTGGCGGCGGGGCTGTCGTAGGGGTCGGCGCCCGGCACGTTGGCCTGAAGCGCGTAGACCCCGGGCGTCAGGTCGCCGGTCTCGCGCTCCAGCGGCAGGCGGGTGGTGACGTCGCGGTTCAGTTCCAGCTCGACCGCGCCGGTGCCGCGCCAGATCTCCTGTCCGATCTCGTCGGCAAAGACGTTCTGGCGGTATTGCGGCACGGGGCGGCCGAACATGTCCTGCTGGATGGCACGGATCAGGTTGCGGTCGGAGACCCGCAGGAGCACCAGGTCCACCTCGTCCAGGTTCACGGTGACGACGGGCAGCGCGACCTCGCCTCCGGCGGGCAGGACATAGCCGCGGCCGGGAAAGCGGACTTCGGGGCTGCGGTCGCGGACGTAGAGGGTCAGCGGCACGGTGTGCTCCAGCGTCTCGCCCGAGGCCGCGGGCAGCCCCTCGCGGAAGGCGATGCGATAGCGGGTGCCGTGGTCGACCCCGTCGACGCACAGCTTGCGCCCCTCCGCCGCGACGTTCAGCCCCGCGGTCTCGGTGCCGACAAAGGGGGCATAGTCGACGCCCGCCTCGACCAGGTCCTCGGAGAACTCGACGCAGATGCGCGGCGCCGCCGCATCGCTTTCCACCTCGTGGCCGACGATGCGAAAGCCGAACCGCGCCACCGCCCGCTCCAGCGCCGCGGCGATGTCGTCGCGCGGGGCGACGCTCTGAGCCAGGCGGAGGGCGGGGATCGACGCGCGCCCGCGGTCGAGCCGCTCAAGCGCCTGCGCCATGACGTCCAGCGCGGCGGCCTGCACCGGTCCGCCCGAGGCGCGCAGGTAGCCCGCGACGGACGCCGCCAGGGCCTGCTGACGATAGCGGTTCCGCGCGCCGCGGTCGTCGGTCTGCACCGCCAGGGACAGGCGGGCGTACTCGGTCCAGAGATCGGCCGCGTCGCTCAGCGCCAGCGCCTCGCCGGTCAACCGCAGCGCGCCCGCCACGTTGCCCGCCGCGCGCTGGCTGCGGGCGGCCTGCAACAGCTCGACCGCCGACCGCCCGCCCGAGGGGTGGCGCAGCGCGATGGCGCGGGCCTCGTCGCGCGCCGCCTCCAGGTCGCCCATGCGCAGGAACGACAGCTCAGCCGCCCTCTGGGAGGCGCGGGCCAGAACGCCGGGATCGGTCTCGCGCACCTCGGCCGAGAGCGCGCCGACATAGCCCTGCCGGTCGACCACGCCGCTTTTTGGGAAACAGGCGTTGGAGCGTTCGTTGAAGGTCAGCGCCTTGCACGCGGGGTCGGCGAGACAGGCGGCGCGGCACGCCTCGAACGTGGTGTCGAACACCGTGCGCAGGTCGCTGCCGAAGAAGTCGGTGTCGGGGCTTACCACCAGCCGCCGGTCATCGACATAGACGTCCGCCGCCGCCGATCCAGCCAGGAGCGTCCACAGGACAATCGCCAGAACCCGCCGCATCGCAAACCTCTTGTCTCTGGAAATCCGCGGCAATGCTGGCACGGCCCCCGCGATTCTGTCCAGGCCGGTGGACGGATGCGCGTTTACCGGCGGTTCACCACTTGCGGCGATACCTGGGCCGTGACCTCGCCCTGTCCGAAAGGCCGCCTCCGATGACGCATTTCTCCCTGCCCGGCCTCCCGCGCACCGGGGCGGCGCCCGCCGCCGTCGACGGACTGCCGGTGCGAGAGATGCTCGACGCGCTGCCAGAGGGCGCGGCGGTCTTCGACGCGCGGCATCGGCTGGTCCAGGCCAACGACACCTGGATGGCGCCGTTCGAGGGACTGTCGGCGGTGCGGCCCGGCATCTTCTATGGCGACCTCTGCGCGGTGGCGCTGGCGGAGGGGATCGTGGCCCCGCTCGGCCCGCCCGACGCCTGGCTGCGCGCCGCCCGGACCCGGTGGGACGGCACGCCCATCCGCCCCGGCACGGTGCGGCTGTGGGACGGGCGGATCCTGCGGCTGACCGACCGGAAGCTGTCGGACGGCCGCGTCGTCTCCACCGTCCGGGACGCGACCGAGACGATCCGCCTCCGCGCCGCCATCGCGATGCTGGAGGACGGTGTCGCGCTCTACGACGCCCGGGATCGGCTGGTCCTGTGCAACGCCCGCTACCGCGACCTCCATCCGCGCAGCACCCCTGCGCTCGTGCCCGGCGCGCGGCGCGAGGAGATCCTGCGCGCGGGGCTCGCGGCGGGGGAGTTCGTTGACGCCCGCGGGCGCGAAGAGGCGTGGCTGACGGAGCGCATGACGGCCCGCGTCGGGCCCGACGGGGACGGCGCGCAGGAACTGGGCGACGGCCGCTGGGTGCGCATGACGGACCGTCCGACCCCGGACGGCGGCCGCATGAGCCTCTGCACCGATGTCACCGCGCTCCGCCGTCAGGCGCGCGCGCTCGACCGCGCCACCGCCTCTGCCGAGGTGGCCGACCGCGCCAAGTCCGCGTTCCTCGCAACCATGAGCCACGAAATCCGCACGCCGATGTATGGGGTCGTCGGCACCGCCGACATCCTCGCCGAGACCGCGCTGGATTCCGAGCAGGCGCTCTATGTCGAGACCATTCGCACCTCGGGCAAGGCGCTCTTAAAGACCCTCAACGACATCCTGGATTTCTCCAAGATGGAGGCGGACAAGCTGGCGCTGGAGGCCGCGCCCTTCGACCTGGAGCTGTGCGTGCACGAGGTGGTCATGCTCCTCTTGCCGCTGGCGCGGGACAAGGCGCTGGAGCTTGCGGTGGACTACGACATGTTCCTGCCCACCGGCTTTGTGGGCGACGCCGGACGGGTGCGGCAGGTGCTGACAAACCTCGTCGGCAACGCCATCAAGTTCACCAAGGAGGGGCATGTCCTGATCCGCGTCATCGGCAGCGGGGCGGATGCGGATGGCCGCGCGCGCGTGCACATCACGGTGGAGGATACGGGGATCGGCATCCCGTCGGCGCGTCTCGATGAGATCTTCGACAAGTTTGCGCAAATCGCCGACGACGGCCTCGCCGCCGCGTGCGAAGGCACCGGACTGGGCCTCACCATCTCGCGCCAGTTGACGCATCTGATGGGGGGCGAGATCTGGGTCGAGTCGGAGGCGGGGCAGGGGGCGTGCTTCGGCGTCGCGCTGCCCCTGGCCGAGGATCCGGCGGCGCCGGCCCCGCCGCGGCCCCAGGGCGACATGCGGCAGGCCCTGGTGGTCGGGCCCGAGCGTCTGTTGACCCAGGTGCTGTCACAGCAGCTTGCGCAGCTCGGCCTGACCGTCATCCGCGCGCCCGATCTGGACGCGGCCGAGGCGGCCGGGCCCGTCGACGCCCTGGTCGTCGATGTGGAGGTGATGGGCGACGACATTGCCGCGGCCACGGGGCGTCTGGGCGGGCGGCCCGGTGCAGTGCGGATCGCGCTCTGCCCCAGCCCGGCCCACCACCACGCGGATCTGCCTCAACGTTTCGACGCCGTGCTGACGAGCCCGGTGCGCAAATCGCAACTGGCCGACATCCTCGGTGGCCGCGGCATCGCCGCCGACACCCGCGCGGCCGCGCCCGACGCGGCCCCCAACCGGGTGCTGCCGCGGCTGCGGGTGCTTGCCGTGGACGACAACGCGACGAACCGGATGTTGCTGAAACGCATGCTGGCGGACGCGGGGATCGAGCTGACCCAGTGCACCGACGGCGCCGAGGCGGTGGCCGCCGCCGCGCGGTCGGCATTCGACCTCACGCTGATGGACATCGCCATGCCCGGCATGGACGGGGTCGATGCGACCCGCCGGATCCGCGCCGCCGACCGGGCCGCGGGCCGACCCCGCCGACGAATCTATGCGATGACCGCCCATACCCGCGACTCCGCCCCGTCGGCGGCGGGGGCAGACGGCTTTGACCGTCACCTGACGAAACCGGTGTCCAAGGCCGTCCTCCTGGCGGCGCTGGACGACGTGCGCGGTCAGGCGGCGGCGTCCCCCGCGTCGGCCGCCTCGCCCGCCTCGGCTGCGCGGACGAAGACGGGGCGGTCGGGCTCGGAGCGTGCGGCGTCGTAACGGTAGCCGCCCAGGTCGAAGTCGCTGAGGCCCGCAGGGTCGGTCAACCGCCGGTCGATGACGAACCGCGCCATGGCGCCGCGGGCCCTCTTGGCAAAAAAGCTGACCATCCGCGGTCCACCTGGTTTGTCCTCCAGGAACTGCGGCGTGATCACCCGCAGCCCCAGGGCGGTCGGATCCACCGCCCCGAAATACTCCTGGCTGGCGCAGTTGAGCAGCACGTCGGTGCCCAAGGTCTCGGCCTGCCGCCTGAGCGCCTCGGCCGGGACGCTGCCCCAGAACTCGTAGAGCGACCGACCGCGCCGGGTCTTGAGCCGGCTGCCCATCTCCAGCCGGTAGGGCTGGATCGCGTCGCGGGGACGCAGGAGGCCGTAGAGGCCCGACAGGATTCTGAGCCGCTCTTGCGCCCAATTCATGGCTTCGTCGTCCAGCGACCCTGCGTCGAGCCCCTGATAGGTGTCGCCGTCGAAGCACAGGGCGGCGGGGCGGCTGTTCTCGGCGGTCGACTCAGGCGTCATGTCGCGGAAACGGTCGCGGTTCAGCCGCGCCAGGTCGTCGCTGAGGTCCATCAGCGCCTTCAGCCCCTTCAGCGGCAGTTGCCGCACATGCCCGGCCAGGATGTTGGCCTCGCGCTGCCATTCGGGGCGGGTGGCGCCGTCGACGGGAACGTCCCAGCGCAGGCGCTTGGCGGGTGAAATGACGATCAGCATGGGCGTCCTCCTGTTGCGGTGGCACCTAGGTCGGCGGGCGGTGGGGCTCAAGCCTCTGCGAGGATTTCCAGGAACGCGGGGCCGAAGCGGGCGGCCTTGTCGGGGCCCATCCCGGGCAGAGCCGCCAGTGCCTCCAGCGACCCGGGCTGTCGCTCGGCGATCTGGCGCAGGGTTGCGGTGGGGACGCCCAGGAACTTGCCCGTCCCGTCGGGCCCGTGGGCCAGATCGCGCTGGGCGTCGTGCAGCCGGTCGTAGACCTCGCCCGCGGCGCGTCCCGCAAGCGCCCGCCGCGCGGGATGCATCGGCGCGGGTGCGGCGCCGTTCACCACTTCGAGAAACGCCGCGCCGTAGCGGTCGAGCTTGGTCGCGCCGACCCCCCCGATCCGCGCCATGTCGTCCAGGGTCCGCGGCCGGGTCTCGGCCATTTCGATCAACGTGCGGTCGGTGAAGACGATGTAAGCCGGGACGCCCTGCGCTTCGGCCAGCGCGCGCCGCTTGGCCTTTAGCGCCGACAGCAGCGGCGCGTCCTCGTCCGACACCAGCGCCCGCGCGACCGGCCGCGCCGCCGCCGCGCGCACAGCGTCGCGGCGCAGGCGCACCGTCTCTTCGCCGCGGAGGACGGGGCGGGCCCGCTCGGTCATTCTGAGCGCGCCGTGCCGAGCCGGGTCGGGGCGCAGCAGGTCGTGGCCCATCATCTGCCGGAACACACCCTGCCACTGCCTCTTGTCCATGTCGCGCCCGCAGCCGTAGGTCGGGAGCCGGTCGTGCCCTCGCGCCCGGATCTTTGCGGTGTCGGCGCCCACCAGGATGTCGATCAGGTGGCCCTGGCCGAACCATTCTTCGGTGCGCAGGACCGCCGACAGCGCCTTTCTCACCGGCTCGGTCCCGTCGAAGGTGTCGGCCGGACGGTCGCACAGGTCGCAGTTGCCGCAATCCTCGCCCAGGGTGTCGCCGAAATAGGCCAGGAGCTGGCGGCGGCGGCAGCCCAACGCCTCGGCCAGCCCCAGG
This sequence comes from Rhodobacteraceae bacterium CCMM004, assembly GCA_004005435.1. Taxonomy (GTDB): domain Bacteria; phylum Pseudomonadota; class Alphaproteobacteria; order Rhodobacterales; family Rhodobacteraceae; genus CCMM004. Next base: position 124,999 of record RZWH01000007.1, on the reverse strand, counting down.
AGCGTGTTCAGTCGCCCGTGATCCGCCGCCTTGCGGTCGTCGGGCGCGGCGCCCTCGTCGATCTGCGCCCGGCGCAGGCGAATGTCGTCGGCGCCGTAGAGCGTCAGCGTCTCGGCCGGCGCACCGTCACGGCCTGCCCGCCCGATCTCCTGGTAATAGCTCTCGATGGACTTGGGCAGGTCGGCATGGGCCACCCATCGGATGTCGGGCTTGTCCACTCCCATGCCAAAGGCGACCGTGGCGCAGACGATCAGCCCGTCTTCGACCGCGAACCGCGCCTCGACATGGCGGCGCGCCTCGGCCTCCATGCCGCCATGGTAGGCGCAGGCAGTGTGCCCGGCCTCGGACAGGGCGGCGGCGAGGCTCTCGGTCTTGGCGCGGGTGGCGCAGTAGACGATGCCAGACTGCCCCTTGCGGGCGTCGGCGAAGGCCAGGATCTGGCGCCGCGGCTGGTCCTTGGGGGCAAAGGCCAGATGGATGTTCGGCCGGTCGAAGCCGTGCAGGAAGGTCGTCGGCGGCACCCCATCGAACAGCCGCGCGACGATCTCGTCCCGGGTCTCGGCATCGGCGGTGGCGGTGAAGGCGGCGAGGGGCACGTCGAACGCCCGGCGCAGCGCCCCGATCCGCAGATAATCGGGGCGGAAATCGTGGCCCCACTGGCTGACGCAGTGGGCCTCGTCCACTGCGATCAGGCCCACGCCCGCCCGGCGCAAGAGCCGCTCTGTCCCGCCCGCGGCGAGCCGCTCGGGCGCGATGTAGAGGAGCTTGAGCGTGCCGTCGTCGATGGCGGCGTGGACGGCGTCCGTCTCGTCCGCCGTATTGCCCGAGGTCAGCGCGCCCGCCGCGACGCCCGCCGCCTGCAACCCCCGCACCTGGTCGCGCATCAGGGCGATCAGGGGCGAAATCACCACCGTCAGCCCGTCGCGGCACAGCGCGGGGAGCTGATAGCACAGCGACTTGCCCCCGCCAGTGGGCATGATCGCCAGCACCGGCTGGCCCGCGACGACCGCCTCCACGATCTCTTCCTGCCCCGCCCGGAACTCGGAGAATCCGAAGACGGTGGCGAGAAGCGCGTGCGCGTCGGCCATGGCTGCCCCTGAATGTCCGTTCGACCTGCTCGTGAGCGTGAGAGTCCCACATTAAGATTCGGTGGACAAGGGCCGGGGGTCAGGCGGGCGGCGGCAGGATCGTCATCCCCGACCGCTCGGCGACGGCGACCACATGGGCGACGTCGGGCGGGCCGTCGGGGGGCTGCGGCACGGTCCTGTCGTCGGCGACGGGCGTGCCGACGGAGGTGAAGAACGCCTCGTGCATATGGCCTGGCGCATTGAGGATCAGGATCCGCGCGGGCCGCTCTCCGACCGCGGTGAAGGCGTGGACGGCCCCGTCGGGGATCGCCACATGGGCGCCGGCCCCGTGGCTGCGCGTCTGGCCGTCGATGGTGAACTCCACGATCCCGTCGAGCACGTAGAACGCCTCGGTCTCGCCCGCGTGGTGGTTCGGGGGCGCGCCGCGGCCAGGCGGCACCACGCATTCGACCAGGCAATATTTGTCCATGACGTCGCGCGGAAAAGCGTGGAACGTCATCAGGATCCCCAGGACCTCGTAGCGGCGGTGGACGGTCATGACAGTGCTCCTTGCGCGGGTTGAGTCGGATTTCATGATACTATAGTCTCGTAAAGAGACAAGTGTATCAGGAAGGATGGAATGCCTGGGGATCGTGAACGCACCGCGCAAAAGGCGCGCACCCGCGAGGCGCTGCTTGCGGCGGCGCGCGCGTTGTTGGCGGAGGGTGCGGAGGTCACCGTGGCCGGTGCCGCCCGTCGTGCCGGCATGTCGAAGGCCACCGCCTATCGCTATTTCAGCGATCCTGCCGCCCTGGCCCTGGAGGCGGGCCTCGACCATGAAGTCCTGAGTTACGAGGAGATCGTCGGCGGGGGCCGCGGCCTACGCGGCGCTCTCATGGCCGTCACGCTCTACTTCTTCGACCTTGCGCTGGAGCACGAGGCGCAGTTCCGCAGGTTCCTGGCGCGCGCGCTCGACGTCTCGGTCGAGGGCGGTGCGGTCCGCCCCTATCCCCGCGGGGCCCGTCGCATCGCGATGCTGGAGCGGGCGCTGGCCGAGGACCCGGAGCATGGCCTCTCTCCCCCCCAGCGGGTGGCCCTGGTCCGGGCGCTGGCCGCGGTGACGGGGATCGAGGCGGCCGTTGCGCTGCGCGACGTGGTGCAGGTGACGCCGGAGGCGGCGCGCGCCGTCGTGGCGGACATGACGGCGGCGGTACTCGACCGCTACCTGCCCCCGGATCAGTAGAAGGCGGCGGCGTTGTTCATCAGGATGATCCGCAGCGCGTAGACGCCGATCAGCGCCACCAGGGGCGCGAGGTCCAGGCCGCCCATGGCGGGCAGCACCCGGCGGATCGGGGCATAGAGCGGTTCGAGCAGCCGGTTCAGCCCATACCAGATCTGCGCCACCAATTGCTGGCGCAGGTTCAGGACCTGAAAATTGATCAGCCAGGACATCACGATATGGGCGATCATGATGAACCAGACCACGTCGAGGATCAGCATCAGGATTTGAAACAGCGAGGTCATCGGCGGGTCCGTGGTCGGGGTGTGTCCGACGACACCTAGTCGGCGTTCGGCAGCGCCGCAAGGGACGCGACGTCGTCTTTGACCCTCCGGGCCGGGGCGCCCAGGTGGGGCGCAAAGGAGACCGCCCATGTATCCCGTTCTGCGCATGGCCAAGGAACTGGCCGTTCACCGCTCGGCGCCGCGCCTGGGTCTGTTCGATACCCATGTCGCCCGCCATCTGATTTGGCCGCACGACATCGACATCTGGATGGAGCTGAACAACGGGCGGACGCTGACCCTCTACGATCTCGGCCGCATGGTGCTGTTCCAGAGGATCGGCGCCATCGGGGTGATGAAGGCGCAGCGCTGGGCGGGGACCATCGCGGGATCGTCGGTGCGCTATCGCCGCCGGGTGCGGGTGTTCGACCGGATCGAGATGCGGACGCGGATCCTCGGCTGGGACGCGCGGTTCATGTATCTCGAACAGGCGATGTGGCGGGGTGACGAGTGCACGTCGCACGCGCTGTTCCGCAACGCGGTGACGGGGCGAGACGGACTGGTGCCGCCGCAGGAGGCCGCTGCCGCGATGGGCCACCCCGCCGAGAGCCCCGCACTGCCCGACTGGGTCGTCGCCTGGACCGACGCCGAGGCGCAGCGTCCCTGGCCGCCTGCACGGACGTAGCGAGCAGCGCAGGGCGGGCGCGCCCCCGGGGGCGCTGCTTCTGGCGAGGACGGGTCCGCCACCGCGACGTGGGCGCTTTTGGAGCTGGGGCGCGCCGCCGACCGCGCCCCCAAGGGGGCGGCGCTGCCCTCGTCTCTCGGCAGGCGGCTCAGACCGGGCGGCGGATGTGCCAGACCTGGCCGCCCTGCCACCCTGCCCCGCGCAGGAGGTCGGCCTTGGACGCCCAGGCGGCGGGGCAGACGGCGAGCGCGGTCCGGCGCCCCAGGTGGCCGAACGCGGCCTCGATCCCGGCGAGAAGGCGGGCGGCGCCTTTGGATGGCCGCCCGTCGGGATCGGCCAGGCCGGAGTGGTGAAAGTCGTCGACGATGCCCAGGCCGCCGATTTCGTGGCCCGGGGGCACATGCAGCGGTGTCGCGGGCTGGGCGACGGCATAGCCGTCGACGCCGTCCGCGCCCTCCGAGACCAGGAGGATCCGGTCGGGCAACGCCAGGGTCTTGGTCATCCAGGCGGCGAAACGCGGACCGGCCTGGGGATGCGGCTCCCAGAACGGATCGAGGCGGTGGAGCACCGCGCGGCTCTCGCCACTCAGGGCGGCGATGGCGGGCAGGTCGTCCTCGGCCGCCAGGCGCACGCCGTCGGGCATCTCGCCACCCAGCCCGGACTTGGCCGGATACAGGGTTAGGGGCGCGTAGCCGCGGGCGGTCAGAGCGGCGGTCCACGTGTCGGGCAGGATCGCCGCGGCCAGGAGGATACGGGCGCCGCCCGCGGCCAGGGCGTCCTCAGCGGCGGCGGCGAGCCCCTCGGCGACGCCGTCCGGGGCGGTGTCCGCGACGACCGTGTCGGGCATGATCAGACCCGGCATCCCCCAGCGCCCAGCGTAGATCGGCGGCACCGGCAGGTGCAGGCCATGGCCCGCGCCCACGATCCGCGAGCCGATATGGGCCACCAGCCAGCGCTGTCGCACCGGCGCCTCGGGCGTGTCGAGCGCGGTGTGGAGCGCGCGGTGCACCTGCGTTTCCGCGTCGGTGGCCACGGGCCAAAGCGCCGGATCCGCGGCGGCGCGCCGCCGGGCGGCGGCCAGGGCCAGGTCTGCGATGGACCGGACGTCCGCCGACGCCGCAGCACGGATCGAGGGGGTCATGGCACTCTCCCTGTGGTTGTGTGCCACTCTATGTCGTTGCGCCGGAGACGGCCACCTGTTCTAGTCCGGCCGGGGCGGGACGGCGGGCACAGACATGGCGGCATCCTCGACGAGCAAGCGGATCTGGGGCTGGTTCTTCTTCGACTGGGCGTCGCAGCCCTATAACACGCTGCTCCTGACCTTCATCTTCGGCCCGTATGTCAAGGACTTGCTGGGCGACGGCACCGAGGCGCAGGCGGTCTGGGGGTTCGGCATCGCGGCCGCCGGGATCGTCATCGCGCTCCTGGCCCCCGTCCTCGGCGCCATCGCCGACCAGTCGGGCAGCCGCATGCGCTGGATCTGGGCGTTCTCGGCGCTCTACGTGGCCGGGGCCGCCGGATTGTGGTGGGCGGTGCCCGGCAACTTCAGCCTGACGCTGATCCTCCTCAGCTTCGCCATCGGGCTGATCGGGATGGAGTTCGCGACCATCTTTACCAACGCGATGCTGCCGGACCTCGGCCCGCGCGAAGAGATCGGGCGGATCTCGGGCAACGGCTGGGCGTTCGGCTATGTCGGCGGTCTGTTCGCGCTGGTGATCATGCTGCTGTTCTTTGCCGAGAATGCAGAGACTGGGCTGACGCTCATGGGCATCGCGCCGGCCCTCGGCCTGGACCCCGCGCTGCGCGAAGGCACGCGGTTCGTCGGGCCGCTCACCGCGGTGTGGTTCGCGGTGTTCATGATCCCGTTCTTTTTGTGGGTGCGCGATCCTCGCCCCACGGGGCGCGTCACCGCCGGCACCGTCCGCCGGGCGATGGCCGAGCTCTGGGGCACGGTCCGGCGGTTGCCGCGGACGCCGTCGCGCTTTGCCTTCCTCGGCGCGTCGATGTTCTATCGCGACGGGCTCAACGGCACCTACGCGCTGGGCGCGATATTCGCGGCCGGGGTGCTCGATTGGTCGGTGGTGCAGACCGGGACCTTCGGCATCCTGGCCGTGATCACCGGCGCCGTCTTTGCGTGGCTCGGCGGGCGCGCCGACTCGGCCTACGGGCCGAAGCCGGTGATCGTGGTGTGCTGCGTGGCACTCACCGGGATCGTGCTGGCGGCCATGTTCGTCAGCCGCGAGGCGGTGTTCGGCATCCCGCAGGAGGCCGGATCCAGCCTGCCGGATATCGCGTTCATGCTGATCGGCGCGGGGATCGGCGCGGCGGGCGGCGCGCTGCAATCGGCCAGCCGCACGATGATGGTGCGCCAGGGCGATACCGAGCGGATGACCGAGGGCTTTGGCCTCTACGCGCTATCGGGAAAGGCGACGTCGTTCATCGCGCCCTTGAGCATCGGTATCGCCACTGCGGCGACCGGCAGTCAGCACTGGGGCATCTCTCCCCTGATCGTGCTTTTCGCAGTGGGGCTGTTTCTGCTACTATGGGTCAAACCCGACGGAGATCGAGCAGCATGAAATTCCCGGCACTCATCGGCGCGTTGGCGCTGACCCTCGTGGCGGCCTGTGGCGGCCGCGAAGTCACCTCGACCGCCTCCCTCCCCGTGCCGCAGCTCGCCGGCGTGGAGGTGACGCGCAGCGGCCTGGCCAAAGAGCTGTTCGGGGCCGCGGGGCTGCCCGCCGCTCTGCCGGCGCAGCCCTTCGGCGGCTATGCCAAGGGGTGCCTGGCCGGCGGCGTCGCCCTGGCCGAAACCGGGCCCACCTGGCAGGCCATGCGCCTGAGCCGCAACCGCAACTGGGGCCACCCCGAGCTGATCGACATGGTGCAGAAGCTGTCGCGCAAGGTGGCGGCGCAGCCGGGCACCAGGGGCATCTATGTGGGCGACATGAGTCAGCCGCGCGGGGGGCCCATGCTGACCGGGCACCGTAGCCACCAGATCGGGCTCGACGCCGACATCTGGCTGATGCCCGCGACCCGCCTCGATCTCAGCCGGGCCGAGCGCGAGAACCTCTCGGCCGTCAGCTTTCGCCGGCAGAAAGGCGCGTTCGTCAACGAGCGGTGGAGCCGAACGCAGCACGAGTTGGTCAAGGCCGCGGCGCAGGATCCGCGCACCTCGCGCATCTTCATCTTCCCCGGTGCCAAGGTGCGGATGTGCCAGGACGAGACCGGCGACCGCCGCTGGCTCAGAAAGGTGCGGCCATGGTTCGGCCACCACTATCACATGCACGTGCGGCTAAGCTGCCCGCCGGGCGCGTCGACCTGCATCGACCAGGATCCGCCGCCGGCCGGAGACGGCTGCGCCGACGCGCAGCAATGGGTGAACAACATCCTCAACCCGCCGCCGCCCGATCCGAATGCGCCGCCGCCGCAACCCCGGCGCGAGCTGCGCATGGCCGATCTGCCCGCCGCCTGCCAGGCCGTTCTGGCCCAGTGATCCGCGAATGATCCGGTTTCTGACCGCCGCGGCCGCGCTGCTGGCCGCGGGCGCCGCCCTGGGCGCCGAGGCGGCGTATCTCGGCAGCTACAAGTGGACCCATCCCGACACCGAACACCACGGCGGCTGGTCGGGGCTGGAGCTGGGGCCGAACGGCACCGACTTCGTCGCGATCAACGACGACACCGCGGTGGCCACGGGACGTCTGCTGCGCGGGCCGGACGGCGCGGTGGCGGGGGTCGAGACCGGCCCCTTCGCGTTCCTCCGCGATCCCAGGGGCGGCTACCTCGGCCGCGCCTGGGCGGACTCCGAGGGGCTGGCCATCGCAGCCGACGGCACCCTGGTGATCAGCTTCGAGGGTCGGCACCGGTTGGCGCGCTACGACCGCGACGGCACGTTCCTGGGAGATCTGCCGAAGGACGACGCCTGGGCCGACCTCCAGAAAAACTCGGGGCTGGAGGCGCTGGCCGCGGACGCGGACGGCACGCTCTTTGTCCTGCCCGAACGGTCGGGGCGGCAATCCCGTCCGTTCCCTGTCTGGCGGTTGGACGGCGAGCGCTGGACCCGCGCCTTCGAGATCCCGCGCCGCGGGCCGTATCTGCCGGTGGGCGCGGATTTCGGCCCCGATGGGCGGCTCTATCTGCTGGAACGGCACCTCGCGGGGCTCTTCGGCTTCACCTCGCGCGTCCGCCGCTTCGACCTTTCTGCGGGGGCGGGTCTGGGCGAGGAGACGCTGGTGACCACCCGCGCCGGGATGCACGACAACCTCGAAGGTGTCGCCGTGTGGCACGACGGGGCGCGCATCCGGCTGACCCTGATCGCCGACGACAACTTCAAGTTCTTCCAGAAGACCGAGTTCGTGGACTACGCCGTGGTCGAGTGACTTGCCGCCGGCGCGACGGCGGGCTATGAGCCCCCGTCCCGCGCGATGCGGGGCCAAGTCTCCGGCCACCTTGTCAAAACGGACCCGTTTCATGACCCGCTATCTCCCCGGCATCCTCGCCATGGCCGCCATCGTCGTGGCCTCCAACATCCTCGTGCAGTTCCTCTTTGGCCAGTGGCTGACCTGGGGCGCGTTGACCTATCCCCTGGCGTTCCTCGTCACCGACGTGATGAACCGCGTCTACGGGCCCGCGGCGGCCCGGCGCGTGGTGCTGGCAGGCTTTGCCACCGGCGTCGCCTGCTCGCTGATCGGCACGCAAATCTCGGGCGAGTTCGGGCCACTGGTCACCTGGCGCATCGCGCTGGGATCGGGCCTGGCCTTCCTCACCGCGCAGCTCTTGGACGTGGCGATCTTCGATCGGCTCCGGTACGGCACCTGGTGGCGGGCGCCGCTGGTGTCGACGCTGATCGGCTCGGCCCTCGACACCGCGCTGTTTTTCTCGATCGCATTCAGCGCGACCCTGGCGTTCCTCGAACCCGGCAACGACGTGTCCTGGGCGAACGAGACCCTGCCGCTCCTCGGCGTGGGCCCGGTGGTGCCGCTCTGGGTCAGCCTGGCGGTCGCCGACTGGGGGGTCAAGCTGGCGCTGGCCCTGATCGCCCTGGTGCCCTTCCGCCTGATCGTCCGGCAATTGCGTCCAAGTGTTGCGTGATTTGCTTTGACAACCGCGAGATCTGTGCCACCTTCCGCGGTATCGGCAACATAACGAAAGGAGGTGGTCCAGTGTCTAGAATGATGCAGGAGGGTGAGGTCGGAACAGTCAGGGGGGCCGTCGCCTGAGGGCAGTCCCGAGGGCAGAACACCGCTGATTGGGCACCGCGCTCTAACCGGGCCCACCTCCGAAACATTCGCGGGGCCGTCGGACTTCGGCGGCCCCGTTTCCTATCGGACCGTCGAGACCCATGCTGAGGATCACCGATCAGATCGCGCTGGAGGATTGGGAGATCACCGAGCACTTCGTCCAATCGGGGGGTCCCGGCGGGCAGAACGTGAACAAGGTGGCGACGGCGGTGGCACTGCGGTTCGAAGCGGCGCGGTCCCCGAACCTCCCCGCAGCGGTCAAGGCGCGGTTGAAGCGTTTGGCGGGCCGCCGATGGACCACCGAGGGTGCCGTGGTGATCCAGGTCAGCGACACCCGCAGCCAGGCCCGCAACCGCGAGATCGCGCGCGAGCGTCTGGCCGATCTGGTGCGCGCCGCGACCGAGCGGCCGAAACGGCGTATCCCGACCAAGCCTACCCGCGCCAGTCAGCGGCGGCGCGTCGACGCCAAGAAAACGCGCGGGCGGATCAAGGCCCTGCGCGGGTCGGTCGACCCGGAATGAGCCTCAGACGGGGATCGCCTCGCTGAACTCGTCGGCCTCCAAGCTCTCGTCCTTGCCGCTGATCGCCGACAGCGGGACGGTCATCACATAGCTCATCCCGTCGGGGGAGAAACTGCGCTCGGCCCGCCCCTGCAACATCGCCGGCACCGCCCGGGTCAAAAGCGTCGTGCCGAAGCCGACGCGCGCATCGCTTTCGCTGCGGATCGCGCCGCCGGTCTCCTCCCATGTCAGCCGCAGACCCGGCCCATCGTCCTCGACCAAGTCCCAAGACAGCCGAACGTCGCCGTCGACCTGCGACAGCGCCCCGTATTTCACGGCGTTGGTCGCCAACTCGTGCAGGGCGAGGGTGATCTGCTGCGCGGCCTCGGCGATGATCCGCACGTCCGGCCCGTCGATGGCGATCCTGTCGGGATAGGCGGAGATGACCGGGCTGAGCTGGTGCCGGGCGATCCGCTCCAGCGGCGCGCTGTGGCGGTCGCTGCTCGACGATACCGTGGCGATGGCGTTCGACAGGGCGTCGAGCCGTCCTTGGAAGGCGTCGAGGAACCCGCCCAGGTCCTCGGCGCCGCGCGCGGTCTGCCGCGCCAGTGAGGTGACCACCGCGAGCACGTTCTTGGAGCGGTGGACGGCCTCCCGCGTCAGCACCTCCAGCCGCTCGTTGCTGGCCTTGAGGTCCGCGGTGCGCTCCTCGATCTCTTCCTCCAGCCCGTCCTTGGCGGCGCGGAGGAGGCGCAGCGTCTCCTCGTGGGCCCGGATCTCGGCGGCGAGCTTGCGGTTGGCGCTCTCCAGTTGCGAGGGGCTGGGGATCCGCACCAGGGCGGGGGCCAGTTGAAACAGCACCGCCGCCGTCGTCAGCGACACGGCGGCGGTGAGGAACTTGACCACGGCGTGGATCGGGTAGATCGGCACCCACAGCGTCAGCATGGCGATGGCGTGGGTCAGGCCGCACAGCAGAATGAACGCGGCAAAGAGCCCGATGATCCCGCGATACCGCACGTCGGGCCGTCGCCGCAGCACCTGGAGCAACGCCACGGGGATGGCCATATACGCGAGAAAAATCAAAAAATCCGAGCCAGCCGTGAGCACCACCAGCCACGGCTGCCAGATCATGCAGTATCCGTGCGGCATGTAGCTGGCGGTGTCGAGGAGCGCCTGCATCGTTACCAGTCCTTTGCGGAACCGCTCCGCTGGATCGTTGTCTATCATCTGCGCCGCAGGGGTGCTAGCCGGGGTCCGGGCGGCGGAAGGACGGGCCATGGATGTGCGCGCGATGGCGATGGGACTGGCCTTTGCGGTCATGTGGTCGTCGGCGTTTACGTCGGCCCGGATCATCGTCGCGGACGCGCCGCCGCTCAGCGCGCTGGCCATCCGCTTCGTCCTGTCCGGGGCGCTGGCGGTGGCGATCGCGGCGGCGGTCGGGCAGGACTGGCGGCTGACGCGCGCGCAGGCGCGGGCCACCGTCGTGTTCGGCGTGTGCCAGAACGCGCTCTATCTCGGGCTCAACTTCGTCGCGATGCAGACGGTGGAGGCGGGGCTGGCGGCCATCGTCGCCTCGACCATGCCGCTCCTCGTGGCGTTCGCGGGCGCGGCGCTGTTCGGCGAGCGCATCCGGGCGTTGGGGATCGCGGGGCTCGTGGCGGGCGTCGCGGGCGTGGCGGTGATCATGGGCACGCGGCTGTCGGGCGGGGTGGACCTCTATGGTCTGTCGCTCTGCGGGATCGGGGTGTTGGCGCTGACCTTTGCCACCCTGTCGGTGCGCGGGGCGTCGTCGGGGGGCAACGTTCTGATGGTCGTGGGCTATCAAATGTTGATCGGCGCGGCGGTGCTGGCGGCCGCGGCGCTGGCGCTGGAGACGTGGGAGGTGCGCTGGTCCTGGCGCCTGATCGCCGCCTTCGCCTACACGACGCTGATCCCGGGGCTGGCGGCGACCTTCGTGTGGTTCGTGCTGGTCCGCCGCATCGGGGCGGTGCGGGCGGCGACGTTCCACTTCCTCAACCCGTTCCTCGGGGTCGCCATCGCCGCGCTGATCCTGGGCGAGGCGCTGGGGCCGCTCGACTGGCTGGGCGTGGCAATCATCGCCGCCGGCATCCTGGCCGTGCAGGTGTCCAAGGTACGGAGATAGGCGCGGCCGCCGGGGGCCGGGGGCCAAGGCGCTTGGAAGCGCCTTGGGCCAAGGGCTTTCGAAAGCCCTTGCCCCCTACCCGATCCGTCCGCGCTGGCCGCCGGTCTGGCCGCGGTCGAGCAGGAGGTGGTCGAGGATCACGCAGGCCGCCATCGCCTCGGCCACCGGCACCGCTCGGATGCCGACGCAGGGGTCGTGGCGCCCCTTGGTCACGATCTCGGTCTCTCCGCCGGTCCGGGTGATCGTGCGCCGCGGCGTCAGGATCGACGACGTCGGCTTGACGGCGAAACGCACCACCACGTCCTGCCCGGTGGAGATCCCGCCCAGGATGCCGCCGGCGTGGTTCGAGGCGTAGACCGGCCCGTCGGGGCCCATGGCGATCTCGTCGGCGTTGTCCGTGCCGGTCAGGGCCGCCGCCGCCATGCCCTCGCCGATCTCCACCCCCTTGACCGCGTTGATCGACATCATCGCCGCGGCCAGGTCGGTGTCGAGCTTGCCATAGACCGGCGCGCCCAGGCCCGCGGGCACCCCCCGCGCCGTCACCTCGATCATCGCGCCGACCGAATTGCCGTCCTTGCGCAGCGCGTCGAGCGTCGCGGCCCAGTCCTCGGCCGCCTGCGCATCGGGCGTCCAGAACGGGTTGCGCCCGATCTCGTCCCAGTCGAACCGCGCGCGGTCGATCCGGTGCGGCCCCATCTGCACCATGTAGCCGGTGATCGTCAGCCCCGGCACCAGCGCCGCCAGAGCCGCGCGCGCCACGCCGCCGGCGGCCACCCGCGCCGCCGTCTCGCGCGCCGAGGACCGTCCGCCGCCGCGATAGTCGCGGTGGCCGTATTTCTGCCAATAGGTGATGTCGGCGTGGCCGGGGCGGAACTTGTCGGCGATGTCGCCATAGTCCTTGGACCGCTGATCGGCGTTCTGGATCGTCAGCTGGATCGGCGTGCCGGTGCTCCGCCCCTCGAACACGCCCGACAGGATCTGCACCGCATCGGGCTCGCGCCGCTGAGTGGTATAGCGGTTCTGCCCCGGTTTGCGCCGGTCCAGCCAGACCTGGAGGTCGTCCTCGGAGACGGCGATGCCGGGCGGGCAGCCGTCCACCGTGGCGCCCAGGGCGGGACCGTGGCTCTCGCCCCACGTCGTCACGCGGAAGAGGTGGCCGAAGGTGTTGAGGCTCATGGGCGTCTCCGCTGCTGCCGGGGCGTTCTAGGCTCCGCCGTCCGCGGTGGAAAGGGGGCCGAGGGGTTTCGACAGGATCGTCTTGAGCCCCGTGCGCTCGATCACGCGCCAGCCGCGCCGGGTGTAAAAGCGCAGGGCGTCGGGCATCCCGGCATGGGTGGCGAGGTCCATCCGCCTGCACCCGGCGGCGGTGGCGCGCGTCTCGCAGGCGGCGACGAGGGCGCTGCCGATGCCGTGTCCGCCGCGGGCGGGATCGACGGCCAGGACCATCAGATGCGCCGTCGCCCCGTGGCAGGCCAGCACCGCCAGACCGGCGCGCGCGCCATCGCGGTCGGCGACCAGGGCGCGGCCGCGGGCGATGTCGCGGTCCAAGTCCTCGGCCATGTCAGGCAGGCCCGGCAGATCGGCATAAGGGCCGAAGGCCCGGTCCAGCAGATCGGCCAGCAACGGCGCATCGCCAGGGTCGGCGGGACGGATCTGAACCTGGCTCATCGGCGCCGATCCTAGCGGCGGCGCGGCGAGGCGCAATGCCGCCCTTGCGGCGGGACGGAGGGCGGGCTAGATCCCAACCCACCTCGGGGTGCCTCGGTAGAGGCTGAGATGCGGGCAGTGGCCTGCGAACCCGTCGAACCTGACCCGGTTAGAACCGGCGGAGGGAAGGTGGACGTCATCCTTCACCCGAACCCCGTCCGGCCAATGGAGGATGCGATATGCGATTTCCCCTGATTGCGCTGGCCTGTGCCCCCTGTTTCGCGCTGCCTGCCCTGGCGGCGGAGGAGGAGGCCCAGACCCTCACCGTCTACACCTACGACAGCTTCGTCAGCGAGTGGGGCCCCGGCCCCGCGGTGGAGGAGGCGTTCGAGGCGGTCTGCGCCTGCGACCTGAATTTCGTCGGCGTGGGCGACGGCGCGGCGCTGCTGGCGCGCGTCCGGCTCGAAGGCGAGCGAACCCGCGCGGACGTGGTGCTGGGCCTCGACACCAACCTGACGGCCGAGGCGGCGGCCACCGGCCTCTTCGCGCAGCACGAGGTGCTGGATGTGGCCTGGGATCTGCCTGTCGTCTGGGAGGACGATATGTTCGTGCCCTACGACTGGGGCTACTTCGCCTTCGTCCACGAGGCGGCGTTCGACCCGCCCGGCGATTTCCGCGACCTGGCCTCCAGCGACGCCAGCATCCTGATCCAGGATCCCCGCAGCTCGACCCCGGGTCTGGGGCTCTTGCTGTGGGTCGAGGCCGCTTATGGCGAGGCGGCGCCGGAGATCTGGGCCGAACTGGCCGACAACGTCGTCACCGTGACCAAGGGCTGGTCCGAGGCCTATGGCCTGTTCCTCGACGGCGAGGCGGACATGGTGCTGAGCTATACCACCTCGCCCGCCTACCACCTGATCGCCGAGGGCGACGACAGCAAGCGCGCGGCGCCCTTCGCCGAGGGGCACTACATGCAGATCGAGGTCGCGGGTGCCGTCGCCTCGTCCCCGAACCTGCCGCTGGCCCAGTCGTTCCTGCGGTTCCTGGCCACCGATCCGGTGCAGAGCGTGCTGCCCACCACCAACTGGATGTATCCCGCGGTGACGCCCGAGGGTGGCCTGCCGGAGGGCTTCGAGACGCTGATCGCGCCCGAGCGGGCGTTGCTCTATCCCGCGGGCCAGGTGCCGGAGATCAAGGCGCAGGCGCTCGACACATGGCTCGGCGCGCTCAGCCGCTGACGCTCGCCGGGATCGGCGCCGCCGGTCTGGTCGGCGCGCTGATCCTCGGCACCGCGGTCGCGGTGCTGGCGGAGGCGGGGCGCGGGCGTCTGGGTCCGGCGGACTGGGCGGCGCTCCGCTTTACCGTCGTGCAGGCGGGGCTGTCGGCAGCGTTGAGCGTCGGGCTGGCGATCCCGGTGGCGCGGGCGCTGGCCCGGCGCCGCTTTGCCGGGCGGGGGCTCCTGATCACCCTCCTCGGGGCGCCGTTCATCCTGCCGGTGATCGTGGCGGTCCTCGGCCTCCTCGCCGTGTTCGGACGGTCCGGGTGGGTCAGCGCCGGATTGCAGGCGGTGGGGCTGCCGCCCCTGTCGATCTACGGGCTGCACGGCGTCGTCCTGGCCCACGTGTTCTTCAACCTGCCGCTGGCGGTGCGGTTGATCCTCCATGGATGGCAGGCGATCCCGGCCGAGCGGTTCCGGCTGGCCGCCTCGCTGGGGTTCGGCCCCGGGGACGTGGCGCGGGTGCTGGAGCGGCCAATGCTGCGCAGCGTCGTGCCCGGCGCGCTCCTCGTCGTGTTCCTGATCTGCACCACGAGTTTCGCGGTGGCGCTGACCCTGGGCGGCGGGCCCCGCGCGACGACGGTGGAGCTGGCGATCTATCAGGCCGTGCGGTTCGAGTTCGACCTGGGCCGCGCGGCGCTGTTGGCGCTGGTGCAGATCGCCCTGACCGGGGCGGTGGCCCTTGCGGCGCTGGGCGCGGCGGTGCCCGACGGGATGGGGGCGGGGCTGGGCCGCGTGGTCGCCCGCTGGGACGCCGACGCCCCCATGGCGCGCCGGGTCGATGCGGTCTGGATCGGCCTCGGCGCCCTGTTTCTACTGGCGCCACTCCTGTCTGTCGTGCTGCGCGGCGCGCCGGGTCTCTTGGACCTGCCGGGGGCGGTGTGGGCTGCGGCGGGGCGGTCGGCGGTCGTCGCGCTGGTCTCGGCCGCGCTCGCCGTTACGATGGCCTTCGCCGTGGCGGTGGCCGTGGCGCGGCTGGGTCGGCGCAGCGGGCGGGCGGTGGAGGCCACGGCGATGCTGGGCATCGCCGCGTCGCCCCTGGTGATCGGAACGGGCCTGTTCCTCCTGACCTTCCCGGCGGTCGATCCGGTGACCCTGGCGCTGCCGGTGACCGCGTCGGTCAACGCAGTGATGAGCCTGCCCTTCGCGCTGAGGGCTCTGATCCCGGCGGTGGCGGCGGCCGAACGCAACCACGGCCGCCTGGCCGACAGCCTGGGGCTCGTCGGCTGGCGCCGCCACTGGCGCGCGACCCTGCCGGCGATCCGCAGGCCCCTGGGCTTTGCCGCCGGGCTGGCCGCCGCCCTGTCGATGGGCGATCTCGGCGTCGTCGCGCTCTTTGCCGATGCGAGCAGCGGGACGTTGCCCCTGGCGCTCTATCGGCTCATGGCCGCCTACCGGATGGACGACGCGGCGGCGGCCGCGCTTTTACTGTTGGCGGCGTCGCTGGCGCTGTTCTGGGTCTTCGATCGCGGAGGGCGGGGCCATGTTGAGGCTTGAAGGCGTGCGGATCCGCCTGGGCGATTTCGCTCTCGCCGCCGATTTCGCGCTGCCGGCGGGGGCGCTTGCCGCAGTGCTGGGTCCGTCCGGCTCGGGCAAGTCCACGCTCCTCGGTGCGGTGGGCGGGTTCCTGCCCGTGGCCCAGGGGCGGATCTCCTGGACCGGTCGAGATCTGACGGATCTGCCCCCGGGGGCACGGCCGGTCGCCACGATCTTTCAGGACAACAACCTCTTCCCCCACATGGACGCCGCGGCCAACGTCGCGCTGGGCCTGAGGCCCGGCGGGCGGCTGAGCGCTGCCGAGCGGGCGGCTGTGGACGGCGCGCTGGAGCGGGTGGGCCTCGCCGGATACGCCGGCCGCCGCCCGGCCGACCTGTCGGGCGGACAGCAGAGCCGTGTGGCCCTGGCGCGGATGTTGGTCCAGGACCGGCCCCTGGTGACGCTCGACGAGCCCTTCGCCGCGCTGGGACCGGCGCTCAGGGCCGAGATGGTCGCGCTGGTGCGGGACCTGGCGCGGGACGCCGGGCGGACGGTGCTGATGGTCACCCACGCGCCCGAGGACGCCCGGCGGCTGGGCGGTCTGGCGATTGCGGTGGGCGACGGCCGCGCGGCGCCGCCGGTGCCGGTGGCGCAACTCCTCGACGATCCTCCGCCGGCGCTCCGCGACTACCTCGGCGGCTGACGGAGGCAAGACCCTTGCAAGGGTCTTGGGCACCGCCTTTCCAAGGCGGTGGACAAGGATTTTGCAAAATCCTTGCCCGCGCGGGCGGTCAGGTCGCGCCGTCGACGCCGTAGCGAGCGAGGAACATGTCCACCGCGCCCGAGATGACGCGGTCGATCTCGGCGTCCGTGAACTCGCTCTTGATCCCCAGGACCAGGGGGATATGCAGCGACGCCTTGCAGAGCTCGGGGAACTGGTCGGCGGCGAGTTCGATGTCGTCGATGGCCAACTCGCCCCGATCCACCGCCTCGGACAGATACTCCATCAGCATGGTGCGGACGACCATGGGCCCGGATTCGTAGAACTTCTGCCCGATCTCTGGGAACCGGTCGCTCTCGGCCACGCAAATCCGATAGACCTGCCGGCCGAAATGCGAGAGAAAGAAACGCACCATGTGCCCCGCCGCCTCGCACAGGACCTCACGCGGGGAGCCGTCCTCTTCGATCCGGTCGATGGCGCGGTTGGCCTGCACCGCGCATTCGCGCTGGGCCACCTCCATGAACAACAGCCGCTTGTCGGAGAAATAGCTGTAGAGCGTGGCCTTGGACACGCCCGCCGCCTTGGCGATGGTGTCGACGCTGGCGCCCTCGTAGCCGTCGGTCATGAAGACCTGGCGCGCGCCGTCGACCACCTGGTCGAACTTGCGCCCGCGCTTGATCGTATCGGCGCCGTCGCCAGAACCGTCCATGCCACGCTCCCCAATCTGGCGCGAGAATAGACCGAACGGTTTACCTTGTCCAACCCCGGCCCACCGACGCCCCGTGCCCGGGCCCCTTGCGTCCGGCGGTGCGGATGCTAACTTAGAATCATTCTAAAGAAGGGGACAGACCATGCTGCCCGGACTGGCGCACCGCCGCCGTTTCAAGGATCTGAGCGAGAACGAGCTCGTCGCTCTGGCCATCTCGTCCGAAGAGGACGACGCGCGCATCTACAGAACCTACGCGGCCCGGCTGCGGACCGACTTTCCGGCCTCGGCCAAGGTCTTCGACGGCATGGCGGCCGAGGAGGACGGCCATCGGCAGCGGCTGATCGCGCTCTACCGCGACCGCTTTGGAGACACGATTCCGCTGATCCGGCGCGAGCATGTGGCCGGGTTCTACGCGCGGCGTCCGGTCTGGCTGATCGAGAACCTCGGGATTGAGCGCATCCGCGACGAGGCCGAGACGATGGAGCGCGACGCCCAGCGGTTCTACGAACAGGCGACCGCGCGCGCGAGCGACGCGGCGACGCGCAAGCTGTTGGGCGACCTCGCGGCGGCCGAGGCGGGGCACTCCGACCTGGCCGAGGCGCTGACGGCCGCCAATCTCGACCCCGGCACCCGCGATCTGGAGGATCGCAGCGCGCACCGCCGGTTTGTCCTGACCTGGGTGCAGCCGGGGCTGGCGGGGCTGATGGACGGGTCGGTGTCGACGCTGGCGCCGATCTTCGCCGCGGCCTTCGCGACCGGCGACACGTGGCAGACGTTTCTCGTCGGGCTGGCCGCCAGCGTCGGCGCGGGCATCTCCATGGGCTTTACCGAAGCGGCCAGCGACGACGGCGCGATCTCAGGACGCGGCAGCCCGATCAAGCGGGGCCTGGCCTCGGGCGTGATGACCACGGTGGGCGGGTTGGGACACGCGCTGCCTTACCTGATCCCGGATTTCTGGACCGCGACCGCGGTGGCCATCGCGGTGGTGTTCGTCGAGCTTTGGGCCATCGCCTGGATCCAGAACCGGTTCATGGAGACGCCGTTCTGGCGGGCGGCGTTGCAGGTGGTGGCGGGTGGCGGTTTGGTCCTGGCGGCGGGGATCCTGATCGGCTCGGGCTGAGCGGCGCTCACGACCAGAGGGTGCGGTCGAGATCGCCGTCGAACTCGTCGCTGCCGAACCCTCCGCCCTGGAGCCGGTCGCCGATGGGGTCCGGGTCGATCCTCTCCTGCGCGGCGACAGCGACGTTGCGATGGTCTTCGGCCCGGTGGGTGGGTCGGTAGCCCAGGCGGAACGCCTCGCGGTTGTCCCAAAAGGTCATGGCGTTGTCCGACGCACCGAAGACGATGGCGTTGTGCAGATCGGGATGCTCCAGACCGATGACGACGAGTTGGAACAGGTCCTCGGGGTGCAGCCAGATCGACAGGCGGCGCAGGTCCGCTGGCTGGTCGGCCACGTTGCCGATGCGGATCGACAGGCAGCGCATCCCGTGCTTGTCGGCGTAGAGCGCGCAGAGCGCCTCGCCGAACGCCTTGCTCAGCCCATAGCGGGAGTCCGGGCGGACGGGGCGTTCGTGGTCGATGCGGGCGGTGCGGGGATACATGCCGATGACGTGGTTCGACGAGGCAAAGACGACGCGCGCCACCCCCGCCGCATGGGCCGCCTGCATCAGGGTCATCATGCCTTGGATGTTCGAAGCGTTCACGGTGCTCCACTCCGCCTCCACCGGCTGGCCGCCCAGATGCACCACCGCGTCGGCCCCCTCCACCGCGCGCGCCACAGCATCGGGGTCGTCCAGGACGGCGGGGCGCACCTCTTCGTTGGCGGCGGGGTCGTCGATCTCAGTCCGGTCGGACAGGATCACACGGCCATAGCGGGTGCGCAGCATCGGCCGGAGGCGCGAGCCGATATCGCCGGCGGCGCCGGTCAGCAGGACGGTCTGGGTCATCGGGATCCTCGCGATCAGTGGATGTCGGGTTCGGGCACCGCGGCGCCGAAGTCGGTCGTCAGGTAGTCGAAGTCGCAGCCGGTGTCGGCCTGGCCCATGTGCTGGGCCGCCATCCAACCGTAGCCGCGGCCGTAGCGGGGCGGTGGCGGCGCCCAGGCGGCACGGCGGCGGGCCAGCTCGTGTTCGGCGACCTCCATGTCGATCCGGCGCTCGGGCACGTTCACCGACACCATGTCGCCGCTCCGCAGCAGGGCCAGGGGGCCGCCCACGTGCGCCTCGGGCGCGACGTGCAGGATGCAGGCGCCATAGGAGGTGCCGGACATGCGCGCGTCCGAGATCCGCAGCATGTCGCGCACCCCCTCGCGCAGGAGGCGCACCGGGATCGGCAGCATCCCCCACTCGGGCATCCCCGGCCCGCCCAGGGGACCGGCGTTCCTCAGGACCAGCACGTGGTCCGGGGTGACGTCGAGATCGGGGTCGTCCGTGGCCGCCTTCATCGACGGGTAGTCGTCGAAGACCAGGGCCGGACCGCGGTGGACGCGCAGATGGGCAGCGCAGGCCGACGGCTTGATCACGCAGCCGTCGGGCGCCAGGGTGCCGCGCAGCACGGCCAGCGCCCCCTCCTCGTAGATCGCCTGATCCAGCGGGCGGATCACGTCGTCGTCGTAGACCTCGGCCCGGTCCAGCACCGTGCCCAGCGTCTCGCCCGAGGCCATGAGACGGCCCCGGTCCAGCCGGTCCTCCAGCCGCTTCCACAGCCCCGGCAGGCCGCCGGCATAGAAGAAATCCTCCATCAGGTAGCGGTCGCCCGAGGGGCGGATATTGGCCAGGACCGGCGTGGTGCGGGAGGCGGCGTCGAAGTCGTCGAGGCCGATGGCATGACCCGCCCGCCGGGCCATGGCGATCAGGTGGATGATCGCGTTGGTGGAGCACCCCATGGCCATCGCCACGGTGATCGCGTCGCGGCAGGCCGACAGGGTGACGAGGCGATCGGGCGTCATGTCCTCCCACACCATCTCGACGATGCGGCGCCCGCAGGCGGCGCTCATCCGCGGGTGGCCGGAATCGGGCGCCGGGACCGACGACGCGCCGGGCAGGCACAGACCCAGCGTGTCGGCGATGGCGGTCATCGTGCTGGCCGTGCCCATGGTCATGCAGTGGCCATAGCTGCGGGCGATGCCGCCCTCGATCTCCACCCACTCCTCTTTCGAGATGCGGCCGGCACGGCGCTCGTCCCAGAATTTCCACGTGTCGCTGCCCGAGCCCAGGACGTGCCCCTTCCAGTTGCCGCGCAGCATCGGCCCGGCCGGCAGATATATGGCCGGGACGCCGGCGCTGATGGCGCCCAGGATCAGGCCCGGCGTGGTCTTGTCGCAGCCGCCCATGAGGACCGCGCCGTCGATGGGATGCGAGCGGATCAGCTCTTCGGTCTCCATGGCGAGGAAGTTGCGGTAGAGCATCGTCGTGGGCTTGACGAAGTTCTCGGCGAGCGAGATCGCGGGCAGCTCCAGGGGGAACCCGCCCGCCTGGAGGATTCCGCGCTTGACCCACTCGGCGCGGTCGCGGAAATGCGCGTGGCAGGGGTTGATGTCGGACCAGGTGTTGACGATGGCGACGACCGGCCTCCCCTCCCAGTCCTCGGGGGCATAGCCCATCTGCATCGTCCGCGACCGGTGGCCGAACCCGCGCAGGTCGTCGTGCCCATACCAGCGCGCGCTGCGCAGATCGGCGGGCGTTTTTCTGGCGCTCATGGGCGTCTCCGCGGCTGTCGCGGCCATCATGGGGCGGGCCCGTGCGCATTGTCAAAAGGCCAATGCCAACGCATTCGTTTCGTTGACGAAAATCGGCCCGGCGCCTAGGCTGAGCGAAATCGGGGAAAGGGGGCGGCATGAATGGGATCACGGCCGAGACGCGGGCGCGGCTGATGCAGGTCAGCACGGCGACGCTCACCACCGCGCTCTTCAAACGCGGGCTCAGGAACCTGTTTCTGCAGGAGGTGCAACCGCTTGCCCGGGGGGCCAACATGGTCGGCACGGCGTATACCCTGCGCACGATCCCGGCGCGCGAGGACATCGACGTGCTCAAGGTCTTCGAGGATCGGGAGAACCCGCAGCGCAAGGCGGTCGAGGCGTGCCGCGAGGGCGCCGTCTTGGTCGTCGACAGCCGGGGCGACGCGCGGGCGGCCTCGTTGGGCGGGATCCTGGCGGCGCGGCTCCAGGTGCTGGGTTGCGCGGGGGTGGTGACCGATGGCGGGGTGCGGGACGCGGGCGATATCGCCGGGCTGGGTCTGCCCTGCTATCACCGCCGTCCGGCGCCGCCCACGAACCTGACCGCGCATCACCCCGTCGACATCGACGTGCCTATCGCCTGCGGCGGCGTGCCGGTCTATCCCGGCGACGTGATGGTCGGTGACGGCGAGGGGGTGGTCTGCCTCCCCGCTCACCTGGCCGACGAGATCGCCGAGGAGGCGGTGGAGATGACCGCCTTTGAGGACTTCGTCGAAGAGAGGGTGCGCGCGGGCGCGTCGACCTTCGGTCTCTATCCGCCGACGGACCCCGAGACGCCCGGTCTGTTCGCCGCGTGGCGCAAGGACCGGGGACGCTGACCCGGCCCGCTCGGACGGGCGGCTGGCGGCAGAGGGGCGTTCCGCCCCGGCCCTTCGGCCCCCCGTTGAGGATATCTGACAAGGGACGTTCGGGGTGGGCTCAGCGCAGGACCGGCATGGGCAGTCCCTGGACCCCCTTGATCTCCAGCGCGAAGAGGCCGCCCGACCGCGGCTGCTTGGAGTCGTCCTCCACCCGGATCGAGGTGACGAAGAGGGTCTTGAGATCCGCGCCGCCAAAGGCGATGCGGGTCGGCCGCTCCACCGGCAGGTCCACGGTCATGTCCAGGCGGCCGTCGGGCGCGATGCGGTAGAGCTGCCACCCGCCGACGCCGGCCATCCAATAGCAGCCGTCGGCGTCCATGGCGGCGCCGTCGGGGCGGCCGGCCACCTGGCGGGTGTCGAAGAACGGCCGCGCGGGACCCATTCGCCCGGTCTCGGGGTGGTAGTCGCGGGACCAGACCATCCGCACCTTTGGGTGGCTGTCGGAGATGTAGAAGGTCCGCCCGTCCGGCGCGAACGCCATGCCGTTCACGGTGCGGTAACCGCGCTCCAGCACCTCGGCCCTGGGGCCGTCGAGGCGCACCAGCGCGCCTGTGTCGTCGCGGTCGGAGGGCCCGTCGCGCGGCATCGTTCCGGCCAGGAACCGCCCCTCGGGGTCCACCGTGCCGTCGTTGTAGCGGTGGCCGAACGCCTCCGGTGCGGGGCCGCGGGGCGGCGCCTGCGCCCCGGTGCGGAGGTCGATCTCGACGAAGCCGTCGGTGAGCGCGGCCATTACCGTGCCGCGGGCGGTTTCGGCGACACAGCCCACCGGGCGGCCCAGCGGCCAGGTCTCGTTCCGCCCCGTCGCGGGGTCGAAGCGGTGCAGGTGTCCGGCGGGGATGTCCACCCACAGGAGGCGCTGCATCGCCACCGACCACACCGCCCCCTCGCCCAGGCGGGCGCGGGCGTCGAGCACGCAGCTCACCCGGGGCATGGGGCGTCTCGGTCGTTCGGGGGGCGGGGCATGGCGGCTCTCCGTCGGGCGGCGATCCCCGGGGAGGTGCCAGAGAATCCCCCGCGGCGACAAGCCGTTTCGTGCGCAGGCAAAACCGCCCGGCGGAGCGCCGAAGCGGCTTCCCAGTGGCAAGAGACGCGGCTAACGTCCCGGAATGGCCGACCAGGGCGATCTCCTCCACGTCGTCACGCCCGACGACATTTCCGACCGGCGCAAGCGGTTGGGCGACGTTCTGGTCTGGGGGACCGCGGCGCTGTTCGCGGCCGTGGCGGCGCTGATCGCGTTCACCGATCTCTTCGACACCTGGCGGCCGGGCCTCTACGCTTTCCTGCTGTTCGCCGTCGCGCTCTGCGCGGCGCAGGTGATCCGGGGTGGCGAGCAGGGCTCGCGCACGCTGTTCGTGCTGCCCGCGGCGCTGTTCGTGGTGGCGATGGTGATCTTTCCCCTGATCTTTGCCGTGGGCATCGCGCTCAGCGACTGGAACCTGTCGAGCCCCGACGGGCAGAAGTTCAACGGCCTCGCCAACTTCCGCCAGATGTGGAACGATCCGTTCTACTGGAACGCGCTGACCAACATGGTCTGGTATACGCTGGCGATCCTGGTGGAGTACGCCATCGCCTTTGGCCTGGCGCTGATCCTGGCCTCCGAAATTCGGGCGCGCAAGTTCTTCCGCGTGGCCTTCCTGTTGCCGCTGATGCTGAGCCCGGTGGCGGTGTCGTGGATGATCGGCAAGTCGATGCTGGAGCCGCGGTTCGGCCCCCTGGCGCGGCTGGCGCGCGAGATGGGGTGGGACAACCCCAGCTTCTTCGGCTCGCCCGAGATGGCGCGCTTCATGATCATGGCGATGGACGCGTGGACCTTCATCCCGTTCATGATGATCATGCTGCTGGCGGGTCTCCAGGCGATCCCCAAGGAGGTGCAGGAGGCGGCGCGCGTCGACGGCGCCTCGGGCTGGCGCGGGTTCTGGGAGGTGACGTTCCCGCTGATGCTGCCGGTCAGCATCACCGCGATCCTGATCCGCATCATCTTCAAGCTCAAGCTGGCCGACATCGTCATCAACGTCACCGCCGGCGGACCTGGCGGCGCCACCGACAGCGTCACCAGCTTCATCTTCCGCGAGTACCGAGACCGCTCGAACGTCGGCTACGGGACGATGCTGGCCATCGTCTATCTGGTGCTGATCGTCGTCGCCATCACCGTGTTCATGAAGCTCGTGGACCGCTGGATGAACCCGAGATACTGACATGGCCGAGGCACAGATCTTTCACGACACCGAGGCCGACCTGAGCCACCGCGCCGCACGCGTTTCGAAACGCGTGCTGCTCTACGGCATCCTGATCTTCTGGACCGTGGTGTGCCTGTTCCCGATCTACTGGACCATCACCACATCGTTCAAGCTGGCCCCGGACGTGATGCAGGGCAACATGGTGCCGTTCGTGGACTACGACCCGCAGTGGCGGGGGTGGCGGTCGCTGGGCCTGTCGCCCGAGACCATCGGCGAGGTCTCGACGGTGCGCGACGAGTTTCTCAAGCGGTTCCTGAACTCGGGCATCTCGGCCCTGGGCTCGTCGGCCCTGGCCGTGGTGCTGGGGTCGATGGCGGCCTACGGGCTCAGCCGTTTCCGCTATCGCTTCGGCCCGATGAAGAACCCCGACATCAGCTTCTTCTTTCTCAGCCAGCTGATCCTGCCGCCGGTGGTTCTGGCGCTGCCGTTTCTGGTGCTCTACCGCGAGATGGCGCTGCTGGACACGCGGATCGGCCTGATCCTGCTCTACACCCTCACGGTCCTGCCCATCGTCATCTGGATCATGCAGGACCAGTTCCGCGCCATCCCGACCGAGCTGGAAGAGGCGGCGATGGTCGACGGGCTGAGCATCTGGGGGGCGTTCCTGACGATCATCCTGCCCATCGCCCTGCCGGGCATGGTGGCCGCGTTCATCCTCAGCCTGGTGCTGACGTGGAACGAATACTTCTTCGCCGCGCTCCTGACCTCGACCAACGCGGTGACGTTGCCGGTGATGGTGGCCAGCCAGACCGGCAGCCAGGGCATCAACTGGTGGTCGATGGCGGCGCTGTCCACGGCGGCGATCCTGCCGCTGATCGTCGTTGGCGTCGTGCTGGAGCGCTACATCATCAAGGGCATGGCGTCGGGGGCCGTGAAGTAAGGGCCTTCGAAGGCCCTTGCCAAGGCGCTTCGAAGCGCCTTGCCCCGCGCCGTCCCTGCGCCATCTCTTCCGACAACTGACCGCATCCGACGGGAGGATACCGGATGAAGACGACGACGACTCTAGCAGCGCTGATGCTGTCCGCCGCCCCCGCGCTGGCCGCGGACGTGGAGTATCAGGTGGAGGGCGAGACCTTTCGCGGTTACTTCGCCGCCGCCGAGGAGCCGAAGGGCCTGGTGCTGATCGTCCACGACTGGGACGGCATGACCGACTATGAGCGGCAGAGGGCCGACATGCTGGCCGAGATGGGCTACGACGCCTTCGCGCTGGACATGTTCGGGGTCGAGACGCCAACCGACACCATGGACCACCGCCGCGCCGCCACCGGCGCGCTCTATCAGGATCGCGACCGGATGCGCACCCTGCTGTCGGAGGGGCTGAGCCAGGCCCGCGGCCAGTCCGAGGCGGGGGCCACCGTGGTCATGGGCTATTGCTTCGGCGGTGCGGTCGCGCTGGAGATGGCGCGCAGCGACATGTCCGGCGAGGTCGCCGGGGTCGCCTCGTTCCATGGCGGGTTGTCGACGCCCGAGGGACAGGGCTGGACCGCCGAGGCGCCGCCGCTCCTGATCGCGCATGGAGCTGCGGACACGTCGATCACCATGGCCGACGTTGCCACCCTGACCGAAGAGCTGGAGGGCGCGGGCGCCACCTATACCATCGAGGTCTACTCGGGTGCGCCCCACGCCTTCACCGTGTTCGGCTCGGACCGGTATCAGGAGCGCGCGGACACCCAGAGCTGGTCGGCGTTCGAGACGTTCCTGGCCGAGCATCTGGGCGGTTGAACCGGACGGCAAATATCGTCGGCAGCGGATCTTGACGCAGGGTCCGCCGCCGCCCATGTCACGCGCGCGCAGATCCCGCGCCCCTCTCTGGAGCCTTTCGCCCATGACCCGCCTCGCGCTCGCCGCCCTGCTCTCCGCCACCGTCGTTGCCGGTCCCGCCATGGCCGACGAGGCCCGGGGGGTGGTCATCGCCTTCGACCGGTTCGCGCAGATCATCGTGCTCGACGACAAGACGGTGTGGACGCTCCGCGACGGTGGCGCCGAGGCGCCCGAGGGGCTGGTCGCCGGCGACACCGTGGTGATCACCTACGAGGGCACGGGCGAGGACGGCTTCGGCGTGATCGAGTCCATCGCCATCGAGTCCTGACGGCGCCTTCACTCCATGTTGGTATGGCGGGCGCGCATGTCGGCGGGAGTCGTCCCCCTGCGGCGGCGCACGCCGTCGACCAGGACCTCGCCGAGGACGAACAGCGCGCCCTCGTAGACCGAGCCCATGGGCAGGGCGCCCGGCGCCTGGCGGTCCGTGGCCATGGTCTGGGCCGGGATGTGCAGGACCGCGTCCGCGCGGCGGCCGAGGGGCGCGTCGGGCACCGCGGTCAGCAGCAGCGTCGCGGCGCCAGCGCCCCGCGCGACATCGACCAGCGCCGCGACGGTGGCCAGGTGGCCGGGACCGGCCGACGCGATCAGCAGGTCGCCGGGCCCGAGGGGCGGCGCCGTGAGGTCGCCCTGCATCGTCGCCGAGAGCCCCAGGTGATGCAGGCGCATGACCAGGCCGCGGAGCTGCAACGCCTCCCGCCCGCAGCCCGCCGCCATCACGTGGCGGGCCGCGGCGATGCGGTTGCAGGCGTCCTCCACCGCCGCGGGGTCGATGCCGGCGCAGGCCGCACCCACCGCCCCGAGGGCGTCGTCGAAGGTCACGCGCCCCGCCCCAGCGCATGGGCGATGTCGCGGGTCTGGGTGTAGAGCCGTTTGAACAGCGGGAACTGCCGGGCATAGGCGTCGTGGCGGGCGGCCTCCACCGTCCGCGCGGCGGGGTTCCAGCGGTCGATGTCCGCGCGCCCGGCGTGGCCCGTCGCCACCGCGGCGAGGAAGGCGTCGCCGTAAGAGGCGCCTTGCGTCGTGCGGCACACGGTCTGGTCGAGGCCGGTGAGGTCCGAGGTCGCCTGCATCCACAGAGCGTTCTTCACCCCGCCGCCCACGGCCAGGATGCGCTGCGGCGTCTCGCCCGCGGCGGCGTAGGTCTCGGTCACGTGGGCGGTGCCCATCGCGATCCCCTCCAGCACGGCGCGGTAGATGTCGCCGCGGGAATGGGTGAGGTTCAGGCCGAACAGCGCGCCCTTGGCCAGCGGATCGTGGATCGGCGTCCGCTCGCCCGAGAAGTAGGGCAGGAACAGCAGGCCGCGGGCGCCGGGCGGACTGTCCTGAGCCTCGGCCGCGAGGGTGGCGAAGGCGGTGTCGCGGTCCAGCTCCTGGGCAAAGCGGTCGCGGAACCAGTGGGTCAGGGTTCCGGACGTGGCCAGCCCCGCCATCGCCGCGTGCTCGCCCGGCCAGAGCCACGGGGCGGTCCAGAGGGCGGGGTCGGTGATGCGGTCGGCCGTCAGTTGAATCACGAAGATCGTCGAGCCGTACATGACCATCATGTCGCCGGGGTGGCGCACGCCGACGCTGACCGCCTCGGCCGCCGCGTCGATGGTGCCGCAGGTGACGGGGGTGCCGGGGGCGAGCCCGGTCTCGGCCGCCGCCGCCTCGGTGACGTGGCCCGCGATCTCGGTCGACCACATCAGCCGCGGCAGCCGGTCCAGGGCCACGATGTCGGGCGCCAGGTCGGCGGTCCAGTCCTGCGCGGCGATGTCGTAGAGCGGGGCAAAGTTGGCGGCCGTGTAGTGGTCGATCGCCCACTCCCCGGTCAAGCGATGGGTCAGCCAGGTGGTCGAGCTGCCGACGATCTCGGTCGCGGCGTGGATGTCGGGGCGCTCGTCTCGCAGCCACGCGATCTTGGGGCCGACCGACTGGGACGTCAGCGCGTTGCCGCAGCGGGCGAGGATGGTGTCGGCGCCGATCCCCTCGGTCAGCGCCGCGATCTGCGCCGCCGCACGGGTGTCGACACCGTAGAGCACAGCGTCCGTCAGCGGCGTGCCGTCGCGGCGGCAGGGCAGCATACACGGGCCGATGGCGCTGAGCGCGACGCCGGCGATGTCCTCGGCCGCCACGCCGCTGTCGGCCAGCAGGCGGCGCATGATCGCGACGACGCCCTCCCACCAGTCCTCCATCGGTTTGTGCTCGGCCCAGCCCGGGCGCGGCACGCGCATCTCGTGGGGACTGTTGGCAGTGGCGACGATGCGGCCCTCGGCGTCCGTCAGCACGCCCTTGCTGTCGTAGGTGCCGATGTCGAGGCCGAGGAAATGCGGCATGGGCGGTCTCCCGATCGGGCGGTGGCGCGGGCGGAGGGTGCAGGACGCCTCCGGCGCGGGGGTATTTGAGCCAAGATGATGAGGCGGGTCAGTCCCTGTCCAGGGCGAAGTCCGGGCCGATCCGGGGCAGAGCGGCGGCGAGGAGGTCGGCGAGCTGCGTCAGGTCGGCGGGATCCACCATCTCGACCGGCGAATGCGAGTGGCGCATGGGGAAGCCCAGGTCGAGCGCGGCGACGCCCTCGCCCACGAGTTGGACATAGGACAGGTCGGTGAGCACGCCTGTCTGGGCGGAGCGTTGCAGCGGGATGGCGGTGGCGGCGGCGGTGTCTTCGAAGAGCCGGACCAGGGCGGGGTGGGGGATGACGCCGTTGAGCGTGCCGCGGCCGTGGAAGCTGTAGAGGCTGATGCCTGGGCCGCCGCCCAGCCGCATGTCGCCGCGATCGGCCATGTCGGGGGTGTCGGTGGCCAGCATCAGGTCGATCTGGAGCGCGATGCGGGGGGCCAGCGCCTGGGCCGCCACCTGGGCGCCGCGCAGGTTGAACTCTTCCTGCACTGACCAGACCAGCGCCACCGGCGGCCCCGGCGGCGCGTCGGCCCAGCGGCGCGCGAGGTCCAGCAGGACGGCACAGCCCGCGCGGTCGTCCACCGACGTTCCGGCGATGCGGCCGTTCGCCAGCTCCAGCGCCTGTGCGCGCCATGTGACGGGGTCGCCGATGCGCACGCCCGCCGCCTCGGCCTCGGCGCGGGTGGAGAAGCCGCAGTCGATGCGGATCTCGGGCGCCTTGAGCACGACGTATTTCTCGTCTGGCTGGGTGGCGTGGTGCGCCTTGGTCGCGATCACGCCCGTCAGGTCGCCCGCGCGGGTGCCGACCGTCACCGCCTGCGCCGCCATCGTCCGCTCGGGCACGCCGCCCAGCCGTTCGACGCGCAGCGCGCCGTCGTCCTCGATCCGCCGCACGACAAAGCCCAACTGGTCCATATGGGTGAAGATCATGACCCGCGGCCCGTCGCCCGGGATCTCGGCGATGAGGTTGCCCAGAACGTCCGTGCGATGCGCCAGTCCGGCGGCGTCGAGCCGTTCAGCGATGGCGCGGCGCACACGGTCCTCGTGGCCCGACAGGCCGGGGATCGCCATGAGCGCCAGGAGGTCGCCCGTCAGGCTCATCGCGCCGCCCGGGCCCGCGCCATGAAGTCGGCGGCGCGGTCGGGGTCCACCGGGTTCCAGGTGTGGCCGTCGACCTTGAGCGACGAGCCCACGACGCAGCCGTCGGCGATGCGCAGCACCTCGGCCACGGTGTCGTGCTTAACCCCGGTGTTGGCCAGGACGGGGGTGTCGGGCAGCACCGCCTTGACCGCCTCCAAATCCTCCATCCGCGCCGCCTCGCCGGTGATCTGGCCCGAGACCAGCACCGCGTCGGGCACCGACGAGAACACCGCCGAGCGGGCGCGGTCGGCCAGCGGACGGGCGTCGAGGGAATGGGCGAACTCGGCCGAGACGTTGTAGAGCCAGCAGAGATCGCGCCGGTCCAGCCTGCGGGCATAGCGCAGCGTCTTGCCCGCATCGGGGGTCCAGGGCCCCATGTCGCTGGCATAGGTGCCGGTCAGGATCTCGCGGGCGAAGGCCGCGCCGGTCGCTGCGGCCAGGGCGGCGGTGGACATCGGATCCCACAGGACGTTGACGCCGAAGGGCACCCCAATGTCGCCCCGCAGCCGGCCGATGACGTAGGCCATGGTGGCCAGCGAGGCCGGATCCACAGCGAACTCGTAGGGGCGGTCGTTTTCGTTGCCGAACATCACCGCGTCCACGCCCGCGGCCTGCAACGCGCCAAGGTCCGCGCGGGCGCCGTCGACCAGGGCCTCGACCCCGCCGCGCGCGTCGTAGAGCGGGGTGCCGGGCAGGGCGCCCAGATGCACCATGGCGATGACCGGCTTGCCGCCGCCGAAGACGTCGTGGAACTTGGACATGATCGGGTCTCCTCCCACGGGGAGACTAGCGGCCTTTCCCCCTGGCGCGAAAGGGCTTTATGGTGCCGCCGAGGAGGACGACGGATGACACTCAAGACGCGCCACTGGGACCGGACGGGCGGACGACCACTCAGCTTTACCGAACTGGGGTTCGGCGCCGCGCCGCTCGGAAACCTCTATCGCGCGATCACCGACGACGAGGCCCATGCGGTGCTGACCGCCGCCTGGGACGCCGGGGTGCGCTACTACGACACCGCGCCGCTCTATGGGTTGGGCTTGAGCGAAACGCGACTCAACCGCTTCCTCCGGGACAAGCCGCGGGACGACTATGTGCTGTCGACCAAGGTGGGGCGGCTCCTGACGCCCGCCACGGCCGAGACCCGGGACGGCCATGGCAAGTGGTTCGAGGTCCCGAACCGGCGCGAGGTCTACGACTATTCCTACGATGGGGTGATGCGGTCCGTGGAGCATAGTCTGGAGCGGCTGGGGGTGGACCGGATCGACATCCTGTTCGCCCACGACATCGACGTGCCGAACCAAGGCAGCCGCGCCAACGTGAACGCCAAGGTCGATCAGCTCATGGCCGGAGGCTATCACGCGCTGGAACGGATGCGGAGCGAGGGGGTGATCGCCGCCTTCGGTGCCGGGGTGAACGAGTGGGAGGTGTGCCAGCAGCTGGCCGAGCGGGGGGAATATGACCTGTTCCTGCTGGCCGGGCGTTACACGCTGTTGGAGCAGGAGGCGCTGGAGAGCTTTCTGCCGCTCTGCGAGGACCGCGGGATCGGCATCGTGCTGGGCGGGCCCTACAATTCGGGGATCCTGGCGACGGGACCGGTCGAGGGCAGCTACTACAACTACGAGCTGGCGCCGCCCGACATCCGCGACCGGGTGGTGCGGATCGAGACGGTTTGCGCGCGCCATGGCGTCCGCCTGGTCGATGCGGCGTTCCAGTTCCCGCTGATGCATCCCAGCGTCGTCAGTGTCATTCCCGGCGGCCAGGGCGTCGCCGAGATGGAGGCCAACGCCCGGGCCGCCCATGCCGAGATCCCGGCCGCCCTGTGGTCGGACCTGAAGTCCGAGGGACTGGTCCGAGAGGACGCCCCCACAGGAGACGACCGATGAAACGGATCGACGCCCATCAGCACTATTGGCACCCCGCGCGCGGCGATTACGACTGGATGCCCAAGGACAATGCCATCCTCAACCGCGTCTACCTGCCGTCGGACCTGACGCCGACGCTGCGCGAGGAGGGGATCGCGGGCACCGTCCTGGTCCAGGCGGCCGCCACCGTGGAAGAGACGGAGTACATGCTGGGGATCGCCGATGCGACGCCGAGCGTGCTGGGGGTGGTGGGCTGGATCAACTTCGAGCAACCGTCGCATCTGCATCATCTGAAGCGACTGGCCAACCACCCCAAGTTCAAGGGCGTCCGGCCCATGATCCAGGACATCCCCGACGTCGATTGGATGCTGCGCGACGATGTGCAGTGGGGGTTTCGGGCGCTGTGCGACCTGGACCTGAGCCTGGACGCGCTGGGCTTTCCGCAGCACCTAGACAATTTCGCCACGCTGCTGGCCCGCTATCCCGACATGCGGACCGTGGTCGATCATTGCATGAAGCCGCAGTTCGGGCCGGACGAGGACTTCGACACCTGGGCGGCGGGGATGGCGCGGCTGTCCGACCTCGGCGCGTGGTGCAAGCTGTCGGGGCTGGTGACCGAGGCGGGCGCGGGCTGGGACGTCGAGATGCTGCGCCCGTATGCGCGGCACGTGATCGACACCTTCGGAGCGGAGCGGGTGATGTGGGGGTCGGATTGGCCGGTCTGTCAACTCGCCGCCGCCTACGACGATTGGTGCGCCGCGGCCCATCAGATGACCGAGCACTACGATGCCACCGCGTCCGCCCGCATCTTCGGCGGGTCGGCGATCGAGTTCTACCGCCTGGACGTTTGATCCCGCGTCAGGGCCGCGCGGTCGATCTCGTGCCGTCTGGAGGGGGGCATGGAGATCAGGGTCGCCGCGACCTTCTGCGCCATGCCGAGGGCGTCCGCCAGGTTGGTGCCGCGGTCCAGTTCAGCCGCCAGGGCGCCGCAGAACGCGTCCCCCGCCCCGTGGGTCGAGACCACGTCGACGGGCACCGCCGGGCAGTGGTCGCCGCGCGTCCCTTGGACCCAGTAGAGACCGTCGCCGCCCAGGGTCACGACAACCGCTCCGCCGGTGCGGTCGGCCAACGCCTCGGCCGCCAGGTCGGGGTCGGCATGGCCGGTCATGTCCTCGGCCTCCAGCGCGTTCACCACCAGGATGTCGGTGACCTGCAACAGCTCGGCCGAGGTCTCGCGCGCCGGGGCGGCGTTCAGGATCACCTGCGCCGGCCCCTTGGCCCTGGCCAGCGCCAGGTTCGCGGCCTCGGGGCTTTCGTTCTGAAGGCAGATCACCGCGGTGCCCTCGGGCGGATGCAGCGCAGCGGCGTCGAACGCCAGGTTCGCGGCCGAGACGATCACCGCGGCATAGCGGCCCTGCGCGTTTTCGATGGCCACGCTCATGCCGGAGGCGCCCTCGACGCTGCGCAGCATCGCGGTGTCGATCCCGGCGGCGGTCAGTTCGGCCCGCATGGCACCGCCGGCGGCATCGTCGCCCACGCACCCGGCGAACGCGACGCTGCTGCCCAGCCGCGCCGCCATCAGCGCCTGGTTGCCCGCCTTGCCCCCCAACTGATAGCGCACACCGTCGCCGGGTAGCGTCTCGTCCAGCCGCGGCTGCCGCGACGCCTGGACGATCACGTCCCAGTGCAGCGCGCCTGCGACCAGGACGCTCATGCGCCGTAGAGCGCGGCCGAGACGATCCGCATCGTCCGGGTCGCGTCCTGCGCGGCGATGGCCTGGGCCAGGTCGGCGTCCTCCACCAGCCCCTCGGCCACCTGCCGCAGCCTCTCGGCCAGCACCACGTTGGTGGCGGCTTCGGCCACCGGGTCGAGCCCGCCGTGATCGGGGAACGTGTCGAAATAGATCACCCCATCATAGCCGATGCGGGCCAGTTCGACGAACAGCTCGACGGTCTGCACCGGGTGGACCGTTCCCACCATCAGCCCGTCGTCGCGTTTGCCGTAGCCGTCGTTCAGATGGACGCCCATCAGACGGGCGTGCCGGGCGATCAGATGCGCGGCATGGGCCGGCATCTCGTCGGCATAGAGGACATGGGCGAAATCCAGCGTCACGCCGATGTTCGGCCGGTCGGCCTCGCGCAGGGCCAACAGCGTGGTGGCGGCGTCGGGCATCAGGGCATAGGCGCGGGGCTCGTTGGGTTTGTATTCCACCGCGATCTCCAGGGCGGGATCGTGGTCCGCGACCTCCTGCAAGGCCGCGACCGTGTCGTCCCACATCCGCCGATAGTCGCCCTGGAAACTGTAGTCGACACCGTCCTGACCCATCCACAGCGTCATCTGCCTCCCGCCCATCTCGGCCAGGGTGTCGAGCCCGCGGCGGGTCTCGTCGATGGCGGCGCGGCGGACCCGCGGATCGGGGTTGGTGAAGGCGCCGAGGCGAAACCCCGGATCGGTGTAATAGCGCATCGCCAGTCCGTTGAGCGCCAGACCGGCGGCGGCGAGGGCGACGCCGACCTCGGCCGCCGACGTGCCCTCGAAATGATCGGGATAGTTCAGGTCGGCAGCGTCCAGCCCTTCGACCGTCCCGGCACGGGCGATCATGTCCGCGATCCCGCTGCCCTCCGGCAGGCCGATGCGGAAGGCGTTGAGCCGCGCGGCATAGCGCGGGCGATTGGCGGGAAAGGGCATCGGCGGCTCCTGGCTGGTCCGGCCGACGCTACCCGGCGCGGTCGCGCTGTCAATCTCGGGCTCAGGCGTCCCGTCGGACGACATAGGCCGCCAGGTCGCGCAGTGTGCCGGCCCGCGCGCCGTAGCCGTCCAGCGCCGCCTGGGCCTCGGTCACCAGAGCGTCGGCGCGGGCGCGGGCGCCTTCGGCGCCGAGGAGGGACACGAACGTCGCCTTTCCCGCCGCCGCGTCCTTGCGCAGCCGCTTGCCCGCCCTGGCCTCGTCGCCCTGTGCGTCCATCAGGTCGTCGGCGATCTGGAACGCCAGGCCCAGTCGCCGGGCGTAGAGCTCCAGCGGCGCCGGATCGGCGCTGGCCAGCAGTGCCCCCGCGGCCCCGGACCAGGCGATCAGCGCCCCGGTCTTGCCGGCCTGGAGCGCGGCGATGCCGTCGAGGTCCAGGGGCGTCTCGGCGGTCTCGGCGGCGATGTCCAGGGCCTGTCCCAGGACCATCCCCTGGGCGCCCGCCGCCCGCGCCAGCCGCAATGTGAGGTCGGCCCGGACCCCGGGGTCGGGGTGGCACGACGGATCGGCCAACAGCTCGAACGCCAGAGACTGGAGCGCGTCGCCCGCCAGCACCGCCGTCGCCTCGTCCCACCGCACATGCACCGTGGGCTGGCCGCGGCGCAGGTCGTCGTCGTCCATGCACGGTAGGTCGTCGTGCACCAGGGAGTAGGCGTGGAGCGCCTCGATGGCCGCCGCCGCCGTCGCCGCCCGCTCCGGCGCCAGTTCGAACAGCGCCGCACCCTCGATCACCAGGAACCCGCGCAGCCGCTTGCCCCCCGACACGGCATGGCGCATCGCGGCGTGAACGGGCATGTCGCCAGAGGGGAGGGCGGCGTCGAGGCGGACCGCGATGGCGCGGGCGGCGGCCTCCCGCCGGGTCGCAAAGCTCACTGCGGATCGAGCGGCTGTGTGCCCTTGGGCTCTCCCTCGGAATCGAGGGTGATCGCCGCGACCTTCTCTTCGGCGCGGGCCAGTTCGTCGGCGCAGCGGGCGCGCAGCGCCGCACCCCGTTCGTAGAGCGCGATGGACTCGTTCAGGGCCACATCGCCCGACTCCAGCTGCGCGACCACCCGCTCCAGTTCGGCCATCGCCTGTTCGAAGCTCATCTCGCCCACCGGTGTCTCGCTCATCGGCCCCGCTCCTCCAGCACCCTCAGATGCGCCGCCACGCATGCTTCCAGCGCAGCCAGATCATAGCCGCCTTCGAGTGTCGAGACCACGCGCCCCTCGCAGAGGTCGTCGGCCATGTCGCAGATGCGGGCGGTGAGCCAGGCAAAATCCTCGGTTTGCCACATCAGGCTGGCCAGCGGGTCGTCCATATGAGCGTCGAACCCGGCGGAGACCAGGATCAGTTCGGGACGCGCCTCCTCCAACGCCGCCAGGATCGGACCCTCCCAGGCGCGGCGCATCTCGACCCCGCCGGTGCGTGCGCCCAGGGGCACGTTCACGATCTGACCGTGGGCGCCGCGCTCCATCGCCGCGCCGGTGCCGGGAAAGAGCGGCATCTGGTGGCTGGACGCGAAGAACGCGCGCGCCTCGTCCCAGAGCAGATCCTGGGTGCCGTTGCCGTGGTGGACGTCAAAGTCGAGGACCGCAACCCGCCCCAGTCCGTGGTGGTCGAGGGCGCGCACCGCACCGATGGCCGCGGTCCCGAAGAGGCAGAAGCCCATGGCGGTCTCGCGCTCGGCGTGGTGGCCCGGAGGGCGGCAGCCGACGAAGGCGTTGCGCGCCGATCCGTCGAGCACCGCGTCGACCGCGGCGCAGACGCCGCCCACCGCCCGCCGGGCGGCGGCCACGGATCCGGGCGACAGGTGCGTGTCGGGGTCCAGCGCCACGGTCCCCTCGGCAGGAACCGCGCCCTCCACCGCGTCCACATAGCGCTGCGGATGGCAGCGCAGGATGTCGTCGTCGGCGCCGAGCGGCGCCTCGCGGCGGACGACGCCGTCGACCGCTCCGACACCGCGCAGGACCGCGTCGTGCCTGGCCGGTCGCTCGGGGTGGCCCTGGGGCGTCAGGTGGTCGCGGCAGTCGTCGTGGAGATAGGCGAGGGTGGTCATCGGCAGGGTCCGGTCGGTGAGGCGGGGGCGAGCGGGCTGAGCGCCCGGATGGAGGGTCGGCGGGCGGCCGTCACGCGGCGCTGGCCTGCGGATTGCGCTGCCAGACGGAGAAGTTCAGCGCGCCCGCCACCGTGACCCAGACCAGGTAGGGCACGAACAGCAGACCAGCCCAACTGTCGATCAGCCAGAAGCTCCACATCGTCGCAGCCACGGAGAGCCACAGGCAGACCAGGACCACGAACCCCGCTGCCATCCGCTTCAGTCCGAAGAACACTGGGGTCCACAAGGTGTTGAAGGCCAGCTGCGTGGCGTAGAGCGCCATCGCATAGCCCGACCCGATCTCCCCCGCGACGCGGGCTGCGGCGGCGGCCATGGCGAGGTAGAGAAACGTCCAGGCGACGGGGAACAGCCACTTGGGCGGGGTCCAGGACGGCTTGTCCAACCGATCGTACCACTCGCCGGGGTCGAACATCGCGCCGGTCGTCGCCGCGGCGCCGCAGCCGGCGAGAAAGATCAGAAACAGAATCCAGTCCATAAGAGCGCAACTATATCTGGGGCGCGCCGGTTCCCGTTTGCATCCGGGCGCGGTCGGTCGCCTCCAGTTGCGCCAGGGCGCCGAGCAGGGCGCCGCCGCGTCCGTCGCCCCAGGCGCCCGCGGGGGGGCGCCCGGCGCGGGCGGCGGCCTCGACCAGGAACCGCGTCTCCTCCAGCGGCGGCGCAAACAGGACCGCCGAGCGGGGCATCACCGCGCTGACCCCCGCGCGCACCATGCTCAGGCCCAGCCAGCCGGCCTTCTGCCGCTTGGAGGTGCGCCCCCGCCAGCTCACGCTGTCGTATCCGTTGCGGCGGATGGCGGTGCCGATCCCGGCATAGATGTGGCGCGCGGCATAGATGCCGGGGCGGGCGGCCAGGGGCAGATCGGCGATCCCCGCTTCGGACCGGAAATAGAGCCGGTCGGCCGCGGCCAAGAGACGCTTGACCATCGCGCGGACCGCGTCGTGGGGCAGGGGCTCGGCAAAGAACGTCTCGGGGTCCAGCTCCACCTCGGCCATCCAATCGGTTGGCAGGTAGATGCGCCGTGCCCGCGCGTCCTCGCCCACGTCGCGGGCGATGTTGGTAAGCTGCATCGCCACGCCCAGATCGCAGGCACGGGCCAGCGCCTCGGCATCGCGCACTCGCATCAGCACGCACATCATCGCGCCGACCGAGGCCGCCACGCGCGTGCAGTAGGCGGTCAG
Source organism: Rhodobacteraceae bacterium CCMM004 (assembly GCA_004005435.1). Lineage (GTDB taxonomy): Bacteria > Pseudomonadota > Alphaproteobacteria > Rhodobacterales > Rhodobacteraceae > CCMM004. The sequence continues at coordinate 87,990 of RZWH01000007.1, read as the reverse complement.
GTCCGACAGGGTGGCATAGCGCCGTCCCATCGCGTCCCAGGCCAACCCTTCGAGCAGCGCCTCGGGCAGGGCGCGGGGCATGTCGTAGGTCTCGATCACCGCGGCAAAGGCACGGTCGGCCGGCGCGTCGCGGGGCGTGCCGCGATAGGCCAGGTCCAGCCGGTCGCGCAGCCGCAGAACCGCCGCCGCCTTCTCCTCGTGCAGGTCGACCGCATCGTCGGCCAGCCGGCAGAAGGCATAGAGCGCCAGGGCCGGATCGCGGATCTGCGTCGGAAGGAGCCGTGATGCGGTGTGAAAGCTGAGCGAGCCGTGGCGGATCGCCGCCCGGCAGTGCTCCATGTCGGCGACGGCGATCATTCCGCCGCGACCTTCAACGGTGGCGCCAGCGGCCGCGCGGGGGGCGGGACGAGTTGCTCCAGCACCTCGGCCGACGAGATCACTCCGGGCAGTCCCGCGCCGGGGTGGGTGCCTGCGCCGGTCAGGTACAGTCCCTCGGCCTCTTCGCTGACGTTGTGGGGACGGAACCAGGCCGATTGCAGGATCCGCGGCTCGATCGAGAACCCCGCCCCGTGGGGCGATAGATAGCGGTCGCGGAACGTCTCGGGCGTGAACACGCGGCTGGCCGAGAGGTGGGCCTGGAACCCCGGCAGAGTCTTCTCCAACACCTTCGCCACCTTCTCGCGGTAGGGCTCGGCCTCGGCCTGCCAATCGACGGCGCGGGCATGGCCCAGATGCGGCACGGGGCTCAGCGCATAGAAGGTGTCGCCGCCGTCTGGCGCGACGGTGGGATCGGTGACGCTGGGCCGGTGGAGATAGAGGCTCATGTCCTCGGCCAGCACCCCGCGGCGAAAGATGTCGCGCACGAGTCCGCCATAGCGCGGGCCGTTGACGATGGTGTGGTGGCCCACGTCCGGCCACATGCCGGCGGTGCCGCGCGTGCCGAAATACCACACGAACAGGCTCATGGACCAGCGTGTGCGGCGCAGCCGCGGGCCGGTCCAGCGCCGTCGCCGGTGGTTGCGCAAGAGCCGGTCGTAGGTGTGCCCGGCGTCGGCGTTCGACACCACGATGTCGGCCGGCAGCGCGCGTCCGTCGGTCAGCCGCACGCCGGTGGCGCGGCGGCCCTGTATAGCGATCTCGTCGGCCTCGGCGCCATAGATCACCTCGCCGCCCTGATCGCGGATGACCCGCACCATCGCCTCGGCGATGGCCGCGACCCCGCCGATGGCATAGTGGACGCCGAACGCCTTTTCCAAATGGCTGACCAGGATATACATCGACGTCACCCGGAACGGGTCGCCGCCGATGAACAGGGGGTGGAAGCTGAACGCCATCTGGAGCCGCGGATCGCGGAACCGGCGCGCGGCGTGGGCCTGGACCGAGCGGTCGGCGCGCAAGCGGGCAAAGGTCGGCAGGACCGCGATCAAATCCTTCAGCCGGTTCATGGGCCGCCGCCCCAGGTCTTCGAAGCCGAAGCGGTAGCGGCGTTCGCTGTCGACCAGGAACCGCTCGAACCCGGCGACGTCGGTGGGCGACAGGCGCGCCACCTCGGCCCGCATTGCGTCGGTGTCCTGCCGCGCAGCAAAGCGCGCCCCGTCCGGCCAGCGAATTTCGTAGAACGGATCGAGCGGGCGCAGGTCCACCTCGGCGTCGAAGTCGCGCCCGCACGCCGCCCAGAGCTCGCGGAACACCTGCGGCACGGTCACGATGGTCGGCCCGAGGTCGAATCGGTGGCCAGCCTCGGTGATGGCGCTGCCCCGCCCACCAGGACCGTCCAGCCGGTCGAGCACGGTGACGGCATAGCCCTTGGCCCCCAGGCGCATGGCCGAAGCCAGCCCCCCCAGACCGGCGCCGATGACGATGGCGCGCGACGCGCCGGGAGCGGTGTCTGTCAACATGCCCACAGGCTACGACTGTCCAGTTTAATTTACAATCCCGGGATGCTGGGCGATTGAAAATCCCCGCCGCTTGGTGGAATGTCAGTGGAGATTGACACCTTGACGGGAGACGGACGATTCAGACGGTCACCCTTTCAGTGCACCGGTTCGGCGGGACGGCGGCGCGGCTGTGGGTCCTCGGCCAGATGGGGGCGGCGCGGCTGGACTTTGCCGGAATGCCCGACTGCACGTTTTGGAAGCTGTGTGGATCGGGCACCGGAGAGGGCTTCACCCCCGTGCCGAACACCGCCGTCTGGGCGATCCTCGCCGTCTGGGCGGACGAGGACACGGCGCGGCGGCGCGTGGAGGAGGCCGCGGTCTATCGCCGCTGGCGCGCGCGCGCCGACGAGAGCTGGACCGTGTTCCTCGCCCCCACCTCGGCGCGGGGGTCTTGGTCGGGCGCCGCGCCGTTCCGCGCCGATGCGGCGCCGCGCCCCGGCCCCCTGGCGGCGCTGACGCGGGCGACGATTCGGCCCGCGCGGCTGGCCCAGTTCTGGCGCCGTGCGCCGGCGATCTCGGACGTGATCGGCCGCGATCCCAACGTCCTGTTCAAGATTGGGATCGGCGAGGTGCCGTGGCTGCACCAGGTCACCTTTTCCATCTGGCCGGACACCGAGAGCATGGCCGCCTTCGCCCGGCGCGACGGCCCCCACGCCCGCGCCATCCGCGCGGTGCGCGACGGCGGCTGGTTCTCCGAAGAACTCTATGCCCGCTTCGCCCTCCTGGGCGACCGCGGCACCTGGAACGGCGCCAGCCCCCTCGCCGCCTGCGAGGCCGCATGACTCAACCCTTCCCCTTTACCGCTATCGTCGGCCAGGACGAGATGAAGCTGGCGATGATCCTGACCGCCATCGACCCAGGGATCGGCGGCGTGCTGGTCTTCGGCGACCGCGGGACGGGCAAGTCGACGGCGGTGCGGGCGCTGGCCGCGCTGTTGCCGCCGATCCGCCAGGTCGAGAACTGTCCGATCAACGCCGCGCGGCCCGAGGACGTGCCCGACTGGGCGCATGTGCCGTCGCGGCGGATGGTCACCCGGCCGACCCCGGTGGTCGATCTGCCGCTGGGCGTCACCGAGGATCGCGTCGTCGGCGCGCTCGACATCGAACGCGCCCTAACGTCTGGGGAGAAGGCGTTTCAGCCCGGTCTCCTGGCCCGCGCCAACCGCGGATATCTCTACATCGACGAGGTGAACCTCCTGGAGGACCACATCGTCGATCTGCTGCTCGATGTCGCCCAGTCGGGCGAGAACGTGGTCGAGCGCGAGGGCCTGTCGATCCGCCATCCCGCCCGCTTCGTCCTGGTGGGTTCGGGCAACCCCGAGGAGGGTGAGTTGCGGCCGCAGCTCCTCGACCGGTTCGGCCTGTCGGTGGACGTGGCGACCCCGCGCGACATCGACTCGCGGGTCGAGGTGATTCGCCGCCGCGACGCCTACGACACCGACCACGCCACGTTCATGAAGCGGTGGCGGGCCCAGGACACCCGCCTGCGCAAGCGCATCGAGACGGCGCGCGCTGCGCTGTCCCACGTGGTCACCCCCGAGGCGGTGTTGCGCGACTGCGCCGAGCTGTGTCTGGCGCTGGGGGCGGACGGCCTGCGGGGCGAGCTGACGCTCCTGCGCGCGGCGCGGGCCCACGCGGCGTTCGAGGGCGCGGGCGAGATCGGTCGCGACGACCTGCGCCGGGTCGCGGCCATGGCGCTGCAACACCGGCTGCGCCGCGATCCCCTGGACGAGGCCGGATCGGCCACCCGGGTGGCGCGCATCGTCGCCGAGACCTTCGGCCCGCTACGAGAAGCTGCGGAATGACCGACGGGGCGGATCCGGCGGCGCGCGCCGTCTGGGCCGCACGGCTCATTTGCATCGACCCGGCGGGCCTGGGCGGGCTGTGGCTGCGCGCGCGGGCGGGTCCGGCGCGGGACCGAGTGCTGGACTGGCTGGCGCCGCTGGCCGCGGTGCGGCTGCATCCGGCGATGGAGGACGCGGCGCTGTTCGGCGGGCTCGACCTGACGGCGACACTCGCCGAGGGGCGCCCGGTGGAGCGGTGGGGGATCCTGGAGGGGGCCCGCGCCGCCCGCCTGGCGATGGCCGAGCGCTGTCCCATCGGGCTGGCGGCGCGGCTGGCGCAGGCGCGGGATGCTGGCGGCCCGGTCTTGATCCTCGCCGACGAGGGGGCCGAGCCGGACGAGACGCCGCCCCCGGCCCTGATCGACCGCGCCGGTCTGTTCGTCTCGCTCGACGGTGTGCGCCTCTCGGCGCTGCCCGCCGACCTGGGGCGGCCGGCGCGGGAGCTGTCGGCGACGACGGTGCCGCAGGACCTGCGCGACGAGATGGTGGGCGTGGCGGCGGCGCTGGGGATCGGCAGCCTGCGCGCGCCCGCCCACGCCATCGCCGCGGCGCGCGCCGTCGCCGCTTGGCGCGGTCATGCCGTGGCGGAGGCCGAGGATGCCGCCCTGGCCGTGGCGCTGACGCTGGCCCACCGGGCCGAGGCTCCGCCAGCGCCGCCGCCCGAAGAGGCAGACGAGGCGCCGCCGCCGCCCGACGACGGCGGCACCGAGGCGCGCGACCGGGATCGCGAGCCATCCGTGCCCGACGACATGCTTTTGAAGGCCGCCGCGGCCGCCTTGCCCGCGGGTCTCCTGGCCGCGCTGGTCGCGGGCCGTGCGGCGCGACAGATAGGCGGGACCGGTGCCGGGGCGGCGCGGACCGGCAATCGCCGCGGACGGCCGCTGCCCTCGCGGGCGGGGCGCCCCGACGGGCGCGCGCGGATCGATCTGGTGGCCACCCTGCGCGCCGCCGCGCCGTGGCAGCCGCTGCGCCGCGCGGACGCCTCTGCGCCGCGCGCGGTGCATGTCCGTGCCTCGGACCTGCGAATGAAGCGGTTCGAGGAGATGTCCGACCGGCTCCTCGTTTTCGCGGTCGACGCGTCGGGCTCGGCCGCCGCCGCGCGCCTGGCCGAGGCCAAGGGCGCGGTGGAGATCCTGCTGGCCGAAGCCTATGCCCGCCGCGACCATGTGGCGCTGGTGGCGTTCCGCGGCCGCACGGCGGACCTGGTGCTGCCCCCCACCCGCAGCCTCGTGCAGACCAAGCGGCGGCTGGCGGCCCTGCCCGGCGGCGGCGGCACGCCGCTGGCCGCGGGGTTGGACCTGGCCGCCGAAGTGGTCCGCCAGGCGCGGCGGAGGGGGATGAGCCCGGCTCTGGCGCTCTTGACCGACGGGCGCGCCAACATCGCCCGCGACGGCACCGCCGACCGCGCCCGCGCCGCCGAGGACGCCCTGTCCGCCGGCCGGATGCTGCGCGCCGAGGGGGTGCCGGCCCTGGTCCTCGACACTGGCCGGCGGCCGGCTGCGGCCCTGTCCGACCTCGCCCTGGCGCTGGGCGGGCGCTATCTGCCGCTGCCGCGCGCCGACGCGGGCAAGGTGGTGGCCGCGGTGGACGCCGCGCTGGGCCCCTGAGCGGCGGATGGACTGGCCCGCGGACCTCGTCGGTTGGCCCCATGCGGCCGTGTCGCGCCGCATCGACGCGCGCCCGCACCGTTGGCACGTGCAGGAGATGGGCGCCGGTCCGCCGCTGCTGCTGCTCCACGGGGCAGGGGGCGCGACCCAGAGCTGGCGGACGCTCCTGCCGCTCCTGGCCGCGCGGTTCCGGGTGGTGGCGCCCGATCTGCCTGGGCAGGGCTTTACCGCCATGGGCACGCGGCAGCGCTGCGGCCTGGCGCCCATGGCCGAGGATCTGTGGCGGCTGGTCGACACGTTGGAGATCGACCCGGCGCTGATCGTCGGCCACTCCGCGGGCGGCGCCCTGGCGCTTCAGATGGCGCTGACGCGACCCCAGGGCGCGGGGCTGCGCCACATCGTCGGGCTGAACGCGGCGCTCGGCACTTTCGACGGGGTCGCCGGTTGGCTCTTTCCCGCGCTGGCCAAGCTTTTGGCGATGGCGCCCGGGCTGCCCGCGCGGGCGATGCGCGCCGGGGCGACTCCGCGACGGTTGGACGCGATGCTGGCCGCCACGGGCTCGCGGATCGGGCCGGAGGGGCAGGCGCTTTACGGTCGTCTGCTGCGCGACCGGGCGCATGTGGAGGGCACGCTGGCGATGATGGCGCAGTGGCGGGTGGACGGACTGCTGGCGCGGCTCGACCGGGTGGACCTGCCGGTGACCTTGATCACCGGAAGCGGCGATAGGACCGTGCCGCTCCGGGTCAGTGCCGCGGCGGCGGCGCGGCTGCCGCGTGGGCGGCATCTGCCTCTCGACGGCTTGGGTCATCTGGCGCACGAAGAGGACGCCGCCCGCGTGGCCGAGGCGATTGCCCTGGCCCTGGACACGACGACGCCGCCGGACCGGGGGTCCGACGGCGATCTCGCAGCACGGGCGGCGGAGTAGGCGTTCCGCCGTCTGGCCGATGTCTTACATGTTGGCGTCGGGCGCCAGCGAGTGCAAATACGCGATGAGGTTCAGCGCGTCCTCCTCGCTGCGCACGCGATAGGCCATCTTGCCGCGGGCGCGCTTGTTGTCGAGAACCTCGCGCAGATAGCCGGTGGGATCCTGGAGGTAGGCCGACAGGCTTTCCTCGTCCCAGACGAGCCCATCCTCGCCGGCCGTCACGATGTCCTTGCCGTAGCGGAAGCCCTCCACGGTGCCCGCCTGGCGGCCGACGACGCCATAGAGGTTCGGACCGGTGCGCGCATTGCGCCCGGCCAGGGTCTCGCCCTCGGGGCTCTCGACCACGTGGCAGGTCTGGCACTGGCTAAAGGCGGCTTCGCCCGCGGCGGCGTCCCCCGACAGCTCCATCGCGTGGCTTTCGGCGTAGGCGGCGGTGGAGAGGGTGCCGACTGCGGCGGCCGTAATCAGAAACGTCTTCATGGGTGGTCTCCCTTTCAGTCGTGTTGAACCTAAACCACGAGACGGCGGGGTAAAGTTCCGAATACGCAATTTTCCGTCAAGCGACCTGGCGGGCCAGCGCGCATTGCTTCCACAAGGTGTTGAGCGCCGCGGCGAGGTGGTCGATCTGCGCGTCGGTGTGGAGTGGCCCCGGAGTGATTCTCAACCGCTCCGTCCCCTTGGGCACGGTGGGATAGTTGATCGGCTGCACGTAGACGCCGAAGTCGTCCATCAGAACGTCCGAGATCATGCGGCACTTGACCGGGTCGCCGACGATCACCGGGATGATGTGGCTGGGGTTGTCCTGATGCGGGATGCCGTAGCCGTCGAGCGCGGCGCGCAGGCGGGCGACCTGGCGGCGCTGGCGGGCGCGCTCGGCCTGGCTGACCTTGAGATGCGCGATGGACACGCGGGCGGCGGCGGCCACCGCGGGCGGCAGGGCAGTGGTGAAGATGAACCCGGAGGCGAAGGAGCGGATGAAGTCGCACAGCGCGGTCGAGCCGGTGATGTAGCCGCCGAAGCAGCCGAAGGCCTTGCCCAGCGTGCCCTCGATCAGGTCGATGCGGTGCATCAGCCCCGCCTCCTCTGCGACGCCGCCGCCGCGCGGGCCGTACATGCCCACCGCGTGCACCTCGTCGAGATAGGTCATGGCGCCGTGCCGCTCGGCCACCTCGACGATCTCGGCCATGGGGGCGATGTCGCCATCCATGGAATAGACGCTTTCGAAGGCGACGATGCGGGGCCGGGCGGGGTCGATCGCCGACAGCTTGCGATCCAGGTCTTCAGGGTCGTTGTGGCGCCAGATGACCTTGTCGGCGCGGGAGTGGCGGATGCCCTCGATCATCGAGGCGTGGTTCAGCGCGTCCGACAGGATCACGGCATTGGGCAGCCGTGCGCCCAGGGTGCTGAGCGCGGCCCAGTTCGAGACATAGCCCGAGGTGAACAGCAGCGCCGCCTCCTTTCCGTGGAGGTCGGCCAGCTCGCCCTCCAGCGCTAGGTGGTGGACGTTGGTGCCCGAGATGTTGCGCGTGCCCCCGGCGCCGCAGCCGGCGTCGCGGGTGGCTTCGACCATCGCCTCGACCACCGCAGGGTGATGGCCCATGCCCAGGTAGTCGTTCGAGCACCAGACGGTGATCTCCTGCATGCCGTCCTCGGTGTGGCTGGCGGCGCAGGGATGCTGGCCGCAGCGGCGTTCGAGGTTGGCGAAGATGCGGTAGTTGCCTTCCTCCTTGAGGGCGTCGAGCTGGGCCTGGAACAGGGCATCGTAGGTCATGGTCGTCCTCATTCGGCAGGAGTCGTGTCGTGGGTGGGGTGGGCCGGCAGCATCCACCGCCAGAGACGGGCATCGGGCAGCGGAACCACCATCAGCCAGTGTTCGAGAAGTGCCAGCGCCGACAGCGCGGCGAGGAGGGCAAAGCTGACCTCGCCCGTGACCATCGCCCGTTCGGTCCAACAGAACACGAGGGCCGAGAGGCCGAGGATCGAGATCGGAAAGAGCCAGTTCAGCCGCCGGATGCGGAAATGGCTGGGCAGGTGGGCGAGCGGCGTGGGGATGAACTCGGTGTTGATCCGCGGGACCCCATAAAAGAGGTTCAGCTTGGCCGAAACCCGCGCGGCGTAGAGCACGGCGAAGGTCCACAAGGCGGTGTCGTTGGCCGCACCGCCGCTGGCGGCGATCAGCGCCAGAAGCGCGGCGACGAGCAGGATCTCGTGATAGGCGACGGTGCCCCAGGCGCTGAGAAAGCGGTGCGCCTCGGGCGCGGCGGCCACGGCCGGGCGGCGGTTGGGCCCGGTGATGACGCCCGTGAGGAACGCCAGCTCGATCCAGCCCCAGAGCGCCAGCGCCCCGAGGAACCCCAGCCAGGCGCCGCCCGCGTCGGCCCGGCCGAGCGAGGCGGCAACGGCCCAGAGACCGGCGGCGAGGACGGGCAGGGCGGCGAGGACGGCCAGGCGGTGCGCCGAGGGGCCGCGGCGGTCGGCATAGCGGACCACGCAGAGGATCGCGCCTGTGGAGAACCACCACAGAAACAGCGCCCCCAGCGCGGCGATCCACGGACTGCCTAGCACCGGCACCTCCCCGCACGATCTTTCGACGAAAGATCGTCACGAATTTTCGTCGAAAATTCGCCGCCCCTCCGCATCAGTACGCGGGCTCCAGACGCGGATGGTCGGGGACCTCGTTGCGCTTGACCGGGATCAGGTAGAGCCCGGCGAAGGCCCGCGCGGCCCGCGCCCCGGCGGTCATCCGACCGAACCATCCGCCGACGCCGCCCTGCGCTCGGGCGCGGTCCATCGCCAGGAAGGCCGCGTTCATCCGGTCGAGGTTCTTGCGCCACGCGGGGTGGTCGATGTCCAGCTCCACGGGGAAGATCTGGCGCGCGATCTCGGAGGTCTTGCGGAACACCTCCTGGTCGTACCAGTCGATGTCCACCCCCAGCGCCTCGTGGAACCGCGGCCGGGCATGGTCGCGCACCCACATGGTCGAATAGACCGCCGTGAGGAAAAACCGGATCCACAGCCGCGAGGTCAGACTTTCGGTGATCTTGGGATCGGTCTTCATCAGCAGGGCGAAGGCCTCGCCATGGCTGAACTCGTCGTTGCACCACTCCTTGAACCACTTGAAGATCGGGTGGAAGCGGTGCTCGGGGTTCTTTTCCAGGTGCCGGTAGATGGTGATGTAGCGGGCGTAGCCGATCTTTTCGCTGAGATAGGTGGCGTAGTAGATGAACTTGGGCCGGAAGTAGGTGTATTTCTTCTCGCGGGTGAGAAAGCCCAGGTTCACCGCGACGCCGGCCTCGCGGAGCGCGTCGTTGATGAAGCCCGCGTGCCGGGCCTCGTCGCGCGACATGTAGCTGAACAGCTCCTTGATGTCGGCGTTGGTGCCGCGCCGCTTCATCTCCTTGTAGAGCACGCAGCCCGAGAACTCGGCGGTGCAGGACGACACGAGGAAGTCGATGAACTCGGCCTTCAGCTCGGGCTCCATGCCCTCCCAGTCGATCTGGTCCCAGTCGGCGTTCTTCTTGAAATGGCCCTTGTTGGGGTCCGACCGCATCTGGTCGATCAGCTTGTCCCAGTCGGCGCGCACCGGCGTGACGTCGATGGCGTCCAGTTCGTCGAAGTCGGTGGTGTAGAACCGGGGCGTCAGCAGCGTGTTCTGCATCGCCAGGTCGGTGGCGGCCTTGCTGTCGAAGGGCGCTTCGGCCTGGGCCTCGACGCGGGCGAGGCCCTCTTCGACGGTGGTGGCATCGGCGGAGTGGGGGGTCTGGACGTTCATGCGCGGGCCTCCCCGTGGCGCAAGGTGGCCTCTTCGGAGAAGCTGAACTCACAGAGTTCCATGAACTCCAGATCGCCGGTCAGGCGGGTCCATGCCCGCTCGATCGCGCTGGCGCGGGTGATGGTGGCGGTGCGCTGTTCCACCACCGTTTCGCCCCAGGGCGCCATCACCGGCGCGCCGTGGACCAGAACGCTGTCGCCCGGATGGATGACGGCGCCGTTGTCGAGACGCACATGCGCCGACAGCTCTTCGAACTTGTGGACGATTTCGACCGTGCAAGGCGCGGTCTCGGTCGTTCGGGTGAACAGTCCCATTGGTTTGGCTCCCTTATTCGGCTGCGGCAAAGGCCACGTCCCAGAGCGCCAGATTGTCGGCGCCGAACGAGGCCAGTTCGGTCGACCAGCCGGTGGCGGAGTCGACCAGTTGCAGCCGCCCGTTGGCGAAACGGGTCAGCGTGACGGGCGGATTGCCCGGGGTGCGGTGGACGGTGCGAGCGCGTTCCAGCCCGTCGATGACCACTGCGATGAACGCACCGTTTTCGGTGTCGTGGATCACCTGCCCCTCGGGGGTCGTGATCGTAACCGCGCTGCCGTCGCCGGACAGCACGAGGCTGCGCTGGGCGAGGACGGCGGCGGAATGGGGCTGGCCGACCGTCGGGCGGTCGGTCAGTGCGGCAAAGCCGACCATGGTGAGCGCGGCCAGGGCGATCGTGGCGCAGGCCAGGATCAGCTTGCGCGGGATCATGTCGCGGTCGCGGCGGCGCATCTGCGCGGCTTCGGCGTCGTAATAGAGACCGGTCTGGGTGCGGGCCATGAGCAGGTCCTCCTATTCGGCCGCGACGGTCGCGGCGGCGGGCGCGCGGCGGGCGATCTGCGGCTGGGCGACGCGGGCCTCTGCGGCCTCGGCCAGGATCGCCGCCACGCGCTCGGCATCCGGGATGGCGCGCAGGGCAGGCTCGGTCTTCTTCATGTGCCAGGGGCGGACATGCGGCCAGAGCACGAGATAGCTCAGCCGCGTCTCGCCCAGCGTCTGGAGCGCGATGGTGCCCGTGCCGCCCCGGCGCATCTCCAGCGAGGCGCCCGCGATCTTGGTGAAGGGCAGGTTCAGCGTCAGCGTCAGCGCCGCGCCGACGCGCATGGCCACCCGGTGGGTGGTGATGGTGTAGAGCGTCGCGCGCGCCTGAACCCAGGAAAAGCCCCATATCACCGCGCAGGCCAACAGCCCCAGGACCAGGAACGGCACCGCCTGGGGCAGGGCCGCGGCGAGGCCCAGATCGACCGACGAAGCGGCCACGCGCCAGACGGCGAGGAGGGCGAAGTAGCCCGCCACCCAGGTCAGGCTCAGCGAGGCGCGCGCCAGTGCCGTGGCGTCCGGGCGTCCCTGCCAAAGGATGCGCTCACCCTCGGGCAGCGCTTCGGGCAGGCCGGGCACGGGTTCGAATGCGAAATCGTCGTGGGACATGTGCAGCGTCCTTCTGATTGGTTCCCCGGGGTGGTCTGCCGCGCCCGGTGGCTGGCCGGGCGCGGGTCGTTCGTGATCAGGAGTAGAGAATGCCGCCGGCGAACCAGGCCTGGATCTTCTCTTCTTCGAGCAGGGTCACCTGGTCGGGCGCCGCCGTCTGCGGGATGCCCGCGATCCGACCGGAGCTGAGCGAGGTGACGTCGAGCCACCGCGGGCAGACCTTGACCATGGTCATCGGCGCCAGGCGCGTGCCGCCGCCATACTCGCCCTCGACCTCGAACTCGACATAGCGGACCATCGCCTCGGCCTCGTCGATCCACAGGTCGGTGACGGTGCCCACGACCTGATCGTCCTTGGCCACCACCGGCAGGCCGCGAGGGTCGCGCCCGGCGGAGACGAAGAAGCTGTCGTTGCCCGACATCGGCTTGATCTTGGGGTTGCCGTGGCCGTCGAGCTCGGGGGCGTCCCGGCGCGGTGCCCAGGCCGCGGGTCCGACGCCGTCGGCCATGGGATCGCCCGTGGGCTTGTGCGGGAACCCTTCGGAGGCGGCGGTGCGCGCCATCGCGAGGGTATCGCGGCGGTGCGCCTCTTCGTTCTCGCGGCTGGGCACCGTCACGTCGGACAGGCCATGCGGACGCTTGAACGTCTTGGGCGCGGGCACCGGAAACGGCCCCTGGTTCGGCGCCGTGTCGCCGTCCTCGGTTTCCAGAGGATAACCCTCGCGCATGTTCTCGGTTTGCAGGTAGTAGATCAGCCCCGCAAAGAATATCCAGAACAACCAGATCGACACGCTGGCCAGATCGACGTTGCCGAAAAATGTGACACCGACCATGGGTAGCTCTCCTCAGGTGGGGAAATCGGCAAGCCCGATCTTGCCGGTCTCGGGGGGTGGTTTCAGAAAGCCCAGCCGCACCAGCGGTCCGAGCACGATGAGCGTGGCAAAGAGCAACGCGATTTCGACATGGTAGACGACGGAATAGCCGGTCGCGGCGTGGTTCAGAACGTCGCCCAGGGCGCCGGAGGCGGCGAGCGCGTTGACCCCGTCGCGGATCGTCCCGCCCAGCGCGATGGCCACGCCCGCCGCCGTCGCCTGCGCCGCGCCCCAGGCGCCCAGAGCCAGACCGCGGCCCGCGATCCCGCGCGCCGGCAGGGTCATCGCCGCGGTGAGCGTGGCGACAGCGAAGAGGCCGCCGCCCAGGCCGATTCCCGCCGCCCCTCCATAGAACAGCGGCACGAGCTGCATGGGGTTGGCGAAGATCACCATGGAAAAGCCGACGATGCCGAAGAGGATCCCGCGCGAGGCCATGCGGAACGGGTCGAGCCCCTGCGCCAGCCACTTTGCCGCCAAGGCAAAGCCGATCAGCGCGCCCGCCGCCCAGACCGCCGTGAGCAGCGTGGTCGCGCTGACGCTCAGGCCCAGAACCTCGCCCCCATAGGGCTCCAACAGAACGTCCTGCATGTTGAAGGCCAGCGTGCCGACGAACACCACCGCCAGCAGGCGGCCGGCATCGCCGCCCCCGGCGAAGTCGGCCCAGGCGTCGCGGAACCGCGGCCGCGGCTCTGCGCGCTCGGCCTTCGACATCGGCCGCACTTTCTCCTGCTTCCACAGGGCGACGATGTTGAGGACCATCGTGGCCACCGCCGTCCCCTGCACCACGCGGATCAGCGTCAGTTCGGAGAAGTCGCGCAACAGCCAGCCGATGATCAGGGCCGAGGCGCCCATGCCCAGCAGGAACATGACGTAGAGCAGGGCGACGACCCGCGGCCGGGTCTCGTCGTCGGCGCGGTCCGAGGCCAGCGCCAGGCCCGCCGTCTGAGTCATGTGCAGCCCCAGGCCGGTCATCAGGAACGCCAGCGCCGCCAGCACCTCGCCCGCCCAGGACGGACCCAGCACCTGCTGCCCGCTCAGCACGATCAGCGCGAAGGGCATGACGGCCAAGCCGCCCATCTGCCATAGCGAGCCGAACCACAGATACGGCACCCGCTTCCACCCGATGGCGCTTCGGTAGGTGTCGCTACGGAACCCCAACAGCGCCCGGAACGGCGCGATCAGCACCGGCAGCGCGATCATGAACGCAACGACCATGGCCGGCACGCTCAGCTCGACGATCATCACCCGGTTCAGCGTGCCCAAGAGCATCACCGTCGCCATGCCCACCGACACCTGGAACAGGCTCAGCCGCAGAAGCTGGCCCATGGGCAGGCCCGCGCTCGCCGCATCGGCAAAGGGCAGGACCCGCGTGGTCAGCCGGGTCAGGGGATGCGGGCGCGTGCTCATGCCGCCTCCAGGCAGGTCGAGATGTAGAAACCGCTGGTCACGCGCCCCACTTCGCGCGGCACCGGGGCACCTGCCGTGCGGGCGGCGCGGGCCAGCCCGGCGGCGCTCTGCGGGACCATCAGCGGTGCGCGGTCCCCGCGGGGAAAGAGCCGCCCTGCCCCCCACATCGCCATCAGCATCGGCGTGCGCGGCGGCACGGTGAACACGATGCGCCCCGCTGTGCGGTCGCCCAAGCGGCCCAGCGCGGCGGCGATTTCGTCATCGCGGTAATAGATCAGGCTGTCCATCGCCACGACGGCGTCGAAGCGGCCCAGCCCGTCGTCCAGCATGTCGCCCGCCACGAACCGCACGCGGGTCCGCAGCGCGGACGGCAGCCGCTCCTCGGCCACGGCGACGAGGCGCGGAGAGATGTCCACCGCCACCACATCGGCGCCGCGCGCGGCCAACTCGGCCGTCATCTGTCCCGCGCCGCAACCCGCGTCGAGCACCCGCGCGCCGGTCAGGTCCGCCGGCAGCCGGTCCAGCATCGTTTCCCGCATCCGGTCGCGCCCGGCGCGCACGGTGGCGCGGATGCGGCTGACCGGCGCGTCGCTGGTCAGCCGCGTCCACACGTCGTGGGCGGTGCGGTCGAAATAGTCCTCGACCCGGGCGCGGGTGGCAGTGTCGAACATCAGTCGAATCCCAAAAGCTCGAATATCTCGCGGTCGGGCAGGGGCGCCGGGGCCAGCGGCTCGGTCCCGGCGAACAGGCGCTCGGCCACCCGAATGTATTCGGCGCGGGCCTGCACGATGTCCTCCTCGTCGGGCATCTCGAACAGCGTCTTCTTCTTCAGGCGCGAGCGGCGGATGGCGTCGATGTCGGGCATGTGCGCGATCCGCTTGAAGCCCACGACGTCGCAGTAGCGATCGACCTCGTCGGTGTCCTTGGACCGGTTGGCGATGCAGCCCGCCAGGCGCACGCCATAGTTCTTGGCCTTGGCCTGCACCGCCGCGATGATCCGGTTCATCGCGTAGATCGAGTCGAAGTCGTTGGCGGTCACGATCACCGCCCGGTCGGCGTGCTGCAATGGCGCCGCGAACCCGCCGCAGACCACGTCGCCCAGCACGTCGAAGATCACGACGTCGGTGTCCTCCAGCATGTGGTGCTGTTTCAGCAGCTTCACGGTCTGTCCGACCACATACCCGCCGCAGCCCGTCCCGGCCGGCGGCCCGCCCGCCTCGACGCACTGCACGCCGTTGAAGCCTACGGTGACGAAGTCCTCCGGGCGCAGCTCCTCGGCGTGGAAGTCCACCTCCTTGAGGATGTCGATGACGGTGGGCTGCAGCTTGCCTGTCAGGGTAAAGGTCGAATCGTGCTTGGGATCGCAGCCGATCTGCAACACGCGCTTGCCCAGCATCGAGAACGCGGCCGACAGGTTCGACGAGGTCGTCGACTTGCCGATCCCGCCCTTGCCGTAGACCGAGAACACCTTGGCGCCCTCGATCTTGAGCGAGGCGTCCTGGTGCACCTGCACCGACCCCTCGCCGTCCTCGCCCTTCAGCCGCGGCACACCTGCCGCCGCCCGCAACGTCGAAACTTCATCCCTCGGGCTCATGCGAGACCCCCTGACCGGATGCGCCAGTCACACCCCAACTTTCCTTTGCAAATATCCCGGGGGGTCCGGGGGGCTGGCCCCCCGGTGGGTCGCCGCAAGGCGAAACCGTATCTCCCCGACATGCTCATTCCGCCGCGATCCCCTCGATTCTGTCCTCCAGATCGTCGGCCGCGTCCTGCAACGCCTCCAGCGTCGCCGCGTCCGGGGTCCAGTAGGCCCGGTCGGACGCCTCCAACAGGCGCCCCGCCATCCGCGCGCTGGCCTTGGGGTTCAGCGCCGCCAGCCGCTCGCGCATCTCGGCGTCGAGAACGAAGGTCTCGCTCAGCCGTTGATAGACCCACGGGTCCACCTGCCCGGTGGTCGCCGACCAGCCCAGGGTGTTCGTCACATGCGCCTCGATCTGGCGCACCCCCTCGTGGCCGTGCTGCAACAGCGGTTCGTAGAACCGCGGGTTCAGGCTGCGCGACCGGGTCTCGAGCGCCACCTGAGCGCTGAGCGTCCGCACCTTGCCCGCGCCGCGCGTCTGGTCGCCGATATAGACCGGCGTGTCGGTGCCCTTGGCGCGCTTCACCGCCCGGGCGATGCCGCCCAGCGTGTCGAAGTAGTGGTCCACCGTGGTCACGCCCAGCTCGACCGATTCGAGGTTCTGATAGGCCAGATCCACGTCCTTCAGCGCCGATTGCAGCAGCGCCGCCTGCTTCACCGGCTTGCCGTTGCGGCCGTAGGCAAAGCTCTTGCGCGCCTCGTAGGCGTCGGCCAGCTCGTCCTCGTCGCCGAAGGCCGAGCTGTCGACCAGCACGTTCACGTTCGACCCGTAGGCGCCCTCGGCATTGGAGAACACGCGCAGCGCGGCGACCTCCATGTCGACGCCCATCGCCTCGGCATAGGCCAGCGCGTGGGCGCGGACGAAGTTCTGCGCCAGCGGCTCGTCGGCTGTGGCGGCCTTCCACGCCGCCTCGGCCAGCATCCGGGTCTGCAACGGGAGCAGGTCGCGGAAGATGCCAGAGAGCGTCATCACCACGTCGATGCGGGGGCGGCCCAGCTCGTTCAGCGGGATCAGGTCGGCGCCGCAGAGGCGGCCGTAGCTGTCGAACCGCGGTCGCGCGCCGATCAGCGCCAGGGCCTGGGCGATCGGGCCGCCGTCGGACTTGATGTTGTCGGACCCCCACAGCACCAGCGCGACGCTGCGCGGCAGGCTGGCGTGGGTGTCGAGCAGCAGTTGCGCCTGCCGCGCGCCATCCTGCATGGCGAACGCGGTGGGCATCCGGAACGGGTCGAAGGCATGGATGTTGCGGCCCGTGGGCAGGATCTCGGGGCTGCGGATCAGGTCGCCGCCCGGCACCGGCGGGATGTAGCGCCCGGCCAGCGCGCGCAGCAGTGCGGGCAGCTCGCTGTCCTGTGACAGGGCCTCGGTCACGTGCTGCCGCGTGGCGTCGTCCATCTCGGGCATCAGCGCCATCTGTGCGGCGCGCTCGGCCTCGTCCGGCACCGCGCCCACCACGTGCAGGCCGTCGGGGATCAGCGCCTCTTCGGTCTCCAAAAGTTTCAGCCACAGCATCGCCGCGGGCGTCCCGCCCATGTCCACCGCCGCCGCCTGGTCCGCGATCAGCGCTTCCAGATCCGCCCGCTCGCCCGATCCCGGCGGCACCTCGCGCCAGCGCTTGAGGCTTTCCTTGAGCTCGGCCAGCCCCTTGTAGAGGCCCGCGGCCGCCAGGGGTGGGGTCAGGTGCGTGACGCAGACCGCGCCAGAGCGCCGCTTGGCCAGCGTCGCCTCGCTGGGGTTGTTGGAGGCGTAGAGATAGACGTTCGGCAGATTGCCGATCAGCCGGTCGGGCCAATCGGCGTGGCCCATGCCCGCCTGGCGGCCCGGCATGAACTCCAGCGCCCCGTGCATCCCGAAATGCAGCACCGCGTCGGCGGCGAAGTCCTCGCGGATCCAGCGGTAGAAGGCGGCGAAGGCGTGGGTGGGCGCGAACCCCTTCTCGAACAAGAGGCGCATCGGATCGCCCTCGTAGCCGAAGGCGGGCTGCACGCCGACGAAGACGTTGCCGAAATGCTGCCCCAGGACGAAGACGTCGCGCCCGTCGGTCTGGACCCGCCCCGGCGCCGGCCCCCAGACCGCCTCGATCTCGGACAACCACGGCGTCTCGGCCACCAGGCGGTCGGCCGACACTCGCGCGCCGACGTTGGCCTCCTGCCCGTAGTTCTGGGCGTTGCCGCGCAGGATCGCGTCGCGCAGGGCGTCGACGCTTTCGGGCATATCGATGTCGTAGCCCGCGTCCCGCATGGCGCCGAGGGTGTTGTGGAGGCTCTGAAACACCGACAGATACGCCGCGGTGCCGATCGCCCCGGCATTGGGCGGAAATCCGTAGAGCACGATCGCCACCTTGCGGTCCGGGGCCACCTGACGGCGCAGGCGCGCCATGCGCAGCGTCTTGTCCACCAGACTCGCCACCCGCTCGGGGCAGGGCGACATGGCGCGCACCTCGGAGGCGCCGCCGCAGCGGCGGTCGCACCCGGCGCAGCCGCCGATCCCATGACGTCCGGCAAAGACGGTGGGATTGGTTGCGCCGTCGATCTCGGGCAGCGCGATCAGCATGGTGGTTTCGACCGGGCCCAGGCCGCTGCCGCTCTCGGCCCATTGCCCCAGCGTCTGGAACTCCAGGGGGTGCGCGGCCAGGTAGGGCACGTCGAGCCGCGACAGCTCGGCCACCGCCGCGGGGCTGTCGTTGTAGGCCGGTCCGCCGATCAGCGAGAACCCGGTCAGCGACAACAGCGCGTCGATCCGGGCGCCGTCCGTCCCGTGGAAATACGCCCCGAGCGCCGGGCGCCCGTCGAGCCCCCCGGCAAAGGCGGGGATGCAGCGGATGCCGCGCGCCTCGAACCCGCGGATCACCGCGTCGTAATGCGCGGTGTCGGAGGCCAGGATATAGCTGCGCAGCATCAACAGGCCCACCGTCGCGACCGGCGCGGCGGGACCGGGCAGGTCGGCCGGATCGGTGCAGATTCGGGCCGGCAGGTCGGGGTGGTAGAGACCGACGTCGGGATAGTCGACCGGCGCCTTGGCCACCGCGCCGCGCCAGGCGGGGCAGTGAGCGTAGCGGCCGACCAGGAACCGCAGCATCTGCTCGACATTGTCGTCCGAGCCGCCCAGCCAGTATTGCATGGTCAGGAACCAGGCGCGCAGGTCCTGCGCCTTGCCCGGGATGAACTTGAGGATCTTGGGCAGGCGGCGGAGGAGCCGCATCTGCTTTTCCCCCGAGGCGGCGGAGGACTTGTTGGCACCGCGCAGCCGCTTGAGCAGCTTCATCGCGCCGCTGGCCGGTTTGGCCATGTCCAGATCGCCCATCCGGGTCAGGCCCACGACCTGCGGATCGGCGATCATGCCTACGAAGGCGTCGCAGCGGTCCCGTGCCGCGCGCAGGTTCGGCAGGATCGCTGCGATGTGCTCTTCGATGAAGAGCAGCGAGGCGACGACGATGTCGGCCTCGTCCACCGCCTGCCGTGCGGCGTCCAGAGCGGCCTGATCCTCCGCCCACTCCGCCGCGGCATGGACGGTGACCTTGATGCCGGGAAACTCCCGCTCCAGGCGGGGCAGGATGCGCGCCGCCGGTCCCGCCGCATGGGCGTCCAGGGTGACCAGGGCGATGCGATAGCCCGCCGCGGTGTATCCCAACTCATCGCGCATAGTGGGCCTTGGCCTCGTAGAGCGTGTCGACGCTGATTTCGGACAGCCCCTTCTGGGCGGCGAAGCTCTCGGTGTTGCGGCGCGCCTTGCCGCGGACGAAGAACGGCACCTTGCGCAGCTCGCGCTCGGCCGGTTCCAGCCAGATCACGCCGTCCTGCGCCAGCGTGGCGGAGACGGGGGCGGGGGCCTCGGCCGGCGGCGGCGCGACGGCCTTGCCGCCGTGGTGCGACGGGCCGGCGGCGTCGTGGAACTCGAAATCGTCGCGGAACATGGTCAGGAGGTGTTCCTCCAGCCCCATGACCAGCGGGTGGACCAGCGTGTCGAACAGGACGTTCGCCCCCTCGAAGCCCATCACCGGGGCATAACGGGCGGGAAAGTCCTGCACATGGACCGGCGCCGAGATCACCGCGCAGGGGATGCCGAGGCGCTTGCCGATGTGGCGCTCCATCTGGGTGCCGAGGATCAGTTCGGGCGCGGCGGCCTCGATGGCGGCCTCGACCTCCAGATAGTCGTCGGTGATCAGCGCCTCGACGCCGTAATCCCGGGCCAACGCGCGCAGGGGCCGCGCGAACTCGCGGTTGTAGCAGCCCATGCCGGCGACCTCGAACCCCATCTCGTCGCGGGCGACGCGCGCCATGGCCATGACGTGGGTGGCGTCGCCGAAGAGGAACACGCGCTTGCCCGTCAAGTAGGTCGAATCGACCGACCGCGACCACCAGGGCAGGCGCAGGCGGTCTTCGTCGCCAGCGACCGGCACACCGGCCAGCGCCGCGGCCTCGGCCAGGAAATCGCGGGTGGCGCCGACGCCGATGGGCACCGTGCGGGTATAGGGCTGGCCCAGGGACTTTTCGCACCAGCGCGCCGCGGCCTCGCCCGTCTCGGGGTAGAGCAGGACGTTGAAATGCGCCGCGCCCAGCCGGGCGATGTCGGAAGGGCTGGCGCCCAGCGGCGCGCAGACGTTCACGGCGATGCCCATCTCGGTCAGGTGCCGCTCGACTTCTGCCACGTCGTCGCGGTGGCGAAAGCCCAGCGCCGTGGCGCCCAGGATGTTGCACGACGGTTCGGCCGTGCGCTCCATCGGGCGGGCCAGGTGGCGCACGATCTGAAAGAAGGTCTCGTCGGCGCCAAAGCTCTCCTTGCGCTGGTAGGAGGGCAACTCCAGCGGGATGACGGGGATGCCGAAGCCCATTGTCTCGGCCATGCCGCCGGGGTCGTCCTGGATCAGCTCGGCCGTGCAGGAGGCGCCGACGACGATGGCCTCGGGCGCAAAGCGCGCGACGGCGTCGGTGCAGGCGGTGCGGAACAGGTCGGCGGTGTCGGACCCAAGGTCGCGGGCCTGAAAGGTGGTGTAGGTGACGGGCGGGCGGCGGTCGCGCCGCTCGATCATTGTGAACAGCAGGTCGGCATAGGTGTCGCCCTGGGGCGCGTGCAGGACGAAGTGCAGCCCGCGCATCGCAGTGGCGACCCGCATCGCGCCCACATGGGGCGGTCCCTCGTATGTCCAGACGGCGAGCTTCATGGGGCGCCTCCGGTGCCGTCCGTCATCCTCGGGTCGAGCCCGAGGACGACCGTGCGCGGGGAGGCAGGGGGGCGGCTCATTCGGCAGCCTCCAGCCTCAGGGCCGCGCGGCGGCGCAGGGGGCGGGCGAAGAGCGCGGCGAGGTCGCCGGCCTGTTCGTAGAAGTGGACGGGGGTGAAGACCAGTTCGATGGCCCACTTGGTGGCCAGCCCCTCGGACTCCAGCGGGTTGGCGAGCCCTAGGCCGCAGACGGTCAGGTCCGGCCGCGCGGCGCGGGCGCGGTCGAGTTGCAGGTCCACGTCCTGGCCCTCGCTCAGGGTCGGGCCGGGGGCGAGGAGGTCCAGGTCGGGCCCTATGATCTCGCGATGCAGGAACGGCGTGCCGACCTCGACGGCGGTCATGCCGCATTCGCGGGTGAGGAAGCGGGCCAGCGGGATTTCGAGCTGGCTGTCGGGAAAGAAGAAGATCGAGCGTCCGTTCAGTGTCTCGGCCGCGGCGGACACGGCCTTGCGCGCGCGGGCGCGCGGCGCGGCGGTGACGGCGTCGAAGCGGTCCCTGGGCACGCCGAACTGTGCGGCGACGGCGGCCAGCCAGGCGGTCGTGCCTTCCTCGCCGAAGGGGAAGGGGGCGGCGATGCAGGTGGCGCCGCGGCGGATCAGGGCGGCGTGGGTGTCGCCGAGGAACGGCTGGGTCAGGGCGAAGACGGTGTTGGGTCCGACCCCGGGCGCGTCGTCGGCGCGGGGGGCGGGCAGCCAGCGGATCGGCCCGACGCCCATGTCGGTGAGAAGCTGTGTCGCCTGATCCTCGACCACGTCGGGCAGGGCGCCGACCAGCAGCAGCTCGCGGGCGTCGGTCTGGGGTAGGGCCGGGACCATGGCGGCGAGGCAGGCATCCTCGCCCTGGGTGAACGTCGTCTCGATCCCGCTGCCGGAGTAGTTCAGGACCCGCACATGGGGCGCGTGGGCCGCCGACAGGCGCTCTGCGGCGCGGGCGAGGTCCAGCTTGATGACTTCGGAGGGGCAGGAACCCACTAGGAACAGCTGGCGGATGTCGGGGCGACGGGCCAGGAGGCGCGCGACCTCGCGGTCCAGCTCTTCGTTGGCGTCGGCGAGGCCGGCCAGGTCGGTCTCTTCCAGAATGGCCGTGGCGAATCGGGGCTCCGCAAAGATCATCACCCCGGCGGCCGATTGCAGCAGGTGCGCGCAGGTCCGGCTGCCCACGACGAGGAAGAAGGCGTCCTGCATCTTGCGGTGCAGCCAGATGATTCCCGTCAGCCCGCAGAACACCTCGCGCTGTCCGCGCTGGCGCAGCACCGGCAGGTCGCGGCAGCCGCCGCCTGCGGGGGGTGTCAACTCGGTCATGCCGCGGCCGCCTGATCGAGGCGCGCCTGGCGCAGCTTCCACAGGAACTGACCAGCGTTGACGACGTAGGCGGCGTAGGCGGCCAGCGCGATGACCATCTGTCCTTGGGGGCCGACATCGCCGGTTAGCAGCGCCCAGAGATAGAGCGTGTGCAGCGCGATCACGACGAAGCTGAACACGTCCTCCCAAAAGAAGGCGGGGGCGAAAAGGTATTGGCCGAACACGACTTTTTCCCAGATCGCGCCGGTCACCATGATCGCGTAGAGGAACCCCGTCTTGACCACGATGGAGACCGTGGCGGCGCCGTAGCCCTCGCCGGTCCAGAGATAGCGCAGGACGAGGATCAGCGAAACGGCGAAGACCAGGAACTGCGCCGGTGCCAGGAGGCCCTGCACCAGGGTCCAGCGGGTGGCGTCGCGCCGGGCCCTCTGTGCCGGGGTGTAGAGGGCCGGGCGCGCCGACGAGGCGGCGGGGCGCATAGGGGGGGTGTCAACCTCGGTTGTCATAGGGTCAGTCAAGCATCGGCACGGCAGAGTGTCAATTCAAACTTACACTCTTCCGCATCGGCGACCGCCTCGCTGCGACCGCTGAATTTCGCGGCGGGCGCCTGGAAAAGTTGGTGCATTCCGAGAATCGGCGGCCTCGCGGGTGCGCCAAATTGTCAATTCCCTTTGACATTGCCCTATGCAGGACCGACATTAGGACCAGGCGCGGAGGCGATGCCCCTACGCCGGAAAGGCGTACGATGTCGCAGAATTCCAGACAGACGCGTGGCAGCGGTGGTCGCAAGGTCGGCGCGTTGGCGTCTTCTGCGCTGTCGATGCTGGCGTCTCGGCAGTCGGTGCGGCAGCACGGCCTGTCCGAACGCTATCTCGGCGCGTTGGAGCGGGCGGTGCGCAGTCCCGACACCGGCGCCCGCGACGCGGTCGTCGCCGAGATGCTGCGCGCGCAGATCGGACGCGACGATATCTGCGACTACTACATTCCCGAAGTGGCGCGGCGGTTGGGCCGAGCGTGGTGCGAGGACAGCGTCAGCTTTGCCGACGTGACCATCGGATCGGCGCGGCTCCAGGCTCTGTTGCGCGACATCGGGGGCGATCATGCGGCGGGCCTGCACCAGGCCCCGCAGGGTGCCAACGTCGCCGTGATGGTGCTGGCCGACGAATACCACACGCTGGGGGCCATGGTCCTGACCGGCCAACTCAGGCGCCTCGGCGTTTCGGTGCGGCTGATGCTGGGCCGTCCCCTGACCGAGATCGAGGCGGTGGTGCGCGACAGCGCCTTCGACGCCGTTCTGGTGTCGGTCGCCCACCGGGAAGAGCTGGTGTCGGTGCGCCGCGCGGTCACGGCGATTCGCGCCGCCGGTGCCGCCACGTTGCCGGTTGTGATCGGTGGCGGAATTCTGGAAACTGGCGCCGAGGTGTGTGCCGAGACCGGAGCGAATTTTGCGACCAGCGATGTGCGAGAGGCCCTACGCTTGTGCGGCCTCGTGGCCGAGGCGGGCGCCGAGCAGATGACCGGCGATCGCGGACAACGGCCTGCGCCATGAGCTCGCGCGGGACCAAGTATTGGTCGGCCGGAGCGATCCCGCTGATCGCGCCCGAGTTGCTGGGCGACATCATCGCCACGGCGTCGGACATCGCCGTGGTCGTCTCGGACGTCGGGCACATCCTGTCCGTGCTGGTCAATCCCAACCACACCACCTTCGGCCAT
Source organism: Rhodobacteraceae bacterium CCMM004 (assembly GCA_004005435.1). GTDB lineage: Bacteria > Pseudomonadota > Alphaproteobacteria > Rhodobacterales > Rhodobacteraceae > CCMM004. The sequence goes on along the minus strand of RZWH01000007.1, from coordinate 64,293 downwards.
CTCGACGATTGGGAGGGGCGGGACATCCGCGACGTCCTCACCGTCGAGAGCGTGTCGAAGCTGGAGCAAAAACTGCGCGCCGTCGGCGAGGGCAAGGCTGGGGGTCGCCCGGTCGAACTGAACCATACCGGGCAGGCCGATCTCCAGTTTCCGATCCGCTATACGTTCCACAGCATCGGTCCCGACGGGGCGATCCTGATGCTGGGCCGCGATCTGCGCCCCATCGCCGAGATGCAGCAGCAGATCGTGCAGACGCAACTGGCGCTGGAACGCGACTACGAACTGCAGCGCGAGTTCGACACCAAGCTCCGCGTGCTGATGGAGGCGTCCCGCGACCCGGTGATGTTCGTGTCTCTGGGCAAGGGGCGGATCGCCGACCTGAACGGCGCGGCGGCCTCGCTGTTGGGCGGGACGGCTGCGGACCTGGGCGGCGGGCTGTTGACGGACGCGGTGCACCTGGCCGGGCGCGGCGAGTTGCTGGAGGCGCTGGCCAGCGCCGCGATGGCCGAGACCACCCAGCCAGTCACGGCCGTCTCCCGGCGCAACGGGGGCGAGCTGAGGCTGGTCCCGCGGATGTTCCGCGCGGCGGGTGAGCGGATGCTGCTCTGCCGGTTGGAGACGGACGAACAGCAGTTCCGCAGCGACGCCGCCCTCGCCGACAACCTCCTGGCCTACTACCGCTCGGGGACCGAGGGCATCGTCTTTACCGACCGCAGCGGGACGATTCTGGCGGTGAACGACGCGTTCCTGGGCTACCTGGCCCTGGCCAATCCGAGCAAGATCAAGGGCCAGCTGCTGGCCGACTTCTTCAGCCGCGGGTCGGTGGACGCCAAGGTGTTGATCGAGAACGCGCTGCGCACCGGCCATATGCGTCTGTATCTGACCAAGCTGACGGGCGATCTGGGCACCGAAGTGTCCGTGGAAGTCTCGGCGACCTATCTCGACGACCGCAAGGCGCCGTGCATCGTGTTCGTGTTCCGCGATGCGGCACGGGCCGAGACGCTGCGCACCCCCGGCACGCCCACGGGCGAGGATGGGGTGCGGTCGGTGATGGAGCTGGTGGGCTCCTCGTCGCTCAAGGACATCGTCAGCGAGACCACCGATGTGGTCGAGCGGATGTGCATTGAGACGGCCATCGAGCTGACCAACAACAACCGCGTCGCGGCAGCCGAGATGCTGGGCCTGTCGCGTCAGAGCCTCTACGTCAAGCTGCGCAAATACGGCCTCTTGGCGCGCGGAGACTGACCCGCGGCGAAGCGCCGCCCCAAGTGTCAACTTTCCAAGACTCTCCTTGCCAGACTCTGACAAGTCGTGTGTAGTTTACGCATGACTGTCAGCGAAAGTTTACAGAATCGCTCCTGGCCGCAGCCGGCGGCGATGTTGGAGGTGATCAAGCCGATCACCTGGTTTCCACCGATGTGGGCCTACCTGTGCGGCATCGTCTCGGTCGGCGTCTGGCCGGGCGAGAACTGGCCTCTGGTCCTGATCGGCGTGGTCCTGGCCGGTCCCGTGGTCTGCGGGATGAGCCAGGCGGCCAACGACTGGTGCGACCGCCACGTGGACGCCATCAACGAGCCCCACCGCCCGATCCCGTCCGGCCGCCTGCCGGGCCGCTGGGGCCTGTGGATCGCCCTGGCGATGACCGTCCTGGGCCTCGCCATGGGCACGTTGCTGGGCCCGTGGGGCATGGCGGCGACGGTGGCGGCGGTGCTCGCCGCCTGGGCCTACTCGGCCCCGCCGATCCGCGCCAAGCGGTCCGGCCTCTGGGGGCCGGGACTGGTCGGCCTGTGCTACGAGGGCCTGCCGTGGTTCACCGGCGCGGCGATCCTGTCGGGCGGCCTGCCGCGGTTCGAGGTAATCGTGATCGCCGCGCTCTACGCCGTGGGCGCACATGGGATCATGACGCTCAACGACTTCAAGGCGATCGAGGGCGACCGGGCGACCGGCATCCGCTCGCTGCCCGTGGTCAAGGGGCCGGAGGTCGCGGCGCGCATCGCCTGCACCGTGATGGCGGTGCCGCAGGCGATGGTCGTGGCGCTCCTGCTGATTTGGGGGGCGCCCTGGTATGCGCTGGCCATCCTCATCGGGCTGCTCCTGCAGTTCCGCGCGATGAAGACCTTGCTGACCGACCCCGAGGGCCGCGCGCCGTGGTACAACGGGACCGGCGTGGCGCTCTACGTCTCGGGCATGATGGTCGCGGCCGTGGCGCTGGGCGGGCTGGAGGCGCTGCCGTGACGCTGAGCTGGGTCGCCATCGTCCGACTGGGTCTGGTGCAGATGTGCCTGGGCGCCATCGTGGTGCTGACGACGTCCACGCTGAACCGGCTGATGGTGGTCGAGCTGGCGCTGCCCGCGGTCCTGCCGGGCCTGCTGGTGGCGCTGCACTACGGCATCCAGATCACCCGCCCCAGTTGGGGGTTCCTCAGCGACACCGGCGGCCGACGCACCCTGTGGATCGTGGGCGGCATGGTCGCGCTGGCGCTGGGCGGGTTCGGCGCGGCACTCGGCGTCGTGGTCATGGAGACGAGCTTTACCGCCGGTCTGGCCCTGTCGGTCGCGGCCTATGCGCTGATCGGGCTGGGCGTGGGCGCGTCCGGCACATCGCTTTTGGCGCTGCTCGCGACCGCGACGGCCCCGCACCGGCGCGCGGCGGCGGCAACCATCACCTGGCTGATGATGATCTTCGGCATCGCCATGACCGCGGGCGTCGTCGGCAGCCTGCTGGACCCCTACACCCCCGCGCTCCTTCTGCGGATCGTCGCCGTCGTCGTGACCGGCGCCGTAATCCTGACCACGCTGGCCGTCTGGGGGATCGAACGCCGGGTGATCGCCCGCGCCCAGCCCGACCCGATGCCGTTCCGCGAAGGGCTGGCCGAGGTCTGGGGCGAGCCGCGCGCGCGCCACTTCACCGTCTTCGTGTTCCTGGCGATGACCGCCTACTTCATGCAGGAACTGATCCTGGAGCCTTATGCCGGCCTCGTCTTCGGCTTTACCCCCGGACAGTCCACGTCGCTGTCGGGGGCGCAGAACGGCGGAGTCTTCGTCGGGATGCTGATCGTCGGCATCGCTGCGACCGGCCTGCGGCTGGGCAGCCTGCGGGCCTGGGTCGTGGCGGGGTGCATCGGCTCGGCCGCGGCACTCCTGCTGATCGCGGCGCTGGGGCAGGCGGGACTGGGCCTTCTGGTGCCCGCCGTGGTGCTGCTGGGCCTGTTCAACGGCATGTTCGCCGTCGCCGCCATCGGCGCCATGATGGCGCTGGCGGGCGAGGGCCGCTCAGACCGCGAGGGCACGCGCATGGGCCTCTGGGGCGCGGCGCAGGCCATCGCCGCAGGCTTCGGCGGCCTCGTGGGCGCGGGCGCCGTGGACGTTCTGCGCACCCTCACCGACACGCCCGCGGCCTTCGGCATGGTCTTTGCCGCCGAGGCCGCCCTTTTCGTCGCCGCCGCCCTGATGGCGGCGCAGGTGGTGGGCGCCCCGCGTCCGGCCGCCGCACCCCTCGTTCCGGGAGAATGACCATGTTCGATGTCGTCGTCGTGGGCGGCGGACCCGCCGGAGCCACCGCCGCCGAGGACCTCGCCCGGTCCGGCGCCCGCGTGGCCATGCTGGACCGCGCCGGCCGGATCAAGCCCTGCGGCGGCGCCATCCCGCCCCGCCTGATCGCCGATTTCCACATCCCCGACAGCCAGATCGTGGCGCGGATCCGCACCGCCCGGATGATCTCGCCGACCCAGAGGGCGGTGGATATCCCCATCGAGAACGGCTTCGTCGGCATGGTCGATCGCGAGCATTTCGACGAGTTCCTGCGCACCCGCGCGGTGGAGGCGGGGGCCGAGCGCCTGACCGGCACCTTCCTCAGGATCGAGCGCGAGGGCGGCACCACCGCCGTCGTCTACCGCGACAAGGCCAGCCGCGAGGAGCGGCGGGCCGTGACCCGCCTGATCGTCGGCGCCGACGGCGCCCGCTCGGACGTGGCCCGCGCCGAGGTGCCGGGCGGCGACCGCATTCCTTACGTCATCGCGTATCACGAGATCATCGCCGCGCCCGCGGGCGGCACCGCCGACTACGACCCCGACCGTTGCGACGTGATCTACGACGGCAAGATCTCGCCCGACTTCTACGGCTGGGTGTTCCCGCACGGGGCGCAGGCGAGCGTCGGCATGGGCACCGGCATCGACGGCGTGGACCTCAAGCGCGCCACGGCCGCCCTGCGCCACGCCGCCGGGCTCACGGGCTGCGAGACCATCCGCAAGGAGGGCGCGCCGATCCCGCTCAAGCCGCTGGATAAATGGGACAACGACCGCGACACGGTGCTTGCGGGCGACGCCGCTGGCGTGGTGGCGCCGTCCTCGGGCGAGGGCATCTATTATGCCATGGTCGGCGGCCGGGTCGCCGCCACCGCCGCCGCAGCCACCCTCGCCTCGGGCCGCGTGAAGGACCTGCAACTGGCCCGCCGCCTGTTCATGAAAGAGCACAAGACGGTGTTCCGCGTGCTGCGCTCGATGCAGGACGCCTATTACAAGTCCGACGAGCGGCGCGAGCGTTTCGTCTCGCTGTGCCACGACGTGGACGTGCAGCGCCTGACCTTCGAGGCCTACATGAACAAGAAGCTGGTCAAGGCGCGGCCCATGGCCCATGTCCGCATCGGGCTCAAGAACCTGGCCCACCTGACAAGATTGGTGCCGGAAACCTACGCATGACGACGATTCCCGCCTGGGTCGACGGGCGGCTGACCCCGGTGGACAAGCTCGACGCCCATGTGCGCGGGCTGCGGCACAAGGCGGTGTCGGTGTTCGTGCTGTCCGGCGACCGCCTGCTGATCCAGCAACGCGCGGCGGGCAAGTATCACACGCCGGGTCTGTGGGCCAACACCTGCTGCACCCATCCCCATTGGGGCGAGGGGGCCGAGGACTGTGCCCGCCGCCGTCTGGAGGAGGAGCTTGGGATTACCGGCCTCGCCCTGACCCCCCGCGGAGAGGTGGAGTATCGCGCCGACGTGGGCGGCGGACTGCTCGAGCACGAGGTGGTCGAGATTTTCACTGCCGACGCCGCCCCGACCCTGCCCGCGGCGCCGAACCCGGACGAGGTGCAGGCCGTGGAGTGGGTGCCCCTGCGCGATCTCGACGCCCGGATCGCCCGCAGCCCCGCGCAGTTCACCCCCTGGCTGCGCATCTATCTGGAGCGGCATCGCGACACGATCTTCGGCGACCTCGCGCAAGCGTGATCGCCCCGGCGTGATCGTGTCGCCGCAGGTCGGCGCGAATCGGTGCCACCCGCGTTTACAATCGCTTGGCGCCCTCGCTACCACCTGGGGGACATCACAGGCACGGGGGGCTGTCATGCTCACGCGGCGGCATTTCATCATCACCGGCGGCGCGGTCATCGCCTCGCCCGCGACGCTGTTGGCCCATGGCGGCCCACCGCACAGTGCGCCGGAAACCATGGTGGCGCGCGACGTGGCGGTGCGCGACGATGTGGAGCCGGGGTCGATCCATGTCTTTCCCCGCTATTTCTCGATCTACTACATCACCGCGGTCGGACGCGCGCGCGAGTATCACGTGGCCGTCGGCGACCAGGGGCGCAACCTGCGCGGCACCACCGTCGTCCGCCGCAAGGCCGAGTGGCCCAGTTGGACCCCGACCCAGAACATGATCCGCCGCGAGCCCGAGGTCTATGCCAAGTATGCCGGCGGCGTCCCCGGGGGGCCCGACAACCCGCTGGGCGCGCGGGCGCTCTATCTCTATCGCGGCCGGCGCGACACGATGTATCGCATCCACGGCACGCCCCAGCCCTGGACCATCGGACGCGCGGTGTCGTCGGGCTGCATCCGCCTCACCAACGACGATATCATCGACCTCTATGACCGCGTCGCCATCGGGTCCAAGGTGATCTCCTACCTCTGAGGCTCAGGCGCGGGCGTCCTCCAGGATCATCTGCGCCGCCTTCTCGGCGATCATGATCGTGGGGGCGTTGGTGTTGCCGCTGGTGATCGTCGGCATGACCGAGGCGTCGGCGACGCGCAGCCCCGGCACCCCGCGCAGGCGCAGTCGGTGGTCGAGCGGCGCGGCCGCATCGCCCCCCATCCGCACCGTGCCGACGGGGTGAAAGATCGTCGTGCCGATTTCGCCGGCTGCGCGGGCCAGGTCGTCGTCGGCGTCGCTGTGCGTCTCGGGGCGGAACTCGGCGGGACGGTAGCGGGCCAATGCGGGTGCCGTCATGATCCGCCGGGTCAGGCGGATCGCCGCGGCCGCGGTGCGCCTATCGCCCTCGGTCGAGAGGTAGCGCGGCGCGATCTCGGGCGGGTCCTCGGGACGGGGCGAGACGATGCGGATATGCCCCCGGCTCTCGGGCCGTAGATGGCAGACGCTCGCCGTCAGCGCATCGAAGTCGTGTAGCCCCTCGCCGAACGCCTCCAGGCTCAGGGGCTGGACGTGATATTCCAGGTCTGGGGTCGCCAGGCCCGGCCGCGACCGCGCGAAGGCGCCGAGTTGGGAGGGCGACATCGCCATGGGCCCGCTGCGGAACAACGCGTATTCCGCCGCCATCCGCACCCGGCCCGTCCAGCGCGCGGCGAGGGTGTTGAGCGTGCGCGCGCCCCAGAGCCGCCAGGCGCAGCGCAGTTGCAGGTGGTCTTGGAGGTTCTCGCCGACCTCGCCCATCTCGCGCCGCACGGCGATGCCGTGGCCCTGCAACAGCGCGCCCGGCCCGATCCCCGCGCGTTGCAGGATGGCGGGCGTGGCGACCGCCCCGGCCGACAGCACCACCTCGCCCGCGGTGGCCCGCTGCGCCGTGCCGCGGTGGGTATAGGTGACGCCGGTGCAGCGCGCGCCGGCGAAGGTCAGACCCGTCACCGGCGCGCCCGTCCGGATCCTCAGGTTACGGCGATACCGCACCGGCCGGAGGAACGCCTTGGCCGTGTTCCAGCGCCAGCCCGACCGCTGGTTGACCTGGAAATACCCCACCCCGTGGTTGTCGCCGGTGTTGAAGTCCTCGGTAAGCGGCAGGCCCGCCTCCACCGCCGCGTCCCGCCAGGCGTCGAGGATGTCCCAATGCAGCCGCTGCCGCTCGACCCGCCATTCGCCGCCGCTCCCGTGATAGGGGTCCGTGCCGTCCACATGGTCCTCCACCGCCTTGAAATGCGGCAGGACGTCGTCCCAGCCCCATCCGGGCAGCCCCCGCTGCCGCCAGCCGTCATAGTCGGCCGCGTGGCCGCGGATGTAGATCATCCCGTTGATCGACGAACAGCCGCCCAGCCCCTTGCCCCGAGGATAGAGCAGGCTGCGCCCGCCCAGCCCCGGCTCGGCGGCGGTCTGCAACATCCAGTCGGTGCGCGGGTTGCCGATGCAAAAGAGATAGCCGACGGGGATGTGGATCCAGGGATAGGTGTCGCGCCGCCCGGCCTCCAACAGGAGAACCCGCCGCCCCCCGGCGCTCAGCCGGTTGGCCAGGACGCAGCCCGCGCTCCCCGCCCCTACGACGATGTAGTCCCAGTCCGCCATCCCGGGGCCCTCCCGGGCCCCAGCCTAGGCGACGCAGTCTCCGATGGCGAGCGCGCCCCGCCCGGCCCCTCCCCGATGCGGACCGACGCCTCCACTTCGCCCCCGCCAATCCGCCCCACGACGGCGGGCAAGACACCCCACCCTGACCGCGCACCGCCCAATGCGCCGCCCGCGAACGGGCCTCGCCACGCACCGTGGAGGTCAGCGATTTGCGTGAACACGCGTCCGACAATCAGGAGCACACCCCCGGGGGGGGGGCCGCATCGGCCGCGTAACGCGCTGGAGGCCAAACTGGCGACGATACGGGAGAACGGAGCAATCGGGACCACGCACCCTAGCCTCAATTAGCCCGAAGTGCGGCCGGCTAAATGAGAAATGGTGCCCAGGAGAGGACTCGAACCTCCACGTCCATACGGACACTAGCACCTGAAGCTAGCGCGTCTACCATTCCGCCACCTGGGCCGGTGTCGTGAGGCCGCGGACTACATCTCGGACGGCGGGGTGTCAACGCCATTCGTGGTGCGTTGGGCGGGGTGCAGGCTCTTGCCCAGGATGTGCTCGGACCGGGCGACCACGTGGGTGCCGGCGCCGACGATTTGAGGGTCGGGGGCCTGCACCAGCTTGGTGTTCTTGCCGGGATAGTCGAGGCGCGACAGGAAATGGGTCAGGCATTCCAGGCGCGCCCGCTTCTTGTCGTCGGATTTGATCACGGTCCACGGCGCGTCGGCGGTGTCGGTGTAGAAGAACATCGCCTCCTTGGCCTCGGTATAGTCCTCCCACTTGTCCGAACTCAGCTTGTCGATGGGCGACAGCTTCCACTGTTTGAGCGGCGTCTGCTCGCGCGCGGCAAAGCGGCGGGCCTGTTCGGGCTGGGTGACCGAAAACCAGTATTTGAAGAGCTGGATGCCCGAGCGCACCAGCATCCGCTCCAACTCGGGCGCCTCGCGCATGAACTCCAGGTATTCCGACGGCGAGCAGAACCCCATCACCCGCTCGACCCCGGCGCGGTTATACCAGGACCGGTCGAAGAGCACGATCTCGCCCGCGGACGGCAGGTGCTGGACGTAGCGCTGGAAATACCACTGGCTGCGCTCGCGCTCTGTGGGCTTGTCCAACGCCACGACGCGGGCGCCGCGGGGGTTGAGATGTTCCATGAAGCGCTTGATCGTGCCGCCCTTGCCCGCGGCGTCGCGGCCCTCGAACAGGACGACCACGCGTTTGCCCTCGGCCTTGATCCAGTCCTGCGCCTTCAGCAGCTCGACCTGGAGCTGCCCCTTGCGCCGCTCGTAGGTGCGCCGGTGCATACGGGTCTGATACGGATAGAGGCCGCTGTCGAACGTGTCGATGTGACTGGGCGTGCGCGGGCCGTCGGGGGCTGTCGGCATGGGCGGGCTCCTGTTCTGTAGATCGGGTGTGCTTGACCCGCTGCGGGGGGCGCCGCCATGATCTGGATCAATCCGCGCGGCCGCTTTGACGCTTGTTCCCCCCGGCGCCGGGGGCTAGGACTCGACCTCGATCCTGCCTGTCAGAAAGGGTGCGCCCATGTCCCAGCTCGTCACCATCTACGGAGGGTCGGGGTTCGTCGGTCGCAACATCGCGCGGCGCATGGCGGCGCAGGGCTGGCGCGTGCGGGTGGCCTGCCGCCGGCCCAACGACGCGCATTTCGTCCGCCCCTACGGCGTGGTGGGCCAGGTCGAGCCGGTGTTCTGCAACGTCCGCGACGACGACAGCGTGCGCCTGGTCATGGGCGGGGCGGACGCAGTCGTGAACTGCGTCGGTATCCTGGCCGAGAGCGGGCGTCAGACCTTCGACGCGGTCCAGGCAGAGGCGCCGGGGCGGATCGCGCGCATCGCGGCGGAGCAAGGCGCGCGCCGGATGGTCCACATCTCCGCCATCGGCGCGGACGCCGACGCCGAGAGCGCCTATGCCCGGACCAAGGCCGCGGGCGAGGCGGCGGTGCTGGACCACATGCCCGAGGCGGTGATCCTGCGCCCCTCCATCGTGTTCGGCCAAGAGGACGAGTTCTTCAACCGCTTCGCCGCCATGGCCAGGCTGTCGCCGGTGGTGCCGGTGGTCGGTGCCGACACGCGGTTCCAGCCGGTCTATGTGGACGACGTGGCCCATGCGGCGGAAAAGGCGCTGACCGGGGGGGCGGCGCCGGGGGTCTACGAACTGGGCGGACCGGACGTCGACACGTTCCGCGAGCTGATGCAGATGATGCTGCACACCGTCCGGCGCCGGCGCCTGGTGGTGAATCAGCCGTTCTGGCTCGCGCGGATCATGGCGCGGGTGTTCGAAACGCTCGCATGGATCAGCGGTGGGCTGATCGCGGCGCCCCTGACCAGGGATCAGGTGGCCAATCTGCGGCGCGACAACGTCGTGTCCGAGGGGGCCCGCGGATTCGACGCGTTGGGGATCACGCCCACCGCGATGGAAGCGGTGCTGCCCGAATACCTCTGGCGCTTTCGCCCCGCGGGTCAGTTCACCGAGATCACCGAGAGCGCGCGCAAGCTGCGCAAGACCTGACGTTCAGGTGTAGGCGATCCAGAGCAGGATCGCCCCCAGCACGCAGCGATAGATCACGTATGGGGTGAAGCTGACGCTGCGCAGGAGGCGCATCATCAGCGTCAACGCCAGGAGTGCTGCGACAAAGGCGAATGCGGCGGCGATGGCGCCGTCGCGCAGGGCCGCCCAGTCTGCGTCGGCCGCGACCTCGACCCCCAGGACGGCGCCCGAGGCCAGGATGGTGGGGATCGACATCAGCATCGCCAGCCGCGCCGCATCCTCGCGCGCATAGCCCAGCCACCGCGCCGCCGAAATGGTGATGCCCGACCGGGACGTGCCCGGGATCAGAGCCAGCGCCTGCCACAATCCCATCACCGCCGCGTCGCGGAGCGTCCAGCGCTCGGCGGTCCGCGTTTCGGCGCCGGTCCGGTCGGTCCAGTAGAGCACGAGGCCGAAGATCACCATCGTCCAGCCGATCACGGCGGTCGAGCGGAGGGCGTCGTCGAGGCCGGTGAGCTTGAGCGCCAGACCGGCCACGATCACCGGCACCGTGGCGATGCCCAGGCACAGGGCCAGCCACGCGCCCTGGCTGTCCACGCGCCCGCGCAGAAGCGACGGCACGCCCCCCAGCGCCCCCCGCACGTCGCGCCAGAAATAGAGCACCACGGCGCCCAGCGACCCGACATGCACGGCGACGTCGATGACCTGTCCCTGGTCGGCCATGCCGGTCAGGCCCGGCAGCAGAATCAAGTGCCCCGAGGATGAGACCGGCAGGAACTCGGTCAGCCCCTGTATCACGGCCACCAGAAACAGATGGAAGAGGGTCATGCCGTCCGCCCCATGGAGTCGGCGGAGTTCTAACAGGCCGACATCACAATGGAACGGCTATAATAAGTCCGCTGTGGACCTAATTTCGGGTGTGGTGAGCGAACTTCGCGGCGCTTGAATAAAAGGAAGGCGATAAAAGGTCAGCGCTTCTGACTTTTATTCCGATGGAAAGCTGATATGAGGCACTTCGCTAGACAGGGAGGCGCCAATGGCAGAAGAGCGGATGCTCAAGTTCGTGACCGTGTCGCGGGATATGCCGGAGAAGCGTCCGCCGCGTCTGCGGACCGACGATTTCGGCGAGATCTATGGCGAGTTCGTGCGCGACAAGGCCGAAGAGCAGGCGGGCCGCTGCTCGCAATGCGGCGTGCCCTATTGTCAGAGCCACTGTCCGCTGCACAACAACATCCCCGATTGGCTGATGCTCACCGCCGAGGGGCGTCTGCGCGAGGCTTACGAACTGAGCCAGGCCACGAACACCTTCCCCGAGATCTGCGGCCGGATCTGCCCGCAAGATCGGCTCTGCGAGGGCAACTGCGTCATCGAACAGGCGGGCCACGGCACCGTCACCATCGGCGCTGTAGAGAAATACATCACCGACACGGCGTGGGAGCAGGGATGGGTCCAGCCGATTCGGCCCGCCGCCGAGCGGGACGAAAGCGTGGGCATCGTCGGTGCCGGTCCGGGGGGGCTGGCCGCCGCCGATCTGCTGCGCCGTGCCGGGGTGCAGGTGACAGTCTACGACCGCCACGACCGCGCCGGCGGGCTGATGACCTACGGCATCCCCGGCTTTAAGCTGGAGAAAGACGTGGTGATGCAGCGCGTCGCGCAGTTGGAGGACGGCGGCGTGACCTTCCGCCTGAACTGCGAGGTGGGCACGGACATCTCGTGGGACGACCTGCGCGGCGTCCACGACGCGGTTCTGATCGCCACCGGCGTCTACCGCAGCCGCGAGCTGGAGGCGCCCGGATCCGAGGCCCAGGGCATCGTCCGCGCCATCGACTACCTGACCGCGTCGAACCGCAAGAGCTTCGGCGACGACGTGCCCGAGTTCGACGACGGCACGCTGAACGCCGAGGGCAAGCGCGTGGTGGTGATCGGCGGCGGGGACACCGCGATGGACTGCGTCCGCACCGCCGTCCGGCAGGGCGCAACAAGTGTGAAATGCCTCTACCGCCGCGACCGCGCCAACATGCCCGGCAGCCAGCGCGAGGTCGCCAATGCCGAGGAAGAGGGGGTCGAGTTCGTCTGGCTCAGCGCGCCCGCGGGCTTCACCGCCGGGGGGCGGCAGAAGGGTGCCGTGGCCGGTGTGGCGGTGGAGGGCACCGACGAGGGCCGCGTTGCCGGGGTGACGGTGCAGAAGATGCGCCTGGGCGCGCCGGACGCGACCGGGCGGCAGGTGCCGCAGTTGATCGAGGGGTCCGACTACACCGAGGACGCCGAGCTGGTGATCAAGGCGCTGGGGTTCGAGCCGGAAGAGCTGGTGCGTCTCTGGGGCGTCGAGGGGCTGGAGGTAACGCGCTGGGGCACGGTCAAGGCCGACTTCCGCACCCACGAGACGTCGCTGCCCGGGGTGTATGCCTGCGGCGACATCCAGCGCGGCGCCAGCCTCGTCGTCTGGGCCATCCGCGACGGGCGCGAGGCGGCCGAGGCGATGCTGGCGCGGTTTGCGGGCCGCGGCGCCATCGCGGCCGAGTGACGGGGGGAACGGCCATGACGATCGCGACCACCGGCGGCTGTCTCTGCGGGGCGGTCCGCTACACCCTGGCGACGGCGCCCGAGGGCTATGGCGCCTGCCACTGCGGCATGTGCCGGAAGTTCTCAGGCGGGATCGAACTTGGCATCGACGTGCCGCCCGGCGGCCTGACCTGGGACGCCGACGAGACGCTGGCGACCTATACCTCGTCCGAATGGGCCGAGCGGGGGTTCTGTTCTCGCTGTGGGTCGTCGCTGTTCTGGCGGCTGACCGCGCCGGGACCGATGCAGGGGCTGCTGAGCCTCTCGGCCGGATCGCTCGACAGCCTCGCTGGTCTGGCCCTGACCTACGAATGCTATATCGACAGCAAGCCGGAGGGCCATGCCTTTGCCGGCGAGCGCCCGCGGATGACCGAGGCCGAGGTGCTGGAGATGGTGAAAGCCCCGCCGCCGGAGGGCGAGACGTGATCGACGGACGCTGCCTCTGCGGGGCGGTGACGGTCCGCCTGACCCACGCGCCCGCCGAGCTCTCGGCCTGTCACTGCGACATGTGCCGCCGCTGGTCGGGGTCCGTGCAGATGGGCCTGGCGATGCCGGTGGACGCCGTTCAGATCGCCGGGTCTGTGAAGTCCTACCGTTCGTCCAGCTTCTCCGAACGCGCCTGGTGCGAGGTTTGCGGCTCGGCCCTGTGGCTGCGCAACGTCGAAGGGCCGGACGTGGGCACGATCGAGCTCTGCCCCGGCCTCTTCGACAACGCCGTCGGCGCACGCCTGGTGCGCGAGGTCTACGCCGACCGGTGCCCGGACGGCTATCGCCTGGCCGGAGACCATCCGCGGATCAGCCGCGCCGACTACGAACGCGACCATCCCTTCGTAGAGGATGCCCGATGACCGCCCGCGCCACCGCCTGACACGGCCCCACGCCCTTGCCGCCCGCGGTGGCAAGGGTCTTCGAAGACCCTTGCCAAGGATTTTCCAAAATCCTTGGCCCCCGATGGAGACGACGCCGATGACCACCTACGACGCCGCCTGGGCCGCCCGCGAAGAGGCCAAGCGCACCGCGATGGCCGAACACGGGCTCTACGATCCCACCGACGAGCGGGCCAACTGCGGCGTCGGTCTGGTGGTCAGCATCGACGGCACTCGCTCGCGCAAGGTGGTGCAGAACGGCATCGACGCGCTCAGGGCAGTGTGGCACCGCGGCGCGGTGGACGCCGACGGCCGCACCGGGGACGGCGCCGGCATCCATGTGCAGATCCCGATCCCGTTCTTCATCGACCAGATTCAGCGCACCGGCCACGAGCCGCGGGAGGGCGAGACGCTGGCCGTCGGCCAGGTGTTCCTGCCGCGCATCGACTTCGGCGCGCAGGAGACCTGCCGCACCATCGTCGAAACCGAAGTTCTGCGCATGGGTCACTATATCTATGGCTGGCGGCACGTCCCGGTGCACACCGCCGTCCTGGGGGACAAGGCCAACGCCACCCGCCCCGAGATCGAGCAGATCCTGATCTCCAACGCCAAGGGGGTGGACGAAGAGACGTTCGAGCGCGAACTCTACGTCATCCGCCGCCGTATCGAAAAGGCGGCGCTGGCCGCGCAGGTGCCGCAGCTCTACATCTGTTCGCTGTCCTGCCGGTCGATCATCTACAAGGGGATGATGCTGGCTCAGGACGTGGCCGAGTTCTATCCCGACCTCCAGGACGTGCGGTTCGAGAGCGCCTTTGCGATCTACCACCAGCGCTACTCCACCAACACATTTCCTCAGTGGTGGCTGGCCCAGCCGTTTCGGATGCTGGCTCATAACGGCGAGATCAACACGCTCAAGGGCAACCTCAACTGGATGAAAAGCCACGAGATCCGCATGGCCTCGGGCGCGTTCGGCGAGATGGCCGAGGACATCAAGCCCATCGTCGCCAGCGGATCGAGCGACTCGGCCGCGCTCGACGCGGTGTTCGAGGTCTTGGTCAGGGCGGGACGGAACGCGCCCATGGCCAAGACGATGATGGTCCCCGAGTCGTGGTCCAAGCAGGCCGAGGAACTGCCCGCGGCCTGGCGCGACATGTACTCCTACTGCAACTCGGTGATGGAGCCGTGGGACGGCCCCGCCGCGCTGGCCATGACCGACGGGCGCTGGGTCTGCGCCGGGCTCGACCGCAACGGTTTGAGGCCGATGCGTTACGTTGTGACGGGCGACGGCCTGGTCATCGCCGGGTCCGAGGCCGGTATGGTGCCGGTGGACGAGGCGACGGTGGTGGAGAAGGGCGCGCTGGGCCCCGGACAGCTCCTGGCGGTCGACATGGCCGAGGGCACCCTGTTCCACGACACCGACATCAAGAACAAGCTGGCCGACAGTCAGCCCTTCGGCGACTGGGTCGGCAAGATCGAGGAGCTGGACGACGCCCTCGCCGCGGTGACGGAAAAGCCGTTGTTCTCGGGCGCCGAGCTGCGCCGCCGTCAGGTCGCGGCCGGCTATACCATCGAGGAGCTGGAGCAGATCCTCGCCCCCATGGCCGAGGACGGCAAGGAGACGTTGGCGTCCATGGGCGACGACACGCCCTCGGCGGTGCTGAGCGAAAAGTACCGCCCGCTCAGCCACTTCTTCCGCCAGAACTTCTCCCAGGTCACCAACCCGCCCATCGACTCGCTGCGCGAATACCGGGTGATGAGCCTCAAGACCCGGTTCGGCAATCTCAAGAACGTGCTCGACGAGGACAGCAGCCAGACGGCGATCATCGTGCTCGACAGCCCCTTCGTCGGCAACGCGCAGTTCGACCGGATGTGCGAGAGCTTCAACGCGCCGATGGCCGAGATCGACTGCACCTTCCCCCGCGGCGGCGGGCAGGGCGCCCTGCGCGCGGCGCTGAACCGGCTGCGGAGCGAGGCCGAGGACGCGGTGCGGTCGGGCGCGGGGCACCTCGTGCTGACCGACCAGCATGCCGGCCCCGACCGGGTGCCGATGCCGATGATCCTGGCCACCAGCGCGGTGCATTCCTGGCTGACCCGCAACGGGCTCAGGACCTTCACCTCGCTCAATGTGCGCTCGGCCGAGTGCATCGACCCGCACTACTTTGCCGTGCTGATCGGCTGCGGCGCGACGACGGTGAACGCGTATCTCGCCGAGGACAGCATCGCCGACCGCATCGATCGCGGCCTGATCGACGGCACCCTGACCGAGGCGGTGGCGCGCTATCGCCGCGCCATCGACGCGGGGCTCCTCAAGATCATGTCCAAGATGGGCATCAGCGTGGTGTCGAGCTATCGCGGCGGCCTGAACTTCGAGGCGGTGGGCCTCAGCCGGGCGATGTGCGCGGAGTATTTTCCCGGCATGGCCAGCCGTATCTCGGGCATCGGCCTGAACGGCATCCAGCGCAAGTTGGAGGAGGTGCACGCCCGCGGTTTCGCCGCGCAGGGCGACACGGTGACGGTCCTGCCCATAGGTGGCTTCTACAAGGCGCGGCGCTCGGGCGAGACCCACGCCTGGGAAGCGACGTCGATGCACATGCTGCAAATGGCCTGCAACAAGGCCAGCTATCAGATGTGGCAGCAGTATTCGCAGAAGATGCAGTCGGCCCCGCCGATCCACCTCCGCGACCTCCTGGCGATCAAGCCCATGGGCAATCCGGTGCCTTTGGACGAGGTGGAGAGCATCACCGCGATCCGCAAACGCTTCGTCACGCCGGGGATGTCCTTGGGCGCGCTCAGCCCCGAGGCGCACAAGACCCTGAACGTCGCCATGAACCGCATCGGGGCCAAGTCCGACTCGGGCGAGGGCGGCGAGGATCCGGCGCATTTCGTGCCCGAACCCAACGGCGATAACCCGTCCGCCAAGATCAAGCAGGTGGCCTCCGGCCGCTTCGGCGTCACCGCCGAATACCTCAACCAATGCGAGGAGCTGGAGATCAAGGTGGCCCAGGGCGCCAAGCCCGGCGAGGGCGGACAGCTGCCCGGGATGAAGGTGACCGAGCTGATCGCGCGGCTGCGCCATTCCACGCCCGGCGTGACCCTCATCAGCCCGCCGCCGCACCACGACATCTATTCCATCGAGGACCTGGCGCAGCTGATCTACGACCTCAAGCAGATCAACCCGCGCGCCAAGGTCTGCGTCAAGCTGGTGGCCAGCAGCGGCGTCGGCACCATCGCCGCGGGCGTGGCCAAGGCCAAGGCCGACGTCATCCTGATCTCGGGCCACAACGGCGGCACCGGCGCCTCGCCGGCGACGTCGATCAAATACGCGGGCCTGCCGTGGGAAATGGGCCTGACCGAGGCGCACCAGGTGCTGAGCATGAACAACCTGCGCGAGCGGGTGACGCTGAGGACCGACGGCGGCCTCAGGACGGGTCGCGACATCGTCATGGCGGCGATGATGGGGGCCGAGGAATACGGCATCGGCACCGCCGCGCTGATCGCCATGGGCTGCATCATGGTGCGGCAGTGCCAGTCCAACACCTGCCCCGTGGGCGTCTGCACACAGGATCCGCGGCTCCGGGAGAAGTTCACGGGCAACGCGGAGAAGGTGGTGAACCTCATCACCTTCTACGCCCAGGAGGTGCGCGAGATCCTCGCGTCCATCGGCGCGCGCTCCATCGACGAGGTTATCGGGCGGGCCGACCTCCTCAGCCAGGTCAGCCGCGGGTCGGCGCATCTGGACGACCTGGACCTCAATCCGCTGCTGATCACCATCGACGGGGCCGAGCGGATGAACTTCGACGCCGGCAAACCGCGCAACCCGGTGCCCGACACCCTCGACGCCCAGATCGTGAAGGACGCCGCGCGGTTCCTCGAAGAGCGCGAGAAGATGCAGCTGGAATACGCCGTGCGGAACACCCACCGCACCATCGGCACCCGCACCTCCAGCCATATCGTCCGCAACTTCGGGATGCGCGACAACGGGCTGCAACCCGATCACCTGACGGTCAAGCTCAAGGGCTCGGCGGGGCAGTCGCTGGGCGCTTTCGCGGCGCCGGGGCTCAAGCTGGAGGTGTCGGGCGACGCCAACGACTATGTGGGCAAGGGGTTGTCGGGGGGCATCATCGTGGTGCGCCCGCCGATGCTGTCGCCGCTGGTCGCGGCCGACAACACGATCATCGGCAACACCGTCCTTTACGGCGCCACCGCCGGCTATCTCTTTGCCGCCGGACGGGCGGGCGAACGGTTCGCCGTCCGTAACTCCGGCGCGCACACGGTGATCGAGGGCTGCGGGTCGAACGGCTGCGAGTACATGACCGGCGGCGTGGCGGTGATCCTGGGCGAGATCGGCGCCAACTTCGGCGCCGGGATGACCGGCGGCATGGCCTATCTCTACGACCCCGAGAGGCGGGCCGAGGTGCTGATGAACCGAGAGACGCTGGTGAGTTGCCCGGTGACGGTGGACCACTGGCACGACCAGCTCAAGGGCCTGATCGAGCGTCACCTGGACGAGACCGGCAGCCGCCGCGCCGCCGAGATCCTTCAACACTGGGACGACGCGCTTCGCCAGTTCGTCCAGATCTGCCCCAAGGAGATGTTGGACAAGCTGCCCCATCCCTTAGGGATCGAGGACACGGCGATCCCCGCCGAATGACGCAGGGCCGGGGGCGGCCGCACGCCGCCCCCGTGCACCCCGGGGCACACCGCGGGGCCGTCCCGCGGGCGGGGGCGTTAACCTGTTGAAAACGACGGTGGCGTAAGGGAGGCTCGGCGCAATCGCGGTGAGGGGCCCAGATGCCGACGTCGTTTACCGATCAGTTCTACGTTGTCGATCCGGGTCAGCCGCCCGCCCAGGGAACGTCCCTGACCGTGTTCGAGCGGACGTTCACGGACCAGAACGACGACGCCGATATCGGGACCAACGAGGGCGACACCTTCAACGGCGTGCCGATCACCGACGTCTGGCCGGGCGACACGCTCACCGTCAATCTGCCCGGCGGCGGGCAGGTCACGTATACCGGCGTCACCTTCTATCTCGACGGCGGCGGGGCGGTGTTCACCCCCACCGACGGGCAGATCCTGCAAGACGGCACATTCGACAGTTCGACCTTCGTGACCACGACGGGGTCGGTCGCCACCGACGGCTTTGCGCCGCCCTGCTTCACCCCCGGCACGCGGATCGCGGTGCCGGGCGGGACGCGGGCGGTCGAGGAGTTGCGGCCGGGCGACCTGGTCCTGACCCGCGATCACGGGCGGCAACCCATCCGCTGGGCCGGCCGGGCCGAAGTCGAGGGGCGCGGCGACATGGCCCCGGTGCGGATCGGCAAGGGGGCGCTGGGCAACGTCCGCACGCTCAAGGTGTCGCCGCAGCACCGGATGCTGCTCTCGGGGCCGCGGGTCGAGCTGCTGTTCGGGCACCCGGAGGTGCTGGTCCCCGCGGTGCATCTGGTGGACGGCGACCTGGTGCGCCGCGCGCCCACCAAGACGGTGACCTATCTGCACGTCCTCTTCGACCGGCACGAGATCATTACCGCCGACGGCATCCCCACGGAGAGCTTTCATCCCGGCGAGGCCCTGCTCGACGGCGAGGGGGCGCTCAGGCGCGAGCTGGCGCGCCTCTTTCCCGGTGTCGGCACCGGGCGCGGACCCGCCTGGCGCACGGCGCGGCCGGTCCTGCGCGCCCATGAGGTTCTGGCGCTGTCTGCCGCTTGACGCCTTTCGCGCGGGCCGTTCTATGGGCCCATGGCAGTGCGGCGCGGGCGAGGATCGACGGGGACAAAGGGGGCGGACCGGACACGGCCGCGGCCCCTGCGCTGGCTCATCCGCTGGACCCTACGGCTGACCCTTGCCGCCGTGGCCGCCGTTGCCCTGGCCGTCTCGGCCTATGCGGTGTTCGACCCGCCGACCACCCCCTACATGATCGCCGAGGCGCGCCGACTGGGTGGCGTCGATCGGCAGTGGGTCGATCTGGACGACGTGGCCCCGGTGATGGCCCGTTCCGCCGTCGCCGCGGAGGACGCCAACTTCTGCCTGCACTGGGGCTTCGACATGGCCGCGATCCGCGCCGCGCTGGAGGCAGGCGCCAACCGCGGCGCCTCGACCATCAGCCAGCAGACGGTCAAGAACGTCTATCTCTGGCAGGGCCGGTCCTGGCTGCGCAAGGCGCTGGAGGCGGCGCTCACCCCCGCGGTCGAGGCGGTCTGGTCCAAGCGCCGCATCCTGGAGGTTTATCTGAACGTGGCGGAGTTCGGCGAGGGCGTGTTCGGCGTCGACGCCGCGGCGCATCACTGGTTCGGGGTCGGTCCCGACGCGCTGAGCCCCACCCAGGCGGCGCGGCTGGCGGCGATCCTCCCGAACCCCAAGGCGCGCTCGGCCTCCGACCCCTCCGGCGCGATCCGGCGAAAGGCCGAGCGGATCCGCGACGGCGCCGCGACCATTGCGCGGGACGGCCGCGCCGCCTGTTTCGAGGACGGCTGACGCCGATCAAGGCGCGGGCGGCGGTTCGTGGCAGGCTGTGCCGATGGAGATCGTCGTCTACCACAGCCTCACCGGCAACAACCGCGTCCTCGCCGCCGAGATCGCCCGCCGCCTGGGCGTCTCCGCGGTCGAGGTCGAGGCGGTGCGCCGCCGCCGCATCTGGACCGTTTTCGCCGATATGATCCTGCGCCGCGACGCCGCCATCCGGCCCCTGCCCGCCGCGGCCCACGCGGCGCGGAGCGCGGTTTTCGTCGGCCCGGTCTACGACATGGGGCTGGCCGCGCCCCTGCGCGCGGCCGTCGCGGCGCTGGCCCCGGGCCTCGACGCCTACGATTTCGCGAGCCTCTGCGGCTGGCGCCGGGAGGGCGAGCCCGAGGCGGTGCGCGCCGCCCTGACCGCCGCCGCGGGACGGCCGCCGCGCCGGATGGAACTAATGGCGGTGGAGGACATGATGCCCGCCGCGGACAAGGGCCGGGTCACCGCCATCGCCGCCCAGCGCATCGGACCGGCGGACCTTGGCCACTGGTCGGCGCAGATCGACCGGTTGACCGCGCCGGACGGTTGAACTGCGGCCCCGAACGCGCCATTGATCGAGCGCCCCCATAGTCCGGTGCCGTCGCCATGAACCGCCTGTTCCACGTGCCCCTGTCGCCCTTCTGCCGCAAGGTCCGCCTGAGCCTCGCCGAAAAGCGGATCGAGGTGGAGCTGGTCGAAGAGCGTTATTGGGAGCGCGACGCAGATTTCCTCCGCCGCAACCCGGCAGGCAAGGTGCCGGTCCTGCGCATGGGCGGCGCCACACTGAGCGAGAGCGGCGCGATCTGCGAATACATCGAAGAGGTCCACCCCTCGCCGCCGCTCCTGCCCACGACGCCCGAGGGCCGGTACGAGGCGCGGCGCCTGGTCGCCTGGTTCGACGACAAGTTCTTTCAGGAGGTGACGTCCAAGCTGCTCTACGAGCGGGTGAACAAGAAGGTCATGGGCCAGGGCTATCCCGACAGCGGCAACGTCAAGGCGGGCGCCAAGAACATCAAGTTCCACCTCGACTACATGGCCTGGCTCCTGGACCAGCGGCGCTGGCTGGCGGGCGATCAGATGACGCTGGCCGATTTCGCCGCCGCGGCGCATCTGTCGGCGCTCGACTATATCTCCGACGTGGACTGGAACCGGTCGGAGACGGTCAAGGACTGGTATGCCAAGATCAAGTCGCGACCCGCGTTCCGCTCGATCCTGGCGGACCAGGTGCCGGGGTTCCCGCCGCCGTCGCATTATGCCGATCTGGACTTCTGAGGCGGGCGGGGTCTGGGGGGCTTTGCCCCCCGCCTCCGGCTCCCCCCAGGATATTTCGCAAGGAAAGTTGGGGCCGGGGCGGTGAGCGCCGCGCTTAAGGCGGCGCTGAGGGCCGAGGCGGAGGCGGTGGGTTTCGCCGCGATGGGTGTGTGCCGGCCGGATGCGATCCCCGAGGCGGCGGGGCGGCTTCAGCGCTTCGTCGCGGCGGGGCGGCATGGGCAGATGCGCTGGATGGAAGAGCGGATGGGCTGGCGCGGCGATCCCTCGGCGCTCTGGCCCGCGGCGCGGTCGGTGGTGATGCTGGCCGAGAGCTATACCCCCGAGCACGATCCTCTGGACGTGCTGGACCACCCCGACCGCGGCGCGCTCAGCGTCTATGCCGGTGGGCGCGACTATCACGACGTGGTCAAGAAACGGCTCAAGCGGCTGGGACGGTGGCTGATCGAGCGGTGTCCCGGCGCGGAGATCAAGGTCTTCGTCGACACCGCTCCGGTCATGGAAAAGCCCCTGGCCCAGGCCGCCGGGCTGGGCTGGCAGGGCAAGCACACGAACCTGTTGGGCCGGGATCTCGGCAACTGGGTGTTCCTCGGCGCGCTCTTTACCACCGTCGATCTGCCCCCTGACGCGCCCGCCGAAGAGCGGTGCGGATCGTGCACCCGGTGTCTGGACGTCTGCCCGACCGACGCCTTTCCGGCGCCCTTCCAGCTCGATGCCCGGCGCTGCATCTCGTATCTGACGATCGAGCACCGGGGGCCGGTGGACGAGGACCTGCGCCCCGGTCTGGGCAACCGCATCTACGGCTGCGACGACTGCCTGGCGGTCTGTCCCTGGAACAAGTTCGCGGTGACGGCGCGGGACCAGCGGCTGGCGATGCGGCCCGAACTGCGCGCTCCGCGCCTGGCCGATCTTGCGCGGCTGGACGATGCGGCGTTCCGGGCGCTGTTCGCGGGGTCGCCGGTCAAGCGGATCGGCCGCGACCGCTTTGTGCGCAACGTCTGCTACGCCATCGGCAACTCGGGCGATCCGTCCCTTGCGGCATCCGTGACACACCTGACCGATGATTGCGACGCCTCCGTTGCCGACGCGGCCCGCTGGGCTAGGCTGCGCCTGGCCGAACGCTAGGGGGGATGGTCGGTTGGTGCAGGGCAGCCTGCTGCACAGAGCGGCCATCAAGGCCGAGCGCTGGATCGACAGGGTGCGCCCCCGGGCGGCGCCCGACCGTCCCGTGCTCGACGCCTATCGCGGCTATGCCACGCCCGAGGGTCTGGTCCTGCGCGGGCGGGTTCTGGCGGCGCTCAGGCGCACCACGCCCGATCCGCAGCAGAGCCGCTGGCAGAACCTGCGCGAGATGGCGGGGCTGTTCTTTACCGACGAGGTGGCTGGGGTCGAGGTCACGGTGCCCGAGGCGGGCGTGACCGCGGTCAGCGACGAAGAGGGCTATGTCACGCTGAACGTGCCCGTGCCCCATGGCGATCCGGGCTGGCGCATGATCGGGGTCGAGATCGCCGGCGACCCGGGCAGCCGGCGCGAGTTTCCCGCCCTGGTGCCGTCGCCCGAGGCGCGGCTCGGCATCGTCAGCGACATCGACGACACGATGATGGAGACGGGCGCCTATTCCCTGGCGCGCAACCTCTGGACCACGTTCACCGGCTCGGCCCTGACGCGCAAGGTATTCCCCGACAGCATCGTCCTTATGGACTATCTGACGGCCCATGGGCGCAACCCGCTCTACTATGTCAGCTCCAGCCCGTGGAACCTGCACGCCTTTCTCGACCGGGTGTTTGCCAAGGCGGGGCTGGTTATCGGGCCGATGTTCCTGCGCGATCTGGGGATCGGCGAGGATCAGTTCGTGTCGGGCACCCATGGCGATCACAAGGGCAGCGCCATCGACCGGATCATGGCGGCCAATCCGACGCTGCCCTTCGTCCTGGTGGGGGACACCGGCCAGCACGACGCGCATGTCTATCTGGAGGCGTGCCATCGCCACGGCGGGCGGGTGCGCGCGGTGGTGCTGCGCGAGCCTGGCCCTGGCCCCGACGACGAGAGCCGCGCGGCGATGAGCGCCATGCGGCGGCTGGGGGTCACGGTGGTGGGCGGCGTCGATTTTTCCGGCGTCGCACAGGAGTTGGAGCGGGTCGGACTGGAAGTTTGATCCGCCGGAGGATAGGCGAGGGGTATGAACCCCGTGCGCGGTATCTTCCTGATCCTCGTCGCCGTCACGCTCTTCACGCTGATGTCGGCCTTCGTCAAGGCGCTGCCGCGGGTGCCCGCGGGTGAGGCAGTGTTCTTTCGCTCGATCTTTGCCATGCCGGTGGTGTTCGCGTGGCTCTGGTGGCAGGGCAAGCTCAAGGGCGGGCTGAAGACCCAGAACTGGCGCGGCCACGCGGTGCGCGGAATCGCGGGCACCGGCGCGATGATGCTGGGCTTCGTCGGGCTGACCTATCTGCCGTTGGCCGAGGTCACGGCGATCCGCTTCGTCACGCCGGTGTTCATCTTGATCTTTGCCGCCGTCATCCTGGGCGAACGCTTTGCCCGTGTGCGGGCGGGGGCGGTGGCGCTGGGGCTCATCGGCGTGGGGGTGATCGTCTGGCCGCGGCTGACCCTGTCGGCGTTGGGCGGGCCCGAGGCCTTTGGCGTCGCCATGACGTTGGGCTCGGCCCTGCTGGCCGGTCTGGCACAGGTGTTCATCAAGTCGATGTCGGGGACCGAACGGGTCGCGGCGATCGTGTTCTATTTCTCCCTGACCTCGGCGCTCTTGTCGCTGGCGACGCTGCCGTTCGGCTGGGTTTGGCCGACGCCTGTGGAGGCGGCGATGCTGGTGACGATGGGGCTGATCGGCGGTCTGGGGCAGATCCTGCTGACCTCGGCTTATCGCCATGCGGACGCGGGGGCGCTGGCGCCGTTCACCTATGTCTCGATGCTGTGGGCGGTGATTTTCGGCTTCGTCTGGTTCGGCGAGGTGCCCAGTTGGGCGACTTTGGGCGGCGCCGCTCTGGTCATTACCGCGGGCATCGTCATCACCTTGCGCGAGCGCGCCCTGGGCCGCGAGGCGACGGCCCGGCGCAAGGTGCGCGCCAAGGGCATGATGTGACTGCGGACCCGAATCGTGGTATGACTCGTTTCCTCGGAGCCTTTGGGAGGAGACATCCGATGCCCCGACACATTCTCGATACTGCTCGCCACGACAGCGTCGGCCGCCGGCTACGCCGGTTCCTGTCGCTGGAGCGGCGGGAGCGACTGAACGGCCCGCACCCCGCCATCGTTGCGCTCCACCGCCAGCCCTTGCCGGTCCGCAGCGACCTGAGGCTGAAGCGCTTCGTAAAGATCGAGCGCGGAGTGCAGTAGCGCCCCCGGGCCGAGTGGCCGTGCTCCGAGACGAGGGCAGCGCCGTCCCGCCGGGGCTGGGTTGGGCAGCGCGCGGCGGTCCCGAAAGCACAGAGGCTGCGGCGGCTGACCCGTCCTCGCCAAAGCGCCGCCGCGGGGGGGCGGGACGGCGCTGCCCGGCGGGCGGGGCGTGGGGGCTGGGCGACGTGCTCTGCTGCCATGGTCCGGTGACGGACCTTGCCCGTGGTTCTTTGTGCAATGCGGGGATTCAAATGCCGACCGGGTTGTGATTCACTGCACCCACCACAGTTGGAGGATTGCGCGGTGTCGATCGAGACAACAGTGCGCCGTGTGCTGGGAAGCGAACACGTTCTATCTATCTCTACCGAGACCTCGCGCAACGCCGATGGCGAGTGGGTTGCCTGGATCAGAATCGTTCTTCGGGACGGAGGCGGCAATCCGGCGCCGTCCAAGATGATCGCTTTGACCGATGCGTTGTGGGCGGACCTGAACGCGGCGGAACACGCCCCCTTCCCGGTTGTCAGCACGGTGCTGGAGTCGGAGTTGGAGGACAGGCCCGCTGCTTAGCACGCATCTCGTCGAGACGGCCCGACAGCGGCTCGCGACCGAGCCGTCCATCACCGAGGCCGACCTCCGCCGCGCGACGAGCGATCTCTACTACGCGTTGTTCCATGCGATCAGCGAGGCCATCGTGGGACCGTTGGGCGCGGGGCGACCGGACGACCCTCCCTTCCGCGAGGTCTATGAGACGCTGTACCGCCTGCCCGACCATGCGCATGTGGAAAAGGTCTGCAAATCTCTGACGGCGGCAAACTTTCCCCCGGCGATCCTGAACTTCGCCCGGCAGTTCGTCATCTTCAAGAACAAGCGGCAGATGGCCGACTACCACCCATTGGCGCGGTTCAACCGGTCGACCGTCGCGACGGATGTTGAGACGGTCGATGCGGTCAGACGCGCCTTTGCGGCGGCGGATCCGGTGGAGCGGACCCGCTTTGCATTCCGGGTGAGCGTCCGCGAAAGGCGGCGCGACTAGCTCCTCACCAGCTTCTCGTACCCCTCGGCGATGTCGCGGGTGAGCGCGCCGACCTCGAAGTTGTAGTCGCCGATCTGGCCCACCGGCGTGACCTCGGCGGCGGTGCCGGTGAGCCAGCACTGCTCGAACCCCTCCAGCTCTTCGGGCATGATGTGCCGCTGGTGGACCTTGATCTGGCGCTTTTCCAGCATCCCGATGACGGTCTGACGGGTGATCCCGTTGAGGAAGCAGTCGGGGTCGGGCGTGTGCACCTCGCCGTCCTTGACAAAGAAGATGTTGGCGCCCGTCGCCTCGGCCACATAGCCGCGATAGTCGAACATCATCGCGTCGGCACAGCCCTTGGCCTCGGCCGCGTGCTTGGACATGGTGCAGATCATGTAGAGACCGGCGGCCTTGGCGTGGCTGGGGATGGTCTCGGGCGACGGCCGCTTCCATTTCGAGATGTCGAGCTTGGCGCCCTTGAACTTGCTGTCGCCGTAGTAGGCGCCCCATTCCCAGGCGGCGATGGCCAGGCGGACGGGGTTGCGGGCGCTGGCGACGCCCATGTCCGGCCCCGCGCCGCGCCACGACACGGCCCGCACATAGGCGTCGGTTAGGCCGTTGGCGGCGAGGACTTCCTGTTTGGCGGCCTCGATCTCGTCCACGGTCCACGGGATCTCGAAGTCGATCAGACGGGCGGAGTTGTGCAGCCGTTCGGAATGCTTGCGGCTCTCGAAAATCGTGCCGCCATACGCGCGCTCGCCCTCGAAAACCGAGCTGGCGTAGTGCAGCGCGTGAGTCAGCAGATGGACGTTTGCATCCCGCCACTCGATCAGCTTGCCGTCCATCCAGATCTTGCCGTCGCGATCGTCGTATCCGCCCGCCATGTCCGTCTCCCTTCCGGCGCGGTTTGCGAAAGTTTCGCAGATTGGTCCGATCCGGTCACAATATTACGTTTTTCGTGGGAATCGCTAACAGTTGGGTCTTGGAATGTCAACAAGGCTGACATAAACTTGCCCAACGAACGGGCACGGGGAGACGGCCGGGCGATGCAGGACCGCGGAGTGCCGCACGGCGGCGGACTGGGCGCGGGGGGCGAGAACCTCCTGTATCTCACGGATGCCCAACTCAGAAAGGGCATCGAGGCGATGTTCTTTGCCTATCGCGGGTTCACCGCCGATCCCGACCGCATTCTGGCGCGCCACGGCTATGGCCGGGCGCATCACCGGGCGGTGCACTTCATCAACCGCTGGCCGGGCACGACGGTCAACAACCTGCTGTCGATCCTCGGGGTGACCAAGCAGTCGCTCAACCGCGTCCTGCGCACGCTGATCGACGACGGGCTCGTGGAGAGCCGGGTCGGCACCCGTGACAAGCGCGAGCGCAACCTCTATCTCACCGCCGACGGCGCCGCGTTGGAGCGCGCGCTCAGCGACGCCCAGAGGGCGCGGATGCGCGCCGCCTATCGCCAGGCCGGGCCCGAGGCGGTCGCCGGTTTTCGCGAGGTGCTTGAGGCGATGATGGACCCCGAACTGCGGCGGCAGTTCGAGGGCGCGGCGGAGACGGTGGAATGAGCGACCCGGCCGATGCCCATCTCCTGATCGTCGACGACGACGCGCGGATCCGGGGGCTGTTGCAGAAGTTCCTCTTGCGCAACGGCTTCTACGTCACGGCGGCGCGGGATGCGGGCCATGCGCGGCGGCTCCTGGCCGGGCTCGACTTCGACCTCCTGGTGCTGGACGTGATGATGCCCGGGGAGGACGGGATCACCCTGGCGCGGAGCCTGCGCGAGACATCGGACATGCCGATCCTGCTCTTGACGGCCAAGGGCGAGACGGACGACCGCATCCGCGGGTTCGAGGCGGGGGCCGACGATTATCTGCCCAAACCTTTCGAGCCCAAGGAACTGCTCTTGCGGATCAACGCCATCCTGCGGCGGATGCCGGTCGATGCGGGGGCGGACCTGCCAAAGGTGCTGCACCTGGGCGCGATCCGCTACGACGTGGTGCGGGGCGAGATGTGGCAGGGCGACGAGGTGGTGCGCCTGACGGCCACTGAATCGCAGCTCATGAAGATCTTCTCCGGCCGCCCCGGTGAGGTGGTGAGCCGCGCCAAGCTGGTCGAGGACCTGGGCCGCGGCGGCGGCCCCGACGGGGGCGGCGCGCAGGAGCGGGCGGTCGACGTCCAGATCACCCGCCTGCGCCGCAAGATCGAGGCCGACCCGAAACAGCCCCGCTATCTCCAGACCGTCCGCGGGGCGGGCTACATGCTCGCGCCGGACTGATCCGGCTCGGCAAAGCGCCAGCGGCTGCGGCGGGGGACGCGGACGGCGAGCATGGGCATCAGGAGGGCCGAGGCGAAGCGGTCGAGGTCCAGCGCCTCGTGCACGCCTTCGGTCTCTTCGCCGTCGAGGCGGGTGCGCACCACGCTGCGGGTGTAGAACGGTGCGTCGAGCATCGCCTTGACCTGCCGCGGGCGATAGCCGGGGTCGGCCCGGGTCTCGCGCCGGACGGCCCAGAGGGACCGTCGGACGCGCGCCTTGGGCGGCGGCGCGATCTCCTGCGCGGTCCCGTCGGCGCCGAACCGGACGCCCACGGCCAGCGACCCGCCGCCGCGCAGATCGGCGTCGTAGAAACACGCGGCACCGTCCCGGGTCGGATACCGCCCCCATGTCCAATAGGAGAAATCGGCCTCCAGCGCGCGGGTGCCGAAGTTGGCGTCGAAATAGCCGTGCCCGGTCCATTGCCAGCCGGGGCCGAGATCCACCTCGATCCCCGCGACGGGGGCGAAGGGGCGCCAGACGTGGCTGCCGTCGTCCATCAGCGGCAGTTCGCAGGCGGTCAGCGCCGAGGGCGTCACAGTGATCCGACCGCGCACCCGGCTGACCAGCGGCAGCGACGACACCTCGTCGATATCGATCTCCAGCCGCCCACGTCGCCATGTCAGCGACGACGGCCCGACGGTGAAGGTCCGCGGCGTCGTCCTGAGCGCGCTCTCGCCCCGGTCGGTCATGGTGAAGCGGCCGCCGCGGCCGTAGGTGGCCACGTTGATGCAGCAGTGGTTGGCCGGATTGCGTCGCCCCGACCAGCGATACCAGGGCGAAAAGACCGAGCCTATGAAGGCGATGACGCTGACGGCGTAGGTCCCGCAATCGGAGACGCCGTCGACATACCACCAGGCGTAGCCGTCCGGGGGGACGTCGAGGTCGAACCGAGGTCCGTCCAGATCGCCTCGGCCGCGTGCCGGGCGGAGAGCGCCGCCATCGGCACCCCCGCCCCCGGATGCGCCCCGCCCCCCACCAGGTAGAGACCCGGCACCGCGGTGCGCGCCGTCGGTCGCTTCAGCCCCGCCGTCAGCCCCTCGGGGGATCGCCCGTAGAGGGATCCCGCGCTGCCCGGAAACAGCGCCGCGAACCGCTCCGGGTCGGTGAGCGCCGCCGCTGCTTTCGGCACGGGGGTGAACGAAAGGCCCCGGTCGGCCAGGGTGCGAAAGGTCCGTCGGTGGCATGCGGCAGGGTCCTCCGGGGGGGCATCGGTGGTGGGGGCGGCGTTGACGATGATCTCGAACCGCTCGGGGCCCGCCGCGGGCGCGGCCCCGGCGCCGCGGTCCTGGGCGCAGACATAGAGGGTGGGATCCTCGGGCGGGCGGCCGCGGGCGATGGCGCCGAACTCGGTCTCGGGATCGTCGCCGAAGAACACGTTGTGATGCGCCAGATCACGCCCCTCGGGCCGTGCGGCAAAGCTCCAGACCGAGGCCGACAGGCTGCGCGGGCCCGTGGCGGCGGCGGGGACGGCGCGGCGCGCGGCGGCGCCCAGAAGGCCCAGGCGCAAAGCCCGGGGGTCGCCGTTGAACACCGCCGCGTCGCAGGGATGGCGCAGGCCGGTCTCGTCGATCACCGCGGCGACCCGGCCGCCCGCCAACTCCAGCTCTGTCGCACCGGTGCCGTAGTGGAACGACGCCCCGCGCGCCTCGGCCAGATCGGCCAGAACGCGCGCCAGGCGGTGCATCCCGCCGTCGACCCGCCACACCCCGCTCGCCTCGGCGTGGAAGATCAGCGACAGGAGCGCGGGCACGCCCCCGGGATGCCCGCCCACGTAGGTGGCGTAGCGCCCGAACAGCTGCCGCAACCGCGGGTCGTCGAAGTCGCGGGCGAGCTGTGCGGCGAGGCTCCGCCAAGGGGCCATGTCGGCAATCAGCCGCGGCCGGCGCAGGACGCGGGCCGTCAGTGCCGCCTGAGACGGGCGGGCGGCCTGCATCATCGGGGCGTCGAAGGCCTCGAAGAGCCGCCGCGCCTTGCGGCGGAAGGCATGGAACTGCGCCCTGGCCCGGTCGCCTGCCAGGGCCGCCACCGCCTCGCCGCTGGCCGCGGGGTCGGCGTAGAGGTCCAGGCGGCTGCCGTCGGGCCACCAGTGGCGCGCGAGCACCGCCTCGGCCACCAGCGTCAGGTGGTCGTCCAGCCGCGCGCCCGCGGCCGAGAAGAGGTCGTCGAACACCGACCGCAGGGTCAGGACGGTCGGTCCGGCGTCGACCGGCCCGGCGGCGCTGGGCACCGCGCGCATCTTGCCCCCCGGTCCCGCGTGCCGCTCCAGCACCGTCACCGCGGCGCCGCCATGGGCGAGCCGCAGCGCGGCGGCCAGGCCGCCCACCCCCGCGCCGATGACCACGATGTGCCGTCGCTCTGACATGTCGGCGAGTGTTGACTCGTCCGGGGGAGGTGTCCAGTATGATTTACACTAATTCGTCCAGCCAACCTGACACAAAGGCCGCGCCATGCCGTTTTCCGACC
The DNA here is from genome assembly GCA_004005435.1 of Rhodobacteraceae bacterium CCMM004. Taxonomy (GTDB): domain Bacteria; phylum Pseudomonadota; class Alphaproteobacteria; order Rhodobacterales; family Rhodobacteraceae; genus CCMM004. The sequence continues at coordinate 33,961 of RZWH01000007.1, read as the reverse complement.
GGATCGAAGCCGCCATCGGCGGGGCCCTCCAGTCCGGGCAGGCGGGGGCGGCGCCGCCGCGCCTGGCCTCCGCGCTGGACTATGCCCTGCGTCCCGGGGGCGCGCGGATCCGGCCGACGATCTGTCTCAGCGTTGCCAACGCCTGCGGCGACGACCGCCCCGCGCTCAGCGATGCGGCGGGTGCGGCGCTGGAGCTGATCCACTGCGCCAGCCTCGTCCACGACGACATGCCGTGCTTCGACGACGCCGACATGCGGCGGGGCAAGCCCTCGGTTCACCGCGCGTTTTCCGAGCCCCTGGCGCTCCTCACCGGGGACAGCCTGATCGTGCTGGCCTTCGACGTGCTGGGCCGCGCGGCGGACGAGGATCCGCGGCGCGCCGTGGCGCTGATCCGCATTCTGGCGCGGCGCACCGGGATGCCCGACGGGATCTGCGCCGGGCAGGGATGGGAGAGCGAACCGAAAATCGACCTCGGCGCCTATCACCGGGCCAAGACCGGCGCGCTGTTCATCGCCGCGACCCAGATGGGGGCGGCGGCGGCTGGGCAGGATCCCGAGCCGTGGGAGGAGTTGGGCGCCCGCATCGGCGAGGCGTTCCAGGTGGCCGACGACCTGCGCGACGCGCTCTACGATGCCGAGACGCTGGGCAAGCCGGTGGGCCAGGACGGCCTGCACGGACGGCCCAACGCGGTTGCCGAGCTGGGGGTCCAAGGCGCGATCCGGCGGCTCAAGGACATCCTGGGCGGCGCCATCGCGTCGATCCCATCCTGTCCCGGCGAGGCGATGCTGGCCGAGATGGTGCGCCGCTATGCCGAGCGGCTGACCCCCATGGCTCCCGCCGTCCAGCCGGGCGAGTAGGTGGCCGCGGCGGCGGACATGCCCGACCCACCGGCCCGCCCGGGCGGCTGGCGGGCCTGGCGCAATCGCCTGGCCGCCTCCCGCGGGTTTCAGAGCTGGGCCAGCCGGATGCCTGTCCTGCGCGGGCGGGCGCGGCGCGAGGGTGCGGCGCTGTTCGACCTGGTGGCGGGGTTCGCCCAGAGCCAGGTTCTGCGCGCCTTGGTCGAGCTGGAGATCCTGCACACGCTGCGCGAGGGCCCCCAGGACGCTGCCGACTTGGCGCCGCAAGTCGGGCTGACCGAGGACCGCACGCGTCTCCTCCTGGATGCAGGCACGGCGCTGGGCCTGTTGGAGCGGACGCGCGGCGGGTATCTGGCCACCGCCCGCGGCGCCGCCTTGCTCGGCGTGCCGGGGCTGGAGGCGATGATCCTGCACCACGAGGTGCTCTATCGCGACCTGGCCGACCCCGTGGCCCTGCTCCGCGGCACCGCCGAGACCGAGTTGGCGGCGTTCTGGCCCTATGTTTTCGGCGCCGGCGCGGCCGAGGATCCGGGGCAGGCGGCCCGCTATTCGGCGCTGATGGCCGACACCCAGGCACTGGTCGCCGAAGAGGCGCTGCGGCATCTGCGGCTGGACGGCGTGCGCCATCTGATGGATGTGGGCGGCGGCACCGGCGTGTTCCTCGCCCACGCGGCGCGGGCGGCGCCCGGTGCCCGCCTCACCCTCTTCGATCTGCCGCACGTGGCCGACGCCGCGCGGAGCCGATTCGCCGCCGAGGGACTCGCCGAGCGCACGACCGTGGTGCCGGGCAGCTTTCGCGACGGACCGCTCCCCCCGGGCGCCGACGCCATCAGCTTGGTGCGCGTCCTTTACGACCACGCCGACGCAACGGTCGCCGCTCTGTTGGCCAAGGTCGCCGCCGCGCTGCCCCCTGGGGGGCGGGTGATCGTGGCCGAGCCGATGACGGGCGGCGCCCGCCCGCACGTGCCCGGCGATGTCTATTTCGCCCTGTACTGTCTGGCGATGCGGACCGGACGGGCGCGCTCGGCCGCCGAGATCGCGGCGCTTCTGGCCGCCGCCGGGTTCGCCGACATCCGCGTTCGCCGGACCGACCGCGCCTATGTCACAGGAGTTGTGGAGGCCCGCCGTCCGCTTGCCTGACACTTCAATTGTCCAAATGCGTTGACAGACGAAAGTGTCAGCTTAAACTGACACCATCCTGAGAGCCCCGCCTCTCTCACAACCGCAGACCGAATCACAGGAGGTCCGTCCCCGTGCACACCGCCGCCGTCATCCTCGAAGGACCGCGCGCTCTGTCGGTGGCGGACACCCGCCTGACCGCGCCTGGGCCCGAGGACGTGGTGGTCGACGTGGCCTGGTCGGGCATTTCCACCGGCACGGAAAAGCTGTTCTGGTCCGGTGAGATGCCGCCGTTTCCCGGAATGGGCTATCCGCTGGTGCCCGGATACGAGAGCGCGGGCGACGTGGTCGAGGCGGGCCCCGACAGCGGGTTGTCGGTCGGCGACCGCGTCTTCGTCCCCGGCGCGTCCTGCTATACCGACGCGCGCGGCCTCTTCGGCGGGGCTGCAAGACGGCTGGTGACGCCCGGGCGGCGGGCGGTGCGAATCGATCCCGGTATGGGCGCCGAGGGCGCTCTGCTGGCCCTGGCCGCGACCGCGCGCCACGCCATCGCGGGGCTTCGCACCGCGGTCCCCGAACTGATCGTCGGGCACGGCACTCTGGGCCGTCTGTTGGCCCGCCTGACCGTGGCCGCGGGCGCTGCGCCCCCCACGGTGTGGGAGATCGACCCCGACCGGCGCGGCGGTGCACAGGGCTACGAGGTCGTCGCACCGCAGGACGATCCCCGCCGCGACTATGCCGCGATCTACGATGCCTCCGGCCGCGCCGACCTGCTGCCCGAGCTGATCGGCCGCTTGCAGAAGGGCGGCGAGATCACCCTGGCGGGTTTCTACACGGACCCCATCAGCTTTGCCTTTCCGCCCGCGTTCATGAAGGAGGCGCGCCTGCGCGTGGCTGCCGAATGGGCGCCCGACGACATGGTCGCCACCCGCGCCCTGATCGAAGCCGGGGCGCTCAGCCTCGCCGGCCTCGTCACCCACACCCGCCCCGCCGCTCAGGCGCCGGATGCCTACGCCACCGCGTTCGGCGATCCCGCCTGCCTCAAGATGATCCTCGACTGGGAGGGCCACGCATGAGCCTCGATATTCCGAACCTCAAGTCCTACGACGCCAAGCTCAAGGACGAGGCGGCCGAAGAGCCGACGCTGGAGATCCCCCAAGACCCGCCCACCAAGAAGACCCAGATCATCGCGATCTACGGCAAGGGCGGCATCGGCAAGTCGTTTACGCTGGCCAATCTCAGCCACATGATGGCCGAACAGGGCAAGCGCGTGCTGCTGATCGGCTGCGACCCCAAGTCGGACACCACAAGCCTGCTGTTCGGCGGCAAGGCCTGCCCGACGATCATCGAGACCTCGACCAAGAAGCAGCTGGCCGGCGAGCCGGTCAAGATCGGCGACGTCTGCTTCAAGCGCGGCGGCGTCTTCGCCATGGAGCTGGGCGGCCCCGAAGTCGGCCGCGGCTGCGGCGGGCGCGGCATCATCCACGGCTTCGAGCTGCTGGAGAAGCTGGGGTTCCACGACTGGGACTTTGACTATGTGCTGCTCGATTTCCTGGGCGACGTGGTCTGCGGCGGCTTCGGCCTGCCGATTGCCCGCGACATGGCGCAGAAGGTGATCCTGGTCGGCTCCAACGACCTGCAATCGCTGTATGTCGCCAACAACGTCTGCTCGGCGGTGGAGTATTTCCGGCGGCTGGGCGGCAATGTCGGCGTCGCCGGGCTGGTCATCAACAAGGACGACGGCTCGGGCGAGGCGCAGGCCTTTGCCAAGGCGGTGGACATCCCCGTGCTGGCCGCGATCCCGCAGGACGACGACCTGCGCAAGAAGTCCGCGAACTACCAGATCGTGGGCTCGTCGGCCTCGCGCTGGGGCGAGCTGTTCGCTGGGCTGGCCGACGCGGTGTCGCTGGCCCCCCCGATCCGCCCCGCGCCCTTGGACCAAGACGGTCTGCTGGCGCTGTTCGACAGCAAGGATACCGGCGGCGACGTGGTGCTGGAGCCCGCGACCGACGCCGACATGCGGGGTAAGAACGCCGCGCCCAAGCCGTCGCTGGAGGTGGTCTATGACGACGCCTGACGCAGGACGCGCCCCCACAGCCACCGACCGCTTGATCGAAGAGCTGGGCGTGATCCGCGACACCCATGCGCGGATGATGGCGGCCCTGACCGAGCGGCTGGAACAGTCGCGGAGGCTTCTCGATGACTGAGGTGTCCTACGACGAGGCTGGCAAGGCCGAGGTGATCCGCGGCAGTGGGCGCCCCGAGACCGCGGCTGAGGCGCCGCCGGACGGCCTGGGCTGTCACTCGGGCGGCGATCTGGCCGCCGCAGCCCGCGCCGCCGGTCAGTCCGAGCTGCTGGACCAATACGCCCGCGACTACCCCAAGGGCCCCCACGACCAGCCGCAGAGCATGTGCCCCGCTTTCGGCTCCTTGCGGGTCGGCCTCAGGATGCGCCGCACGGCGACCGTGCTGTCGGGCTCGGCCTGCTGCGTCTACGGCCTGACCTTCGTGTCGCACTTCTACGGCGCGCGGCGCTCGGTGGGCTACGTGCCGTTCAACTCGGAAACGCTGGTCACGGGCAAGCTGTTCGAGGACATCCGCGAGAGCGTCCACGACCTTGCCGACCCCGACCGCTATGACGCCATCGTCGTCACGAACCTCTGCGTGCCGACCGCGTCGGGCGTGCCGCTGCGCCTGTTGCCCAAGGAAATCAACGGGGTGCGGATCGTCGGCATCGACGTGCCGGGCTTTGGCATCCCCACCCATGCCGAGGCAAAGGACGTCCTGGCCGGCGCGATGCTGGCCTATGCCCGGTCCGAGGTCGAGGCGGGGCCGGTCCCCGCCCCCGTGGGCGGCCGCGACGCGCGGCCCACGGTGACGCTCCTGGGCGAGATGTTTCCCGCCGACCCGATGATGATCGGTGCGATGCTGGCCCCCATGGGCCTGGCCGCCGGGCCGGTGGTGCCCTGCCGCGAGTGGCGCGAGCTCTACGCTGCGCTCGACGGCGGCGCGGTGGCGGCGATCCACCCGTTCTATACCGCCGCGATGCGCGAATTCACCGCCGCGGGCCGCCCCATCGTCGGCAGCGCCCCGGTGGGCCGCGACGGCACCGCCGCGTGGCTGGCCGCCATCGGCGACGCCTTCGGCATTGCCGCGGACAAGGTGGCGGCGGCACAGAACGCGTTCCTGCCGGCCATCGACGGGGCGCTGAAGGGCGCGCCGGTCAAGGGCCGGATCACCGTGTCGGGCTACGAAGGGTCCGAGCTGCTGGTCGCGCGCCTGTTGATCGAAAGCGGCGCCGAGGTGCCCTATTGCGGCACCGCCTGCCCGAAAACCGAGATGAGCGCCGCCGACCGAGAGTGGCTGGAGGCGCATGGGTGCACGGTGCGCTACCGCGCCTCGCTGGAGCAGGACCTGTCGGCGATGGAGGCGCTCAAGCCCGATCTCGCCATCGGCACCACGCCCGTCGTGCAGAAGGCCAAGGAGGCGGGCATCCCCGCGCTCTACTTCACCAACCTGATTTCGGCCCGTCCGCTGATGGGGCCTGCCGGGGCCGGGAGCCTGGCCGAGGTGGTCAACGGCGCCATGGCCAACAAGGACCGGATGGACCGGATGACCGACTTCTTCGACGGGGTCGGCACCGGCGACACCGCCGGGGTGTGGGAAGGCGATCCGAACCTGCGCCCGGACTTCCGCGCGCAGAACCTGAAGAAACTGGAAAAGCAGGCGCGGGCCCGGAAGGCCGCGGAGATGATATGACCGGCGCCCGGACGCTCAGCGCCGTGCGCGTGGCCGGCGGAGGACTGGGGGCCAGCCCCCAGACCCCCGGGATACTTGCAAAGGAAAGTTTCGGGTTGCCGAGTCTGTTCGGCCGGTCGATCGGCATGGGAGGGCAGTCATGCTGGTGACCGATCACGACCGCGCGGGCGGCTATTGGGGCGCCGTCTATGCGTTCACCGCGATCAAGGGGTTGCAGGTGGTCATCGACGGCCCCGTCGGCTGCGAGAACCTGCCGGTGACGAGCGTGCTGCACTACACCGACGCGCTGCCGCCGCACGAGCTGCCCATCGTGGTGACGGGCCTCGGCGAGGGCGAGATGGGATCGGGCACCGAAGAGGCGATGAAGCGCGCCTGGGACACGCTGGATCCGGCGCTGCCGGCGGTGGTGGTCACGGGCTCCATCGCCGAGATGATCGGCGGCGGCGTCACGCCCCAGGGCACCAACATCCAGCGCTTCCTGCCGCGCACCATCGACGAGGACCAGTGGGAAAGCGCGGACCGCGCGATGACCTGGCTGTTCACCGAGTTCGGCATGACCAAGGGCCGGATGCCGCCGGAAAAGAAGCGTGCCGAGGGCGACAAGCCGCGGGTCAACATCCTGGGGCCCATGTATGGCACCTTCAACATGCCCTCGGACCTGGCCGAGATCCGGCGCCTGGTCGAGGGGATCGGCGCCGAGGTCAACATGGTGATGCCGCTGGGCGCGCACCTGGCCGAGATGCGCAATCTGGTCAACGCCGACGTCAACATCTGCATGTACCGCGAGTTCGGCCGCGGCCTCTGCGAGGTGCTGGACAAGCCCTATTTGCAGGCGCCGATCGGGGTCGATTCGACGACCAAGTTCCTGCGCACGCTGGGCGACCTGCTGGGCCTCGACCCCGAACCGTTCATCGCGCGCGAGAAGCATTCGACGCTCAAGCCGGTGTGGGACCTGTGGCGGTCGGTCACGCAGGACTTCTTTGCCACCGCGTCCTTCGCCATCGTGGCGAGCGAGACCTATGCCCGCGGCGTCCGCCACTATTTGGAAACCGACCTGGGCCTGCCCTGCGCCTTTGCCGTGGCAAGGGTGCGCGGGCGCAAGACCAACAACGAAGAGGTGCGCAGCCTGATGGCGCGGCACCGGCCGCTGGTGGTCATGGGGTCGATCAACGAAAAGATGTACCTGGCCGAACTCAAGGGCGGGCACGGACCGGCGCCGACGTTCATCCCCGCGGGCTTTCCCGGGGCGGCGATCCGGCGGGCGACCGGCACCCCCTTCATGGGCTATGCCGGCGCGACCTACGTGTTGCAGGAGGTGTGCAACGGCCTGTTCGACGCGCTGTTCCACATCCTGCCTCTGGGCACCGACATGGATGCGGCCGAGGCGACGCCGACCACCCTGCGCCGCGACTTCCCCTGGGATGCCGACGCGCAGGCCGCACTGGACCGGATCGTGGCGCAGCACCCGGTGCTGACCCGCATTTCGGCCGCCAAATCGCTGAGAGACGCCGCCGAGCGGTCCGCCCTGGAGCAGGGCGCCGAGCGCGTGGTGCGAGAAACCGTCGAGGCGCTGGCGCCTCGCAACCGAGACGACGGGGCGCTGGCGCCTCGCAATGACGAAGACGGGGCCCTGGCGTCCCGCAATGAAGAAAGCGTGGCGCTTGCGCCCCGCGACACCGACACCAAGGGAGACACGACATGAGCGACATGACCAGCGACCTGATGGTCGAGACGCCGCAGGCCCGCAGCCACAAGGCGCCCCGGACCGAGTTCATGATCTACTTCGCGATCATCTTTGCCGCGACGCTTCCGCTGGCGCTGCTGACCTGGGCGCTGACCGCGCTGCGGTCGATGCGGCTGCCCGAGCGCGGGCCGGTGGCGCGGGCCTGGAGCCAGGCGCGCATCATCACGCCGATGATCTTCGCCGCCTGAGAGGGCGGCCACGACATTCGCCATCGGCCCAGTCGGGCCGGAGCGGATCCCCGGCGGGATGCCCCCGCCACATACCCGGCCGCGGGGCCCCGCGGCGTCAGCTTTGCGATCCGAAGGAGAGTACATGGCTGATAGAACCGACCTGTCGTTCACGGGTCTCACTGACGAGCAGGCGCAAGAGTTGCACTCCGTCTACATGAGCGGGCTTTGGCTGTTCTCGGCCGTCGCCGTCGTCGCTCATCTGGCGGTGTTCATCTGGAAGCCCTGGTTCTGAAGGGGACTGAAGAATGGCAAAATTTTACAAGATCTGGCTGATCTGGGACCCCCGGCGCGTCTTCGTCGCGCAGGGCGTCTTCCTCTTCCTCTTGGCGGCGATGATTCACCTCGTCCTGCTGAGCACGGGGCCGGACGGCTACAACTGGTTCGCGATGGTGGAAAGAGAAACCGCCATGGAGCGCGGCGTCGTCGTCGCCGAGTGACGCACGCCACGAACCCTTGCCCCGGGCGTCGCCATCATGGCGTCGGCCGGGGCGGACCGACGCGAATGACGACGGCACCCTGACGGGCCTGGCCGCCAGAACAACGGAGTAAGAAGATGGCTTTGCTCAGCTTCGAACGCAAATATCGCGTGCCCGGGGGCACGCTCGTCGGCGGCGACCTGTTCGACTTCTGGGTCGGGCCGTTCTTTGTCGGATTTTTTGGGGTCACGACCGCTTTCTTCGCCGGTCTGGGCACCATCCTGATCTTTTACGGTGCCGCGATGCAGGGGGTCTGGAACCCCTGGCTGATCTCGATCAACCCGCCGCCCGTGAGCTACGGCCTGGGCGCCGCGCCGCTCGACCAGGGCGGCCTGTGGCAGGTCATCACCATCTGCGCCCACGGGGCGTTCATCTCGTGGATGCTACGCGAGGTCGAGATCTGCCGCAAACTCGGTATCGGGTATCACGTCCCCGTCGCCTTCGGCTTTGCCATCCTGGCCTATACCACGCTCGTGGTGATCCGGCCGGTGCTGATGGGGGCCTGGGGCCATGGGTTCCCCTACGGTATCTGGAGCCACCTCGACTGGGTGAGCTACACCGGTTACCTCTACGGCAACTTCCACTACAACCCCGCCCACATGATCGCGGTGTCCCTGTTCTTTACCACGACGCTGGCGCTGGCGCTGCACGGGTCGCTGATCCTGAGCGCCGCCAACCCCGAAAAGGGCGAGGAGATGCGCAGCCCCGAGCACGAGGACACGTTCTTCCGCGACTTCATCGGCTACTCGATCGGGCCCCTCGGCATCCACCGGCTGGGTCTGCTCCTGGCTCTGAACGCCGGTCTGTGGAGCGCGATCTGCATCGTCATCTCCGGCACCGTCTGGTTCGACCAGTGGATCGTCTGGTGGGATTGGTACCTCGAACTGCCCTGGTGGGCGGACCTCTGAAGGAGCTGAAAAGATGCCAAGTTATCAGAACATCTTTACGCAGGTGCAGGTCCAGGGGCCGCCCGAGATGGGCATGGTCGAGGACACGCCGCTGGAGGACCGGACCAAGTCGGCAGGGTTCTCCCAGCTCTTGGGTTGGTTCGGCAACGCTCAGCTCGGGCCCGTCTATCTGGGCCCCTTCGGGGTTGTGTCGCTGATCACGGGGGGATTGTGGTTCTTTCTCGTCGGGATCTCGTTTTGGGTCCAGGTCGACTTTCATCCCGGGCGGTTCTTCCGCGACCTGTTCTACCTGGCGCTGGAGCCGCCAGCGCCGGAATACGGGCTGAGCCTGGCGGTGCCGCTCTGGGACGGCGGGCTCTACCTGATCGCGTCGTTCCTGCTTTTGATCTCGGTTCTCGCCTGGTGGGTCCGCTCCTACGTCCTGGCCGCCCAGCTCAAGATGGGCAAGCATGTGGCCTGGGCCTTTGCCTCTGCCATCTGGCTGTTTCTGGTGCTCGGCCTCTTCCGCCCGATCCTGATGGGGTCGTGGTCCGAGGCGGTGCCCTACGGCATCTTCCCGCACCTGGACTGGACCAACCTGTTCTCGCTGACCTACGGCAACCTGTTCTACAACCCCTTCCACGCGCTGAGCATCGTGTTCCTCTACGGCTCGACCCTGCTGTTTGCGATGCACGGGGCGACGATCCTCGCCGTCTCCCGCTTCGGCGGCGACCGCGAGTTGGAGCAGATCGCCGACCGCGGCACGGCGTCCGAACGGGCGGGCCTGTTCTGGCGCTGGACCATGGGCTTCAACGCCACGATGGAGGGCATCCACCGCTGGGCGTGGTGGTTTGCGGTGCTGACCACCCTGACGGGCGGCATCGGCATCCTGCTGACCGGCACGGTCGTCGACAACTGGTTCGTCTGGGCGCAGGAGCACGGCTACGGCGCGGCGCAGAACTATGTCACCGCGCAGACGCCCGAGGACTTCATCATCTATCAACCGCCGGCGGAGTGAGAGAAATGTCCGACAAAGACCTCTGGTATCTCAAGGGCAACGAACCCAGCCTGCGGATGTGGATCTTTCAGCACATGACGATCGGGGCGCTCTATGCCGCGGCCGTGTTCTTCGGCGCCATCGCGGTCGTGCTGGTCCTCGTCGCGATCTCTCGGCTGTTGCCCGAGGATCCGTTCGCGGCGCTGGAGATGGGTCGGCAGGCGCTGAGCGCCGTCGCCTGACGAGACGCGCGGGGGCGGGCCGCGATGCGCCGCCCCCGCCGACCGGGTCGCGCCGTCCGACAGGGCCGCGCGGCAGACGGGGCCTCCACACCCCGGTTCCCTTCCTGTTGGCTACAGGAAACCTCGCGTCGCAACGGACCCTTCCGGTCCCTTGCGGCGCCTTTTGACCGACGTTGATCGTGGCCGACGGGGAGGGGTGTCATTCACCCGCTTGAGGGAGGCGACCGCCATGACCCGTCCCGAAACCCCCACGCTCGACCGTGTCGGCGGCCCGGCCGATCTCCGCGCGCTGAGCGACGCCGAGTTGCGGCGGCTGGCGGACGAGGTCCGCGCCGAGGTGATCGACGCCGTCAGCGTCACCGGCGGGCATCTGGGCTCGTCCCTGGGGGTCGTCGAGTTGAGCGTTGCGCTGCACGCGGTGTTCGAAACGCCGCGGGACAAGATCGTGTGGGACGTGGGCCACCAGTGCTATCCCCACAAGATCCTCACAGGCCGCCGCAGCCGCATCCGCACGCTGCGGCAGAAGGACGGCCTGTCGGGTTTCACCAAGCGGTCGGAGTCGGTCTACGATCCCTTCGGCGCCGCGCATTCCTCGACCTCGATTAGCGCCGCGCTGGGCTTTGCCGTGGCGCGCGACATGGGCCAGCCCACCGGCGACGCGGTGGCGGTGATCGGCGACGGGTCGATCAGCGCCGGCATGGCCTACGAGGCGCTGAACAACGCCGGCCACGAGGGCCGCCGCCTGTTCGTGATCCTCAACGACAACGAGATGTCCATCGCCCCGCCCGTGGGGGCCATGTCGCGCTACCTCTCCGGCCTCTATGCCGGGACGCCGTTCGTGCAGATGGCCGAAGGGTTCGAGGCGGCGCTGCCCGGCCCGATCCGCGACCACGCCCGCCGCGCACGGCAACTGGTCACCGGGGCCGCGGGTGGGCAGGGCACGTTGTTCGAAGAGCTGGGCCTGTCCTACGTCGGCCCCATCGACGGCCACGACATGGGGCAGCTCCTGCCGGTGCTGCGCGCAGCGCGGGCGCGGGCGACGGGGCCGGTGCTGATCCACTGCTGCACGGTGAAGGGCAAGGGCTATGCCCCGGCCGAGACCAGCGCCGACAAGTATCACGGCGTGGCCAAGTTCGACGTGGCCAGCGGTGCGCAGAAGAAGTCGGCGCCGAACGCGCCCGCCTACACCAAGGTCTTCGGCCAGGCGCTGACCCGCGCGGCCGAGGCGGACCCGGCGATCGTTGCCGTGACCGCCGCCATGCCGTCCGGCACAGGGCTCGACATCATGGCCAAGCGCTTTCCGGCGCGGGTCTTCGACGTGGGTATCGCGGAGCAGCACGGCGTGACCTTTGCCGCCGGCATGGCGGCCGGGGGCCTCAAGCCCTTCTGCGCGATCTACTCGACGTTCCTGCAACGGGGCTACGACCAGGTGGTGCACGACGTGGCGCTGCAGGGCCTGCCGGTGCGCTTCGCCATCGACCGGGCGGGGCTGGTGGGGGCCGACGGCGCGACCCACGCCGGGGCCTTCGACGTCGCCTATCTGGCCAACCTGCCGGGTTTCACGGTGATGGCGGCGGGCGACGAGGCCGAGCTGGTGCACATGGTCGCGACCGCCGCCGCCCACGACGCGGGGCCCATCGCCTTCCGCTATCCCCGCGGCGAGGGGGTCGGTGTGGACCTGCCCGAGACCGGCGCGCCGCTGGAGATCGGCCGCGGCCGCGTCCTGCAGGAGGGCAGCCAGGTGGCGCTGTTGTCCTTCGGTGCGCATCTATCGGAATGCCGCCTGGCGGCAGAGGCGCTGGAGGCGCGCGGCATCTCCGTCACCCTGGCCGACGCACGGTTCGCCAAGCCGCTCGACACCGACCTGATCGGCCAACTCGCCCGCCACCACGCGGCGCTGATCACGGTGGAGGAGGGGGCGCGGGGCGGCTTCGGCGCGCACGTTCTGCACCATCTGGCGATGAGCGGGGCGCTGGACCGGGGCCTCGCCATCCGCACGATGACGCTCCCCGACCGGTTCATCGACCAGGCGAGCCCCGCGGACATGTATGCCGACGCTGGGCTGACGGCCCACGACATCGCCGCCTGCGCGCTCGACGCGCTGGGCGTGGTCTCGGCCGACTTCTCGCGCAGAGCCTGAGCCTAGGCGGCAAGGCGCTTCGAAGCGCCTTGGCCCAAGCGCCTTGCAAGGCGCTTGGCACGCGATTTCGAAATCGCGTGGGCCAAGGCCGTTCGAACGGCCTTCCCCGCCTCAGACCACGCTGGCGATCCAGAAGATCAGTGTCGCGCCCGCGGCGCCGATCCCGGCCATTGCAAGGTATTCCCACGGGTTGCGGCGGGGCGGCGGCGGCGGGTGCCTCTGCGACTGGGCGATGAGGAGCGCCTCGGCGTATTGCGGCAGCTTGGGGCCGAAGCGCGAGAGCACCCGCGCGGTCCGCGTCAGGTCGCGGATCAGGGCCCGGGGGCCGATGTTGTCCTTGATGTAGTCCTCGACGATGGGGCGGGCGACCTCCCAGATGTTGATCTGCGGATAGAGCGAGCGCGAGACCCCCTCGACCACCACCATCGTCCGTTGCAGGAGGATGAGCTCGGTCCGCGTCTCCATCCCGAAGCGGTCGGTCACTTCGAAGAGGTAGTTCAACAGCCGCCCCATGGAGATGCGCGTGGCGTCCATGCCGAAGATCGGTTCGCCCACCGACCTCAGCGCCCGCGCGAACTCGTCCACGTCGCGGTCGGGGGGGACGTAGCCCGCCTCGAAATGGACCTCGGCGACGCGGCGATAGTCCTTGCGGATGAAGCCGAAGAGGATTTCGGCATAGACCCGGCGGGTGTACTCGTCGAGCCGCCCCATGATGCCGAAGTCCAGCGCGACGATGTCGCCGTTCGGCGCGACCTTGAGATTGCCCTGGTGCATGTCTGCGTGAAAGAACCCGTCGCGCAGGGCGTGGCTGAGAAACAGCCGCAGCACCCGTTCGCCCAGCGCCTTGCGGTCGTGGCCCGCCGCTTCGATGGCGGCGATCTCGTTGGCCGGGATCCCCTCGGCCCAATCGAGCGTCATCACCCGGCGCGAGGACAGGAACCAGTCGACACGCGGCACGCGAAAGCCCTCGTCGTCCTCGGTGTTGGCCACGAACTCGGCGTTGGCGGCGCTCTCCACCCGCAGGTCCAGCTCGCCCATGACCACGCCTTCGAAATGGGCGATTACCTCCATCGGGCGCAGGCGGCGGGCCTGGGGCGCCAGCAGGTCGACCACCCGGGCGGCGAAGTAGAAGGCATCGATGTCCTTGCGGAATGCCTTTTCGATGCCGGGGCGCAGCACCTTGACCGCCACCTCGCGCCCGTCCTCGCGCAGGCGCGCCCAATGGACCTGCGCGATGGAGGCGGCGGCGACCGGCTCGGAAAAGCTGCTGAAGACGGCGTCGGGGTCGATCTCCAACTGTTCCGACACGGTGTCGAGCGCCACGTCGCGGGGGAACGGCGCCAGCTTGTCCTGCAGGACGCGCAGTTGCGCGGCGAGCTCGTCGCCCACCACGTCGGGGCGGGTCGAGAGGACCTGCCCGAACTTGATATAGGCCGGCCCCAGCGCGGTCAGGGCGCGGGTCGCCGGCGGCAAGTCGGGATCGCCGGCATAGCCGAGCCACTTGAACGGCCAGCCGAGCGCGCGGGCGAAGAGCCGCAAGCTGGGCGGCGCCTTGAACGCGTCGAGCACGACCTCCATCGCGCCCGTGCGCTCCAGGGTGGCGCCCGTGCGGATCAGGCGCACGATGTTGTGGGGGCCGCGCATTCGCTCTCAGATCTTCCAGCCGGAGTGCAGCGCCGCGATGCCCATGGAGAGATTGCGATACTTCACCCGGTCGAACCCGGCGGTGCGGATCATCCCCGCAAACGTCTCCTGGTCGGGAAAGCGGCGGATCGATTCGACCAGGTATTGATAGCTGTCGCGGTCGCCCGTCACGATCCGGCCCATCGCCGGGATGACATTGAAGGAGTAGGCGTCGTAGAGCCGTTGCGCCATGGGGACCGGCAGCTGGCTGAACTCCAGGACCATGAGCCGCCCGCCGGGGCGCAGCACGCGGAACGCCTCGGCCAGGGCGTCCGCGGGGCGGGTCACGTTCCGAATGCCGAAGGCGATGGTGTAGACGTCGAAGCTGCCGTCGGCAAAGGGCAGCGCCATGGCGTCGCCCACGGTCCAATCCAGACGGTCGGCCAGCCGCGCGGCCGCGGCCCGTTTGCGGCCCTCGGTCAGCATCGCCTCGGTCAGGTCCAGCACCACAGCCTCGGCCCCCGGCGCGCGGCTCAGAAAGCGGAAGGCGATGTCGCCGGTGCCCCCTGCCACGTCCAACAGGCGCTGGCCCGACCGCGGCGCCAGCCAGTCCATCATCGCGTCCTTCCACAGGCGGTGGACGCCCGCGCTCATCAGGTCGTTCATGACGTCGTAGCGCGACGCGACCGAGGAAAAGACGCCATGGACGCGCCCGGCCTTGTCCGCCTCGGGCACCGTCTGAAACCCGAAATGCGTGGTCTTGTCGTCGTCGTCGGACATGGCTACCTCGGTCCATCGCTCGCGCTTCCTTATAGGCCGCGGGCGGGGGACTACAACGCGGGGGGCGGGCGGAATGCCGGAACTGCCGGAGGTCGAGACGGTTCGCCGCGGGCTGGCGCCGGTGATGGAGGGCGCGGTGATCGCCAGGGCCGAGGTGCGGCGCCCCGATCTGCGCTGGCCGTTCCCCGAACGCATGGCCGAGCGTCTGGCCGGGCGGCGCGTGCTGCGGCTGGGACGGCGGTCCAAGTATCTCCTGGCGGACCTCGACTCGGGCGAGACGCTGCTGGTGCACCTGGGCATGTCGGGCCGCATGACGATCTCGCAGCCCGAGGGGGCGGCGTTGGTGCCCGGCGTGTTCCACCACGGCCACCCCGCGCAGGCCGCGCACGACCACGTGGCATTCCACATGGCGGGCGGCGCGCGGGTCACCTTCAACGACGCGCGGCGATTCGGCGCGATGGACCTATTTCCCTCCGACCGGGCGGCGGACCACTGGCTGTTGGCCAAGCTGGGGCCCGAACCCTTGGGCAACGCCTTTCACGAAGGTCACCTCGTCGCGGTCTTCCGCGGCAAGGCGACGCCGGTCAAGGCGGCGCTGCTCGACCAGCGTGTGGTGGCCGGGCTGGGCAACATCTATGTCTGCGAGGCGCTGCACCGGGCCGGCATCTCGCCCCGGCGCAAGGCCGGGCGGATCGGGGCGGGGCGCGTCGCAGCGCTGGTTCCGGTGATCCGGCAGGTGCTGGAGGAGGCGATCGCCGCCGGGGGATCGTCCCTGCGCGACCACCGCCAGGCGGGCGGCGAGATGGGCTATTTCCAGCACACCTTCCGCGTCTACGACCGGGAAGGCGCCCCTTGCGTCACCCCCGGCTGCGGCGGCACGGTGCGGCGGATCGTGCAGTCCGGGCGCTCGACCTTCTACTGCGCGGCGTGTCAAAGATAGCTTGATCGTCGGGCTCTCATTGGTAAGGCTGCGTCCCTGACCACAACTGCGAGAGCCCTGCCCCATGGCCTTCAAGACGATCATCGTCGAGATCGACGACCACGTCGCGCTGATCAAGCTCAACCGCCCCGACGCGCTGAACGCGCTGAACATCGAACTCTTGGACGAGCTGGGACAGGCGCTGACCGACGCGGACGCCAATGAAAAGGTGCGCTGCATCGTCCTGACCGGCTCGGAAAAGGCGTTCGCCGCGGGTGCCGACATCAAGGAGATGGCCGAGAAGACCTTCGTCGATGCGTTCGGCGGCGACCTCTTCGCGCCCCAGGCCCACGCCATCGAACGGGTGCGCAAGCCGATCATCGCCGCGGTGGCGGGCTATGCCCTGGGCGGGGGATGCGAGCTGGCGATGCTGTGCGACTTCATCATCGCCGCCGACACCGCCAAGTTCGGCCAGCCCGAGATCAACCTGGGCGTCGTCGCCGGCATGGGCGGCACCCAGCGGCTGACCCGCTTTGTCGGCAAATCCAAGTCGATGGAGATGCACCTGACCGGGCGTTTCATGACCGCCGAGGAGGCCGAACGTTCGGGCCTCGTCAGCCGGGTCGTGCCCGCCAAGAAGCTGATGGAAGAGGCGATGGCGGCGGCGGCCAAGATCACCGAGAAATCGGCGCTGACCGTCATGGCGGTCAAGGAGGCGGTGAACCGCAGCTACGAGACCACGCTGGCCGAGGGGGTGCTGCACGAGCGGCGGCTGTTCCACGCGCTGTTCGCCACCCAGGACCAGGCGGAAGGGATGCAGGCGTTCCTGGACAAGCGCGAGGCGCAGTTCCGCGACAAGTAGGGCGTTGCCAAGGGCGGCTGGCGGTGCTATCCGCCGCCTCCACATGCGCGTGATGCCCGCCCTTCAGGCACGAGAGTTCGGTCGACCGTCCGTCGGGGTCGTCACGCAAGAGATATAGTGCACCAGACCCGATCCAGAGGACCCGTTCCATGGCCAACTCGCCCCAATCCAAGAAACGCGCGCGCCAGAACGAGCGCCGCTTTGCCATCAACAAGGCACGCCGTTCGCGCATCCGCACCTTCCTGCGCAAGGTCGAAGAGGCCATCGCCTCGGGCGACAAGGATGCCGCCTCCACCGCCCTGCGCGCCGCCCAGCCCGAGCTGATGCGCGGCGTGACCAAGGGCGTGTTCCACAAGAACACCGCGGCGCGCAAGATGTCGCGCCTGTCCAGCCGGGTGAAGTCCCTGGGCTGAGAAACCGGGCACTCGGCCCGCTTTTCCTGCGATTCGGGCACGCCCTCCTGGGCGTGCTTTTTTTCTGGATCGGTCGGCATCTGAGGCAGGAAAAACACAGTTCCCGCGGCGCTGCGGATTCGCTTTCAGAGACGTTGGAGTCAAGGTCAAACGGCTGTTGATCCGCCGCGAAACCCCTTGCTACGTTGAAGCTGCGAGTCGTAAATCGCCTGGGGGGACATGACGACGGCGCCGCCGTAGCACCGCTGCCAAATTGGTGTAGAGAGCCGAAAAAGCGGGCCTCCCGCAGCTCCACGGCACAGCGTCAGACAGCCGACGGTCCGGTCCGTGATTTCGGGCCCTACCGTTCCGGCGACCGGGAAACCGGCATGTCCAAGATAGATTGACTGCATTGTGCAGTGGACAACCGGCGGTGGAGAGCCTCTTCACGCTACCGGAAGGCATGTCCATTGCCGATGCAGCGGCTGTAATGGTCGAGCGAGCACCGAAAGGCACGGTGCGTCGCGCAATCCTCTATGCCCGGTGCGCGAAGGCGACCGCGATATGTCAGTGGGCCCGACACGGGCCGAATGTAAGCGCGGGGCGGCAGAGAAAAAAATGACAGACGAAACCTGGGGACTTGTGCAGAGGGAACTCCGCAACACGATCGGACAGAACAACTATCAGACGTGGATCGAGCCGTTGGAGTTCTCCGACCTCTCCGACGGCGTCGTGACGTTTTTCGTGCCATCGCAGTTCGTCGGAAATTGGGTTTCGCAGCGGTTCGGCGATCACATCCTGCACGAGATCGTCGCCGCGGGCGAACCGGCGCGGCGGCTGGCGTTCCGGGTCCGCCCGGCGGCGAACGATGACGTGGCGGTGCAGCCGAAGAAGCGCCCGCCGCAGATGCCCGCGGCCGAGAAGCTGCCGGGCGCGCCGCTCGACGACAACTTCACCTTCGACAGCTTCGTCGTGGGCAAGCCGAACGAGCTGGCCCATGCCGCCGCGCGCCGGGTGGGCGAGGGCGGTCCGGCGACGTTCAACCCGCTGTTCCTCTACGGCGGCGTGGGACTCGGCAAGACCCACCTGATGCACGCCATTGCCTGGGAGCTGAAGAGCCGCGATCCGCAGGCGCGGGTCCTGTATCTCTCGGCCGAGCAGTTCATGTATAAATTCGTGCAGGCCCTGCGCGAAAAGACGATGATGGACTTCAAGCAGATCTTTCGCTCGGTCGACGTGCTGATGGTGGACGACGTGCAGTTCATCGCCGGCAAGGACAGCACGCAGGAAGAGTTCTTTCACACCTTCAACGCGCTCGTCGACCAGCGCAAACAGATCGTCATCTCGGCCGACTGCGCACCGGGCGAGATCGAGGGGCTGGAGGGGCGTATCGCCAGCCGGTTGCAGCAAGGGCTGGTGGTCGACGTGCACCCCACCAACTACGAACTGCGCCTGGGCATCCTCCAGCAGAAGGTCGAGCAGTATCGCAACAGCTTTGCCGATGCGCGGATCGGATCGGGCGTTCTGGAGTTCCTGGCGCACAAGATCACCACCAACGTGCGGGTGCTGGAGGGCGCGCTGATGCGGCTCTTCGCCTTCGGGTCGCTGATCGGTCGCGAGATCGATGTCGCCGCAACCAAGGAGTGCCTGACTGACATCCTCAAGACTTCGGACAAGCGCGCCACCATCGACGAAATCCAGCGCAAGGTGTCCGACCACTACAACATCCGCCTGTCCGACATGCTGGGGCCCAAGAGAACGCGGGTTTACGCCCGCCCCCGGCAGATCGCGATGTTTCTGTGCAAGCGGCTGACCGAACGGTCGCTGCCCGAGATCGGCCGGCACTTTGGCGGGCGCGACCACACCACCATCCTGCATGGCATCAAGAGGATCGAGTCGCTGCGCGAGACCGACCGGCAGGTGGCCGAGGACGTCGAGCTGTTGATGCGGGCGTTGCAGGGCAACTGACGGCGCTCCACGGCTTGACCGTTCGGGGAATTCGGCGAAAACCTCGTCAAGACACTTGCTTCGGGGCGGGAACGCGATAGCGTGTCCGCCCCGGCCAACGGTGGAGTGGGACATGAAGATCAGCATCGAGCGCGGCGCGCTACTCCGGGCCGTGGGGCAGGCGCAGTCGGTGGTGGAGCGGCGCAACACCATCCCGATCCTGGCCAACGTGTTGATCGAGGCACAGGGCGACACGGTCAGCTTTCGTGCCACCGACCTCGACATCGAGGTGGTCGATACGGCCCCCGCCCAGGTCGAGCGCGCCGGCGCCACCACGGTCAACGCCGTGATGTTCCACGAGATTGTGCGCAAGCTGCCTGACGGCGCCCTGGTTGCGCTGACCGACGACGGCGCCTCGGGCCGCCTGACGGTCCAGGCGGGGCGGTCGCATTTCGGACTGGCGACATTGCCCAAGGAGGATTTCCCGGTGATGGCGAGCGCGGAGTACGACGCGAACTTCGCCGTGCCCGCGCCGGTGCTCCGGCGCCTCTTCGACAAGTCCAAGTTCGCGATCTCGACCGAAGAGACCCGTTATTACCTCAACGGGGTCTACATGCACGTGGCCGACGGCGACGGGGGCCGTGTGCTGCGCTGTGTGGCGACGGACGGCCACCGCCTGGCGCGGATCGACGCCGAACTCCCCGAAGGCGCCGAAGAGATGCCGGGCGTCATCGTCCCTCGCAAGGCGGTGGGCGAGCTGCGCAAGCTTCTGGACGGCGATCAGGAGATCGCGGTGTCGGTGAGCGAGACCAAGGTGCGCTTTGCCACCCCCGACATCACCCTCACGTCCAAGGTGATCGACGGCACATTCCCCGACTATTCCCGCGTTATCCCCACCGGCAATACCCGCAAGATGGAGGTGGACGCCGACGAGTTCACCCGCGCCGTCGACCGCGTGGCCACCGTGTCGAGCGAGCGCAGCCGCGCGGTGAAGATGCAGATCGAGGACGACCGCCTGGTGCTGAGCGTCAACGCCCCCGACAGCGGCAACGCCGAAGAGGAGCTGGGCGTCGCCTACGACTCCGAGAAGCTGGAGATCGGGTTCAACGCCAAGTATCTGCTGGAGATCGCCGGGCAGGTGGATCGCGAGAACGCGGTGTTCCTGTTCAACTCGTCTGGCGACCCGACGCTGATGCGCGAGGGCAACGACCCCAGCGCGGTCTACGTCGTCATGCCGATGCGCGTCTGACGCCGCTGCGCGGCGCGTTTTGCCTTCGGCGAGGATATCTGAAAAGGGTAGTTGGGCGAGGGCGCGGTGCATCTGACCTCCCTCGCCCTGTCGCATTTCCGCTCGCACAAGGCGGTGCGGCTGACCCTCGACGGGCGGCCGGTGGCGATCCACGGACCTAACGGCTCGGGCAAGACCAACCTGTTGGAAGCTGTGTCGCTGTTGTCGCCGGGCCGGGGTCTGCGGCGGGCGGCGGCCGACGATCTGGCGCGGCGGCCGGAGACGCTGGGTTGGCGGGTGGTGGCGGATCTGGCTGGGGCTGGTGCTGCGCACGAGATCGAACTCAGGGCCGAGCCGGGCGCCAGCCGGGCGGTGCGGATCGACGGCAAGGCGGCGGCGCAGGTCGCGCTGGGCCGGCTGGTGCCGATGCTGTGGCTGGTGCCGGCCATGGATCGGCTGTGGATCGAGGGGGCCGAGGGGCGGCGGCGATTCCTCGACCGGATGACCCTGAGCTTCGTCCCGGATCACGGCGCAGCGACCTTGGCCTATGAGCGGGCGATGCGCGAGCGCAACCGGCTGTTGCGCGACGAGGTTCGCGATCCGGCCTGGTATCGGGCGTTGGAGCGGCAGATGGCCGAAGCTGGCGCCGCCATCGACGCAGGGCGGGCCGAGGCCGTGGCCCGAGTGGCGGCGGCGCAGGACGCCGGCGGCGCGGCGTTCCCGGCCGCGGACCTGGAGATCGTGGCGGGGGGCGGTTCGCGCGGCTCCGGCCCCGCGGATCTGGCGGTCGCCCTCGCCGAGGGGCGCGGCCGCGACCTGGCCGCCGGGCGCACCCTGACCGGACCGCACCGCGACGACCTGGCCGCGGCCTATCGCGCCAAGGGCATGGCCGCCGCGCAATGTTCGACCGGCGAGCAGAAGGCGCTGTTGATCTCGCTGATCCTGGCCAATGCGCGGGCGCTGGGCGGGGCGCCGATCCTGCTCTTGGACGAGGTGTCGGCGCATCTCGACCCCGACCGCCGCACCGCGCTCTACGATGCGATCTGCGGGCTCGGGGTGCAGGCGTTTCTGACCGGCACCGAGGCCGCGCTCTTTGCCGGGCTAGAGGGGCGGGCCGAGATGTTGGCGGTGTCCGAGGGGCCGGACGGCTCGTCCATCGGGGCGGGCTGAGCGGGGCTCTTGCGGCAGTGCAGAGAACCACCAAATATTGTGGCTGTTGCGTGACAATGGGGCGCTCAACCCCTATAACTGCGCAAACATTTCAAGGACGTGACGCATGGCTGACGCCGCCCAGATACCCGACGACTATGGTGCCGATTCCATCAAGGTTCTCAAGGGCCTGGAAGCGGTGCGCAAGCGGCCGGGCATGTATATCGGCGATACCGACGACGGCTCGGGCCTGCACCACATGGTCTACGAGGTCGTGGACAACGGTATCGACGAGGCGCTGGCCGGTCATGCCGATGCCGTGACCGTGATCCTGCACGCCGACAACTCGGTCTCGGTCAGCGACAACGGCCGCGGGATCCCCGTCGGGATCCACGAGGAAGAGGGCGTGTCGGCGGCCGAGGTCATCATGACCCAGCTCCACGCCGGGGGGAAGTTCGACCAGAACTCCTACAAGGTGTCGGGCGGCCTGCACGGGGTCGGGGTCAGCGTCGTGAACGCGCTCAGCGACTGGCTGGATCTGAGGATCTGGCGCGACGGCAAGGAGCACTATGCCCGCTTCGAGCGGGGCGAGACGGTCGAACCGCTGCGCGTCGTTGGCGATGCCGATGGGCGCAAGGGCACCGAGGTGCGGTTCCTGGCCTCGACGACGACGTTTTCGAACCTCGACTACAACTTCAAGACGCTGGAGAACCGTCTGCGCGAGCTGGCGTTCCTGAACTCCGGCGTGCGCATCATTCTGGAGGACGAACGGCCTGCCGAGCGCGTGCGGAGCGAGATGTTCTACGAGGGTGGCGTGCGCGAGTTCGTCAAGTATCTGGACCGCCACAAGCATCCGGTGCTGGCCGAGCCGATCTTTATCTCCGGCGAGCGCGAGGGCATCACCGTCGAGGTCGCGATGTGGTGGAACGACAGCTACAACGAGATGGTGCTGCCGTTTACCAACAACATCCCTCAGCGCGACGGCGGCACGCACCTGGCGGGCTTTCGCGGGGCGCTGACGCGGACGATCAACCTCTATGCGGGCTCCAGCGGCCTGGCCAAGAAGGAGAAGGTCAATCTGTCGGGCGACGATGCCCGCGAGGGGCTGACCTGCGTGCTGTCGGTCAAGGTGCCCGATCCCAAGTTCTCGTCCCAGACCAAGGACAAGCTGGTGTCCTCCGAGGTGCGCCCCGCGGTCGAGGGCCTGATGAACGAAAAGCTTTCGGAGTGGTTCGAGGAGAACCCCCAGATCGCCCGCGCCATCGTGGGTAAGATCGTCGAGGCGGCGCTGGCCCGCGAGGCGGCGCGCCGGGCGCGCGAGATGACCCGCAAGAAATCGGCGCTGGACGTGGCGAGCCTGCCCGGCAAGCTGGCCGATTGCCAGGTCAAGGACCCTGCGCAGCGCGAGTTGTTCCTGGTGGAGGGCGACAGCGCCGGGGGCTCGGCCAAGCAGGGACGGGCGCGGGCCAATCAGGCGGTGCTGCCGCTCAGGGGCAAGATCCTGAACGTCGAGCGGGCGCGCTTCGACCGGATGCTGGGCAGCCAGGAGATCGGCACGCTGATTACCGCGCTCGGCACCGGGATCGGCCGCGACGAGTTCGACATCGCCAAGCTGCGCTATCACAAGATCATCATCATGACCGACGCCGACGTCGACGGCGCGCATATCCGCACGCTGCTGTTGACGTTCTTCTTTCGGCAGATGCCCGAGATCATCGAGGGCGGATACCTCTACATCGCGCAGCCGCCGCTCTACAAAGTCGCGCGCGGCAAGTCCGAGGTGTATCTCAAGGACCAAATCGCGCTGGAGGATTACCTGGTGCAGCAGGGGATCGAGGGTGCGGTTCTCCGCCTGGGCACGGGCGAAGAGATCGTGGCCCAGGATCTCGCCCGCGTGGTCGAGGAGGCGCGCACCGTTCGGCGCATCCTCCACGCCTTTCCCACCCACTATCCG
The DNA here is from genome assembly GCA_004005435.1 of Rhodobacteraceae bacterium CCMM004. Classification (GTDB taxonomy): domain Bacteria; phylum Pseudomonadota; class Alphaproteobacteria; order Rhodobacterales; family Rhodobacteraceae; genus CCMM004. Next base: position 10,656 of record RZWH01000007.1, on the reverse strand, counting down.
ATGGCGATCCTCGAACAGGCGGCCATCGCCGGAGCCTTCGTTCCGGGACAGGTGGACGCCGACCTGCAAGGCACGGCCGACGCCGTGGCGGCGCGTCTGGACCTCATCGCGGCCGAATACGAACGCGGCTGGCAGGGTCGCCCGACCCAGGACAAGGGCATCCGCCTGACCCGCCACGTGCGCGGGGTCGAGGAGGTGCGCACGCTCGACGGCCCCGTCCTGCGCTCGGGCGAGGCGCGGCGTCTGGGCGGCATGACCGACGCCCTGCGCGACGTCTATCTCACGCCCGCCGCGCTCGCCCGCAAGGAGCGCGAGATCCCGATCTACGGACCGCTGGACCTGTTGAAGGCGATCATGGACGAGGGTGAGAAGGGGCTGAGCCTGCAACGCTACAAGGGGTTGGGCGAGATGAACCCCGACCAGTTGTGGGAGACGACGCTGGACCCAGAGGCGCGCACGCTGTTGCAGGTGCGGGTAGACGATGTGGCCGAGGCCGACGACATCTTCACCAAGCTGATGGGCGACGTGGTCGAACCCCGCCGCGACTTCATCCGCCAGAACGCGCTGAGCGTCGAGAACCTGGATTTCTAGCGCGCGCGAGACGTGCGCGGCCTGCATCGCATGTGCGGGAAGGCACGGGCGGCGCCGCCGCTTGGGGGCGGGACGAGGATGCCGGCCGGGGCGCAGCCCGCTCATGCCGGTCGGCTGCGGACACCTCCGGCGTAGCTGGTTCTTGGACGTCGAGACGTCGACCGAGAGCCCCGTTCGCCCTGTCCCGACCATCCTGCCGCATTGACCTTCCGGCGCGGGAAGCCCCCATGTAAGGCGGGTGATCCAACCTTGGCCCGGAGCCCTGCCATGTCCCTCACCCGCCGCACCTTTCTCACCTCCGCCGCTGCGCTGGCGGTGGCTCGGCCCGGCGCCGCCGCGCCCGGTCCCGCGGTGCTGGAGGCGCGGGAGGGCATGGCGCAGATTCTGCCCGCCGAGTACCCGGCGACGGCGATTTGGGGTTACGACGGGCTGACCCCCGGCCCCGAGATCCGCGTGCTTCAAGGCGGCCGGATCGAACGGCGCCTGACGAACGCCCTGCCCCAGCCCACTGCCGTCCACTGGCACGGCATCCGCATCGACAACGCCATGGACGGCGTGCCGGGACTGACCCAGGACGCCGTCGCGCCGGGCGGCAGCTTCGACTACGCCTTTGTCGTGCCGGACGCGGGCACCTTCTGGTATCACTCCCACGCCGCGTCGATGGAGCAGGTGGCGCGCGGCCTGCACGGGCCCCTGATCGTGGAAGAGGCCGAGGCGCCAGAGGTCGATGCCGACCACGTTCTGGTGCTGGATGACTGGCGGCTGGACCGCGACGGCGCGCTGGTCGAGCCGATGGCGAATTTCCACGACCTGAGCCATGCCGGCCGCCTGGGGAACGTGATCACGGTGAACGGCAGCGTTGGCCATACCGTCCCCGCCGCCCGGCACGCGCGTCTGCGTCTGCGTCTGATCAATGCCGCCAACGCGCGCATCCAGGTCCTGTCGCTCGACGGGCTGGAGGGGTGGACGGTGGCGCTGGACGGGATGCCGTTGGAGGTGCCTCAGCCGGTGGCGGGGCGGTTCTCGCTCGCCCCGGCACAGCGGATCGACCTGATCGTCGACGTCACCGCCGACACCGAAGCCTTCGTCGTCGACCACCACCCCGACGGCGGCTATGCGCTGATCACCCTGCCGGTGTCTGGCACGGCGTCGGCTGCGCGGCGTCCGACGCCCGCGCCTCTGCCGCCGAACCCGGTCAGGTCCGTCGGCCACCTGGACGACGCCCTGAGCGTGCCCGTGCTGATGGAGGGCGGGGCCATGGGCGGCATGATGGGCGCGATGATGAACGGCGGTCGCATGGGGATGCGCGAGATGATGCGGTCGGGCCAGTTCTGGGCGCTGAACGGCACCGTGGGCCTGCCCCAGGCGCCGCTGGTCGAGGCGGCGCGCGGCAGGACGGTGCGGTTCGACCTGATCAACGACACCGCCTTCCCCCACGGGATGCACGTCCACGGCCACCATTTCCGCGAGGTGCAGGCGGACGGGACGCTGGGCCCCTGGCGCGACACGATCTTGGTCGATGCCGGTGCGCGGCGCGAGGTCGCGATGGCCGCCGACAACCCCGGCGACTGGCTCTTGCACTGCCACATGCTGGGCCACCAGACCGCGGGGATGAAGACCTGGTTCCGGGTGGCCTGAGCTTCAGCGCGCCAGGGCGGCCTTCATCGCCGGTTCGGGGAAACAGGTGGCGGCGCGGCCCGTCGCCTCCTGCCAGCGGCCGATGGAACGGCGGGTCTTGAACCCCGGCAGGCCATCGGCCCCGCCCACGTCGTGGCCCATGGCCTCCAGCCCCCGCTGCATCGCTGCGATGTCCGAGCGGAGCATCCGCCCCACGTCGCCCCAACCCTGACGGAAATCCCCGACGTTGTAGGCGATGCGGTCCCCTACGTGGCCCACGAAGAGCGCGTAAAGGTCCGAGAAGTTGTAGTCCTTCAGCACATAGAAGTTCGGCGTGACGACGAAGGCCGGCCCGTTGCGTCCCGCGGGCATGAGGAGGAACCCCTCCCCGTCGAGCTCATGGTCGGGAAACGGCCGCCCCGAAACCCGCTCGATCCCCAGCGCCGCCCAGTCGCGGATCGGACGGCCCTGGTCGGGGCCCTCGAGGGTGCAGGAGACCCGGTCGGGTACGCGCACCTCGAACCCCCAATCGCGCCCGGCGACCCAGCCGTGGCGCGTCAGATAGGTGGCGATCGACGCGATCGTGTCGGCCTCCGAGCGCCAGATGTCGGCCCGTCCGTCGCCGTCGCCGTCGGCGGCGTAGCGCAGGACGTTCGACGGCATGAACTGCGGCTGGCCCAGGGCGCCGGCCCAACTGCTTTTCATCGCGCTGGCGGGCGCATGGCCCGCCTCTGCCACCCGCAGAGCGGCGACCAGCTCGGAGGCGAAATAGTCCGCGCGGGTGGACATGAAGCCCTTGGTCCCCAGCACTGCGAAGGCGTTGTGCGGGATGTCGACCCGTCCATAGCCGCTCTCGCGCCCCCAGATCGCCAGGACGATGTGCCCGGGCACGCCGGTCGCCCGCTCGGCCGCGGCGAGGCTCGCGGCGTGGGTGCGGGCCATCTGCCGGCCGATGGCCGCAGCCCCCTCGACGGCGTTGCGGCGGAAATAGCGGGCGGGCGCGCCGAACTCGGCCTGGCTCTGGGCGCGGCGCTGGGGCGGTGGAAAGCCGGGGGGGACCAGATCGGGCAGGTCCCAGTTGAGTGTCACGCTGCGGAACGCCGTGTCGAAGGTGGCGCGCGACACGCCCTCGCCGCGGGCCGCCGGCCAGATCGTCGTCTCCAGCCAGTCGCGGAACTGCCGCTCGACGGACGCGCGGTCCTGGGCGACGGCCGGCAGGGCGAGGCAGAGGAGGAGGGCGAGGACACTGAAACGGCGGCGCATGACGGGCTCCGGGACCGGGGACTGGGCAAGAGTTAGGGCGGGGTGGGTGGCGGGGAACGGAAATCTCGCGATTTCCGGCCGGATTTTTCGCAAAATCCGCGTCGCGCCGGGAGGCATCGCCGTCGCCGTTCGGGCGGACGGGACATCGCGAGATGTCCTGCCGGATTTCGCGGGAAATCCGGCCGCTCAGGGGCTGAAGAGGTTAGCGTGCTGGGCGCGCAGCGTGGTCTTTTGCACCTTGCCCATGGTGTTGCGCGGCAGCGCCTCGGCCAGGATCAGGCGCTGAGGCCTCTTGAACCGCGCCAACCGCTCCGCCGCCGCCGCCGCGACCGCGTCGAGGTCCGGGGCCGCGCCGGGCTGGGGCACGATCACCGCGACCGGGCTCTCGCCCCAGTCGGGATGGGGCACGCCGATCACCGCGCTTTCCAGCACCCCGGGCTGATCGTCCAGCACCATCTCCACCTCCTTGGGATAGATGTTGTAGCCGCCCGAGATGATCAGGTCCTTGCCGCGTCCGACGATGTGGAGATAGCCGTCGTCGTCGATCCGCCCCAGATCGCCGGTCTGGAAGAAGCCGTCGGCGCGCAGCTCGGCCGCGGTCTTCTCCGGCATCTGCCAATAGCCTTGGAACACGTTCGGCCCCCGCACCTCGATCTGGCCGACCGCTCCCTGGGCGAGGTCCGCGCCGGTTTCGGGGTCCGTCACCTTGAGCTCGACCCCGGGCAGGGGAAAGCCGACGGTCCCCGGCCGGCGCTCGCCCTCGTAGGGGTTGGAGGTGTTCATGTTGGTCTCGGTCATGCCGTAGCGTTCGAGGATCCGGTGGCCCGTGCGCTCTTCGAACCGGCGGTGGGTCTCGGCGAGGAGCGGCGCGCTGCCGGAGACGAAGAGGCGCATATGCGCGGCGAGGTCGCGGGTGAAGCGGTCGTCGCCCAAGAGCCGGGTATAGAACGTGGGCACCCCCATGAGCGCTGTCGCACGCGGCATCCAGTCGATCATCGCATCGAGATCGAACCGGGGGAGAAAGATCATCGCCCCGCCCGCCACGAGCGTGATGTTGGTGGCGACGAACAGGCCGTGGGTGTGGAAGATCGGTAAGGCGTGCAGCAGCACGTCCTCGGCGGTGAAGCGCCAGTGCCGCGCCAGCACCTCGGCGTTCGACAACAGATTGCCCTGGCTGAGCATCGCGCCCTTGGACCGCCCCGTGGTGCCCGAGGTGTAGAGGAACGCGGCGAGATCGTCGGCGGTGCGGGCGACCGTGGGAAACGGCTCGGTCGCCGTCGCGCGCTCGGCCAGGCTCCCGCCGCCGTCGGCGTTCAGCGTTTCCAGCCGTGCGCCCAGCCGCTCGGCCACCGGGTGCAGATCCGCGGCGCGGGTCGCGTCGCAGACCACCAGGCGGGCACCGGAGTTGTCGATGAAGTAGGTCAGCTCCTCCACCGTGTAGGCGGTGTTGAGCGGGAGGAAGATCACGCCGGACTGCACGCAGGCGGCATAGAGCATCAGCGCCTCGGGCGACTTCTCGACCTGGGCGGCGAGGCGGTCGCCGGGGCGGAGGCCCAGGCCGCTCAGGGCGTGGGCGATGGCCGCGGCCCGGTCGAGGAACGCGGCGTGGGTCAGAGTGGTGCCGTCGGGCAACATCAGGAACGGCGTCTGCCGTCCGGCATGGGCGCCGAACAGGCGGTCGTAGAGCGGGTTTGCCATCGGCGGCTCCTCAGGTCTGGGGCAGGTCGGCGGCGGCCAGCGACGTCACGGCGGCCGCGGCGGCCACCCGCCCTTCGGCGGCATAGCGTTCGTGGTTCTGCGCCACCCGCCGCAGATCGTAAAGATAGCTCACCATCGCGCCGGCCGATTGCGCCCGCCCGCGGTCCGACTGGTCGGCGCGTGCATGGATGCGGTGCACGCTGGCGCCGTTGCCGAGGTGAAACCGCGCCACCGGGTCGCGGGGGCGCCCGTCGGGCCGTTTCGCCGTCAGCAGGTAGCGGGCGGCGAGGCGCGCAACGGTGTCGGCGTCCTCGGGGTCGGGGTCGCGCCCGCTCTCACCCAGCCAGTCGCGCAGCCCCGGGATCGGCGACAACGTGGCAAAGCTGCGCAGGTCGGGCAGGTCGGAGGCGAGGTCGGCCACCACCTGCTTGATCAGCGAGTTGCCGAAGGTGATCCCGGCCAGCCCCCGCTGGCAGTTCGAGATCGAGTAGAACACCGCGGTGTCGGCCTCCTCGGCCGCCAGCACCGCGCGATCTTCGGCCAGGAGTGCGCCGATCGCGCCAGGCAGGCCACGGGTCAGCGCGACTTCGACAAAGATCAGGGGCTCGTCCGGCATGGCAGGATGGAAAAAGGCAAAGCAGCGGCGGTCGGGGGGCTCAAGCCGTGCCCGTAGCGCGCGCCAGTTGTCGATCTGGTGAACGGCCTCGTAGGCGATGATTTTTTCCAGGATGTGGGCGGGGCTCTCCCAACTGATCGGGCGCAGGATGAGGAAACCACGGTTGAACCAACTGGCGAAGAGGTGGCGGAAATCGAGGTCCAGCGCCATGAGCGCCGGGTCGTCGCGGCCGAGGCGCAGCAGATCGGCGCGCATCGCCACCAGTGCGCCGGTCGCTCCAGGCACGTGGTTCAGGCGGCGAATCAGTTCCTGCCGCGGGGGCTCGGCTGCGGCCATGAGGGTGCCATAGCTGTCGCGGGTCTGACCGTCCTCGTAGAGGTCCAGCGCCGTGCGGACGGCCGCGGGATCGACCGCCATGTCGGCCGCCAGGTGATCGAAGAACCCGCGCCGCGCGGCGTCGTCCATCGCGGCGTAGCGGTCGAGGATCGTCGCGGCCAGGGTCAGGCCCCGGATCTCGCCCGTGGCGCCGATCAGGTCGGCGGTCACCGCGCGCATCGGCCGGCGGTCGTCATCGCGGGCGGCGCGGCGCGGACGCCGCTCGACCAGCGTGGCCAAGAGATCGGCCAAGAGCGTCACCGCCCTGGGCCCATCACCGCGTCCGGCAGCCAGGTGGCGAGGCCGGGAAAGAGGCACAGCAGAACGATGGCCACCACCATGCAGCCTACGAAGGGGAGCGAGCCGGTGAGGATGGTCCTGAGCGAGATGTCGGGCGCGATGCCGTTGATCACGTAGAGGTTCAGCCCCACGGGCGGCGAGATCAGGCCGATCTCCATATTGATGGTGAGCACCACGGCGAACCAGATCGGATCGAACCCGGCAGTGGTAATGATCGGCAGCAGGATCGGCGCCGCCATCAGGATCACCGCCACCGGCGGCAGAAAGAACCCCGCAATCAGTAGGAACACGTTGATCGCGCCCATCAGCACCCAGCGGTTGACGTCCAGCGTCCCGATCCATTCGGCAATGGACTGGGTGATGAAGAGCGAGGACAGCATGTAGCTGAACACTCCCGCCGCCGCGATGATGAACAGGATCATCACCGATTCCTTGGTGGAATCGCGCAGGACGACCCACAGATCGCGGGGGTTCCAGAGCCGGTAGATCGCCATCGCGATCAGCAGGCACAGCAGCGCACCGACCGCCGCCGTCTCGGACGGTGTGGCGACGCCCCCATACATGGCGTAGAGCACGCCGAGGATGATCGCGATGAAGGGGACGACGCGGGGAAGGATCTCGAACTTTTGGCGCCAGGTATAGCTGCCGGCGGTCAGCACTCGCGCGTCGCCCGAGCGCCAGGTCGACCACAGCGACCACGCCATGAACAGCGAGACCAAAAGGAGGCCCGGGATCACCCCCGCCAGAAACAGGCGGCCGATCGAGGTCTCGGTGGCGATGCCGTAAACGATCATGGTCACCGACGGCGGGATCAGGATGCCCAGGGTGCCCCCCGCCGCGATGGACCCCGCCGCGACCCCGTCGGGATAGCCGCGCTTGCGCATCTCGGGGATGCCCATCTTGCCGATGGCCGCGCAGGTGGCGGGAGAGGACCCGCTCATCGCCGCGAAGAGGGCGCAGGCGCCCAGATTCGACACGACGAGCCCGCCGGGCACCCGCGTCAGCCAGCGCTCCAGCGCCTCGTAGAGGTCGGCGCCCGCGCGGGTCGAGGCGATGGAGGCGCCCATGATGATGAACATGGGGATCGACAGCAGTGCAAAGTTGTTCAGCTTGCCGAACAGGATCTCAGGCATCAGCTCCAGCGACCGCATCCCGTCGAAGACGATGAGGAAGCCCGCCGAGACGATGAGCAGTCCCAGCGCGACAGACACGCCCGAGAACAGCACGAAGACGGTGGCGACGGCGACCAGCGCGCCTAGGGTCAAGGGGTCCATCAGCCGTCCTCCAGCCCGAAGGGCGCGTCGATGCCCATCAGCATCGCCACCAGGTCGGCCACGAGTTGCAGGAGCAACAGCGCGAATCCCACCGGCAGCGCCAGATAGGGGATCCACAGCCGCACGCCCCACACCGTGTCCGAGCGCCAGCCGCGCTCCCATGCGAAGTGCCAGAACTCCCATCCATACCAGAGCATGACCGCGACGATGGCGATGGAGACCGACAGCGTGACGGTGGCCAGCACCTTGCGCGCGCTGCGGCCCATGGCGAGCGGCACCAGGTCGACGTTCACGTGGCCGCGCAGTCTCTGGACATAGGGCAGCCCCACCAGCGTCGCGGCGATCACCAGATAGATCACCGCCTCGGTCTGCCAGACGGTCGAGCCGTTCAGGACGAAGCGGACAAAGATCATCTGGCAGGTGATCGCGACGGCGGCGACGATCATCGCCGCGGCGCACCACCCCGCCAGCGTGCTGATCCAGCCCACGGCGCGCAGGAACGGGTTGCCGCCATCGCGCGCGGCGGCGGAGGAGGATGTGGTCGCCATGGGCGCCTCCGTTCTTCTTCGTTCCGTCATCCCCGGGTTCGACCCGAGGATCTCCCTGTCACGAGGTCCTCGGGTCGAGCCCGAGGATGACAGCGCGAAAGCCGTGAGGCGGGGTCGAGCCCCGCCCCACGAGGCCGTCACTCGACGGCGAGCGCCATATCGAGCAGCTCCTGCCCGCCCGGCGTCTCATCGACAAACGCCTTGTAGGAGGTCTCCTGCGCCAGGGCACGCCAGGCGTTGAACTCTTCCTCGGTCATTTCGGCGATCTCGACACCGGCCTCTTCGAACACCTGGCGGCTGGCGCCGTCCTGCTTCTTGGCCTCTTCCAGATAGAACGCCTCGGCCTTGGCCGCGGCGTCGCGCAGCGCCTGCTGCTGCTCTTCGGTCAGGCCCTCGAAGGTGGACTTGTTCATCAGCAGAGGCTGATACATGAACCACAGGGCATAGTCGCCCGCAGGGGTATAGCAGGCCACCTGCTCGTAGATCCGGTAGCTGACGAAGGACGAGGACGAGGTGTTGGCGGCATCCAGAACCCCGGTCTGCATGGCGTTGTAGATCTCCGACGACGCCATCGAGGCGATGGAGGCGCCGGCGCCCGCCAGCATCTGTTCGAACGCCTTGCCCGCCGCGCGGGTCTGCTTGCCCGGCATGTCGTCTGGGGCGGTGATGCACTCGTCCTTGCCCGCAAACCCGCCGGCCAGATAGCCGTGGACCAGGACCATCACGTCGTCCTCGGCCATCTTCTCTTCGATCGCGGCCATGAAGTCGGACTCGTTGAGGCGCGCGGCGTGGTCGTGGTTCTTTACCAGCCCGGGCATCAGGGTCAGGTTGTAGGCCGGCTGCTGTCCCCCGGCATAGCTGAGCGGGAACACCGTCATGTCGAGCTGCCCGCGGCTGAGCGGCGTGTACTGCTCGCGCGCCTTGAACAGCGACTGCGTCGGGAAGATGCGGATGTTGAGGTCCACGTCGGCGGCGGCGACCTCATCGGCCACCATCTGGGCGACCTGGTGGCGGACGTCCTTGTCCGACCACTGGTGCGACAGGCGAAGGTCGGTGGCGTGGGCCGACAGGGTGCCGGCGATCAGCGCGGCCGCGGCGGCGGTCAGTTTCAGGCTCATGTCTCTCCTCCCAAAGCGTGGGCGATTCGCAATCGCCCCGAAATATGTGACAGTGCCTGCATGGCCGGTCAACGTTCTTGTATGCAAGATAGGCTGGATCGCGTTCAGGGCGCGTGCTAGGCAGGGCCATGGACAAGGACCGCAACCGTTCCGACATCGTCGCCGACGCCCTGGAAAAGCTGATCTTCGACGGCACCTTCGCCGACGGCGCGCGGCTGGACGAGGCGCAACTGGCCGAGCGGTTCGGCGTTTCGCGCACCCCGGTCCGCGAGGCGTTCCAGCGGTTGGCGATCTCCGGCCTGGTGGCGCAGATCCCGCGTCGGGGCGTCTTCGTCCGGCAGCCGGGCCCGGTCGACCTTTTGGAGATGTTCGAGGTCATGGCCGAGCTGGAGGCGGTCTGTGTCCGCCTCGCCGCGACCCGGATCTCGGACGCCGCGCTGGACCGGCTGGACGAGATCAACGCCGCCTGCAACGCGGCGGTCGGCGCCCGCGATGCGGACCGCTATTTCGATGAGAACGAGGCGTTCCATCGCGCGCTCTACCGCCACTCGGGCAACGCGTTTCTGGAGGCCGAGTGCCTGCGCCTGCACCGGCGGCTGCGCCCGTTCCGGCGGCGGCAGCTGCATCTGCGCGGCCGGATGGCGCAGTCCATGGCCGAGCACGAGGCGGTCGTGGCCGCGCTCCGCGACGGCGACGGCGCCCGTGGCGCCGCGGCCATGCGCGCCCACATCGCCGTGCAGGGCGAGAAGTTCCATCACCTCATGGCGAGTCTGCGGACGGCGGCCGAGTGACCCTCAGCCGCAGTCGACCGCGCGGATGATGCCGCCCGCATCGTAGCGGATCGTCGTCCGCTCGGGGTTGTAGTCCATGGTCACCATGTCGTCCGGTCCCACGACCCGCAACAGCGGTCCGGCGGGCAGCGTCACGGCCGCGATGTTCGTGCCGACAAGGGGGAGATAATCGCCCCGCCCGCAAGTGTCTGCGGGTGGAGGCGGAACCGCCGCCTGGCAGGCGGAGAGCAGGATCAGCGCCGCGGGGAGGGCAGGGGAGAGTTGCATCGACTGGGCCTTTGCGCGCAGGGTCCGAACCGGACATACGCATCAAGATAGGGGAGGAGCGCGCGATGAGAACCCGTGCCGCCGTTGCCGTCGCTGCCGGGCAGCCTTTGGAGGTTATGGAGGTGAACCTGGAGGGGCCCCGGGCGGGGGAGGTGCTGGTGGAGATCAAGGCCACCGGCATCTGCCACACCGACGAGT
>RZWH01000006.1 GCA_004005435.1 Rhodobacteraceae bacterium CCMM004 | reverse complement strand
TCGTCGTCCACCTGGTCGACCTTGTTCATGTAGACGACCATCGCCGGGATGCCCACCTGGCGGCCCAAGAGGATGTGCTCGCGCGTCTGCGGCATCGGGCCGTCGGCGGCGTTCACCACCAGGATCGCGCCGTCCATCTGCGCCGCCCCGGTGATCATGTTCTTGACGTAGTCGGCATGGCCCGGGCAGTCCACGTGGGCGTAGTGCCGCGCGTCGGTCTCGTACTCCACATGCGCCGTCGAGATCGTGATCCCCCGCGCCTTCTCCTCCGGCGCGCCGTCGATCTGGTCGTAGGCCTTGAAGTCGCCGAAATACTTCGTGATCGCCGCCGTCAGCGTCGTCTTGCCATGGTCCACGTGACCGATGGTCCCGATGTTCACGTGCGGTTTCGTCCGTTCGAATTTTGCCTTGGCCATGGGGCGTCTCGCCTCGTCCTTGTGCGGGGGCCGTCATGGCCCCCTCGTCATCGCGCGCTCTCTAACGGCGAGATTTCGAGAGTTCAAGCGTCAGTTCGACGCCCCGACGCCGGATACGGCGCCGCTGCGCACGGCCAGGCGCGCCCGCTCCGCGTCGCGGTCGAAGGGCGTCCGGCCGCCGTCGGGATCGGGCTCGAACCACGCCTCGTTCTCGCGCAGCCACGCCTCGATCAGGCGTGCCCCCTCGCGGGCGAGGTTCTCGAGCTGTTCCTCCTTGCCGCGTGCCAGTCCCGACCCGATGATCGGCGCCGTGTTCTCCAGTCCTTCGAAGGCGGTGATCCGGTGCGGCTTGTCGTTCAGCTTCTCCTGGGTCTCGTTGTCGTAGACCGTGACCTCGAACATCAGGACCGACCTGGGCGTATAGACCACCGGCAGGCCAGGCTGGGCCAGGACGTAGGCGCCGATATGGACACCCAGGTGATAGAGCCCGTCGCCGTCGAAGCGGCCGAGCCGGCGATCGATGGTGTCGGCCAGGGCGCCGGTCAGCTCTTCGGCCGTGGCATCGCGCGAGAACGGCCCCTGCTGGGGCTGCGGCGCGACGACGATGTTGTGACCGAGGCGGAAGTCGCCGATGGGCTTCACCGGCTGCGACAGATCCTCGGCCGCGCAGGCGGCCAAGAGCAACAGCGCAGCGACAAGACTGGCGAGGGAACGGAACGGCAACATCGCGACACCCGGACTGGAACGGTCTAACCGATACCCGAGGCGGCACAGGCGTGCAACGCCGGCGCTCAGTCGCAGATCGCCCTGAGCGCCGCCCATTGGTCGGGAGCGAGCGCCGGCGTCGCCGTGCCCTCGAAGGGCTGCGCGCGGACCGCGGAGATGCGCGCCATCAGCTCGGGGTGGTGGGCGAAGTGCGCCAGGATACCGCGGTCGTCTCCATGCTCCTCCGCCAACCGTTGGAAGAAGTCGGCGAGACCGCCGGGGTCGATCCCAGCCGCGCGCAAGCGGTCGACGGCGAAGGCGTCGGCGGCGGCCTCGACCTCCTGCGAATACCGCGCCTGGATCAGCCGCTCGGTCAGGAACAGCACCACCGCGCCACCGGCGAAGTCGCCGAAGAGGAGGCCCAACACGCCCACCGACCCCGCCGACCGCAGGGCGATGCGGGTGGGGTCGCGGGCCGCCACGTGCCCCAGCTCATGGGCGAAGACACCGGCGACCTCGTCGGGGCTCTCGGCGGCGTCGATCAGTCCCCGAAAGAACACCACGTGCCCACCCGGCAGCGCCAACGCGTTTATCCCTTCGAAGTCGAGCACGGTGACCGTCAGCGGCGCGGGCAGCGGATCGGGAGCTGTCAGCCGCTGTGCCAGCGCGTCCAGCGCCGCGACCCCCTCGGGCCCCTCGCAGACCGGCAGTGCCCCGGCCCCGGTGGTGTCGAGCGCGGCTCGGATCTGACCCAGCGTGGTGTCGCCCAGGGCCCGCTCGCCCTCGGGCGGGAGGTAGTCGGCCAGGCGATTCGCCAGGGCCGGGACGAGGATCATCACGATCAGCGCCACCGCCCCCACCGCGGCCACCGCCCAGAGGCCCAAACGGCCCAGCCCCTTGGGCCGCGGGCGGCGGTGCAGGTCGGGGCAGCGGGCACGCAAGATGAACTGAGCCTCGGCGTCGTCGACGAGGAGCCGCGCCACCGGATCGCCGGTCCACGCCAGCACCATGCGGCTGCGGTCGGCCTGGTCGGGGATGCTGCGCACCTCGGTCAGGGGCCAGAGCCACGGCGCCTGCCCCGGCGCCTCGATCCGCAGGGCCCGGGCGGCCTCGTCGATGGCTATGGCGGCGGGCGTGAGCGCGGCGTGGCGCCCGTCCAGCAGCTCGGCCCGGGCGACGAAGCGGGCGGGCCTGGGACCCACGTGGATGACCGTGCTCATATGGCCGCCCCCAGGTCCAGCGCCTCGGCAAAGCCTTCGGCCTCGGTGTGGCGGTCGCGGGGCACCTGGCGGACGCGCGAAAGCTGTCCCGTCCCAGCGACGGCCAGCGTCTCGGCATAGTGGCGCCAAAGCGGCAGGGTCAGGAACACGTGCCGGAACACGCCCAGCGCGATGAAGAACGCGAAGTAGGCGGCGACAGCCCCGGCGGTGGTCAGCCACAGGGGCGGATCCTGGGTCTCCAACAGACGGCCGATATTGGTCACGCCGAAGGCCGTGAACAGCGCCACCATCACCGCCGCCACGACGATCAGCAGCGCGACCAGCCCCAGCACGGTCAGGGCGGTGCCCAGCGCATAGATGCGCACCACCCGCCAGGGCCGCGGCCGGGCGGAGAGGCGCAAGCCCCCGGCGGTCTTGTAATCGGCGAGGATCCGGGTCGCCGTGACCTGGTAATGAACGATGCCGTAGAGAAGCCAGGGCACGAAGACGAAGAGCATGGGCCAGAGCGGCGGCAGCCCTTCGAGCGTGGGTAGGATCAGGACCAAAAGGCTGAAAACCGCGCCGATCAGCACGTGGGCATAGGCCGGGACCAGCATCGTCCACCGCCCCCCCTGGTGCAGCCGCAGGATGCCATAGCGGGTGCGGTCGGTGCGGTATTTCTCTAACCAGAAGGTCATGCGCGGCCAGAGCAGCCCCAGGGTCAAGAGCGTCGTCGCCCAGTGCAAAAGCGCCCGCCAGGCATAGCCCCAGGCGCCGGGCTCGACCCCGAAGCGGATGCCGCGCCACCGGGTCCGCGCCAGCACATAACGGCGCGCGCGGTAGCGCGCGTAGAACACGATCGGGATCACCCCGACGAAGCTCAGGACATAGGCCGCCATGTTGCCGTGGAGGATCGCGAAGCTGCCGAACATCAGTGCCAGGTTCACGATGCCGATGTAGAACGCGAGGATGACCACCGCGATGAGAAAGCCCAGAAGCTTTTCCATCGGCTCGCCCACGTACTCCAGGGGCAGGCCGCCGGGCCGCACCGAAGACCAGTAGTAGCGCCTCAGTCGCGTCTTCATCCAGAACCGATAAAGGCCCAGGGTCAGCAGCGTCAGGACCGCACTGCGCAGCGCCAGCCAGAACAGGGGGCCGCGCCGCCCGACGAACTCCGTCGCGAGGCGGTCATGCGCGATGGGCGGGTGCGTCATCTCCATGACGGGCGGATTGAGCCGATTGCGCCGCCGGTGTCCACCATGCGGCGCATACTTTCACGTGAACCTGTTGTCGCGGGGGAACCCCCGCGGCGCCATCCGTCCCGCGGTCGCGCGGCGGCCCAGCCACTCCGACAGCGCGGTTTCGGTGCGGGTCCGCCCCGCCGGGTCCTTCCAACTCAGCCCCTGGGCCAGGTCGAAGGTAACGGCATCCGACAGCCCGCCGTCCTTATAGCTCTGGAGCCGCACGCCCTTGCCCCGGCCCATCTCGGGCAGGTCGGACAGGGGAAAGATCAGGACCTTGCGGTTCTCGCCCACCACCGCCACGTGGTCGCCAGCGACCGGGCGGACCAGCGCGGCCTTCGCGGGCGCGCGCAGGTTCAACACCTGACGGCCCGCGCGGGTCTGGGCCGCCGCCTCGGCCTCGGGCAGGACGAAGCCGTCCCCGGCGGTCGACGCCACCAGGAGCCGCCGGGCCGGGTCGTGGATGAACAGCGCCACGATCTCCGCCTCATTGGGCAGATCGACGATCAGGCGCACCGGCTCGCCCATCCCGCGTCCGCCGGGCAGCGCGCTGGCGGCCAGCGTGTAGAACCGCCCGTTCGAGCCGAAGAGCAGGATCTTGTCCGTCGTCTCGGCGTGGAAGATGTAGCGCGGGCCGTCGCCGTCCTTGAACTTCAACTCCCGGTCCAGCGGCACGTGGCCCGAAAGTGCGCGGATCCAGCCCATCTGGCTGCACACCACGGTGATCGGCTCGCGGTCGATCATCGCCTCCAGGGGCACCTCCTCGACCGTCCCTGCGTCGGCAAAACTCGTCAGACGGGCGCCACGGGGGTGGCCGGGACCGAACGCTTTCTTCGTCTCCTTCAGCTCCTCGGCGATCCGGCCCCATTGCCGGGACGGATCGGCCAGCAGATCCTCCAACGCCGCCCGCTCTCGGAGCAGCGTCTCCTGCTCGCGCGTCAGCTCGATTTCCTCCAACCGCCGCAGGCTGCGCAGGCGCATGTTGAGGATCGCCTCGGCCTGCAGCTCGGTCAGGTCCGGCTCCGGCGACCTGGGCGGCAGGGGCGAGACATAGGACGCCTCTTCGGCCGCGCGCACATGGGTCCGGCCCCAGTCCTCGAACATCAGCGCGCGCTTGGGGTCGTCGTCGTAGCGGATGATGTCGATCACCCGGTCGAGATTCAGGAACGCGACGATCAGCCCCTCCAGCACCTCCAGCCGGTGGTCGATCTTGGCCAGGCGGTGGCGCGAGCGGCGGCCCAGCACCTCGCGCCGGTGGTCGAGGAACGCGCGCAGCACCTCCTTGAGCGAGCAGACCTTGGGCGTGCGCCCGTCGATCAGCACGTTCATGTTCATGGAGAACCGCACCTCCAGGTCGGACTGGCGGAACAGCATCCCCATCAGCACGTCCGGATCCACGTTGCGCGACCGCGGCTCAAGCACCAGGCGGATGTCGTCGGCGCTCTCGTCGCGGATGTCGCCGAGGATCGGCAGCTTCTTGGTCTGGATCAGCTCGGCGATCTTCTCGATCAGCTTGCCCTTCTGCACCTGATAGGGGATCTCGGTCACGACGATCTGCCACTGCCCGCGACCCAGATCCTCACGCTCCCACCGGGCGCGCAGGCGGATGGCCCCGCGCCCCGTGCGATAGGTCTCGGCCAGGCTCTCCTTGGGCTCGACGATGACGCCGCCGGTCGGGAAATCCGGCCCCTGCACGTAGTTCAGCAGCGTGTCGTCGCGGGCGTCGGGCGTGCGGATCAGGTGCAGGCAGGCGTCGATCAGTTCGCCCAGATTGTGCGGCGGGATGTTGGTGGCCATGCCGACGGCGATACCGCTCGACCCGTTGGCCAGGAGATTGGGGAAGGCCGCCGGCAGAACCACCGGCTCGCGCAGGGTGCCGTCGTAGTTGTCGCGGAAATCGACGGCGTCCTCGTCCAGCCCCTCCAAGAGCGCCTCGGCGGCCGCGGTCATCCGCGCCTCGGTATAGCGGCTGGCCGCCGGGTTATCGCCGTCGATGTTGCCGAAGTTGCCCTGCCCGTCCACCAGCGGGTAGCGGATCACGAAATCCTGCGCCAGCCGGGCCATGGCGTCGTAGATCGCGCTGTCGCCGTGGGGGTGATAGTTGCCCATCACGTCGCCCGAGATCTTGGCCGATTTGCGGAACCCGCCGGACGACCCCAGGCGCAACTCGCGCATGGCATAGAGGATGCGGCGGTGGACGGGCTTCAGCCCGTCGCGGGCGTCTGGCAGCGCGCGGTGCATGATCGTCGACAGCGCGTATTGCAGATAGCGCTCGCCGATGGCGCGGCGCAGCGGCTCGGCCAGCGCGCGGGCCGAGGCATCCGGGGCGTCGGGAGTTTCGCTCATCCCGCTGCGATACGCCCGCCGTCCACGACGCTCAAGCGTGACGGCGACGCCACGAGTGAACTTTTTCGCCGACGCTGCGTTTGGACACCAAACAGTATCACCAGCGTACCGAGGTTCCACATGTTGATGCGGCTGACAACGCTTCTCTGCGCCACGATCGGCACCACCATGATCATCGCCGGGCAGCCGCCCGCCGACGACGCAACTGAGGTGGCGCGCGCCTCTGAACAACTGCCCGGCGGGTTCCTTCAGGCCCAGGCGAGCACCGCGCCGGTGCCGCTCGACGACCGCCGCACCGCCATCGAGATGGCCCTCGCCGCCACCGAGGCCGCCGCAGCGGAACGTGCCGCCGCCGCCGCTGCCGCCGCCACCGAGGTCAAGGTCGCCGCGACCCCCGCGCCCAAGCTCGCCCGCACGCCCGAGATGTGGGAGGTGACCGGCAACCGCGTGAACCTCCGCGCCGGACCGTCCACCGGGACGGCCGTGCTGGGCCAGGTCGTGCGCGGCGACACCGCCCGCGTCCTCGACCGGCGTGACGACGGCTGGCTGCGCATCCAGGTGTCCGAGACCGGTCTCGACGCCTATATCTTCGGCGATTTCCTGGCGCCCGTCCAAGAGAGCTGACGCCCCCTTGCCAATCGCGGCGGGCCGGGCCATGTCCCGGCCCATGACCGCGCGCTCCGTCCTCATCACCGGGTGTTCCAGCGGGATCGGCCGCGATGCCGCCCTCACCCTCGCAGCGCATGGATGGCGCGTATTCGCCGCTGTGCGCAAGGATGCGGACATGGAGCCGCTGCGCGATGCGGGGCTGGAATCGGTGCATCTCGATTACGAGAACCCCGCCAGCATCGCCGCAGCGGTAGACAGCGTGCTGTCGGCCACGGGCGGCGGGCTGGGCGCGCTGGTGAACAACGGCGCTTACGCGATCCCCGGTCCCCTGGAGGATATGCCCACCGACGCGTTGCGCGCGATCTTCGAGGCCAATGTCATCGGTTGGCACGATCTGACCCGCCGGGTCATCCCGACGATGCGGACCCAAGGCCATGGCCGCATCGTCAACGTCTCGTCGGTCCTCGGCATCGTCGCGGCCCCCTGGCGCGGCGCCTACAATGCCACCAAGCATGCGATCGAAGGCTATACCGACACCCTGCGGATCGAGATGCGGGATACCCCGATCTACGTGATCACGGTCGCACCGGGGCCGATCCGCACCCCGTTCCGGCAGAACGCCATCGCGCAGTTCGAGCGCTGGGTCGACTGGGAGCGGTCGGCGCGCGTCGAGCAGTATCGCGCCACTCTGCTCGACCGCCTCTACCATCCGCAAAAGACACGGTTCGAGCTGCCCCCCTCGGCGGTCACCGACGCGCTTCGCCTGGCGCTAAACGCACCAGAGCCGCGCGCCCGCTACGACGTGACCGTGCCCACCCGCGCGATGGGGTTGGCGCGCCGTATTCTGCCGCGCGGCGCGCTGGACGCGCTCCTCTCGCGCGGCTGAGCCCGTTCGCCTTTTCCCGTTGCGCCCCTAGGTTTCCGCCCACGCCGTCAGAGGATACCCGATGCTGGACGACCCGCTGTTCATTCTCGTTGCCGTCGCCACCCTGGCGGTTCTCGTCATCCTGATGATCGGGATTGGGGGCTTCGCCCGCGGCGGCGACTTCAACCGAAAACACGCCAACCGGATCATGCGCTACCGCATCTACGCCCAGGCCATCGCCGTGGTGCTGATCCTCGCCTTCGTCTTCTTCCGCGGCATGGGAGGCTGAGCCATGGTCGTTTTGAACAAAATCTACACCCGCACCGGCGACGGCGGGGACACGGCTCTGGGCAACGGCGCCCGGGTGGCCAAGCATTCGGGTCGCGTCGCCGCCTACGGCACGGTGGACGAGGCCAACGCCACCGTCGGGCTGGCCCGCCTGCACGCCGAGGGTGACCTCGACGCCCGCCTCGCGGCCATTCAGAACGACATGTTCGACCTGGGCGCAGACCTCTGCCGTCCCGACATGGAAAAGGACGCCGACGCCGAGTATCCGCCCCTGCGCATGACCGATGCCCAGACCGAGCGCCTGGAGCGTGAGATCGACGGGATGAACGCGGCCTTGGAGCCGTTGCGCAGCTTCGTCCTCCCCGGCGGCAGCGCCCTCGCGGCACATCTGCATCTGTGCCGGACGGTGGTGCGGCGGGCCGAACGGCTGACCCTGGAACTGGCGGCCGTCGAGCACGTGAACCCGGCGGCCGTGCGCTATCTCAACCGCCTGTCGGACTGGTTCTTCGTCGCCGCGCGGGTCGCCAACGACGACGGCCGCGCCGACGTCTTGTGGGTGCCGGGCGCGAACCGGTGAAACCGGTGGCGGCTCCAGTGGAGCCGTCGGCGCCCGGCAGGGCAAAGCCCGGGCGCATTTAAACTCGGACCCAGAGTCATGGATCTGCACCGGGCCTGTCCGGGGATCCCACACCCGTCGCCATCGTCGCTCGGACCGATGGCGCGTCGATGGCGACCCCCGTGGGGTATCTGCCCCAAGATGAAGGGACGGGTCGGTGGAGGCGCAAAACGTGGCGTTGCCACGCCTCTCGGTGTCGATTTTTCTCTGTCCCCGTTCGGCCCCCTCCGCTAGGTCTGACGCCGATGAACAAAGGAGATGCGCCGATGAAGGTCCTCGTGCCCGTCAAACGCGTGATCGACTACAACGTGAAGGTCCGCGTGAAGGCGGACGGTTCGGGTGTCGATCTCGCCAACGTCAAGATGTCGATGAACCCCTTCGACGAGATCGCCGTCGAAGAGGCGATCCGCCTGCGTGAAAAGGGCGCGGCCGAGGAAGTCGTCGCCGTCTCCATCGGCGTCGCCAAGGCGCAAGAGACGCTGCGCACGGCGCTGGCCATGGGCGCGGATCGTGCGATCCTGATCGTCGCCGCCGACGACGTGCACACCGACATCGAGCCGCTGGCCGTGGCCAAACTGCTCAAGGCCGTGATCGACGAGGAACAGCCCGGCCTGGTCCTGGCCGGCAAGCAGGCCATCGACAACGACATGAACGCCACCGGGCAGATGCTGTCGGCGCTCCTCGGGTGGTCCCAGGCGACGTTCGCGTCGAAGGTCGAGATCGACGGCGACACCGCCAAGGTGACCCGCGAGGTGGACGGCGGTTTGCAGACCGTCGCGGTCAAGATGCCGGCCGTCGTCACGGTCGACCTGCGCCTGAACGAGCCGCGCTATGCGACGTTGCCGAACATCATGAAGGCTAAGAAGAAGCCGCTGGAGCAAAAGACGGCCGAGGACTATGGCGTCGACGTCAGCCCGCGGCTGGAAATCGTCAAGACCGCCGAGCCCGAGGCGCGCAAGGCGGGCGTGATGGTCGGCTCGGTGGACGAGTTGGTGGACAAGCTGAAGAACGAAGCGGGGGTGATCTGATGGCTGTACTGCTTCTGGCCGAGGTCACGGACGGCCAACTGAACATGGACGCGACCGCCAAGGCGGTGACCGCGGCCAAGGATCTGGGCGATGTGACGGTGCTGTGCGCCGGCGCGTCGGCCGCCGACGCGGGCGCCACGGCGGCCAAGATCGACGGCGTCGCCAAGGTGCTGGTGGCCGAGGATCCCTCGCTGGGCCATCGCCTGGCCGAACCGACCGCGGCGCTGATCGTGTCGCTGGCGGGCGACTATGACCACATCCTGGCCCCGGCCACCACGGACGCCAAGAACGTGCTGCCGCGGGTCGCCGCTCTGCTCGACGTGATGGTGATCTCGGACGTGTCGGGCATCGTCGACGCCGATACCTTCGAACGGCCGATCTATGCCGGCAACGCGGTGCAGACGGTCAAGTCGAAGGACGCCAAGAAGGTCGTGTCGATCCGCACCTCCACGTTCGACGCGGCCCCCGAGGGCGGCGACGCCCCGATCGAGACCGTGGGCGCAGTGGAGAACCCGGGCCTGTCCGAGTGGGTCGAGGACAAGGTGGCCGAGAGCGACCGCCCCGAGCTGACCTCGGCCGGGATCGTCGTGTCGGGCGGCCGCGGCCTGGGCAGCGAAGAGCAGTTCGCGCTGATCGAGAAGCTGGCCGACAAGCTGGGCGCCGCGGTGGGCGCCTCCCGCGCGGCGGTCGACTCGGGCTACGCCCCGAACGACTGGCAGGTGGGGCAGACGGGCAAGGTGGTGGCGCCGGACCTCTACATCGCCGTCGGCATCTCGGGCGCGATCCAACACCTGGCGGGTATGAAGGACAGCAAGGTCATCGTCGCCATCAACAAGGACGAGGAGGCGCCGATCTTTCAGGTCGCCGACTACGGCCTGGTGGCGGATCTGTTCGAGGCCGTGCCGGAACTGACCGACAAGCTCTGAGCGTCGGGCGGGCCGGTCATGCGGACCGGGCCCGCTCGTCCGGGGCGGCGAGCGCGCGCGCCAGCGCGTCGGCCAGCGCCTCGTGCACGGCCGGTCCGGGCAGCGCCAGCGCCGCCGCCCGCTCGCCCGGCGGATAGGTTTTGCCGTCGAGATCGCGGCGCGCGGCCATCATCTCCACCCGCTCGCCGATCCGCCCCCGCAGCCCGCTGAGCATCGCGCGGGTTACAAAAGGGGGGCCGCCGTCGCGCAAGCTCTCGCCCGCGTCGTCGGGGAGCCGGTCGCCCAGCCACACCAGCACGTCCGCCCGCCCGATCCGCGACAACAGGAGATTGGTGCGCGCGACCCAGAGGCGGCGCAACTCCTCGCGCACCAGGCCAAAGCGGGGCGGCGACACGGCCAGCAGCGTCTCCAGCATGTGCCGGACGAAGTGGAACTCGGTGAAATCCACCTCCGGGTAGACCGCTCTGAGCATCGCGGACGGTCCGATCAGCCGGTCGTTGCGCCGGGGATGGACGCTGTAGAACCGGTTGCTCAGGGTGTGGGCGCCGGGCACCTGGAGGATGCGTGCGGACGCCCCAGCGGCCATGGACAGCACCGTGGGATCGTTGAGATAGACGTCGGGGCCGGCGTTCTCGACGGCGAGGTTCACCACCCGCCGGCCCAGTATGTCCTGCAAGAGGTCGGGGAACGGGTCCTCGACATAGCGCCCGAACGCCTCGCTCCCGCCCAACACGGCGACGTAATCGCCGTCCAGCCGCCGCCGCGGCCCGCGAAACCGCAGGGGCGTCCCGGGATAGCTGCACATCTCGACACCGTCCCACCGCGCAAACGCCATCGCTTCGGTCCATCTCTTCGGGCCCCCACCCGCGCGATGCACCCTGCCAGGGCATCCTTCCCAATTCGTTAGGCGACTGGGGCGATTCCGTGGCGGCCCGCTTGCATCGCCCCCGACCCCACCCGTAAGGTCCGCGGCAACGAACCGGACAGGGCGGGGACGATGACAATCGAGCGTGTGGGCGTGGTCGGCGCCGGTCAGATGGGCAACGGCATCGCCCACGTCTTTGCCTTGGCGGGCTACGAGGTGCTGATGACCGACATCAGCCAGGACGCGCTCGACCGGGCCCGGGGGCTGATCGACGGCAACCTGGCGCGCCAGGTCTCACGCGAGAAGATCAGCGAGAGCGAAAAGGACGCCGCCCTGGGGCGCCTGTCCACGACACTCAAGCTGACCGATCTGGGGCAGACAGACCTGGTGATCGAGGCGGCGACCGAGCGCGAGACGGTCAAGACGGCGATCTTCGAGGATCTGGTCCCGCATCTAAAGCCCGGCACGATCCTGACCTCCAACACCTCGTCGATTTCGATCACCCGGCTTGCGAGCCGCACGGACCGTCCGGAAAAGTTCATGGGGTTCCACTTCATGAACCCGGTGCCGGTGATGCAATTGGTGGAACTGATCCGCGGTATCGCCACCGACCAGGAGACGTTCGAGACCCTGCTGGCCGTCGTCGAGCGGCTGGGCAAGACGGCGGCGACGGCCGAGGATTTCCCCGCCTTCATCGTCAACCGCATCCTGATGCCGATGATCAACGAGGCGGTCTATACGCTCTACGAAGGCGTCGGCAACGTGTCGTCCATCGACAAGGCGATGAAGCTCGGCACCAACCACCCGATGGGGCCCTTGGAGCTCGCGGACTTCATCGGGCTCGACACCTGCCTGGCGATCATGAACGTTCTGCACGACGGGCTGGCGGACACCAAGTACCGCCCCTGCCCCCTGCTCACCAAGTATGTCGAGGCCGGGTGGCTGGGACGCAAGACCAATCGCGGGTTCTACGATTACCGCGGCGAGACGCCGAAGCCGACCCGCTGAGCGGGCCCCGCTGGTGGGCCCTGCCTGAGAGCCCCCACCGTCCGCCGCCGTCCCACGATGTCCTCGGCCCCCATGTCCCGCCCGGCGGCGCCCCCCCCCCCTAGGGCGGCGCTTTTAGCGAGGACGGGGCAGGCGCCGCGCCACCTACGCTTGCGAAGACGCCGCGCGGCGCACGACCGCCATGCCCCGGAGGCACGCGCTGCCCTTTGTCCGCAGCGGATGGACGCGGTTGCCAGGCTACGCGCGGGGCGCGTCGCCCAGGGCCAGGGTCTCGGCCCTCAGCCAAGCCATGAACCCCCGCGGGTTGTCGGCGAACTGCGCGACGACGGCGGGATCGACGGCGTGGCCGACCCGCGGGGCCTGCGGGCGGTTCAGCGAATGCACCACCTCGTGCAGCAAGAGCCCCTGGCGCAAGACCGGCGACACCCGGTTGGCGATTTGATACCAGCGCGAGTTCTGCCCGGGAAAATAGATCGGCACGACTGCGGCGCCCGAGCGTTGGATCATCTTGGCGGTGAAGGGGTTCCACTCGGCCTCGACCGCCCGGCCCCAGGCCGTCTCGGAGGCCGCGACCACGCCCGACGGAAACAGCACTATGGCGCCGCCCGCGCCCAGATGCGCCATCGCCCGCTTGCGCATCTCCAGGTTCTGGCGCAGCGCGTCCTCTTCGTGGGCAAAGGGCACCGGGATCATGAACTGCTCGATCTCGCCCACGCCCGTCAGCAGCGATCGCGTCAGGATCTTGTAGTCGGTGCGCACCCGCCCCACCAACTCGGCCAGGACCATGCCGTCGACCAGTCCGTGGGGGTGGTTCGCCGCGATCACCAGCGGGCCGGTGGCGGGGATCCGCGCGATCTCGTCGGCCGGGGTGGTCAGGTCGATCCCCATGACCTCCAGCGCCTGCGCCCAGAACCCCTGGCCGAAGGGCACGCCCATCGCCTCGAACCGTCGGATCAGCCGCAAAAGGCGCAGCTTGCCGGTGGCGAACTCCATCGTTTGGATGATCCGGGCGTGGACGGGATTGGTGAAGGTGCCGGCATAGCTCAGACGCCGCCGGTCGTAGGCTTGATCCGCGAGATTGCCGCCATCGCCCTGACCGCGCACTGCCGAGGGGTGGCGGTGCATCAGAGCGGGGCGGATCTGAGTGCTGTCCGACATGCGCCCCCTCGTGTCCGCGACCTCCGCTACATCGCCTCGCCGAACTTGTCGGCCACCAGCGCCTCCAGGGCGTCGGCCAGTTCCCGGGCCTGCGGTCCGCTGGTCTGAACCTCAATAGTGGTTCCCTTGGAAGCTGCCAACATCAAAAGCCCCATGATGCTATCGCCCGAGGTGCTGAGCCCGTCGCGGGAGATCTCGGCGCGGGCGTCGTATTCCTCGACCACCTCGACCAGGCGCGCGGACGCGCGGGCGTGCAATCCCTTTTCGTTCACGATGGCCAGCATCCGCCGCTCGCTCTCGGCCATCGTCAGCCCCCCCCTGCGGCAGCGTCGAAGCTGTCGATATACTTGCGCCCCGCCATCAGCGCCGCGCCAACGGCGTCGGGCACGGGCATGTGCCGCGACTTGGCCAGTTTGATCAGCATCGGCAAGTTTACGCCATAGACGATGCGGCGATTGCGCGGGTTGCAGGCCAGGAGGCTGAGGTTCGAAGGCGATCCGCCGAACATATCTGTGGCGACCACGACTCCGGCCCCGGTGTCGACGCCGTCGGCGGCGGCGCAGATCTCGGCCTCCTTGGCGCGGCGGTCGTCGTCGGGCGCGATGGCGATGGCGCGCATCCCCGGTTGCTTGCCCACCACATGCTCCACCGCCGACAGGAACTCCTGTGCCAGCCCCCCGTGGGCGACGATGACGATGCCGATCACGGCGCTTTGCCCCTCTCCAGGTTCGGCGCCCCTTCGGCTCGCCGCTCCAGCTCACGATGGCGAGTTGACACCCGCCATCCCGCCTGTGCAAGGGCGCCCGCGAGCTTTTCCGCGACGGCGACCGAACGGTGCTGGCCGCCGGTGCAGCCCAGCGCGACGGTGAGGTGCGTCTTGCCCTCGGCCGCATAAGCCGGCAACAGCGACGTCACGAGATCGCGCACCCGGGCAAAAAACGCAGCGAAGCGGTCGTCGGCCTCGACATAGGCGCGGACCTCTGCCGCGCGACCGTCGCTGCCGCGCAGGGCGGGATCCCAGTAGGGATTGCGCAGGAACCGCAGGTCGAAGACCAGGTCGGCGCCCTTGGGCAGCCCGCGCTTGTAGGAAAACGACACCACCGTGGTCGCCGGTTCCGTCCCCACCCCGGTGTCGAAGCGGCGCCCGATCTCGGCGCGCAGGTCGTGGGGCGTCATCTCGGAGGTGTCGATCAGCGTGGCGGCGGCGTCGCGGACCGGCTGGAACAGCGCCAGTTCCCGGGCGACACCGATCTCGGGCGCACCGTCGGGGCTCAGGGGGTGGCGCCTGCGGGTCTCGGAGTAGCGGCGGATGAGGACGTCGCGGCGGGCGTCGAGGAACACCACCTCGGCGGTGGTGTCGGCGGCGCGCTCCAGCGCGCCGATGGCGTCGAGCAGCGCCGCGACCGTGAAGTCGCGGTTGCGGGTGCCGATGCCCAGGGCCAGCGCCACGCCGGGTTCGGCGTCCGCCACGGCCGCCGGGATCAGCGACAGCGGCAGGTTGTCGATGGTCTCGAACCCCAGATCCTCCAGCGCGTGAAGCGCGGTGGAGCGTCCCGCCCCGGACGGCCCCGTGACGCAGAGGATGCGGCGGGGACCGGGGGCGGTCGGGGATCCGGGCGGCGGAGCGGTCATCGGTCGGCGGCAAGCCCGGTCTTGAGGAACTGGATCACGGCTGGAGCAAGATGTGCGATGCCTTTGCCGCAGATCAAGGGCAGCGCGACACCGAGGACGTCGCGGTGGGCCGGAGGGGGAAGACGGGCGGGGGGTGCCGCGTCCAGATCGACCACCAGGGCGAGCGCCGCGGGCGGCTGCGGGTCGGCGCGGAGGAGGCCGATCCCCCGCGCCTCGATCAGGCCGGAAATCGCCTCGGGCGCGGCGGCGATCACCGCGGCCCCGGCGCGCGACAGGCAGACGCGGTCGTCGGCGATCAGCCCGGCACCCAACGCCATGAGGCTCAGCGCGGTGGCCGATTTGCCGCTGCCCGAGGCGCCCAGAACGAGAACGCCGCGGCCCGCCAGGGCCACGGCGCTGCCGTGCACGACCTGGGGCGCGCCGCTCACACCGGCAGGCCCACCACGAACCGCGCGCCCAGGGGGCGGGAGGTCACGTCGGCGTCCGTGGGCAGGATGTTCTCGGCCCAGATGACGCCGCCATGGGCCTCCACGATCTGTTTCGAGATGGCGAGGCCCAGGCCGGAGTTGTTTCCGAACTGGCCGGTCGGCCGCTGCGAATAGAAACGGTTGAAGATCTTGCTCAGCGCCTCTTCGGGGATGCCGGGGCCGGTGTCCTCGACCACGATCAGGACGCGATTCTCGCGCTTGCGGGCCCAGACGCGGATCGCATCGCCCCGCTCGCAGAACGAGATGGCATTGGTGATCAGGTTGACGAAGACCTGCGCCAGCCGGCTCTCCAATCCCACGATCTCGATCGGTTGGGCGGGCAGGTCGGTGAGGAACTCGACCCCCTTCTGGTTGGCCTCCTGGCCCAGATGGTTGGCCAGCGCGCCCAGCATCTTGAGGAGGTCGAAGCGCTCTTCCTCCTCCTTGACAAGTTCGCTGTCGAGGCGCGAGGCGTTCGAGATGTCGCTGACCAGCCGGTCGAGACGGCGCACGTCGTGGTCGATCACGTCGAGGAGCTTCTCCCGCTGCTCGTCCTTCTTGACGAAGCGCAGCGATCCCACGGCCGAGCGCAGCGAGGCGAGCGGGTTCTTGATCTCGTGGGCGACGTCGGCGGCGAACTGTTCGTTGGCGTCGATGCGGTCGTAGAGGGCCGCGACCATGCCCCGCACCGCGCCCGACAGGCGGCCGATCTCGTCGGGCCGCGCGGTCAGGTCGGGGATGCGCACCCGGCCGGGCGCCACGGATCCCGCGTTCTTGTCCCGGCCGACCTCGGCCGCGGCGGCCAGGTCCGACAAGGGGTTGGCGATGGTCGAGGCCAGGACCAGGCTCAGACCGATGGAGACCAGGATCGCGATGACGAACATCTGCAACACCTGCTCGCGCTCGGCGCGGACCAGGCGGTCGATCTCGCCCGCGCCCGAGGTCAGCGCGATCACCCCGGTGAGGGCCCCGTCGCGGACGATGGGAGTCGCCACGGCGAATATGGTCGAGCCGTCGCGGACGATCCCCGCCTCCACATGGGTCGCGCCCTGGAGCGCGCGGAGGGTCAGGTCGCGCGCCAGCCTCTCGGCCTCGTCCACGTCGCGGACCGACGGGCCCACGGCGACGTTGCGCGCGACCGTGCTCCACACCCGGTTGAGAAAGTCGGTGATGACGGTCGAGCGCTCGTCGCGCTCCAGCCCGCGGACCGGCATGTCGCGCCCCTCGCCCACGGCGCTGGCCACGAGCGCTCCGGTCTCGTCGAACAGAAACGCCCGCGTCCCGCCTGCCAAGGGCAGCGCTCGCAAGGGCGCGTCGGCGGTTCCAGTGGCAGGGTCGCGGGCCTCGAACACGTTGGCGACGAGTTGCGCCTCGGTGACCAGCGCAGACTCGCGCTGGAACACCAGGCTGTCGCGGAACGGGTTGAGATACAGCACCCCCGCCACCAGCATCAGCATCGCCAGGAGGTTGAAGGTGATGATCTTGCGCGCCAGCGGCGAGCGGTTGATCGAAATCAGACCGCGCCGCCCATGCTGGGCGCGCATCGCCCGGTCCGCCGTGGCCTCGGTCCCGACCCAGTCCTCGCCGAGCACCACGCCCCGGTCCTGGCGTCCGTCCTCCGGTCCGATCCCCGACGCCATCGCCATCGGTGCCTACTCTTCGTTGTAGCGGTAGCCGATGCCGTAGAGCGTCTCGATCGCCGAGAAGTCCGGGTCGACAGATCGCATCTTCTTGCGCAGCCGCTTAATGTGGCTGTCGATGGTGCGGTCGTCCACATAGACCTGGTCGTCGTAGGCGACATCCATCAACTGATCGCGGCTCTTGACGAAGCCCGGCCGCTGGGCCAGCGCCTGGAGCAGCAGGAACTCGGTCACCGTCAGCGACACGTCCTTGTCGCGCCACTTCACGGCGTGGCGGGCGGGGTCCATCTCCAGCGCGCCGCGGACCATGACCTGGCTCTGCTCGGCCTCGGTCATCTCTTCGCCCGACAGCACCTCCTGGCGGCGCAGGATGGCGCGGATGCGTTCGACCAGCAGGCGCTGGGAAAACGGCTTCTTCACGTAGTCGTCGGCGCCCATGCGCAGGCCCAAGACCTCGTCGATCTCGTCGTCCTTGGAGGTGAGAAAGATCACCGGCATCGACGTCTTCTGCCGCACCCGCTGGAGCAGGTCCATGCCGTCCATCCGCGGCATCTTGATGTCGAACACCGCCATGTCCGGCAGCTTGCGGTTGAAGGCGTCGAGCGCCTGTTGTCCGTCGTTGTAGGTCTCCACCTCGAAGCCTTCGGCCTCAAGAGTCATCGAAACTGACGTCAGGATATTCCTGTCGTCATCCACCAATGCGATCCTCGACATGGTCAGGATGTCCTTCTGCTACCCGAAATCTGCCTGCGTTTTTTGGTTTGTTTTCCGCATACTCTCCTGCCTCCGCCTCGGGGAATCAACATCAATCGCGAATCGTCCGCGTTCACTCGCCTCATTTGCCATGAAAATTTCTAAGGAATGGCTAATTTGCCTCAGTCCCCGCGGCGGCGGCGCCCGTCGCGGCCCCGCGCAAGATGATTGCGCTAAACCGACGGCGGTTGCGCTAACTGTGCCCAACTGACCTGTTTACGCCTAATTCCGGCATGTTACAGACGGCGCGCGGTGCGGTATCCTGCGCTGCGCCGCCCGCCCGGGGCGGGTCTATGGAACGACGCGGCCGGCGCGGGCCGCAAGGAGCAGCCCCATGAGCACAGGTCGAGTCAATCCCAACATGCGTTTGGAAGATCAGGGCATCACCGGCCTCGGTCAGGTCCACTATAACCTGATGGAGCCCGACCTGGTGGAGCTGGCTCTCAGCCGCGGCGAGGGCCGTTTGGGCAAGGGCGGCACCCTGCTCGTCACCACGGGCAAGCACACCGGCCGGTCGCCCAAGGACAAGTTCGTGGTCCGCACGCCCGGCGTGGCCGAGTCGATCTGGTGGGAGAACAACCCGCCGATGGACCCCGACGCCTTTGCCCGCCTGAAGTCGGCGATGCTGGAGCATATGAAGGGGCGCGACTACGTCGTGCAGGATCTCTTTGGCGGCGCCGATCCGGCGCACCGCCTGGACGTACGCGTGATCACCGAGTTGGCGTGGCACGGTCTGTTCATCCGGCACCTGCTGCGCCGTCCCGAGCGCGCCGCGCTGGACGAGTTCGCGCCGGACTTCACCATCATCAACTGCCCCTCGTTCAAGGCCGATCCCGAGGCGCATGGCTGCCGCTCCGAGACCATCATCGCGCTGAACTTCGAAGAAAAGACGATCCTCATCGGCGGCACCGAATATGCCGGCGAGAACAAGAAATCGGTGTTCACCCTTCTGAACTACATCCTGCCGGAAAAGGGCATCATGCCGATGCACTGCTCCGCCAACCATGCGCCGGGAAATCCGGTGGACACCGCCGTCTTCTTCGGCCTCTCGGGCACCGGCAAGACCACGCTGTCGGCCGACCCCGCGCGCGTCCTGATCGGCGACGACGAACACGGCTGGTCCGAGCGCGGCACCTTCAACTTCGAGGGCGGCTGCTATGCCAAGACCATCTCGCTCTCGGCCGAGGCCGAGCCCGAGATCTATGCCACGACGCAGAAGTTCGCGACCGTGATCGAGAACATGGTCTATGACGCGGAGACGCGGGCGCTGGACTTCGAGGACGACAGCCTGACGCCGAACATGCGCTGCGCCTATCCGCTGCACTACATCTCCAATGCCTCGCCCCTGGCGCTGGGCGGCCACCCTAAGAACATCATCATGCTGACCTGCGACGCCTTCGGCGTGCTGCCGCCCATTGCGCGGCTGACCCCGGCGCAGGCGATGTATCACTTCCTGTCCGGCTTCACCTCCAAGGTCGCCGGGACCGAGCGCGGCGTGACAGAGCCGCAGCCGACCTTCTCCACCTGCTTCGGCGCGCCGTTCATGCCGCGGCGGCCCGAGGTCTATGGCCAACTGCTGAAGGAGAAGATCGCCAAGCACGGCGCAACCTGCTGGCTGGTCAACACCGGCTGGACCGGCGGCGCCTACGGCACCGGCAGCCGGATGCCGATCAAGGCCACGCGCGCCCTGCTGACCGCCGCGCTCGACGGCAGCCTGGCGCAGGCCCCGTTCCGCAAGGACCGCAACTTCGGCTTCGAGGTGCCGACGACGGTGGGTGGGGTGCCCGACATTCTGCTCGACCCGCGGCGGACGTGGGACGATTCGGCCGCCTACGATGCCCAGGCCGAGAAGCTGGTGCAGATGTTCTCGGACAACTTCTCGCAATACGAGGCGCATATCGACGACGACGTGCGAGCGGTCACCATCGGGTAAAGCGCCCCCACCCCCGCCACCGCTGACCGGGACGGCCAGCCCCTCGACCGTCTCGGCTCCGCTGCCCCGCTTTGCGAAGCGCTGCGGCCGCCTTCGGCGCTTACGCGACATGCCGACCCCAGGATGCCCCCTGCCCCCCCGGCCACAGACCCGGGCAGCCCCCCCGGGGGGGCGGCGCTTTTGGCGAAGGATGTGCAGCCGCCGGGGCGTTAAGGCGCGTGAGACCGGTGCGCACCGCGCCAACCCGCCGCAGCGGGACGACCCACCCTCTGCGCTAGGCGCAAGCGCTCGGCAAATCCGCTGGCCCGCGGCTCGCGGACCCGATCACAGACAGCGCGCAGGGACCGGTATCGCCGGATCCTCGGGCGTCGGGCAGGGGCCGGACGGCGCGGGGTTCGGGCCGGGATCGACCGGCCCGACGATGTCGGACGGCAGGCCGCACCCGGCCAGGCACAGGCAGAGACAGAGGCGGCGAAGCATGGCGGTCCTCCTTCGGCGGTGGGCTCAGCCTAGCACACCCCGACGGATCAAGTTCAGGCCCGCGATCACCAGGACCGCCAGCGTGGCGCGGCGGAACTTCTCCTGGTCCAACCGGTCCTGCACGGCAAAGCCCAGCGCCAGCCCCGCCAGCGCCGGGACGAGCATCCCCAGCGATAGCGGCAGCGTCTGGGCATTGAGGACGCCCGACTGCACATGCGCCAAGGTCAACATCACCGCCCCGGCGCCGTAGACCACCCCCTGAACCTGCATCGCCCGCCGCTTGGGCGTCTCCAGCGCGGTCAGATACAGAACCGTCGGCGGCCCCCACACGCCGGTCATGCCGCCGATGACACCGGCCACCGCGGCGATGACGATCTCGGCCCGGCGCCGCGCCCGCTGGGCTGTCAGCCGCAGCCGCCAGCCCGCCAGTTGCAGGACCGCGAACAGCGTCACCGGGATCCCCAGCGCGAGAAACAGCGCCTGCGCGGGCAGTCGCGTGACCAGCTGCGCGCTCAGCGCGATGAAGACCAGCACGATGCCGATGTAGCGCCAGTGCTCGGCGGCCGCGCCCATCGCCGCCGCCAGCCCCCCGCGCAGCGCCTGCCAGAGGTTGCTCACCAGCGTCGGCAGGATCAGCGCGGCCAGGGCGATCTCGGGCGACAGGACCGATCCCAGCCCCGAGATCATCACCATGGGCATGGCGAACCCCACCGTGCCCTTCACGAACCCCGCCAAGAGCCCGATGGCTGCGGCAATCGCCCAAATGGTCCATCCGTCCATTCCCGCGCTATACCCCACCCCGGGCTGCCCCGCAGCCGCAAATGCATATATCATATTCATGCGCAGACATGCCCTGCGGCGAAATCTTCTTGCGCATGCTGCCGGTGCGACCTAGATGTTCGCACGCGCAGAATGACGGAGACGCCCGATGCCCCACGACGGACAGGACCTCACCCTCGACGGAGCCGCGCCCACCGTGCTGCCCGACCTACTGGACTTGTGCGCAGGGGCGCTGGGCCCGGTCGACACCGTGCTGGAGGCCGCCCGGGCCGCGGTGGCGGACAAAGTGGTCGAGGGGGGCCGGGTCGCGGGGGCCAAGCTGGAGGCGGAACAGACCGCGGCCCACGGGTTGGCCTGGCTGGCGACCTATGCCCAGGCGCTGCGCCAGCTCCACGGCTGGGCCGAGCGGATCGACGCCGCGGGCGACCTGGGCGAGGTCGAGCAGTTGATCCTGCAAATCGGCTTCGGCGAATACCTGTGGCAGATCTACGGCGGCATCCCGATGAGCCAAGGCGAGATCGTGCGCCTCCAGGACATCGGCCTGACCCAAGATCAGATGCGCGGCCTTATGGCCCCCGAGGTCATGACGCTGACCCAATCGGGCAACACGCAAGCGGCGCGCACTCGCCTCGTGGTGCTGATGCGCGAGCAGTCGGCCAACGTCACCGTGGGCAAGTCCGGCCTCGACGAAGAGCTGGAGATGATCCGCGAGCAGTTTCGCCGCTTCGCCGTCGACAAGGTCGAGCCCCACGCCCACGACTGGCACCTCAAGGACGCACTGATCCCGATGGAGATCGTCTCGGAAATGGCCGAGATGGGTGTCTTCGGCCTGACCATCCCCGAGAACTACGGCGGCTATGGCCTGTCGAAGGCGTCGATGTGCGTGGTCAGCGAGGAGTTGAGCCGCGGCTACATCGGGGTCGGCTCGCTCGGCACACGGTCCGAGATCGCGGCCGAGCTGATCCTCTGCGGCGGCACCGAGGAGCAGAAGCAGCGCTGGCTGCCCGGCCTCGCCTCGGGCGAGATCCTGCCCACAGCGGTCTTTACCGAGCCCAACACCGGCTCCGACCTGGGTGCGCTGAGGACCCGCGCGGTCAAGGACGGCGAGATCTATCGCATCACCGGGAACAAGACCTGGATCACCCACGCCGCGCGGACCCAGGTGATGACGCTCCTCGCCCGGACCGACCCCGAAACAGACGACTACCGGGGCCTGTCCATGTTCCTGGCGGAGAAGACGCCGGGCACCGACGACGATCCGTTCCCCACCCCCGGCATGTCCGGGGGCGAGATCGAGGTGCTGGGCTATCGCGGGATGAAGGAATACGAGCTGGCCTTCGACGGGTTCGAGGTCAAGGCCGAGAACCTGCTGGGCGGCGAGGAGGGGCGCGGCTTCAAGCAACTGATGGAGACCTTCGAGTCCGCTCGCATCCAGACCGCCGCCCGCGCCATCGGCGTGGCGCAGTCCGCGCTCGACATCGCCATGCGCTATGCCGAGGACCGCAAGCAGTTCGGCAAGGCGCTCATCGCGTTCCCCCGCGTGTCGGGCAAGCTGGCGATGATGGCGGTCGAGATCATGATCGCCCGTCAGCTCACCTACTTCTCGGCGCAGGAAAAGGACGAGGGCCGCCGCTGCGACCTGGAGGCGGGGATGGCCAAGCTCCTGGGCGCCCGCGTCGCCTGGGCCGCCGCCGACAACGGGTTGCAGATCCACGGCGGCAACGGCTTTGCCCTGGAATACGCGATCAGCCGGGTGCTGTGCGACGCGCGGATCCTCAACATCTTCGAGGGCGCGGCCGAGATCCAGGCGCAGGTCATCGCCCGACGGCTCCTGGTCTGAGGCGGCGGGGAACCGGCCGCGGGCGGCGCCGGTTCCCCTCCAACACCGCCAGAGGAGCTGCCCATGCCGACCGACCCCCGCCCGTGGGAGCCCCGGACCGCCCCCGAACTTCTGTCCGCCGCGGGGTGGCTGGCGATCCTGGGCGGCATCGCCCTGGTGGCGGGCAACGTCATCGGCAGCATGGTCGTGCCGAACCACGACTGGGTCGCCGACACCGTCAGCGACCTGGCCGCCGGGCGCTACGAGATCATCCAAGACGTGGCGCTCTACGGCTATGCCGCAGGTCTCTTCGCGCTGGCCCTCGGCGCGGCCCACGCGCATCCTGGCGAGTCCTGGCGCTGGACGCTGGGCACCCTGTGTCTGGCGATGCTCGCCGCGTTGGTCGTGGTGATCGGCGCGCGCAACGAGTATGGCGATTCCGACGACGAGGGCGTGGTGATCCACATCTACCTCGTCTACGGACTGGGCCTGTTGTTCACTCTGACGTTCTGGGCCATGGCCCGCGACCTGGGCCGCGACAGCGCGCGCGACCGCTGGGTCAGCCTCGCCTGCGCGGTGACCTGGGCGGTGGGATCGGTGATCTTCTTCCTCCTGCCCACCGGCATCGACGGCGCGTGGGAGCGGGGCCTGGGCGTGATCACCCTCGTCTGGGTTGCGATGTTCGCGCGGTTCCTCATCCGGTTCGGGCGGGATTAGCGGGCGGGCCGCTCAACCTCATTTGCCCGTGGCGGAACGGCGGCCCCCTGCTCTGGCGGTAAGGCGACCGCCTCCCGCGCCCCGCACAACGCCGCCTGCGTGGCCCCCTCAGCCTCCCTGCCCCCCCGGGCCGCACGCCGGGTCACGCCGTCCCGCCTCCGGCGGAGCGGCGCGTCTGGCGAGGACAGTGCAGCCGTCGCGGCGTCGATGCTCTTGGAGCCGTTGTGCGCCGCCCGACCCTGCCCCGGCCGGACGCCGCGACCCTCCTCGCGCAGTGCGGCGACGGCCTCCCACGCTCTGGAAAATGGGCCTGCCTGACTCCCCCAGCTTCCCTGCCCCGCGCGGCCGCAGGCCGGGCAGCGCCGTCCCGCCCCCCAGGGGCGGCGCTTCTGGCGAGGATGGGGCAGCCGCCGCGGCAATGATGCTGTTGGGAGCGTCGGATGCCGCTCAACCCCGAGACGGCGCGACGGCGTTGCCCTTCTCCCTCCGCATAACTCCGAAAAAGGGTATGGCTCGCTACCGGCGCAGTCCCTCCAATAGCCACCCCACGTCCGGGCCGTCGCCGTGCAGCACGCTGATGTCGCCCGTGGTCTCCAGCACCACGGCGCGCACGCGGGACCGGTCGAGCGCGTTGGCCTCGCGCAGCTTGCCTTTCAGATCGCCGAGCGTGACGCCCCCGGCGGTGAGGTTGTCCTCCAGGATCTCGCCGTCCCGCATCAGGATCAGCGGCCGGTTGTCCACCGCCGCCTCGACCCGGCCCGATGCCCGGCGTGCCCAGCCCACCACCGCCTGCACCGCGAACAGCGCCGCCAGCGCCCCCAGCGTCACCGCCAGGTCGCCGTCCGGATCGGTGACGATCGCGGCGAGGATCGACCCCACGGCCACCGTCGCGGCAAAGTCGAAGGCCGACATCTTGGAAAACGAGCGCAGTCCGACGATCCGCGTCAGCGCAATCACGACGGCCACGGCGACGGCGGTGCGGGCCGCGACATTGGCGAGGTCGGCGAGGACATCCATCCGCCTCAACGCATGCGGCGGTCCGCCGTTCCGCGACGGAGGCGTTGGCACCGGCGCTGCGCAGCCTTACCTGAGGGTGATGCTGTCCCAACGGAGACCTCCCATGCGCCAGACCGTCCTCCTCACCGGCGTGACCGGGTTCATCGCCCGCCGCATCGCGCTGGACTTGCTGAACGCCGGTCATACGGTGCGCGGCTCGCTCCGGTCGGCGGCGCGCGGCGGCGGCGTCCGCGACGGCCTGCGCCCGCATCTGGACGATCCCGCGGCGCTGGAGCGGCTCAGCTTCGTCGAGCTGGACCTGGCGGACGACGCGGGGTGGGACGCGGCGATGGCTGGCGTCGACACGCTGATGCACACCGCCTCGCCCTTTCCGATGCGGCAGCCAGAGGACGAGGACCAGATCATCCGCCCCGCCGTCGACGGGACCCGCCGCGCACTCACGGCCGCAGCGGCGGCGGGGGTCGGCCGCGTGGTGCTGACGTCGTCGATGGTTGCGGTGATGCACACCGACGCCCCCGAGGGCCGCGCGGTGACCGAGGACGACTGGACCGACCCCGCCCACCGCACCGCCAACGCCTATGTGCGGTCCAAGACACTGGCCGAGCGCGCCGCGTGGGAGATCGCCGAGGCGCACCCGGACATGAGCCTGATCGCGATCAACCCCGGTCTGGTCCTCGGCCGCCCGGTGGACGACGCCTACGGCACGTCCCTGGCGGTGATCGAGCGGATCATGGCGGCCAAGGACCCGATGCAGCCCGACGTGGGCTTTCCCGTGGTGCACCTGAGCGATGTCTCGGCGCTGCACCTCGCTGCACTCGACACCCCGGCGATGGCCGGCCACCGGCATCTGGCCGCCGAGAGCTTCTGGACCATGCCCGAGATCGCGCGTCTGTTGACCGAGACCTATCCCGACCGGCGGATCAAGACCGGCACTGCGCCGGGCTGGATGCTTCGCGTTCTGGCACTGTTCGACCGCGAGGTGCGGACGGTGCTCCCCACCGTGGGGTTCCGCGTGGCCATCGACCCCGCCCCGACAGAGGCGCGGGCGGGCCACCGGATGATCCCTGCCCGCGACGCGATTCTGGAGGCCGCGGCCTTCATCGCCGCAAAGGGATGATCGGAACCCGCGCCGCCGTCCTGGCGGCGGGCGTCCTGGCCGCCTGCACACCCGACGAGACGATCTCGGCCTACGCCGATCCGGGCGCGGTCTATCGACTGATCGAAGTCGACGGCGCTCCGGCCGGAATGCAGGCGACGCTGTCCTTTCCCGCGCCAGGGGCGGTGCGGGGGACCGGGCCGTGCAACGCCTTCACCGCCGCTCAAGGCGTGCCCTATCCGTGGATCGACGTCGGCCCCATCGCGGCGACCCGCCGGGCCTGTCCCGACCTGGCGGCCGAGACGGCCTACTTCGCCGCGCTGGAGGCCGCCACCTTGGCCGAGGTCCAGGGCGGGACCCTGATCCTCTCGGATGCAACGGGTCCGCGCCTGGTGTTCCGGCGCGCAGCGGACTGAGCGCTCCGCGCCGCTCAACCGAACCGGCGCCGCATCCGCGCGACGAGGCGCGCGCGGGCGGGGGGCAACGGACGGTCGCCCAGCGCCGGGGCGAGCCAGCGGTCGAGGAAGTGCCCCGTCACGGTGAGCCCGTCGAGGAGCTCCGCCGCGCTGGCCGGCCCCTGGCCCAGGAGGCAAGGCGGCAGCGGCAAGAGTCGGTCGGCCCACTCCCCGGCCGCCGCCCGGCCCACCGCCCGCCCGGTCCGGGGCGAGACATGGGCCAGATCCTCGGCGCTGCCCGTCACCGCACAGGCCGTCAGATCGAGGCCGAAGCCGGTGTCGTTCAGGAGCGCCATCTCCCACCTGAGATAGGCCAGGGGCCACGCGCTCTCGTCCTCCAGAAGATCGAGAAGAGCAACGGTCCGCGCATAGAGGTCCGGCTGCGCCTCCCGCTCGGGCAGGGCAAAAACCAGGAGCGCGGTGACCGCCGCCAGCCCCGCCGCGGCGAGGGGATCGTCCAGAACCCCGGCGCGACTGCGGACCGGCTCGACCGTGAAGGCGCCGAGGTGGTCCTCCAACCGCGCGCGCCAGGCCAGCGCCACCTGGCTGCCCGGTTGCAGGATCGGCGCCATCCGGCGTCCCCCGCCGCCGCGCACCACCCCGGCATGGCGTCCGCGCGATGGAGTCAGAGCCTCGACGATGGCGGCGCTCTCGCCGTGGCGCCGGACCGCCAGGATCACCCCTTCGTCGCGCCACTCCAGCATCGCGCGGTCACTCCTTGAGGCCGGGCTCGTCCAGCAGGTGGCGTCCGGCGCGGTCCTCGACCTCGACCACCCAGAGGTCGGGATCGACCTTGCGTTGCCGCCCGATGGCGGCGTCGACCTGCGGCTCCGGCCCTTCGGAAAGGATCATCCAGGACCGTCCGCCGGTCATCGGGTCGACGCTGCGCTGCCACAGTGCGGCACAGCCGTCGAGGGTGGCGACCTTGACCATCACCGCCCCCGCCGTGCCGTCGCCCCGCGCGATGACATAGGCCGGGATATGCGCCAGTTGCAGCCGCCTGAGATAGGCGTGCACCCAGACATCCGCGGTCAAGCGTGCCATGCGCGCCCCCGATCCTTCGACGAAGGATCGTTTCGATTTTTCGACGAAAAATCGCCGCCCATCTCACCCGCCATCGCGGATGTCGAGGCCCATCTCGCGATAGCGCTCGGCCTCGTCCTGCCACCCCGGCCGCACCTTCACCTGGAGGAAGAGGTGCACTTTGTGTCCCAGGAATGCCTCGAGGTCGGCGCGCGCGGCCTGTCCCACCGCCTTGATCGTCTCGCCGCCCTTGCCCAGCACGATCCCCTTATGCCCGTCGCGGCCCACATAGACCACCTGGTCGATGCGCACCGACCCGTCCTTGCGGGTCTGCCATCCCTCGGTCTCAACGGTCAGTTGATACGGCAGCTCCTGGTGCAGCCTCAGCGTCAGCTTTTCGCGCGTGGTCTCGGCCGCCAGCATCCGCATGGGCAGATCCGCGATCTGGTCCTCGGGATAGAGCCACGGGCCCTCGGGCAGCGTCCGCGCCAGCCAGCGGCGCAGGTCGTCGACGCCCGCGCCCTTCTCAGCCGAGATCAGGAACGTCTCGGCAAAGGGGTGGAGGTCGTTCATCTCCTTGGTCAGCGACAGCAGCGCAGGGGCCGGCACCCGGTCGATCTTGTTGATCGCCAAGGCCACGGGGGCGGTCCCGGCCCGGTCCGACAGGACCTCCAGGATGGCGCGCACCCCGTCGGTGATGCCGCGATGGGCCTCGATCAACAGCACCACGATGTCGGCATCCGCCGCCCCGCCCCAGGCCGCGGCCACCATCGCGCGGTCGAGCTTGCGCCGCGGGCGGAACAGCCCCGGGGTGTCCACGAACACGATCTGGCTGTCGCCCTCGATGGCCACGCCGCGAATGCGGGCGCGCGTGGTCTGCACCTTGTGGGTCACGATCGACACCTTGGCGCCGACCATGGCGTTCAGCAGGGTCGACTTGCCCGCGTTGGGCTCTCCGATCAGGGCGACGAAACCGGCGCGTTGGGCCATGGGGGTCTCCGGTGGGTCCGAGGACGAGGGCTTACCCCAGCAGCGGCGGCGATGCCAGGGCTACCGCGGCGCGCGGACCTGGGCCGTCACCGCACGCCCCCCAACTCCGCCAGGAGAGCCTCGGCCGCCGCCTGTTCGGCCCGGCGCTTGGAGGGCGCCTGGGCCTCGGCCGACCGCCCGTCCTCCAGCTCGGCGCGGATGGTGAAGACCGGCGCGTGGTCCGGCCCGCTGCGCGCGACGAGCACATAGCGCGGCGGCGGTGCGCCGCGACCTTGCGCCCATTCCTGAAGCACCGTCTTGGGGTCGCGGGCGTCGGTGTCGACCGTGGTGATGCGCCGGGCCCAGAGCCGCAGGATCACCTCCCGCGCCGCCGGGAAGCCGCCGTCGCGATAGACCGCCGCGATCACCGCCTCCATCCCGTCGCCGAGAAGCGCCTGCTTGCGCCGCCCGCCCGACAGCATCTCGGAGCGGCCCAGGCGCAGCACGTCTCCCAGGCCCACGGCCTCGGCCACCTCGGCACAGGTCTCCTTGCGCACCAGCGCGTTCAGGCGCGGGGCGAGTTGCCCCTCGGCGGCGTCGGCGTCGGCCTCCAAGAGCGCCTCGGCGATGACCAGGCCCAGGACCCGGTCGCCCAGGAACTCGAGCCGTTGGTTGTCGGGGCGGGCGTCGGTGGCCATCGACCCATGGGTCAACGCCCGGATCAGC
This sequence comes from Rhodobacteraceae bacterium CCMM004, assembly GCA_004005435.1. GTDB lineage: Bacteria > Pseudomonadota > Alphaproteobacteria > Rhodobacterales > Rhodobacteraceae > CCMM004. Next base: position 200,858 of record RZWH01000006.1, on the reverse strand, counting down.
AGCGCGGGGTCGGCAAACTCGTGGCCCAGCCGGGCGGCAAAGGCGGCTTGCTCGGCCGACAGCCTCACACGATCTTCTCGTAGAAGCGGTCGCCCCGCCAGGTCCAGAAGAACAGCATCGACCGCCCGGAGGAGGAAAAGATCACGCGATCCGCCCGCCCGATCAGGTTCTCGAAGGGCACGAAGCCGACGCCCATGGCGTTCTGGCTGACCCGGCTGTCGGTGGAGTTGTCGCGGTTGTCGCCCATGAAGAAGTAGTGCCCCTCGGGGACGGTGTAGACGGGCGTGTCGTCCAGCCGCGACGACCGGATGTTCAGGATCGCGTGGGAGGTGCCGCCGGGCAGCGTTTCGATGAACCGCGACTTCACGCAGTCGGCGCCGAGGCCCACGCCCGCGTTCTCGCATTGCGGCAGGTTGCCCAGCGGCCCCTGCTTCTCGAACGCCTCGACAAAGGTGCCCGCGGGCTCCTGCGGGGCCTCATTCCCGTTGATGTAGAGGACGCCGGAGCGCAGCTGCACGGTGTCGCCCGGCATCCCGATCAGCCGCTTGATAAAGTCGGTGCCGGCGACCGGGTGGCGGAACACCACGACGTCGCCGCGCTCGGGTTCCGAGCCGAACCAGCGCCCGTCGATGAAGGTGCACAGCGAGAACGGACAGGAGTACTGGGAATAGCCATAGGCCATCTTGTTGACGAACAAGAAGTCGCCGACGAGCAGCGTGTCCTTCATGCTGCCCGAGGGGATCCAGAACGGCTGAAAGAACAGGGTGCGGAACACACCGGCGATCAGCAGCGCGTAGACGATGGTTTTGACCGTCTCGAAGATGCCGTCCTTCTTCTCCGCCCTGCCCGCCATTCCGCCCCTCGCCTGTCGCCCCCGTCCCATCGGGATTGAGGCTACATGGTTGGCACGCGTCGGGGAGTCAAGGCGGCGGCGGGGCGCGCTCGGGGCGCGCCTCGATCACCACGAAGGCCTGCGCCCAGGGATGGTCGTCGGTCAGCGTGACGTGGATCACAGCACGGTGTCCGGGGGGCGTCATCTGCGCCAGGCGCTCGGCCGCCCAGCCGGTGACGTGCATCTGCGGCTGCCCGGTGGCGAGGTTTGTGACCGACATATCCTTCCACGCGATGCCCATCCTCAGCCCTGTCCCCAACGCCTTGGAGCACGCCTCCTTGGCCGCCCAGCGCTTGGCATAGGTGCCGGGGGTGTCGGCCCGGCGTTCTGCCTTGCTTTGCTCGGTCTCGGTGAAGACGCGGTTGCGGAACCGGTCGCCGAACCGGTCGAGCGTACGCTGAATCCGCTCGATATTGGCCAGGTCGGTGCCGATGCCCAGGATCATGCGACCGGTGTAGAGCGGCCGGGGCGGCAAGGGAAGGTGGGAGGCGGCTGCCGGGAGAACGGGGCGAGGGCCATCCTCTGCCCGCACCCACGCCGGAGCGCCACCCCGCGCGGAACAAGGGCGTCAGCCCGCCGCGCGACCGCCGACCCGCCCCCCCGGGGCGGCGGTTGGCTGACGTCAGTGCGGAACTCTAAGGTAGAGCTACCACGGCGGCCATAAACCGCGCCGCTCGAAGGTTAGGACCGCCACCCCGCGGGTCGGCGGCCGCGCGGCTTTGCGCAGGGGGCCTGCCCTCATACGAAGACGGGCCGCCCAAAGGGGCGGCCCGATATCGAACTCTTGTGTAATGGACTTACGCCGCCAGGCGCTTCTCCGTCTGAATCTGCGCGATCTCGCGGTCGATGGTCTCGCGTTGCTCCTTGAGGAACGACCAGTCGCGGTGGTCCTTCACCTCGGCGAGCACCTCGTCGTAGACCTCGCGCAGCTTCAGCTCGCCGCGGAGGATCTCGGCGAAGAGCTGCTCGTCGCCTCCGGTCACTGCGTCCTTCACGCCGAGATAGGCGCGGTGCATCGAAGCCAGGATCGACCCGTCAGCCTCAAGGTCCACGTCCTTGCGCGAGAACGCGGTGCGGATGGCAGCAGCGAACTCGGCGCGTTCGCCCTTCAGCCGCTCCAGGATCGTTTTCTGCGCGGGGTTGTCGAGACGCTCGGCGGCGGCTTCGTAGCCGTCGCGGCTGTCGACCAGGTAGCTGTGCAGCTTTTCGACTTTTTTCTCTTCACTCATAACATACTCCTTTCGCACTTGGCGATTTCACACCCTCAACGCGGACCCCCGGGGGGAAGGTTTCGGACAATCCGTCGCAGGGGGGAAGGAGCGATCAGCCGCGGGCGGCGTCCATGAGCCGCCGCATCTCGGCGATGGCGGGGGTCAGGCCGCGAAAGATCGCCTCGCCCACGAGGAAGTGCCCGATGTTCAGTTCGCGCACCTCGGGGAAGGCGGCGACCGGCGGCACCGTCTCGTAGGTCAGGCCATGGCCGGCGTGGACCTCCAGCCCCAAGGAGTGGCCGAAGGTCGCCATCTCGCGCAGGCGCTCCAGCTCGTCGTCCCGCTCCTGAAACCGTCCCTCGGCGTGGGCGTCGCAATAGGCGCCGGTGTGCAGCTCGACCACCTGGGCGCCGATGCGGTGCGCCGCCTCGATCTGGCGGCGGTCGGCGGCGATGAAGATCGACACCCGGCACCCCGCTTCGGCCAGTGGGGCGATGAAGTGGGCCAGGCGGTTTTCCTCGCGCGCGACCTCCAGGCCCCCCTCGGTGGTGCGCTCCTCCCGCCGCTCTGGCACGATGCAGACGGCGTGCGGACGGTGGCGCAGCGCGATGGCCTGCATCTCGTCCGTCGCCGCCATCTCGAAGTTCAAGGGCACGTTGAGGGTCGCCATCAGCCCCTCGATGTCGGCGTCCGAGATGTGGCGGCGGTCCTCGCGCAGATGCGCGGTGATGCCGTCGGCGCCCGCCTCCTCGGCCAGGCGCGCGGCGCGCAGGGGGTCTGGCGTGTCGCCGCCCCGGGCGTTGCGCACCGTCGCCACGTGGTCGATGTTGACCCCCAGCCTCAGCCGTTCCGTCTCAGCCATGCCCGCCGCCTCCTCCTGCCGGTTTGGCCACGCCGGAAGGGCGCGGCGCAGGTTGGCCCGCCCGCCGCTTGGCGAAGCGATTCTTCAGCCGTTTGATGCGTGCCTTCTGATACGCGCCGATGATCGGGCGCGATGCCACATAGGCCAGGCAGGCGGCGACGATCCCCGGGATCAAGCCGCCCACCAGATAGGGCAGGAACACGTACCCCATGAAGTGGCCGAAGCGCACCCAGTCGGTATGCGAATCGGTGAACATCGCCTTGAGATTGAACCACAGCTCGACCGACACCTGGCTGAACGCCGCGAATGTCTGATGCAGCGGCAGCCCGTGATCCATGCCCAGGATGCGCGAGCCCAGTTCGACCGACACCCCGGCGATCACCGGAAACGTGAGCGGATTGCCGACGAAGGTGGCCAGCAGCGCCGCCAGGACGTTGCCCCGCATCAGCCAGGCCAACCCGGCGGCGATCAGAAAATGCAGTCCGAAAAGGGGGGTGAAGCTGGTAAAGACGCCCGCGGCGATGCCCCGGCTGATCTTGTGCGCGGGATCGGGCAGGCGGCGCAGGCGATAGGCCATATATCGTAGCGCACGGGCCCAGCCGCCCCGGGGCCAGAACCAGCGCGCCATCCGCGCCACAACCGGGCGTTGCGTCCGCCGCTTGAACACCGTTTCCCCACCTCACTCCGCTGCCTGCCGACCTCTGGCCGGCGCGCGGTATCTGTCAACCGTCGCGACGTCGCTGTCGGCCTCCAGCGCCAGACGCAACGTATGCAGATGTTCGATGTCGCGCAAATCCACGTCGATGATAAGGCGCCAAAAATCCGGTTTTTTGTCGATTATCCGCAGATCCGAGATGTTGGCCTTCTGCTCGCCGATCAAGGTGCAGATGCGGCCCAGGACGCCTGCGCCGTTGGCCATAGTCAGATCGAAGCTGACGCTGTGGATCGGCGGATGCGTGCCGGCATGCCAGGCGATGTCGACCCAGCGCTCGGGATGATCCTCGACATCGACCAGAGCGTCGCAGTCGATGGCGTGGACGCGCACGCCCTTGCCCCGGTCGGTGATGCCGACGATTCGCTCGCCCGGAACGGGCTGACAGCAATCGCCCCGGTGATACGCCTGATCCGGCAGCAGACCGACGACCGCCTTGCTGGCATCGATCTCTTCTTCGCGCGCATGGGCCAATTCGGGATAGAGCGTGCGCATGACCTCGCGGGTGGTCATCTCGGCCGCCCCCAGCCGCGCCAGCAACTCGTCCGAGGCCTTGAGGCCCAGCTGTTTGGCGGCCGCGGTCAGGGCCTTGTCCGACATCCGCTTGCCCGCCTGGTCGAAGGCCACGCGCGCCAGCTCCAACCCCAAGCGGATGAAGCGCGAGCGGTCCTCCTCGCGCAGCGACTTGCGGATCGCCGTCTTGGCGCGACCGGTAACGGCGATGTCGATCCAGGTAGCCTGCGGCCGCTGCCCCTCGGCGGTGACGATCTCGACCGACTGGCCGTTCTTGAGCCGGGTCCAGAGCGGCACGCGGATGTGATCGACCTTGGCCCCGACGCAACTGTCGCCGATCCGGGTGTGGATCGCGTAGGCGAAGTCCAGTGGCGTCGCGCCCTTGGGCAGCTTGACCACCTCACCCTTGGGCGTGAAGCAGAAGACCTGGTCCTGATACATCTCCAGCTTCACGGCTTCGAGGAACTCGGCGTGGTCCTCGGCGCTGTCGAAGCGTTCGGTGAGCGACGCGATCCACTTGGCCGGGTCGACGGCAAAGGGGTTGTGGACCCGCTGACCGTCGCGATAGCTCCAATGCGCGGCCACGCCGGTCTCGGCCACCTCGTGCATCTGGCGGGTGCGGATCTGCACCTCCACCCTCTTGCCATCGCGCCCCGACACGGTGGTGTGGATCGAGCGATAGCCGTTGGACTTGGGCTGGCTGATATAGTCCTTGAAGCGGCCCGGCACCGCGCGCCAGCGCTGGTGGATCGCCCCGAGGATGGCATAGCATTCGGCCTCGGTCTCGCAGACAACCCGGAACCCGTAGATGTCGGAGAGGCGGGAAAACCCGATCTCCTTTTCCTCCATCTTGCGCCAGATCGAGAACGGCTTCTTGGCGCGGCCCTGTACCTCGGCGGCGATGCCCGCCCGATCCAGCACCGCCCGGATATCGCCGGTGATCTTGTCGATCACGTCGCCCGATTCGCGCTGAAGGGTGATGAAGCGGCGCATGATCGACGACCGCCCGTCGGGGTTCAGCACGTGAAAGGCGAGGTCCTCCAGCTCTTCGCGGATCGACTGCATCCCCATGCGCCCGGCGAGCGGGGCATAGATGTCCATCGTCTCGCGCGCCTTCTTGTGCTGCTTGTCCTCGCTCATCGCCTTGATCGTGCGCATGTTGTGCAGACGGTCGGCGAGCTTGACCAGGATCACCCGCATGTCCTTGGCCATCGCCATGAACAGCTTGCGAAAGTTCTCGGCCTGCTTGGTCTCGGTCGAGGAGAGTTGCAGATTGGTGAGCTTGGTCACCCCGTCCACCAGTTCCGCGACCTCGCTGCCAAAGCGGCGCGCGATTTCGCCATAGGTGGACTTAGTATCCTCAATGGTGTCGTGCAGAAGCGCGGTCACCAGCGTGGAATCGTCGAGCTGTTGCTCGGACAGGATCCCCGCGACCGCCATGGGATGCGTGAAATAGGGCTCGCCTGAGCGGCGGAACTGGCCCTCATGCATCGCGCGCCCGTAGTCGAAGGCGCGCGCAATCAGGTCAGCGTCGGTGTGCGGGTTGTAGCTGCGGACCCGGGCGAGCAATTTGTCGAGATCGTCCATCCCGCCCGTTCCCCGCCGGGTCGTGGCCTCAGGGCTGACCCTGGGCCTGCATCAGTTGGCGCAAGAGCTTTTCTTCGGACATGTCGTCGTCCGTCGGCTTGTCCTGCTCGGCGCCCATGAGGAGCGCCATATCGTCGTCCTCGGGCTCGTCCACCTCGATCTGGGTCTGGTGGCTCTCGATCATCCGCTCGCGCAGATCGTCGGCCAGTTGGGTCTCTTCGGCGATCTCGCGCAGCGACACGACCGGGTTCTTGTCGTTGTCGCGGTCGACCGTCGGCGGCGACCCCGCCGTGATCTCGCGCGCCCGGTGCGCAGCCAGCATGACCAGCTCAAATCGGTTGGGAACCTTATCGACGCAATCTTCGACCGTCACGCGGGCCATGGGACACTCCAATATCGGGGGCCGGAAACCCAGTATTTAAGCCGCCCAAAAGGGCTTGACAAGGTGAAAGTCAGGGCAGCGGCCGGATCCCTTCGGTGGCGTCCTCGGGCAGCGCCGCCAGCATCTGCCCCGGGGTGCGTCCGTCCACCGGGTGGGTCCAGTCCGGCGCGATCTCGGCCAGGGGCACGAGGACGAAGGCGCGGTCCTGCATCCGCGGGTGCGGCAGGATCAACCGGTCGGGCGCCTCGGCGGCCTGGCGGTCGGGCGGCAGGGCGCGCCAGCGGTCGTAGGTCGCGCGATCCGGGATCACCGCGTCGCCCACCGCCAGCAGGTCCAGGTCCAGCGTGCGCGCGCCCCATCGCTGGTCGCGCCGCCGCCAGAACCGCGCCTCGACCTCGTGCAGCCGGTCCAGAACCGCCTGCGGCGACACCGTCGTCGCGAACCGCGCCGCGCCGTTGACGTAGTCGGGACCGCTGCCCGCGGGAAAGGCCGGGGTGCGATACAACCTGGATGCGGCGACCAGCCGCAGGTCGGCGCAATCCAGCGCAGTTACAGCGGAATTCAGCACCTCTGTCAGAGTTGTGCCTTGAATCGTTGCATTGCCACCCAAAGCGATGAACACTTCACGTGGGGGCACCGGTTCAGTCCGATATTGCGCCATAGAAAAAAAGTCCTAGTTAATTGGGGCGTGCGCCGTTGATTTTTCCCGCTCACTCACGGGTTTCGGCGACAGAGAATTGAAAGGAACGATTTTCCATGTTCTACCGGGACGAACGGCTTGCGCTGTTCATAGACGGGTCGAACCTGTACGCCGCGGCCAAAGCGCTCGGGTTCGACATCGATTATAAACTCCTCAGACAAGAGTTCATGCGCCGGGGCAAGCTCTTGCGGGCGTTCTACTACACCGCTTTGCTGGAAAACGACGACTACTCCCCGATCCGTCCGCTGGTGGACTGGCTGCACTACAACGGCTTTTCCATGGTCACCAAGCCGGCCAAGGAATACACCGACAACCAGGGCCGCCGTAAGGTCAAGGGCAACATGGACATCGAACTCTGCGTCGATGCCATGGAGCTGGCGCCCCGGGTCGACCACATCGTGCTGTTCTCCGGCGACGGCGACTTCCGGCCCCTGGTCGAGGCGTTGCAACGCGCCGGCGTCCGGGTGTCGGTGGTGTCGACCATCCGCAGCCAGCCGCCGATGATCGCCGACGAACTGCGCCGCCAGGCCGACAACTTCATCGAACTCGAAGAGTTGAAGGAGGTCATCGGACGGCCGCCGCGCGAGGACTCGACGCGCACCCAGTCCGCGCGCGAGCGCGACCGCGAGGACGTCCGCGCCGCAGGAAGCTGATCGGGGGCCGGGCCCACCGATGGGGGATGGGCCCGGCGCACTGCTGGCCATGTTCGCCGCCGCCTTTGGCGCGGCGACGATCCTGCCGTTCCAATCCGAAATCGTCTTTGCCGCGATCCAGATCGCCGGCGAAGTGCCGCTGTGGTGGCTCATCGCCGTGGCCAGCATCGGCAACACGCTGGGCTCTTGCGTCAACTACGCCCTCGGCGCGGGACTCGAGCGGTTCCGGCACCGCCGCTGGTTCCCCCTGACCGAGGCCCAGCTCGACCGGTCGCAGGCGTGGTTCCGCCGTTGGGGGGTGTGGAGCCTGCTCTTGAGCTGGGCGCCCTTCGGCGACGGCCTGACCGTGGTGGCGGGCGTCATGCGCACCCCCTTCGCCGTCTTCCTCGCGCTCGTCGCGGTGGCCAAGACCGGCCGCTACCTGGCGCTGGCCCTCTTGACCGCCTCGGTTTCGGGCGGATGATGCGGGCCGCCTTGGGGCGGCGGGACGCCCCCCGCACCCGCGCCGAGGCACGCACCCCGCCGCCAGCCCGACGCAGTCCCTCTCCTGCGCATCCCCGACCCGACACCGATCATCGCCGCTCCGGCTCTGACGCCGTCCCGCCGGGCAGTGCCGTCCCGCATCCCTGGGAGCGGCGCGTCTAGCGAGGATGGCGCCGCCGCTCCGACCCTGGAGGCTGCTGAGGGGACCGCACCGCGCCGCTCGCCCATGCCCCGGCGGGACGGCGCTGCCCCCTTCGCTCTCGATGGGGAGGTTCGACCCCGTGAAGCCCCAGCGCATCCCGCGGCCCAGCCAGTCCGCACGGCGGCACCCCGGGCAGCGGCGTGCAACTCTTCCGGGGGCGGCACGCTTCCCACGTTGCCACCGAACAGCGCCGTGCCTGTCGCTCAGCGGACGTCTGTCTCAGTCAGTTTCCGGCCGCGGCCCCACAACCTCACCGCCCAGCATTTGGACCCCTGCGCCGTCCGACCCCCGCCCGGTCAGCGCCGTCCCGCACGCCCGCGGCGGCGTTTTTTGGCCATGACCGGTGCCGTCATCGCGACCTTGCGGGCTCTCTCGACCGCCGCGCGCCGCTCGACAGCGCCCCGGCGGAAAGGCGCTGCCCGCTGTCTCGGCAAGGGAGGTTCACCCCCAGTCGCGGCTCGCTCAACCCCCACGCCCCGCCCGGCGGCACGCTGGGCACCGCGGTCCCGCGCCCACGGGGCGGCGCCGCGCTTCACTCTCTCAGCGGATCCTGTCACGGCCAACTCCCGCCCACGGTCCGGCATGGTCGCCGCGCGCGCCCCTGACCCACCCTCGCGGGGTGGGCTCGCAGGCCCACGCCACTGTCGGAGCCTACGGCGCGGTCGCGCGGTTCAGAGCGTCGTGCCGCTCTTGGATCTCTTCGGGCCAGGTGCTCTTGATATAACCCAGAACCTCCAGGATCTCGGTGTCGCTCAGAACGTCGCCGAAACCGATCATGGAGCTGCGATAATCCCCGCCCACGATCGCCTCGATCCCCTGCTTGGTGATCGCAAAGAGCTGCACGTCGGGGTGGTGCCAGGTGTGGCCGGTCTCGTCGTGAGGCGGGGCCGGCATCGTGCCGTCCGGGTTGCGGTCGCGCCAGTTCGGTTCACCCTCCAGGTCGGCGCCGTGGCAACTGGCGCAATACTCAGCATAGACCTCGGCCCCGCGAGCCACCGCCGCCGCGTCCCGGTAGGGAAAGAGTCCGGCCGCCCGCGCGTCCTGCCCAGAGAGCCACAGCCCGCCTGCCACCGCTACGGCACCCGCCAGCGCCGCCGCGCCCAGCCATCGCACGTTCATCGCGTCCTCCTTTGTCGGTCCGTCGCATCGGCATGTGGTCGCTTCCCGCGCGGGAGGGTCAAGAGGGCGCGGGGCCCGAGGGTGGACGGCGGCGCGCCGACCGCCTACCTCTGGGACGCGACCCCGCCCGGAGCCCGTCCATGTCCCCGTCCGCGACCAAGCCGCCCCTGACCCTCTACCTCGCCGCGCCCCGCGGGTTCTGCGCCGGCGTCGACCGGGCGATCAAGATTGTGGAGATGGCGCTCGAAAAATGGGGCGCTCCGGTCTATGTCCGGCACGAGATCGTCCACAACCGCTATGTGGTCGACGGCCTGCGGGCCAAGGGCGCCGTGTTCGTCGAAGAGCTGGACGAGGCCCCCGACGACCGCCCGGTGATCTTTTCCGCCCATGGCGTGCCCAAGGCGGTGCCGGCCGAGGCACGGCGGCGCGAGCTGGTGTTCGTCGACGCGACCTGCCCCCTGGTCTCCAAGGTGCATATCGAGGCCGAGCGGCACCACGCGAACGGCCTTCAGATGGTCATGATCGGCCATGCCGGACACCCCGAGACCCTGGGGACCATGGGCCAGCTCCCCGAAGGCGAGGTCCTGCTCGTGGAGACGGTGGCCGACGTCGCGGCATTGGCCCCCCGCGACGCGGAGAAGCTCGCCTTCATCACTCAAACCACGCTCAGCGTCGACGACACCGCCGACATCGTCGCTGCGCTCAAGGCAAGGTTCCCCGCCATCGTGGGACCCCATAAGGAGGACATCTGCTATGCCACCACCAACCGCCAGGAGGCGGTGAAGGCGATGGCGCCCAAGGCGGATGCCCTGCTGGTGGTGGGGGCCCCGAACTCGTCCAACTCCAAGCGGCTGGTGGAGGTGGGCGCGCGCGCGGGCTGCGCCTATGCGCAACTGGTGCAGAGGGCGTCCGAGATCGATTGGCGCGCGTTGGAAGGCATCGCCTCGGTCGGCGTCACAGCCGGGGCCTCGGCGCCCGAAGTCCTCGTGGACGAGGTGATCGACGCCTTCCGCGCCCGCTTCGACGTGACGGTCGAAGAGGTGACGACGGCGGTGGAGTCGGTCGAGTTCAAGGTGCCGCGCGTCCTGCGCGTCCCAGCCTGAGCCCCCCTCCGATCCCTCGCAGGGGATCGGTGTGCATCCTAATCCCATGGATGTAGCCCCCCGCTGGCCGGGGCGCGCGCGGCCTGGCCCCGGAGCAGGCAAGGATTTTCGAAAATCCTTGCCAAGATCGTTCGAACGATCTTGTCCCCCGCAGAAAGGCGCGGGGCCCGTCGCCTCCCCGGCTGGTTCGCCCCCTTGGGCGGCCAACCGCTGCACATCCTGCCCGGCATGCGCCCATCCGGCCCGCCGCGCATCGCCCGACCCCGGAGCGGGCAAGGATTTTCGAAAATCCTTGCCAAGATCGTTCGAACGATCTTGGCCCCCGCGGGACGGCACGCGGCCCTTTCCCTCCCCGGCCGGGCCGCCTATACCGGCGCCGGTCCGCAACCGACGCGAGAGCCCGTGACCGAGACGCGCCCCCCTGCCACCCCGATGCTGCTGGCCCTCGCCGGCCTGATCCCGTTTCTGTGGGGTGCGGCGACGGTTGCGCTGCCGGGCCTGGCCGCCTGGGGTGCTGGGATCTTCGGCCCGCGGTTCGTCGGTCCCTACGTTCAACTGGCCTATGGCACGGTGATCCTCAGCTTCATGTCCGGGATCCTCTGGGGCTTCGCCACCCGCACCGAGGGCCGCGAGGCGGCGCTGGGCTATGCGCTGTCGGTCCTGCCCGCGCTCTGGGCGTTCTTCTTCGTCGGCGGCGGGCCGATCTCGGCCTCGATCTACCTCATCGCCGGGTTCGCGGGCCTTCTCGGCCTCGACTGGCTCTACTGGCAGCAGGGGCTGGCCCCCCGCTGGTGGATGGCACTGAGGGTGCCGATCACCGCCGTCGTCCTCCTTTGCCTCTCCTTTACGGTGTTCTGAGCCATGTCCGACCCCGAAACGCTGGCCGTCTACGGCGCCCAGGCCGACGCCTACGCCACCCTCGAAAAGGCCGACGGCCCCGATGCCGACCTCACCGCCTTCATCGCCGCGCTGCCCGAGGGCGGGCGGGTCCTGGACCTCGGCTGCGGCACCGGCAGCGCCGCGGGGCACATGGCGGCGGTCGGCCTCAGGGTCGAGGCGTGGGACGCCACGCCGGAGATGGTCGCCCGCGCCGCCGCGCGCGATGGCGTGACCGTGCGCCTGGCGCGGTTCGAGGACCTGTCGGCGCAGGGCCTCTACGACGGCATCTGGGCCAACTTCTCGCTGCTCCATGCGCCGCGCGACGCGCTGCCCGGCCATCTCTCGGCGATCCGCGCCGCGTTGCGGCCCGGCGGGCTCTTCCACATTGGGATGAAGACCGGCGAGGGGACCGCCCGCGACGCCCTGGGTCGGCTCTATACCTTCGTCACCGTCGAGGAGCTCGCCGCACTCCTCACCGCCGCGGGGATGACCCCGATGACCCGGCGCACCGGGCGCGGGCCGGGTCTGGCCGGCACCTCGGACCCGTTCGTGATCATGCAGGCCCATGCCTGACCTCTTCGCCTACACCGACGGTGCCTGTTCGGGAAACCCGGGACCGGGCGGCTGGGGCGCCTTGCTGATCGCGCGCGAGGGCGACGACGAGTTGCGCCGTCGCGAGCTCTCCGGAGGCGAGGCCCTGACCACCAACAACCGCATGGAGCTGATCGCCGCGATCGAGGCGCTCGACAGCCTCACCCGCCCGTCCGAGATCACGGTCGTCACCGACAGCCAATACGTCAAGAACGGCGTCACCCAGTGGATTCACGGCTGGAAACGCAACGGCTGGAAGACGGCCGCCAAAAAGCCGGTCAAGAACGCCGAACTCTGGCAGCGCCTGGACGCCGCCCAGGCCCGCCATGACGTGCGCTGGGCCTGGGTCAAAGGCCACGCCGGCCACCCCGAGAACGAGCGTGCGGACGAACTGGCCCGCGCCGGGATGGCCCCCTACAAGACCGGCGCCTGAGACCCGGCCGCGCCGCGGGACTGCGACCTGGGCCTTCGGCGAGGATATTTGAAAAGGGAAGTTTCGCGGGAAGGCCCAGTCCGACTTCCCTTGCGAAGTATCCTCGGGGGGCAAGGGGGCAGACAGCCCGCAACACCCGGCCGGCACGGGCGTGGACGTCAGGCCCGGCCCGCGGCGCCCGACAGCATCGTCGGCTCGATCCCCATCCCGCGCAGGGCGGCCGCCCATTTCAGCCCGTTCGGCGTACCGAACACCACCTCGGGGGTGGCATCGGCGACGAGCCAGGCGTTCTTGGTCAGCTCGCCTTCGAGCTGGCCCTCGCCCCACCCGGCATAGCCGAGCGCGACCAGCGCGGCGCGGGGCCCCTCGCCCTCGGCCATATCCTTGAGCACGTCCAGCGTGGCGGTCATCGCAAAGGCGTCGTCGACGTCCAACGTCCCCGGCCCGCCGTCGTAGTCGGCGCTGTGGAGGACAAAGCCGCGGCCGCCCTCGACCGGGCCGCCGAAATGCACCGGCGGGTTGGCGCTGCCCCGCGACGGGGTGATCGAGAGCTGGTCGAGCAGGTCGCGCAGGGTAAGGTCCGGCGCGGGTTTGTTCACGATCAGGCCCATGCTGGCGTCGGGGGCGTGGGCGCACATGTAGACGACGCTGCGCTCGAACCGCGGATCGCCCATGCCGGGCATCGCGATCAGCAGCTTGCCGGCCAGGTCGCTGGAAGAGGCGCTGTGCATATCCCTGAGTAATGTGCGCGACCGGCCGGGTTCAAGCCCGCTCTCGCCGCAATGTGATTTCCATCCGGTCCCCCCGTGGCTAGGGTCCGCGCCATGATCCGACTCGCGCTCCGCCTGCTCCGCATCGCCGCCCTGTGCCTCGCCGCCCTGCCGGCCGCGGCGCAGAGCCTCGACACCGTCGCCGCGCTGGACATCCTGCCGGGCTGGCGGGACGAGGGCGGCCACGTGGCGGCCCTGCGCATCCAGCTGGCCCCGGGGTGGAAGACCTATTGGCGCGCACCGGGGGATGCGGGGATCCCGCCGACCTTCGACTGGCGGGGGTCGGAGAATCTCAAGTCGGTGGAGGTGCATTGGCCGACGCCGGAGGTGTTCCACCAAAACGGCATGACCTCGGTGGGCTATCGCGACGGAGTGATCCTGCCCTTCCGCCTGGTGCCGCGCGACCCGTCGCGGCCGATCCGCCTAAGAGCCAAGGTCGACATGGGGGTGTGCGAGGACGTGTGCATCCCCCTCACGCGGGAGATCGTCGCCGACCTGCCCGCGGGCGGCGGCCGGCCGGACGCGCGCATCCGCGCCGCCCTGGCCGATCGCCCGCTCAGTGCCGCCGAGGCGGGGGTCGCGAGCGTGCGCTGCGAGGTCGCACCGCTCCGCGACGGCGTGGCCCTGACCGCAGAAGTGGCGGTGCCGCCCATGGGCGGGGGCGAGTTCGCGGTCTTTGAGCTGCCGGACCGGCGGGTCTGGGTGTCCGAGGCCGACATGGAGCGCCGGGGCGGCACGCTGACCGCGCGGGTGGAGCTGATCCCCCCGCGCGGCGCGGCGTTCGCTCTGGACCGCAGCGCGGTGCGGCTGACCCTGCTGGGCCGCCGCGGCGCGGTGGACATCCGCGGCTGCGGCTGACCGGCTCTCGACCGCTCAGGCCGGGCGGCGGCGCAGCGCAAAGAGCAGATTGGCGAGGAGCCAGATCCCGATCAGCCACAGAGCGCTCAGGCCGAGGAAGAGGCCGAGCGCGACCATCATCCCGATCTCGGCCAAGGGCAGCGCGGCCGCCACGGGCGCCCAGACCTGCCCCTGCACGATGACCGCGCCAAGCGTCGCCGCAAACGCCGTCACCACCCCGAGCGCCCCCGCCCCGGCCGCCACGGCGGCCGCGCGATGCCGCCCGCCCAGGAGCGCCCGGCGCAGGCCGCGCAGTTGCTTGCCCACGTCCTGTTGCATTGCCATCAGCGCCGGGACGACGAGCAGGACGAGCACCATGCCGAACCCCAGCCCGTAGACCAATGTGATCACCGTGGGCTTGAGGAACTGCGCCTGGCTCGACGTCTCGTAGAGGAGAGGCGCGAGCCCCAACACCGTCGTCAGCGTGGTCAGCAGCACGGGCCGCAGCCGGTCGCTCGCCCCGTCGACGATGGCGGGGATCAAGCCCCGCTCCTCGGCATATTCGTCCACGGTCGTCACCAGGACGATGCTGTCGTTGATGATGATCCCGGTCATGCCGATCAGCCCCACCACCGTGAACATGCTGAGCGGCACGTCCCACAGGTGGTGACCGTAGATCGTCCCGACCAGGCCGAAGGGGATGATCGCCATGACCACGATGGGCCGGGTCCAGGAGGCGAAGATCCACGCCAGCGTCAGGTAGATGCCGAGGAGGCACAGGGTGAACCCGATGAGCGCGTCGTTGAGGAAATCGCTCTCCTGCTCGGCCAGCCCGGACATCGCCGTGGCGACGCCGAAGTCCTCTTCCAGCGTCGGCAGGATGGTCTCTTCCAGCGCAGCCATGATCTCTTGGGCGCGGGCGGGGTCGTCCTCGCTCAGATCGCCGGTGACCGAAATCAGGCGCAGGCCGTTCTCGCGCCGGATGGTCGAGAACCCGCGGCGCGTCTCGACCGTGACGACGTCCACAAGGTTCACGTAGGCGCCGGCCGGCGTGCGCAGCATGGTGCGGTCCAGGAAATCGGCGGTCAGTTCGTCCGGGGGCAGCTCGACCCGAATCGACGCAGACCGCGGCCCGTCGGGGAAACTCGCCGCCTCGATCCCATTCAGCCGGTCGCGCAGGACCCGGCCCAACCCGTCGATGGACAGGCCCAGCGCCTGGCCCTGGGGCGTCAGCTCCAGGATCAGCTCTTCCTTGTCGTAGGCCAGGCTGTCCTCCAGGGCCGACACCTCGGGGAACTGCGCCAGCGTGCCCTTGAGGTTCTCGGCGGCAGCCTTGAGCGTCTCGGAGGTGGCGCCCGAGATCTGCACGTCCAGAGCATCGCCCCCCGGCCCCGACCGCCAGCCGCGAAAGCTGATGGTCTCCAGCCGCGGGTGGCGCGGCACCGCATCCTGCAACTCGGCCACGAAGGCAAAGCTGGAATAGGGCCGCAGGTCGGCGTCGATCAGCTCGATGGCGATGGAGCCCAGAAGTGCGGCGTCGGTGTTCTCGGTTCCCGACAGACCGCGCCCGGTGGTGCCGCCGATCTCGGCCAGGGCGTAGGCGACGGGGTTGCGCCCATGCTCGGCCTCGTATTTCGCGCCGAGGTCGTCCACCGCCTGCTGGAGGATGCGCATCATCTCCAGCGTGTCCTCACGGGTGGCGCCGGCCTGCATCGCGAAGTTGCCCGAGACGCTGCCCTGCTCGGGCGCGTTGAAGAACCGCCACTGCACGTCGCCACGGATGAACAGCGTCGCCTGGCTCGCCAGGACCAACAGCGTCCCCGCCATCACCGGATACCGCGCCCAGACCACCGCGGCCATCAGCCGGCGAAACAGGGTGTCGCGCACCCAGGTGAATCCGCGGTCGACCACGCGGCTCGGCAGGTCGTACCAGTGGACCTTGGCCGAATGGGCGATGGAATGGGCCATGTGGTTGGGCAGGATGAGGAAGCATTCCACCAGGCTCGCCGCCAGGACGACGATCACGGTGAAGGGGATGTCGGCGATCAGATCGCCGAACCGCCCGCCGATGGCGACGAGTCCGAAGAACGCGATGATCGTCGTGATCGTGGCCGACAGCACCGCCGGGAACATGCGCCGCGCCGCATTCTCGGCGGCGACCACCGGCGGCTCGCCCAGGTGGCGGGCGCGGAAATCGGCGTGTTCGCCCACGACGATGGCGTCGTCCACCACGATGCCGAGCGTGATGATCAGCGCAAAGAGCGAGATCATGTTCAACGTCAGGCCCGCCGCCCACATCAGCGCGATGGCCGCGGTCATCGCCACGGGGATGCCCGCGGCGACCCAGAATGCGGTGCGGGCGTTCAAGAACAGAAACAGCAACGCCACCACCAGCCCCAGACCCACCAGCCCGTTATCGAGCAGGATGCCGATCCGCCCGGTGATCGCCTCGGCCCGGGTGCGGATGAGGTCGATATGCACGCCCTCGGGCAGGCCCAGCTCCATCTCGGCGGCGACCTCCTCGACCGTGCGCTGGATGCCGATGGCGTCGCCGCGGTCGGATCGGTCGACGCGGATCGAAACGGCCGGGTTGGGACCGACGAAGTAGCTGCGTTCGCGGTCGATCCCCTCTACGCGCACCTCGGCCACGTCGCCGATGGTTAGCTTGGACCCGTCGCCCTCGGAGCGCAGGACGATGGCGGCGATGTCCTCGGCCGAGCGCTTGGCGACGCCGGTCCGCACCCGCGCGGCGCCACCCACGTCGCCGGCGGGGTCCGCCTCGGCCTCTTCGGCGATGGCCTCGGCGATCTCTGACATGGTCAGGTCGTGGCGCAGCAGCGACAACGCCGGCACCTCCACCACCGTCTCGGGCGCGGCGACCCCGCGGATCGTCACCCGCGTCACCCCGGCCTGGAACAGCCGTGCCGAGAACTCGTCGGCAAAGCGGCCGAGTTGATCCACCCCCACCGGCCCGGTGATCACCACGTCGGTCACGCGGTCCCACCAGGTGCTGCGCCGGATCTCGGGATCCTCGGCCTCATTGGGCAGGCCGGCGATCGCGTCGACCGCCGCCGCGACGTCGTCGGCGGCACGGGCCATGTCCCACCCCGGTTCGAACTCCACCGTCAGAGTGGCGCGCCCCTCGGTCGAGCGCGCTTCGGAGGCGACGACGCCTTCGACGGCCAACAGCGCGGGCTCCAGCACGCCGACGATGGCGGTGTCGACGTCTTCGGCCCCGGCCCCGTCCCAGCGGACCGAGACGGTGACGTCGTCGAGGATCACGTCGGGAAAGAACTGCGCCCGCATCTGCGGCGCCGCGGCGAGGCCCAGGGCCAGCATCACCACCAGCAGGAGGTTCGCCGCCGTGCGGTGGCGGGTGAAGTAGCTCAGGATGCCCCCGGCGGCAGAGAGCTGTCGCGCCATCTCAGCCGCCCATCCGCGATTCGATGCGCTCGACCATCTGGGCGGGCACCTGCGGCGCGCGGAGTTGCGCCAGAACCCGCTCTTTGGCCTCGGCTGGCATTCTCGGGTTGCCTTCGACGAAGGCCACCAGCTTGGCCCGCCGCTCGTCGCTCAACTCGACCATATCGGGGCCGGCGGGGACCTCGGCGGCGAGGTCGGCGGGGCGGATCGGCCGCACCTTGATCCCCGCACCGAGGAGCGGCGAACGCTCGGCCACGACCTCGCGGCCGGCAAGATCTGCGGCCCGGACGATGACGTCGTCGCCCTGGCGGCGCAGAAGTTGGACATCGGCCACCTCCAACCGGTCCTCCGCGCCCAGAACCAGGACGGTGCCGTCGGATGCCACCGCACTGGCCGGAAGACGCGCGACCCGGTCGAGCGGCGGCTCCTCCACCGACACCACGGCAAAGTCGCCGGGACGGAACCCCTGCGCGGCGTCCAGCGCGGCAAAGAGCAGGCGTCCGGTCTGGCCCTCGCCCACCGCCGCGCTCTCGCGGCTGATGGTCCCGGTGGTCGCGACGGTGAGCCCCGCGACCTCCAGAGCGATGCGCAACGGGCGGCGCGTCAGCCGCCCCTCAGCGTCCAGCAGGCGGGCGTATTGCGCGGTCGACACTCGGAACGCGACCTCCAGCGCCTCGGGGTCGATGAGCCGCGCCAGCCGCTCGTTCGTCGACACCAGCCCACCCCGCACCACCGCAACATCGGCCAAAACGCCCGCGAACTCGGCGCGGATCTCGGTCTCGGCCAGGTCGCGCTCGGCCTCGGCGACGGCGATCCGGGTGCGCGCCAGGCGGGTCTCGGCCTGGTCGGCGCGCGCCTCGGCCTGGGCCAGAGCCTGCCGGCGCGACAGCACCGCCTGATCCGCCGTGGCCGCGGCCAGTTCGGCCGCCTCGACCGCCGCCTCGGTGCCGACGCCGCGGTCGCGCAGGTCGCGTTGACGGGTCAGGGCACGGGTCCGCAGATCGGCCTGCGCCCGGGCCGAGGCCAAATCGTCGCCGGCCAGCTCGACCGACCGCCGGGCGTCGCGCACCTCCGCCTCCGCGTCCTGGAGATCGGTGCGCGCGAGCGCCAGGGCGGTCTCGGCCGCCGCCGGGTCGATGCGCAGGAGGAACTGCCCCGCCGCGACGGCACCACCCTCCTCCACCCCGTCGCCCAGCTCTATCACCGCGCCGGAGACGGCGGTGCGCACGTCCAGCGTCCGCCGCGAGCGCACTTCGCCGAAGGTCGACAGGACCGGCACGATGGTCTCGGGCACCAGCGGCACGACGTTCGCGGCGAACACCCGTTCGCGTGCCTGCCGCGGCCGGTCCTCGCGCGACGCGCGATCCTCCAGCGCCCCGCGCACACCCTGCCCGGCGAGGGCCAGCAGGCCCAGCGTCACGGCGAGCAGGAACAGCCCCACGAGGGACCGGCGCAAAAATCTCATTCGGCAGGACTCCGTCCGACCCGGTTCAAGATAGCCGCCGAGGCGACCGCGCCAAGTTACAACCGTGTTACGGACGGACCCGCTATTTCCGTCGCTTGTGTTCGTCGAGCCGTGGGAAAATCTCGACGAAGTTGCAGGGGCGGTGGCGATAGTCGAACTGAGGCGCCAGGATCTCGTCCCAGGCGTCCTTGCACGCCCCCGGAGAGCCGGGCAGGGCAAAGAGGTAGGTGCCCATCGCGACGCCGCCGGTGGCCCGGCTCTGCACCGCGGAGGTGCCGATCTTCTGCATCGAGACGATGGTGAAGACGGTGCCGAAGGCCTCGATCTCCTTTTCATAGACGTCGCGATGCGCCTCGACGCTCACGTCCCGTCCCGTCAGCCCGGTGCCGCCGGTCGAGAGGATGACGTCGATCTCCGGGTCGGCGCACCAGCGGCGCAACTGCTCGGCGATGGCGGCGCGGTCGTCGGGCAGGAGCGTGCGAGCGGCGAGGGTATGCCCCGCCGCCTCCAGCCGCCCGACCAACGTGTCGCCGGACCGATCGTCGGCGGCGCTGCGGGTGTCGCTGACGGTCAGCACCGCGATGCGGACGGGCACGAACTCCTTGCTGTCGTCGATCCGGCTCATCCCTCCAGCTTGTCCTGGGTGCGATGCTCGAAATCCGAGCCGTCGTGGCGCTCGTGCAGTTGCATCGCGGGATCGCCGTTCAACTTGTTGACCATCCGCCCCCGCCGCACCGCCGGGCGGGCGTCGAGCGTCTCGGCCCAGCGCACCACGTTGCCGTAGCTCGCCACGTCCAGAAACTCGGCCGCGTCGTAGAGCCGGCCGAGGCAGAGCTGCCCGTACCAGGGCCAGATCGCCATGTCGGCGATGGTATAGTCGTCGCCCGCGATATGCGTCTTGTCGGCCAGTTCACGGTTCAGGACGTCGAGCTGGCGCTTGGTCTCCATCGCGTAGCGGTCGATGGGATACTCCCACTTCTCGGGCGCGTAGCTGTAGAAGTGGCCGAACCCGCCGCCAAGGAACGGCGCACTGCCCATCTGCCACATGACCCAGGACAGGACCTCGGCCCGCGGACCGGGATCGGTCGGGAGGAAGGCCCCGAACTTCTCGGCCAGGTAGATCAGGATCGCGCCCGACTCGAACACCCGGCGGTGCGGCGCGACCCCGCGGTCGATCAGGGCCGGGATCTTGGAGTTGGGGTTGATCTCGACAAAGCCCGAGCCGAACTGCGCGCCGTCGCCGATGCGGATCGGCCAGGCGTCGTATTCGGCATCGTGCCCGGCCTCCAGCAGTTCCTCCAGCAGCACCGTGACCTTGACCCCGTTGGGCGTGGCCAGCGAGTGCAGTTGCAAGGGATGCTCGCCCACCGGCAACGGGGCGTCGTGGGTGGGTCCGGCGATGGGACGGTTGGTCGAGGCGAATTGCCCGCCCGAGTCCTTCTCCCAGGTCCAAACCTTGGGCGGCTCGTAGCTGTCGGTCATGTGGTGTCCTTCGGTTCGGGATCGAGATGGGCGGCCAGAGCCAGGAGGTCTGACCAGGCATGGCGCTTGGCCGCGGGTTGGCGCAACAGATAGGCCGGGTGCGTCATTGGCAACACCGGCAGGCCCAGCGCCTCGGTCCACTGGCCCCTCAGCCGCAGGATGCCCTTGCGCCGCAGCAGCGCCTGGCACGAGATGTTGCCCATCAGAACCAGCACCTCGGGCGCGGCCAGCGCGATGTGCCGCTCGACGAAGGGCAGCATCATCGCGATCTCGTCGGGCCGGGGGTCGCGGTTCTGCGGCGGCCGCCAGGGCAGGACGTTGGTGATGTAGAGCGCCTGGGCCGGATCCTCGGCCGCGCGCGACAGGCCGATGGCGGCGAACATCCGGTCGAGGAGCTGTCCCGCCCGGCCGACGAAGGGCTTGCCCTGGCGGTCCTCGTCGCGGCCCGGCGCCTCGCCGACGATCATCACCCGCGCGCCCGGCACTCCGTCGGCGAACACCAGGGTCTGCGCCCCCTTCTTCAGCGCGCAGCCTTCGAAGGCGGCAAGCGCAGCCTCCAGCCCAGCCAGGTCCGCGGCGTCCGCCGCGGCGGCCCGGGCGACCGCCACCGGGTCCGGCCCCTCCCCGCCCGCGGGCTCGACATGCGCCGGCGTGGCGGGCGCGGCGGGGGGCGCCGCCCGCTCCGCCGCCTCGGCCGCGGCCAGGGCGTAGCGGTCGACCGGCGCCTCGCAGATGGCCTCGGTCGCGCCCAGCTCGACCTGCCATTCCAGCAGGGCGCGGGCGGTCGCGGGGTCGAGGGCGTTTGCGGGGATCATCGTCGCCGGACCCTAGGCCCACCCCCCCGAGTCGGCAAGCCACCCGCCTTGCCCGTCCCCGGCGCCCGCCCTATACCGGGCGCGCACGGCAGGGACGGCAGGATGACGCTCAGGCACCGGCATCTACTGGGGATCGAGGGGCTGGCGCCGCCCGAGATCACCGCCATCCTGGATCTCGCCGACGACTATGCCACGCTGAACCGCTCGGGCGACAAGCACCGCGAGGCGCTGCGCGGCCTCACTCAGATCAACATGTTCTTCGAGAACTCGACCCGCACCCAGGCGAGTTTCGAGATCGCGGGGATGCGTCTGGGCGCCGACGTGATGTCGATGCCGATGCAGGCCAGCTCGATCAAGAAAGGCGAGACGCTGATCGACACCGCCCTGACGCTGAACGCCATGCATCCCGACCTTCTGGTGGTGCGGCATCCGCAGTCGGGCGCCGTCAACCTCCTGGCGCAGAAGGTGAACTGCGCCGTCCTGAACGCCGGGGACGGGCGGCACGAGCACCCGACACAGGCGCTGCTCGACGCGCTGACGATCCGCCGGGCCAAGGGGCGGCTGCACCGCCTGACCGTGGCTATCTGCGGCGACATCGCGCATTCCCGAGTCGCCCGCTCGAACATCCACCTCCTGGGCAAGATGGAGAGCCGCCTGCGCCTCGTCGGCCCGCCCACGCTGATCCCCGCGGGCGCCGCCGACTGGGGGGTCGAGGTCTGCCACGACATGGTCGAGGGGCTCAGGGGCGCCGACGTGGTGATGATGCTGCGGCTCCAGAGGGAACGCATGGACGGCGCATTCATTCCCTCCCAGAGAGAGTACTACCATCGCTACGGGCTCGACGCCGAAAAGCTGGCCCATGCCGCGCCCGACGCCATCGTCATGCACCCCGGTCCGATGAATCGCGGGGTCGAGATCGACGGCACGCTGGCCGACGACATCAACCGATCCGTCATTCAGGAGCAGGTGGAGATGGGCGTGGCGGTGCGCATGGCGGCAATGGATCTGTTGGCCCGGGCGCTCCGGGCGGATCGCGAGGAGGGGGTGGTATGACCCAGAACGACCTAACCGTAGACGCCGACGAATGGGGCACTGTGCGCCTGTTCTCATTGGACGCCGACGCCCCGGAGGCGGCCGCGCTGGCGCAGCCCGCGGGGCCGGACGCCCCGACGCTGAAACGGCTGCTGGGCGCGGACCGCATCGACGCCACGCCGGTTCAGGCCGCCCGCGTCGAGGATCTCGAGGGGTTGGGCCTCGCCGGGTTCATGACCGAGGGGCTGGGCATCGCGCCCGAAGCGGTCGCCGCGAACCGCGCCCGCATCGACGCGGTGCGGGGGGTGGTGGTGGTGGTGCCCGCCAAGGCGCTGTCCGGCACCGCCCAGACGCTGGAGCCGCAGCCGCCGCTGCGCTTCGTCGGGCTCTACCGCGAGGCCGACGCCGCCCCGCCGACGCCCGAGATCGCCCCGTCCCGCAGCGCCGCGCCCATGGCGGCCGCCACCCCCACGGCCGAGCCCGCCCCGGCCGCGGGCGGCGGGCGCCCCGGCTGGCTGGTAATCGCGGGTCTCGCCGTGGCAGTGATCGTCGTGCTGCTGGTGGTCCTGTGACCGCCGGGGCGCCCCCGGGCTGGGAGGGCATCCTCGGTCGCGGCGAGGAGATCCTCTGGCAGGGGCGCCCCGACACCCGGCTCCGCCCGGTCGGCCCCTGGCCGCAGACCCTGATGGGCGTCTTCGTCACCGGCTTCTCGATCTTCTGGATCACTATGGCCGCCGCGATGTCGCCTCCGGGGTTCGACCTTTTCCCGCTCTTCGGCCTGCCGTTCCTGGCCATCGGTCTGTGGGCGGCCGGCCTGCGCTGGGTCTGGGACGCCTGGCTGCGCGGCCGCACCTGGTACACCCTGACCACCGAACGCGCCTTCATCGCCCGCGACCTGCTGGGGCAGAAGTCGCTGAAGAGCTGGAGCATCGGGCCCGACACGGTGCTCGACCTGGACATGGGCCCCCCCGACACCGTCTGGTTCGCCGAGACGTGGCGGTCCCATGGTAAGGGCTCGACCCGACAGCGCATCGGGTTCCGCTTCATTGAGGACGGGCGCGCGGTCTACGGCCTGATGCGCCGCGCCCGCGCCACGGCGGAGGGCTGAGGCGCGATGCACCTGAGCTTCGTCAACGCGCGCCTGATCGACCCCGAGGCGGGGACCGACGCCCCCGGCACCCTGCATGTCGCCGCCGGTCAGATCGTGGACGCCGCCCCGCCCGCCGCGCGCAAGATCGACTGCGGGGGCCGCTGCCTCGCTCCCGGCATCGTCGATATCGGCGTCAAGGTCAGCGAGCCGGGCGAGCGGCACAAGGAAAGCTATCGCTCGGCCGGGGCGGCGGCGGCCGCGGGCGGGGTGACGACGATGGTGACGCGCCCCGACACCCTGCCCGCCATCGACACGCCCGAGGTGCTGGAGTTCGTGGCCCGCCGCGCCGCCGATGCCAGCCCGGTCCGCGTCCTGCCCATGGCCGCGCTGACCCGCGGCCGCGAGGGGCGCGAGATGGTCGAGATCGGGTTTCTGCACGACGCGGGCGCCGCCGCCTTCACCGACTGCGACCGGGTGGTGACCTCGACCAAGGTGTTCTCGCGCTGCCTGACCTACGCGGCCGGGGTCGGCGCCCTGGTCATCGGCCACCCCCAGGATCCGGGGCTCAGCGACGGCGCCTGCGCCACCTCGGGCAAGTTTGCCGCCCTGCGCGGCCTGCCCGCCGTCTCGCCCATGGCCGAGCGCATGGGCCTCGACCGCGACCTGGCGCTGGTCGAGATGACCGGCGCCCGCTACCATGCCGACCAGATCACCTGCGCCCGCGCCCTGCCCGCGCTGGAGCGGGCCAAGCGCAACGGCCTCGACGTCAGCGCCGGGGTCTCGATCCACCACCTGACGCTGAACGCGCTCGACGTCGGCGACTACCGCACCTTCTTTAAGGTCAAGCCGCCGCTCAGGTCCGAGGAGGACCGCGTCGCGGCGGTCGAGGCCGTGGCGTCGGGCCTGATCGACGTCATCTCGTCCATGCACACGCCGCAAGACGAAGAGTCCAAGCGCCTGCCGTTCGAGGAGGCGGCGTCGGGCGCCGTCGCGCTGGAGACGCTGCTGCCGGCCGCCATGCGCCTCTACCACGCCGGCGCGCTGACCCTGCCGCAGCTCTGGCGCGCGCTGTCGCTCAACCCCGCCCGCCGCCTCGGCCTGCCGCAAGGCCGCCTGAGCCCCGGAGCGCCCGCGGACCTGGTGCTGTTCGACCCCGACGCGCCCTTCGTGCTCGACCGCTTCGCGCTGCGCTCCAAGTCCAAGAACACCCCCTTCGACGGCCAGCGGATGGAGGGGCGCGTTCTGGGCACCTGGGTCGCCGGGCGCCGCGTCTTCGGAGACGACACATGACGATCGCCCTCGCCGCCGTGCTCGGCTACCTCCTGGGCTCTGTGCCCTTCGGCATCGTCGTCGCCCGCGCCTTCGGCCTGGGCGATCTGCGCAAGATCGGCTCGGGCAATATCGGCGCGACCAACGTGCTGAGGACCGGCAACAAGCTGGCGGCGTTCCTGACGCTGGTGCTGGACGCGGGCAAGGGCGCCATCGCCGTCTTTGCCGCGCGCTTGCTGGTGGGCGAGGAGGCGGCGCTGGCCGCGGGAACCGCCGCGTTCCTCGGCCACTGCTATCCGGTCTACCTGGGCTTCAAGGGCGGCAAGGGGGTGGCGACGTTCCTCGGCACGCTGCTGGCGCTGGCCTGGCCCGTGGGCCTGGCCGCCTGCGCCGCCTGGCTCGCCACAGCGCTCGTCACCCGCATCTCGTCGCTGTCGGCCCTGGTGGCCGCCGCCGCCGCGCCGCTGGTCGCGCTCTGGTGGGGCGGCTGGGCGCCGGCGCTGGCAGCGGCGGTGATGACTGTACTGATCTTCGTCCGCCACCGTGCCAACATCGCCCGCATCCGCGCGGGCACCGAACCCCGCATCGGAAAGACGCCATGAGACACGCCCTCTTCGCCCTCGCCCTCACCGCCGGATCCGCCGCTGCCCAAGACGACTTCGCCGCGGCACAGGCGTCGGTCGACGTGATCCTCGCGGCGGCGATGGACGAATGCCGCGCCGCGGTGGTGGGGGATCCGCAGGCGCCAGAGCCGGAACTGGTGGTCGAGCCCCCGGCGGTGACCTGGGTGGATCTCGACGGCGAGGACTATCGCAACGACGTCGTCCTCGACTTCAACCACGTGCTCTGTTCGCTGAACTTCAGCCTGTGGCACGGCACCGGAGGCAGCCTCATCCATCTGATCACCAGCGACGGGCGGGTCGGCACCTGGACCGGTGGGCTGTGGCGCATGGATTCTTTCGGCGGGCGGCCCCTGGTGCTGATCGGCCGCCACGGCGGCCGCTGCGACGGCTACGGCGCCCAGCCCTGCGTCGAGGCGGTCAGCGTGTTCGAGGACGGGTTCTCCACCATCCGCCCCGCCGAAGACGACCCGCGTTAACCGCGCGTTTACCCGTAGGGGGCAGAGCGCGGGCGGAACGTATGCAGAACGTCCATGCCCGCCGCGGTGCTCTTTCTCGCGCTCGCCTGACGGCGTTCAGTAGCTGTAGGCGCCGAACACGCGCGTGACGTCGCCGTCCCAGTCATCGTGGTAATGCGCGATCAACTCGTCGGCCGGCACGCGGCCGGTCTCCACGCTCTCCTTCAGCGCGTTCAGGAAATGCGTCTCGTCGGGGATCAGCCCCCCCGCGCCCGGCCGCCCCCGCGCCTTGAGTCCCGCCTCGGCGATGGCCAGGCACTCCCGTGCCAGGTCATGCATCCGAACGCCCCCGGCTTCGGCTTGGAGGCCGTCCACCGACGCCGCGACCCGCAGCGCCTGGCGCGTCTCGTGATCCCAGTCCTTGGCGAGGTCCCAGGCCGCGTCGAGCGCCCCCTGGTCGTAGATCAGCCCGACCCAGAAGGCCGGCAGCGCGCACAGCCGCCGCCAGGGCCCGCCGTCGGCGCCGCGCATCTCGATGAACTTCTTGATGCGCGCCTCGGGAAAGAGGGTGGTCAGGTGGTCGGCCCAGTCGCTGAGCGTCGGTTTCTCGCCCGGCAAAGCCGGGAGTTCGCCGCGCAGGAAGTCGCGGAAGGACTGGCCCAGCGCGTCGATATAACGGCCGTCGCGGTAGACGAAATACATCGGCACGTCGAGCGCGTATTGCACCCACGCCTCGAAGCCGAAGCCGTCCTCGAACACGAAGGGCAGCATCCCGGTGCGGTCGTCGTCCAGCCCGCGCCACACGCGGCTGCGCCAGGATTTGTGGCCGTTGAGCGTGCCCTCGAAGAACGGCGAGTTGGCGAACAGCGCCGTCGCCACGGGTTGCAGCGCCAAGGCGACGCGCAGCTTCTGCACCATGTCCGCCTCGGACGCGAAGTCGAGGTTCACCTGCACGGTGCAGGTCCGATACATCATCTGCGTTCCATGGGTGCCGACCCGCCCCATGTAGTCGGTCATGAGCCGGTAGCGGCCCTTGGGCATCATGTCCATCTGGTCGTGGGTCCAGTGCGGCGCGGCGCCCAGCCCGATGAAGCCGACCCCGATCTCGTCGGCCACCGACTTGACCTCGTGGAGATGCGCGTTGACCTCGTCGCAGGTGGCGTGGATCGTCTCCAGCGGCGCCCCAGACAGTTCCAGCTGCCCGCCCGGTTCCAGGCTGATATTGGCGCCGTCCTTTTCCAGGCCGATGATGTTCTCGCCCTCTGTCACGGGGGACCAGCCGAAGCGGTCGCGCAGCCCCGTCAGCACCGCGTGGACCGACCGCTCGCCCGCGTAAGGAAGCGGTTTCAGCGTGTCCTTGCAGTAACCGAACTTCTCGTGCTCGGTGCCGATGCGCCAGTCGGCCTTCGGCTTGCAGCCGTCGGCCAGATACTCGGCCAGCTGGCCCTCGTGCTCGATCGGCCCGCCGCCGGACTGGGGGATGGACATGGCTGGGGCACCTCTCTGACCGCCGCGATGCGCCGGTTGGTGAAAGGTTCGGAGGGTGAAGTCAATGCAGCCGCGGTGCCTCGGCCTGCCACAGCACGCGCAGGCCGTCGGTCCGCGGCGCCGTCTTGGCCTCCAGGACGTCCCGCGGCGCCAGGCCGGGGAGACGGGCGAAGACGTCGAACAGAGCCTCCGCGCCGGCCGCCTCCATCGGAATGCCCAGGCGGGTGCCGTCCCGGGCGCTCAGGTGCCAGAGTCCGGCGCCTGCCGCCACGCGGGTCAGGTCGGCGATGGCGACGATGCCGCCCCCCAGAGGCCCGAAATAGGCCAACTGCCCCTCGACCACCCGCACCACCCCCGGGCCCTCTCCGCCGGTGCGGAACCGGCCCCTCTGCACCCCCACGGCCACCAGAGCCAGACCGGCGAGCGCCGCCGCGCCGCCGATCCAAAAGAGCAGACCTCCGGGCCCCGCCATGCCCCAGACGCCCAGCGCCGCCAGGGCCGCGCCCGCCGCCGCCTCGCGCCAACGGCGGAGCGCGGCCGCCGCCTCGGGCCGGACAAAGCTCACTCCGGCACCCTCTGCGGGCCGTCGAAAAGGACCATCGCGATCGTGCCCGCGGGTTCGAAACCCAGCGCCCGATAGGCGCGCGCGGCCGCGTCGCCGGAGGCGAAAAGGATTGCCCGCCGCGCCCCCGCCGCGCGGACCTCGGCCAGGTGCAGACCCACCGCCCGGCGGGCGATCCCGCGCCCGCGCTCCTCGGGCCGGACGTAGACGCCACCGACCTGGACGGTGTCCCCCCAGGTCGCATTGATCCCGGTCATGCCCAGGGCGCGGCCGCCCCGGTGCAGGAGGCGGTAGCTATCGCCGGTCAGAAATCGGGCGACATCGGCGCGGGCCGCCGCATCGGCGTCCGCCGCGGGGGTCCCCAGAACCTCCCGGTGATAGGCGCTGCGAAAACGGGCGAGGACCTCGCTGTTCCCGGTCCCAGCGGGCTCCAACGCGACCTCCGGCCCAGGCGGCAGGGCGAGCGCGTCGAGATCGAGACGGAAGGCGGGGTCGTCGGCGTCGATGCGGGTCGGCGCGCGGTCCAGGCCGAGCGCGAGGAGCAGGCAGCGCACCTGGTCGGCATCTCCGATGGCGCCGACGAGCGGCCGTCCGGCGAGCGCGCCGCCGAGCGCGCGCGCCAGAGCGGCGTTGCGCACCGGGATCTGGGGCAGGAGCATCCCCTCGCGCGTGACCGCCAAAACGCCGGCGGGGCCGTCGGCGCCGTCGCAGCCCCACAGGGCCACTGCGCGGGCGTCGGTCCCGTCGAGCCCATGATCGCGCAGGTTCACAAGGGTAAAGATCGACGACTGGATGTGCTCGGCCAGGAACGCCTCCACACCCGGAAGATCGTCCGCCCGGAGCCGCCTCCAGCCCCCGCTCACCCCCAGTCCCCCAACGCCGCCTGCCACATGGCCAGCGCCGCCACCGCGGCGGTGTCGGCGCGCAGGATCCGGGGGCCGAGCGCCACCGGCCACGCCTGGGGCAGCGCCCCGAGCACGCCGCGTTCGCGGTCCGAAAACCCGCCTTCTGGCCCGATCAACACCGCCCACGGTCCTCGCGGCGCCCCGGCGAGGGACGCATGGGCGCCCGCGCGGGTCTCGTCGCAGAACAGGAGCCTGCGCTCGGCCGGCCAGCGGTCCAGCACCCGGCGGAGCGGCGCCAGATCGGCGACCTCCGGCACGAACGTGCCGCCGCATTGCTCGGCCGCCTCCACCGCGTGCGCCTGGAGCCGGTCGCGCCGGATCCGTTCGGCGTTGGTGTGGTCGGTCTGCACCGGGCAGATGCGGGCGGCGCCCAGCTCCGCCGCCTTTTCGACGATGAAGTCGGTGCGCGTCTTCTTGATCGGCGCGAACAGCAGCCACAGATCCGGCGGCCGGCGCAACGGCGCCGTGCACGCGCCCACAGCCAGGGCGCCGCCGCGCTTGCCCGCCTCGGCCACCTCGGCCGCGAACTCGCCGTCGCGCGAGTTGAACAGGCGCAGCCCGTCGCCGACCCCCAGCCGCATCACCGCGAAGAGGTAGCGCGCCTGCGCCTGCGTCAGCGGCACGGCTTGTCCCGGCGCGAGGTCGTGCTCTACATGGAGGCGGATGGTGGCGGACATGGGGGTTCCGGGATGGCCGAGGTCACGCGCCCGACACAAGGGCAGGTCGCCGATGCCGTCAAGGGCAACTGGGTCGACCGGCTGGCGCCGCCGCCCGCCCGCCCCTATCTGCGGTTGAGCCGGGCGGACCGACCCATCGGCACATGGCTGTTGCTGATCCCGTGCTGGTGGGGCCTGGCGCTGGCCATCGCCGCCGACGGGCGCGCGGGGCCGGGCGATGCGTGGATCGCGGTGGGCTGCGGCATCGGCGCGTGGCTGATGCGCGGCGCGGGGTGCACGTGGAACGATATCACCGACCGCGACTTCGACGCCGCCGTGGCGCGCACCCGCTCGCGCCCGATCCCGTCGGGACAGGTGGGCGTCCGCGGCGCGCTGGTCTGGCTGGCGGTCCAGGCGCTGATCGCGTTCGCCATCCTGGTGACGTTCCATCCCATGGCCATCGCGCTCGGGGTCGGGTCCCTGGCGCTGGTGTGCATCTACCCCTTCGCCAAGCGCTTTACCTGGTGGCCGCAGGTGTTTTTGGGCCTGGCGTTCAACTGGGGCGCGCTGCTGGCTTGGGCGGCCCATACCGGGACCGTGCCACCCGCCGCCGTCCTGCTCTATGCCGCCGGGATCGCCTGGACCTTGTTCTACGACACCATCTACGCCCACCAGGACACCGAGGACGACGCCCTCATCGGGGTCAAGTCCACCGCCCGCCTATTTGGCGCCCGCAGCCGGGTCTGGCTGCGCGGATTCCTCGTGGCGACCGTCCTTTTCATGACGGCGGCGGTGGCGGTCGCGCTGATCCCGGGCCGCAATCCCCTGGCGCTGGCGCTGGGCCTGGCGGCACCGTGGGCGATGGGGTGGCACATGGCGTGGCAGCTCGGGCGGCTCGACACCGGCGATCCCGAGAACTGCCTGCGCCTCTTTCGCGCGAACCGCGACGCGGGACTGATCGCCGCCGCCCTGCTGGCCGCGGCGGCCGTGGCGGCCGTGGCGGCGGGGTGAGCGCCGTGCGGACCTTCGCCGGCGCGGCCCCCCCGGGGGGCGGAGCGATTGCGCCGGACCGAGGCCGACGCTACACACCCTCACCGAGCCACAGCCGCGAGAGCCCTCCATGCGTCTGAACGCCCTCTTGCCCAGCCTGATCTGCATCGCGGCCGCCGCCGGCGCGTCGGTCTATGCCGCCAGCGTCGCCGTCACCGAGATCGAGCGCCGCTCGGTCCAGGACGTGGACGGCGCGCTCGACGCCGAGGGGCACACTTGGGCCGACGTGACGGCGGACGGCCTGCAAGTGCACCTCCAGGGCACCGCCCCGGACGAGGCGACGCGGTTCCGCGTGCTGTCGGTGGCGGGCGAGAGGGTCGATCCGGCCCGCGTGATCGACGCCATGGCCGTCGCCCAGCAAGAGCCGGTGGCGCCCCCCCGGTTCGCCATCGAGATGCTGCGCGGAGACGACGGCATCTCGTTGATCGGGCTGATCCCGGCGTCGCTCGACCGTCAGGCGCTGATGGAGGACGTGGCGCGGGTCGCCTTCGAGACGCCGATCACGGACCTGTTGGAGACGGCGCCGTTTCCGCCGCCTGACGGCTGGGACGCCGCATTCGCCTTCGCCGTGGAGGCACTGGGCGACCTGGAGCGGTCCAAGATCTCCATCGCCGCCGACCGTGTGTCGATCAAGACCATGGCCGAGAGCGAGGCGGAAAAGCGCGCGTGGGAGACCCGCCTCGCCCGCGCCGCCCCGGACGGGGTGGAGTTGGGTCTGGACATCGCCGCGCCGCGACCGGTGATCACGCCCTTTACCCTGCGGTTCGTCATCGACGGGGACGGGGCGCGGTTCGACGCCTGCTCGGCGGCGACCGAGACGGGCAAGCGGGCGATCCTCGCTTCGGCGAGCGGCGCCGGGGCGCCGCGGGACGCCGACTGCACCATCGGACTGGGCGTGCCGGGGCCGGACTGGCCCGCCGCAGCCTCGGCGGGGATCGAGGCGGTGGCCGAGCTGGGCGCGGGCTCGATCACGCTTTCGGACGCCGACGTGGTGCTGACTGCCGTGCAGGGCACGGACGAGACCGCGTTCGACACCGCCGTGGCGACGCTCCAGGCGGCGCTGCCCGAGGGGTTCTCTCTCACCGCCAACCTGCCCAAGCCCGAAGCTGCCGAGGGCGCCTTGGCCCCGGCCGAGTTCGTCGCCACACGCAGCCCCGAGGGCCAGGTGCAGTTGCGCGGCCGGGTGGCGGACCCGCGCGCCCATACCGCGCTCGAAACCTTTGCCAAGTCGCTCTTCGGCGTAGACACGGTGTCGAACGGCACCCGTGTCAACGACGCGGTGCCCGACGGCTGGTCGCCCCGCCTGCTGGCCGGGCTGAGCGCCCTGTCGCTGCTGCACAACGGCGCGGTGACGGTGACCGAGACGGCGGTGGAAATCTCCGGCACCAGCGGCAATGCCGAGGCGCGGTCCGAGATCGCGCGCCTCCTGTCGCCGCAGTTGGACGAGACCGTGTCGATGGACATCCGGGTGAACTATGACAAGACGCTGGACCCGCTCCTCGGCCTCCCGACGCCCGAGGAGTGTGTGGCGCAGATCAACCAGGCGGTCCGGGCCAAGAAGATCACTTTCGACCCCGGCGCGGCCACCATCGACGCCGAGGCGCGCGAGACGCTCGACCGTATCGCCGAACTGATGCGAACCTGCGAGGACGTGCGGATGGAGATCGCGGGTTACACCGACAGCCAGGGGCGCGAGAGCATGAACCTGGAGCTGAGCCAGGCCCGCGCCGAGGCGGTGCTGACCGCTCTGGCGGCGCGGCGGGTGCTGACGGGCAACCTCATCGCCAAGGGCTATGGCGAGGCCGACCCGATCGCCGACAACGGCACCGAGGAGGGGCGCGAGGCGAACCGGCGGATCGAGTTCACCATGATCCCCCCCGAGCCCGAGGAAGAGACGGCCGCGGCCGACGCGCCCGCCGACGAGACCCCGGCGCAGGATACTGAGGACGACGGCGACGGCGCCGAGGAGGCGGCGGAATGAACCGCGCCGAGTTCATCCTGGTCACCGCCGTCATCCTGTTCGTCGCATTCATGCTGGGCTGGTTCGCCTGCTGGCTCGTGCACCGTCTGACCCGGGTGAGCCAGGCTGACATCGGCGAGTTGGACAAGATGGCGCAGGCCCTTCACGAGGCCGAGGACGCCCGCGACCAGGCCATCGCCTATCTGCAAGGGCGCGAGAGCGACATGGCCACGCAGCTCAGCCAGACCGAGGCCGAGTTGCGCGCGGCCATGGACGGGTTGCGCTCGGCCCGGCAGGAGGCCGAAGAGCTGCGCGCCTATGTCGAGCGGATCAACCAGACCGCCTGACCGGCCTCAGAGAGCCTGGACCGCCAACCACCCCAGATACGCCGCATAGAGCCCGACCATCACCCCGCCTTCGGCCCGGGTGATCGTGTGGCCGCTGCGCGCGACCCAGATCATCAGGGCGGTGGCCGCGATCATCGCGACGATGTCGCGGCCCATGCCGTCCGGCACCGTCAGCGGCGCGACCAGCGCGGTGGCCCCGAGGATGCCGAGGAGGTTGAAGATGTTGCTGCCCAGCACATTGCCCAGCGCCACTGCGCCGGCGCCACGGCGGGCAGCGACCACCGACGTCACCAGTTCGGGCAGGGATGTGCCCACGGCCACGACGGTCAGGCCGATGACGGCTTCGGAGATCCCGGCCTGGGCGGCGAGGTCCGTCGCCCCGTCCACGGTCAGTCGCGCCCCCGCCAGGATGCCGCCCAGCCCCAGGACGAACCCGCCCACGGCGCGGGTCAGCGAGGTGTCGCCCGGCACCTCGGCCTCGGCCGAGGCGCCGCGCTCGCTGCGGGCCGTGGCGATCAGGTAGAGGGCGAGGAGCGCCAGGGCGGCTCCGCCTGCGACCGGACCGACGACGCCCGTGGCCAGCACCGCGGCCGTCCCGAGCGTCGCTGCTGTCAGAGCCGCGGCATCGCGCAGGAACGCCGCCTGTCCCACCGCGATGGGCGCCAGGAGCGCCGAGAGCCCCAGGATCAGCAGGATGTTGGCGATGTTCGAGCCGACGACGTTGCCGACGGCGATCCCCGGCGCGCCGGCCAGCGCGGCGCTGATGCTGGCGGCGAGTTCCGGCGCCGAGGTGCCGAACCCCACCACCGTGAGCCCGATGAACAGCGGCGAGAGGCCGAGGCGGGTCGCCAGAGCGACGGCCGCCCCCACCAGGAAATGCCCGCCGAGGAGGAGCAGCGCCAGCCCGGCAATGACGAAGACGACAGACATGCTGAGAGCCAAGCCCGACGGGTCAACTGACGGCTCGCGCGGACGGGCGCGCACGGGCCTGAGCGCAGATGGGAGGCGCCCCTCGGCGCGTCAAGTCCCCCCGGACCAGCGCTCCAACGCGGACTCGTCGGCGTCCTTGGCCGCGACCCAGGCGGCGCCGTCGGGGCCCAGTTCCTTTTTCCAGAACGGCGCGCGGGATTTCAGGTAGTCCATCAGGAACTCGGCCGCGGCGAAGGCGTCGGCGCGGTGGCGGGCGGCGGTGGCGACCATCATGATCGCCTCGCCGGGCGCCATCCGCCCGTGGCGGTGGATCACCAGGACGTCGCCCAGCGACCAGCGCCGCGCGGCCTCGTCGGCGATGGCGGCGATGGCGCGCTCGGTCATGCCGGGATAGTGCTCGATCTCCATCGCCGTGGCGCCGCCGTCGGCGCGCACCAGCCCGGTGAAGGTCACGACGGCGCCCAGGTCGGTCCGCCCCTCGGCAAAGGCCGTGACTTCGGCGCCCAGGTCGAACGGCGCCGCCTGCACCCGGACGGCCATCTCAGCCGCCCGTCATCGGCGGAAAGAACGCGACCTCGCGCACGCCCGTCAGCGGCGCGTCGAAATCCGCCAGCTCCTGATCCACCGCCACGCGCAAAGCGCTGCGGTCGGCAAAGGCGGCGGCATAGCGCTCTTCGCGCGCGACCAGTTCGTCGACCAGCCCCGACACGGTATCAGCGCCGGTCTCTACCCGTTCCTTGGGCAGACCGATGCGCTCGCGCACCCAGGCGAAATAGAGAACGTCGAGGCTCATCGCGGCTCCTCCCTCAGATGCGGCAGCGCCTTGTTGAAATAGTCCCAGCCGGTGATCAGCGTGAGGATCGCCGCCAGCCACAGCGCCGACACCCCGATCCACCAGGTCCAGATCATGCCCTGATACTTCCAGCCCAGGCCCAGCACGTCCTCCTCGCGCCCCTCCAGGATGTCCGCCACCAGCGCCGGGTCCATGCCATAGCTCTGCATTCCGAAGAAGTGGACGAAAATGCCCTGCGCGAACAGGATCGCCAGCGCCACCATCTGCGCCGTCGTCTTCCACTTGGCCAGCTTGGTGACCTTCAGGGTCCCGGCGGTGGCGCCCAGGAACTCGCGCAACCCCGAGACGAACACCTCGCGGAACAGGATCACCGTGGCGGGCAACAGAATCCACGGATCCATGCCAGAGAAGCCGGTGATGACAAGCAGCGCGATGACCACCATCGCCTTGTCCGCAATGGGGTCGAGCATCGCACCGAACTTGCTCTCCTGCTTCCACGCGCGGGCGAGGTAGCCGTCGAACCAGTCGGTGATCGCCGCGCTGACGAACAGGATCAGAGCGAACCAGTCCGCCCAAGGCCGGGTGAAGTAGAGAAACATGATCGCCACCCCCGGCGCCGCAAGGAGCCGCAGGACGGTCAGGACGTTGGGCAGGGTCCACTTCATGCCTAGGTTCTATGCCGCTTTGCGGGGAGGGGCCAGAGACGCCGTGCCGCGGCCCGATGCCCGGCCGGGCCCCGCCCAGGCGATGACGCCGCGTTTGCGGGTGACAGGCGGGCGACGCTCGGTCAGGGTCGCGCGCGACTGCCGGAGGAGACCCCCATGACCGCCTATCCCCGCCTTCTTTCGCCGCTGGACCTGGGGTTCGTGACGCTGCCGAACCGCGTGCTCATGGGCTCCATGCACACCGGGCTGGAAGAGACCAAGGACTGGAACCGGGTGGCCGAATTCTATGCCGCGCGGGCCCGCGGCGGCGTCGGCCTGATGGTGACGGGCGGCATGGCGCCGAACCCCGAGGGCGGCGTGTTCCCGGGGGCGGCCGGTCTCTATACCGCGCAGGACATCGCCAACCACCGCACCGTCACCGACCGGGTGCACGACGCGGGCGGGCGGATCGCGATGCAGATCCTGCACGCCGGGCGCTATGCCTACAGCCCCGACTGCGTCGCGCCCTCGGCGATCAAGTCGCCGATCTCGCCCTTCCCGCCCCGTGCGCTGGACGAGGACGGCATCGAGAAACAGATCGCCGACATCGCCACCGCCGCCGCCCGCGCCCGCGAGGCCGGGTATGACGGGGTCGAGGTGATGGGGTCCGAGGGCTATTTCCTCAACCAGTTCCTGGTGGCCCACACCAACCGCCGCGAGGACCGCTGGGGCGGGTCTCTGGAGAACCGGATGCGCCTGCCGGTGGAGGTGGTGCGGCGGGTGCGGGCGGCGGCCGGCGACGACTTTATCCTGATCTACCGGCTGAGCATGATCGACCTTGTGCCGCAGGGACAGACCTGGGACGAGGTGGTGACGCTGGCGAAGGCGATAGAGGCGGCGGGGGCCACGATCCTCAACACCGGCATCGGCTGGCACGAGGCGCGGATCCCGACCATCGCCACCAGCGTCCCGCGCGCCGCGTTTGCCTGGGTCACGAAAAAGCTGATGGGCGAAGTCGGGGTGCCCATCGTCACCTCGAACCGCATCAACATGCCCGACGTGGCCGAGGCGGTGCTGGCCGACGGGTGCGCCGACATGGTGTCGATGGCGCGCCCCTTCCTCGCCGACGCCGATTTCGTCGCCAAGGCCGCCGCCGGACGGGCCGACACCATCGCGCCCTGCATCGCCTGCAATCAGGCGTGCCTCGACCACACCTTCTCGGGCAAGGTGTCGTCCTGCCTCGTCAACCCGCGCGCCTGCCACGAAACCGAACTGACCTATCCCCCCGCCGGGACGCCGCGCCGGATCGCCGTGGTCGGCGCCGGTCCGGGCGGCCTCTCGACGGCGTTGGTGGCGGCCGGGCGTGGCCACGCCGTGACCCTGTTCGAGGCCGCCGACGACATCGGCGGCCAGCTGAACCTCGCCCGCCGCATCCCCGGCAAGGAAGAGTTCCACGGCCTGGTCGACTGGTACCGCACCATGGTCGCCGAGGCGGGGATCGACCTGCAGCTGGGGCACCGGGCGGCGCCCGCGGATCTGGACGGCTACGACGAGATCGTGATCGCCACCGGCGTCCGCCCCCGCGACCCGCAAATCCCGGGCCAGGAGGCGGCGCTGGGCTATGCCGAGGTGCTGCGCGGGGCGCCGGTGGGCGAGCGCGTCGCAGTGGTGGGGGCGGGCGGCATCGGGTTCGACGTGTCCGAGTTCCTCGTCACCGACGACAGCCCAACCGAGGACCTCCCTGCCTGGCTGGAGGAGTGGGGCGTCGCCGACCCGGCCGAGCATCGCGGCGGCCTGGACCCGGAGGGCCCGCAGCCCGGCCGCCCGGCGCGGCAGGTCACACTGCTCCAGCGCAAGGCCGAGAAGATGGGCAAGCGCCTGGGCAAGACCACGGGCTGGATCCACCGCGCAGGGCTCAAGATGCGGGGCGTGCGGATGGTGTCGGGCGTCGCTTACGATCGGATCGACGGCGACGGGCTCCACGTCACCCGCGACGGCACGCCTGAGACGATCCCGGCCGACACCGTGGTCCTCTGCGCCGGGCAGGAGCCCGAGCGCAGCCTCGCCGACGCGCTGATCGCCGCGGGGCGGAGCGTGCACGTGATCGGGGGCGCCGACGTCGCCGCCGAGCTGGATGCCAAGCGCGCCATTGATCAGGGCGCGCGCCTCGCCGCGCGGTTGTAAAGGCCCCGCCGCTCCAGCTTCGCGGGTGGGGATCGTGAAAGCCCTTGAAAACGCGCTAGTCTCATTCCAGCGAATCGGACGAGTGAGGGGGGCGCGGCGTTCGGACGGTGGTTTCCAGTGGCGGAACGATCCTGCCACAGATCACGAGATTGTCCGGCACGCTTCGCATTCCTGCCCGAATTGGCGGCGAATGTTGCCGGCAAGGGGCGACGAGGAATGAGAGCGACATGGACAGACTGACGGAGATGGAGGCCTTTGCCACGGTCGTGGACCAGGGCGGCTTCACCGACGCGGCCAAGAAGATGGGGATCTCCAAGTCGGCGGTCTCCAAGCACGTCAGCTCGCTCGAGTCCCGCCTTGGCGCGCGGCTCTTGAACCGCACCACCCGGCGGGTCAGCCCGACCGAGATCGGCCTGGCCTATTACGACCGCGCGCGGCGGGTGCTGAACGACGCGGGCGAGGCCGACAGCCTCGTCACCTCGATGCAGTCGGCGCCCTCGGGGCTTCTCAGGATCAGCGTCGCCACCGATTTCGGGGTGAACCACATGTCGCCGATCCTGGGCGATTTCCTGGGCGAGTTCCCCGACATCACCATCAACATGGTGCTGAACAACCGCTTCGTGGAACTGATTTCCGAAGGGTTCGACATGGCCGTCCGCATCGGCGAGTTGGAGGACAGCACGCTGCGCGCGCGCAAGCTGACCGAGACCACCAAGCGGATGGTCGGCGCGCCTAGCTACTTCCAAAAGTTCGGTCGGCCGATGCGGATCGACGACCTCAACGAGCATAAGCTGTTGCACTACACCAGCCAGTCCACCGGCGCAGTGTGGAAGCTGACGGCGCCGTCGGGGGAGAAACGCCAGGTGCGCACCGCCGGGTGGCTCAGTGTGAACGACGGTCAATCGCTTTTGAACGCTGCGATCTCGGGCCTCGGCATCGCCTATCTGCCGTCGTTCCTCTACGCCGACGCGATGGAGCGGGGGCTGGTCGAAGAGGCGATCCCGAACCTGCCGGTCGAGACCCAGGGGATTTATGCCGTCTATCCGCCGGGCCGGTTCACCCAGCCCAAAGTGCGGGCGTTCATCGACTTTTTGGTCCACGCCTTCGCCGAGAAGGGGCCCGATACCTGGTGATCCCGGCGCTTAGCCGCCCAGGAGCAACGCCTCGACTCGCCGGTTCGCCTCGCGCCCGGCGGGATCGGCGTTGTCGGCCCGCGGCGCCAGCCAGCCGATCCCCTCGGCCGTGACCCGCCCCGGCGCCACACCGTGGGCCGAGATCAGGCGCGCGCGCACCGCGTCCGCCCGGCGCCGGGACAGCGCTACGTTACCATCGAGACCGCCCACCGCATCGGTGTGGCCGACGAGCACCAGGCGGGCCGCCGGCGCGGCCGCCAGCGCCTCGGCCAGCGCGGCAAGCGAGGGATAGGGGCCGGGGCCCAGGTCCGCGTCGCCCGTGCCGAACTCCAGATCGTCGAGCGCGATGCGCCCCCCGCCCGCCGCGGACGGGAGCCCGGCGACCGGCACCGCGGCAAAGCTCTTGGAGGACGCCACGACCGACGGCGCCGGCGCGGCTGCCGCGCTCACATGGGTCAGGTGGACGAACCCGGCCTCGGGCGCGCGGCTGACGGTGAGCGCCAGGTGCTCGGGCCCCGCCGCCCCCGCACGCCGCGCCAGTAGATATTGGAAGTCGCCCAGGTCCACATGCATGTCGGGCTCGGGCAGCAGCTCCATCGCATAACGGAAGTCGAACCCGCCGCAGACGTGGTCGGCGCAGGCGAACTGCACCTCATAGCCGTTCTCCAGGAGTTGCGCGCGCAGCGGTTCGAGGACTTGCAGCGTGGTGCGCGCCCCGCCGGGCAGCCGCCAGGCGCGCAGGCTGACCTGACCCTCGGCGGGGACCGTCTGGACCGCGCCGTCGGCCCAGGGCCCCAGCGGCAGGAGCGCGCGTGCCTGCGCCTCGGTCGCCTCGGCGGTCAGTTGCGCGCCGCTGGGCAGGTCCAGCGTCGTCGCCGCCCCGGTCCCGGGCAGGACCGACAGCGCCGATATGACGGCGGCACGCAGCATCAGCGATGCGCGGCGTGGTAGTCGGGGTTCGGTTGCATGTCGACGGCGGCGGCCACTCGGTTGGTCATGTTGAAGAACGCCGCGACCGACGCGATGTCCCAGATGTCGCGGTCCGAGAATCCCGCTTCGCGCAGGGCCGCCCGGTCGGCGTCGCCTACAGTGGGGCAAGATTCTGTCAATTTCTGGGCAAAGGCCAGCATCGCCGTCTGCCGGGCGTCCAGATCGGCCACCCGCCAGTTCATCACCATCTGCTCACCCAGCACCGGATCGCCCGACAGCTCGCGCACCGCCGCCCCGTGGGCGACGAGGCAATACCAGCAGCGGTTCACCGACGAGACCACGACCGCGATCATCTCGCGTTCGAGTTTGGTCAAGCCGCTCTCGCCCAGCATCAGATCGTTGTAGAGCGCGGTGAAGGCGTCAAGCTTGGCGATGTCGAAGGCATAGGCGCGCAGGACATTGGGGACCATCCCCAGCTTGTCCTGGCAGATGTCGAAGTATTTCTGCGTCGCCGGGGGCAGGGGGTCGACCATAGGCAGGTCGAGCGCGGTGGGGGGATCGCTGTCGGCCATTCGTGTCAGTCCTCGATGCGGTAATGATAGCTACCAGACTCGGCCATCCCGAGGGAAGCGTAGAGCCCCCGCGCCGCGGCGTTGGCGCGGGTGACGAGGATCCACAGCGTCGCCGCCCCTTGCGCCCCGGCCCACAGCGCGGCGTGGCGCATCAGGTGGCGGCCCGCCCCGTGGCGGCGCAGCGCGGCGCGGGTTTCGAGCGCATGCAGCATCGCGGAGTCCCCGTGACACGCGACGAAGGCGGTGGCGGCGGGCCGGTCGTCGGCCCGGCCGAAGAGCGCGATCTTGGGGCCCTGAACCCGCGCCATCACCGCCAGGCGCGACGGCCCGATGCCGCCCTCGGCCCAGATGTCGCATTGGACGGCAAGCGGCGGCCAGACCGCAAAGCCGGACATCCGCGGCGGGCGCTCGGCGGCGAGGTCCGCCACCGGCGCGGACATCGCGACCACCGGGTCGACGATGCGAAGCCCCTTCGCGTCCAGCGCGGCGTCGAGCGCGTCCTCCCCCGCCCGCACCATGAAGAGCGGCGCCTGCCCCATCTCGCGCATGGCCTGGGCCGCGGGCGCGATGTCGGCGGGGGTCCAGTCGGCCTCGGCCGTGGCCGCGCTCACCCGCTTGCCGCCCCCCGCCCCGTCGCGCAGTCGCCAGGGCCCCAGGCGCCGGGTCGCCAAGGGCGGCCAGGTCGCCTCGCACAGCGCCTCCCACCCGGTCATTCCGGCACCGCGTCGGGAAAGGTCTCGGCCAGCCGGGCGATCGCCGCATCCACCGCGCCCGGGTCCTCGCCCCGCACCACCACGTTCACGCCGAAGACGCCGTGGCGGATGAAGGGATAGCTGCCGAAGGACAGATCCGGCGCCGCCTCGGCCAGGTCGGTAAGCGGTTGCGCGATGTCGCCCTCGCCCCGGGGCACGCGCAGGCTGCGGCTGACCAACGGCGCGCCGCCCGTGAGCGTGGGCAGGACCGAGGCCACCATCGCCTGGAACACCTGCGGCACCCCGGCCATGACGTGGACATTGCTCAGTGTAAATCCCGGCGCCGCCGACACCGGGTTGTCGATCAGCGCCGCGCCGTCCGGGATCCGCGCCATCCTCAGGCGGGCGTCGTTCAGCTCGAGCCCCTGCCGGTCGTAATGCGCCTGGAGCCGCGCGCGGGCGTCGTCGCGCACGCCGATGGGCGTGTCGAAGGCCCGCGCCACCGCCTCGGCGGTGATGTCGTCGTGGGTCGGCCCGATCCCACCGCAGGTGAAGACATGGATGTAGGCCGCGCTGAGCGCCCGCACCGCCGTCACGATGGCGACCGCGTCGTCGTGAACCACCCGCACCTCGCTGAGGTCGATCCCCCGCGCGGTCAGTTGCCCCGCCAGGTGGTGCATGTTCGAATCGCGGGTCCTCCCCGAGAGGATCTCGTCGCCGATCACCAGCATCGCGGCGGTGGGGTTGGGCATCGGGGCCTCCTTGCACGGACACCTCCCGCGGTATAGGTCGCCGCCGATGCGCTTTCCAACCCCTCTCGTCCCGGCGACCCTGGTGCGCCGGTGGAACCGGTTCCTCTCCGAAGTCACGTTGGAGACGGGCGAGACGGTGCGCGCCCATTGCCCGAACCCCGGCACGATGATCGGGCTGAACACGCCTGGGATGCGGGTGTGGGTCGAGCCAAACGACGATCCGAGGCGCAAGCTGCGCTACGGCTGGCGGCTGGTGGAACTGCCCGATGGGCATTGGTCGGGGATCGACACGGCGGTGCCGAACCGGGTGGTCAAGGAGGCGCTGACCGCCCGCGCCGTGCCCGCCCTGTCCGCCTATGGCAGCGTGCGCCCCGAGGTCCGGTATGGGCGGCAGAGCCGCGTCGATTTCCTTCTGACCGAGCCGGGGCTTCCGGACGCCTATGTGGAGGTCAAGAACGTCCACCTCCGCCGGGACGGCGACCTGGCCGAGTTCCCCGACTGCGTCACCGCCCGCGGCGCGCGCCATTTGGACGAGTTGGCCGACATGGCAGACGCGGGCCACCGCGCGGTCATGCTGTATCTCGTGCAGCGCACCGACTGTGCCCGTTTCGCTCTGGCCCGGGACCTGGACCCGGCCTATGGCACGGCCTTCGACCGGGCGCGGGCGCGGGGGGTGGAGATGCTGTGCTACGACTGCGCCATCTCGCCCGAGGCCGTGACCCTGCGCCGGGCGCTGCCGGTCTGCGACCCGAACGACGGCGCGTCGGTCCCAGCCCCCTAAGCCCCAGGCCACCTCCCCCGGGTGGCCAAATCGGCCTCAAACCCTTATCTTGTGGATCGAATTCGATGAAGGAGCCTTTCGGGGTGGACGATACAAATCGCGGACGCCTGACGCGCGACGGCATCCGAATCTACGAGACCGAGGATTTCGACGGGATGCACCGCGCCGGCGCGCTGGCCGCGCGTATCCTCGACGACATCGCCGACCACGTGACGCCGGGCCAGACCACGGGCGAACTCGACCGGCTGATCACCGAGTGGGTGGCCGACGCGGGCGCCACCTCGGCCACCATCGGCTACAAGGGCTACCAGCACGCCAGTTGCATCAGCGTGAACCATGTCGTGTGCCATGGCATCCCCGGCGACAAAAAGCTCAAGGACGGCGACATCCTGAACATCGACGTCACCGTGATCGTCGACGGCTGGTATGGAGACAGCAGCCGCATGTATGTGGCAGGCAAGCTCAGCCGCAAGGCCGAGCGCCTGATCCAGGTGACCCACGACGCGCTGATGAAGGGGATCGAGGCGGTCCACCCCGGCAACACCTTCGGCGACATCGGCCACGCCATCCAGACCTATGCCGAGGCGCAGCGCATGAGCGTCGTGCGCGACTTCTGCGGGCACGGGCTGGGCCGGGTGTTCCACGCGCCGCCGAACGTGCTGCACTACGGCCGGCCGGGCACCGGCCCGATGCTGGAAGAAGGCATGTTCTTTACCATCGAGCCGATGGTGAATCTCGGCCGCCCCGAGACCAAGGTGCTGGCCGACGACTGGACCGCCGTGACCCGCGACAAGAGCCTGTCGGCCCAGTTCGAGCACTCGGTCGGCGTGACCCGCGACGGTTTCGATATATTTACCCTCTCGCCGGGCGGGAGGTTCCACCCCACCTGGGCCTGAGAGGACCCCTGGCACCGGCGCCACCGGCGTGCCTCCGGCACGCCCAAGGGGAGGACGCGGGTGCCGCACAGATCCGAAAAACTGCCGCTGGGGCTGGAGGAGGAGTACCTCCTCATCGACCCCGAGACCCGTGCCCTGGCCGCGCGCCAGCCCAAGGGGTTCATGGAGGACTGCCGCAAACGCCTGGGCGGCAAGGTCATGTACGAGTTCCTGCAATGCCAGGTCGAGATCGGCACCGGCGTCTGCGCGACGATCCCCCAGGCCCGGTCGGAGATCCTGGAGTTGCGCGCGATCATCTCCGAAACGGCGCGCGAGCACGGCATGGCGATGA
This sequence comes from Rhodobacteraceae bacterium CCMM004, assembly GCA_004005435.1. Classification (GTDB taxonomy): domain Bacteria; phylum Pseudomonadota; class Alphaproteobacteria; order Rhodobacterales; family Rhodobacteraceae; genus CCMM004. The sequence goes on along the minus strand of RZWH01000006.1, from coordinate 157,669 downwards.
TCGCCGCCTCCACCCACCCTTGGGCGCATTGGAAGGATCAGGAGCCGGTGGACATGGACCGCTACCGGATCCTCGGCGCCGAGCACCGGACGCTGGCGCGGCGCATGGCGATCTGCGGGATGCACGTCCACGCCGGGATCGAGGACAAGAACCTGCGCGTCGAGTTGATGGCGCAGATGTCGTATTTCCTTCCCCACCTCCTGGCGCTGTCGGGATCCTCGCCGTTTTGGGAGGGGGCGGACACCGGGCTCAAGTCGTTCCGCCCGATCATCATCGGCGACCTGCCGCGATCTGGGTTCCCCGAGGTGTTCGAGAACTGGAACGACTGGACCGATATGCTGGAGGATCTGGAGGTGCCGGGCCTCGTCTCGGACGCCAGCCGCATCTGGTGGGACATCCGCCCCTCGGTCCGGCACCCCACACTGGAGATCCGCGTCTGCGACATCTGCACCTGGGCCGAGGACGGGCTGACCATCGCCGCGCTCTATCAGTCGATCCTGGCCTATCTCTGCCATCTCCGCGGCCGCAACGAGCGGCGCCGCCACTATCGCCGCATCCTCCTGGCCGAGAACAAATGGCGCGCCATGCGCTATGGCGTCGAGGCGCAGATGGCCGATTTCGGCAAGCGCGAACTCAAGTCGGTGTGCGACCTGACCGACGAGCTGATCGAGCTGGTCAGCCCCTTTGCCGAGGAGCTGGGCTGCCTCGACGAGGTGCGCCACGCCGCCACCATCTGCCGCCGCGGCACCAGCAGCGACCACCAGATCCGGGTCTACACCGAGGCGCTGGAGGGGGGTGCCGACGAACAGGCCGCGAAATGCGCGGTGGTCGACTGGCTGGTCGAGCAGTCTGCGGTGGCGCAGGGGCCCGCAGCTCCGGCGTGACAGGGAGTTGACGCGGGGCGAGGATTGCGTCGCATGACGCGGACGTCTAGATCTCGGGGGAAAAGCCCGCGCGGACACCAGCGCGGGCAAAGACCGAGCAGCAGGCGCCCCGCCATGACCCTTCACGATCCCCGGCCCGTCCCCGACTGGCTGTCCGACGCCACCGCGGCGCTGTTTCCCGACGGCGTGCCGCCCTCCGACGCGCTGTTCGAGGCGCTGAGCGCCCGGCCGATGCCGATGACCGCGCCGGGCCACGTGATCTTTGCCTGGACCGGCGAGGCCGAGGGGGTGGACCTCCTGCGCTGGATCCACGCCGGCGTCGACCGGGTGCCCTATGTTCGGGTGCCCGACACCGACCTGTGGGTGCTGCACCTGCCGGTGCAGGACGGCGGCCGTTTCGAATACAAACTCGCGGTGCGCCGCCACGGCCACGAGCATTGGGAGCTCGACCCCTTCAACCCCAACCGCGCCGGCGACCCGTTCGGAGAGAACTCGGTCTGCCGCACCTGGGGTTACGAGCGGCCGGACTGGACCCGCCGCACCGGCGCGCCCGCAGGCAAGTTGGAGCCGCTGGCGGTGGACAGCCCCACCTTCGGCCACGCACGGCACGAGAGCGTCTACCTGCCTGCGGGCTACGACGCGCAGGCGCCCTACCCGCTGGTGGTGATCCATGACGGGCTGGACTACGACAGCTATGCCGACCTGACGGTGTCGCTCGACAACCTCATCGGCGCGGGGGACATCCCGCCGCTGGTCGCCGTGCTGATCCAGACAGCCCACCGGATGGAAGAGTATCCACGCGGTCGGCGCCACGCCCGCTATGTGGTGGACGAACTGCTGCCCACGGTCACCCGCCGCTACGCCGTCAGCGACCGGCCCCGCGACCGCGTGCTGATGGGGGCGAGTCTGGGCGCCGTCGCGTCGCTCGCCACAGCGTTCCGCTATCCCGGCACGTTCGGCGGGCTGATCCTCAAGTCTGGGTCGTTCATCGTCGACGAAGAGGCGCTGCGCCACCGCCCCCATCCGGTGTTCCACCGGACCGCGCGGCTGGTCCGGGCGATGCGCCGGGCGCCGGCCCTGACCGGCACCCGCGCCTTCGTCTCGACGGGCGAGTTGGAGGGGCTGGCCGACGAAAATCGCGCGCTGGCGGACCTTTTGCGCGACCGCGGGGTTGACGTGCAGTTCAAGAGTGCCTGGGACGGCCACCATTGGCACAACTGGCGAGACCAGTTGCGCGACGGCCTGATGTGGGTGTTGCACCACGACGCAACCTAAAGCGGCCGCAAAGCGCCGCACGATCTTGGGGGGACAATCATGCCAAACCGCACGGCGCGGATCGGGCTATCTCTGGGCGCGGACATCTGCTGGCCCATCGCCTACGAGACGCTGCTCGACCGCCTGAACCTGGACATCAAGGTCGGGCGCGACCGCGTCACCTTCGACTGCGACCGGGTCACGATCGAGCCCTTCGACCTGCGTCAGCCGGTCAAATACGACGTGGTCATCGACCGCCTGACGCACTGGTATTCCGTCAGCCGCGAGTGGATCAAGAAGGCCATCGTGCTGAACGACCTCTACGTCTACAACAACCCCTGGTCGCTCCAGTCGAACGAAAAACACACATCCTATGCCGCGATGATGCGGCTGGGCCTGGCCATTCCCGAGACCTGGATGCTGCCGCCCAAGGCCTACGATCCCAGCGAGGATCTGGAGCCGACCTTGCGCAAATACGCGCGCATGTTCGACCTCAACGAGATCGGCGATAAGATCGGCTATCCCTTCTTCATGAAGCCCTATCACGGCGGCGGCTGGAAGGGCGTGACCAAGATTTCGGACGCCGCGGACCTGCATCGCGCCTACGACGCTTCGGGCACCGAGGTGATGAACCTGCAAAAGGCGGTGCTGCCTTACGAGCACTTCGTCCGCTGTGTCGGCCTCGGCCCGCAGTTCCGCATCGTCAACTACGACCCCACCGCGCCCTTGCACGACCGCTACCGGATGGAGACGGACTTCCTCCCCGAGGCGGACCAGAAAACGCTGATCGACACGGCGCTGACGATCAACACCTTCTTCGGCTGGGACTTCAACTCGTGCGAGTCGCTGCTCAAGGACGGCGTTTGGCACCCCATCGACTTTGCCAACGCCTGCCCCGACAGCCAGGTGACCAGCCTACACTACCACTTCCCCTGGCTGATCAAGGCGAACCTGCGCTGGTCGATCTACTGCGCCGCGACCGACCGCAAGATGCGCAAGAACATGGACTGGGAGCCGTTCATCAAGATCGCCGACAGCGACCGCAGCCAGGACGAAAAGCTCGCCGAATATGCCAAGATCGCCCACAAACGGCTGGAGACCGACAAGTTCCGGGACTTCAACCGCAAGCATCTGAGCCATCTGGACGAACTGGCCTACGACTTCTTCGGCTCGGAAACCCTGCGCGACTCGATCCATCAGAAGGTCAGCGCGATCTTCCCCGCGCATGAGATCGGAGAGTTCACAGAACTCTTCTGGAACCGCATTCAGGATTGGCGCGAGCGCGAGGGCAAGCATGGAGACCAAGAGTTTCACTAGGTGGCAATCAGACCGCGTCGGCCAAGAGGTGGCGATGGCGCGGTGGGGCCACTACGGACAGCCCGTGCTGATCTTTCCGACCGCCGGGGGCGACGCGGAAGAGATCGAGCGCATGGGGGTCATCGGCACCCTCTGGCCGATGATCGCCGCGGGACGGATCAAGGTCTATTCCTGCGACAGCGTCGCGGGGCGGGCCATGGCCGCCCGTTGGGGTTCGGTCGAGCACCGCTGTTGGCTGATGCAGGGTTTCGGCGAATACGTCGCCCGCGAACTCGTCCCGGCGATCTGGGCCGACTGCGGCGGCGCGCAGATGGAGATCGTCACCGCTGGCGCGTCCATCGGCGCCTTCAACGCCGTCGCGATGACCTGCCGCTATCCCGACCTCTTTCGCGCCGGGATCGGCATGTCGGGCACCTACAATCTGGAGCGGCTCCTGGGCTTCGAGGGCAATGCGGACTTCTACATCTCGGCGCCGCTCAGGTTCCTGCCGGGGCTCGACGGCCCGCATCTCGACCTCCTGCGCCGCCGCTTCGTGCTCCTCGCCTATGGCGAGGGGCGGTGGGAGAACCCCGACGAGGCCTGGCGCATGGCCGACGCCCTCGGGGCCAAGGGCGTCCCCAACCGCGTCGACGTCTGGGGACCCGAGTGGGACCACGACTGGATCACCTGGCGCAAGATGGTGCCGACCTACCTGGACGAGCTGGTGCCGGGGTGAGACGGCCGGGCCTCGTGCACACGCAGCGCCGCGCCCCCGGCGACGGGTCGGTCGTGCCCGGCAGCCCCTCGTTCGATGCGCGAGGGCAGAGCCGTCCCGCGCGGGGCGGGTTCGAGCTGCGCGGGAGCGCTCCAAAGCCCAGACGGCGCCCCTACCGCGCCTCCCTTGCCAAAAGCGCCGCCCCGTGGGGGGCGGGACGGCGCTGCCCGGCGGTGCCCGCCGGGCGGGACATGGGTGGCTATCCGACCGCCAAGAGACGTGTGGATCGTCCCGGCGCGCGTTTCTCCCCGTCGGGACCGGACTTCGATGACGACCGCATATCCCACTGACCGAGCGAGGCCCAGCGCATGAACATCCTCTTCATCGAGCCCGCCTTTCCGTCCAACCAGCGCGAGTTCGTGCGGGCGCTCCACGCCATCGGCGCCAACGTCTACGGCATCGGCGAGCGGCCCTACGACTGGCTGGACGACGAGACCAAGGGCCGCCTCAAGGGCTATCAGCAGATCGAGAGCGTCACCAACGAGCCCGCGCTGGAATGGGCTGTGCGCGAGGCGCAAAAGGCGTTCTGGGTCGACCGGCTGGAGGCGACGGTCGAGGCGCATATCCTGCCCGCCGCCCACGTGCGCGAGCGCACGGGGATCCCTGGCATCTCGGCCCGCACCGCCTATCTCTGCCGCGACAAGGTCGCGATGAAGGACGTGCTGCGCCGCGCGGGCGTGCCCACAGCCGCCGCAGGTGGGGTCACCAGCCTGGCGGAAGCGCGCGAGTTCGCCCACACCCACGGGTTTCCCCTGATCCTCAAACCGCGCGACGCCGCAGGCGCCCAGGGCACCTATCGGGTGCGCAACGGCGAAGAGCTGGAGGCGGCAGGGCACGCCTGCGGTCTCGCCGACGGCGCAGCGGTGGCCATCGAAGAGTTCGTCGAGGGACACGAGGGGTTCTACGACACGCTGACCGTCCAGGGACGGATTCACCACGACTTTATCAGCCATTACTTTCCCAATGTGCTGGTCGCGATGCGCACCCGCTGGATCTCGCCGCAGATCGTGTCGACCAACCGGATGGACGAGCCCGACTATCGCAAGCTGCGCGAGATGGGGCGGCGGGTGAACGACGTGCTGGGGATCTCCACCGCGGCGACGCATATGGAGTGGTTCTTTGGGCCGAAGGGGCTGAAGTTCTCCGAGATCGGCTGCCGCCCGCCCGGAGTCGGCCAGTGGGACAGCTATGCCCATGGCAACGAAATGGATCTCTACCGCGAATGGGCGCTGTCGGTCTGCCACTACCGGACCGAGGCGCACCCCTCGCGCCGCTATGCCTGCGGGATCATCGCGCTGCGCCCCGACCACGACGGGGTGATCTCGCACTACGAAGGCATCGACGAGATCTTCGACCGCTACGGCGACCTGGTGGTGGGTCAGCATTTCCCCGAGCCGGGAACCCCGACCCAGGGGGTCGAGGCGGGATACATGGCCAATGCCTGGATGCGCGTGCGGCACGAGGATTTCGACACCCTCCGCGGTATCCTCAACCACATCGGCGCGCGCGTGCAGGTGCGCGCCCGCTAGCGCGACGGCCAGCCGCGCGCCACGCGCGCGCCCATGCCCCGCCCGGCCACAGACAGGGCAGCGCCGTCCCGCCCTCACGGCGCGGCGCCGCCTTCTCACCCAGCACGTGAGACTGTCCTGTCGCGCTCATCGGACGTCGAGTGGAACGCCAGCACCATGGGCGTGCCCCTCCCGGCCGGCGTCCCGGGCCCGGTCAGGCGGCCATCGCACCCGCCAGCAGGCCCGCCGCCATCATCACACCCGCCAGATCGTCGGCCACCGCCCCATCGCGCGGGCGGCCGTCGCGGGGGTGCCAGCGGCCGTGATCGCTTCCGTTCGCGTGCCAATAGCTGGCCGGGTCGCAGACCACGAGTCCGATCAGCGTCTCCGCCACGAGTCGGCTGCCCAGGGGCCCCAGATGCGCCCCGCCCGCGACCTCCTCGGCCTCCTTGAGCACGTAGACCCACAGCGGCGTGCGCTCGGACAGCCCCTCGGCCGCCAGCGCGCTGCCCACCGGCCCCCGCTCCAATGCGGCCCGCGACAAGGGGGGGACGTCGATCCCATCGGCCGCCAGACCGGCGACGCAGTCCTGTCCGCTGGGCAGGTTCAGCGCCAGACCCCGCCGCAGGTTGCGCTGCGCCACCGCCCTTAACGCGCCGCTCTGCCCGGGGCGCAGATGCGGCGCCGCGGCCAGCGCCGCGCCCAGCCGCGTGTCGAACCGCCGGGTGCGGCGCAGGGGGTGCCCGGCCCCCAGGTCCAAAAGACGCGCCATGTCCGGCACCCACGAGACCGGCAGACGGTCGGACATCCCGAACATCGGCGGCCGGCCGTTGCCGGTGAATGCGAAAAGCAGCGGCAGCGCGGCGCGCGGCCCCGGTGCGCCATCGACCGCCGGCTCGGTTCCAAAGCGCGGATTCCAGTCGTAGGCGGGGCGCACCAGGGTATGGCCGAACCGCCAGGCCGCCGCCACGAACTCCAGCGGCAGGGGCAGCGTGCCGGGCGCGCCCGCGGGCGTCTCGGCCAGGAACCGGCGATAGAGCGGCGCGCCTTCGGACCGCACCGCGCCGAGCGTGGCGGGGTCGCAAATCCCCGGCAAGAGCCGGTTCACGGTCAGCCATTGGAGATGCCAACGCAGCCGGATCCGGGCCGTCTGAAACCGGGTCTCGGCCGATCCGGCCCCCGCGGCCAGCGCGTTGTGGAACCGCAGCAGACCCAGGTGCATCTGCGCCAAGCCCAAATGCTCGTCGTTGCGCGCGTCGGCGATCAGCGCCCGCGCGGGCAGGAGCCCGCCATGGGGCGCGTAGAGCAGGGCGCGCAGATCGGTCGGCAAGTCGTCGGTTGCCACACCGTCCAGAGCCGCGCGGCAGTCGCCCAGACGCGGCAGGTCGAGCCCGGCGCCGGGCCGGTCGTTGCCACCGTCCGCCGTCCCCAGCCGCAGCGCCGCGCAGTCCGCGCCGACCCTCAGCCACTGGGACAGGCGCGTGGCCACGTCTCCGCGCCCGTCGCTGCGCCCGTAGACGCTGTCGGCCGAGAGGGTGCCGCGGCAGAGGTTCCCGAGCGCCGCGCAGAGATCGGCGCGCGGCGCCGGATCGACGCTCGCGGTGTCGATCTCGACCGCCGCGGGGCTCCGCACGGCCAGGGCGGCGATGTCGTGCCCGACGATCTGCGCGAAGAAGGACATGGCGACGGGGAGGTCGGTGCTGTCCTCGGCGTCGGGCAGTGGCGGCGACTGCGCCATCGCCGTCCCGATCCGGTCGAGTGCGGCGGTCGCCTCGGGCCCGCCCCTGGGCGACGGCGCGTCGGCAAAGAAATACCCCAGCCGCCCCATCGGCGGCTCCGCCGCCTCCGTCCCGTTCGAGTACCCTGCCACTCCGGCAAAGGACGCGCCCGGCCGCCGCAGCGGATCTTCCCCGCCAGCGGCCGGCCCAACGACCTGCCCATGCCCTCTGAGAAACAACATGCCGTGCCCCACTGCCCCGGTCGGCCGATTCGGCCTTTGCCCCCAAGGCTTGCGACCCGGCGTGAACGCACCGTGAGTTTTCGGGGCCGCCGGCATCTTCGCTTGGCGAAATGGGGAGAGTCGGTGTAGATCTTCCGCGACGTCACCCGGGCGAGGACGCGATGGAGGCCAAGGACGGCCTGACCCTGCATCTGCGCGGAAGTTTTCGCGTGGTCGGACCGGATGGATCCGACAGGACGCCCCGCGGCAGCAAGGAACGCGGGCTGCTGGCGCTGCTGGCCTTTGCGCCCGAGCACCGCCGGCCGCGCATTTGGCTCCAGGACAAGCTGTGGAGCGACCGGGCGCCCGAACAGGCGGCGACCAGCTTTCGGCGCGCATTGTGCAATCTACGCAAGGACTTGGGCGACGACGTCGGGCTTCTGGGCAGCGACCGGCTGAACCTTTGGCTGGAGCCGCCGGTGACGCTGGAGCGCCATGTGCCGCTCATCGGGGTCAGCGACGTTTTGGAGGATCTCGACGTCCGCGACCCCGAGTTCGAGGACTGGCTGCGCGAGATCCGCAGCGTCGAGGATGCCACCGCCGCCCCCGGCGGCGGCGGCGGCACCCGCACGGCGCCGGTGGTCAGCATCGTGTCCCAGTCGAACAGCGAGGGGCCCGAGGCGAGCTTTCTCAGCACCTACTTCACCGATTCGCTGGCCAGCCGGCTCAAGGCGCTGGGCGATGTGGAGGTGCGCGTGCGCGCGCCCGGCGGTGCCCCGGACAAACCCCCGCCTCTGGCCCAGATCGAGGTCGACAGCATGGTCGACGCCGGCGGCTGGTATGTGAACCTGCGGTCATTCGCCGGGGCGCGGCGGCAGTTTCTCTGGTCCGGGCGGCTGCATCTGCCGATGAACTTTCAGGTCATCTGGGAGGGGCCGGAGATGTCGGCCTTCATCGGCCGGGCCGTGTCGGCGACGCTGGAGCGTGGGGCGACGTTGCAGGCGCTGCCGTCCTACATCTCGCTGCAATTGGCCGCGCGGCGCCTCTTCACCGGGCGCCGCGACGATCTGGAGCGTGCCGATGCCGAGTTCGAGGAGGCGCAGCATGGGGACGCCTCGGGCGTGGCTCTGGCCTGGCGCGCCTTTGCGCGGTTGACCGACGCGCTGGAGTTCGGCCGCCATGACGCGCAGTGCGCGGACGAGGCGGCCGGCTTTGCCGACGAGGCGCTGGCCCAGGCCCGCCACAATCCGCTGGTGGCCGCCCTGGCCGCCCAGGTCTACATGAAGCTCAGGGGCGACCACGACTACGGCCACTACCTGGCCACGGTCGCGGTCGAGAACTGTGACCAGAACCCCTATGCGCTGCACGCGATGAGCCAGGCGGCGATGTTCCGCGGCGACTTCGTCGAAGGGCACCGCCTGGCCGCATGGTCGCGCCGCGCCGCCAGTTCGCTGCCCAATGCGTTCTGCTGGGATTTCCAGAACGCCCTCGCCGCGCTCAGCCTCGGCCGCCGGGAAGAGGCCGAGCGGCTGGTCTACGCCAGCCACGTCAAGGCGCCGGCCTATCGCCCTGCCCTGCGCTATCTCTGCGCGCTCAGCCTGCTCGACGGGGATCGGCCCCGCGCCGACCGCTTTGCCGAGCGGCTGACCCGGGTGGAGCCCGGCTTCACCCCCCAGGCGCTGACCCAGCCCGACTATCCCATCGACACCCTACGCCTCGTCGGCCTGGGCGGGGCCCTGGCCGACGCCATCGCGCCCTAGAGCCGGACGCGGACGCGCGGGAACGCCCAGCCGTGAGCGCCCGCCCGGCGGCACGCCGGGCAAGCGGATGCATTTCGGTCCACGCGCGTCCTACCTCAGGCGTCCACGGCGGCGCCCTCCAACAGGCTCCGCGCCTTGAGCGCGGCGGCGACGGAGGTGCCGGAGATGCGATAGCGTCGCGGGCCGCCGTTCCCCTCGGCCCAGGCACCGCGTCCGGGTCCCTCGGCGTCCACCAGCACCTCTTCGATCTCCTCGGCCAGCGGTGCGCCGCTGTAGAACGCGCGCATCTGTCTGGGGCCTGCCGTCTCTGACGCGCCCACCGGCACGACGCCCGGCGCGGTGGTCAGCACGGAGGCGGTCCCGGCCCGGCGGATCTTCGAGCTGCCCGCGGCGCTGTCGTCGGTCCAGGGGCCGCCGTCGGTCCTGTCCCAGGGATAGTCCGGGTCGCGGAACGTGCTCTGCCGGGTGGGCGGGATGCGACGACCCGGCGGCGGGGCGTCGTCGCGTAGAATCCACAGGGCGATGTCGCTCAGCCCCGCGCTCCACCCGCCGAGGCGGATCCGCCATGCCCCTTCGGGCGCCACCGGCGTGTCGGGGGGACCGGCGGCGGTGCGGGTCAGACACAGGCGCACCCGGTGCCAGCCGTCCTCACCCGGCCGGTGGTGCAGCGCGCCGATCACCGCGGCGCCCTGACGGACCAGCACGACGTCGCCCTGGGACAGGGCGATCTCGGCCGTGGCACCGGTCGGGCTCTCCAGGGCGACCACAGGCGCATCGCCGCGGGTGACGATCTCGACCGCATTCGGCGAATGGTCGTCGGGCGGCAGCACCCACTCCACGGCGTCTGAAAACGCGGCGGCTGGCAGGTCCGGTAGGCGCGCATGGACCCGCCCCTGGAGGTGGTTGCCGCTCGGCACCACGAGGCTCAGATCGTGGCCCTGGGCGCGGGCGGCCTGCAATGCGCCGCGCAGGCTTTCGGCCGCCGGGTGGCTGCCGTCGTGGGGTCCGCCGAGAAAGCCGTAGGAGAGGACGGCCGTGACCTCGACCTTCCGGGTCCCGGCCCAGTCCGCGATCATCCCGAGCGCGCCGTGCAGCGCCGTCGCCAGAACCCCGGCCAGGACATCGCCGCTGCGGTCGCGCAGCGCCGCGGCGGGCAGTTCCAGGGTAAAGATCGCCGCCGCACCGTCGTCGGCCAGCGCCGCCATGGCGGTGCCGTGGGACCGGGCGTCGTGGCGGAACACCGGGCCGTGCTCGGCATCGTCGGCAAAAACCGTGCCGGGGAACAGTCCGGCGAGTTTGCGCGCCGCGCGGCGGGCGCCGTCGGGCCCCTCGGCGAGATCCGCGATCTCGGTGATCTGCCGCTGCGACAGGGCGTGGAGCGCGCCGCCCCCGCCCAGGGACAGCGCCGCCGCCCCTTTGACCCGCCCGCGAAACCGCGGCGCCCAGAAGGCGATCCCGGTGTCGATGACCACCAGCGCCTTGGCCCCCCCGTCCTGTTCGGATGTCGTGCCCTCCGGCGGGCTCTGCGGCGCACCGGGTTCGGGCCCCGCGGGGCCCAGGAACAGCGGCCCCTGGAGACCGCCCAGCCGCTTCGACAACGCCGCGGGGTTGGCCAGGAGGCCGCCGCCGACCCAGCCACGCGACGGCGGATCGCCGGGCGCCAAAAGCGGCAGCGCGCCGCTCCCCGACCCTTGCAGATACGGCAACGCCGCCGGGAGATAGTTCTCGGGCCACGCAGTCAGCGCGCCCACCCGTTGAAAGCTGAGGGTCATGGCGCCACCGCCTGTCCGGTGATCTCGGTCAGGGCCTCGGCGCAAATCCAGCGCAGGATCGCCGGAGCGTCCGCGGCCGGCTGTCCCTCCTTGCGCAGGGACGCATGGCTCTGCTCGATGTCGTGGGCCAGGGCGGTCACGTCGGCGACCGGGTCGGCGGTGGCGGTGTCGTAGCTGGCCTCGGCGGCCAGCGTGTCGCCCATCAGACGGTTGAGATAGACCCCTGCCAGGGCCTCCCCCAGAACCGCGCCGGCATAGTTGTCGGCCGGGAAATGCACCCCGGCAAAGCTGCGGTTGTCGGCGATCCGCGCCGCCATCAGCCGCAGTTCCAGATTGGCACCGCCGTAGCACAGACTGCCCAGCGCGACCGCCAAGGCGAACGCCTCGGTCGCGTGGCCCGAGGGGAACGCGCTGTGCGCAGGGGTCTGGATGACGGGGTTGATCTGCGGCGCCAGGGCGTTCGGCCGCGGGATGGCGAACTGCGCCTTCACCTTGACCTCGATCTTGACCACCGCGGCATGGAACGCGTCGAGCAGCGTCAGCGTCCAGGGGTGGGTCTGCGGCCCCAGCGGCAGCGCCATCGCCAAAAAGCTCAGGATGTCGGTTTGTTGGACCACGATCTCGGCCAGGCGTTCGTCGCGCTGCCATTTTCGCTCGTGAACCCGGGTCAACTCGCGCGACCAGAAGTCGTGGTCGGCGCGGTCGGCACGCAGGCTGGCCACCGCCTGACCGTGGTTCGTGACCTTGACGGTGTCGCCGGTGGCCTCGACGGCGACACCATCGGTCAGCGCGTCGACCAGCAGCGCCTGGAGATGGCGCGCGTTCATCCCCCGCCACAGGGCGGCGTCCGACGGCCGCTGCATCGACGTGGCGTCGACCGCCAGCGTCAGCGGCGTCACGATGGCCGAGGCGGCGTTGTCGATGGCCGAGCTCAGAAGCAGCGAGTTCGGCTGCCCGGCATGGGCGAACTCGCCCGAGTTGTTGGAATTGTTGCTGTTGTTGGAGTTGTTCGAATTGTTGCTGTTGTTGGAGTTGTTGGAATTATTCGAATTGTTGCTGTTGTTGTAGGCGACCATCTGCATTCCCCTCTGCGTCCCGCTACAGCGTATGACACAGTGAGGGGCCTGCCAAAGCGCCCCGTGCCCGTTTCACGCGATTCTCACGTCCAGGCGCGGGGCGGGCCGGGGGCTGCGCGGTCAGCGCGCGGCGTCGTCCTCGTCGTCTTCGTCGTCCTCGGCGCCCTTGGGCAGGTTGAAGAAGCTCTCGGCGTCCGGCACCTTGTCGTCGGCGTCGTCGCTCGACCCGCCGAGGGTGAAGGTCTCCAGCCCCGAGATCGCCGCGGGGATCTTGGGCTCGGGATCGGCATCGAGGCTCTGTTCGGTCGAGACGAGCTTGCGCCGCTCGTCGTCGGACATCACCGCGCCCTCCTTGGCCTTCTTGGCCGCGGCCTTTTGCACCGCTGCATCCAGCTCGGACTGCTTGCAGAGGCCCAGAGCCACGGGGTCGATGGGCTGGATGTTGTTGATGTTCCAGTGCGTGCGCTCGCGAATCGACTGGATCGTCGGCTTGGTCGTGCCCACCAGCTTGGAGATTTGCGAGTCGGCCAGTTCCGGGTGGAACTTGACCAGCCACAGGATCGCCGCCGGACGGTCCTGCCGCTTGCTGAGCGGGGTATAGCGCGGGCCGCGGCGCTTTTCCTCGCCGACGGCGGCGGCGTTGAACTTGAGCTTGAGCTTGTGCAGCGGATCCTTCTCCGCCGCGTCGATCTCGTCCTGGGTCAGCTGGTTGTTGGCGATGGGGTCGAACCCTTTGACCCCCGCGGCGACGTCGCCGTCGGCGATGCCCTGGACCTCCAACTCGTGCAGCCCGCAGAACTCGGCGATCTGCCGGAAGCTGATGGTGGTATTGTCCACGAGCCACACGGCGGTGGCTTTGGCCATGATCGGTTTGTCTGCCATCTGGGCTCTCCTTCGCGCATAACTTCCCCGGCGCCCGGATCAGGGGCGGGCCGCTCGGGGCCCAAGTTCACGTTGTCGGGGAACTCGCCCGTCATATAGTCGCAGCACGGACCGGAGGGAACCCCGAAACATGCGACCTCTCATCGCCCTGCTCGTCACGCTCGGCATCGCGTTGCCCGGGGCCGCCCCGGCCGAGGGTGAGCCGGCGGGGGCGTTCGACTACTACGTCCTGTCGCTGTCGTGGTCGCCGACCTGGTGCGCGCTGGAGGGCGACCGGCGCGGATCGCCGCAATGCGACCGGGCGCTGGGCTGGGTGCTGCACGGGCTCTGGCCGCAATACGACCGCGGGTGGCCGAGCTATTGCCGCACCGCCGCGCGCGACCCCTCGCGGGCCGAGACCGCAGCGATGGCCGACATCATGGGCACGGGCGGGTCGGCGTGGCACCAGTGGAAGAAGCATGGGCGCTGCTCGGGCCTGGCGCCCGAGGACTACTTCGCCCTGGCGCGCCGGGCCTACGCCGCGGTGACGCGGCCCGAAGTCCTGCGCCGTCTGGACCGTGCGGTGACGCTCCCCGCCCACGTGGTGGAGGAGGCGTTTCTGGAGGCCAACCCCGACCTCGCCGCGGACGGCATCACCATCACCTGCAAGGGCGGACGCATCCAGGAGGCGCGGCTGTGCCTCACCCGCGACCTCGCCCCCCGTCGCTGCGGCGCCGACGTGATCCGCGACTGCCGGCTGGACGACGCGCTCCTCGACCCGGTGCGGTGAGGGGCAAGGCGCTTCGAAGCGCCTTGCAAGGGCTTTGCAAAGCCCTTGCCCGCTCAGACCCGGGCGATGCGCCCGATGAGATCCATCAGAGCGCCGAAATACCCCTGCGACCGCGCCGGGCGCGTGTGGTCCGAGGTGATGGCGACGGTGACGGCCCGCTCGGGCAGAATCGCGACGACCTGCCCGCCATAGCCACGCGCGAGCGCCACGTCCGTCCCGCCCGCCCGGCCCAGAAACCAGCCGTAGCCGTAGCCGAGGCCCGACCAGGGCGACCGGGTGCGCGGGGTGAGCGAGGCCGCCACCCACGCCTCCGACAGCACGCGCGTGCCCTCCCAGGTGCCCCCCAGCCGCGTCATCTCGCCAAAGCGCAGCATCGCCGCCGGGGTCAGCGCCATCTCGTTGCCGCCGAGGTAGCGGCCCTGCGGGTCGCGGGTCCAGGGCGGGATGTCGATGCCCAGCGGCGCGCCCAGCCGCGCCCGGGCCTGCGCGAGCAGGCTGTCGCCCGTCGCCTCGGCCAGCGCGGCGCCCAGCACATGGAAGCTGCCGGTGGAGTAGAGCATCCGCGCGCCCGGCTCGGCCACCATCTCGCGGCCCAGCGCGTCGGCCACCCAGTCGGCGCTGGCGATCCAGGCGCCATAGTTCGGCCCCGAGGTCCGCGCCAGCCCCGCCTGCATGGTGACGAGGTCGGCCATGGTCAGGTCCGCGACCCGCGGATCGGCCCCCGGCGGGATCAACCCCGGCGCCACGGCGCCCAGCGTCGCCTCCACCCCCTTCACGTCGCCCGCGTCGATGGCCGCGCCGAGGAGCGCGGCCACCAGCGTCTTGGACACCGACTTGACGTTGTGGAGGCGGTCGAGGGACGGGCCGGCCAGACGCTCGGAGAGGACCGTGGTGCCGTCGCGGGCGACCGACAGGCTGTGAAGCTGGTCGAGCGCCTGCGCCGCCTCCATCACCTCGACCCAGTCCGCCGCCGCCGCCCGCGCCACCGCTGGCGCGGCAAGGCTTGCGGCCAGACCGGCCAGCACGGTGCGGCGGCCGGGCGTCATCCGCCCGCCACCTCCAGCACGATCTTGCCGATATGCTGCGACGTCTCCATCCGCGCATGCGCCGCGGCCGCGTCGGCCAGGGGGAAGTCGCTGTCCATCACCGGCGCGATCTGACCCGCCGCGATCATCGGCCAGACCTCGCGCCGCACCGCCGCGGCGATGGCCGCCTTGGCCGCAGCGCTCTGCGGCCTGAGCGTCGAGCCGGTCAGCGTCAGCCGCCGCACCATCAGGGGCGCGAAGTTCACCGCCACCTTCGGCCCTTGCAGGAACGCGATCTGCACCAGCCGCCCGTCCTCGGCCAGCGCCCTGAGGTTGCGCGGGATATACTCGCCGCCGACCATGTCCAGGATCACGTCCGCCCCGCCTTCGCCGCGCAGAACCTCGACGAAATCCTCCTCGCGGTAGTTGATGGCCCGTTCGGCCCCCAGCCGTTCGCAGGCGGCGCATTTATCGGCGGACCCGGCGGTGGCGAAGACCCGGGCCCCCAGCCGGTGGGCGATCTGGATCGCGGTGGTGCCGATCCCGGACGACCCGCCGTGGACCAGGAACCGCTCGCCCGCCGCGAGGCCGCCGCGCCGGACCACGTTGGACCAGACGGTGAAGGTCGTCTCGGGCAGGCACGCAGCCTGCCGCAGCGTCAGACCCTCGGGCACCGGCAGGGCGTGGGCAGCCGGGGTGGCCACATAGTCGGCATAGCCGCCGCCGGGCAGGAGCGCACAGACCGCGTCGCCCTCGGCCCAGCCGGTCACGCCCGGCCCCACCGCGGCGACGTGGCCCGCGGCCTCCAGCCCCGGCAGGTCGCTGGCGCCGGGGGGCGGGTCGTAGGCGCCCGCACGTTGCAGGGCGTCGGGGCGGTTCACCCCGGCCCAGGCGACGCGGATGACGATCTCGCCATGGCCGGGCCGGGGCACAGAGCGCGTCGTCTCGGTCAGCACCTCGGGGCCGCCGGGCTGCGCGATCTCGACGGCGCGCATGGTGTCGGGCAGACTCATTGCGGGCGCTCTTCGCCGTCCCGCGCCGCCGGGCTGCGCCACTGACCGGGAAACCCCATCTTCGGCGGAGTCATCGGCGCGCGCACCTGGCTCAGCGCCCAGTTGGGCAGGGCGAAGGCGGCGCGCAGCAGCGGGTTGGCATTCACCGCCGCCTTGACCTTTTCGATCTGCATCACGTCTTCGATGCGCCGGTCGAGGAACCCCCAGGTCGCCTGGTTCCCCAGCGATTCGTCGCCCAGCCAATAGAGCACGGTCGAGCCGTAGACCCCCGACAGCGTCGCCCGCTTCGTGTACCAGTTCACGTCCGACGCGGTGTCGCCCAGCTCGGTCCAGATGCGGTCGGCGGTCTGCCACAGCGCGCGGGTGCCGTCGGCGGCATGCTGCGGCAGGGCGAACAGCGTGGCACCGCGGCGCACCGCCTCCTTGTGGTCCTCCACCGCCTCGATGCGCCAGCGCACGGCAGAGGCCACGCGCTCGCGGAACTTCATCTCGCCAAGGTTCGCGGCCTTGATCCGAGCGGCCATGGCGTCATCGCCCCTGCGGTGAAAGGCCAGCGCCATGTCCACCGGCCCGCGCGGAAAGACCGCGTGAGCGACGGTGAGATCCACGTCCGCATCCTCGGCGGCGCGGCGCAGGGTCGCCGGGCTCCACCCGTCGAACGGCACGTGGGCCAACGCTGCGTCGATCAAGCGGTCGGTGACGGGCGGGTCGACGGCGTCGGGCGCATCGGTCATCGGGGCGGTCTCCTCGGCGGGGCGGTTGCAGCTGAACCTAGCGGACCCTGCGGCGGTGGCCAGCCGGCGCGGGCGGTGGACAAGCGGGCGGCGCTTTGCTATGGGGGCGCCTCCTGCAGCTCATTGCAACTCCAACCAGAAAGGTGGTGAAAACCACATGCAGGTCAGCGTTCGCGACAACAATGTCGATCAGGCGCTTCGTGCGCTCAAGAAGAAGCTCCAGCGTGAGGGCGTGTTCCGCGAAATGAAGCTTCGGCAGCATTTCGAGAAACCCTCCGAAAAGAAGGCGCGCGAGAAGGCCGAGGCCATCCGCCGTCAGCGCAAGCTCGCCCGTAAAAAGGCGCAGCGCGAGGGGCTCCTCTAAGGTCGGCATGCGACGCCATATGCGGGGGGCCATGCCCCTCGGCTGACGACCCCCGGGCTTTGCGGCTTCGGGGGTTTGTCGTGTCCGGCGGCGACCGGATGACAACTGCGGACATGGGGGCGGCGCGGCTCGCGCAGCAGGTCGCGCCCTGCTAGAGGGCGGGGACATGGATCACTTTCTCTATCGCGGCGGCGTGCTCCACGCCGAAGACGTCGCACTGCCCGAGATCGCGGCGGCGGTGGGCACACCGTTCTACGTCTATTCCGCCGCGACGCTGACGCGGCACTTCCGCCTGTTCGACGAGGCGCTGGAGGGACTCGACCACCTGGTGTGCTTTGCGATGAAGTCGAACTCGAACCTGGCGGTGATCAAGCTCCTGGGCGACCTCGGCGCCGGCATGGACGTGGTGTCGGGCGGCGAATACGCCCGCGCCCGGGCGGCGGGCATCCCGGGGTCGCGCATCGTGTTCTCCGGTGTGGGCAAGACCGCCGACGAGATGCGCCAGGCGCTGACCGGCGGCGTCCGTCAGTTCAACGTGGAGAGCGAGCCGGAGCTCTACCGCCTCGACGCGGTGGCGCGGGAGATGGGACGTCGCGCGCCGATCGCGCTCAGGGTCAACCCGGACGTCGACGCGCGGACCCACGAGAAGATCTCGACGGGGCGCAAGGAGGACAAGTTCGGCATCCCCCTCGCCCGGGCGCGCGCGGTCTATGCCGTGGCGGCCGAGTTGAGCGGGATCGAGGTGGTGGGCGTCGACGTCCATATCGGCAGCCAGCTGACCGACCTGCAACCATTCGCCGCAGCCTATGCCAAGGTGGCCGACCTCGTGGTCGCGCTGCGCGACGACGGCCACGACATCCGCCGCGTCGACCTGGGCGGCGGGCTCGGCATCCCCTACGAGCGCTCGAACGCCGCGCCGCCGTTGCCCACCGACTACGGCGCCATGGTCCGCGAGATCTTCGCCGACCTGGACGTGGAGGTCGAGATCGAGCCGGGCCGCCTGATCTCGGGCAACGCCGGTCTGCTGGTGTCGCAGGTCATCTACGTGAAGTCCGGCGAGGATCGGGATTTCCTGATCCTCGATGCGGCGATGAACGACCTGATCCGCCCGGCCATGTATGGCGCCTGGCACGACATCGTGCCGGTGGCCGAGCCCGCGGCCGGGTCCGACCGGCGGCCCTACGACGTGGTCGGCCCGGTCTGCGAGAGCGGCGACACCTTCGCGAAATCCCGGCCTCTGCCTCCCCTCGACGAGGGCGATCTGGTCGCCTTTCGCTCGGCCGGGGCCTATGGTGCGGTGATGGCGTCGGAATACAACAGCCGCCCGCTGATTCCCGAAGTGCTGGTCCGCGACGATCACTTCGCCGTCATCCGCCCGCGGCCCACGTTTGACGAAATGCTGAGCCGCGATACAATTCCTGACTGGTTGTGAGGTGGTATCCTCCGCCTCCGCACGCACAGGCGGAGCCCGAATGACCCAGAGCCCCCAGCTGCCCGACGCCGCCCGCCGCGGCCTGCGCCGCCCGCTCGCCCTGACCCGGGCGGGGATGGCGGCGGAGCGGGGCGCGCGCGCGTTCTGGCCGTTGTGGTCCATCGCGCTGGCCACAGTGGCGGTGCTGATGCTGGGCCTGCACGAGGCCGCGTCGCTGGAGGCGGTGTGGATCGGTGCCGTGGCGGTGGCGCTCGGCGCGGTCTGGGCGGTCTGGCGGGCCTGGCGGATCATGGCCTGGCCGACCGAGGCCGAGGCGCTGGAGCAGCTCGATGCCGCGCTCCCCGGCCGCCCCATCGCCGCGATCTCGGACACCCAGGCCATCGGCGCCGGGGACGCCGCCAGCCGCGCGGTGTGGGAGGCGCATCTGACGCGCATGGCGGCGCGGGTCCGCGCCGCCCGCGCCCAGGCCCCCAACCTGCGGCTCAGCGGCCGCGACCCCTACGCGCTGCGCTACGTGGCGCTGACCGCCTTTGCGGTCGCGGTGCTCTTCGGCTCGGTCCTGCGCATCGGCTCGGTGGCCGAGATGACGCCAGGCGGTGGCGGTCAGGCGCTCGCCGCCGGCCCCGCCTGGGAGGGCTGGATCGAGCCGCCCGCCTATACCGGCAAGCCGTCGCTGTATCTCGCCGACCTGCCCGCGGGCGAGGTCGCGGTGCCCGAAGGCAGCCGCCTGACCCTGCGCCTCTATGGCGAGGTCGGCGCGCTGACCGTGGCCGAGACGGTGTCGACCCGCACCGGCGACCGCGAGACGGCCGAGGCGCCGGCCCAGAGCTTTGACGTGGCGCAGTCGGGAGAGGTGCGCATCGACGGTCCCGGCGGGCGCTCATGGGACATCGCGATGCTCCCCGACGCCCCGCCCTCCGTGACCGTGACGGACCCCATGGAGCGCGCGGCCGGGGGTGAGTTCCAACAGCCGTTCTCGGCCAGCGACGACCACGGCGTGGTGGCCGGGCGGGTGACAATCGCGCTGGACGCCGCCGCGCTCGACCGTCGCCACGGGCTGACCGCCGAGCCCGACCCGCGCGAGGCCATCGTCGTCGACCTGCCGATGCCCATCACCGGCGACCGCAGCGAGTTCACCGAGACGCTGATCGAGAACTTCTCCGAGCACGCCTGGGCCAACATGCCGGTGACGCTGACCTTCGAGGTCACGGACGCACTCGGCCAGACCGGAGGCTCGGCGCCGATTTCGACCGACCTGGCCGGTCTGCGGTTCTTCGACCCCATGGCTCAGGCGGTGGTCGAGCAGCGCCGCGATCTTCTGTGGTCGCGGGCTAACGCCGCTCGGGTGGCGCAGATCCTGCGCGCCGTCAGCTACCGCCCCGACGACGTGTTCTCGTCCGAGACGCTGTATCTGCGGCTCAGGGTGGCGATCCGGCGGCTGGAGGCGGGACTGGACGTCGTGCCGCTGAGCCCCGAGCGGCAGGAGGAGATCGCCCAGGCCCTCTGGGACATCGCGCTCGAGCTGGAGTACGGCGACATGGCCGACGCGCTGGAGCGGCTGCGCCGCGCCCAGGACCGGCTGAGCGAGGCGATGGAGAACGGCGCCAGCGACGCCGAGATCGCCGAGCTGATGCAGGAACTGCGCGAGGCGATGCAGGACTACATGCGTCAACTGGCCGAGCAGGCCCAGCGCGACGGCAACCAGCAGGCCCAGGACCAGGGCGAGATGCAGGAGATCACCGGCGACCAGCTCCAGGACATGATGGACCGCATCCAGGAGCTGATGGAGCAGGGCCGGATGGAGGAGGCGCAGCGCCTGCTCGATCAACTGCGCCAGATGATGGAGAACATGCAGGTCACCCAAGGCCAGCCCGGCCAGGGTCAGCCGAGCCCAGGCGAGCAGGCGATGGAGGGCCTGGCCGAGACCCTGCGCAACCAGCAGGGCCTGAGCGACGAGGCGTTCCGCGATCTCCAGGAACAGTTCAACCCAAACGCCCAGGCGGGCGAGAACCAGGGCAACCGCGGCCAGAGCGGCAACATGGGCCAGGGCCAGGAGCACTCACAAGGCCAGGGCGAGGGCCAGGGCCAGAACCGCCAGGGCCAGCAAGGCCAACAGGGCCAAGAAGGACAGACCCCCGGCGGCGGCGAGACCGGCGATCCGGGCGAGAGCCTGGCCGATCGCCAGCAGGCGCTGCGCGACGAGCTGAACCGCCAGCAGCAGAATCTGCCCGGGGCCGGCACCGCCGAGGGCGACGCCGCGCGCGAGGCGCTGGACCGGGCCGGCGATGCGATGGACGGCGCCGAAGAGGCCCTGCGCGAGAACGACTATGCCGACGCGCTGGATCACCAATCCGACGCCATGGAAGCACTGCGCGAGGGGATGCGCAACCTGGGCGAGCAGATGGCCCAGCAGCAACAGCAGCAGAACGGCCAGGGCCAGGCGGCGGCCGAGGGCGACCCGCAGGGCCTGCAACGCGACCCGCTGGGCCGCAACGCGGGCGCCCAGGGGCGGCTCGGCACCGACGAGAACCTGCTCCAGGGCGAGGACGTCTATCGCCGGGCAGAGGAGTTGCTCGACGAAATCCGCCGCCGCTCGGGCGACCAGACCCGCCCGGAGCAAGAGCGCGACTACCTCCGACGCCTGCTCGACAAGTTCTAGAGCAGGCCGCGCGGGTAGTGAACCGCACCCGCTGGGAAAGAAGGGCGGCGCCGTCCCGAGGGGAGGCGCCATAGCGCCGCCCCGTGGGGGCGGGGTCGCCAGCGTCGCGCCGTCGGTCCGAGCGACGATGGCGAGGCTGCCCGGCGTGCCGCCGGGCGGGGCGTGAGGACTGCGCGAGTCCCCTCGTCAGCATCCCGCCCTAGGCGCGGAGCCGCCGGTGCGGAACCGGCGGCCCAGGCGGCACAGCCGAACGCAAGGGATCGGCGCGGCGAAGCACGCGCGCCCCGCGCCCCTCGGACATCGCCGCGCACGAGTCGGCGGCTGCGCCAGACACGGGTACTCGGAGCCCATGCGGATGCGGCAACGACCGCGCGCGGTGAACGAGGCGCGAAGGAGACCACGCGGCGCCCGCCGGACCCCAGAGCCCCGAACCGCGGAGGCGCGAGGACGCCCCCCGCTGACCGGGTCGGCCCTGAGATGCTACCATAGGGCGATTTGGATCGGAGGGCGCGCGATGCGAGGCACCTGTCACTGCGGCCGGGTCTCCTGGACCCTCGACACGCCGCCCGAGTCGGTTACCGCCTGCAACTGCACCGTCTGTCGCCGCTACGGCGTCCTGTGGGGCTATGGCCATATCGGCCACGACATCCATGTCTCGGGCGAGACGGCATCCTATCGCCGGGCGGATAGCGGCGGGCTGGACTTTCACTTCTGCGGCACGTGCGGCTGCGTCACCCACTACGTCGCGGTGCGGGCGGGCGAGGACGGCCGCCACTGGACCGCCGTGAACCTGCGCCTGACCGAGCCCGAGGCCATCGCCGCCCTGCCCATCGACCATTTCGACGGGCTCGGCAGTTTCGACGACCTGCCGCGCGACGGGCGGACGGTCGCCGACATGTGGTTCTGAGCACCGTCAGTCGAAGATCCCGGTCACCCGGCCCAGCAGCATGAAGGCCCGCGCGGTGCGCGTGTCGGCCAGCGCCGCGATCTCGGGATCGGTCATCGACGGCTCGATCTCGGCGAAGATCTGGTCGAACAGGCGCAGGAAGTGGTGGGCGGCGTCGCGGAACACGGTGTCCGACCGCATCCGCGCCGAGCTGAGTGCCAGGGACGAGCGGTCGCGCACACCGCCGATGTCGGCCACGGTGCGCCCGCGCTCGCCATGGGCGAACTTGCGCCAGGTGTCGGTGCGCGCGCGCTCGGGGCGCAGATCGTCCATATAGATGCCGTCCTGGCTGAGGAGCGTCAGGACATCCTGGGCCGCCGTCACCAGTTGCGCGGCGCGGCGGTCCTGGAGTGCGCGGCGGAGCGCGCGGAACCCCTCCTTGTCGTCGGGGTCGGCGGGAAACTGGATCGCGGCGATGAAGTTGGCCATGGAGAGGGGCGGCCCCGCCGCCTCGGCCGGCGGCGCCAGGCCCAGATCGGGCTGCGCCCCGTCGCCCGAGGCAGGCGCCGCCGATGCCGCCACCGGGGCGGGGCGGGCCGCGGGACGGATCGAGATGAACTTGGCCAGCGTGCCCTCGGTCTTTTTCTGCGCTTCGGCCAATTGCTCCAGCTTTGCCCCCACCTCGTCGGGCACGGCCGCCGCGCCGGTCTTGACCTGCGCGAGATAGTCCCGGCGCAACGCATCGATGGCGGCGTGCAGGCGGTCGGCCTCGGTCTGCATCAGCCGGCCGGTCCGCGTCACCGCCGCCCAGAGCCAGACCATCGCGACCGGTAGGAACACGGCCAGCAGCACGACGATGAAGCGCAGCGCGTCGAACCCCGCCTCCCCCTGGTCGAGGATCAGGAAGAACACCGCCACCAGCGCCAGCCAGGCGACGGTCAGCGCCACCGCCGCGATCTCGGTGGCGCTAGGCCGCGTCCGCTCGCCGCGCGGGGCATAGGGCCCCAGCTCGATCCGCCGCGGTGCGACCGGGGGTTTGGCCCCTGCATTGGTCATGTCGTCGCCGCCCCCGGGTTCTAGTCGTATCGGACGCTCAGCACCTCATAGCTCTTTTCGCCGCCGGGCGTGCGCACATCCACGCTGTCGCCCTCCTCCTTGCCGATGAGGGCGCGGGCGAGGGGCGACTTGATGTTCAGCTTGCCGTTCTCGATGTCGGCCTCGGGCTCGCCGACGATCTGATAGCTGCGCTCCTCGTCGGTGTCCTCGTCGACCAGGCGCACCTGCGCCCCGAACTTGATCGGCCCCGACAACTTGGCCGTGTCGATGACGTCGGCGCGGCCGAGGATACCCTCGATCTCCTTGATCCGGCCCTCGATGAACGACTGCTTTTCGCGGGCCGAGTGATACTCGGCGTTCTCGCTCAGGTCGCCATGCTCGCGCGCCTCGGCGATCGCCCGGATGATCGCCGGGCGTTCCTCGCTCTTGAGCTTCTTCAGTTCCGCGTTGAGCGCGGCGTGGCCGGCCTTGGTCAGCGGTATCTTTTCCATGGCGCCCTCGTCTTGGCACTGTCGGGTCGTCGGCGGGAGAATATGCGGCCTCCACCCAAGCAACGCGCGCCCGGCAAAGTCAAGGGCGCCCCGGGCGACGCGGCGGCGGCACGCCGGAACGCCGTGTCGCAATTGCGTGGGCGGGTCGGGATCTATAGCTACGTTGCGACCGCGAGGCGGAGACCGACAGGAGGGGCGCATGGCCGAGATCGAACGCGAGGCGATGGAATACGACGTGGTGATCGTCGGGGCGGGCCCCGCGGGACTGTCGGCGGCGATCCGGCTCAAACAGCTCGACGCCGACCTGAACGTCGTGGTTCTGGAGAAGGGCTCGGAGGTCGGCGCACATATCCTGTCTGGCGCGGTGCTGGACCCCTCGGGCCTCGACGCGCTGATCCCGGACTGGCGCGACCGCGGCGCGCCGATCACCGTCCCGGTGACCGACGACAACTTCTACATGCTGGGCGAGGGTGGGCAGATGCGCATCCCCAACCTGCTGATGCCACCGCTGATGAACAACCACGGCACCTACATCGTGTCGATGGGCAACGTCTGTCGCTGGATGGCCGAACAGGCCGAGGCGCTGGGGGTCGAGGTCTTTCCCGGCATGGCCTGCTCCGAGATCGTGTGGGCCGAGGACGGGTCGGTCAAAGGCGTCGTCGCGGGCGAGTTCGGGCGCGAACCCGACGGCTCCGTCGGCGAGGGCTACGAGCCGGGGATGGAGCTGCACGGCAAATACGTCCTGCTGGGCGAGGGCGTGCGCGGGTCGCTGTCGAAACAGGTGATCGCCAAGTTCGGCCTCGACGCGGATTCCGACGTCCAGAAATACGGCCTGGGCATGAAGGAGCTGTGGGAGATCGACCCGGAAAAACACCGCGAGGGCCGCGTCGTCCACACCATGGGCTGGCCCCTGGGGTCGAACGCCGGCGGCGGGTCGTTCATCTATCACCTGGACAACAATCAGGTCTATGTGGGCTTCGTCGTCCACCTGAACTACGAAAACCCCTACGTCTATCCCTACATGGAGTTCCAGCGGTTCAAGCATCACCCGATGGTCGCGGAGCTCCTCAAGGGAGGCAAGCGCGTGGCCTACGGCGCCCGCGCGATCAGCGAGGGCGGCTGGCAATCGCTTCCCAAGACCGTCTTCCCCGGCGGCGCGCTCCTGGGCTGTGCCGCGGGGATGGTCAACGTCCCACGGATCAAGGGCAACCACAACGCCATGCTGTCGGGCAAGGCGGCGGCCGAGTCGGCCCACGAGGCGATCCAGGCAGGCCGGTCCGGCGACACCCTCGACGCCTACGACGACGAAGTGCGCAGCGGTCCTATCGGTCGCGACCTCAAGCGGGTGCGCAACGTCAAACCGCTGTGGTCGAACTACGGCCTGATGGCGTCGCTCGGCCTCGGCGGGGTCGACATGTGGGTGAACCAGATCACCGGCGGGGGATCGGTCCTGGGGACGCTCAAGCACGGCAAGTCCGACGCCGAGGCGACCGGCAAGCACTTCGGCTACGAGCCCATCGACTATCCCAAGCCGGATGGCACGCTCAGCTTCGACCGGCTGACCAACGTCGCCTACTCCTTCACCAACCACGAAGAGAGCCAGCCCGCGCATCTCAAGCTCAAGGACCCGGACCTGCCGACCTCGGTCAACCTGCCCGAGTATGCCGGGCCGTCCCAACGCTATTGCCCGGCAGGCGTCTACGAGTTTGTGCAGGAAGAGGGCAAACCGGCGCGCTTTGTCATCAACTTCCAGAATTGTGTCCACTGCAAGACCTGCGATATCAAGGACCCGCGGCAGAACATCGTCTGGACCGTGCCCCAGGGGGGCGACGGCCCGAACTATCCCAATATGTGAGGTCTCCCCATGCCCCGCTTCGACCGGCTCGCCGAACGGCAGATCCTCAAGGCCCAGGCCGAGGGTCAGCTCGACCGGCTGGAGGGCGCGGGCCAGCCGCTGCCGGACCGCCACGGCGAGGACGCGGCGACGGCGGCGGGGTTCCGCATCATGGCCGCCGCAGGGGTGGTGCCCGAAGAGATCCGCTGGAAACAGGCCATCGCCGCGCAGAAGGCGCGCATGGCCGACATCACGGACCCGACCGCGCGCAAGGCCGCCATGGCCGAACTGGCGCGGCTGGAGTTGCGCAAGAGCATCGCCGAAGAGGCGCGGCGGCGGTTTCTCGCCCCCTGACCGCTCACGTTTGCGGCAAGCCGCCGGGCCCGGCGGTCGCGCCGCATTGCCTCGGCCCGGACGGCGCGATAGCCTCTCGCGATCCGTTTCCGCCGAGAGGAGCGTCATGCCCCATCTTCGCCGCCGCGCCGCCGCCGCTCTGATCGCCGCCGCCCTGGCCACCGCCGCCCCGGCGCAGGACAATGTCGCCGGCAGCTACCTCGCGGGGCGCCACGCGCAGAAGGTCAACGATTACGACGCCGCGGCCACCTACCTGACCCGCGCGATGATGCGGGACCGGCAGAACCCAGCGCTGATCGAGGGCACGTTGTCGGCCTATCTGGCTCTGGGCGACGTCGAGCGGGCCGCGACCGTCGCGGACCGCCTGATCCAGACGGGGGCCAGCAGCGCCGTCGCCAACATGGTGCTCATCGGGCGGGAGGCCAAGCGCGAGGACTGGGACGCGCTCCTCTCCGATCTGGAGGCGGGACAGAGCGTCGGCCCCCTCTTTGACGCGCTGATCGAGGGGTGGGCGCTGATGGGGGCGGGCCGGACCGAGGACGCCGAGGCCGCGTTCGACACCCTGGCCCAAAAGCCGGGGCTCAAGGCCTTCGCCCTCTATCACAAGGCGCTGGCCCAGGCGGCCGACGGACGCATCGCCGAGGCCGAGGCCACCCTGGCCGCCGAGCCCGACCTGCGACTGTCCCGGCGCGGCACCGTCGCCCGGGCCGAGTTCCTGAGCCAGCTCGACCGCAACGCCGATGCGCAGGCGCTGATGGACGACAGCTTTGGCCCCGGAATCGACGGCATCCTGCGCCGCATCGAGGAGCGTCTGGCAGCGGGCGAGACGCTGGAGGTCACCATCGCGCCGACGCCCGCGGACGGGGTGGGCGAAGTGTTCTTCTCTCTCGCCAACGCGCTCCAGGGCGAGGCGAGCCCCTCCTACACCCTGCTCTATGGGCGGATGACCGAGTACCTGCGGCCCGACAACATCGAAAACGTGATGCTGACCGCGTCGCTCCTCGACGAGTTGGAGCAATACGACCTCGCGATCCAGACCTACCGCAAGGTGCCGCGCTCCAGCCCCGCGTTCGACGCTGCAGAACTGGGCCGGGCCGAGGTCATGCGCAAGGACGGTCAGGAGGACGCGGCCATCGAGGTGATGCGCCAACTCGCCCGCCTGCGCCCGGACGAGGCGATGATCCAGGTGACCCTGGGCGACGCCCTGCGGGAGATGGACCGCCACGCCGAGGCGCTGGAGCCCTACGACGCCGCCGTCGCCCTGTTCGAGGAGGACGCGGCAGGCCAGTGGATCGTCTACTTCGCCCGCGGGATCAGCCACGAGCGCACCGACAACTGGGACGAGGCCGAGGCCGATTTCCGCAAGGCGCTGGAGCTGAACCCCGATCAGCCCCAGGTGCTGAACTACCTTGGCTATTCCTACGTGGAGAAGCGGATCAACCTGGACGAGGCGCTCGACATGATCGAGCGAGCGGTCGCGGCGCGGCCCGATTCGGGCTACATCACCGACTCGCTCGGCTGGGTGCTCTACCGCCTGGGCCGCTACGAAGAGGCCGTCGCGCCGATGGAAAAAGCGGTGGAGCTGATGCCGGTCGATCCGGTCATCAACGACCACCTCGGCGACGTCTATTGGGCGGTGGGGCGCGAGTTGGAGGCGCGGTTCCAGTGGAAGCGCGCGCTGAGCTTTATCGACCACGACGCCTCGGGCGAGGCCGATCCCGACCGCATCCGGCGCAAGCTGGAGGTCGGCCTGGACAAGGTGCTGGAAGAGGAGGGCGCGGCCCCCTTGGAGGTCGCCACCGATGACGGCGGCTGAGGCGTTCGCCCCGGCCAAGGTCAACCTCACGCTCCACGTCACCGGCCGCCGGACGGACGGCTATCACCTGCTCGACAGTTTGGTGGCGTTCGCGGGGGTGGGCGACGTCGTGGGCGCGGCCCCGGCGGCCGACTGGTCGCTGACCATCACCGGTCCGGCGGCGAACGGCGTGCCCAAGGGGCCGGACAACCTGGTCCTCCGCGCCGCCCGCGCCATGGGCGGCGCCCCGGCCGCCCTGACGCTGACCAAACGGCTGCCGACCGCGGGGGGCATCGGCGGGGGATCGGCAGACGCCGCCGCCGCGCTGCGCGCGCTCCACCGTCTGGACGGCCGGGCTCTGCCGGACGCCGCCGCGGTCGTGGCGCTGGGCGCCGATGTGCCGGTGTGCCTGGCCGCGCGGCCTGCGCGGATGACCGGGGTCGGCGAGACGCTCGCACCCGTGCCCCCCCTGGCCCCGGCGCACCTGGTCCTGGCCAACCCGGGCGTTGCGGTGCCGACGCCTGCCGTGTTCGCCGCGCTCGACCGGCACACGAACCCGGCCATGCCCGCCGACCTGCCCCAGTGGCGCGACGCCGCGGACCTGGTCGCCTGGTTGGCCCAGCAGCGCAACGACCTGGAGCCCCCCGCGCGCGCCGTCTGTCCGCCGATCACGGATGTGGTGGCCACGCTCGCAGCGACCCGGGGCTGCCTCCTGGCGCGGATGTCGGGATCGGGCGCCACGTGCTTCGGTGTCTACGCCGCGGCGGACGAGGCCCGGGCGGCCGCCGCCGCGCTCTCTGCCGCCCGCCCCGGCTGGTGGGTGGCTGCGGCGCCGCTCCTCACGTCCGCCCCGGACTGAGCCCCGGGGACGCCGCTCAGCGCAACCGCGCCACCACGTAATCCGCCAGGTCGTGCAGCATCCCGCGCAGCGGGACGTCGGGCAGCACGGTCAGGGCCGTCTGAGCCTGGCCCGCCCAGTCCAGCGCCTCGGCCCGCACCGCCTCCAGCGCGCCGTGCCGGGCCAGGATCGCCTGCGCCCGGTCCAGATCGCCCGCCTCCTGCCGTCCCTTGGCGATGGTGCGGTCCCAGAACGCCCGCTCGTCGGCGTCGGCCGCTTCGACCGCCCTGATCACCGGCAAGGTCAGCTTGCGCTCGCGGAAATCGTCGCCCACGTTTTTGCCTGTCGCGCCGGTGCCCTCCCAGTCCAAGAGGTCGTCGACCATCTGAAACGCGATGCCCAGAGCGTCGCCGTAGACAAAGAGCGCGCGGACCTGCGCTGGGGCCGCGCCCGCCACGACGCCGCCCACCTCGGCCGCGGCCGAAAACAGCGCCGCGGTCTTGCCCCGCACGATCTGAAGATAGGTGTCCGGTCCGGTGGCCAAGTCCCGAGCGGCCTGGAGTTGCAGCACCTCGCCCTCGGCGATGGTGGCCGCCGCATTGGCCAGGATGCCGAGGACCCGCACCGACCCGGTCTCGACCATCAACTGGAACGACCGGGCAAAGAGATAGTCGCCCACCAGTACCGACGATTTGTTGTCCCAGAGCAGGTTCGCCGTGGGCCGCCCGCGCCGCTGCCCGCTCTCGTCGACCACGTCGTCGTGGAGGAGTGTGGCGGTGTGGATGAACTCGACCGCCGTGGCCAGGCGCACATCGTCGGCGCCATCGTAGCCCAGCATCCGTGCCGCGGCGAGGGTCAGCATCGGGCGCACCCGCTTGCCCCCGGCGCCGATCAAATGCGCGGTGACCTCGGGGATGCGCGGGGCATGATCGCTGGCCATCCGGTCGCGGATGGTCGCCTCGACCTCGGCCAAGGGCTCTGCCAGCGCCGCGGCCAGCCGTTCGTGCGGCCGCGCCGCCGTGTCGGTCGTCATCACAGGTCCGTTTGATCGCTCGACAAGGCCGCGGCCCCGCCCTTATGTCCCAGATATGAAGGAATTGCTGCGCACCGCCGATCCCACCGCGATCGCCTTTGCCAAGGCCCTTCTCCGGGGCGAGGGTATAGAGGTGTTCGAGATGGACGTCCACATGAGCATCCTCGAAGGCTCTATCGGCGTCCTGCCCCGGCGCCTAATGGTGATAGACCGCGACCATTTCCAGGCCGCCGCGATCCTGCGCGACAACGGCATCGACCCGGCCCGGTGAGCGGGCTCAGCCGCGACGGGTTTCTCGGCGGGCGGCTGCACCTCTGGCAACCGGCCAAGGGCTATCGCGCCGGGATCGATCCCGTGCTGCTGGCCGCCGCGGTGCCCGCGCGGGCGGGCGAGCGCGTGCTGGAGCTGGGCTGCGGCGTGGGCGCGGCGCTCCTGTGCCTGGGTACACGTGTGCCGGGGCTCGGCCTGACCGGGATCGAGGTGCAGGCGGATCTGGCCGTTCTGGCCCGCCGCAACGCCGAGGCGGCCGAACTCCCCGCCCGCATCGCCGCGGCCGACCTGACCCGCCTGCCGGCCGAGATGCGCGGCGAGAGCTACCATCACGTGATGATGAACCCGCCCTATTTCGACCGCGGCGCGGGGACGGCCGCGCCCGACCCCAGCCGCGAGGGTGCGATGGGCGAGGCCACCCCGCTCGACGCTTGGGTGGCCGCGGCGGCGCGGCGGCTGCGTCCCGGCGGTCGGCTGACCGCGATCCACGACGCCGCCCGCCTGCCCGACCTCCTGGCCGCCTGCGCGGGCCGTCTGGGCAGCGTGACGGTTCTCCCCCTGGCGCCACGGGCGGGCCGCTCGGCGCGGCGCATCCTGCTGTCGGCGCGTAAGGACGGCCGCGCGCCGTTCACCC
This sequence comes from Rhodobacteraceae bacterium CCMM004, assembly GCA_004005435.1. Lineage (GTDB taxonomy): Bacteria > Pseudomonadota > Alphaproteobacteria > Rhodobacterales > Rhodobacteraceae > CCMM004. The sequence continues at coordinate 127,336 of RZWH01000006.1, read as the reverse complement.
TGCTGCCGCCCCTCGTCCTGCACCAAGGCGACCGCCACCAGGGCGACGGCGACGACTATGCGCCCGAGGTCCGCGCCGTTCTGCGCGATGCGGCGCCGCTGCCATGGGGCCCGCAAAAATCCGCGGCATTTTAGTCGGTCCCATGACACCCACGTGACAGGACATAGATTGTATGGTCCACTGATGGGGCAATTTGCCAAGAAGGAGGACAAGGATGAGCCTGAGTTCGCACGTGCAGGAACTCCGTAAGAAACACCAATCCCTCTCCGACCTGATCGAAACCGAACAACGCAGTCCCGGGGCCGATCATCTGCGAATCGCCGATCTCAAGAAGCAAAAGCTCCGCCTGAAGGAGCAGATCGCCAGGATCGGAACCCACTGATCCCAGCTAGACGTTCGCGGCACTGGCCCGCGCTGCCAGTGCCGCCCCGCCCGCGATCAATGCCGTGGCACCGCCCAGGGCGAGGGTTGGTTCGGCCGCCCCCGCAGCCACCAGCACAGCCGTCGACAACACCGGCGCCGCATAGGCCGCTGTTCCGAGCAGCTGGATGTCGCCGCGCTTGACCCCGATGTCCCACAGATAGAACGCCGCCCCGACGGGGCCGAGGCCCAATGCCGCGACGGCCAGCCAGCCGGTCGGCGCCACCGGCCACACCGTCGTCTCCACCGCCAGATGCGCGGGCACCGACAGGACCGCCGCGGCGAGGCAGAACACCGCGACGCTGGACGTGGGCACCGATCCCAGCCGGCGCGACAGAATGGAATACCCCGACCAGGTCAGCGCACAGGCCAGCGCCAGGACATAGCCCGCCGTCGCCTCTGTCGCGAAGGACGCGCCGCGAGTCACCAAGAGCCCCGCCCCCGCGAAGCCGCAAAGCGCGCCCAGGACATGGCCGCGCCGCAGCCGCTCGCCGGGCAGAAGCCCCGAGAACAGCACGATCAAGAGCGGCCAGAGATAGGCGATGAGGCCCGCCTCGGCCGGCGGCGCCAGGCGCAGGGCCGAGAAATAGAGCGCATGGTAGCCAAAGAGCCCGGCCGTGCCGAAGGCATAGACCCGCAGCGGCACCGCCCTGAGGCCCGCCCAACCGCCGGTGCGCGCCACCCACGCCAGACCCACGAGGCCGCCCAGGCCGAACGCCATCGCGTTCAGTTGGAGGGGCGGCACCGGTTCCGTCCCGACGGTGAACAGCGCCAGCAGCGCCCAGAGCAGCACCGCGCCGAACCCAACCGCCGTCGCACGGGCGCGTGTCATCGCGGCACATCCGCGGCGTGGACCAGCCGCTTGTCCGCCGCCATCGCCTCGACCCCCTCGGCCTCCGAGCCGATCCAGTCCATGAAGTCGCGCACGGCCGGGCGCACCTCGTTGCCCTGCGGACAGGTCAAGCGAAACTGCGCATCGGTCTCCAGTGCCATGTCGAAGGGCGCGACCAGCCGCCCCTCGCGCAACTGGCCGAAGGCGAGCGACAACCGGGCCAGCGCCACGCCCGCACCCGCGGCCGCGGCGTCGAGCGCATGGTCGGCCTGGCTGAACCGCGGGCCGGACGGCACGGGCGGCGTCAGCCCCGCCGCACGGAACCAGGCAGGCCAGTCGATGGGCGGGTCGAGGAACAGGATGTCGGTCTGCTCGATCAGCGGCGCGCGCGCCAGATCCTCGGGGGTGCGGATCTCGCCCGCTAGCTCCGGCGCCATCACCGGCAGGACGATCTCGCGCAGGATGGGCCGGGAAAACAGCCCGTCGTCGTGGCTCTGTCCGAACCGGATGGCCAGGTCCACCTCGTCCCGCTCGAAATCCATGATCCTGAGCGACGCGACGAAACGCAGCTCGATGTCGGGATGCGCCTGGGCGAAGGCGAAGAGACGCGGCGCCAGCCATTTGGCGGTGAAGGCGGGCCCGGCGGTGACGGTCAGCGCACGGCTGTTGGCGGTGCGGCGGGCGGCGCGCCAGGCCGCGTTCAACGTCTCGAACCCGGCCGCGGCCCCCGGTGCCAGGGCCCGGCCCGCCGCGGTCAGCTCCACCGCGCGGTTCAGCCGCCGGAACAGGGGCTGACCAAGGTGCTCTTCCAACGACTTGATCTGAAAGCTCAGGGCCCCCGGCGTCACGTTCAGCTCTGCCGCAGCCTTGGCAAAGCTCATGTGGCGGGCGGCGGCGTCGAACGCCCGAAGCGCAGTGAGAGGGGGCAGACGATCCATGGTGGCCACATTGAATTTACTGAACCGAAGAGCGCGCAGGTCTCGTTTGTCCCCGTGCTCTGCGTTGCCCATATTCGGGACAGTTCAGAAATACTCAAGATGAAAGAGGAGCCCGAGATGTTCGAACCCACCACAGACCACCGCTATCGCGATGCCTATCGCCGAGCCCACGAGGCGCGCAGCGCCGCCGCCGCCGCGTTCTTCGGCCGGATCTTCAATCCGTTCCGCTGATGACCCGCTGACCGCCCGGGCGGTCTTACGGACCATGGCAGGGGCCGGCGGCGACGCCGGCCCCGCGTCGTCTCACGAGAAGTACTGCGCGCCGTTGGCGCTGATCGTCGAGCCCGAGATGAAGCCCGCGTCGTCGGCGGCCAGGAAGACCACGCAGCGCGCGATCTCTTCGGGCTCGCCCAGGCGGCCCACCGGGATCTGCGGGATGATGCGCTCGTTCAGCACCTTTTCGTCGATGGCGCGCACCATCTCGGTGCCGATATAGCCCGGGCAGACCGCGTTCACGGTGATGCCGGCGCGCGCGCCCTCCTGAGCCAGAGCGCGGGTGAAGCCGATGTCGCCCGCCTTGGCCGCAGAATAGTTCGCCTGACCCGCCTGGCCCTTTTGGCCGTTGATCGAAGAGATGTTCACGACGCGCCCGAACTTGCGGTCGCGCATCCCCGCCCAGACGCAGTGGGTCATGTTGAACAGGCCCGTCAGGTTGGTGTCGATGACCTCTTTCCACTGCTGCGGGGTCATGCGGTGGAACATGGCGTCGCGGGTGATGCCGGCGTTGTTCACCAGAACCTCGACCGGCCCGTTCTCTTCCTCGACCTTCGCGATGCCGGCCTTGCAGGCGTCGTAGTCGCCGACGTCCCACTTGTAGGTCTTGATGCCTGTCGCGTCGGTGAAGGCCGCGGCCTTCTCATCGTTGCCGGCATAGGTGGCGGCGACGGTGTATCCAGCCTCCTTCAGCGCCTTCGAGATGGCCTCGCCGATGCCGCGGCTGCCGCCGGTCACAAGTGCTACACGTCCCATATGGTCCTCCTCTTTCAGGGTATCTGGGTCTCGTCAGTCGTCGTCGGGCGCCCAAGCGCGCCCGTCGGCCGCGCCGAGCTCCCACGCCGCCTTGAGCTTGTCGGGGTCGGTGAAGTCGATCTTGCCGTCGAGCACGTGGCGCGACGGGATCACGTAGGAGCGGCCGTCGTCGGGGATCTCACGGTAATCGCGGGTGAGGAGCACCAGGGTGCGGCCCTCGTCCGGCTCCGGCGACGGGGCCTGATCCACCATACCGCCGTCGATCACCGGGCGCCCGTCCCAGTCGGGAATGCGGAACACCGGCGGGATGGTCGCGGCGGCGCAGACCAGCTCGACCAGGCGTCCCTCGCGGGCGGCGGCGCGGGCGTCGATCAGCTCGCCGGTCAGGCCCAGCGTCTCGGCCCACTCCGAATCGGGCCGCGCGATCAGCACCTTTTCCGCGCTGTAGGCGGCCCCGGAGAGCAGCGCATGGAGCTGGGTCAGCGCGCCGTCGGCGGGACGGCCCACGAGGATCTGGAATGCCGGGCCGTCGGCGATCCGTTTTTGCGCCGGGGGGGCCAGCACCTCTTCCACCACCTCGCGGTAGACGCGCTGGTGCGGGGTCAGGCCGTCCTCATCATTGATGTCGTGCCACGAGACGTTCGCGTCCTCGCCGCGAAAGGCGCGGGACATCACGTCCAGCAGCCGCTCCTCGGCCCCGGCGAGCCACGCCGACGCCGACAGCGCCCCGCCCGAGACGCCGGTGACCCGCGCCGGATCGAAGCTCCAGCGCTCGGACACCGTCGTCATCCATCCGCCGTGCCAGAAACACCGGATGCCGCCGCCGGAAAAGACGATCTGCGCGAAAGGAAGGACGGGGCGGTCCACGGCGATGCCGGGGCGGGGGCGGGACCCCTCAGGGGCGCTCGACGCACATGGCCACGCCCATCCCGCCGCCGATGCACAGCGTCGCCAGGCCGCGCTTGGCGTTGCGGCGTTGCATCTCGAACAGGAGCGTGTTCAGCACCCGCGCACCGGAGGCGCCGATGGGGTGGCCGATGGCGATGGCGCCGCCGTTCACGTTCACCTTTTCCGGGTCCCAGCCCATGTCCTTGTTCACCGCGCAGGCCTGGGCGGCAAAGGCCTCGTTGGCCTCGATCAGGTCCAGGTCGTCGACCTTCCACCCCGCCTTTTCCAGCGCCTTGCGGCTTGCATAGATCGGGCCCACGCCCATGATCGACGGGTCGAGTCCGGCGGTGGCGTAAGACGCGATGCGGGCCAGCGGCTCGATCCCGCGGCGCTCGGCGTTCTCGGCCGACATCAACAGCGCGCCGGCGGCGCCGTCGTTGATCCCGCTGGCGTTGGCGGCGGTGACGCTGCCGTCCTTGGCGAAGGCGGGGCGCAGTTTCTGCATTGCCTCGATGGTGGCGCCGTGACGGATATACTCGTCCTTGTCGACCACGATGTCGCCCTTGCGGGTCTTGACGGTGAAGGGGATCACCTCGTCGTCGAAGCGGCCGGCCTTCTGCGCCGCCTCGGCCTTGTTCTGGCTGGCGACGGCGAACGCGTCCTGCTGATCGCGGCTGATCTGCCACTTCTCGGCGACGTTCTCGGCGGTTTGACCCATGTGATAGCCGTTGAAGGCGTCCCAGAGGCCGTCGCGGATCATGGAATCGATGAACTTCATGTCGCCCATCTTGTGGCCCGCGCGCAGGTTGGCGACGTGGGGGGACATCGACATGTTCTCTTGCCCGCCGGCCGCGACGATATCGGCATCGCCAAGCTGGATATGCTGGGCGGCCAGAGCCACGGCACGCAGGCCCGAGCCGCAGACCTGGTTGATGCCCCAGGCCGCGCTCTCCTGCGGCAGGCCAGCGTTGATGTGCGCCTGACGCGCGGGGTTCTGACCCTGGCCACCGGTCAGCACCTGACCGAGGATGGTTTCCGACACTTCGCCCTTGTCGATGCCCGCGCGGGCCACCAGCCCCTCCAGAACGGCAGCACCCAGATCGTGCGCCGGCGTCGCGGCGAAGGACCCGTTGAAGCTGCCGACGGCGGTGCGGCCTGCGGATGCGATGACGACGTTGGTCATGGATCGGAACTCCTCTCGTAAGTCGTGCCCGGGGAACGAACCGCGCCAATGCCGCGGGCGCCCCCTGCGCCGGTTGGCGCGGACCCTACGACCGTGCGCCCTAAAGCACAACTGCCGGGAAAAATACCGGTTTGCGCTAACCCGCGCGGCGCTTTTCGTCGCAGGGCTCCCACCGCGGGCGAATCGTCGGCGCGCCGAAGTAGAAGCCCTGGAGACAGTCGACGCCGATCCGCGTGATATAGCGCGCATCCTCGGCCGATTCGACGCTCTCGGCCACGGTCACCATGTCGAAATGCCGTCCGATGGCCACCAGCGCTTTGACCAAGGCCTGATCGTCGGGGCTGCGGGCGATGCCGCGGATGAACTGCCCGTCGATCTTGAGAATGTCGAAATACAGATCCTTGAGATGCCGCAGCGACGTATAGCCCGAGCCGAAATCGTCGAGGGCAAAGCTGATGCCGCGGCTCTGAAGACGGGTCATGAACACCTGCACCAGATCGGGCATGACGATGGCCGAACTCTCGGTGATCTCCAGGATCAACCGCTCGCCCACCGTGGGGTCGGCCGCCAGCCCCTTGTCCAGCACCTCCTGCCAGGCGGGATAGCCGATGGAACGGGCGGACATGTTGACCGCCAGCCGCAGCTTGGGCCGCTCGCGCAGGACCTGGAGCCCGAACTCCAGCGAAAGACAGTCGATGCGCCGCCCCAGTTCCAGCGTCTCCACCTGGTGGATGAAGTCGCGGGCCGGAATGATCCGCCCTTTGTCGTCCAGGACGCGGATCAGCCCCTCGTAGATCGCCGGGCGGTCGGTGCGCCCGGCCGGGACGATGGGCTGATAGGCCAGCATCACGTTGCGCCGTTCGATCGCCCGCTCCACCATGGCCACCGCGTCCCGCGCCCGCCCCGCCGTCGCGGCCGCGAGAGGCGAATCGGGGCCGTCAGCGGCAACGTCGGGGTCGCGGATGAGGTTGAGTTCCATGGCAGCACTCCTTCGCCGATGGGTTGTGATTGCCACCGAGATCTCTAAGAAGGCGTAAAGATTCCCATTTTGTTCTAATTTTCGCGAACGGGGTCCGGCGATGGGTGAGAGGTGCGACTGGTGCGGCGACGACCCGCTCTACGTGGCCTACCACGACACCGAATGGGGCGTGCCTGAGCGTGACGGTCGCGCGCTGTGGGAAAAGCTGGTGCTGGACGGGTTCCAGGCCGGTCTGAGCTGGATCACCATCCTGAAAAAGCGAGAGAATTTCCGGGCCGCGTTCGACGGCTTCGACCCCGACGAGATCGCACGCTGGGGCGAGCCCGAGGTCGCGCGCCTGTTGACCGACGCCGGGATCGTGCGCCACCGGGGCAAGATCGAGGCGACCATCGGCAACGCCCGCGCCTACCTGGAAATCGAGGCCGACGGCGGCTTTGCCCCCTGGGTGTGGTCCTACGTCGCGGACCGGCCCGTGCAGAATCGCTTTGCCGCCATGTCCGAGGTGCCGGCCGAGACCCCGCTCAGCCGCCGCCTGTCCAAGGATTTGCGCGCCCGCGGCCTTCGCTTCTGCGGGCCGACCATCGTGTATGCCTGGATGCAGGCGACGGGGATGGTCAACGACCACCTGGTCGGCTGCCCGCGCCACGCAGCCGTCGCCGCCATGGGCTGAGCGGACCGGAACGGCGCCGGGGCGGCGCGCGTTGGCCGCCCCGAGGAGGACTGCCATGGCCCGCAAAGCATCGACCGCCAAGAAAAAATCCGCGCCCGAGCGCAAGGATCCCGTCACCACCGTCACCGACCGCGCCGACGGCTTTGCCGCGATGTCGGGCCAGTTGGCGGACACGCCCGCGCCGCTGCCGCCGCGGTATCTGACCGGGCACGACCGCCGCCGCCACGTCCGCGCCACGCTCCGCGAGGACCATGCCCAGCGGATCAACGAACGCGCCGACGCCACTCAGGCCAAGTTCGACAAACTCGCCGGGTCTCTCTTTTCCTTCTTCCGCGGCACGGCGCTGCTCTTTTACCGCGACATGGCGGGCGAGGACGGGGACATGCCCACGGTGCTGGTCCTGGGCGACGTGCATCCGTCGAACTTTGGCATCATGCCGAATGCCGACAACGTCCCGATCTTTGGCGTCAACGACTTCGACGAGGCGACCTATGCGCCCTTCACCTGGGACCTCAAGCGGGGCGCGGTGGGGTTCCTCCTGGCCGCGGCCGAGATGGGCGGGCTGAAGCGCAAGAAGCGGCGCAAGGTGATCAAGCGCTTTGTCGCGGGATACCTCGATGCCATGCGCCAGTATGCCCAGGACGCCTCGGAGCGGACGGCCCAGTTCCGCTTCGACAACAGCCCCAAGGTGATCCGCCGCCTCTTCGAAGAGGCGTGGGAGGAGCGCGAGTCGTGGCTATGGAGCGATTTCTTCGACGCCAAGGGCCGCGGGTTCCGCAACGACGAAGAACTGGTGCCGGTGTCGAGCCGCGTGGAGGAGTTCCAAAAATACGTGACCGCCCTGGCCAAGGCCAACGGGATCGAAAAGGGCGGCCGCGTCGGCGATCTCAAGGTCAAGGACGTGGCGATGCGGCACGGGGCCGGCACCGCCTCCCTCGGCCTGCCGCGCTACTACGTCCTGCTCGAAGGGCCGTCGGCCGACGCCACCGACGACCTGGTGATCGAGTTCAAGCGCGCGCGGCGCTCGGCGCTGCACGGCCTCACCCCGCCCAGCGACTTCGACGGCGACGGCAAGGCCGACCGCATCGCCCATGGACAGAAGGTGCAATTGGCCCACGGTGACATCTTCTATGGCGCGGCCGAGATCGACGGCGTCAGCTTCATGACCCGCGAGAGGGCCCCCTATCGCGACGACATCGACCTGGACGAACTGTCGTTCAAGTCGTGGAAGGCCTATGCCGACATGTGCGGCCGCGCACTGGCCCAGGCCCATGCCCGCTCCGACGACCTGGGCGAGGTGGACTACGACGTCGAGCCCCACATCATCGACGCCGCCGATCCGCAGAAGCTCTTTACCCACGACATCCTGGAATGGGCCGAGGCGACGGTCGAGCGGTTGTCCCGCGACCACAAGCTGTTCTGCGAGGACCACGCCAGGGAGGCGTTCACGCTGCTCGACCGCGCGTTCCGGTGACGGGGCGGGTCGGGGGCGGGGCGATTTCCCTTCCTCCCGATCTGTTCTAGCCTGGCACGGGAGCGCCGGGGAGGGACAAGATGGCTGAGACGGGCGGCCGCATCCTGGTGGCCGGGGCCGGGATCGTGGGCATCTCGTGCGCCATCTGGCTGCAACGGGCGGGCTATGCGGTCACTGTGGTGGACCGCGAGGGTCCCGCCGCGGGCGCCAGCGAGGGCAACGCGGGGCTGTTGGCTGCGGCTGCGGTCGTGCCGGTGACCGTGCCCGGCCTGGCGCGCAAGGCACCGCGGATGCTCCTCGACCCGGAAAGCCCGCTGTTTCTGCGCTGGACCGCCCTGCCCCGCCTCGCGCCGTTCCTCCTGCGCTATCTCAAGCATGGGACCGACGGCCACGTCGCCCACGCCTCGGCCGCGCTGGCCACGCTGCTCCATGATACGGTGGCCCAGCATCGCGCCTTGGCCGAGGACACCCCAGCGGCAGCCTATATCCACGATGCCGACTACTGCGTCGGCTATGCCCGCGCGGCCGATTTCGACGCCGACGCCTATGCCTGGCGCGTCCGGGCCCGGGCGGGCATGCGCTATGAAGTCATGACCGGCGCCGCCTATGCACGGATCGACCCGGTTTGGGGCGACACGTTCGAGACGGTGGTGCGCTGCCCCGGTCATGGCCGGATCTCCGACCCCGGCGCGTATGTCCGCGCACTTGCGCAGCAGTTCGAGGACAGGGGCGGCACCCTCCTGCGCGCCGATCTCCGGGATGTGGAGCGGACGGCGGAGGGGGACGTGACCGCGCTCGTCACCTCCGAGGGCCGGCTCGCCGCCGACCGCATCGTCCTGGCGCTCGGAGCCTGGTCCGGGCCCCTCGCCGCGCGCCTCGGCCTGCACGTGCCGATGGAGAGCGAGCGTGGCTATCACCTGGAGTTCTGGGATCCCTCAGAGATGCCGTTGAATCCGATGATGGTCGCGGCGGGCAAGTTCGTGCTGACGCCGATGGAGGGCCGCCTCCGCGCCGCGGGGGTGGTGGAATATGGCGGGCTGCGGGCGGGGCCGAGCCCGGCGCCCCTGGCGCTCCTCCGCCGCCAGGTTCGCCGGGCCCTGCCCGGCCTCACCGCCACGCGCGAGACCACATGGATGGGGCACCGCCCGGTGACGGCCGATTCGCTGCCGCTGATCGGGCCGGCCGCGGCGGACGGCGCCTATTGCGCCTTCGGACATCAGCATGTCGGCCTGACGGCAGGGCCGAAGACCGGCCGCCTGATCGCCGACATGGTGCGCGGCGCGGCGCCGAACCTGGACCTCGCCCCCTTCGCCCCCGACCGATTTGCCCGGTAACCGATCGCGACAGCGCAATCCGCTCGACGTGCCCCCGCCACCTTGCGAAGAGGGCAGCGCCGCCCCGTGGGGGCGGGACGGCGCGGCCGGGCGCGACAGGGGGGCTGGGCTGAGTCCCTCTTCGTCATCGTCTCCGGGGGGCTCAGGACGTCCGCCGGCCCAAGCCTCAGGACGGGGCGTCGAGCGCCATCGCGACGCCCTGGCCCACGCCGACGCACAGGGTGGCAAGGCCCCGCTGCGCGCGACCCTCGGCCAGCAACCGCGCCAGCGTCCCGGCGAGCCGCGCGCCCGACGCTCCCAGAGGGTGGCCCAGCGCGATGGCGCCGCCGTTGCGGTTCACCCGAGGATCGTCGTCGGGTAGACCCCAGGCACGGGTGACGGCCAGGACCTGCGCGGCGAAGGCTTCGTTCAACTCGATGGCGTCGAAGTCCACCATGCGCCGGTCCAGCCGGGCGCAGAGCCGCTCGGTCGCCGGGACCGGGCCGATCCCCATGATCCGGGGCGCGACGCCTGCGGTGGCCGTGCCCACGACCCGCGCCATGGGCGTCAAGCCATGCGTCCGCATGGCGCGGCCGCTTGCCACGACCAACGCCGCCGCGCCGTCGTTGACGCCCGAAGCGTTGCCCGCGGTCACCGTGCCGTCGGCCCGCACCACCGGGCGGAGCCGCGCCAGGTCCGTCACCGTCGTGCCGGGGCGGGGGTGCTCGTCGGCCGCCAGCGTCTCGACTGCGCCGCGCCCGCGGGGAATCTCCAGCGGCGCGATCTCGCCCGCGCGCCAGGCGGTCGCGTCCGCCGCCCGGGCCTGGCTGCGCGCGGCATAGGCGTCCTGGTCGGCCCGCGGGATGCCGTGCGCGTCGGCCACCGCCTCGGCCGTCTCGGGCATGGAATGGGTGCCGTGGGCCGCCGCCAGCGCCGGGTTGACGAAGCGCCACCCGATGGTGGTGTCATGGATCTCGGCCCGGCGGGAGAACGCCGCCTCCGCCTTTGCCTGGACCAGGGGCGCGCGCGTCATGCTCTCGACCCCGCCCGCCAGCACCAGGTCCGCCTCGCCGCAGCGGATGGCGCGCGCGGCCCAGGCCACCGCATCCAGCCCAGATCCGCAGAGCCGGTTGAGCGTCACGGCGGGCACGTCCACCGGCAGCGAGGCGAGCAGAGCCGCCATCCGCGCGACGTTGCGGTTGTCCTCCCCGGCCTGGTTGGCGCAGCCCAGGATCACTTCGTCCACCGCCGCGGGGTCGACCTGCGGCACCCGGTCCAGCACCGAGGTCAGCGCGTGCGCGGCCAGGTCGTCGGGGCGCACCGCGGCCAGAGCGCCGCCGTAACGGCCGATGGGCGTGCGGACATAGCCGCAGATCCAAGCCTCGCGTTCCACGTCCATCCCCTGCGCCTCCGGCCGTTTCCACCCGGCGCCACCCTTGCGCATCGCCACGGCCGTCGTCCAGGGCCCCAAGGTCAGAGCCCGGCCGCCAGCACCGCGGAGAGCACGTCGTCGCTGTGGCCGTCCATCATCAACAGGTGGCTGCCCCCCGCCGCCACCTCGGCCGCGGTGTCGAGATAGCGGACCCCGGGGGCGGCGGCGAAGGCGCGCCAGCCCGCCGCCCGGTCGGCCCAGTGCTCGGCGATGTCCAGACGATCGCCCGCCACGATCAAGAGCGGCGCCGCAGGCGGGGCCGAGGGCAGCGCCGAAGGCTCCACCGCCGCGATGGCAGCCACCCGCCCCGGCGCCAGCTCCATCGCATCGAACAGGGTCTCTGCGCCCTGGCTGTGGCACAGGACCGAGGCCTGCCCCAGCCGCTCCAACACTGCTGCAAGCGCCGCCGCCTGGAGCGCTCCGGTGGTCAGCCAGCGGGGCACGAAACGCCGCGCCAGCGCGTCGAGCGTCGCGACCGGGAACTGACTGTCGGGATAGGGACGGCGGGCGGAGAAGCCCTCGGCCGGGCCGATGCGGAACAGGCTCCAAGCCTCCTCCAGCGAGCGCAGGATCGGGTCGCCGTCGAAGTGGCCGGGCGCGAACCCGGCCCTCCCCCGCTCCACCGCGTCGATCACGTGCACCGTGCGGCGTGCGTCGAGCAGGCGGTGCAGCCATCCGGGGCGGTCGTCCGGCGTCGTCTCCCACGTGGTGCCGCTCATCCCGCCGCCATGGACCAACAGCACCGGCGGTCGGTCGCGCGTGCCCTCGGGCACGAAATACTGCACATAGGCGTGCCCCACGGCGAAGGTGCCGCGCGGATCGTAGAGATACTCCGCCTGACGGGTGAAGCGGATCTTGCGCGGCGTCCCTTCGGTCACGGCGGCCAGATGCCCGCCCGCCGTGTAGCTGCCAAAGTCGCGCAGGGTGTAGGCCACGCTGCCTCAGTCGAGACTGCTGAGCGCGCGATACTCGTCGTAAGCCTCCGAGAAGGCGCGGTAGCTCGCCATCACCCGGCCGAACATCTCGTCGGCCTCCTCCTGCTCGGCATAGACGGCGTCCGACGCCTCGCGCAGGGCCGCCAGCACCTCGTCGGGGAAGCGTTGGACGGTGACGCCCTTGTCGCGGAACTCCTGCAACACCTCGCCCTGCGCGGCCACGGCGATGCCGATGGTCCACAGGTTGAGGTCCATGCACGCCGTCTCGATCGCGGCACGGTTCTGGTCGCTCAGACCCTCCCACAGGTCCTTGTTCATGTAGAACTCGATGAACCCCGAGGGCTGGTGCCAGCCGGGAAAGTAGTAGTGCGAGGCGACCTGATCGAAACCCATCAGCCGGTCGACCAGCGGAAAGCTCAGCTCGGTCCCGTCCAGACGCCCGGTCTCCAGCGAGGTCGAGATCTCGCCCGCGGGCAGCGACATGGGGTTGGCGCCCAGCCGCGCCAGGATCTCGCCGCCCAGACCGCCGATGCGGATGTTGAGGCCCTGAAGGTCCTCGACCGTCGCGATCTCTTTCGTATACCAGCCGCCCGATTCCGAGATGATCACGCCGCAGGGCATGGGCACGACGTTGTAGGGCTCGTACATCTCGCGCCACAGCTCCAGCCCGCCGCCGTGGTTCACCCAGCTGACATACTTGATCGCGTCCGGCCCGAAGGGGATCGAGCCGAAGAGTGCGGCGGCCGGCTCCTTGCCCGCCTGATAGCCGGCGAACGACATGCCGGCCTCGATGGCCCCGGCGCCGACATTGTCGAACACCTCGAACGGCGGCGACAGCTCGCCCGCGCCCAGATGCTTGAACGCGATCTCGCCGCCGGTCAGCGTCGCGACTTTTTCGGCGAAGCGGTCGATGCCGGGGCCGAGCACCGGCAGCGCTTTGGGAAACGCGCTTTGCAGGTTGTAGCTCTCGGCGCCCGCGGCGGTGGCGAGCACCGCCAGGACAGCGGCGGCGGCAGTGGTGCGATAGGACATTACTTTCCTCCCTGTGGTCAGACGAATCCGGTGACGAGCCATGGGAACCCCATGATCAAGCCCAGCGCCACGATCTGCAGCGCGATGAAGGGGACGACGCCCCGGTATATCTCGGCGGTGGCGACCCGGTCCCCCGCCGCGCCCCGCAGATAGAACAACGCGAAGCCGAAGGGCGGGGTCAGGAACGAGGTCTGGAGGTTCACCGCCACCAGCACCCCGAACCACACCATCAGCGCCTGCCCCTGCAACCCGTTGCCGAAGTCCAGCGCCGCGACCACGGGGGCAAAGATCGGCACCAGGATCAGCGTGATCTCCAGCCAGTCGAGCACGAAGCCCAGGACAAAGATCGCCGCCATGACCACGCCCAGGATCACCCAGGGGTCGGTGCCGAAGACGCCCAGCGCGTTCTGGATCATGTCGTCGCCGCCGACGCCCTTGAACACCGCGGAAAAGCAGGTGGCGCCGACGATGACCAGGATCACCATCGAGGTGGCGACCACCGTGTCGCGGGCGGCGGCAAAGATCACCGACGGGTCGAAGCGGCGGTAGAGCACGGTGACGAGGATCGCGCCCAAGGCGCCGAGACCGCTGGCCTCGGTCGGGGTGGCGAGGCCCGCGACGATGGAGCCCAGGACGCTGACCACGAGGATCACCAGCGGCGCGACGTCGACCAGCGTGCGGGCGATGCCGGCCAGCAGGCTGCGCGCCTTCTCCTGCTCGGAGCCGCCCAGCCCCCGCGCCTGCCAGACCACGTAGACGGCATAGAGCGCGACCAGCAGAAGGCCCGGCCCGATGGCGCCGGCGAACATATCCGGCACCGGGGTCTGCAACTGGTCGCCCAGCACGATCAGCATGATCGAGGGCGGGATCAGGATGGCCAGCGTGCCCGAGGCGCAGACGAGGCCCGAGGCCACCGGCTTGCCATACCCCGCCTCGACCATCCGCGGCCACGCCAAGAGCGCCAGCAGCACCACCGACGCGCCGACGACCCCCGACGACGCCGCCAGCAGCACGCCGATCAGCAGGACCGAGATGCCCATTCCCGCCGCCGACCCGCCGAGGGCCCGCTGCGCGCCGCGCAAGCTACGCTCGGCCACGCCGGATTTCTCCAGGATCAGGCCCATGAAGATGAACATCGGCACGGCAACAAGCAGCCAGTTCGACAGGGCGTTGGCGTAGATGCGGCTGACGATCAGGTTGAAGAAGGCCACCGGCAGGTCCGAGATCAGGATATAGATCGCCGCCGTCCCGGCCAGCACCATCGCCACGCGATAGCCTGCGAGGATCCCGCCAAGGGTCAGCAGCGCCATGGACAGGGGCAGCACCAGCTCGCTCATCGCGCGAGGCTCCGCAGCAGGCGCAGGGACTCCCACGCCACCGCCGCGGCGAGGAGCGCCAGGCCCAGGGGCAGCGCCATCTTGATCAGCCACAGATCCTCCAGCCCGCCGTTCGCGCCGCCCTCGTCCACGCGCCAGGCGCGGTGGGCAAAGCGCCACGCCGCCGGGATCGCCATGGCCAGGAATGGTAGCGCGAACAGGAGGTTGCCCATCAGGTCCGTTGCCGCCCTGCCCCGGGGCCCGTGGCGGTCATACAGAAAATCGACCCGCACATGGCGGTCGCGCAGCCAGACGATGCCGGCCGGGATCAGCGCCACCAGCGCCATCAGGTGCCATTGCAGGTCCAGAAGGCCGTTCAGCGTCAGCGCTTGCCCCAGAAGCGGCAGATCGCGCCCGAATCGCAGCAGCGGATTGACGTCGAACAGGTTGCCCGCGACCTGCACCGCGATGGCCAGCATCAGCACGATCACCGCAACGGCGCAGATGTCGACGACCCGTCGGCCCAAGTCCACGGCGATCCTCCCCGATGCGCCCCTTCGCAGATCGAGGCTAGCGCAAAGTCGCTCCATATGGAACAATCATTCTCCATGAAGCTGATCGACATCCTGGACGCCGTGCCGATCCCCGTGGGATATCGCCTGGCGTTCCTGACGAACTTCTACCGCGAGCCGTTGCTCAGGCGGATGGAGCGGGAGCACGGCCTGATGCGGCCCGAATGGACCGTGCTGATCTGCCTGACCTACCGCGACGGGGTGGCCGCGCGCGACATCTCCGAGATCACCGAGCAGCCGTCCAACAGCGTCAGCCGCGGGGTCACGGCGCTGGAGGGTAAGGGCCTGATCACCCGCAGCCCCGACCCTGACGACGCCCGTCGCAGCCTTTTGCACCTGACCGACGCGGGCCGCGCGCTGCACGACGCGATCATGGCCGACTATGTTGTGGCCGAGGCCGAGATGACCGCGAGCCTCACCGCCGCCGAGCGCGCGACGCTCCTGTCGCTCCTCGACCGGATGTGCCGCGACGTGCCGCGCTGGCAGAGCCTGCCACCCTATGACGGAGCCCGCCGATGACCGTGCCCAACCCCATGGCCGACCGCCTGCGCGCGCTGCTGGCCCGCCGCGAGCTGATCGTGATGCCCTGCTGCTACGACGCGCTGTCGGCCAAGCTGATCCAGCAGGCGGGGTTCGACCTGACCTTCCTGTCGGGGTTCTCGGCCGCGGCCAGCCGGATCGGCGCGCCCGACACCGGGCTGATGAGCTATGGCGAGGTGCTGGACCAGGCGCGCAACGTGATCGAGGCCATCGACATCCCGATGATGGCCGACGGCGACACCGGCCACGGCAATGCGATGAACGTGGCCCGGACGGTCGAGGGGTTCGCGCGCGCAGGCTGTGCCGGGGTGATGATCGAGGACCAGGTGGCGCCCAAGCGCTGCGGCCACACCGAGGGCAAGTCGGTGGTCGGCCGCGACGAGGCGCTGGACCGGGTGCGCGCGGCGGTGGACGCGCGGGGGCGGCGCGACATCCTGATCCTCGCCCGCACCGATGCGCGGCGCCAGCACGGGCTGGACGAGGCGCTGTGGCGGGCCCGCGCCTTCGCCGACCTGGGCGCCGACATCGTGTTCGTGGAAGAGCCCTACAACACCGCCGAGATGGCCCGCATCGTCGCCGAGACGGGGGCGCCCACCATGGCCAACATGCTGGAGGGCGGGCAGACCCCGATCCTGCCCCCCGCCGCCCTGGCCGAGATGGGCTTTGCCATCGCCGCCTATCCGCTGACGGCGCTGTCGGCGGCGATGCAGGCCATCGTGATGGCGCTGGACCGGCTCAAGGCAGGCGAGGACCACACCGCCGGGCTGATGCCGCTGGCCGAGATGAAGGAGCGCATCGGCTTTGCCGCCTACCACACCGCCGCGGGGCGCTACGGCAAGGGATAGGCGCGGGCCGGGCGGTGCCGTCCCGCCGGGGCGGGTATGAGCGGCGCGCGACAACGCTCTCAAGCATCGACGGCGCGGCGGCGGAACCGTCCTCGCCAAAAGCACCGCCCCGGGGGGGGCGGGGTCGCCATCGATGCGCCATCGGTCCGAGCGACGATGGCGACGCTGCCCGGCTGGCGCCGGGCGGTGCCTGTGGTGTCGCGGCCGTCACGGGGGGGCGCAGGTTGGATGGGGGCTCTGCCCCCGCTCGGCGTTGCCGAGCTCCCCCGGGATACTTGGAAAGGAAAGTTGGGGGATGGGGGGAGAGGGGTCGGAGGTGGGCCCCTATCCCGGCGCCTGTTCCACGGCGACCGCGCGGGCGCCCTCGGCGAAGCGGTCCAGACGGTGCGACCAGATCGCGCCGGGCCAGTGCAGGTCCAGCGCGCCGGCCCGCGGCCGGTAGGCGGCGGTGTAGAGCGTCCCGAACCCAGACGCAAAGGCGGTGGAGTAGAGCGGCGGCTTGAGGAACGCGCCGACGAATCGCTCCTCGCTCTCGGGGTGGAGGGTCAGGCGTTGCAGCAGGAACCGCTCGCGCTCGACCGTGGCGGTGAATCGGGCGTGGGAGGACCACTCCACCCGCTCCTGATGGTTGGTGGCGACCGCGGCGTGGGTCAGGACGGCCGGGCGGTCCGGCGCCAGATAGGCGGTGAGGTATCGGTGGCCGGCGTCCAGAGCGGTGACGTTATAGCTCATGTGGCTCGGCACCCGCTCCAGCACCCGGCCTGCCTCCTCGGCCGTCTCGCAGGTCTGGAGGATGTAGCGCAGGATCAGCGGCACGCCGAAGCCGTCGCCGACCTCGCGCCGTCCGCCGAAGGTCAGCGACACCGCCAGCCCCGCATCGTTCACCCCGTCCACCAGCCCGAACAGGCCGTCCGAGGTGCCCATCACCCGCCGCCCCTGCCAGCGGGTCGCCAGCAGCACCGCGTCGAAGGCCTGCGCGTCGTAGTCGTAGTTGCGCACAAGGAGCGGCTCGTCCCCCGGCCAGACCGCCTGGCTGCACCCGGCGAGGTAGGGCGGCGGGCGGTAGAAGCTGAGGAACCGGGCCTGCGCATCGCCGCCCCCCGCCAGATCGGTCAGCGCCTCCCACAGGGGCACGATCTCGGGCATGTGGCGGGTGAGGGCGGCGCGGCACTCCATGTAGGTCGGGCGCGCGGCCAGCCCCTCCCGCGCCCACCAGCGGCGGTAGGCGGGCCAGTATTCGGCAAAGAGCGCCGCCCAGCGGGGACCCGGCGCGTCTTCGGCGATGGCGCGGAACACGAGGCTCATTCGTAGGTCATGGGCGCAAACCGCCGCCCCTGCAAGGGCGTCGGCGGCGGCTCAGCCGCTGCGCGGGCCGAACCACATGCGCCGCAGGAGCCCGTCGCGACGGATGAGGTGGTGGTAGAGCGCGGCCGCCACGTGGCCGAGGATCAGGACACCCAGGAGGGTCGCGACGGCACCGTGCACGGTCCGGGCGGCATAGGCGTCGAAGTCGGCCGGGAGCGCGGCGCCGGAGCCGAAGAATACGACCTCCGGCAGACCTGCCGCCGCCGACAGCGCGATGCCGCTGCCGATCATGGCCAGAACCGCCGCATAAAGCGCCCAGTGCATAGCGACGGCGAGCGTGTCGAGCAGGGGATGCCCCGACTCGGCCGGGGGCGGATGGGCGGTCCGTCGCCGCACGGCCAGCCGCACGACCGTGAGAATGAGAAGGACCGCGCCGGCGATCATGTGGGCGCGCAGGACCGTCAGTTTCCCCGGGTCGCTGTTGGGTATCTCCGACAGGACCAACCAGCCGATGCCGAGCGCGGCAAAGAGCAGGACGGCGATCAGCCAGTGCAGCAGGACAAGCGCGGGGTGGTAGCGACGGATCATGGCAGTCTCCTCGATGGTCACCGCCTCCTAACAATTGCTGTAGCAACTGTCAATATTGCAACACTTGCAAATGCAGATTGCTTAAGCCAGACCGGCCTGCATGACCGGCGAGACCGAACAGCCGCATCCCCGCGCCACGAGCATCGGCTGGCTGCTGCAACGCGCGGCACGGCAGGCTGAGGCCGCGATGGAGGAGCGTCTGACCGACGTCGGGCTGAGCGTGCAGCAGTTCGCGGTGATGATGACCGTGCTGGAGGACCCGGGTCTGTCGCAGACCGAGATCGGCGCGCGGTTCAGCATGCCGGCCTGGGCGATCAGCCGCGCCATCGACCACCTCGTGGCCGAGGGGCTGGTCGAACGCCGGGCACACCCGACCTCGCGCCGCACCCTCGCGATCTATCCGACCGAGGAGGGGCGCGCGCTGGCCGGGCGGCTGTTTGCCATCGTGGGCGAGGTCAACGACACGGTGTCCGCCCCCCTCACCGGGGCCGAGCGCGGCACCTTGGCCGCGCTCCTGGTCAAGCTGGTGGGCGCTGGGCCTACATGATCTTGAAGGCGACGTCGTCGGTGGCACGCGCCGAAGGCAGCGGCCGGGCCGAGAACGCCGACTTGATCCCGTCGATCCAGCGCCGCGACTTGTCGGTCAGCTGGAAGCCCTTGGTCATCGATCGCCCGCGCGTCACCAGAATGCCCAGATCCGCGCCCTCGTAGCGGAAATCGCCGGGCTTGGAGATCCGCAGGAAGAACGCCTCGTCCTCGCTCTCCACCGCGCGGCGGTGATAGTCGAAGCGGTCGAAGACGACGCGCCCGTCCTCGGTCATCCGGTAGATGCCCGACTGCGGCGCCTGGGTGACGATGTCGACCGAATCGTCGGTGTGCTTGATCACCATCTGGCTCCACTGGTCGATCATGTCGGGATCGGCCCAGCGCGCGTTCAGCTCTTCGACGTCCAGCTTGAACGGCTTTTTCGAGAACTCCAGCAGGTGGAACAGGAACAGCGGCGCGTCGGCATGGGCGAATGCGGCGTGGTTGGTCATGGAACTGGCGCCGGTGATGCGCGGGTTCAGCTCGCCCAGCCAGATGTCGCCGGTCTTCTTGTCGATGAGGAAATCCAGCTCGAAGTAGCCGCGATAGCCCTCCTTGCGCAGCTGCTCGCCGAACTTGAAGGTCAGATCGCGGGCCTGCTGGCGCACCTTGGGGCTGAAGGCCGTGGAAAAGATCTCGTTCCCGCACCAGCCGCCGCGATAGGGCGTCAGCTCCTTGAAGCCGACGAGCTCGGTCATCAGCGGGCCGACGATGGTGCCTTGGGACGTGGCGCAGGCCTCGATCGCCGAGCCACGGCAGTCGATCCGCTTCATGATCTTGATCTCGCCCTCGCCGACGATCTCGTGCTCGTGCTTGCGGAAATCGGCCTCGGACTTGATGAAGAACGTGGTGTGGCCCGAGTCGCCGAAGGCCGATTGCAGCACCAGGTCGTTGCCCAGACCGTGCTCCTTGCAGACCTCTTGCAGGTGGGCGTAATCCTTGACCTCGCTCAGGGCGTTCGGGACCGAGGGCACGCCGGCCTTGTTGCCGATGCGGACCGTCTCGATCTTGTTGTCCATCGACGTGCGCAGCTTGGCCTTGGGGAACCAGACCTCGCCGCCCAGGTCCTTGGCCAGCTTTTCGGTCTTTTCGTCGAACATCAGGAACACGAACTTGGGCTTGCCGCCCCGCGCCTTGACATAGTCGACCACCTGCTTGTGCTGGAGCAGGTAGTTGTTGATGTCCTCGATCGACTGGAACTCGTCGTGCGGGATCTCGTCGGGGACCAGCACATTCGGATGGCGCCCGTCGAAGCAGTCCATGTAACAGATATATTTGAAGTTCTTCACCCACTCGTCCAGGCCCAGCAGGTTGAAGTTGGTCGCCGAGACGAAATAGATCGGCTGATCGTTGGTGTGAAAGAACCGCCGGATCTCGGAGATGTTCTTCAGCGTCTTCTTGGGCATCTGGGTCGCTCTCCTTGGGATGGATCAGTCGGTGACTCGGGCAAGCGCCTCGGGCGTGAACACGCGCAGCCCCAAATCGGGGCGGTAGCCGTGGATCTCGCTCACGTCGAGGGCGCGCATAAAGGTCAGGATCTCGGGGCTGATGACCTGCCCCGGCACCAGGATGGGAAAGCCGGGAGGATACGGGATGATGAAGCTGGCCGAGACCAACTCTTCCCCCGCGCTCAGCCGGTCGAGAAGGCTGCCGTCCAACTCCAGATAGTCGCAGTTGTCCTCGTCGTAGGCGAGGAAGAAGGCCGAGCGGATGTCGCCCTCGGGCGTCTCGCTGCCGGCACGAAAGGCGTCGTGGAAGCGCGAGAAGTCGGGCAGCGGCGGCACCTCCTGCACCAGGCTCGCCACCCGCCGGTCGAACGAGCGCCGCTCCATCTTGGAGGCGTCGTCCAGCAACTCTTCCAGCTCCTTGGCGATCTCGACCAACACCTCGATCAGATAGGCGACCGACGAGCGGGTTGTGCCGATGTTGGTCATGAACAGCACGGTGTTGCGCGAGGTCTTGTTGATCTGGATTCCGTATTTGTCCATCAGCACCTTGGTCTTGAACGTATCGCCGTCCCAGCCTGTGCCGCCCACGGCGAGCGTGACGCGCGTGGCGTCCAGCACGAACTCGTCGCTGCTCCAGCTCTCCCAGATGTCGGTCCAGCCCTGCTCGGGGTCGTAGTAGCTCTGCACCCCGCTCTCGCGATAGGGCTCGGGGATCATGTCGCCCGCGGTCAGCAGCTTGAAGTATTTCTTCAACAGCGGGTGCGTCGAGATCGCCCGCCGGATCGCCATGGCGCTCTCGACCTGGCGCTGCACGAACTCGAACCCCTCCAGCTCGACCTGGCGGCGGCCCACGTCCAGCGACGCGATGATCTGATAGTTCGGCGAGGTCGAGGTATGGGTCATGTACGCTTCGTGGAACGCCGCCTCCACCTCGCCTTTGAAATCCTGGTCTTGGACGTGGATCATCGACCCCTGCCGGAGCGAGGTCAGCGTCTTGTGCGTCGACTGTGTGGCATAGACGCGGATGCGCGCGTCGGGGGGCGGCACCAGGCGGGCGTCGAGGATGTCGTCGTCCGACCCCTCCTCCATCAGCGCCCGCTGCTCCTGCCATCGCTCGGCATAGCCCCCGGACTTGACGCTAGTGCGCAGCGTGTCGGCCGCGTGCATCGCGGTGCGCTGGCGATAGGTCGGCCCGAAGCGGGCAAAGGCGAACCATGCCTCGTCCCAGAGGAACACCAGGTCCTTTTTGATCGCCAGGCATTCCTCCATCACCCGCTCGACGTTGTAGACCAGCCCGTCGAAGGTGCAGTTGGTCAGGAGGATCATGCGCACGCGGTCCAGCTTGCCCGCCGCCCTCAGCCTGAGCAGATGGTGCTTGATCTCGCGGATCGGCACCGCGCCATACATCGAGTAGTCGTTGAGCGGATAGCTGTCCATGTAGACGACGTTGGCGCCGGCCAGCACCATGCCGTAGTGGTGCGACTTGTGACAGTCGCGGTCCACCAGGACGATGTCGCCGGGCCGCACCAGCGCCTGCACCACGATCTTGTTGCAGGTGGAGGTGCCGTTCGTGGCAAAGAACGTGTGCTTGGCACCGAAGGCGCGGGCGGCCAGCTCTTGCGCCTCCTTGATCGGGCCGCGGGGTTCCAACAGGCTGTCGAGCCCGCCCGACGTCGCCGATGTCTCGGCGAGAAAGATGTTGGGGCCGTAGAAGGCGCCCATGTCCTGGATCCAGTGGCTGCGGCTGATCGACTTGCCGCGGCTGATCGGCATGGCGTGGAACACGCCGGTCGGCTGTTTGGAATACTCCTTGAGCGCGGTGAAGAACGGCGTCTTGTAGCGCCGATTCACGCCGCGCAGGATGTTGAGGTGCAGCTCCAGGAAATCCTCCTGGTTGTAGAACACCCGCCGACAGCGACCGAGATCCATGCCTGCGATGTCCTCGGCTGAGCGGTCGGTGACGAGGTAGGCGTCCAGTTCGGGGCGCACCTTGGCGATCAGGCGGCACGCCTCGGGGCCGTATTCGTGAGGTTGCAGCCCGTCCACGTCCTCGTCGTCGCCGACGCGGTTCAGATACTGCTTGAGGATCGGCAGCTCGTTTTTGGACTTCAGCGTCACGCCCGGCCGCACCACCACCGCCTGGACGTTGTGGTTGAAGAGGATGGCGATCAGCGCGTCCTCGATGGACGGCACCACCACGGGTTCGTAGACGAAGCTGTCCTCCACCCGGCGCATCCGCTGGAGCGACTGGCGCAGCCATTTCTCCTGATGGTCGGTGACGCCGTCCACGATCAGGACCTCGAAATAGGGGCGGCCCAGCGCGCGGGCCTCGGGCCCCAGGCTCGCCTCGTCCTCGTAATCCTCGACGTCCGCCTCGGAGGTCATCAGCGGAATCGTGCGGCGGCGATAGGCACCGGTGGCCAGCGCCCGCGCCACCCGCTGCACCGCCGTCGACAGGTCCGTGATGGCCCGCGTCGCCAGGAGCCGCCGCAGATGCTCGAACCCCGCATGGCCGGGAAAGGCCCAATAGCGCTCGATGGGCTCCAGCGCGGCGAACAACCGCTCGGCCTCGGCCAACAGCGTCTTGCCCTGGCGGCCGTCGATGCCGTGCCGGCCCAGCGCCTCGGCGGTCTCCCGCAAGGCGCTCCACCGGTCCGCCCTCAGTTGGGTCGCGCTGTAGTAGTCGCCGATCGACGACAGCTTGACGTCCGAGGGCTTGTTCATGGGTCTCTCCCTATCGCCCGGACCGTCAGTCGGTCCCGGTCTTGCCTTTGAACGCCGCGATGTTGCCCACCGGCGTGTCCGGCGCCTCCTGATAGCCCGGCGCGGCGCGGGGATCGGTGCGCGGCGTCGCCTTCTGCGGCATCGCCAGCGGGCCCAGCGTGTGCAGATAGGCATCGGCGCCCGAGGCGCGGTCGTAGACGGGGAACTCGGCCTCGCGGTCGCGGAAACTTTTGAGCACCTGGCCCAGCCCCTTCATCCCGGTCTCGCGCTGGCGGCGGACCTGGTCGAGGTCAACCTCGATGGGGAACATGTCCTCCTGTCCGGCGGACTGGTGCAGGACCGTGGCGGACGGATCGACCACCAGGCTGCGCCCCACCCCGCCCGCGGCCAGGCCGTTGACGTCGAAGACGTAGCACTGGAACTGCGCTGCGGTGGCGCGTGCGATGGCGATCTCGGCATCGCGGTCGGTGGTGCCGGTCAGCACCGGGTGCAGCAACACCTCGACCCCCTGCGCCGTCAGGTGGCGCGTGGTCTCGGGGAACCAGATGTCATAGCAGATCGACAGGCCGAAGCGGCCCACCTGCGGCACGTCGAACACGCAGAACTCGGTCCCCGCCGAAATCCCCTGCTCGTAGGGCCGGAACGGAAACATCTTGGAGTACTTCGCGACGATCTGGCCCTGAGGGTCGATCACCACAGAGGTGTTGGTGATGCGCCCGTCGGGGTGCTTTTCGAACATCGAGCCGGGGATCAGCCAGATACCGTAGCGGCGCGCGTCCTCCTGGAACTGCGCGATGGCCTCGTTGGGAAAGGGTTGGGCGTAGCGGTCGAGAGGGCCGTAGGGCGCCAGCTCCGAGAACAGGACCATCTGGGTCCAGGGGAACCGGGCCATCAGGATCTCGATCCGATGGCGCATGGCCTCGACGTTGGAATGCAGCGCCGCGACGTGCATCTGCACGCCGGCGATGGCGAAGGGGGTCATGGGAATACTGTCTCCATAGGGTGCGGTGCCTCCCTCGGTGTTCTTATTGGCGCCTGCGGGGGCGCGATTGCGGCGGCCGCGTCAGCGGACCACCAGCACGGGCAGATGCGCGTGGCGCACCACCCTGTCCGCGTTCGAGCCGACAAGCAAGGTGCCCAGATCGCCAGGCGGATGCGAGGCCATGACGATCAGGTCGGCGCCGACGTTCCCCGCGATCTTGAGAATCGTCTCGGGGACGTGGCCGTGGCCGACATGGGTGTCTGCGCGGACGCCCTCCGGCATGTGCTCGGCTTTGAACGCCTCCAACTCGTCCTTCATCCGGGCGATGGCCTTCTTCTCGAAATCGGCGGGCAGGAAGTTGGCCACCATCGCCGAGCCGAGGTCGTGGACGATGCCGAGGACGTGGACCGTGCCCCCCTTGCCGGCCATCTTGGCCGCGAGAGGCAGCGACTTGGACCAGCTCTCGGGATGGTTCAGGTCAATGGGCAGAAGCACGTCGTTGAACATCTCTCGCCTCCATCATGCCAGGGCCGGTTCTTCGGGACGTCGGCGACCGCGCTGGAGCATCACCACCCCGCCCAGGAGCAGCAGCGCCGGGATGAACATCCAGTATTTCGACGGCTGGTCGGCGGGGACCATCACCCGCTCGATGGTCTGATCCCAGTCGAGCCCGGCCTCGGCCGCGGGCGAGCCAAAGGTGACGTTGTCGATCAGGACCGTCCCGCCGTCCTGCATGATGAGGCCGTCGAGGCCCGCGTCGGCCAACCGCTCCTCTCCGGTGGCGCCATCGCCGACCGGCAGCAGGGCGGTGAACGTCACCGGGTCGCCCACTGCGTTCAGGCCGCTGATGCGCAGGCGCAGCGCCTCGCCCGGCGGCACCTGCATCGCCGCCTCGGCGATCTCGGTCGGCGCCACCTGGTCGTAGGGCGGCACAACCATGTCCATCCAGAACCCCGGGCGGAACAGCGTGAACGCGATCAGGAGCAGGATCACCGACTCGTAGATCCGGTTGCGCGCCAGGAACCAGCCCTGCGTCGCCGCCGCGAACAGCAGCATCGCTACGGTCGCGACAATGAAGACGAAAATGCCCTCGATCCATGTCACATCGATCAGCAGCAAGTCGGTGTTGAAGATGAACAGGAACGGCAGGGCCGCCGTCCGCAGCGAGTAGAAGAACGCCACCACCCCGGTCTTGATCGGGTCGCCCCCCGACACCGCCGCAGCGGCAAAGGACGCCAGGCCCACGGGCGGCGTCACGTCCGCCATGATGCCGAAGTAGAAGACGAAGAGGTGCACCGCGATCAGGGGCACGATCAGGCCGTTCTGCTGGCCCAGGGTGACGATGACCGGGGCCAGCAGCGCCGACACGACGATGTAGTTGGCCGTGGTCGGCAGACCCATCCCGAGGATCAGCGACAGCACCGCCGTCAGCGCCAGGATGGCCAGGATGTTGCCCCCCGACAGCACCTCGACCACGTCCGCCAGGGCCGAGCCCACGCCGGTCTGGCTGACCGCGCCGACGATGACGCCGGCGGTCGCCGTGGCGATGCCGATGCCGATCATGTTGCGCGCGCCCGAGACCAGTCCGTCGATCAGGTCCAGGATGCCGCCGCGCACCGCTGCGCCGTAGCGGCCCTCGCCGCGCAGCATCGCCATCAGCGGCCGCTGGGTGACCAGGATGAAGATCATGAACGTCGCCGCCCAGAAGGCCGAGAGCCCGGGCGACAGGCGGTCCACCATCAGCGCCCAGACCAGCACGACCACCGGCAGGATGAAGTGCAGACCGGAGCGCACGGTCGGCCCCGGCAGCGGCAGCGACGTGACCGGCGCGTTGGGGTCCTCCATCTTCAGCGGCTTTTCCTTGGACGCCACGTAAAGCAGGCCGATATAGACCGCCGTGAGCATCGCGAACACGACCCACAGCGCAGCCGAGCCGAAGGCCGGGCGGATCCACCCCATCAGATAATAGACGGCAAAGCTCAGCGCGCAGATCGCCGCGACCGTGAACGCCAGCGACAGCAGCCACGCCACCCAGGGCTTGGGCTCGTAGGCGCGCGGCAGGCCCTGCATGTTGGCCTTCATCGCCTCCAGATGGACGATGTAGACCAGCGCGATATAGCTGATGACCGCCGGCAGGAAGGCGTGCTTGACCACGTCGAAATAGGGGATGCCCACGTACTCGACCATGAGGAACGCCGCGGCGCCCATGACCGGCGGCATGATCTGGCCGTTCACCGAACTGGCCACCTCGACCGCCCCGGCCTTTTCGCTGGAAAAGCCCACGCGCTTCATCAGCGGGATGGTGAAGGTGCCGGTGGTGACGACGTTGGCGATCGACGAGCCCGAGATCAGGCCGGTCATGGCCGAGGACACGACCGCCGCCTTGGCCGGGCCGCCGCGCATGTGGCCCATCAGGCTGAACGCGACCTGGATGAAGTAGTTGCCGGCCCCGGCCTTGTCGAGGAGCGAGCCGAACAGGACGAACAGGAACACAAACGACGTGGACACGCCCAGCGCGATGCCGAACACGCCCTCTGTGGTGATCCACTGGTGGTTCACGACTTCGGACAGGTTGTTGCCCTTGTGCGCGATGATCGACGGCATGTGCGGGCCGAGGAAGGTGTAGACCAGGAACACCGTCGCCACGATCATGAGTGCCGGACCGAGCGCGCGGCGCGTCGCCTCCAGCAGGATCAACAGGCCGATGACCGCCACCACGTAGTCCTGGAGGATCGGCGCGCCGACCCTCTCGGCGATGCCGTCGTAGAAGACGTAGAGATACAGCGCCGACAGGGCCCCGACGATGGCCAGGCCCCATTCCCAGACCGGGATGCGGTCCTTGGGCGAGCCCAGAAGGATCGCTGCCAGGACCAAGAGCCCCGGGATCGGGATCCACCAAATCGGCACACCCTCTTTGGCGCCGTAGATGAAGAGCGCCGTCAGGACCACCGGCACCGCGACGGCGAGGCCCAGTTGCGCCGGTGTCCGGGCCGCCGGATAGGCGGCAAAGGCCAGAAACAGCGCAAAGGCCAGGTGGAAGGACCGCGCCTCGGTGTCGTTGAACACGCCCCAACCGACGATGAAGGGGATCGGCGAGGCGATCCAGAGTTGGAACAGCGACCAGACCAGTGCAACGACCAGGATCAGCGTGCCGACCGCCCCGGTGGGCGACCGCCCCCCAGTGTCCGACGACGCGACCAGTTCGTCCAGTTCCGCCTGACTGAGCCCGCCCTTGCCCGCGCCCTCGTTCTCGACCGCGGCGGCCTGGAACTGCTTGTCGTCGTCGCTCATGGTGCTGTCCCCGCTGGTGGGGCCCATCCGGGTGTCCGGCGGGCCGCGCGCCCCGTCTTTGGCGCGGGGCGTCTGTTGGGTGGGCCGCCCCACCGAGGCGGGACGGCCGGTCGCGTCAGAGGGTCAGCGGATCATTCGATCCAGCCACGCTCCTTGTAATACATCTCGGCACCGGGGTGCAGCGGCGCCGACAGGCCGTCGGCGATCATCTCTTCTTCGCTGAGGTTGGCGAAGGCCGGATGCAGACCCTTGAACCGGTCGAAGTTGTCGAACACCGCCTTGACCACGGTGTAGACCACGTCGTCGGGAACGCTGGCCGAGGTCACGAAGGTCGCCTTGACGCCGAAGGTCTCGGTGTCTTCGTCGTTGCCCTTGTACATGCCGCCCGGGATCGTCGCCTTGGCGTAGTAGGGGTTGTCGTTGACCAGGCTGTCGATGGCCTCGCCGGTCACATCCACCAGCTTGGCGTCCACGGTCGACGTGGCCTCCTGGATCGACCCGTTCGGGTGGCCGACGGTATAGACGATGGCGTCGACCTTGTTGTCGCCCAGCGCTGCCGACTGCTCGGCCGGCTTCAACTCGGACGCCAGGGCAAAGTCGTCGGCCGACTTGCCCATCGCCTCCAGCACCACGTCCATGGTGGCCCGCTGGCCCGACCCGGGGTTGCCCACGTTCACGCGCTTGCCGAACAGGTCGTCGAAGGTCTCGATGCCGCTGTCGGCCCGGGCCACGACGGTAAAGGGCTCGCCGTGCACCGAGAACACCGCGCGCAGGTCGCCGAAGGCGTCACCTTCGAACTGCGAGGAACCGTTATAGGCATGGTACTGCCAGTCGGACTGGGCCACGCCCATGTCCATGTCGCCGGCCTTGATCGCATTGATGTTGGCGATGGAGCCGCCGGTCGAGGGCGCGGTGCACTTGAGGTTGTGGTCGGCCGTGCCGCGGTTCACCAGACGACAGATCGACTGACCCACGACGAAATACACGCCGGTCTGGCCGCCGGTGCCGATGGTAATGAACCGCTCCTGCGCGGTGGCGGCGCCGCCGACGGCCAGCGCCGCGGCAAAGGCTGCGAATTTGATGGCTTTCATGTTCGTCTCCCAAACTGTTTCGTTTTTGCGTCGAGGTTGCTCGCACTCGATCGTTTTTGTTCTTTTTAGGATAACACGGGTCGCCAAGGCCGCAACCGATTCACTCACGACGCACCACCGGGGGTGCAAAACCCCGGTCTAGCAGTCTGACGCCAGTGCCCTTCCCCGTGTCAACCTCCATGTGAGTCCCCCTCAAAAGGTCGGCGGCGTGCAGGCGCTGACGATCACGCAATCCACGCTTCCGATGTTGCGGAACCGGTGCGGCAGGCGGCTGTCGAAGAGATAGCCGTCGCCGGGGTTCAGCACCCGCACCTGATCGTCCACGGTGATCTCGACGATGCCCGACACCACCACCCCCGCCTCCTCGGCCGCGTGGCTCAGCATCTCCGGCCCGGTGTCCGCGCCGGGCGGATAGGTCTCGTGCAGAACCTGGAGGCTGTGCCGCGCAGCGTCGCCCAACTGGCGCAAGGACACCCGCACCGCGCCGGATCCGAGACCCGCCTCCTGCGGCGACAGCTCGGTGAACTCGTCGGCGGCATAGAAGTATTTCGGCGCCCCCGCCTCCTCCACGTCCGAGAAGAACTCAGACAGCGTCAGCGGCAGCGCGTCGAGCAGGCGTTTCAGCGACGAGACCGAGGGGCTGGACTTGTTCTGCTCGATCAGGGACACGGCACCATTGGTCAGCCCGGCCCGCGAGGCAAGCTCGCGCTGGGACAGACCGCGCGTCTCGCGCACCTGTCTGAGCCGTCCGCCAATGTCCACCCGCGCCCTCCTTCGCTCGACACCTGTTCGGTTTAATAAACGCGGGGCGGCCACGGCAATCAACGAAAATCTTCGCGTTTGGACGCGAATGCCGATTTCCATTGACAAGTTTATTCATCGGCATCACGAAATTCTAACCACCGCCCATAGTGTCCCGGAGCGACCATGGCCACCGAACCCAAGACCCGCCGCCGGCGCCCGGCCGCCCCGCGCAAGTCCGCCGCCAAAACCGCGGCGACCGTCGCGCAGACTTCGACCGCCGCCGCGGCCCCCGCCGGAACCCCCGGCGCGAACGCCGCCCTCATGACCCGCCGCGAGGCCGCGGTCGCTCGTGGCGTCGCCTCGGCCGCCCCCGGCGTCTACGCCGCCCGCGCCGAGAACGCCGAGCTGTGGGATGTCGAGGGCAACCGCTATGTCGACTTCGCCGGCGGCATCGCCGTGCTGAACACCGGCCACCGCCACCCCAAGGTCATCGCCGCCGCCAAGGCGCAGGAGGACCTCTACACCCACACCTCGTTCCAGGTCGTCCCCTACGAGCCCTACGTGGCCCTGGCCGAGAAGCTGAATGCGCTGGCCCCCGGCGACCATGCCAAGAAGACGCTGTTGGTCACGACCGGCGCCGAGGCGGTGGAAAACGCGGTCAAGATCGCCCGCGCCGCGACCGGTCGCCCCGGCGTCATCGCCTTCACCGCCGGTTACCACGGCCGCACGCTCCTGACGCTGGGCATGACCGGCAAGGTCACGCCCTACAAGAACGGCGTCGGCCCGTTCCCGTCCGACATCTGGCGCGCGCCCTTCCCCGACGCCCGCGCCGGGATCACCGTGGACGACGCCATTCAGGCGCTGGAGACGCTGTTCCTCACCGACGCCGAGCCGTCCCGCGTCGCCGCGATCATCCTCGAACCCGTCCTGGGCGAGGGCGGCTATTACCCCGTCCCGGCCGAGATGTGGCGGCGCCTGCGCGCGATCTGCGACGCCCACGGCATCCTGCTGATCTCGGACGAGATCCAAGCGGGCTTCGGCCGCACCGGCACGTGGTTCGCCATCGAGCATTCCGGCGTCGTGCCGGACCTGCTGACCGTGGCCAAGTCCATGGCCGGCGGCTATCCCATCGCCGGGGTGATCGGCCGCGCCGAGGTGATGGACGCCATGGCCCCCGGGGGCCTCGGCGGCACCTACGGCGGCAACCCTGTGGCCTGCGCCGCCGCGCTCGCCGCCATCGAGGCGATCGAGGAGGAGGGCCTGCTCGCCCGCTCCACGGCCCTGGGCGAGACCTTCCGCGCCCGCTTTGCCGAGATCGGCGCCCGCACCGCCCCCTTCCGGATGTGGGACATCCGCGGCCTGGGCGCGATGCTGGCGGTGGAGTTCGTCACCGACTTCGACACCGGCACCCCCGACGCGGCGCTGACCAAGCGCGTCATCGCCCACGCGCTCAAACGTGGGCTGATCCTGCTGGCCTGCGGGATGCACGGTAACGCGCTGCGCATCATGGTGCCGCTGACGGCCTCCGACGCGGTGATCGAGGAGGGCCTGGCGATCTTCGAGGCTGCCCTCGCCGACGCCGTGGCCGAAGACGCCGCCTGACGCACCCTCAGGGGCAGCCCCACGGGCTGCCCCTCCACCACCTGCGCGGGACGTCGACCTGCGCCTTCGGCGAGGATATTTGAAAAGGAAAGTTCGGACTGGGTGCACCCCTGCCCCGACTTTCCTTTCAAAATATCCTCGGGGGAGTCGCCGCAGGCGACGGGGGCAGACGGCCCCCAGATTCCCGTCCGCCACCGCGCGCCGTCGTCAGGTCGCCGCGTCGATGGCCACCGCCAACTTGTCCACCAGTTCGTCCAGCTGCGCGTCCTCGACGATGAAGGGCGGGGCCAGCAATACGTGGTCGCCCTGCCGCCCGTCGATGGTGCCCTGCATCGGATAGCAGATCAGGCCCGCCTCGAACGCCGCCTTCTTCACCTTCGGCGCCACCCCGCGCGCCGGGTCGAAGGGCGCCTTAGTCTCGCGGTCGGCCACCAGCTCGACCCCACGGAACAGGCCCCGCCCGCGCAGGTCGCCCACATGCGGGTGCTGCCCGAACCGCGCCTCCAGCCGGTCCGCCAGCGCCTCGCCCTGTGCGGCAGAGCGCGCCACCAGCCCCCGGTCGAGCAGCGCCGACACCACCGCGTGCCCCGCCGCCGCAGCAGCCGGGTGGCCGACATAGGTGTGGCCGTGCTGGAAGAACCCGCTGCCGTCGCGGATCGCGTCGTAGATCGCGCCGGTGCACAGCATCGCGCCCAACGGCTGATACCCCGCACCGAGCCCCTTGGCGATGCAGGCGATGTCGGGCGCGATCCCGTCCTGCTCGCAAGCGAAGAGCGTGCCGGTCCGGCCCATCCCGCACATCACCTCGTCGAGGATCAGGAGCACCCCGTAGCGGTCGCAGATCTCGCGGATCCGCCGGAAGTAGCCCGGCGCGGGCGCCAGCGCCCCCGCCGTCGCCCCCACCACCGGCTCGGCCATGAAGGCCATGACCGTCTCAGGGCCTTGCGCCAGGATCTCGTCCTCCAGCGCCTGCGCGGCGCGCAGGCCATAGTCCTCCGGGCTCTCGTCGTCGCGCTGGAGGCGGTAGGGATAGCACGGCGCGATATGGCTGACGTCCAAAAGCAGCGGCCCGAACTGCGCCCGCCGCCAAGCGTTGCCCCCGGCGCTCAGCGCACCGATGGTGTTGCCGTGATAGCTCTGCTGCCGGGCGATGAGCTTGCCGCGCTGGGGCTGGCCGATCTCGACGAAGTACTGCCGCGCCAGCTTGATCGCCGCCTCGGTCGCCTCCGACCCGCCCGACACCAGATAGACCCGGTCGAGCCCCTCGGGCGCGTGGGCGATCAGAAGGTCGGCCAGCGCCTCGGCCGGCTCGGAGGTGAAGAACCCGGTGTGGGCGAAGGCGAGCGCGTCGAGCTGCGACTTGACCGCGTCGATCACCGTCCGGTCGCCGTGGCCCAGACACGACACCGCCGCCCCGCCGGAGCCGTCCAGATAGGCCTTGCCGCTGGCGTCGTAGAGGTAGCAGCCCTCGCCCCGCACCGCGACGGGCGGCGACTGGCGGCTGTGGCGGGGAAAGATGTGGCTCATGGCGGCGACTCCTGCGGCGGCGATCCCCGTGGTTTAGGCCATGGGACGGCCCCGCTCAACGATGGGCGTCGGCCAGCGCCCGCACCCGCGCCTCCACATCCTCGGGCGGATCGCAGGCACGGCGCGTCGTCAGGCTGACATGGATCATCAGCTGGTCGCAGGTGGCCAGCGGTTCGGTCTCGCCCTGGCGCCGCATCTCGTGGACCACGCGCAGCTTCTTGCCCGCGCCCTGGGTCACGCGGCTGGCCACCTCTACCGCCTCCCCGGCGTGGGTCTCGGCCAAGTATTTCACCGTCGTCTCCACGGTGAAATAGCTCAGTCCCCGCGCCACATAGTCGGCGTCGGCACCCACCAGAGCCATCACCCGCTCGGCCGCGTCCGAGAAGATCTGGCCATAGCGCCCCTCGTTCATGTGGCCGTTCATGTCGGTCCAGTCGATGGGCACGGTGCGGCGCACGGTGATCAGCGGCACGCCGTCCTCGGGCAGGTCCGCGACGGTCGCCTCGTGGGCGGCGATGACCGACCCCGCCCCCGCGTCGCGGGCCCGCAGCGCGCGGAGGATCGCCACGAGCGCCTCGTCGCGCCGCGCCTGCAACGCGCGGATCGACAGGTGGCCGGACTGCGCGTCGGACTGGGCCGCGATCTTCTCGGCCAGCGGCCCGTCCAGGTCCGGCACGTCCGTCAGGCGCGACCAGGGCCAGTGCAGCGCCGGGGCGAACTGCGCGATGAAATGCGCCATCCCGGCATCGCCGCCCGCGGTGCGATAGGTCTCGAACAGGCCCATCTGCGCCCAGCGCAGGCCAAAGCCCAGGCGGATCGCCTCGTCGATCTCTTCGGTGGTGGCGATGTCGTCCTGGATCAGCCACAGCGCCTCGCGCCAGACGGATTCCAACAAGCGGTCGGCGATGTGGCCGTCGATCTCGCGGCGCAGGAGCAGCGGTCGCATTCCGATCCCGGTCAGGATCGCCCGGGCGCGGTCGGCCACGTGGCCCTCGGCCCCCACCACCTCGACCAGCGGCAGCAGGTAGACCGGGTTGAAGGGGTGCGCGACGATCACCGGCGCGCCCTCGGGCAGGCCCTCTCGCAGGGCGGTGGGCGTAAAGCCAGAGGTGGACGAGCCAACGACTGTGCCCTCGGGGGCCGCCGCCGCGATCTCGGCCAGCACGGCGTGCTTGAGGGGCAGGCGTTCGGGCACGCTCTCCTGCACCCAGTCGGCGCCAGCCACCGCCTCGGCCACGCTGGCGGCGCGGGTCAGCCGCCCCTCGGCGGGCAGGGCGGTGTCGTAGAGCATGGGCAGCGCGCGCCGCGCCTGCGCCAGCGTCTCGTGCAGCGCGTCCCAGGCGCCGGGATCGGGGTCGTGGAAGGCCACGTCCCAGCCCATCAGCAGGAACCGCGCCGCCCAGCCGCCGCCGATGACACCGCCGCCGACGATCCCCGCCCGGCTCACCGCGGCGCCCGCTTGGTCAGGCCCAGCCTGTCGCGGACGGCCTGGGGGCCGATGACCCGGGCGCCCATCCGCTCAACGATCTCCACGGCGCGCTCCACCAGCTGCGCATTGGTGGCCAGCACGTCGCGGTCGAGCATCAGGTTGTCCTCCAGACCCACCCGCACGTGCCCCCCAGCCAGCACCGCCGCCGCCACATACGGCATCTGGTGCCGCCCCAGCGAAAACGCGGAAAAGGTCCAGCCCCGGGGCACGTTCGCCACCATGGCGAGGAATGTGTGCAGGTCGTCGGGCGCGCCCCAGGGCACGCCCATGCAGAGCTGCACCAGCGCGGGGTCGGGCAGCACCCCGTCCGCCACCAGCCGCTGTGCCAGCCACAGGTGGCCGGTGTCGAACGCCTCGATCTCGGGGGTGACGCCGAGGGCGGTCATCCCGCGCCCCATCGCCTCCAGCATCCCCGGCGTGTTCACCATGAGATAGTCGGCCTCGGCAAAGTTCATCGTGCCGCAGTCGAGGGTGCAGATCTCCGGCAGGCAGTCGGCGATGTGGGCGATGCGGTCCTCCGCGCCGATCATGTCGGTCCCGGGCCCAGGCGGCAGCGGCCGGTCGGTCCCTCCCAATACCAGATCGCCCCCCATCCCGGCGGTGAGGTTCAGGACCACGTCGGTGGCGCTGTCCCGGATGCGCTCGGTCACCTCGCGATAGAGGGCGGGATCGCGGGAGGGCGCCCCGGTCTCGGGGTCGCGGACGTGGCAATGGACGATGGCGGCACCGGCCTGAGCCGCGGCGATGGCGCTGTCGGCGATCTCTTTCGGCGACCGCGGCACGTGCGAGCTGCGGTCCTGGGTCGCCCCCGACCCGGTGACGGCGCAGGTGATGAAGACCTCGCGGGTCATGGCGAGCGGCATCGGCTCCTCCCTTGGGCTGTGCCGCGACCCTAGAGCAGGACGCGCCCGGGGTGAAACGGGTTTGCGGCCGGGGGGGTGCCGAGTTCGGCATGGGGGCGCCCGAGAGCCCCAACGACGGCGGCCGTCGGGCGAACGGAGGGTGTTGAGAGACAAGGGCAGCGCCGTCCCGCCGGGGCGGGTGCGTGCGACGCGGGACAGTCCCAAAAGCATTCACGTCGCGGCGGCCAACCTGTCCTCGCCAAAAGCGCCGCCCCGGGGGGGCGGGACGGCGCTGCCCGGCGGTGCCCGCCGGGCCGGGCATGGGGGTTCGAAGGCATCGCGCGAGGGGCAGGGTGCGCCAGGTCATGCCGGGGCGGCGTCCCCCGAAATCAGGGCCGCTGCAGCACCAGCTTGGGCGACAGCGCCTCGGCCGAGACCTTGAGGTCCAGGATCGCGGGCACCCCGGCCGACCGCGCGGCGGCGAAGGCCTTGGCGAACCCCGCGTCCTCGGTCACCATCGCGCCGAAGCCGCCATAGCTCTGCGCCCAGGCGGCGAAGTCGGGGTTGCGCATCCGCGTGCCAGAGACCCGGCCGGGATAGTGCCGCTCCTGGTGCATCCGTATCGTGCCATACATGCCGTTGTTCGAGATCAGGACGACGACATTCGCGCCCTCCTGGCAGGCGGTCCCGAACTCCTGCGCGATCATCTGGAAACAGCCATCGCCCGCCAGGCAGACCACGTCGCGGTCCGGGTGGCGCAGCTTGGCCGCCACCGCAGCGGGCAGGCCATAGCCCATGGACCCGCTCGTCGGGGCGAGCTGGGTGCGCCAGCCGCGATAGCGATAGTAGCGATGCGCCCAGGCCGAGTAATTTCCCGCGCCGTTGGTCAGGATCGCATCGGGGCCGAGGGTCTCGCGCAGATGCGCCACGACGCGCTCCATCCGCACCGCCCCCGGCGTCTCCTGCGGCTCCTGCCAGGCCTCGTAGTCGGCGCGCGCGTCCCGCAGCCACGCCGACCGGTCCCGCGACGGGCCCCGCGCGGCGGCGGCGAGCTGCTGCACCGCCGCGCCCGCCCGCGCGGCGACGGCGAGGTCGGGGCGGTAGACGCGGCCTGGCTCGGAGGGGTCGGGGTGGACATGGATGAGCGCCTGCGCCGGGGCGGGCGGCGTGACGAGCGTATAGCCCGAGGTGGTGATCTCGCCCAAGCGCGCGCCGAGGGCGAGGATCAGATCGGCGTCCCGCACCCTCTGGGCCAGGGCGGGATTGATCCCGATGCCCACGTCCCCGACATAGGCCGGGTGGTCGTTGTCGAGATAGTCCTGGCAGCGAAAGCTGGCGCCGACCGGCGCCTGCGCGGTCTCGGCAAAGCGGCCCAGTGCCTCGGCGGACGCCGCAGACCAGCCGGGGCCGCCGACGATCACCATCGGTCGCGCGGCCCGGTCGAGCCGCTCCAGGATCGCCGCCAGATCGGCCTCGGACGCCTGCATCCGCGGCACCACCGCGGCCGCCACGGGCGCCGCGTCGCAGGGTGCCGACAGCACGTCCTCGGGCAGGGCCAAGACCACGGGCCCCGGCCGCCCGCTCTGGGCCACGTGCCAGGCGTGGCTGACATATTCGGGGATGCGGTCGGGGCGGTCGACGCTCGCCACCCACTTGGCCAGCGGCGCGAACATCGTCGTGTAGTCGACCTCCTGGAACGCCTCGCGGTCGCGCTGGTCGGTGGCGACCTGGCCGACGAACAGGACCATGGGTGTGGAGTCCTGCATCGCCACGTGCACCCCCGCGGCGGCGTTGGTCGCCCCCGGCCCGCGGGTGACGAAGGCGACGCCGGGGCGGCCCGTAAGCTTGCCGTCGGCCTCGGCCATCATCGCTGCGCCGCTCTCGTGACGGGTGACGACCACGGCGATGC
Source organism: Rhodobacteraceae bacterium CCMM004 (assembly GCA_004005435.1). GTDB lineage: Bacteria > Pseudomonadota > Alphaproteobacteria > Rhodobacterales > Rhodobacteraceae > CCMM004. The sequence continues at coordinate 90,811 of RZWH01000006.1, read as the reverse complement.
CCGAGTCGACCAGACCGTCGAGCGCGGCCAGATAGCTCTCTCCCGGCACGCAGAAGACGCGGTCGACCCCCTGCGCCTCCAGCGCCTCGATCAGCGCCTGTCCCCCGTGCCTGCCGCCCTCGCCCATCGTGCAATCCTCCCGCCTGTCCGCGGCCCCAGCCCTATCATGCGGGAATGCGCGGGCAAGGGCGCGCGCGGCCGCCTCAGCCTCGCCAGTGCGCGGCGAGCGCGGCCAACACGTCGGCGCGGCTGATCTGCCCCACCAGGCGGCCCGCGTCCACCACCGGAAAGCGGCGGTAGTTGCTGTCGATGAACCGTTCCGCGGCCGAGACGATGGCCAGGTCGGGCTCCAGCGTTTCGACGTCGCGGCTCATCCGGTCGGCCACCACCCCGCCCCAGTCGCGGTGATAGCTGGCGTGGAGCGCGGCGCGCAGGCAGTCCTTCTTGGACAGAACGCCCACCAGGCGACCGCCCGCTTCGACCACCGGCGCGCCGGAGATGCGGCGGTCGAGCAGCGTTTTCATCGCATCGAGCAGCGGCATCTCGGGCGACAGGGTCACCAGGTTGCGGGCCATGTGGTCACGCACCCGGCTCATGCCCTATCCCTCCGCCCCGGGCAGGCATGGCAGGCGCCACCGCAGGCGATCCCCCCGCACGACCCCTTGAGCGGCGCGCGGCCGCGCAAGACGCCGACGGCCAGGCCCGCCACCGCCAATCCCGTCACGGCCACCGCCAAGAGCACTGTCGCCAATCCCGCCATGCGCGGTCCTCCTCAGGCCACCACGTGGGTGGCGAACGTCCCGGTCGCGGTCTCGGTGAGACCGTCCGACGACCGGATCTGAAACAGCGCCGCGACGCCGAGGTCGCGGGCCAGGGCGGGGCCTTCCACCGGTCCCGCGGCGGCGAGCCCGGTGGCCAGGGCGTCGGCCTGCGCCCCGTCGGGATGCAGGACGGTCACGGCGCGCAGGCGTGTGTCGGCGGGCCGCCGGGCGGCGGGATCAACGATGTGGCTGACCGCGCCACGCCCGTCGTGGCCCTGCACCGCGGGCCCCGACGTGGCGACGGCCAGACCGCGAGGGTCGAGTATGCGTTGGACGCCGCCGCCCGGCCGCTCGATCGCCACCTGCCAGGGGCGCCCGGCCGGGTGCCCACCGAAGGCCCTGAGGTCGCCACCCAGGTCGATCAACGCTCCGCCCACGCCCTCGGCCGCGAGAGCCGCGCCGATCCGGTCGAGTGCCCAGCCCTTGGCCACGCCGCAGAGGTCCAGCGTCAGGCCGGGATCGCTGCGGACCAGCGCCGCGCCGTCCAACCGATACGCCCCCGCCACGCGGCCGCCGCGCACCGGGCCGAAGCCGTAGAGGGCCACCACCGGCCCGACCCGCGGGTCGAAGGCGCCGCCGGTCCTATCCGCCGCGTGCGCCGCTGCGCCGACCACGGCGGCGGCGATGGGCCCCACGGGATGTGGCGCTGTCGTGCCTGCTGCGTTGAACGCCGCGATCTCGCTGTCGGCCCGCCAGGGCGACACGGCACGGTCGACCTCGGCGACGACCGCCTCGACCGTGGCCGCGACCCGCGCCACATCCGTCCCCTCGGACACGACCGCTCGCCACATGCCGCCGAAGGCGCGGCCACCCAGCGCCCGCGTCCCCCCGGCCCAGACCGGCCGCACGGTCAGCGCCGCCGCCGCGCCCGCCAGCATCGTCCGTCGCGTCAGAGCCATGGCCGCCTCCTCACACCCCGAAATCGTCGCTGAACACGGTCTCGTCCTCGACGCCCGCGTCCTCCAGCATGGACCGCACCGCCCGGATCATCAGCGGCGGACCGCAGAGATAGTATTCGCAGTCCTCGGGTGCCGGGTGCGCCTTGAGATACTCCTCCCACACCACGCGGTGGACAAAGCCGGTGGCCCCGTCCCATGCGTCGCCCGGCGCGGGGTCGCTCAGCGCGGGCACCCAGCGAAAGTTCGGATGCGCCGCGGCGAGCGCGTCGAACTCGTCGGCATAGTAGAGTTCGGTCCGGCTGCGCGCGCCGTACCAGAACGAGATGGTGCGCCCGCTGCCCTTGGCCAACTGCTCGTGGACGATGGCGCGGAGCGGGGCCATCCCCACGCCGCCGCCGATCACCACCATCTCACGCCCGGTCTCCTGGGCCCGGAACTCGCCGAAGGGTCCGGCGACGGCGACCGTGTCGCCCTCCGAGATCGAGAACAGCCACGACGACACCACGCCCGGCGGCACGTCCATCCCCGGCGGCGGCAGCGCCAGCCGGATGTTCAGCACGATCCGGCCCGCGGCCTGATCCTCCGGCCGGTTGGCGACCGAATAGGCGCGGGTCACCGTCTCGTCGCTCGTCACCGACAGCCGCCGCAACGGCGCCCACACCGGGGCGAATTCGTCAGGCACCGTCACCTGCGCATAGTCTAGGCGGAACGGCGGCGCCGCGATCTGGACATAGGCCCCGGCCACGATCTCGGGCGGCGCCTCCTGCGGCATCTGCAACACGATCTCGCGGATCAGCGGCGTCACCAGCCGGACCGACGCGACGCGGCAGTCGAACCGCTCGGCCGACAACAGCGCGTCGGGCAGCGCCACCGTGAGGTCGTCGCGCAGCGTCACCTGGCAGGCCAGGTGCATCCCCTGGGCGAGCTCGGCCCGGCTGAGATGCGCGGCCTCGGTGGGCAGGGCGTCGGGGCTTCCCTCGGTCACCTGGACCCGGCAGAGGCCGCAGGTCCCCGCCCCGGCGCAGCCCGATGGCACAGGCACCCCTGCGCCGTTCAGCACCTCCAACAGATGCGCGCCGGTGGTGGCGGGGATATCGGCCCCGCCGCGGATCGCGACCGTCACCGGGCGGCGCGGGATCAGCACCCGCCGCGCCCCCATCACCGTGAGCGTGAGCGCCAGGATCAGCGCGACCAGCAGGACCGTGGCCAGGGCGACCGCACTCATGGCGTCAATCCTCCGAACGCGGAAAAGCCGAGCGACATCAGCCCCGTGACGATGAAGGCACTGCCCAGCCCCTGGAGCCCCTTGGGCATATCGGCATAAGCCAGCCGCTCGCGGATCGCGGCGAAGGCACAGATCGCCAGGGCCCATCCGATGCCGCTGCCCAGGCCCCAGACCACCGACCCTGTCAGGTCCAGTCGCCGCTCGACCATGAACAGGCTGCCGCCGAGGATGGCGCAGTTCACCGTGATCAGCGGTAGGAAGATGCCGAGCGCGCGATAGAGCGTCGGCACGTGCCGCTCCAGCACCATCTCCAGCACCTGCACGAAGGCCGCGATCACGCCGATGAAGGCGACGATCCTGAGAAAGCTCAAATCGACGTCCGGCAGCCCGGCCCAGGCCCACGCCCCCGGCGCCAACAGCCCGTGCCAGATCAGCGCGTTCAGCGGCACGGTCGCGCCCTGCACCACGATGACGGCCAGGCCCAGACCCACCGCGGTCGAGACCTGCTTGGACACCGCCAGATAGGTGCACATGCCCAAAAAGAACGACAGCGCCAGGTTGTCGGCGAAGATCGCGTCGAGAAACAGATCGCCCATCACTCCGCCGCCTCCAGCCGGTGTTCGGGGGTCTCGACCTGGTCGGGCTGGGCCGACCGCACCGCCCAGACCAGCGCCCCGATGATGAAGAACGCGGCGGGGGCGAGTTGCATCAGGCCGAGCGGGCGATACCAGCCGCCGTCCTCCACCGTCGGCAGGATCGTCAGGCCGAGCAGCGTGCCGTAGCCGAAGAGCTCGCGCACCGTGCCGACGATCACCAGGACCAGGGAATAGCCCAGCGCGTTGCCCAGCGCGTCCAGCATCGCCGGGCCGGGCGGGTTGTGGCGGGCAAAGCTCTCGGCCCGGCCGAGAACCAGGCAGTTGGTGACGATCAGGCCGACGAAGATCGACAGCTCCTTGGACACGCCATAGGCGAAGGCGGCCAGCACCTCGTCCGCGACGATGACCAGGGCGGCGACGATGACGATCATGACGATGAGGCGGATGGCGTCGGGGATATGCCGGCGGATGAGGCTGACGATCCCCGCCGAGGCCACCAGCACCACGGTCAGCGCCGCACACATCACCAGCGCCGTCCTGAGGGACGTGGTGACGGCCAGCGCCGAGCAGATCCCGAGGATCTGGAGCGTCACCGGGTTCTCCCGCACCAGGGGCGCCGTGACGGTCTGCCAAGCCCGGCTCATGCCCGCGCCTCCTTTTTTCGGACCCGGGCTCCCCAGGAGGCAGCCCACCACCCCGCGAAAAGGGCGGCGCCCGACCCTGGGAGGGCGCCCCCCGACGCTGCGGCAGCGCGACGGCCCTGAAGCCCACACGTCGTGCGAGCGGCGCGCGGCATCGCCACGCGCCCTCCCGGGGGGAGGGTCAGGCGCCGCCCGGGGTGCCCCCGGGCGAGGCGGCGGGGCTGGCGTTGTCTGTCAGCGAAAGACGGGGTTCTTGCGGCACGGGCCACCGAACACCGGAACTGAGCGCGAAGGGTGGCGCCCGACCCTGGGAGGGCGCGCCCCGACGCTTCCGCAGCGCGACGGCCTCGAAGCCCACACGTCGGACGAGATCCGCGCGGCATCGCCATGCGCCCTCCCGGGGGGAGGGTCAGGCGCCGCCCGGGGTGCCCCCGGGCGCGACGGTGGGACTGGGCAGAGGCGGGACGCCCGAGACGGGTCGGGGTCGTCGGCCCGTGGGCGCCTCGGCCCGCGACATGCTCTGCGGTCATTCGATCCCCTCCCGCTCCAGGCGCTCCAGGAACGGGCCGTAGCCCCACTCCCCCATCCAAAACCGCACCATGGCGCCGACGCCTTGGGAGGTGCGGGTGGCGCCGCTGATCCCGTCCACCTCATACGGGCCGTCGGCCTCGCCGCGAACCACCGAGATGCGGATCTCGCCCTCGGGCCCCGCGATCTCCTTGCCCGGCCAGAGGCCCTGCCATTCCGGCTCGGTGATGCGGGCGCCGAGGCCGGGCGTGTCGGCTTGGGCGGTGATCACCAGCGCGGCGACCGTGTTGAGGTCGGCCTCCAGCGCCAGGAGCGCCTCGATCCGGCTCTGATACCCCGTCCCCACCATCGGCAGCACCACCAGCGCCACCCGCCCGTCGCGAGCCAGGAGATGCACCGGCGCGTGGAGCGGCACCCGGCCCAGCCCGGCGACATCCGCGTCGGGCGGCAGCGGCTCGGACAGGTCCGGCAGGTCCACCGCCGCCGCGATGTCCAGCGCGCCGGGATCCAACTCGGGCGCGAAACCGTCGGCCGCCAGGTCCACAGTGCGGGTGTCGAGCGCGGTGACCCCCGCCGCCTCCATCACCGCGCGCAGGTCCGGCAGGGTGTCGAGCATCGCGGCCATCTGCGCCGCACGCTCGGCCTCGATATGGGCGCGCTGGTAGGGCTCCAGCCACACCGCCGCCGCCGAGACCGTCAGCGCCGCGGCCAGCGCGGTCAGCCCGGCAACGCCCATGGTCTTGACCGGATCGTCGTTGGGGCGGGAGAGGAACCGGCCCCAGGGGCCGGTGGGCTGCACGTCAGACATGGGCACGCCTCCGCCGCCGGGCGGCCCATGCCGCGTTCACCCCCGCGTCGATCAGCGGCGCAAAGACCTGGGACAAAAGCGCCGCGAACACCGCCGCCGCCACCCCGCCGCCGAACCAGACGGCCAGGCCCCCGGCCAGCGCGCCATAGACCCAGCGGCCCACCGGGGTCTCCGCCGCGGCGAAGGGATCGGCCAGCAGGAACGCCGCCGCCAGGGCCAGCGCGGGCCAGGCCGGGGGCACCGTCCCCGCGCTCAGCACGGCAAAGGCGATGGCGGCCGCCAACGCGGCCTCCCACGGCAGCCAGCGGCGCCAGATCAGCCAGGCCGCGCCGGGCAGCGCCGCTGCCGCGACCGCCACCTCAGGCGCCGCCAGCGCCGCCTGGGGAAAGGAGAAGGCAAAGATCGCCAGCGCCGTCGCCCCCGGCGAGACAAAGGAGAACCCGCGCCCGCCGAACACCAACTCGCCCAGCACCACACCGAGGACGACCGCCAGCGCGACCTGCCAGAGCGGCGTGTCGGGCGCCAGGAACAGCGCGACGATCAGCGCGGTGACCATGCCGTGGACGCTGGGCGGGCGGCTCCTCAGCGCGGTAAAGACGACTTCTGCGCCCACTGCGGCGGCGAGGCACATCGCCAGCACCACCGCCGCTCCGGGACCGCGCAGGGCGATCGCCACCGCCATCGGCAGCGCCAGCGCCGCCGCCTGCGTCACGCTCAGTCCCCACCGTCCGCTCACGCTCATCGCACCCCTCCGCCCCTTGGACTGGTATCCGTCGCCGGGGCCGTGTCGCGCCCGGCTGTCCGCCGCCCCGCGGCGCTCACGCCGCCGCCGCCCGTAAATCGTTCAGCACCCGCCGGAGCAGCGTCGGCGCGTCCGGCCCCGCAACGCTGAGCGGTGCCACATCCTCTTCGATCAGGTCGCGCGCGCCCAGCCGGTCCGCCGCCGCGGCGTCGCCGGTCGACAGCGCGCGCAACAGCGGCACCGCGGCAACGCCCGGCGGCAGATGCCGATCGAGCCCGCCCAACGGAATCAGCGGCGCCGGACCGGGGTGCCCCCAGTGATGCAACGCAGCCGAGCGCGGCGCCTCGGTGGGCGACAGCGCCACCACCCGCTCGCTCAGGCCCAACCAGCGGGCCGGGCGCCAGGGCCGCATGGTCCCTGCCGTAATCGACACCTGGGCCTGGGGCCAAAGCGCCGCGGCCACATCGGTCAGGTCGGCGCCCAGCGGCAGGTCGTGGCGCCGCTGCGTCCCATCGGGAAGCGTGATCCGCACCGCGCGGGTGCCCGGCGCCACGCCGCCCTCGCACCAGCGGCCCAGAGCGGCGACGTCCTGCACCTCGGCGACCCAGGCGGTGCCGCCGTCCGCGACAGAGCGCAGATGCGCCAGCCATTGTCCCGCCGACCAAGGCTGCGGCGGCGGCACCCGCACCCGCCCCGACGCCGGGACCAGGGGCGGACCGGCGGCCTGGCACAGATAGACCGGCCCGTCGGTGATATGGCCGAGGGCGGCCAGCCCGCGCTCCAACGCGCGTGTCTCGGCGCTGTCGGCCAGGGCCGCGGGGTCCGGCGACAGGACGAGCACTGCATCGGGGCGCGCCGCCGGGTCCGGCGGGCCGCCATAGGGCATCGCCCGAAGATGCGGCCAGAGGCCCGTGACGGTCAGAGCGGCACGCACCTCGCCCTCGTCCGCGCAGGCATGGGCCGCCGAGGGCGCCTCCGGCTCCGCCTCCGCCGCGGCGACGGCGATCTCGACCGCGGCGAGGCGGCGGCGGGCGCCCAGAGCCAGGCGCGCCACGGTGCCCGCGACCGGCGCCACGGCTACCAGGTCGGGCCGGTGGCGATCGGCAAAGAGCGGCTGGCCCGCCGCCACGCGATCGCCCTCGGCCACGGCAAAGGACGGCCGGAAATCGGGAAAGTCCGTGGCCGTCAGCGCCACGGCGCGCGCGGCGGGCGTCACCGCGCGGGACTGGAAGGGCGCCGCGCTCACTTGCTGAACAGGACCGGCAGGTCGGTCGCGCGCATCAACTCCCGCGTCGCGGCGCCGATGACGAAGTCGTAGCTGCGCGAATGCCCAAAGGCGCCGCTGGCGATCAGGTCGGCGCCGATCTCGCGCGCCTCGTGCAGCAGCACCTCGGCGATGCTCTGCCCGGCGCGGCCGCGATGTTTGACCTCCACGCGCATCCCATGGCGACCAAGCATCTGCGCCACCTGGTTGACGCCGTCGTCATGCAGCTCGTCCGACGGCTGGCCCACGCGCAGGAGACAGACCTCGGCGCCCGGGGCGGCCAAGTCCAGCACGTCGTGGGCCGCGCGGGCGGCCTCGCGCGTGGCGCTCCAGCCGATCAGGATGCGCCGCCCCTCGACCGTCCCGGAATACTCCAGCGGGACCAGCAGGACCGGACGCCCGCTCTCGCGCACCACCCGCTCCTGGACCAGGCCCTGGTTCACCATATCGGTGTCTGGGCGCGCCTGGGACAGCACCACCAGATCGGCCCCGCGAGAGGATTCCACCAGCCGGTCCGCCGCGGTGATCGATTCCGTGCGCACCAGGCGCCATTCCGCGACGAAGTCCTCGCGCCCGGCCAGTTTTTGGAACGTTTCTTCGATCGCCGCCGCCTCGGCCTTCTGCGAGGCGTTGAACTGGGCATAGACGGGGCCCGGCACGTGCATGGCGATGCCGGGATAGACGATCAGCGCCTCGATGGCGTGCAGCCCGACGAGATGCGCCCCGAATCGGCGGGCCAGATCCGCCCCCACCCGCGTCACGGCCGCGGCATGGTCGGCGGCGTTGAGGCCGAGGAGAATGGTCTTGGGCTCCATGGCGGGGCTCCTCCGTCTGACGGCCGGGGCGGGGCGGAGCGCAGGGGATGCGCCGCCCTCCCGGTCCGACGACGCTAGCCCGGCAGCGGCGCCCGCTTCTTGACCGGGATCAATGGATCGCCCGGCGAAAGGAGTAGACCACTGGTCAACCAGCAGAGGAGCCGCCGTGATGCCGTTCACTGCCACGATCCGACCCGTCCTGTTCGTCGTCGCCGCCCTCTGCGCCAGCGCCTGGGGCGCCGCCGCCCAGACCGACAGCCTGACGAACGGCGGCGATACCTTCCTCGACGGCACCACCGTCTCGGCCGATCTGGAGGCGCCGCGCGACGTCTTTGCCGCGGCCGTGACAGTGACGCTGCGTGGAGAGGCCGCAGGCACGGTCCATGCCGCCGGGCTGGACGTCGACGTCGACGTCGAGACGGGCGGCAACCTGTTGGCCAGCGGCGCCGCGGTGGCGGTGCGCGGCCCGGTGGCGGGAGATCTGACCGTCACCGGCGGCAGCGTCCGCACCGATCCCGACGCCAGCACCGGCGGCAATGCCCGGGTCTTCGGCGGCACGGTGACGCTGGACGGCGCGGTGGCCGGGGCGCTGACCGCCTCGGCGGGCGAGATCCTGTTGAACGCCCCCATCGACGGGGACGCGGTGATCTCGGCGGGGCGATTGAGCTTCGGACCCAAGGCGCGGATCGCCGGGACGCTCAGCTACGTCGCGCCCGAGAGGGTGCAGATCCCGGCCTCGGTGATCGACCCGGCGCGCGTCCGCTTCGAGCAGATGACGCCTCGCATGGCGGTGCGCGAGATCGGCGACGCCTGGACCGGGATCGACCTGCCTGGCCCGCCCGGACCGGCCGCCGTGGCGGCGGGCCTGGCGATCAGCCTGGCGTTCTTCGTGGTCCTGGGCGCGATCTGCCTGACGTTCCTGCCCGGTCCGGTGCGGCAGATGCGCCGGTCGATGGCCGCGCGCCCGGGGCTGACCTTTCTCGAAGGGATCATCGCGCTGTCGATGCTCTTCGGGCTCGTGCCCATCGTCGCACTCACCGTGGTCGGCTTGCCGTTCCTGCCCATCGTCCTCCTGGCGATTCTCGTGGCCTGGGTCCTGGGCTATGCTCTGGGCGCCTATGCGGTGGCGATGCGGGTCTGGCATGCCTTCGGCGGCGACCCCGACCCCTCGCGCCTGGCCCGCCTGGCCGCGCTGGCGCTGGCCATCGTGACGGTGGCGGTGCTGAACTTCATCCCCTTCGTCGGGTGGGTCGCCAACTATACGCTGGTCCTTCTGGGCATCGGCGGCATGGCCCACGCGCTCTTCGAACGGATGATCGGCAACCCCGGCTACGCCCGCGACGTCGACATGCGCCCGCTGGACGAGGACGACACATCCTCTTAACGCCCGCCGCTCCATGGCCTATGTGATGCGGGGGCAGAGCCGCCGCAGCCGGGGAGACGCGATCCATGCACGGCCGCCACGTTCTCGTGGTCGACGACGACGCCGGGGTGCGGCATCTGTTGCGCCGCTGCCTGGAGGCGGCTGGCGCGACCGTGTCCGAGGCCGACTGCGCCGCCGCCGCCCGGGCCGCCATCGCCGAGCGAAGCCCCGATCTGGTGACGCTGGATCTGAACCTCGAAGACGGCGACGGGCTGGACGTCGCGCGGGACATCCGGCGGACCTCGGCCCTGCCCATCGTCATCGTCAGCGGCAAGGACGACGTGATCGACCGCGTCGTGGGGCTGGAGTTGGGCGCCGACGACTACATCACCAAACCGTTTCACGTGAGAGAGGTGATGGCCAGGCTGCACGCGGTCCTGCGCCGCAGCGGCGATTCGGCGGCGCCGGGACGCGCCGACGACGCCGAGGCGGTGCGCCTCGACGGTCTGACGCTCTGGCCGCAACGGTTCGAGGTGACCGGCCGCGACGGCGCGCCCTGCCCCCTGACCGGGGCCGATTTCCGCCTCCTCATGGCGTTCGTCGGGCATCCGGGCCAGGCGCTCAGCCGCGACCGTCTGATGGACCTCACCGGCGGCGGCGACTGGGCGCCGCTCGACCGCACGATAGACAACCAGGTCGCCCGCCTGCGCAAGAAGATCGAGCGCGACCCGGCCAACCCGCGGCTGATCCGCACCGTCCGCGGGGTGGGCTATCGCCTGGTCGCCGACGTTCGCCTCACGACGGCGGAAGCAGCGCCAGATCGGCGAGCGTGACGACCCCGGCGAGCCGCACCCCGTCGATCACCAGGAACTTGCGCCGGCCGGCCGCGCGCATTCGCCGGGCCAGGTCGGCCAGAGTCGCCTCGGGCGGGACCGAGTTCTCGGCGTCGCAGGCGACCAGCACGTCGCCGACGCGGACCAGGGGCCAATACGCCGCCTCGATCTGCGTGATCACCGCCAGGTCGACATAGCCCAGCGCCCGGCCGCCCTCGACCACCGGCAGAAACCCCCGCCGCCGGGCCAGGACCCCGGCCGCCACCAGGTCGGCCAGAGTCGCGTCGGGGCCCACCGTCTCGGGATCCTGGGTCATCACCTCGGCCACCCGGCCCGGGCGCGGCACCGCGTGGCGCCCCGCGACCGCGGCCAGGAGCGCGGCCAGGAACAACCACAGAGCCAGCGTGCCCGACCCGGCGAGCGCCGCCGCCGCCCCGCCCGCGGCCAGCCCCGCGGGGATGGCCCGCGCCAGCCGCACCGGCCAGCGCGCGCCCAAGCCCGCGGCCGAGACCAGCGCGGCGCCCGGCAACCCCGGCAGCGGCAGGAGGCTCGCCAGCCCCAGCACCAGGTTCGACAGTGCCGCCAGGTGCAGCACAGCCGCCGCGCCAGCCGCCCCCACCGCCCCGATGACCAGCGCGGTGAAGCCCAAGCCCCCGGCCAGCGCCAGCGACGCCGCCGGCGCCGCCAGCGCGGCCAGCGCGACGCGGCGGGGTGGCGCGGCCCCATGCGGCACGACTACGGCGCCCAGTGGGGTGAGCGTCGCCTCGCGCCAGCGCAGCCCCAGCCGCCGCGCCGCCGCCAGGTGCGTCGCGGCGTGCAGCACCACGGCTGCCAGATGCGCCGCCGTCGCCATTGCGGCCAGACCCAGGGCCTCGGTCGCGCCGCGGCCCGCCAGGCTCCACACCGCGAGCACGGCCAGGGCGGCCCAGCCGGCGCCCAGCCGCACCTCGGTAGGCCCCCACCGGCCGATCCGCATCGACGTGTCGATCATCGCTTGCATCCCTGCGCCCACGTATTGCGCCACGCCCCGATCCTAGGCCGCCGCCGCGCCCCCGGCTTGATCCCGCTCAACGGTGCTGGACCGCGGGGGCACGCCTGCGCTAGTCCGGTGGGTGCCCCCAAGACAGGACACGGCCCATGCACCTCGCCCGGTTTCCCCGCATCCGCCTCGCCCATCTGCCGACGCCGCTGGAGCCCTTGCCGCGCCTCTCGCGCGAGCTGGGCATCGACCTGTGGATCAAGCGCGACGACTGCACCGGCCTCTCCACCGGCGGCAACAAGACCCGCAAGCTGGAGTTCCTCATGGCCGAGGCCGAGGCGATGGACGCCGACCTGGTGATGACCCAGGGCGCGACGCAGTCGAATCACGCCCGCCAGACCGCCGCCGCCGCCGCCCGGATGGGGATGGACTGCCACATCCTATTGGAGGACCGCACCGGATACTCCGACGCCAACCACCTCCACAACGGCAACGTTCTCCTCGACCACCTGCACGGGGCGACGACGGCCCGCTATCCCGGCGGCCACGACATGGCAGGCGAGATGGAGCGCGCGGCCGAGGCGGCCCGCGCCGAGGGGCGACATGTCTACGTCATCCCCGGCGGCGGCTCCAACCCCACCGGCGCGCTGGGCTATGTCAACTGCGCGTTCGAGCTGGTGGGACAGGCGGACGCCGCGAACCTGCGCATCGACCGGATCGTCCACGCCACGGGCTCGTCGGGGACGCAGGCGGGGCTGGTCACGGGCCTCGCCGCGATGAACGCGCCTATCCCGCTCCTCGGCATCGGCACCCGCGCGCCCAGGGAGAAGCAAGAAGAGATGGTGTGGAGCCTTGCCCAGCGCACCGCGGACAAGCTCGGCTGCGCCGATGCCGTGCGCCGCAGCGACGTTGTGGCGAACACCGACTACGTGGGCGACGGCTATGGCCTGCCCACCCGGCGGGGGCTGGAGGCGATCGCGCTCTTTGCCGAGCTGGAGGGGATCCTGCTCGACCCGGTGTATTCCGCCAAGGGCGCGGCGGGCCTGATCGACCTGGCCCGCAAGGGGGAGTTCGAGGACGAGCGTGTGGTGTTCCTGCACACCGGCGGTTCGGTGGGCCTGTTCGGCTACGATTTCGCCTTCGCCGACCCGGCCGAGACGGCGGCCTGACCGCCATGGGCGAGGCGCCCCAGCGCCGGTTCACCGGCAGCTTTACCCGTCAGGAGGGGCTGCCGGAGGCGGCGGTCGCCGCGGCCGAGGCGGTGCTGCGCTCGGGGCGCCTCCACCGCTACAACGCCGCCCCCGGCACGCCGGGCGAGACCGCCGCGTTGGAGGCCGAGTTCGCCGCAGCCACCGGGCGGCGCTATTGCCTGGCGGTCGCCTCGGGGGGGCAGGCGTTGCAGATCGCGCTGCGGGCGGCCGGAGTGGCGGCGGGGGCGCCGGTGCTGACCAACGCGTGGACCCTGGCCCCCGTGCCCGGCGCCATCGCAGGGGTGGGCGCGATGCCGGTGCTGGTGGACTCGGACGACGACCTGCGCATCGACATGGACGATCTGACGGCCAAGGCGCGGGCTTCGGGCGCGCGACACCTCCTCCTCAGCCACATGCGCGGCCATATCTGCGACATGGACCGCCTCACCGCCCTGGCTGCGGACATGGATCTGACGGTGATCGAGGACTGCGCCCACACCATGGGCGCGGCCTGGGGCGCGGTGCCCTCGGGCGGGCATGGCCGCGCCGCCTGCTACTCCACACAGACCTACAAGCACATCAACTCGGGCGAGGGTGGTCTCCTGACGTCGGACGACGCCGACTTGATGGCCCGCGCGACGATCCTGTCGGGGAGCTACATGCTCTACGCCCGCCACGGCGCGGGGCCGCCGGAAGAGGCGTTCGCCGACATCCGCCTCGACACCCCGAACCTGTCGGCGCGGATGGACGAGCTGCGCGCCGCGGTGCTGCGCCCGCAACTGGCGGCGCTGGCGGACAACGTCGCGCGGTGGAACGCCCGGCACGACGCCGTGGCCGCCGAACTGGAGGCGGTGCAGGGCCTGGTCCTCCCCCGCCGCCCGGCCAACGAGCGCAAGGCCGCCTCGTCGATCCAGTTTCGCCTGCCGGGACGGGACGCGGCCGGGTGTCGGGCCATGCTCGCCGCGAGCGCCGCGCGGGGCGTCGAGCTCAAGTGGTTCGGGGCGGCCGAGCCACACGGCTATACCTCCGCCCACCGCTCCTGGCGCTATGCCCCGGCGCAGGAGCTGCCGCGCACCGACGCTCTGTTGGCGACGCTCTTCGACATGCGGTTGCCACTGACCTTTTCGCTGGAGGACTGCCGGCTGATCGGGGCGCTGATCGGCGAGGCCGCCGCCGAGACCGCACCATGAGCCTGCGGCCCGTCGGCATCCTGGGCGGCATGGGGCCCGAGGCGACGATCCTCCTACAGCAACGGCTGATGAAGGCGACGCCGGCGCGGGACGACGCCGATCATGTGCCGCTCCTGATCGACATGAACCCGCAGGTCCCCTCGCGCATCGCCCACCTGATCGAGGGCACGGGCACCGATCCCGGGCCGGTCCTCGCCGCGATGGCGCGGCGGTTGGAGACGGCGGGTGCGGTGGCGCTGGCCATGCCATGTAACACCGCGCATCACTACGCCCCGGCGATCCGCGCCGCCGTGTCGGTGCCGTTTCTCGACATGATCGCCGCCTCCGCCGATACCGTCGCCGCGCGCACGCCCAAGGGCGCTGCCATCGGCGTGCTGGCCTCGCCCGCCACCCGCCGCACGGGGCTGTTCGAGCGGGCGCTGGCCGCGCGGGGGCGCCGTGCGCTCTGGCCGGAGGACATGGACGCCCTCCTCGCCGCGATCCGCGAGATCAAATCCCAGGGCCCCACCGACGCCAGCCGCGCCGCGCTGTCCCGCGCCTCTGGCGAACTGACCGCCCGCGGCGCCGCGCTGCATCTCGTCGGCTGCTCCGAGTTCAGCCTCGTCGCCGAGGCCGCGAGCACCCCCCGCCTCGACACCGTGGACGTGCTGGTCGACGCGATCGACGCTGCCGCGCGCGGCGAGGTCAGAAATCCATCGCCTTCTCCCACCGCTCAATGAGCTGGCGCCAGAGGTCGAGATACTGCGAAAACGTCTCGCGGCCCATTCCCTCGTCGCGCATCAACAGATCCATCTGCATCCGCGGATTGCCCTTTTTGTTGAGGTAGGCGCGGATATAGCGGTGGCCGTAGTTGAAGTCGTTCATCTCCTGCAAACTGACCTCGCGGTCGAGCGCATAGCCCGAGTGGAACTGCACGCCCTTGCACCGGCTGCCGTCGTCGGCGCAGTCGAGGAAATAGACCCAATAGGGGGTGTCCGAGATCTTGCCCGTGATCACCGGCCAGCCGTTGTCGTCCTGTTCCAGCCGAGCGATGAAGCCCTCCGACTGCATCGCCGTCGCGATGCTCTGGGGATCGGAGGCCAGGAGCCCGCTTGCCACCTGCGCGGGCGCGGGTGCGGGCGGGGCCACCGGCGGCGGGGCGGCGGGATCGGCCCCGGGTGCGGGCCGCGAGATCGACGGGGGCGCCTCGGCCGGGACCGGGGGCGGCGCGGGCGCCGGTTCAAAGCTGCCGACCTGGGCAAATCCCGGACCGACAGCGGCCAACGTCGCTGCAAGAACCGAAACGAGAACTTTCTGCATCTGGAAACTCCGCTAAAATACGATCCCAAACAATCGTATCCCGCGACGCGGCGTCAACCCGGAGGAACGGATTCGTCATGCTCGGCGGGCCGTGCGCGGGGCCGGTGTCAGGCCACCATCTGCTCGGCCCGTTTCAGGTCGACGCTGACCAGTTGACTGACCCCCTGCTCGGCCATGGTCACGCCGAACAGACGGTCCATCCGGGCCATGGTCACCGCGTGGTGCGTGATGATCAAAAACCGCGTGTCGGTCTGCCGGGTCATCGCGTCCAACAGATCGCAGAACCGCGTCACGTTGGCGTCGTCCAAGGGCGCGTCCACCTCGTCCAGCACGCAGATCGGCGCCGGGTTCGCCTGGAACACGGCAAAGATCAGCGCCAGCGCGGTCAGCGTCTGTTCGCCGCCGCTGAGCAGGCTGAGCGTCGACAGCTTCTTGCCCGGCGGCTGGCAGAGGATTTCCAGCCCCGCCTCCAGAGGATCGTCCGATTCCACCAGCTCCAGCCGCGCCTCGCCGCCGCCGAAGAGATGCACGAACAGCCGCGCAAAGTTGGCGTTCACCTGTTCGAAGGCGGTGAGCAGACGCTCGCGCCCCTCGCGGTTCAGCCCCGAGATACCCGTGCGCAGGGCCGCGATGGCCTCTTCCAGGTCGGCCTTCTCGCGGGTCAGGGTGTCGTGCTCGGTCTGAACCTCGGCGGCGTCCTCTTCGGCGCGCAGGTTGACGGCGCCCAGGGCGTCGCGCTGACGGCGCAGCTTGGCAATCTCGGTCTCCGCCCGCTCGACCGTCGACAGAACCCGCGCGGCGTCCTGGACGTCGGTGGCCAGCGCCTCGGGGGTGCAGTCGAGCGCCTCGGCGATGCGCTCGGCCGCCGCAGCCACCGCGGCCCCCGCCGCCTCGGACCGCGCCTGAGCGGCGGCGCGCGCCTCGCGGGCGGCGCCCGCGGCCCGCTCGGCCTCGCGCTCGGCGGAAACGGCGGCGCGCGACCGCGCCTCGGCCTCGGCCAGGGCGTCCCGCGCCGCGGTCAGCCGCAGATCGACGCTGCGGCGGGTCTCGGCCAGCGTCGCCCGTTCGGCGTCCACCTGGGCAGGCACCTGACGGGCGATCGTCAGCTCCTTCGCCGCGGCGTCGCGACGGCGGGCGAGATCGGCGAGCCGCCCCCCCGCGCTGCCCTGCCGGTCGCGCCACCCCGCCAGATCCTTGTCCACCGCCTGCGCCCGGCGGGCCCGCCCGGCCCCGGCGCGGCGCAGCTCGTCCGCCGCGGTCCGCGCGGCCAGCATCGCGGTGCGCGCCTCGGCCACGTCGGCCCTCAGCGCATCGGCCGCCGACCGCGCCGCGTCGAGGTCCGGCAGATCGGCCATCGCGGCCGCCGCATCGGCCAGCCGCGCCGCCGCCTCCTCCGCCTCCGCGCCGTGTCGCGCGACCGCCTGCCTCTGGCTCTCCAACCGGCCCGCCGCGATGTTGCGGTCCGCCTCGGCGCGGCTCTGCGCCCGGCTGGCCGCGGCCACCGCCGCATCCGCCTCGCGCCGTGCCGCGCGCGCCGCCTTGTCGGTCTCGGTCGCCGCGGCCAGTTCCGCCCCGAGGAGCGCATGCGCCCGCTCGGCATCCGCCGCCGCGGTCCGCGCCCGCGCCTCCTCGTCCCGCAGCCGCCGCAGCCGGTTGCGCTGTTGCAGGCGCAGCGCCGCCGCACTGGGCGCGTCCGCGGCCGCCGCGCGATAGCCGTCCCAGCGCCACATGTCGCCCTCGCGCGACACCAGCCGCTGGCCCGGCGCCAGCCCGGGTTGCAGCGCCGGACCATCGGTGGCGTCCACGACCCCCACCTGGGCGATGCGGCGGCCGAGCGCCTTGGGCACCTCGACATGCGCGGCCAGGGGCGCCGCCCCCGGCGGCAGCGGCTGATCCCGATCGTAGGGCGGCAGGACGCCCCAGCCCGAGCCGCTCTCGCCCACAGGCGCCCGCAGGTCGTCCGCCAACGCGGCCCCCAGGGCAGCCTCGTAGCCCGGCGCGACGTCGATGGCGTCGATCACCTGACCCCGTGCGCCCGCCCCGCGCGACAGCAGCTTGTCCAGCGCGGTGGTCTCGGCCGTTAGCGTCTTCAACCCGGCCTCGGCCGAGAGGCGCGCGGCGCGGGCCTCGGATTCGCGGCCGCGCACCGCCTCCAGCCGGCCGTCGGCCGCCTCCTGCGCCGCCTCGGCGCGGTCGGCCCTGAGCGCGGCGGCGGCCTGGGCCTCGGTCGCGGATGCCAGCGCGGCCTCGGCCGCCGCCGTCGCCGCCTCGGCCTCGGTCACCGCCTGGCGCGCGGCGGCGGCCGCCGCCTCGGACCGCCGCGCGGCGGTGGCGCAGTCGTCGCGCAGACGCGCGGCCGATTGATGCCGGGCGGCCAGCCGCGCCACCTCTTCGGTGCGCCGCGACAGTCCCGCCTCCGCCTCGGCCAACGCAGTCGCCGCGGCATCTGCGTCCCGGTCGGCGGCGGCCTGCCGCGCGGGCTGCCCCTCAAACGCGCGGGCCAGGTCGGCGGCCTCGCGCTCCAGCTGCGCGATGCTGTCGGCGGCGTCGCGGTTCAGCGCCTCCTCCCGCCCCGCGTCGCGGTCGATCTGCGCCAGTCGCTCCTCGAACCCGCGGATGGCGGCCTCGGCTCGCTCGCCCCGCTCCTCCAGTCCCGCCTGCGCCGCCTCGGTTCGGGCGACCAACGCCGCCGCGACAGCCTCCTCCTCTCGCACCGCAGGCAGCGCCGCCTCGGCCGTGCCACGCTCGGTGGCCGCGCGCGCCGCCGCCGCCTCGGCCAGCGTCGCCGCCTGCGCGGCGGCGGCCAGGGCCGCCCGCGCCGCCTCGGCCGCCGTCGCCGCCTCGGACCACCTGAGCGACAGCAGCACCCCCTCGGCCCGCCGCAGATCGGTGCCGATGGCGCGATAGCGTGCCGCCTGCCGCGCCTGGCGGGCGAGTTGCGCCAACTGCTGGGCCAACTGCTCGACCACGTCGTCGACGCGGGCCAGGTTCTGCTCGGCCGCCCGCAGCCGCAGCTCTGCCTCGTGCCTCCGCTGATACAGCCCGCCGATCCCCGCCGCGTCCTCCAGGATTCGCCGCCGCGACTTGGGCTTGGCGTTGATCAGTTCGCTGATCTGCCCCTGCCGCACCAGCGCGGGCGACTGCGCCCCGGTCGCCGCGTCGGCGAACAGCATCGACACGTCCCGCGCGCGGACGTCGCGGGTGTTGATCTTGTAGGCCGACCCCGCGTCGCGGGTGATCCGCCGCACGATCTCCAGCGCGTCGGCGTCGTTAAACTCGGCCGGAGCCAGGCGGTCGGCGTTGTCGATATGCAGGACAACCTCGGCGAAGTGCCGCGCGCCGCGCGTCGCCGCCCCGGCAAAGATCACGTCCTCCATCCCGCCGCCGCGCATGGCGGTGGGCCGGTTCTCGCCCATCACCCAGCGCAGCGCCTCCAAGAGGTTCGACTTACCGCAGCCGTTCGGCCCCACCACGCCCGTCAGCCCCGGTGCGATCACCAGGTCGGTGGGGTCCACGAAGGACTTGAAGCCGTTGAGCCGCAGCCGGGTAAAGCGCACGTGACAGATCTCGTCGGTCGCCGGTGTCTCGTCGCGAGCAGAGCCCGCCCGTCTCCGCTTGTCAAGATCGCAGCCCCACATGCGGGCCGCATCGACGGGTTATCCCCAAGATGTTGAGCCCCCCACCCACGGTTCTGCCTTCTTCATCTTGGCTGAAATACCCCGGGGGTCCGGGGGCTGGCCCCCGGTCGCTACGGCCGAGCCGGCGTCGCCCCTCGCCGTGGGCGGTCGCTTTCCGCCTTGACCCGCCTGTCGGCCCGGCGCAACACTCGCTGCTGCAAGGTGCCCCGAGCCGCGCGACCCGCGGGGGGCTGAAATGGGAATGCGGGACCGGCGACCCACTCAGGGGCCGGCAGCCGCAGCCGCCCCCGCGACTGTACGCGGCGAGCGCGCTCCGACGACGCCACTGGGGGACATCCCCCGGGAAGGCCGGAGTTGCGTGACGACCCGCCAGCCAGGAGACCAGCCCTGCACCGCTCCATCCGGGGCGGAGACCAACCACGGACGGGGTGTTCCGGTGATGGGTCGGCCGAAGGGCGCCTGCCGCCCCCACTGCCCCCGTCGGCGCCACCCCCCTTTCACAATTGCCCGCAGAGCCGGGCGCAGGGACCGAAAGGGGACCGACATGAAACGATCTGCCGCGATTGCCGCCGCCGCCGCGCTGGCCGCAACGCCCGCCTTGGCGCACCACCCGCTGGGCGGGATGGAGATGAGCACTTTCGTCCACGGCCTACTGTCCGGGGTCGGGCATCCGGTGCTGGGCTTCGACCATCTGGCCTTTGTCGTGGTGATGGGCATCGCCGCGGCCTACAGCCCCGCGCCGCTGCGCACGCCGCTCGCCTATCTCGTGGCGATGGCCGCCGGGTTGTTGATCGCCACCTTCGGACCGGCCCTGCCGCTGGCAGAGGCGGTCATCGCGCTGTCGCTGCTGGCCCTGGGCGGCATCGTCCTGACCGGCCGCAAGCTGACCGAGGGCGCGGCCATCGCGTTGTTCTCGGGCTTCGGCCTGTTCCACGGCTCGGCCTTCGGCGGCGCGATGGCGCAGGCCGAGGCGGGCTCGACGATGGCGGTGCTCGCCGGATACCTGATCGGGCTCGTGGCGGTGCAATACGCCATCGCCGTCCTCGCCGGTCGCCTGGTGCGCCGCGCCGCCGACAGCGCCGACGCGATCCAGCCGCGGCTGGCCGGCGCCGTCGTGGCCGGTATCGGCCTGTTCCTGACGCTGGAGACGGCCGAAGCCGCCGTCTTTGCCGCGATGGGCTGGGGCTGAGGCCCCCCGGCCGCCCCAAGCCCGGGGCGGCCCCACCAAGGAGGCTCCCATGCCCGCCAAGATTCCCGCGACCGTCGTCACCGGTTTTCTCGGTGCCGGCAAGACCACGCTGATCCGCCACCTGCTGGCCAATGCCGACGGCCGCCGCATCGCGCTGATCATCAACGAGTTCGGCGACCTCGGCATCGACGGCGAGATCCTGCGCGGCTGCGGCGACGCGGCCTGCGCCGAAGAGGACATCGTCGAGCTGTCCAACGGCTGCATCTGCTGCACCGTGGCCGACGACTTTCTCCCGACGATGGAGCGGTTGCTGGACCGGCCCGAGCCCCCCGACCACATCGTGATCGAGACCTCCGGCCTGGCCCTGCCGCAACCCCTGGTCCGCGCCTTTGCCTGGCCCGGGATCGCCACCCGCGTCACCGTGGACGGCGTGGTGACGGTGGTGGACGGCAAGGCGGTGGCCGAGGGCCGGTTCGCCGCCGACGAGGCGGCGCTCGCCGCCCAGCGCGCGGCCGACGACAACCTCGACCACGCCACGCCTCTGGGCGAGCTGTTCGACGACCAGATGGCCTGCGCCGACATGATCGTGGTGAACAAGGCCGACCTCCTGACGGAGGACGAAGTGGCGGCGCTCACCGCGCGCCTGACCGAGGGCAGCCGCGACGGCGTGCAGGTGGTGGCGTCCGCCCATGGGCGCCTGCCGGTGGACGTGTTGCTGGGCCGCGGTGCGGCGGCCGAGGCGGACATGGACGCCCGCCACGAGGTGCACCACCACCATCACCACGATGACGATCATCACGACGATGACCACCACGACGACCACGGCCACGACGCCTTCGACAGCTTCACCGTGGTCCTGCCCGAAACCGAAACGCCCGCCGACCTGGCGCAGCGGGCGCTGGACGCGATCCGCGCCCACGACATCCTGCGGCTCAAGGGGTTCGCCGCGGTCCGCGGCAAGCCGATGCGCCTGACCGTGCAGGCCGTGGGTCCGCGGATCGAATCCTACTACGACCGTCCCCTGACCCCCGGCGAGCCGCGCGAGACCCGGCTGGTGGTGATCGGCCGCGCGGGACTGGACCGACAGGCGATCACGGCCGCGCTGAGCCCCGCCGCGGTGCCCGCCTGAGGTCATGCACCTCCTCGCCGCCACGCCCGGGACCGTCGAGGACGGGACCGACCCCGTCGACCCGGGCCAGACCCCGGCCGAGGTCGTGGTGCTGTCGGCGGCCGACACCGAGCTTGCGGCGCTCAGCGCCGCGCGGGCCGAGATGGCCGATCCGCCGACGCTGCGGCTGATGAACCTCACGCTCTTGCGGCACCCGATGTCGGTGGACCTGCACCTGGACCAGTGCGCCAGCCGGTCGCGTCTGGTGGTGGCGCGGGTGCTGGGCGGCCGCGGCTACTGGCCCTACGGGGTCGAGCAATACGCCGCCCGCCTCCACGCCGCCGGGGTGCCCCTGGCGCTCTTGCCCGGCGACGACCGCCCCGACGACGAGCTGCGCGGCCTCTCCACCGTGTCCGGCGCCGACTACGACGCGCTGTGGTCGTATCTGGTCGAGGGCGGGCCCGACAACGCCGCCCGCTTCCTTGCCTGCACCCGCGCCATGGTGAAGGGCGGCGAACGGCCCGCCGCCGCGGCACCGCTCCTGCGCGCCGGGCTCTACTGGCCAGGCGCGGCCGCACCGGACCTCGCCGCCCTGCGCCGCCACTGGACGCCGGGCGCACCGGTGGTGCCGCTGGTGTTCTACCGGGCGCTGGTGCAGGGCGCGGGCCTCAACCCGATCAACCGGCTGGTGCGGGCGCTTCTGCGCGCGGGACTGAACCCGATGCCGGTCTTCGTCGCCTCGCTCAAGGACCCCGTGTCGGCGGCGACGCTCGCGTCCCTCTTCGCCCAGGCGCCGCCCGACGTCATCCTGAACGCCACCGCCTTCGCCACCGGCAGCCCCCATGCCGGCGACGGCGCCGGGGCCAACCCGCTGCGCAGCAACGACGGGCCGATCCTCCAGGTGGTGCTGTCCGGCGGCGCGGAGGCGGCGTGGGAGGCCGGCACCACCGGCCTGTCCGCCCGCGACATCGCCATGAACGTCGCCCTGCCCGAGGTCGACGGCCGCCTGATCGCCCGCGCCGTCAGCTTCAAGGGCGAGGCGTTCCACGACGCGGCCACCGAGTGCAGCGTGGCGACCTACCGCGCCCGGGGCGACCGCATCGACTTCGTCGCGGCGCTGGCGGCGCGCTGGGCCGCACTGCGCCGCACCCCGGCGGCCGAGCGGCGCGTGGCGCTGATCCTGGCCAACTACCCCAACCGCGACGGCCGCCTCGCCAACGGCGTCGGCCTCGACACGCCCGCGGCCACGGTCCACGTGCTGCACACGCTGGCCGCACGCGGTTACGCGGTCGCCGACCCGCCGCAGGACGCCGACGCGCTGATGGCGCGGCTGATGGCCGGGCCGACCAACTGGCTTCCCGACCGGGCCGACCGCACGGGCGGCGAGCGCCTGCCCCTTGCCGTCTACCGCCGCCACTACGACGCCCTGCCGTGGGCGGTGCGGCAGCGGATCGAGGACCGTTGGGGCGTGCCAGAGGCCGACCCCTTCGTCGACGGCGACGCCTTCGCCCTGTCGGTCCACCGCATGGGCACCGCCGTCGTCGGCCTGCAACCCGCCCGCGGCTACAACATCGACCCCGAAGAGACCTATCACAGCCCCGACCTGGTGCCGCCGCACGGCTACCTCGCCTTCTACATCTGGCTGCGCGACCATTGGGGCGCCCACGCCATCGTCCACATGGGCAAGCACGGCAACCTCGAATGGCTGCCGGGCAAGGCGGTGGCGCTGTCGGCCGACTGCCTGCCCGAAGCGGTGTTGGGGCCGATGCCGCATGTCTATCCGTTCATCGTCAACGACCCCGGCGAGGGCACCCAGGCCAAGCGCCGGGCGCAGGCCGTGATCGTGGACCATCTGACGCCGCCCCTGACGCGGGCCGAGACCTACGGCCCCCTGCGCGACCTCGAGGCGCTGGTGGACGAGTATTACGAGGCCGCCGGCGTCGACCCCCGCCGCATCGCGCGGCTGAGGGGCGAAATCCTGAGCCTCGCCGCGACCACCGGCCTCGACGCCGACATCGGCATGTCCGGGACGGACGAGGGGCGCGACCTGGCCCGGCTCGACGCCTATCTTTGCGAGCTGAAGGAGGCGCAGATCCGCGACGGCCTGCACGTCTTCGGGCAGGCGCCCGAGGGGCGGCTGGCGCGCGACCTGGTGATCGCGCTGGCCCGCCTGCCGCGGGGCGACGGCAAGGGGCCGAACGCCTCGCTGCACCGGGCGCTGGCGGCGGACCTCGGCCTGGACGTCGACCCGCTCGACTGCGACATGGCGGCGCCGTGGCAGGGGCCGCGCCCCGCCGCGCTGGCCGCCGTCTCGAACGATCCCTGGCGGTCCCACGGCGACACGGTCGAGCGGCTGGAGCTCTTGGCCCAGCGGCTGGTCGGGCCGACAGGGGACGGCGGGCGGGGCGATGCGGGCCCCGGCCCGCGAGCGTCCGACCCGCCCGGCCCCGCGAGTGGCGCGGTGCTGCAGGCCATTGCCGCCGACCTCGCCCCCGCCGTCGCCGCCTGCGGCCCGGCCGAGTTGCACGGCCTGCTGACCGCGCTCGACGGCCGCTTCGTGCCGCCCGGCCCCTCCGGCGCGCCGACGCGGGGGCGGCCCGACGTCCTGCCCACGGGCCGCAACTTCTATTCGGTGGACAGCCGTGCGGTGCCCACCCCCACCGCCTGGGCGCTGGGCTGGACATCGGCGACCCTGCTGATCGAAAAGCATCTTCAGGACCACGGCGACTGGCCGCGCAGCCTCCTGATCACCGCTTGGGGCACGGCCAACATGCGCACTGGCGGCGACGACATCGCCCAGGCGCTGGCCCTGATGGGGGTCAAGCCGCAGTGGGACGCCGCCAACCGCCGCGTCACGGGATTCGAGGTGTTGCCCCAGGGCGTGCTCGGCCGGCCCCGCGTGGACGTGACCCTGCGCATCTCTGGCTTTTTCCGCGACGCCTTTCCCCAGCTCGTGGCGCTGGTCGACAGTGCTGCGCGGGCGGTGCAGGCGCTGGACGAACCCGAGGACCTCAACCCCGCCGCGGCCCGCACCCGCCGGGGCGAGCCCGCGCCCCGTGTCTACGGGTCCAAGCCCGGGGCCTATGGCGCGGGCCTCCAGGCGCTGATCGACGAGCGGCTGTGGGCCGACACCGCCGACCTCGCCGACGCCTACCTCTCATGGGGCAGCTACGCCTACGGCGCCGGGGCCGAGGGCGTGGCCGACCGCGCCGGCTTCGAGACGCGGCTGGGCCAGGTCGAGGCCATCGTCCAGAACCAGGACAACCGCGAGCACGACCTGCTCGACAGCGACGACTACTATCAGTTCGAGGGCGGGGCGGCGGCCGCGGTGCAGACCCTGCAAGGCGCGCCGCGCCCGGTCTATCACAACGACCATTCCCGGCCCGAGCGCCCCGTGATCCGCACGCTGGAGGACGAGATCGGGCGCGTCGTCCGCTCGCGCGTTGTGAACCCCAAGTGGATCGACGGGGTCAAGCGCCACGGCTACAAGGGCGCGTTCGAGATCGCGGCGACGGTGGACTACCTCTTCGCCTTCGCCGCCACCACCGGCGCAGCCAAGTCCCACCACTTCGACCTGGTCCACGCCGCATTCCTCGAAGACGACGACACCCGCGACTTCCTCGCCCGGCACAACGCCCCGGCCCTGCGCGAGATCGCCGACCGCCTGGCCGAGGCCCAGGACCGCGGCCTCTGGCAGCCCCGCTCGAACTCGGCCCGGCCGCTGCTCGATCGGCTCCGGTCGGGCGCGGCCGAGCCGCAGACCACCCGCTGAGCGACACCGGCGGCGGCGGCGCCTCGGCGGGAGACATGCCCCTTCCCGGCGGGAAGGACAGCGCCGTCCCGCCGGGGCGCGCTCGAGCGGTGCGCGACGGCCCCAGAAGCATCGACGCTGCGGCGGCGGAACCGTTCTGCCAGAACCGCCGCCCCCGTAGGGGGGGGGACGGCGCTGCCCGGCGTGCCGCCGCGCGGGACGGGGACTGTTCGGGGCGCTCAAGTGCCTCCCGCCAAATGACCGTGACCCCATTTTTTGCATAGAGAACGAAGGGCAGCGCCGTCCCGCCGGGGCATGGTCGCGCGGCCCGGGACGGGACCATAAGCATCGACGCTGCGGTGGCTGCACCCTCCTCGCCACAAGCGCCGCCGCGGGGGAGGCGGGACGGCGCTGCCCGGCGGGCCGCCGGGAAGGGCGTGGGACTGGGCGGGTCGCGCCGAGCGGTCCGGCAATCGAACCATGCCTGGGCGCCTGCCTCGCTGCCCGAGGCCGCGGGAGCCATCGACGAGGTCGCCCGCGGAGTGCATCCGGGCTATGACCGGGACACTTCGATCCCCTCTGCGCGCGGGCCCGGCCGGCGCGCCTGCCCGGAAAGACCGCCGATGATCCTGCCCCTCGCGCTGCTCCTGTCGTTCCAACTCGCCGGAGAGGCGGCGGCCCGCGCTCTGGACCTGCCGCTTCCTGGCCCGGTGATCGGCCTGGGCCTCCTGCTGGCCGCGCTGCTCGCCGTGCCGCGGCTGGAGCCCATCCTGCGGACGGTGACCCAACCGATCCTCGCCAACCTCTCGCTCCTCTTCGTGCCGGCGGGCGTGGGCGTGGTCGGGCATCTGGACCTGATCCGCGCCGAGGCGGCCGCACTGGCGGCAGTCATCGTCGTCTCGACCGCCGCGGCAATCGCGGCGTCGGCTCTGACCTTCGCCTGGCTCGCCCGACCGGAGGCGACCGAATGATCGAGCTGTGGAGCTATCTGCGCCAGGGCGAGCTGCTCTGGCTCACCGCCACTCTGGTGGCGTTCCTCATCGGCGAGGCCGCGTCGCGGCGGTCGGGGCGGCACCCGCTGGTCAATCCCGTCCTGATCGCAGTGGTGCTCCTGGCCGTCGTCCTGCTGCTCAGTGGGACCGACTACGCCACCTATTTCGAAGGTGCGCAGTTCGTGCACTTCATGCTGGGTCCGGCCACGGTGGCGCTGGGTCTGCCGCTCTACGCCAACCGCCACCGCATCCGCAGGGTGCTGCTGCCCATGGCGGCGGCGCTGGCCGTGGGGTCGGCCACGGCGGTGGCGAGCGCTCTGGCACTGGGCCAGGCGCTGGGCCTCGACCGCTTGACCCTGGCGAGCCTCGCGCCGAAATCCGCCACCGCACCGGTGGCCCTGGGCGTCGCCGAGGCGACGGGAGGGCAGCCGACGCTGACCGCGGTTTTGGTGATCCTGACCGGCATCACCGGCGCCGTCGCGGCGGCCCCGCTCCTCAACCTCCTGCGCGTGCGGGACTGGCGCGCGCGCGGCTTTGCCGTCGGCCTCGCCTCGCACGGGATCGGCACCGCGCGGGCGTTCCAGGTGAACGAGACGGCGGGCGCGTTCTCGGGCATCGCCATGGGGCTGAACGCGATGCTGACGGCGCTGCTGGCGCCCGTCGCGGTGCGCCTGTTCCTGGGCTGAGCGTCATTGCGGCGGGCAGATCAGCACAGCGGTGACGATGGCCTGATCCCCCTCGGGCGGGCCGGCCAGCTCGCACCCCGTCGCGCGGCGGATCGCCTCGCCCCCCCGCTCCAGCGTCTCCGACCGCCCAGGCCGCCACTCACGGCTGACGCGGATCGCCTCGGCCCGGCCGTCCCGGGCGCGCACGCTGAAGGTCGAGCCGGCGACCTCCACCCGCGTGGCGGGGGCACCCATGAAGTCCGGCGAGGGGCTGTCGCACCCCGCCGCCGCCAGCGCCAGTATGGCGAGCCATCGTGTCATGGGCGGCAGTCTGCGCGCGAGATGGTTAACGAACCCTGAACGCCCTTGCGCCCGCCGCCTCCGCCCCGCAGTCTGGCGCGCGACCCTGGAGGATCCTACCCGATGACCGACGACCCCGATCTCGACCGCCACGCCGCCAAGATGGCCAAGAAGAAGGCCGCCCGCGACAAGATCATGGCGACCAAGACCGACGAAAAGGGCCTGATCATCGTCCATACGGGCAAAGGCAAGGGCAAGTCGTCGGCCGCCTTCGGCATGATCTTTCGCTGCATCGCCCACGGGTTCCCCTGCGCGGTGGTGCAGTTCATCAAGGGCGGCATGGCCACTGGCGAACGCGACCTGATCCAGGCGCGGTTCGCGGACCTGTGCCAGTTCCACACCATGGGCGAGGGCTTTACCTGGGAGACCCAGGACAAATCGCGCGACATCGCCATGGCCCAGGTGGCCTGGGCCAAGGCGCAGGAGCTGATCCGCGATGCCGGGAACCGCATGGTCCTGCTCGACGAGATCAACATCGCCCTGCGCTACGACTATCTGGACGTGGCCGAGGTGGTGGCGTTCCTCGCCGCCGAGAAACCGCCGACCACCCACGTGGTGCTCACGGGCCGCAATGCCAAACCCGAACTGATCGAGGCGGCCGACCTGGTGACGGAAATGGAGCTGGTGAAACACCCCTTCCGTGCGGGGATCAAGGCGCAGGCGGGCGTCGAATACTGAGGGCGGCGCCTCAGGCGACGCGCACCACCTCCACCGTCATCGCGGCAAAGAGCAACAGGCTCGCCACCAGGACGAAGCCGTGCCAGATCGTGATGTGGAACGGCAGCGCCTCCCAGAGGAAGAACGCCACTCCGGCGGTGTAGAGAATGCCCCCGGCCAGCACCAGCCACAGCGCGGGCGGCGACAGGGCCGCGATGACGTCGCCACCCAGAACCGCCCCGGCCCAGCCCATCCCGAGATAGAGGACGAGACCCAGCCAGCGCAGGCGGTCGGGCGCCCAGAGCTTGAGCGACGTGCCGCCCAGCGCGGCGGTCCAGAGCCCCGCCACGAGCGGCAGCGCACCGGGCCCCGTCAACGCGATGAGCGAGGTGTAGGTGCCCGCGATCT
Organism: Rhodobacteraceae bacterium CCMM004; assembly: GCA_004005435.1. Lineage (GTDB taxonomy): Bacteria > Pseudomonadota > Alphaproteobacteria > Rhodobacterales > Rhodobacteraceae > CCMM004. The sequence continues at coordinate 62,850 of RZWH01000006.1, read as the reverse complement.
TAAGATAGATCGCCGAGTGGTCGAGGCGGCGGTAGATCGGCCCCCAGTCCCCGTCGCTGAAGATGTTGTAGAGCGCCGAGCAGCCCAGCATCGCCAACAGGCACACGCCATAGAGCGTCACCGCCAGCACCGAGGTCAGATCGCCGCGCCACGCCCAGGCGAGCCCCACCAGGACCGGCACCGACACGGCGGCGACGATCAGACCGAGGATGTGCACGGTGGCGTCCGACACCCGCTCGGCGCGGCTATAGCTCACTCTGGGGGCCAGACGTCGGAACATGACAGCCATGCTAGCGCGTTCGCGGGGCCGGGCAAAACCAATCCGCCACACAACCGCGTCATCGCCGCCCTCCGGTGGGAAATCCGCCACGGGCCCGCCCGATTGGCGTCCGGTTCGGGACAATGGGGTTGCGGTCCGCCCGCGGCGGCTTAGCTCCCGCCGTGGTCCGAAACTGAGAAGAGGTCGCGCCGTGCTCCTGTGCGTTCCCGGCTCGCTGCGTGCGGGCGCCGTCAATCGCAAGCTTCTGGCCGAGGCCGCACGCCTCTACGGCGGGCCGTCCCAGGTCGCCGACCTGCGCCTGCCACTCTACGATGGCGACCTCGAGGATGCCGAGGGGATCCCCGAGGGCGTGCAGACGCTGGCGGCGCAGATCGCGGCGGCCGAGGCGGTGGCGATCTCCACCCCGGAATACAACCAGGCCCTGTCGGGGGTGCTCAAGAACGCGCTCGATTGGGTGAGCCGCGCGCCGGGCGCGCCCTGGCGGGGCAAGCCGGTGGCGATCATGTCGGCTGCGGCGGGTCGCAGCGGCGGAGCGCGCGCAACCTACTCCCTGCGCCTGGCGATGACGCCGTTCCGCCCCCGCCTGTCGACCGGGCCCGAGGTCCTGCTGGCCGCCGCGTCCCGGCAGTTCGACGAGGACGGGCGGCTGACCGACGCCCGCGCGCTCAAGACCCTGACCGAAGCGATGGAGATCCTGCGCGCCGAGGCCGACGCCTGAGCGTTGCCGCCCCCCGCCCGATTGGCGGCCTGCCAGGAGGTTGCCGCCGAGGTTGCGCCGGTCGAGCGATCGGATCGGTCCCCGACCCGGCCGTCGCCCGAACGCCACACCGGGATGCGACACCCGGTTGGCAGCGTCCAGGAGGTTGCCCGTGGGGCCGGGGAGATGGAGCAACCGGACCGGGCCCCGGGCATCGCGGCCCTCCCCCAATCCGGTCGTCTCGCGACCCCCGCCCCTTGGGGCAACACCCGGTGGGCGACCTCCAATAGGGGGCCGCCGCGGTAGAGGAGATGGGGAGACCGTCTCGGTCTCGTGGCCCCGACATGCGACACCGCGCGGACCGCCGGCGCGGCGCTTCCGCGAGCGATGTCGACGGTTTGGCGCTGTCCGACAGGGCGCCGCCCGGCTCGCGGAGATGGACCGGGGCGGACTGCGCCTTGCGCAGCAGGGCCTGCCACCGCTCCGACCGCCGACCCCGGGGTCGCTGAGACAGAGCCGCCGGACGAGGCCCGCCGCGACAGGACCCGCCATCGCTCCCGACGCCACCCGATCCTTTCCGGGCCCTGCCCGCAGCCGTCACGCCCGATTGGCGATCTCGAGGAGGTTGCCATCGGGGTCGCGCAGGTAGAGCGAACGGATCGGGCCCTCGGCGCCCGTGCGCGCCACGGGGCCGGCCTCGACCGTCACGCCCGCCGCCGCCTGGTGCGCCTGCCAAGCCTCCAGGAGATCGTCGCTCAGGAAACACAGATCGCCACTGCCCGGGGTGGCGCAGGCGGCCTTGGGATCCCACTCGGCCCCGGCGCGGTGCAGGTTGATCTTCTGCCGGCCGAAGCGGAGCGCGTGTCGCAGGCTGCCGTCGGCCGGGCGAAAGGTCTCGTGCCGGGTGCCCAGGATCCGGCCATACCACGCCGCCGTTGCCTCGGGGTCGGCGACGGTCAGGACCAGGTGATCGAGGGCGGCGACGTGGGGCATGGCTTCCCTCCTGGGGACGGTGCGCCTACCGTGGCGCCATGACCCCGCCGGTGACAATCCCCGACGTGCTGGACCCCGCCCGCGCCGCCGCGCTGCACGCCACGCTGGGCCGGGCAGGGCCACCCCCCGAGGCCGGCGATCCTCTGCCGCCGTTCTACCACCACGTCTATTTCTGGGACGCGCGGCCGCCGGCGGCGCTGGGGCGGGACGGCCATCCGCAGCCTGGGGGCGACGGAGCGGTGCCGCAGACCGGACTGCCCCGGCGGATGTGGGCGGGCGGGCGGTTGACGTTCCACGCCCCCCTCGTCGCCGGGCGCGCGGCGGAGAAGACGACCCGGGCCGACCCGCCGGTGCGGAAGGAGGGGCGCTCGGGGCCGCTGGTCTTCGTTACCCTGCACCACGCGCTGCGCCAGGGCGGAACCCTCTGCGTCGAAGAGGCCCAGGACCTCGTCTACCGCACCGATCCCGATCCCGGCGCCCCCGCCCCGGTGCCGGTGCCGCCGCGGGCGCCGGAGGAGGCCGACTGGCAGGTCGACCGCCGCTTCGACACCACGACGCTCTTCCGCTACTCGGCGCTGACCTTCAACGGCCACCGCATCCACTACGACCTGGACTATGCGCGGAGGGTCGAGGGCTATGGCGGCTTGGTGGTCCACGGCCCCCTGCTGGCGCAGCTTCTGGTGTTGGAGGCAGAGGCGCGGCTCGGACCGCTGAGCGCCTTTCGCTTTCGCGCCATGGCGCCGCTTTTGCATTCCGAGGCCGCAACCCTCGCCGGCCGCGGCGCCGATCTCTGGGCGGCGGGCCCCGACGCACGCCTGCTGATGCAGGCGGAGGCGGAATAGCGCGACGTTGCGCACGGGGCCGCCAAGAGCCTTGCGAGACGCAGCGTGGCATCCCGCGGGCGACCGCCACGCGCTTGGGATCCACCGCCGATAACCAGTATGAAGGGCAACGTCGTTCCGAGGGGAGGCGCAAAAGCGTCGTCCCGTGGGGGCGAGACGGCGCTGCCCGGCCTGCGGCCTGGCGGAACTTGGGGGCTGGGCGCGGCGCGCTGGAGTCATCAGGGGAAAGAACCAGGCCAGCTCAGAGCCAGCCGCGTGCACCTGGAGAGGAGGGCAGCGTCGTCCCGCTGCGTGGCGGGAAAGGCGCCACACCGTGGGGGCGGGACGGCGCTGCCCGGCGTATCCGCCAGGCGCGACGGTGGGACTGTGCTGGGCGCTCACCGGCGGTTTTGGGAGTAGCATGGAGCGGCTTTGGGCAAAGCGCTTGACCCTAGACGAGCACGCGGAGCGGCCAGCGCCACGCCCTGCCAGTCAGGCGTCGTCGTTCCGCCGCCAGAGCAGGGCCAGAAGCGTGGTGCCGGCAACCGGCGTCACCGCGTCGCCGATCAGCACCGGCATCGATGGCGGTCGCTGCGGGGCCGGGCGCGCCTCGGGGGCGGAGGTCGCCGGGCCGTCCATGGAGGGATGGAAGGTCGCGTCGCTCATGGTCCCACCCTATCGCCGCGGCGCCCTGCCGCCAACTGCCCAGCTCTACACCTCACGGCGGGCGAAGGTGAGCGCCGTGCCACCATAGCGGCGCGTCTCCAGCGGCGCGACACCCTCGGGGAGCCGCGGTTCCCCCGCCTCCTCCCACACGATCAGGGCGCCGGGCGCGATCCATCCCCCCGCCAGGGCGGCGGCCATCGCCCGCTCGCCCAGCCGCTTGCCATAGGGCGGGTCGAGAAAGACCAGCGACGCGGCCGCTTCGGCCTGCCCCGGCCGCGTGGCGTCGCGCCGGAGAAAGGTGGCGCGGTCCTCGGCGCCGCAGCGGGCGATGTTGTCGGCGGCCAGCCGCGCGGCCGCCGCCCCCTTGTCGATCAGCACGGCCGTTGCCGCGCCGCGGGACAGCGCCTCGAGCGCCAGCGCGCCGGTTCCCGCAAAGAGGTCCAGAACCGCCGCCCCCGCCACCGGCGCGCCGAAGCGTCCGCCCTCCAGCACGTTGAACAGCGCCTCGCGCACCCGGTCCGAAGTGGGCCGCAGATGCGCCGCCGGATCGCCCCGCCCGACCCCGGCCAGCGCACGGCCGCGCCAGACGCCGCCGACGATCCTCACGCCCGCAACAGCGCCTTGAGGTCCGTCGCCGGATCGGCCACCACCTCGGCCGCCGGAGATTTGCCCCCTTCGATCAGCCGCTTGGCCACCATATAGGTGCGCGCCTCGTTCATCGCGTCGACGGCCAACAGGGTGTCGCCCCGGTAATACCAGGTGCTGGCCTGACCCTCGGCCGCGCCCGGCCGGGTCACCACCCGGTCGTAGCCGAGGTTCAGCCCCGCGATTTGGAGCTTCACGTCGTATTGGTCGGACCAGAACCACGGCACCGGATCGTAGGCGCGGTCGGCGCCCAGGATGTTGTCGGCAGCGCATTCGGCCTGGTCGATGGCGTTCTGCACCGATTCGAGCCGCACCAGCCCGCCGCGGAACGGAAACACGGTGCAGTCGCCCGCCGCCCAAACACCCGGCGCCGAGGTGCGGCAGCGATCGTCGACGACGATGCCGCCCTTGCTCTCCAGCCCCGCGCCCTGGGCCAGCGCCACGTCGGGCAGAACCCCGGCACCCACGAGGACGAAGTCCGCCGCGACCTCGCGCCCGCCGGTCAGCACCGCGCCGGCAACCTGCCCCGCCGCGCCGGTCAGGCGGTCGAGCGCGGTGCCCTCCAAGATCTCCACCCCGTGGCGGCGGTGCAGCGCGCGGACGTAGTCCGACGTCTCGGGCGCCGCCACCCGTTGCAGGATCCGCGGCGCCATTTCGATCAGCGTGACCGCCACCCCCAGCTTGCGCGCCACCGCCGCGGCCTCCAGCCCGATATAGCCGCCGCCGACGATGAGCGCCCGGGCGCCCTGGGCAAATGCGGGCGCCATCCGGTCCACATCGGCGAGGGTGCGCAGGGTATAGACCCCGCCCAGGTCACCCCCCTGCTCTGGTGCCAGTGTCCGCGGCACCGCCCCGGTGGTCAGCGCCAGGGCGTCGTAGGACAGCGTCTCGCCCCCCGCTGAGACGGTCCGCGCGGCCGGATCCACCGCCGTCACCGGCGTGCCGGTCCTCAGCGCGATGCCCTCGTCGGCATACCACTCCTCTGGCCGCAAATAGAGCCGTGCCTCGGCCATCTCGCCGGTCAGGTAGGCCTTGCTGAGGGGCGGCCGCTGGTAGGGGGGCACCGGCTCGGCCCCGAAGAGCACGATCTCGCCCTCGTGACCCTGCGACCGCAGCCGCGCCGCCAGGGCACAGCCCGCCTGCCCGCCGCCGACGATGATGACCCGTCCCATCTCAACCGCTCCCGCCTGGTCCGCCTCGCGGGCGACCCTATATGCGCAGCGATACGCAACGCAACGACGTGAAGGACCCCGCGACATGGCCGTGACCCAAGGCGACACCCTCCCCGACGCGACCCTCATCCAGATGGGCGGCGACGGCCCCGAACCGGTGGACCTGCGCCAGCGGATCGCGGGCAAGAAGGTGGTGATCTTCGGCGTGCCCGGCGCCTTTACCTCGACCTGCACCGCCGCCCACGTGCCGAGCTTCATCCGCACCAAGGATCAGTTCGACGAGAAGGGGATCGACGAGATCCTTTGCGTCGCCGTGAACGATCCGTTCGTGATGCAAGCGTGGAGCGAGAGCACCGGCGCCGGGAAGGCGGGCATTGCCATGCTGGCCGATCCCGCCTCGGAGTTCACCAAGGGCATCGACATGGCGTTCTCGGCACCGCCCGTGGGCTTCATCGACCGGTCCAAGCGCTATGCAATGGTGGTCGACGATGGCCGCGTCGTGACCCTGCACGAAGAGGAGGGTCCGGGCGTCTGCGACGTCTCTGGCGGCGAGGCGCTGCTCCAGACGCTCTGAGTCCGCGGGCGGACTTGCAGCCGCGGCGGCGTCGGCTAGGGTGCGGCGGGTGTGCCGTCGAGGATCCGCGATGCCCCTGACCTTTGCCGACGAGACCGACGAGGCGCGCCCCATTCACTTGGTCGGACCGGACGAGTGGTCCGCCCTGGCCGAGACGCTGGCACCCCCGGCGCGCGCCTGGGCCAACGCGGCGGAGTTCGCGGGCGAGGCGGGCAAGGTGCTGATCCTGCCCGGCGCGGACGGCGCACCGGCCGCCGCTGTCGTGGGCCTGGGGCCTACCGAGGGGCGGGGGCGGCGGCGGTTCGTCCTCGGTGGCGCCCGGGCGGCGCTGCCCTCCGGCGTCTGGCGGCTGGAGACCGAGCTGAATCTCGCCGAGCGGCGGGAGGCGGCACTGGGCTGGCTCCTGGCCGGATACCGCTTTGCCCGCTATGCCGAGGCCAAGCCGCCCAAGGCCGAGCTGATCTGCCCCACCGGTCTGGACGCCGCCGCGCTGGAGGCGATCGCTGCGGGCGAGGCCACGACCCGCGACCTGATCAACACCCCCGCCAACGACATGGGGCCGGCCGAGCTGGCCCGGGCGGTGGCCGATCTGGTGGACGGCACGGGCGCCACGGTCGAGGTGATCGAGGGCGCCGAGCTGACCGAGGGATTCCCCCTGATCCACGCGGTGGGCCGGGCGGCGGCGCGGGCGCCCCGGCTGATCGACCTGCGCTGGGGCGAGGCCGGTCCGGCCGTGACTCTGGTGGGCAAGGGCGTGTGCTTCGACACCGGGGGGCTCAATCTGAAACCCGGCGGCGCCATGGGCCTGATGAAGAAGGACATGGGCGGCGCGGCGACGGTGCTGGGCCTCGCCCGGACGATCATGACCCTTGGCCTCAGACTGCGCCTGCGGGTGTTGGTCCCGGCAGTGGAGAATGCCGTCTCCGGCGACGCCTTCCGCCCCGGCGACATCCTCAAGAGCCGCAAGGGCCTGACGGTCGAGATCAACAACACCGACGCCGAGGGGCGGCTGGTTCTGGCCGACGCCCTGGCGCTCGCCGCCGACGAGACGCCGGACCTGCTGGTGTCCATGGCCACGCTGACGGGCGCGGCGCGGGTGGCGGTGGGGCCCGACCTCGCCCCGTTCTACACCGACGACGCGGCGGTGGCCTCAGCCCTGGCCGAGGCCGGCGCGCAGGTGCGCGACCCGGTCTGGCGGATGCCGTTCTGGGCACCCTACGAGGAGATGATCGAGCCGGGCATCGCCGACCTCGACAACTCGCCCAAGGGCGGATTTGCCGGGTCCATCACCGCCGCGCTGTTCCTCCGCCGCTTTGCCGCCGGGGCGCCGCGATATGTGCATTTCGACGTCTACGGATGGCAGCCGACCGCGGCGCCCGCGCGCCCCAAGGGCGGCGTCGGACAGGGCGCGCGCGCGCTGCTCGAGGCGCTGCCCGAGATCCTCAGCCTATGACCCGGGACCGCCGCCGCACGCCGGCCAACGGCCGGGTCGCCGCCACCGCTCTGCGGGGGGAGGTCGCCGCCGAGCGGTTCACCGACGGAGAGAGACGCCAGGTCGCGGTGCCGGTGCTCGACCTCTTTCCCGCGCCGGGGGCGGATGTGCGCGAGCGGCAACTCCTCTACGGTGCCGAGGTCACGGTCTACGAAGAGATCGACGGCCGGGCCTTCGTCGCGGCGGCCGCGGACGGCTACGTGGGCTATGTGGACGCCACGGCGCTGGGTCCCGCGTCCCGCGCCACGCACATCGTGTCGGTCCCGGCGACGCATCTCTACGCCCTGCCGGAGGTCAAGTCGCAGGGCGGGCCGCTGTTGTCCTTCGGCAGCCGGGTGCGGGTGGTGTCGGCCTCGGGCGACTTCTTCGAGACCGACACCGGCGATTTCGTGCCCAAGCCGCATGTCCGCCCCGCCGCGCTGCCCTTCACCGACCCGGTGGCGGTGGCGCAGCTCTTCTTCGGCGCGCCCTATCGCTGGGGCGGCAACGCCATCGGCGGGATCGACTGTTCGGGACTGGTCCAGGCGGCCTGCCGCGCCGCGGACATCCCCTGCCCCGGCGACAGCGATCAGCAACAGGCCGAGGCGGGGACGCCCCTGCCCCCCGGGACCACGCCGCGGCGGGGCGATCTGATCTTTTGGAAAGGGCACGTGGCCATCGCGGTCGACGCCGAGGTGATGATCCACGCCAACGCCCACCATATGGCCGTCGCCTACGAGCCCGTGGCCGAGGGCACGGCCCGCATCGCCGAACAGGGCGAAGGGCCGGTCGTGGCCCTTCGCCGCCTGCATCCGCCTATTGCAGCGGCTGACCGTTCGCCGTGATGCTCCCATCGGGGCCGATCTCGATCCGGCTCTCCAACGTGTCAGGCGCTTCGCCCGGGCGGGCGAACATGCCCAGCATCATGCGCGCCATCGCCGCCTGATCCTCGGGCACGACCCCGATCTGAACCAGCCTGTCGATCAGCGCCGGACCGCCTGCGAGGGTCAGGTCGATGCCGCCGGTGGGCGTGCCCATCGGGCCGAACATTCCGAAGCTGCCGTGGTCGAAGGTAAAGCTGCCGCTGCCGGTCAGCGCGGCCCCCGCGATCGACAGCGTCAGGTCGTCGAGACTCAGACTGTCCAGCTCGGCCGGAGGCACGGGGGCGTCCATCGTCGCGGGGTCGCTCAGGTCCGCCGTGATCCGCGCCATACCCCCCAGATCGAGGCGCAGCGTGGCGGGATCGCGCGGCAACAGGCCCGAGGGATCGACCAAGGCCCAAACGCCTTCGGACACCGTCAGCCCGTCTAGGGACACCCTCAGGTCGAAAGGCTGGGCCTCCTCGGACTGCTGCACCGGCATGGTCAGGCCGAACCCTGCCTCGGACATCTCCGCCTGCACCGACGGGACCGGCATGTCATCGGCCGAGACCTCGACGGCCACATTCGTGCTCTCCCCCGCGTAGGTCAGTCCGGCGGGACCGGCGGCAAAGCTCAGAGACCCGCCGCCCGAGACGCTGGAAAAGTCGAACCGCCCATCGGGGCCGTCGCCCGCGACGGTGAAGGTGCCGCCGCCGTGGCGATAGCCGCCCGAGACGTCCAGATTGCCGGAGAACAGCGCCTGGGGGTCGGCCGACATGGCCAGCCCGGCGATGCTGCCTTCGGAGGTGGTGAACACGTCGTCGTAGCGGCCGGTGACGCGGAACGTCTCGCCGGGATCCTCGGGGTCCTGGCCGTCGATATCGAAGGTCATGCTGTCGGCCGTGCCCGAACTGGTGAACCGGCCCTGCTCGCCGCCGCTGACGGCATAGGTCATGTCGAGCCCGGTCAGCGCCATCGACATTTCCATCGGCACGGCCTCGCCGTCGGCGATCATCTGCGGAAGGGTCATGCGCAGCGCCGCGGCGTCGAAGTCGTAGCGCATGTCTTCGGGCGTGCCCGAGGCCACGGCATCGACGCTGTCGAACTCGAACCGCATCGTGGTGGTGGTCGCCGGACCCTCGGCCGGCGCCATCTCCATCGTGACCTCGTAGGCGGGGGGGAAGGTCATGCGCACCCGGCCGTCGCCCGTGGCGGTCAGCGCGACGGTGTCGAGCCCCGAGCGCAGCGTGCCGTCGGGCAGGTCCATGTCGATGCGCACCCCGGTCAGGGTCAACGTGTCGCCCGCGCGCTCTTCGGACGCAGCACTGATGTCCTGGCCGATCGAGGTGCCGACGGTCTGCCACTGGGCCCAGACGTCCTCGGGGGTGAGATCGGCGAACGCGACCGTGGGGGTCGCCAGCGCGGCAGAAAACAGGAGAGGCGCCGTCCGGCGCAGAACGGAAGCGGTCATCATTACGACAATCCTTCGGTGATCGAGATAGCGGCACCATTGAACGCGGCGCGCCAAGGGTCAAGTGTGTGGGCGAGGCGGCGCGACGCCGCGCAAGGCAATGTGAGGAGGCCGGAGGATGACGGATCTGAGCGGCAAGACGGCGATGATCACAGGGGCGAGCCGGGGCATCGGCGCAGCGGCGGCACGCGCCTTTGCCGAGGCCGGGGCGCGAGTGGCGCTGCTCGCCCGGAGCGAAGACCAGATCGCCGACCTGGCGGGCGAGTTGGGGGCGGACACCGCCCTGGCGATCCCCTGCGACGTCGCGACCTACTGGCAAATGCAGGCGGCCGTGGCAGCGACGGTCGAGGCGTTCGGCGGGCTTGACGTCCTGGTCAACAACGCCGGCGCGATCGAGCCCATCGCGCGGCTGGGCGAGGCCGACCCCGAGGGCTGGGGCCAGGTGATCGACGTCAACCTCAAAGGCGTGTTCCACGGGATGCACGCGGCGCTCCCGACGATGCTGGAGGCCGGGGGCGGGACCGTGCTCACCATCTCGTCCGGTGCCGCCCACGGGCCGGTCGAGGCGTGGTCGCACTACTGCGCGTCCAAGGCGGGGGCGGCGATGCTGACGCGGTCGCTGCACCTGGAGTACGGCGCGCGCGGGATCCGGGCCATGGGCCTCTCCCCCGGCACGGTCGCCACCGACATGCAGCGCGAGATCAAGGCGTCGGGCATCAACCGCGTCAGCCAGCTCGACTGGTCCGACCATATCCCGGCCGAGTGGCCCGCGGCGGCGCTGGTGTGGATGGCGGGACCCGGGGCGGACGCGCATCTGGGCGAAGAGTTGAGCCTGCGGGACGAGGGGCTGCGCGCCCGCCTGGGACTGTCGCGGTGATCCGGTCGGACCGCGACGGCGACCTGCACCTGCTCACCCTCGACCGCCCGGACAAGGCCAACGCGCTGACCGGGCCGATGCTGGAGGCGTTAATCGAGGGCCTGGACGCGGCGGCGGAGGCCCGCGCGGTGATCCTGACGGGCACGGGCCGCGTCTTCAGCGCCGGCATGGACCTGGAGGCGGCGTCCGGGGGCCTGGCCACGTCGCCGCTGTGGGAGCGGCTGTCGGGCGCCATCGCCGCCCTGCCCTGCCTCACCGTCGCGGCGCTGAACGGCACCGTGGCGGGGGGCGCGCTGGGCATGGTCCTGGCCTGCGACCTGCGTGTGGCGGTGCCGGGGGCCAAGCTGTTCTATCCGGTGATGAAGCTCGGGTTCCTCCCCCAGCCCTCCGACCCCGCGCGACTGGCCGCCCTGGTCGGCCCCGCGCGGGCCAAGCTGATCCTGATGGGCGGGGCCAAGATCGGGGCCGAGGCGGCCATGGCCATGGGCCTTGTCGACGTGATGGCCGAGGGCGACGCGGTGGCCACCGCCCGCGCCCTGGCCACCGACAGTCTGGGCGCCGACCCCGCCCACGCCGCCGCGATCAAGCGGTCGATCCCCTCGACGTGACGCGGCCCTGTCCCAGCTCAGGCCCGGCGGCTATCGCTGGCGGCGCGGCCCAACGCTTGGCGCGTGGAAGGTCGGCGGCCGTTTGCGCACCCATGCGACAAAGCGGGCGAGTGTCGGATGCCCGCGCAGCGCCTCGGGCGTGGCATAGCTGCGGGCCAGCTCGGTCTCGCTCAGGGTGCGGTGGATTTCGCTGTGGCAGATCTGGTGCAACAGAACCGTCGGCCCGCCCTTGCCCCCGCGCAGCTTGGGCGTCAGGTGGTGCAGGCTCTGCCGCGCCTCTGGCGGGATCGGCCGGCCGCAGAGGGCGCAGATGGGAAACGACGCGGTCATGACCGGCGATGATGGCGCGCCCCACCGCCGGGGCAAGGCCCTGGTGATCGGTGCGGGTCCGGCGGGGCTGATGGCGGCGGACGCGCTCCTCGCCGCAGGGCACGCGGTGACCCTGGCCGAGGCCAAGCCGTCGGCAGGGCGCAAGCTGCTGATGGCCGGAAAATCGGGGCTCAACCTGACCAAGGCCGAGCCGCCCGAGGCGTTCTGCTCCGCCTACGGCCCCGAGGCGCCGCAGCTCCGGCCGATGCTCGCCGCCTTCGGCCCCGACGCGGTGCAGGCGTGGGCCGAGGGCCTGGGCCAGCCGGTCTTTACCGGGTCGTCGGGCCGGGTCTTTCCCACCGCGATGAAGGCATCGCCGCTCCTGCGCGCCTGGCTCGCCCGCCTGGGCGCGGCGGGACTGGACCTGCGCACCCGCTGGCGGTGGGAGGGCGGGCTCGACGGCGGCATCCGCTTCGCCACCCCTGAGGGTCCACGGACCCTGCACCCCGACGCGACCGTCCTGGCGCTCGGCGGTGCGAGCTGGCCGCGGCTCGGTTCGGACGGCGCGTGGGTGCCTTGGCTCAGGTCCGCGGGCGTGGCGGTGACGCCGCTCGCCCCGTCGAACGCGGGGCTGAGCATCGCCTGGTCGGCCCATATGGCGCCGCACTATGGCAAGCCGGTCAAGCCGGTGGGCCTGAGCGCAGGCGACATCTCCGGCCGCGGCGAATGCGCGATCTCGGCCCCGGGGCTGGAGGGCAGCGGTATATACCGGCTCAGCCGCGCGGTGCGGGCGGGCGCCCCGGTGTCGATGGACCTCCTGCCCGATCTCGACGTCGCGGCGGCAGCGCGCCGCCTGGCCGCGGGGCCGCCCAAGGCGACCACGGCGGCGCTGCTCCGCCGGATGCTGCGACTCGACCCCACCCGCGCCGCGCTGGCGCAGGAGTTCGGGCGGCCCCTGCCCCGCGCGCCCATGGCGCTGGCGGCCCGGCTCAAGGCGCTGCCCGTTCCGCACCGGGGTCTGCGCCCGCTGGACGAGGCGATCTCGACCGCCGGCGGCGTCGCCTGGCCGGCGCTCGACGACGATCTGATGCTGCGGGCGCGGCCGGGGATCTATGCCGCGGGCGAGATGCTGGACTGGGATGCGCCGACCGGGGGCTATCTCCTGACCGCGTGCCTGGCCACCGGGCTCTGGGCGGGACGGGCCGCGGCCCGACGGCTCTCACACGGCTGAGGGCAACGCCCCCGACGGTCGCTCGCGGATCGGCAGATGCACGATTGCCGACAGCGCCCCCACCCCGACACCGATCCACCACACCACCGTATAGTCGCCGTGCACGTCGTAGAGCCGCCCGCCCAGCCACACGCCCACGAACGAGCCCAATTGGTGGCTGAAGAACACCAGGCCGAACAGCGTCCCCATATAGCGCAGGCCGTAGATGTGGGCGATCAGGCCCGAGGTCAGCGGGATCGTCGCCAGCCACAGCGCCCCCATGACGGCGGAGAAGACGAGGACGCTCACCGGCGTGATCGGCAGCGCGATGAACAGCGCCGCGGCGACCGTGCGCCCGGCATAGATCAGCGCCAGGACATGCTTGCGCGGGAACCGCTGCCCCGCCCACCCCGCGGCTAGGGTTCCGGCGATGTTGGCCAGGCCGATGACCGAGATCGCGACCGCCCCCAGCGCCGAGGTCGAGGTGACGCCCAGCGTGGCCAGCGTGCCGGTGGGGTCGATGGCCGCGCACATCTCGGTGACGAAGGCCGGGAAATGCGCGGTGATGAACCCGAGCTGGTAGCCGCAGGAGAAGAAGCCGATGAAGATCAGCGCGAAGGACGGATCGCGCACGGCGCCATGGAGGACCTCGCCCATGCTGCGCTCCAGCGTCGCGGTCGAGGCGGCGGGGGCGCGGATCGCCGGGAGGACGGCGAGCGACAGGATCACCGCCCCGGCGAAGAGCAGAAACACCGTCTGCCACGGCACCACGGTCAGCAACGCCTCGGCCACCGGGGGACCGACGATCTGTCCCGCCGACCCGGCGGCGGTGGCCACGGCCAGGGCCATGCCGCGATGCGCGTCCGAGGCCGCCCGCCCGACCACCGCCAGGATCACGCCGAACCCGGTCCCGGCGATGCCGAAGCCAACGGCGATCTCCAGGATCTGGTGTGCCTCGGGGGTGGTGGCGCCGGCACTCAACGCCAGCCCCGCGGCATAGAGCACCGCGCCCAGCGCGATCGCCTTGCGGTCCCCGACCCGCTCGGCCAGCGCGCCGAAGATCGGCTGCCCGATGCCCCAGGCCAGGTTCTGGATGGCGATGGCCAGCGAGAACTCGGACCGGGCCCAGCCGAACTCGTCCGCGATGGGGATCTGGAACACGCCAAAGGCCGCCCGAACGGCAAAGCTGACGAGCAGGATCGCGCAGCCCGCCAGCAGGACGGGCGAGACGAAGCGGGCGGGCGCAGGAGCGGCGGTCATACGCCCTTGGTGCCCTGCACGGCACCCTGGCGTCAAAACAGGAAATTTGATGGCGAGGCTCAGAGAAATTGAACACGCCCGTCCCGCAGAGCGGCGCCAAACGGGATTCCCCCCGCCGCGCCAACACGCTAGGAACGGCCCATGGGCGAGGCGTTTGCCGACATTTATGGCGCGCGGGTGGCGCGCGACGGGCTGATCCACGATGCCGATCAGCTCGCGCTGATGGCCGAGTTCGAGCGGCTGCGCGACGGGCTGACCGCCCCCCCGCCCAAGCGCGGCCTCTTCGGCCGGTCGAAGCAGCGCATCGAGGTCGACGGCCTCTACCTCTGGGGCGGGGTCGGGCGCGGCAAGTCGATGCTGATGGACCTGTTCTTCGACCACGCGGGGACGGAGGCCAAACGCCGGGTGCATTTCCACGCCTTCATGCAGGAGGTCCATGCCGGGATCGGCGCCGCCCGCAAACGCGGCGTGGACGACGCCATCGCCCCGGTGGCCGAGAAGCTGGCGGAGGGGCTGCGGCTCCTCTGCTTCGACGAAATGCAGATCGGCGACATCACCGATGCGATGATCGTCGGGCGGCTGTTCGAGCGTCTGTTCGAGGCGGGCGTGGTGATCGTGGCGACCTCCAACCGGGTGCCGGACGACCTCTACAAGGACGGGCTGAACCGCAACCTGTTCCTACCCTTCATCAAGCTCTTGAAGGACCGGATGGTGGTCTGGCACCTGTCCAGCCCCCGCGACTATCGCCAGGACCGGATCAAGGGCAGCGAGGTCTACTTCGTCCCCGCCGACGGCGACGCCCATGCCGAGATGGAGCGGCTCTGGGGCGAACTGGCCGGGGGACCGGGGGAGGAACTGGTGCTGAGGGTCACGGGCCGCGAGGTGGTCCTCGACCGCTTTCGCGGCGGGGTCGCCTGGGCCACGTTCTGGGACCTCTGCGCGCGGCCCCTGGGCGCCGCCGACTACCTCGCCCTGGCCGAGGCGGTGCGGGTGCTGATGATCGAGGGCATCCCGCATCTGTCGAGCGAAAACTACAACGAGGCTCGCCGCTTCGTCACACTGATCGATGCGCTCTACGAGGCCAGGGTGCGGGTGATCGCCTCGGCCGCCGACACGCCCGAGAACCTGTATCTGGAGGGCGAGGGGTCGTTCGAGTTCGCGCGCACCGCCTCGCGCCTGAGGGAGATGCAGGCAGCGGACTGGGGCGAGTCGAAGGGATAAATCAGCCGTTGTCGCGCAGGACCTGCCCGGCGAGGTAGAGCGATCCGCAGATCAACAGACGCGCACCTGGCGCCGCCTTGGACCGCACGGCCGCGGCCACGTCGGGGGCCGTCGCGGCAGTCAGCCCGACGGTGCGGGCTGCCGCGGCCAGATCCTCAGGCGCCAGTGCGGCGGCCTCGCCAGGGATCGGCACGGCGGTCATCGCCTCGGCAACCTCGGAGAGCGGCGCCAGATAGCCCGCGGCGTCCTTGGTCCCCAACATCCCGCAGATCAGGTGCGTGGGCCGGGCGGGCAGGGTCCGCAGCGTGTTGGCGAGCGCGGCCCCCGCCGCGGGGTTGTGGCCCCCGTCGAGCCAGAGCTCGGCCTCTCCCGCGGCCTCGACCAGGGGCCCGAGCCGCAACCGCTGCATCCGCGCGGGCCACTCGGCCCGGGCGACGGCCGCGGCGCAGGCATCGTCGTCCACCCCCAGGTGCCGCAGCGCCGCGAGCGCGGTGGCGGCGTTGTCGATCTGGTGCGGCCCGCGCAGCGCGGGACGCGGCAGGTCCAACAGACCGCGTTCGTCCTGGAACACCATTCCGTCGCGCTCGGGCCCGGCATGGAAATGCTGGCCGTGGATCGTCAGCGGAGCCCGCACCCGCGCGGCCCGCGCCTCGATCGCCGCCAGCGCCGCGTCGTGCTGCCGGGCGACGATACAGGGTACGCCGGGTTTCAGGATCCCCGCCTTCTCGCCCGCGATCTCGGCCAGGGTCTCGCCCAGGTATTGCTGGTGGTCCAGGTCCACGGGCGTGATCACCGTCAGCCGGGGCGCGTCGACCACGTTGGTCGCGTCGAGCCGCCCGCCCAGCCCCACCTCCAGCAAGGTGACGTCGGCGGGCGTGCGGGCAAAGGCCAGGAGCGCGGCACAGGTGGTGATCTCGAAATAGGTGATCGGGACGCCGCCATTCGCCGCCTCGCACTCGGCCAGCAGGGCCGCCAGCGCGTCCTCGTCGATCAGGCGGCCGGCGAGCCGTATGCGCTCGTGAAACCGCGCCAGGTGCGGCGAGGTGTAGGCGTGACAGGTCTGCCCCGCCGCCTCCAACCCCGCCCGGATCATCGCCAGCGTCGAGCCCTTGCCGTTGGTCCCGGCGATGTGGATCACCGGCGGCAGGTCGCGCTCGGGGTGGCCCAGGGCCGCCAGCAGGCGGTGCATCCGGTCGAGCGTCAGGTCGATGACCTTGGGGTGGAGCCGCATCAACCGGTCGAGCAGGACGTCCGAGCGCGGCGGTGCCGCGCCGTCAGCCGCGGACATCGCCACCCTTCGGGGGCGTGAGGGCGGCGGACGGCGCCTCGGCGGCCGGGGCGGGAAGGTCGCCCATGATCGCGGGGGGCAGGCCGAGGAGCAGCCGCGTCACCCCGATCAGCTCTTCCCGCAGCTTCAACCGATGGGTCACCCGGTCGAGCATCCCGTGGTCGAGCAGGTATTCCGCCCGTTGGAACCCCTCGGGCAGCTTCTCCCGGATCGTCTGTTCGATGACCCGCGGCCCGGCAAAGCAGATCAGCGCCCCCGGCTCGGCGATCTGCACGTCGCCCAGCATCGCATAGCTCGCCGTGACGCCGCCCGTGGTGGGATGGGTCAGGACCACGATATAGGGCAGGCCCGCCTCCTTGAGCATCTCCACGGCCACCGTCGTGCGGGGCATCTGCATCAGGCTGAGGATCCCCTCCTGCATCCGCGCGCCTCCGGCGGCGGAAAACAGGATCAGCGGACGTTGCAGCGCAACCGCCCGCTCGGCCGCGGCGAGGATGGCGTTGCCCACATACATCCCCATCGACCCGGCCATGAAGCTGAAGTCCTGGGCGGCGGCGACGATGGGGGTGCGCCCGATCTCGCCCTCGGCCACCAGCATCGCCTCGGGCTCGCCCGTCGCCTTCTGCGCCTGCCGCAGCCTGTCGGGATAGCGCTTTTGATCTCGGAAATGCAGCGGATCCTGGGTCGGCGCCGGCACCGGCACCTCCACGAAGACGCCGCCGTCGAACAGCGCGGTCAGCCGCGCCCGCGGCGCCAACTGCATGTGGTGGTCGCAGGTCGCGCAGACGTTCAGGTTCTCGGCGAGCTCGCGGTGGAACAGCATGGTCCCGCAGTTGTCGCACTTGGTCCACAGGTTCTCGGGCACCTCGCGCCGCGAGAACAGCGAGTTGATCTTGGGGCGGACGTAGTTGGAGATCCAGTTCATGGTCCCGGCCTTTCGCGGCGCATTCCGGGGCTGAGATAAGCGGCAGGCGCCGCGAATGCAATCAGCGGGCCACGAGCCGCCGCACCAGAAGCCAGGCCAGGATCATCATTGCCATGTCGAACCCGACCATGACCGCCAGGAGATCGGCGTCGGTGATCGCATAGGGCGTGCGGTAGAGCGCCAGGCCGGTCAGCGATCCCTCTGTCCCCAAGATCAGCAGCGCCACGACGTTGTTGACGAAGTGAAAGCCCCAGGCGGCGCCCAGGCTGCCGGTGCGCATGGTCAGGTCGGCGGCGATCAGACCAAAGAGGGTGGCCGACGCCACCACCCAGATCGCCGCGTCGCCGGCCGCGGTCGGATCCCAATGGATCGCGCCGAACAGCACCGCGGGCACCACGGCCCAAATCAGCGGGCTGCGGAACCGGGCGGCGAACTGCTGCATCAGGTATCCGCGGAACACCAGCTCTTCGGCCAGAGTCTGCACCGCGACGCCGATCAGTGCGGGGGCGAGGAGCGTCAGCCACAGCGACGGATCGAGGTTCGGCACCGCGTCGTAGACCAAGGCCCAGAGGCCCACGCCCACGCCGTAGACCGCGCCGACGCCGGCCGCCGCGGCCACGAAGTCGCGCAGCACCCGCGGCGCGGGGCCAAAGAGCGTGCCCGCCCCCCGGCGGTGCAGCCAGCTGGCCGCTAGGATCGGCCCCAGCGCCATGCCCACGAAGGTCGCCAGGAGGAGGAGCGTGCCCGCCGGACCGTCCTGCGTGCCCAACAGGTCCGCCACCGCCAGCGCCGCGTCGGTGCCGCGGGCCAGGGCGACCGCCGCGAACCCGGCCAAAACCCACGCGATCACGGTCGCGGCGATCAGCACCGATCCCGCCAGGGTCCGCCAAATCTGCGGATAGGCGCGCGCCGGCGCGACGAAGCGGTCGAACAGCGGTGTGGTCATGGGGCGGTCGCCGGTTGAGAACGGGTGCCTCGTTGTCGCCATTCCGCGGCCGAGCGCAAGGGGCTCAGCGCTGGGTGCCGTAGTGCTCGACGATGGCGGCGATGTCGTCGGCCGGTGTGTCCTTGCCGATGCTGGTGCAGGCGTTGGCGATGTGCTGGAACACCGACCCGTCGGAGAAGAAGGTCGAGCTGGTCACCGGGATCACCCGCGCGTCTGGCCAGCGATACCCGGCGAAATCCGCCACGGCCAGGGCGCTGCCCGGGCTGAGCGACAGATCCAGGATCACCACGTGATAGGCCCGATGTTGCAGGGCCGCGATCGCCTCGTCCTGGGACAGGACATGGGTGATGGCGCAGCCGGCACGGGCCAGGCTGCGCGCCCAGATGGCGACGAGTTCGGGCTCATTGCCGACGATCAGGACCTTAATGCGGGGCAAGGTTCTGGGGCCTTTCGGAACGACGGGGCGTGACTCCGCCGGAGTCCCGGGATAGGGGCTAAACGCCCGTGTGTCCATCTCTATGCCCCGGGCTTGTGCGACCGGCCGTTTTTCGCCAGATCGCGACGGACAATCACCCAAGACGGAACGTCGAATGACCACCTGGATCACCATCTGCGACACCTGCAAGCGCGAAGGGTGGGAGACGGGCGACATGGCCCTGACCGATGGCGAACGTCTGGCCGCGCTGGTCGAGGCCGCGGCGGACGGGGTGCCCGGCGTGCGGACGCGGCGGGTGTCGTGCCTGATGGGCTGCACCCACGGCTGCAACGTGGCGGTGCAGGGGCCGGGCAAGCTCTGCTACACCCTCGGCCGGTTCGCGCCCGAAGCGGAGGCGGCGGAGGGGATCGTCGCCTGGGCTGCCCTCCATGCTGCCAGCGAGACGGGGCAGGTCGCCTATCGCACCTGGCCCGCGGCGGTGAAGGGGCATTTCGTGACCCGCCACCCGCCGCTGCCGCCCGAGGCATGAGCGGCGGCCGCGACCACGGCGGCGCGCTGGACGCCGCCGTGGCCCGCTGGGGCGGACGGCGGGAGGACTGGCTGGATCTCTCCACCGGCATCGCGCCCGAGCCCTATCCCCTGCCGCCGATCCCGCCCGAGGCCTGGACCGCGCTGCCCGACGCTGGGATGACGGCACGGTTGGCGCGGGCGGCGCGGACGTTCTGGCACGTGCCTGAGGCGGCCGCAGTGCTGGCCGTCCCCGGCGCCTCGGCCGCCATCGCCCGGTTGCCGCATCTGCGGCCGGCCAGCACCGTCGCGATCCCCGGCCCGACCTATAACGAACACGCCGCCGCCTTTGCCGCCGCGGGGTGGCAGGTCGTGGCCCACGGCCCCGCAGCGGCGCGCGTCGTCGTCCACCCCAACAATCCGGACGGGCGCTGGTGGTCCCCGGACGAAACGGCGGCGCCCCTGTCGGTCATCGACGAGAGCTTTTGCGACGTCGCGCCCGACCGCAGCTTGATCGCCCTGGCCGACCGGCCCGGGACCGTCGTGCTCAAGAGCTTCGGCAAGTTCTGGGGGCTGGCCGGGCTGCGCCTGGGCTTCGCGATCGGCGATCCCGGTCTGGTGGCGGCGCTGGCCGAGGCGCTGGGCCCCTGGCCCGTCTCCGGCCCGGCGCTGGCCGTGGGCGCCGCGGCTCTGGAGGACCGGGGCTGGGCCGACGCGGCGCGCGCCCGCTATGCCGCCGGCGCCGACCGTCTCGACGCGTTGACCAGTCTGGAGGTGGCGGGGGGCACGCCGCTGTTCCGACTCTACCGCGTTCCGAACGCCCGGACGCTGCACCTGCGGCTTGCCGAGCGGCATGTCCTGACGCGGGTGTTCCCCTACCGCGACGACTGGCTGCGCGTCGGTCTCCCGCCGGAGGGCGCCTGGGACCGGCTGGCGCGGGACTGGCCGCGGTGAGCACGCCCCTGTTGCTGCTGGTCGCCCTGGCGCTCGACGCCGCGCTGGGCGAGCCGCGGTGGCTGTGGGACCGGGTGCCGCATCCGGCGGTCCTGATCGGCCGCGTGATCGGCTGGGCGGACAACGCGTGGAACCGCGGCGCACAGAGGCGGGCCAAGGGGGTGGCGCTGGTCATTCTGCTGGTCGCGGGCAGCATCGCATTGGGCGGCGTGCTGGCGGCGCTGCCCTTCGGTCCGGTTTGGGAGGTGCTGATCGCGGCGATCCTCCTGGCGCAGAAGAGCCTCGCCGACCATGTCCGCGCAGTGGCCCTGGCCCTGCGCACCGGCCTGCCCGAAGGGCGCCGCGCGGTGGCGATGATCGTCGGCCGCGACACGGAAACCATGGATCCGCCTGCGGTCGCCCGCGCCGCCATCGAGTCCGCCGCCGAGAACCTCAGCGACGGGGTGGTGGCGCCGGCAGTGTGGTTCCTGCTGGGCGGCCTGCCCGGCATCCTGGCCTACAAGGCGGTAAACACTGCCGACAGCATGATCGGCTACCGCACCCCGCGCCATGGCGAGTTCGGCTGGGCCGCCGCCCGCCTCGACGACGTGCTGAACTGGGTCCCCGCCCGCCTGACCGCGGCGCTGATCGCGCTGGCGCACGGGCGGCGGCCGTGGACAGCTCCGGTGCGCGCCGACGCCGCCCTGCACCGCTCACCCAACGCGGGCTGGCCCGAAGCGGCGATGGCCCGCACACTGGACGTCGCGCTGTCCGGGCCGCGCAGCTATGACGGCGCGCTGCGAGACTTCCCCTGGGTGCACCCCGAGGGCGACCGCGCCCCGGGGCCGGAGCGGATCGACGCCGCAGTGACGGCGCTCTGGCGGACCTGGGCGCTGCTTGCCGTTACGGCAGCCGGGCTGGCGCTTGTCTGGCCGGGATAGGCACCCTACCGTCGCGCCCGACCATTTGACACCAGCGGATTGACCCCATGCGCCTCCTCCCCGCCCTCGCCCTGTGCCTCGCCGCCGCCCCCGCCGTGGCCAGCGTCCCCTGCGGCGGCAGCTTTGCCGAGTTCACCCGGGCGATGGAGGCCGAAGCGGTTGCGCGCGGCCACGACCCGTCTGCCGCCGCCCGCTTCTTCGGCGGCGTGCAGCAGGACCCGGCGACGATCCGCGCCGACCGTCGGCAGGGGGTGTTCCAACTGCCCTTCGTCGACTTCGCCCGCCGCCTCATCAGCCAGAACCGCATGGACCGCGGCCGCGCCAAGGGGCAGGCGTTCGACGCCGTCTTCGACCGGATCGAGGCCGAATATGGCGTCAACCGCGGCGTGCTCCTGGCGTTCTGGGCGTTCGAGACGGATTACGGCGCGGTGCAGGGCGACTTCAACACGGTCAACTCACTGATGACGCTGGCCCACGACTGCCGCCGCCCCGATCTGTTCCGGCCGCAGGTCTTCGCCGCCCTGACGCTTTACGAGCGGGGGGAGCTGGACCCGCGCACCACCACCGGCGCCTGGGCGGGCGAGATCGGCATGGTCCAGATGCTGCCGCAGGACATCATCGACAACGGCGTGGACGGCGACGGCGACGGGCAGGTCAGCCTCAAGACCTCGCCGCCGGACGCGCTGCTGTCGGGGGCCAAGATGCTCAGCCACCTGGGCTGGCGCCCGAACGAGCCGTGGCTGCAGGAGGTGACGGTGCCCGCCGACCTGGACTGGTCGCTGGCCGCCCGCGAGGACCGGCGCCCGGCGGCGGAGTGGGTGGCGATGGGCGTCGCGCCGCGACAGGGCGAGGTCGCCGACCTGCCCGCCAGCCTGGTCCTGCCCCAGGGGCGGAACGGCCCGGCCTTCCTCGCCTACCCCAATTTCGACGTCTATTTCGAGTGGAACCAGAGCTTTGTCTACGTCCTGACCGCCGCCTACTTCGCCACCCGGCTGGAGGGCGCGCCGGTGTTTGCCGCGGGCAACCCCTCGCCGCCCCTGAGCGACGACCAGATGAAGCGGCTTCAGGAAAAGCTGGCCGCACGGGGCCACGACGTGGGCGGAATCGACGGAATCCTCGGTGCGGGCACCCGCGCCGCCGTGCGCGCCGAGCAGGAGCGCCTGGGCCTGCCCGCCGACGCCTGGCCCACGGCGGGCCTGTTGGACAGCTTGTGACATCCATGTGCACTGGCGCACAAATGACGTGGAATGGTGGGGATGGCGACGCCTCCGCACATGACCTAGCTCCGGGACAACGCAACCGACCGGAGACACCGCCATGCTGACCCAGATCAAGGGCCTCCACCACGTCACCTCGCTGGCCTCCGACGCTCGCGAAAACAACGCCTTCTTTACCGACACGCTGGGCCTGCGACGGGTCAAGAAGACGGTGAACTTCGACGCGCCCGATGTCTATCACCTCTACTACGGCGACGCCCAGGGCACGCCCGGCACGGTGATCACCTACTTCCCCTTCCCCAACGCCGACCGGGGCCGTCCCGGCACGGGCGAGGTCGGCACCACCCGCTTTGCCATTCCCAAGGGCAGCGCCAAGGCCTGGGCCGACCGCCTGTCGGCGCGGGGCGTCTCGGGCCTGTCCTCGGCCGATGCGTTCGGCGAGACGGCCCTCCACTTCGACGGACCGGACGGCGACGGATTCGCCCTGGTCGAGGCGGAGGACGACCGCACGCCCTGGACCGAAGGCGGGATCTCCGCCGACATGGCGATCCGTGGGTTCCACTCGGCCGCCATGCGGCTGAAAGACGGCGGCGCCACGGGCGAGCTCCTGCGCTTCATGGGGTATGAAGAGATCGACCGCCAGGGCGACATCACCCGTTATACCATTGCGGACGGCAACGCTGCGAACGTCATCGACGTCGAGACCGTGCCGGGCGCGTCCCATGCGGATCAGGGTGCGGGCAGCGTTCACCACATCGCCTTTGCCGTCGAGAATCGTGCCCGGCAATTGGAGGTGCGCGAGGCGCTGATGGACACCGGGTATCAGGTGACGCCTGTCATCGACCGCGACTATTTCTGGGCGATCTACTTCCGCACCCCCGGTGGGGTGCTGTTCGAGGTGGCCACCAACGAGCCCGGCTTCGACCGCGACGAGGACGCCGCGCATCTGGGCGAGGCGCTCAAGCTGCCCAGCCAGCACGAGCATCTGCGCAGCCGCCTGGAGCGGCACCTGACGCCGATCGAAGACTGACACAGCGATGTGGGGCCGCCGACCCGGCCCCGGCCGCGCCCCGCACGGGAGAGAGAGATGACCTACCACGCCGCCCGCACCGACGGCACGTCCGACACGCTAGTGCTGACCTTCCACGGCACGGGCGGGGACGAGACCCAGTTCCACGGCGCGGCGCAGGCGTTCCTGCCGGGCGCGCACGTGGTCTCGCCCCGCGGCGACGTGTCCGAGATGGGGGCCAACCGCTTCTTCAGCCGCACCGGCGAGGGCGTCTACGACATGGAGGACCTGGCGCGGCGGACCGAGGCGATGGCCGAGTTCATCGCCGCCGAGCGGGCGCGAACCGGGGCGGCGCGGGTGATCGGCATGGGCTATTCCAACGGTGCCAACATCCTGGCCTCCGTGGTCTTCGTCCGCCCCGAGCTGGTGGACTGGCTTGTACTGATGCACCCACTGATCCCGTGGGTGCCGGACCCGCAGCCGGGGCTGGCCGAACATCGCGTGCTGATCACCGCCGGCGAGCGCGACCCCATTTGCCCGGCGCCGATGACTCAGGCCCTGGCCGACTGGTTCGCCGCGCAGATGGCCGACGTCACCGTCGCCTGGCACCCCGGCGGCCACGAGATCCCGCAGTCCGAGGTTCAGGCGGTCCGCGACTTCCTGGTGTAAGCGCCTTCGAAGGCGCTTACACACGGCCCTTGCAAGGGCCGTCTCAACCGCGTTCGAACGCGGTTGGGCCAAGGCCCTTCGAAGGGCCTTGCCCGCCCGCCGTCAAAACGGGCAAGCCGCGCGAAACGTCATGCCGACCCCGCCGTCGGGATGGCGCAGCCGCAAGCTCTCCGCGTGCAGCATCATCCGCGGCGCCTCCCGCGCCGGCCCTTCGGCATAGAGCGGATCGCCCAGGATCGGATGCCCGAGGCTCAGCATGTGTACGCGGAGCTGATGCGACCGCCCGGTCTTGGGCATCAGCCGCACGCGCGTGGTGCCGTCCTCGTAGCGCACCACGCGCCAGCCGGTCTCGGCGGCGCGCCCGGTCTCCCGGTCGACCATCTGCCGCGGGCGATTGGGCCAGTCGACGGTCAGCGGCAAGTCCACGGTGCCGGTACGGGGCACGAGCCGCCCCCAGACCCGCGCGACATAGACCTTGCGTGTGTGGCGTCTTTCGAACTGCAGACCCAGGTGACGCTGCGCCCGCGGCGTCAGGGCAAAGACCATGACCCCCGACGTGTCCCGATCCAGCCGGTGAACCAACAGCGCGGTGGGAAACGCCGCCTGAACCCGCGTCAGCAGGCAGTCGGCGAGGTGCGCGCCCTTACCCGGCACGCTGAGCAGACCCGCGGGTTTGTCCACCAGCAGGATCTCGTGGTCCTCGTGGATCACGGCGAGCGGCGCGTCGGGCGGGTCGTAGGGGGTGAGCATGGCGCCCGCTACCCCGCAGGCGCGCGGCGGGCAAGGGGTGGGTGGGTCAGACAGGCGGCCCCGCGCACCACCCCAGGCGCAGCAGGGGGCCTGATGGGAGCACCGGCGTTGCGCCGCCCATGGCCGCGGCGAAGGTGTCGAAGTCGTCGCGCCAGGCGGCCTCGGCAGCAAAGCTGTGCACCAGCATCGCCGCCCCCGTCGCGTGGAAGCGGCGCGCCTCGATCACCGCCGCCGCCGTGCGGTGGAGCAGTTGCCAGCGCAACTGCACCACCGGCGGCGTCAGACCCAGCATCCCGACCACGGCGGAGAGCCTCTGCCGCTTGCCGTCCGAGGCGCCCTCTAGCCACTCGGCCACCGTGGGGCCGAAGGGTTCGCGCACTTTGGCCTCCACCGCGACGGTCCAAAGGCCGGGCGGCCCGCCGGTCAGCGCGAAGACGTCGCATTGCGAGGCGGCCCCCCGGCCAGGCAGCGGCACCTTATGCTCCGGCACAGCAAAAAGGAGCTCCGCGCCCGAGGGCAACGCCGCCGCGATCTCGGGCGGCAGGCCCTCGGCGCCCTCCCACCGGTCGGCCGCGGCCTTGGCCGAGTATCCCTGCCGCCAGTGCCGCACTGGATCGGCCAGGAGCGCGCGCCAGTCGTCGGGGCCGCGGGTGGGGACGAGGATTGCCATGCCCCGCACTCTAGCGCCGGATCTGTCGGGCGGAAACGCGTTGGATGTGGTCCCGGGCGGCGCCAGTGCTGAAACCGGAGGGCGGCGCCGGGCGGACGGTAGGCAACTGCGCGTCGAGCGGATGGCCTCGGCCGAGGGACCGAGCCCCTGGGGGAGAACCGCGCAGGGAGACCCAAGCTCCGCTCCCTCGTGATCGCAGGAGTGCCATCTTCGCCGCTTACCCTTGCGGCGTGCGGCTCTGCGCCTCTCCCAGCGCCGAAGGGTCTGCCCGAGTGGAGCCACCCGCGCTGCGTGGGGAGGACGGTGCCGTCGCACCCCTGGCAACCCCACCGCCCATCTATCCAAGCGGATGCGTTTCACCCCACGCGCATCCTGGTCAATCAGATCAGAGCGTCTGAACGGCGGCGGCCTCAGCCGAGGCAAGGGCGCGCGCACCGTCTCCACTGCGCCGGAGATCCGGGGCACCGGCCCCACAGCGGATCCGCGACGGATGCCAAGGGGATGCGCGCGTCCACCCACCGCTCCAGCGCCTCGGGCGCCTGACCGCGCCTCAGATCCCGCGTCCTCAACGCCGCGCGCAGATCGACGCCGAGGACGGCAGTGCGCGCCCGCGCGTGATCCATGCTGCGGGCCGTGGCCTTGCCGGCCTGTGCCGCGACGGTCCCACGTCGCATGGAAACCCCGAGGGGATTTTCACGCCCCGCCGGCCGCCCCCGCAAAGGTTCGGTCCAGGATCGCCTGGAGCCCCTCTGCGTCCGCCTCGGTGAACGCGGCGGGGCGGTCGCTGTCGATGTCGAACACCGCGATCAGGCGTCCCGCGCCGTCCCGGACCGGCAGCACGATCTCCGACCGGGTGGACGCGGCACAGGCGATGTGGCCGGGAAACGCCTCGACGTCGTCCACCAACTGGACCTCGCCCGTGCGCGCCGCAGCGCCGCACACCCCGCGCGAGAACGGAATGACCAGACAGCCGTGACCGCCCTGATAGGGCCCGATCTTCAACACCTCCGGCCCGACCACCCGATAGAACCCGGTCCAGTCGAAGCGGTCGTCGGCATGGTGCACCTCGCAGACCACGGTGGCCATCAGCGCCACGGTGTCGTCCTCGCCCTCGCAAAGCGCGGCGACGGTGCGGGCCAGGTCGGGATAGTCGACGCCCACCCGCTCAGCCCCGGTCGATGGCGATGGCGGTGCCCTCGCCCCCGCCGATGCAGATCGCCGCCACGCCGCGGCGGAGGTCCCGCGACTCCAGCGCGTGGAGCAGCGTTGCCACGATCCGCGCCCCGGATGCGCCGATGGGGTGGCCGAGCGCGCAGGCGCCGCCGTGGACGTTCAGGCGATCGTGGGGCACCTCCATCTCGCGCATGAAGGCCATGGGCACCACCGCGAAGGCCTCGTTCACCTCCCACAGATCCACGTCCTCGACGCGCCAACCCAGGCGGTCCAACAGCTTGCGCGCCGCGGGCACCGGCGCCGTCGTGAACCAGCCCGGCGCCTGGGCATGGGTGGCATGGCCCATCACCCGCGCGCGCACCGGCATGTCGTGGCGCGCGGCCGCGTCGGCCGAGGCCAGGATCAGAGCCGCCGCTCCGTCCGAGATCGACGAGGCGTTGGCGGGCGTCACCGTTCCATCCTTGCGGAACGCGGGCTTGAGATGCGGGATCTTGTCGGGCCGCGCCGTGCGCGGTTGTTCGTCCTCGGCGACCTCGGCCGCGCCCTTGCGGGTGGTCACCGTGACCGGCGCGATCTCGGCCGCGAACCGCCCCTCGCGCTGCGCCGTCAGCGCCCGGTCGAGAGAGGCGAGCGCATAGTCGTCCTGGGCCGCGCGGGTGAACTGGAACGCCTCGGCGCAGTCCTCGGCGAAGGTGCCCATGAGGCGGCCCTTGTCGTAGGCGTCCTCCAACCCGTCGAGGAACATCGAATCGACCACCGCGCCGTGTCCCAGCCGGGCGCCGCTGCGCATCTTGGGCAGGAGGTAGGGGGCGTTGGTCATGCTCTCCATTCCGCCCGCGACGATCACGTCTGACTGGCCCGTCAGGATGCGGTCGTGGGCGGTCATCGCCGCCTGCATCCCCGAGCCGCACATCTTGTTCAGCGTGGTCGCGGGAACCTCTTCGCCCAACCCGGCAGCGAAGCCCGCCTGCCGCGCGGGCGCCTGGCCCAGCCCAGCGGGCAGAACGCAGCCCATGATCACCTCGTCCACCGGGGGTGTGCCCGCGTCGGCCAAGGCGGCGGCGATGGCGGCGCCGCCCAACTCGGGCGCCGAGGCGGCGGACAGCTCGCCCTGGAACCCGCCCATGGGGGTGCGCCGCGCCGCGGCGATCACGATGTCGGTCATGGTCCTCCCTCCCGCGGCCCCATCGGCCGCTTACCTCTTGGTAAGACTTGTGCCCTATCTGTGACGCCACGCAACGGAGGGCAAGTCGGATGGAACTGGAAACACGCGCCACGTCCGAGGTTCTGATCGTTTCGGTCGGCGAGGCGCGGCTCGACGCCGCCGCCGCCGTGCGGTTCAAGGACGCGCTGCGCGAGGCGGCGGAGGGCGGGCCGCCGCGGGTGATCCTGGACCTCTCCGGGGTCGAGTTCCTGGACAGCAGCGGACTGGGCGCCGTCGTCGGCGCGATGAAGCAGTTGCAGCCGGAGCAGCGGCTGGAACTGGCCGGACTGCGCGGCACGGTGGCCAAGGTGTTCCGTCTGACCCGCATGGACCGCGTGTTCCGCATCCACCACACCGCCGACGACGCCCTGGCGGCCGAGGATGCGGCCGTGCCCCAGGCCCATGCCCACTGAGGCGACCCCGCGTGCGCCCGCCGCGCCGACCGGCCCCCCCCGGGTGCGCGTGATCTTTCAGAGCGATCCCATGGCGGTGCGCGCGGGGCTCCTGAGCCTGCGCCAGGGGATCGGCCGTCTGGGCATCGACGGCGACCTGGAAGGGGCGCTGGAACTGGTCCTGGCCGAGGTGCTGAACAACGTGGTGGAACACGCCTACGGCGCCGCCGCCCGCGGCCTGGTCGACGTGCGGGTGGGGGCGGTGCGGGGGCAGATCGACTGCACCGTGGTCGACGCCGGGCGGCCGATGCCTGGAGGCGCGATGCCCCCAGGCACACCGCCCGCGCCGTTTCCCGAACCCGAGGGCGGATTCGGATGGATGATCATTCGGCAACTGGCCCAAGACCTGTCCTACCGGCGCGAGGACGGCCGAAACTGCCTCAGCTTCCGCCTGGCCGGAGGACTGGACGCCTCGGCCGCCTGAGACCGGGGCGGTCGGGCGCGGCGCATTCAGACGTTCCAGGCCACGACCAATGGGGTCTCCGAGACCGGACACGTCAGCCCTCCGCTGCCGTCATGGCACCTCGTGCACCAGCGGTCCCCACCCGACACTCGGCCGCCCTCCGGGACCGCGGAAACCCCCTGCACCGAACGGATTGGCGGGACCGCCCCCCTCGTTGACAGGGCCCCGGTGGGGGCGTCTGCGCGGTCGCCCAAGCGGTCCGCGCTCCGGCGACTGGGGCCGACGATCCGCCCCTGGCAGCGATCCCCATATGGCCCCGGTCTCTCAGCGGTCGTTCGCGCGGTGCGCGGATCGGCGC
This sequence comes from Rhodobacteraceae bacterium CCMM004, assembly GCA_004005435.1. GTDB lineage: Bacteria > Pseudomonadota > Alphaproteobacteria > Rhodobacterales > Rhodobacteraceae > CCMM004. The sequence continues at coordinate 33,834 of RZWH01000006.1, read as the reverse complement.
AAAGGGCTGGCGCACGGCGCGGACGGGACCTGCCCGCCACGGCGCCCCGCCCATGCGCCGGGGAGGAACATCCATGGCACTCGGCAAGGCAATCCCCACGCGTGGGCCACGGCGCCCCGGTGACGGCGACGGCGACGGCGACGGCGACGGCGACGGCGACGGCGACGGAGGCACCGCGCCGGGATCGTGCGAATGCAAGCCGATGTGCCGCATAATCGCCACGGGCGCTCCTTACCGGCGCCGCGCCGGCCGGGCATCCCTATGTCCGTAGCTGACCCAAGCTTCCCCCGGCGCCGTGCCGTAACAGCCCCCACCGAGTGTGCGGCGCCGGGGTTTATCCTCCCAAACCCCCGCTCCGCCCACGCCGGTTGTCAAAGACGGCGGCGGCGTTAGTGTGCCGGCATATCCGTCGCCCGTGCTCTGGGAGGTTCCATGCGCGATTTCCACTTGCCCGGCCGCTCTGCGGTGCTGGCCACCAACGGCATGTGCGCCACGTCCCACCCCCTGGCCGCCAAGGCCGCCGTCGAGATGCTGGAGGCCGGCGGCAACGCCGTCGACGCCGCCATCGCCGGGGCGGTGCTCCTGGGGTTCTGCGAGCCGCAGATGACCGGGCTCGGCGGCGACTGCTTTGCCTTGATCGCGCCGGGCGGAGACGCGGAGATCGTCGCGCTCAACGGCTCGGGCCGCGCGCCCGCCGGGCTGAACGCCGAGGATTTGCGGGCGGCGGGTCACGACACGATGCCGGGCGGCGCTGCGGCGGTGACCGTTCCGGGCGCGGTCGATGCCTTCTGCGCCCTGTCCGAGCGGTGGGGGCGAAAGGGTCTCGACGCCGCCCTCGCCCCGGCGATCCGCTATGCCGACGCGGGCGTGCCGGTCGCCGAACGGGTCGCGGCCGACTGGGCCGACGCGGCCGAGACGCTCACCGGTGCCGCCCGCGACCGCTATCTCGCCGGAGGCGCGGCGCTGTCCCGCGGCGCCCTGTTCCGCGCGCCGGACCAGGCCGAGGTGCTGCGCCGGATCGCCCGCGACGGCCGCGCGGCGTTTTACGAGGGCGAGGTGGCGGCCGACATGGTCGCCAGCCTGCGTGCCGCGGGCGGCACCCACACCGAGGGCGACTTTGCCGCCACGGCCTGCACTTGGGGCGATCCGCTGTCCACGGCGTATGGCGATCTGGAGTTGGTGGAACACCCGCCCAACGGCCAGGGCCCGACCGCGCTCCTCTTGTGCAACATCCTGGCGCGGTTCGACATTGCCGCCCTCGATCCCTGGGGCGCGGAGCGGGCACATCTGGAGGCGGAAGCGACCAAGCTCGCCTACGACGCCCGCGACCGCTTCTTGGCCGATCCCGATCACACCGCTCGGTTGCAGCACATGCTGACACCAAAGACGGCCGAGCGGCTGGCCGCCCTGATCGACCCGGGCCGGGCGATGGATCGCCCGTCCCAGACCGCCGGCGCGGTCCACCGCGACACGGTCTACATCACAGTGGTCGACCGCGACCGGATGGCGGTGTCGCTGATCTACTCGATCTTCTCCAGCTTTGGATCGGGGCTGGCGTCGGACCGCTTTGGCCTGTTGTTCCACGACCGCGGCCGCGGCTTCACGCTGGAGCGGGGGCACCCGAACGAGGCCGGTCCGGGCAAACGGCCGATGCACACGATCATTCCGGGGATGCTGCGCCGTGACGGGCGGACGATCATGCCCTTCGGCGTCATGGGCGGCGCCTATCAGGCGACGGGGCACGCGCGCTTCGTCTCGAACGTCGGGGATTTCGGGCTCTCGCCGCAGGCGGCCATCGACGCGCCGCGGTGTTTCTCCACCGAAGGGGAACTGCGGGTCGAGCGGGGGTATCCCGACGCGGTGAAACAAGCGCTGGCCGACCGCGGCCACCGCGTCGTCGACCCACCCACCGCCATCGGCGGTGCCCAGGCGATCCGCATCGACCACGACACCGGTGTGCTGGAGGGCGGGTCGGACCCGCGCAAGGACGGCTGCGCCCTGGGCTACTGACCGGCGGGCGCGGCGCTCCCGCGCCGGGCGGCTCAGTTCATGTGAACGTGCAGAGGATAGGCCCCATCCTCGATCTCGCCGAAGAGTTCGGGGACGTCGGGGTGGTCCACCGGCTCGCCCGAGTAGTCCGCCACCAGGTTCTGTTCGGACACATAGGCCACGTAATAGCTCTGGTCGTTCTCGGCGAGGAGGTGATAGAACGGCTGATCCTTGTTGGGGCGGCTGTCCTCGGGGATGGCGTCGTACCATTCCTCGGTATTCGAGAACATCGCGTCCACGTCAAAGATCACCCCTCGAAAGGGATGTTTGCGATGACGCACGACCTGACCCAGGTGAAATCTCGCCCGACTTTTCAACATTGCATCGCCCCCGTTGCACTCAGGTCATAAAACGCCAGGTTCCGTTTTGTCCACCGGCCACGCCTCGAATCGAAGAAACACACTGTGAACCTCGTTTTGACAGTGGCCGAAATCGTCGCGCCGGTGTTCCTGCTCGCGGCCCTCGGCGTGGCGTGGATCCGGCTGGGATTCGAGTACCGGTTACAGTTCGTCACGCGCCTGGCGATGACGCTGGGAGTGCCCTGTCTGATCTTCACCGCGCTGATGCAGACCGAGATCCCGGGGGGCGCTCTGACGGCCGTGTCGCTGGCCACCGTGGCTGCTTATGCCGGGGTCACGGTGGCGCTGACGGCGGTGGCGCTGGTGCTGCGGCTGGACATTCGCACCTATCTCGCGCCGCTGATCTTTGGCAACACGGGCAACCTCGGCCTGCCGCTCGCCCTCTTCGCGTTCGGCGAAGAGGGGCTGGGATACGCCGTGGTGATTTTTGCCGTCATGGCGGTCTATTCCTTCACCTTCGGGGTCTGGCTGGTCGCGGGCGGCGGGTCGATCGCCAAGGTCGTGCGCGAGCCGATGGTCGGCGCCACCCTGCTCGGCGCGCTGTTTCTCTGGCAGGGGTGGGAGACGCCGCGGTTCCTGACCAACACGCTGGAGCTGATCGGGCAGTTGGCGATTCCGCTGATGCTGATCACCCTGGGCGTTGCCGTGGCACGGCTCCGGCCCCGGGCCATCCTGTGGCCGGTGGTCCTGTCGGCGGTCAAGCTCGCCGTCTGCGCGTCGGTCGCCTGGGGCGTGGGCCGCTGGCTGGAGCTGCCGCCCGTCGCCTTCGCCGTCCTGGTGGTGCAGGTGTCGACGCCGGTGGCGGTCACCAGCTATCTCCTGGCCGAAAAATACGGCGCCGACGCCGACGCCGTGGCGGGTCTCGTGGTGGTCTCGACCCTCCTCGGCGTGCTGGCGCTTCCGGCACTTCTGGCAATCGTGATCTGACGGCGCGTCATTTCCGATTTCCCGCAGGGCCGAAATTGGCTAGGGTTGCAAAAAAGCAGGCAACAATAATCGAGCGAGAGGCAGATGAGCAGACTTCTGCGCGCGCTGGTCCTGTGCATGTTCGTCGCGAGTTGCGGCAGCAGCCAGCACGAGGCGCCCCGCAATCTCGACAATGCGTGCAGCATCGTCGATCAGCGTCCGAAATACCTGCGCGCCATGCGCCAGACCGAGCGGCGTTGGGGTATCCCCATCGCCGTGCAGATGGCGACGATCCACCAGGAATCCAAGTTCATCGGAAATGCCCGCACGCCGTTCCGATACTCCCTGGGCGTGATCCCCATGGGGCGGCAGTCGTCGGCCTACGGATACAGCCAGGCGCTGGACGGCACCTGGGATGAGTACCGGGAGCAGACGGGCAAGAGGCGGGCCAAGCGCGACCGCATCCAGGACGCCACCGATTTCATGGGCTGGTACATGGACGCCACGACCCGGCGGTTGGGGATCTCCAAATCCGACGCCCGCAACCAGTATCTGGCCTATCACGAGGGCCGCTCTGGCTATGCTCGCGGCAGCTATAACGCCAAACCGTGGCTGTTGACCGTGGCCGACAAGGTGGCCGCCCGGGCGGTGCTCTACGACGCGCAGCTCAGGAGCTGCCGCAAGGTCTGAGCGGAGAGCGCCGCCCCGGGGGGCGGCGCCCTGGGGGCGTCAGCCGCCCCGGCGCTGGATCTCGCCGGGGATGTTGAAGAGCCGCGCGGGCAGCCCGCCCACCGCCTTGAGATCGGCGAGGACGACCGTGGTGCGGCTGCCGTTCTCGTCGGTGATCACCCATTGGCGGAGCTGCGTCGGGTTGCCGGTGAACACCAGCTCGATCCGCCCGATCTCGGGCCGCTGGGGATCCTGGGCGGTCACGATGGTCTTCACCCCGTCCTCGCGATGCCCGACCACCATGTTGGCGCGGCCCAGGTTCACGTTGCGGTCCAGGATGATGCTCAGCGGCGTCTGCGCCAGCGGATACTGCTCGGGCCGCACGCTGTTGGACCCGCCGTCGAAGATGGCCACCTGGCCGCCGCCGGCGATCACCAGCGTCTTGTCGGGCGGGTTGTAGTCGAACCGCGCCCGCCCGGGCCGCTGGATCGAAATCCGCCCGGTGGAGATCGTGCCGTCGTCGTTGATTTGGGTAAAGTCCGACTGCGCCGCCTGGAGCGCGTTCAGATAGCGCGACAACTCGTTCAGCGACAGGCGCGCCGCCGCGGCCGGTCGGGCGACGAGCGCCGCAGCCGCGGTGCCCATCAGGAAAGTGCGTCTCAACATGCCATACCTCGTCTTTGCCGGTCGCATATAGGCGAGGGATGGAGCGATGGCCAATGTCATGCCATGACGGCGGGCCGTTATGGCAGTGCGGCGCCCGCCGCCGCGCGGCTATTGCGGCTCGGGCACCAGGATCTCGCGCTTGCCGACGTGGTTGGCGGAGGACACGACGCCTTCGTCCTCCATCTGCTCGACCAGGCGCGCCGCCTTGTTATAGCCGATGCCCAGCTTGCGCTGGATGTAGGAGGTCGAACATTTGCGGTCCTTGATCACGATCGCCACCGCCTGATCGTAGAGCGCATCCTCGCCGCCGGTGTTGCCGCCGAGGCCGAGGACGGCGTCGATGTCGCTCTCTTTGTCCTCGTCGGGGCCGTCGACCACCCCGGACATATAGTCGGGCGGGCCGAAGGTCTTGAGATAGCTGACGATCTCTTCCACCTCCTCGTCCGAGCAGAACGGCCCGTGGACGCGCGTGATCTTGGACCCCCCGGCCATATACAGCATGTCGCCCATACCGAGGAGTTGTTCGGCCCCCTGTTCGCCCAGGATCGTCCGGCTGTCGATCTTGGACGTGACCTGAAAGCTGATCCGGGTGGGAAAGTTCGCCTTGATCGTGCCGGTGATGACGTCGACCGACGGGCGCTGCGTGGCCATGATCAGGTGGATGCCGCTCGCGCGGGCCATCTGCGCCAGGCGCTGGATGCAGGCCTCGATCTCTTTGCCCGCGACCATCATCAGGTCGGCCATCTCGTCGACGATGACGACGATATAGGGCATCGCCTCGGGCTGGGTCTCTTCGGTCTCGAAGATCGGCTCGCCGGTGTCGTCGTCGAACCCGGTCTGGACCGTTCGGCTGAACGTCTCGCCCTTGGCCAGCGCCTCCTTCACCCGGCCGTTGAAGCCGTCGATGTTGCGCACGCCCATCTTGGACATCTTGCGATAGCGCTCTTCCATCTCGCCCACGACCCATTTCAGCGCCACGACCGCCTTCTTCGGGTCGGTGACGACGGGGGAGAGGAGATGCGGAATGCCGTCGTAGACGCTCAGTTCCAGCATCTTGGGATCGATCATGATCAGGCGGCACTCGTCCGGCGTGAGCTTGTAGAGCAGCGACAGGATCATGGTGTTGATCGCCACCGACTTGCCCGACCCGGTGGTCCCCGCGATCAGGAGGTGGGGCATCTTGGCGAGGTTGGCCACGACCGGGTCGCCACCGATGTCCTTGCCCAGGGCCAGCGGCAGCTTCATCTGGCTGTCGCCGAAGGCGCGCGCCGACAGCACCTCGCGCAGCACGCACATCTCGCGGTTCTCGTTGGGCAGTTCGATGCCGATGACGCTGCGCCCCGGCACGGTCGAGACACGGGCCGACAGCGCCGACATGGACCGGGCGATGTCGTCGGCCAGACCGATGACGCGGCTCGCCTTGAGCCCCGGGGCCGGCTCTAGCTCGTACATCGTGACCACCGGGCCGGGGCGGACGCTGACGATCTCGCCCTTGACGCCGTAGTCGTCGAGGACGGTTTCCAGCATCCGCGCGTTCTGTTCCAGCGCCTCGTCGGACAGCACGTGGCGCTGCACCGTCGAGGGGTCGCGCAGCAGGTTCAGCGGCGGCATCTCGTAGGCGTCGCCGGGGTCCTCGAATTGCAGCGCCGGCTGCGCCTCGGCCTGGGCGCGGGTCGAGGGCTGCGGCGCCTTGCGCGGCGGATGCTTGACCACGCTGCGCTCCAGCGACCGGGCGGAGGAGAAGGCGGGGGCCTCGCGCGCGGCCGAGAGCGGCGCGGGCGCCACCAGCTCGGGCTCGGGCATCTGGGCATCCGCGGCGTCCCAGTCGTCGTCCTCCGCATCGCCGACCAGCGGCGGCTCGGACCGTGGCGCCTTGGGCAGGATCATCGGCTGCGGCCCGCGGGGATGGCGGCCGCGTGCCAGCGGCGGCTCGGCCCGGCCACCCAGCGCCGCGGAGCTCAGGATCGGGGCCGCGCGCACGCGGCTCTTGATCACGTCGGCGATCTTGGCCTTGATCCGGTCATCGCCCTCGGCGAGGGGCGCCTCGTCGGGCTCCAGGATCTCCGGCGCGTCGTCGGCCAGCGGCGCGCGCGGGAGGCGCGGCATCAGGCGGGTCAGGAGGCCGGGCCGACCGCCCTCCGCCACCTCGTGGACATCGGGCCCGGGCACGGCCCGGGGCGCGCTGCGGGTGGCGCGGAGCACCGGGGTCGACACGGCCTCCAACGCCGCGGACGCGTTCGCCTCGGCCCGGGCTCGGCGCGCCTCGGCACGTGCCGCACGCCCATTGCTGGCAGCCCGCACGCCGCCCGCGACACCCAGGGCGGCCAGCCGCCCGCCCTGCCCGATCACCGCCCAGAACGCGGCGTAGCAGAGCACGACGCCCCGCACGAGCCAGACCGCGATGGCCCTGAGCTCGGCCAGAGAGAACCCCAGGACGAACAGCCCCATGACCAGCGTGCCCGCCGCCATGCCCAGCGCCATCAGCTTGAGCCCGAACGTCGCCTGCACCGGCACCACGCCCAGGACCGCGCCCAACACCGTGTCGCCGAAGAGCCCGCCGAGGCCGAAGGCATGGGTCCAGTCGCCCTGCGGCACATGAGTCGCGGCATAGACCGAGGCCAGAGCGATCGCGATGGGGGCGAACACCGCCCGCGCCATCGCCCGATCCTCGCCCACATGCAGCATCAGCCGCAGCCCCCAGACGCCCAGCACCGCGACCAGCGCCCAGGCCCCCCAGCCGACGATCAGGAACAGCGGCGCCGCGATGGAGGCGCCCGCCCGGCCCAGGATGTTGCGCGCGGGCTCTGACGTGGCCGACATCCAGCTCGGGTCGGAGGGTTCGTAGGAGGCGAGCATCAGCGCACAGAGCACCGCGAGGCCGATCAAGAGCATCCCCAAGAGCTCCTTGGCCCGGCGCTCCAGCGCAGCCTGGGTGGTGCTGTCGAAGAGCGGATCGCGCCCGCGGGTCTGATATGCCATGTCTACCTCGTTCTACCCATAGAGGCAGTCGCGGACCGCCAGGAGCCCGCGCTGCACTTCTCGTTCCGTGGCGACCATCGCCACTCTGATATAGCCGTTGCCGGGATTGCCGGTGGCGGTGTCGCGGGACAGATACGCCCCGGGCAGCACCCGCACGCCGGTTGCTTGCCAGAGCCGCAGCGCCGCCGCTTCGCCATCCTCCACCGGCAGCCAGAGAAAGAACCCGGCCTCAGGCGGCCCGCAGCCGTCGATACCGTCGAAGACCTCGGCGGCGACGGCGTATTTTCGGCGATAGATGGCGCGGCTGGCGTCCACATGGGCCTCGTCCGCCCAGGCGCGCGCGGCCACCTCCTGCAATGGCTCGGGCAGGGGCGCGCCGGCATAGGCCCTGAGCTGCCGAATCCGGGCCATCGACCGTGGCCCCCCGGCGACGAAGCCCGAGCGGAGACCCGGCAGGTTCGACCGCTTGCTCAGCGAGTTGAAGACCAAGAGGCGTTCGGGATCGGCGCCCGCCGCCGCGGCGACGGCCAAAGCTCCGGGCGGCGGATCGGCGTCGTAGACCTCGGAATAGCACTCGTCGGCGAAGACGCGGAAATCGTGCCGCTCGGCCAGCGCCAGGAGATCGCGCAGATACTCCTCGTCCGCGACTGCCCCCTGGGGGTTTGCGGGCGAGCAGAGATAGGCGATCTCGGTCCGGTCGAGCAGGTCGGTGGGCAGCCCGGCATAGTCCGGCAGGAATCCGGTTTCGCGGGTGGCGGGGACATAGACGGGCTCGGCCCCCATGGCCAGCGCGGCGACGGCGTAGACCTGATAGAACGGGTTGGGCGTGAGCACGACGGGCGGCCGCCCTCCCGCCTCGGGGCAGAGCGCGACGGCGGCGTTGAACAGCCCCTCGCGCGTCCCGTTCAGCGCCATCACCTGGCTCTGAGGGTCCAGCGCCACGCCATAGCGCCGCCCCACCCAGCCGCAGATCGCCTCGCGCAGGGCGGCGGTGCCGTCGTTCGCCGGATAGCGCCCGAACCCGTCCAGCGCCTCGGCCAGCACCGCCCCGACAAAGGGCGGCGGGTCGTGGCGCGGCTCGCCGATGGTCATGTGAATCACGTCACCACCCGGCGCATGGGCGTCGAGAAGGCTCCGCAGCCGCGGAAACGCATAGTCCGGCAGTTGTGAAAACCGCTCAGGGAAACGCATCAATGCCTCAAGGTTCGGGGTCTATCGCCCCATTTGTGCCCGAGGATAGCCGCGCCCCGGCCCGCGGGTCCAGTCGGAGGCGCGCGATCTCAGGGGCTTGGCCCGGCGATGTGGCTTTTACGCCAGCGCCGCCTCGGCCGCCGCGCCCAGGCGCAGGAGCCGCGCCTCCTGCATCGGTGCGGTCTGCAAGGTCAGCCCGACCGACGGGACGCCCGTGGGCAGGGTCAGCGCGGCCAGCCCCATGACGTTGCCGATCCGCGTGTTGCGCAGGGCCAGGAGGTTCTTGACCCGGAAATACTCCGAATCGTCCAACAGCCGCTGCGCGTCGGGCGGCAAGATCGGACAGGTCGGCACCAGCACGGCGTCGAAGCCCTCGGTCTGGGCGAGGTAGTCGGCGCGCAGCGCGTCCAGTCGCCGCCAGGCGCGCACGTAGTCGGCGGCGAGGTAGTCGCGGCCCGACATGAACCGATCGCGCACCGGAGCGAACATCACGTCCGGCTGTGCCTCGATGACGTCGCCCCAGACGCCCCAGGCCTCGGCGGTGAAGAGGATCGCGCTCATCGGCAGCGCCTCCTCCACCGCCGCGCTCTCGGCGCGGTCGATCACCGCGCCCGCGGCCTGGAGCCGCTCGACCGCGCTCTGCACCCCGGTGGAGACGGCGCGCGCAAGGTCGTCCTGGGCGGTGCCCTGGAGCACGAGGAGCCGCGCGCCCTCCAGCGTCGCGCCGGTCAGGTCCGGCGCGGGTCGGCCGTCGAGCACAGACAGCATCAGCGCCGTATCCTCGACCGAGCGGCAGAGCGGGCCCACCGTATCGAACCGCGGGCACAGCGGCACCACACCCGCCAGCGACACCCGCCCATGGGTGGTCTTGAGTCCGACGAGGTCGTTCCACGCCGCGGGCACCCGCACCGATCCGCCGGTGTCCGATCCGATGCCCATCGCCGCCAGGCCGAAGGCTACCGAGGTCGCGGCCCCCGACGACGACCCCCCGGCCACCGCGGCGGCGTCGTTGACGCAGGGCGGCGTCGCGGTCGACGGGTTGAGGCCGAGGCCCGAAAACGCCAGCTCGGTCTGGTGCGTCTTGCCCAGACAAACGAGCCCCGCCGCGGTGGCGCGCGCCAGCACCTCGGCGTCCCGGTCGGGCACCCGGCCGCGGAGCAGCGCGCTGCCCGATTCGGTGGCGACCCCGGCGCTGTCGAAGAGGTCCTTCCATGAGATCGGGACACCGTCGAGCGGCCCGCGCCGTCGCCCCGCCGCCGCCCTTTCGGCCGCCGCCGAGGCCTCCTCCAGCGCCCGTGCCTGGGTGTCCCGGGCGTAGATGCGCGGCGTCAGGGCGTCGGCCTCCATCGCGTCGAGATAGGTGCGGGTCAGCGCCACGGGGTCGATCTCGCCCGCGCCGATTCCGCGACCCAACTCCGCCGCCGTCATCCATCGCCACGCGTCCATCGCCGACCTCCCCTGCCGCATCGGGGCGACGGTAGCGGCCACGCGGCGCATGGACAATGCCGGCCCGCCCGGCATAGTCCGCGCCATGGATCACGACGCTCTGATCGCCGGCGGCGGCCTCAACGGCACCGCCCTCGCCCTGGCCCTGGCCTCCGGAGGGCTGCGGGTCGGCCTGGTCGACCCCCTGGCCGCGTCGGTGCGCAGCGGAGCCGGGTTCGACGGGCGCAGCTATGCGCTGTCGCTCGGGTCGGTCAACCTGTTGCGCGCGCTGGGAATTTGGTTCGAGCTGGAGGGCGATGCGCAGCCGATCCTGGCGATCCGCGTCAGCGATGGCCACGCCGGACAGGGCGCCTCGCCGCTGGCGCTCGCCTTCGACCATGCCGAGATCGAAGAGGGCCCGATGGGTCACATGGTGGAGGATCGGCATCTGCGCCCGGCCCTGCTCCGGGCGGTAGAGAGGGCGGGCATCGCGCTCTACGACCGCCGGGCGGCGGTGGCGCACGCGGCGGACCCTACCGGCATCCGCGCGACCCTGGACGACGGCACCGAGGTGCGCGCCCGCCTGCTCGTCGGCTGCGACGGCAAACGCTCGCCCACGGCGGTGCGGGCGGGTATCGGGCGGATGACCTGGGGTTACGGCCAGACCGGCATGGTCGCCGCCATCTCCCACGGGCGCCCGCACGAGGGCACCGCGCACCAGTTCTTCATGCCCGAGGGCCCGCTGGCGATCCTGCCGCTCACCGGGAACCGCTCGTCCATCGTCTGGACCGAGCGGGCCGACCGGGCCGAGGCCGTCGCCGCCCTGGACGACGCCGCCTATCTGGAGACGCTGCGCCCCCGCTTCGGCGATTTCCTGGGCGACATCGCGCTGGCCGGGTCGCGGTTCAGCTATCCCCTGGGCCTCAGCCTGGCGCACCGGATGGCGGGCGACCGGGTGGCTCTGGTCGGGGACGCCGCCCACGCGGTGCACCCCATCGCCGGTCAGGGGTTGAACGCCGGGCTCAAGGACGTGGGCGCCCTGGCCGAAGTGCTGGTGGAGGCACGACGGCGGGGCGAGGACATCGGGCGCGCCGACGTGCTGGAGCGGTATCAGCGCTGGCGGCGGTGGGACGTGGCCACGCTGGCACTCGCCACGGACGGGTTCAATCGTCTGTTTTCCAACGATAATCCGTTTTTGCGCCTGGCCAGAGACGCCGGGCTGGCCATGATCAATGCCTGGCCAGAGGCGCGCCGCGGCTTCATCCGCGAGGCCGCCGGCCTGACCGGGGACCGGCCGCGGCTCCTGGCCGGGCGGCCGCTCTGAGCGGGCCCGCTCAGTCCAGCTTGCGGGCCTCGTCGATCAGCATCACCGGGATACCGTCTCGGATCGGATAGGCCAGATGCGCCGCCTTGGACACCAGCTCTTGCCGCTCGGCGTCGTAGCTCAGCGGCGCGTGGGTCTGGGGACAGACCAGCGCCTCCAGCATCCGGCGGTCATAGCCCCGCTCGCTCATTGCAGCGGCTCCCCCCCGGTCCCGCCGCCCGCAAGCGCGAACTCGATCAGCGTCACCAGCGTTTCGCGCCGGGTGTCGAGCGTGGGCGCCTCCAGCAGCGCCTGCTTGTCCTCCGGGGCGAACGGACAGAGCATAGCCAGCGTGTTGATCAACAACTCGTCCTCCGCGTCCTCCAGGCTGGACCAGTCGGTCTTGAGCTGTTCGGAGTCGAAGTAACGGCCAAGTAGGCGCAGGAACGCCTTGCGGTCGAAGCGGCCGTCGTGCTCGGCCGGGCCTAGGTCGCGCTCGAACCCGTCCCACGACACATCGCAGCGAATGTAGGGGGTAAAGCCGTTGATCTCTTCCCGCACCCGGAACCGCGACGCGCCGCTCAGGGTGATCATATAGCGCCCGTCCTCGGTCTCGGAGAACGCGGTGAGGCGGCCGGCGCAGCCGATGCTGTGCAACCGGCAGGCGCCGCCGCCCGGCACCTCGCGGGGCTGGACCATGCCGATCAGGCGGTGCGGCGTCTTCATGCAGTCCTCGATCATCGCCAGATAGCGCGGCTCGAAGATGTGCAGGGGCAGCCGCGACCGCGGCAGCAACAGAGCGCCGGGGAGCGGAAAGACCGAGATAGTCTGAGGCAAGTCCGCGGCGTTCAACATAGCCTCTGAGCTAGGCCGCGGACCCGGTCAGGCAAATATCATCGACGAGAGTTTTCGGCGTCCGGCTAGCGCGATGGGATCTTGCGGTTTCAGCGCCTCGAAGATCGTGAAGAGTTGCGCCTTGGCCGCGCCGTCGTTCCATTCGCGATCGCGGCGGAAGACCTCGAGCAACTCGTCGACGGCGCCTTGGGTGTCGCCGTGGGCGTGCAGCGCCAAGGCCAGGTCGAATCGGGCCTGGAGATCGGCGGGATCCGCCTCGACCGCCGCGCGCAGATCGGCGACCGGACCCGCATCCGACGCCTGCCGTGCCAGCGCCAACTGCGCCGCCGCTGCCTCCAGCGCGGGATCGTGGCTGATCTCGGCATCGGCGCCGTTCAGGATCGCCTCGGCCTGCTCCAGATCGTTCAGCGCCACGTGCGACCGGACGAGCCCGCCATAGGCGCGCGCGTTCTTGGGATCCTCGCCCAGGATCGCGGCAAAGGTCTGAGCCGCGTCCACCGCCGCGCCCTGCTCCAGCATCTCCTCGGCGGCGTCCAGCGCCTCGTCCAGCCCGCCGCTGGCGTCGCCGCCCGACTGCTTGATCAACCGCTCGACGAAGGCTTTGACCTCGGACTGGGGCAGCGCGCCCTGGAACCCGTCCACCGGCTGCCCCTGGAAGAAGGCATAGACGGTCGGGATCGACTGGATCCGCAACTGCGCCGCGATCTGCTGGGCCTCGTCGACGTTGATCTTGACCATCTTGACGGCGCCCTTGGCCGCCGTCACCTCGGCCTCCAGCATCGGGCCGAGCTGTTTGCAGGGTCCGCACCACGGCGCCCAGAAGTCGACGATCACCGGCACCTCGCGGCTGGCGTCGACCACGTCGGCCATAAAGGTGGCCTCGGTTCCGTCCTTGATCAGATCTGCGCCGCCGCCCGCGGCCTGGCCGAATTCCAGCATCCGTCCGCTCCCATGCTTGTTTGCCGGTTAGATGGCCCATGGACCGCAGGGTTGCAAGGTCAGCCGCCCGGCAGGGGCAGACAGCCCGGCAGCCCCGCAGGCAGCACCAGGCGCGCTCCGGCGGCGTAGAGCGCCGGGCCGAGGCGCGGCATGTCGGACCGCACGGTCACGCTGACCGGGCTGCCGCCGACCACCGCCACCCCATCGGGCAGGGCCCCGACGAACCCTGCGGAGGGCCAGAGCGCCACGGCGCCGGGGGCCGCGTCGGACACCAGCATGATCGCCGCCATGGTCCCCAGCCATCCGGCCAGGACCAGAGGCAGCGCCAGCGCGAGGCGCCTAATAGTCATGGACGTGCTCTAGCGTCAGACCCCGCTCCGGCAGAGCGCGTATCGTCTCCAACAGTTCGATCACGCGAACGACGAACAAGCTGCGCACGTCGCCATAGCCCTGGCGCCGGAAGGCAAAGAGCGCGCCCTCGGCAGGAGTCTCCGATACCGCGGTGAACAGGATCTCGTCGTTCCCCGCGATCTCGATCATGTGGGCGTCAGCGGCGGCCAGCGCGCGCAGGATGTCGGTGTAGGCGGCGTAGCGCGGCGTCTCGATCTCGGTGCCGCCGCCGAGTGGGGCGATCACCGTCACCCCCGCGATGGCGGCCAGACGGTCGGGCGCGATCCCTGTGACGACGCTGCGCAGGGTCGTCTCGTCCTGCCCTACCCCCGCCACCGCGGCGCCGATGGCCCGGGCGTAGAGGCCCTTGGCCCAGTATTCGATGCCCAGCGCCAGCGCCCTCTCGCGGTCGCGCAGGGCGTCGGACGCGCTGTTCTGCAATGCCTCGCGGTCGGCGGCGAAGTCCCAGCGATACCACGGCACCTGCCGCAGGAAGGCGGCGTAGTCCCGCGCCTGCGCCGCCGACAGGTCGTCCAGCCGCGCCCGCTGAGGCCCGCGCAGAAACGCGGCGAGCCGGCCGAGCGTTTCCTCATAGACGGCCTTGAGCAGCATCTCGGCGGTAAAGCTGACGCCGATGACGTGGATCGTGGTCAGGGTCTCGCGGGTGGCCCCGCCCATCCCCGCCGCCGCCCGGCGCAAGGGACAGAACGTCTGCCAGAACCCCGCCACCGACCGCAGGAAGGCAAAGTCGTGGGGGTCGCCTGTGGCGATGACCTGCGCATAGTCGTCGTAGGCGTGGACGATGTGCCACTCGGGATAGGTCAGGAGCGTGCGGCTCTCGGCCCGCCGGTGATCGGGCGGCAGCAGGGGCACGTGGCCGTCGTCGCCCGCCGCGCTGCCCCGGCACGCCGTCTCGATCCACACCACCGGGGCCGCCAGCGCCACCAGCCCCGCGACCAGCAGCAGCAGCAGCGCGCGCAGGACCCGTCTCACCGCCGGAACGCCAGGCCGGCGGCCAGCGCCGCGCCGCCCAGCCCCAGATGCGGCAGGTTCGCCAGGATGCGAAAGCCCAGGGGCAGGTCCAGCCGCCCGTGGGTGAAGATGCCGAAGTCGAGGTATCCCGCCCCGGTCGCCAGCCCCAACAGGCCGTCCGCGAGGTAGAGCGCCCCGAACAGCAGCAGGAACGTCCGCGACGCCCGCGTGCCCAGCGCCGCCGCGATCAGAGCCCAGAGGGCCGAGGCCGCGTGCAGCGCGTCGTCGAACAGGTCCAGCTCGAAGATGCCGAACGCCTGGCCGTTGCTGTCGACCACCCCGGGCACGTAGTTGAGCGCCGCCGCCCCGGCGAGGATGACGGCATAGATCAGCGCGGTCAGGCGTAGCGGGCTCATAGCGCCTCCAGATAGTCGTGCCAGAACCGATTGCGAAAGCGCAGGTCGGGGTCGATCTCGCGCTTGCGGGCGGCGAACTCGGGCGCTCGGGGATAGGCGCGGACGAACTGCGCCTGCGTCGCGTGCGGACGGTAGGGCAGGTAATAGCTGCCGCCGAGGTCCAGCACCCGGTCGATCAGCGCCCGGGTCATCCGCGCCATGTCGGCCTCGGCCCGCCGCGTCATCTCCTGACTGAACAGCATCACCGCGGCGATGCGCGGGCCGGGGGCATAGCTCAGCCAGCTTTCCGCATCGGTGTCGACATAGCGCAGGGTGACGTTCAGCAGCTCCTGATAGCTGGCCGGGATCACCGCGCGGCAGGCGGCGACGAAGACGCCGAACGCCTCCACCGGCACGAAGTACTCGTGCAGGATGTCGGTGCGCCCCGGGTCGCGGTCGTCCAGCGTCGCCACCGGCTCGTTGATCAGCGCATTGCGCGTCACCGCCCCGCCGCCCGCGAAGGGTCCGATCCCCGCCTCCACCGCCCAGCGCAGGCGCTTGACCGTCTCGTTGCCGGTCTGCGCGCGAAAGATGTGGCGCGAGACATGGCTCATCCACCTCGACCCCGGCGCAGGCGGCAGGGCGTCCTGGTCGGCATCGGGGCGGTAGGCGATGACCAGCCCGCGGTCGAAGAACCGCGCGCGGGTCACGTCGAGGCGGCCATAGGCCATCTCGACCCCCTCGGCCCGCACCGCCGCGGCCAGCGCCGCGCCCAGGTCGGCCCCGTCCACGTCGGCAAAGTCGGGCACCAGCCGCCGGTTCGGCACCATCTCGACCTCCAGGTCGGTGATCAGCCCGGTCAGGCCGTAGCCGCCCATGGTCATGGCGAAGAGGTCGGCGTTCTCCTCCCGCGAGCACGTCACCCACTCGCCCGCCGCCGTCACCATCCGAACGCTGCGGACCGTCGCGCCCATCGGCCCGTGCGGCGCCGGCCAGCCATGGGCGTTCACGCAGAACGTGGCGGCCACGCCGAAGTCGTTGTTGGACTGCATGACCTTGGGCGACCAGCCCAGCGGGTCCAGCGCCGCGATGACCTGGGACCAGCGCGCGCCGGCATGGGCGACGAAGGTGCCCGCCGCCTGCCGCGGCTCGACAAAGCCGTTGTCGAACGTCACCGCCCGCCCACCAGGGGGCAGCGCATGCCCGCCCATGGAGTGCCGCGCCGCGCCGACGGCCACGGGCTGTCCCGCCGCCGCCGCATCCTCGATCTCGTTCAACAGCTTGTTGCGCAGGAGCGGCCCGGCGTCCTCGACCAGCACGGTGTGGCTGGCCACCGGCGTCGGGCTGAGCCCGCTGGCGTCGTTCAGGACCAGCGCGCCGTCCGCGTCGCCCAGGGGCACGGTCCCGGCGCGCGACGGCAGCGACGGCCCCCAGGCGCGCGCCGCCCAGCCCCCGGCCAGCGCCCCCGCGCCGACCAGAACCGCGCGACGGCCCCAGCGCGCCATGTCAGAGGTCGAAGGTGGCGAGGACCGGCACGTGGTCGGAGGGCTGCTCCCACCCGCGCGCGTCCTTGAGGATGCGGCTGCCATGCGCCGCCCCCGCGATGTCGGCCGAGGCCCAGATATGGTCCAGCCGCCGGCCCTTGTCGTTCTCGCGCCAGTTGGGGTTGCGGTAGGACCACCAGGTATAGTGCCGCCCCTCGGGCAGGTCCTGCCGGGTGATATCGGTCCAGCCCCCGGCCTCCTGCGCCTGGCCCAGATGCGCGACCTCGATGGGCGTGTGGCTCACCACCTTGAGGAGCTGCTTGTGGCTCCACACGTCGTCCTCGCGCGGCGCGATGTTCAGGTCGCCCACCAGGATCGACCGCGCAGGCGGATCGGCGCGAAAGCTGTCGCGCATGGCGGTGAGGTAGTCGAGCTTTTGCCCGAACTTCACGTTCACCTCCCGGTCCGGCACGTCGCCGCCCGCGGGGACATAGTAGTTGTGAAGCGTCACGCCGTTTTCCAGCCGCGCCGCCACGTGGCGGGCATGGCCGAGCGCGGCGTGGTCGTGGCTCCCCACCTCCTCCAGCGGCAGCTTGGATAGGATGGCGACGCCGTTGTAGCCCTTCTGCCCCCGCGCGACGACGTGTTTGAACCCCATGCGGGCAAAGCTTGGCATCTTGTCCACCGGCGACTTGATCTCCTGCAGGCACAGGATGTCCGGCCGCGTCTTGCGGATGAACGTCTTGACCAGTTCGGCGCGCAGCCGAACGCTGTTGATGTTCCAGGTGGCAACGGTGAATGGCATGGGGCCTCCTTGCCGCGGCATCCTGCCATGTCCACCGCCGAGCGCCAGCCCGGAAATCCCGACCTTGTCACGCCGTTCGTTGCCATGCCCGCCCTGCCGTGAGACGATCGGGCCGATGCTTCGTCTCGTCGTCCTAATCCTCTGCCTCGCCACCGGCGCCGCGGCGCAGGAGCGGCAGGACTACGCCCAGGTCTATCTCAGCGCGCGTCATGCCGGGGCGACGCCGATGGTGCAGCCGGGCAGCAGTTTCTTTACCGGCGATGCCCGGGATGCGCGGGTGGAGATTTACGGATGGGACGCGCGGCATGAGGTGCGGCTGGAGCTGGTCGTGGCGGCGGGGCGTCCAGCAACGCTCAGCGCAGTGTGGACCGATCCTGAGGGGCGGGAGCGGCGGATGACCACCGGTCGCCTGACCGGCCTCGTGATGCCCAACGCCCGGAACCCGGACCGCCTATACCTCTTCGTCGCCGCCCGCGACGGCTGGGTGAGCCAAGGCCACACCACCTTCGACGGGACGCTGGTGATCGAGGGGACAGTGGAGCGGTTGGGGACGTTCGCGCCCATGCTGCCGTCGCCGCCCTGACGACAGAAGGCCCCGGGCGGTGCCGGGGCCAGTCCGACAGGGCAGTCGCATCGCATACCCGATGCGGGAAAGGGGAAACTCGTTACGCCACGAGGCGGTAGCCCCCGCTCTCGGTCACCAGGAGCCGCGCGTTCGACGGGTCCGGCTCGATCTTCTGGCGCAGCCGGTAGATATGCGTCTCCAGCGTGTGGGTCGTCACCCCCGCGTTGTAGCCCCAGACCTCGTGCAGAAGCACATCGCGCGCCACCACGCCCTCGGACGCCCGATAGAGGAACTTGAGGATGTTCGTCTCCTTCTCGGTCAACCGGATCTTGCGCTCGCTCTCGTCGAGCAAGAGCTTCTGCGCGGGGCGAAAGCTGTAGGGGCCGAGCTGGAACACCGCGTCCTCCGATTGCTCGTGCTGGCGGAGCTGGGCGCGGATCCGGGCTAACAGGACGGGGAACTTGAACGGCTTGGTCACATAGTCGTTGGCGCCGGCGTCGAGGCCGAGGATCGTGTCGGCGTCGCTGTCGTGGCCGGTCAGCATCAGCACCGGACACTTGACCCCAGACTTGCGCATCAGCCGGCACAACTCGCGCCCGTCGGTGTCGGGCAGGCCGACGTCCAGGATCACCAGGTCGTAGAGCGCCGCCTTGACCTTTTCCATCGCGTCGTGGCCGTTGCCGGCCTCGAACACGTCGAAATCCTCGGTCATCAACAGTTGCTCGCTCAGCGCCTCGCGCAGGTCGTCGTCGTCGTCGACCAGCAGAATTTTCTTCAATCCACCCATGGGTGCGGGTCTCCGTGGCTAGGTGGCACAGAGATGTGATCGCCCGCCCGGTGCGCAAGGTTTGCTGCAAATCTCTCACGCCGTCGTGTGGCGGAGCGACGATTTGTTTCACATCCCTGCAATCGCGGGATATCTGGCGGCATGGAACCTTGGCGTCTGACAATTGCCGAGCGGCTGGCCCGCGCGCGCGCCGACCTGGCGCAGGGGCTGCCCGTGGGGGTCGGCACGGGCGGCGCGTGGTGGCTGGCGCTGGCGGCCGAGGGCGCGAGGGGGCCGCGCCTTACCGCGCTGCTGGAGGGCGGCGCGGCGGTTCTGGCGATCACCGCCGAGCGGGCGGCGACGCTGCGCGCCAGGGCCTACGACGGCGACCTCGCACGGCTACCGCTGGCCGCCGGAACCCGGGAGGCCGAGATCGCCGCCATCGCCGACCCGGCGCGCGACCTCGACACACCGCTCAAGGGGCCCTTCGCCGCCCTGCGCGAGGGAGACGCGGCCCCCGCCCGCGCCGCACTGGCGCTGGCCAAGGCGGCCCAGCGGCTGCCCGCCGCCGTCCTGGCCCCGGTCGCGGCACCGCCGCCCGAGATCACGGCGCTGGACCTCGCCGCCCTGCCCACCGAGACGCCGCCGCCGGGAATGCGCCGGGTCGTTGGCGCGCGGCTGCCCATGGCGCTGGCCGGGGCCGGGCGGCTGACGGTCTATCGCCCCGGCGACGGCGGCGACGAGCATTACACGGTCGAGGTCGGCCACCCCTCGGGGGACGCGCCGGTGCTGGTGCGGCTGCATTCGGCCTGCTTTACCGGCGATGTCCTGGGCTCGCTGAAATGCGATTGCGGGCCCCAGCTCCACGCTGCGCTGCGGCAGATGGCCGAGGCGGGCGGCGGGCTCCTGCTCTATCTCAACCAGGAGGGGCGCGGCATCGGCCTGGCCAACAAGATGCGGGCCTACGCGCTCCAGGACCAGGGCTTCGACACGGTGGAGGCCAATCACCGCCTGGGCTTTCTCGACGACGAGCGGGATTTCCGCGCCGGCGCCGAGATGCTGCGCGATCGCGGGATCGACCGGGTGCGACTGCTCACCAACAACCCGCGCAAGGTGGCGATGCTGGAGCGCTGCGGCATCCAGGTGGTCGAGCGAGTGCCCCTGTGGGTCGGCGCGACGGACGAGAACCGCGCCTACCTGCGCACCAAGGCCGAGAAGTCGGGGCACCTCAGATGACGCGCGCCCTATGGATCGCCGGGGCGGCGGGGGCGGTGGCGCTCGCGGTGCTGTGGCACCTGAGCGTCGAGCCCGGCGCGCGGGCAGACGGGCGCGAGGGGCTGCTGAGGGCCTGCCTGATGGCGACGTTCGTGCTGCTGGCCGCCGCGGCCCTGGCACGCAGCGGGGCGTTCCAGGCCGCCGCGCCATGGGCGGCGTGGCTGGCGGCGGGGGCCGCGCTCGCCTACCTCGCCTTCGCCGTTCTGATCCTGACGGGGACGCCGTGAGCGGCCCGCTGCGCCTGACGCCCGCGGGCCTCATGGCGTTCGGGCGGCGCGTGCCCTGCGCCATAGGGCGGGGCGGCATCCGCGCGGACAAGCGCGAAGGCGACGGGGCGACGCCGGCGGGCCTGGTGCACGTGGTCGGGACGCTCTACCGCCCCGACCGGATGGCGCGGCCCGCACCCTGGGCCGTGCCGATCCGCCCCGGCGACCTGTGGTCGGACGATCCTGGCCGGCCCGACTACAATACCGCCGTCCGCGCGCCCTATGGGGGCTCGCATGAGCGGCTGCGGCGGGCCGATCCGCTCTACGATCTGGTGCTGCTCACCGATTGGAACTGGCCCGACGCGCGGCCCGGCCGGGGCTCGGCGATCTTCCTGCACCGCTGGCGGCGGCGGGGGCATCCGACCGAGGGCTGTATCGCGATGGCGCCTCGCGATCTGCGCTGGCTGGCCGCCCGGACGCCGCCCGGCACGCCGCTGCTGGTGCCGCTGCGCTGAGCAGGCCGCGCGCGGCGTTAGCGCTGAGGGTGCGGCCCCGCTCCGGCCGCGGTCACCCTTCGCGCGCGCCGAAGATCGCCGAGCCCACGCGCACATGGGTGGCGCCGTGGGCGATCGCGGTCTCGTAATCCGCGCTCATGCCCATGGAGAGGCCGGGCAGACCGTTTCGGGCGGCGATCTGGGCCAACATCGCGAAATGCGGGGCCGGGGGGGCGT
Source organism: Rhodobacteraceae bacterium CCMM004 (assembly GCA_004005435.1). Classification (GTDB taxonomy): domain Bacteria; phylum Pseudomonadota; class Alphaproteobacteria; order Rhodobacterales; family Rhodobacteraceae; genus CCMM004. Next base: position 12,904 of record RZWH01000006.1, on the reverse strand, counting down.
CGGCGGGCGGGATGCACATCAGCCCCACCAGCGGGAGGTCCAGCCCGCGGCACTCGCTCACGAACCCATCGGCGTCGGCCGGCAGCACGCCCGCTTTCTGCGGCTCCTCGCCGGTGTTCACCTGGACGAAGAGGTCGGGGCACGCGCCGGTCTCGTCCGCGAGACGCGCCAGAGTGCGCGCCAGCTTGGGCCGGTCGACCGAGTGGATGGCCTCGAACAGCTCCATCGCCTGCCGCGCCTTGTTCGTCTGCAACGGCCCGATGAGATGCACCTGGACGCCGTCGAAATCCTCGCGGAACCCCGGCCAGCGCCCCGCAGCCTCCTGCACCCGGTTCTCGCCGAACAGCCGGTGACCCTCCTCCAGCACCGCCGCGATTCGCGCCTCGGGCTGTTTTTTGGACACCGCGACCAGCGCGATGTCGTCGGGGTCGCGCCCGGCGGCGCGGGCCGCCGCGTCGATGCGGGCGCGGATGTCGGTCAACGGCATTCAGCTCGACTCGCTCTGCTTCAGGAGGGCGGTAAAGGGGGCCAGCGCGTCGGCATAGGCCGCCCATTGCGCGACCGAGTTCTCGTGCAGGGGCTGGCGCACCTGGGCGATGGACAGGGTCTCGACCTCGCCCACATGGGCGTGATGGCTGAGGCAGGCGTCGTCCCAGGGCAGCCCCGCGGCGTCGAGGAGGGCGCCGGTCGTGGCGCGGTCCCTCTTGACGACGTCTTCGTAGCGGACCGTTGCGATCAGGCCCGGGGCCGTCTCGTGCCAGAAGTCGATCATCCGCCGGAACTGGGCATAGTAGTGGTGGATATCCTCCAGGTCGTAGGCGTAGCGGTGCGTGCCGGGGGCAAAGACATTGCGATAGATCGACAGCGCGATGGCGCGGGGATCGCGCTCGACCACCAGCAGGCGGGCGCCGGGGATGGCGACGCGGATGAGGCCGGCCAGCAGATAAGACTGCATCGACTTGTCGGTCACGCGGGCGGCATCGGGGAACCGTGCGCGCAGACGCCCCAGATAGGCGTCGGCAAAACGGGCCGCGGCGTCCGGGGCCACGTCCGCCAGGCGTCCGCCCTGGCCCTGGGACCGGACCAATGCGACGCCCGCCCTATAGACGGTATCGAACTCGCCTCCGGGGGTCACGTCGGGGTGGCTGGCGAGGATCTGTTCGACCAGCGTGGTGCCCGACCGTGCCATACCCATGACCAAGATCGGGCCCGGGCGGGGCGGATCGGCCGGCGCCATGGGCACCGCGGCGCCCCGCGCCCAGTTGATCCACTCGGACACCTCGCGCGCGCGTCGGGCTCGGTCGTAGGGCCACCGTTCGCGCACCAGCGCGTTGGCGGGGTCGAGATAGCGGAATACGCGGTCGGTGGCACCGATGTCGGCCATCGCCTTGGCCAAGGCAAAACCCAAATGCGCACGTTTCTGACCGGCCACGCGAGGATCGCGCCAGGCCGCCTGCATCGCCTTGACGATCGGATCGCGGGGCCGCGCCGTCCGGGTGGTCATCAGGATGCGATAGAGTTCGCCATCGCCCGGCGCCAGCTTGAGCGCCTTGAGCAGGAGTTTCTCGGCGGCGTCGAAGTCGCCGCGCCGCTGGTGCAGGAGCGCTTGGTCGGCGACGGGCTTCGCCGCGCGGGGCTGCGCCTTGGCGAGGGCGTCGAGCGTTCGCAGCGCGGCGTCGCTATCGCCGGACTTGGCCTGCGCGGCGGCCAGCGCCTCGGCGATCTCGGGGGTGCCGGGGCGCAGCGCCAGAGCGGCGGCCAGGTGCTCGGCGGCCTCGGCGAACCGTCCCTGCTTCGCCGCCAGACGGCCCAATTGGAACGGCACCTCGGCCTGGGCCGGGGCGAGTTGCCTGAGCCGGGTCAGCGCGTCCTCGGCCGCGCCGTCGCGCCCCGCGGCAAGATGCGCGAGCGCGGCCTTGTAGGCCCGGGCGATGGCGTCCTTCGTCAGCACGAAGGGGGTCGTAGAATGCAAAGGAGCGGACCGCAAGGGTCCGCTCCTCTTTCAGAACCGATCCTGTGGGGATCAGAACTCCATCGCAACACCGAAGGAGTAGGCGTCGGGGCCGTCGCCACCGCCGTAACCGGCCTGGAGCGACGCGCCGCCACCCAGGTCATAGTTCACGGCGAGACCGTAGCCATCGATTTCGCCACCGGCAGTGAGATCATAACGACCATAGTTCGCAGACACCAAGATGGCGCCCGTCTCGTAACCGAGCCCGATACCCCAGTGAGCGTCCACGGTCCGGTTGCCGCCGTTGTCACCAAAATCGACGACCATCGAGTCCATATCGGTATAGTTCACGATAGCACGGAAGCCCTGAGCGAACTCGACGTCAGCGCTCACACCGATTAGATCGATGTTATTGGCGGTCTGGTAACCGATACCCAGGCCGAGATCGACGCCGCCAAGGTTTGCCGAGTATCTAGCACCAATTGCAAAGACCGTATCGCCATTGTCGGGCTGATTCGGGCCTGCACCGTCGGTCGGATCGTCGTCCAACAGGGCCGAGGCCGCGAAAGAGAAGTCACCGAAGGTGTAGTCGTAGCGCACGATCTGACCGTCATAGAGGATGTCCAGCCCGGCGTTGCCGTTGTAGCCGGCGTGGCTGGTGTGGGTGTCGCCCAGCGAGGCGCCGATCCCGACTTCCTGCATCGCCCAGTCGAGGGCGCCATCGGTGTCACCCATGGTGATCGTGCCGAAGTTGCCGGAGATGAAGATCGTCTCACCGCCCTGGGTGGCGCCGTCAAACGCGAGCGAGTTACCGCGCGCCGAGCAGGAAGCAGCAACTTGGTCGGCATCCTGAATAGACACAGTATCACCATTGCTATCTACAATGGGCCCGATGTCCACGGGTTCACCGTTAATAAGGATCGGACCATTCGTCGCATCGTTGTCCGTGATCCTGCAGCTTCCCGCGCCGTCCGCCTCGTCCAGGTCGATTTCGGCACCGAAGGTCAGGCCGCCATCGGTCTCGCCCGACATTCTGAATTTGACGTCGATGTCGGTCCAGAATTGATCTTCCATCCCGTCACCGCCGGCGATGCCCATCACCGCGGTGCCTTCGAGGTCGACGTCCGCCATGGCGAACGAAGCCGAAGCAACGAGCGCCGTGGTCGCGAAGAGAACCTTTTTCATGTTTTCCCTCATATTTAAAACCGGCCCCAAGAGCTCTCGTCCCCTAGGCACGATGGTGGAGTGCGCCTTTTGTCGGTTTGATTCAAGCGAGTCGCTCGGCCGCCCAAGTTGTGCCCACGAATTGGTGCAGCGATGCCACACTGCTCGGGCGCCCGCCCCGGCAGCTGGGTCCCGGACGGGGCCGCCGCCGCCCGAACCGCGCGGTAGAGGAGGGTGCGCCGGTCAGAGACGCACCGGGCGCCGTCCGCCCCGCCGCCACCGATTCTGCGGCGCGCGTCGGCGCCGCGCCCTTGGAAAAGCTGCCTTGCCCGCCTCGGACCACTGGTCTACCAATCGCCAGGGATGTTGAACTGGAACGGGTGCGGAGAACCGACGGCATGCGGGTTTTTTCTATTTCCGGGCTGCTGGTCCTGACACTGATCGTTTCCACCGCGGCGGGATGCGGGCGCCTGAACTTTGGCGAGCCCCGCAACGACGCCAGCGTCAGCGAAAACATCCTGCGTCAGCGGCAGGGCACCCCCGCCGCGCCCGAGCCGCGCGACACGATCTGGGACCTGTTCGCGAACGTCGACGATCCCAACACCACGGTCGAGGTGAACAAGTATATCTGGTTCGCCGCGCAGGACATCCTGAACTTCATGCCGATCGAGGCCGCCGACCCCTTTGCCGGGATCATCGTCTACGGCTACGGTCGGCCGCCCGGTGGCGGGAGCCCTTATCGCGCCACCGTCTACGTGCAGGATCCCGCGCTCGACGCGCGGTCGCTGCGCGTGGCTCTGGCGTCGCGCTCGGGTCCGGTCAGCGCCGACACCGCCCGCGCCATCGAGGACGCGATTCTCACGCGCGCCCGGCAGCTCCGGTTGCAGGCCTCGCGGCTCTGAACGTTCAGCGCGCCTCGGCCAGGCGCGCGACCCACTCGAACTGCGCCGGCAGGCAGACCCGCGCCAGGTCGTAGCGCTCGATCACGTGCGCCCGCGCCGCCGCGCCCAGACGCGCGGCCAGGGCGGGATCGTCCAGCACCGCGCAGACCCGCTCGACCATCGCCGCCCCATCGAAGAAGTCGAAGGTCAGCCCGGTGCGCCCGTCCTCGACCATCTCGCGCACCGGCGGCGTGTCGCTGGCCACCACGGCACAGCCCGCCGACATCGCCTCAAGCAGGCTCCAGCTAACCACGAAGGGGTAGGTGAGGTAGACGTGGCAGCGCGACACCTGCAACAGCGCGTCGAAATCGGCCCGCCCGATCCGGCCAGGGAAATGCACGCGCGCCCAGTCGGCGTCTGAGATCTGCGGCCGCACCTCGTCGACGAAGATCTGTTTCCAACTCTTCCCCCCCGGGGCCGCCGTGCCGTAGCTGACGCCGTCGCCGCCCACCAGGATCACATGCGCCCGGGGCCGGCGGCGCAGCAACTCGGGCAAGGCCCGCATGAAGATGTGGAAGCCGCGGTAGGGTTCGAGGTTGCGATTGACGAAGGTTATGACCTCGTCGTCGCGGCTCCAGCGCCCCACCCCCTCCAGGCTCAGCACCGCCGCGGGGTCGGGTCGGATCGTGTCGGTGTCGATGCCGTCGTGGATCACCGAGATCTTGGAGCGCAGCTCGGGCGGATGCGCGTCGGCCTGCCATCGGGTCGGGCTGATGGCGGCATCGGCCGTCTCCATCTGAAGGCGCATCGCCAGGTTCTTCATCCGCACGCGCGCCCCTCGCCCCATCTCGCGCTGCACCGAGAACTCGGGATCGAAGTCGATGTCGCCGCCCTCGGACAGGTAGAAGAACTCGGCAAAGACCCCGATCGGCACGTCCGGCCAGAGGTCGCGGAGATACAGCGCCTCGCCCCAGCCCGAATGCGCCACGATCAAATCCGGCTCGATCCCCTTCTGCCGGACCTCCAGCCCGGCGCGATAAACCGCCGCGCCGCGATGAACGGCCTGGTTCATGGTGTTCATCCAGGGATGGCAGACCTGATCCTTGGGCGGGGCAAAGCGGTAGGGGGCGATCTGCACGCCCCGCCAGGTCTGCGCCTTGTCCACCCGGGTGGTCAGCGCCAGGACCTTGTGCCCCCGGGCCGCCAGGGCGGGCGCGAGATGCGCGAACTGCCCGGGAAAGTTCTGATGCAGAAAGAAGATGTTCATCGTCGTCCGGTCCCGTTGTCCGTCCGACGTCTATAGCCGCAAATCGGGCCTGGGTAAGGCCACGGACGCGGATTTCCGGCAAAGACGCTGGACCCCTCGCCCGCCGCCCCCTATCACGATCCGGCCCGACAGATCCCACCGAGAAGGCTCCGAGGATGGCACGCTACGACGCCGCGTCGATCGAACCGAAATGGCAGGAGACCTGGCGCGAAGCCGGCACCTTTGCCGCGCGCCGCGACGAGGGGCGTCCGAAATACTATGTCCTGGAGATGTTCCCCTACCCCTCGGGCGCTCTGCATATCGGGCATGTGCGCAACTACACCATGGGCGACGTCATCGCCCGCCACCGGCTGGCCACGGGCCACGCGGTGCTGCACCCCATGGGCTGGGACGCCTTCGGCCTCCCGGCCGAGAACGCGGCGATGGAGCGGGGCGTGCATCCCGGCGAATGGACCTACCAGAACATCGCCGCGATGAAGGAGCAGTTCGGCCGCCTCGGCCTGACGCTTGACTGGAGCCGCGAGTTCGCCACTTGCGACCCGGAGTATTACGGTCAGCAGCAGGCGCTGTTTCTCGACTTTCTCGACGCCGGGTTGGTCTATCGCAAGAATGCTGTGGTCAACTGGGATCCGGTCGACATGACCGTGCTCGCCAACGAACAGGTCGAGGACGGCAAGGGCTGGCGCTCGGGTGCGACGGTCGAGCGCCGCGAACTGACCCAGTGGTTCTTCAAAATCTCCGACTTTTCCGAAGAGCTGCTGTCGGCGCTCGACGGGCTCGACGCCTGGCCCGACAAGGTCAAGACGATGCAGCGCAACTGGATCGGCCGGTCCCGCGGGTTGCAATGTGCCTTTGCCCTGGTGGACGGCCCGGAGGGCCACGCCGAGATCGAGGTCTACACGACCCGCCCCGACACGTTGCTCGGCGCGTCCTTCGTCGGCATCTCGCCCGACCATCCGCTCGCCCGGCGGCTGGAGGAGGACGACGCCGACCTCGCCGCCTTCAACGCCGAGTGCCGCAAGATGAGCACCGCCGAAGAGGCGATGGAGAAGGCCGAGAAAAACGGCTACGACACCGGCCTGACCGTCCGCCACCCCTTCGACCCCGATTGGGAACTGCCGGTCTACGTCGCCAACTTCATCCTGATGGATTACGGCACCGGCGCGATCTTCGGCTGTCCGGCGCACGATCAGCGCGACCTGGACTTCGCCCGCAAATACGACCTCCCGGTGATCTCGACCTATGCGCCCGCGATGGGCGAGGAGGGCACGTTCATCCTGCCCGAGAACGGCGGCCCGGCCTACGTCCCGCCCAAGACGGAAACGGTGCGCTACATCAAAGGGTTCGCGGGCCACGAGGCGCAGACCGGAAACGACGCGGTCGAGGCCGCCATCGGAGTCTGCCAGGACAAAGGCGTGGGCCGCGGCGTCACCCGCTACCGGCTGCGCGACTGGGGGCTCTCTCGGCAGCGCTACTGGGGCTGCCCGATCCCGGTCGTCCATTGCGACGCCTGCGGCGTGGTCCCGGAGAAGAAGGAGAACCTGCCGGTCCGCCTGCCCGAGGACGTGGATTTCTCCAAGCCCGGCAACGCGCTGGACCGCCACCCCACCTGGCGCGACGTCGCCTGCCCCGCCTGCGGCGCTCCGGCCAAGCGCGAGACCGACACGATGGACACCTTCGTCGATTCGTCGTGGTATTTCGCCCGCTTCACCGCGCCCCGGGCCGACGCCCCCACCGACGCCCAGGACGCCGCCTATTGGATGAACGTCGACCAGTATATTGGCGGGGTGGAGCACGCGATCCTGCACCTGCTGTATTCGCGGTTCTTCGCCCGGGCGATGCACATCTGCGGCCACCTGCCCGCGTCGGCGGTGGAGCCGTTCGACGCGCTCTTCACCCAAGGCATGGTGACCCACGAAATCTACGTCACCCGGGACGAGCGCGACCGCCCGGTCTATCACCTTCCCAAGGACGTCGAGTGGACCGAATCGGGCGCGCGCCTGGGCTCGACCGGCGAGGCGGTCGAGGTGATCCCGTCGGCCAAGATGTCCAAGTCCAAGAAGAACGTGGTCGATCCGCTGGAGATCATCGACCGCTACGGCGCCGATACCGCGCGCTGGTTCGTGCTGAGCGATTCGCCGCCCGAGCGGGACGTGGAATGGACCGCCAGCGGGGCCGAGGCGGCGTCCAAGCACCTCGCCCGGGTCTTCCGCATCGCCACCGAGGCCGCCGACGCCCCGGCCGAGGGGGCAGACGGTGCCGATCAGGCCCTGCTGCGCGAGATGCACAAGACCATCCACGACGTGACGGTCGGGATCGAGAGCTTCGGCTTCAATACCTCCGTCGCCCGCCTCTACGCCTTTACCAACACGCTGTCCAAATCCGACGCTGGGCGCGATGCGCGGATGCGGGCCGCGCGGACCATGGCGCAGCTCATGTCGCCCATGACCCCGCACCTTGCCGAAGAGATCTGGTCGACGCTGGGGGGCGAGGGGCTGATCGCCACGGCGCCCTGGCCCGAGGCCGATCCGGCGATGCTGGTGGACGACGAGGTGACGCTGCCGGTCCAGATCAACGGCAAGCGGCGGACCGAGATCACCGTGCCCCGCGACCTCGACCGCGCCGAGGTCGAACGCCGGGCGCTGGACACGCACGCGGTGAAAAAGGCGCTGGACGGCAACCCGCCGAAGAAAACCATCGTGGTGCCGGGGCGCATCGTCAATGTCGTGGTCTAGGCGCACCCTGCTCGTCGGCGCGGCGGCCGCCGTCGCCGCCTGCGGGTTCACCCCCGTCTACGGCCCGCAAGGGGCGGCGCGGGGCCTGCGCGGGCAGATCGCCGTCGACCCGCCCCGCGACCCCGAGGGCTATGTTCTGGTCCGCCAGCTCGAAGACCGGCTGGGCCGTGGCAGCGGCGGCGCGGCCTACCGCCTGTCCGCCGACATCGCGCTGGCCGAGGACGGCCTGGGGATCACCCCGGATCAGGAGATCACGCGCCGCCGCCTGCGCGCCAATCTGGCCTATCGGCTGACCCACACCGAATCCGGCGACGTGGTGGCCAGCGGCACCTTGCGCAACTTCACCAGCTATTCCGCCCCGGTCTTCAGCGCCAACCGCGGCACCATCGCGGGCAATACCGTGTCGGTCCGTGCCGCCGAGCAGGATGCGCGCGAACGGCTGATGACGCTCTTGGCCGACCAACTGGTCGCGCGGCTCCTAGCCACCGCACCGGAGTGGCGGCGGTGAAGCTCAACGCGCGCGATGCCGCCCAATGGCTCGCCGCGCCGCCGCCGGGCCGCCCCGGCACCCTCATCTACGGCGCCGACGCCATGCGCGTGGCGCTGAAACGCCAGGGGATGATCGCCCAACTCCTCGGCCCCGGCGCCGAGGAGGAGATGCGCCTGACGCGCCTGCCTGCGGGCGAGGTGCGGGGGGACAAGGCGGCGCTGTCGGACGCGATGCGCGCCACTGGGTTCTTCCCCGGCCCCCGCGCGGTGCTGGTGGAGGACGCCGGCGCACTCCATGTCGAGGCGATCCTCGCCGCGCTCGCCGATTGGCAGGAGGGCGATGCCCATGTCGTGGTGACCGCCGGCGCGCTGAAACCCACCTCGCCCCTGCGCAAGGGGTTCGAAAAGCATCCCGCCGCCGCCGCCATCGCCGTCTACGACGACCCCATGAGCCGGGCCGAAATCGAAAAGACGCTGGCCGACGCCGGGCTGCCCCCACCGGGGGGCGACGCGATGGCCGCGCTCTCCGCCCTCGCCCAAGCGCTCGACCCCGGGGACTTCCGGCAAACGGTGGAAAAGCTCGCGCTCTACAAGCTGGGCGACCCCAAGCCACTGACGCCCGAGGACATTTCCGCCTGCACGCCACGCACCGGCGAGGCCGCGCTGGACGACATCCTAGCGGTGGTGGCCGAGGCGCGGGCACAGGAGATCGGACCGCTCCTCCGCCGCCTGACCGCCCAAGGGGTGCAGCCGGTCGCACTCTGCATCGGCGCCACCCGGCATTTCCGACAGCTCTACACCGCCGCGGCCGACCCGGGCGGCGCCGGGGCGGGGATCGGCCGGCTGCGCCCCCCGGTCTACGGCCCCCGCCGCGACGCGATGCTGCGGCAGGCGCAGTCCTGGGGCGCGGTCAAGCTGGAGCAGGCGCTGCACCTCCTGACCGACACCGATCTCGCCTTGCGGTCGGCCGCGCGCGCCCCGCAGATGGCGGTGATGGAGCGCACGTTGATCCGCCTCGCCATGATGGGACGCCGCTGATGTACACAGTGATCGGCACCGCCCGCAGCCGCGCCTTTCGCGTTCTGTGGATGCTGGAGGAACTGGGCCAGCCCTACGAGCACGATCCGGCGCCGCCGCGCTCGGACGCGGTGCGTGCGGTCAACCCGGCGGGCAAGATCCCGGTGCTGCGCGTCGACGGAGGCACGATCACCGATTCGACCGCGATTCTCACCTACCTCGCCGACCGCCACGGGGCCCTCACCGCCCCGCCCGGCACGGTGGCGCGGGCACAGCAGGACGGGGTGCTGCACATGGTGCTGGACGAACTCGACGCCTGCCTCTGGATGGCCGCGCGGCACAGCTTCGTCCTGCCCGAAGACCAACGGGTGCCGGCGGTGAAGGACAGCCTCAAACGCGAGTTCGCGGCCAGCCTGGCGCGTCTGTCGGCGCGGCTGGAGGACGGCCCCTACCTGATGGGTGCAGAGCTGACGGTGCCCGACATCGTCGCGGTGCATTGCGGCGGTTGGGCCCAGCGTGCGGGGTTTCCCGTCGAGGACGCCCGCTTCGCCGCCTACCTGGACCGTGGCCACGCGCGCCCGGCCCACGCCCGCGCCGCCGAGAGGTAGACCCCAGCCCGCTCAGTCGCGGCGGCGCACATGCAGTTGATTGCCGATCTTCTTGGTCTCGAACCTCTTGAGGTCCTGGACGAGGTCGCTCAGCTTTTTCTTGCCATAGGTGCGGGTGTCGAAGTCGGGGTTGTCGGCGACGACATACTGCCCGAGCTGGCCCAGGGCATACCACTCGTCGTCCTGCTCGATCTTGTCCATCGCGCTGAGGATCAGCGGGATGGCGTCGATGGGCTTGAGCTTGTCCGGCAGCGGCTCGGCGTCGTCCTCGCGCCGGGTCTCGCGCGGGTCGTCGACGATGTTCTCGATGAGGATGAAGCGGTTGCAGACGTTCCGCAGGCTCTCGGGCGCCTTGCGCTCGCCGATCCCGATCACGTCCAACCCGTCCTCGCGCACCCGGTTGGCCAGCGCGGTAAAGTCGCTGTCCGACGACACCAGGACGAACCCGTCGAAGCGCCCGGTATGCAGGATGTCCATCGCGTCGATGACGAGGCCGATGTCGGAGGCGTTCTTGCCCACCGTGTTGGCGGTTTCCTGATGCGCCACCAGGCCCAGTTCGCGCACCACCTTGGACCAATTGTTCAGCCGGCCCGACGACCAGTCGCCGTAGACTCGGCGCAGCGCGGGCTCGCCCAGGCCGGTGATCTCCTTGAGGATCGCCCCGGCGAACTTGGCCGGGATGTTGTCGGCGTCGATCAGGACGGCGTAGAGGGGACGGTCACGGGTTGCCATGACCGCCCCTTACTGCCTGGAGGCCCGAGAGGGAAGCCTCAGTAGCAGAATCCGTTGCGTGCGCAGATCGGCAAGCGGCGGCTGCCGTCGGCGTCCACGTCTTCGACGATGCCGATCAGCGCCTCGTCGCCGTCCGACAGCCGCCGTGCGATGTCCAGCGCCGTCTCCCGGTCGGTGAAACCGTCGGGCACCGCGCTCTCCCCACCCAGGGTGGCGCGCAGGCGCACCGCCGCCAGCACCAAGAGCGGCTCGCCCCGCGCCTCGCCCAGCGCGATCAGCCGTTCGGCCATGACGATGTCCGCCATGATCTCTGGCGTCATCGTCTCTTGATCCGCCCAGGCGGGCGCGGCGAGGAAGGGGACGGAGAAAGCGAGCGCAGCAAGCAGAGGTTTCATGTGAGACCTTTTCTGATGACCTGATCCTACGCTACCGATCCCGGTCCCGTCCAGCAACCCGGATGGGCGGGAATGACGGCTTTCGTCACCTCGGCTCAGTCGGCTGCGGCACGGCGCAGCGCGGCCCAGACGGCGTGCTCTTCGGCGGTAAAGTCGGCGCGGTCCTGGGGATCCTCGGGCAGTCCGTTCAGCAGATAGGCCATCGCCACCCCGCTCGTCGGCGCACGGAACACACCTCCGCGCAGGCCATAGCCGCTGGCGGTGTGGCCGATCACAGGCTCGGGCCAGAACGTCGGCGCAGGCAGGATCTGCATCCCCCAGCCGTAGTCCTGGAACACCTCGCGCGGCGGTTCCGTGGGACCGTCGTGCACGCGCCAGAGCGGCGGCTCGGGTCCAAGCCGCTCGGCCAGGGTGAGGCACTCGGCCAGCGACAGCCGCAGCCCCCCTTGCGGCGAGAACACACCCGGCGCCGCCCCAGGGACGTGGTCGGCCAGGTCGATGCGGGTGCCGTCCGGCCCGCTGACGCCGTCGGCCGCCACCTGCGCGTCGATCTGCGGCACCAGTCCACCCGAGCCGGGGCGGTAGCAGGGCAGCCGTGTGGCTCGATCCGCCACGCCGGACCAGTTAAAGCCGCCCCCGATCCCCCAATCCTCCAGCAGATCCCGCGCCAACAGGTCGAACCGTCGCCCGGTTACCCGCTCCGCCGCCGCGGCCAGGACGACGTAGCCCAGATTGCAGTAGGCAAAGCGCGTGCCGGGCAGGGCATCCCAGACCTCCGCACGAGCCAGGAACGCGGCGAGCGGCATCCCGCGCGGGATCAGATAGCCGCCCGAATCCGTCAGCCCCGCATGGTGGGCCGCGACCATCCCGGCGGTGATCGGGCGGTCGGACGCCCGCGGGTGGCGCAGCGGATAGCCCAAGAGCGCGTCCATCTCCAACGCCGCGGGCGGGCCCAGGTGGGCGACCGCCCGCAGAAACACCCGCGCCGTCACGATCTTGGAGATCGAGGCCACCCGCATGCGCGTGCCGGGGCCGGCGGAGACGCCCGGCGCGGTGGCGATCTCCATCCCCCGCCCCCGCGGCCCCGACCACGCCACTCCGGCAAACGCCAGGGGCGGCGCGAGATGGCCGAGCGCCTCCGCGATCACGCCGGATCGAGCCACAGCCGAAAGGTTCCTGTCTCGGGGTCGAAGCCGTCGGGGTCGAGCCGACCGATGCGCTGGGGCCAGTGGCGTGCGATCTTGATGCGGCGGGGCTGGCGCGTGGGATCCTCCGCGACGCACAGGATCAGGTCCACCCGCCCGGCGCACCGGACCAGCGCGTGGGCGATGTGCTTCTTTCGGATGGCGTTGCCGGTGCGCCCGCCCCACGCCTCCAGTCGAGGGTGGTCGCGGATGTCGACCACCCAGGGCTCGGACGACTTGTCGATCTCGTCCGACCAGACGGTCATCGCCACGCGGGTGCCATCGGCGCTGAGCGCCGACCACTGGTTGCGCGGGTTGGCGATGGCGTAGCCCGCTTGCCGATACGCCTCGGTAAAGGTGCCGGCCATCGCCTCAATACGTCACGACGGCGCGGATGGATTTGCCCTGGTGCATGAGGTCGAAGCCGTCGTTGATGTCGTCGAGGCTCAGGGTGTGGGTGATCATCGGGTCGATCTCGATC
>RZWH01000005.1 GCA_004005435.1 Rhodobacteraceae bacterium CCMM004 | reverse complement strand
CGATCCTCATCGTGCCGCCCGTGGTCTCCTCCAGCCCGGCGATCATCCGCAACAACGTGGACTTGCCGCAGCCCGAGGGGCCGACGAAGACGCAGAACTCGCCGTCCTCGACCGTCAGGTCGACCCCGTGGATCACCTGGGTCTCGCCGTATTTCTTAATCACGTCGGTGAGCGTCACGCCGGTCATGGGTCGGGTCATCCTGTCTGTTTGAGGGTCTTGGGGGCCGCGTCGGGAAACCGCCAGCTCTGGGCGTCGGCGGCGATCTCGGCCGCAACACGGGTCACGTGGGGGGCCAGCGCCTCCATCTCGGCGAGCGCACGCCGTCCAGTCGTCGAGGTCACCGACACCGCGCCCAGCACCCGTCCGCCGCGGCTGAGGATCGGCGCGGCGATGCAGTGGATACCCGGCTCGTGTTCCTCACGGTCGAGCGCATAGCCGCGGGCCCGCACCGTCCGCAACTCGCATCGCAGCGCGGCGGCATCGCCCAGCGTCCGACCCGTAAAGCGGTGAAAGCTCTGCTGCGCCAGCGCCCGGTCCAGCGCCGCGGCCGGCAGGTGCGCCAGCATCGCCTTGCCCACGCCGGTGCAATAGGCCGGGCCGACCTTGCCCGCCTGGCTGAACATCTCCAGGGGCTCGCTGGGGTTCACCTTGTCGATATAGAGCACCTGGGCATTGTCGAGCTGGGCCAGGTGCACCGTCTCGCCGACCTCGGCGGCCAGCCGGTCGATATGCGGCCGGGCGACCGGGGCGAGCGACGTCGTCTGCCAGGCGGCGTGCGCGAGCCGCACCAGCCGGATGCCCAGGGCATAGGTCCCGGCGGTCTCGTCGTAGGACAGCATCCCCTGGTTGGCGAGGATCTGGATCAACCGATAGAGCGTCGCCTTGGGATAGGGCGCGCCGTCCAGCACTTCGGAAAACCGCACCGGCCGCCCGAACGCCGCCACCCGGTCGAGCACGTCCAGGGCCTTACCGACGGTCCCGTCGCCCTTAGTCTGCGACATCGCGTTGTCCTCCCCGCCCGCGCCGGACCCATGGCGCGGGTCACCGGCGGCGGAACGCTGTTGACAAGCCTACGTCACCTCCTGTTAGAATTTCAACATACAAAACCAAGTCTCATAATTTGGAACCACCACGGGAGGATCACATGGTTTCCAAACTGAAGGCGTCCGTCGCGGCGCTGGCGCTGTCGGCCACGGCAGCGCTCGCGGCGAGTCATTCCGAGCCCTTGTCCGGCGATCTGGTGATTTTCTCCGACATGTCCAACCCGGCACCGCGTGCGGTGATGGAGGGCATGGTCGAGCGCTTCGGCGAGATGCACCCCGATCTGAACATCGAGCTGACGGTCATCGACCGCGAGGCCTACAAGACCCAGATCCGCAACTTCCTGTCGGCCAACCCGCCGGACGTGGCGAACTGGTACGCCGCCAACCGGATGAAGCCCTATGTGGACGCCGGGCTGTTCATGGACATCTCCGACATGTGGGAGGGGCAGATCGGCGAAGAGCTGGCCTCGACCAAGGGCGCGATGACCCTCGACGGCAAGCAGTGGGGCGTGCCCTACACCTACTACCAGTGGGGGGTCTACTACCGCAAAGACCTCTACGACCAGTACGGGCTGGAAGAGCCCCAGGACTGGGAGACGTTCAAGTCCAACTGCCAGACGCTGCTCGACAACGACATCAAGTGCTTCACCATCGGGACCAAGTTCCTGTGGACCGCCGCGGGGTGGTTCGACTACCTCAACATGCGCACCAACGGCTACGACTTCCACGCCGCGCTGACCGGCGGCGAGATCGCGTGGACCGACGACCGCGTCAAGCAGACCTTCGCCAACTGGCGCGAGTTGATCGACATGGGCGCGTATATCGACAACCACACCGCCTATAGCTGGCAGGAGGCGCTGCCGTTCATGCTGAACGGCGAGGCGGCGGCCTATCTGATGGGCAACTTCGCGGTGGCGCCGATGCGCGAGGGCGGTCTGACCGACGACCAGCTCGACTTCTACCAGTTCCCGGCGATCAACCCGGATGTCGAGCTGGCCGAGGACGCGCCGACCGATACGTTCCACATCCCCGCGGGCGCGCAGAACGTCGGGGCCGCCAAGGCGTTTCTGGAGTTCGTGGTGTCGGCCGACAACCAGACGCTGATCAACAACGGCGAGAACCTGGGCCAGCTTCCCGTCAACTCGAACTCCAGCGTGGATGCCGACAAGTTCCTCGAACAGGGTTTCGAGATGCTGTCGTCCAACTCGCCCGGCGGCGTGGCGCAGTTCTTCGACCGCGACGCCCCGGCCGAGATGGCCAAGGTCGCTATGGAAGGGTTCCAGGAGTTCATGGTGCGGCCCGACAACATCGACCGCATCCTCGAACGGCTGGAGCGCGCGCGCCAGCGCATCTACTGACCACGTGACGGATCCGGGCGGCCACGGTGCCGCCCGGGCCAAATTTCTTTAAAAGAAATTTGGCAAGGATTTTTCAAAAATCCTTGCCCCGCGGGAGGCGCCCGAATGACCCATGCCACCCTGCCCGACACCCATGCCGACCGGGGCGGCCGCCGCGGCTGGTGGCGGCGCAACCAGATCGCGGTGTCGCCATGGCTGTTCCTCGCCCCCGGTGTCCTGTTCTTCGCGCTCTACGTGATCTTTCCGATCTTTCAGAGCTTCAACGTCTCTCTGTATCGCTGGGACGGGCTGGGCGAGCCGACGTTCATCGGGATGGAGAACTACGACGAGCTGCGCTACGACCCGGCATTCTACACGTCGCTCAGAAACAACGTCATCTGGCTCCTGCTGTATCTCCTGGCGATTCCCGGCGGGCTCTTCATCGCTCTGTTCCTCAACCAGACCGTCACCGGTATTCGGCTCTACAAGTCTCTGTTCTTCTTTCCCTTCGTCATCTCCCAGGTGGTCGTCGGCTTGGTCTTCACCTGGTTCTACGACCCGACCTTCGGCCTTCTGAACACCATGCTGGCGTGGGTGGGCCTGGGGCCGATCAACGTCCTGGGCGATCCGACCTACGTGACCTACGGCATCATCGCCGCGGGCCTCTGGCCGCAGACGGCCTATTGCATGATCCTCTATCTCACCGGCCTCAACGCGGTGAACCCCGAGCAGATCGAGGCGGGGCGCCTCGACGGGGCCAGGGGGTGGCGGATGCTGTGGTATATCGTCCTGCCCCAGCTCAAGCCCGCGACATTCATCGCCTTCGTGGTGACGATCATCGGCGCACTCAGGTCCTTCGACCTGATCTCGATCATGACCAACGGCGGGCCGTTCGGCGAGAGCCGGGTTCTGTCGTTCTACATGTTCGAGGTCGCGCTCAGCGAATACGGCTTCCGCATGGGCTATGGCGCGGCGATCGCGGTGGTGCTGTTCCTGATCATGCTGTGCTTCATCGCCTATTTCCTGTGGTCCATGTACCGCGAAGAGAAGGCGCGATGAGCCGGGCGGCGGGCAAGGCCCTTCGAAGGGCCTTGGCAAGCGCGTTCGAACGCGCTTGCCCCCCGGTCCTGTCCACGCGCGAGGAGGCGGCCTGATGTTTCCGACACCCATCGAAAAGACCTCGCGCCCCTGGCAACTGACCTATCAGGCGCTGCTGCCGGTGGCACTGATCCTGTGGCTGCTGCCGCTGATCGCGGTCGCGGTGTTCTCGATCCGACCCGACGCCGACTTCACCACTGGCAACTACTGGGGCTGGCCGTCGTCCTTCGACGGGATCACCAACTATTCTAAGGTGTTCTTTGAGTCGGACATGCCCCGCTACCTGCTGAACTCGGTCTTCATCACGGTGCCGACGGTCATAGGGGCGGTGGCGCTCAGTGCGATGACCGGTTTCGCGCTGGGCATCTACAAGTTCCGGTCGAACCTCTGGATCTTCTTCATGTTCGTCGCGGGCAACTTCGTCCCGTTCCAGATCCTGATGGTGCCGGTGCGCGACCTGACGCTCGACATGGGACTCTACAACACCAAGACGGGGCTCGTGCTGTTCCACATCGCATTCCAGACCGGGTTCTGCACGCTGTTCATGCGCAACTTCATCCGCGCCCTTCCCTTCGAGCTGATCGAGGCGGCGCGGGTCGAGGGCGTGGCCGAGTGGCGCATCTTCTGGTATGTCGTCCTGCCGCTGATGAAACCGGCGCTGGCGGCGCTGGCGGTGCTGATCTTCACCTTCATCTGGAACGACTATTTCTGGGCCGTGGTGCTGACCCAAGGGGTCGAGAGCCAGCCGGTGACGGCCGGCATCACCTCGTTCAACGCGCAATACCGCGCCGCCTATCACCTGATGAGCGCGGGCAGCATCGTCGCCGCCCTGCCGCCGGTGGCCATGTTCTTTCTGATGCAGCGGCACTTCATCGCCGGCCTGACCCTGGGCGCGGTCAAGTAATGGCCGACCCGCAGTGCTGGCGCATCGACGACGGCGTGCAGACGCTGGTGCTGGCCGTCCGCGGGGGCGGCATGGCCGAGGCGGTCTATTGGGGCGCGCCGTTGCCGGGGGACGAGGACCTGACCGCGCTGGTGGCGGCGGCCGCGTACGACCTGACCGGCGGGTCGCTCGACCGGGTGGCGCCCCTGTCGCTCTGCCCCGAGGCGTCGGCGGCGTTCCCGGGGCAGCCGGGGCTGGCGGTGGCAGCGGCGGACGGCACCCCGCTCAACCCCGCGTTCCGGTTTGTCCGGGCCGAGACGGCGCACGCCGGACTGCGCCTGCACTTTGCCGACGCAGACCTCGGCCTGGCCTACGTCGCCCACATCCTCGCCGACGCCGAGAACGGGGTGCTGCGGCTCACGGCCGAGCTGACCGCCGAGGCGCCCGTACGTCTGGACTGGTTCAGCGCGCCGGTCCTGCCCGCGCCGCAGGACAGCGACGGGATCGTCGACTTCCACGGCACCTGGCTGCGCGAGTTTTCCCGCACCCTCACGCAGTGGAGCCCCGGCATCCGCCTGCGCGAGGCCCGCACCGGGCGCAGCGGGCACGAGCACCCGCCCTTCGCGCTCTGCCCCGGCCGGGGCGCCGGGCGCACCCATGGCGACGTCTGGGCGTGGCACCTGGGCTGGTCCGGCGGCCATCGCATGGCGGTGGAGGAGCTGCCGGACGGCCGCCGCCAGGTCCAGATGGGCATGGCCCGGGGCTCCGAACGCGCGCCCGGCACCTGTTTCGCCACGCCGCCCCTCTACGCCGCGTTCTCGTCCTCGGGCGAGGCCGGGGTCGCGCGCTGTTTCCAGCGGCACCTGCGCGACCGGGTCGTGCGCTGGCCGCAACCGCGGCGCCCCCGCCCGGTGCACTACAACTGCTGGGAGGCGGTGTATTTCGACCACGACCCCGCCGCCCTGGCCGACATCGCCGCCCGCGCCGCCGCGCTGGGCGCCGAGCGATTCGTGCTGGACGACGGCTGGTTCGGGCGCCGCGACGACGACACCACCTCTCTGGGCGACTGGCAGGTGGACCGGCGCAAGTGGCCCGACGGGCTGGGCCCGTTCATCGCGCAGGTGCAGGACCTGGGCATGACCTTCGGCCTGTGGGTCGAGCCCGAGATGGTCAGCCGCGACAGCGACCTGGCCCGCGCCCACCCCGACTGGATCCTCGGCCGCGCGGACCAGACCACGGGCCGCGGCCAGCATGTGCTGGACATGGCGCGCGAGGACGTGCGCGACCACCTCTTCACCGCGCTCGACACGCTCTTGGGCGAGAACGACATCGACTACCTCAAGTGGGACCACAACCGCACCCTGCCCGCGGTCGACGCCGCCCAGACCCGCGGCACCTATGCCCTCATCGACCGCCTGCGCGCCGCCCATCCGGGCGTCGAGATCGAAAGCTGCGCTTCGGGCGGGGGGCGGATCGACGCCGGCATCCTCGAACGCACCCAGCGCGTGTGGCTCTCCGACAGCAACGACGCGCTGGAGCGGCTGCGGATCCAGCACGAGGCGGCGACCTTCCTCCCCGCCGCGATCGTCGGCAGCCACGTGGGCCCGCGCCGCTGCCACACCTCGGGCCGTATCCTGCCCATGGCGTTCCGCGCCTGGGTCGCGGCCCAGCGCCATTTCGGGATGGAGATGGACCCCCGCGAACTGACCGAGGCCGAGGCCGCCGTCCTGACCCGCATCTGCACCTGGTGGAAGGAGACGCGCGACTGGCGCATGGCAGGCGACACCGTGCCCCTCGACAGCGCCGACCCGGCGGTGGTCGCCGAGATGCAGATCGCCCGCGACGGCCGCCGCTTCATCCTCTTCGCCGGGCAGGCGGCAACCCCGGTCCAGACCCTGCCGCGGCCGCTGTGCCTGGCCGCGCTGGACCCCGAGTCGCGCTATCGCCTGACGCTTGTGAACCCCGAGGATCTGCCGCCGCAGAGCCGCGGGCCGCTGGCATTCAAGGACGGGCCGGTGACGCTCAGCGGGCAGGCGCTGATGCGCGCGGGGCTGTTGCTGCCCTGGGCTTGGCCCGCCACCATGTGGGTGATCGAAGGAACACGCCTATGACCCGTCCCGACTGGATCGCCGTCGATTGGGGCACCTCGAACCTGCGCGCCTGGGCGATGGCGGCGGACGGCACCGTCCTGGACCGTGCCGCTTCGGGCGACGGAATGGGCGGGCTGTCGCGCGAGGGATTCGAACCCGCGCTCCTGCGGCTGATCCAGCCGTGGCTGGGCGACACGGCCGTGACCGTCCTGGCCTGCGGCATGGTCGGCGCGCGGCAGGGCTGGGCCGAGGCGCCCTATGCCGCCGTCCCCTGCGCGCCGCTGTCCGGGGCGCCGGTGCGCGCGCCCGCCGCCGATCCGCGGCTCGCGGTGTGGCTCCTGCCTGGCCTGCGCCAGGACCGCCCCGCCGACGTCATGCGCGGCGAAGAGACCCAGATCGCGGGGTTTCTCGCCACCGACCCCGACTTCGACGGGGTGCTGTGCCTGCCCGGCAGCCACTCCAAATGGGTCCGCATCAGCGCGGGGGAGGTCGTGAGCTTCCAAACCGTCATGACCGGCGAGCTGTTTGCCGCGATCTCGCGGCACACCGTCCTGCGTCACACGGTCGGCGCGGAGGGCTGGGACGACGCCGCCTTCGCCGATGCGGTCGCCGACACGCTGTCGCGGCCCGAGACGCTGGCGGCGCGGCTCTTTACCCTCCGCGGCGCGGGGCTTTTGCACGGGGACGCGCCGGAGAGTGCCCGCGCCCGCCTCTCCGGCCTGCTGATCGGGGCCGAGTTGGCGGCCACCCGACCCTATTGGCTGGGCCAGCGCATCGCGCTCATTGGCGCGACCGGACTTTCGCGCCATTATCGCGCGGCATTGGCGGCGCAGGGGGTCTCGGCAGACCGCGCCGACGCCGACGCCATGACCCTGGCCGGGCTCGGCGCCGCCCGGACCCGACACGAGGAGATCGCCCGATGAGCCGCCCCCTGATCGCCATTCTGCGCGGGATCGACCCGGGCGAGGCCGCCGATGTGGCCGCCGCCCTGATCGAGGCCGGCATCGACCGGATCGAGGTCCCGCTGAACTCGCCCTCGCCCCTCGACAGCATCGAGGCGATGGCGGACGCCCACGGGCGCGACGCCCTGATCGGCGCCGGGACCGTCCTGACGATGGAAGAGGTCGCCCATGTCTACCGCGTCGGCGGCAAGATGGTGGTGTCGCCCAACTGCGACGCCAAAGTCATCGCCGCGACGGTGTCGCTGGGGATGCAGAGCTTTCCCGGCGTGCTGACGGCGACCGAGTGCTTCGCGGCGCTCAGTGCGGGGGCGACGGGGCTCAAGGTGTTCCCGGCGTTCCAGTTGGGGCACGAAGGGCTCAAGGCGCTGCGGGCGGTGCTGCCCGCCGAAACCCAGGTCTACATGGTCGGCGGCGTGGGGCCCGACGGCTTTGCCGGCTGGCTGGCGGCGGGGGCCAGCGGGTTCGGCCTCGGCACGAACCTCTACCGGCCGGGCGACGCGGTGGCGGACGTCTCTGCGCGCGCGCGCGACTTGGTCGCCGCCTACGATGCCGCTTCCGCATGACCGATCCCGAAGTCTTCGACCCGACCCAATGCGCCCTCGGCGAAGGCCCGCTCTGGCATCCGCTGCGCGACCGGCTCTATTGGTTCGACATCGAGGGGCGGAAGTTGATGAGCCGCGGCCCCGAGGGCCATCGCGAATGGACCTTCGACCGGCGTGCCTCGGCGGCTGGATGGCTCGACCGCGACAGCCTGTTCGTGGCGACCGAGACCGGGTTCGTCCGGCTGGACCTCGACAGCGGCGCGCAGGAGGATCTGGCCCCCCTGGAGGCGGACGAGGCGGCGACCCGGTCGAACGACGGCCGCGCCGACCCTTTTGGAGGGTTCTGGGTAGGCACCATGGGCCTGGCGGCCCAGCCTGGCGTCGGCGCGATCTACCGCTACTACAAGGGCGAGGTGCGACAGCTCTATCCCGGGCTGACCGTCCCGAACGCGATCTGCTTCGCGCCCGACGGGGGCCACGCCTACTTCACCGACACGGTCGAGGGGACGATCCGCCGCGTGCGGTTGGACGGCCCCGACGGCTGGCCGGTCGGCGAGCCCGAGGTCTGGTGCGACCTGCGGCAGGAGGGGCTGCTGCCCGACGGTGCGGTGTGCGACCGGGACGGGCGGGTATGGAACGCGCAATACGGCGCCGGTCGGGTCGCGTGCTATGCCCCCGACGGCCGGTTCCTCGACGCCATCGCCTTGCCCGCGCTCTACGCCACCTGCCCGGCGTTCGGCGGGGCGTCGCTGAGCGACCTCTATGTCACCACCGCCTCCCTGGAACTCGGCGACGGGACGCGCGCGGCGGAGCCTGAGCACGGGCGCACCTTCGTTGTGCGCAATGTCGCAGAAGGGCAAGCCGAACACCCGGTAAAGCTCGGATGAGTGCGCCGATTGTGGCGTGGACACAATGTGGTGCCCTGTCCGCGGACACGGCCCCCGCCACAAAAGTCGGCGCGACGGCGCGTGCAGCGGCAAATGTGGTAGATCGGCAGCGGCTGCCAAGGGGCGGCCCCGGTGCAGAGACCAAATTGTCGCAAAAGGATAAGAGGCGGCAATGACCGAACAGGCTCTGGGTGTCTGCTACTATCCCGAACACTGGCCCGAGGAGATGTGGGACGAGGACGCGCAGCGGATGGCGTCCGCCGGTCTGACCTGGGTGCGGATCGGCGAGTTCGCCTGGTCACGGCTTGAGCCCGCCCCCGGGGGGCTGGAGTTCGACTGGCTCGACCGCGCCATCGACGTCCTGGGCCGCGCGGGTCTGCGGGTGGTGCTCGGCACGCCCACGGCGACGCCCCCGCGGTGGATGCTCGACCGCCATCCCGACATGCTGGCCCACGATGCCGAGGGGCGGCCCCGGCGGTTCGGCGCGCGGCGGCACTACTGCTTCAGTCACGAGGGTTACCGCGCCGAGTGCCGGCGCATCGTCACCCTGCTCGGGGATCGCTACGGCCGCCATCCCCACATCCATGCCTGGCAGATCGACAACGAATACGGCTGCCACGACACCACGCTCAGCTACTCCCCGGCCGCGCGCGCGGCGTTCCGGGACTGGTGCGCCCGGCGCTACCAGTCACCGGAGGCGCTCAACCGGGCGTGGGGCAACGTGTTCTGGTCGATGGAGTATGACGAGTTCGACCAGATCGACCTGCCGAACCTCACCGTGACCGAGCCCAATCCGGCCCATGTCATGGCGTTCCGGCGGTTTTCCTCCGATCAGGTCGTCGCGTTCAACCGCGCGCAAGTCGACGTTCTGCGCGTCCGCACGGATGCCCCGCTGATCCACAACTACATGGGCCGCGAGCTGGCCTTCGACCATTTCACTGTGGGGGCGGATCTGGATGTGGCGTCGTGGGACAGCTATCCCATCGGATTCCTCTCCGACCGGATCGCCGCGACGACTGCGCACAAGCGACGCTATCTGCGGCAGGGCGACCCGGACATGCAGGCGCTGCACCACGACCTCTACCGCGCGGTGGGGCGCGGGCGCTGGTGGGTGATGGAGCAGCAGCCGGGGCCGGTGAACTGGGCGCCCCACAACCCTGCGCCGCTGCCCGGCATGGCACGGCTCTGGGCGTGGGAGGCGTTCGCCCACGGGGCCGAAGCGGTGCTGTATTTCCGCTGGCGCCAGGCGCCTTTCGCGCAGGAGCAGCACCATGCGGGGCTCCTCCGGCCCGACAGCGCGGACGCGCCGGGGCTGGCCGAAGCGGCGCAGGTGGCGCGCGAGTTGGCAGAGGGGCTGGCGGGCGCGACGGCCCCCGGTCAGGCGGCGCTGATCTGGGACTACGCCGCCGCCTGGGCCTGGGAAACTCAGCCGCAGGGCGCCGATTTCGACTACTTCCGCCTGCTCCACGCCGCCTATCGCGCGTTGCGGCGGCTGGGGCTCAATGTCGACATCGTTCCGCCCGACACGGCGGACCTGTCGCCCTGGCCTCTGGTGGTGGCGCCGGGTCTCGCGACCCTCAGCGGTCCATTCCTCACGGCGCTGTCGCGGCACGACGGCGTGGCACTCCTCGGCCCCCGCACGGGGGCCAAGACAGAGGAGATGGCGATCCCGGTCCCCCTGCCCCCGGCGCTGCCGGGCCTCGACGCGACCGTTGCATTGGTCGAATCGCTGCCGCCGGGGGTGACGGTGCCGCTGGAGGGCGGTGGCGCGCTCGCCCACTGGGTCGAGCGGCTGGAGGGCACGGCCGAGGCGGTCCGCCGCACCGAAGACGGCGCACCGGCCCTGGTGCGGGCGGGAGGGTTGCACTACCTCGCCGGGTGGCCGGACGACGACACCTTTCGCGACATCCTGCGCGACCTGGCCGGGGCCGCGGGGATCGAGACGGCGGAGATGCCCGAGGGGGTGCGGCGGCGCGACACCGCCACCCACCGGTTCTGGTTCAACTACGGGCCCGAGCCCGTCGACTGCGACGGCCGCACCCTGCCCCCCGCCGGCGTGGCCTGGGAGGCGCTATGAGCAAGTTCGGAGCGCTGCCCGACGGCCGCCGCGTGGACATCCACCGCATGAGCGCGGGCGATCTGAGCGCGTCGGTCCTGACCCTTGGCGCGATCCTGAACGACCTGCGGGTTGGCGACCGGCCCCTGGCTCTGGGCAGCCCCGACGTCGGCCCCTATGCCGGGCGGATGGGCCATTTCGGCGCGATCATGGGCCCCGTGGTCAACCGCCTGAGCGGCGCCGCGGCCGAAATCGACGGCACCCGCCATAGCTTCGAGCCGAAGGAGGGCAAGAGTTATACCCAGCATTCGGGCAGCGCTGGCATCCACAGGAAAGTGTGGCAAGTCGTGCGCAAACGCCGCCGCGAGATCGTGCTGGCAGTCGAAATGCCCGATGGCGAGGGCGGGTTTCCCGGCAACCGGCGGCTGACCGCGACCTGGACGCTGGACGCCGGGGGGCTGACCCTGACGTTGGAGGCCGAGACCGACGCGCCGACCCTGATGAACCCCGCCTTCCACGGCTATTGGAACCTGACGGGCGCGCCGGACTGGGGCGGCCACCGGTTGCAGGTGCTGGCCGAGCGTTGGCTGCCCACCGACGCCGACGACCTCCCCACCGGGGGCATCCTGCCCACGGCCGGGGGGCTGCGCGACTTTCGCGCGCCGCGGACGGTTACGCCGCGCGACACGCCCAAGCTCGACCACAACTTCTGCCTCGCGGCCGCGAGGGGGCCGCGCCGCCCCGCCGTTCGGCTG
This sequence comes from Rhodobacteraceae bacterium CCMM004, assembly GCA_004005435.1. Classification (GTDB taxonomy): domain Bacteria; phylum Pseudomonadota; class Alphaproteobacteria; order Rhodobacterales; family Rhodobacteraceae; genus CCMM004. Next base: position 319,182 of record RZWH01000005.1, on the reverse strand, counting down.
GAGGGCGGCGGCATGGCCCTGACCGTCGAGACGACGGCGCCGGGGGTGCAAGTCTTCGACATGGGGACCATCGACCTGGGCGACGTGCCGACCCATCACGGCCACGGCTATCGGCCCTATGCCGGGCTGGCCTTCGAGCCGCAGATGTGGCCCGACGCCCCGGCGCATCCGGCGTTCCCGTCGATCCTGCTCGGGCCCGGCGAGACCTTTCGCCAGGAGACGCGGTTTGCGGTGGCACCGCTCTGACGCGGGGTTGCCAGGCGGGGACGGGTGCGTAATCTCCGCCGGACCGAGAGGGGGGCGCCATGTATGATCGGTTGGACCGCGGTGCGGGCGCGCTGGCGCGGGCGATGGCGCTGATCGGCGGTGCCGTGCTGATCGCGCTCGTGGCGATGACCTGCCTCTCGATCGCCGGGCGGGCGGCGATCCCGCTGGGTCTCGGGCCCATCCCCGGCGATTTCGAGCTGATCGAGATGGGCATGGCCTTCGCCGTCTTCGCGTGCCTGCCCTGGTGCCAATACGCCCGCGGCCACGCGCGCGTCGATCTGTTCCGCCCGGCCTTCGGCCGCCGGGGCAACGCGGTCCTGGACCTCGTCGCGGACGTGGCGATGGCGCTGGCCGCGGCGCTGATCGCGTGGCGGCTGGCGCTGGGGCTGGACGACAAGATGTCCTACGGCGAGACCACGTTCATCCTGCGCTGGCCGGTCTGGTGGGCCTATGCCGCGGCGCTGGCCGGCGCAGTGGCCTTTGCCCTGGTCGCCGCCTTTTGCGTCCTGCGCTCGGCGCGGGCGCTGGCGCGGGGAGAGGCGGCGCCGTGAGCAACCTCGACATCGGCCTGTGGTCCTTTCCCGTCCTGCTGATCCTGATCTTTCTCAGGGTTCCCATCGGCCTGGCGATGCTGGCCGTCGGGATCGGCGGCAGCTACATCGTCACCGGCACGACGCTGATGACCCTGGGCCAGCTCAAGCACCAGGTCTACGGCACCTTTTCCAGCTATTCGCTGTCCATCGTGCCGCTGTTTCTGCTGATGGGGCAGTTCGCGACGCTCTCGGGGATGTCGGCGGGCCTGTTCCGTGCGGCCGAGGCGTGGCTGGGCCACCGGCGCGGCGGCGTGGCGATGTCGGCGGTGGGGGCCTGTGCGGGGTTCGGGGCGATCTGCGGCTCGTCGCTGGCCACCGCCGCGACCATGGGCCAGGTCGCCCTGCCAGAACTCAGGCGCTACGGCTATTCCGGGTCGCTGGCCACCGGCACGCTGGCCGCCGGCGGAACGCTGGGCATCCTGATCCCACCGTCGGTGATCCTCGTGATCTACGCCGTCCTCACCGAACAGAACATCGCCAAGCTGTTCGCCGCCGCGCTGATCCCCGGCATCCTGGCCGCGCTGGGCTACATGGCCTGCATCGCGGTGTGGGTGCGGGTCGTGCCGGGCGCCGACCGGGTGCTGGAGCGGCAGAGCTATGGCGCCCGTCTGCGCGCCCTCGCGGCGATCTGGCCGGTGCTGGTGATCTTCGTCGCGGTCGTCGGCGGCATCTACGCGGGCGTCTTCACCCCCACCGAGGCGGCGGCGGTGGGCGCGGCAGGCACGGGCCTAGTGGCGCTCGTCAGCCGCAGCCTGACCTGGCGGGCGCTGAGCGGAGCGATCCTCGCCACCGCGTCGAACTCGGCGATGATCTTCTTCATCGTGCTGGGGGCGGCGGTGTTCAACGGGTTTTTGGCCCTGACCCAGGTGCCGCAGACCGGCGCGGCCTGGGTGGCGGAGCAAGGGTTCTCGCCCTGGACGGTGCTCGCCGTCGTCCTGATCTTCTATCTCATCTTCGGCTGCGTCATGGACTCGCTGTCGATGATCCTGCTGACGGTGCCGATCTTCTTTCCCATCGTTTCGGTCTTGGACTTCGGCATGACGGCCGAAGAGTTCGGGCTATGGTTCGGCATCCTGGTCCTGATCGTGGTCGAGGTCGGGCTGATCACCCCGCCCGTGGGCATGAACCTGTTCGTGATCAACCAGTTGGCGGGGCGAGACGTGCCCATAGGCCAGACCTTTCGCGGGGCCGCGCCCTTCGTCCTGACCGACCTGATCCGCGTGGCGATCCTGACCATGTTTCCGGCGATCACGCTGGGCCTGGTCTGGGCGATCTACTGACCGCCGGGGCTCAGCGCGGCGCCATGCGGATCGCGCCGTCCAGGCGGATCGTCTCGCCGTTCAGCATCGGGTTCTCGGCGATGTGGCGCACCAGGGCGGCATAGTCGCCGGGATCGCCCAGGCGGGCGGGAAAGGGCACCTGCGCGCCCAGGCTCTCGCGCACCTCGTCGGGCAACCCCTCCAGCATCGGCGTGAGGAACAGGCCCGGCGCGATGGCGCAGACGCGGATGCCCTTGTCGGCCAGGTCGCGCGCCATGGGCAGGACCAGGCCCGCCACCCCGCCCTTGGACGCGGCATAGGCCGCCTGCCCCACCTGCCCGTCCCACGCCGCGATCGAGGCGGTGTGGACGATGACGCCCCGCTCCCCGTCCGGGGCGGCCGGAGGATTGGCCGCCATCATCAGCGCGGCATGGCTGGCGCAGAAGAAGCTGCCGTTGAGGTTGATCGCCACCACCCGGGCAAAGGCATAGGCGTCGTGCACCTCCCCGCGCGAGATCGTCTTGGCGGCGGGGGCGATCCCGGCGCAGTTGACGTGCAGGTCGAGCCGCCCCTCGGTCTCGGCGATGTCGGCAAAGGCGGCGGCGATGTCGGCCGCGTCGCTGACGTCGAGCGGGCGGAATCGGGCGCCCGTCTCGTCGGCAAGAGCAGCCCCGCGGTCGGCATCGCGGTCGAGGATCAGGACCTGCGCGCCCAGCCCGGTCAGCATCCGCACCGTGGCCGCGCCCAGCCCCGAGGCACCGCCCGTGACGCTGGCCACCGTATCGCCGCCGATCTTCATGCCAACACCTCGGCCACCCGGCGCAGGGCCAGGGCGTAGCCTTGGACCCCGCAGCCCGCGATCACCCCGTCGGCCCTGAGCGAGACGTAGGAGCGGTGCCGGAAGGCCTCGCGCCGGTGGATGTTCGACACGTGGACCTCGATCACCGTCCCGTCGAAGGCGTTGAGCGCGTCGAGGATGGCGATGGAGGTGTGGCTGTAGGCGCCGGGGTTCAGCACGATGGCGTGCGCGGTGCCTCGCGCCTCCTGGATCCAGTCGACGAGCTGACCCTCGTGGTTCGACTGGCGGCACTCGACCTCCAGGCCCAACTCTGCGCCCAGCGCGCGCGCGCGGTCCTCGACATCGGCCAGGGTGTCGGCGCCATAGATCTCGGGCTGCCGCTGACCGAGCAGGTTCAGGTTCGGCCCGTTGAGCAGCAGGATAGGGATCATCGGGCGCTCTCCTCGGCGCGGTGGCAGGCGACGCGCGCAGCACCGATGCGGCGCAACTCCGGCCGCTCTTCGGTGCAGCGGCGGATCGCGATGGGACACCGCGGGTGATAGGCGCAGCCGGTGGGCGGGTCGATGGGATCGGGGATTTCGCCCTGGGGCGGCACCACCTCGCGACCGAAGCCGTCCATCCGCGGCGCCGCCTCCAACAGCATCTGCGTATACGGATGGCGCGGCGTGTCGAACAGCGTGTCGGGATCGGCCTCCTCGACCAGGCGGCCCAGATACAGAACGCCGATGGTGTCGGCCATGTGCTGCACCACCGTGAGGTCGTGGCTGATGAAGAGATAGGTCAGGCCAAACTCGTCCTTGAGGTCGCTCATGAGGTTCAGCACCTGCGCCTGCACGCTGACGTCCAGGGCGCTGGTCGGCTCGTCGCAGACGATCAATCGCGGCTCGGAGGCGAGCGCCCGGGCCACGCAGATCCGCTGTCGCTGACCGCCGGAGAACTCATGGGGGAACTTGTCGGCGTCCGCCGCCGACAGGCCCACCTGTTCCAGCAGGCGTTCGGCCAGGCCCCGGGTCGCGCCGCCCTTGGCCGCCACCGGCTCGGCGATGATGTCGCGCACCTTCCACCGCGGATTGAGCGACGCGTAGGGGTCTTGGAAGATCATCTGGATGTCCGAGCGGACCTCGCGCAGGCGGGCCGTATCGGTCTCGCGCATCAGGTCGACGCCCTCGATCTCGACCGTCCCGTCCGAGGGCGTCATCAGCCCAACGATCATGCGGCCGATGGTCGACTTGCCCGACCCGCTTTCCCCCACCAGGGCGTAGACGCTGCGCTCTTCGATGTCGAAGCTCACGTCGGACACCGCGGTCAACAGCCGCTTGGGCAGCCTCTCCAAGAGGCGGTTCAGCCAAGGTTTGGACACGTCGAAGGTGCGGCTGAGGTCACGGACGCGGACCAGAGCGGTCATGCCACAGCCTCGTCCTGGGCGATGGGGAACCAGCACGCCGCGCGGCCGTCGCAGGATTTCAGCGTTGGCCCGGGATCCGCGCGGCAGCGCTCGGCGGCGCGGTCGCAGCGGGGGTGAAAGGCGCAGCCCGGCGGGATCGCGTGAAGCCGCGGCATGGCGCCGGGAATCTGGTGCAGCCGCCGCTGCCCCTTGGACGCCAGGGGTGTCGAGCCCATGAGACCGGCGGTGTACGGATGCCGCGGCGCGGTCAGCACCTCGCGCACCGGCCCAAGCTCGGCCAGCCGCCCGGCATACATCACCGCCACACGGTCGGCGGTCTCGGCGATCACGCCCATGTCGTGGGTGACCAGCATCACCGCCGTGCCCCGGTCGCGGCACAGCCGTTTCAACAGCGCGATGATCTGCGCCTGGACGCTGACGTCGAGCGCGGTCGTCGGCTCGTCGGCGATGACCAGGGACGGCTCGGCGCAGAGGGCGAGCGCGATCACCACCCGCTGCCGCATCCCGCCCGAGAACTCGTGCGGATAGCTGCCGATGCGCTCGGCGGCCGCGGGGATGCCGACCTCGTCCAGCGCCGCCACCGCGCGCCGCCGCGCCTCGGCCTGGCCCACGGGCAGATGCGCCAGGATCGTCTCGGTCAACTGGTCGCCGATGGGCAGGAGCGGGTTCAGCGAGGTCAGCGGATCCTGGAACACCATGCCGATCTCCTTGCCCCTGAGCCGCCGGAGCTGGGCCAGGGTCAGGCCGTCGATCCGCGCACCGTTGAGGTGGATCTCGCCCCCCGCGATCCGCGCCGGACGGTCGAGGAGGCCGATCACCGCGTTGCCGGTCATCGACTTGCCCGCCCCGCTCTCGCCCACGACGCCCAGGATTTCGCCCGCGGCAATGGTGTAGCTGACCCCGTCGACGGGCCGCACGATGCCGCCGCGGGTGGGGATCTCGACCACGAGGTTGCGGACGGCGAGGACGGGGGGCTGGCTCAAGGCGGCACCTCGGGGCGGGCTGGCGTTCCAACGTTTTTGCGGCATGCGCGCACGCGCCGCAAGCGCCGCGGCCCCGGCAGTCCGCCCCGGCACCCGAAAAACGGCAGCCCGATCGCCCGGCCAGGGGGTGGCGGGCGGGCCGGCACGGCTCGGCACCGCCTAAACCTTCGGCCGAGGCCGCCTGGCACGGCACCCAAAGCCGATACCGCTGCGGTCCTCGGCGCCTCAGATCGGAAGCGTCGCCGACAGACGGCGGCGCATCGCAACCCGACCATAGGAGACACGACATGACCTTTCGCACCACGCTGGCCCCCGTCCTTTTGGCCGCCCTGATCCCCGTCGGCGCCATCGCCGCCGTGACCCAAGGCACCGCCCTGCCCGTCGATCTGGACGAAATGCGTGCGGCCTTGGCCACCGAGGGCTATACCGTTACCGAAATCGAGGTCGAGGACGGGGAAATCGAGGTCGAGGCGCTCTTCGACGGCACCGAGGTCGAGCTGACGCTGGCCGCCGACGGCACCGTCCTGGGCGTCGAAACCGAGGAGGAGGATGACGACGACTGAGCCCACCTCGCGGCGGGGAGGGAGACGTCTCTCCCTGCTCTGGACGCTCCTGGCGGTGCAGTCGTTCTGCGCCGTCTTCTTTGCGCTCGATGCGGTTCTCGACTTTCTCGGGCTCCAGGCCGAGACCGGACTGCGGAACCTCGACGCGTTCGAGTATTTCGTGGCCGCTGCGCTGATGGTGGGCGTCGTCTTCATCGCGCGCGAGATCGCCCGGCTAACCCGCCGCCATCGCCGCATGGCCGACCAGATCGCGGTCGCCTCCGGCAGGTTCGCCGACCTGATCGAGACCCATTTCGAGGCGTGGGGCCTCACCCCGGCCGAAAGCGACGTCGCGCTCCTGGCGATCAAGGGCCTGTCGGTGGCCGAGATCGCCGCCGCCCGCGGGTCGGCCGAGGGCACGGTCAAGGCTCAGGCCGCCGCGGTCTACCGCAAGGCGGGCGTGTCGGGGCGCCTGCAACTTCTGTCGCTGTTCATCGAGGAGCTGCTGGCCGAGCCGGTGCTGGACGGCGACCGGCGCTGACCGCGCGGCTACTTCAACCGCGGGTTCAGCGCGTCCCGCAGCCAGTCGCCCAAGAGGTTCACGCTGAGCGCCAGCGCCAGGAGCGTCGCGGCAGGGAACAGCAGGATCCACCACTCTCCCGAGAACAGGAACCCCTGGCCGATGCGGATCAGGGTGCCCAGAGACGGCTGCGTCGGCGGCGCGCCCACGCCCAGAAACGACAGGGTCGCCTCGGCGATGATGGCCAGCGCCAGGCTGATCGTTGCGATCACCAGGACGGGCGACAACACGTTGGGCAGGATGTGGCGCAGCATGATCGCCGGCCCCTTGCGCCCGATGAGGCGGGCGGCCTGGACGTATTCCTTGTTCTTTTCCACCAGGGTGGCGCCGCGGACGACGCGCGCGAACTGCACCCAATCGCTCAGGCCGATGGCCAGGATCAGCACCCAAATCGCCATCTGGTCGCGGTATTCGACGGGGGTAAAGCCCTTGGCCACGCCGAAGATCAGCATCGCCACCAGGATCGCGGGGAAGGTGAGCTGGACGTCGGCCACGCGCATGATCAGCGTCTCGGTCCACCCGCCGACATAGCCCGCCAGCAGCCCGACGGTGACGCCGATCAGCATGGCCAGCATGACCGCGGCAAAGCCGACGAAGAGCGAGATGCGCATCCCGTAGAGGATCGTCGAGAACACGTCGCGCCCCTGGTCGTCGGTGCCCATCCAGAACACGTCGCCGGTGAAGGCGTTGGGCTCCATCGGCGCGGTGAAACCGTTCATTAGGTTCAGCGACGCCGGGTTGAAGGGGTCGTAAGGCGCGATCAGCGGAGCGAAGAGCGCCGCGAGCACGAGAAACGCCACCACCGCCGCCGAGACGACGGCGACGGGCGAGCGGCGGAACTTGAAGGCGAAATCGCTGTCCCAGGCCCGGCGCAGCCGCGACGGCGGCAGGACGTCGGGGCGGTCGCTCGGCAGTTCGGTGTCGGGGATGCCGGTCACGCGTGCCTCCCGTCGATGCGCAGTCGCGGGTCGATGGCGAAGTAGAGCAGGTCGACGATCAGGTTGATGGCCACGAACATCACCGAGATCAGCATCAGGTAGGCGGCCATGACGGGGATGTCGACGAACTGAATCGCGTTGATGAACAACAGGCCCACGCCCGGCCATTGGAACACCGTCTCGGTGATGATGGCGAACGCGATGATCGAACCCAGTTGCAGGCCGGTCACCGTGATCACCGGCACCAGCGTGTTCTTGAGCGCGTGGCGGAAGTTCACCGCCCGCTCCTTCAGCCCCCGGGCGCGGGCAAAGCGGATGTAGTCCTGGCGCAGGACCTCCAGCATCTCGGACCGCACCAGCCGCATGATCAGCGTCATCTGGTAGAGGCCCAGCGTGATCGACGGCAGGATCAGCGCGACGAGCCCGCTCTGGGTCAGGAACCCGGTGGTCCACCAGCCCAGGTCGACCGTGTCCCCCCTGCCAAAGGACGGCAGCAGGTCCAACTCCACCGAGAACACATAGATCAGCAGGATACCGATGAGGAAGGTGGGCAGCGACACGCCGATCAGACTGAGCGTCATGATCAGGTTCGCTGCGATCCCTCGTCGTCGGATCGCCGTGAAGATGCCCAGCGCGATCCCGAGCCCGATGGCAAAAAGGCCCGAGACCGCTGCCAGCTCCAACGTCGCGGGCGCCCGCTCGGCGATGATGTCGGAAACCGGCCGGCCCTGGCGGTAGCTGACGCCAAAGTTGCCCTGGGCCGCGTTCATCAGGAACTTCCAGTATTGGACGGGGAACGGCTGATCCAGGCCCAGTTGGGTGCGCAGGCGCTCGATATCCGCCTGGGTGCGCTCCTGCCCCAGCATGTTGTCCACCGGATCGCCCACGAAGCGGAACATGGAAAAGGCGACCAGCCCGACCACGAGCAGCACGATCAGCGACTGGAACACGCGGCGGATGACGTAAGCGAGCATCCCAACGGTCTGCCCCACCCCTGCCGGTCGGTCAAGCGTGGGCGGATCGCCCGGTCATCCCGGCGTGCAGATCAGGACATAGAACGCTCGCTCGTGATGCATCACGCCGCTGAGCGTGGCGTGGACCGCCGGCCGGCCGTCCCGGCGCTCCAGGCGGATCGCGATGGCCTGCGCGCCCTCCGCCAGGGCGTCGGCGGGGACCGGCGGTTCCCAGACCGCGCCGAGGGCGTCGGCGAGCGTGCCCCAGGGCGGCAAGGGGCCCCGGTGCGCTGGGTCGGCCCAGGCGGCGTGGGCGGCGCGATTGGCCAGATGCACCGTCCCCTCCGCGTCGCACACCACGGTCGGCCAAGGCACCAGGTCGAGCCCGCGGGCAAAGGGGGTCTCCGGCAGATTCAGCGAGACAAAGCCCACGACGGTCTGGTCGTCGTCGATCATCGGGACGATGTAGACCCGCCAGTCGCGGACGAACACCTGGCCCGGGGGCCGATTGACGCTGAGCGCCCGCTCACCGCGCAGCGCCGCGGCCATGTAGAGCGCCGTCACCCCGTCGGCCATCGGCCCCTGGAACTCGGCCGTGGAGCGCCCCTGCATCGTGCGGCCCCAGACCGCGGCGATGTCGCCGCCGTAGTGGTCGTAGGTGAACACCATGTGGTCGGCGTCGGCCCGCACCACGGTCAGGAGCCCCGTCAGATCGCCGAAGGCGGCGAGGTCGAATCGGTCGTGCAGGATACGGCCGCGGGCGTCGCACATGGGCTCCGAGATGCGATCGAACTCCAGGATGTCGGGACTGCGCGCCGCCTCGGGGTCCACGGCCCAGGACAACAGCGGCGGGCACACCCCCGCCCCCGCATAGAGCTCGCGAAAGGCGGCGAACTGACTCGCCGCGAGTTGGTTCGCCAGCTCCATCAGCCGGTCGGGGACGGAGGGCGCGGGCGGCGGGCCGGGCGGAGAACAGTCGAGAGCCGTCATTCCACCTCTATGGCCCGCCGCCCCTTAACGGCGCGTTAAGCGCCGACGAGACGCTCCGCGATCATTTCACCGCGGCGGTCTGGAGGAGCGGGGTGATCCGGCGCACGGCGGCGCGGCGGTTCTCCCGCTCGGCGCCCTGGGTGGCGATCTTGAGGTTCGATTCGCCGTAGCCCTGAACCACCATGTTCTCCGGCGGCACGTCGAAATACTCGCTCAGCGCCAGAGCCACCGACTCGGCCCGCCGGTCGGAGAGCGCGAGGTTCATGGCCGCGCCGCCCACGGCGTCGGTGTGCCCCTCGATGAGGAAGACCTCGCCGGGGTTCTCGTCGATGGCCGCGGTCATCGCCCGCCCCAGGGCCGACAGCTCTTCGGCCTGACTGGGCGTGATCACGGCCGACCCGGTGTCGAAGGTCACAGTGTCGAGCACCAACTCCGGCGCCAGCGCCCGCACCGCGCGGATGTCGCGGATCTGACGCAGGGAATAGCGCCGGTCGATCCCCGCTTCGGCCATCAGCGCGGCGCGCAGGGCCTCGGTGTCGGTCCCGGCCACCCGGCTCGACGGCGCGGGGGCGGGCGTGGCGGCCAGGTCGGCCGTCTCCACCGCGGCGATCTCGGCGGTGTCGTCGATCAACACGACCTCGCGCCCGTCGGGCAGGATGCGCGTGCGCTGGAGGATCTGGCCGTTGGAGCTGCGGATGGTGACGATACGCGTGCCGTCGGCGCGGGTCGCGACCTCGCGGCTGGAGCCGTCGGCGAAGCTCTCGACCTGGACCTCGGTGCCCGGGCGCCGCACCAGCGCGCCGTCGTCCTTGAGCACGTAGTAGTCGCCGTTCTGCCGCTGCACGACCACGCGGTCGCCGGTGTTCGACACGACCTTTTCGCCCTGGTTCAGGAGCGCGCCGATAGCGGCGGCACCCACCGCACCGATGGCGAATTTCTCCAGGGTCGACAGGCCGCCGCCGTCGCCGCCGCCGGTCTCGGCGGCCGTCGCGGCTTCGGTCTCGAAGGCTTCGTCGCTGGAGCGCGCATTTTCATCGGTGATGGTCAATGCCTGCGTATCGGCCGCCGCACCGCCCGAGAGGGCCTCGGCCTCAACCGTTGCGTTGGCGGCGGCGACGGAGTCGGCGGTGTCCTCCTGGCCCACTTCGGTGTCGCCCTCGGATGCAGGTGCTTCGGTCTCGGCCTCAGCGGCTTCGGTGCCCGAGGGCGTTTCCTCTGCGGGGGTCTCTTCGGCAACGGTCCCCTCGGCGGGAGCCTCTTCGGCCGGGGTCTCTTCGGCGACGGCCTCCTCGGCCGGAGCCTCCTCGGCAGGAGTCTCTTCGGCAGGAGTCTCTTCGGCGGCGGCCTCCTCGGCCGGAGCCTCCTCGGCCGGGGTCTCTTCGGCGGCGGTCTCCTCGGCAGGAGCCTCCTCCGTGGGGGTCTCCTCGGCGGCGGCCTCCTCGGCGGGGGCCTCTTCGGCGGGAGTCTCCTCGGCCGGGGCTTCGTCCACGGGGGCCTCTTCGGCCGGGGCTTCCTCCGCCGGGGCCGCCTGGTTCGCCCGCGCGGCTTCACACGCGGCGCGGAGTTGGGCCCCCGCCTCGCCCACGGCGCTTTCGAGCGCGGCGCACGGATCGTCGGGCGCGGTGTCGGACTGGGCCAGGACCGGCGCCGGCAGGATCAACGCGAGCGACACGGCGATGGCCGTCGTGGACTTCAAAGTATGGCTAAGCATGGTGAACTCTTCCCTTGCGCCGGGACGCCCGGCCTTTGCTCTGCAACGCCGGGTGGGGCCGAAGGGTCCGCGGGCGCAGCAGATGGGCGGGAGATCGCCCATGGCCGAACCCGGGCGCGCCACGCGACGGGCGCACAGGGGTGCGACTTGGAGGTGGCGAGGGGCATGCAACGAAAAACGCCGCCCGGGCCGGGGCCTCGGGCGGCGTCGCTGGCGGTCCCGGACCTTGCCCGGGACCGGTTACGGGGCGCGGATTACGACCGCGCCATGGAGAAGTACTTGAACTTCGGCGTGTCGTCGGGGGCGACGACCGTTTCGATGTCGGACTTCATCCCCCAGTTCAGCACCTGGTGGTGGATCGGCACATAGAGCGCCTCATCCTGCACCACCTGCCAGATCTCGCCGATCATCTCGTTGCGCTTTTCCAGGTCCGTCTCCGAGGCCAGCGCCACGATCTGGGCGTCGAGGTCGGGGTTGGAGTAGCGCGTGGCGTTCCACGAGCCGTACTTCTCGCCCTTGGTGTGGACGAGGAAGTTGAAGATGTACTCCGAGTCGTAGGTCGGAACCCCCCAGCCCAGCATGTAGAAGTCGGTTTCGAGGTTGTTGATCAGCGGGAAGTGCTGAGCCTTGGGCTTGGCGTCCAGGTTCACCGTGATGCCGATCTGCGCCAGCATCCCCACGGCGGCCTGACAGATCGCCTCGTCGTTGATGTAGCGATCGTTGGGGCAGTCGAGCTGGATCGAGAAACCGTCGGCATAGCCCGCCTCCTCCATCAGCGCCTTGGCGCCCTCTACGTCGGTGACGGAAGACGCGTCCATCTCTTCGGTCCAGCCGTTGACGAAGGGCGGCGCGATCATGCCGGCGGGGTCGGATTGGCCCCGCATCACGACCTGTTGGATCGCTTCGCGGTTGATCGCCATGTTCATCGCCCTGCGCACCCGGACGTCGGCCAGCGGATTGGCGCCGTCGACGTTGTCATTGCCCAGATCCGCATCGCCCATGTTCATGCCGAAGAAGATCACCCGGTTCTGCGGCGCGGTGCGGACGTCCAGACCGTCGGCGTCGGCGACGCGCTGGAGATCCTGGACCGGCACGTCCTGGATGAAGTCCACCTCGCCCGACAGCATCGCCGCCACCCGCGTCGCGGCGTTCTGGATCGGGGTATAGACGATCTCGGTCACGTCCATGGGGAACTCGCCCGCGCCCCAGTAGTCCTCGTTGATCTCCAGCACCGTCTTCACGTCGGGCTCGCGGCTCACCAGCTTGTAGGGCCCGGTGCCATTGGCGTTCTTGGCCGCAAAGGTGTCCTCGCCGCCCTCGTAGTCCTGCACCTTGACCGCGTTGTTGGCCTCGGACCAGTCCTTGTCCATGATGAACAGGTTGGTGAGGTTGTTGGGCATGATCGGGTTGGGACCGTCGGTCACGATCTCGATCGTCATCGGATCGGGCGCCCGCACCTCGACGACCGAGGCCAGCAACTCCTTGTAGTCCGAATCCGGGGTCATCGCCCGGTCGAGAGAGAACTTCACGTCCTCGCTGTCGAACGCGGCCCCGTCGTGGAAGGTGACGCCCTCGCGGAGCTTGAAGACCCATACGTTGGGATCATCCTCGCTGGGCATCCACTCGGTGGCGAGCGCGGGCACGATGGCGCCGGTCATGTCGCGCATCACCAGCGGCTCCATGATCTGGTGCGCCAGAGCGCTGGTCGGGCCCTCGTTCTGGGCGTGCGGATCGAGCGTCAGAGCGTCCCCGGCGCGGGCCCAGCGCAGCGTCTCGGCGGATACGCCGATGGCGGTCGTCGCCATGAGCGCCGCGGTCAGTGCGGTCAATCGAAGCATAGTCGTCTCCCTGGTTTTATCATTGGCGCGGATTATGGGCGTCTTTGGGGCCGGGATTCAAGGTGGCAGACCGGCCGCCCCGGCCCGAAACGGCCGCGGCGCCGCGCAGAGGGCAGACTGCGCAGAATCATCGCAGGTTGGCGATCGCGGTTGCATCGCCGCGCGGGCCGGATAGGCTGCCCGCTATGTCCGTGCCGCTGTTGAAGAATGAAGGCTGTCCCACCTGCCCGATCCGCAATCGGGCGGTCTGTTCGCGCTGCGACGCCGGCGAGCGGGACGAGTTGGACTCGGTGAAGTTCTACCGCACCGTCGCCGCCGGCGACACCATCGTGCTGGCCGGACAGACCACCGACTTCGTCGCGTCCGTGGTGACCGGCGTGGCGACCCAGGAACAGACGATGCCCGACGGGCGGGTGCAGATGGTCGGCCTGCTCTTGCCCGCCGACTTCATCGGCCGGCCGGGGCGGTCCGAGGCGAGCTATGACGTGGTGGCCACGACCGAGATGGTGCTGTGCTGCTTCCGTCGCCGCCCCTTCGAGCAGTTGATCCAGCAGATGCCGCATATCGGCCAGCGCCTCTTGGAGATGACGCTGGACGAGCTGGACGCGGCGCGGGAGTGGATGCTGCTCCTCGGCCGCAAGACGGCGCGGGAGAAGATCGCGAGCCTCCTGACGATGATCGCGCGGCGGATGGCGGCGCTGGACGCCCGGCGCTTCACCGGGCAGGTGACCTTCGACCTGCCGCTGACGCGCGAGGCGATCGCCAACTACCTGGGCCTGACGATCGAGACGGTGAGCCGCCAGTTCACCAATCTGCGCAAGGACGGCCTGATCGTCCTGGAGGGCAAGAGGCGGGTCCATATCCCCGACCTCGACGCGCTGATCCTAGAGACCGGCGACGACACCGACGGCGGAATGCTCGCCTGACAACCCTCTGATTTCACGTTATTTTAACACCCTCTTCGCAGAGCGGAGAGGCCCGCCGCGGGCCAATGCCGCGATGCGGAAAGCTTGACCTGGATCAAGGACCGCTGGCGCGCCCAGCGCCCATAAGCGTCCCATCAGCGACTCCGTGCGCGGGCTCTCCCGTGCGCGGACGGCAATGAGGGACGCTTGACATGAACTACGTGAAACTGATTGCGCTGGCGGCGGTGGCGCTGCTTGCCGCAATCGCCGCCAACTACGGGCGCGACCTGGCCTACACGGTGCACATGATCCTGATCATGGTCATCGCCGCCATCGCGTTCGTCTACGTGCTGCGCAGCACCGACGAGCCCAAGACGGTCGACGCCGCCGGGCCGCCCACCGGATACATGGACGACGTGATCCGCTATGGGGCGATCGCCACCGCCTTTTGGGGCGTCATCGGCTTCTTGGCGGGGACGTTCATCGCGTTCCAGCTCGCCTTTCCGGCGCTGAACTTCGACTGGGGACAGCCGTTCACCAACTTCGGCCGCCTGCGCCCGCTGCACACCTCTGCGGTGATCTTTGCCTTCGGCGGCAACGCGCTGATCATGTCGTCCTTCTACATCGTTCAGCGGACCTGCGGCACGCGGCTCTGGGGCGGCAATCTCGCCTGGTTCGTGTTCTGGGGCTACAACCTGTTCATCGTGCTGGCCGCCACCGGCTATCTCCTCGGTGCGACGCAGTCCAAGGAATACGCCGAACCCGAGTGGTATGTGGACCTCTGGCTCACCATCGTCTGGGTCGCGTTCCTCGCCGTGTTCATGGGCACGCTCTTCACCCGAAAAGAGAAACACATCTACGTCGCCAACTGGTTCCTGCTGTCGTTCATCGTGACGGTGGCGATGCTGCACGTGGTCAACAACCTGACCATCCCCGTCAGCATCTTCGGCTCCAAGTCGGTGATCCTCTTCTCGGGCGTGCAGGACGCCATGGTGCAGTGGTGGTATGGCCACAACGCCGTGGGCTTCTTCCTGACCGCGGGCTTTTTGGGCATGATGTACTACTTCGTGCCAAAGCAGGCCGGCCGCCCGGTCTACAGCTACAAGCTGTCGATCATCCACTTCTGGGCGCTGATCTTCTTGTATATCTGGGCCGGTCCGCACCACCTGCACTACACCGCGCTGCCCGACTGGGCGTCGACGCTGGGCATGGTGTTCTCGGTGATCCTGTGGATGCCCTCCTGGGGCGGCATGATCAACGGCCTGATGACGCTGCAAGGCGCCTGGGACAAGCTCCGCACCGACCCGATCATCCGCATGATGGTGATCAGCCTCGCGTTCTACGGCATGTCGACCTTCGAGGGTCCGATGATGTCGATCCGCGCGGTCAACTCGCTCAGCCACTACACCGACTGGACCATCGGCCACGTGCACTCCGGCGCCCTGGGCTGGAACGGCATGATCACCTTCGGCGCGCTCTACTTCCTGGTGCCGCGTCTGTGGGGCCGCCAGGCGATGTATTCGGTGCCGGCGATCAACTGGCACTTCTGGCTCGCCACCATCGGCATCGTCCTCTACGCGGCGGCGATGTGGGTGACCGGCATCATGGAGGGGCTGATGTGGCGCGAAGTCGACGCGCAAGGGTTCCTGGTGAACTCGTTCGCCGACACCGTCGAAGCCAAGTTCCCGATGTACGTGGTCCGGGCTCTGGGCGGGGTTCTCTACCTCGCGGGCGCTCTGATCATGGCCTGGAACATCTGGATGACGATCCGTGGGCGGCAACCCGCCGCGGACGCACCCACCGTGCAGCCCGCCGAATAAGGATCGAAATCAATGGCTGACAACGAAAAAATCACCGATCCCGAAAAGGATCCCAAGGTCACGACCCTGTCGGACGGCGGGATCCCCAACGAACTGCCGCACCACTCCAAGATGATCCAGAAGCATGCGATCCTCGAGAAATCGCCGACGCTGCTGCTGATCTTCAGCTTCCTGGTGGTGACCATCGGCGGCATCGTCGAGATCGCCCCCCTGTTCTACCTCGAAAACACCATCGAGGAGGTGGACGGGGTGCGGCCCTACTCCCCACTGGAGTTGACCGGGCGCGACATCTACATCCGCGAGGGATGCTACGTGTGCCATAGCCAGATGATCCGTCCCATGCGGGACGAGGTCGAGCGCTACGGCCACTACAGCCTCGCCGCGGAGTCGATGTACGACCATCCGTTCCAGTGGGGGTCCAAGCGGACGGGGCCCGACCTCGCCCGCGTCGGCGGCCGCTACTCGGACGCCTGGCACGTGGACCACTTCATGGACCCGCAGTCGGTGGTGCCCGAGTCGGTGATGCCAAAGTACGCCTTCCTGGCCGATACGCTGGTGCAGCCGACCTATATCCAGGACCTGCTGGAGACCCACCGCATGGTCGGCGTTCCCTACACCGAGGACATGATCGAGAACGCGGTCGCGGACTTCCGCGCCCAGGCCGACGCGGACAGCGACTGGGACGCGCTGGTGGAACGCTATCCCGGCGCACAGGTGCGCAACTTCGACAGCCAGCCGGGGATCAGCGAGATGGATGCGCTCATCGCCTATCTGCAAATGCTGGGCACGCTGGTGGACTTCTCCACCTTCACGCCCGACGAGAGCCGGTAAGGAGGGACGATCGTGGAAAAATACTCTCTCCTGCGCGAGATCGCAGACAGCTGGATGCTCCTGGCGATGCTGATCTTCTTCCTCGGAACCTGGGTCTGGGCCTTCCGGCCAGGCAGCCGCGACACCCATCGCGATGCCTCCCAGATCCCCTTCCGCCACGAAACCGCCCCGGACGCGGACGACTGCGACAAGCAGTGCGATACCTGCAACTGCCGCGCGGTCCCCGACTTCCTCAAGGAGGCCTGACGCAATGGCCGATGAAACCAAGAAAAAGCCCGTCGACGAGATCACCGGCGTCGAAACCACAGGCCACACCTGGGACGGGATCGAAGAGCTGAACAACCCGCTGCCGCGGTGGTGGCTGTGGACCTTCTACGGCACGGTGGTCTGGGGCCTGATCTACACGATCCTGTTCCCCGCCTGGCCGCTGGTGTCGTCGGCGACGAGCGGTCTGTTGGGCTACTCCACCCGCGCCGAGGTGGCCGAGGAGATCGCCGCCGTCGAGACCGCCAACCAGGCGCTGGTCAGCGAACTGGCGACCATCGAGCTGGCCTCGCTGTCGCAGAACGAGCCGCTCGAGCGCTTCGCGGTGTCGGCCGGCGCCTCGGTCTTCGCCAACAACTGTTCGCAGTGCCACGGATCGGGCGCGGCGGGGGCGCAGGCGGCGGGCTATCCCAACCTCCTCGACGACGACTGGCTCTGGGGCGGCACCATCGACGAGATCGCCTATACGGTCCGCCACGGCATCCGCAACGAGACCGACCCCGACGCGCGCTGGTCCGAGATGCCGGCCTTCGGCGACATCCTGTCGACCGAGGAGATCGGCCAGGTCGTGGCCTACGTGCAGAGCCTGTCGGGCGGCGACCACGACGCGGCGCTGGCCGAGGCGGGCGCGACGATCTTCCTCGATCAGTGCTCGGCCTGCCACGGCGAGGACGGCACCGGCATGACCGATCTGGGCGCGCCGAACCTCACCGACGCGATCTGGCTCTACGGCGGCAGCGAAGAGCGGCTGACCGAGACGATCACCTACTCCCGCTTCGGGGTGATGCCGCCCTGGGGCGAGCGTCTGGGCGACGCCCAGGTGAACGCGGTCGCGGCCTATGTCCACCAGCTGGGCGGCGGCGAGGAGACCGTGGCGGAGTGACCCTCCGCGCCGGGGGCCTTCCCCCGACGGACAAAGATGAAGGGCCGGTCCCCGGGACCGGCCCTTCTCCGTTTCGCAGAGCGGGCGCGCGACCCGGCCGGGCTCTCAGTTGGGCCATCGTCGGCGGCCCGCCGCCGCAGGCAGAGCGCAGCACCGTCCCGTTGGGGCGGGGTTGTCATCGTCGCGCCGCACCGGTCCGAGCGACGATGGCGGCGCTGCCCGCCTTGCGGCCGGTCCGGGCAAGGAAACCGAGCGCCCCAGACTCCCGGCACCCGGCACCCGAAACGTTTCTGTCTGACCCGGTCGTCCAGCCCCGCCACATGTCGGGCCAAAGACCCTTCGAAGGGTCTTGGCAAGGTCCTTCGAAGGACCTTGCGCCGGTCGACACTGTCGGCCGAGCCATGAACGGGCCTTACCGCCGGACGAGGTCTGCTCGAGGACTGACCCGGGCGGGGGCAAGACCCTTCGAAGGGTCTTGCAAGGGTCTTCGAAGACCCTTGCGACAGAGGAGCGGTCAGCCGAGCCGACGGAGGAGCGCCACCGAGGGCTCTCCCGTCACCGGCAGGCCCTGGGCCGCCTGGTAGGCCGAGATCGCCGCCTGGGTGCCAGAGCCGACAACCCCGTCGACCCCGTTGGTGTCGTAGCCGAGCGCGGTCAGGCGGCGTTGCAGCCGCTTGCGGTCGTCGATGGTCAGCCCGTAGCGGTCGGGACCAAAGGCGGCCTGGATCGCGGGGCGCCCGGCGATGCGGTCCGACAGGTGCCCGACCCCGATCACGTAGCTGGTGGAGTTGTTGTAGCGGCGGATGGTGCGGAAGTTCGCCATTTGCAGGAACGCGGGCCCTCGCGCGCCGCCGGGGCGGATCAGCGTACCGCTGGCTCCCGCGGGCACCGGCGACACCGGCGCGACCCCGGCCGCCCGCCACGCCGCAACGGTGCGGGACGCGCCCTCGGGCTGCCCGCTTGCGCCCGTCACCTCGACCCCCCAGGGCACGCCCCGGACCCAGCCCGAGCGCGACAGATAGGCCGCCGCCGAGGCCAGCGCGTCGGTGGGATCGTCGGCCCAGATGTCCCGCCGCCCGTCGCCGGTGAAGTCCACCGCATAGGCCAGATAGGTCGTCGGGATGAACTGGGTGTGGCCCATCGCGCCGGCCCAGCTCCCGGTCATCCGTTCGTAGGTGGTGTCGCCCGATTGCAAGATGCGCAGCGCAGCGATGAGCTGGCTTTCGAAAAAGGCGCCGCGGCGCCCGTCATAGGCCAGGGTCGCCAGCGCCGAGATCACCGGCGCGGTGCCCTTGCGCGCGCCATAGTTGCTCTCCATCCCCCAGATCGCCGTCACCACCTCGGCCGGCACGCCGTAGCGCGCCTCGATGGCGGCGAGCGTGGGGCGATAGCGCGCCAGCATCGCCCGGCCGGTCGCCACCCGCTCGTCCGAGGCGGCAATGGCGAGATAATCCTCCAGGGTGCGGGTGAACTCGGTCTGCGCGCGGTCGCGCTCGACCACCCGCGGCAAATAGCCCGCCCCGGCGAGCGCACGGTCGAGCGTCGGGGCGCCGATCCCGGCGGCGGCGGCGCGCGGCCGGAACGCCGAAACCCAAGCGTCAAAGGCGGGATTGGGCGCCGCGCGCCACTCGGGCTCGGCCGCCCGGGCGGCCGGCGCGGTCCCGCCGCCGCGCACGCAGGCCGTCAGGCCCAGGGCGGCGGCGCCGACGGTGAAGGCTCGGCGGGTGGAACGCATGTCGCAATCCTCGTAAACTGGGTCGAGGTCCGTTCTACCGCACCCGGCCGTGGCAACAAGCCCGGGACGGCGCCGTCGGCGGCCCCCCGCGCCCCGGAGGCCCGGCCCCGAAGCTGTTGATCCACATCAAGGACGGCGCGGGCGCCGACCTCCTAGCTAGCACCGAACCCATACTCGGAGTCCGTCCTTCGTGACCGATCAAGACACCCCCCTCTATGCCCCGCGCGAGCCGATCTTTCCGCGCCGCGTGACCGGCTGGTTCCGCACCTTCAAATGGTGGATCATGGCCGTGACGCTGGGCATCTACTACCTCACCCCGTGGATCCGGTGGGACCGCGGGCCGAACCTGCCAGATCAGGCGGTGCTGGTGGACCTGGCCAACCGCCGCTTCTACTTCTTCTGGATCGAGATCTGGCCGCACGAGTTCTACTTCGTCGCGGGTCTCTTGATCATGGCGGGTTTGGGGCTGTTCCTATTCACCTCGGCGCTGGGCCGGGTGTGGTGCGGCTATACCTGCCCTCAGACGGTGTGGACCGACCTCTTCATCCTGGTGGAGCGCTGGATCGAGGGCGACCGCAACGCCCGCATCCGCCTGCATCGGCAAGAGATGGATGGCCGCAAGATCCGCCTGCGCGCGACCAAATACCTGGTCTGGCTCTTGATCGCGATCGCCACCGGCGGCGCCTGGGTGTTCTATTTCACTGATGCGCCGCAGTTGGCGGTGGACCTCGTCACCTTCGACGCGCACCCGGTGGCCTACGCCACCATCGGCATCCTGACGGCCACGACCTTCATCTTCGGTGGCTTCATGCGCGAGCAGGTGTGCATCTACATGTGCCCCTGGCCGCGAATCCAGGGCGCGATGATGGACAGCGACACGCTGACCGTCGGCTATCGCGACTGGCGGGGCGAACCGCGCGGCAAGCACCGCAAGGGCGCCCGCGCCGCAGCCACCGCCCAGGCCGCCACGGCCTATGCCGTGCCCGAGGAGGATCTGCCCGAAGGCCCCGATCACGGCCGCCCGATCTCGACCCATGGCGGCACGGCCGAGGTGCAGCCTTTGGGCGACTGCATCGACTGCATGGCCTGCGTCAACGTCTGCCCCATGGGCATCGACATCCGCGACGGCCAGCAGATGGAGTGCATCACCTGCGCTCTGTGCATCGACGCCTGCGACGACGTGATGGCCAAGATCGGCAAGCCCAGGGGGCTGATCGACTATCTGGCCCTGTCCGACGAGCCGCGCGAACGTGCGGGCAACGCACCGCGGCCGATCTGGCACCACGTCCTGCGCCCGCGCACGATCCTCTACACCGCGATCTACGCGCTCATCGGCATCGGCCTCGTCGTGGCGCTGTTCGTCCGGCAGCCCATCGACATGACCGTCTCGCCGGTGCGCAATCCCACCTACGTCACCCTATCGGACGGGTCGGTGCGCAACATCTACGACGTGCGGCTGCGCAACATGGCCGGCGAGGACAAGCCGTTCCACCTGAGCCTCGTCTCCGACGAGATCCTGCGCATCGACCTCGAAGGGACGGCCGAGCGCAACGTCGTTGTGCCCGCCAACGAAACCTTGCTCCAGCGCGTCTACGTCACCGCGCGGGCGCAGGATCCCGCGGCCGAGATGGACCGGGTCGAGTTCCGCTTTTGGGTGGAGGACCTGACGAGCCAAGATCGCGCCTTTGTCGACACCGTCTTTAATGGAAGGGGCACCGAATGACCCGCAAGTTCACCGGCTGGCACATGCTGGCCATCACCTGCGGCGGGTTCGCCGTGATCATCGCCGTCAATCTGACCCTGGCGTTCCAGGCGGTGGCGACGTTCCCGGGGCTGGAGACCAAGAACTCCTACGTCGCCAGTCAGAAGTTCGAGGCCGAGCGCAGGGCCCAGGACGCCCTGCGCTGGGACGTGGCGGCCGAGGCCGACGCCCGCGGCGTGACGCTCAGCATCCGCGACACCGAGGGGCGGCCGGTGCGGCCGGTGGAGGTGTCGGGCATCCTGGGCCGCGCCACCCACACGGGCGACGACCGCACGCCCGAGTTCCGCTGGACCGGCACCGACCTGGTGGCCGAGACGCCGCTGGAGCCCGGCTACTGGAACCTGCGCCTGGCGATGGTGGCCGAGGACGGCACGAACTTTCGCCGCCGCCTGCCCCTGACCGTGCGCCGCCCCTGACCGCCCCGTTCGAGGTCCGCCCCCCATGACGCTCGCCGAGACCCCCTCCTTCGCCGCCTGCCCGGGATGCGTCATCGCGCCCGCGGTCCGGGCGGCGGTGCCGGACCGTCCGGCCGAGCTGATCCTGGCGCTGCCCGGCATCCACTGCGCCGCGTGCATCGGCGGGGTCGAGGCGGCGCTGGCCGGCCTGCCCCAGGTCGAGGGGTCGCGGGTCAACCTCAGCCGCCGCCAGGTCTCGGTCTGGGGGCCGCGGGGCATGGCGCCCGAACCGCTGGTCGAGGCGCTGGAGGCCGCGGGGTTCGAGGCGCTGCCGATGGACCGCGCCGCGCTGGACAGCGACCGCGACCCCGCGGGCCGGGCGCTGATGGTGCGGCTGGCCGTCGCGGGCTTTGCCATGATGAACGTCATGCTGCTCAGCGTGGCGGTCTGGTCGGGCGCGACCGACGCCACCCGCGACATGTTCCACTGGATCTCGGCCGCCATCGCCCTGCCCGCCGTGGCCTTCGCCGGACAGCCGTTCTATGCGGCGGCCTGGACCGGGCTCAAGGCGCGGCGGCTGGTGATGGAGGTGCCGATCAGCCTGGCGCTGATCCTGGCCGTGGGCCTGTCGGTCTACGAGACCGCGATGAGCGGGCGGCACGCCTATTTCGACGCCGCGCTGTCGCTGACGTTCTTTCTGCTGATCGCCCGCTATCTCGACCACCGCACCCGGGCCGCCGCCCGCTCGGCCGCCGCCGACCTGGCTGCGCTGGAGGTGCCGCGTGTCGAGCGCCTGACGACGGACGGGGCCGAGACGGTGGACCTCGCCGCGCTGCGCGTCGGCGATGTGGTGCGCGTGCGCCCGGGCGGCCGCATCCCGGCCGACGGTATGGTGATGACGGGGCGCAGCGACCTCGACCGCGCGCTGTTGACCGGCGAGAGCCTGCCGGCGGCCGTCGCCCCTGGCGGCGCCGTCGCGGCGGGCGAGGTCAACCTGACCGGCCCACTGGAGGTGCGCGTGACCGCCGTTGGCGCCGACACCGCGCTCAACCGCATGGTCACGATGATCGACGCGGCCGAGACGGCGCGCAACCGCTACACCGCCATGGCCGACCGCGCGGCGCGGGTCTATGCGCCGGTGGTGCATATCCTGGCCTTCGCCGCCTTCGCCGCCTGGATGGTCTATGACGGCGATCTGCGGCACGCGCTGAACGTGGCCATCGCCACCCTCATCATCACCTGTCCCTGCGCGCTGGGCCTTGCCGTGCCGGCGGTGTCCACTGCCGCCGCCGGGCGTCTGTTCCGGCAGGGGATGCTGGTCAAGGACGGCACCGCTCTGGAACGTCTGGCCGACATCGACACCGTGGTCTTCGACAAGACCGGGACGCTGACCGACGGCCTGTTGCGCCTGGGCGACGTGCCGCAGGGGACGGCCGCTGGCGTGGCGCTGGCGCTGGCCCAGGGCTCGGACCACCCGGTCAGCCGGGCGCTGGCGGCGGGCCTCTTGGAGGCTGGTGTCGTCCCGGCGGACGTCGCCGACATCTCCGAACACCCCGGGCAGGGCCTCATGGGCCGTTGGCAGGGCCGCGAGGTGCGGCTGGGCTCGCCCGCCTGGACCGGCGCCGCGGGCAGCGGCCCGCACCTGTCGCTGGGCGACGGGGCTGCGGTGCCCCTGCCGCTGGAAAGCCGCCTGCGCGACGGCGCGCGCGCATTGGTCGACGCCTTCCGCGCACAAGGTCTGAAGATCGAGATGATCTCGGGCGACGCGGCCGACGCGGTGGCCGAGGTCGCCCGCGCCCTCGGCATCGACACCGCGCTGGCGGGCCTGTCGCCGATGGACAAGGTCGCCCATATCCGCGCGCTGGAGGAGGCGGGCGCGCAGGTGCTGATGGTCGGCGACGGCCTGAACGACACCGGCGCGCTGGCTGCCGCCACCGCATCGGTCTCGCCCGCGCGCGCGGTCGACGCCGCCCGCACCGCCGCGGATGTGGTGATCCTGCAATCCAGCCTCGCGCCGCTCTCCGACCTCCTGACCACCGCGCGCTCGGCCAAGAAGCGGGTGAAGGAGAATTTCCGCATCTCGGCCGGTTACAACGCCATCGCGATCCCGCTGGCGGTCGCCGGTTTCGCCTCGCCGCTGATGGCCGCGGTCGCCATGTCAACTTCGTCGATCACCGTCCTGCTCAACGCTCTGCGGCTGGTCCGCCGGGCCCCGGTAAAGGGTGCCGCATGAACGTTCTCGTGTATCTGATCCCCGCCTCTCTGATCCTGGGAGGTCTGGGGCTCGCCGCGTTCCTGTGGTCGCTCAGGGCGAACCAATACGACGACCTCGAAGGGGATGCCTGGCGCATCCTCATGGACGATGACGACGACGCCCCCAAGGAGCCGCGCCCATGACGGACTTCGACACGCTCGAACGGCTGGGCCTGTTTTCGGCGCGCCTGCCCCGCTACACCAGCTATCCCACCGCGCCGGTGTTCGGGCCCGCGGTCGGCGCAGCGGCGCAGACCGCGCTCCTCGGCCGGGTCGATCCGGGCACCGACGTGTCGCTCTACATCCACGTCCCGTTCTGTCACCGGCTCTGCTGGTATTGCGCCTGCCGCACCCAGGGGGTCAGCGGGCTGGGGCCGGTGGAGAGCTATCTGGAGGACCTGGAGCGCGAACTGGCGCTGGTCGCCGCAGCCCTGCCCGAGGGCGTGCGCCTGGGCGAGATGCATTGGGGCGGCGGCACACCCACCATCCTGACGCCGCCGATGATCGCCCGCCTGGCCGCCTCGGTCGAGCGGGTTCTGCCCCGGGCCGAGCGGTTCCGTTTCTCGGTCGAGATCGACCCCACGCTGGTGGACGCCGACAAGATCGCCGCGCTGGCCGAGGCGGGGATGACCCGCGCCAGCATCGGGGTCCAGGACTTCGCCCCCGCGGTGCAGGCGGCCATCGGGCGCCACCAGAGGTTCGATCAGACCGCCCTCGCCGTGGCGCAGGTGCGCGCCGCGGGCGTATCCTCGGTGAACCTCGATCTGGTCTACGGCCTGCCCGAACAGACCGAGGCCAGCCTGGCGGCCACACTGCGCCGGGTCACGTTCCTGGCGCCCGACCGCATCTCGCTCTTCGGCTATGCGCACGTCCCCCAGATCGCCAAGCGCCAAAGGCTGATCGACGAGACGCGGCTGCCCGACGACCGGGCGCGGTTCGCCCTGGCCGGAATGGCCGCCGACTATCTCACCGAGCACGGGATGGCGCCCATCGGCATCGACCACTTCGCCCTGCCCGAGGACGGGCTCTATCGCGCCGCCGCCGAGGGACGGCTGCGGCGCAACTTCCAAGGCTATACCGACGACCGCTGCGACACGCTGATCGGGATCGGCGCCTCGGCGATCTCGCGTTTTCCCGGCGGCTACGTCCAGAACGCCGCCCAGACCGGCGCCTATGCCAAGTCGATCCGCGACGGCGCGCTCGCCGGCTGCCGGGGCCATCTGATGAGCGCCGAGGACCGCCTGCGCGCCCGCGCCATCGAGATGCTGATGTGCGACTTCGCGATCGACCTGGTGGCCCTGACGCGGGAGTTCGGGAGCATCGCGCCCCTGGCCGGCGCGATCGAGACCGTCGGCGCGCGCTACGGAGCGCATCTGTCGCACGGCGCCCGGCGGCTGGAGCTGAAACCCGGGGCCGAGCCCTTGGTGCGGCTGATCGCGCGGCACTTCGACGCCTACGACCCGGCGGTCTCGGTGTTCTCGCGGGCCTCCTGACGCCCCTGCCCACCCGCTCGCCCCGTGACAAGGCCGCGGCTGCTGCCTATACAGCGCGCGACTCTCGCCACGAAGGATTGCCGCGATGACCACCCTCGTCTTCGGACACACCTCGCCCGATACCGATTCCACCGGGTCTCCGATCATCTGGGCATGGTATCTGAATGACATCGAGGGCACCGCAGCCGAGCCGCGCCTGTTGGGCACCCCCAACACCGAGGCCGCCTGGATGCTGGAGCGCTGGGGCCTCGACACACCCGAGATGCTCGACGACGTGGGCGCGGGGGACAAGGTGGTCATCGTCGACACCAACAACCCCGCCGAACTGCCCGCAGGCATCGGCCAGGCCGACATCCGCGGCATCATCGACCATCACAAGCTGGTGGGCGGGCTGGAGACCAAGGGCCCCATCGACATCACCATCCGCCCGCTGGCCTGCACCGCCACGATCCTGCACGACCTCATGGACGACGCCGCGGCGCAGATGCCCGAAGGGATCAAGGGCGCGATGCTGTCCTGCATCCTCAGCGACACGTTGGAGTTCCGCTCGCCCACCACGACCGATCACGACCGCAGCGTGGCCGAGGCACTGGCCAAGGATCTGGGCGTTTCGATCGCCGATCTGGCGGCCGAGATGTTCGCGGCCAAGTCCGACGTGTCCGAGTTCTCGGACGCCGAACTGATCCGCATGGACAGCAAGAAATACGAGGTCGGCGGCAAATCCTTCCGTGTGAGCGTGTTGGAGACCACCTCGCCCGATACCGTGCTCAGCCGCAAGGACAGCCTGATGACCGCCATGGAGGAGGTCGCGCGCGAGGACGGCGTCGACCAGGTGCTGCTGTTCGTGGTCGACATCTTGAACGAGGAGGCCACGCTCTTTGTCCCGAACGACCTGGTGCGGCAGGTGGCCGAGCAGTCGTTCTCGACCGTCTGCGGCGAGGACACCGTGGTGCTCCCCGGCATCGTCAGCCGGAAAAAGCAGATCATCCCGAACCTGACGCTCTGAGCGGCTCCGGTGGTGCGCATCGTCGACAGCCTGTCCGAGGTCTCGGCCCCCTACGACGCGGTGTTCTGCGATCTCTGGGGGTGCCTGCACGACGGCACCCGCGCCCACCCCGAGGCGGTCGAGGCCCTGCGCGGGTTCAAGGCGCAGGGCGGCAGCGTGGTCCTGCTGACCAACGCGCCGCGGCCCCGTGCGTCGGTGGCGGCGCAGATCGCCGATCTGGGCGTGCCCGACGACTGTTGGGACACCATCGCGACCTCGGGCGACAGCGCCCGCGCGGCCATGTTCCGCGGCGCGGTGGGGCGTAAGGTGTGGTTCGTCGGCCAGGACCGCGATCTGGAGTTCTTCGAGCCCCTCAACATCGTCGCCGACCCGGCGGAGATCGAGCGGGTGGACCTGGAGGCGGCCGAGGGCATCGTCTGCTGCGGCCCCTTCGACCCCTACGCCGACCCCGCCGACATGCGGGGCCCGTTCCTGGCGGCCAAGGCGCGGGGGCTGACGCTCTTGAACGCCAACCCCGACGTGGTGGTGGACCGCGGCGACCGCCGCGAATGGTGCGCGGGGGCGCTGGCCGAACTCTACCGAGACATGGGCGGCGAGGTTCTGTCCTTCGGCAAGCCATACCCGCCGATCTACGACCTGGCCCGCCGCCGCCTGTCCGAGTTCGGCGCCGCGGTGTCCGACGACCGCATCCTCGCCATCGGCGACGGCATCGCCACCGACATCGCCGGGGCCCAGGGCGAGGGGATCGACAGCCTCTTCGTGACCGGCGGCCTGGCGCGGGAGGAGACGGGCACCGCCCGGCAGCCCGACCCCCGGCGCCTGGCCGACTTCGTCGCGGCGCACCAGGTTACCCCGACCTTCGCCATGGGCTATCTGCGCTGATGCCACTCCCGGTCGCGGCCGCCGCCCTGCGCTCATGGGGTGGGGCCCTGCGCGGTCTCGCGAAACACTCCCGCGCATGGAATCTGTGGCGCAACTAAATTACAGTTATCGCACTCCTGGGCGAATTATCTTGCTTTCTGCACCGCAGCAACGTAAACCCTTCCGAGGACGGAGGACAAGGCGATGCTGGACAACATGCCCCGCGGAACGATCACGATCGAAGAGCTGGAAATCGGGATGACCCGGTCGTTGACCAAACAGGTGACCGACCGCGACATCGAACTCTTCGCCGAGGTGTCGACCGACCGCAACCCTGTGCATCTGGACGACTCCTACGCCATGGACACGATCTTCGAGGGTCGCATCGCCCACGGGATGCTGACAGCCGGCCTGATCTCGGCGGTGATCGGCGAGCAGCTCCCCGGCCACGGCACCGTCTATCTGGGCCAGACGCTGAAATTCATGGCACCCGTCCGTCCCGGCGACTGGGTCCGCGCCGAGGTCGAAGTGACGGCCATCGACCACAGCCGCCGTCGGGTGCAGCTCGCCACCCACTGCGCCGTCGACGGCACCGTCGTGCTCAAGGGCGAGGCGACCGTGCTGGCCCCCTCGGCCAAGTTCGACTGACGCTTGCGCGCCCCCGCCCCCGGCGGTATCGGGGCGGACATGCGGATCGTTCGAGATCATAGCGCCGTCCCGCCGGACGCGCGGGGCGCCAGTGCCGCCATCGGCAATTTCGACGGTGTCCACCTGGGCCACCAAGCGGTGATCGCCGCCGCCGCGGGACGGGACGCCGCGCCGCTCGCCGTCGTGACGTTCGAGCCGCATCCGCGCGAGGTCTTCGCGCCCGACGCGCCGCCGTTCCGCCTGATGAACGCCGCCGCGCGGGCGCACCGGCTGGAAAAACTGGGGGTCGACCTGCTGTTCGAACTGCCCTTCGACACCGCCCTGGCGGCGCTGACGCCCGAGGGGTTCGTCGACGAGGTCTTGGCCCGCGGCCTGGGCCTGGGCCACACGGTCGTGGGCGCCGATTTCCGGTTCGGCAAGGGGCGCGCCGGGACCGCCGCGGACCTGCGCCGCCTGGGCGGCGCAGCCGGGATCGACGTCACCGTCGCCGACCTGATCGAGACTGGCGGCCTGGAGGTCTCGTCGACCCGCATCCGCGAGGCCCTGTCGGACGGTCGCCCCGAGGACGCCGCGGCGATGTTGGGCCACCTGCACCGGATCGAGGGTCCGGTCCTGCACGGGGAAAAGCGGGGGCGCACGCTCAACTACCCCACCGCCAACATGGCACTCGACGGGCTGCACCTGCCCCGGCTCGGGGTCTATGCGGTGCAGGCCGACGTCCTGACCGGACCCCATACCGGCACCTACGACGGGGTGGCGAGCTTGGGCGTCCGGCCGATGTTCGGCGACAACCGCCCGAACCTGGAGACGTTCCTGTTCGACTTCGACGGCGATCTCTACGGCGAGACCCTGTCGGTGGCGCTCGTCGCCTATCTGCGCGACGAGGCGCGCTTCGACAGCCTGACCGCGCTGGTGGCGCAGATGGACGCCGACAGCGCCCGCGCCCGCGCCATGTTGGCGGCGCGCTGATGGGCGGGCGCGATCTTTCGACGAAAGATCGGGACGAATTTTCGTCGAAAATTCGTCCCCGCTTCTGGGAGCGGGTGCCGCTCGACCGGATGACGGCGGCGGAGTGGGAGGCGCTCTGCGACGGCTGCGGCAAGTGCTGCCTGAACAAGCTGGAGGATGCCGACACCGGCGAGGTGGAGCTCACGCGGGTGGCCTGCCGCCTCCTCGACGACGCCACCTGCCGCTGCGCCCACTACGCGGTGCGCAAGACGCTGGTGCCCGAATGCGTCGTCCTGACGCCCGACAGCCTACCGCGTCACGCGTATTGGATGCCGCAGACCTGCGCCTATCGCCTCCTGCACGAAGGCCGGCCCTTGCCCGACTGGCATCCGCTGATCACCGGCGACCCCGAGAGCGTCCACCGCGCCGGCGTCTCGGTGCGCGACTGGACGGTGTCCGAGTTCGACGTCGCCGAGGACGATTGGGAAGACCACATCATCGACGAGCCCATCGCATGACCTTTGCCTCCGACAACACCGGCCCGGCCCACCCCAAGGTGATGGACGCCGTGGCGGCCGCCAATACGGGATACGCCCTGCCCTACGGCGTCGAGGCCGAGATGGAGCGGGTGACCGACCGTATCCGCACGCTCCTCGACGTCCCCCGCGCGGAGGTGCGGCTGGTGCCCACGGGCACGGCGGCGAACATGCTGCTCCTCGGCACCCTGGCCGACCCGCACCAGCAGATCTACTGCACCGACATCGCCCATGTCCTGGTCGACGAATGCGGCGCGGTCGAACTGACCTCGGGCGGCGCGCGCCTGACCCCGGTGCCCCACGCGGGGGGCAAGATGACAGCGGACGCGCTGGCCCGGGCCATGGCCACGACCCGTGAGGGCGACGTCCACAACCACCAGCGCGGGCCGGTCAGCATCACCAACCTCACCGAACGCGGAACGCTCTACCGCCCGGCCGAGGTCGCGGAGTTGGCGGCGGTCGCGGCGCGGCACGGACGGCCCCTGCACATGGATGGCGCGCGGTTCGCCAACGCCGTCGCCGCCAGCGGCGCGGCGCCGTCCGAGATGGTCCGGGACCTGGCCGCACTGAGCTTCGGCGGGACCAAGAACGGCTGCCTGGGCGTCGAGGCGGCGGTGTTGTTCGACCCCGATCGCGCCTGGACCCTCGATCTGCGGCGCAAGCGGGCGGGGCACCTGTTTTCCAAGCACCGGTTCCTGTCGGCGCAGATGGCGGCCTATCTCGACGGCGATCTCTGGCTGGAGATGGCAGCGGCGGCGAACGCGGCCTGCGCGCGGCTGGCCGAGGGGCTGCGCAGTCTCGACGGCGTGCGCCTGATGTTCCCGCCGGAGGGCAACATCCTCTATGCCGAATGGCCGCGGTCCGCCCATGAGGCGCTGCAACGGACAGGCGGCGGCTACGGCATCGAGGGCGACATGGATGTGGCGCCCGACGCCCCCGTCGCGGCGCGCCTGGTCTGCAACTGGGCGACCGAGGCGGCAGACTGCGACGCCTTCGTCGTGCGGCTCAAGGCCGCCCTAGCCTGAACGCGCCGTCAGGTGGGCGCGGATCGCGTCCGCCACCGCGGCCGGGTGGGTGAGGGGCAACATGTGGCCCGCCCCCGGCACCGTCACCTCGTGCGCCCGTGGCAGACGCCGGGCCAGTTCGGCCTGGATCGCGGCGATCACCGGCGGACTGTCCTGCCCCGCGATCAAAAGAACCGGCACGGCCAGAGCCTCCAACCGACCCGGGGCCAGGATGCCACCCACGTCGTCCACGATCCCCGCTGCGCCCGCGGCCACCAGAGGCATCCGGCGGGCGTGTCCGGCGCGCTGGCGCGGGGTCAGCGCCGCCCAGTCCGTGCCGCCGCCCCAGACGGCGGTGAAGCGGCGGGCGGCGCCCTCGGCATCGCCCGCCTCCAGCGCCGCCATGGCCGGGCGCTCCAGCCGCAGGAGCGCGTCGAAGACCGGCGTGCCCCGGGTCGCGGCAAAGAGCACCGGCTCGATCAGGATCAGGCCCGCGGCCAGGTCCGGGCGCTCCAGCGCCAGGCGCAGCACCGCTGTCGCACCGAAGGAGTGGCCCATGAGGAGCGTCGGGCCGTCGCAGAGCGCTCCGGCCCCGGCGGCGACGGCGGCTTGATAATCGCCCCGCCCGTCCCAGGCCGGGCTCTGACCGTGCCCGGGCATGTCCGGCGCCGCCACGGTCAGGAGATCGCCCAGCCGCTCGGCCACCGGCGCCCAGGCCGCGCCGCTCGCAAGCGCGCAGTGCACCGCGACCGCCGCCCGCGGACCCCGCCCATAGCGGGCGATGGCCGCGGCGCGCCTTGCCTCAGCCACGCGTGGCCAGGTGGCTCTCCAGGTATTGCAGGCGGTCCTGGCCCCAGAACCGCTGATCGTCGTCGGTGACGTAGAACGGCGCGCCAAAGGCACCCGCCGTCACCGCATCTTCCAGATTGCGCTCGAAGGTCTCGGCGCTCTGGAGCATCCCGCTCAGCGCCACGGCGGGGCTGAACCCCGCCTCCTCCATGCAGTCCGAGATCACGTCGTCCTGGGCGATGTCGCGCTCCTCGGCCCAGCAGGCGCGGGTGATCGCGTGCACCAGCGTGCCCAGATCGCCGCCCCCCGCCTTCTGCGCGGCGATGATCGCATAGGCCGAGGGCGCCTGGTTCGTGGGCCAATGGGCGGGCTGGACGTTGAGCGTCATCCCCTTGGCCCGCGCCACCCGGGCGATGTCCTGGAGGCGATAGGCCTGGCGGCTGGGATGGCGGTCCTTGGGCGGCGTGCCGCCGGTGCGGGCGAACAGCGCCATGATGTCCAGGGGTTTGTAGGTGATGGTGGCGTTCTGGCGTTCGGCCAGCCGCTCCAGCTCGGTCCCGGCCAGGTAGGTGAAGGGCGACTGCGTCGAAAAGTAATAGTCGATATGGGGCATTTTGCGCAGGCTCCGGCGGCGGACAGGTTTGCCGAACGGTAGCGGTGTGCTAGGCGGTGTCAACGAATCCGCCGCGTAGCCAAGGCCGTCCCTCCCATGCCATCCATGACCGAACCCAAGCTCATCTCGGGCAATGCAAACCCGCATTTGGCGCAGAAGATCGCGCGCCGGATGACCATGCACCGCGGGGTGTCGACCAAACTGGTCGAGGCACGGGTCGAGCGCTTCAACGACCAGGAGATCTTTGTCGAGGTCTACGAGAACGTGCGCGGTGAGGACATGTTCATCATCCAGCCGACCTCGAACCCGGCCAACGACAACCTGATGGAGCTGTTGATCATGGCCGACGCGCTGCGCCGGTCCTCGGCGGCGCGGATCACGGCGGTGATTCCCTATTTCGGGTATGCGCGCCAGGACCGTCGGACCAAAGCGCGCACGCCGATCACCGCCAAGCTCGTGGCGAACATGATGGTCAGCGCGGGCATCGAGCGGGTGCTGACGATGGATCTGCACGCCGCGCAGATCCAGGGGTTCTTCGACATTCCGGTCGACAACCTCTACGCCTCGCCGGTCTTTGCGCTCGACATCCGCCATGCCTTTGCCGGGCGGATGGCGGACCTGATGGTGGTGTCGCCGGACGTGGGCGGCGTGGCCCGGGCGCGGGAGTTGGCCCAGCGGATCGGGGTGCCGCTGGCCATCGTCGACAAGCGGCGGGAAAAGGCCGGGGAAGTCGCCGAGATGACCGTGATCGGCGACGTGGCGGGCAAGACCTGCCTTATCGTCGACGACATCTGCGACACCGCCGGGACGCTGTGCAAGGCTGCCGAGACGCTGATCTCGGAGGGCGCCACCGAGGTCCACGCCTACATCTCCCACGGCGTCCTGTCCGGCCCCGCGGTCGAGCGCATCACCGCATCCGTGATGAAGAGCCTGGTGATCACCGACAGCATCCAGCCCACCGAGGCGGTCAGGGGCGCGGGCAACATCCGCATCGTGCCGACGGCCCCGATCTTTGCCCAGGCGATCCTGAACATCTGGAACGGCACGTCGGTGAGTTCGCTCTTCGACCCCGAGACGCTGGGACCGATCTACGAGTTCCTCTACGCCAGCGAGTGACGGCGGCCTATTCGATCGACCAGTCGTCGTCGCCGGACACCCGCTTGAGGCAGTCGAGAATCGTCACGTAGTGGCAGCGGTAGAGCCGCGAGCCGGTGGACATGATGCTGTCGTGCTTGGCCGGATAGGGCGGATGGCTCAGGCGGTTGTCCCGGCACAGGGCGTCGTAGGCATCGTGCGAACCCTCGACGCTCAGGCCCGGGTAGAGGCGGTACTCGTCGGGCAGCCCCAGGCAATGGCCGAACTCGTGGATCGCGGCGCGATAGTCCACCTTGGCGATGATCT
The DNA here is from genome assembly GCA_004005435.1 of Rhodobacteraceae bacterium CCMM004. GTDB lineage: Bacteria > Pseudomonadota > Alphaproteobacteria > Rhodobacterales > Rhodobacteraceae > CCMM004. The sequence goes on along the minus strand of RZWH01000005.1, from coordinate 286,177 downwards.
GCGGCAGCGACAGGGGGCGGATCACGGCATAGCGGTGGCCCGAGAATTTCGACCCGCCGTCCACCGCCGCCACCAGTTGCGGATCGAAGTTGCCGGATGCGCGCACGATGGCCGCGACGTTCTGCGCCCGCTGGAGGCTGAGCGCGCGCGTCTCGCTGCTGTTGCGATAGCCCGTCACCTCCAGCGGCACCCGTTTCTGGCCGAGGTAGACGGTCGAGGCGGTGTACGAGATCGCCGCCTGGATCGACCTGCGGATGTCGTCCGTCACCGTAGAGCTGCCCTTGGGAAAGGCGATGCGCCCGGACTTGCCGGCCAACGCGGTGCGGGCGCGCTCTTCGCTCTCCTCGTAGGCCTCGATCTGCGAGGCGTGCTGGTTCAGCGTTTCGGCCGTCACCGGGGCGATCAGGTCGCTGTAGGGCAGCACCGTGCCCTCGTCCAATCGCAGAACCAGATTGCCGTCCAACACGTCCAGACCGGCGGCGAACAGCGACATGTGGCTGCGGCTGGTGAGGAAGGCCGCGATTTCGGGCGGCGAGACGCCGGATTGCACCGTCATCCGCATGTACGCCCCGTCCTGCACGATCTGTAGCTGCACAGTGGGCCGAATGCGCCGGTCGCCGTTGATCAGCGCAAAGCGCTTGTCCCAGACCTCGCCGATACCCTCGTGCAGCAGCCGCGTGAACTCGGCCTCGCGATGCGCGGTCCACGCGACCTTGCCGTTGGGCACCGAAAACTCGGCCGTCGCACGCACGGTGACGACGATGGTGTTTCGGGTGTCGTCATAGCTCAGGTGAAAGCGGGAGATGCCGGTGGGTGGACGATACACCCCTCCGGGCAGGGTGTCGGTGGAATAAACAGTCATTCAAATTCACTTTCCGAAATTGCCCCGGATGGTGAAGCCGGGTCGTTCTCAGACTATGCCCCTGCCTCGCGTCATGACAAGCGCCAAGACCGCCGCCTCTAGCCCACCGCATCGGTGTCGGGATAGGCGCCGATCACCCGCTGGTCGAAATCTATGACGCTGCCCGTCACGACCCCGGACCGCGGCCCGAGAAGAAAGGCCGCCTGCCAGGCCACGTCCTCTGGCTTGACCAACCGGCCGAAGGGCGTCGCCGCCTCGGCCGCCGCCAGCCAGCCGTCGCCGCGGCCGTGCCAGCGCCTCTGGGTCGCGTCTTCGCCCGGCGTGTCCATCCAGCCGACGTTGATGCCGTTGATCCGAATGCGGTGGGCGGCGAGCGCCGCGGCGGCGTTCTTGGTGATTCCCAGGAGCGCCGCCTTGGAGGCCACGTAGGGGGCGAGCACAGGCAGGCCGCCATGAACCACGATGCTGAGAATGTTCACGCACGTCCCCGCATGCCCCGCGGCGATGGCCCGCTGGGCGAAACGTTGGAGCGCAAAGAACGGCCCCCGCGCGTTGACGTTCAAGATCGCATCCCACTGCGCGGCGGTGGTGTCCAAGATGCTGCCGCGGTCGGTGTTGGCGGCGGCGTTGACCAGGGCGGTGACCCGGCCCATCCGCGCGGCCGCGGCGTCGACCATGGCGGCGGCGTCGGCCGCATCGCCCATGTCCACCGCCACGAAATGGCAATCGGCGCCGACTGCGGCCAGCGCCGCGGCGGCGGCCGCGCCTCCCTCCACGTTGCGGTCGGCCAGGACGATCTTGCGGCAGCCCTCGTCGACCAGCCGTCGGGCGATGGCGAGGCCCAGACCTTGCGCCCCGCCGGTGACCAGTGCGGCGGTCTCGGCGTGCGGCGCCGCGCCCATGGCCGCCTCTGAGGTCAGAAGTCCAGCACGATCCGGCGGGTCACGCCGACGCTGATGGTGTATTGGTCGCGGTCGCCCTGCTGAACGATGGGGCTGTCGGCGGCGTCACCGGTGAACCGGTCCCAGGTCACCTGACCCTCGATGCCCCAGTCGTCGTTGAACTGATAGCGGGCGCCCAGAGCGATCCCGGCGCTCACCGCGCCGCCGGAGGGGTTGTAGGCCGCCAGCCCGCTGGCCGCGGACTCCGCCGCAGTCACCCCGAAATAGGTGTCGTTGAACTTGTTCGACCCGATCTGCACCCGCGGGCCCAACGACAGGGTCAGCCGGTCGGTCGGCTGGAGTTTGAAGTCCGCCCCGACCTCGCCAACCAGCGCCTCGTGGCCGAAGAAGCCATAGCGCATGTCGGCGAAGGCGTCGAAGTTCCGCGAGGTGTAGGCGACGCCGAGGCCCAGTTCGAGGGTGTTGTCGATCTTGTTTAGCCCGGTCAGTTCGGGGTGGTCCCCCGCCGAGCGCTCGCCGACGAAGCGGAACGAGCCCCTGAGGCCGAAGCTGCTGGCGTCGGGCGAGGTGTCGAGATTGCCGAAGCTGCGGCCGCCCGGCAGCCGGAGATAGCCAAAGCTGAACGAGCCGCTCGGGCCGATCGAATAGTCGGACGAGCCGAAATAGTCCGGCGCGAGCTTGGCCCCGGCACCCAGGGTGAACACCAGATCGGGCCCCGCCGACTGAGTCGAGAGGACCAGCGGCGCGGCGGCCTCGCTCTCCTGCGCGGCGGCGGCGACGGGCGCGAGGGCCAGGGCGGCGGCCGCGGCGAGGTTGGTAAAGATCAGGCGCATTGGGACAGATACCTTTGGCGAGCGACTCATTCCCCGAGAACGAGATGTATCAGATACGCGCCACCCGCTCATATGGTTTCGTATGCGGGGTCCGGGCGGCCCAACTTCCTTTGGGGGCGTGGCAGTTCGGCACCGCTTTTCTGCGAACGCCGCCGACATATATGACCTTGTGTGATGTTCGATCTTCTCCGCCGCCTGGCCGCGCCCGATCCCGACCCCGATCCGCTGTCCGACGCCGACGCGCGCCTGGCGCTGGCGGCGCTTTTGGTGCGGATCGCCCGCGCCGATGGCCACTACGACGCCGACGAGGTGCATCGGATCGACCGCCTGCTCGCCGCGCGCTATGGGCTGGGTCCGTTCGAGGTGACGCGCCTGAGGTCCGAGGCCGAGGCGCTGGAGGCCGAGGCGCCGGACACGGTGCGCTTTACCCGCGCGATCAAGGACGCGGTGCCCTACGAGGATCGGCTGGGCGTGATCGAAGCGCTGTGGGCGGTGGTCCTGGCGGACGGCGTGCGCGACGACGAGGAGGACGCGCTCCTGCGCATGGTGGCGCCGATGCTGGGGGTCAGCGACCGCGACAGCAACATCGCCCGCCAGAAGGTCGAGCGCGGGCAGGCATGATCGCCGCCCTGGCGATGTATGACCGGCCCGAGACGGCGGCGGCGACCGATGCGTTCTGGGCGGCGATCCACGATGCTTTGGCGAACGAGGGGATGGCGGCGCCGGCCCGCCTGACCCGCGGCGCCGATCCCTGGGCGGTGTGGCAGGCGCCGGACCTGGTTCTGGCGCAGACCTGCGGCCTGCCCTACCGCGCCCGCCTGCACGACCGGGTGACGCTCGTGGGCACACCGGATTACGGCCTGCCCGGCGTGCCGCCGGGCCACTATCGCAGCGTCGTCGTGGCGCGCGCAGACGATCCCACGCCCGAGGGCGGGCGGATGGCCGTCAACGACCCGCTGTCGCAGTCGGGCTGGGCGGCGCCTTTGGCCGATGGCGTGCGCTTCGGCGCGGTGGTTCTGAGCGGCGCACACCGCGCGAGCGCGCGGATGGTCGCCGAGGGCGCCGCGGACCTAGCCGCCCTCGACGCGGTCACCTGGCGCGACATGGAGCGGTTCGAGCCCGAGTTGACCGCCCGCCTCCGGGTGCTGCGACGCACGCAGCCGACGCCCGGGCTGCCCTACATCTCCGCCGCCGGGGCCGACCCCGCGCCGCTCCGAAGCGCCATCCGCCGGGCGCTGGACGCAATCGACCCGGAGACGGCGTCGCTCCTCGGGGTCGTGGGGCTGGTCGAGATACCCGCCGCCGACTACCTGGCACTGCCCGTGCCGCCGCCCCCGCCCTCCGCCGACAGCGCGATGCGGTAGTGCACCGCGTCCCGGCCGCCCGTGGCCCGAGGGAGCGGGTCCGGCGCCGCGAAAACGCCCCCCGCCTTCACGATCACCCGGCGGAACGGGGCGTTGCCCGGATCGGTGGTGACCTCGATCCACCGCAGGCCAACCGCGCGCGCCGGGGGCAGGACGGCCCGAAGCGCCGCCGTCGCCAGGCCCTCCCCACGCCGCCAGGGCACCACCGCATAGCCGACATGCCCCGGGCAACCGGGCGGCAGCGCTTCGGTGCCGGTCTGCCATCGCAGCCCGATGGTCCCGCAGATCCCATCGTCCCAGATCCAGCGCCGGATACTGGGCGGGCGGGCCACCCGGCGGCCGTCGGGGCGCGTCACCGGCCCACCCTGCCCCCGTGGGTCGTCGAACCCGGCGCAGAAGCCCTCGGGGTCGCCCGCGATCTGCGCGAGTTGCTGCGCCGCCACCGCCGGGCGCAGATTGTCCGGCGACCCTCCCCGCCGCAGCGCGGCCCCATAGCCCGCCGGCAGGTCCAATGTCGGCGCGATCAGTTGCATCGCGTCATCGGTCGCAATCATGCGTCCCGGCGCAAGGCCATCAGCCGGTTGCATTGATCGCCCGCTTGCGCCCTACTCCGGCGAACCATTGCCGGAGGCCGCCGTGTCCGACACCACGCCCGTCATCGAGATCCGAGATCTGCACAAGGCCTATGGCGCGCTGGAGGTGCTCAAGGGCGTGGACCTGACAGCGCCGCGCGGGCACGTCGTGTCTCTGATCGGGTCGTCGGGGTCGGGTAAGTCGACGCTTCTGCGCTGCGCCAACCTGCTGGAGGACAGCCAGGAGGGCGACATCCTGTTCGAGGGCGAGGCGGTGCGGTGGAAGGGCACGGGCCACGGCCGCCACCCCGCCGACCGCAAGCAGGTGACGCGGATCCGCACGAACCTCAGCATGGTGTTCCAGCAGTTCAATCTGTGGTCGCACCTCACCGTCCTGCAAAACGTCACCGAGGCCCCGATCACGGTGCTGGGCCGGCCGCGCGACGAGGCCGAGGCGGCGGGCCGCGACTATCTCGCCAAGGTCGGGATCGGCGACAAGTGCGACGCCTATCCTGCGCAGCTCTCCGGCGGGCAGCAGCAGAGGGCGGCCATCGCACGGGCGCTGTGCATGGAGCCGCGCGCGCTCCTCTTCGACGAGCCGACCTCGGCGCTGGACCCAGAGCTGGAGCAGGAAGTGGTGCGGGTCATTCAGGCCCTGGCCGAGGAGGGGCGGACCATGGTGATCGTGACCCACGACATGCGCCTGGCCGGAGACGTGAGCGACCACGTGATCTTTCTCCACCAGGGCCGGATCGAGGAGGAGGGCGCGCCCGACGCGCTCTTCGGCAGCCCGTCCTCCGAGCGGCTGCGCGGGTTCCTGTCGGCGGTGAGCTGAGCGGCGGGACGGGCCAAGCGCGGACCGGACGCCATGGTCGCACCAGGGTCCGGCCCGTCTGCGCCCCGGCAGGAAATGCCGAACCGCCGGTCGACGCCACGCGGCGGATTGGGCGGCATCGACGCGCGAAAGAGGGGTTGTGAGGCGACAACATGGCATGGGGGAGTCCCACATGGATATCGGGCCCAAGCGATGCCCGTGCCGCCCCCATGAACCCGGCACCCTCCCCGACAACGTTCAAGAGGGGCCGCCGCCCGGCCCGGGCCTGTCCGACGACCCGGGCGCCGGCCGCCCCCGATACGCCGCTGCGCACGACATCGCGCACGCCCCACCCTCCCATCCCCGGCGGTCCAGCGCCGCCGGCTCCTCCGCGCAACCGCACCGTCCGGCCGGCGCCCACTCCGCGGGCAGCACCGTGCCCCTGGCCCGCTTTACCCCGCGTCATGCGCTCTGCGATGTGCCTTGCGCCACCGGATCTGCGCAGACCCCTTGCATAGGTTTCGGTTTCGCCCCACCCTCCGGCGCCGATACGACCACAGGGAGAACCACATGAAAACGATCCTGGGCACCGCTGCCATGGCCCTGACTCTCGCGGGCGGCATGGCCATGGCCGAGAGCCATTCCACCACCGTCCGCATGGGCACCGAGGGCGCCTATCCTCCGTGGAACTTCATCAACGACTCGGGCGAGGTCGACGGGTTCGAGCGCGAGCTGGGCGACGAGTTGTGCGCCCGTGCCGAACTGACCTGCGAGTGGGTGACGAACGAGTGGGATTCGATCATCCCCAACCTCACCTCGGGCAACTACGACACCATCATCGCCGGCATGTCGATCACCGACGAGCGCGACGAGGTGATCGACTTCACCCAGCCCTACACGCCCCCCGACCCGTCCTTCTACGCCGCGCTGAGCGAGGACGTGGACCTGACCGGCGGCGTCATCGCGGCGCAGACCGGCACCATCCAGGCCGGTTACGTGGCCGAGTCCGGCGCAACGCTGGTGGAGTTCGCCACGCCCGACGAAACCGTCGCCGCCGTGATGAACGGCGAGGCCGACGCGGTGCTGGCCGACGCCTCGTTCATCCAGGGCCAGGTCGACGCCAACTCCGACCTCATGGTGGTCGGCGACCCGGTCGCCCTCGGCGGCGGTGTCGGCATGGGCATCCGCGAGAGCGACGGCGAGCTGCGCGAGACGTTCGACGCCGCGATCCAGTCCATGAAGGACGACGGCACGCTGAACGAACTGATCGAGAAGTGGGAGGTCAGCACCACCTGGTGATCTGACCGCCCGTCCCGGGCCGGGGTCCGCCCCCGGCCCGCTTGCGAGGGGAGACCGGGGCGATCTTCTCCTACTGCACCGATCCGTCCGTTCTGGAAGGCTGGCGCTGGTTCGCTTGCTACCTCACGAACGGCAAGCACATGCTGGCCTATACGTCCTTCGGGACGGTGATGCTGCTCCTGGCGATCACGGCGCCGGTGTCGCTGGCCTTCGGGTTCGCCGGAGCGACGGCGGCACGGTCGCGGATCGCGCCGCTGAGGTGGGTCGGCCAGGGCTATACCGCGATCGTGCGCGGCGTGCCCGACATCGCGTTCTTCCTGTTCTTCGTCATCGCGCTGGACCAGGCGTTCGAGTGGCTGCGCCATCAGGTCAAGTGCCCGGGCTGGGACGACCCGATCCGGCAGGGCAGCGATTTCGTCGTCTGCGACGCGGCTAAGCTGCCCCTGTCGTCCTCGCCGCAATGGGTGCACGAGGTCTATGGCTTTTCCCTCGCCGTGCTGACCTTCGCCATCGTCTTCGGCGCCTTCGCGGCCAATGTCCTGTTCGGCGCCATGCGGGCGGTGCCGCGGGCGCAGATGGAGACGGCAGAGGCCTATGGCATGACCCCGCGGCAGAGCTTTTGGCGGGTGCTGGTGCCGCAGATGTGGATCTTTGCCCTGCCGGGGCTGTCGAACCTGTGGATGATCCTGGTCAAGGCGACGCCCTTGCTCTTCCTCCTCGGGGTCGAAGACATCGTCTACTGGGCGCGCGAGCTCGGCGGGATGAAGGGCGCCGTCTTCGACTATCCGCACCCGGACTGGCGGCTGTGGTATTTCCTGGCGCTGCTGGTCTTCTACCTCGGCCTGACGCGGGTGTCCGAAATCGTATTGGAGCGGCTGACCCGGCGGCTGAGCCACGGTCAGGCCACCTCCGGAGGCGAAGCCATGCGCAGGGCGGCGGCATGAGCGGGGGCAAACGCCTTGCAAGGCGTTTGGCAAGCGGCTTCCAAGCCGCTTGGCCCCGCCGATGAGCTGCGCGCAGACCATCGCCGACTACGCCTTCCGCTCCATCGGGATCGGCGAGCGGCTCTTGCCGCGGTCGGACTTCACCCTGTGCCAGCAGATCACGCTGATCGGCTCGGGCATGATCTGGAACGTCTATTTCGGGCTCCTGGCGCTCGCCTTCGGCTTCTTCCTCGCCGTCGCCGTGGCGCTGGGCAAGGCGCATCCCAGCCGCTGGCTGCGCAAGCCGGCGGAATGGTTCGTCTTCGTCTTTCGCGGCTCGCCGCTCTTCATCCAGTTCTTTCTGGCCTACGAGGCGTTCGTTCTGCTGCCCAAGATTGGCGTGGACATCAACCTGGGCTTTGTCGAGATCACGGCCGAGACGCGCTGGCTGACCCGGGCGTGGCTGGGCGCGCTGATCGTGCTGTTTCTCAACACCGCCGCCTACTCGGCCGAGATCTTCTACGGCGCGCTGCGCTCGATCCCAAAGGGCGACATCGAGGCCGCCGACGCCTATGGCCTGACCGGGTGGACGCGGTTTCGGCGGATCACCTTCCCCACCATGCTGCGTCTGGCCTGGCCCGCCTACACCAACGAGGCGATCTTTCTGTTCCACGCCACGACGCTGGTGTTCTTCTCGGGCTTTCCGGCGTGGCAGCAAAGGGGCGACGCGCTCTATTACGCCAACTACTTCGCCGACAAGACGTTCAACCCCTTCGTGCCCTACCCCATCGTCGCGGGCTACTTCATCCTGCTGACGCTGTGCCTGATCACGCTGTTCGGCGTCTTCAACAAGCGTCTGAACCGCCACCTGCCCGAGGCGCACCGGCGGCGGCTGCGCCTGCGGCCGAACATCATCCGATGAGCCTGCCCGACGGCACCCGCGCCCTGCGCCTGGCCTGCGCCGACCTCAACGGTCAGGCCCGGGGCAAGCGATTGCCCGCGCACATGGCCGACAAGGCGCTGGCCGAGGGGACGCGCCTGCCGCTGTCGGTCCTGAACCTCGACATCTCGGGCGCCGACATCGAGGACAGCCCGCTGGTCTTTGCTAGCGGCGATCCCGACGGGCTGGCGCGGCCCACCGGGCGGGGGCCGGTGCCGATGCCGTGGCTTGACACGCCCACGGCGCTGATCCCGGTGTGGACCTTCCACGAGGACGGCCGCCCCTTCGACGGCGACCCGCGGCAGGCGCTGGCGCAGGTCGCCGCGCGCTATGCCGCCGCCGGACTGACCCCCGTGGTGGCGACCGAGCTGGAGTTCTATCTGGTCGACGACACCGGCGACACGCCGCAGCCGCCCCGCTCGCCCCGGTCGGGCAAGCGTCGCTCGGAAAGCGCGATCCTCAGCGTCACCGCGCTCGACGCCTGGGACGGGTTCCTGACCGACCTCTACGCCGCGGCCGAGGCCATGGGCATTCCCGCCGAGGCGGCGATCAGCGAGGGGGGCCCGGGCCAATTCGAAATCAACCTGAGCCATGTCGCCGACCCCCTGCGCGCTGCCGACGACGCATGGCTGTTTAAGCTGGCGGTCAAGGGGCTGGCCCGGCGCCACGGCTGCGCCGCGACCTTCATGGCCAAGCCCTATCCGGATGCGCCGGGCAACGGGCTGCACATCCACTTCTCGCTGCTCGACCGCACCGGCGGAAACGTCTTCGACGACGGCGGGCCGCAGGGCACCCATGCGCTGACCCATGCGGTGGCGGGGTGTCTCGCGGCAATGGCCGCGGCGACCCTGATCTGCGCGCCGCACGGCGTGAGCTACGACCGCCTGGTGCCAGGAGCTCACGCGCCCACCGGGATCGGCTGGGGCTATGAGAACCGCACCGCCGCGCTGCGCATCCCCGGCGGCCCCGCCGCCGCGCGCCGGATCGAACACCGGGTCGCAGGCGGCGATGCCAACCCCTATCTGCTCATCGCCACGGTGCTGGCCGCCGCGCTGGACGGCATCGAGGCCGCAGCACCGCCGCCGCCGCCGATGACCGGCAACGCCTACGAGGCCGATCTGCCGCAGATGCCCGCCACGTGGGACACCGCGCTCGACCTTTTCGCCACAGATCCGGTGGTCCCGCGCCTCCTACCGACCGAGCTGATCGCGCACATGGTCCGCACGAAACGGCAGGAGATGGCGCTGACCTCCGAGTTGGACCTCGCCACGCTGACCGCGCTCTACCTCGACACGGCCTGAGGCGCCGGGGCGTCGCCCGATCCCTGCGCGCGCAGCACCGCGCCGGGATTCATGATCCCCAACGGGTCCAGCGCCGCCTTGATCGCCCGCATCGCCGCCAGCCGCGCGGGATCGCCATAGCGCTCCAGAGTCGCGACCTTGAGCCGTCCGACCCCGTGCTCGGCGCTGAACGACCCCGCGCGCGCGGCCACCTCCGTCTCCACGATTTCCCGCAGATCGGCGGCCCGGTCGGCGATGTCGGCCTTGGACACGCCCTCGGGGGGAAAGACGTTGTAGTGCAGGTTGCCGTCGCCCAGATGCCCAAAGGCGTTGATGCGAAAGCGACCGGCCGCGCGAATACGGGCATCGGCGGCGGTCAGGAAGTCGGGCACGGCGGCGATGGGCAGCGAGATGTCGTTGGAGACGATGGCGCCCACGCGCTTGTTGGCCTCGGGGATCGTCTCGCGCAGGTGCCACAGGTCGCGGCGCTGGGCGGCGCTCTGGGCAACGACGCCGTCGCTGGCCAGGCCGTCCTCGACCGCCGCCTCGAACACCGCCGCCAGTCGGGCGTCGGGGTCGGCGTCCTCGGGCAGGCCCAGTTCGACCAGCACCGACCAGGCGGGCGGGTCGGCGAAGGGCTGGCGCACCGGCACCCCGGTCTCGGAGAGAAACCGCAGGCCCTGGCCCGAGATCAGCTCGAACGCGGACACGCCCTCGCCCGCCAGCGCGCGGCCCAGGAGCTCCACCGCCGCCGCCGGGTCGCGCACCGCAATCAGCGCGGTGCCCTGCCGCGCGGGGCGCGGATAGAGGCGCAGGACCGCCGCGGTGATCACGCCCAGCGTCCCCTCGGCGCCGATCAGGAGGTGCCGCAGGTCATACCCGGTGTTGTCCTTGCGCAACCGCCTGAGCCCGTGCATCACCGACCCGTCCGGCAGCACCGCCTCGACGCCCAGGCACAGCTCGCGCGCGGTGCCGTAGCGCAGGACGTTGACCCCTCCGGCGTTGGTGGACAACAGCCCGCCGATCCGCGCCGATCCCTCCGAGGCCAGCGACAGCGGAAAGAGCCGCCCGGCCTCGGCCGCCGCGGCCTGGACATCGGACAGGATCGCGCCCGCCTCCACCGTCATGGTGCCGCCTGCCGGGTCCACGTCGCGGATCGCGGTCATGCGCGCCAGGGAGAGCAGGATCGGCGCGACGCCGTCCGGCATCACCTGCCCGCCGACGAGTCCCGTGCCCCCGCCATAGGGCACCACCGGCACACGCAGGCGCGCGGCGACGCCGACCGCCGCGGCGACCTCCGCGGTCGACCGGGGCAGCGCCACGCAGGCCGCCCGCCCCTGCCACTGGCCCCTCGGTTCGACCAGCTCGTGGGGCTCGGCCGCGCGCACCGCGTCCGCGGACAGCGCCGCCGCCAGGGCCGCGCGTACCCGGTCGCTCATTCGTCCGCGCGGAGAAAGGCGGGGCGCAGCACCACCACCGTGGGCCGGTCGGGCAGCGTCCTGAGGCTCACCTCCAGGCTGGAGGCGTCGCGGACGTCGATGACGAACTCGTCCGACATGGCCGCCAGGAATGCCTGCAACGTGCCGTCGCCGAACCAGTGCATCGGCAGCACGATCGAGGATTTCAGCCGCTTGACGATGCGGATCATCGTGGGCAGGTCCACGGTCAGCCCCCCATCCACCGCCGCCATCAGCACGTCGATCCGCCCCAGCGCGGCATACTGCGCCGCGTCCGGTTCGTGATGCAGATGGCCCAGGTGGCCGATGCAGAGACCCGCGACCTCGAACACGAAGATCGAGTTGCCGAACTTCTCGACCCCGTCGTCCCAGGGCGAGCGGATGTCGGTGGGCACGTTGCGCACCAGCATGGCGCCGAGGTCCAGGAAATGCTCCGACGCTTCGCGCCCATCCCCCCAGCCGCGCAGGACGTGGGGGATGCGCGGGTCGGGCATCGCCGTCCAGTGGCTGGAATGGGCGTGGTTCATGGTGGCGACATCGGGGACGAAATCGGCCGAGCCCAGGAACCCGTTGTAGTCGGTCACGGCGCTGAGGCCCCCTGCCTCCTGGATCAGGAACATGGAGTGCGCGACATAGCGGATACGCACGCTCCAGGGATCCGCGGGGGGCGCGAGACTGGCCTTGTGCAGATACTCGATCCCCGGCGCGGCGTCGGCGATGGCGATGCAGTGGCTGGGGCGGCGGTCGTCCTGCGCGGATGCGGGCCCAACCCACACAAGTGCCGCGACCGCTAGAACGAGCGAGAAAACGTTGCGCATCGTCTTTGATCCCTCAAGACTGCCGCAGACCGGGCTTGCCCCATTCACTTAGACCGCTCCGGGCCCGTGTCCCACGCATTTCCTGCGGCCTTCCGCCCCTGCCCTTCATCTTGGCTGAAATACCCCACGGGGGCGTGGGGGTGTGAAACCCCCACAGGCATGCCGCAGCCGCCCGCGCGCACCGTCACCCCGCCTGGGTGCGCCCCCGCCGGTCGTGCCGCAGGTTGGCGTAGAGCACGTGGTTGCGCCACCGCCCCGCGATCTGGAGATAGCTCTGGGCGACGCCCTCGTATTTGTAGCCCGCCCGCTCCAGCACCGCCCGGCTGGCGGCGTTCTCGGCCAGGCAGGCGGCCTCGATCCGGCTGAGATCGAGCACGGTGAAGGCGTAGTTGACGACGGCGCCGATGGCCTCGGACATGTATCCCTGACGGGCGAAGGGGGCGCCGATCCAATAGCCCGTCGTCCCCGCCTGGGCCGGTCCGCGGCGGATATGGTCCAGGGTGATCGCCCCGAGGAGCGTGTCGTCCTCGTGGCGGATCAGGAACAGGGGCAGCGCCGTGCCGTTCGCGATCGACCTGTGGGCCCAGTAGACGCGGTTGGTAAAGCTCTTGCGCGTCAGGTGGTCGGCGGCCCAGGTCGGCTCCCAGGGCGTGAGGAACTCGCGGCTGTCGCGCCGCAGCGCCGTCCAGGCGCGAAAGTCGCTGTGCTGCGGCGGGCGCAGGATCATCCGTTCGGTGTCGATGCGGACCTTGCGCCGGGTGAGGCGCATCAGGCCGCCAGATGTCCGGTCAGCGCCTCCAGTCCCGGCGCCTTCGACACGGGGCCATAGAGCGCCAGCGCCGCCTGCCCCGACGTCGCCATGTTGGCGGCGAAATCGCGGACGTCGCCGGTGGTCACCGCGTCGATGCGCGCGACCGTCTCGTCCAGATCGGGCACCCGACCCCAGATCGACAACAGGCGCGCCAGCCGTTCGGCCCGGCTCGACGGGCTCTCCAGCCCCATCAGCAGCCCCGCCTTCATCTGCGCCCGGGCGCGCGCGACCTCGGCGGGGCTCATGTCGTCGGCCGACCGGCGCATCTCATCAGCGGTCAGGCCGACCAGGGCGTCGATCTGATCGGCCGAGGTGCCGGCATAGATCGTCATCATGCCGCTGTCGGCATACGCCCCGGCCTGGGCGAAGATCGAATAGCACAGGCCGCGTTTTTCCCGCACCTCCTGGAACAGGCGCGATGACATCCCGCCGCCGAGCGCCGTGGCAAAGATCTGTGCCGAATAGATGTCGGGCGCGCAGTAGTCGGGCGACTCGAAGGCCAGGGCGAAATGCACCTGCTCCAGATCGCGGACTTCACGGCGCTCGCCGCCGACGAACTGCGCCGGTTCGACCGCGCGGCGCGGCCGCGCCGGCCGGTCGCCAAAAATTGCTTCGGCCTGCCGGACCACGGCCTCGTGGTCGATGGCCCCGGCGGCGGACAGGATCATCTCGCCCGGCCCGTAGCGTTCGGCCACGAACCGCGAGAGGTCGTCGCGGCCGAAGACCGACACCTTCTCGGACGGTCCCAGGATCGAGCGGCCCAAGGGCTGGTCCGGATAGGCGACCTCCTGCAACCAGTCGAAGACGATGTCGTCGGGAGTGTCGAGCGCCTGACCGATCTCTTGCAGGATCACCCCGCGCTCGACCTCGATCTCGGAGAGGTCGAAGACCGGGTTCAGCACGATGTCCGAAATGACGTCCAGTGCCAGGGGCACATCGGGCTCCAGCACCCGGGCGTAGTAGGCGGTCATCTCGCGGCTTGTATAGGCGTTGATATAGCCGCCCACGTCCTCGATGGCCTCGGCGATCTGGAGCGACGTGCGCCGCTTGGTCCCCTTGAACGCCATATGCTCCAGGAAATGCGCGATGCCGTTCTGCTCGGCGCGCTCGTGCCGTCCGCCGGCGGTGATCCAAAGCCCGACGCTGGCCGACTTGAGCCCCGGCATCCGCTCGGTCACGATCCTCAGCCCATTGGCCAAAGTATGCATCTCGACCGTCACGTCGTCACCCGCTCCCCGATCACGTTTTGCAGCGCGGTCAGGTCGTTGGGCACCCGTCGCAGCCGTTCCGGCCTGTCATAGAGATCGCGCATCCGGTTTGGAAGAGGCGGATGATACCCCGTCGCCGCCGCCACCGCCTCTGGGAACTTGGCCGGGTGGGCGGTCGCGAGGGTGACCATCGGTGCCGCGCCCCGATGCTCGGCCGCGACCTTGACCCCCACGGCGGTATGGGGGCACAGAACCTCGCCCGTCCGTGCGTGCATCTCGCGGATGGTGGCGCGGGTCTCGTCCTCGTCGGCGCGGCCGGACAGATAGGTCTCGCGCAGCGTCTCCAGCGCGCCCTGGCTCACCGGGAAGCCGCCGTCGCAGGACAACTCCTCCATCAGCCGCCCGACCGCCGCGCCGTCGCGATCGTAGGCCATGTAGAGCGCGCGCTCGAAGTTCGACGACACCTCGATGTCCATGGACGGGCTGATCGTGGGATGCACCCCGGCCTTGTCGTGCCGCCCGGTCACCAGCGTGCGGTGCAGGATGTCGTTGCGATTGGTGGCGATGACCAGCCGGTCGATGGGCAGCCCCATGGACCGCGCGATCCACCCGGCGAAGATGTCGCCGAAATTGCCCGTGGGCACGGTGAAACCGACCGGGCGGTGGGGCGCACCCAGGTTGGCGGCGGACGAGAAGTAGTAGACCACCTGCGCCAGCACCCGCGCCCAGTTGATCGAGTTCACCGCCGTCAGGTGCACCCGGTCGCGAAAGACGTGGTCGTTGAACATCGCCTTGACCTGGGCCTGGCAGGCGTCGAAGTCGCCGTCGACCGCCAGGGCGTGCACGTTGGGCTCGTCCGGCGTGGTCATCTGCCGACGCTGCACCTCGCTGACCCGGCCGTGGGGATAGAGGATGAAGCACTCGACCGCGTCGAGGCCCCGGAACGCCTCGATGGCGGCGCTGCCGGTATCGCCGCTGGTCGCACCCACGATGGTCAGACGGTCGCCCCGCCGCGCCATCGCGTCCTGAAAGAGCTGGCCGATGAGCTGCATCGCAAAGTCCTTGAAGGCCAGCGTCGGCCCGTGGAACAGCTCGCACAGGAACTGGTTCGGGCCGATCTGCACCAAGGGCGCGCGCGCGTCGTGGTCGAAGCCCGCATAGGCGGCCGCGATCAGCTCGGCAAAGCGGTCGTCGCTCAGAGCGCCGCCCAGGAACGGCCGCATGACCCGGAACGCGATCTCCTCGTAGGGCAGTCCCGCCAGCGCGGCGATGTCGCCCGGCGCCATCTGCGGGATCTCCTCGGGCACGTAGAGGCCGCCGTCGCGGGCCAGTCCGGCCAGCATCGCGTCTTCGAAGCCGAGAACAGGGGCCGCGCCCCGCGTGGAGACATACTTCATCGGTGGGTCCTTACACGCTCCGGCGCATCATGCGCCAGCCTAAGAGTCCGGCCATCCCCGCCCAGACCGCCGCCATGCCGAACCACTGCACCGCATAGCCCAGATGGTTGTTGGGAATGCCGTCGGTGGTGATGGGAAAGGGGCGCACCCCGGCGGGGGCGGGGTCCACTCGCCGCGCCACGACCAGGACCGGGCGGGTGTCTAGCAGATCGGCCATCGCGGCGACGTTGCGCTGGGTCCAGGGATTGGGCGCATCGGGGCGCAGGCCCTCCCCATCGCCCTGCGGGAAGGCAAGGTTGCCCTCGACCGACAGAACCGCGCCGGCGAGGTCCGGCATCGCGTCCGGCGCGATCAGCCCCAGATCGGCCAGCACCCGCCCCTCTGGCGTGGCGAGGGGCACGACCAGCCCCGAGGCGTTGGCGGAATGGACAAAGCGCAGCGCGCCGTCGCCCACCTCCCCCGTGACGGCCACCGGCAGGAACTCGTCCTCGGCCGTCGGCGCGGGCGGGAGCGGCACGGGCATCGCCGCGATCCCGGCCTCGATGCGGGCGATGTAGGCGGTCTTTTCCTCCAGACGGTCGAGCTGCCAGATGCCCAGCCGCACCAGCACGGCGACCCCGCCGAGGCCCAGAATGGCCAGACCGATCCACCGCATGATGCGTCCCCATTACGTGCGAAGGAGCGGCGGATGCCCCGCCGCCCCTTCATCTTGGCTCAAATACCCTCGCCGAAGGCACGCCGCGCCAGCGGCGTCAGCTCCCCCAGATGTAGATCGCCGCAAAGAGGAACAGCCAGACCACGTCGACGAAGTGCCAATACCAGGCCGCCGCCTCGAAGCCGATGTGCTTTTCCTGGGTGAAGTGCCCGGCGCGCACCCGCAGATAGCAAACGAAGAGAAAGATCGTGCCGATCACCACATGCGCGCCGTGAAAGCCCGTCGCCATGAAGAAGTTGGCGCCGTAGATGTTCCCGGCAAAGCCGAAGGCGGCGTGGCTGTACTCGTAGATCTGCAGGATGGTAAAGATCACGCCCAGCACCACGGCCAGGATCAGCCCCCACTTGACGTCCTCGCGGTTGTCCTCGTGCACCAGCGCGTGATGCGCCCAGGTCGCCGCCGCGCCCGAGCACAGCAGGATCAGCGTGTTGATCAGCGGCAGGTGCCAGGGGTCGAAGACCTCGATCGACGGGGGCGGCCACTGGCCCTCGCTGAACGTCTCCATCGGGTACATGGCGTGCTTGAAGAACGACCAGAACCACGCGGCAAAGAACATCACCTCGGACATGATGAATAGGATGAAACCGTAGCGCAGGCCGATCCGCACCACCGGCGTGTGGTCGCCCTGGTTCGATTCCGCCACCACGTCGGCCCACCACGCATACATCACGTAGAGGACCACGGCGAAGCCGATGAAGAACATGAACGGCGTCATGCCCTTCATCCACAGCACCGCGCCGACCAGCATGACGAACGCCCCGACCGCGCCCACGAAGGGCCAGACCGAGGGGTTGAGGATATGGTAGTCGTGGTTTTTCTCGTGCGCCATCGGCGGTGTTCCCTCGTGTCGTGGGACCTCAGTTCAGGTCCAGCCGTGCCTGCTCTTCTGTCTCGGGCAGGTCGATTTGGTAGAAGGTGTAGGACAGGGTGATGTGATTCACAAACTTCCCGTCGCGATCCTCGACGATCTCGGGATCGACGTAGAAGGTCACGGGCATCTGCACCCGCTCGCCGGGTTGCAGCACCTGCTCTTCGAAGCAGAAGCAGTCGATCTTGGAGAAAAACCCACCGGCCTGGAACGGCGCGACGTTGTAGCTGGCGGACCCGGCGACGGCGACGTCGGTGGGGTTGTAGGCCTCGTAGAAGGCGAGGTTCGTCTCGCCGATGCGGACCTCCATCTCGCGCACCACCGGTTTGAACTGCCAGGGCATGTCGCGCTCCAGCGAGGCGTCGAAGCGGACCGTGATGGTCCGGTCGAGCACCGCGTCTGGAGCGACCTCGGACACGCCGGTGGCGCCGCCGTAGCCCGTCACGCGGCAGAACCAGTCGTAGAGCGGAACGCTGGCCCAGGCGAGGCTGCCCATGAACAGGACGACGCCGGCGCCTTGGAGCGCGGTGCGGGTTTTGCCGTCGAGGGTCATCGGCTGTCCTCCACCGGGATCAACTCGGGCCGCACCGTATGGTCGAAGCCCTGGGTGAAGCCGACCTGCCGCACCTTGACCACGGTGAGGCCGAAGACGATGGCGATCAGCGCCACCAGAGTCAGGCCGACGCCCACGTTGCGGCTGAGGCGGCGGCGGTGCAGGTCGTGTTCGACGCGGATCGTCATCAGAGGATCCCCCATGTAAGGTTCGTCGCGCGCAGGGCGGCGTCGGCCAGGAGCGCGCCGAAATGCAGGAACAGATACCAGAGCGAAAAGCGGAAGACGCGCTTCTCCACGGCATAGGCGTCGGCCTCGGCCGCCGCCTCGTCGCGGCGCCAGATCTCCCAGGCGCCCTTCATGAACAGCGCGTTCAGGACCACGGCGGTGACCAGATAGACCGGCCCGCCAATTGCGGTCAGCGCCAGGCCCAGCGCCACGGGAACCAGGAACGCGGTGTAGACCAGGATATGCGCCCGGGTGGCGCGGCGGCCATGGGTGACGGTCAGCATCGGGATGCCAGCGTCGTGGTAGTCGGACTTCATGAACAGGGCCAGGGCCCAGAAATGCGGCGGCGTCCACATAAAGATCAGGCCGAACATCAACAGCGCCTCGACCGACACCGATCCGGTGGCGCAGACCCAACCGATCAGTGGGGGGAAGGCGCCGGCGGCGCCGCCGATGACGATGTTCTGCGGAGTCGACCGCTTCAGCCACATGGAATAGATCACGGCGTAGAAGAAGATGGTGAACGCCAGGAGCCCTGCGGCGAGCCACCCCGCCGTCAGCCCCAGCATCACCACCGACAACAGCGACAGGCCCAGCCCCACGGCCAGCGCCTCGCCCGGTGCGACCCGGCCCGAGGGGATCGGCCGGCGCGCGGTGCGGCGCATCACGGCGTCGATGTCGGCGTCCCACCACATGTTCAGCGCACCGGACGCACCTGCCCCCACAGCGATGAACAGGATCGCGCAGAAACCCACGAAGGGGTGCACCGGCACCGGCGCCACCAACAGACCCACGAATGCGGTGAACACCACGAGCGACATCACCCGCGGTTTGAGCAGCGCGACGTAGTCACCGAAGGTCGGCTCGTAGGGCGCGGCGTCGATCTGGGTCGTGGCGTCGGTCATCGGAAATCCGTGCGGATGGGCGGCGGGGCGGGGCCGGCCCCGCCCTCAGGGCAACGTCACTCGGCGGCGGCGACCTGCACCCCGGCCTCGGCGCGGGGGGTGCCGGCGTATTGCGCGATGGCCTCGTCCAGCCAGGCCTCGTAGACTTCCTCGCTCACCACCTTCACGGTGATCGGCATATAGGCGTGATCCTTGCCGCAGAGCTCGGAGCACTGGCCGAAATACACGCCCTCGCGGTCGGCGCGGAACCACAGCTCGGCCAGGCGGCCGGGCACGCCGTCCTGCTTGACCCCGAAGGCGGGGATGGTCCACGAGTGGATCACGTCGGCGGCCGTCACCTGCACCACCACGGTCTTGCCCACAGGGACCACCATCGCGGTGTCGGTGGCCAGGCGGAACTCGTCGGCGGTATAGCCCGCCTCTTCCAACTGCTCGACGATGGAGGGGCTGAGATTGCCCTCGCCGTACCCGATCATGAAGCTGTCGAAGGCGAACTCGTGGTCGGGATACTCGTAGCCCCAGTACCACTGGTATCCCGTGGCCTTGATCGTCACGTCGGCCTCGGGGATTTCCTGCTGGTTGAACAGAACCGGCAGGGAAAAGGCGCCGATGACCACCAGGATGATGATTGGCACCACGGTCCACGTGATCTCGATCGGGGTGTTGTGGGTGAAGCGCGCCGGGTTGGGGTTCGAGCGGCTGTTGTAGCGGATCGCGACGATGGCCAGGAGCGCGATGACGAAGAGCGTGATCACGGTGATGATCACCAGGATCAGCCCGTCGAGCCAGAACAGGTCCTCGGCCAGCGAGGTCGCGGCGGGCTGGAACCCGATCCCGCCCTGCACGGGCGCCCCGACGATGGGCAGGTCGGCGGGAATCGCCTGCGCATGGGCCGCTCCTGCGGCGGCGAGGGCGGAGAACACGAGGGCGGAGAGCTTGCGCATCGGCGAAATCCTGTTCGGCTACGGTCGGGCGCTGGCGGCCCGGTCGGGCGCGAGGATATGCGATGGCACACCGCGCACCAACGCCCGTTTGTCGTCGTCGGTTCTGAAACCATATAAAGCGCGCGGGAACAAGCCGTGCGATTGCGGCAATGGGACGCCCGCCCGCCAATGGAGGCCGTTTTGACCGATGCACCCTTCCGCCCCTTCGAGACCGCTCTCGACCGCGACGCCGCGCTCGGTCATCTGCGCGCGGCCACGGCGGGCGCCGACGACGGCGAACTGTTCCTGGAGCGCTCGCGCTCGGAGGTCGTCAGCTTCGACGACGGGCGGGTCAAGACGGCGAGCTACGACGCCGCCGAGGGCTTCGGCCTGCGCGCCGTGCGGGGCGAGACGGCCGGCTATGCCCATTCCACCGACCTGAGCGAGGCGGCGCTGAAACGCGCGGTCGAGACCGCCCGCCTGGCCGTGGGCGACGGCGGCGGCACCCTGGCCCCCGCCCCGCGCCCCACCAACGCCCGTCTGTATACCGACGCCGATCCCGTCAGCGGCATGGAGTTCGCGGTGAAGATCGACGTGCTGCGCGAGATCGACGCGTTCCTGCGCGACCTCGATCCCGCCGTGGTGCAGGTCAGCGCCACCCTCGCCGCATCGCTTCAGGAGGTCGAAATCCTCCGCCCCGAGGGCACCCATGTGCGCGACGTCCGCCCGATGGCGCGGCTGAACGTGTCGGTCATCGTCGAACGCGACGGGCGGCGCGAGAGCGGCTCGATGGGCGGCGGCGGGCGCACCGGGCTCGACGGGCTGACGGCCCGCGACCATTGGGAGGGCGTGGCGCGCGAGGCGCTGCGAATCGCGCGGGTTAACCTCGATGCCGAGCCGGCCCCGGCCGGCGTCATGGACGTGGTGCTGGGCCCCGGCTGGCCCGGCATCCTGCTGCACGAGGCGGTGGGCCACGGGCTGGAGGGCGACTTCAACCGCAAGAAGACCTCGGCCTTCGCCGGGCTCATGGGCCAGAGGGTGGCCGCGCCCGGCGTGACGGTCCTGGACGACGGCACCCTGCCCGACCGCCGCGGCTCGATCAGCGTCGACGACGAGGGCACGCCCTCGGCCCGCAACGTGCTGATCGAGGACGGCATCCTCACCGGCTTCATGCAGGACCGTCAGAACGCCCGCCTGATGGGCGTCGCGGCCACCGGCAACGGGCGGCGGCAGAGCTTTGCCCACCCTCCGATGCCGCGGATGACCAACACCTACATGCTAGGGGGCGAGGCCGATCCCGCCGACATCGTCGCCGATCTCAAGGACGGGATCTGGGCCGTGGGCTTCGGCGGCGGCCAGGTCGACATCACCTCGGGCAAGTTCGTGTTCTCCTGCACCGAGGCCTATCGGGTCAAGGACGGCAAGGTCGGTGCGCCGGTCAAAGGCGCGACTCTGATCGGCGACGGCGCCACCGCGCTGACCAACATCCGCGCCATCGGCAACGACATGGCGCTGGACCCTGGCATCGGCAATTGCGGCAAGAACGGCCAGTGGGTGCCGGTGGGGGTGGGTCAGCCGACCCTCAGGATCGGCGGGCTGACCGTGGGGGGCGCCGCGGCCTGACGGCGTTCACCGGTTGTTAACCATCGTCCGGCACACATGGGGGTGCATCGGACGGAGCGACGGCGTGCTGGAGACCTCCTTTTCCCCACCCCTCATACCCCCTAGGTCCGAGGAGGATCTGTGCGACCGGCTCCGTCTGATGCGTTCGCGGCGGGTGGGGGTCAGCACCTACTACCGGCTGATGGCCGACCACGGCACCGCGGCCGAGGCGCTGGCCGCGCTGCCCGAGATCGCGCGCGCCGCGGGGGTCGAGGACTATCGGCCCTGCCCGCGCGAGGTCGCCGAGGGCGAGTTGACGGCGGGGCGCTTGGCAGGCGCGCGGCTGGTGGTCCGGGACGGGCCCGATTATCCGGAGGCGCTGTGCGATTTGGCCGACGCGCCGCCGCTTCTCTGGGCGCTGGGGGATTTGTCGCTGTTGTCCAGGCCCTGCGTCGCGCTGGTGGGCGCGCGCAACGCCTCGTCCCTCGGCACGCGCATGGCCCGCGCCCTGGCCCGCGGCGCCGGGGCGGCGGGGGCGGTTGTGGTCTCGGGCCTGGCCCGCGGCATCGACACCGCCGCCCACCACGCCGCGCTGGAGACCGGGACCGTGGCGGTCATGGCCGGCGGGGTCGACGTGGTCTATCCCGCCGAGAACGCCGTCCTGGCCCAGGAGATCGCCGAGCGCGGCCTGCGGCTGAGCGAACAGCCGATGGGCCTGCCCCCCGCCGCACGGCACTTCCCCCGGCGCAACCGGATCATTTCGGGCCTCAGCCGCGGCGTCGTCGTGGTCGAGGCGGCAGCCAAGTCCGGCAGCCTGATCACCGCCCGCGACGCGCTCGACCAGGGGCGCGAGGTGCTGGCGGTGCCCGGCCATCCCTTCGACGCCCGCGCGGCCGGGGCCAACATGCTGATCCGCGACGGTGCAACGCTGATCCGCGGCCCGCACGACATGGTCGAGGCGCTGGCCCTCGCCGCGCCCGCGGAGGCGTCAGAGCCCGCGCCGGAGGACCGGCCGGTCACGGCCCCAACGCCGCCGCCCGTGCCGGAGCGGACGCTACAGGAGACCAGCGCGCTGCACCGCCAAATCCTCGACCGCCTCGGCCCCAGCCCGACGCCCGAGGACCAACTGATCCGCGACCTGGGCCTGGGCGCCGGCGTCATCGCCCCGCACATCGTGGCGCTGGAGCTCGACGGCCGCATCACCCGCCAGGCGGGGGGGATGCTGGTCCGCAGCGGCTGAGCCCGGCCCGCGCGCGCGCCCACGCCCAGTCATCCCGGCGCACGCGAGGCCGCTGCCAGCGGTCGACCGCCGCCGCCGACCGGGCGCCGCGGACGCGGTGCGACGGCGCACGCATTGCGTCAGCGCCTGCGCGATCGGCCCGGGGCGCGATGCGCCACCTATGACCCCCGGCGGTGTGCTGCGCCGCCGACCGAGCCCGCAGCCGGACTCAACGCCCTCGGTGGACCGGCGTGGCGGCGCTGCCCTGCGGCGTCGTGGGACCCCGAATCCGCGGTCCCTGTCAGCCCCACCCCATCGGTCGCAATTGACATCGTCGGCGGCCACCCCACATCTACGCCGCCTGAGCCACCTCCATGAGTCGAAAGGGCCCCCATGCCGGTCGTCGTCGTCGAGTCCCCTGCCAAGGCCAAGACAATCAACAAGTATTTGGGACCCGACTATACCGTCCTGGCCTCCTATGGGCACGTCCGCGACCTGCCGCCCAAGGATGGATCGGTCGATCCCGACGCCGATTTCGAAATGAAATGGGAGGTCGCCAGCGACAGCAAGAAACACGTCAAGGCCATCGCCGATGCGCTCAAGGACGACCCCCAGCTGATCCTCGCCACCGACCCAGACCGCGAGGGCGAGGCGATCTCGTGGCATCTGGAGCAGGCCCTGCGCGCCCGCCGCGCGCTGAAAAAGGACACGCCGGTCAGCCGCGTCGTCTTCAACGCCATCACCAAGTCGGCGGTCACCGAGGCCATGCAAAAGCCGCGCGATGTGGACGCCCCTCTGGTCGAGGCGTATCTGGCGCGCCGTGCGCTCGACTATCTCGTCGGCTTCAACCTCTCGCCGGTGCTGTGGCGCAAGCTGCCCGGCGCCAAGTCGGCCGGGCGGGTGCAGTCGGTCTGCCTGCGCCTGATCGTCGAGCGTGAGATGGAGATCGAGGCGTTCCGGCCGCGCGAGTATTGGTCGGTCCGGGCGCAGTTCACGACCCCCCGCGGACAGGCGTTCGAGGCGCGGCTGACGGTGCTCGGGGGGCGCAAGCTCGACCGCTTCGACCTTGCCGACGCCACGGCCGCCGAAGTGGCGGTGCAGGCCGTGACCTCCCGCGCGCTGACCGTCCGCTCGGTCGAGGCCAAGCCGGGGACGCGCAACCCCGCTCCGCCCTTCATGACCTCGACCTTGCAACAGGAGGCGAGCCGCAAGTTCGGCATGGGCGCGCGGGCCACCATGTCGACGGCCCAGAGGCTCTACGAGGCGGGTCACATCACCTACATGCGGACCGACGGCATCGACATGGCGCCCGAAGCGGTGCACGCCGCCCGCGACGCGATCAAGGACCGCTACGGCGCGGACTACGTCCCCGACAGCCCGCGGATGTATAAAAACAAGGCCAAGAACGCGCAAGAGGCGCACGAGTGCATCCGGCCGACCGACATGACCCGGGACGCGGCCGCATTGAAAATCGCCGAGTCGGACCAGCGCAAGCTCTACGATCTGATCTGGAAGCGGACATTGGCCAGCCAGATGGCCGCGGCCAAGCTGGAGCGCACCACGGTCGAGATCGCCGACGCCGATGGCCAGGTGGGCCTGCGCGCAACCGGCCAGCGCATCGTGTTCGACGGGTTCCTCAAGGTCTACGAGGAGGGGCGCGACGACGCGGGCGATACCGAGGACGGACGCATCCTACCGCAGATCATGGAAGGTGAGGCGGCCAAGTTCTCCGAGGGCGCGCTGGGCGCGGACTTCGACAAGGCCGAGGGCCAGGCCGAGGGCGAATCGGGGATGCGGCGCAAGGCGTCGGCGATCCTGGCCGGCAACGGCGCGGTGCTGGCGGGCCAGCACTTCACCCAGCCGCCCCCGCGCTACACCGAGGCCACGCTGGTCAAGCGGATGGAGGAGTTGGGCATCGGCCGCCCGTCCACCTACGCCTCCATCGTCACGACGATCCAGGACCGCGGCTATGTCCGCAAGGAACAGAACCGTCTGTTCCCCGAGGACAAAGGGCGGCTGGTGACGGCGTTCCTTGAGAACTATTTCCGCCGCTACGTCGAATACGACTTCACCGCGGATCTGGAAGAGGCGCTCGACCACGTCAGCGCGGGCGACCGGGACTACAAGGAGCTGCTGGCGCGGTTCTGGCGGGATTTCTCGGCCGCCATCGCCGAAACGGCCGAGCTGCGCATCACCGAGGTCCTGGAAAAGATCAACGAGGTGCTGGAGCCGCACCTGTTCCCGCCCACCGAGGACGGCACCGACCCGCGGCTCTGCCCGAACTGCGGCCAGGGGCGTCTGTCGATGCGCACGGCGCGGTCGGGCGGCGCCTTCATCGGCTGTTCGAACTACCCCGAGTGCCGCTATACCCGCCCCTTCGGCCCCCCGGGACTGGAAGAGGGCAGCGGCATCCCCCCCGAGGGCAAAGTGCTGGGCGAGGATGCGGGCGACAAGATCTATGCCTTCAAGGGCCGCTTCGGCCCCTACGTCCAGCGCGGCGAAGTCACCGACGACAACAAGAAGCCGCCGCGGCAGTCGATCCCCAAGGGCTGGACCCCGGAAGAGGTGGACCTGGCCCAGGCGGTGAAGCTGTTGTCGCTCCCCCGCGAGATCGGCAAGCATCCCGAGGATGGGGTGACGATCTGGGCCAATATCGGCCGCTACGGCCCGTATCTGAAGCACGCCGACAGTATCTCGGACCGTGGCGGCACCAACGCCAATCTCGACAGCGTCGAGGACGTGTTCGAGATCGGGATGAACCGGGCGGTGGAGGTGCTGGCCGCGAAACCCGGCCGCGGCCGTCCGGCGGCGGCCAAGCCTCTGGCGGAGTTGGGCGAGCACCCCGAGTTCGGCGGTGAGGTGAAGGTGCTCAAGGGCCGCTATGGGCCTTACGTGAAGTGGGACAAGATCAACGCGACCATCCCCGACACGGTCGAGCCGACCGAGTTGACAATGGCCCAGGCGGTGGACCTGATTGCCGAGCGGGCCGCCAAGTCCGGCAAGAAGACCCCCAAAAAGAAGGCCGCGCCCAAGAAAAAGAGCGCCGCGACCAAGGCCACGGCCAAGTAGCGGGGCCGGGGCCGCCGCGGCGCAGCATTGACTTCCCCCGGGGCGGCGGCCAGAAATCCCCTGGATCAGATCCAGGGGAGCGCCATGAAGAAGGTTTACGGTTCGGCCACGGAGGCGCTCGACGGCCTCCTGCACGACGGGATGACGATCGCCGCGGGCGGCTTCGGCCTCTGCGGCATTCCCGAGCTGCTGATCGACGCGCTGGTCGAGAGCGGGGTCAAGGACCTGACCGTGGCCTCCAACAACTGCGGCGTGGACGGCTTCGGCCTGGGCAAGCTGCTCGATACCAAGCAGATCAAGAAGATGATGTCGTCCTATGTGGGCGAGAATGCCGAGTTCATGCGGCAATACTTGTCCGGCGAGCTGGAGCTGGAGTTCAACCCGCAGGGCACGCTGGCCGAGCGGATGCGCGCAGGCGGATGCGGCATCCCCGGCTTCTACACCAAGACCGGGGTGGGCACGGTGATCGCCGAGGGCAAGGAGCACAAGGACTTCGACGGCGAGACCTACATCCTCGAACGCGGAATCTTTGCCGATCTGTCCATCGTCAAGGCCTGGAAGGCCGACGACACCGGCAACCTGGTGTTCCGCAAGACCGCCCGCAACTTCAACCCGCCGGCCGCGATGTGCGGCAAGATTTGCGTCGCCGAGGTGGAAGAGATCGTCGAGCGCGGCAGCCTCGACCCCGACTGCATCCACCTGCCCGGCATCTACGTCCACCGCCTGATCGAGGGCGAGCACGAGAAACGCATCGAACAGCGCACCGTTCGCAAGAGGGAGGAAGCCTGATGCCCTGGGATCGCAATCAGATGGCCGAACGGGCCGCGCAGGAACTCGAAGACGGGATGTATGTCAACCTCGGGATCGGCATCCCGACCCTGGTGGCCAACTACGTGGGCGACAAGGACATCACGCTCCAGTCCGAGAACGGGATGCTGGGCATGGGCCCCTTCCCTTTCGAGGGCGAAGAGGATCCCGACCTCATCAACGCGGGCAAGCAGACGATCACCGAACTGGCGCGGACGAGCTATTTCGACAGCGCCCAGTCCTTCGGCATGATCCGCGGGGGCAAGATCGCGGCGGCCATCCTCGGCGCCATGGAGGTCAGCGAAAAGGGCGACCTGGCCAACTGGATGATCCCCGGCAAGCTGGTTAAGGGGATGGGCGGCGCGATGGACCTGGTGGCGGGCGTCGGCCGGGTGATCGTGGTCATGGACCACCAGAACAAGCACGGCCAGTCCAAGCTGTTGAAGGAATGCACCCTGCCGCTGACGGGCAAGGGCGTGGTGGACCTGATCATCACCGATCTCGGCGTGCTGGAGGTGGACCACAAGGGTCTGCATATCGTCGAATGCGCCGACGGGGTCAGCGCCGACGACATCCGCGCGGCCACCGAGGCCCGGATTGTCTGAAAGCGAAATCACCCGCGAGGTGGAGGGCAGCCGCGGCCGCTATGTCCTCCACCGCGACGGGCACGAGGCCGAACTCACCTACTCCATCGCCTCGCCCAGCCTGATCATCGCCGATCACACCGGGGTGCCCGAGGCCCTGCGCAGCGGCGGGGCCGGTCTGGCCCTGGTCGAGCGCCTGGTGGCCGACGCCCGTGCCGAAGGGGTCAAGATCGTGCCGCTCTGCCCCTTCGTGAACGCGCAGAGGCGGCGGCACCCGGACTGGGCCGACGTGTTCCAGGTCTGACCCAGGGCGTTTCCCCCGCGGAAACGATTTCATATTGTCGCCCAAATCCGTCGCTAATCCCGCGGCAATGGACATGACGCGACCGCCCGCCCCCCTGCCCGCCCCGCCGCGCCGTTGGCGCGACGCTTTGGTCCTGGGCGCACTTCTCGCGGCGATGCTGGGTGGCCTGGCCGCGCTCGCGTCGGCCACGGGGTGGGAGGCCTCCCTGGCGCAGCTCGCTCGGCTCGGCCCGTTGGAGATCGGCGCGCTCCTGGCCCTCAGCCTGGTCAACTATCTCGGCCGCGCCCTGCGCTGGCACGTCTTCGTGCGACGGCTGGGCCTGCCGCTCGGCCTCGCGGCATCGCTGCGGCACTTCCTCGGCGGCTTTGCCATGTCGGTCACGCCGGGCCGGGTGGGCGAGCTGGTGCGCATGCGCTGGATCGGCCGCGAGACCGGCTGGAGCTTCGACCGGACGGCGCCCCTGGCGCTGGTCGACCGGGCGGCAGACCTCGCGGCGATGGGCCTGATTCTGGGCGCCGCGCTGGCGGCCATGTCGGGCGGGATCGCGGGGGCGGTGCCGGTCGCGGTGGCTGCCGTCGCCGCGGCGGTGGCCGTCACGCGGCCCGCCACGCTGCGCGTCCTGGCCACCCGCGCGCACGGACTGATCGGGCGCTGGTCGCGCCTGTTCGCCCGGATCCGGGGCGCGGCGCGGTCGCTGGCCCGGGTGTCGGACCCGCGCACGATGACGCTCGCACTGTTCCTGGGCGCCGCCGGGTGGCTGGCCGAGGGCTATGCCCTCCACCTCCTCCTGGTGTGGCTCGGCGCGGACATCGGGGCGGCGGCGGCCATCGCGATCTTTGTCTTCGCCACCCTGGCGGGGGGGCTGACCGGTGCGCCAGGCGGGCTCGGCGGTGCCGAGGCGGCGATGGTCGCGCTGCTGTCGGTGCAGGGCGTGCCCCTGGAGATCTCCATCCCCGCGACGGCGATCATCCGCCTGACCACACTGTGGTTCGCGCTGGCCATCGGGTTGGCCGTGTTCCCCCACGCCGAACGGAGGGCCGCCCGTGCGTTGGGCCGAGGCTGAGTATGCCGGTTGGGGACGGGCGGTGCGCGCAACCGGCCGGCTGGCGCGCCCCGAGCGGGCCTCGGCGCTGGCGGCGATCATGGCCGACGCGCCCGCCCCCGCCATCGGCGCGAACCGATCCTACGGCGACGCGGCGCTGAACGACGGCGGCCGCGCTGTGCTGACCACGCGGCTCGACCGGATCTGCGGCTTCGACCGCGACGCGGGCGTGATCGAGGCCGAGGCCGGGGTGCGCCTCGGCGATCTCCTGGACGCGGTCGCGCCGCATGGCTGGCTGCCGCCGGTCCTGCCCGGCACCGGCCACGCCACCCTGGGCGGCGCGGTGGCGATGGACGTGCATGGCAAGAACCACCACCGCGACGGCAGCTTCGGCCAGCACCTGGACGGTCTGACACTGATCCAACCCGGAGGCACCGCGGTCGAGGTGCGGCCAGACACCCCGCTCTTTGCCGCCACGGTGGGCGGGCTGGGCCAGACCGGCGCCATCGAGCGGGTGCGCCTGCGGCTCACGCGGACCAAGGGTGAGGTGATGATCGTGACCGAGCGGCGGGTGCCCGATTGGGACGCACATCTCGCCGCGCTGGATGGGGCCGCCGCGCCCTATACCGTGGGCTGGATCGACGCGACGGCCACCGGCGCAGCCCTCGGCCGCGGCATCGTCGAGGAGGGCGCGACCGGCGCGGGGCTGGTGCCGCCGCCGCGCCCCGCCCGCCGCGTCCCCCTGGACGCGCCCGGATTCGCGCTGGCCCCCCCGGTGGTCCGCGCGTTCAACGCCGCCTATTGGCGGCGGGTGCCCGCGTCGGGGCGGACGGTGGTGCGGCCACTCGCCGACTTCTTCTTCCCTCTCGACCGGATCGGCGACTGGAACCGGCTCTACGGCCGGCGCGGGTTTCATCAGTTCCAATGCGTGGTGCCGACGGACCGCGCGCCCGCCCTCCGCGCGATGCTGGAGGAGGTGGCCCGCTCGGGCCTCGCCTCACCCCTGGCGGTGCTCAAGCGGCTAGGACCGGGCCGCGCCGGGACCATGTCGTTTCCGATGGAGGGTTGGACCCTGGCCGTAGACCTGCGCAATACGCCAGAGGCGGTGCGCCTGGCAGAGCGGCTGGAGGCGGCCGCCGCGACGGCGGGGGGGCGCATCTACCTGGCCAAAGACGCGCTGGCCAGCGGCGCGACGATCCGCGCCATGTATCCTGCCCACGCCGAATGGGCGGCGGCGGCCGACGCCGCCGACCCCGACCGCACGCTGGTCACCGACATGGTCCGGCGGCTGGGGCTGCGGCCATGAGCGAGACATGGATCCTGCTCGGCGCCTCCTCGGCGATGGCGCGGGCCCTGGCGCGGGCGCTGGCCCGCAACGGCGCAAGGCTGGTTCTGGCGGGGCGCGACCTGGACGACCTCGGCCGAACCGCCGCGGATGCCGAGATGCGGGGGGCCGCGCGGGCTGTCGCCGTGCGCTTTGACGCGCGCGATCCCGCGAGCTTCGACGCGGTGCTGGCGGCGGCGGGGGACGGTGTCGTCAATGCCGCCTGCTTTACCGGGACCATGCCGCCGCAGGATCGGATCGACGCCGACCCCGCCCTGATCGATGGCACCATCGCCGACAGCCTGACGGGCCCCGCCCGGATGCTGCACCTGATCGCGGCGCGGATCGAGGCCGAGGGCGCGGGCACCATCGTCGGCGTCGGCTCGGTCGCGGGCGACCGCGGGCGGCTGGGCAACTACGTCTACGGCGCGGCCAAGGGCGGGTTCGCCGTCTATCTCAGCGGCTTGCGGAACCGGCTGACCCGGGCGGGCGGCCACGTGGTGACGGTCAAGCCCGGCTTCGTCGATACGGCGATGACCTGGGGTCTGCCAGGGATGTTCCTGGTCGCCGCGCCCGAGGCGGTCGCTCGCGACATCCTCCGCGCCGTGGCGCGGCGGCGCAGCGTGATCTACACCCCGGGCTTCTGGCGGCTGATCATGCTGATCATTCGCGCCATCCCCGAGCCGGTGTTCAAGAAGATGAAGATCTGAGCCTCAGGCCGGATCGAGCGCCAGCGTCGCGTGTTTGGGCAAGTCCTCGACCCCCAGGGGGTCGGTCGGGCGCGCCAGCCTGTTGCGCACGCACCAGTGCAGCCGCTCCTCGGCCCGGGTGATCGCCACATAGGCCAGGCGTTTCCACAAGGGCACGCCCGCCTCCATCCGCCCGACTCGTGCCGCCGCCCAGAGATCGGGGGCAAAGACCTGGACCTCGGGCCACTGCGATCCCTGCGCCTTGTGGATCGTCACCGCCGCCCCGTGCAGGAACGTCGCCCCCATCCGCGCGGCAAAGGGGATGAAGGGCTCTTCCTCTCCCGGCAGCTCGATCTTGACGATGCTGGCGGCGCTGACCTGGGGATCGGGGGCGCCGACCACGTGCAGACGGGAAAAGCCCTCCCTCTTGCCCTCGCCCAGATAGATCACCTGCGCGCCCTTGATCAGGCCGCGGGCCTCCAGGTCCAGCCGCTTCTTGCGGTGCTTGAGAGGGAGTTCCAGCCCGTCGCAAATCAACGGCTCGCCCGGCAACAACGCGTCCGCGGGCGCGCCATAGGCGGCGCGGAAGGCGTGGATCAGGCGGATGCGCGTGGCGTTGCGCCAGACCAGGACCGGCGAGCGCGCCATCATGCCCGCCTCGACCCGCTGGCTCAGAACAACGCGGTCGTCGCGGGCGGCGGCGTCCTCCACCATCCGCTCGAACCGCTCGAATTCGAGGTCGGGATCGGCCAACGCATGCGCGAGGTCGAGGATGGGGTTGTCGCCCTCCTGCCGGTGGACCCGGTGCAGGACCAGCTTGCGCGCGTCGTCCAGGGCGTCGAACACCATCTCGCCCGACTGCTGCACCGGGGCGAGCTGCGCGGGATCGCCAAAGAGGACCAGGGTAGGAAAGATCTCGCGCAGGTCGTCGAACTGCCGCTTGTCCAGCATAGAGGACTCGTCGATGAGGCCGATGTCCAAGGGTTCGTCGCGCCGTTTCCACCCGGTGATGAAGTCCGAGCCCCTGAGCCCCGCCGCCGCCAGCGCCCCGGGGATCGAGTTCGCCTGTTGGAAGAACGCAAACGCGCGGTCGAGCTGGGTGGCGTTGAGCTCCGTGCCCTCCGGCCGGTCGCCCTGCCCCGCCAGCCATTCGGCGATGCGTTCGTATTCGGGATCGTAAACGGGGGTATAGAGGATGCGGTGGATCGTGGTCGCGGGCACGCCGCGGGTCCTGAGGACGCTCGCGGCCTTGTTGGTTGGGGCGAGAATGGCCAAGGTTCGGCGGTCGCGGCGGCGGCGCCCCTCCCAGTCGCCCGAGATCACCTCGACCCCCGCCGCCTGCAACCGCTTGTAGAGATGGGCCAGAAGCAGGGTCTTGCCCGACCCCGCCTTGCCAACCACGGCCATGACGCGGGCGCCGCCCTCGGCCATGGGCCGCACCGCTCCGGCGTGGAGATCCACGCCGGCGCCGCCCAGCATTTCGGCCAGGTGGTCGACGGCGGCGGACTGGTCGTCGGACAGGGCGGGGGTGGGTGCGATCATGGCCGCGAGCCTAGTGCGCAGCCCCGGCGATGCCCAGCGGGTCAGGCGGCCAGCACGAGCTTTTCCAGGCCGAAGCCCCGCCGCACCCAGTGGCGCGCCACCTCGCCCGACACCCCCGCCCGGGCGATGAGCGCCGCGCGGCGCCCGGGGTCGAACCGCCACTGCCCTGCGCAGAGCGCCGCGCGCCCGCGGCCCCGCCGCCCGGTCACCGTTACGGGCCAGCCCAGGCGGCGATAGACGCGTTCCATCCGGGCGTCGAACACACCCACCGACGCGGTCCAATCGAGCGCCAATCCCATCTCCAGCGCGCCCAGCAGAAGCGCGGGCGCGACCCGCGCAGGGGCGCCGGGGGCGAGGCAGAACCGCGTACATTCCCACACCCCCGGCCCCCGCCAGCCCGGCGGTGCGAGATCGACGAAATGCTCGGTCAGCATGGTGCGCCCGGTGGACGGCAGGAACCGCAGCGATCCGCCATGCCGCCCGTCGCGCCGCTGCCAGATCACGTAGAGCGGATCCTGCGCATCGTAGGCGTCGCGCTCGGCCCCGTCCGCGACGGTGACGGACCATCCCAAGCGATCCGCGAACTGTGCCTTGCGGTCGGCGAACATGCTGTCGCGCAAGAGCGGGTAGGACGCCAGAGCGTCGGCGAACAGATAGCGGATCATGGCAGGCGGCCTCCCGGTCGGCATCGCATTGGATGCTCCGAGGACTGACCGAGAACCGGTTACGGGTGTCCGGCGGCGGCGCGCGGGCCGGTCACGCCCGGCTAACCCCGCGCCCCGTCAGATGACGATCAGCCCGCCATGCAGCGCGCAGGCCACCGCGTGAGTGGTGTTGAGCGCACCGAGCTTGTCCCGCGCCGCCTCGATATAGACCCGCAGGGTGTGCTCGGAGATCACCAGCTCGTCGGCCGCCTGCGCCCGGCTCTTGCCGCGCGCCAGGAGAGTCAGCGCGTCGGTCTCCCGCGGCGACAGGCGGGCCAGCGGCGGCGGCGCGCCCGCCTGCACCTCCAGCGCCTTTTGATGGACAAAATGCGCCAACAGGATCAGCCGCGACAGGTGCGTGCCGGAATACCGCGCCCAGGTGTCGTCGTCGCAGCGGTGGTTGGCGGTGAACAGGGCGAACTGGCCGCCAGGGCCGCGGATCGGGACCGACACGCCCTGATTGCCGACGCCGGCCGCCATCGCCTCGCCCAGGAAATCGCGGGCACCGCGCGACGACCAGTCGAGGGTCTTCCAGTCGACAGGGTGAAAGGTCTGCATGCAGCCACGGACCACCGGGTCGGTGCGCTGGTAGCCGCGGTCGAGATACTCGGTGACCCAGGGGTCGGGATAGGTCAGCGCGGCGAACTGCCCGCCGGAGGCGTTCACCGCGTGATAGACGATGTGGTCGATGTCGAGGAGGTCGCGCAGTCTGGCAATGGATTGGGACAACTCGTCGAGCGATGCGACGGGGCGGATGATCTCAATGAGGTCGTCGAGACGCCCCTTCATGCGCGGACCACGCTCCCTTGTCCCGTGTCCGGCCGCCCGTCGCCCGCTCGGCCAGCTCCGACGCCGCGATCACGGCGGTCAGATCGAGCTGTTGAGCGAGTGCGGACAACTCGTTCTTGGCTGCGAACGCTTTGAGGTCGGCCAGCACATCAATCAGCCATTCGTTCGTCATCTTAAAGTTCCTCGAGAGTCCTTAACAAATTACTAACACAACCCTAACATGCGCCACCTGAATAGAAATATTCAAAAGAAACAAGTCCCCAAAAATAGCGAGGGCGCCACATCAAAAACGCCGACCCGGCACAAATTGTTTCCAGAACGGAAAACCGGGCGGCCGATCATGGCCACCCGGCGCACGCGCGTGACGAGAGTTCAGGCCCGGCGGCTGGCCTCCCAAGTATCCTCAAACGTGCGTAGTCCGGTGCGGGGGGACTGCACCAGCACGGCCATGTTCCCCGGCTTGTGCTCGTTGCGCAGCATCTTGGTGTGCGCGGCGGGGATGTCGGTCCATTCGAACACCTCGGACATACAGGGGTCCAGCCGCCGCTCGACCATCAGTTGGTTGGCGGCTGCCGCCTGTTTGAGATGGGCGAAGTGGCTGCCCTGGATCCGCTTCTGGTGCATCCAGAGATAGCGGGCGTCCATGGTAAGGTTGAACCCGGTGGTCCCGGCGCAGATCACCACCATGCCCCCCTTCTTGACCACGAAGGTCGAGACCGGGAACGTCGACTCGCCGGGATGCTCGAACACCATGTCGACGTTCACGCCCTTGCCGGTGATGTCCCAGATCGCCTTACCGAACCGACGCGCCTCCTGGAACCAGGACTTGTAGTCGTCGGTGCCAACCTTGGGCAGCTGGCCCCAACAATCGAACTCCTTGCGGTTGATGACCCCCTTGGCGCCCAGTCCCATGACGAAGTCGCGCTTGTCCTCGTCGGAAATCACCGCGATGGCGTTGGCGCCCGCGGTGTTGATGAGCTGGATCGCGTAGGAGCCGAGGCCCCCCGAGGCGCCCCAGACCAGCACGTTCTGCCCAGGCTTGAGCTCGTGCGGGTGGTGGCCGAAGAGCATCCGGTAGGCGGTGGCGAGCGTCAGCGTATAGCACGCCGACTCCTCCCAGGTCAGATGGCGCGGGCGCGGCATGAGCTGGCGCGCCTGCACGCAGGTGAACTGCGCGAAGGACCCGTCGGGCGTCTCGTAGCCCCAGATCCGCTGAGTGGGCGAGAACATGGGGTCGCCGCCGTTGCACTCTTCGTCGTCGCCGTCGTCCTGGTTGCAGTGGATGACCACCTCGTCGCCGACCTTCCAGCGCGTGACCTTTTCGCCCACGGCCCAAACGATCCCGGCGGCGTCCGATCCGGCGATGTGGAACGGCGCCTTGTGGACGTCGAAGGGGCTGATCGGCACGCCGAGACCGGCCCAGACGCCGTTGTAGTTCACGCCCGCGGCCATCACCAGAACCAGCACCTCGTGGCTGTCGGGGCGGGGGGTGTCGACCACCTCCAACTGGAACGACTTGTCGGGCTCGCCGTGACGCTCGCGCCGGATCGCCCAGGCATGCATTTGGGCGGGCACGTGGCCCAGGGGCGGCAGTTCGCCCACGGCATAGAGGTCCTTCTCCGGGGCGTCATAGCTGGGCAAATCGGTCTTCACGTCGAGGGCCATGGCGTCTCTCCTGCGGCATATCCTGTCGCCGCATCGCAGCGGCACGGGAGGGAGATATTCTGCCAGCCGCAACAAAGCAATCCCGAGGGAGAAGAAATTGTAATTTTATGTCCGCGTCGATGCCGGAGCGACGATCCGGGCGGGGGAATCCGCCCGGGGAGGCGGCAAAACCTTTGCGGACGCAGCATAATAGGCGCGCAGCGGTTCCGCGCCCTCGACCACTGCGATGCAGCCCTCGCGCTCTTCCACCAGGCGGCGGAGCAGCATCCGCGACAGCGCGTCCTCCACCGTCGCCGCGACGCTGTCGCCGCGCAGGTGCACCGGCCGGCCCGCGGCGCCGAGCGTCGCAGCGCGCTCGGCGGCGGCGGCGGCGATCTCCTGCCGGGTCAGCGGTCCGTCCTCCAACACCGCCGCCACCAGAGGCACCGGCAGCACCGGCATCGCCCGGTCGATCCGAGCGATCAGCATTTGGGCCAGCGCCTCCACCCGCTCGGCCTCCGGTCCCGGCGCCACGTCGCTCAGCGCCAGCGGCGGGCCGAAATGCACCGCCGCCATGCCAAAGCGGCGCGCCCGGCCGATCATCCGGCGCCAGAGCCAGCGCAGGACGAACCCCGCCCCGGTCAGGAACGAGCCGCGAAAGCGCCGCGCGCCGCTGCGCCCGGCCTCGACCAGGATGCGGTCCTCGATCACCTTGTCGTAGGACAGCGCCACCGGCACGAACACCACCTCGCGCCCGCCGCGGTCGTAGTCGCCGGCGATGTAGCCCAAGAGGCCCAGCTTGGGAGGCGCGGTGTGACCGTCGAGGCTCAGCCCGCCTTCGGGGAAAATCGCCTGGGTCACGCCGCCTGCGGTGGCGAGCTGCACGTATCGCGCCAGAACCCGCCGGTAGAGCGCGTTGCGCTCGCGCCGGCGGATGAAATAGGCGCCCATCGCCCGGAACAGGCGGCTGAGCGGCCAGACCCGCGCCCACTCGCCCACCGCATAACTGAGCGCCGACCGGTCGGCGGCCAGATACGTCACCAGCACATAATCCATGTTCGAGCGGTGGTTCATGACGAAGACGACGGTGGCGTCGCGGTCCACCTCGGCCAGCGCGCCCGCGTCCACGTCCTCCAACCGCACATCGTAGAGCCGCGTCGACAGCCACCGCGCCGCCCGAATGGCGAACCCGAAATAGGCCGAGGCGCTGAAAGACGGCACGATCTCGCGCGCATAGCGTTTGGCCTCGGCAAAGGCGACGTCCTCGCGCACGCCTTTGGTTCGCGCGTGCCGCGTCACCGCCTCGGCCACGACCGGATCGTAGATCAGCCGCTGGATCATGTCGGTGCGGCGGTAGAGCTTGAACGGCTGGATCGGCCGTTCAAGCCGCTTGTTCAACTCCTCCACCGCATGTTCCATCCGGCGGCGAAAGAACCAGCGCACCGGCGGAAACAGGAAATGCGTTCCGAACGACACCGCCGCGAACAGCAGGATCAAAAGGAACAGCCAGACGGGGATTTCCACGGTGGCGAGCATCCGGCCGAGAGTGGCACCGCGGGGGCGTTTGGTAAATCCCGTCCATGCCGCGCCGCGGCGATTGACAGCGCCACAAAGTTTTACATATGTCCTACCGGACGCAAGAATATTATCAAAGTGCGAGGCCCGAAGATGACCGACGCCCCCGAAAAGGACCGCCCCTGGCTGTTCCGCACCTATGCCGGCCACTCCACCGCCGCCGCCTCGAACGCGCTCTACCGCGGCAACCTGGCCAAGGGGCAGACCGGGCTCAGCGTCGCCTTCGACCTGCCGACCCAGACCGGGTACGACAGCGATCACGAGCTGTCGCGCGGCGAGGTGGGCAAGGTCGGCGTGCCCGTCGCGCATCTGGGCGACATGCGCACGCTGTTCCAGGACATCCCGCTGGAGCGGATGAACACCTCGATGACGATCAACGCCACGGCGCCCTGGCTCCTGGCGCTCTACATCGCCGTGGCCGAGGAGCAGGGGGCGGACGTCTCGCAGCTCCAGGGCACGGTGCAGAACGACATCATCAAGGAGTACCTCAGCCGCGGCACCTATATCTGCCCGCCCAAGCCGTCGCTGCGTATGATCACCGACGTCGCCGCCTACACGCGCGAGCACCTGCCCAAGTGGAACCCGATGAACGTGTGTTCCTACCACCTGCAAGAGGCCGGTGCGACACCCGAGCAGGAGCTGGCCTATGCGCTCGCCACCGCCACCGCGGTGCTGGACGACCTGCGCGGCAAGGTGGCCGAGGCCGATTTCCCCGGCATGGTCGGGCGCATCTCGTTCTTTGTGAACGCCGGCATCCGCTTCGTGACCGAGCTGTGCAAGATGCGCGCCTTCACCGAGTTGTGGGACGAGATCTGCGCCGAGCGCTACGGCGTCGAGGACCCGCGCTATCGCCGCTTCCGGTATGGCGTGCAGGTCAACAGCCTGGGCCTGACCGAACAGCAGCCCGAAAACAACGTCTACCGCATCTTGTTGGAGATGTTGGCGGTGACGCTGAGCAAGAACGCCCGGGCCCGGGCCGTGCAGCTCCCTGCCTGGAACGAGGCGCTGGGCCTGCCGCGGCCCTGGGATCAGCAATGGTCGCTCAGGATGCAGCAGATCCTGGCCTACGAGACCGACCTTCTGGAGTACGGCGATCTCTTCGACGGAAACCCCGCCGTCGCCGCCAAGGTCGCCGCGCTCAAGGACGGGGCACGGGCCGAATTGCGCCAGATCGATGCGATGGGCGGCGCGGTCGAGGCCATCGAGCACATGAAGGCCCGCTTGGTCGAGGCCAACGCCGACCGCATTGCAGGGATCGAGGACGGAACGACGACGGTGATCGGCGTCAACCGCTATACCGAGGCCGAGCCGAGCCCCCTGACCGCCGGCGACGACGCCATCATGGTGGCCGACCCCGAGGCCGAGGCCGACCAGATCGCCCGCCTCGCCGCCTGGCGCGACGCGCGCGACGAGAATGCGGTGGCGCGCGCCCTGGACGACCTGCGTGCCGCCGCCCGGAGCGGCGCCAACATCATGCCGGCCTCCATCGCCGCCGCCCGCGCCGGGGCCACGACCGGTGAATGGGGCGACATGGTGCGCCAGGCCTTCGGCCAGTATCGCGGCCCCACCGGGGTCAGCGGCGCCCCCTCGAACCGAACCGAGGGGCTGGACGACCTGCGCGCCGAGGTCGATGCCGTCTCGGCCCGTCTGGGTCGCCGCCTGTCGTTCCTGATGGCCAAGCCGGGGCTCGACGGCCACTCGAACGGCGCCGAGCAGATCGCGGCGCGCGCCCGCGATTGCGGAATGGATATGCGGTATGACGGTATTCGGCTCAGCCCCACCGATATTCTCGCCGCGGTGGAAGAGCGCGAT
Source organism: Rhodobacteraceae bacterium CCMM004 (assembly GCA_004005435.1). Lineage (GTDB taxonomy): Bacteria > Pseudomonadota > Alphaproteobacteria > Rhodobacterales > Rhodobacteraceae > CCMM004. Next base: position 247,800 of record RZWH01000005.1, on the reverse strand, counting down.
CCCCACGTGCTCGGACTATCCATTCTCTCGGGGAGCCACATGCCCCTCGTCGCCGAGATCATGGAGGGACTGCGCGCCGCGGGGCGCGGCGATCTGCCCGTGCTGGTGGGCGGTATCATTCCCGAAGACGACGCCGCGCGGCTCAAGGCGATGGGCGTGGCACGCATTTATACGCCTAAGGATTTCGAGCTGAATGCGATCATGCATGACATCGTGACGCTGGCACCGAAACGGGAATTCGCCGCCGAGTAGCGAGAGAATACAGCGGACGGTCTATTGGAAGATCCGCGCCGATCCCGCGGCGCGGTCGTTTTCCGCTTGCCCAATTCCTGCATTTCGAATTACGACGCCTATGCATCGGATTGGGGATGCAGACACATAAAGGCGAATGAAATCATGTCAATTGATCTGGATAAGATGTCGCGGCAAGAACTCGAAGCGCTCCGCAAGGATGTGGACAAGGCGCTCGAGTCGCTCGACGCCCGACGCAAAGCCGATGCGCGTAAGGCGGCAGAGAACGCCGCGAAAGAGCATGGCTTCAATCTCGATGAGTTGCTTTCAGGCGAGAAGAAAAAGCAGAAATCTGCGGCCAAATACGCCCACCCGGAGAACCCGAAGAAGACCTGGACCGGACGCGGCCGTCAGCCGGCGTGGATCAAAGAGGGTCTCGCCAGCGGCAAGTCGCTGGAAGACTTCGCGATCTGAGCGCCGGCGATGACCGTTCATATCGGGGCCGAGCCCGGGCAGATCGCCCCAGTGGTGTTGATGCCCGGCGATCCGCTGCGCGCGAAATGGGCAGCGGAGACGTATCTCTCCGATGCCGAATGCATCAACCGCGTGCGTGGCATGTTGGGGTTCACCGGCACCTGGAACGGTCATCGCGTCACCATTCAGGGATCGGGAATGGGGATGCCGTCGCTGTCCATTTACGCCAATGAGTTGATTCGGGATTACGATGCACAAACGTTGATCCGCATCGGCTCGGCCGGGGCGATGCAGGAGCGCATCGCGGTGCGCGATCTCGTGCTGGCGATGACCGCGTCCACCCTGTCCACACCGTCCCGCGGGATCTTTCGCGAATTGGATTTCGCGCCCTGTGCCGATTACCAATTGTTGACCGCGGCGCATCGGGCCGCCGCGGCCCGGGATCTGTCCGTGCATGTGGGCGGGATTTACTCGTCGGACGTGTTCTATGACGAACGGTCCGATTTGACGGCCGAGATGACCCGCCACGGCGTTCTCGCCGTGGAGATGGAAGCGGCCGAACTCTACACGCTCGCGGCCCGCTACGGGCGCCGCGCCCTGGCGGTGCTGACGATCAGCGACCACCTGGTGACGGGCGAGGCACTGCCGTCGGACGCCCGCGAGCGGTCCTTCGGCGACATGGTCGAGATCGCGTTGGAGGCGGCCTTCGCCTGATCAAGCGCCGTGGCTGCGGTCGTAGGCGGACGGCGCCGGGGCCGGCCGGTGCAGCGCCGGATCGGTGTCGTAGACGGCGATGTCCAGCGGGTGGCAGGGCGCGGCGTCCGAGGAATGCTCGGCGCCGCAGTCGCCCCCCGGACAGGCGCTCAGCCCGACGAGCAGATCGACCTCGGCATAGAGCTCCAGGTAGTCGCCGGCGCGCACGGGGCTCGCCTTCATGAAGTATTGGTGCGTGTCGGCGGAAAAACCCGTGCACATGAACACGTTGAGCACGTCGTGGACCAACGGCTCAGCCTCGGCGCGGGAGCAGTCGAGCGCGTCGGCCAGGGCGCGGGTAAGGTTCGAGTGACAGCAGCGGTGATAGCTGTCGCCCGACAGGAGGCGCGCGGTGTAGGGATCGCACCGCGTGCCGATCACATCGTGCACCGCACCGCCGTCGGCGTCGATGCCGTACCAGGCCAGCGTGTCGTGGGTGATCGTCGCCAGCGGCCGGAGGTGGGGAAAGGTGGACCAGAGCCGGTCGCCCGCGCTCACATGCGCGCCATGGAGCGCGCGGGTCTTGCCCGAATAGAACCGCTCGGAGGGGTCGGCGGCGGACCACAGGTTCAGATCGCCGACCTGCGGCCCCTCGGGACAGACGATGCGGACGATCTGGCCCCGCGCGACCCGCACCGCGCGCCCGTCGCGCGGTGGCACGCGGGTCGTCCGCACCGGCCTCAGCGCGCGCCGGATGGCGGCGGTCCAGGCCCGGTCCACCGGCGGCAGCGTGTCGGGCGGGTAGCAGATGACGGGCGCGGCAGCGCGCCGCCGGGCGGCATCGGGCGGGGCGGTCTGGTCTGGCGGCGGGATCGGCGGCATGGGCCGTCCATGCCCCGTTTGCCGTCGCCGGGCAAGATGGGACGTCACGCGGCGCGGTACTGCGACAGCACCTCCAGCATCGCCTCGCGCCGCACCGGTTTGGGCAGATAGCCGTCGAGCCGATGGCGCGCGCGCAGAGCCGAATCCGCCCAGGCCTGATCGGCGGTGGTGGCGATGACGGGGATGTCGCGGGGCGGGTTGCCCTCGAACTGCCGGATCTCCTGGGTGACATCGGCGCCGGAGCGTTTTGGCATATGCATGTCCATCAGCACCAGTTCGTAGGCCCCTGGGTCGGCGGCGAGCCGTTGCAGGCAGGCCTCGCCGCTGTCGACGATGTCGCTGCGCAGGCCGAGCGTCTCGCAGAGCTCGGACATGAGGAACCGGGTGATGCCGTCGTCTTCGACGATCATGATCGCTTTGTCAGTCATCGTCGTTCTCCGCTGGGGGATCGAGGGGAAGGGTCAGGATAAATGTGGCGCCGGCGCCGGGGCTGCTCTCCAGCTCCAGGCGCCCGTCCAGGACCTCGGCCAGCTCGCGCGAGATCGCCAGGCCCAGGCCGGCGCCGCCGTGCACGCGGGCGATGTGGTTGTCGGCTTGGCGGAACCGCTCGAAGATGCGGGCGTGGTCTTCTGGCGCGATGCCGGGGCCGTCGTCGCTCAGCGCGATCCGCAGCAGACGATCCTCGGGGCCGCCGACGACGTCGATGCGCAGCGCAACGACCCCTTGATCGGCAAACTTCACCGCGTTCGACGTCAGATTGGAGATGATCTGCGACACGCGCAGCGAGTCGATGCAGAGGCTCTGGGGCACGTCGGGTGCCGCCTCGACGACGAAACGTAGGGGCTTGCCCGCCGCGCGCACCTCGGCCTCGCCGGCCATCCGCCATTGGTCGAGCAGGGTGGCCGTCGACTGCCGTGAGGGCGCCGAGATGATCGCCCGCGCCTCCAGTTGGGCCATCTGGAGAATACCGTCGAGCAGGCGCTGGAGATTGCCGCTGGCGGTCAGCCCCGCGGCCGCCCATTTCTTGTGCCGCTCCTTGTCGGACGTGGCCTGGAACAGCTCGAACATCCCGTTGATGGCGTTCAACGGCGTGCGCACCTCGTGGCTCATCGTCGACAGAAACTCGGTCTTCATCTGGCTGGCCGCGACCGCCTCGTGCTCGGCCGCGCGCAGCCGGGTGACGATCACCGCCACCAGATTGCCCGGCACCGCCGCGCACAGGAACACGGTGGCGAACACCGCCAAGTCGCCGCCATAGCGCGGGGCACCGAGGCCCGAAAGTTCGGCGGCGAGCATTCCGAGGTGCGGCGTCAGGAGCAGGCCGAGGGTGGCGAGCTGGATCACGAAGATGCCCAGGCGCAGCGCCAGGAGCGCCAGGAGCGGGGCCAACAGGATTTGCCCGTAGACCTCCATGTCGCTGGCCACCAACACACCCTCGGCGACGATCACACCGGCCAGGACGACCACGGCGGTGCCGCCCTGCACCATCTTGACGACCGCCGTGTCGCGTGCGCCGTGGCGGAGGAGGGTGAAGAAGAGCGGCACGAGGGTCATGAGCGAGGTGATGTCGCCCACCAGCCAGGGCACGATCACGCGCATCGCCGGGACGCCCTCGGCTACGGAGAGCACGGAGGCCCCCAGCACCGCGCCGATGGCCGCGGCGGGCACGCAGACGCCCGCGAGAAACCGCAGATAGCTCGCCTCGGTGGTGTGCGGTCCCACCCGGCCGAGCAGCGATTCGTAAGCGAAGACCCCGACCGCGACCGAAGCCAGGTTGGCGAGGCCCAGGCCCAGCGCGACCGGCGGCGCGCTGCCGGTCAGGCCGTTGGCCAGGGCGATCCCCAGGACCAGCCCCGCCGCCCCCGCGGCGCGGGGCACGCCCGGCCAGCGCACGGCCACGGCGATGGCCAGAGCGTTGGGGAGCCAAAAGAGGGCGATCGCCTGGGTGACCCGCGACAACCCGATGCTGAGCGCCCCCAAGCAGAGGCCCGCCAGGGCCGCGCACAGCAGGACCGCGAGTAAACCGCCCAGTGTCAGCCGCACATGCTCCCCCCGCGGGAGAGCCATCGCCGTCTCGTAAGAGGAACCGATGCTCACCGCCTCACCCGTGTTTCAACCACAGGGGGCACAGTGCGCCAATCTTCCTTGCCAGTCCGTTAACCGATGCAAAGAAGATTAAGCCACGGGGCGGATCAGACGGCGCGCTCCACCATCAGGCGCTTGATCTCGGCGATGGCCTTGGCCGGATTCAGGCCTTTGGGGCAGGTGCGGGTGCAATTCATGATTGTATGGCACCGATAAAGTTTGAACGGATCCTCCAGATCGTCCAGCCGCTCACCCGTGGCCTCGTCGCGCGAATCGATGATCCAGCGATAGGCGTGGAGCAGCGCGGCGGGCCCGAGATAGCGGTCCCCGTTCCACCAATAGCTGGGGCACGAGGTCGAGCAGGAGGCGCACATCACGCATTCATAAAGACCGTCGAGCTTCTTGCGGTCCTCGATGGACTGGCGCCACTCGGTCTGGGGGCGGCTGGTCTTGGTCTCCAGCCAAGGCATGACCGCGGCGTGCTGAGCGTAGAAATGGGTCAGGTCGGGGATCAGATCCTTGACCACGGGCATGTGCGGCAGGGGATAGATCTTCACGTCGCCCTTGATCTCGTCCATGCCGTAGATGCAGGCCAGCGTATTGATCCCGTCGATGTTCATCGCGCAGGAGCCGCAGATCCCCTCTCGGCAGGAGCGGCGGAAGGTCAGCGTCGGATCGATCTCGTTCTTGATCTTGATCAGCGCGTCCAGGACCATGGGCCCGCAGGTCTCCAGGTCGACGAAATAGGTGTCGACGCGCGGGTTCTCGCCCGCGTCCGGATCCCAGCGGTAGATCTGGAACTTGCGCAGGTTGGTGGCGCCCTCGGGCTTGGGCCAGGTCTTGCCGGTCTTGATGCGGCTGTTCTTGGGCAGGGTGAGCTGAACCATTCGGAGGACTCCTATCTCAGGAAGGCGCTCAGCCCGTCGCTGGCGAGGCATTGAAGCGTCGCGGGACGGGCGGCGATGCGGGTGACGATCTCGACCGTCGATGCGGTCGGGCCACCCACGCTGTCGGCGGCGAGCGCCAGGATCTCGTTGGCCGAGGCGTTGTCGATGAGGCAGTCGAGCGCCGGTTCCACCGGAACGCCCGGAAACTCGCGCACCACCACCGGCGTGATCGCGGCGCGGGCGGCCTCGCGGGCGATCTGGTCCTGCGTCATCGTGACACAGCCGGCCAGCGGCAGCGCCGCGACGAGGAGCGCAAGGGGTATGCGCATCACAGGACCAAGGGGCGAATCGGCCCCTGCCCCGACTTGCGACGGACGCATTGGTCGTAGACGCGGTAGGGATCTGGCGGCGGCGACACCCGGTAGCCGAGGACGAAGCCCACGTCGACGTCGCTGATCACGCCCTCGGAGCCGACGCCCAGCTCGGCCTTGCCTGTCGGGCGCAGGGTGGGGCCCTGCCGCTGCGCCGCCGCCTCGCGGGCGACCGCCTCGCACTGACGCGCGGCCAGTTCGGGCGAGATCGGCGCACAGGCCGCCAACCCGGGCAGCAGCGCGAGGGCCAGCAGCGCCCGCCCCCGGCCCGAGCCCTCCATGGTCCGCGACCGGGTCAATAGACCCGCGCCTTGGGCTTGATCTTGTCCAGGTCGATGCCGCCCTCGTTGTGGCCCAGCAGCGGGTTGAGGTGCACCGGGCGATAGGCCAAATCCACCTTGCCGTTGACGAAGGCCAGGCTGTGCATCCGCCAGTTCTCGTCGTCACGGTCGGGATAGTCCTCGTGCGCGTGCGCGCCGCGGCTCTCCTTGCGGGCCTCGGCGGCGACGATGGTGGCGAGCGCGTTGGGCATGAGGTTGGTCAGCTCCAGTGTCTCCATCAGGTCGCTGTTCCAGATCAGCGACCGGTCGGTTACGGCGATGTCGTCCATCTTGCCCGCGACCTGGTACATCGCCTCGACCCCGTTCGCGAGCGTCTCGTCGGTGCGGAACACCGCGGCGTCGCGCTGCATCGTCTTCTGCATCTCCAGCCGCAACTCGGCAGTGCCGGTGGTGCCCTTGGCATGGCGCAACCCGTCGAACCGGTCCAGCGCCTTGTCCACGCTGGACTGGTTCAGGCGGGGATTGGCCGAGGCGGGGTCCACCACCTCGCGCGCCTTGATCGCGGCGGCACGGCCGAACACCACCAGGTCGATCAGGCTGTTGGAGCCGAGGCGGTTGGCGCCATGGACGGACGCGCAGCCCGCCTCACCCACCGCCATCAGGCCGGGCACGATGCGGTCGGGGTCGTCCTCGGTCGGGTTCAGAACCTCGCCCCAATAGTTCGTGGGAATGCCGCCCATGTTGTAGTGCACCGTGGGCAGGACCGGGATCGGCTCTTTCGTCACGTCGACGCCGGCGAAGATCCGCGCGCTCTCGCTGATCCCCGGCAGGCGCTCGGCCAGCGCCTCCTTGGGCAGGTGGTTGAGGTTGAGGTGGATGTGGTCGCCCTCGGCGCCGACGCCCCGGCCCTCGCGGATCTCCATCGTCATGCAGCGGCTGACCACGTCGCGCGAGGCCAGATCCTTGTAGGTCGGCGCATAGCGCTCCATGAAGCGCTCGCCCTCGGAGTTGGTCAGATAGCCGCCCTCGCCGCGCGCGCCTTCGGTGATCAGGCAGCCGGCGCCGTAGATGCCGGTGGGGTGGAACTGCACGAACTCCATGTCCTGAAGCGGCAGGCCTTGGCGCGCGACCATGCCGCCGCCATCGCCGGTGCAGGTATGGGCCGAGGTCGCCGAGAAATAGGCGCGACCGTAGCCCCCCGTCGCCAGCACCGTCATCTTGGCGTTGAAGATGTGCAGGCTGCCGTCCTCCAGCGACCACGCCACAACGCCCTGACACTGCCCGTCCTCGGACATGATCAGGTCGATGGCGAAGTACTCGATGAAGAACTCGGCGTCGTTCTTGAGGCTCTGGCCGTAGAGCGTGTGCAGGATGGCGTGCCCGGTGCGGTCGGCCGCGGCGCAGGTGCGCTGCACCGGCGGGCCCTCGCCGAACTCGGTGGTGTGGCCGCCGAAGGGGCGCTGATAGATCTTGCCCTCCTCGGTCCGGCTGAACGGCACGCCGTAGTGCTCCAGTTCGTAGACGGCCTTGGGCGCCTCGCGGGCGAGGTATTCCATGGCGTCGGTGTCGCCCAGCCAGTCCGACCCCTTCACCGTATCGTACATGTGCCACTGCCAATGGTCGGGGCCCATATTGCCCAGCGACGCGGCGATGCCGCCTTGCGCGGCGACCGTGTGGCTGCGGGTCGGGAACACCTTGGTGATGCAGGCGGTGCGGAGCCCCTGCTCGGCCAGGCCCAGCGTGGCGCGGAGGCCCGATCCGCCGGCCCCGACGACGATGGCGTCGTAGGTGTGGATTTGGGTGTCGTATGCGGCCATGTCTTCTGCCTTCCTTCTCCCGTGCGCAGCCCCGGTCAGGGCGCGGCGACGGCGGTGATTGCGACAATTGCGGGCGCGGCGGACGCCACCGGCCCCAGGACGGGGGTCGCTGGGAGGCCCGGCATCGCGGCGCGGAGCCTCCCGGCGTCAGCCCGGGGCATCTCGACACGCGCCAACGTCCGCGCGCTCTGCTGCGGCGTCATCATCGGCCCCTCAGAGTGCCAGGCGCACGAGGGCGAAGACGCCCACCGCGGCGGCGGCGTAGGACAGGCAAATCGTGCCGATGATCAGCGCCTTGCGGGTCAGGCCGTCGGTGTAGTCCTCGATCAGAACCTGCACCCCGCCCTTGAAGTGCATCCATCCCACCGCCAGCGTCAACGCGGCGACGATCGCCGGGAACGGGCGGCCGTAGTAAGCGGCGACCTCCTCGTAAGGGGCGCCCAGGATCGGGCCGAAGGTGAAGACGAAGAGCGGGACCAGGATCACCAGGGCGACGCTGCTCACCGTCATGTTCCAGAAATGCTCGGTCCCGGACTTGGCCGAGCCCAGGCCGGCGGCACGCTTGCGGGCGGTCATGAAAGCCATCGGGGTCTCCTCAGATCACGGCGACGGTGAGCAGGGTCAGCAGGACCGAGCCGCCGACGACGGCCCAACCGAGCTTTTCCGCGGTGTCGAGCTCGAACCCCCGGCCGGTGTCCCAGTAGAGATGCCGGAGCCCCGCGAGGCTGTGATACCACAGCGCCCAGAGCGACAGGAACAGCACCAGATCGCCGAACCACGAGGTCACGAACGCGTCGGCGGTCGCGAAATAGTCCGGGCCCGTCGCCGCCGCGAGGAACCACCAGGTCACCATCAACGCGCCGACGACCAAAGCATTGCCGGTGATCCGCGTCAGGATCGAGGTGATCGAGTTGAGCTGCGGGCGGTAGATCGACAGATGCGGGCTCAGCGGGCGGTTGCCCCGGTTCACGTCGGCCATTGCGGTCCCCTTGTTCGTCTCACGCCACGGACGGCGCCTGTCCCATGGATAGCGGTTTTGCCGCCCGAGTCACGCCGGTTAGCGGTCGTCAGAGCAGTCTTTCCGTCGCAGTCGGTCGGATTTTCGACCAACGTGATCACTGCCGCAATCGGTGTGATCACGAATTCCCATAACCTCCGCCAGAACGGCGAAGTGGTCGATATATTCGCGGCACATCAGGATGGTGTCGTGGTCGTAGTCGTAGAAGGCATTGGCCTCGCCGCAGAGCGCCACCTCGATGCGCACCGGCATGGGGAGGTGCACGGCGCCGCCGATGCGGGTCACCGCCGACACCAGCGCCCGTTCGATCCGCGGCGCCAGGGCCACCTGGATGTCGAGCGACGGAACTGACCCTTCGCCGACCTCGCGCAGGGTCGCGAGGTCGTCCAGCACCGGCTCCCAACTGGACCAGGCCAGGTCGAACTCGTCGGCGCAGAACTGCGCCCGCTCGTCGGGGAGGCCGGGGTCGCTGAGAAGCGCGGCGCGCCGCTCGGGCGCGGCCCCGTAGACCAGGCAGACCGCGTCATAGGCGCGTTGCAGGTCGGGGGCATAGATGCTCCAGAACGCCAGCTCTTGCCCGTCCTCAACCCTCAAGGCGTCCTCGCCGCGAAAGGCCAGCGCGGTGTCGCGAACCATCGCCATAGCCTCGGCCTCGTCATGCCAGGCGTGGATCAGGAGCGCGCTGAACGTGTCGGCGGCGTCCTCCTCGCTGGCATAGATGGGCAAGGTGTAGCCGTCGATCACCGCATGCCCGATCTCGTGATAGAGCGCGGCGAGGAGGTTCGATTCGACGAAGCGGTCGACCTCGCCCGCCGCGGCCGGCGCGGCGAGGCCGGCGGCGAGACAGCCCGCCGGACCTGCGAAGAGGAGCGTCGATCTCATGACGCCAACATCCGCCCCCCGCCCCGTGCGTGCAACCCCGCGCGTCGCCGGGTCGCGGTGCGGCGATCCATCGCCGGAGCGGGGCGCACTATGGAAGCCGTGCAAGGACGACCTGCGCGCGAAGCGCCGAAAGCAGCCGATTGCAGGGCCGCCGGGCGTCCCCGCGATGCGCGGGCGGTGCGGCCGATACTCAGGTGGGGATCAGCGCCCAATAGTCGAGATCCAACAGGACATGGGGCAGGTATTTGCCTCGGTCGTCCTTCAGCCCCTCACCCTCGCCCTTGGTCGCCACCAGCCGCAGGCGCAGGGCGCCGACGCCGGGGGCAGACGTCTCGGCGCAGTCCAGCACCTCGGACCAAGCGCGCACGGTATCCCCGGCAAAGCACGGATTGGCATGCGCCCCCCCGTTCAGCCCCACCATCATCTGCGCATTGGCCAGGCCGTTAAAGCTGAGCGCGCGGGCCAGGCTGATGACGTGGCCCCCGTAGATCAGCCGCCGCCCGTCGTCGCGCAGCGTCGCGTCGAAATGCACCTTGGCGGTGTTCTGCCACAGGCGGGTGGCCAGCATGTGCTCGGCCTCTTCCACGGTCACGCCGTCCACATGGTCGATCACCTCGCCCACCGCATAGTCGCCCCAGCGGTGCGGCTCGCCCGCCTGGGCGACGTCGTAGTCGGTAAAGTCCAGACCCTCGGTCACCACCAGGTCCTCCGGTGCCACCGTTGCCGCCAGATCCGGGATCGCGGTCTCGGGCGCCGGGGCGTCCTCGTCGCGCTTGCGCACCATGACCCAGCGGACATAGCTCAGCACCGCTGCGCCGTCCTGATTACGGCCCACCGTGCGCACCCAGACGACGCCGCTGCGGCCGTTGGAGTTCTGCTTGAGCCCGATGACCTCGCTCTCCGAGGTCAACGTGTCGCCGGGCCAGACCGGGCGCAGCCACCGCCCCTCGGCATAGCCGAGATTGGCGACCGCGTTCAGCGAGATGTCCGGCACCGTCTTGCCGAACACCACGTGGAAGGCGATCAGATCGTCCAGGGGGCTGCCGGGCAGACCGCAGGCCCGCGCGAAGGCGTCGGAGGAGTAGAGCGCGTGCCGCGCGGGATAGAGCGCGTGATAGAGCGCCCGCTCGCCGCTCCCCACGGTGCGCGGCACGGGATGGCGGATCGTCTCGCCGATCCGGTAGTCCTCGAAAAAGCGGCCGGGGTTGGTCTTGGTCATTGGGCGCCGAGCTTCATGTCGGGGTTATAGGGGCGGTCGACCTCTTTCGTCACCGCCTGAGCGCAGCGCATCACGCCGTTCTGCGCGTCGAAGGCGTAGGCGGGGCTGCCGTGGAGGCGCCAGCCTGAGGCCAGCGCCGCGCTGACCTTGTGGCAGAAGGCCGAGGTGTCGTCGCCGGTGAGCAGACGGTAGAGCAGCGTGCCGCTCATTGCGGGAAGGGCCAGGGGCCGAGCCAGCCGTGGATCAGGCCGATGACCAGGTAGACGACCACGGTGATCACGACGAGACGTATCGTGCCGGCCGTGGTGCCGCCCTGATAGGGGGTGTAGTCGGGCACCGCGCGGTTGATCAGCGGGATCTCGACCAGCGCCCAGATCAGCAGCGCGCCGAACAGGATCACCGAGGCCAGGTCGCCGTTCACCAACAGGTGCACGGCGGCCCACAGCGCGAAGCCGGTCAGCATCGGGTGGCGCATCTTGGCCCTGAGCGGGCTCTTGGACGAGCCGAGGCCGAACAGCCCCACCGCGATCAGCATCCCGAGGTTGTTGAGGTGCACGCCCCACATGGGCGGGTCGTAGACCGGGATGAACTCGGCCCAGCGATAGCCCAGCACCATCAGCACCACCGACAGCACCAGCACACCGGCCACGACGCCCTTGGAGGCGTCGCCCATCTTCTCCTGCATCGCCGCGCGGCCGCCGGGGGCCAGGCGCTTGAACATGTGGGCCCCGATCCAGAGGATCAGGCCGAGGATCAGAAGGGTCATTGCGTCTCCAGTGCGGCGATGGCGTCGGCGCGGGCCAGAAGCGCGCGCGCGGTGACGATATGCAGATTCTCCACGATCTGGCCATCCACCACGGCGACGCCCTGCCCGGCCGCCTCGGCCTCGGCAAAGGCGTCGATCTGCCGCCGGGCGAGGTCCAGCGCCGCCGGGTCCGGGGCGAAGACACGGTTGGCCACCTCGACCTGCGCGGGGTGGATCAGCGTCTTGCCGTCCATCCCCAGGTCGCGGCCCTGCACGCACTCGGCTTCCAGCCCCTCGGCGTCCTTGAACGCGTTGTAGACCCCGTCGACGCAGACGATCCCCGCCGCCCGCGCCGCCAGCAGGCACGTCTGGAGCGCCGTCATCAGCGGCATCCGGTCGCCGCCCGGGCGGCAGCGCAGGTCCTTGGCCAGGTCGTTGGTGCCGAGGACAAAGCCCGCCATCCGCGGCGCGCGCGCGATCCCGGCGGCGTTGAGCACGCCCTCCGGCGTCTCCATCATCGCCCAGATGGCGGTGTCCGGGGCGCCCGCGGCGTCCAGCCGCTCGGCCAGCGCCGCCACGTCCGCCGCCCCGTTGACCTTGGGCAGCAGCACCGCGTCGGGTGCCAGCGCGCCCAGGGCCGCCACGTCGTCGCCGCCCCAGTCCGTGTCGAGCGCGTTCACCCGCACCAGCCCGGCGCGCCGGCCATAGCCGCCCGCCCGCAACTCCCCCGCCAGGGTCTCGCGGGCGGCGCCCTTCTCGGACGGCGCCACGGCGTCCTCCAGGTCGAAGATGATCGCGTCCACCGCGAGGCCGCGGGCCTTGTCGAGCGCCCGCGTCTTGGAGCCTGGGATGTAGAGGACAGAGCGCCAGGGGCGCGACTGAGCATCGGTCATGGGCGGCCTCGCAACATTCTTGCGCGCACCATCGCCATTCCGCAGCATGACGCAACCCCTTTTCGCCGCGGCGCAGCAGGGCGGACCGTTTACCGCACCGCAACCCTTGCGCCGCAGGCTCCCCCACAGCGAGCGCCTCCTGCGCCCGCCCAGTCCGAGACCCGCGCACCGCCCGTGCCCCCGGTCTCGGCGCTGCGCGCGTCCGGCCCGCATGACAAAGGGGACCCGACATGCGCACCACTTTCCTCGCCCTCTCCCTCGGGCTCGGCGCCATGGCGCTGGCCACCCAGCACGCGTTTGCCCAGGGGCGCAACTGCGCGCCTCGGCCGGTGGTCCTGGAAAAACTCCAAGGCCAGTTCTCCGAGACGCGGCAGTCCATCGGCATGGGCGCCAACGGCGTCGTCGTCGAAACCTTCGCCAATCTCGACACCGGGAGCTGGACGATCACGGTCACCCTGCCCGACGGGGTCACCTGCATCGCCGCCGCCGGCGAGGGGTTCGAGACGCTGGCCGAGGCGCTACCGCCCCAGGGCGACCCGGCCTGAGCCTCAGGTCAGGGCGTCCCAGATCAGCTTGGCCCCCGTGAGCACCAAGAAAAGATAGGTCAGGCGGAAGAACGTCCGCTCCGATACCATGCGGTGCAGTTTCACCCCCAGCCAGATGCCGAACAGGGCCACCGGAGCCAGCCACAGTCCGGCGGTCAGGGTGGCGGGGGTGAACATGCCCAGAGCCGCGTAGGGCACCGCCTTCATGAGATTGACCGCCCAGAACAGGATCACAGTGGTCGCCTGATACTCGGCCTTGGTCATCCTCTGGCTGAGCATGTAGACGGCGGCGGGCGGCCCCCCGGCATGGCTGATAAAGCTGGTGAATCCCGCGAGAGCGCCCCAGAACCACCCCCAGGCCGGCGCCATGTGGAGCCGTTCGGGGCGCAGCCATCCCACCTCGATCGACAGGCGGAACGCGACGAAGCCCAGCGCCACGCCTCCGATCAGGAGCCGCATGACGTCGGCGTCGGCCAGGCCGTAGAGCGCAGCACCGAGGGCCACGCCAGGCAGCCCCGCCAGGATCAGCCGCCGCGCGATGGCACGGTTCCACTGGCGCCAGTAGGGCTTGAGCGCCGCGACATCCATGAGCATGAGCAGGGGCAGCATGACCCCGATCGCCTGGCCCGGCTCCAGGATCAGGGCCAGAAACGGCGCCGCGGCAAAGGCCGCGCCCGACCCGAACCCGCCCTTTGACACCCCCGCAAAGATCACCGCGGGCACGGCTAGGGCGAAGAACCCCGCACTCAGCTCCATGGCCGCGTCGCAGGGGCGGCTGCCGAGGAACTCAACCGGGAGGTAGTGTGGATCGAATAAAAGACACCCAACGCATCACCGCCGTATTTGTTGCGAGTCGTGGCAGAAATTTATCCTGGAACCAAGCCGGTATCCCCCCTCTTGGTATTTCGGAAGGCGGGCATACCGCCGAAAGAACGGAGACGAGTGATGAGACGTTTCTTGATGGGGTCCACCGCTGCCCTGCTGATTGCCGGCGGTGCCTATGCCGAAACCCACGGCGGTGCATTCGCTGAGATGCAGTCCGACCCGCAAACGACGCTTTGGGCGTCCGACCTGCTGGGCGCGCGCATCTATGCCACCGAGGCCGAGGTCGAAGGCACGTATGAAGCCGGGGCCGAAGCCGAGTGGGACGACCTGGGCGAAATCAACGACATGGTGATCGGCCAGGACGGCCAGGTCGAGGCGGTGATCCTCGGCATCGGCGGGTTCCTGGGGATCGGCGAGCGCGATGTCGCCGTGGACATGGACGCGCTGCGCGTGGTCCGCGATGGCGAGGATCCGACCGACTATTTCCTCGTCGTCCAGGCGAGCCGCGCGATGGTCGAGCAGGCGCCGGAGTATATGCGCCCGACCATGGCCGCGATGGACGCGGAGATGGAGACCGTCGAGGCCGAGGCTGAAGAGGCCGCTGCCGAGACCGAAGCCGCCGCCGAAGAGGCCGCTGCCGAAACCGAAGCCGCTGCCGAAGAGGTTGCTGCCGAGACCGAGGCCGCCGCGGAAGAAGTCGCTGCCGAGACCGAGGCCGCTGCCGAAGAGGTTGCCGCCGAGACCGAAGAGGCTGCGGCCGAGACCGAGGCGATGGCCGAAAACGCCGCTGCCGACATGGAGCGGACCATGCTGACCCGTCCCGAGGTCGAGCTGGACGGTTTTGCCAATGTCGAAATGGGCGAACTGACCACCGAAGAGCTGACCGGCACCCCGGTCTACGGCTCCGACGACACGTCGGTCGGTGAGATCGGCAGCCTGATCCTCAGCGACGATGGCAAGACCATCGAGCGCGTGGTGATTGACGTGGGCGGCTTCCTCGGCATCGGCGAAAAGCCGATCGCGGTGACGCTGGATGAGCTGCAGATTCTCCGCAGCGCCGACGGCGACGTGCGGGTCTACATCGACAGCACCGAAGAAGCGTTGGAACAGCAGCCGGCCTACGAAGGCTGATCCTGCACCCAACCGCGTAACCAGTATCGGGGCCGCCCTTCCCAGGGCGGCCCATGTTTTTGCTGCACTGCGGCATCGCGCGCCGGACCCGCATCTTGCGTCGTGAGGCAAACGGCATTACCCCTCCGCCCTGACTTCACTGCAAGCGGAGATTATCCATGGCCCGACCGAAAATCGCTCTGATCGGGGCGGGGCAGATTGGCGGAACCCTCGCCCATCTGGCCGCGATCAAAGAGTTGGGCGACGTCGTGTTGTTCGACATCGCCGACGGCATACCCCAGGGCAAGGCTCTGGACATCGCCGAATCCGGGCCCTCCGAGCGCTTCGACGCCCGCCTGAAGGGGACCAACGACTACGCCGACATCGCCGGCGCCGACGTCTGCATCGTCACCGCCGGCGTGCCGCGCAAACCGGGGATGAGCCGCGACGACCTCCTCGGCATCAACCTCAAGGTCATGAAGTCCGTGGGCGAGGGCATCCGCGACAACGCCCCCGACGCCTTCGTCATCTGCATCACCAACCCGCTCGACGCGATGGTCTGGGCGCTGCGCGAGTTCTCCGGAATGCCCCATGAAAAGGTCGTGGGCATGGCCGGCGTGCTGGACAGCGCACGCTTCCGCCACTTCCTCAGCGTCGAGTTCGACGTCTCGATGAAGGACGTGACGGCGTTCGTTCTGGGCGGCCATGGCGACACCATGGTCCCGCTGATCCGCTATTCGACCGTTGCGGGCATCCCCCTGCCCGATCTGGTCAAGATGGGTTGGACCAGCCAGGACAAGCTCGACGCCATCGTCCAGCGCACCCGCGACGGCGGCGCCGAGATCGTCGGTCTGCTCAAGACAGGCAGCGCCTACTACGCCCCCGCGACCAGCGCCATCGAGATGGCCGAAGCCTATCTCAAGGATCAGCGGCGCCTGCTGCCCTGTGCCGCCTGGTGCGACGGTGAGTTCGGGCTCAAGGGCATGTATGTGGGCGTGCCCACCATCATCGGCGCAGGCGGCATCGAAAAGGTCGTGGACATCAAGCTGAACAAGGACGAGCAGGCGATGTTCGACAAATCTATCGAGGCGGTGAAGGGCCTCGTGGACGCCTGCAAGGGGATCGACGAGACCCTCGCCTGACCCTGCCGACCGCTTTACTCGAACGGCCCGCCCTGCGCGGGCCGTTTTTCGTTGTGGCGCCGAATCGTGTGATCACACGATAGCCAGACCCATTTTCCGCCCAAGCGACTCTAATGTGATCACACCCTGTCGGGCCGTGATCGCAATTGTCGGCGAATCGCGATTTTCCCGCCTATGATAGCGAAAAACCGTTTAATGGCAGGGCGTGCCATGGCAGGAGTTGAGGAACGGAAAACAGCGGGACGGTGCCATGAACATCCACGAGTATCAGGCCAAAGCTCTTCTGCGGGACTATGGCGCGCCGGTGAGCGACGGCAGGGTCGTGACCCGCGCGGAAGAGGCGAAAACCGCGGCCGGCGAACTCGACGGCCCGCTCTGGGTGGTCAAGGCGCAGATCCACGCCGGCGGCCGCGGCAAGGGCTCGTTCAAGGAGGCCGACGCCGGCGACAAAGGCGGCGTGCGCCTGGCCAAGTCCGTCGAAGAGGCCGCGACCGAGGCCAAGCGGATGCTGGGCCGAACCCTCGTCACCCACCAGACCGGCCCCGTCGGCAAACAGGTCAACCGCATCTACATCGAAGACGGCTCGGACATCGCCCGCGAACTCTATCTCGCGCTGCTGGTCGACCGCGGATCGTCGCGCATCTCCTTCGTCTGCTCGACAGAGGGCGGCATGGACATCGAAGAGGTGGCCGCCAACACCCCCGACAAGATCCTCAGCTTCACCGTCGACCCGGCCACCGGCTACATGCCGTTCCACGGCCGCCGCATCGCCTTTGCCCTCGGGCTGGAGGGCGCGGCGATCAAGCAATGCGTGAAGCTGATGGGCACCCTCTATCGCGCCTTCGTGGAGAAGGACATGGAGATGCTGGAGATCAATCCGCTCATCGTCACCGAGTCCGGCGACCTCAAGGTTCTGGACGCCAAGATCAGCTTCGATGGCAACGCGGTCTATCGCAACAGCGACGTCGCCGCCCTGCGCGACGAATCCGAAGAGGACCCCAAGGAGCTGGCCGCCTCGAAATACGACCTCAACTATATCGCGCTCGACGGCGAGATCGGGTGCATGGTCAACGGTGCGGGCCTGGCCATGGCGACGATGGACATCATCAAGCTCTACGGCGCCGAGCCCGCGAACTTCCTCGACGTGGGCGGCGGCGCGACCAAGGACAAGGTGACCGAGGCGTTCAAGATCATCACCTCCGACGACAACGTCAAAGGCATCCTGGTGAACATCTTCGGCGGCATCATGCGCTGCGACGTCATCGCCGAGGGCGTGGTCGCCGCGGTCAAGGAGGTGGGCCTCCAGGTGCCGCTGGTCGTCCGCCTCGAAGGCACCAACGTCGAGAAGGGCAAGGAGATCATCAACTCCTCCGGCCTCGACGTCATCGCCGCCGACAACCTCAAGGACGGCGCCGAGAAGATCGTAAAGGCGGTGAAGGGGTGACGGCCATTTTCGAGTTCGGTGCGGCCAGTGGGAGGCCTGCATGCGTGCACTGATCCCCATCGCCAGCCTGATGCTGATGCTCGGTTGCGCCAGCATTCCACCGCTCGATACGACCACGATCAGCCAGACGCCGGCCAGCGCCAGCCAAATGGCGTTCGCCGGGCGCATCGTCCGCGTGTGCAGTGGGCTGCCGGATGCGGATCGGGTGATGGCCGCGTTCGAGGCGATGGGCCATCAGGTCGGCAGGTGGCGCATGATCATGGGCGGCGGCGAGGAACTGGTCTCGCCGCGTCAGGTGTCCTTCGAGCGTGGCGATGTGATCGTCCAGGCCTCCGAGACCGACTGCTATGTCGGGGTCAAGGGCATGACCCCGGAGCAGAGCTATCAACTCGCTCAGCCCTGGGTCCGCCACTTCGGCGCCATCACGAACGCCGAGGCGGGACAGGGCCTCTCCCCTCACGTCGTTCAAGCGTGGGGGGGTCGGCCCAAAGGCACCCCGGTCGTTCTGATCGCAGCCCACAAGACCTGGCCCTGGGATCGCGGGGAGTGGCCGGACGTCCCCGGGGCGGCGGTCACCCTGTGGGTCTCGCCGAGATGAGCCGGGTGTGGTGGAGCATGGCCGACCGCGAGGGCCAAGAGGCCGAACGGCGGGACGGCCCCGCCCCGGCCCCGCAACGGTAGAGAGGTACCGAGATGAGGCGATCCGATCCCCCCACCGGCACCGGCACGGTTCTGACCGGGCTGACGCTTTTGATCTTCGGCGCGGTGCTGGAGCGGGTGCGCCCCGCCGCGCTAGACCTGCCGACGGCGCGCGAGGACAGCCTTCCGGCCGACGCGGGGCGGGTGTCGCGCTATGCCCGGCGCACCCGCGACGAGTTGGAGGTGATCCTGCCCGACAACCTGTCCGATGCCTTCGGCCGCAGTTTCGTGTTCCTGGGCGCGGGGCTGATCGCCCTGCGGCTGCTGGATTTGTTGTCCGATCCCCGTAGCGAGTGACCGCCATGATGAAATACGCCATCCCCCTCGCGCTCGCCCTCGGCGCGGCGCCCGCCCTCGCCCAGGAGGGGCCGGACCTGGCCGCCTTCGCCATGGACGTCTGCTTCTTCGTCGATCCCACTCCGGCCATTCCCGAAGAGACCCTGACCGGGGCCGGGTTTGAAAACACGATGCATGGCGACGGCAAGGACGAGTTCGCGCGCACCGAGGACGGCGCGTCCCTGGTCTATGTGGCGCGCGAGGACTTCGCCTCGTGCGAGCTGCGCCTGCCCCAGAGGGACGACGCCGCGCGCGATGCGCTGGCCGCCGAGCTGTCGGCGGCGATCGGCGAGCGCTACGACGCCATCGAGGCCGAGACGCTGGAGGACGGCCAGCTCTGGCGCGTCCGCCCCCAGGGCGACCTTGTGTCGACCACGGCGCTGGTCCTCGAACCCGAAACCATGGACCTGGTCCTGACCTCGGCGGTGCAGGTGGGCGAACCCGCCGACCCCGCGGCAGAGGACCAGCCCGCCCAGACGGACAACTGAAGGAGCCTTGAATGGCCATTCTCGTCGACGAAAATACCCGCGTCATCTGCCAGGGGTTCACTGGCAGCCAGGGCACCTTTCACTCCGAGCAGGCCATCGCCTATGGCACCAAGATGGTCGGAGGCGTGACCCCGGGCAAGGGCGGGCAGACGCATCTGGACCTGCCGGTGTTCAACTCCTGCCATGAGGCGGTGGCCCAGACCGGCGCGAATGCCAGCGTGATCTACGTGCCGCCGCCGTTTGCCGCCGACTCGATCCTGGAGGCTATCGACGCCGAGATCCCGCTGATCTGCTGCATCACCGAGGGCATCCCGGTGCTCGACATGATGAAGGTCAAGCGCGCGCTGGAGGGCAGCGAGAGCATCCTGATCGGGCCGAACTGCCCCGGTGTGATCACGCCCGACGCCTGCAAGATCGGCATCATGCCCGGCCATATCCACAAGCGCGGCAGCGTCGGCGTGGTCAGCCGCTCGGGCACACTGACCTACGAGGCGGTCAAGCAGACCACGGATGTGGGCCTGGGCCAGTCGACCTGCGTGGGCATCGGCGGCGATCCGATCAAGGGAACCGAGCACATCGACGTGCTGGAGTGGTTCCTGGCCGACGACGAGACCGAGAGCATCATCATGATCGGCGAGATCGGCGGATCGGCCGAGGAGGAAGCGGCGCAGTTCCTGGCCGACGAGAAAAAGCGCGGGCGCTGGAAGCCGACGGCGGGCTTCATCGCCGGGCGCACCGCACCGCCGGGCCGCCGGATGGGCCACGCAGGCGCCATCGTCGCCGGCGGCAAGGGCGGTGCCGAGGACAAGATCGAGGCCATGCAAGCGGCCGGCATCGTTGTCGCCGAGAGCCCTGCGGGGCTGGGCGAAGCGGTGCTCAAGGCCATTGGATAGGGAGGCAAAGGGGGCGCGTGGTTCTGGTTAGCCACGATCGCGAGTTCGTCTTTCTCAAGACGCGCAAGACGGCCGGCACCTCCGTCGAGATGCTGCTGGAGCCGTTCTGCGTGCCCCCCGGCACCCCCATCGCCGAGGCGACCCCCTATCGTGAGAGTGCACATGGCATTGTCGGGCGACGTCTGGGCACGGGCAAACGCCCACCCCATTGGAAGTTGCGCACCCACGCCTATGCGGTCGAGGTGCGGCTGGCGATCGGCGCGCGTCGCTTCGCCCGCTACGTCAAGATTTCCACCGTGCGCAATCCGTTCGACCGCACGGTGAGCTATTTTCACTGGATCAATCAGGAGCGACTTACCGGGATGCGCGACTTCGCCGACATTCGCAGCGCGTTCCACGACTGGGTCCTGACCGGGCGCTGGCACTCCGATAGCTGGACCGTCCATCTCTTCGGCCGCTATGTCGTGGACCATATGGTCCGCTTCGAACGGCTGGCCAAAGACATGGCATCCCTGAACCGCGACCTCGATCTCGGGATCGACCCGGGGGACCTGCCCACGACCAAGTCCATGGCGCGAACCCGCAAAGCCTACGACGTGCCCGACTACTTCGACGCCGAGACCGAGGCGCGGGTCAGGAAACGGCAGTCCTGGGTCTTCGACTATTTCGACTATCCCACCCGACCGATCTCACGCTTCGACACCGAGGTCACGCCATGAGCTTTACCGACGCCGTCCGCACCTGCCTGCGCAAGTATGCGACCTTCTCGGGGCGCGCCTCGCGCTCGGAATACTGGTGGTTCGTGTTGTTCCTCTTTCTGTGCAGTTTGGTGCTGGGCCTGGCCGATCAGGCGTTCTTTGGCACCGAGTTAGTGCAGAGCGCGCCGGGCCAGGTGAACGTCTCGGCGAACGGCCCGCTGAACAGCATCTTTTCCCTCGCGATGTTCCTGCCGACGCTCGCGGCGGGATGGCGGCGGATGCACGACACGGGCCGGTCCGGCCTCTACCTGCTCTACCCGCTCATCGCGTTCGTCGGCGTGATGGCCTTTGCCGGCCTGTTCTTCGGGTTCGAGGCGGTCGCCAGGGGCGATTTCAGCGGGCTCGTGGGCGGGATCGGCGGGATCATCCTGGTGTTCTCGATGCTGGTCCTGCTGGTGTCGCCGCTCCTCGTCCTGTGGTGGCTGACCCGGCCCAGCCAGCCCGACTCCAACGACTGGGGCCCGCCGCCGAGGACCGCGGCGTGACCCGGCCCGCCCGTCCACCGCGGTGCGCCCGTCTCGGCGCCGCCCGCGCCAATTGCTCTGGGCCCGTGCCCACCGACCCTGAGGTGACCCCATGACCGACCAGTCCCCGAACGACGTGTTCCACGCATCGAGCTTTATGCAGGGGCACAACGCCGAGTATCTCGAACACCTGCACGCCCGTTTTGCGCAGGATCCGGGGTCGGTCGACGAGAGCTGGCAGCAGTTCTTCCGACAATTGGGCGACGCCGCCGACGAGGCCCAGGCCGAGGCGGCGGGCCCCTCCTGGGCCCGGCCCGACTGGCCGCCGCAGCCGAACGACGACCTGACCGCCGCGCTCGACGGCCAATGGCCTCAGGCACCCGCCGAGGGCGCCGCCGTGGCGCAGAAGGTCAAGGCCAAGGCGGCGGAGAAGGGTGTCGAGATCACCGAGGCCGCGGTGCGCCAGGCGGTCACCGACAGCCTGCGTGCGCTCATGCTGATCCGCGCCTATCGCATCCGTGGCCACCTGGTGGCCGACCTCGACCCCCTGGGGATGCGCAGCCAGACGCCGCACCCCGAACTCGACCCCACGTCCTATGGCTTTACCGAAAAGGACATGGACCGGCCGATCTTTATCGACAACGTGCTGGGCCTGGAGGTCGCGTCGATCCGCGAGATCCTCGACATCGTCCGGCGCACCTATTGCGGCACCTTCGCGCTGCAGTACATGCACATCTCCAATCCCGAAGAGGCCGCCTGGCTAAAGGAGCGGATCGAAGGCTACGGCAAGGAGGTCAAGTTCACCAAGGAGGGCCGCAAGGCGATCCTGAACAAGCTGGTGGAGGCCGAAGGCTTCGAAAAGTTTCTCCATGTCAAATACATGGGCACCAAACGTTTCGGCCTCGACGGAGGCGAGGCGCTGATCCCCGCGATGGAGCAGATCATCAAGCGGGGCGGTGCGCTGGGGGTCAAGGAGATCGTCATCGGGATGCCCCACCGCGGCCGACTGAACATCCTGGCCAACGTGATGTCCAAGCCCTATCGCGCGATCTTTAACGAGTTCCAGGGCGGCAGCTTCAAGCCCGAGGACGTGGACGGCTCGGGCGACGTCAAATATCACCTCGGCGCCTCGTCTGACCGTGAGTTCGACGGCAACACCGTGCACCTGAGCCTCACCGCCAACCCCAGCCACCTGGAAGCGGTGAACCCGGTCGTCCTGGGCAAGGCGCGGGCCAAGCAGGACCAGTTGGGCGACACCGAACGGCGGCAAGTTCTGCCGATCCTGCTGCACGGCGACGCGGCCTTCGCCGGACAGGGCGTGGTGGCCGAGTGCTTCGGCCTCTCCGGTCTGCGCGGCCACCGCACCGGCGGCACCATGCATATCGTGGTGAACAACCAGATCGGGTTTACCACCGCGCCGCATTTCAGCCGGTCGAGCCCCTATCCCACCGACATCGCCCTGATGGTCGAGGCGCCGATCTTCCACGTCAACGGCGACGACCCCGAGGCCGTGGTCCACGCCGCCAAGGTCGCCACCGAGTTCCGCCAGAAGTTCAGCAAGGACGTGGTGATCGACGTCTTCTGCTACCGCCGGTTCGGGCACAACGAGGGCGACGAGCCCATGTTCACCAACCCGGAGATGTATAAGAACATCAAAAAACAGAAGACGACGCTGACCCTCTACTCCGACCGTCTGATCGCCGATGGCCTGATCCCCGAAGGCGAGATCGAGGATCTCAAATCGGCGTTCCAGAGCAAGCTGTCGGAGGAGTTCGAGGCCGGCAAGAGCTATAAGCCGAACAAGGCCGACTGGCTGGACGGCCGCTGGTCGGGTCTGGCCAAGGAGGGCTCGAAGTATCAGCGCGGCAAGACCGCGATCAGCGAAGATGTCTTCGAAAAGGTCGGCGCGGCGCTGACCAGAGTGCCCGACGGCTTTTCCAGCCACCGCACCATCGAACGGCTGATGGACGCCAAGGCCAAGATGATCGACAGCGGCGAGGGCCTCGACTGGGCCACCGCCGAGGCGCTGGCCTTCGGCAGCCTCGCGCTCGAAGGGTATCCGGTGCGCCTGGCCGGGCAGGATTCGGGCCGCGGGACGTTCTCGCAGCGCCACTCGGCCATCGTCGATCAGGACAACGAAGAGCGCTACTATCCGCTCAACAACATCGCCGAGGGCCAGGCCCGTTACGAGGTCATCGACTCGATGCTCTCGGAATACGCGGTTCTGGGCTTCGAATACGGCTACAGCCTCGCCGAGCCCAACGCCCTGGTCCTGTGGGAGGCGCAGTTCGGCGACTTCGCCAACGGCGCGCAGATCATGTTCGACCAGTTCATCAGTTCGGGCGAATCCAAGTGGCTGCGCATGTCGGGGCTGACCTGCCTCCTGCCCCACGGCTACGAGGGCCAGGGCCCCGAACACTCGTCGGCGCGGCTGGAGCGGTTCCTGACCATGTGCGGGCAGGACAACTGGATCGTCGCCAACTGCACCACGCCCGCCAACTACTTCCACATCCTGCGCCGGCAGCTCCACCGCACCTTCCGCAAGCCCCTGATCCTGATGACGCCCAAGTCACTCTTGCGGCACAAGATGGCGGTCTCGACCAAGGCCGACATCGTCGACGGGTCGAGCTTTCATCGGGTCCTCTGGGACGACGCGCAGCAGGGCAACTCCGAGCTGGAGCTGAAACCCGATGGCGAGATCGCGCGCGTGGTCCTGTGCTCGGGCAAGGTCTATTACGACCTGTTGGAAAAGCGCGACACCGAGGGGCTGGACGACGTGTATCTGCTCCGGGTCGAGCAGTTCTATCCCTTCCCGGCGTTCTCGATGGTCAAGGAGCTGGAGCGCTTCAAGGAGGCCGAGATCATCTGGTGCCAGGAAGAGCCCAAGAACCAGGGCGCCTGGAGCTTCATCGAACCCAATATCGAGTGGGTTCTGACCCGCATCAAGGCCAAGACAAAACGCCCGGCCTATGCCGGTCGGCAGGCCGCCGCCTCGCCCGCCACGGGCCTGGCCAGCCAGCACAAGGCACAACAGGAAGCGCTGGTGAACGCAGCGCTGGGAATCGAAGGGTAGTCGAAACCATGTCCACCGAAGTCCGCGTGCCCACTTTGGGCGAAAGCGTCACCGAGGCCACCGTCGCAACGTGGTTCAAAAAGCCCGGCGACACGGTCTCGGCCGACGAGATGTTGTGCGAGCTGGAGACCGACAAGGTCACCGTCGAAGTGCCCGCCCCCACCGAGGGCAAGCTCGATCAGATCGTCGCAGCCGAGGGTGAGACCGTGGGCGTCGACGCGCTCCTGGGGATCATCGCCGAGGTGGGACATGCCGGATCGTCCTCCGAGATCGAAGAGCGGCCCGCCGGCGGCAAAGGCTCGGCCGACGACGACAGCGACGCCGCCGACGACGAGGGCGGCAACGGCGGCGGTCAAGAGATCGACGTGCCCGTGCCGACCCTGGGCGAGAGCGTGAGCGAGGCCACGGTCGCCACCTGGTTCAAGAAGGAGGGCGACAGCGTCGAGGCCGACGAGATGCTGTGCGAGTTGGAAACCGACAAGGTGTCGGTCGAGGTGCCCGCCCCGGCCGCCGGCACCTTGGGCAAGATCCTCGCCGGCGAGGGCGACACGGTCGAGGCCGGCGGCGTTCTGGCCAAGATGACCCGCGGCGGACAGGGCCGAGCCCATTCGGTGGACGAGGGCACCCCCGACACCACCGAACACCCGGGCGGCTACGGTCAGAAGGGCGCCGAGGCCCCCACCCCCGACGGCGACACCGAAGACGCCCCTTCGGCCAAGAAGATGATGGCGGAAAAGGGCGTCTCCCGCGACGCCGTCACCGGCACGGGCAAGGACGGCCGGGTGATGAAGGAGGACGTGCTCAAGGCGTTGAGCCAGCCCAAGCAGGCCGAAGCGCCGCAAAAGGCCCCCCGCGCCCCCGTCGCCGCCGAGGACGAGGACCGCGAGGAGCGGGTCAAGATGACCCGCCTTCGCCAGACCATCGCGCGCCGTCTCAAGGACGCCCAGAACACCGCCGCGATGCTCACCACCTACAACGAGGTGGACATGGGCGCGGTCATGGATCTCCGCAAGGACTACAAGGAGTTGTTCGAGAAAAAGCACGGCGTGCGCCTGGGCTTCATGTCCTTCTTCACCAAGGCGTGCTGTCACGCGCTCAAGGAAGTGCCCGAGGTCAACGCCGAGATCGACGGCGATCACATCGTCTACAAGAACTTCGTGCACATGGGCATCGCCACGGGCACGCCCACGGGCCTCGT
The DNA here is from genome assembly GCA_004005435.1 of Rhodobacteraceae bacterium CCMM004. GTDB lineage: Bacteria > Pseudomonadota > Alphaproteobacteria > Rhodobacterales > Rhodobacteraceae > CCMM004. The sequence continues at coordinate 222,347 of RZWH01000005.1, read as the reverse complement.
GGTGCCGGTGATCCGCGACGCCGATTCGATGTCCTTCGCCGCCATCGAAAAGGCCATCGCAGAGAAAGGCCGCGCCGCCCGCGACGGCAAGCTGACCATGGCCGACATGCAGGGCGGCACCTTCACCATCTCCAACGGCGGCGTCTACGGCAGCCTGATGTCCTCGCCGATCCTCAACCCGCCGCAGTCGGGCATCCTCGGGATGCACAAGATCCAGGATCGCCCGATGGTGGTGAACGGCGAGATCGCGATCCGCCCGATGATGTATCTGGCGCTCAGCTACGATCACCGCATCGTCGACGGCAAGGGCGCGGTCACCTTCCTCGTCCGGGTCAAGGAGGCCCTGGAGGATCCCCGCCGCCTGTTGATGGACCTCTGAGCGCCATGCGCCGGGACGGCCATCTCCCGATGACACGCGCGTCCGGTCACCCCACCGGACGCCGCCCCTTCATCTTGGCCGAAATACCCCGGGGGAGGCCGCAGGCCGGGGGCGGAGCCCCCAAACGGCGCCTGCCCCTCCTCCTCGCGGCCACCCTGCCGCTCCTCGCCGCCTGTATGCCGATGACGCCCAAGGTCAATGCGCCGGGCGCGCCCCAGGTGCGCTACTTCGCCTCGACCGAGAGCGCGGGGGACGGCGCGCGCTGGCACATCTTCCTCTACGATCCCGCCGTGCCGCGCAGCTTGGACGAGCGCATCGACCTCGCCCGCGCGGCCGTTGCGCAGGACCGCGGCTGCCGCTGGGTGGGCGCCGACCGCGACGCCCTGGCCGAGCGCACCCGCGCCCAGGGCGCCCGCTACGGCGAGACGGTGCTCGCCGCCCCCTTGAGGTGCACGGCATGACCCAGATCCTCTTTCGCAACGACACCGATGACCCCGAGGCCTGGCACCGCGTCTACGGCGCCACCGGCCAGGGCCGCGCCGACATGGAGGCCGCGGGCATGACCATCGTGCAGACCTGGACCGCCGCCGACGCGCCCGGGACGCTGTGGGTCCTCGTCGACGTGGACGACCCCGCCGACGCCCGCGACTTCATGGCCACCGACACCGGCGCCCGCCATTCCGCCGACGCGCGGATCACGACCGGCGCCGTCCACTGGCTCGAACCGATGTGAGGTCCCATGCAACTCCTCGTCCGCATCACCACCACCGACCCCGCCGGCTGGCGCGCCGAATACGACGGCGACGTCGAGAACCGGCGCAATGCCGGCCTCACCCAGCTCCAGCTCTGGCAGGCCCAGGGCGATCCCAACACCGTCTGGATGCTGTTCTCGGTGGCCGACCGCGGCCGCGCCGAGGGGTGGACCCAGGCCCCGCACAGCCCGCTCCACGCCACCGCCGCCCAGGTGGTGGACCGCGAGCACCATTTCCTGGAAACCGCCTGAGCCCGCGCCCGCCATGTCCGACCCCGGCCCCATCGTCATCCGCGCCAACGATCCCGACGTCCCCGAATGGACGGACGCGGACCATGGCGGGATCCGCTACCGGGCCGTCGTCGGCGGCGACGGCGACGGCGCCGAGGCGGGCCTCTACCAGGTCGTCACCGTGATCGAGCCCGGCACCCGCCAATCCCCCCACAGCCACGATGTGGACGAGGCGGTGTGCATCCTCGAAGGCCGCGCGCAACTGCACGCCGCGGGCCGGACGATCGACCTGAGCGAGGGCGATGCGGTGGTCCTGCGCTCCGGCCTGGTCCATGCCTGGCTGGCGCCGGCGGGGCCGGTGCGGTTCCTGTCGAGCTTTGCCGGGAGCGGCCCACCGCGGCACCAACTGGCAGAGGCGCCATGACCCCCGAACTCACGGCGCTGGTTCTCGCCGCGCTTCTGCAGATGGTGCAACTGGTGCTCTATGCCGCGGTGGCCAACCGCGACCTCGGGCCGGGCTACACCATGTCGGCCCGCGACCGGCCGCCGTCGCGCAGCTTGTCGACGCTCGCGGGGCGGCTGGGCCGCGCCCACGACAACCATATCGAGGGGCTGTTGCTCTTTGCCGTTGCGGCCCTGGTGGTGGCGGTGGCCGACCGCTCGACCGCGCTGACCGCCGCCTGCGCCTGGACCTACCTGGCCGCGCGCGTCCTCTACATCCCCGCCTACGCCCTGGGATGGCGGCCCGGCCGCTCTCTGATCTGGGGCGTCGGCTGGATCGCCACGGGCGTGATGCTCGTGACCGTGCTGCTCTGACCCCCTGCCCCGCCCGGCGCGCCGCCACGGCGCCCCCACAGACCGCCTGAAGGAGACTTCCATGTCCAGCTACGACGTCATCATCATCGGCTCCGGCCCCGGAGGCTATGTCTGCGCCATCCGCTGCGCGCAGTTGGGTCTCAAGACCGCCTGCGTCGAGGGGCGCGAGACGCTGGGCGGCACCTGCCTGAACGTCGGCTGCATCCCGTCCAAGGCGCTGCTGCACGCCACGCACATGCTGCACGAGGCCGAGCACAACTTCGCGGACATGGGGCTCAAGGGCAAATCCCCCTCGGTCGACTGGACCCAGATGCAGGCCTACAAGGACAAGACCATCGGCCAGAACACCTCGGGCATCGAATACCTGTTCAAGAAAAACAAGATCGACTGGCTCAAGGGCTGGGGCTCAATCCCCGAGGCGGGCAAGGTCAAGGTCGGCGACGAGGTGCACGAGGCCAAATCCATCGTCGTCGCCACCGGCTCGGACGTCGCGACCCTGCCCGGCGTCGAGATCGACGAGAAGATCGTGGTCAGCTCCACCGGCGCGCTGTCCTTGGGCAAGGTGCCCAAGCGCCTGGCGGTCATCGGCGCGGGCGTCATCGGCCTGGAGATGGGCAGCGTCTATCGCCGCCTGGGATCCGAGGTGACGGTGATCGAGTACCTCGACCACGTCACCCCCGGCATGGACGGCGAGGTGCAGAAGACGTTCCAGAAGCTCTTGAAAAAGCAGGGCCTGAACTTCGTCCTCGGCGCCGCGGTGGAGAAGGTCGACGCCACCAAGACCAAGGCCAAGGTGACCTATACCTCCCGCAAGGACGACAGCGAGGCGACGGTCGAAGCCGACGTGGTCCTGGTCGCCACGGGGCGCAAGCCCTACACTGAGGGGCTGGGCCTGGACGCCCTGGGCGTCAAGACCACAGACCGCGGCGTCATCGAGACGGACGGGGAGTGGAAGACGTCCGTGGACGGCGTCTATGCCATCGGCGACTGTATTTCCGGCCCGATGCTGGCGCACAAGGCCGAGGATGAGGGCATGGCGGTGGCCGAGGTCATCGCGGGCAAGCACGGGCACGTGAACTACGGCGTCATCCCCTCGGTGATCTACACCCACCCCGAAGTGGCGGCGGTGGGCGAGACCGAGGAGGCGCTAAAGGAGGCCGGACGCGCCTACAAGGCGGGCAAGTTCAGCTTCATGGGCAACGGCCGGGCCAAGGCCAACTTCGCCGCCGACGGCTTCGTCAAGATCCTGGCCGACAAGGAGACCGACCGCATCCTCGGCGCCCACATCGTGGGACCGATGGCGGGCGACCTGATCCACGAGATCTGCGTGGCGATGGAGTTCGGGGCGGCGGCCGAGGACGTGGCAATGACCTGCCACGCCCACCCGACCTATTCCGAAGCGGTGCGCGAGGCGGCGCTGGCCTGCGGCGACGGCCCAATCCACATGTGACCGCCGGGACCTTGGCGGGCGGTGCGTCCGGGGGCCAGCCCCCGGACCCCCGGGGTATTTGCGCCAAGATGAAGGAAGGGGTCAGGCCACGAGCATCCTGAGGCCCTGGGTCACGTCGGTGCGGACGGCGAGCCTGAGCCCAGGCTCGTCCCCCGCCCTGAGCGCCGCCAGGATCAGCCGGTGGCCACGGGGCGCGTCGGTGCGGCCCATCTTGCCGTAGAGCTTGCACATGGTGGGGCCGAGTTGCAGCCACACCGTCTCGGCCATGGCCAGCATCGCCGGGGCCTGGGCGCGGAGATAGAGCATCCGGTGGAATTCGAGGTTCAGCCGGAGATAGCCCACCGCATCGCCTTTGGCGATCACCGCGCCGATGCCGCCGTTGATCGCCTGCATCCGGTCGATGAGCGCGAAATGGGCCCTTGGGAGCGCACGGCTGGCCAACTCGACCTCGATCAGGGCGCGGAGGGCGGCCAACTCCTCGATCCGGTCGGGGGTGAGGTCGGGCGTCGTCACCCGCCCCGAGCTGGAGGCGGTCAGCGCCCCCTCGGCGACGAGGCGGTGCACCGCCTCGCGCGCGGGGGTCATCGACACGCCGAACGCGCGGCCGATCCCCCGCAGGGTGAGCGCGTGGCCCGGCGCCAGCTCGCCATGCATGATTTGCTGCCGCAGGGCGCGGTAGACCCGGTCGTGGGCGGCGTCGGCGGGGCGGGTCTGCATCAGCATCGCCGAGACAGTGCCCCCGCCGCCGCCCCGCCGTCAATCGTCGAAGCGCCAGCGGTGCAGCCCCGCCCCCTCGCGCCGCAACCACCCCCGCGGGTCGGCATAGCCGGGATAGAGCCGATCGACCGCCGCCCAGAACGCCGGGGAGTGGTCCATATGCGCCAGATGCGCCACCTCGTGCGCCGCGACGTAGTCCAGCACCTCGGGCGGGGCGAGCACGAGGCGCCAGGAGAACATCACGTTCCCCGCCGACGAGCACGAGCCCCAGCGGCTGCGTGGATCGCGCAGGGTGATCCGACCCGGAGCGCGGCCCAGGCGCGCGGCGTGGCGGGAGACGGCGGCGGTCAGGCGTTGCCTGGCCAGTTCCTTGACCCAGGCCGCAGCGGCGGCCCCGGACCGGCGGTCGGCCGGCAGGATCAACTGCGCGTCCTGCAACACCGGACTGCGGACCGCACCGGCGACCACCCGCCGCCCGCGCCCCTCGACCGGCAGGACCGCCCCCGGCGCCACCGCCACCGGCGCCGCCCGCCGCGCCAGGTGGCCGCGGATCCAGTCCTCCCGCGACCGAGCGAAGCGCAGCGCCTCGTCCGCACCAACGCCCGGCGGCAGGGTCAGCGTCACCCGCCCGTCGAGCCCCGACACCCGGAGCGAAATCCGCCGCGCCCGCCCAGACCGCCGCAACGTGATCGCCACCGGGGGGTTGCCGGGAAGCACCGCGTCGCCCATATCCGCCTCCTGCCCATCGGCCCGCGAGCCTATCCCCGGCGGCGGCGGCGGACCAGGGCCCAAAAGACTTTGACAGCATCACCGGCCTGTGGCACCCCCGGCCGAATTCCGACAAAACCCGACGTGGCAAGGAGTGGAAATGCCCAAAGAGGAATGGGGCACCAAGCGTGTCTGCCCGACGACCGGCAAGCGGTTCTACGATCTGGGCCGCACCCCGGTTGTGAGCCCCTATACCGGCGAAGTCGTCAACATCGAGACCGGTAAGGCGTCGCGCACCATGGTTGCCGACAAGGCCGACAAGGACGCGGTGAAGGCCGACCAGACCGACGAGGAAGAGGTCGTGCTGGAGGACGACGACGACAGCGACGTGGACGTCGATCTGGAAGACGACGTGCTCGAAGACGACGACGAAGAGGACAACGTCTCGCTCGACGATATCGCCGATGTGTCGAACGAGGACAACGAGGACTGAGCGGCGGCACGGCGCCCGGGGGGCGGGATTTTCCGCTTGAACTGCCCCCTGCCATCGCCTAGACACCCGCCACGTTGGGGCCTTAGCTCAGTTGGGAGAGCGCTTGCATGGCATGCAAGAGGTCAGGGGTTCGACTCCCCTAGGCTCCACCAATCCAAACGCCTTTGACTTGTTCCCCCCTCTGAAGATTGGAGGGGGACGTGAACGCTAGCGTCGAAACGCCCGTGCCCCGACATGGGCAGGTGTCTTGGGAAGCGCGGTCCGAGCACGGCGTGTCGCAGCGGACCCTGGCGGGTTTCTTCGAGTTTCAAAGGGTTTGCGAGAAGAGCGCGGGCGCGTCAGAGCGCTTGGGCCAAGGGGCGCTTGGGCGTTCTCAGATCGGTCGGTCATTCGGAGAGCAGACAGGTCCGTTGCGGTTCTCCGGGCGGCTTGCGGACGCGGAGGCGACCTCGGGCGCGGCGGTCGGGACGATCCCATCGGTCGGCGGTCGACGGTGGTGTCGAAACGGTTCGCACGGGTTTTGCGGGACGCGACACTGACGGGCGTTCGACCGGCCGGATAGGGCGACCGGCCGCCCGGGCCCCGTGGACCGGGACGGCTGGCCGCGGGTCCCGCGTGCCAACGGGCCGGGCCGTCCAGGTCGGTTGGCCGTGGATCCGCAGGTGAGCGCCCTGCGGCGTCCCGTCGGCCGGTTGGCGATGGCCTCTCCCCGGCCACATCTGATATGACACTGTCCGACGCCGCCTGTGCGCGGACCGGACCCGCGCCCCTGTCGAGAGGATCCTTCGCCCCATGCCAAGCAAAACCGCGACACGGGAGAAGCGGGCATCGAGCAGGGCGGAGTATTCCTCGCCCGCGGTGGACAAGGCCGTGGACGTGATCGAGTTCCTGGCCAGCCAAGGCGAGAGCGTCTCGATCACCTCCATCGCCGAGGGGATCGACCGGTCGGTGGGCGAGATCTATCGCATCGTCCTGGCGCTGGAGCACCGGCGGCTGATCAGCCGCGACAGCTCCACCGACCGTCTACGCCTGTCGCTGCGCCTGTTCGAGCTGGCGCACGAATTTCCCCCTGTCGAGCGGCTGATCCAGGTGGCCCGCGCCGAGATGGACACCCTGGTGCGCAAAGCGCGGCAGTCCTGCCACCTCGCCGTCGCCGAGGAGACCGAGATCGTCGTGGTGGCGGCGCGGGAGAGCCCGCTGCCGATGCGCTATTCGGTGCGGGTGGGGTCGAGTTTCGACATGTTCGAAACCAGCTCGGGCGTGGTCATCGCAGCCTTCGGCCCCGAACGGCAGCGCGAAGACCGCCTGCGTCAGGTCCCGCCGGAGAAACGGGCGGCGCTGGAGGCCCGGTTCGAGAGCGTGCGGGCGTGCGGCTACGAGATCCGCGAGAGCGAGACGGTGGACGGGCTGAGCAACATCTCGGTGCCCGTCCAGTCGCGCGTCGGCGGCATCCTGGGCGCGCTGACGGTGCCCTATCTGCGGCAGACGAAGGCGACGATGGAGCCGCCCGACGTGCTGACGTTGCAGCTCACGGCGGCGGAGCGGATGCGCGACGGGCTGGGCTGAGGCGGACGGGGACGCTTGACGGGGGACGTTCCGTCCCCCTCTGGCCTGGCGGCCATTCACCCCCTGGAGGATATTTGCAAACGGAAGTTGGGCATGTCGCGGCGAGAACGGCGGCGGCGCGGGTCCGGCTCGTTGCGATGCGTGCAACGCCGGTGCCGCGACGCCTGCGCGGGGCCCGGGGATGGGCGGTCGCTTGAGAGAGTCGAATGCGCCAGCGGGCGGCTCACATCAGGAGGTTGGGCAGGAACAGCACGATGCCGGGGACCAGAGAGATGAGCAGCAGCACGGTGAAGAGGGCCGCGAGGAGCGGCAGCGATTCGCGGACGAAGGCGCCGATGTCCACCTTGATGATCGAACTGGTGGTATAGATCAGCGTGCCCACCGGCGGCGTGACCGCGGCGATGGTCAGGTTGACCACCATCACGATGCCGAAATGCACCGGGTCGATCCCGACCGACGCGGCCAGCGGTGCCAGGAGCGGGGTGAGGATGATCAGGGCGGCCGTGCCTTCGACCAGCATTCCGACGCCCACGAGGAACAGGTTGATCGCCAGCAGCATCAGCACGGGGTCGTCGGTGAGCGAGAGCAGGATTTCGCCCGCGACGGTCGGGATCCGCTCCCACGACATGTAGAAGCCGAAGGCCTGGGCGGCGCAGATGATGAACATGATGATGGCCGTGCTGAGCACCGCGTCGCTGAGGATCGCGGGCATGTCCGACAGTTTCATCTCGCGGAAGACGAAGAAGCCGACGAAGAGGGCGTAGAACACCGCCATCGCCCCCGCCTCGGTCGGCGTGAGGATGCCGAACCGGATACCGCCGACGATTCCCACCGGCAGGCCCAGTGCCCAGAGGCTTTCGTAGAGCGCCCGCCAACGCTCCCTCCCGGTCGCGCGGACGGGGCGGGACGGCAGATAGCCGCGCTTGCGGGAGATGATCGTGACGACCACCATCAGCGCCACGCCCATCATCAGACCCGGCACGATCCCCGCGAGGAACAGCCGCCCGATCGAGACGTCGGCGAGAAAGCCGTAGATGACCATGCCGATCCCCGGAGGGATGATCGGCGCGATCACCGACGAGGCCGCGGTGACGGCGCCCGAGAACGCCCGGTCATAGCCCTTGGCCTCCATCTCGGGGACCAGGATCTTGGCCTGCATCGCGGCGTCGGCGTTGGACGATCCCGACATGCCGCCCATCAGCACGCTCAGCGTCACGTTCACCTGGGCCAGGCCGCCGGTCTGGTGGCCGACCAGGCTGTCGGCCAGGGCCATGAGCCTGCGGGTCATGCCGGAATGGTTCATCAGGATGCCCGCCAGGATGAACAGGGGCACGGCGAGGATCGGAAACGATTGGGTGACGCTCACCAGCCGCTGGACGAACACCTCCTGCGGCACGCCCACGGCGGTGAGGAAGAAGGTCAGCGCGGCGATCCCGATGGCAAAGGCCACGGGCATGTTCAGCACCATCAGGCCGAGCATCACCAGGGCCGGGACGAAGGTGGTCATTCCGCCACCGCCTTCTTCAGGCCGACCCGTTGCAGCAGAAACAGGACCTGGTGCACCAGCATCGAGGCCAGCGAGATCAGAACGGCGCCGTAGACGAAGGTGAAGGGGATGCGCAGGATCGGCGAGGGCCGGGCCGACGAACTGACCGTCAGCAGCGCGGCGTAGTAGAGGACGTAGATCAGGAACCCCAGGATCAGGAGGTCGATGGCGATCGCGATGATCCTCCGGGGGCCCTCGGGCAGCCGAACCACCAGCACGTCGATCCGAACATGCTGACCGCGGCGGAAGGCCGCCGCGGCGCCGAAGAAGACCGCCCAGGTGAAGGACAGGGTGGCCAGCTCCACCGTCCAGGTGGCGGAATAGGGGGTCAGGCGGCTGACGATGCCGTATCCGACGCTGCACACCACGACGATGAGAGAGAGACCGGCCAGCACCTCTTCCCACCTTGCGGCCCACCACCGCTGACCTTGGCGCGTCGCCATGCCTGCCCCCTCCCGGACCCGCGGCTCGCGCTCAGTCCAGGATGGCCCGAACCGTGTCGTAGAGACCGTCGGTCCACTCGGGGAAGGCGCTGTAGACCGGCTGGGTCGCCTCGCGCATCCCCGCCCGGTCCACGTCGGTGACAAAGGTGACGCCCTGCTCTTCCAACGTGGCGATCAGCTCTTCCTGCTTGGACTGGACCAGATCGGTCATGTAGTCGCCGGCGTCGAGCGAGGCGGTCAACAGGATCTCCTGCAGGTCCTCGGGCATCCCTGCAAAGACGTCCTTGTTCATCATCAGGCCGATCCAGGAGTAGAAGTGACCGGTCATCGAGATGGTCTTGGCGTTCTCCTGGAGGCTGGCACCGAGGATCGAGCCCAGCGGAGCCTCGGCCGCGTCGACCACGCCGGAGGCCAGCGCGCCGTAGACCTCTGACCAGGCGATCTGTTCGCCGCGGGCGCCCAGGGACTTGAAGGTCTCGATCCACATGACATTGGGCGGCACCCGGATGGCGAGCCCGGAGAAGTCGTCGACCGTGCGCACCTCCTGGTTCGAGATCACGTTGCGGTCGCCGAAGAACCAGTTGAGCGACAACAGCTCGAACTCCGACTCCTCACGCACCCGGTCGGTCATACCGCCGAACCAATCCGAGGCGAGGATCTTGGAAAAGTCCCCGGGCGCGTCCAGCAGGTAGGGCCCGTTGAGGACACCGAAATCGGCAACATAGTCCGATAGATAACCGGGGTCGGCCAGGATGATCAGCGGTGCGCCCAGGCGGACCTGCTCGAACATCTCCTGGTTGGTGCCGAGCTGCGCGCCCGGGAACACGGTGACGTCGATCCGCCCTTCGCTGCGCTCGTTGACGAGGGAGGCGAAGTGCTCCAGCCCCTGGTGCAGCGGCTCGGTCGCCGAGGTCACATGGGGCAGACGAAAGACATAGTCCTGCGCCGCCGCCTGGGTTGCGCCCAGGGCGGTCACGGCCGCGCAGATCGCAGCGGCCGGTGTCAGTTTCGAGAGAATGCGCATCATGGGTCTCCTCCAATGTCTGGTGCCGGTCGGGCGCGCCGCAGCGGCGCGGCACGGTCCTTACCGGGCCCGGGCGGGTCGCCCCGCGCGCCGGTCTTCCGGCAGGGCCGGAGCCAACTCCTCGACCGGTCCTCCCCGCCGACAAGAAACCACGGGCCTTGCTTCAATGCAAACTATTTTTTGCATTTGAAAGTTGTATTCATGTATGAAACGTCGATGCGCGCACGCGGACCCCCCGCTCCGTCGGTCCGGGGCGGGTTTCGGCGCGGCATGGGGCGCCCGGTCCCTGGGTTTACTCCAGGCCGGACAGGTCGACCTTGGACAGGTGCCAGCGCCCGAGATTGGCGGTCACGAGATGGCCGTCGGGCAGCAGAGCGACATTGGTGGGATGCGCCAGGACCGTGGCCTGGCGGTCTTCGATCAACAGCTCCAACCCCGACCGTTCCGACCAGCGGTAGAGCCGCGAGGGTTCGTACATCGACACGATCAGATCGCCGCCGGGCAGGACCAGCACGCCGTCCGGCACCACGTCGAGGCCGCCGACCACCCGGCGGCGCGGGCCCGCCGCCCCGTCCGGTCCGATGGGAACGAAGGACAGCGCGGCGGCGGTGCTTTCGACCACGAACAGGCCGCTTCCGTCGGGCGCCATCGCCATGCCGTTGGCGAACTGCATCTCTTCGGAGGTCCACAGACCGCCCTCGCCCGTGGCCAGGTCGTAGCGGTAGATGCCGCCGCCAGGGCGGTTGAAGTCGAACGAGTCGGAGACGTAGAGATGCCCCCGCGCCTCGTCGACCACCGGATAGTTGGGCACGACGATACCGCCCGAAGCAAAGCGGTCCAGCGCCCCCGACCGGGCGTCGTAGCGGAAGATCGCCGCGTGCCTGAGATCGCAGGCGTAGCAGTTCCCCGCCCCGTCGAAGGCGAGCCCTAGGAGGAAGCCATCGGTGCTGCCCAGTGGTTCCACCGCCGAGCCGTCGGGGGCGACCCGCACCAGATCGCCGTTCTCGGTCCCCGCCCAGACGGACCCGTCCGCGTGCACCGCGACACCTTCGGGATGGGCCAGGCGGGGCGTCGAGAACGTCCCGTCGAAGAAGACGGTGGCGGCGCTGGTGGGCAGAAGCGGTGTCATGGGCTGTCCTCGGAACTGCGTGCGGGTCAGGCGGGGTCGGGTGGCAGCCCGATCACCCGGTCGGTCGCCCGCCTGTCGCGGGCCAGAATGTCGTCGAGGAGCGCCGCCCGGTCGCGGGCGCCGACAAACTCCAACCGCCGCAGCCCCAGGGGATCGACGTGATAGCGCAGGGCAAAGAGATCCTCGGCGCTCGGCGCCGTCACCTCGGTGCAGTCGTCGGCAAAGATCACTTGGAACCCGGTCTGCGCGACGATCTCCTCGCGGGTGACGCCCGGCATCGTCTCGATCACCACGAGCTGCCCCGCCGCCGGATCGTGGCGGAACATGCAGAGGTTGGTGAAAAGCATGACGTCGCCGGGGCGATACCCCTCGGCGATCCGGTCCTGCGCGTCGAGCACCCCGCGCCCGGCGCTCACCACCTCGACCGTCTCGACCAGTGCGGCGGGGGAATGCCGGGGCACGTAGATGACGAAGTCGCGGTGCATGTTGGCCACGTCGGACATGCCCCCCTGCCCGGGCAGGCGCAGTTTGCCCCCCGACGGCTTGGTGATCTCCAGCGTGTTGGTGCGTCCCTGGGCGTCGATCTGGGCGGTGCCCACGATTTCGTGGGTGACGAACCCGCCCTGGTAGGCCACCCAATAGGTGTCCTCGCCGCCGGTCATCTGGACGGCCGAGGCGGCATCCATCGTCTCGACCAGGCTCAGCGACATGGTGCCCGGCGCGATGTCCACGTGGCCCCCCGACAGGGTGGTGATGATCAGGTCGGGAGCATGGGTCAGCTTGGCAAAGCGATAGGCGACGTTGCCGAGGGGCGACACCGCGCCCGCACTGGCGTAGCAGTCGTTGTCCATGGTCCGGGCGATGCGCACGGCCATGATCTCGTCCACTGTGGCGGGGGCATCCGCGTCGACCGCGCCGGGCTGGAACCGCTCCGGCGTGATCGCGGCCAGGGGCACGCGCGCGGCCCGCTGCAGCCGGGCAGGCACATCGCGCCCGAGCGCCTCGACCGTGGCGCGCAGGTCGCCCGGCGCCGCGTCGGCCAAGCGCCGCAGGGCCGACCAGTCGTTGACGTAGTAGGGCAGACAGGAACAGGGATAGGCGCCGCCGGGCACCTCGGCGATGGCCGTGACCTTGTTGCGGGGGATCACCACGCTGCGCCCGTCGCGGCCCAGCGCGCCGGTGGGCACGATCTCTTCGACCGTGACGAGCACCCGCGCGGCCGCTCCGGCCTGCACCTTGTCCAGGGCCTGGGCCCCGTAGAGCTCGACATTGCCCGAGGCGTCGGCCCGTGCGGCGTGCATCAGAAAAACGTCGATCTCGCGGGCCTCGACCAGGGCGAGGTCGCGTCCCGAAACCGGATCTGTATAGGGGTGCATGGCCGGGCAGCGATCCATGACCGACGCCCCCCTCGGCACCTGCATCGGCAGGAACGGCAGGTTCTGCTCGCGCGCGCGAAACGCCGAGATCAGCGCCAGGGCGGGCCAGTCGTTCATCGGGACGCGGCCGCTCTCAACCGCCTTGCGGAACCGCGGCGCGAGGCCGAAGATGTCGAGGCTGGAAAAACAGATGTCGATCTCGGCGACGGCGTCGGCCTCAAGCAGCACCTCCAGAGGCAGCCCCCCGGCCCAGCTCAGGTAGCGCAAATCGGACAGGCCGCGCGCCGCCAGGGCGCCGATCATCGCCATGGGCAGCCGGGCAAAGTGGTGCCCGCCGATGGAGATCCGGTCGCCCGAGCGCACCTGATCGGCCAACGCCTCCAGCGTGCAGACCCGGGGCCGGTTCGGTTTGACGAGGCTCGCGCTTTGGCTCACGGCTGGGTCTCCTCTGGAGTGACCGCCACGCGGTAGCGCAGCGTCAGGGGCGCGTCGGGCGACAGCGCCACCGCCGTCGGCGTGCCGGCGCGGGTGATCGGGTTGTCCGCCCGCGACATGTCGGGCGACATGCCGAAGGCCGAGCAGACGGGCTCGATCCCCAGGCACAGATGGCGGTTGTTCCAGGGCGCCATGGGACGCCCGCGGTTGGAAAACCACAAAAGCACGCTGGGCAGAACGCTCCGGTCCCAATCGAGTGTCGTGCGGATACCTCGCCCCGAGTCGATCAGCGCCATCGGGCCGGTCACGTCATTCAACTGCAAGAGGTCCTCGCCATCGGCGGCGAACGGCAGCCGCGTGGCGTCGACCGGCGCGCCTTTGCGGCCCGGCACCTCGGCCAGATCGGCGAAGGTTGCGTCGACGGCAAAGATCGGCGCCGAGGGTTCGACCGTGCCGGGGAACGTGCGGCCCTCGCGGAACGGGCCCGGCACCAGCCGCGCCGCACCGGCCACGGGCGGCAGGGCGAAACAGCCGTGGATCGCCATGGGCTCGCGCGCGGGGCGGCGCATCTCGACGGTCAGCTCGATGTCCAGCGCCGCGGCCCCGGGGTCCGGGCGGACGATCCGGCGGAGCCGCCGCACCGCCTGATCCTCCGGCGTCTCGACGGACAGGGCGATGTGATCCGGCGCCGGGTCGCCAAAGGTCCAGGCCACGTTGGACGAATAGCCGTGGGCGTGCGCCACGGCGGCGCGCTCCTCGATGCCCGCGGGCCAGTCGGCCGAGCGTTCGTCGGAGGGAAAGGGATAGCCGAAGGGCACGCAGGGCCATTCGCCCCTGAGGCCACCCAGCATCCCACCCTCGTCCCGCATCTGGGGATCGGCGTGCCACGGGGGGATGTGGAACGGACTGGCCTGCCGTCCGTCGGGCAGGACAAACGCGGTGGGCCCGATCATCCCGCCCAGCGCCTGCACGGAGACGACGCCGTGGTCCCAGGCCAGGGACCGGAGCGCGGATCCCCGGCCCGGCGTCATGCGGTCTGCACCGTCAGATCGCCCGCTTCTTCCAGCGCCGCGATCTCGGCGGCGTCGATGCCATGCTCGGCCAGGATCTCGCGCCCGTGCTCGCCGATCATCGGCGCGGGGCGGTCGATGCTGGCCGGCGTCTCGCTCAACTTCACGGCGGGGGCCACGGCCTGAACCTCCCCGGCGATGGGGTGGCGATAGCTCTGGATGATCCCGCAATGGACGACCTGGGGATCCTCCGCCGCGCGGCGGAAATCCTTGACCTCGGCGGTCCAGACATCCGCGTCGAGCAGCCGCTTCAGCAAAGTGTCGCAGTCGAAGGTCCGCGTCACCGCGTCGACCTCGCGCCAGATCTCGTCACGCTTGGCAAAGAGCTGATCCGGCGTGTCGTAGTGCAGCAGATGGTCGGCGCCGATGGTCTCCATCACATGGCGGAACGGGCTCATCGCGATCGACACGTGGCGGCCATCGCGGGTGGCGTAGATGCCGAAGGGCGCCTCGGCCCCGGGATGGCCGATCCCGGAATCGGGGCGTTCGAAGTCCCGGCCGAGGTTGAGGACCGAGAAATACTCCTGGCTAAGATGGGCCATGAGGCTGTGCAGGAGGCTCACCTCGATCCGCTGGCCCTTGCCCGTCTTCTCGCGCCAGAGGAGCGCGGCCAGGATCGCATAGACCATGTTCATCGCGCCCAACTGGTCGGGCAGGCCTGCGCCCAGAGGGTGGGGCGGCGAACTGGCCTGTCCGGTGGCCGAGGCCACGCCGGTCAGCCCCTGGAGGAGCATGTCCTGACCGGGCCGCGACACGTAAGGCCCGCTCTCGCCATAACCCGAGCCGGAGCAGTAGATGATCCGCGGATTGACCGCCTTGAAGTCCTCGTAGCCGTAGCCGAGCTTTTCCAACACGCCGGGGCGAAAGTTCTGCACCACCACATCCGCCGTCTTGGCCATGTCCATCAGGATCTCGTGGACCCGCGGCGATTTGAGGTTCAGCGCGATGGACCTCTTGTTGCGGTTCCAGGCGAGGAAACAGGGGCTCTCGGTGCCGCCGACCCAGGCGTTGAAGAACGTCATGCCGCGGAACATGTCGCCCTTGCCCGCGCGCTCGATCTTGATGATGTCGGCCCCCAGATCGCCCAGGAGCTGGGTCGCGAACGGCCCCTGCAAGAGGTGGCTGAAGTCCAGAACCTTGATTCCGTCGAGCGCCTTTTCCATGGTCCGAGCCGTTCCTTAGCTGTCTTGCGGTGTATAGAATTCCGGGACGAAGCGCGGGGCGGCGGTCAGCCCGCCGTCGACCTTGAGGTCGATGCCCGTGGTGAATCCGGCCATGTCCGAGGCCAGATAGATCGCCGCCTCGGCCACCTCCTCGGGGCGGCCGATGCGGCCGATGGGGTGCATCTTGACCCAGGTGTCGGTCAGGTGGCTGCCCAGCTCCGCCACCACCTGGTCGTTCATCGGGGTCGCGATGGTGCCGGGCGAGATCGAGTTGACGCGGATGCCCTGCTTGCCGAACTCAACCGCCATCTGCCGGGTCATCGACATGATCGCCCCCTTGGCCCCCGCATACGCGGTCCAGCCGTCGAGGCCCACATGCCCCTGAGCGGACGCCATGTTGACGATGGACCCGCCGCCCTGGTCGATCATGTGGGGCAGCGCCGCCTTGCAGCCGTAGAAGACCGAACTGAGGTTCACCGCGATCAGCTTGTCCCACTGGTCGTAGGTCATGTCGTGGATCGGCATCCCGCCAATGGCAATGGCGGCATTGTTGACCAGGATATCGATCCGGCCGTACTCGGCCACCGCCGCGGCAATCAGCGCCTCGACGTCGCTGTGGGAGGACACGTCGCAGGGCCGGAACAGGGCCGTGCCGCCGCCCGCGACGATGGCCTCGGCCTCGGACCGGCCCTTGTCGGCGGCGATGTCGCCCATGACCACACGCGCGCCCTCGGCCGCCATGCCGCGGGCGATGTAGAGGCCAATGCCGTCCGCCGCCCCGGTGATCACCGCCACTTTGTCCTGAAGTCGTCCCATAGCGCCTACCTCCGTCCCTTCTTCAACGAATCGAGGGCCACCGCCGCGATGATGACAAGGCCGGTGATGACCTGCTGCCATTCGGTGGGCGCATTGATCATGCCCAGCCCGTTGGCCACGAAGGCCAGGATCAGAACCCCCAGCACGACGCCAAAGATGCTGCCGATCCCGCCCGCGAGGCTGACCCCGCCCAGGACCACCGCCGCCACCGCCTGGAACTCATAGCCGATGCCCGAGGTGTGGACCGCCGCGCCGAGGCGCGAGGCCAGCAGGATGCCCCCCAGCGTCGCCATCGTCGCGCTGATGAGAAAGCAGTAGAACTTGATCCGGCGCACGTCGAATCCGGCCAGGCTCGCCACCTCGGCGCTGCCGCCCACCGCATAGACCCGGCGGCCGAACCGCAGATGCCGCATGACCCAGATCAGCGCGGCGACGATCACGCCCGCCACCAGCGCCGGATAGGGCAGGACGCCGAAGAGCCGCTCGTTGCCCAGGGCGAAGAAGCTCTCCAGATACGCCGTGTCGGCCTGCGCCCGCTTGCCGGTGTAGAGATAGACCGCGCCCCGGACGATGAACAGCGTCCCCAGCGTCACGATCAGCGCGTTGATCCGCATGTAGGCCACGAGATAGCCGTTCACGGCGCCGATGGTCAGCCCCAGCGCCAGCGCCCCGAGGATGCCCAGCGTCATCGACTCCGTCACGTTCATGATCGCGATGAGCGGGATCGCCACGGCCGCCACGATGGAGCCCACCGAGATGTCCACCTCGCCGCAGATCAGCGTCACGGCGACCCCGGCGGCGATCAGCAGCAGGATCGACGCCTGCCCCAGAACGTTGGTCATGTTGCGGACGGTCAGGAAATACTCCGACGCCAGCGAGAACACCGCGATCACCACGACCAGCGACACCACCAGCGCGATCTCGGAATGCGCCGCCACCTGCCGCAGGAGGCCGATGGCCCCGCCCGTCCGGACGGTCGCTGTGCTACTTGATCGCGGCATCGAGGATCGCTTCCTGCGTGGCGGTTTCGGTGTCGAAGCTGCCGGTGATCCGCCCGCCCGACAGCACGAAGATGCGGTCGCTCAGGCCCAGGAGTTCCGGCATCTCCGAGGTCATCAGGATGACGGCAAAGCCGTCTGCGGCCAGTTCGTCGATCAGGGCGAAGATCTCGGCCTTGGCGCCCACGTCGATGCCGCGCGTGGGCTCGTCCAGGACGATGGTGCGCAGCCCGAACATCAGCCAGCGCGACAACAGCGCCTTTTGCTGGTTGCCGCCCGAGAGAGTGCCGATCGGTTGATCCAGCCGCGCCAGCTTGATGCGGAACCGGTCGACAAAGCTCTGGGCCTGGGCGCGTTCGGCGGCGGCGTCGACGAAGCCCCTGGCGGTGAACTTGTCGAGCGCAGCGAGCGTCATGTTGCGGGTGACGCTGGCCTCTAGCATCAGCCCTTCGCCCTTGCGGTCCTCGGACAACAGCCCGATGCCCAGCGCCTTGCCCCTCCGGGTGTCGTGTGGGGTGAGCTGGGTCCCGGCGATGCGAATCTCGCCCGACAGGATCGGATCGTAGCCGACGATGGCCTTGGCCAGTTCCGTCCGCCCTGCCCCCATCAGGCCGAAAAAGCCCACGACCTCGCCCGCGCGCACGTCGAAGTCGATGTCGGACAGCCCGGTCGCGGTGCTCAGCCCCCGGACCTCGACCACGGTGTCGCCCAAGGGTCGGTCCGAGCGGGGGAACAGATCGGTGATCTCGCGCCCGACCATGTCCTTGATCAGGCTGGCGTGGTCGTGCTCGGCGGTGGGCCGGGTCGACACCCACTTGCCGTCGCGCAGCACGACGCAGGTGTCGGCGATCTCGAAAATCTCCTCCAGCTTGTGACTGACATAGATGATGGCGATGCCCATCGCCTTGAGCCGCTCGATCACGCCGAAGAGATGGCGCACCTCGGCAGGGGTCAGCGACGAGGTGGGCTCGTCCATGATCACGATCTTGGCCTCGTGGGCCAGGGCGCGGCTGATCTCCACCAGTTGCTGCTGGCTGATCGACAGGTCCTTGACCTTGACTTCGGGATCGATGTCGAAGCCCGCGCGGTCAAAGATCTCGGCCGCCCGGCGGCGGATCTCGTCCCAGGCGACACGGCCGAAGCGCCCCGCCAGGTGATCCTCCAGAAAGATGTTCTCGGCGACCGTGAACTCCTCGATGAGGGCGATCTCCTGGAACACCACCTTGATTCCCGCGGCAAGTCCGTCGGCCGGCGAGGCGAAGTGCCGCTCGACCCCGCCAGTCTCGATAGTGCCGCCGTCGGGGCGGTAGACGCCCGCGAGCAGCTTGATCAGCGTCGACTTGCCCGCGCCGTTCTCGCCCAACAGCGCGAGCACCTCGCCGCCGCGCACTTCCAGGCTCACGTCGTCCAGCGCCAGGACGCCCGGGAACCGTTTCGTCAGGCCCTGCACCCGCAGAGTCGGCCGTGCGGCGTCGGTGTCCCCCGTCTGGGGGGCCTCCGGCGTGGCGAGATCCTCAACCACCGGCGCCTCCGCGTCTGCGCTGGTCCATGTAGAGGGCCAGGATCAGGACGATGCCGGGGATGATGATCTGAAGGTCCTGGTTCCATCGCATCTGGATGATTCCGTTGTCGATGACCTTGAGGATCAGGACGGCCAGGATGGTGCCGAGGATCGTGCCCCGCCCGCCCATCAGGCTGGTCCCGCCCAACAGCACCGCAGCGATCACGGTGAGTTCGAACCCGGTGCCCGCCGTCGGCTGCCCGGCATTGAGGAGGGAGGTCAGGATCACCGCCGCCAGCCCTGTCAGCGCGCCGGTGACGACGAACGCCACCGCCTTGATCCGCTCCGGCGAATAGCCTGAGAGCCGCGCCGCGCTGGGGTTGGCGCCGACGGCCAGCGCCAGGCGCCCGGCCCGCATCCGCGCCAGCACCACCATGCCCACCGCCGCGACCGCCGCGGCGATGATCGCGGGCACCGGGATGCCCAGGACATAGCCCGTGGCGATCTTGGGAAAGAGCGGCAGTTGGTGGTGGTTCTGCACAGCTTCGCGGGTGAAGAGATAGACGCCCCCCTGCAACATCATCATCATCGCGATCGTCCCGATCAGCGAATTGACCCGCAAGACGGTGGTGACGACCGCGTTGAT
Source organism: Rhodobacteraceae bacterium CCMM004 (assembly GCA_004005435.1). Taxonomy (GTDB): domain Bacteria; phylum Pseudomonadota; class Alphaproteobacteria; order Rhodobacterales; family Rhodobacteraceae; genus CCMM004. Next base: position 203,089 of record RZWH01000005.1, on the reverse strand, counting down.
CCCCCCGACCGCGGCGCCGAAGCCGACGCCCGCCAGGGTGCCCAGCAGGATCGAGTTGGTCTCGTTCATCACCGCCATCACGACGCAGGAGCCGAAGGCCAGCGACGCACCAACCGAGATGTCGACCTCCGCCGTGATCAGGAGAAACGTCATCCCCACCGCGACGATCAGCACCAGCGACGACTGGTGCAGGATCGCGACCGCGTTGGCCGGGGTCAGGAACCGGTCGGCCGAGAGCGTCAGGACGACGATCAGGACCGCCAGCACAAGCGCTAGAAAGCCGTGCTCGGACGCCATGATCCGCTGCGCGAGCGTGGGGCGTGGGGGAGTGTCGGAGACGGCCATGGCCTGCTTTCACCGGAACGGGGCTGAACCCTGAACTTGCGGTCCCCGCCCGCGACCGGGGCGGGGACCTCACGCCTCAGAGATCGGAGGCGTATTTCATGCACTGCGCCGGGGCCTCCAGCGCGTTCACGGCATCCCACTGAATCTGACGGCTCTCGCCGTCGTAGGAGTAGAAGTCGGTGACGTTGTCCACGTTCACCGCCGTCGTCGGGCTGACCACGTGCTCGGGCAGATCCTCGCCCTGGAACAGGGCGACCGCGGTGTCGATGGAGGTGTAGCCGATCATCTCGGGGAACATCGCCGCCTCCAGCTTGAACGGCCCGTCCGCGAACATCTCGTGGAGGAAGGCCAGCCCCTCAGCCCCGGTGCCGACGACCAGCAGATCGTCCTCGGGCAGACCGGCGGCGCGCCACGCCTGCAACCCGCCCAGGGCCGAGCTGTCGTTGATGCCGTAGATCACGTCGATGTCGCTGTCGGCGGCCAGCGCGGCCGACGACACCTCCTGGCTGCGGTCGGGATTGCCGCCGCCGTCGAGGTCGTGGACCATCTCGGCCTCGGGATAGATCGTCTGGATCCCGTCCATGAAGCCCTGCGAGCGCAGGATCGTCGCCGACAGCAGCGGCAGGCCCACGTTCATGACCCGCGGCGTATCGCGGCCCTCTTCCTTCAGCAACTCGCCCGCCGCGACGCCGGCAAGATAGCCGGTGTCGTAGTCGCAGATCGCCACCAGCACATCCATGCCCTGGACTGGGTTGCCCTCCAGCACCACCGGCATGTCGTCGGCCTTGGCTCGGCGCAGGATCGGCACGACGCCTTCCTCGTTCACCGGGGTCATGATGATCACGTCCATGTCGCGGGCCATGAAGTCCTCGGCCGCGGCGACCTGGCGGGCGATGTCGAGGTTGGCGTCGATCACCTCGATCTCGATGCCCAGCTCGGCGGCCCGGTCCTCCATCCCCTTGATGACGTTCTGATACCACTCGTGGGTGGCGTAGTTGACGATATAGCCGATGCGCTCGGGCATCTCCTGCGCAGCGGCGCCCCCGGCCAGCAGGCCGGTGGCGATGGCGAGCGCCGAAACGGTCTTCAATGCGGTCTTCATCTGGTGTCCTCCCAGTTCGTTCCCGGCGTCAGGCCGGGTCTGCTAGCGGCCGGTGCGGCGGCGGGCGCCGTCCCGGCATGGTCATTCGGCCGCGGCTGGGCGGCGATCGGCGCACAGCGCGTCGTAGGCGCCGGTTTGCCAGTCGACATAGGCGTCGTGGCTCGCCCCCTCGTTCACCACGGCCGCCAGGCGCAGCGTCGCCTCGTGAAAGAAGCCGACGAAGCCCGGCAAGGTCGGACGCAGATAGGCGTCGTCCATCGCCTGGAGACAGTTGGAGAAAAACCCGTTCGTCACCTTGTCGCATTCCGGCGACACCCAGGCCGCGCGCATCCCCGGCTGGCCACCGTCGGCGACATAGGGCCCCGCCTGGAACTCGGGCGACACCAGCGTCATCGCATAGCGGAACGCGGCCTCGGGGTTGGCCGACCGGGCGCTGACGCCGATCCCGGCGCCGCCGAGCAGACCCCGGGGCCGGATCCGGCCCGACAGCCGCGGCGGCGGCCCGAATGTCAGGACGCGGTCGCCGCCGTAGGCATAGTTGATGTAGTTGAAGGCATAAGGCGTGAACACCACGTCGTCGTGGGACGTCATGTGGTCGAAGAGCTGGATCGGGTTCCAGACGAACGATTTGGGGTGGATCACCTCGCGCAGTTCCATGATCCGGGCCAGCGCAGCCGCGCTCATGTCGCGGGGAGCGAAGGGGCCGTCCTCGCGGCCGAGGTCGTAGCCCCAACTGGCGATCATCGCGATGTAGGCGCACATGAGGTCGGTGGGCTTGGCCGCCCAGGCCACCCACTTGTCCCGCTCCCGTGCCGCGCGGCCCAGGGCGATGACGTCTTCCAGCGTGTCCGGCACGGCGAGGCCCGCCGCCTCCATCAGATCGGCCCGCCAGGCTGAGGTCGTCGCCGCGCTGTCGATGGGCAGGCCGTAAACGCCGCCCTCGAACTCGTAGGAGCGGTAGGAGGCGCCGACCGTGTTCTGGCGAAAGACCGTCGCCTCGGCGGGCGTCAGAAACGTGCCGAGGTCCAGCATCAGCCCCTGAGTGGCAATGTCGCCGACAAACGGGTGGTCGAAGATGATCAGGTCGTGGTCGTCGACGAAGTCGCGCAGATCGCCCTCGCCGAAGCTGTAGAGAGAGCGCCGGGCCCAATGGATGTCGATGCCGTCCTCGGCCCTGGCCCTCGCGACATCGGCGTCGAGCGGACCCCAGCACCGCCGATGATCCCATGCGATCCCTGAAATCGTCGTGTCGCTCATCCGCGATCCTCCCCCAGCGTCACCCTATCCTGCCTTTTCTATTATGCAATCTATTTTTCTATTACGAAAACCATGGGAGAGAGTCTGGTCCGGCCCCTTTCGCCAGGACGGCCACTGTAGCCGATGGGCATCGGTCCCATGACCACCGATGTCACGAACATCCCCCGGGGGGCCGCGAACAGAGCGCGGCGCCGCCCCGTGGGGGCGGGACGGCGCTGCTCGACCCGCGGCCGGTCGGGATAGGGGGACTGGGCGGGCAACCTGCCGGCAGCCCGCGGTCGGGTCACGATGCGGCCAAACCTGGCGCGTCCGGCTGACGCCGGCGTCAGCCGGCCGGCGTCCCCGCCCCCTCCCGCACGGTCAGGATGTCCTCCGCACCGGCGCGGCTGCGGCGCGTATGGTCGAGGAGCGCGGCGCGAAGGCGTTCCACGTCGCGCCCGCGCAGGGCCGCGAGGATCGCCTCGTGCTCGCGGTGCCCCTCCCGCGACCGGGGCAGCGGATTGCCGGTGAACAGATGTCGGACCCGCTGCATGTGCGCGGCCAGTTCCTCGAACCACTTCACGTAGATCGCCCGCTCCGACAGGCGGATCAGCTCGGCATGGAAGCGCTGGTCCAGTTCCATGAAGCGCGGATAATCGAACCCGGCCCCGGCGGTCTCCAACAGCGCCGCCGCCTCGCCCAGTAGATCGGCCAGGTCGTCGATCTGGCGGTCGCTGACGTTACGGATCACCACCGGGGCCACGCGCTGCTCGATCATCTCGCGGGCGTCAAAGACCTCGTCGATCCGGTCGCGCCCCACTTCGGTGGCAAAGGTGCCGACGCGGCGGCGGCTGGTCACCAGCCCCTCAGCCCGCAGCATGTTCAGCGCCTCCACCACCGGCGCCCGGCTGAAGCCCAGGGAGGCGCCGATGCGCCCGGAGTCCAACCGCTCACCCGGCCGAATGCGCAGGCTGACGATGGCGGTGCGCAACTCGCGATAGGCGCGGTCGGTCAAGTTCACCTGCGGCGCTCCTTTCGCGGCTCGGGCCGCCCCCTGCGGACATCGCAGCACCTGACGGATGGGCCGTCAATCCTCGGGCGGGCGCATTGACTAACATGTTACCGATGGCTCTTAGATGTAAGGTAACGGGAATCGTCGCCGTCGCAAATGCACCGCAGCCAAGAAAGAGTCGTGGATGAAACTCGGTCTGGGTCTCTACAAACACATGCTCACCGAAGAGAACTATGCCTTTGCCCGCCAATGCGGCGCGACGCATATCGTCGCCCATCTCACCGACTACTTCGCCGACGGACCGCGCCTGCCGGGCCAGGACCGGGCGGGCTGGGGGATCACCAGCGGCGACCGCGAGGTGTGGTCCCGCGACAGCCTCGCCCGGCTCAAGTCCGAGATCGAGGCGGCGGGGCTGACCCTGGCCGCGCTGGAGAACTTCGATCCCGGCCTGTGGTACGACGTCCTCCTCGGCGGCCCCGAGCGCGACGCGCAGTTGGAGGTGCTGAAGCAGATCGTCCGCGACATGGGCGCGGTGGGCATCCCGGTCATGGGCTACAACTTCTCCATCGCCGGGGTGGCGGGCTGGAGCGCGGGGCCTTTCGCCCGCGGCGGCGCGCAGAGCGTCGGGTTCGTCGCCGCCGACGGCCGCGGGCTCGACCCGATCCCCAACGGCATGATCTGGAACATGACCTACGACCCCGACGCGCCCGAGGGCACAATCCCGCCGGTGGACCACGATCAACTCTGGGCCAACCTGCACGCCTTTCACGCCGCGCTGATGCCGGTCGCCGAGGAGGCGGGCGTGCAGCTCGCCGCCCATCCCGACGACCCGCCCATGCCGACCATGCGCGGCCACGCCCGCCTGATCTGGCAGCCGCAGTTCTACGACAAGCTCTTTGCCGACACCCCCTCGCCCGCGAACCGTGCGGAGCTGTGCATCGGCTCGCTCGCCGAGATGTCCGAAGGGGACATCTATGCCGACGTGGACCGCTGGAGCCGCGACGGCCGGGTCGGGTACGTGCACCTGCGCAACGTCCGTGGCCAGGTGCCGACCTATCACGAGGTCTTCATCGACGAGGGCGACGTAGACGTCCCGCGCATTCTGTCGATCCTGCACCGCAACGGCTTTGACGGCGTGGTCATCCCCGACCACACCCCCCAGATCGCCTGCGCCGCGCCCTGGCACGCGGGCATGGCCTATGCCTTGGGCTACATGCGGGCCGAGTTCGCGCGCCTCGGCGGAGCCTGAGGCGATGGATCTGTCCGACAAGCGCGCCATCGTCACCGGCTCGTCCCAGGGGATCGGGGCGGCCATCGCCCGCGAACTCGCCGCGCGGGGCGCGCGCGTGGTGGTCAACACCCACGACGCGGACCAGATGGCCGACGCCACCGCGCTCGCCGCCGATCTGAACGCTCAGACGGGGGCCGAGGTCGCCCGCGCCATCCGCGCCGACGTCTCGATCCCCGAGGACGCCGAGCGGCTGATCGCCGAGGGGGCGGAGTGGCTGGGCGGGCTCGACATCCAGATCAACAACGCCGGGGTCGAGAACACCGTCGCGGCGCTGGACCTGGACCTCGCCGACTGGGACCGGGTGATGAACACCAATCTCCGCGGCGGCTTTGTCTGCGCCCGCGCCGCCGCCCGGATCATGGTCGCCCAGGGCCGGGGCGGAGTGATCCTGACCACCTCGTCGATCCACGAGAACGTCTCGCGGCTGGGCCTGACGCATTATGCGATCTCCAAAGCGGGGCTGCGGATGCTGAGCAAGGCGCTGGCGCTGGAATGGGCCGAGCACGGGATCCGCGTCCTCGGCATCGCCCCCGGCGCCATCGAAACCGACGCCAACGCGCGCGAGATCGCCGCGTTCGGCAAGGACAAGTTCGAGAGCTGGATCCCCCTCGCCCGCCTCGGCACCACCGCCGACGTGGCCAAGACCGCAGCCTTTCTCGTCTCCGACGATGCCGGCTATATCACCGGCACGACGCTGGAGATCGACGGCGGCTATACCCTGAACCTCGTGCGCTACGACCCTCGCAAAGGCTGACACCATGACCCAATGGACCTCCGACACCGAGCTCTTCACCCTGATGCGGACCGAGCTGTTCTCGGCCGTGATCGGCGACGTGATGGACAAGATGGGGCTCACGACCCAGTTCCTGCCGCCGTATCTGTCGGTGCTGGACCGCAAGATGATCATCGCCGGGCGCGCCATGACCGTGCTGGAGGCCGACGTCTTCGAAGAGACCGGCGCTGGCACGCACAACCCGCTGATGTCCAAACCCTTCGGCCTGATGTTCGATGCGCTGGACAGCCTGACCGAGAACGACGTCTACATCTGCACCGGCTCGTCCCCCGACTACGCCCTCTGGGGCGGGCTGATGTCGACCCGCGCGCTGCATCTCGGCGCGGCGGGCGCGGTGCTGGACGGCTATGTGCGCGACAGCAACGAGATCCTGGAGCTGGGCCTGCCCGTCGCCTCGCGCGGCTGCTATGCGCAGGACCAGGGGCCGCGGGGCAAGGTCCTGGACTACAACGTGCCTCTGACCGTGGGGCGCGTCCGCATCCAGCCCGGCGACATCGTCTTCGCCGACTGCGACGGCGTGCTCTGCGTGCCCCGCGCGCAGGAGACCGAGATCGTCGGCGCCGCCCTGGAAAAGGTCCGCGGCGAGAGCGCGGTGCGCAAGGCCCTCCAGGACGGCATGAGCACCGTCGAGGCGTTCGAAACCTTCGGGATCATGTGATGGAGTTGCTGGTCGGCACCTACACCGCCCCGTTCGCCGGCATGACCGCAAACGGCGAGGGTATCTACGGCGTGTCCTTCGACCGCGATACCGGGGCTTTTGGCGCGCCGCGGCTGCTGACCCGTTGCGTGAACCCGTCGTGCATCGCCCTGACGCCCGACGGCGCCACTCTGTTTGCGGGGCGCGAGGTGTTTGCCCAGGACGCCCCGGCGCTGGTGTCCTTTCGCGTGGGCCCGGACGGCGCATTGACGGAACTGTCCCGCATGCCGCTGGAGGGCGAGTTGCCCTGCCACCTCGCCTACGACCCCGAGCAGGGGCGGCTGGCCTCGGCACAGTATTGGACCGGGGACGTCGCGGTCTGCACCGTTCGAACGGGACAGATACAGCCGCCCGCAGCCCTCACCCGGACGGGCAGCGGCCCCAACGCGGCGCGTCAGGAGGGGCCGCACGCGCATTTCGTCGCCTTCACCGACAACGGAACGGTCCTGCATCTGGTGGACCTGGGCACCGACCGCGTGGTCAGCCACCGGCTCGACGCCGACCAAGGCGCTACCGAGACGGCCACGCTCGCCGTTCCCGCCGGGTCCGGCCCGCGGCACATGGCGCTGAGCCCAGACGGGCGCCGGGCCTGGCTTCTGTGCGAACTGGACGAGACGCTCGTGAGCCTGCGGCGAGACGGTCTCGGCTGGGCCGTCGCCGACGTCCAGCCTGGCTTTGCCGCGCCGCAGGGCGAGGACGGGGCCGCCGCAGCGATCCGGTTGTCCCCGGACGGGCGGCACCTCTACCTCTCCGGGCGGCGGCAGTCGCAAATCGCCGTCTTTGCGCTGGACGACCTGCCGGTCCCGGTGGAGACGGTCGAAAGCGGGGGGCGCACGCCGCGCGACATCCTGGTGACCGCCGATGGCGGATGGGTGATCGCGGCCAATCAGAACAGCGGCACGCTCACGAGCCTCTGGCGGGACGCGGCGACGGGGCGCCTCACCGCCTCGGGCCACCACTGCGACATCCCCAGCCCCGTGGCTCTGGCCGAACGCTAGGACCTCGACCCTGAGATCGGTGAAGGGCGCCGGACCCATCGGCCCAATCCCCGCACCGGATCGGCCGCCCCGCCCCGCTAGTGCCAAGCGCGGCGCCCGCGCGGGTGCGACGGGCCGGACCCGACCGGGTTTCCAGGATCAGGCCGCGCCCTCCGCAACATGCCGGGCGATGGCGCGGAAGGCGGCCACGGTTTCGTGGTCGCGGGCGTCGAAGCCCGGGTCGGCGCTCGTCTTGACGATGACCACCCCGTTGCGGCGGTCCACATAGACGTATTGCCCCCAGATCCCGATGGCGAGGAAGTCGTCCTGCGGCTCCTCGGGGATCCACCAGTGATACCCGTAGCCGAAGGTCCAGAAGGAGGCGGGGTTCGGCCCGGGCTCCAGATGCGGGGCCGTGGGTCTGGTGGAGGTCTCGACCCAGTCGCGCGGCACGATCTGGGTGCCGTCGCGCGCGCCGCCCTCCAGGTAGAGCCGGCCGAGGCGGGCGTAGTCGCGCAGCCGCGCGTTGAAGCAGCAGAAAGACAGTACAGGCCCCGATGCCCCGGTGTTCCAGGACGCCGGCGCCTCGGCCCCCATCGGCTGCCAGAGCCGCGTCGCCAGGTAGGCGTCGTTCGGCATCCCCGTCGCCGCTTCCAGCACGAGGCCGAGCGCGATGCTGTCGGCGCTGATGTAGTCGTTGTAGGTTCCCGGATCACGGGCGCGGCCGAACGCGGCGAGCGTCTCTTCCATCGACTGCCCCGCCGCCAGGTCGAAGAACACGCCGTAGATGTCGGAGAACGGATTGGCGTAGTTCTCGTCGAAGTCGACCCCCGACGACATGGTCAGCGCGTCCTCGATGGTCACGCCGTCATAGCCCGACCCTGCCAGGGACGGCACATAGCGCACGATCGGGTCGCCGACGCTGCCGATATGGCCCTCCTCGATGGCGATCCCGATGAGCGCCGACAGCACCGACTTGACCAGAGAGAAGGAGGTGAAAGGCGACTCCGCCGAGGCGCCCAGCCGATACTCCTCATGCACGACGGTGCCGTCGTGGACGACCAGCAATCCGGTCGTCACCGTCTCGTCCAGGAACCCCGCCAGGGGACGCGCCGCGCCCTCGAAGAGGTAGGTCTCGGGCAGCGGCCTCTCGGCGACGGCAAAGTCCCAGACCGGCCCGCCCGACGGCACGGCGCGGGAGGGAAAGACCTTGTCCATCGCCCGGAAGTTCTCGACCCGCACGTCCTCGGCAAAGAGCGTCACGCCGGTCCAGGCGGGCGAATTGCGCAGCCAGAAATACCCGCCCGCGCCCGCCAAAAAGATGACGACGATGGAGGCGAGGCCGATCTTGGCTGCAAGGCGCATAGGCTGTTCCTTTCCGCACATGTGGTCGCGAGGCACCGATCCGATGCGCACATATGGGGACCGACAGGTTTGCCCAGGGCGACACGATGTCCCTCGGCGCCGGTGCGACCGCCCGCGGGATCGCGAGGCGCAGAATGGACCGGACGTCGCCCAACGCTCCCCATTGCCGAGACGCGGCGGCCACGAAGGCCGGCATACGGACGCGCCGCGTCGGACGTCGGGTGGTGCCGCCGAGGCGGCTGCGCGCGGTCGGTCCCTGCAAGCGGGAGACGCGGCCCCTCCGTCGAGCGGACCGGCGCAAGCGAGTTGCGATCTCGCAGGGCGCCGCCAAAGGCGTCGCGCCGCCGTCTCCTCAGCGCTTTTCAGACCGTGATGGGAAAGGTGGCGGAGACGATGGGATTCGAACCCACGAGACCCTTTCGGGCCTACTCCCTTAGCAGGGGAGCGCCTTCGACCACTCGGCCACGTCTCCGCCGACCGCTATAGACCGGCACGCCGTCGTAGAACAAGGCGAAAAGACGCGGACTACCGCGTGCGGCAGAGGCGGCGCCGGACGGCCGTTCGGGGCACCTTCATGGATGGACGAACGCGGCCAGTCGTGGTCCGACGAACCGACGCGGCCGATCATCGCGATGCCGCCGCCGCCGCCGCCGGCGCCGATGATCTCCGAGGAGAAGTCGGGGTCGCCGCTGAGAGGGCGGAGTTGATCGGGCAGCTGGTCCCGGCCTTGACTGCGGGCGCCGCGATCGGGCTCGACGAACGCGGCGACCGGCGGCGGCACAGCGCCGGGCGGTTGCGGGCGATGTAGACCGGGTCGCCTTTGCGCCGCATCGCCAGCATGGTGTCGCCCATCACCCCGATGACGACGACGTGGGCGGCCGAGATGCCGAGGCGTGACAGACAGTCCCGCGGGAAGGCGACGGCACGGGCCGGATGGGCGTCATGGGCGATCTGTCCCCGTCCGGCGAACGCGCGGACATCCTGCCGACAGGCGGCGGCGCGGTTGCCGGGCTCGACCGATTGGTCTGCACAGCGGGCACGATGGGCCGATTGCGGACTTCTGCCCCGGGACTCAACGCCCTATGCAACGCCGCCGCCTGGCGCCAGTGACGCCGATTTCGCCAGCGGCTGCCGAGTGCTCAATCCGAGGGGCGGCGGGCCGGGTATTCCGGTGGATGACGCCCTACGCCCCGGTCACAACGCCGTTCGAACGGCCTCGCGCAACTCGTGGTGGAGGATCCAGTTTCCCTGATCGTCGTCGGTTTTCCCCTCGCCGCGATACGCCAGAAGGGTGGCGCCTTCGGCCTCTTTCGGATCGCTCTCGGACGTCGCCTCGAAAGAGAGGTAGCTGGCAATGAGCAGCCCGGCGGCCGCGAAGGCCCGGTTGGCGGATGCCCGCGACTTGTAGCCGGCGGCGCTGGCCATTCCGATTTCGGTCAACCCGTCGTCCTCGGCAAGAGCCAAGGCCGTCAGCATGGCGCGCTGCGGGCGCGACAGGGCGACCTGGTCCAGCGCTTCGCCATATTCCTCGGCACTTGGAACTGTCGCGCCCGTCTCGGGATCGACCCTGCGGCCTTCGGTTCGTCGGATTTCGCGGGCGTCGATGACCTCGTGCAGGGCAGCGATCGCGGCATCCTCCGTCGCGCCTCTCGCTTCGGCAATGAGGCCGCGGGCGGTCGTCGGCGGTTTCGGAAACGCCCGGGCGACATACTCCCCGGACAGCCGCCCGGACTTGATCTGGTAGCGGCCGTGCACGCCCAGTTGGACCGCCGAGGGCGTATCCTGCGGACGATCTTTGACCTTCTTCGGTTTGTCCTTGAAGAGGCTGCGGCCCGTGGCCGTTCGACCGTCTGTGTTGAAACGCGTCATGAACTCTCGATTCCAGATTGAGTGTGGCAGGCCGAAGCGCCCAGAGTTCGCTGTGATGGGCGTCGAAGGCGCCGGCAGCACGCGGAGAACGCGATGTGGGAACGGCGTCCAGTCAGGCGCGAGCCGTTCGGGAGAGGCGGCTACACCAGTTAGACGCCTCCTCCAGTTCAGTCGGTCGATCGGGACCGTCCCCGGACGAGTATGCCGGGCATCGCAGAGGATGCCCGGCACCGCCCGTGTCAGGCGAGCGCGATGTTCGTGGCGCTCTCGCGGCCGTCACGACCGGCTTCGACGTCGTAGGTCACCTTCTGCGCATCGGCGAGGCCGGTCAGCCCTGCCCGCTCGACGGACGAGATGTGGACGAAGACGTCCTTGCCGCCCGACGCGGGCTCGATGAAGCCGAAGCCTTTGGAAGCGTTAAACCATTTCACGGTGCCATTGGCCATATCCGTGGTCTCCTGTTCAAGTTGCTGCCCGCACAGTGCGGCAGCCCGGCAAAGTCAGACTGAGAGATCGACTGAAGCCGGATGAACGGAAGCAGAGGGTCGCAGAGAATAACGTTGGCCGAATAGACATGGGCTGTTGCGGGGCAGAACACAAGGGGCATTGCACCGGGCAAAGATATCGGCGTGCTCATGATCGTCCGGCAGCAGCAGCCTTGGGCGAGGGCGAGGTCGGGCCCGACCTCCCCAAACCGCGATGGCCCCGCGGCGCAGGCAGGCGGTCGGATGCGCCAGCCAGCGTGGTCTTCTCGTCGCCGGCCACGCTCCACTCTCGTGCCGATGCCGGTCGCTGTCCGGTGGGCGTCAGGGTCGGCCGCGCCGATCAATGCGGTCGCCGACCTGTCGACGAGATAACGTCGCGGCAAGGTGTCCGGGGCCGTTCAACAGTCCGCCGACAATGTCACTCAACCGACACGGGATTGAAGCGGAACCGTCGTGAGCGGGGCTTAGGGCGGGCGTGACCGGAACCAAAGGGGACGTCCCATGTCGCTCAAACCCTACCTCGCCGCATCCGCCCTGGCGCTCGCCGCTACCGGCGCGACCGCCCAGACCGATCTGCCCCAGGCGTCGTCGGAGTGGTTCGCCGCTGCGCAGGACACCGTCGCCCAGGCGCTCCAGCGCCAGCCCAACACCGGCCGCGCCCTGAATGTCGTTCTGATGATCTCGGACGGCAACGGCGTCGGCACCAACTATGCGTCGCGCCTGTTCCAGGGGCAGCAGACCGGCGGTTTCGGCGACGAGTTCGTGCAGAGCCACGAGAGCTTTCCGCACCTCGCGCTGGTCAAAACCTACAACGTCAACGCCCAGACCCCCGACTCCGCCGGCACCGGCACCGCGATGATGGCAGGGGTCAAGACCAAGGCCGGGATCATCGGCGTCAACGAGAATGTCGTCCGCGGCGACTGCGCCACGCTCGACGGCAACACCGTCACACCGATCTCGCGGATCGCCGTCGACATGGGCAAGGCCAGCGGGATCGTCTCGACCGCGCGGATCACCCACGCCACGCCCGCCTCGGCCTATGCGCAGACGGTCGACCGCAACTTCGAAGCCCACGTGCCCGAGGGTTGCGAGAGCCAGACCGACATCGCCCAACAGCTGATCGAGGCCATGGAGTCGGGCCTGATCCATGTCGCCATGGGCGGCGGGATGCGCAACTTCCACGCCGGCGAGGGCGGGCGGCGCGAGGACGGTCGCGACCTGATCGCCTATGCCCAGGACGAGCTCGGAGCCCAGTTCGCCTCGGATATGGCGTCCTTCAAGGCCGTCGATCCAGCCAGCGGTGCGCCGATCCTGGGGCTCTTCGAGAGCAGCCACATGATGTACGAGGCCGACCGCGAGGACGAGCCGTCGCTGGCCGAGATGACCGCCGCCGCCATCGCCGCGCTCCAGGCCGCGGGCGGCGACAACGGCTTCTTCCTCCAGGTCGAGGCCGGCCGTGTCGACCACGCCAACCACGGAGGCAACCTGGCCCGCGTGGTGCGCGACCAGCAGGCCTTTGCCGACGCCGTCGCCATGGCCGACGAGATGACCGACGACGCCGACACCCTGATCGTGGTCACCGCCGACCACGAGCACGCCATCGCCTTCAACGGCTATTGCGGCCGCGGCTCGGACATCCTGGGGCTGTGCATGGGCATCGACGGGGCCGGCGTCGCCCACACGGGCGAACCGAACACCGCCGAGGACGGGCTGGCCTACACGGTCGCCGGCTACCTCAACGGCGCCGGGTCGATCCTGGTGCCGGAGGCGGCGGGCGAAGCGGACACCTCGGCCACCAACGCGAGCGTCGAGGTCGGCGCGGCCGAGGGGGCGGTCCCGGTGTTTTCGGGCAGCCGGCCCGCGCTGTCTCAGGAGCAGGCGACCGACATCGACTATCTCCAGCAGGCGCTGATCCCCATGTCCTCCGAGACCCATTCGGGCGAGGACGTGGCCGTTTACGCCAAAGGGCCCTGGGCGCATCTCTTTGACGGCACGCTGGAGCAGAACGTGATCTTCCACGTCATGCACCACGCGATGACGGCCGACCGCTAAGGCCCGCAAGCGCATACCCGTCGGGGCGGCCTCCGGGCCGCCCCTGTCCGTCCTCCCGCACCGTCCCGCGATCGCCGCCGCGCCGAGACAGAGGGCCCGATGCACAGACGACACCTCCTCATGACCCTGCCGTTCCTCGCCGCGCCCGCGCTGGTCCGCGCCGCCCCCGGCGATGCCGACGCGCCGATCAAGGTGCGCGACCTCTACACCCGCGCCCGCGGCTTTTCCGACCTTGCCCAGGCGCGCGACGGCCGCCGGATCAGTGTGTCGGGCTACATGGCGCCGCCGCTCAAGGCGCAATCGCGTTTCTTCGTCCTGACCGGACGCCCGATGGCGGTCTGCCCCTTCTGCGAGAGCGACGCCGAGTGGATCGAAGACATCCTGCCTGTGCAGACCAAGCGCATCGTCGATCCGGTCTACTATACCGTGGGCATCGCCGCGCGCGGGGTGCTGAACCTGGGGTCGTTCACCGACCCCGAGACCGGGTTCGTGGGTCAGATGCGTCTGACCGACGCCAGCTTCGACAACTGACGTGACCCAGGGCGCCTCTCTCACCGTCACCGACCTGGCGGTCGCCGGGGACGGCGGACGCCGCCTCCTCGTCGTCCCCGCCTTGGACCTGGCACCCGGAACATCTCTGGGCGTGTTCGGACCGTCGGGGGCGGGCAAGTCGACCCTCCTCCACGCCCTGGCCGGCCTGGCCCCGCGCATGACCGGCCGGGTCGCCTGGGACGGCACCGACATCGTGGGCCGGAGCGCCGCTGCGCGCGCTGCCTTCCGCGCCGCACATGTGGGCATGATCTTTCAGGACCACCTTCTGTTCGAGGAGCTGTCGGCGTTGGGCAACGCGGCGCTCCCCGCGCTCTATGCCCCCCGCGCGCAGCGCCGCGCGATCCGCGAGCGCGCCGCGGCCCAGCTTGCGCGGCTGGACCTGCCGGTGGGCACGCGCCGGGTCGTGAGTTTTTCCGGCGGAGAGCGGCAGCGGGTCGCGGTGGCCCGGGCGATGGCCGCCGACGCGCCGATCCTCCTGGCCGACGAGCCCACCGCGAGCCTCCCGCGCGAGGCCGCCGACGCGCTCGCCGCCGACCTGACCGCCGCGGCGCGGAGCGACGGGCGCACCCTCGTCTGCGTCACCCATGACGAGCGGCTCCTGGCGCGGATGGACCGCCGCCTGCGGATCGTCGACGGGCGAGTGGAGGCGGTGGCATGAGAGACCTCTGGGCGGCCCTCCCGAGCTGGGGCCAGGACCTCCTCTGGCTCGCCGCGCTCATGCTGCCGGTTGCGGTAATCGCCGTCGCGCTCTTGCGCGGGCTGGCGCCGTGGCCGCTGGCCCTGGGCATGGTCCGGCGCTTCGGGTGGATCAACGCGGTGTTCGTCGGGCTGATCGCGGTCTCGGTGGGGATGGGGATCGGCCTCGTGGCGCAGGAGCGGGGACTGCGCGAGGGCACCGCCGCCGCGGCGTCCAAGTTCGACCTGGTCGTCACCGCCCCGGGCAGCGAGGTCACCATGCTGCTCGCCGCGGTCTATCTGCGCCCCGCCGACGTGCCCCTGATCGACGGTCCCACCTATGCCGAGATCGTCGCCGACCCCCGCGTTCGCCTGGCCGCGCCCATCGCCTTCGGAGACAGCTACGAGGGCGATCCGGTGGTGGGCACGGTCGCCGACTTCGTCACGCATCTGACGGATGGCGAGATCGAGGGGCGTCTGTTCGCCACCGAGGGCGAGGCAGTGGTCGGCCACCTGGTGGAGGTGGCGCTGGGCGACGAGATCGCCCCGGCCCATGGCCACGGCGCCGCCGCCGACGCCCATGCGCACGAGGGGTTCCACTACGAGGTGGTGGGCCGGATGGCGCCGACCGGTAGCCCCTGGGACCGCGCCGTCCTGGTCCCGGTCGAGTCGGTTTGGGGAGTCCACGGCTTGGCCGACGGGCATGCGCCGCATCCGCAGGAGGCGCACGGGGGCACGCAAGAGGAAGAGCGCGGCCACAACCACGCCGAGGCGCACGAGGACGAGCACGGCGAGGCGCACGAGGCGCGCCGCGATGACGGTCATGGGGAGACGCACGACCACGCGCATGAGGACTCCCACGCAGCGCACGGCGAGGATCACGCCGACGCGCACGGGGACGAGCACGGTCACGCGGACGCGGACGGCGAGGCGCACGATGACGAGCACGACCACGCGAACGACGAGGCGCCGTCCCGCGCGCTCGGCCCGCCCTATGATCCGGCCTATTTCCCCGGCACCCCGGCGGTGATCGTGGTTCCGCACAGCATCGGGCAGGCCTATGCCCTGCAATCGGCGTTCACCCGGGATGCGGGCACCATGGCCTTTCTGCCGGGCGCGGTGCTGAGCCAGCTCTACGCGCTGCTCGGCGACGTGCGGCAGGCGATGTCGCTCATGAGCCTCGTCGCCCAGGGGCTGGTGGCGGCCAGCGTCTTGACCGGGCTGGTGATGCTGCTGCGCCTCTTTCAGCGGCATATCGCGCTTCTGCGCGCGCTCGGAGCGCCGACGCGGTTCCTGGTCGCGCTGGTCTGGTCCTATGGCGCCACGCTCCTGGTCCTGGGCGGAGTGCTGGGCCTGGGCCTCGGCTGGGCGACGGCGGCGGTTTTGTCCGGCGTGGTGGCCGCGCGGACCGGTGTGGCGATCCCGGTGGGCCTGGGCTGGCCCGAGGTGCATCTGGTGGCGGGCTTCGTCGCCGCCACTGCCAGCCTCGCCCTCCTCCCCGCCTGGGCGCTGACCCGCGGCACCGGCCCATCCGGCACCCGCCCCTAAGACGGTTCGTCCGGCTGCCGTGCGGCCGGGACGGCGCTGCTCGTGGGGAGAGGTGACGGGGCCAGCGCACATCGATCGGATTGCCTCCTCGAACAGGGCGTCCCCCACCCGCGGAGAGACGAGGGCCGCGCCGCCGGGGTGGGATGCGCTGCGCGGCGTGCCGCCCGTCGGGAGATGGGAACAGGCGAGCCCCCTCTACGCACAGTGACAGAGAAACGAACGGGCACGGAGCCCGCCGGTCATGTTGAGACCCGAGGGAAGCGCCGTCCCGCCGGGGCATGTCCGACGCGGTGCGCGACGCTTCCGAAGGCCCTCACCGCACGGTGGATAAACCACCTTTGCCAAATGGCGCCGCCCCCCGGGGCGGGGGTGGGGGGCGGGACGGCACTGCTCGCCGGGCGTGGCGTGGGAGCCGACAGGGCAGAATCGGTGCGCCTGCCCGTCACACTGAGCCCTCAGTGCGGCGCCGTCCGGCCGCAGTGCGGCCGTCGCGGTGAGCGACGGTCCCGAAAGCCGCCACGCCGCGGCGCCTGCGCCGTCCTCGCCACAAGCACCGCCCGAGGGGCGGGACGGCGCTGCCCGGCGGTGCCCGCCGGGAACGGGCCCACGGATCGCGTATCCATCGCGGCGAGGCCGCACCGTTCCGGCGATGATCCGGCCACGGGACCTGAGGCCGGGCGGAGCGTGGGGCGGACCGGGCCAAGCGATGACACCCCGCCCGCACCGCGTGCCGCGTCTGCGGACGACAGGCCATGCGGCTTGCCGCGGGGCCCCCGGCGGGGATAGTCGGACTCAGGGGCAGCGAGGAAAAGGCGCCATGTTCAGACACGTTTTGCCGATCAGCGCCCTGCTGCTCGGCTCGGGGTTCCTGCTCTTCGCGGGCGGGATCAACAGCCTGATCCTGCCGGTGCGCGGATCGGCCGAAGGGTTCTCGGCGGTGTCCCTGGGCCTGCTCGGCACCGGCTGGGCGGTCGGATACGTGTCGGGCTGCATCCTGATGCCGCGCCTCGTGGGACGGGTCGGGCATGTGCGCTCGTTCGGAGTGACCGCGGCGCTGGCGGCGATCTCGATCCTGCTGTCGCTGCTGTTGATCACGCCGTGGGCCTGGATCCCCTTGCGCGGGCTCGCCGGGTTCTGCTTTGCCGGGGCGGCGATGATCGTGGAGAGCTGGCTCTCGGACAACGCCCCGGCGGAACAGAGGGGCCGGATCTTCGGCATCTACACCATGGTCAACCTCTTCGCCTCGACCGGCGGTCAGATGCTCCTGACCTTGGGCGACACGGCGGGGTTCACCTTCTTCGTGGCCGCCGCGATCTTCTACTGCCTGGCGCTGGTGCCCACGGCGATCTCGTCGTCGCAGTCGCCTGCGCCGCTCCTGTCGGTGTCGCTCGACCTCAAGGCGCTGTGGCGGAACTCGCCCGTCGCGGTGTTCGCGGTGTTCATGGTCGGGGTCTCGAACGCGGCGTTCGGAACGCTGGCGGCGGTCTATGCCGACCGTGTCGGGCTCGCGCTGACCTCCATCGCCCTCTTCACCGCCATGCCGATCCTGGCGGGTGCGCTGGCGCAGGTGCCGGTGGGGCTGCTGTCGGACCGGATGGACCGGCGCAAGGTGCTGCTCGGGGTGGCCGCGCTCGCGCTGGTGGCGGATGCGGCGTTCCTGCTGTTGGCGCCCGACGGGCGGGTCCTGAACCTCGCCCTGGCGGCGGTGTTCGGCGCGGCGGTCTTTTCCATGTACCCGGTGATCGTGGCCCATGCCAACGACCACGCGCCGCCGGGCAGCGCGATCCAGGTGTCGGGCGGCCTGCTCCTGGTGTTCGGGGTGGGCTCGATCCTGGGGCCCCTGGCGGCGGGGGCGGCGATGGCGGCGGGGGGGCCGTCGTCGCTCTTTGCCGTCACGGTGGCGGCGCACCTGGCCATCGTGCTCTTCACGCTTCTGCGGATGCGCCTGCGTGGGGGCGTGGCCCAGGCCGACAAAGTCGATTTCCGCGCCACCC
The DNA here is from genome assembly GCA_004005435.1 of Rhodobacteraceae bacterium CCMM004. Classification (GTDB taxonomy): domain Bacteria; phylum Pseudomonadota; class Alphaproteobacteria; order Rhodobacterales; family Rhodobacteraceae; genus CCMM004. Next base: position 185,096 of record RZWH01000005.1, on the reverse strand, counting down.
AAGGCAGGACTGCGACGCCCCAGACGGCGGTGCTGGCCGAGCGCGACCAGCACGTGGTGGACGAGGCGCTGGGCCTGCCGCCCGACCCCCGGCCCGCGGCCAAGCCCGGCATGTCCGGCCTGCCAGGGCGCGGCAGCGGCCCGCGCCGGTCCTGAGCCCAACGGGACGCCCAAACGCAAAACGCGGCGCCCGGGCAGGAGCGCCGCGTCCCGTCTCAGACCGCGATGGCGGCCGTCACTTCATGGTGATGCGCCCGTCGGTGTAGGGCTGGTAGGGCGCGTTCTCGGCCAGATACTCCGCCGTCACGTCGGCCAGATCGGGGCCGAAGTCGTAGGCATTCTCGGCGTCCACGAACATCGCATAGCCGTCGCCGCCGTTGCGGACGTAGTTGTTCGACACCACGCCATAGGTCGCCTCGGGGTCGATGGGCTCGCCCCCGACCATGACGTCGGAGATGCGGCTGCCCGGCTCGGCCGCGGCATCAATGGCGAACGACATGCCTGCCACCTGGGGGAACCGTCCGGCACCCTCTTCGATCTGGCCCACGCCGTTCTCCAGCGCGTCGATCAGGGTCTGGCCCGTCACCTGGAACGTCGACAGCGTGTTCTGGAACGGCAGCACCGTCAGGACCTCGCCCATGGTGACCTCGCCCGCGTCGATGGAGGCGCGTAGGCCGCCGCCGTTCTGGAACGCCACCTGGATGCCCTGGTCGGCCACCCGGTCCAGCATCGCGTCGGCGACGAGGTTGCCCATCGGGCATTCCTGCGCGCGGCAGACGCTGCGGTCGCCCTCGATCATCTCGGCCGCCTCGGCCACCACGCGGTTGCGCAGCTCTTCCAGAGGCTGGGCCAGTTCGGACATCCGCGCGACCGCGGCCTCGTCCTCGGCCACACTGGCGTCGATCAGGATCGGGTCCCCCGACACCTCGGTGACGTTGCCCTCGTCGTCGAAGGTCAGCATCACCTCGCCCAGATACTTGCCATAGGCATAGGCCTGGACGATGGGCACGTCGTTGACCATCGTCGGATAGGCGCCCTCGGCATCTTCGGACGAGTTGCTGAGCAGGGTGTGCGAGTGCCCGCCGATGATCAGGTCGACGCCGGTGACGCCCTCGGCCAGCCGCCGATCTGCGGGCAGCCCCACATGGGTCAGCAGAACGATCTTGTTCACGCCGTCCTCGGTCAGGCGGTCCACCTCGGCCTGGGCGGCGTCGACGATGGAGGAAAAGATCACCGTGCTGCCCGGCGACGACGTCTCGGGCGTGTCCTCGGCCAGGACCGACACGACGCCGATCCGCTCGCCGCCCACCTCCAGCACGGCGGACTTGCCCACGCGGTCGGCCAGCATGTTGTTCTGGCTGACGTCGATATTGGCCGACAGCACCGGGAACTCGACCTTGTCGAGGAACGCGGACAGACCCTCAGGGCCGTCGTCGAACTCGTGGTTGCCCACGGCCATGGCGTCGTAGTCGAGCTGGGTCATGAACTCGGCCGCCAAGTCGCCGCCATACTGGGTGTAGAACAGCGAGCCCTGGAACTGGTCGCCGGCGTCCAGCAGCAGCACGTTGTCGCCGGCCCGCTCGCGGGCGTCGGCGATGGCGGTGATCATCCGCGCGATCCCGCCAAAGCACTCGCCGGCCGCGTTGTCCTCGGCCGAGCAGGTCGAATCGAAGCGGTTGATCGGCTCGAACCGGTCGTGGAAGTCGTTGGTGTGCAGGATGGTGATCTGGAAATCGGCCGCGGCGACGCCGGCGGTGAGGGCAAGCGCCCCCGCAGTGGTGAGCAATCTTGTGAGCATTGGGTCTCTCCCGGGTGGACTCTGACGGTCGCGCGCAGAGTGGCGGGAGTCGCGGGGGGTGTCAAAGCCTCCTCTGCCCCGGCGGCCGCCATCCACCGCTTGACCCCGCCGCCCCGATAAGGGCACCACCGGACCCATGCACATCTACAAGATCTTCCGCCCCGACGAGGCCGCCGAACTGGAGCGCGCGGGCGAGACCGCGGGCGCCCCGGTCGACCGCGCCGATGGCTACGTGCACTTTTCCACCGCCGAGCAGGTGGGGGAGACGCTGACGCGCCATTTCGCGGGCGAGGACGGTCTGGTCCTGTTGGCCGTCCCCACCGACCGCCTGGGCAACGATCTCAGGTGGGAGCCGTCCCGCGGCGGGGCGATGTTCCCGCATCTCTACCGGACCCTGCGGCAGTCGGATGTCCTGTGGTCGCGGCCCATCGGGCGGGTGGGCGAGGCGTTCTTCCTGCCCGACCTCGCACCGTGAGCCTTCTGGAGCGTGCCGGGCTCGCGGTCCTCAGACGCATGGACCCCGAGACCGCCCATGATCTGGCCCTGCGCGCCCTCTCGCGGGGGCTCGGCCCGTCTCCGGGGCCACTGTCGGGGCCGCGTCTGCACACGCGGGTGGGTCGCCTGGGCCTGATCAACCCGGTGGGCATCGCCGCGGGTTTCGACAAAAACGCGGTGGCCATCGACGCCTTGTCGCGCTGCGGTGCAGGCTTCGCCGAGTACGGCGCCGCGACGCCCCGGCCCCAACCCGGGAACCCCCGCCCCCGCCTGTTCCGCCTGGCCGAAGATGGCGCCGCGATCAACCGCTTCGGCTTCAACAACGACGGCGCGGGCGCCATCGCGGCCCGCCTCGCCGCGCAGCCGACGGGGATGATTCGCGGCCTGAACCTGGGCGCCAACAAGGACAGCGCCGACCGCGCGGGCGACTATGTGGAAGTGCTGCGCCTGGCGGGACCCCATATCGACTTTGCCACCGTCAACGTCTCCTCGCCCAACACCGCCGGTCTGCGCGATCTCCAGGACAAAGCGGCGCTGGCCGATCTCCTGGCCCGCGTCGTCGCCGCCCGCGGGGCCGACGATATGGCCCTGTTCGTCAAGATCGCGCCGGACCTCGACGACGCCGCCCTGGCCGACATCGCCGAAGTGACGACCCAAGCCGGGCTCGACGGGATCGTCGCCACCAACACCACGGTGCGGCGCGACGGTCTGCGGTCGGCCCACCGCGACGAGGCCGGGGGCCTGTCCGGGCGGCCGCTAATGGCGCCGTCGACGCGGGTGCTGGCGCGGCTCTCCACCCTCACCGACCTCCCGCTGATCGGGGTCGGCGGCATCGCCAGCGCCGAGGACGCCTATGCCAAGATCCGCGCCGGTGCCAGCGCGGTGCAGCTCTACACCGCGCTGAGCTACGGCGGCCTGTCGCTGGTGGCCGACATCGTCAAGGGCCTCGACCGCCTGCTCGCCCGTGACGGCCACGCCTCGGTCGCCGAGGCGGTGGGCACGGACCGCGCCGCCTGGCTCTGAGGCCCCGGAACCCGGCCGCCCGCACGGGCATTCCGCCCCCATGACCGACGACGCCGAAACCCGCCTGCGGCGCCACATCGCCGCCACGCCCCTCGGCGACACGCCAGAAGAGATGCGCCGCGGGTTCCACGCCCGCATCGACCCCGCCCCAGAGCCCGCGGTGGACTGGGACCGGGCGGGCGGCGGCCTGGTGGTGGGCGAGGGGCCGAGGACGGTGATGTGGTTTCACGGCGGCGGCTACGTCTTCGGCAGCCCCGAGACCCACGCCCCTGCGGCCCGGAGGCTGGCCGCGGCGGGGCTGACCGTCATCCTGCCCCGCTATCCCTTGGCACCGGAGCATCCCTGGCCCGCCGCGCGCGACGCCGCAGTGGCGGCGCTGGACGCGGTCGAGGACCCGGTGACGCTCGTGGGCGACAGCGCCGGGGGCCATCTGGCGCTGAACGTCGCGCTGGCGCGGCCGGGGCGGGCGGCGGCTCTGGCGCTGATCTCGCCCAACACCGACCGCACCGGCCGCTCGCGGACGCGCAAGGCCAACGAGGACGCCGACGCGATGAACGACGACGCCGGCGACGGGGCGCTGGCGCGGATGGCGTTTCCGGGCCGACCGGACGCGGCGCCCGAGGTCTCGCCGCTTCTGGCCGATCTCGGCGCCCTGCCCCGGCTCTGGATCGCCGCTTCGACGAACGAAGTGCTGCTGGACGACAGCCTCCTCCTCGCCCGCGCCGCCGCCCGGGCGGGTGTCGCCGTGGACCTGACCGTCGCGCGGGGGCTGTTCCACATGTGGCCGCTCTGGCCCGACCGGCTCCCTGCCGCGGGCGCCACACTCGACGCCCTGGCCGCGTGGATCAGCCGACCGCCCGCTCCAGCGCCGGATAGCGCAGGCCCAGCGTAAGGCCCCGCACCGCGAACGAGATGAGCAGCGCCGCCCACAGCCCGTGGTTGCCGAAGGCGGGCATCAGCACGGCCACCGCCAGCGCGTAGACCGCCGCCGAGACGAGCATCATGTTGCGCATGTCCCGGGTGCGGGTGGCGCCGACGAAGATGCCGTCGAACATCCACGCCGCGACGCCCACCAGCGGCGCCAGCGCCATCCAGATGAGATAGGTTTTGGCCGCCGCGCGCACCTCCTCGGCCGTGGTCATGACGTCGATGGCCCAGGGGCCGCCCAGCGCGAAGGCGGCGGCGAGGCCCATGACGGCGACGCCGCCCCAAAGGCTGGTCACCGCGGCCGACCGGCGGACCAGGTCGCGGCGGCGCTGCCCATGGCTTTGGCCCACCAGGGTCTCGGCGGAGAAGGCGAAACCGTCCAGCGCATAGGCCGTGACATGCAGGAACTGGAGCAGGATCTGATTGGCCGCCAAGGGCACGTCGCCCAGCCGCGCGCCGTAGAACAGAAACGACACGAAAATGGCCTCCAGCAGGATCGACCGGACCAGGATGTCGCCGTTGACCCGCGCCATGCGCACCACCTGCACCCGGTCGAAGACCCGCGCCCGGTCGCGCCAGGCGGGGACGGCGAACGCCCGGCGGCAGAGCCACAGGCCCATGGCGAACCCGCTCCACTCGGCGATGAGAGAGGCGGCGGCGACGCCCTGGACCCCCCAGCCCAGGCCCAGTACGAACCAGAAGTTCAACACCACGTTGATCCCGTTCATCCAGACCTGGAGCACCAGGACCGCCCGCGTCCGCTCGGCCGCGATGAGCCAGCCGGTGATGCCGTAGGCAGCGATGGCCGCAGGCGCCGACCAGATGCGGATCGCCATGTAGTCGCGGGCCAGCGTCTCGACCTCGTCGCTGGCCGGCGAGATCGCGAAGGCGGCGGCAAAGAGCGGGCCCTGCACCGCGATCAGCGCCGCCCCCGCCACCCCTGCCACGATCAACGCCCGGCTGAGAAGCGCGGCCACCTCGGCCCGGTCCCCCGCGCCCAGCGCCTGGCTGGTCAGCCCCACGGTGCCCATCCTGAGGAACCCAAAGACCCAGTAGATCGCGCCGAGGACGATGGCGCCGATCCCCACGGCGCCGATCGGCGCCGCCTCGCCCATCTGGCCGATGACGCCGGTGTCGACGACGCCCAGGATCGGCACCGTGGCGTTCGCCGCGACGATGGGAAAGGCGATGCCGAGGACGCGGCGGTGGGTGATTTCGCGCGGCGCCGGCTCAGCCATCGCGGCTCTGGGGCATGAGGAAATGCCCCGTCGCCTGGGCATAGAGGCGGTCGCGATTGTCCTGCCACGCCTCCACGTGGACGCTGGCATAGCGCCGCCCGGCCCGGTTGATCCGCGCCCGCGCATACGCGTCCCGCGGCAGGCCCGAGCGCAGGTAGTCGACGGTGAAGTCGATGGTCTTTGGCATCCGCGGCAACCCCTCGGCGGCCAGCGTATCGGCATCGATGCGGCCGCTCTCGACCTCGCCCCAGAGCATCGACCAGCCCAGCTCGATGATCGCCGTGGTCTCCAGGAACGCCGCCGTCACGCCCCCATGCAGCGCGGGCAGGAGCGGATTGCCGATCAGCTTGTCGGAGAAATTCAGCACCGCGGTCAGCTCGTCGCCATGCCGCTCGAACCGGATCCCGAGGAACGCGACGTAGGGAATGCCCTGAACCAGCGCGTCGAGGGCGGCGTCGCGCCGCTGCTTGACCACCTGGACGGGCTCGGGACGGGGCCGCCCGCTCATGCCCCCCGCTCCAGGGTAAAGGCGCCGTTGGCCGTGGCCACGGGATTGCCCTCGTCGTCGTCCATCGCCACCGCGCGGACGAAGGCCACAGAGCGGGTGACGTGGTAGCAGGTGGCGCGGGCGCGGATCGCCTGCCCCGGCGTGGCCGCGCGCATGTAGTCGATGCGCAGGTCCAGCGTCGCGGTGCCGTGCGCGCCGGTCGGATGGCTCATCACCGCCGCGCCGCCGCAGGTGTCCATCAGCGTCGAGACGGCGCCGCCGTGGATCACGCCCGTGGCCGGATCCCCCACCAGCCTCCGGTCGTAGGGCATTGCGATCTCGGCCGTGCCGTCGCCGATCTCGATCAGCTCCATGCCCAGCGCCCGCGAATGCGGAATCGCCTCGATGAACTGCCGGGCGATGGCAGACAGGCGGTCGGGGGGCAGATCGGTCATGGGGCCTCGGCGGCTGAGGGCGGCTGCCCGCGCGATAATGCGTCTGCGCGCAGGCGGAGCAAGGGCGAAGTGCGGGAACCGCCCCGGCGCGTCGCCCGTTTCCCCCTTCCCGAACTCAGGAGAAGGCCATGCAGGGCGAGCCCAAGCACATTGCGGTGATCGGCGCCGACGGGGCCACCGGCCGCGAGGTGGTCGCGCAGGCGGCTGCCCGCGGGCATCGGGTGCGCGCGCTCGAACGGTCCTGGCCGGAGGGCGCTGCGCCCCTGCCCCCGGGCGTCGAGCGCGCGACGGCGGACGTGCTGGAGGGCGACCTGGCCCCCGCCTTCGCCGGCTGCGACGCGGTCGTCTCGGCCATCGGCCTGGGTCTGTCGCCGCAAACCGTGCTGGCGCCACCGCCGCTCTATACCGAGGGCGCGCTGAATATCCTGCGCGGGATGCAGACGGCCGAGGTCGGCCGCCTGGTGGTCATCTCGGCCAGCTTCGTCGCCACCCGGGCGCGGGGGCCCATGTGGTTCCGGCTGGCCTCGGGTCTGGCGCTGGAGCGGGTGTTCACCCAGATGGGCGAGATGGAACGGGTGCTGCGCGCCTCGGACGGCATCGACTGGACCGCCGTGCGTCCCGGGTGGCTGATGGACGGACCCCTGACCGCCGACTACACCGTCGCCGCCGACGCGATCCCGCCGGGCATGATCCGCACCCGCCACGCCGACCTCGCGCATTTCATCGTCGACTGCGTGGAAACGGGCGGCTGGGTGCGCCAGACCCCCGCCATCGCCCGCCGCGAGCCGCCCTGGGCCAGCACCCCGGACAAGCTGTTGGCCGAGCTGCTGCGTTGAGGCACGGCCCCCGTGACCTCCGGCGGCCGACCTGCTAGGCTCGACCCGATGGCAAGAGGGGTCCTAAGCCCCCACGGGAAAGGAAGGAATCGATGGCCGATCAGCGCCTGTCGTTCAAGGAAATGTGCGCCCGGTTCGATGTGACCCCCCGCACGCTTCGCTACTACGAGTATATCGAGTTGCTCCATCCCGAGAAGGACGGGCGCAGCCGCTTCTACGGCCCGCGTGAGATTGCGCGGATGACCCTGATCCTGCGCGGCCGCCGGTGGGGGTTCAGCCTGGAGGAGATCCGCCAGTGGCTCCTGATCTACGACGAGCAGGGGACCGAGGCGCAAATGCGCGAGTGGCTGCGTCTGGCAGACCGCCAGCTCGATACGTTGCGCAAGGAGCAGGCGCAGATCGTCGAGGCCATCTCGGAGCTGCAAGAGACTCGCGACGGCGTGGCCAGCACCCTGGACGGCTGACCGGTCCGCGCGGCGAGGGTCGGGTTTTCCAGACCCGAAACCCGGGATCCAAACCGCTTTGACCACAAGAAAGTTGCGCCGCTTCGGCGGCGGGCCGACCGTATCTTTCGGCCGGAACGCAATGACGCAACGTCTGCATTACGTTCGCGTCAACCTTGCTTGTATGGTCCGGTCGAAATCCGCATCTGAGGCCGCGTTGCCCTGCTTCGGAGACCGACCCTCATGACCGATACGATGACCATCCGCGAAATGTGCGACCTCTTCGACGTGACGCCGCGGACCCTGCGGTTCTACGAGGCCAAGGAGCTGTTGCATCCCCACCGCATCGGCCAGCGGCGCCTCTTTACCCGGCGCGACCGGGCGCGGCTCAAGCTGATTCTGCGCGGCAAGCGCTTCGGCTTCAGCCTCGAAGAGATCCGCCAGCTCCTGGACCTCTACGATGCCGAGAACGGCCCCGAGACCCAGCTCGCCCGCGCCCACGACATCGCCCAAGAGCGACTGGCCGACATGAAGCGCCGGCGCGCCGACCTGGACGCCGCCATCGCCGACCTGACCGCCCAGCTCGACTGGGGTGCCGAGCGCCTCGCCGCGCTGCGCCGCACCGACGCCGCCTGATCCCGACCCGCCCTCTGCCTAGGAGCCGCCCCATGCCCAGCTACACCGCCCCCGTCGACGACATGCAGTTCATCCTGCACGACGTGCTGAACATCGCCGAGGCCGACATCCCCGGCTACGACGAGTTGGACCGCGAAACGACCCAGGCGGTGCTGGACGAGGCGGGCAAGCTGTCGGCTGAGGTGCTGGCGCCGCTGAACCCAGTGGGCGACGCCCAAGGCTGCACGCTCGAGAACGGGGTGGTCCGCACGCCCGAGGGGTTCAAGGCCGCCTACGACCAGATGCGGGAGGGCGGCTGGATGGGCCTCGACGCCGATCCCGACTACGGCGGTCAGGGGATGCCCTATCTGCTGCAATCGGCCACCGGCGAGATGTTCGTCTCGGCCAACATGGCCTTCAACATGTACCAGGGCCTGACCCACGGCGCGATGAGCGCCATCCACGCCCACGGCTCGGACGCGCAAAAGCAGATGTATCTGCCGAACATGATCGAGGGTTCGTGGTCGGGCACCATGAACCTGACCGAGCCCCATTGCGGCACCGACCTGGGGCTGATCCGCACCAAGGCCGAGCCGCAGGAGGACGGAACCTACCGCATCACCGGCCAGAAGATCTGGATCTCGGCTGGCGAGCACGACCTGACCGACAACATCATCCACCTGGTGCTGGCCAAGATCCCCGGCGGCCCCGAAGGGGTCAAGGGCATCTCGCTGTTCATCGTGCCCAAGTTCCTGGTGAACGAGGACGGCAGCCTCGGCGACCGCAACAGCCTCAGCTGCGGCGGCCTGGAAGAGAAGATGGGCATCCACGGCAACGCCACCTGCGTGATGAACTACGACGGCGCCACCGGCTTCCTCGTCGGCGAGGAGCACAAGGGCATGCGCGCCATGTTCACCATGATGAACGAGGCGCGGCTGGGCGTCGGCCTGCAAGGCTACGCCCAGGGCGTGGTTGCCTATCAGAACGCGCTGGCCTTCGCCAAGGACCGGCTCCAGGGCCGCGACGTGACCGGCCCGGCGAACCCCGACGGCCCGGCCGATCCGATCATCGTGCACCCCGACGTGCGCCGTAACCTGTTGCACCAGAAGTCCTTCGTCGAAGGCGCCCGCGCCTTCACCTTCTGGGGCGCGCAGTTGATCGACCGCGCCCACCGCAACGAGGACGCCCAGGCCGAGGCGATGATCTCGCTCCTGACGCCGGTGCTCAAGGGCTTCCTCACCGACAAGGGGTTCGAGACGACGGTGCTGGCGCAGCAGACGCTGGGCGGCTCGGGCTTCACCCGCGAATGGGGGCTGGAGCAGTTCGTCCGCGACGCCCGGATCACCATGATCTACGAGGGCACCAACGGCATCCAGTCGCTCGACCTGGTGGGCCGCAAGCTGGGCCTGAACGGCGGCAAGACGGTGATGGCGTTCTTTGAGATGATCAAAGCGTTCATCAAGGAGAGCGAGCAGGACGCGGTGCTCAAGGCGCAGTTCCTCGACCCGCTCAAGACGGCGTCGAAGGACCTCCAGGCCGCCGCGATGTGGTTCATGTCGCATGGGATCAAGGATCCCAACAACGCGCTCGCCGGCTCCTACGACTTCATGCACCTCTTCGGCCATGTGTGCCTGGGCTACATGTGGGCGCGGATGGCCAAGGCCGCGCATCTGAAGCTGGAAGAGGAAGGCGCCGACGCCGACTTCCTGGAGGCCAAGCTGGCGACCGGCCGCTACTACATGACCCGCCAGCTCCCCGCCACGGGCATGCACCTGCGCCGGATCGAGAGCGGCGCCGAGCCGGTGATGGACCTGGCCGCCGCGAACTTCTAGGCTGATCGGGCGGGGCGCACGGGCCCCGCCCCACGGCCCAGAGACCCATGCCCAAGCGTTTCCGCGCGACCCGGCGGTTCCCCGTCGCCATGACCGAGGACGGCTATCGCCGCCTCAAACGCTTCGCCCAAGAGGCGGGGCTCGACGAGGGAGAGGCCCTGTCGTTCCTGTTCGAACACTTCGACAGCGTCACCCACCGCGACAACCTCACCGCGCGCCTGCGGCTGTTCCAGGCCGAACTCGACGCGCGAAAGAGGTGAGGCCGGCGCCGGTCGCCGGCGTCCGGCCGCCTTCGGCGAGGGTATTTGGACCAAGATGAAGGACAGCCTCCGCTTCGCCCCCCGCACCCTCCGGGCGTCATCGCCTCCGCGACCGGAGGGCGAAGCGGCCGGCTCTTCACCTTGGGCGGTCATCGGCTCCCCAGCCTGTACCGCGATCCCAATCAGCCCCCACCTGAGTTAAGAAAGGGTTACCTGCCCCTTCATCTTGGCCCAAATACCCTGCAGGGGGTCCGGGGGATGCAAAATCCCCCGGTCCGCCGCGGGCAACCGGGAGGACACCCATGACCATCGACCTTCACTGCTTCGGAGAGTCCGGCAACGCCTACAAGGCGGCGCTGGCGCTCGAGCTTTCCGGCCTCGACTGGCGGCCCGTCTTCGTCGACTTCTTCGGCGGCGAGACTCGCAGCGCGGCGTGGCGCGCGGCGGTCAACCCCATGGGCGAGGTGCCGGTCATGGTGGACGGCGACCTGCGGCTCACCCAGTCGGGCGTCATCCAGGACTATGCAGTGGAAAAGAGCGGCCGCCTGGGCGGCGCGGACCCCGCAGAGCGGCGCGAGATCTGGCGCTGGGTGCTGTGGGACAACCACAAGCTCTCCAGCCAGGCGGGGATGACGCGGTTCCTCATGAACTTCCTCCCCGAGGACAAGCGCCCGCAGCCGGTCATTGACTTCGCCCAGGCGCGGCTGCGCGCGGCCTACGCGGTGCTGAACGCGCATTTGCAGGGGCGCGACTGGCTCGTCGGCCGCAGCGTCACGGTCGCGGATCTGTCGTGTTGCGGTTATCTCTACTACCCTGAACCGTTCGGTTTCGACCGGGCCGAGTGGCCCGAGATCGACCGGTGGCTGACCACGCTCCAGTCCCTCGACGGCTGGAAACACCCCTACGACCTGATGCCGCGGTCGGCGGCATGATGGAGGAGCACAGATGACAGACGCCTACATCTACGACGCCGTGCGCAGCCCCCGCGGCAAGGGCCGCAAGGACGGCAGCCTGCACGAGGTCACCTCGGCCCGTCTGTCGGCGCAGATTCTGAACGCGGTCAAGGCCCGCAACGGGCTCACGGGCCACGCGGTCGAGGACGTGATCTGGGGCAACGTCACGCAGGTTGGCGAGCAGGGCGGATGCCTGGCGCGCACCGCGGTCCTGGCCTCGGACCTGGACCAGTCGATCCCCGGCCTGTCGATCAACCGCTTCTGCGCCTCCGGCATGGAGGCGGTGAACCTCGCCGCCAACCAGGTCCGGGGCGGCGCCGGCGACGGCTACATCGCCGGCGGGGTCGAGATGATGGGACGCGTGCCCATGGGTTCGGACGGGGCGGCCATCGCCGTCGATCCCTCCATCGCGATGGAGAGCTATTTCGTGCCCCAGGGCATCTCGGCCGACATTATCGCGACCGAGTACGGCTTTACCCGAGATCAGGCCGACGCCCTGGCGGTCGAGAGCCAGACCCGCGCCAAGACCGCCTGGGACGAGGGCCGGTTTGCCAAGTCGGTGGTCGAGATCACCGATCGCAACGGTCTGCCGATCCTGTCGCACGACGAGTACATGCGGCCCGGCACCGACATGCAGGCCCTGGGCAGCCTCAGCCCCGCCTTCCAGGAGATGGGCGAGGTGATGCCGGGCTTCGATAAGGTTGCGCTGATGAAATACCCGCATCTGGAGCGGATCGCGCATATCCACCACGCGGGCAACTCCAGCGGGATCGTCGACGGAGCCGCGGCCGTGCTGGTGGGGTCCAAGGCGTTCGGCGAGGCCCACGGGCTCACCCCCCGCGCCCGGATCCGCGCGACGGCCAAGATCGGCACCGACCCCACGATCATGCTGACGGGTCCCGTCCCCGTGACCGAGAAGATCCTGCGCGACACCGGTATGGAGATCGGCGACATCGACCTCTTCGAGGTGAACGAGGCCTTCGCAAGCGTCGTTCTGCGCTTCCAGCAGGCGTTCGACGTGGACCCCCAGCGGGTGAACGTGAACGGGGGCTCCATCGCCATGGGTCACCCCTTGGGCGCCACGGGGGCGATCATCATCGGCACTCTGCTCGACGAGATGGAGCGCAGCGACCGGGAAGTGGGCCTGGCCACCTTGTGCATCGCGTCCGGCATGGGCGCGGCGACGATCATCGAGAGGGTCTAACGCAGGCGCGGGGGCTTGTATGACGCGCGAGTTGGGATCAGACCTAGGACATGGACGGCTCTGTCGACATAGACCGGTTCGTGCGCGCGTTCTTCGCGCGCCACGACTCGCGTTTGCTCGGCGGGCGGCTCTATGCTCTGACCGGCGAATACCGGACGCCCCTGCCGCTCTTGCGGCCGAACAACAACGAGTGGAGCGTCGTGCCCCGCCCGCGCGACATCCACGCGATGCTGGGCGCCACCCACCGCGCGCTGAAGGCCCAGGGGGTGGCGCGGCTCGACCGCCGGTTCTTTGCCGTCGACAGGCTGCCGCAGGAACGGGCGCGCTGTCATGTCGCGATGGAGGCACGGGATCCGAACGGGGCGCTCGTGCTGATGGCCGAGAGCGTCTATTTCATGGCCTGCATCCACAGCTATTGCCGGATCGAGATGGTCGAGGCGGTGCGCCTGTTCCCCGAGGACTTCTATGCCGCGTTCCGCCCCCCGGCGGGCGGCCCGGCCATTATCAACGCCGCCCACACGCTTCACTGACCGCCCCGGCGGGGGCGGCACATTTCCCGATTTTGACCTTCGACGAAAGGGCTCGGCCATGACCGACTTCACCTATGCCGTGGGCGACGATGGCGTCGCCGTGATCACCTGGGACGCCGAGGGGCGCAGCATGAACGTGCTGACGCGCGAGGCGTTTGCCACGGTCGAACAGCATATCGACAGCGCCCTCGCCGACGACGCCGTCCAGGGCATCGTCATCACATCCGGCAAGAAGGATTTCGCCGGCGGCATGGACCTCAACGTCCTGGCCTCGATCCGCGAGGAGGCGGGCGAGGACGCGGCCAAGGGCCTGTTCGATTTCACGATGAACGGCCACCGCATCCTGCGCAAGCTGGAGCGCGCGGGGCTGGACCCCAAGACCAACAAGGGCGGCAAGCCGGTGGCCTGCGCCATCAACGGCACCTGCGCCGGGATCGGCACCGAGATCGCGCTGGCCTGCCACCGCCGGTTCATGACCGACAGCCCCAAGGCGCGGATCGGCCTGCCCGAGATCCTGGTGGGCCTATTCCCCGGCGGCGGCGGCACCACGCGCTACTCGCGCATGGTCGGCGCCATGGCCGCCTCGCCCGTCCTGCTGGAAGGCAAGATGCTGGACCCGAAGAAGGCCAAGGGCGCCGGTCTGGTGGACGAGGTCGTGGCCGCGGACGATCTGCTGCAAGCGGCCAAGGACTGGGTCCTGTCCGCCAAGGACGCCGACATCGTCAAGCCGTGGGACCTCAAGGGCTGGAAGATGCCGGGCGGCGCGCCCTACCACCCCGCGGGCTTCATGACCTTCGTCGGTGCCTCGGCCATGGTCAACGGCAAGACCCAGGGCGTCTATCCGGCGGCCAAGGCGCTGCTGTCGGCGGTCTATGAGGGCGCCATGGTACCCTTCGACACGGCGCTGAAGATCGAGGCTCGGTGGTTCGTGTCGGTCCTCATGGACCCGACCTCCAGCGCGATGATCCGCTCGCTGTTTCTCAACAAGCAGGCGCTGGAGAAGGGCGCCAACCGCCCCGACGTGCCCGACCAGACCGTCAAGAAGGTGGGCGTCCTGGGCGCGGGCATGATGGGGGCGGGCATCGCCTATGTCGCCGCCAATGCCGGGATCGAGGTGGTGCTGCTGGACCGCGACCAAGCCGCGGCGGAGAAGGGCAAGGGCTATGCCGAGGGGATCCTGGCCAAGGGCGTCAAGATCCGCAAGGTGACCGAAGACAAGATGGCCGAGGTCCTGGGCCGCATCAACGCCACGACCGAGTACGAGGCCCTGTCAGACTGTGACCTCATCGTCGAGGCGGTGTTCGAGGATCCGGGCATCAAGGCCGAGGTCACCAAGGCCGTCGAGGCGGTGGTGGGCGACGACTGCATCTTCGCCACCAACACCTCGACCCTGCCGATCAGCGATCTGGCCCGCGCGTCCAAGCGGCCTGAGCAGTTCATCGGCATCCACTTCTTTTCGCCCGTCGACAAGATGATGCTGGTCGAGATCATCAAGGGACGCGAGACCGGCGAGCGCGCGGTGGCCAAGGCGTTGGATTTCGTGCGCCAGATCCGCAAGACGCCGATCGTGGTCAACGATGCGCGCTTCTTCTACGCCAACCGCTGCATCATCCCCTACATCAACGAGGGGATCCGCATGGTCGGCGAGGGGGTCGAACCGGCGCTGGTCGAAAACGCGGCCAAGATGCTGGGCTTCCCGCTGGGGCCGCTGCAACTGGTGGACGAGACCTCGATCGACCTGGGCGTCAAGATCGCCAAGGCCACCCGCGCGGCGATGGGCGACGCCTATCCCGACGGGGCGGTGGACGACGTGCTGTTCTGGATGGCCGATCAGGGACGGATGGGCCGCAAGACCGGGTCGGGCTTCTACACCTATGACGACAAGGGCAAACGCCAGGGGCTCTGGGAGGGGATCGGCGACCGCTATGCGGTGACCGAGGACCAGCCCGAGCTGACGCAGGTGCAGCATCGGCTGATGATGGCGCAGGTGCTGGAGGCCGTCCGCGCGCTGGAAGAGGGCGTGCTGGAGGACATCCGCGAGGGCGACGTGGGCGCGATCCTCGGCTGGGGCTTTGCCCCCTGGTCGGGCGGGCCGTTCTCGTGGCTCGACCGGATCGGCGCGGCGCGGGCCGTGGAGATCTGCGAGGGGCTGGCGGCGGCGCACGGCGACCGCTTCACGGCGCCGGACCTCCTCCGCGAAATGGTGGAGGCGGGGCAGACGTTCTATGGCCGCTTTGCCGCGGAGCCAGCCCAGGCGGCCTGACCAACCCCCGGGGATTGGCGCAAATCTGCACCGATCCCCGGTCTTCAGCGCCCATAGCGCTGACGGAATGTTTGAAAACTGCTCTGCCCCGACGCGGCCCGCCGGTCAGAAGCGATAGCCGAAACGGGCGATGTCCTCGGAATACGCCTCCGCGACCAGATCGCGGAGGCGATTGTCGTAATAGCGCTGGTATTGCCCGGCCCGATCCGACCGATTTACATGCGGAATGTCGGATAAGGTAAATCCCAGATGCGCCTCGACCGGCGCAAGGTCCGCCCGGAGGTGCTCCAGGCGGACAAAGGCCGCGGCCCGCTCGACCCCGGCAGCATCGGTGACGTAGGCGCCGTAGCGCTCGGTCCTCAGCGTCCGCGCCGTCTGCGGATGGCCGAGGAACGCGGCGAAGTCGGTCTCCCGCGCCAGCGCCACCGCCGGGTGGTCGAACGTCTGCTCCCTGAGCCAGTGGTAGTAGCTGACCATCCGGTCCCAGGGATTGCGCACCAGGGTAAAGATCAGCATGTCCGCCAACGCCTCGCGCGGCACCAGCCCGTCGATGTCGCTCAGGCGGCTGTGCTTCCACAACCGGCCGCGGGCGCTTAGGGCCTTTTGCCGCTTGTGCCGCTTCTGCGCCTTGGGGGTGTCGCCGATGAGGATGTCGTCCTTCAGCGCCCGCGCCTCCAGCGCCAGGGCCAGCGATGTCCCGCCCGTTTTCGGAATGTGGACAAAGATGTAGCGCCGCCCGTGCGAGATGATCATGGGCCGACCATGGCCCCGCGATTTTGCCTTTGCAACGCCCTGTGCGGCGGGCAAACTCCCCGGTCAGACGGGCGGAGGACGACCATGGGCTGGCTGGACGACGAAACCGGGCTGGGCAAATGCGCGGCGAACCACGTGCCCCTGTCCCCGCTCAGCCACCTGGCCCGCGCCGCGCGGGTGTTTCCCGCCCGCGAGGCCATCGCCTATGGCGCTCGCCGCTGGAGCTATGCCGACTATCGCGCCGACGCCACGCGCCTGGCCGCCGGGCTGCGCACGCTGGGGCTGACGCCCGGGGACGTGGTGGCGACGCTCCTGCCCAACGTTCCGGCCCAGGCCATCGCGGCCTTCGGCATCCCGGCGATGGGTGGCGTCCTCAACACGATCAACGTGCGCCTGGAGGACGACACGGTCGGCTACATTCTCGACCACGGCGGCGCCCGCGCGCTGATCTGCGACACCCAGTTCCTGCCCCTGGCCGAGGCCGCCATCGCGCGGCAGGAGGGCCCCGCCCCCGCTCTGATCGAGGTGCCGGACCCGGCCGCGGGATACCCCGCAACGGGCCGCTACACGACCTTCGACGACCTCCTGGCCGCGGGCGACCCACAGGCGGCCTGGACCCTGCCCCAGGACGAGTGGGAGAGCCTGGCGCTGAACTACACCTCCGGCACCACCGGGCGGCCTAAGGGCGTCGTCTATCACCACCGCGGCGCGTATCTCATGACCATGGGAACGGTGGTGAGTTGGCAGATGACGCTCTATCCCCGGTTCCTCGCCATCGTGCCCTTGTTTCACTGCAACGGCTGGTGCCACACCTGGATGATGCCGCTCTTGGGCGGCTGCGTTGTGTGCTGCCGCGACATCTCGGCCGCGGCCATCTACGACGCCCTGGCCGACGAGGGCGTGACCCATTTCGGCGGCGCCCCCATCGTCCTGTCGCTTCTCGTGCAGGCGGGCGAGGACGAGCGGCGGCCCTTCGACCAGACGGTGTCGGTGATGACGGCGGGTGCGCCGCCCGCGCCCGCGACCCTGGCCGCGATGGAGCGGCTGGGCTTCGAGGTTATGCAGGTCTACGGCCTGACCGAGACCTATGGCCATGTGACCGAGTGCCTGTGGGATGCCGACTGGGACGCCGAGGGGGACGAGGCGCGCGCCGCGCGCAAGGCGCGGCAGGGCGTGGCGATGCCGATGATGGAGGCGGTCACCGTGCTCGACAAACGGCACCGCCAGATCCCGATGGACGGCCGACACCAGGGTGAGGTCGGGATGCGCGGCAACTGCGTGATGAAGGGCTATTACCGCAACCCCGCCGCGACCGAAGAGGCGTTCGCGGGCGGCTGGTTCCACTCGGGCGACATTGCGGTGCAGCACCCCGACGGGCACATCCAGATCTCCGACCGTGCCAAGGACATCATCATCTCGGGCGGCGAGAACGTCAGTTCGGTCGAGGTGGAGGCGGCGTTGATGGCGCATCCCGACGTGGCGCTCTGCGCCGTCGTGGCGATGCCGGACGACACCTGGGGCGAGGTGCCCTGCGCCTTTGTCGAGCGTCGACGGGGGGGCGCGGCGGACGAGGCGGCGCTCATCGCCTTCGCCCGCGGGCGGCTGGCGGGGTTCAAGACGCCCAAGAGGGTGGTATTCCAAGACCTCCCCAAGACCTCGACGGGCAAGATTCAGAAATACGTGCTGCGCCAGACCGCCGCGGCGCTGTAAGGGAGCGTCCCGCGTCGGCCGCAGGACTGTGTCTGCCGCCATCCCGACGTTCCGCAGGATGCGCTTCGGCGATACGCCCTCAGCCCTCAGCCAAGGGCAGCTTCGTCCCGCCGGGGCGCGGTCAGGCAGCGCACGGCGGCGCCCAAAAGCCTCCACGCGCCGGCTGCGGCACCGCCTTCGCCAAAAGCGCCGCCCCCGGGGGGGGGGGGGACGGTGCTGCCTGGCGGTGCCCACCGGCCCCGACAGCGGGGCTGGGCGATTTCGCTTTCTGCAATCCTGATTTACGATACCCCAACCACCGCAGGAGTTCCCGCCCCATGCACCGCCTCGCCCTCTGCACCCTCTGCGCCGCTCTGGCGGTGCCCGCCGACGCCATGAGCCGCCGCGAGGCGCCCGCCGAGCCCCTGACCGGGGTGGTCTGCCGTGTCGAGCGCGCGGTGCAGGGCGACCGCGTGTCGATGACCGGCGTGGTCGTCCCCGAGACCGAGATGAGCGGCAGCTACGAGATGGTGGTCGAGGCCGCGCCGGGCATGACCACGCGCAGCTCCGGCACCTGGGAGGCGGCCGCCGGTGAGGCGGTGTCGCTGGGGCGCTCGGCGCTCACTGGGTCGGTCGACGACATCGAGGTGTCGATGACCGTCACCGTCGACGGGCGCAGCATGGACTGCCCGACCGTCGACGCCGGGTGAGGCACCCCGCCCGTCAGGCGCCCTTGGGGTAGCCCAGAGACTTCAGCGCCTCGGTGATCTCGTCCAGGATGGCGGGGTCGTCGATGGTCGCAGGCAGCTTGAACTCCTGCCCGTCGGCGATCTTGACCATGGTGGCGCGCAGGATCTTGCCCGACCGCGTCTTGGGCAGGCGGTCGACCACCGCCACCAGCTTGAACGCGGCCACGGGCCCGATCCGGTCGCGCACCAGCTTGACACATTCCTTGGCGATCTCCGCGTCGGGCTTGTTCGTGCCCTTTGAGGTGCAGACGAAGCCCATGGGCAACTGCCCCTTCAACTCGTCGCCGACGCCGATGACGGCGCATTCGGCGACGTCCGGGTGGGCGGCCAGCACCTCCTCCATCGCGCCGGTGGACAGGCGGTGGCCGGCGACGTTGATGACGTCGTCGGTGCGGGCCATGATGTAGAGATACCCGTCCTCGTCGCGATACCCCGCGTCGCCGGTCTCGTAGTAGCCGGGGAACGTGGTGAGATAGCTTTTGCGGAACCGATCCTCGGCGTTCCACAGGGTGGGCAGGGTGCCGGGCGGCAGCGGCAGCTTCACCGCGATGGCGCCCAGCTCGCCGGGCGGGAGGGGGTGGCCGTCCTCGCCCAGGATCTGCACGTCGTAGCCCGGCATCGGCAGCGTCGGCGAGCCGACCTTGACCTCCAGCGGCTCGATCCCCGCAGGGTTGCCCACGATGGTCCAGCCGGTTTCGGTCTGCCACCAGTGGTCATAGACCGGCACGCCCATCACCCGCTTGGCCCACTCCACGGTGTCGGGATCGGCCCGCTCCCCCGCAAGATAGAGCGCCCGCAGATGCGAGATGTCGTAGTCGTCGAGGAGCTTGCCCGCCGGATCCTCCCGCTTGATCGCGCGCAGCGCGGTCGGCGCGGTGAAGAAGCTGACCACCTTGTGCTCCTCGATCACCCGCCAAAAGGTGCCGGCGTCGGGCGTGCCCACCGGCTTGCCCTCGAACACGATGGTGGTGGCGCCGTAGATCAGCGGCGCGTAGCAGATATAGCTGTGCCCCACGACCCAACCCACGTCGGACGCGGCCCAGAACGTGTCGCCCGGCTGGACCTGGTAGATGTTCTTCATCGTCCAGTTCAGCGCCACCAGGTGGCCGCCGGTTGCGCGCACCACGCCCTTGGGCTGCCCTGTGGTGCCGGAGGTGTAGAGGATATAGGCGGGGTGGTTGCCCTCGACCGGGACGCAGTCGGCCGGCTCGACCCCGTATTGGAAGGCGTGCCAGTCGACGTCGCGCCCTTCTTCCAGATGCGCGACCTCCTCTTCGCGCTGGAACACGACGCAGAAGTCGGGCTTGTGCCGGGCCAGGTCGATGGCGCCGTCGAGCAGCGGCTTGTAGTGCACCACGCGCCCCGGCTCGATCCCGCAGGAGGCGGCGATGATGGCCTTGGGTTTGGCGTCGTCGATCCGGGTGGCCAACTCGTTGGCCGCAAAGCCGCCGAAGACCACGGAGTGCACCGCACCGATCCGCGCGCAGGCCAGCATCGCCTCCAGAGCCTCTGGCACCATCGGCATGTAGATGATGACGCGGTCGCCCTTCTCCACACCCTTGGCCCTCAGCGCACCGGCCAGGCGGGCGACGCGATTGCGCAGATCGGAATAGGTGATCTTGTGCTTCACCCCGGTGACGGGGCTGTCGTGGATGATGGCGACGCGGCCGCCGTTCCCGGCCTCCACATGGCGGTCCACGGCGTTCCAGCAGGTGTTGACCAGGCCGTCCGAGAACCACTCGTAGATCGGCGCCTTGTCGTCGAAGAGGGCACGGGATGGGAAGCGGTCCCAAGCGATCTCCTTGGCCTCGTTCAGCCACCAGCCCTCGGGATCGGCCTGCCAGGCCCCGTAGACGTCCGCGTATCCCATGAAGAATGCCCTCCTGTCCCTATGGACGCATCTGTTACGCGTTGGCCTGCGCGCAGGGCAAGGGACCTTGCGTTAACGGCAGCGGTAACGGCACTTCCACAGGGGGTTGAGCCGGAGGCGGTTCGCCTCCACATCGCAAGGAACCCTTATCGGAGAGACGACATGCGAGTATCGGGACTGGCCGCCGCGGCGGCGCTGGCGGGGATCGTGGCAGGTGGGACGGCCACCGCCGAGGAGTGGACCGTCGCCGGGACGGACGGCGTCTCCGCGACGGTCTGCGCCGAAGAGCAGGACGACACCTGCCTCGCGTTGGGCTGCACGGCGGCGGGCGCGCCCCTGACGCTGTCGCTCAGCTACAACGGTGCCGACCCGTCCGCGCCGCTCGGGGTCTCGGTGCGGGTGGACGGCGGACTGGCCGGCGCCGCGGACCTCCAGACGACCGACGCGCCGGGTCAGTGGAGCGTCCCGGTGACGGCGGACCACGGCAGGCTCTTGTCACAGCTCGCGGCGGGCACGCGGGCGACGCTGGACTTGCGCCGCAGCGACACCGAACTCACCCTGCCGCTCTCCGGCGCCGGCCCGGCCATCGCCGAAGCGTTGGCCGTCTGTGCCCGCCCCGAGGGGTTCGCGGTGGCCAATCCCGAAGCGCTGGAGCGGGCGGCGATCGAGGCCGCCTGTCGCCGCGCCGGCGATACCCCGGTTTTCGGTCAGGGCTTCGTCCGCCGCGCCGACCTCAACGACGACGGCATCGGCGACATCCATCTGAACCTCGGACAGGGCTATTGCGAGGAGATGCGGACGTTGAACTGCGGCACCGCCGGCTGCGCGCAGGCGTTCTGGAGCGGGACTTCCGAGGGCACGTTCCTGCCCGCCTGGTCCGGATACTTCCTCGGCTACACGACCCTGCCCGACGGCGATCTGGTGATCGACCTGCACGGGTCCGAATGCGACGACATCGGCGCGGCGCCGTGTCGCAAGGTGTATCGCTGGATCTCGGGCCGGCTGGTGTCGATCAGCGGCTGAGCAGAGCCGATCGCGCACGTTATCGACATGGCAGAGGGCGAAAACAGGCGCGACGGCTCACCCGATACGGGTCAGAACCGGTCTTACGCGGGCGGCATCGTGCTCCCGCGTCGACCGAGGACAACGCCCATGGGCGACAAACCGACCGACAAGAAGAAACCGTCCACGCCCGGCACCAAAAAGAAGTAGACCGCCGGCCCCGCGCCGCCCCGGCCCTCATCCGGGGCGGCCACCGGGCTCAGCCGTAGTGGGCCACCGGCGTGCCCGCCAGCGCCGACATGTTCAGAAGGCCGCGGGCGGTGATCGAGGACGTCACGATATGGGCGCGGTTGCCCATGCCCATGAGGATCGGCCCCACCTCCAGTCCCCCGGCCTTCATCTTCAGGATGTTGCGGACCCCCGACGCCGCGTCGGTGTTGGCGAACACCAGGACGTTGGCCGCCCCTGAAAGGCGCGAGTTGGGAAAGATCCGCTCCCGCAGTTCGGGGTCGAGCGCGGCGTCGGCATGCATCTCGCCCTCGTATTCCACGTCGCAGTCGCGGGCGTCGAGGATCTCCAGCGCCGCGCGCATCCTGATTCCCGTATCGCAGTCGAAGTTGCCGAATTGCGAGTGCGAACACAGCGCCACTTTGGGCACCAGGCCGAAGCGGCGGACATGCCGGGCCGAGGCCACCACGGTCTCGGCGATCTGCTCGGGCGTCGGCGAGGGGTGGACATGGGTGTCGGCGATGAACAGCGGCCCGTCCTCTAGGATCATCAGGCTCAGCGCCGCGACCGGCTGCCGCTCGCGCGTGCCCAGCACCTGGCGGATATAGTTGAGGTGCCACAGGTACTGGCCGAAGGTGCCGCAGATCAGGCTGTCGGCCTCGCCGCGCTGCACCATCACCGCGGCGATGGCGGTGGTGTTGGTGCGCATGATCGCCCGCGCCAGGTCCGGCGTCACCCCGCGCCGCTGCATGATGTGGTGGTAGGTGGTCCAGTAGTCGCGGTAGCGCGGATCGTTTTCGGGGTTCACCAGGTCGAAATCGACGCCAGGCGTCACCTTGAGCCCCGCCCGCTCGGCCCGGACGGCGATCACCTCGGGCCGGCCGATGAGGATCGGCTTGTCCGTGGTCTCTTCCAGCATGGCGTGGGCGGCGCGCAGCACCCGCTCGTCCTCGCCCTCGGCAAAGACGATGCGCCGCTCGGCCGTCGAAGCGGCGTCGAAGACCGGCCGCATGATCAGCGCCGACTTGAACACCGACCCGTCGAGCCGCCGCTTGTAGGCGTCGAGATCCTCGATCGGTCGCGTCGCCACGCCCGTCTCCATCGCTGCGCGGGCCACGGCGGTGGCCACCACGCCCATAAGCCGGGGATCGAACGGCTTGGGGATCAGATAGTCTGGGCCGAAGACCAGCTTTTCTCCGGCATAGGCGCGGGCCGCCTCGGCGCTGGTGGTCTGCCGCGCGAGCGCCGCGATCCCCTCGATGCAGGCGATCTTCATCGCATCGTTGATCTCGGTCGCGCCGACGTCCAGCGCGCCCCGAAAGATGAACGGGAAACACAGCACGTTGTTGACCTGGTTGGGGAAATCGGACCGGCCCGTGGCGATGAGCGCATCGGGCGCCACGGACCGCGCAGCGTCGGGATCGATCTCGGGCGTGGGATTGGCGAGGGCAAAGATGATTGGACCCTCCGCCATCCGCGCCACCATCTCGGGCGCCAGGACGCCGGGACCCGACAGCCCCAGAAACATGTCCGCCCCGTCGATCACGTCGGCCAGGGTGCGGGGGCCGCCCGGTTGGGCATAGGCCGCCTTCTGAGGGGTCATGTCGGCCTCGCGCCCCTCGTGGACCAGCCCGTGCAGGTCGCAGAGCCAGACGTTCTCGCGCCGCACGCCCAGCTTGAGCAGCATGTTGAGACAGGCGATCCCCGCCGCGCCGCCGCCCGTCGAGACCACCTTGATGTCGGCGACGTCTTTGCCCGCCACGCGCATGGCGTTGGTGGCGGCGGCGCCCACGACGATGGCGGTGCCGTGCTGGTCGTCGTGGAAGACGGGGATGTTCATCCGGCTGCGACACAGCTCTTCGACGATGAAGCAGTCGGGCGCCTTGATGTCTTCGAGATTGATCGCGCCGAAGGTCGGCTCCAGCGCGCAGACGATATCGGCCAGCTTGGCCGGGTCGGGCTCGTTCAGCTCCAGGTCGAAGCAGTCGATGTCGGCGAACTTCTTGAACAGGACCGCCTTGCCTTCCATCACCGGTTTGGAGGCCAGACCGCCGATATTGCCGAGGCCGAGGACGGCGGTGCCGTTCGACACAACCGCCACAAGGTTGCCGCGGGCGGTGTAGTCGCGCGCGGTAGCCGGATCGCGGGCGATCTCCAGGCACGCCGCCGCGACGCCCGGCGAATAGGCACGGGCCAGATCGCGCCCATTGGCCAGCGGCTTGGTCGCGCGGATCTCCAGCTTTCCGGGCTTGGGATGGGCGTGATAGAACAGCGCCGCCTCGCGCAGCGCCTCGTTGCGGTCCTCTGACACTTCCGGCCCTCCCTGCCATTTTGCCGCACCCTATCGCGGGCCGGACGGGAAAGACCAGCGGCCGCCGCAGGGGGCAAGGGCCTTCGAAGGCCCTTGCAAATCCCTTCCAAGGGATTTGCCCGCCGCGGCACGGTCAGTCGACGGATTTGCCGGTCTTTTCCTCCAGCAGGTCGATGCGCTCGTCGGCCTGTGCACGGGTCAGGGCACCGTCGAAGGGCTCTCCCGCCTCCTCGGACAGCGCGCGCAGCTTGACCGCCTGTTCGTCGGTCATCGGGTCGTTGCCGTCGGTGTCGACCGCGCCGAACCCGGCAGCGGGCGTGGGCGCGGCGGCGGCCGGATCGGCCTTGCCATCGTGGTCGGACATGGGGAACCTCCCTGGTGGTCTCGCCGGATCAATGCCGCGGCGGCAGGCCGGGTTCCCCTTGCCATCGGCGAGGCGGAGGATCACCCTGATCGGATCGAAACGGGGGAGAACCTGCCATGACCTTGCTCTCCGCGGCCGCCAAGGTGCGCGAGAACGCCCATGCGCCCTATTCGCAATTCAAGGTGGGGGCGGCGATCCGCACCGTGTCGGGTCGCGTCTTCACCGGCTGCAATGTCGAGAACGTGGCCTACCCCGAGGGCACCTGCGCCGAGGCCGGCGCCATCGCCGCCATGGTCGCTGCGGGCGAGCGCGAAATCGCCGAGGCGGCGGTGATCGCCGACAGCCCCGACCCGGTGCCCCCCTGCGGCGGCTGCCGCCAGAAGCTGGCCGAGTTCGCCGGGCCGGACGTGCCCGTGACCCTGGCCACCTCCGCCGGCGCCTCGACCACCACCACCGTGGGCGCGCTCCTGCCCGGCGCGTTCACCGCCAGCCACATGGAGGGGTCGTGACCGAGGCGCGCGGCCTGCTCATGGACCTGCGCGACGGGCGCGCGCCGGACCCCGAGGCCATCGCCGCCTTTGCCCGGGGCCTGGCAGACGGCGGCGTGTCCGATGCGCAGGCTGGCGCCTTCGCCATGGCGGTGTGCGTCAACGGGCTGGGGCCGGGGGGCGCCGTGGCCTTGACCGAGGCGATGCGCGATTCGGGCGAGGTGATGCGCTGGGACCTGCCCGGCCCGGCGGTGGACAAGCACTCGACCGGCGGCATCGGCGACACCGTCTCGCTGCCGCTGGCCCCGGCGCTCGCGTGCGAAGGGGTCTATGTCCCCATGGTCTCGGGCCGCGGCCTGGGTCACACCGGCGGGACACTCGACAAGCTGGAGGCGATCCCGGGCCTCTCGACCGAGGTGCCGCCCGACCGGTTCCGCGCGCTGGTGGCCGAGCTGGGCTTTGCCATCGTCGCCGCCTCGTCGCGCATCGCCCCGGCGGACCGCCGCCTATATGCCGTCCGCGACGTCACCGGCACGGTCGAGAGCGTGGACCTGATCACCGCCTCGATCCTGTCGAAGAAGCTGGCGGCGGGGCTCGACGCACTGGTTCTCGACGTCAAGGCGGGGTCGGGGGCTTTCATGGCCAGCGACGCCGACGCCGCGCGTCTGGCCCGGTCCCTGGTCGAGACGGCGACCGGCGCGGGCTGTCCCACCGCGGCGCTGATCACCGACATGGACCAGCCGTTGGCGCCCGCCGCGGGGAACGCGGTCGAGGTGGCCGCCGCCATGGAGATCATGACCGACGGCCGCGCCGAGGGGCCCATGGCCGAGTTGACCGCCGCGCTGGGCGGGGCGCTGCTGCACCTCGCCGGAGCGGCGGACAGCGCCGAGGACGGGGCCGCGCGCATCGCCGGCCACCTGCGCTCGGGCGCGGCGGCGGAGCGCTTCGCCGCCATGGTGGCGGCGCTGGGCGGGCCGCGGGACTTTGCCAAGGGGTGGCGCGATGCGCTGCCTGCGGCGCCGGTGGTGCGGGACGTGGCGGCGGCCGGCGCAGGTCATGTGGCGGCCATCGACGGCCGGGCGCTGGGCCTCGCCGTGGTGCGGCTGGGCGGCGGACGGCAGGTCGAGAGCGACCGCATCGACCCCGCCGTGGGCCTGACCCACCTGCCGCGCCTCGGCGACCGGATCGACGCAGGAGCGCCCCTCGCCAGGGTCCATGCCCGCAGCGAGGACGCCGCCGATCGCGCCGCGGCCGAGGTCGCCGCCGCCATCCGCCTCGCCCCCGAGGCCCCGGCCCTCCACCCGCTGATCCGCGACCGCCTGTGACGGGGACACGCCGATGACCGACGTCTCTTCGGCCGCCCCCCTGGCCCGCGCACCCGACGCAGTTCCGGCAAAGACCCCTTTGCGCGCACCCCGGCGACAGGAGGGGGTTGCGAGGCCGACGCGGGACGCGTCGGGCCGCCCTGCCGTTGCGGCCTGCGAGAGAGCCGGTCGCGCAATGCCGTCCTCCGCACCCTACGGACGAAGGGATGTGGCGCTCTGGCCTGCCGGGCGGCCGGGCCCGCGCGTCGGTTCCGCAGTGCACCCCGAGCGCTCGACACCCCGCCCGCCTTTCCAGGAGCCTTGCCGATGACCGATGCCCGTGCCTTCCTGATCGTGCTCGACTCGGCGGGCTGCGGCGGCGCGCCGGACGCCGCCGACTTCGGCGACAGCGGCGCCAACACGCTGGGCCACATCGCCGAGGCCTGCGCCGCAGGTGAGGCCGAGGAGGGGCGCAGCGGCCCCCTGCATGTGCCCAACATGGACGCGCTCGGTCTCGGCGCGGCGATCCGCCTGTCCTCGGGCAGCCCCGCGCCGGGCCTCGACGCCATGCCCACCGGGCTCTGGGCCGCGGCGACCGAGGTGTCGCGGGGCAAGGACACGCCGTCGGGGCATTGGGAACTGGCGGGCGTGCCCGTCCCCTGGGACTGGCACTATTTCCCGAACGCCGACCCGGCCTTTCCCGACGACCTGGTGGCCGAGGTCTGTCGCCTGGCCGGGACCGAGGGCATCCTCGGCAACCGCCATGCCTCGGGCACGCTGATCATCGAGGACGAGGGCGCGCGCCATGTCGAGACGGGGTGGCCGATCTGCTATACCTCGGTCGACAGCGTGTTTCAGATCGCCGCGCATGAAGAGGCGTTCGGGCTCGACCGCCTGCTCGACCTCTGCCGGGCGCTGGCGCCGCGGCTGCACGCGATGAAGGTCGGGCGGGTGATCGCGCGGCCCTTCGTGGGCAGCGCCGCCGAGGGCTTTACCCGCACCCCGAACCGCCGCGACTTTGCCATCGCGCCGCCCGCCCCGACGCTGTGCGACTGGGTGCAGGGGGAGGGGCGGCTGGTGCACGCGGTGGGCAAGATCGGCGACATCTTTTCCATGCAGGGCATCGACACGGTGCTGAAGGGGCCGGACGCCACGCTGCTCGACCACCTGCGCCGGAGGATCGGCGATGCCGAGGCGGGCAGCCTGACCTTCGCCAACTTCGTCGAGTTCGACAGCGTTTATGGCCACCGCCGCGACGTGTCGGGCTATGCCCGGCACCTGGAATGGTTCGACGCGGCGCTGCCGGGGCTCCTGTCGGCGTTGCGCCCCGCGGACCTGCTGCTGATCACCGCCGACCACGGCAACGATCCCACCTGGCGCGGCACCGACCACACGCGCGAGCGGGTGCCGGTGCTGATCCACGGCGCCGGGTCGGGCGAAGGAGGCCTCTGCGCCTTTGCCGACGTGGCCGCCACCGTCGCCGCCCATTTGGGCGTGCCGCCCCAGGGTCCAGGGCAGAGCCTCCTGCCCCGCTGACCCACGGTCGGGCGCCCGCCCCCTGGCCCTCGCCGGGCGCAGCGTATAGGCCAGGATCAGCCGCCGCGGAGCCTGCCCCATGTCCCTCGCCGCCCTGCCCAAGGTCGAACTGCATCTCCACCTCGAGGGCGCCGCGCCCGCCGACTTCGTCCGCGGCCTGGCGCGCGAGAAGTCGGTGGACCTGTCCGGCATCTTCGCCCCCGACGGCAGCTACAGCTACACCGACTTCTGGCACTTCCTGCATGTCTACGAGACCGCGACCTCGGTGCTGAAGACACCCGAGGACTATGCCCGCCTGACCCGCGCGGTGCTGGAAGAGAGCGCCGCGGCGGGCGTGATCTATTCCGAGACGTTTCTCAGCCCCGACTTCTGCGGCGGCCGCGACGTGGGCGCGTGGCGGGAGTATCTGACGGCGATCCGCGAGGCGGCGGAGGAGGCCGAGGCGCGGGACGGGATCACCCTGCGCGGCATCGTCACCTGCATCCGCCATTTCGGCCCGGAAAAGGCGCGCGAAACCGCACTCTGCGCCGCCGAGACGGCCGGCGACTGGCTGACCGGGTTCGGCATCGCCGGGGACGAGCGCGCCGGGGAGCCCGGCGATTTCGCCTGGGCCTTCGACTGCGCGCGCGAGGCGGGGTTGCGGCTGACCGCCCATGCGGGCGAGTGGCGAGGGCCCGAGAGCGTCGCGGCGGCCCTCGACGCGCTCAAGGTCGAGCGGATCGGCCACGGCGTGCGCGCCATCGAGGACCCCGCACTGGTCGATCGGCTGGCAGAGGACGGCGTCGTGCTGGAGGTCTGTCCGGGCTCGAACGTCGCGCTGGGCGTCTATCCCGACTGGCGCGCCCACCCCATCGACCGGCTGCGCGGGGCGGGGTGCAAAGTCACGGTCTCGACCGACGATCCGCCGTTCTTTCACACCACGATGGTGCGGGAATACGACCGCCTGGCCGACGCCTTTGGCTGGGACGAGGACGACTTTGCCGCCATCGCGCGCACCTCCGCAGACGCCGCGTTCTGCGACGACACCACCCGTTCCCGCATCCTCGAAAGGCTCGCCCCATGACCGACCACCTCACCGTCGTCCGCCATCCGCTGGTGCAGCACAAGTTGACGCTGATGCGGGACAAGCACACCTCGACCGCCGTGTTCCGCCAGCTCCTGCGCGAGATCAGCCAACTTCTCGCCTACGAGATCACCGACAACCTGCCGATGACCTCGCGCCGGATCGAGACGCCGCTCTGCGCCATGGACGCGCCCGTCCTCGACGGGCGCAAGCTGGCCTTGGTGTCGATCCTCAGAGCGGGCAACGGCCTCCTCGACGGGATCCTGGAGCTGGTGCCGTCGGCGCGGGTGGGCTTCATCGGCCTCTACCGCGACGAGGAGACTCTGGAGCCGGTGCAATACTACTGCAAGCTGCCGCAGCAGCTGGACGAGCGCCTGGTGATCGCCGTCGACCCGATGCTGGCCACCGGCAACTCCTCGGCGGCGGCGGTCGACCTGCTCAAGGCGGCGGGGGCGACAAACATCCGGTTCCTCTGTCTCCTCGCGGCGCCCGAGGGGGTCCGGCGGATGGAGGAGGCGCATCCCGACGTGCCCATCGTCACCGCCGCGCTGGACGACCGGTTGAACGAGGTGGGCTACATCGTGCCCGGCCTGGGCGATGCCGGGGACCGCATGTTCGGCACCCAGTAGAGCGGCTTCCCCTTTACCGCCTCCCGCGATTGCGCCATCCTCGGCGCACAGTTCTGTGTGGGGGCACGTGATGTTGTTCAAATCTGCCGCGGCCGTTCTGGCGCTGGCGTTGGTCGCCGGAGGGCCTCTTCCCGCCACCGCTCAATCCTTCAACGGGGCCGACGTGCCGACGGAGTTCCCACCGTCGAGCTACACCGGGCGACAGTATGTGGACAGCCGCGGCTGCGTCTACATCCGGGCGGGCTTTGCCGGCGCGGTGGAGTGGGTGCCGCGAGTGTCGCGCCGGGGCAAGGTGATGTGCGGGTTCCAGCCCTCGCTGCCCGGCCGCAGCGCACAGGCCGAGGCGCCTGTGATCCGCGACGCCCCCGCCGCCGCGCCGCCGCGCCAGGCCACCGTGGCCGCCGCCCCGCGCGTGGTGCGCGCGCCGGTCGCCGCCACTCCGCGGGTCGTGCGCGCGCCCGTGGTGCAGGCGCCCGCGCCGGTCCGCCGCCCGACGCCGCAGCGGACGGTTCGCACCGTCGCCTGCCCCGGCGCCGCCCCGGTCAGCGGCGCCTACATCAATCCCGGCGCCCGCTGCGGTCCGCAGACCCAGCTGGGTTGGACCGGCCTCGCCCCCGCCGCGACCACCCTGCCCGCCGGGACCGCAGTGGTCTCGGGCGCGCGCCGCACTGTCCTCGGCCCCCCCGCAGGCAGCACCGTCCGCGTCCCGGTCCCGCCGCAGCCCCGGGTGCTGCCCGGCTATCGCGCCGCATGGGACGATGGGCGGCTGAACCCCCACCGGGGCAAGCAGACCCTGCGCGGCGCGCTCCAGACTGCGCTGGTGTGGACCCAGACGGTGCCGCGGCGCCTGGTCGACCGGGCGACGGGCCACGACGTGACCAACCGCTACAACTACTTGGTCTACCCCTACACCGACTACAACAAGCAGAAGGCTGACCTGGCCGGGGGGCGCAAAATCGTGGTGATCACCCGGGCCGGACGCGCGGTCGTGGATCGCAGCGCGGTGCGCACCACCGCCGACGGGCGAGTCGTCCTGACCTCCAAGGGCGCGGCCGCCGCCCCGGCGCCCAAGGTTCAGCGCCCCACCCTCGCCGTGGCGCCCAAAGCGCCTGCGGCGGCGGGCGGCGCCTATGTGCAGGTCGGCACCTACGCCGATCCCGCCAACGCCCAACGCGCCACGGCGCGGCTTCGGGCGGCGGGGCTGCCCGTCCGGCAAGGCCAGGTGCGCCGCGGCGGCAAGGTGCTGCGCGTGGTGCTGGCCGGACCGTTCGCCGACGGCGGACAGCGGGCCCTGGCCACCGCCCGGCGGGCCGGGTTCTCGGACGCGTTCCTGCGCCGCTGAGCCCGAGCCGCGCCGCCCGCGCACCGGCCCAAGGCGGTGCACAGGGTGGAAACCGGACCCTTTCCGGTCGCTGTCTGCGGCGCGGCGGGGTCCGACCCGAATGCCCTTCGGTTGCGCGCCTTGCGCCAGGGCCCGAGGCACGGGGCAGGTGCGGCGGGCGGTGCCGACTTGGCTCTCGGCCAGCAACGGGCGTCGCCCGGCGGCGGCCCCAATCAACCGCCGCAGATGCCCTGGAGCGCGACCCAGTCTCCGTCGGTCAGCAGCGTCCGCGCGGCGTCGGGCGCCACCGGGTCGCCTTCGATCAGGCCCAGCGTGGTCTCGCCCGAGATGTCGCGGGCATAGGCGTAGGGCGTCGCCCGCACCTCGGCGGCGGCGAACCGCGACAGCAGCGCCGCGTCGGGCACCGGCGCCGCCCCGGCCACCAAGAGCGCCTCGGCATGATGCTCCAGCACGCCCTCGGGCAGACGGCCGGACACGAAGTAGCGGAACGCGGCCAGCGGCCCGGCCATGGTCAAGAGCCGCTCCAGCGGATCGGCCAGGTCCGCGCGCAACTGCTCGGCCAGGATATACCCGGCCAGCACCGCGGGATCGTCGGTGTCCTCGACCAGCGCGCGGTTCAGCAGGACGATGCCCCCGGGCAGGTGATCGCTGTCGGCGATGCCCGACGGCAGCACCACCAGGCGCCCGCCCGGCGGCAGCAGCCGCGCCTCCAACCGGCGCAGCGCCGGGGCGGCGGCCGGACTGCGGCAGGGGGCGCCCGCGACCCGCGTGACGTGACCGAGGAGACGGGTGCCCAGAGTGTCCCGCGCCGCCTCGGGAACGATGGAGGCGGTGTGCCGGATCAGCGCGCCGGGCAGCCAGACCACCGACAGCCACCCGACCACAGCCAGCGCGGCGAGCCCGACCATCAGCCGCAGCCGCCCCTTGCGCGGGCGGCGCCGGGCGACGGCGCTCTGCACCCGCTCGATCGCCTCGATCATCGCCGCGTCGCTCAGCTCCAGCTCTTCGCCAGCGCGGCGGCCGGGACCGAAGACCGCGGGCATCTGTCCGGGATTGAGCCGCACCACCGCGGGCAGCGACCAATGGGCCAGCGCCTGTTCGGACCGGTCGTAGATGGCCAGGGTGGCGTCGCCCACGCTGACGGTCACGTCGCGCCGCTGCGCCGAACGCCGCTGCCGCCAGATCCCCGGCGCCTCCAGACGGTCGTAGCCCGTTACTGCGGTCATGTCCTGCGTGCGGCGGCGGTCGGCCGCCCTGTCCTGCTCGGGTTTGGGTCAGCCTAGAACATGCCGCGGGCGAGCGAAAGCGCCGCGCGACACCCGCTTCAGCGGCAGTAGGCCCCTGAGCGATAGCGCGCGGTGTCGAAGTGGAAATGGTCCTGGTGATAGCGGTCGGCGTTCGGTCCCAGCACCGTGCCGAACGGCCCGCAGGCCGCGGTGTGGAGCTGCCGCAGCTTGGGCCCGAACTGCCGATCCCGCCAGCCGCGCAGGATTGTTACCTCGACGCCGTTCTGCAGTTGGATGGCCGAGATGTCGATGGCCCGCCCCTTGCCGTGCTCCGAGATCTTGGCGCCCTTGCGGTTGTTGCGGGTGCGGCAGGCATAGTGCGCCGCAACCCTCAGCCCGCGGACCCCGCCCCCGAGCTTGCCGAACGCGGGCTTGACCCCGCGCTGGGTCCACTCCTTGAGCGCGCGGGCGGTGGCACAGTCCATCACCGCCCCCTGGCTCAGCGCGACGCCGGCGACCGACGTGACCTTGACCGGCGCTTCGACGCCGCAGCCGCGGATGCGTCCGGCGATGGGGGCCATGGTCGATCCGCGGATGTCGGGGTCGCCACAGAGCGCGCCCTTGGTGCCGGTGCCGGGACGTTTGCCGATGGGGGCATAGCCGACCTGGCGCACGGTGGCCCGGCGGCGCAGGTTCTCGGGGCGCGCCATGGGTCTGAGCGAGCGGACGAGGCCCGCGGTCAGACCCGGCTGCACCACCTCGCGCGGCTGCGGCGCGGCGCGGACGGCGCCTGGGTCCGCGTCGGTGGCGGGCCCGGCATTGCCCCCCTCGCCGCCGCGCGGGACCGGGCGGATCGTCGCGGCCGTCGCCGCCGCGACCCGCACGGCCACCACCATCGGCACGATCCCGCCGGACGCGGCGAACGCTGGCGGCGCGGCGCCGGCCACTGTGGAGACCGTTGCCGCCGGGCGGCCTTCGGGACGGGGGGAGGTCTGGGGCGCATCGGCCGCGGCGGCGGTCGCGACCGCAACGCCAAGGGCCAAGCACAAACCTCCGAAACCCTTCACGTCTTGGCGCCTCCGCGGCCGAAGTCGGGGGCGTCGGTATCCTGCCCCGCCTCGATGATCCCGCGCCGGATCGCGCGGGTGCGGGTAAAGTAGTCGAAAAGGTGCGACCCGTCACCGGTGCGGATCGCCCGCTGAAGCGCAAACAGCTCTTCGGTGAACCGTCCGAGGATCTCCAGCGTCGCCTCCTTGTTCGTCAGAAACACGTCGCGCCACATGGTCGGGTCGCTGGCGGCGATACGGGTGAAGTCGCGGAAGCCCGCGGCCGAATACTTGATCACCTCCTGGTCGGTGACGCGCCGCATGTCGTCGGCCACGCCCACCATCGTGTAGGCGATGAGGTGCGGGGTGTGGCTGGTGACGGCGAGGACCAGGTCGTGGTGCGGCGCGTCCATCACCTCGACATTGGCGCCCATTCCCTGCCAGAGCCGGGTCAGGCGATCGACGGCGGACGGGTCGGTGTCGTCCTCGGCGATCAGCAGGGTAAAGCGGTTGCGGAACAGCTCGGCAAAGCCCGAATGCGGCCCCGAATGCTCGGTCCCCGCCAGGGGATGGCCCGGGACGAAATGCACGCCCTCGGGAACGTGCGGGCCCACAGCCGCGACCACCGCCTGCTTGACCGAGCCCACGTCGGTGACGGTGGCGCCAGGGGCGAGGTGGTCGGCGATCTCGGCCGCCAGTTCGCCCATCACCCCCACCGGCACGGCCAGCACCACCAGGTCGGCGCCCGCCACCGCCTCGGCCGCCGTCTCGGTCACGCGGTCGACGAGCCCCCGCTCCAGCGCCACCGCCCGGGTCTCGGCCGAGCGCGCGGTGCCGACGATCTCGCCCGCTAGGCCCGCCCGGCGCATGGCCAGCCCCATCGACCCGGCGATCAGGCCCAGACCGATCAGCGCCACACGGGCATAGATCTGGCTCATGCCGCAGCGTCCTTGAACCGCGCAATGGTGTGCACGACCCGGCGGCAGGATGCCTCGTCGCCCACCGTGATGCGCAGGCAGTTGGGCAGCTTGTAGCCCCCCACCTTGCGCACCAATAGGCCGTTCTGCCGCAGATGCGCCTCGCACGCCTCGGCCTCCTCGACGCTGTCGAAGCGGGCGAGGACGAAGTTCGCGCAGGACGTGTCGGACGGCACGCCCAGCTCCGCCAGCGCCCGTGCCAACCAGGCCCTGAGGCGCGCGTTCTCGGCGCGGCTGCGGTCCACGAACTCGGTGTCGCGCACCGCGGCCTCGGCGGCGGCCAGTTGCGCCGAGCCCAGGTTGAACGGCCCCCGCACCCGGTTCAGCACGTCGACGACGTGGGCGGGCCCATAGGCCCAGCCGACCCGCAGACCGCCCAGCCCGTAGATCTTGGAGAACGTGCGCGTCATCACCACGTTGTCGCGTTTCTCCACCAGCCGCGCGCCGCCGTCGTAGCCGTCCACGTATTCCGCATAGGCCCCGTCGAGGACGAGGAGCGTGTGCGGAGGCAGGTCGGCGGCCAGGCGCCCGACCTCGTTGGCGCCGATCATCGTGCCGGTCGGATTGGCCGGGTTGGCCAGGAACACCAGCTTGGTGCGGAAGGTGCAGGCGTCGAGGATCGCGTCCACGTCGACCTTGCGCTCGTGCTCGGGCACCTCCACCGGCGTGGCGCCCGACGCCATGGCGCTGATCCGATACATGGCGAACCCGTGCTCGGTATGGATGACTTCGGTGCCGGGGCCGGTATAGGCCTGGCAGAGCATCGAGATGATTTCGTCCGAGCCCGCCCCGCAGATGATCCGCTCGGGGTCGAGCCCGTTCACCTCGCCGATGGCGCGGCGCAAATCGCCGTGGCCGCCGTCGGGATAGCGGTGCAAGAGATGCGCGGTCTTGCGCAGCGCGTCGCGGGCTCCCTCGGGCGGGCCGAAGGGGTTTTCGTTGGAGCTGAGCTTGACCACATCGGCCACGCCCTCGGCATGGGAGTCACCGCCCTTGTAGGGCGCGATCTCCAATATGCCGGGCTTCGGTTCGATGGCGTCTGACATGGCTGCTCCCCTGACCTTGGGTGTTCCTAGTCGCTGTCGGGTCGCAAGAAAAGCCACTCGGGGCCTCGCGGCGCCGGGATTTACCCCCCGCGCCCCAATAATGTCGGTTGACCGGGCGGCGGCCCGTGCGAGGGTGCGCCGATGATCTGCATATTGCCCAAGACCTTGGGTCTCGCCCTGCGCGCCGCTGCGCTCGTCGCGACCTTCGCCGCGTCCGCCGCATCGGCCGACGACCTACGCCTCCCCCTCGCCGTCCAGGCGGCTCTGACGGCCGAGCGGGGGGCCGACCGCGCGCCGGCCATCGCGGCCCTGACCGACGCCTTCGACGCGCCGACGTTTCTCAGAACCCTCGGCTTCAAGACCCGCGCGATGGCGCCCGCGGACCGCGACGCCGTGCGCGACCTGGCGCGGCAGCGGTTCGCGCTCATCGTGCAATGGCCCCCCGCCGGCCCCTACGACGTTCTGACGGTGCCCTATGCGCGGCACGACGAACCAATGGGCACGTTGATCTGCGCCTCGGCGCGGGTGGCGGCGGCGGAGGCGCTGGTGGAGGCCGTGGATCGCCGAGACCGGCTCACTGCGGCCGCCGAGGCGCTCCTGGCGCGACACGAGGCGGCGGTCCAGGGGCGCCTCCGCGCGCTCGACCGCGAGGCGTACTACCTCAAGATGGGGATCGCGCCCGGCGCATATCGCCTCCTCGAATGGATGGAGGCGATCCCGGTCGAGGATCACGACGATCCCGCGGCGCTGGACCGCCTGCTCGACCGCGTCGAGATCGACCTCAAGGCGCAGAGTGCGGCGGTGGCCGATGCAACGGCCTTCGCCGACGCGATGAAGGACTGCGCGGCGCATCTCTTTCTCTACCGCAACGCGGACGGGGCGCAGCCTCTGACGATCACCGTGGTCCGGGGCGTCGGCACGAACCGGATCGTCGCCGCCGAGGCGCCGCCCCTGCGCACCCTCGACCGGTTCCTGCGGGCCGTGGCCGAGGCTGGCCCCACCGTCGAGACCGCCCGGCGCGTCCTCGGCACCCGCTGAGCCGCGGATGTGAAACGGGCCGCCCCGCGATGGGACGGCCCGCAGCGGCCTCGATCGGCGAGACGCCTCAGTTCTGGGCGTAGTATTCGATGACCAGGTTCGGCTCCATGTGCACGGCGAAGGGCACGTCGGCCAGAGCCGGGGTGCGCACGAAGGTCGCCGTCATCTTGGAATGATCCACGTCGAGATAGTCGGGCACGTCGCGTTCGGCCAGACCCGCGGCCTCCAGGACCGAGGCCAGCTGCTTGGACTTCTCACGGACCTCGACGACGTCGCCTTCCTTGACCCGGTAGGACGGAATGTTCACCCGCTTGCCGTTCACCAGGACGTGGCCGTGATTGACGAACTGCCGCGCGGCAAAGATCGTGGCGACGAACTTGGCCCGGTAGACGACGGCGTCGAGGCGCCGCTCCAGAAGGCCGATGAGGTTCTCGCCGGTGTCGCCCTTGACCCGCTCGGCCTCGGCATAGATGCGGCGGAACTGCTTTTCGGTCAGGTCGCCGTAGTGGCCCTTCAGCTTCTGCTTGGCACGGAGCTGAATGCCGAAGTCGCTCATCTTGCCCTTGCGGCGCTGGCCGTGCTGGCCGGGGCCGTATTCGCGGCGGTTCACGGGGCTCTTCGGCCGGCCCCAGATGTTCTCGCCCATGCGGCGGTCGAGTTTGTACTTGGCAGACGTGCGTTTGGTCACGGCTGATCTCCTTCTTGGGCGCCCCGATGGGCGCGGATGAAGGGCGTTGTCCTCTGGACTTAACCGGCCCCCGGCCGGCGCCCGACAGGCCTCCCCTCGCGGGGGCCGCCAACACCAATGAAAAACCGCGCCGACCGGGAGGGCTGACGCGATGGGCGGGCTTATACGCCGCGGGCCGGAGGTGTCAATGGGCGCCCCGCGCATAGAGCAGGATCGCCGCCTCGGCCGCGTCCAGCACCCGCCGCGCCGGCGGGCCATAGCGCGCAGGGTCGGCCACCACCTCGGGGCGGCAGGCCGCGAGCGCGGCGCGTCGCGCGGGGTCGAGCCCGGCCAGCGCCGCCGCGCTCGGCTGGAACGTCTCGCAGGCGACGCCGTTGGCCCAGACGACCTGGTGCCGCGGCAGCAGGAGGTGGAAGTAGTCGACGCCGCGCGTCTCGTGGTCCACCAGGATCCGGCGCTCGTCGATCAGCGCCCGCGCCGCGACCAACACCTCGGCCTCGCCAAAGAGCGCCTGCGCCGCCCGGCCGCGCAAGAGGATCCGGTGCCTGGGCGAGACCACCAGGTCGCCCGGCGGCGCCCCGCCGCCGAGGGCGCCCGCCCGGATCCGCACCGGCCGGAGATCGGGCATGGCAAAGAGGCGCGCGGCGGTGATCTGCCGCGATCCCGTCCACAGGATCGGCTGAGCGCCGTCGTCGAGCGTCGCCACGCGGTCGCCGGCGGTCAGATGCTCGACCGCGCGGGGGCCGTCCGGAGTGGCGATCCGGGTGCCGCGGGCAAAGCACACGACCTCGCCCTCGCCCCAGCCGGACTTGGGGCAGGACGGCCGGGGCGTCTGCGTCTCGACCACCCACAGGTCGGTGTCGGGCGGCGGCACCCCGTCCTCGAACATCACGAGTGGCCCCGCCCCGCGGGCGGCGGCGATCAGCGCCATGGTAAAGCGCCGCCGCCCGTCGGTCAGCGTCGCCGTCCGCTCCCATGCCGGGGCCGTGTCGGCGGCGCGCCGGGGCCGGAACCGCGCCCCGCCCATCAGCCGCGACACCGTGCGCGCGGCCCGGCGGCGCAGGTCGACCGCGCCCTCGGCCAGGCCCAAGGCCAGCACGTCGTCCGGCCCGTCGACGCGCCGCGCGGTGCCGCGCCAGCGCCAGGCGGCCCCGCGCACCAGCGCCGTCTCCGGCGCCCCGGTCAGTCCGTCGATCTCGGTCTGCGCCCACCCCAGCACGAAGGCACCCCGATAGCCCGCTCCCACGCCCGATCCTGCCTTATCTTTGTTTTGCCAGAGCTTAGCAGACACAGTGCATGTCAGGACCTGGATCGCCCCGATTGGGAGGATTTCCGGGCGCTTTCCCCCGCGGGCGTTGCAGCGGCCCCACACCCGGTGCTGTCTTGCGACATGCCGGCGGCGGATCCACACTGCCGCGGCGGCGCCGAGGGAGACAGCGATGCAGATCTGCAAGACCAAGAGCGACCTGCGCCACCTGCGGCAATGGTGGCGCGGCGAGGGGATGCGCGTCGGCCTGGTGCCCACCATGGGCTATCTGCACGAGGGGCATCTGACCCTGGTGCGTCGGGCTCGGGCCGCGAACGACCGGGTGATCGTGACCGTCTTCGTCAACCCCACGCAGTTCGGCCCGGCCGAGGACCTCGACACCTATCCCCGCGACGCCGCCCGCGACCTGGATCTGCTACGGGCCGAGGGGGTGGACGCGGTGTTCCTTCCCTCCCCCGACGAGATGTATCATCCCGACGCCCAGACCGTGGTGGAGACCACCGAGCTGTCGCGCATCCTCATCGGCAAGCTCAGGCCGGGGCATTTTCGGGGCGTGGCGACGGTGGTGGCCAAACTCCTGCACCTGGCCCAGCCCGACACCGCCTATTTCGGCGAGAAAGACTATCAGCAGCTCGTGGTCATCCGCACCATGGTGCGCGACCTGGACATGCCTTACGCCATCGAGGGGGTCGCAACGGTGCGCGACCGCGACGGTCTCGCCCTGTCGTCGCGCAACGTGCGCCTGGCGCCGGAGGACCGGGCGGCGGCGCCGGTGCTGAACCGCGCGCTGGACGAGGCCGAGGCCCTGGCCCGCGACGGCACCACGGTGGCGCGGCTGCGCGCCTGGGTCCGCGACACCGTCGCCTCCGAACCCCGCGCCGAGGTGCAGTCGGTCGACATCCGCGACGCCGAGAGCCTGGCGCCGCTCAAGGGGCCGCTCGACCGGCCCGCGGTCATCCTGCTGGCCGTGCGCTTCGGCAGCGTGCTACTGATCGACCAGCGCGTCGTCAGACCGGAGACCTGACCCTTGACCACCGAACCGACCAAACCCGTCCGCCGCCTGACCGTCCCGCAGATCGCGGCGCGCAAGGGGGGCGAGCGAATCGTCTCGCTGACCTCGTATCACGCCCATACCGCGGCAATCGTAGACAAATACGCCGATTTCATCCTGGTGGGCGACAGTCTGGGCATGGTGATGCACGGCATGGAGACCACCGTGGGCGTGCCCATGGACCTGATGATCATGCACGGCCGCGCCGTGGTGCGCGGCACGAAACGGGCGCTGGTCGTCGTCGACATGCCCTTCGGCAGCTACGAGGAGAGCCCCAACATGGC
Organism: Rhodobacteraceae bacterium CCMM004; assembly: GCA_004005435.1. Classification (GTDB taxonomy): domain Bacteria; phylum Pseudomonadota; class Alphaproteobacteria; order Rhodobacterales; family Rhodobacteraceae; genus CCMM004. Next base: position 145,787 of record RZWH01000005.1, on the reverse strand, counting down.
CTTCCGCAACGCCGCCAAGATCATGAAGGAGACCCAGTGTGGCGCGGTCAAGCTGGAGGGCGGTGCGCGCATGGCCGAGACGATCCATTTTCTCACCCAGCGCGGCGTTCCCGTCATGGCCCATATCGGCCTGACGCCGCAGTCGAGCCACACCCTGGGCGGCTTCAAGACGCAAGGGCGGGACGAGGACAGCTGGCCCTTGCATATCGGCGATGCCCAGGCGGTGGCCGAGGCGGGCGCCTTCGCCGTGGTGGTCGAGGGAGTGGTCGAGCCTCTGGCCCGCCAGATCACGGAAACCGTTCATATTCCGACCATCGGCATCGGCGCTTCGGCCCACTGCGACGGTCAGATCCTGGTCTTGGAGGACATGCTGGGGTTGAACGCCCGGCCGCCCAAATTCGTGAAGGTCTACGGCAGCTTGGCCGCCGACATCGAGCGCTCAGTGAGCGCCTATGCCGACGAGGTCCGGTCCGGCGCATTCCCGACCGAGGACCAAGTCTACCGCTGACGTGACGAGGGCGGCCCCTGGGGTCCGCCCTCCGCGTCGTGGCTCAGTGCTTGGCCATGAAGGAATCGACCGCCTCGCGCGCCTCTTCCTTGGTCTTGCCGTAACGCTCCTGAATCTTGCCTTCCAGGCGTTCGCGGTCGCCCTCGGCTTCGGTCAGGTCGTCGTCCGTGAGTTCGCCCCATTCGGACTTCATGTGGCCGGTCATCTGTTTCCATTGGCCGGCGATTTGATCCCAGTTCATCGTGACTCTCCAAAACTGATCCTGTATTGCTCCAGAAACGAGTGAACGAGAGTCCGGGTTCCGATGCCGCCGTGCGAAAGATCGCTGCAAATGTCCAACCCGGGCTGCGGGCACCGGGCCCGGTGATGCGCTTTGTCACGCTGATTGCCGAGCTCAAGCTGGCCGAGGCGCGCCTGCGCACCGCGATGACCTATCACGGCTCCACCCGTTTCCATGCCAAGCTGTTGCGCCGCTGCGCGACGCTGATGGACGCCGTGGAGAACCACACGCCAGACAGCGCCGACGAGCTGAACGAGCAGATCGCGTTCTTTCTGCGCCGTGCGTCGGATTACAACGGCGGCGCCATCGCCGACCGCAGCATGGAGATCGTCGTCCGGCTGATGAACGCCTTTCCCAACGGCGCGCCCCAGGACGGGCGATCGCTGGCCCTGGAGGCGCTGGAGGACGTTTGCGGCGAGGACGGCATCTCGGCCTACATCACCGGATCGCTGGAGCGGCTGGTGGCGATCGACACCGGCTTTCGCTATCTCGCCGTGTCCCAGCCCAACGCCCAGTTCAACCGCAACACCCAGGCCGGCATGGTGTCGATGCACCTCGAACAGGTCATCGGGCGCGAACGCTACGTGTCGCGGGCGCGGCGGCGGCTGGAGCTGTGCTTCAACGGCCAGGCCCAGGAGTACTACTATCCCGTGGCCGTGGCCGATCGGGACCGCCGCGTCATCCGCTGCCAGATGAAGCCGGTCTACGACAACCTGGGCCAGCTCTACTGCGGGTTGATGTATATGCACGACGTGACCGGCCATGCGCTGAACCGGTCGCGGCAAGCCGCCGTCTCCGCCGTCTAGTCCGCTCCGCGGCACCGTCGGGCCGGGCACGATTTTTCGACGAAAAATCGCGCCGGTCCCGACGCGGGCGCACGGTTGAAACCGCCCAAGTCCTTGCGTTCCGGTCTCCAGTCGGCTTCGCGCGGCAAAGGGGGTCCCGTCAATGTGGTTGCGGCCGGAGGACCAGGCCCGAGGGTCGCGCCCCGCGCCGGTCGTCCTGCCTCTACACCATCCCCGGCACCACCAGGTCGGGCGGGCGGTGGCCGTCGGCGAAGGTCTTGATGTTCACGATCACCTTTTCGCCCATCTCGGCCCGCCCCTCGACCGTGGCCGAGCCCATGTGCGGCAGCAGCACGACGTTGGGCAACTCGCGCAAGCGCGGGTTGATGTTCTGCCCGTGCTCGTAGACGTCGAGCCCCGCGCCCGCGATCTCGCCCGCGCGGAGCGCCCTGGTCAGGGCGTTTTCGTCGATCACTTCGCCGCGGGAGGTGTTCACGATCACCGCCGTGGGCTTCATCAGCTTCAGCCGCCGGGCGTTGACCAGGTGGAACGTCGCCGGCGTGTGCGGGCAGTTCACGCTCAGGATGTCGATGCGCGCCAGCATCTGATCCAGGCTCTCCCACCAGGTGGCCTCGTGGCGGGCCTCGATCTCGGGGCGCTGGCGCGTACGGTTGTGATAGTGGACCTGCATCCCGAAGGCCCGCGCCCTCTGGGCCACCGCCTGGCCGATCCGGCCCATGCCCAGGATGCCCAGCCGCCGCCCCGCGACCCGGCCGCCCAGAAACGCCGTCGGCGCCCAGCCATGCCAGCGGTCGCCCTGCATCGTCGCCAGCCCCTCGGGGATCCGCCGCGTCACCGCGAGGATCAACGCCATGGCCATGTCGGCGGTGTCGTCTGTCACGACCCCGGGCGTGTTGGACACCAAGATGCCCCGTTGCCGGGCGGTCGCCACGTCCAGATTGTCGACCCCCGCGCCGTAGTGGGCAATGAGCTTGAGCCGGTCGCCCGCCCGCGCCAACAGCGCGGCGTCCACGGTGTCGGTGATCGAGGGCACGAGGACGTCGGCGTCCTGCACCGCCTCGATCAGCGCCGTGCGGCTCATCGGCGTGTCGTCCTCGCGCAGGCGGACGTCGAAAAGCTCCCTCATCCGCGCCTCGACGCTGTCGGGCAACCGTCGCGTGACGACAACACTCAGGCGGTCGGCGGGCATGGTGCGGCTCCTTGAACTTTTCTTCTCGGACGGGCTGCCGCAAAGTGGCAAGGAACGGGGCGGATCACAAGGCGCGAACCTTGGGCCATGAGACCCCGGACCGAGGGGCCGCATGACGGCCAGGCAGTGCAGCGAACGGCAGGCGATGACAACACATGCGACGGTGACGGCGGCGGTCCTGACCGCGGCGATGGCGTGGGCAGGCGTGGCGGCGGCGGGCGAGCGCGGCCCGGTCACCAACCTCCCGATTCCGCGATTCGTATCCATGAAGGCGGTGGAGGGGAACGTGCGGCGCGGCCCGTCGCTCAGCCACCGGATCGACTGGGTCTACAAGCGCAAGGACTTGCCCTTGATGATCACGGCCGAGTTCGGGCACTGGCGCCGGGTGCAGGACCGCGACGGCGCCGGGGGCTGGGTGCACTACTCGCTGCTGTCGGGGGTACGCACGGTGCTGATCGTCGAAGATTCGGTCCCGCTGTTGATGAAGCCCGACGCCAATGCCCCGCAGAACGCCATCGCCGAGCGCGGCGTGGTGGCGCGGCTCGGCCGGTGCCTGCCCGAGTGGTGCCGGATCCGCGCCGGCGGCCATCGCGGCTGGGTGCGTCGCGCCGCCCTCTGGGGCCTCGCGCCCGGTGAGGTGCGGGACTGAGCAGCGGGCGGGCGGCCCGGTGTCTTGGATGGCAGGGAAGGCGCCTTCGCCCCCCGATCCTCGCGCCCGCCCCACCGTCGGATCGGGCGCCACCGAAGCGACCCCCTCAGCCCCCATGCCCCGCCCGGCGGGAACCGCCGGGCAGCGCCGACCCGCCCCCCCGGGGCGGCGCTTTTGGCGACGGCGGTGCAGCCGCCGGGACTTCGATGCTTTGGAGACCGTCGCGCGCCGCTCGGCCGCGCCCCGGCGGGACGGCGCTGCCCTCAGCGTAGGGCGGGGCTGAAGACGCTCGTGGCGGCCGGGCCGTGGCCGGCCACGAGCCCTTCGGCCGCCGGCTCAGTGGTTGTCGCGTGGCAGCTCCTGGGCCACCTTCCGGTAGGCGGTGGCGAGTTCCAGGCAGCCGCCGTCGGCCAGTTGCCCCACATGGGTGCGATAGATCTCTTGCCAGGGGGTCTGGTGGTGCAGCTCGGGCGGGGTCCAGGCGTCGCGGCGGCGCTGCCACTCGTCGTCGTCCACCAGCGCCATGAGCGTGTCGTCGTTGAGGTCCAGACGCACCCGGTCGCCGGTCTGCAACAGCGCCAGCCCTCCGCCCACGACCGACTCGGGCGAGGCGTTCAGGATCGACGGGCTCTCCGACGTGCCGGACTGCCGCCCGTCGCCCACGGTGGGCAGGTGGTTCACCCCCTGCCGCACGACGTGGTCGGGGGGCAGCATGTTCACCACTTCGGCCGACCCGGGATAGCCGACGCAGCCCACGTTGCGGATGAAGAGGATCGTCTCGGCGTCGATCTCCAGCGCCGGATCGTTGATCCGGTCGTGGTAGTCCTCGGGACCCTCGAACACCACCGCGCGGGCCTCGTGCACCATCTCGCGCCCCGTGTGCTCCAGGAACCGACGGCGGAAGTCCTCCGAGATCACGCTGGTCTTCATCAGCGCGCTGTCGAAGAGGTTGCCCGACAGCACCTTGAACCCCGCATTGGCCCGCAGAGGTGCGTCCACGCTGCGGATCACGTCGGTGTCGCGGCTCTCCCATCCGGCCAGGTTCTCGCCCATGGGCGCGCCGGTCGCGGTCATCGCGCCCTCGCGGATCAGGCCGGCCTTGTGCAACTCGCCCATCACGGCCGGAACCCCGCCCGCCTTGTAGAACGACTCGCCCAAGAACCGCCCGGCGGGCTGCATGTCGAGGATCAGGGGCACCTCATACCCCACCGTCTGCCAGTCCCTGACGTCCAGCTCGACCCCCGCGTGGCGGGCGATGGCCTGGAGGTGCGGCGGCGCGTTGGTGGACCCGCCGATGGCCGAGTTCGTCACGATGGCGTTCTCGAACGCCTCCCGCGTGAGGATGTCCGATGGCTTGAGGTCGTCCAGCACCATCTCCACCGCGCGCCGCCCGGTGCGATAGGCCATGGCCATCCGCTCGCGGAACGGCGCCGGAATCGCCGAACAGCCGGTCAGCGTCATGCCCAGCGCCTCGGCCATGGCGTTCATCGTGCTGGCGGTGCCCATGGTGTTGCAATGGCCCAGCGACGGGGCCGAGGCACAGACCCGCTCCATGAACTCCTCGTAGTCGATCTTGCCGTCCGCCAGGAGGCGCCGGCTCTCCCACACCACGGTGCCGGAGCCCACCAGCTCACCCTGCCACCAGCCGTCGAGCATCGGGCCGCCGTTGAGCGCGATGGCGGGGATGTCGACCGTCGCCGCCCCCATAAGCATCGCCGGGGTGGTCTTGTCGCAACCCGTGGTCAGCACGACGCCGTCGATGGGATAGCCATGCAGCACCTCGACGAGGCTGAGATAGGCCAGATTGCGGTCGAGCGCGGCGGTGGGCCGCTTGCCCGTCTCCTGGATCGGGTGGACGGGGAACTCCATCGGCACGCCGCCCGCGTCGCGAATCCCCGCCTTGATGCGGTCCATGAGAAAGACATGGATCTTGTTGCAAGGGGCGATATCGCTGCCGGTCTGGGCGATGCCGATCACCGGCTTCTCGCCCTGCAACTCCTCGCGGACATACTCCTGGTTGAGATAGCGCTCGATATAGAGCGCGGTCATGCCCGGGTTGTTGGGGTTGTCGAACCACTCCTGGCTGCGAAAGCGGCGGTGCGCGCGGATGTCTGCCATGGTCTCGCTCTCCCTGTCTCGGCGGCGCCTCGGCGGCGGGCGCTGGACGCAGGATCCGCGCTTGGTATACCAGATGCAAGGCCCATTCGCCGTGAAAGGAACCGCCATGCTGCGCCCCCTGGTCCTGAGCCTCGCCGTCCTGGCCACGCCCGCCGCCGCCGATCCCGGGGCTGCCCGCGCCTGTGTGGCCGAGCGGGCGCAAGCGGGAGAGGCGGTGGCCGATTGCGTGAACCGCGCCCAGGCCGCCTGTTTCCAGTATGAGGAGGGCGCGCCGGCCGGCATCGCCTGTTTCCGCGAGATGCGCGAGGACTGGGCCGCCGAGATCGCCCTGCGGATGGACGAGATCGGGGCACAGGCACCCGAAGAGATCGCCGCCATCGCCGGGGTCGAGGTGAAATACGACCTGCGGCGCAATCTGTTGGAGTGCGAGCGGATGCAGGAGCTGCGCCTCCTGCGGCAGGAGATGGACACGGGCGCGATGCACGCCATGGTCCGCTGCGAGGCGACGGCGGTGGGGCTCGCCTATGTGAAGCTGCTGCTCCAATCGGGGGCGGCCGAACGCTGAGCGGCACGTCCCGGGGCTCTGCCGTCGCCTCTGTCGCTCGGACCAGAGGCGCGTCAGAGGCGACCCCGGGGTATTTCTGCCAAGATGAAGCAGGGGCGCAGAACTTAGGCGAAGGCTGAGGTGGCCCGGCCGGATTTCTGGATGCGGAAGATCGAGGACCGGTCGGGTGGCGGCGGCAGGGGGAGCGCGACGGGGACGGGGGCGAGCCGCGGCGTGGTGGTGAGGCGGCCGGTGATCAGACGGTCCTGGAGATCGGCCCAGAACCGCTCCTGCCCCAGTTCGTGGATGTAGCTGCCCGCGCCGAGGAGCGGCCAGGCGTCCGCGGCGTGGCATTCGAAGAACAGGATCTTGCGCGCCCGGTCGCTGCGGTTGGGTGCCGAGCCGTGGAGCGTGCGCGCATGATGGACGGTCATGTCGCCCGCGCGGCCGGTCAGGGTGACGGCGCGGTCGAGATGGGCGTCCGGGTCGGCGGGGTCCACCGCGCCGCAGAACACGCCGTCGCGGTGATGGCTCAGGATTGGGCCGGTGTGCGAGCCGGGCACGACCATGAGGGGGCCGTTGTCGGCGTCCACGTCCTCCAGCATCAGGCCGAAGGCGAGCATGGCGTCGTTGGTGTGGGGGTAGAAGGCCCAGTCCTGGTGCCACTCCACCGCCGCGCCGCCGCCCGGCGCCTTGCAGTTCAGCTTGGAGGTCTGGAGCACCGTGTCGGGGCCCAGGAGGTCGGTCAGCACCTCGGTGATGGGCGACGCCGCCAGCGCCCGCCAGTAGGCCGGGTGGCGCTTGTGCGGCAGCTTGATCCGGGTCAGGCGGGGGCTGTCGGGGCCGTGGCCGGTGTCGAGGTCGTAGATCTCGTCGCTGGCGGTGACGTCGCGGGAGCGCTCGATCAGGTCGTCGGTGATCCGCTGCAGCTCGGCCAGCGGCGCGCCGGTCAGGGCACCCTCGACCTTGAGATACCCCTCGCGGGCATAGAACGCGCGGTCATCCTCGGTCAGCATCGCGCGCCCCCTTCTCGATCTCGCCGGCAAGGTCCACGCCGCTGAACCCCGCCACGTGGTCGGCCAGCGTCGGCACGTAGGCGGCGCCGTGCCCCTGCCCCACGGCCATGGTGTAGTAGCTCAGCATCGCCGCGCCCATGGGGTTGGCCACGCCCGACCCTTGCGCCATCTGCGCGCCGTAGCGGACGTCCTTCATGGCGTTCGCCAGGGTGAACTTGTGCGCCTCGGCCTCGCGACCAACGGCGCCGGCCATGAACGTCTCGAAAAACCCGCAGCCCATGCGGCTGCCGCCGATCACGCGGCGCACCGTCTGCGGCGCGACACCGGCGCGGGCGGCCATGGTCAGCGCCTCGGAGTAAAGCGCGGCATAGCCCATGCCGATGAAGTTCATCACCAGCTTCATCTTGTGGGCGCTGCCGACGGGGCCGAGATGCGCGACCGTCCCGGCCCAGCTTTCGAGCACCGGGCGGATCCGGTCGAAGACCTCGGGCGCCGCGCCGACCATGGCGTCGAGCGTGCCCTCGGCGGCCTCCTTGGGAGTGCGGCCCAGAGGCGCGTCGACCATGTACATGCCCTGGGCCTCCAGCTCGGCGGCCAGCGCCTCGGTCGAGGCCGGATCGGCGGTCGTGGTGTCGACGACGATCAGGCCCTTGCGTCCGGCGGCCATCAGCCCGTCCTCGCCGCGCACCACCGCCTCGACGCTCTGAGAGTTCGGCAGACACAGGTGCACGATCTCGCATTCCTCGGCCATGGCGCGGGGGCTCTCGGCCTCGGTCGCGCCGCGGGCGACCAGGTCGTCCACCGGCGCGCGATTGCGGTGCCCGCGCACCCACAGGGGATAACCGTCGCGCAACAGGCACGAGGCCATGCCATGCCCCATATGCCCCACCCCGATGAAGCCGATCGCCGGCTTGCCGCTGTCCGCCATGCCTGTCCTCCCTGCCGCAGGTTCGCCTTGCGAGCGCAAGAAAATGGTATACCATTTCCTGCATGACGCAAGGAAAGGCCCGGCGACGATGTGCCATGCTGAATGCTGACCTTCGCCGCGGCGGTGTTTCTGTTGATCGCGACGCCGGGGCCCGGGGTGCTGTCGACGGCGGGCGTGGGCGCGGCCTATGGGTTCCGCCGCGGGCTGGCTTACGTCACGGGGCTGTTTCTGGGCAACGCGGCGGTGGCGGTGGCGGTGATCTCGGGCCTGGCGGCGCTGGTGCTGGCCCAGCCGACGGTGCGGGCGGTGCTGACGGGCCTGTCCATCGCCTATCTGCTCTACATCGCCGCGCGGATCGCGTTCGCGGGGTCCAGGGTCGCCTTCATCGCGGCGACGGCGCCGCCGGGGCTGCGCGACGGCCTCCTGCTCCAGGCGATCAACCCCAAGGCCTATGCGGTCAACACCGCGCTCTTCTCGGCCTTCGCCTTTGCCCCCGACAACCTGGCGTGGGAGGTGACGGTCAAGCTGATCGTGTTCAACGTCATCTGGATCCCGATCCACCTGGCCTGGCTCTATGCCGGGGTGCTGTTGCACCGGCTGGACCTGTCGCCGGGTGCGCATCGGGCGATCAACGTGGCCATGGCCGCGGCGATGTTGGGCGTCGTGGCCCTGGCCGTCTGGGCGGCAACGTGAGGACCGGGCGATGACGCGACTGATCTGCGCCGGGGAGTGCATGGTCGAGTTGAGCGATCAGGGCGGCGGCCTCTACCGCCGCGGCTTTGCCGGCGATACGTTCAACACCGCGTGGTATGCGCGCCACCTGCTGCCGCAGACGTGGGAGGTGGACTATGCCACCTGCGTCGGCCGCGACGCGGTGTCGGACGACATGTTGGCAGAGATGGCGGCGGCGGGGATCGGGACGCAGGCGGTGCGGCGCCATCTCGACCGGACCGTGGGTCTCTACATGATCGCGCTGGAGGACGGCGAGCGGCGATTCTCCTACTGGCGCGGGCAGTCGGCGGCGCGGACGCTGGCCGACGATCCTGAATGGCTGGCGAAAGCGTTCGAGGGGGCCGACGCGATCTACTTCTCCGGCATCACGCTGGCCATCCTGCCGCCCGAGGGGCGCGCGGCGTTCCTCGACGCCGCGGGGGCGGCGCGGGCAAGGGGCGCCACCGTCGCCTTCGACACCAACCTCCGACCGCTGCTGTGGGAGGATGAGAATGCCATGCGCCACGGGCTGAGCGCCGCGGGCCGTGCGGCGAGCCTGGTCCTGCCGTCCTTCGACGAGGACGGCGCGCTCTTTGCCGACGCCGACCCGGCCGCCTGCGCCCGCCGCTACGGCGACGGCGGCGCGGACCTGGTGGCGGTCAAGAACGGCCGCGCGCCGGTGACGCTCTGGTCGCGCGAGCGCGGTCTCGCGGAGGTCCCCACCGTCCCCGCCCCCCGGGTGGTCGACACCACCGCGGCCGGAGACAGCTTCGGCGCGGGGTTTCTGACCGCGCTTCTGACCGGGGCGGGGCCCGAGGAGGCCGTCGCCCGCGCCTGCGCGCTGGCCGCCCACGTCATCGGGGCCCGCGGCGCGCTGGTGCCGCCCCCCGACCCGCAACAGTCATGATCGAACCAGGGAGGATCCCATGACGCTCAAGACCCTTACACTCACCACGGCACTGACCGCCGCGCTGGCGACAGCCGCCGCCGCGCAGACCACCACCTTGCGCATCCAGAACCACCAGAGCCCCGAATCCACGTCCGGCCGGCTGATCGCCGAGTTCGTCGAGAACGTTCAGACCATGTCGAACGGCGAGATCGCCATCGAGATGTTCTATTCGGCCAGCGTGGTGAAGTCGGCCGAGACCTTCGACGCGGCGTCGTCGGGCATCCTCGACTGCGACATGACCAACGGGTCCTACCAGACCGGCAAGAACCCCGCCTTCATGTTCGTGGCCGACACCATGGGCGGCTACGAGACGCCGTTGCAGTATCAGGCCTGGGTGAACTTCGGCGGCGGCAAGGAGGCGATCCAGGAGCTGTATTCGGCCCACGGCATGACCTTTATCGGCGCCCATGTGGGGGGCCAGGAGTCGCTCAACTCGACCCGGCCGCTGGCGGGTGTCTCGGACCTTGAGAACTTCAAGTTCCGCTCGCCCCCCGGCATCATCTCGGAGATCTTCGCCGACCTGGGCGCCAAGCCTGTGGTGATGGACTTCACCGAGATCTTCACCGCGCTGGAGACCGGGATCATCGACGGCGCCGACGCCTCGTCGCTGGCCGTCAACGTGGGCCTGGGCATCTACGACATCGCCAAGCACACGACCTTTCCCGGCTTCCACTCCATGTCCTCGGACCACCTGGCTTGCCGGACCGACGTGTGGGAGGGGATGCCAGAGCATCACCGCGCGATCCTGACCGCGGCCGAGAAGGTGCTGGCCTTCGACCTGATGATGCTGACGCTGGTGGAAAACGGCGAGGCGCTGGCTAAACTGCCGGACCAGGGCGTGACGATCCACGACTGGTCGGCCGAGGACCGCACGACATTCCGCGAGGCGGCGCAGCGGGCCTGGGACACGTGGGCGGCCCGCACCCCCGAGGCCGACATGATGGTGCAGAGCCACAAGGACTTCATCGCCCGGATCGGCCTGGGCGACTGACGACAGCGCGGCGCGGACGCAGGGTCGTTCGCGCCGCGGCGGCACCAGGGAGGGGCCCATGAACGTTCTCATCATCGGCGGCGGCGGCTTCATCGGCGGGATGCTGGCGCGGCGGCTGGCGGAGCGCGGCACGCTGAGAGGCGCCGACATCGGACGCCTGACGCTGGCCGACCTCGCCGCGCCAGAGGCCATCGCGGCGCCGTTCAGCGTGGTCACGGCGGCCTGCGACATCTCGGACGCCGCAGAGGTGCGGGCGCTGATCGCCGACGACACCGACGTCATCTTTCACCTCGCCGCCGTGGTCTCGGCCCATGCCGAGGCCGAGTTCGAGACCGGCATGGCGGTGAACCTCGACGGCACCCGCAACGTTTTGGAAACGGCGCGGGCGACGGGCGCCACGCCCGTGCTGGTCTACGCCTCGTCGGCCGCAGTCTTCGGCGGCGATGTGCCGGATCCGGTGGAGGACTGGACCGGCCTGCAGCCCCAAACCTCCTACGGCACGCAAAAGGCCATCGGCGAGCTGCTCCTGAACGACTATTCCCGCCGCGGCTGGGTGCGCGGGCGCGGGTTCCGCCTGCCGACCATCAGCGTGCGGCCGGGCAAGCCGAACCGGGCGGCCTCGTCCTTCATGTCCTCGATCATCCGCGAGCCCTTGCAGGGGCAGGAGGCGGTGTGCCCGGTCGACCCGGACTTCGAGCACTACTACCTCTCGCCGCGGCGCTGCGTGGAGAATCTCATCCGCGGGGCGGAGCTGGAGCAGGCGGATCTGGGGATGCAGGTCAACATGACCATGCCCGGGCGGCGCTGGAGGGTGCAGGACCTGATCGACGCGATGACCGCCGTGGCCGGGCCCGAGCCCGCCCAGCGCATCCGCTGGGAGCCGCAACCCGACATCGCCGCCATCGTGCAGGGCTGGCGCTACGACTACCGCCCCGAGAAGGCGCTGGCGCTGGGGCTGACGGCCGACGACAGCTTCGAGGACAATGTGCGGTATTTCCTGGAGGACGCTGGGCTGGTGTGAGGCTCCTTGCGGCGGAGGGTGGAGGACGGCGCAAAGGGCTGCGCCGACCCGCCGGGGCGCGGTCGGACGGCGTGCGACCGGGACATCAGCACCGGCGTCGCGGCTGCTGAACCACCTTTGCCAAAAGCGCCTGCCCGGGCGGGGGGCGGGGTCGCCATCGCCGCGCCATCGGTCCGAGCGACGATGGCGACGCTGCCCGGCGTGTCCGCCAGGCGGGACGGATGAGCGAAGCCACGCCGCAATTGAGGTGACAGGCTGAAAGCGAAGGGCTATTGCGCGAAGGGCAGCGCCGTCCCGCCGGGGCGGGGTTGGGCGGGGCACGTCGGACACGCAGGCATCCACGTTGGAGCGGCTGCACCGCCTTCGCCAGAAGCGCCGCCCCGGGGGGGCGGGACGGCGCTGCCCGGCGGTGCCCGCCGGGCGGGGCAGATGGGCGAGGACGCGCCTTGCTCTCGGCGGGACGAGATTCCGGGCGGCGGCACGGACGGTCGAGACGTGGCGATCCTGCCCCGCTCAACCGGACGATGCCTCCCCGGCGGCTACGAGGCGACCGGACTCCGCGCCACTGGAACACGCCCGCGGATCCTCGCCGATCGCCGCGCCGTCGCCCCCGGGGCGGGGGCAAGATCGTTGCAACGATCTTGGCAAGGATTTTCCAGAATCCTTGCCCCAGCGGCTCAGCCGTCGCGCGATGCCTCCATCGCGTCGAGGCGGGCCTTCAGCGCGGCGTTCTCCTCGCGCGCCTTCTGGGCCATGGCGCGCACCGCGTCGAACTCTTCGCGGGTCACGAAGTCGCGGTCGGCCAGCCAGCGGTCGATCATGCCCTTCACCGCGGTCTCGGCCTCGTCGCGGGCCCCCTGGGCCACGCCCATGGCGTTGGTCACCAGCTGGCTAAGGTCGTCGAACATCTTGTTACGGGTCTGCATCGCACGTCTCCTGTGATCGCTCTCGATATGGCCCCGCGGGGCGGCATTCTCAAGGTTGACTTCGCCCGATCAGCGGTCACAAGTCCGGCCATGCAGCTTGCCATCCCCTTCCCGGACATCTCGCCCGAGCTGTTCTCCATCGAGATCGGCGGGGTCGTCCTCGCCCTGCGCTGGTATGCGCTGGCCTACATCGCGGGGATCCTCATCGGCTGGCGGCTGGCGATCGCGGCGGTGCAGCGGCCCGACCTCTGGCCCGGCGCCCGGGCGCCGATGACGAAGGAGAGCATCGAGGAGCTGATGACCGCGGTGATCCTGGGGATCATCGTCGGCGGGCGGCTGGGCTTCGTCCTGTTTTATCAGCCGGGCTATTACCTCGCCAATCCCTTGGAGATCCCGATGATCTGGCAGGGGGGGATGTCGTTTCACGGCGGCATGATCGGCGTCGCCCTGGCCGGACTGATCTTCGCCCTGCGCCGGTCGGTGCCGATCCTCAGCCTCCTCGACCTCATGGCGCTCGCCACACCGCCCGGCCTGCTCCTCGGGCGCATCACCAACTTCATCAACGCCGAGCTTTGGGGGCGGCCGACGGACGTTCCCTGGGCGGTGATCTTTCCCGGCCGCGCGGCGCAGGACTGTCCCGGTGTCGAGGGGCCCTGCGCGCGCCACCCCTCGCAACTCTACGAGGCGGGGCTGGAGGGGCTGCTGCTGGGCGTGCTGCTCCTGTGGCTGGCGTTCGGGCGCGGGTGGTTCAGGCGGCCCGGCGCGATCACCGGCGTCTTTCTGGCGGGCTACGGCGCGGCGCGCTTCGCCGTCGAGTTCGTCCGTCAGCCCGACGCCCAGTTCGTCTCGCCCGACAATCCGCTGGGCCACGCCATCGGCGCCGGGGGCATGGGGCTCACCATGGGACAGCTCCTCTCGCTGCCCATGCTGCTGCTGGGATTGGCGCTGATCGCACGGGCGCGGCGGCGCGGATGACGCCCCTGGCCGCGCGCCTGGTCCGGCAAATCGCGGCCACCGGGCCGATGACCGTCGCCGACTACATGACCGCCTGCCTGTTGCACCCGACGCTGGGCTACTATGCCACCCGCGACCCGCTGGGAGCTGAAGGCGATTTCATCACCGCACCCGAGATCAGCCAGATGTTCGGCGAGCTGGTGGGCCTGGCTCTGGCGCAGGCGTGGATCGACCGCGGCGCGCCCGCGCCCGTGGCCTTGGTCGAACTCGGGCCGGGCCGCGGCACGCTGATGGCCGACGCGCTGCGCGCGACACGGGGCGTCCCCGGCTTCCACGGCGCGGTGCGGCTGCACTTGGTGGAGGCGTCCGCCCCCTTGCGCGCCGAGCAGGCCCGGCGCCTGGGGCCCTTCGCCCCCGAATGGCACGCCGACATCGCCACCCTCCCCGATCTGCCGCTCTTGCTGATCGCCAACGAGTTCTTCGACGCGCTGCCGGTGCGGCAGTTCCTGCGCGAGGGCGACGGCTGGCGCGAGCGGATGGTGACGGTGCGCGAGGGCGCGTTGACCTTCGCCCTCGGCCCGGCCCAGCCGATGCCGGAGCTGGCCGCGCGGCGCCAAGACACCCGCGACGGCGACATGGTCGAGACCTCGGCCCCGGCCGCCGCGCTGGCCGCCATGCTGGGGGCACAGATTGCCAGGAACGGGGGCGCGGCGCTGATCGTCGACTACGGCAGCGAGGGGAGCCGGGGCGACACGCTCCAGGCCGTGCGCGCGCACCGCAAGGAGGGGCCGCTCGACACGCCCGGCGGGGCCGACCTGACCGCCCATGTGGACTTTGCCGCGCTGGCCGCCGCAGCCCCCTGCCACACCACCGCGGCCATCCCCCAAGGGGTGTGGCTGGAGCGCCTCGGGATCACCCGACGCGCCCAGGTTCTGGCCCGCGGCCTGACCGGCGCGGCGCTCGACGATCACATCGCCGCGCATCGCCGGTTGACCCACCCGCAGGAAATGGGAAACCTGTTCCTGGCGATGGCGCTCAGCGACGATGCGGGCCCGCCGCCCGGTCTCACCGCGGCCGCCGCGCCGGAGCTTGCCCGATGACGCTCGACATCATCACCGCCGACACGCTCGCCCCGTTCCGCCACGGGTTCTTTTCCCGGCGGGGCGGCGCGTCCTCGGGGGTCTTCGAGGGGCTGAATTGCGGCGCCGGATCGAGCGATCAGTCGGACGTGGTGGCGATCAACCGGGCCCGCGTCGCCGCGGCCATGGGCGTGGCGCCCACTCACTTGATCACCGTCCACCAGGTGCATTCCGCGGATGTGGTCGCAGTGGAGGCGCCGTTGGAGGCGCCGGTGCGCGCGGACGGGGTGGTCACTGCGACGCCGGGCTTGGCGGTGGCCGTCCTGACTGCCGACTGCCAGCCGGTCCTGTTCGCCGACGCCGAAGCCGGAGTCGTCGGCGCCGCCCATGCCGGCTGGAAGGGCGCGCTCGACGGCGTGCTGGAGGCCACCGTCTCGGCGATGGAACGCCTGGGCGCTCGGGCCGACCGGATCGCTGCCGTGATCGGCCCGGCGATCAGCCAGCGCAACTACGAGGTCGGGCCCGAGTTCCTGGACCTCTTCCTCGACAGCGACGCGGGCTATGCCCGATTCTTTGCCGGGGGCGAGGGCGACCGGGTGCATTTCGACCTTCCAGGCTTTGGATTGGCACGGCTGCGCGCCGCGGGGGTGCGCGATGCCGACTGGACGCGTCATTGCACCTACGCCGATCCCGACCGCTTTTACTCCTATCGGCGCAGCGTGCATTTGAAGGAGGCAGACTACGGACGCCTCATCTCTGCGATAGCACCGTAAACGGGCCGTTAAATATCCCGGTTTCGGCCCCGCAATTCCCCGCTCCTGCCACCTGAGTGCCGCATTTCGACGTCACACATGTCTTCGGCGAAAAAGCCAGAGGCGCCCCCACCTGCACGGCGGCGCGAGGGACCGAGGAGAACCGAGATGAAGAGACTGCCGCGTTGGTTGGCGTCTGCCATGACCGAAAGTGCCAAGCCGCAGCCTGCCATGCCCTGGGCCCGCGGACCCGTCCGCGACGAGACCGTTGCCGCGCGTGTTGGAGCGACCGCGCCGCTGCCCCGTCTCGCCTCCGCCTAGCGGAACCCGGAGGTCGGGTCGACGCTTCACCAACCGACCCCGTTGATTCGCTCCGTGCGTTGAGGGACGCAGGAGACGTTTCGGAAAGGACGACAAAGCGGCTGCGCAATGAGGGATTTGCGCATCCGAGAACGGCAAAAACAAAACAATTTTGACAATCGACTATCCTATGTGGAAGGCAAAGCTTGTCCTTCTGCAGCATTGGTGGGGGCCGATGCAGGGGTAGTCCGACCGAGAAGGCTGCTGCCATGTCCTACTCACGTCCGGTTGCGCCCGGAACCGCCTGCACGACGCCTGCCCGCGCCTGGACCGTTCGCCGAAAGTCGGCGCACACTCCGCCGCCACTCCCGCTGCTGCGCCGCTACGAGGTCATGTGGCTGGATCAAGACGCGCAGATCCAGGAGCTGGCGCGCATGGGGCCGGCCGCTCCGTTGTTCCACGACGCCTTTACCGCGTTTGCGCGGGGCTCTTTGGTGCCGACCGAAGAGGGTCCGGTCGCCGTCGAGGATCTGCTCCCCGGCATGATGATCCGCACGTCCGACGGTCTCCAGCCGCTGATGTGGAAGGGCGGCATCTCTGTCCGGCCGGGAAGCGACGCGGATCGCGTTCTGCCCTCGCGGCTCTACCGGATCACCGCGGACCGGTTCGGCCTGGGGCGGCCGATGCCAGACCTGGTCCTCGGCCCCGGCGCACGGATCGTCGACCGCAGCCCCGGATTGCGCGCGGCGTTCGGCACGCCCACCGCATTGGTGCCCATCGCCTCCCATTCGGACGGCACATCGGTGATCGAGATGACCCCGATCGCGCCGGTGCAGATGTTCCACCTGGGCTTTCGCGGGCACCGGCTGTTCACGGTCAACGGCGTCGAGGTGGAGAGCTGCCATCCGGGGCAGATCGAGACCGTGCGCCACAACCCGGAGCTTCTGTCGCTGTTCCTGTCGCTGTTTCCGCACGTCCGGAGTTCATCGGATTTCGGCCGACTGGCCCTACCCCGGCTGACACCGGACGAGTTCGAGGAGTTGCAGGCGGCCTAGACTGCCCACGGGGCGAAAAAATTTTGCCCGTTCGACGGCCCCAGCGGCGCCCGCGTCATGCGGGCGGGCGCCCGGTGGGCCAAACCTCCAACGCGCCTGCGGCGAGGACCAGCGCCCCGCCCGCGATCTCCAGCGGGTGGAGCGCCTCGCCCGCCAGGAGCGCCGCCGATACCGCGCCCACCAGGACTTCCGACATGAGCAGGATGCCGCTGCGCGCCGGCTCCAACCGCACGGTCGCCCACATGAGGCCCGCGATCGAGGCCCCCCACCACAAGGCCGCGGCCAGCCCGGCCCAACCGGCGACGGCCAGGCCCGCCCCCGGCGCCAGCGACGGCAGCGGCCCCAGCATCGGCGCCAGCACAAGCGTCGCCGCCAGCGCGCCCAGCGCAAAGACCCACGCGCCGTCGCCGGGGCCCAGATCGGGGCGCACGCGCATCCCCGTCGTGGCCACCGACCACAGCGCCCCCGCCGACAGCGCCATCCACTCCCCCGCACTGCGCGGCACAGGGGGGCCGCCGTCGGCGCTCAGCATCACGGCGAGGCCCGCCAGCCCGCAGGCTATGGCCGCAATGCGCAGAGGAGGCGTCGACCACCCCATCACGTAGCGGCCGATCAACACGCTCCAAACCGGGGTTAGGAACCACAACAGGATGACGATCGCCACACGCCCGTAGACGAACCCGACCGAGTAGAGCGCGAACGCCGCCCCGCCCAGCGCGAACGCCGCGAGCCCCAGCGGGGAGGCCGCCGCGAGCCGTCCGCGCCGCCGCCAGGCCACGGGGGTCAGGAGAACGGCGGCCAGGGCGGTGATCGCCACCGTCCCCCAAGCGCCCGGCAGCCCCGCCGCCTCCAGCGCACGGACCGGCAGCCAATAGAGCCCCCACGCCATCCCCGTCGCCACGACCACGACCGAGGCGCGGGCCGTCTCGGCGGCGGGCGTCATCGCACCGTCGGGTCGCTCATGCGTCGCGCGCCAGCCGCGCCTCTAGAATGTCGAAGGGAACGCCTGGTGCGTCCTTGGCCCCGCGGATCACCAGCGATGTCTTGACGCTGGCCACGTTGGGCGCCGCCGTCAGTTCCTCCGTCAGAAACGACTGGAACGTCGACAGATCCGGCGACACGCATTTCAGGATGAAGTCCACCTCGCCGTTCAGCATGTGGCACTCGCGCACCAGCGGCCAGGCCCGGCACTGCGTCTCGAAGGCGGTGAGGTCCGCCTCGGCCTGGCTCTGAAGCCCGACCATGGCAAAGACCTGCACTTCGAACCCCAGCCGCCGCGCGTCGATGTCGGCGTGATAGCCGCGGATATACCCGGCCTCTTCCAACGTGCGCACCCGGCGCAGGCAGGGCGGCGCGCTGATTCCGACGCGGCGGGCCAACTCCACGTTGGTCATCCGCCCGTCCGCCTGCAACTCCGACAGGATCATCCGGTCGATGGCATCCAATTTGTGCGCAGGCATCGCTCCCCCACCTCGTTTTCGCGGTCTTTACGTCGGACATGAGATATGCGCAAGAAAATTTCAATACTGCGCAAGAATCTTAAGTGATTTCTCGGAGTCGGCCCGGGGCTTTCGCTGGACGGCCGGACCGCCTATATCCCGCGCCTACGATCCTCGGGCTGCCGGAGAGGGGTGTCATCATGGGTGAGACGCGACAAGTCAAGGTTCTGATCGTCGGCTCGGGGCCGGCGGGCTATACGGCGGCGGTCTATGCCGCCCGCGCGATGCTCGAGCCGGTGCTGATCCAGGGGATCCAGCCCGGCGGGCAGCTCACCATCACCACCGACGTGGAGAACTGGCCCGGCGAGGCGTCGATCCTCGGCCCCGACCTGATGGTCAAGATGGAGGCCCATGCCAAGGACACCGGCGCCGAGATCGTGTCGGACATCGTCACCTCGGTCGACCTGTCGTCGCGTCCCTTCACGGCGCAGACCGACAGCGGGACGACCTACATCGCCGATGCGCTGATCCTGGCGACCGGGGCCCAAGCGAAATGGCTGGGGCTGCCCAGCGAGGAGCGGTTCAAGGGCTTTGGCGTCTCCGCCTGCGCCACCTGCGACGGGTTCTTCTACCGCGGCAAAGAGGTCGTGGTGATCGGCGGCGGCAACACCGCGGTGGAAGAGGCGCTGTTCCTCACGAACTTTGCCTCCAAGGTCACGCTGATCCACCGCCGCGACGAGTTGAGGGCCGAAAAGATCCTCCAACACCGCCTGTTCAACAACCCCAAGGTCACGGTGCTCTGGGACCACCAACTCGACGAGGTTCTGGGCAGCGAAAATCCTCTGGGCGTGGAGGGCGTGCGCGTGCGCCATGTCGAGACCGGAGAGACCTCCGAGATCCCCTGCGCGGGTGTGTTCGTCGCCATCGGCCACGCCCCGGCCTCGGAACTGGTCAAGGACCAGTTGGAGACGCATATGGGCGGCTACGTCGTCACCGCGCCGGACAGCACGGCCACCTCGATCCCCGGCGTCTTTGCCGCGGGGGACCTGACCGACCACATCTACCGCCAGGCCGTCACGAGCGCCGGCATGGGCTGCATGGCGGCCCTGGAAGCCGAGAAATTCCTGGCCGAACAGGCCGGCGAGACGACGACCGCGGCCGGCGTCTACGCCGCGCCCGTGGGCGACCCGGTCGACGCCGCCGAATAGGCCCACGCACCGCCCGGACCGATCGACGGCCCGCCCCCGCCCCGGGGAGCGGGCCGTTTTTTCGTGTAGACCCGGCGCACCGAGTGAAAATCTGGCCGCGCGGGCACATTTCCTCTTTCGCGGCGGTGGCGGGATGTGTAGGTGCGTTCATGAATGAACACATCTTGAGACACCGATGACCGCCGCCCTGCCCGACGACGACCTGACGTTCCGCCTGCTGCGCCAGCTCGACGCGGCACCCGATGCGTCGCAGCGCGCCATCGCGCAGGCTCTGGGGATCAGCCTCGGTCGTCTCAACGCGCTCCTGCGCGGAGCCGCCGAGGCCGGGCTAGTGACGGTGTCGGACCGCCAGGGCCCCGACCGGCGCCAGCGCTACGCCTATGCGCTGACCACCCGCGGGGCGGCCGAAAAGGCCCGCCTGACCGACCGCTTTCTCGCCCGCAAGCTTGCGGACTACGACGCGCTCCACGCCGAACTGACCGGCACGCGGAGCGGCCTTCTTCCTCAAACGAACAGGACCATTTCGATGCTGACCAACCTCGCCCCGGTTCAGGAACTCTACGTCTCGCCCGACAGCGCTCAGAAGCTCAAGCGCGAGGCGGCGGACCTGACCTCCTGGGATCTGACCCCGCGGCAGATCTGCGATCTGGAGCTGTTGATGAACGGCGGTTTCGCGCCGCTGAAGGGGTTCATGTCCGAGGCCGACTATGACGGCGTCGTCGAAAACATGCGCACCGCCGACGGCACCCTCTGGCCGATCCCGATCACGCTGGACATCTCGGAGAAGTTCGCCGGTCAGGTCGAGGTCGGGCAGGACATCGCCCTGCGCGACCAGGAGGGCGTGATCCTGGCCACCATGACAGTCACCGACAAGTGGACGCCGAACAAGGCGCGCGAGGCGGAAAAGGTCTTTGGCGCCGACGACGCCGCACACCCGGCGGTGAACTACCTGCACAACCAGGCCGGTCCGGTGTACCTGGGCGGTCCCATCACCGGCATCCAGCCGCCCGTCCACTACGACTTCAAGGCCCGCCGCGACACGCCCAACGAGCTGCGCGCGTATTTCCGCAAGGTCGGCTGGCGCAAGGTGGTGGCGTTCCAGACCCGCAACCCCCTGCACCGCGCGCACCAGGAACTGACCTTCCGCGCCGCGAAGGAGGCGCAGGCGAACCTGCTGATCCACCCCGTCGTCGGGATGACCAAGCCGGGGGACGTCGACCACTTCACCCGCGTGCGCTGCTACGAGGCGGTGCTGGACAAGTATCCCGGCGCCACCACCACGATGAGCCTCCTGAACCTCGCCATGCGGATGGCCGGTCCGCGCGAGGCGGTGTGGCACGGCATCATCCGCCGCAACCACGGCTGCACCCACATGATCGTCGGCCGCGACCACGCGGGCCCGGGCAAGAACAGCCAGGGCGAGGACTTCTACGGCCCCTACGATGCGCAGGATCTGTTCCGCGAGCACCAGGACGAGATCGGCATCGAGATGGTGGACTTTAAGCACATGGTCTATGTGCAGGAGCGCGCCCAGTACGAGCCCGCCGACGAGATCGACGACCGCGACTCCGTCACGGTCCTGAACATCTCCGGCACCGAGCTACGCCGCCGCCTGGCCGAGGGGCTGGAGATCCCCGAGTGGTTCTCGTTCCCCGAGGTGGTGGCCGAACTGCGCAAGACCCGTCCGCCGCGCGCGCAGCAGGGCTTTACCGTGTTCTTCACCGGCTTCTCCGGGTCGGGCAAGTCGACCATCGCCAACGCGCTGATGGTCAAGCTGATGGAGCTGGGCGGGCGCCCCGTGACGCTGCTCGACGGCGACATCGTGCGCAAGAACCTCAGCAGCGAGCTGGGCTTTTCCAAGGAGCACCGCGACCTCAACATCCGGCGCATCGGCTTTGTCGCCTCGGAGATCACCAAGAACGGCGGCATCGCCATCTGTGCGCCCATCGCGCCCTACGCCACCACCCGGCGGGCGGTGCGCGAGGATATCGAGGCGTTCGGCGCCTTCGTCGAGGTGCACGTGGCGACGTCCATCGAGGAGTGCGAGCGGCGCGACCGCAAGGGCCTCTACAAGCTCGCGCGCGAGGGCAAGATCAAGGAGTTCACCGGCATCTCCGACCCCTACGACGTGCCCGAGAGCCCCGAACTGCGCCTCGATACCGAGGCGGTGGATGTGGACCACTGCGCCCACCAGGTGATCCTGAAGCTTGAGTCGCTGGGCCTGATCGCCGCCTGAGCCGTCCCCGTCCAGACCGGCACCGGCCTCCCGTCACCCCGGCGGGAGGCGCAAGGGCCTTGCGCGCGCGCCCTCTGTCCTTAGATTGCATACCGGAGGCAACTTAATAGCATAAGTTGTATTTCAGTCCCGGTGACGCCGCCTCCTCCGAATTGAACGCAGATCATTGGGGAGGCCGCGCCATGGCCGACTATACCGTTTTCATGCCGTCCTTGGCGGGCTGGGTGCGCAACGTCTGGACCACCCGCGCCAAGATCAAGGCCGAGTCCGACCGTCAGGGCAACGAGGACGTCCAGGACCTCGTCGACAAGGGAGACGCCGCGGCGCGGTTTCGGTTCACCGAGTTCAGGGACATCGAGGGCACCTGGCAGATCTACGAACTCTACAACGACCCCGGCACCGTCACCGTCTCGAACGTCGAGTTGCGGGCATTTCTCAAACGATGCAGGGCGCTCGCGAAACGCTACGGCCTGCGCTACGCGGCCCAGGGCGGCGCAAAGGTCGCCGACACGTTCTATCACTTCAATCCCCGAGGCGGCTACGGCCGGATCGACTATCGCGTCTACGCGCGCGCCAAGGCGCCGCTGTCCCGGCACGCCTGCCATCTGGCCAACGCGGTCGCGTTCAAGATGGGCGACATCCCGGGCATCCAGAAGTTCAAGATCTCCGGGCCGGGCATGACGGCGGACCGTGGCGACGGTCTGGTCGTCTATCTCTCCGACGAGGCGTCGACGATGACGCTGCTGGAGTATCTGGGCAGGACCTGCACCCGACACTTCAGCGGCGCCGTCTCCCCCGCGGTCAAGCAGGTCCAGGACGGGCTGGGCTGGGCCAAGGAGCCGCCCGATCCCGGCAAGGACCATCCGCTCGCGAACCACCCGGACAACGCCTACAGCTTTGGCAGCTACCTTGCGGCGCTGATCTACGTGGCGCTCAAACGCACCTACTTCGCCTCGATGTCGACGCGCGAGGACGCGTTCGTGGCCGAGGTGGCGCGGGTGTTCGAGGCCGGCAATGTCGACCCCAAGAACCCGCACCGCCCCTGCGCCAGCAAGGAGGAGTTGGAGCAGCTCCAGGCGCTGGCAAACGGGGCCCTGGTGCGCGATGCGGCGATCAACGGACGGCCCCCCGGCACCGCGGGGGCAGGCCACACCAATCCGATGGGCGACACCGTCTAAGCTCAGGCGTCGAGCGGCGGCCAGGCGATGGCGATGGCAAACCCGCGCTCGGTCGCGGGTCGTGTGACCTTGGCGCCGTGGCGAGTGGCGATGGCCTGGACCAGCGCCAGACCCAGCCCGTGACCGGCGACGCCGCGGTCCCGCTCACCCCGCACGAAGCGGGCAAAGGCCAGATCCCCCAGTTCGTCGGGCAGCCCCGGTCCGGTGTCGCGCACCGTCAGGATGCAGCGGCCATCCGCGCGCACCAGGTCCACCGTCACCGCGTCGCCGGGTGCGCAGAACTTCACCGCATTGTCCAAAAGGTTCGACACCGCCTGAGCGATCAGGTTGCGATCGCCCAGCACGGTCAGCCCCGGCGCGATGTGCTCGTGCCAGGTCAGGCCCTTGTCCTCGGCGACGGCGGCATAGAGTTCGGCCACCTGCGACACCGTGGCGCTGAGGTCAACGGGCGTCAGGCCCGGACGCTCGCCCGCCTGCGCCTCGGCGGCGGAGATGTCGAGGAGGCTGTCGAAGATGCGGATCGCCGCCCGCATCTCCTCGCGCACCGCAGCGTCGGCGCCGCTGTCGCCCAGCTTTTGCAGGATGCGGTTCAGGGGGGTCCGCAGCTCGTGGGCGATGGCGTCGCTCAGCCGGTGGGTGGCGCGGTTGAGGGTCTCGATCCGGTCGAGCATCCGGTGGACATGGGCCTCTAACGCGCCGAACTCGTCGTCGCCGCGGGGGCCGGGCAGGCGCGCCGATAACTCACCCTCGGCCACCCGGTCGGCCAGGGCGTTGACCCGCGCGATCCGCCCCACCACTCGGCGGCTGACCCCCCATCCGGCCACCAACGCCAGCGCCGCCAGCACCGCGCCGGTCGCGGCGATCCCGCGCCGGAGCGCGGTCAGGGTGTCGGCGTCGCCAGAGAGCCCCCGGGCGGCGAGGAACGGGAATCCCCCCGGCAGCTCCCGACCCACGCCCAGCCAGGTGCGGCCCTCGGCCTCGAACCGCTGCGCCGGTTCGGGGGCGAACATGTCGCCCAGCCGCTGGACCTCGTCGGGCCAGCCCTGGGCATCGCCGGCCAGCCGCCGGCCCTCGCGGTCCTCCAGCAGATACAGCGTCTCGCCCGGCGGCTGGGCCGCGACGCGAAAGTCGATCCCCTGCCGCAGCGAGATGATCCGCCGCTGGTCGTAGAGCGCCGCGAGCCCCCGCAGGTCGGCGGAGAGGAGCGCGGCCTGCCGCGCCTCCAACGCCCGCTCGGTCACCCGATACTGCACCGCCATGGCGCAGAGCGACAGGACCACGATACCTCCCGAGATCAGCAGCGTCAGCCGCAGGCTGGCACTGCGTCTCGGTGTCACGAGGGCGCCTCCCCGGGGGCAAAGACATAGCCCTCCCCGCGCTGGGTATGAATCACGGGCCCGCCATAGGCCGCCTCCAGCTTGCGCCGCAGACGCCCCACATGGACGTCCACCACGTTGGTCTGCGGGTCGAAATGCAGGTTCCAGACCTCGGCCAAGAGCTGCATCCGCGTCACCACCTCGCCCGCGTTCTGCGCCAGGAAGGTGACGAGGTCGAACTCCCGCGGGCTGAGCGCGACGTGCATCTGGCCCACATGGACCGTGCGCGCCTTGAGCCGGATTTCCAGGTCGCCGAAGGCCATCAGGTCGTTGTCGATCACCGTGGTGGCCCGGCGCCGCAGCAGCGCCCGCAGCCGCGCGCGCAGCTCTCCGGGGTCGAAGGGTTTGGCGAGATAGTCGTCGGCGCCCTTCTCCAGCCCTTCGATCTTCTGCCCCGAGCGGCCCAGCGCGCTGACCACCAGGATCTGCGCGTTCGAGCCCTCGGCGCGGATGCGGGCGATGGCGTCGACCCCGTCCCCGCCCGGCAGCATCCGGTCCAGCACGATGACGGCGAAGTCCGCCAGGCCCGCCGCCTGGACACCGTCGCCATAGTTGCGCATCACCACCGGCTCGGCCGACAGGTCGCGCACCGCCTCGGCCAGCGCGCGGGCGCTCTCGGGGTCGTCCTCGACGATCAGAATGCGCAGCGCGGGTTGCGGGTCGGCCATGGCCTGGGGTCCTCTCTCGTGGCGCATGTTCAAAAGACCCGCACGGCGCGGTCAAGCGCAAACGACCCGTCCGCCTGGACCGGCGCCACCGGTGCCCAGGGGTCGATGAGCACGTGCCGCGTGGTGCCCCGGTAGGCCACGAGCAATAGGACGGGCCCGGTGATCCGCAGCGCCTCCAGCGCGGAACGGTCGGTCTCGGCGCCGTTCAGTGCGACGATCCGGTCGCCCACCTGCAGCCCGGCAAAGGCGGCGGGGCTGGTGGGATAGATCGCCGTGACCCGGCCCTCGTCGTCGAAGGAGACGCCCAGGCTGGCGAAGGTGTAGGCGGCCACGGGGCTCACCGCCTTGGGTGTCGCGGCGACCGCGCGGGCGAGGAGCGCGCCGACCGGCCGCAGGTCCAGCGTGACGGTCAGCTCCACCGCACCCCGTCGCAGGGTCAGCGCCAGGGCGTCGCCCACGCGCCCATCGATGCGCCAGGCCAGATCGCCCAGCACGGCGAGCGCCACGCCATCGGCGGCGATCAGCACGTCGCCCGGCCGCAGCCCCGCCCGCGCCGCCCGCGACCCGGCGGCGACCGAGTCGATCAAGATGCCGCCCGGCGGAACGCCCAGCGCCTCGGCGATGGTGGCGTCGACGGTCCTGAGCGCGGCGCCCAGGTCCGGCACCGGCCGGAGCGTTCCGGCCTGCATCTCGATGGCGAGGCGGGCGACGTCGGCGGCGCTCAGCGCCAGGCCGGGGGTGGCAGTGGCCATGCCCAGAAGCGCACCCGCGTCATCGACCAGCGCCGCCCCCACAGCGCTCGCGCCGGTGCGCGCGTCGTGGGGCAGCATCCACAGGGGCAGGCGCGGCTCGGCCTGGCGCAGCGCGCCCGAGACGATGCCGCGGCTGACGTCGATGGCACCGCTGCCGTCGAGCCCCAGAACGTAGACCGCGGCGCCCAAACCGGCGGGCCGGGCCGCGCCGAGGCCGGTGCCCGACGGGGCGCCCAGGTCGATCAGCGCCACGCCGCGGGCCGCGTCTCGGGCGATGACCTCGGCGCGGCGCGGCGCCCCGTCGGGGCCCACGACAATGACCCAGATCCGGCCGCCCACCACGTCGGCGGCGGTCACCGCCAGCCCATCGTCGCCCCACAGAAACCCGCTGCCCAGCACCGCGCCGCTGCGGGTGTCGCGGATCGCCAGGGCGGCGGCGGCGGCACCGTCCAGATCGGCCGCCCGCCCCGGTCGCGGCACCAGCGCCGCCACCGCGATCAGGATCGTCAGGATAATCGCCCGGATCGTTCCGGGGCCGAACAGGGGGGGCCGTATCATCGCAATCGCTCCTCGCAAAACCATATGCACCGGAGGGTAGAAGGGGCGGCGGCCAAGCTCACATGACAAGTCCCGTCATCACGGCCCACCCCCCTGGCAGGGCGATGACATCTTCCGTCATCCGCTCCGCTCGACGCAGAAAGCCGTTGATGGCGGCCCTCCCGGTGGGAATAGTCCGGGGCAGACCCACCCCGAGGGAGGAGACCGCCCCATGCCCACGCGCCCGAGTCTGGCCGCCGCGCTGCTGTGCGCGCTGGCCGCGCCCGCCCCGGCTCAGGAGGTGCAGCCCATCGCGGCGATGCGTTTGTCGGCCGAGCTGTTCCAGGCGGCCCAGGCCCTGTCCGATCCGCTGCTGATGATCGCGTCGGCCAAGCTGCGCAAATCCGTGGCGCTGGACCGGGTGGAGCGCGCGCCCGAAGAGGGCGACGCGGCCGACGTGCCCGACCCCGGAGCGCTGGACTGGCAGGCGATGCTGGCCGAGGCCGAGGCGCTGGCGGCGGGCGATCCGACGCTCGCCGGCCTGGTCGACGACGTGCGCGTGGAGACGACCAAGGGCGTGGCCTCGGGCCAGGTCTACTCCCGCACCACCATCCGCGGCGGCGGGCGCAACACCTATGCCGGGCTGGTCTTCGACGGCGGCACCTATGCCGACGTCTATGTCGAGGCGGGGGCGGGCGCCGACCTGAACCTCTTTGTCACCGACGCCCAAGGGCGTCTGGTCTGCTCGGACACAGACCTCAGCGCCATCGCCTATTGCGGCTGGCGGCCCGAGGCCCGCGCCGCATTTACCATCGAGGTGCGCAACGCGTCGAACCGCGGCACGCCCTACGACCTGATGACCAACTGAGAGGACCGCCGATGCTCCGCGCCCTGATCTGTGCCGCCGCGCTCGCGCTGCCCCTGGCCTGGGCGGCGCAGGCGCGCGAGGGTCACGCGCTGCTGATCGGCGCGTCGACCTATGACAATCTCGACCCGCGGTTCTGGCTCAAGGGGCCGGCCAACGACGTGACCCTGGTGCGCGACTATCTGGTGGGGACGCCCGGCCTGCCCTTTGCGTCCGAGAGGGTGCAGGTCCTGGCCGACGGCGTCGACGGCGCGGCGCCGCCCACGCTGGAGACGATCCGCGGCGCGATGGCAGACCTGGCCGACCGCGTGGCGCCCGGCGATTTCGTCTACCTGCACTTTTCCGGCCACGGCAGCCAGGCGCCCGCCGCCGACCCGGGCAGCGAGCTGGACGGCCTGGACGAGCTGTTCCTACCCGTCGACATCGGCCCCTGGAACGACACGGTGGGCACCGTCGAGAACGCCCTCGTCGACGACGAGATCGGCCGGATGCTCGACGCGCTCAGGGCCAAGGGCGCCGACGTCTGGGTGGTGTTCGACAGCTGCCATTCCGGCACCGCCACCCGCGCCGCCCCGGCCGAGGACGTGCGGCTGCGACAACTCCCGCCCGAGGCCCTAGGCGTCTCGGCCGAGGCGCTGATCGCGGCCGAGGTCGCTCAGCCCGCGCCGGCGGGGCCCACCGACCGGCCCCCCGCCCCGGTCGAGCTGGACCCCGACAGCGCCGGATCGCTGGTCGCATTCTTCGCCGCGCAGACCAACGAGGTCACGCCGGAAAAGAACATGCCCCGCGGCGTCGCGGGACGGCGGCCGCAGGGCGTCTTCACCTACACCTTGTTCGAGACCCTGGCCGAGCGCCCCGGCATCACCTACCGCCAACTGGCCCAGGAGGTCCTGCGCAAATACAGCGCCGAGAACCTCGCGCGCTCCACCCCCCTCTTCGAGGGCGCGCTGGACGGGGGCGTCTTCGGCCTGACCCCGGGGGCGCGGGTGGCGCAGTGGCCGGCAGTGGCGACGGCGACCGGCCTGCGCATCCCCGCGGGCACGCTGCACGGTCTGGCGCCGGGCTCCGAGCTGGTGGCGCTGGCCTCGCCCGCCGATCCGTTGGAGGCCGCGCTGGGCCGCGTGACGGTGACGGGGGGAACCGCGTTCGACAGCGTCACCAC
Organism: Rhodobacteraceae bacterium CCMM004; assembly: GCA_004005435.1. GTDB lineage: Bacteria > Pseudomonadota > Alphaproteobacteria > Rhodobacterales > Rhodobacteraceae > CCMM004. The sequence goes on along the minus strand of RZWH01000005.1, from coordinate 117,590 downwards.
CGCCCTCCCCGATCTGCCGGGCGGCGTGTGGCTGCGCCGGGCCGACGCGGTGATCGACTTCACCCTCGACGTCGCCCTTCCCGCTGGGCGCAGCGCCCCCGCCCGCCGCCTGCTGGCCGCCGCGCAGATTCTGCGCAGCGAGGGGCTGGCCGGCCCCCGCATCAACTTCGTCGCCGAGACCGCCGAGGCCGACGTGCGCCTGGCCGTTCTGCCCGAGAGTTCCCGCCCCGATGCGATCTGGGTGCTGCCCTCCTCTGGCTTGATCGACCCCGAGGCGCTGGCCGAGACCCCGTCGATCTCGACCGGCGACAAGAGCGATTATCAGTTGGCCGACACCCTGGCCGACACGCTGAGCAAGATGGCCAAGGCGCTGAACCTGCTCAAGATCGGCGGCATCGGCGATGCCGCGTCGCTGGGCGTGACGGCGGCGATCCGCGCCGGGCGCTTCGACCCGGAGACGTCGGAGGTGGTGCGCGACTCGCACCAGACCGTCGAGGCCAGCGCGGTGCCGCTCCTCGTGCCCGACGACGTGGTCGGCCTGCGCCTGGAAAACGGCGGGGCCGAGCCGGTCGACTTCAACATCCTCTACGTCGGCGCGGACTATTCGATCTCGTTCATCGACAACGGACGGCTCCAGCCGGGATCGGTGTTGGAAGAAGACTTCGTGCTGATCGTCGACGGCGCCTTCGGCCGCGACCGGATGATCGTGGTGCTGACCCCCGCGGCGCCACAGAGCGCGGTCGAGGATCTGTCGTTTCTCGAACAGCCGCCCCTGGAGCGCACCCGCGCGGCCGGGGGCGGCGGGCCCGACGGCTTTGCCGGGCTGCTGGACGAGGCCGGGTTCGGCCAGACCACCCGCGGCGCGGTGAGCCTGTCGTCGCGGCGGAAGGAGGCGCCGCCGGCGCCCGCCTTCCTCCAGTTCGAGTTCGACACCGCACCGAGCCGCTGAACCGGGGCTCAACCGCAGCCGGCGATCCCTGCGCGCAGCGCCGCGGCCGTCTCGGGGTCCAACTCCTCCAACAGATCGCGCCGCCCGGTCAGCGCGACGAAGCCGCCGCTGCCGTCGCTGAGCCAGGTGCGGACCGGCAGGTCGGTCAGGGCCCCGCCCCGCTCCAGGCAGCCGCCGGTCACCCCGATGCTGAGCTGCCCGCTGCCCTGGACCCCGGCCGCGCGCAGGGCCCGAACCCGCGCCTGCGCGACGGCGAACCGTTCCGCGTCGGCGGGCGACAGGCGTGCCACGTAGACCCGCTCGCCCGCCCCCGCTGCCGGAGCGTCCGCTGGCTGGGACAGGCGCAGATCGAAGCGTTCGTCCACCTCGACCCCGCCGTCGCCGCGCTCCACCGTCATGTGCATCTCCGCATCCCCGTCTGTCAGCCTCAGCCGGTCGGGCACCGCCACCGCCGCCGCCAGCCCCGCCGGGGCGACCGTCAGCGGATCGAGGCGCGAGACGGCGGCCAACCCGCCGGGCGTCACCGCCCCGCATCCCGCCGCTAGCGCCGCCCCCATGAGCAGCCCGGTCATCCGCATCCATCGCGTCCTTGCCGTTTTCATCGAAATCTCCATAATGATTCGCAGCTAACTTTTACTGTTTTACAACAAGTTTGGATAGCCCCATGACCCTTCCCGACTCCGAGCCCCTGCAACGGGCCGCCGCCCGCGCCCATTGGATCGTCGCCGCGACGATGCTAATCGGCGGCGCCGCGACGGCCGCCCTGGCGGTCTGGGCCGTCGCCGATCCCACAGGCGCGGCCGAGCTGTTGGCCACGCGGCTGACGACGGACCTGCCGCCCCCCGCGCCGGCGCAGGTCTGGGCGCTGAGCGCGCTCGCCACGGGCCAGGCCGCCCTGTGGCTGATGGCAGCGGACGGGCTGCGCCGGGTGTTCGCGGCGCTGGCCGCAGCGGCGCCCGACGCCGCCATCGCCCCTGCCCGCCGGGCGGCGCGGTGGATGTGGGCCGCGCTGGTCGTGTCGATCCTGGCGCAGATCCCGGCAAGCTATGCCGCCACGCTGCACGCGCCGCCGGGCGCGCGCGCCATCGCAATTACGCTCGGGACCGGGCACCTCCTGGCGGTCCTGGCCGGGGTGCTGGCGTCGTTCCTGGCCGTGGCGCTCAGCCTCGGCGCGGCGCTGTGGCGCGACGCGCGCGAGATCGTGTGATGGCCATCGTGGTGCGGCTGGACGTGATGCTGGCGCGGCGCAAGATGACCTCGCGCGCGCTGGCCGAGCGGGTGGGGATCACCGAACAGAACCTGTCGCTGCTGAAGTCGGGCAAGGTCCGCGGCGTGCGCTTTGCCACGCTCGACGCGATCTGCGCCGCGCTCGACTGTCAGCCGGGCGACCTATTGGAGTACGACCCCGACGGCTGAACCCGGGCGATTTTTCGTCGAAAAATCACCCCTCGCCGTAGGGGATCCACACCGTCTTGACCTCCGTCGCGGCGGCGAGGAACGCGTCGGCGTCCGTGCGGGTCCAGTCGCGCCCGCGGCCGTGGTTGACCCAGGTCCGCTTGAGGTTGCCCGCGCTCTCGCGCTCGACCGTGGCCGAGATGTCGGCGCCGGAAAAGCTCCAGACCGCGTCCACCGCCAGATGGCCCGCCAGGTGCGGGGCCAGCTCGGCATGGTCGCCCGTCAGGATGTTGACGACCCCGCCGGGCACGTCCGAGGTGTCGAGGACCTGGTAGAGGTCCGTCGCGGCCAGCGGGAACGGCTCGGACGCCACGGCGACCACCCGGTTGCCCATGGCGATGGCCGGCGCCACGGTCGCGACCAGACCCAGCAGCGGCGCCTCGTGCGGGCAGAAGACGCCGATCACGCCGACAGATTCGTTCATGGCCAGCGCCACGCCGCGGATCGGCACGCCCTTGGCGCGGCCGTCGTGCTTGTCGGCCCAGGCGGCCCAGGTGAACAGGCGGTCGACCGACGCGGCGACCTCGGCCTCGGCCTCCTTGCCCTTGGCGCCGGTCAGGGCGGCGATGCGGTCGGCGACCTCGGGCCCCCGCGCCGACAGGTTTTCGGCCAGGTAATAGAGGATCTGGGCGCGCAGATGCCCCGTGGTCCGCCCCCAGGCGGCGGCCTTTTCCGCCGCCTCGACGGCGTTGCGCACATCCTTGCGGTTGGCGAGCCCGGCATGGCCCAGCAGAGCCCCCTTGCCCGACCACACCGCGCGGGAATAGCCGCCGTCGGGGCGCGCCTGCTTGCCACCGACATAGAGCTTGGCGGTACGGTCGATCCCCTCGACCGTCGCGGCCTTGGGCGCCGAGGCCGCCTGCGGCGCCTTCAGCTTGGGCGCGTCGGCGGCGGAGCGGGTGTAGGCGGTCAGCCCCTCCCATCCGCCCTCGCGGCCGAAGCCGCTCTCGCGCACGCCCCCGAACCCGGCCGCGGCGTCGAAGAGGTTGGTGCCGTTGACCCAGACCACCCCGGCGGCGAGCTTGGGCGCCACGTCGAGGGCAAGGTTCACGTTCTCGGTCCAGACCGTCGCGGCGAGGCCATAGCGGGTGTCGTTGGCCAGCGCCACCGCCTCCGCCGGCGTGCGGAAGGTGGTCGAGACCAGGACGGGGCCGAAGATCTCTTCCTGCATCAGCCGGTCGGCGGGGCTGAGCCCGGTGATCAGCGTCGGCGGGTAGAAGCACCCCGCGTCAGGCACGGCGACGTCGGCGCGATAGACCTCGCCCGGCGCCCCGTCCACCAGCCCGCGGATCGTGTCGAGCTGCACCGGGTCGACGATGGCGCCGACGTCGATGCACTTGTCCAGCGGATCGCCCAGGCGCAGGCCGTCCATCCGGCGCCGGACCCGCGCGAGAAAGTCCTCGGCCACGCTCTCCTGCACCAGCAGGCGCGATCCGGCGCAGCAGACCTGCCCCTGATTGAACCAGATCGCATCGACCAGCCCCTCGACCGCGCTGTCGAGGTCGGCGTCGTCGAACACGACGTAGGGGCTCTTGCCCCCCAGCTCCAGCGTCAGCGCCTTGCCCGACCCGGCGGTCGCCTCGCGGATGCGCCGCCCCACGGCGGTCGAGCCGGTGAAGGCGATCTTGTCCACCTCGGCCGCGACGATCCGCTCGCCCACGGCCCCGTCCCCGGTCACGACGTTCAGGACGCCCGGCGGCACCCCCGCCTCGCGGCTCAGTTCCGCGAACAGCAGCGCGGTCAGCGACGTATACTCGGCCGGCTTCAGCACCACGGTGTTGCCCATGGCCAGCGCCGGCGCGACCTTCCACGCCAGCATCAGCAGGGGAAAGTTCCACGGCACGATCTGGCCGCAGACCCCCAGCGCGCGGCGGTCGGGCAGTTCGTCGGCCATGAGCTGCGCCATCCCGGCGTGGTAGTAGAAGTGCCGCGCGACCAGAGGCACGTCGATGTCCCGGGACTCGCGGATCGGCTTGCCATTGTCGAGGGTCTCCAGCACGGCAAAGAGGCGTGATTGCTTCTGCACCAGCCGCGCCAGGGCATAGAGCACCCGCGCCCGCGCCGCGCCGCCGGCCTTTTCCCACCCGGGCTGCGCCTTGCGCGCCGCTGCAATGGCCGCGTCCACGTCCCCTTGCGTCGCTTGCGTCACCGCGGCCAGCACCTCGCCCGTCGCCGGGTTGCGGCTGTCGAAGGTCTCTCCCGCAGCGGTGAACGCGCCGCCGATCCAGTGGCCGAAGGCGCGCCCGTGCCCCTCCAGCCACGCCATCGCCGGTCCCGCATCCTCCGGCGCCGGGCCATACTCCATGCTCTCGAATATCTCAGCGACACCCATGCCCGGCCTGCCCCTTCATCTTGGTGAAAATACCCTGCAGGGGGTCCGGGGGATGCAAAATCCCCCGGGGCCCGCCACCCCGTACCGCCCTCACGCCATCCCGTGCCGATACCCGGCCGAATACCGACCCGTCACGTGATGCTCCAGCTGTCGCTCGATGTCGCCCAGGAGCGACGACGCGCCAAAGCGGAACAGGTCCGGCCTGAGCCACGGATCGCCCAGCTCGTCCTTCATCAACGCCATGTAGGTCAGCGCGTCCTTGGCCTTGGAGATCCCGCCCGCGGGCTTGTAGCCGACGCGCACGCCGGTCGCCGCCTCGTAGGCGCGGATCGCCCGGATCATCGTCAGGCTGACCGGCAGGGTGGCGTTCACCCCCTCCTTGCCGGTGGACGTCTTGATGAAGTCCGCGCCGGCCATCATGCACACAAAGCTCGCCCGCGCGACGTTCCTCAGCGTGCCCAGCTCTCCGGTCGCCAGGATCGCCTTTACATGGGCCGGGCCGCAGGCGGCGCGGAAGGTGCGCATCTCGTCGTAGAGCGCGGACCAGTCGCCGGTCAGCACGTGGCGGCGCGAGATGACGATGTCGATCTCGGCCGCGCCGGCCTTCACGCTCTCCTCGATCTCGGCCACCCGCAGGCGGAAGGGCGAAAGCCCGGCAGGAAAGCCGGTGGAGACGGCGGCGACGGGGATGCCGGACCCCTCCAGCGCGCGCACCGCGGTCTCGACCATCTCGTGGTAGACGCAGACGGCGCCGGTGGTGATCGGCCCCATGCCCATCGCCTCCAGCAGGTCGGGGCGCACCGGCTGGCGCGCCTTGGCACACAGCCGCCGCACCCGGCCCGGCGTGTCGTCGCCGGCGAGGGTCGTCAGGTCGATCAGCGTGATCGCCCGCAACAGCCACGCCGCTTGCCACGCCTTCTTGACCGACCGCCGACCGGGCAGCGTCGCCGCCCGCCGTTCGATGGCCGAGGTGTTGGCCTGCACGCCGCGGATCCAGTCCATGTCCAGCGCCAGCCCCGGGTTGCGGGCGTGGTCGTCCGGGGCCGCGGGGGCGGCGCGGATGGGGGTCGGTTCGGTGGCCATGGCTGTCCCTCCGGGGTCGGTCTGGGCGACGCGCCACAGTCGCACGAAAGGGGTCGACTCGCAAGATTTTACCAGACGGTCAAATTCTTGATCGCCCGGCCCCCTTCCCCCGCCGCGCGCGTGCCGCTAGACCCGCGGGCGACAGCGACAGGAGACCGCCGATGACCTTCGACCGGGCCGTCAAGATCGCCCCCTCGATCCTTGCGGCAGACTTCGCCCAACTCGGCGCCGAGATCCGCGCGGCCGAGGGCGCGGGCGCCGACTGGATGCATCTCGACGTGATGGACGGGCACTTTGTGCCGAACCTGTCCTTTGGGCCCGCGGTCTGCGCCGCCCTGCGCCCGCACATCCGCACGGTGATGGACGTGCACCTGATGATCGCGCCGGTGGACCCGCTGATCACCGCCTTCGCCGATGCGGGCGCCGATGTGCTGACCGCGCATGTGGAGGCCGGGCCGCACCCGCACCGCACGCTTCAGGCGATCCGCGGGGCGGGGATGCGGGCTGGCCTGGCGCTGAACCCCGGCACGCCCGCGGCGGCGGCCGAGCCGCTGCTGGAGTTGTGCGACCTTGTGCTGGTGATGACGGTGAACCCGGGCTTCGGCGGTCAGTCCTTCCTCGACCAGACGGCCAAGATCGCGGCCCTGCGCGGCATGATCGGCGACCGCCCGATCCATCTGGAGGTGGACGGCGGCATCGGCCCCGAGACGGCGCCAAAGGCGGCGCAGGCCGGGGCGGATGTGCTGGTGGCGGGCTCTGCGGTGTTCGGCGGCGACCCCGACGACTATGCCGCGCGGATCGGCGCCATCCGCGCCGCCGCCGAGGGCACCTGGACCTGACGCCCCACTGTCGGAGCGGAGCGCCCGAGGGACGGTGGGCGGGGCGATGCGGGCCCCGGCCCGCGAGCGTCGTCCTGCCGTCCCTCACACCACGTTGAAGCCCGGCCCGTAGGGATAGCCGGTGACGTTCTCGGCCCCGTCCGCGGTCAGCACGAGGATGTCGTGCTCGCGGTAGCCGCCTGCGCCGGGCTGGCCCTCGGGGATGGTCAGCATCGGCTCCATCGACACGACCATGCCGGGCTCCAGCACGGTGTCCACGTCCTCGCGCAGTTCCAGCCCCGCCTCGCGCCCGTAGTAGTGGCTGAGCACGCCGAAGGAGTGCCCGTAGCCGAAGCTGCGGTATTGCAACAGGTCGCGCTCGGCGAGGAAGGCGTTGATCTCGTCCGCGATGCCGGAGCACGTGGCGCCGGGGCGGATCAGCGACAGGCCCAGCTCGTGGGCGGCCACGTTCGCCTGCCAGATCGCGCGGCTGGCGTCGTCCACCGCGCCCACGAACAGCGTGCGCTCCAGCGCGGTGTAATAGCCCGAGATCATGGGAAAGCAGTTCAGCGACAGGATGTCGCCCCGCCGCAGCCGCCGGGACGTGACCGGATTGTGGGCGCCGTCAGTGTTGGGCCCGGACTGGAACCAGACCCAGGTGTCGCGATACTCGGCGTCCGGGAAACGGTCTGCGATCTCCCGCTCCATCGCGTCGCGGCCCGCCATGGCCACGTCGATCTCGCGCACGCCCTCGGCCACCGCGTCGCGGATGGCATAGCCGCCCATGTCGGCCACGGCGGCACCGGCCCGGATCAGGGCGATCTCGGCGGCGCTCTTGACCATGCGCTGGGCCATGGCGCGGGCGGCGACGTCGACCACCCGGCCGGGCGTCAGGAACGCCTCCAGCTTGCTCCGCTGCTGCCCCGTCAGGTGGTCGTCCTCGATCCCCACCGTGCCGCCGGTCCCGGCCACATGCGCCACCGCCCGCCAGAAGTTGTCGCGCGTCCAGTCGGTGTAGGTCAGCGCGTCGCCGTGGCTGCGCCGCCACGGCTGGCCCGCGTCGATCCCCGCGGCGATGGTGACGCAAGCGGTCGGCGTGACGACCAGGGCATACGGCCGCCCGAAGCTGCAGTAGAGAAAGCCCGCATAGTAGGCGATGTTGTGCATCGAGGTCAGCACGGCGGCCTCGACGCCAAGGTCGGCCATGATCGCCCTGAGCCCGGTCAGCCGGGCCTCGTACTCCTCGGCGGCGAAGGGGAGTGGTGCCTTGTCGCCGTTGTGGAATCGGTAATAGTCGGTGCGGGTGTCGGTCATCGCGCGACGCCTCCCTCACAGAAGGCCCCGGCGTGCAGGGCGGCCGCGGGCGCGTCTCCGGCGACGCCATCGCCGGGCCCGTGTCCGGGTCATACCGCCGCGCCGCGGCTCTGGGAAGCCCTTGCCACCGCGCTCAGCGGGCGGCAGGCTCGCCGCCATGAGATTGCAGGACAAGACCGCCATCGTCACCGGCGCCGCCTCGGGCTTTGGCGCCGGCATCGCCCGCCGCTTCGCCGCCGAAGGCGCGCGGGTCATGGTCGCCGACCTCGCCGCAGACGCCGCGCTGGCGCTCGCGCAGGAGATCGACGGCGTCGCCCACGGGGTGGACGTGGCCGACGACGCGCAGGTCAAGGCCATGGCCGCGGGCGCGCTAGAGCGCTGGGGCCGGGTGGACATCCTGGTCAACAACGCCGGGATCACCCACCTGCCGACGCCATTGGAAGAGGTGGACGAGGCGACCTTCGACCGGGTGCTGGCGGTGAACGCCAAGTCGGTCTACCTGACCGCCCGCCACCTGGTCCCGGCGATGAAGGCCGCGGGCGCGGGCGCGATCCTCAACGTCGCCTCGACCGCGGGGCTGAGCCCGCGTCCCCGGCTGAACTGGTACAACGCGTCCAAGGGCTGGATGATCACGGCCACCAAGGCCATGGCGGTCGAACTGGCGCCCGCGGGCGTGCGGGTCAATGCTCTGTGCCCCGTGGCGGGCGAGACGCCGCTCCTGCCGTCGTTCATGGGCGGCGACACGCCCGAGTTGCGCGCCAAGTTTCTGGCCACGATCCCCATCGGGCGGTTCTCGACGCCCGAGGACCTGGCCAACGCCGCGCTCTACCTCTGTTCGGACGAGGCGTCGATGGTGACGGGCGTGGCGCTGGAGGTGGACGGTGGCCGCTGCATCTAGGCCCGCCCGATGATCCCCGGCCCCCGCAACGCGCTGACCGACGTGGCGGGGCTGCTGGTGGGGCAGGCGCAGGACGACCGCCTGCTGACGGGCGTGACGGTGGTGACGGCGGCGGCGCCCTTTGCCGCGGCGGTCCACGTCATGGGCGGGGCGCCGGGCACGCGGGAGACCGACCTGCTGGCACCGGAGAACACCGTGCCGGCGGTGGACGCGCTGGTGCTGTCTGGGGGCTCGGCCTTTGGCCTCGACGCCGCATCGGGGGTGGTCGCGGCGCTGCGTGCGGCGGGCCGCGGGTTCGTGGCGGCAGGGCACCGCGTGCCCATCGTCCCAGCGGCGATCCTGTTCGACCTCGGCACCGGGGCGCAGGACTGGGACGCCCCGCCCTGGGCCGACCTGGGCCGGGCGGCCTATCTGGCGGCCGGGGCGGAGGTGGCTCTGGGCAGCGTCGGGGCCGGGACCGGCGCGACCACGGCGACGCTCAGGGGCGGGGTGGGCACGGCCTCGGCCCGGCTGCCCTCGGGCCACGTGGTGGCGGCTCTGGTGGCGGCGAACCCGGTGGGCACCGTCGCCCACCCCGACACGGGCCAGTTCTGGGCTGCGCCGTGGGAGATCGGGGGCGAGTTCGGCGGCGCGGGCCTGCCCCCGGCGGTGGGCGGCCAGCCCTTGCCGACCAAGCTCGGCCGCGGCACGGCCACCACCATCGCCGTCGTCGCCACCGATGCCGCGCTCGACAAGGCCGCGCTCAAACGGCTGGCCGTCGCCGCCCATGACGGCCTCGCCCGCGCGGTCCTGCCCAGCCACACGCCACTGGACGGCGATCTGGTCTTTGCCGTCTCGACGGCCGACGCCCCCGCCCCCGACATGGCCCAGACCATGGCGCTGGGCCACGCTGCCGCGTGCTGCCTGGCGCGGGCCATCGCGCGGGGCGTCCATGCCGCGGCACCGGGCGGCGGCACGCCGTCCTGGCGCGAAACCCACGCCTGACCCCTTGGCCCCCGCGGGCCACGGGCCTAGGCTCGCGCCATTGCACCCAAACGAGGATTGACCGATGACCCGTTTCGCCCTGGCCGCCGCCGTGAGCCTGGCCGCCGCCCTGCCCGCCACCGCCGACGACGTGACCGACGCCATCGACTCCGCCCGCGCCGCCTATGAGGAGGGGGACATCCAATACGCGCTCGAAGAGCTGGCCTTCGCCACGCAGCTCATGCAGGCGATGAAGGCCGGCGCGTTGAGCGAGTTCCTGCCCCCCGCGCAGGACGGTTGGACCCGCACCTTGGACGAGGACGAGGCCCGGTCGATGGCGATGCTGGGCGGGACCGCCGCGATCGCCGAATACGCCAACGGGTCCGACAGCTTCACCGTCCAGATCCTGGCCGACAACCCGATGGTCGCGGGGTTCGCCGGGATCTTCGGCAATTCGGCGATGATGGCCACCATGGGCAAGATCGAGCGTGTGGGGCGGGAGAAGTTCCTCGACCAGGACGGCGACCTGACCGGCGTGGTCGGCAACCGCATCCTGATCCAGGCGTCGGGCGGCCCCAAGGAGGCGATGATCGCGCATCTGGCCGAAATCGACTTCCGCGGGCTGCAAGGCTTCGGCAGCTAAGGGGGCGAAGCCGAGCGCATAGCCGCGCGGCCGCCGACCCGCGGGGTGGCGGTTCGGACAGGGGAGCGGGGCGGTTTATGGTCGCCGTGGTAGCTCGACCTCGTAAGTCAGCGCCAACGGCACCCAACCGCCGCCCCGGTGGGCGGGGTCATGCCGAAGGCATGCCTTCGGCATGACGGTCGCGCGGCGGCCGTCGGCCTTGTCCCGCGCGGGGAGCGGTTCGGTCGTCGAAGGATAGCCACCGAGGACACCGCGCCCCTTGCAGTTCCAAGCCGCGCAGCCGCCGACCCGCGGGGTGGCGGTCCGAACCGCTGAGCGGCGCGGTTTATGGCGGCCGTGGTAGCTCAACCTCAGAGCGTCGCGCCAGCATGTCCCAACCGCCGCCGCGGTGGGGCGGGGTCATGCGGAAGGCATGCCTGCGGCATGACGGTCGCGCGGCGGCCTGACGGCCTTGTCCCGCGCGGGGAAGGGCTCAGACGTCGGAAGCGAGCCACCCAGGATACCGCGCCGCTTCCAGTTCCAAGCCTCGCGGCCGCCGACCCGCGGGGTGGCGGTCCGAACCTCCGAGCGGCGCGGTTTATGGCGGCCGTGGTAGCTCAACCTCAGAGCTATGCGCCAACGTCGACCAACCGCCGCCCCGGGGGGCGGGGTCATGCCGAAGGCATGCCTTCGGCATGACGGTCGCGCGGCGACCTTCGGCCTTGTTCCGCGCGGGGACGGGCTTGGCCGGGCGCGAAAAACCCTCACGACATCTCTATCCCATCACCGCCCGCATCAACGGGCTGTGGGGCTCGGCCAGGCTGTCGATGACGTCGAAGTGGTGGCGCCCCGGCTCGACCGTCAGATCCGTGTCCCAGGCGGTGGCGAGAGCGCGGGCCTGGTCCAGGAACGCGGGCCGCTCGTCCGCGCCGACCCAGACATGCACCCGGGCCTCGCGGGCAGGCTCCATCAACGCCGGGCTCTCCGCGGCCGCCGCCGCGTCGTCCAGGCGGAAATCCGCGTTCATCTCGGTTTCGATCAGCGGCCGCAGGTCGGCCACCGGCGAGATCGGCACGCAGGCTGCGATCCGCCCCTCCGCCGCGCCCACGTCGACGTCGGCGCAGAGCATCCGCGCCACCAGGTGCCCACCGGCCGAATGCCCGGTCACGCGCAACGGGCCCTCGACCGACCGCGCCACCGCGTCCACCGCGCGGGCGATCTCGCCGGTGATGTCCGCGATGGCGGCCTCGGGCGCCAACGTGTAGCCCGGCATCGCCACGGCCCAGCCCCGCGCCAGCGCGCCCGCGGCCAGATGCGACCAGTCCTCGCGCCCGAACCGCCGCCAATAGCCGCCGTGGACGAACACCACCGTCCCTTCGGCCGTGCCCTCGGGGCGGAACACGTCCATCCGCTGGCGCGCGCCCGGGCCATACGCCAACCCCGTCTCGGCCCGCGCGCCCAGCGCCGCGCGGAACGCGGCGGCCGCCGCGGACCAGCGCGCGGGATAGGCGTCTGCGCCCGGAATATGGGCGGCGTTGGCATAGGCGTCGTCGTTTGACATGGCAGTCGCTCCGCGAATGACGTAAATCGCGGCAACGATAGCGTCCAACCCAAGGAGAACGCCATGCTGGACAGCCAGACCGATCTGTCGAGCCTGCTGAAGGACCCCGCGCTGCTGGCGACCCAGGCCTATGCGGGCGGCGAGTGGGTCGACGCCGAAGACGGCAAGACCTTCGAGGTCACCAACCCCGCCCGCGGCGACGTCATCGCCGAGGTCGCCGACCTGAGCCGCGCGCAGGCGGCTGGGATCATCGACGCGGCCTACGAGGCGCAGAAGGCCTGGGCCGCCCGCACCGCCAAGGACCGCGCGCAGATCCTGCGCCGCTGGTTCGATCTGATGGTCGAGCACGCCGACGACCTGGGGCTGATCCTGACGGCCGAGCAGGGCAAGCCCGCGGCGGAGGCCAAGGGCGAGATCCTCTATGGCGCGTCCTTCGTCGAGTGGTTCGCCGAAGAGGGCAAGCGCGTCTACGGCGACATCATCCCCGGCCATGCGCCGGACAAGCGCATCCATGTGCTGAAACAACCCATCGGCGTGGCCGCCGCGATCACGCCGTGGAACTTCCCCAATGCGATGATCACGCGCAAGGCGGCGCCAGCGCTGGCAGCGGGTTGCTCCTTCGTCGTCCGTCCGCCGACGCTGACGCCCCTGTCGGCCTTGGCGCTGGGCGTGTTGGCCGACCGGGCGGGTCTGCCCAAAGGCGTGTTCTCGGTGATCCCGTCTTCGTCCTCCTCGGCGATGGGCAAGGAGTTCTGCGAGAACCCCAAGGTCCGCAAGCTGAGCTTTACCGGGTCGACCGAGGTGGGGCGGATCCTGCTGAAACAGTCGGCCGACCAGGTGATGAAGTGCTCGATGGAGCTGGGCGGCAACGCGCCGTTCATCGTGTTCGACGACGCCGATCTGGACGCGGCCGTCGAGGGCGCGATGCTGTGCAAGTTCCGCAACGCCGGGCAAACCTGCGTCTGCGCCAACCGCATCTATGTGCAGGCCGGCGTCTACGACGCTTTCGCAGAAAAGCTGAAGGCGGCGCTGGAGAAAAAGACGGTGGGCGACGGCCTGAAAGAAGGCACCGACTTCGGCCCACTGATCGACGAGGACGCGGTGGAAAAGGTCGAGGCCCACATCAAGGACGCCGTGGACAAGGGTGCGACCGTGTTCTACGGCGGCGACCGGCACGACCTGGGGGGCACGTTCTTCCAACCCACCATCGTCACCGGCGCGACCCAGGACATGGCTTTTGCCACCGACGAGACGTTCGGGCCGCTGGCGCCGCTCTTCAAGTTCGACAGCGAGGACGAGGTGGTGGCCATGGCCAACGACACCATCTTCGGCCTGGCCGCCTATTTCTACGCCAACGACCTCAGCCGCGTCACCAGGGTCAGCGAAGCCTTGGAATACGGCATCGTCGGAGTGAACACCGGCATCATCTCGACCGAGATGGCGCCCTTCGGCGGAGTTAAGCAGTCGGGCCTGGGCCGCGAGGGTTCGAAGTACGGGATCGAAGACTATGTCGAGATCAAATACGTCTGCCTGAGCGTCTGAGGACGGGGCACCCGGGAGGATTTTTCCCACATTCGGTGCCCCCTCCGCCGCGCTCGCGGGCCGATTGTTGGACAAATCCGGCAATTGGCCCCGCCGACCGGCGCGGCTAGTCCGGACGGCCGCGATAGCCCAGGGCGACCACGAACTTTTCCGAGGAATCGGCCCGGCTCGACGGGGGTTTGACGTTGGCGACTTTGTCGAAACGCCGCTTCAGGGTGGCCTGAAGACTGGCTTCCGTGCCACCCGACAGCACTTTTGCGACAAACGTGCCGCCGGGCTCCAATACGTCGAATGCGAACTCGGCGGCCGCTTCGCACAGGGCCACGATGCGCAGGTGATCGGTCTGTTTGTGCCCCGAGGCGCTGGCCGCCATGTCGGACATCACCACGTCCGCCGGACCGCCCAGCCAGTCGCGGACCTGGGCGTCGGCGCCGTCTGCCATGAAGTCGAGCACGTGGAACTCGGCGCCCGGCAGCGGCTCGATCTCTTGCAGGTCGATGCCGAGGACGCGCCCCTGCGCCTTGTCCGCCTTCTCGCCCAGGGCGTTCACCCGCCGGACGGCCACCTGCGCCCAGCCACCGGGCGCCGCGCCCAGGTCGACCACCCGCGCACCGGGCACGAGAAACCGGTATTTGTCATCCAACTCCAGGATCTTGAAGGCCGCCCGCCCGCGATAACCCTCCGCCCGCGCCCGTTGCACATAAGGGTCGTTGAGCTGGCGTTGCAGCCAGCGGGTCGAGCTGAGCTTGCGCCCCCGGGCTGTCTTGACCTTCACTGTCAGGTCGCGGCGCCCGCGGCCGCTGGATTTCTTCGCCATCTCGGGCCTCCCGGTCGCCCCTTGCGTGATAGACGATCCCGCCCCCCAAGCGCCAGGGCGCGCGTGCAGGTGCGGCGCCCGGTTCCCAACCGCGGCGCCCCGGCGTAGGATCCGCGGGCCAACCACGGGAGGATCCCCATGCACCTCGGCGCCTTCTCCGTCAGCCTCAACGTCCAGGATCTCGGGGCTTCCATCGCGTTCTACGAGAAGCTGGGCTTCCGCCCCTTCCACGACGAACGCGAGAACGGCTATGCCATCCTCAAGAACGGCGAGACCGTGCTGGGCCTCTTCGGCGGATTCATCGAACGAACGACGCTGACCTTCAACCCGGGATGGGATCAGGCGGCGCAGCCCGTGGGCGACTTCACCGACGTCCGCGAAATCCAGGCGCGGCTGCGGGCGGCGGGGCTGGAGATCGACCAGGAGGCCGACCCCGACGGCACCGGGCCCGCGCACATCGTGCTGACAGACCCCGATGGGAACCCGGTGCTGATCGACCAGCACGTGGCGCGACCGGAGGGCGGCGCGCCGCGCTGAGCCGCCCTGGCCCGCCCGGCGGCAACGCCGGGCAGCGCCGTCCCCCCCGCCCCCCCGGGGCGGCGCTTCTGGCGAAGGTGGTTCAGCCGCCGCGTGGACGCTTTCGGGACCGCCGCGCGCCGCTCGGACGCGCCCCAGCGGCACGGCTCTGCCCTCGTCGCTCAGCCGATCAGACCGCCTCAGTAGGGCCCGTCCTCCAGCACCCCGTCGGCGGACATCTGGGCGTAGAGCAGCCCTTCGCGCAGGCCCCGGTCGGCGACGCTGAGCCGATCGGTGGGCCACACCCTCAGCAGCGCCTGGAGGATCGCCGCGCCGGACATGATCAGCGCGTGGCGGTCGCGCCCGATCCGGGGGTCGCGCCGCCGACCGTCGGGGCCCATGGTGAGGTAGTCGCGGATCACCTTGTCGATCTGGTCGGACGTCATGCGCAGCCCATCGACCCTGTTCCGGTCGTAGCGGCGCAGGCCAAGGTGGCTGGCGGCAACCGTCGTCACCGTCCCGGAGGTGCCGATGATCTGGAACCCCGCCCGCTTCTGTTCGGTCTCGTAGGGGGCGAAGTCGCTCAGGTTCTCCTCAAAGAACCAGCTCATGAGAGCAAAGCGGGCCGCGTCGTTCTCCACATCGTCGAACTGCTCGCGGAGGGTGGCCACGCCCAGGGGCACGCTGATCCAATCGACCACCCGCGCGGCGGGAAAGGGCGAGCCGTCGGCCGGCTTGAACCCCGCATGGAGACGCATGATCGCCTTGGGCCGCTCGACCTTGGGCACCCGGGTCAGGTCGATCCACACCAGTTCGGTCGAGCCGCCGCCGATGTCCACGACGAGGAGCTGTTCGGTCTTGGTCGACACCAGCGGCGCGCAAGAGATCACGGCCAGACGCGCCTCTTCCTCGGGCTGGATGATCTCCAGGCCCAGGCCGGTCTCGCGCTCGATGGTGCGGATGAACTCGCCGGCGTTGGTGGCGCGGCGGCACGCCTCGGTCGCCACCAGTCGCATCCGCCGGACGCTGTGCTTTTCCAACTTGCGCCGACAGATCCGCAGCGCCTGGACCGTCCGCCCCATCGACGCACGGCTGAGCCGCCCCGACGCCTCCAACCCCTGCCCGAGCTGCACCGACTTGGAAAAGCTGTCGACGACGTGAAACTGGGTGCCCTTTGGCTGGGCAACCAGCATCCGACAACTATTCGTGCCCAGATCCAGCGCGGCATAGAGCTCTGCCGGATCGGGTGACGCGGTGCCGGACGGCTCGACCGGTTTCGGGAACGCGCCCGCACCGTTGGGACGCTTGGGCGGCATGACGCCCTCCGATAAGAAGTTGCCCAGAGGCTAGTCGGCGAAATCCCGCCAGGCAAGGCTCGTGCGCACCTCATGGTGATCTTGAACGATTCGAGGGTCGGCGGCCCTGGCCGCAGGGCGCGGAATTCCCTACACCTTGGTCGGCAGGTCGCACAGCGTCGTGCAAACGTCGAAATCCGCCCGCGCGGGGCCGCATCGGCCGTGTAAGAGGCGTCCAATCGAGGGAGGCGGAAGTGCCCGATCTGACCATCGTTTATTGGCGGGACATCCCGGCCCAGGTGATCGTGGGCAAGGGGCGGCGCGGCAGCAAGAGACCGCTGGCCGAGCGGTTCGAACAGGCCATCGACCGCGCCGCGATGAAGTCGGGGGCGGCGGGAAGCGACGCCTATCTGGCCGAATGGCGCAAGGCCCCGCCGGTCACGGTCGAGGGCGATGCCGACGCGGCGGCCCAGGCGGCCGTCGAGCGGATCGAGGCGGAATACGACGGCGCGCGGCTCAAGGCGCTGATCGCGAACGAAGGGTGGGCGTGACGCCCCGCAAACTCTGGGAGACGGTCATGGCGATCATCGATTTTCGGCGCGCCCGCGCCCTGCGGCCCGATCCGACGCCGCGCACCGAGGCGTTCCTCGACGGCTTCTCCATCGAGGTGATGCCGCGGACCGCCGAAAAGGTGGCCGATTTCCGTGCGCTCCTGCCCCGCGGCACCCGCGTCTACATCGCCCATATCGACGGCACCCCCATCGACGACATGGTCGCCACAGCGCGCCGGATCGCCGCGGAAGGGTTCGACGTCATGCCGCACTTTCCGGCGCGCAGCATTCCCGACCGCGCCACGCTCGCCGACTGGATCGCCCGCTATCAGGGCGAGGCCGGCGTGCGGCAGGGCCTGATCCTGGCCGGCGGCATCGCCACGCCGCGAGGGGACTTCGACAGCGCGATGGCGCTGCTCGACACCGGGCTCTTCGACCGCGCGGGCTTTACCCACCTGCACGTCGCGGGCCATCCCGAGGGCAACCGCGACATCGACCCGGGCGGCGGCGACGCCAATGTCGACGCCGCGCTCAGGTGGAAGCAGGCGTTCGCCGCGCGGACCGACGCCCAGATGGCCATCGCGACGCAGTTCACGTTCGACGCCGCGCCGGTCATCGCCTGGGCCGACCGGCTGCGCGCCAAGGGGATCGCGCTGCCGATCCACGTGGGCGTGGCCGGCCCGGCCAAACTGCAGACGCTGATCAAGTTCGCGGTCGCCTGCGGCGTGGGGCCATCGCTCAAGGTTCTGCAAAAGCGGGCTCTGGACGTGACGAAGCTGGTGATGCCTTACGCGCCGACGGACGTGGTCGCCGCCCTGGCGGGGCACAAGGCGGCCGATCCATCCTCGCTCATTGCGCAGGTGCATCTGTTCCCCCTGGGCGGCATCCAGGCGAGCGCCGATTGGGCGCTGTCCCATGGCCGGCAGGCGCCCGCGGCGGCCCATGGCTGACGACCCCGGCGGCGCGCTCCTCTTCGATCTCGACGGCACGCTCATCGACAGCGACCCGCTGCACCGCCGCGTCTTTGCCGAGATGCTGGGCGCGGTGGGGATTGCGGTGGACGCGGCGTTCTATGCCGCCGAGATCCATGGCCGCGAGAACCCGGGGATCTTTGCCCGCCACATCCCCGACGGCGATCCCCACGCGCTGTCCGAGGAAAAGGAGGCGCGGTTTCGCGCCGCCTTGGGCGAGTGCCATCCCGCGGCTCCGGGGGCGGCGGCGTTCCTCGACCGCCATCCCGCGCGCCCCCGCGCCGTGGTCACCAACGCCCCGGCCGAGAACGCCCGGGCGATGCTGGCCGCCATCGGCCTCGCCGACCGTTTCGACGTCGTCGTCACCCCCGCGGACGTCGGCCGTGGCAAACCCGACCCCGCGCCCTATCTGGAGGCGCTCAGTCGGCTCGGCGCCGACCCCGCATCCGCCACCGTGTTCGAGGACAGCGCCCCCGGCCTGGCCGCCGCCCGCGCGGCGGGGGTCGGGCGCATCGTCGGCCTGACGAGCGCGCTGTCCGAGGCCGATCTGATCGCCGCCGGGGCCCACATCGCCGTCGCCGATTTCACCGACACCGCCCTCATCGAAGGAGCCCGCCCATGACCCGCACCGTTCTGGAATCCAAATCGAAAACCGTCGTCATCGGCTTTGACGAGCCGTTCTGCGTGATTGGCGAGCGCATCAACCCCACCGGCCGGAAAAAGCTCGCGGCCGAGCTGGAGGCGGGCGATTTCTCGACCGTGGAACGGGACGCGTTAGAGCAGGTAGCCTGCGGGGCGATGGTGCTCGATGTCAACGCGGGCGTGGTCTACAACTCCAATCCCAACCCCAACGAGACCGAGCCTCCGCTGATGCGGCGGATGCTGGAGATGGTTCAGGGTCTGGTCGACGTGCCGCTCTGCATCGACAGTTCGGTGCCCGGCGCGCTGGAGGAGGGGCTGAAGATCGCACAGGGGCGCCCGCTCCTGAACTCGGTGACCGGCGAGGAGGATCGGCTGGAGGCGATCCTGCCGCTGGTCAAGAAATACAACGTGCCGGTGGTGGCCATCTCGAACGACGACACCGGCATCAGCGAGGACCCGGAGGTCCGCTTTGCCGTAGCCAAGAAGATCGTGGAGCGCGCCGCCGACCACGGCATTCCGGCCCACGACATCGTGGTGGACCCCCTGGTGATGCCGGTGGGCGCCATGGCCTCGGCCGGGCAGCAGGTCTTTGCCCTGGTGCGCAAGCTGCGGGCCGAGTTGGGCGTCAACACAACCTGCGGCGCCTCGAACATCTCGTTCGGCCTGCCGCACCGGCACGGCATCAACGCCGCGTTCCTGCCCATGGCCATCGGCGCGGGCATGACGAGCGCCATCATGAACCCGGTGCGTCCGGTGGAGATGGAGGCGATCCGCGCCGCCAACTTCCTCATGAACCACGACGACAACGGCGCACAGTGGATCGCGTTCAGCCGGATCCTCGATGCGGTCGAGGCGGGCACGCCGTTTGCGGAGGCGTCCAAGGCGTCACAGGCATCGGGCGCGGGGCGAGGCGGACGGCGGCGGCGCCGGGCTTAACTTGACGTTAACCGCGCGCGCCCATGGTCGGGGGTATGTTGCAGACCCGCGCCATACCGCCGCCCGCCCAAGCCGATCGCTGGATCGCGGGCATCTTTTCGGCCCGGGCGGCGCAAACCGGTGGCGTCGTCCGCCGCTCCATCGCCTGGGTGGAGCGGGAGGTCGGAACCGAACGGTTGATGGCGGAGGTCCGTGCGCGCGGATTTCACATGGTGCAGGTGGGTGGTCAGTATGTGATCATCTGCAATCCAGGCGGCCTGCGCGTGATCTGCTGACTCAATTCTTCGGCGAAGAATTGATACGATTTTTCGACGAAAAATCGTATCACCGCGGAGAGATCGACAGGTAAATCCCATCGCGGGACCGGACCGTTAGATGGGCCACGGGCACCGGCGTCCGGCCCTCGACCGGTGCGACGTGCCACTCCGCCAGCACACAGGCCAGAAGGAGCGGCCCCTCGACCATGGCGAACCCCGCGCCGGTGCAGACCCGGGGACCGGCAGAAAACGGGATATAGGCGCGGCGCAGGCAGGCGCGCCCATTCTCCCCGGCGAAGCGTTCGGGGTCGAAGTCGTCGGGCGCGTCCCAGAGCCGGGTGTGGCGGTGGAGGTGCCAGGGGCTCAGCACCACCTGCGCCCCCGGCGCGACCGTGCGGCCACGGAACGTTTCAGTCCGCACCGTCTCGCGCACCATCATCGGGACCGGCGGATAGAGCCGCAGGGTCTCGCGGAACACGTCGCGGGTGAAGGACAGCGTCTTCAGCCGCGCGAAGGTCGGATCGGCCATGAAGTCGGCGGCCTCCGCGGCACACCGCGCCTGCGCCTCGGGATGCGTGGCCAGGAGGTAGAGCGCCCAGGCCAGCGCCGAGGCCGACGTCTCGTGCCCGGCGAGAAAGAAGATCGCCACCTGGTCCACCATCTCCGCCGTGTCGAAGCGTGCACCGTTTTGCGGGTCGGCGGTGGTCATGATCTTGGTCGCAAGATCCCCCGGCGCCGTGCCCGCGGCGATCTCGGCCGCGCGCGCCTCGGTCAGTTGCACGATCAGCCGCCGGATCCGCCGCGCCGTCGCCCGCGTCCGCCGCCGGTGGAGCCGCGGCATCCAGCGGGGCAGCGGCACGAAGGCGGCAAGGTTTAGGATCGGCTGAGTCCGCTGATGGTCGCGGAACTCGCGAAAGACTTCGGCGGCCAGCTCGTGCTCGATGGGGATCGAGAACAGGGTGCGAAAGATCACGTCGGCCGCCGCATGGCTGGTCTCGGCCTCGATCTCGCATGCCCCGGGCGACAGCCGCGCCGCCGCCGCCTGCCCCGCCGCCAGCATCGCGGGGAAGGTGTCGCGCAGGCGCCCGCCCTCGAAGGCCGGGTCGATGATCCGCCGCTGCCGCTGCCACTCGGCCCCATTGGTCAGAAAGACCGACCGGCCGAGGAGCGGGCGCAGCCCCTCGCCGATGCGGTCGGATTTGGGGAAATCCATTGGCCGCTCCTGCAATACCCGCCGCACAAGGTCGGGGTCGTTGCACAGATAGGAGCGAAAGAACGGCGTGCGGAACTCGGCCATCCAGGCGCGGTAGAGCTTGGCCGGCTGCGCGGACAGGATATCGGCGCGGAACAGGCGCAGATACCGCCAGAGCGACACCCGGTCGGGCCGCGCCGCCGGTTTCGGGGGGATCATGCGGCCATGGAAGTGTGCCGCGACGCCGGCACGTCGATGCGGCTGGCCGAGGGCTTGCGCCCGGCAAAGCGGTCGGCCAGCGTTCGCGGCCCCGCGGTGATGCGGAAGTAGTCGTAGTCGCCGGGCCGGTCGAAGGCGCACAGATACTGGAAATGCAGACGAAAGAACCGCCAGCGCAGCCGCGCCCACGTCTCTTCGCTCAGGGTCTGGGTGAACGCAGCCGAGATCACCAGCGGCCAGCGCTGCCCGTCTGCGGGCGCCACGCCCGACACCGCGACCGGGTCGCAGAGCGCAAAGGCACAGCCATCGCCGGGCGCGGTCACGTCGACCCACGCGAGCTTGTCCGTCTGGCTGAGCAGATGCAGATCGGCGCGCAGGCGATGGGCGCGGGGCAGAAAGCTGACCATCGGGATCACCTGCCCGAGGCTGAGAAAGCCCAACGCCGGTCCGTTCGCCGGCACCCGCCCGGCGCGCACCAGATCGGCCAGGATCGACACCGCCAGATGCGCGCCCGAGGAATGGCCGACCACCAGCACCTCGTCCACGTCGTCGGCCAGGGCCGCCGCGATGACCTCGCCGAACGCTGCCATCCGCGCCTCCAGCTCGGGCGGGTTGGCGCCACCCGCCTGGGCCGAGTAGGCGTAGTCGTGCATGAGGTAGTAGGCAAAGAGCTTGTTGTCGCGGGCTTTGAACCAACGCAGGACCGGGACCATCGCCGCGAGCGTCAA
Source organism: Rhodobacteraceae bacterium CCMM004 (assembly GCA_004005435.1). GTDB lineage: Bacteria > Pseudomonadota > Alphaproteobacteria > Rhodobacterales > Rhodobacteraceae > CCMM004. The sequence continues at coordinate 95,929 of RZWH01000005.1, read as the reverse complement.
TGCCCAGCCGAGCACGTCGACGCCCCAGTGCGGCCCCATGGTGGCCGCGGCGGCCCAGCCCAGCAGGGCGGCCGCCGCCCGCCCTGCGGCAAAGGCGAGCGCAAGCTGCAAGAGCAGCATCCCCACGGGATAGAGCGCCGCGATCACCGGTCCCTTCCTCAGCCACATCAGCCGCCTGAGCGTGCCAGATGCGATATAGGTCCAGGCGGTGCGCGCGAGCTGCGCATAGGTGGCCAGAATGCCGCTGGCCATGCTGTCGCGAACGATGTCGGACCAGACCAGCACCTCGACGTCGGCGATCACCGGCGCGCCCTCGATCCGGGCGGAGACGCGCCAGCCATAGCGCGGGCCCTTCCGCGGCTTCAGCCCGATCTCGTAGCCCGAGATCTCGGCCTGGGCGGCCGCCTCGCGGCGGTAGAGCTCGCGGTAGCGGCGCGGATGTATCGGATCGTAACCGGGGATGTAGAACACCCGCCGCCGTTCGACCTGCTGGTCTGCCATGCCCGCCTCCTGCTCCGCCGGGGGGACTACCCCACCGCTGTGGCGAAATTATGCCGGGTCAGTCTGCGGGACCGTCCAGCACGGCGGCCACATCGTACATCACCGGCTCGAATCGGGTGCAGAGCTGCGCGATCTCGCGGTTGCGGCGGCGCATCTCGTCGGAGCGCAGCATCGCCTGGAAATCCTCGCGACGGGCCCATTGCGAGTAGTTTGCGATCCGGGTCTGGGCGTCGTTCACATGCAGCGCGGCGGAAACGAACCCCGGCTGCCGACTGATGAAGGCGCGATAGGCGTCCTCCAGCGCTTCCAACAGATCCTGGCAGGTGCCGGGGCTGGTCTCGAACGTGGTCAGGACGGTTTGACGGTCGGTGTCGGCGGAGATGGTGGTCATGGGGGCGATCCTCCTCGCCCCCAGACTATCACGTCAGCGCAGCACGTGAACGCAGCACTGCGCGTGCCGCACCACCCGCGCCGCGGTGGAGCCGAGAAAGATGTCCTGGAGCCCCGGGCGGTGCGAGGCGACGACGATCAGGTCGTGGCCATCGTCCTTGGCCACCTGGAGGATGGTCGTCGCGGCATGGCCATGCATCACCTTGACCTCGACATCGGCCTCCGCCTTGAAATCGGCGCGCAACTCTTGCAGCACCTCGGTGCGGGTGTCCTCGATCAGCGCGACGGGCATCTCGGCGGCGACGTAGCCGGGGGTCGAATCGCAGACCGACAAGGCGGTGATGCGCGCACCCGGCGAGGCCAGCCGCCGGGCCACGGCCAGCGCCTCGGCCGGATCGTGGCTGTGATCGGGGGCGACGGGTATCAGAATATTGTCGTACATGGCAGGATCCTTCCCAGGCTCGGCCCCGAGAGCCTGCCACGCCGTTCCGGCCCCGACCTTGATCCACATCACATCGGCGGCTCGTTAACCTATCGTTAACGCCGAACCGGTCCCCTGGCGCGATGACCCTGCCGCTCCGCCTCTGGATCGCCGCCCTCGCCGCGCTGGTGGCCGCTCTCACGGCTGCCGAGGCCTCGGCGGGCGCTTGGCCGAGGGACACCGGGCGCGCCTTTCTGTCGTTCTCGCGCGATCTGTCGCGGGCCGGGTCGGGGCCGTCGTCGGCCTACAACTCGGCCTATTTCGAATACGGGCTGGGGCGAGATCTGACCTTCGGATGGCGGGCCGGACGGGGCAGCGGCGGGTTGAAGGAGGCGCATATGTTTCTGCGCGCCCCGCTGACGCCGCCGGTCGAGGGGACGTTCGCGGCAGCGGAGCTCGGACTGGGCGTCCGCCACCCACTGGGGAGGCCGTCCGAGGTCGTGCTGGTCCCCGGCCTGTCCTGGGGCCGGGAGGTCGAGACGCGGGCGGGTTCAGGCTGGGCCGGGGTCGAGGCGACGGTGGCCCTGGGCCTCAAGAGCGGCGACCACTGGGCCAAGGTCGACGCAACCTTCGGCATCTCGCCCCGCCCCGATGCCCACGTCGTCGTGCAGGTGCGCGGCTATCACGACCGGGGCGGCGGGTCGGTGACGCTGGCGCCCTCCTACGTCCACCGCCTATCCCCCACCCTCAGGACCGAGATCGGAGTGACGCAACAGGTGGTCGGAGGGCACCGCCGCGGCGTCTTCGTCGGCACCTGGATGGAGTTCTGAGGCCGGCGGGAAGTGCGAGCCTTGGGTCGGACAGCGGCCGCTGAGTGGCGGGCGCTGCGCCGCCCCGTGGGGGGGGACGGCGCTGCCCGGCGTCGCGCCGGGCGCAGCGTGCTGCCTGGGAGAAGGGTGCCGTCCTAGGACGCTAGACCGGCTTGTCCATCCGCACCGTGAGTTGCACCCGCCCCCGCGCCGGCACCGACCAGTCCAGCCGCACCCGGTCGTTGCCCGCGCCGTCGAGCGGCGTGATCGCGGGCATGTCGAACACCCCCGCCGCGCCGGAGGTCAGGATGTCGCCGTCGGGCACCAGCCCCGTCACCGTCCGGGTCCACCCGCCGAAGGGCAGATAGTCCGAGGGGTCGAGCGTCCAGGTCTGCGCATTGTTCGGCTGGCTGAACTCCAGCGTCACCGGGTTGATGGTGCGCTGCGACACGCCGTTGAACGTGTTCGCGGCAAACGACACCTCTCGCGACTGCGACAGGTCGAGCCCGGCAAAGCTGGAGTCCACCCGCTCGACCCGGTCGATGGAGCCATTAAGCGACTTGAACGTGTTGCCGGTGACGTGGAAGCCTTGCAGAAAATGCCCCGCCCCATAGGGCTTCACCACGATCCAGCTAAAGCTCGATGCGACGTCGTTGGCGGTGAAGATGTTGCCGGTGATCGTCAGCCCGCCAAAGCTGAACTCGCTGGCAAAGCTCGGCTCGGCATCGTGCTCGTTCGTCCACTCGATAAAGCTGTTGTCGATGTAGTTGCCGGTGATCACCGTCTTGACGTTCGTTTCGGTCAGGATCAGGCCAGGGGTCCGCGGTCCGTTGACCACGTTGTCCCCCTGGAACCAGTGGTTGCCGACGATCAGGTGGCCGTTGCCGAACAGGACCATGGTGGTGCCCAGACGCTGGAATCGGCTATCGCGGATCTTGGCGTCGTTGGCGTTGACGTTAAAGCCCACCGACACCCGCTGGGTCGCGGCGAGCTGTTGCTCGTTCGAGATGAAGTGGCAGCGGTCGATCTGCAAGTCTTGGCAGCCGCGCCCGGGCGAGGTGATCCCCCGGTCCTTGGGCTTGGTGATGAAGCAGTCCTTGACGTGGAACGTCTCGCCCTCGGGCGCCATCATGATGCCCGAGCACCGGCCGTCGAGCTGGAACTCGATGTCGGTCAGAGTGAACTTGCTGAGTTTGGAAAACCCAGAGAAGTCTAGGACATAGCGATAGCGGGAGAACGTGTAGCTCTGGCTCGGGTTGGCGCCGTAGAGCGGCTGAGACAGATCGAGCGTGCCGCCGCCCACGTTGCGGGAGGTGACATAGACCTCGCGGCCCACCCCATTGCCCGACACCCGCGCGCCCACTTCGATATTGGCCACGTTCGAGACGTTGGTGAGGCGCTTGGGGTTGGAGGTGTTGTAGGAGGCGGTGGAGGTCACCACGCCGGTGGTCCAGGCCGCGCTCGACTGCACGTTGAACTGGCCGTTGCGGATGACGCGGCGGATCTCATAGGCGCTCTGATTCTCGACCGCGGCGGCCACGTCGATGGGTTCGGTCACGTCGATCCGCCGCCCCCCCAGGTCCAGGCTCTCGTGGTCGGCGTTGTTGAGCAGCGCCTGCACCGCCTTCTTGAACGCCTCCACCTCGTCGCCGAAGGCGTCGATATAGGTCGGCAGGTCGAAATTCTTGCGCAGAACCAGGCGGCTGGCCACCGGCATCGTCACCTGCCCCTCGAAGCGCACGGTGTTAGCCATGGTCACGTTCTGGTTCAGCCGGTAGGTCCCCGCCGATACCAGCACCGTGCGCCCGTCGGCGGCGGCGTCTGCCGCCTCGAACGCGGCGCTATCGTCGGTCGAGCCATCGCCCTTGGCCCCGTAGTCGCGGACGTCGACCCAGTCCATCATCTTGCGCAGGAACACCGAGGTGACGTCTTCGATCGCGATGTCGTCGATGCGCACGACGCCGCCGTTGGGACCGGTGAGGTCCAGACCGAAATGGCCGAACACGGGCTGCATTCCCCACACCATATCGACGCCGGTGCGGCTGCCCGAGCCGACGATGGCCGAGACCTCGACCACCTCGCCATAGGCCGTGAGCTGAGTGGCCGGCCCGAACTCGACCAGGCCGCCGACCTTGCTGGTGCTGTTCTGTCCCGGCCAGCCGGCGATCCGAACCGCCGGAAGGTTCCCGGCCACCGCCTTGACCCGCGCGGTGATCCGCAGATAGCAGCCCGGCAACAGCGGCGTCTCGCCGGTGTAGCGCAGCTTCTGCGTGCCTTGGGTCTTGAGCAGCTCCAGCGCGCCGCCGAAGTCCTGGTCGGCCGGGACGAACGCCGCGTTGGGATCGTTGTGATAGGTCGCCGAGCCCGGGGTGCCGTCCTCGCTGGACCACACGGTCAGCCCGTCCGCAAACGGCGGCGGCATGAGGACCAGACCGTCGGTGATCGCCTTGTTCATCGCTATCCCTTTCTGTCGGCGCGCGCCCCGAACGGCGCGGGGGCGCGAACCGGGCGGGCGCTGGCCACCGGACGCAAGCCTCCGGGTCGGCGCAAAGGGGTAGCAGTGGGGCTTTAACGCGGTCTCAGCGGAGCGTGCGCTCAGGCGCCGAGTTGGGCGGCCTCCAACAGCCGGACGCCGTTGATCTGCCAGCCGTCGGGCGTCGGGATCATCTCGTATTCCAGCAGGTGATAGGCGCCTGCGGGGCCACGCATCAGCACCTTCTGAAACACCGCGCCGCCCGCCTCGCGCGCCTCGACGAAGCGCACGTCGCTGGGACGATAGACCATGGGATAGCCCTGGCGCACCATCCCGCCGAACCGGTCCGCCGTGCCGAAGATCCGCTTGATCATCGGCGAGGCATAGGTGAACGCGGTGGCGAAATCGTCGGCGAGGAAAGCGTCGATTTGGCTCTGGATCACCCCGCGAATGGCCGCGTCCGGCGTCTCCTCGGCCGCGGCGCCACCGGCCAGGACCGCGGCCACTGCGGCCGCTGCAATCCATCGTCTCATCGTCGATCCTCCCGATCGCTGCACCCAGTGAACGGTAGGCGGCGCGCGCGCCCGGTCAACGTGCGCCGGGATCACGCCTCCGCGGGTTGGGCCAGGTCGCCGGCCAGCGCCCGGTCGATCAGCGCCGCCGTCTCCTCCACGCCGTAGAGCGCGACAAACCCGCCGAACCGCGGCCCCTGGCTCGCGCCCAAGAGCACCTCATAGAGCGCACGGAACCAGTCGCGCAGCGGCTCGAACCCGTGCGCCTTGCCCACCGCGAACACCTCGGATTGGAGCGCTTCGGCATCGCGCCCGCCGTCCCACGCGCGCAATCTCCCGGCCAGGTCCGCGAGCGCCGCGCGCTCGCGCGCGTCGGGGGCGCGATACACCTTCGCCGGCTTGACGAAGTCGTTGTAATAGCGCACCGCCCGCTCGGCCGCGGCGTCGAGATCCGGGTGTGTCTCGGGCCCCGCCTCGGGCGCATAGCGGCGGATGAACCCCCAGAGCGTTTCGGAATCCTCGGCCGCCGCCACGCTCGCAAGGTTCAGCAGCATGGCGAACGACACCACCATGTTGGACCCCGGCACGTTGTGGCCGTGGATGTGGTAGACCGGGTTCGCCAGCCGCGCCTTGGCGTCCTGATCGGCGTAGGCGCGCAGTTGCTGGTGATACTCGTCCACCGCCTTGGGGATCACGTCGAAATACAGACGCTTGGCCGTCTTGGGCTTTTGATACATGAAATAGGACAAGCTCTCGGTCGACGCATAGCGCAGCCACTCGTCAATGGAGATGCCGTTGCCCTGGCTCTTGGAAATCTTCGAGCCCTTGTCGTCGAGAAACAGCTCATAGGTGAACACCTCGGGCGGCGTCCCGCCGAGGATGCGGCAGATCTCGGAATAGATCGGCGTGTTCGGCGCGTGCTCTTTGCCATAGGGCTCGAAATCGACGCCCAGCGCCGCCCAGCGCGCACCGAAGTCCGGCTTCCACTGAAACTTCACATTGCCGCCGGTGACGGGCAGGGTCGTCTCGGTGCCGTCCTCGTCGTCGAAGGTGATGTGGCCGTCCGCCGTCACCTCCTTCAACGGCACGTATAGCACGCGCCCCGTCGTGGGACTGATCGGCAGAAAGATCGAATATGTCGCCTGACGCTCCTCGCGCAGGCTCTTCAGCATCACCTCCATCAGCGCATCGTAGCGCTCGCAGGCCAGCAGAAGCGTCGCGTCGAACCGCCCCGAGGCATAGAACTCGGCCGCCGAGTAGAACTCGTACTCGAACCCAAAGGTGTCGAGAAACCGCCGCAACATCGCGTTGTTGTGGTGGCCAAAGCTTTCGTACTCGCCGAACGGATCGGGCACCCGGGTCAGCGGCCTCTGCAAATGCTCGGCCAGCGCCTCGCGGTTCGGCACGTTGTCGGGCACCTTGCGCAGCCCGTCCATGTCGTCGGAGAAGCAGATCAGCCGCGTCGGGATGTCGGACAACACTTCGAAAGCGCGCCGCACCATGGTCGTGCGCAGCACCTCGCCGAACGTCCCGATATGCGGCAGCCCCGACGGCCCATAGCCCGTCTCGAACAGGACATGCCCCTTCTTGGGCGGCGCGGCCTCGTAACGTTTGATCAGGCGACGCGCCTCTTCGAAAGGCCAGGCCTTCGACTGCATCGCCGCGTCCCTCAGATCGCTCATCACACGCTCCATCACCGCCCCGCCGGGGCGTTCCAACAAGCGCCAGTCCCTATTGCCGTCCCGTCGCGAGGTCAATAATGTCCGCCCGGGACGCCGCAGACAGGAGCGCACGTGACCGACTTCTCCCATTCCATGACGCCGCAGGACAGCCTCGTCGCGGTGATGGTGGCCACGTCGGCATCGGACGAGCGGATGAGCACCAGCGAGCTGCTGACCATCGAGCGGATCGTCAACCACCTGCCCGTCTTCAACGGCTACGACCAGGACCGGATCCGCGGCGTGTCCGAAGTCGTGTTCGATCTGTTTTCCGAAGAAGAGGGGCTCGACGCGCTCTTCGGTCTGATCCGCGAGCATCTGCCGGAAAAGTTGTTCGAGACGGCGTATGCGCTGGCCTGCGACGTGGCCGCCGCGGACGGCACCCTGGGGGACGACGAACTCAGGCTGCTGGAGGAAATCCGCCACGAACTGAGCATCGGCCGTCTGCACGCCGCGGCCATCGAACGCGGCGCCCGCGCCAGGCACATGACGCTCTGACAAACGAGTTGGGGCGCCCCGAAGGACGCCCCAGAGGTCACGTCTCGCGCAAATGCGCGGCTCAGTCGGCCTGGTTCGCGGCCACGCGGTTGTCGCCTTCCGGCGCCGGCTCGATGTTGAGGCTCGGCACGGTCAGCGTCTTTTCGGTGGTCGTCACCTCGACCTCGGGCACGGTCACGTCCACCTGCTCCTCGGTCAGCGAGATCGATCCGGTCTGCACGTCGAACTCGGGCAGCTCGCCCGCCTCGACATTCACGTCGACGTCGGGGAGGCGGGCCTCCTGCGTCTGCTCGATGTCGATGAAGTAGAACCCGGCGGCGACGGCGATGGCCACGACGGCGGCGATGGCGATAGTGGATCCGGCTTTCATTGCGGTCTCCTTTTCAAGCACTTGCACAGAGGCATTTGCCTGCACAGTGCGGATCCCTCCCTCCCGGTTCCAAATCTCTGCGGAACTTTTTCGTGGTGACGCGCCGTTTTATGGGCAGAAGCGGCCCCGACCGCATGGTTTCTTTAGAAGGTGACACACTATGGAATATGGCATCGTCGGCCTGATCGTCGTGATCGCGGACGTCTACGCGCTCTACAATATCCTGACCAGCAGCGCCTCCACGGGCTCCAAGATTCTCTGGACCCTGCTCGTGCTGATCCTTCCGGTCATCGGCTTCATCATCTGGTTCTTCGCCGGACCGCGCGGCGGCACTGCCCGCGCCTGATCGCCGTCAGGCGGAATGCACCACGCTCCAGCGCGCAATCAGCTCGCGCTGGAGCGACCGCGCGCGGCGGGCCCAGGCGCGGCCGCCCTCGGGCCGCTCTCTTTGGGCGACGGTCAGCGCATCGCGCCGATCCGTGTCGGCGCAGAAGATCGCAAAGGCCAGCGGCGGCTGCCCCCCTTGGGTCACGAACCCCGCCAGCGCGCTGACGAAGTTCAGGGTGCCGGTCTTGGCCCGCACGGTGGCGTTCGGCGCCGCCTCGCTCACGTCGAAACCTTTCATCAGATCGGCCAGCGGGCCGTCCGGGCCGTTCTTCACCATCGCCGTCACCATGTCGCGCGCGGTGATGCGGCTGTCGTCGCCCAACCCGGAGTGATCCTCCAGACTCACCGACCGCAGGCCCACAGTGGTCTGGAGCCAGGCGTTCATGATGGTGGCCGACTGAGGCAGCGCCGCCACATCGCCGTCCCGCGCGTGCGAGGCGCTCATGCCGACGATTTCGGCGGTGGAGTTGGTGGAGTATTTCAGCATGTCCCGCACGATGCGGGTCAGCGGCGGGCTGGCCCGCGACGCGAGGGTCGTGCCCCGAGGCGCCGCCTCGGCCCGCTCGATCCCGCCCAGCGCAATGCCGTGGGACCGCGCCAGCGACTGGAACACCTCCCCAGCATAGAGCCCCGGCCGCCGCACGGGCAGCCACCGCGCTCCGCCGTCCCCCAGCGCCGCCTGGGCCACCGTCCATTGGTCCCGGTCGCCGCCGTTCTCGTAGGTGTAGATCGGCACCTTGCGGTTCACGACCCGCATCTGCGCCATCGACACGCGGGGGCGATATTTGGCCGACCGCGCGTCCATGGTGACGGTGTAGCTGCCGCCGCCGCGCTTCCACTCGAAATGCACGCGGTTGAAGTTCAGGTTCAACCCGCCCAAAGCGGGATTATAGCCCACATGGTCTGGCTGTTCGACGTCGATCTCGTAGACCTCGGGCAGTGCGCCGGTCCAGATGCGGAACGCCCCGCCGACTTCGCGCAGCCCCGCGTCCTTGAGCGCCGCGGCCAGCTCGGCCAGGCCGTCCGTGTCGAGCGTCGGATCGCCGCCGCCGGCCAGCACCAGATCGCCGTCGATTCGACCGTTCTCCAGCGGCCCGGTGGCGATCAGCCGCGTCTCGTAGCGGTGATCGGCGCCCAGGGTGTCGAGCCCGTATAACGCGGTCAGCGCCTTGGCCGTGCTGGCCGGCGGCTGCGGCAGCAGCGGTTTGTGGCTCTCCAGAACTCGGCCGGTCCGGGCATCTGCGACGACGAAGCTGACCTTCCCCCCGAGCCGCGCGTCGGCGATCAGGGATTCTGGCGACGGCACGGCGGTCTTGTAGAAATCGGGCGCGCGCGGGGCCGGGCGGATCGACCGCTCCGGTGCCTCCGCCCAGGCCGGAGCCGCCCCCAGGGCGCACAGCCCCGCAATCACCTCGCGCCGCGTTACCATGTCTCTGTCAGCCATACCGTTACACCGTCTTGTCTTAACCGCGCCGGGGCGCCCGCTTCAAGCGTCCGCTCCGCCCGGCCAGGCACCCTGGGCCCTGAGCGCGGTCGAACTGTCGGGCCGCATGGGAATGTTAACGAAGCACCAGCACGGCGGTTCACTCTGCCCCAGACGCCGCGCCGCGCTGGGCGGCAGCTTGGCCCAGCGATAGCGCCGCGCCGCGACCGAGAACCGCGCCGAGATGCGCTGACCCGGCCGGGCCAGCACGCCCAGCGGAACCGTCTCCACGATCTGCGTCCAGCGGTCCCAGCGGTGGAGCTGCGCCAGGTTGTCGGCCCCCATCAGCCAGACGAAGCGCACGCCGGGATAGCGCGCCATGAGCGCCGCCAGCGTCTCGGCGGTGAACCGCGTGCCCAGGTCGGCCTCCAGCCCGGTGACGGACACCCGCGGGTGATCGACCAGCGCCGTCGCAGCGGCCAGGCGGTCGGCCAGGGGTGCGGGCCCCCGTTCCTTGAGCGGGTTGCCCGGCGTGATCAGCCACCAGACCCGGTCGAGCCCGAAGCGGACCAGCGCCTCTTCGGTGATGTGGAGATGCCCGCCATGGGGCGGATCGAACGACCCGCCCAACAGGCCCACCACCTGCCCCGCCCGCGCCACGGGCCAACCCTGCCGCACGCGCGTCAGACCCCTTCGGACGAGGCGGACCAGAGATTGATGTCACGCTCCCCGCTCACCGCGTCGATCTCGGCCAGTTCCTCGTCGGTGAAGTCCAGCCGCGCCGCCGCGCCCGCACACTCGGCCACCTGCTCGGGCCGAGACGCGCCGATCAGGGCCGAGGTGATGCCGTCGCCCCTGAGCACCCAGGCGATGGCCATCTGCGCCAGGCTCTGACCCCGGCGGGCGGCGATGTCGTTCAGCCGCCGGATGCTGTCCAGCGCCGCGTCCGTGATCGTCCCGGCGTCGAGCGATTTGTCTTGCGCCGCGCGGCTGTCCTCGGGGATGCCGCCGAGGTATTTCTTGGTCAGCATCCCTTGCGCCAGAGGCGTAAACGCGATGGCGCCCACGCCCATGTCTGCCAGCGTCTCGCGCAGCCGGTCGCGTTCGACCCATCGGTTCAGCATGTTGTAGCTCGGCTGGTGGATCAGACAGGGCGTGCCCAGCCCCTCCAGGATCGCGACCGCCTCGCGTGTCCGCGCGGTGTTGTAGGACGAGATCCCGGCATAGAGCGCCCGCCCCGACCTGACGATGTGGTCGAGCGCGCCCATGGTCTCTTCCAGCGGGGTGTCGGGGTCGAAGCGGTGGGAATAGAAGATGTCGACATAGTCGAGGCCCAAACGCCGTAGGCTCTGGTCGCAGGACGCGATCAGATATTTGCGGCTGCCCCACTCGCCATAGGGCCCGGGCCACATGTCGTAGCCCGCCTTGGAACTCACGATCAGTTCGTCGCGATACCCGGCAAAGTCGGTCCGCAGGATCTCGCCGAATGCCGTCTCGGCGCTGCCCGGCGGCGGGCCGTAGTTGTTCGCCAGATCGAAATGGGTGATCCCGTGATCAAAGGCGGTGCGGCAGATCGATCGCCGCATGCCGTGGGGCGTATCGTCGCCGAAATTGTGCCACAGGCCCAGGCTCACCGCCGGCAGCTTGACCCCCGAGCGGCCGCAGCGGCGATAGACCATCCGGTCATAGCGGTCCTCGGCGGGGCGATAGGTCATGGGCGTCCTCCTCGTCTTCGGCCCGAGCATAGACAACCGCGCCGGGCGCGGACAGACCCGGCGCCCAGGCGCACTTTCCGCTTGCCCCTGCGTCAGGGCGGCACACCATAGGGGAAGTTGCCGCAGGAGGATCCGCAATGCCCACCCTACTCGCCCGCACAACCGCCCTGGCCGCGCTTCTGGCGCTGCCGGCCTATGCCCAGCAGGCCACCGACAGCGTCGCGCCGGAGACCGAGATCGAGGCGGAGGCGTTCGCCTTCGACGTGTCCGAGGCCGCCGCTGCGGCGATGGAGGCCAAGATGGCGGGCGAACCCGTCACCGCCCAGAGCTACATGGTCGCCGCCGCCAATCCGCTGGCCGTCGAGGCCGGCGTCGCGGTGCTCGAGGCCGGAGGCAGCGCCGCCGACGCCATGGTCGCCGTCCAGGCGGTGCTCGGCCTGGTCGAGCCGCAGTCCTCGGGCCTGGGCGGGGGCGCCTTCCTGGTCTACTACGATGCCGCGAGCGGCGAACTGACCACGCTCGACGGCCGCGAGACCGCGCCGCTGGCCGCGACGCCGCGGCTGTTCCAGGACGACGCGGGCGAGCCCCTAGGCTTCTGGGACGCCGTCGTCGGGGGCCGGTCGGTCGGCACGCCAGGAACCCCGCGCCTGATGGAGGTCGCGCACCGCAAGTGGGGCCGGGCCAACTGGGGCAGCCTCTTCGACGCCGCCATCGCCCACGCCGAAGACGGGTTCGCCGTATCGCCCCGCCTGGCACAACTGGTCTCCTCCGACGAGCGGCTGAACCGCTTCGCGGCCACGACCGAGTATTTCTTTCCCGGCGGCACGGCGATCGCCGAGGGCGACACCCTGACCAACGCTGCCTATGCCGAGACCCTGCGGGCCATCGCCGCCGAGGGGGCCGACGCCTTCTACACCGGCCCGATCGCCGCCGGGATCGTCCAGGCGGTGCAGGGGGCCGAGGGCAATCCGGGCGTTCTGTCCATGACCGATCTGGCGCTCTACGACGTGGTCGAACGGCCCGCGGTCTGCGCAGAATACCGCGACCACGACGTCTGCGGCATGGGCCCGCCGTCGTCCGGCGCCCTCACCGTCGGCCAGATCCTCGGGATGCTCGACACCGTCGACCTCGCGGCCATGGGGCCGGACTCGGCCGATGCGTGGCGGCTCATCGGCGATGCCTCGCGCCTCGCCTTCGCCGACCGCGGCCGCTACATGGCCGACAGCGACTACGTGCCGGTGCCGGTCGAGGGCCTCGTCGACCCCGCTTACCTCGCCGCCCGCGCCGAACTCCTGTCGACCGACATGGCGCTCGAAGAGGTCGCGCCGGGCGAGCCGGAATGGGACCACGCGCTGAACTGGGCCGACGACACCTCCATCGAGTTTCCCTCTACCAGCCACATCTCCATCGTCGACGCCGACGGCAATGCGCTCAGCATGACCACCACCATCGAAAACGGCTTCGGCTCGCGGGTCATGGCGCCCGGTGGCTTCCTGCTGAACAACGAGCTCACCGACTTTTCCTTCCGCAGCCATGACGCGGGCGTGCCCATCGCCAACCGGGTCGAGCCGGGCAAGCGGCCGCGGTCGTCCATGGCGCCCACCATCGTGATGAAGGACGATCAGCCTTACCTGGTCATCGGTTCCCCCGGCGGCAGCCGGATCATCGGCTACGTCGCCCAGACCATCGTCAACCACGTGGACTGGGGGATGAACGTGCAAGAGGCGGTGTCGGCGCCGCATCTGGTGAACCGGTTCGGCACCTTCGACCTGGAAGAGGGCACCGCCGCAACCGACCTCGACGCCGCGTTGCAAGAGCTGGGCTACGAGACCTCCGTGCGCGGACTGACCTCGGGGCTGCACGCCATTCGCATCGGCGACACGCTCGAAGGCGCGGCCGACCCGCGCCGCGAAGGCATCGCCCTGGGCGACTGAGGCGTCCCCGGGCCGCCTCCCCGCGGGGCGGCCCACCCCGAACTTCCCTTGTCAAATATCCTCGCCTAAGGCGAAAACTGCCCCGCGGGGCCGGGCGCCGCGGGCACGCGGCCGGAACGGAATGCCCCGCACGGCGGTTTTCCCCGGCAAAGGAGACCGCCCATGCTCAGCCGCGCCTTTCTCGCCCTCGCCCTCCTGGCCGCGCCCGCAGCGGCGACCGCCGCAGACTGGTGCCGCAACGGCGGGCTCAACCCCACCGAGGCGACGATCTGCAACGACAACATCCTGCTGGATCTCGACGCCCGGCTGAACGCCGCCTTCGACGCCGCCGCCGGGCGCGTGTCGATGGCCGATCAGAACGATTGGCTCCGCAACGAGCGCGACGTCTGCGGCCGCGACCTGTTCTGCATCGAGCGCGCCTATCGCGACCGGATCGCCGCTTTGGCCAACGCGCCGGTGCGGGGTCCCGACCCGCTGATGCGCCCGTGGTGCGACGCCTCCCGGCTGAACGCGACGGAACGGGCGATCTGCTCGGACGAGACTCTGGCCGACCTCGACGCCGCCCTCGGGGCGGTCTACGGCGCGCAAAAGGCCGCCCGCGACGACGCCGAGCAGAATCGCTGGCTGCGCGGGGACCGCGACGCCTGCGGCGCCGACCGTGACTGCATCGCGGCCAGCTATCTGCGCCGGATCGTGGACCTGGGCGGACGGCTGCGCCGCGCCGGCGGCTGAGCGGCGTTGACGGCGGCGGGCGGCCCGGCCAGGATCGCCCCCATGCATGACGGTCCCGATCCCACCGACGCCGCGGCGGTCCACCGCCACCTGCACAGCCATCTGCCCTCGGACCCCGCCTTGCGCGTCAAGGCGTTGGAGAGCCTCGCGGTGGAAAAGGGGCTGGTGGCGCAGGAGACGCTGGACGCCTGGATCCGCCTCTACGACGAAGAGGTGGGCCCCAAGCGCGGCGCCCATGTCGTCGCCCGCGCGTGGACCGAGCCCGCGTTCCACGCCCGCCTGCTGACCGACGCCGCCGCGGCGGTGCGCGAGATGGGCTGCCACGGCCACGCAACCGGCCATCTCAAGGCGGTCGAGAACACCGCGACCGTCCACAACCTCGTCGTCTGCACCCTGTGCTCGTGCTATCCCTTCGCGCTCCTCGGCATGTCGCCGGTCTGGTACCGCTCGAACGCCTACCGCGCCCGCGCCGTGCGCGAACCCCGCGCCGTCCTGGCCGAGTTCGGCGTGACCCTGCCCGAGGACTGCGGCGTGCGGATCTGGGATTCGACGGCCGAGCTGCGCTACCTCGTCGTGCCCCAGCGCCCCGCCGGGACCGAAGGGTGGGACGCGGACCGACTGGCCGCGCTCGTCACCCGCGACAGCATGATCGGCACCCAACGCGACCTGGGGCCGGTCTGATGGACGGCCCTCACGACCTGGGCGGGCGCCAGGGCTTCGGACCTGTCGACGTGGACGCCCCGCCCTTCCGCCACGACTGGGAACGGCGGCAATGGGCACTTAGCAAGAACGTGGCCGTGGGCTATCGCAACATCGATCACACCCGTTGGATCCTCGAACAGATCCCGCCGGCCCACTATCTGGCCGCCCCCTATTTCGAGAAATGGTGCCTGCGCGACATGGCGGGCCTGATCCTCGCCGGTCAGGTCACGCTGGACGAGGCCGTCGCAGGCCATGCAACCACACAGGCGCCCCCGGCCGCCCCCCGCGACCTCGCCGCCGCGCGGGAGGCGCTCAAGGCCAACGAGGCGGTCTTCGACCGCCCTGCCACCGCACCGCCCCGCTTCGCCCCGGGCGACCGTGTGCGCACCGCCCGCGCAGGTCCCCGCGGCCACACCCGCCTGCCCGCCTATGCCCGCGCCGCCCAGGGCACCGTCACCGCCCACCACGGCGCGCACCTCTTCCCAGACGCCTGCGCCCACGGCACGGAAACGGCGCACCATCTCTACACCGTCGCCTTTGCCGCATCGGACCTGTGGGACGACGCCGACCCCCGCGACGAGGTGCGCCTCGATCTGTGGGAGCCTTATCTCGATGCGCCCTGAGCGCCCCATGTCCGAGGCGTGGCATTTGCAGGCCCACGCCCTGGCCGAGGCGCTCAAGGCCGAGGGACGGATCGACCCCGGGGCGTTTTCGAGCGCATTGAGCACGGCCCTGACCCAGATGCCGGACGATGACGCGGGCTACTGGACCGCCTACCTGGCGACCCTGGAACGGCTGACCGCGCCGGTTCCGGGCCTCGACCCCGCCACCGTCGCCACCCGCAAGGCAGCGTGGGAAGACGCCTATCGCCGCACGCCCCACGGGCGCCCCGTCACGCTCGAGGCCTGAGCGGCGGAGCGCCGCCGCCACTGGCCGCATTGCACCTGGCCCGCCGGACGGTTACATCCCCGC
The DNA here is from genome assembly GCA_004005435.1 of Rhodobacteraceae bacterium CCMM004. Classification (GTDB taxonomy): domain Bacteria; phylum Pseudomonadota; class Alphaproteobacteria; order Rhodobacterales; family Rhodobacteraceae; genus CCMM004. Next base: position 80,372 of record RZWH01000005.1, on the reverse strand, counting down.
CCGACCCTTATTCGGCGGAGCGCAGCATGGCAGCCTATCAGTTCGTCTATCACATGGATGGCGTCAGCAAGACCATTCCGGGCGGCAAGAAGCTGTTCGAGAACATCCGCCTCAACTTCCTCCCCGGGGTCAAGATCGGCGTCGTCGGCGTCAACGGCGCGGGCAAGTCGACGCTGCTCAAGATCATGGCCGGGCTCGACAAGGACTTCCAGGGCGAGGCCTGGGCCGCCGAAGGCGCCAAGGTCGGCTATCTCCCGCAGGAGCCGCATCTCGACCCCGAGCTGACCGTGCGCGAGAACGTCATGCTGGGCGTCGCCGAAAAGCAGGCGATCCTAGAGCGTTACAACGAACTCGCCATGAACTACTCCGACGAGACGGCCGACGAGATGGCCAAGCTCCAAGATGAGATCGACGCGCAGAATCTGTGGGATCTCGACGCCCAGATCGACGTCAGCATGGAGGCGCTGCGCTGCCCCCCCGACGACGCGATGCCGGCGACGCTGTCGGGTGGCGAGGCGCGGCGTGTGGCGCTGTGCCGCCTGCTGCTCGAAGCGCCCGAGATGCTGCTCCTCGACGAGCCGACGAACCACCTCGACGCCGAGACCATCGCTTGGCTGCAAAACCACCTGATCGCGTATCCCGGCACCATCCTCGTCGTCACCCACGACCGCTATTTCCTCGACGACATCACCGGCTGGATCCTCGAACTCGACCGCGGCCGAGGCATTCCTTACGAGGGCAACTACTCCTCTTGGCTGGAGCAGAAGGCCAAGCGCCTGAGCCAGGAGGCGCGCGAGGACAAGTCCAAGCAGAAGACGCTGGAACGCGAGCTCGAATGGATCCGCCAGGGCGCCAAGGCGCGGCAGGCCAAGTCGAAGGCCCGCATCACCGCCTACAACGAGCTGGCCCAACAGTCCGAGCGGGAAAAGCTCGGCCGCGCGCAGATCATCATCCCCGCGGCGCAGCGGCTGGGCGCCAAGGTGATCGAGGTCGAGGGGCTGAAAAAGGCCAAGGGCGACAAGCTGTTGATCGAGGACCTGTCGTTCTCGCTGCCGCCCGGCGGGATCGTGGGGGTGATCGGCCCGAACGGCGCGGGCAAGACTACGCTGTTCCGAATGCTGACAGGGCAGGAACAGCCCGACGCCGGAACCGTGGAGTATGGCGACACGGTCGACCTGGCCTATGTCGACCAGTCCCGCGACGCGCTCGACCCCAGCAAGACCGTGTGGGAAGAGATCTCGGGCGGTGGCGAGGTGATCGACCTGGGCGACGCGCAGATGAACTCCCGCGCCTACTGCTCGGCCTTCAACTTCAAGGGCGGCGACCAGCAGAAGAAGGTGGGCCAGCTCTCGGGCGGCGAGCGCAACCGGGTGCACATGGCCAAGCTGCTGAAGTCCGGCGGCAACGTCCTCCTGCTCGACGAGCCGACCAACGATCTGGACGTCGAGACGCTGCGCGCGCTGGAAGATGCCATCGCCGAGTTCGCGGGCTGCGCGGTGATCATCAGCCACGACCGGTTCTTCCTCGACCGGCTCTGCACCCACATCCTCGCCTTCGAGGGCGAGGCGCGTGTGGAGTGGTTCGAGGGCAACTTCGAGGCCTACGAGGAGGACAAGAAGCGGCGGCTGGGCGAGGACGCGCTGGAGCCCAAACGCGTGAAGTTCAAGAAGTTCGCGCGGTAACCCGCCGCCTCACGGCGTGGGCAGGACCAGGATGCGGCGGCGGACCGCGATGGCCATCGCGGTGAACCACAGAACCGCCACCGCGCCGACCGCCAGGGCCAGCCCCGCGCCTGGCCCAAGGTCGGCGCGGATCGGCGCGGTCGCGGCCAGCACCCCCGCCGTCGCTACCGTGAGCGCTGCGGCGGGGGCGAACGGGGCCAGGATGGCGCGCCAGCCCAGGCCCAGCACATGACCGATGGCCCAGAGGCCCAGGCCTGCCACACTGAACCCGGTCAGCACATGGGCCATCGCCGCCGCTTCGCCACTGAACCGCCCGATGCCCAGCAACAGCGCCAGGAGGATCACCGCATTGGCCAGGCGCACGCGGACCTGCAACGCCCCCCGCCCGTTCGACAGGAGCACAGGGTCGAGCAGCGCCGCGACGAACCCCATCCCCCGCGCGGCACAGAGCAGCACCACGATGGGCGCCGCGGGCAACCAGCTTTCGTCGAAGACCACAGTGATCAGCTCCACCGCCAGCACCGCGATGGACAACAGCGTCGGCCAGAGGATCGCCGCGCCCAGCGCCATGTTCTCGCGCCACGCCACCTGCATCCCGTCGCGGTCGCCCTCGCGCTCTAGCCTCGTGAAACGCGACCAGCTGAGCATGTTCAGAGGCTGCATCACCAGATCGCCCGCAGTCACCGAGATCCGGGCGCCGCTCCGATAGGCCCCCACCGCCGCGGGGGTGAGGAACGCGCCCAGGATCAGGTCCGCCCCGTAGTTGGAGAACATCCCCAGCGTGGTCGTGCCCCAGAGCGGCAGCGCCGTCTTGCGCGCCGCCGCCGCGCCCGCCCGCGCCATCCGCAGTCGCGGCACCGCGCGGACCAGCGCCGTGGTCAGGATCAGACCCGTCAGCGTCGAGACATAGCGCCCGGCAACCAGCGCGCCGACGCCCCAGCCCTGCTCCAAGAGCACCCAGACGGCCGCCAGCGCGCTCACCTCCGCGACGGCGACATAGAGGCTGGCCGCGCGGGTGCGCTTGTCCCGCACCAGTTGCGCCTCGTTCCAGGCGATCCAGACCAGCGCGATGGGCAGCGGCGCCAGGCTCAGCATCGTCCGGCCCACCGGCGATTCCAGGCCGCCAGCCCAGAGGCCGACAGCGGCAATGACCGCGGCCCCGGCCAGGCCGACCCCGAGGTTCATCCAAAACAGCGTATCGCGATCGCGATCGTAGTCGCCGCTGCGCAACAGCGCCTGATAGAGCCCGGTGAAGATAAAGCTGTTGGCGATCACCGTCGCCGCCCAGCCCAGGGCGTAGGTGCCGAACTCGGCCAGGCCCAGATACCGCGCCGCGACCATGACCAGCAGGAACGCCACGACCTGCCCGGCCAGACGCGAGGCCATACCGACGACATAGGGCGAGGTCAGCGTCTTGCGCATACCCCTGCCCTTCGTTCTGCGCCGTTCCGCCCGTCCGTCATCCTGCGCCCACGCGCCTTTCCTGCCTGCCCGCCCCCCCTGCACGACTATTGTGGCGAAGTTAAGCCTCGGGGGCCGGGAGGGACAGCGCCGAGCGCACCGCAGCCTCGCAACGGCGGGCCAGCGCCTTGCGATCCGCGGCCGCGGCCGCGGCGACGGGCGGGTGGCGGACCACGGTTACCGTCCCCTGCCGGGGCGCCGCCAAGACCTTCAACAGGTGCCCGCCAAAGGACATGTCCCCCCACCAGCCGTAGAATCGGGGATCGGCGCCCTCGGGCGCGCGGTAGTCCAGCGTCACCGGCTGGACCTCCAGCCCATCGGGCAGGCCCGGGGCATAGAACGCCGAGAACAGCGTCGTACGAAATGGCAGCACCCGCCGCCCGTCGGTCGAGGTGCCCTCGGGAAAAAACAGCAGGCGATGCCCCGCCGCCAGCCGCGCGGTCATCTCGCGGCTCTGAGCCGCCGCCTCGCGCCGGTCCCGGCGGATGAAGAGCGTGCCGGTCGCCCGCGCCAGCCAGCCGATCCCGGGCCACCCCGCCACCTCGTCCTTGGACACGAAATACACCCGGTCCGCGGCATTGAGCGCAAAGATGTCGAGCCACGAGGCATGGTTGGCCACGATCGCCCCCGGTCCGCTCATCGCCGTGCCGCGCCGCGCGCGTCCGATCCCCAGGATCGCCAGCGCGGCGATGCAGACCCCTTGGGTGATCCAGGGCGTCACTGGGCGGTGACGGCCATAGAGCGGCCGCTCGACCAGGCGGAGGGTCAGATGCACCGCCAGGCCGCCGAACACCACCGCGGCCAAGGGCAGCCCGCGCAGCCCCACCCGCAGCCAGTCCATGGGACCCAGGCGCTCGGGCGGCGGCGGCTCGTCGGCGTCCCAGGTCAGGCTCACGCGCGCGCCCGGGTGTAGAGACCCGCCTGGCGGGCGTTCAACTGCGCGGTGTCCATCACCAGGCACACGTCGGTGGTGTTGAAGGCCCGGTCCACATACGCCCCCTCGCCCACCATGCCGCCCAGCCGGAGATACCCCTTGATCAGCGCGGGCGTGGCGCGCATCGCCGCGATCCGGTCAATGGCGTCGAGTGGCATCAGATCCATCCGCTGAAACGCCCGCGATCGCACCCGCAGAGGCGGCGGTGCCAGGTGCCGGTGGTGCAGCAGCGACAGGGGCGCGGCCAGCGACGACACGTCCGTGCCGTGGAACGACGCGACCCCGAACAGCACCTCGATACCATGCCGCGCCACATAGTCCGCAAGGCCCTGCCAGAGATGCATCATCGCCGTGCCGCCGCGGTACTCGGCGTGGAGACAGGAGCGCCCCAGCTCCAGCACCCTCTTGCCGCTCGTCAGGAGCGGGGTCAGGTCGTATTCGTCCTCGGAGTAGAACCGCCCGGCCACGGCCCTGCGCGGCTGGGGCATCAGACGGTAGACCCCGACCACCCGGTCGCCCTCGGGCCGCGCCAGATCGCGCAGGAGGAGGTGATCGAAATAGGGGTCAAAGGCGTCGGCCTCGCGCCGCGCGGCATGATCCACCAGCGGGCCGTCTCCGCCCAACTCGGCGACGAAGACCTCGTAGCGCAGCCGCTGCGCCGCGGCCAGATCCTCGGGCCCCTCGGCCAGTGCAGTCGCAAAGATCGGCCCCGTCACCGGGCGCGACCTTCCGTCGTTGACACAATATTAACCCTTGCTAGCCTAGCCATGGGTCACGTCCCGTTCACAAGGTCTGGTTTCGAACACCATGATCAGGTCCACCCGCGCCCCGTCTATGACCACCTTTCCGGCATCCGGGAACATCACCGTGACGATCCCGCCGACGTTGCTCTGCACCTGGCCGGTGCCCCAGTCGGGGCGGTCGGGGTGGCGCACCAGCATCCCCGGTTCCAACAGCGACGTCGTGTCGGGCATGGCTGTCTCCTCTCCCGCCGGGGGTCCCATCTGATGGAGGACCTGACCCATCCCGCCGCCGTGTCCAGCCCGTCGACCGAGGCCGACGACGATCTCAGCGCGCTGCTCGGCTCGCGCATTTGTCACGATCTGATAAGCCCGCTGGGCGCCATCGGCAATGGGGTCGAGCTGTTGGAGATGGCGCGCGGCGGCCCGTCCCCCGAGCTCGCGCTGATCTCCGAGAGCGTGGAGGCGGCGAACGCCCGCATCCGCCTGTTCCGCATCGCCTTCGGCGCCGGCGCCGCGACGCAGGAGATCGGCGGGGCCGAGATCCGCGGAATTCTGGCGCCCATGGCCGCGGCCAGACGGATCGACGTCGCCTGGGACGTGGCCGGCCCGTTGCCGCGTCCGGTGGCAAAGCTCCTCTGCCTGGTCGTCCTGTGCTGCGAGACGGCGCTCGCCTGGGGCGGGTCGCTGACCGTGGCGGGCGACGCCCGGTCGCTGACCGCGACGGCCCGCGCCGAGCGTCTGCGCTTCGACACCGGGTTGTGGGAAATGCTGGCGGGGGCCGACCCGGACCGACCACCCGCCGCGTCCGACCTCCACTTCCTCCTCGCGCGCCGCACCGCGGACCAGCTGGGACGGCCCATCGTCGTCCGCCACAGCGACGAGGACATCGCCGTCAGCGTCTAAGTCCGCCGTCTCTCCCGCCCCGGGCCGACGTTCCACGGTCAGGCCTTGCCGTCGGTCACGACCTCGAACCGGTTCTTGAGCCGCGACCGTCTGAGCGCGCCGTGGGTGTCCAGGACCGCATAGCCGACGGTCGCCAACTTGCTGTTGATCGACTTCAGCGCCGCGATGAGTTCCAGGTGCTGGTTGCTCGAACTCAGGCTCGTCAAGTTGCCGGTGCTGACCCGGCCGAGGTGGTTGCGGCGGCTGACCTCTTCTTGCCGGGTCACGTCCTGCTTGTGCTGCACCAGCCGTGCCGCCGCGTCCAGATCGCCGGACCAGAACACGCTCTGCGCCAGGTGCAGGCCCTTGAACACCTCTGCCGCGAGGTCCTGGATTTCCTGCTGCCCCTGTGGCGTCAGCTCGAACAGGCCCGAGGCCCCCTCGCTGCGGATCCGCGCGTAGGTGCCCGAAAGAATATCGCCGCACGCCTCGACCCGGATCGCGTAGTCGACGACGCCCTGCACCTCGACGCTCTCGCTCAGCCGGCGATCCGACAGACCGGCATAGGCGCGGCGGAGCTTGGCGAGCCCCTCGTTCATCTCGGTCTCGCGCCGCGCCATCTCTGCGGGGTCGAGTTTCGGTGCCATCGCCTCGGCCAGCATCGCCTCCAGAACCGACAGCATGTGGTTGACCATGCCCTTCAGCGCCGCCAGGGCGAAGGCGGGATCGTCCGACACCGCGGGGCCCGGAACGCTGGGGCGGGACGGCGGCGACAGCCGCGCGCTCAACGCCCCCACCAGGACGGGCGCGGCGGGCACCAGCGCCAAGAGGACGGTGTTGAAGACCAGGTGCCCGACCAGCATGGCCTGGTCCACCGGCCGGTCGACCACCGCGCTCAAGACGCCGGGCATGGCGCTGAGGACCAGCAGGAACACACCGGCCAGCAGAACCCGCAGCACCGCAACCGCCACTATCGCGATCTTTCCCGCGTCCTCGGACCGCCGCAGCAACCAAATGGGCAACAGAGCGCTGCCGACGTTGCAGCCCAGCACGAAGGCCAGCCCCGTCGCCACCTCCACGCCGCCCGGGCCCGCGAAGGCCATCGCGCTCAACAGCGCCGCGAGGCTCGAATGCATGACCAGCGTGACGATGCACCCCGCGATGGCGACCGTCACCAGATCTTGTTGCAAATACCCCAAGAGCGCCGCGTTGCCCGAGAACCCCGACAACGGCGCAACCGCCGCCCGGATCAACGTCAACGAGAGAAAGATCAGGCCGAGGCCCAAGATGACCCGGCCGATATTGCGGGAGCGCGGGTCGGAGACGTTCAGATACATCCACCCGCCGATGAGAATGGCCAGGGGGCCCAACTGCGAAATAGGCAGGGTCAAAAAGACCACCGCCATCGCCGAGCCGACATCGGCACCGATCGCCAGCACCGTCGCCGAAAGGAGCGGGATCGTCCCCGCCCCGCCCAGGCCCGCGGCCATCAGCGCCACGACCGTCGCCCCCTGCATCCCGAACCCCAGCAGGGCCCCATTCAGCAGCAGCTGACCCTTCGACGTGCCGGGGCCGAGCCGGTTGCGGATCTTCGCGCTCCAGAGCCGCTCCACCCCGATCCGCAAGAACCGAACGGAAAACAGCAGCAGCGTCGCCGCGCTCAAAAGCTGAATCGAAAAGGCGATCAAAGCCATGGGCGGCCCTTTTCCCGCAATAGGTCACCGTCCATTGCGGCGCAGGTCAGCCTCGTCCCTCGCCCACGATGCAAATGCGGTCGAACCTCTGCATCGTGTCGAACGTGCAGAACTCAATGGGACCCAGAACGATCTCACCCGTGTCGGCCAGATGCGACTGATAGAGGTCGTTTGCCAGGGCGATTGCGGCGTCTGCATCCGCGCCGGTCATCCAACGATGTTGATAGGCGAGGCTAGCATGAAACCTGTAGCGGTCAAAGTCGTCGCGATGGAGCCCCGTCAGCGCCCTGAGCGCCGTGCGCGCGCTGCGCAACGCTGCGCGGTCATGGGGCCCTGCGCCCTCCATATCGACCGTTCCGAGCTTTTGCAGGCCCTGAGCCGCGACCGTGAATCTGTCCGGGCACGACAGTTGCGCCGCCCGTCGGGCGAAGTCGCGGTTGAAGACCTCCAGGTCCGTCTCGCGCGGATACCCCTCGGGCCAGCCGTCGACCCCCAACGGATCGCCGCTCACCCCGCAGAAAATCGTCATGTGGAAACTCGACGGCTCCAGGAAGGCATAGAAGTCGGCGAAACGGGACGCTTTCAGGTCGTTCTGATAGGCCAGGAGGCCCGCAAAGAACTCGCATGACGGGTCGATATGGCAGATGAAGGTATTGCCCGGATGGTGCAACGTCTCGCCGGCGGGCGTGAATTTCCCGCCCTCGCCCTTCTCGGAAATCGACGATGGGAACGGGCGCGTCGACGCCTCGCCGCTCAATAGGGATCGGAGTGCGCGCGCGGTCTCGTCCGAGAAAATGCGACTGTCGTTGTTCATGAAATGCTCCTATTGCGCCCGACTGGGCGCTGCGCCGTTTGCCGCGCGCAGAGGCGGGCGTTCTGGTAGCTCTCGTTTTGCTCGCGGGCCGCGACTCGGACATTGGGTCCGCATGGCGCGTGTCCGCTCCGGGACCGTTCGGTGCTATCTTGCATCGACGGCATCCTGTTTCTGGCGGAAATGGACCTCGGGCTGCGCGCGCAAGAGCGCCGCGGCCGTCTCCGGGGTCAGGTCGCGCTGCGCCTCTCCCAGCAGCTCGAATCCCACCATGTATTTCCGCACCGTCGCGGACCGCAGCAGCGGCGGATAGAAGTGGGCGTGCAGCACCCAATGATCGCCGTCCCGGCCGTCGCAGGGCGCGTGATGCCAGCCCATGGAATAGGGGAAGTCGGTCTGGAAGAGGTTGTCGTAGGTCGTCGTCAGCCGCTTTAGCGCGCGGGCGAGATCGGTCCTCGCCGCGGCGCTCAGATCGCACAAGCGCTGCGCATGGGTGGTGGGCAGGAGCAGCGTCTCGAACGGCCATGTGGCCCAATACGGGACCAGGCAAAGCCAGTACTGCGTGCGGAACACGATCCGCGTGCCTGCCGCGATCTCGGCGCGCGCATAGTCTAGGAGCAGCGGGCGCCCGGTCCGGCGGTGGTGGTCACGCTGGGCGTCGTCCTCTCGCGCCACCTCGCAGGGGAGATAGTCCGTCGCCCAGATCTGCCCATGCGGATGCGGGTTGGAACAGCCCATCGCCGCGCCCTTGTTCTCGAAGATCAGGACATTGGCGTAGCGGGCCGAGAGATCCTGGAACTCGGCGCACCAGGTGTCGACCACGTGCCGCACCCCCGCCACAGGCATCCGCGCCAGGCTGAGATCGTGGCGCTCGGAAAAACAGATCACACGGGTCTCGCCGGACACGGCCTGGTGGCGAAACAACGGCTCGGCGGGGCCGGCGTCAGGGTCCGGCTCGTCCGCGGGAAGCAGGGCCGGGAAATCGTTGGCAAAGACGTGGGGGCCGGTGAAGTGGGGGTTCGCCTCCCCGGTCGCGCGCGCCACGCCGGGGCACAGCGCGCACGCCGGATCGTGCGCCGGCCGCGCCTCGCGCACGGCCTCCTCCTGGGCGCCGCGCCAGGGCCGGTTCCCCCGCTGCGGCGACACCAGCACCCAGGTGCCGTTGAGGGGATTGTAGCGGCGGTGCGGACGCGCGCCGCCGGTCGATGGACTGCTCATGCTTGTGGCTTTTCAGTGGGAGGCCCCGGCCGGGATGGACCGGGGCATTGGATGGCGGAGCCGGAAGGGAAGATCCGGCTCCGCCGCGCCGCGACGTGAGGTTAGCGTTCGAGGATCACGTCGTCGACGAACCGCTGTTCGACCTCGCCGCGGAACGGCTGCGCCGCCCAGGGCGTGCGGAACTCCCGCTGCGCGTTCGGCACCAGCGCAAAGCTGTCGTCGGACGCGGCGTTCATCGGCGCGGTGCCGAAGGTGCGGTTGAACATCGTCTGGGTCTCGGGCGAGGTCAGCCAGTGGATGAACACCGACGCCGCGGCCGGGTTGGGCGCGTTCAGCGGGATGGCGACGCCGTTGCCGCCGCCGTTCATTCCCATCTCCGGGATATAGAACGCGATGTCCGAGCGGACTTCGCCGCGGTTCTGGAGACCGGCGAGGTGGTCCTCCCACGCGGGCACCATCCACAACTCGCCGTCGCTGACCCTGAGGATGCTGTCGGCGTTCGACGCGGTCACCACGTAGTTGTCGGCGTGCGCGTTGAAGAAGTCGATGCCCGGTTGCAGACCGGCGAGTTTCTCGTCGTTGCTCTCTCCGTCGAAGAAGTCGACGCCGTCCGACAGCACCCGCAGCATGTTGAGGTAGTAGGACGGGCCGGAGCCGCCCTTTTCGTAGTTGAAGCCGAACTTGCCTGGGTTCTCCGCCCAGAAGGCTGCGAACTCCTCGGGCGTCTGCGGCAGATCGTCGGCCGAGACATGCGCCGGGTCGTAGGCCACGCCGGTCTGATTGCCCCAATAGGCAAGCACATGGTCGCCGCCGTCGATCCCGGTCAGCTCGCTCACCCGGCCGTCGTCTTCGGGCAGGTGGGTCAGGGGCATGAACAGCGCATCTAGATCCACGGTCTCGAAGTCGTTGTAGCCCCAGGCAAAGACGTCGATGTCGCCGGTCTCGCGCTCGCGCTCGGCCAGCAACTTGTTGGCGTTCCCCCCGGCGTCGCCGCCTTCGGGGATGGTGACCTCGATGCCGTATTCGTCCTCGAAGGCCTGAACGGCGCGCCGCAGATCGTCCTGGAGATACCAGACATACCAGGTGAGTTCACCCTCGGCCTTGGCCTGTTCGACGATCTGGTCCCAGCTCATCGCCGAGAGGTCTTGGGCCTGGAGCGGGGCCGTCACGGCCACGACCGCGGCGGCCGTCGTCAGTAGATGTTTGATCACGGTGTTTCCTCCTTTGGATCAGACGGTATCCCCGCTACCCCTTGCCGGACGACAAAGCCGGATTGGCGGACTTCATCAGCCGTTCGAGTATCAGCATGAGAAAGACGTTCGGGACGACGAGGATCAGAGACAGAACGGCGGCGTTCGGGCGGACGAAATCCTGGCCCAGCGCCGAGTAGAGCAGCGTCGGAATGGTCACGACATCCGGCGAGCCGATGATGAAGGCGATGGCGAACTCCTCGATCGACTGGATGAAGACGATCAACAGAGTCGCCGAGATCCCGGGTTTCAACGCCGGAACGAACGCGACCCGGAACCGCGCCAGCGGCGTCGCGCCCAGATCCCGCGCGGCGTCGATATGGTCCTGGCGGACCTGCTCGAAACTGACGGTGAGGATGCGGATCGCGTAGGGCAGAAACAGCACCGCGTGCGCAAAGACGATGGCAGCAAAGCGGTTGCCGGCCAGCCCGAGCTGGAACAGGATCGAGGAAAAGAAGATCGCGGTGATGAACGCCGGGACGACCAGGGGCAAAAGGCACAGCGTCTTGGCCAACTCGCGCCCGGGAAACTCGTAGCGCCCGAGCGCATAGGCCGTGGGCAGGGCCAGGCAGAGCGTCAGCACCGCCGCAGTCGGCGCCAGCGCATAGGACGTCACCAGCGCCGGTTTCAGCGACGAGTTCTGCCACATGTCCGTCCACCGGTAGAACGACATCGCGGGGGGCAGCAGCTGGTCCGCCGTCCAGGGCTCCGAGGGGTCCACAAGCGACCACAGCACCGCCATGGTGAAGGGGATCAGGAGCCACAGGAACGCCGCGCCGATCACCAGCGACATGAGGATCTTGTTCAACCGGGCCCGGGTCATTTCAGGCGGCCCCGCATGATCATCCGCGCAGCCACCGCCAGGAGCGCCGAGCCGATGAGCGCGATGGCCATCATCGACACGCCCACCACCGCCGCCGAGTGCCAGTCGCCGCGGCCTTTGAAATTGACCATGAGCTGGGCGAGGGACTGCCGGTTGGTGGGCCCGGCGATGGTCTGGAAGCTGAAGTCGGCGAGCGCGCCGATAAAGATGATGACCATCGCCGCCTGGAGGCCCGAAACGGTGAGCGGCGCAATCACCTTGCGGAACCGCGCCCAACTCCCGGCACCCAGATCTCGGGCGGCGTCGAGCACGTCGTCCGAGATCGCCTGCACCGCCCCCGTCAGCAGCAGCAGCGCAAAGGGCATGTTCTTCCACGTCTGGAGGATCAGAACGCCGATGGCGTTGCGATCGTTTTGCAGCCGTTTCGGGCCGTCCCAAATCCCCAGCCCCTGCATCACCTGATTGAGCAGACCGTTGTACGAGATGATGTTGATGTAGAGAAACGCCGCGACCAGGCCGTGAACCAAGAGCGGCGCCTTGAGCACCGCGCCGATGGTGACCGAGCCCGCGAACGGCTTTCTCAGCCAGATCGCCAGCGGATAGGCCAGTATGACGGAAAAGATTGCGCTGAGGACGCCGACGTAAATCGAATAGCGCACCGCCTTGTCGAACGCCTTCTTGCCCATTGTGTCGGACCAGAAGGCGAGGCTGAACGCGCTTTCGCCCATGAGGCTGTAGAGGCCGAAGGACTGGGCCACGGCGATGTAGACCACCGCGCCGATGAGGGCGAGGATCAGGCCCAGGCCCGGCATCAACAGCAGGAGGATGGTCGCGGCGCGCCGGAGGGTCATCCCACCGCCTCCAGGAACACGATGTCGGCGGGGCGCAGGGCAAAGGTGATGCCGTCGCCTTCCCGGATGTCGTCGCGGCCGGTCTGCACCCGATAGAGCGTGCCGCCGGTGTCGACGGTCAGATCGGTGAAATGGCCTTGGAAGGCGCGATGGGTCACCGTCGCGGTCAACCCGGGCTCTCCGATCTGCGCTTTCTCCGGCCGCCAACTGAGCCGCCGGATCGCACCGGGGGGAACGCCCGCGTCCTTGGCCTCCAGCACCCCGATGGGCGTCTCGACGGTGCAGAGGCCCGCCCCGTCGGCCGACAGGACCGTGCCCTCCATCACGTTCGCGCTGCCGATGAAGTCGGCGACAAAGCTCGTGGCCGGCGCCGCATAGAGCCGTTCGGGCGTGTCGATCTGTTCGGCCCTGCCTTGGTTCAGGACCACGACACGGTCCGACATGGCCAGCGCCTCGGCCTGATCGTGGGTGACGTAGATCGCCGTGAGGTCATAGTCCTTTTGGATGCGCCGGATCTCGATGCGGACCTGGTCCCGCAGCTTGGCATCCAGGTTCGACAGGGGCTCGTCGAACAGGATGACGCTCGGCCGCATCACCAGCGCCCGGCCCAGCGACACGCGTTGCTGCTGCCCTCCGGAGAGCTGGTTGGGCAGCTTGTCCATCTGCGCGGCCAGCTCCAGCTTGGTCGACACGTCGCGAACCCTGCTGGCGATCTCGTCGCGGCCCAGCTTCTTCTGGCGCAGTCCGAACTCCAGATTCTCCCGCACCGTCAGATGCGGAAACAGCGCGTAGGACTGGAAACACAGAGCTGTGTCGCGCTGCTCCGGGGGCAGGCGGGTCACGTTCTCGCCCCCGATCTCGATCTGCCCGTCCGTCGGCTCGATGAACCCCGAGATGATCTTGAGCAGCGTCGTCTTGCCGCAGCCCGAGGGCCCCAGGAGCGTGACGAACTCGCCCTGCGCAACCTCCAGCGAGATGGACGACAGCGCCTGGAACTCGCCGAAGCTCTTGGTCACCCCGGATATTCTGATTGCGCCCATTCCACCCTCCCCTGTGCGGATGCGCTCTTATTACTCATAATTTGTGAAATTATTATGACACCTGTCAAGTGAAAACACGTTGCCTCTCCTGCATTGCTTCGACAGGATGGGCGCCGGATATCGAAACGGTGAGAATAATGAGGAGATACAGGCAGCTAACCGACGACGGGCCGCTCAGCGAAAACGCCCGGGGCCTCATGGCGGTGGTCATGCGGCAGGGCGACCTGCCGCGCTCCGAAATCACACAACACACGAATCTGTCGCAGCAGTCGGTGCACCGGATCACCGACGCGTTGCTCGGACGGGGGCTGTTGCGGCTGAGGAAGCCAACGATCTCGGGCCCAGGAAAGCCGAGCCCCCGGGTCGCCATCGACCCCGATGCGCACGTCTCCTTTGGCCTCTCGGTGGGCACGGGCCAGGTGACGGCCTGCGCCCTGGCCCTGACCGGCGCCCCCATCGCCGAGAGCCCGGTGGACGCCGACCCGAACGATCCCGCCGCCGTCCGCGACACGTTCCTCGATCTCGTCGCCGAGTGGATGGACGGCACGACCTCCGGCCGGCGCTGCGTCGGCATCGGCGTCGCCATGCAGGGCTATCGCGAGGGGCACGCCGACGTGTTTTTTCCTCCGGGACCGCTCGACCGATGGCGGGGCCTGTCGCTCACCGAGTTCTTGGGCCGCGGCACCCATCTGCAAACCTTCGTCGAGAACAACGCCACAAGCAGCGCCATCGCCGAGCACTATCTCGGTGCCGGACCCGACCAGGGCTCGCTGGCTTATCTGTCCTTCAACTACGGATTCGGCGTGGGCCTGTTCATCGACGGCAACCCGTTCATCGGGTCCCACGGCAACGCGGGCGAGATCAGTGCGATCTTCTCTCCTGAGCAGAGCGCGCTCCGCCCCGCCTTGCAGAGCCTCATCCCGCGGCTGGCGCCCGAGGGGGCCCCGCGCCACCGCGCGTTCCAGGCCGTCATCGGCGCGGTGCCCGCCTCCGACCCCCGCGTCGAGAGCTGGGTGGCCGAGGTCCGCCCGCAGCTCCACCTCGCCCTCCGCACGCTCAAGGCGGTGGCCGATCCCAGCGTCGTCGTCTTCGGAGGAGAGGCACCAGACACCCTGCGCCAGCGGCTGATCGAGGCCAGCGAGGGCGCCTTCGCGGGACAGACAACGCCCAACCCCATGCTGACGGCGAGCGCGATCGCCGGCGACCCCGCGCATCTCGGTGCGGCGTTTCTACCGCTCCACAGACTGGTCTACTGACGCCCGCGGGCGGGGGTCAGTCCCGCACCGTCCCGTCGCCGTCCACGAGATACTTGAACGACGTAAGCTGCTCGGCTCCCACCGGCCCGCGCGCGTGCATCTTGCCCGTGGCGATGCCGATTTCGGCGCCCATGCCGAACTCGCCCCCGTCGGCGAACTGGGTCGAGGCGTTGCGCATCAGGATGGCGCTGTCGAGCCGCTGAAAGAACCGTTCGGCCGCCGCGTCGTCCTCGGTCACGATGCACTCTGTGTGCTGCGAGCCGTAGTCGCGGATATGGGCAATGGCGGCATCCAGGTCGTCGACCACCCGGGCGGCGATCACCATGTCGAGGTATTCGCAGCCCCAATCCTCGGCACCGGCCGGAACCACGCCCTCGATCTTCTGCACCTCGTCATCGCCGCGCACCTCGACGCCCGCGTCCATCAGCGCCCGGACGATGCCCTGGCCCACGGTGTCCATCGCGTCGCGATGGATCAACAGGCATTCGACCGCACCGCAAATGCCGGTGCGCCGGGTCTTGGCGTTCATCACCACCCGCAGCGCCTTTTCCGGGTCGGCGGCGGCGTCGAGGTAGATGTGCACGATCCCCTCCAGGTGGGCAAAGACCGGCACTCGCGCCTCGCGCTGCACCAGCCCGACGAGGCCCTTGCCGCCGCGCGGCACGATGACGTCGATGCTGTCGGTCATCGTCAGCATCTCCTGCACTGCCGCGCGGTCGCGGGTCGGCACCCGCTGGATCGCGTCGGCCGGCAGGCCCGCGGCCTCCAGCCCCCGCACGAGGCAGGCGTGGATCGCCGCAGAGGAGTGGAACGACTCCGACCCGCCGCGCAGGATCACCGCGTTGCCGGCCTTGAGGCACAGGGCGCCCGCGTCGGCGGTGACGTTGGGGCGGCTTTCGTAGATCACGCCGACAACGCCCAGCGGCGTGCGCACCCGGCGGATGTGCAGGCCGTTCGGCCGCGTCCACTCGGCCATCACCGCGCCCACCGGATCGTCCTGGGCCGCGACGGCCCGCAGCCCCTCCGCGATGCCCGCGATCCGGTCGCGGGTCAGCTCCAATCGGTCCAGCATCGCGGGCGTCAGCCCCTTGTCGCGGCCGAACGCCATATCCTCGGCATTGGCGGCGAGGATGGCGTCGACATCCGCCTCGACCGCGCCCGCAGCGGCGATCAGCGCTGCCTGCTTGGCTCCGGCTGGGGCGAAGGCCAACTCGGCCGCGGCGGCACGGGCGCGGACGCCCATGTCGGCCATCAGGGCGGGGATGTTGTCGGCGAGGTCTTTCATGGCGGCGCTCCCCTAGGGACTGGCCCACGGGATTTAGCCGATCCCGCCGCCTCCGCCAAGGGCCGCAGCGGCCGAGGGGGCACAGATCAGCAGGGCGACCGGCACGCCGCGCGCGCATTCGACCCCGTGCGCGCCCAGCAGGTTCAGGACTGTCGACAGGCCGAACAGCGCGGCGAGGGCGAGGAGCGCCCAGCGCACCGCCGCCCAGGGCAGCGGCGTCCAGAGGCCCGACGCCTGCGCCGACAGCGCCGCCCCGACCAGCGCCAGCAGAACCACGCCCAGGCTCGCCCGGCGCAGGCCCTCGGGCAGGCCCGCCGCCAGCCCCGCCTGGAACGCCGCCCGCCACAGATAGCCAGACAGCGCCGCCGAGGCGCTCACGTCGCCATGTCGTCGCGGTGGATCAGCGCGGCGCGGCCGGGATAGCCCAGCACCGCCTCGATCCGGCTGGAGTGGATGCCACGGATCGCCTGCGCCTCGTCGGCGGTGTAGCGGGTGAGGCCCAGGGCCAGTTGCGCTCCGTCCGGCCCCAGCACCGTCACCGGATCGCCGCGGCCGAAGCGCCCCGCGACCGCCGCGACCCCGGCCGGGAGCAGCGACCGCCCCTGCCCCAGCGCCCGCGCCGCGCCGTCGTCCACGTGGATCTGCCCTTTTGGCTTCATCGCCGCGATCCACGCCTTGCGCGCGGCCTTTGGGTCCGTGTGGGGCGTGAACCAGGTGGCCGCGGCCCCCTCGCCCAGCCCCCTGAGCGCGTGCAGCGGCGCGCCTTGGGTGATCGCCATGGCACAGCCCGCGCCGGTCGCGGTGCGCGCGGCCATCAGCTTGGTCTTCATCCCGCCCTTGGACAGGCCCGATCCGGCGTCGCCGGCCATCGCCTCGATCTCGGGCGTGATCCGGTCGATGACGTCGAAGCGGCGCGCGGTCGGATCCTGCGCCGGATTGGCCGAATAGAACCCGTCGACGTCCGACAACAGAACCAGCACGTCCGCCCCCACTGTCACCGCCACCTGCGCGGCCAGCCGATCGTTGTCGCCGAACCGGATCTCGTCGGTGGCGACGGTGTCGTTCTCGTTGACGATGGGCACCGCGCCGAAGGTCAGAAGCTGCGACAGCGTCGCGCGGATGTTGAGATAGCGGCGGCGGTCGGCGCTGTCCTCCAGCGTGGTCAGCACCTGCGCGGCGGTCAGGCCGTGGGGGGCCAGCGCCTCTTCATAGGCGCGGGCCAGCCGGATCTGGCCCACCGCTGCGGCCGCCTGGATCTGTTCCAGCGGCAGCGCGCCCAGGCCCAGGCCCAGCGCCCCGCGGCCCAGCGCGATGGAGCCCGAGGAAACCAACACCACGTCCGTCCCCGCCTGGCGCAGCGCCGCCACGTCGTCGCAGAGGGCGCGCAGCCAGTCGGCCCTCAGCGCGCCGGTCTCGCGGTCGACCAGCAGGGCCGAGCCGACCTTGACAACCGCCCGCCGCGCGCCCGTCAGGGACGCCACGGTCCATCCTCCTCGGGCGCGGGCGCCTCGGCGCGGCGCGCGGCCAGAACCTGTCGGCGGAGCGCGCGCAGCACGTCCTCGACGCCCGCGCCGCTGACTGCCGACAGGGCCATGACCGGGCCCGCCACCGCCTCCAGCTCGGCCCGCTGCGCCGCCAGCAGCTCGTCGTCCAGCGCGTCGATCTTGCTCAGCGCGGTGATCTGGGGCTTGTCCTCCAGCCCCGCGCCGTAGGCCGACAGCTCGCCCCGCACGGTCTGCCAGTCGGCGGCCGGGTCGTCGGCGGTGCCGTCCACGAGGTGCAGCAGGACCGCGCAGCGCTCGATATGGCCCAGAAAGCGGTCACCGATGCCGCGCCCCTCGTGCGCCCCCTCGATCAGGCCGGGGATGTCGGCGACGACGAACTCGGCCCCGTCCACGCCCACGACGCCCAGGTTCGGGACCAGCGTGGTGAAGGGATAGTCGGCGATCTTGGGCCGGGCGTTGGACGTGGCGGCGAGGAAGGTCGACTTGCCCGCGTTGGGCAGGCCGACGAGACCCGCATCGGCAATCAGCTTGAGCCGCAGCCAGATCTCGCGTTCGACCCCGGGCTGGCCCGGGTTGGCGCGGCGCGGCGCCTGGTTGGTCGAACTCTTGAAGTGCAGGTTGCCCCAGCCGCCGTTGCCGCCGCGGGCCAGAACCACGCGCTGGCCGATCTCGGACAGGTCGGCGATCACCGTTTCCTCGTCCTCGTCGAGGATCTCGGTCCCCACCGGCACCCGCAGCACGATGTCGTC
Organism: Rhodobacteraceae bacterium CCMM004; assembly: GCA_004005435.1. Taxonomy (GTDB): domain Bacteria; phylum Pseudomonadota; class Alphaproteobacteria; order Rhodobacterales; family Rhodobacteraceae; genus CCMM004. The sequence goes on along the minus strand of RZWH01000005.1, from coordinate 62,188 downwards.
GCCGGACTTGCCCGTGCGCTGCTGGCCCATGCCGCCCTGCCCGTTCTTGGCAAAGAAGTGCTGCTGGTAGCGAAAGTCGATGAGGGTGTTCAGCCCCTCGACCGCCTCGGCGATCACGTCGCCGCCCTTGCCCCCGTCGCCGCCGTCGGGGCCGCCATACTCGATGAACTTCTCGCGGCGGAAGGACGCCGCGCCGCCGCCCCCCGCGCCGGAGCGAATGGTCACACGGGCAAGGTCGAGGAACTTCATCGGGTCGCCTTTAAGTCGGACAGATGCAGGCGATACGTCACTTCCTCCGCGGGCTCAAGCCGGGCGCCGGACCGGCCCAGCCCGCGCGCGACCTCGTGGAACCCCACCCGGGTCAGGACGCGGGCGCTGGCGGGGTTGTCCGCGAAGGCCGACGCCTCGACCGAGTCGATGCCGAACCGTGGCAGGACGTCGGCCAGGAGCGCGCCCACCGCTTCGGTCGCATAGCCGCGGCCCCAGTGCGCGGGATCGAGGAAGTAGCCCACGGTCTGGACGGTCTCGCCCGGCGCCTTGCCAAAGCCCACGGACCCGATCAGCCGCCCACGCCGGAGGATCGCCAGTCGGAAGCCCGGCCGGCCGCGATAGAGCGACCGGGCGATCCAGACCTGCGCGGCCTCCGCGTCCCACGGATGGGCGACCGAGGACAGCATCCGCGCCACCCGCACGTCGCCGCCGATGCGCAGCACCGCGCCCAGGTCGCCCGGCCGCATCTCGCGCAAGCTCAGCCGCGGGGTGGCAAGGCGATAGCGCCGGCGCGCGCGCCACGCCGCGCGGGTCAGGACCATGTCCCGCGCCGCCACCGTTTGCGCCAGGGCGCGGGCCTCGCGCGTGCCCTGCCCGGACTCGGCAAAGCCCAGCTTTTCCAGCACCCGGCGCGACCGGGCGTTGTCCTCGAAATGGCCCGAGGTCAAATCGGGCGCGCGTGGGTCTGCGAACCAGCGGTCGATGACGGCATCCCCCGCCTCGGTGACATAGCCCTTGCCCCAGGCCGGCCGCGCCAGCCAGTAGCCCAGTTCGCTGTGGCCAGCGATCACGCCTTGCAGCCCGTCGTCGTCGCAGATCGCCCAGGCGCGCCCCGGGGCCGCCGCGGAGCTGGCCAGGAACGCCTCGGCGTCGGCGCGCCCGTAGGGATACGGCACCACGGCCAGCCAGCGCGACACGTCGTAGTTGCCGACGCCCGCCACCAGAGCCTCGGCATCCTCCGGTCCCAGCGGACGCAGGGTCAGCCGGGGCGTGGTCAGCGTGAGGGCAAGCGGCCGACGCCTCAGTCCAACTTGAGCGAGTAGGTCCATGTGGGCACCATGGCGGTGCGCGCCACCGAAAACGCCTCGGCATCGCCGATATAGGCGAAGCCCGCGTTGGTCAGCACGCGCGCCGAAGCCGGATTGTCCTGAAACACCGACGCGAACAGGGTCGAACAACGCAACGGGTTCGCCGCGATCAGCGCCCGCACCGCATCGGACGCGATGCCGGTGTTCCAGAATGCCGGCGCGACCCAATAGCCGATCTCGCACTGGCCGCGGTCCATCCGCTCCAGTCCGACGACGCCCAGCACCTCGCCCAGTCCATGCGCCGCACCGTCCATGACCCAAACGTCCTCGGTCCGCTGCGGGTCGTGGGCGCGGGCGATGAAGGCTTCGGTCGCGCCGGGGGGCAACGGGTGCGGGATCGACCGCGTGGCCCGCGCCACCCGCCGGTCGCCCGCATACATCCGCAACAGTCCGGCATCGGACTTGCGCACCGGCCGCAGCACGAACCGGTCCGTCTCGATCGGCGCTTGCACCTCCGCCCCCTCGAACATCATGTCCCTCCTCCCAAAAGAACCACCCCAACGCTGGCCACAGTCAGCACCGCCAGTCCAATCATCACACCGCGCTCGGCCGAGGTGCCGGCGACGGTCCGTCCGATCAGGTCTCCTCCCAGGGTCCACACAGGATGCAACACAATCTGCACGATAAAAAGAGAGATGGCGATCGTCGCTGTTGCCTGCAAGGGAGGGGTCCCGGGGGCTGTGAAGGCGGTGAAGCCCGTCGCGATCATCGCCCAAGCCTTGGGGTTGAGCGGATGCACCCACAGCCCGGCGGCGAACCCGGGCGGCGCGGCCGCGCGGCCAGGCTGGGCTAGGCGGCTCCGCGCGATGCCCCAGGCCAGCCAGCAGATATAGGCGGCCGCGGCCCATTTGAGAGCGGCGAAGAGCCCCGGCGCAGCCTCGGCCAGGCGCAGGAGGCCGAACCCCATGGGCCAGATCACGATCTGCTTGCCCACCACCACGCCGGCGACAAAGGGCAGCGCGGCGCGCAGCCCATGCGCGGCGCCCGTGGCCATCAGCGCCATATTTGCCGGCCCGGGCGTGCCCACCTGCGCGGCGGCGAAGATCAGAAAACTGGCCGTGGCGACGCCCATCGAAGGCCCCCCGCCCTGCACATACGACGAAATGAGAAGGGGGACCGGCCCTTCGGCCGATCCCCCTTGCGATGTCTCGGCCCCCTCGGGGGCGGCCTTACTCGGCCGCGTCGGACTGAGGCAGCACCGAAATGAACGTGCGACCCTTCAGACCCTTGTGAAAGGTCACGTGGCCTTCAGCGGTGGCAAAGATGGTGTGGTCGCGGCCCAGGCCGACGCCCTGCCCCGGCCACCACTTCGTCCCGCGCTGACGCACGATGATGTTGCCGGGCACGACTGCCTCGCCGCCGAACTTCTTCACGCCCAGACGGCGCCCGGCGCTGTCGCGTCCGTTGCGGCTAGAGCCGCCTGCCTTCTTGTGTGCCATGGTCGGTTACTCCTTGTCGGCGGCGTATTGCGACGCCTGTTCGATCCAGTTGTCTCGGGCGATGCGGCCCTTGAACGACAGCTGCTCGTCCATATAGGCGACCTCGTCTTCGTTCCACGCGGCGATCTGGTCAAAGTGGAACACACCGTTGTCGTGCAGCAGCTTTTCCAGCTTCGGACCGACACCCGAGATCTTGGTCAGGTCGTCGGGCCCGCCCTCGCGCGCGGCGGTCATCAGGTTGTCCGGCTTCTGGCCCACGGCAGTATCGGCCACGGCTTTCTCGTCGGCCTCGCCCTCGGCGACCCGGCGGGCCATCTCGGCCTGGTCGGTCTTGTTCTTGGCATAGCGGCCGTCGCCCGCGGCGCCCGCCACCGACCCAGAGCCGATCGCGGCCTTCACGCCGCTTTTGCCAGCGCCCGACTCCAACAGGTCCGTGACCCGCAGCAACGTGAGCTGCTGGCGGTGGCCGCGAGTCCGCTGCGAGCCGTGCTTGCGCCGGCGCTTGACAAAGTGGATGACCTTGTCGCCCTTGATCTGCTCGATGACCTCGGCCTGCACGGCCGCGTCGTCGACCAGCGGCGTGCCCACGCTGGCGCCGATCATCAGGATGTCGTTGAACTGCACCGTCTCACCGGCGTCGGCGGCCAACTTCTCGACCCGCAGGACGTCGCCTGCCTGGACCCGATACTGCTTGCCACCGGTCTTGAGGACCGCAAACATCGTCTCTTCCTTCTCGTGCCGCGCCCTGCGGCCCCCCGGTCTCCGGGGCGTTCGCGGCCATGGCGGCCGGCCTCGGGCAGCGTGCCCCGTTTCGGGGCAGTGTGTCGTGCGAATGTCGAAAGGCGCCCCCCAAAGGGACCGCTTCGAAGCCGCGCTTATCGTCAGGTGCCGCCGGGGTGTCAAGCCCTGCGCGTGGGCGGTGCGCTCAAATATCCTCGCCCGCCATGACCTGCGCGGCGCCGGCCCCCATGGCCCGGCTGATGTCGACATACATCTCGTCGAAAGCGCCGAACAGAGCCTGGTTCAGCGCCTGTCCCTCCTGGGTCCGCGACAGGTCGGTATAGCTGGCGATGACCGCATCCTCCAACGGGCCATAGGCCATGGTCAGGTAGGAATAGACCCAGTCGGAGGTGTCGGCGCGGATCTCGGGCTCCTGCGCCCAGACGTCGGCCAGGATCTGCTCTTCGGTCAGTTGCGCGGCCATGGCGCCGCCACCGCTGGCGAGCCCTGTGTAGAAGGCGTAGTTCGCGTTCATCGCGCCGACCACGTTCTGTTCGACCAGGTCGTTGGCCTCGACGAAGGCGTCGATCAAGGGCAGCCGGTCGTCGTCTTCCGCCCGCATCGCGTCGAGATGTTCGCGCGCGGCCTCCTCGACGGCCTCGTCCATCAGCGCCCGTCGCGCCTCGACCTCCAGCCGGACGATCCGCGCGCCCGTTTCCGAGCCGAAGAAGGTCAGCAGAGGTGCGACATCGACTCCCTCCATCCGCTCGAAGAAACCCGCGCGCACCGCGCTCTCCATCCGGCCGGTGTCGTAGAGCCCGTCGACCAGATCCGTCCACACCCCGCCATCGCGCCCCGGAAACAAGTCGTCGGCCAGGTCTGCGCCGTAGGCCCGGCCCTCGTCGCGCATCACCGCGATGATTTCAGGCAGACCGAGCGCGTCGTAAAGCGCTTCGAGGTCTTCGGACGGGGCCGCCCTGAGCGGCAGAGCGGCGAGGCAGACGGCGGCGACAGCGGCGATGAGGCGGGTCATGGGGGCATCCGATGCACGTGCGGAACCCGTGGCAACCTATGGGGTGCGGGCGCCGCTGCCAAGGGGGATGCCGCGCGGCCGCGGGCCGCCGGTTGGAAAACGGTTGCGCCCTGCCGCGAAGCCCGCTAGACGCCCGCCCCGAGACCCTTCGCGGAGAGGTGCCGGAGTGGTCGAACGGGGCGGTCTCGAAAACCGTTGTGGGTGCAAGCCCACCCAGGGTTCGAATCCCTGTCTCTCCGCCATTTCCATATAAATCAGTGACTTAAGAGTTGGACAGGCAAGTGCGACACAAAGTGGAGCACCACGCCCATGAAACTGTCCGCCTTCCTTTCGCCGTCGCGCCACGGGGTATATTACTTCCGCTGGCCTTTGCCTTCCCCTGACCGTCAAAGCCGCCGCACCGTTCGGATTTCCCTGCGCACCAAGTGCCCAGATCGGGCTGGCGATCTGGCCCGCCATCTTGCATCATGCGGGCGATTGGTTCGGGATAACAAGGCATTGGCGAGGCTCAGGCAAGACGAAATGCGCGAAATGGTGCGAAGCTACTTCGCGGCCTCGCTGGATGCGTACGTTGAGAAGCTGAACGATACCGGCGTGCCGGATCGGTCCCTTGAGGCCCTACGCCAAGAACTTGCCGCCCATGAGGACGCCGCTGAAGGCCATGACGACCTGTCGGACATGTTCCTTGACCCGGACGCCTTCCGCGCCTCAGCGGGCCTCACAGACGCTCAATGGAAGGAGAACGGCCCGTCCCTGCGCCAAGAGATGCGCAAGGCCCGCCGGGATCAGATCAGAGAGTTTCTGAGCCGCGCTGAGAGCCTTGAGGGCTATTCCTTCACCGAACCCGCCCAGACCGCGCCGAAGCTATCACAGGCCCGCTCAGCGTCTCTGAGCGCAGCCATCGCAGATTTCAAAGCCGAACACGGGCCGCAATGGTCTCAAGAGATGCGGAACAAGGCCGACGCCTACCTTGCCGTTCTGGTGGAGTATTTTGGGTCCGACAAGGCAATGGAGAAGATCACACGCCAAGACGCCGCTGAGGTAAAACAGGTCGTGCTGGCGATGCCCGTCAACCGCAAGACCAAACCTGAAACCCGTGACCTGACTTTGCAGGAAGCCATAGCTGTTCCGGGTTTGCCAACGCTGGGTATAAAGACGGTCAATAGTTACCTCGATATGTTCCGCCGCTTCTGGGACTGGTCTGAGAAACATGGTCGTGCCCCTGAAAAGCTGTTTGTCGATATGAAGGTGAAAGCCCGCAAGAAAGCCGATGATGGGCGAAAGACGTTTACGCCTGCGCAGACAAAGCGCCTGCTGCGAGAGTTGACCGAAAACACGTCCGGGCTTGTAAAGTCGGATGAATACAAGTGGTCAACGCTACTGGCGCTCTACACCGGGGCACGACGCCGTGAGATCGCCCAACTATTCCTGACTGACATTCGACAAGATCGCGACATCTGGTATCTCGACATCAACGATGATGGTCCACGGAAGAGCCTCAAAACGCCTGCTGCGAAACGCCGTGTGCCGGTCCATTCCGAGTTAATCCGACTTGGCTTCCTCAACTGGGTGCAAGGCCTACCCCGCCAAGAGCGGCTGTTCATGTCTTTCTCTTACAACGCCAAAGAAGGATATGGCCGCAATCCCGGCCGCTTTTTCAGCACGTTTCTGAAAGGGCTTGGGATGAAGGAACCGGGCTTGGTGCTGCACAGCTTCCGTCACACGATGATAACGCGACTTGCTCAGGCAGGCGTGCCGGAGCCGATCTATCAGGACATAGTGGGCCACGAACGCGAAGGCGTGGCGCAACAGGTCTATTTCAAGGAAGGGCACACGCTGGCACAGAAGCAGGAGGCCCTTGAGAAGTTCATTGCATAGGTCGCAAAGTACGGTGGTGTCTTGTGCTACTTCGCATCACTACAACTCAAAGGTCTTGCGATGTAGTCTCGGCAGAAGCATTATCGGCAACTAACAATAATGAGCAGATATCGGCATGTCGCATCCATACAAGCTGAAACCAGCGTGCGTTCTAACACGCCTGACGGAAGCTGATGAGGCATCTGAAAGCTATTGCGCTGGTTTTGAACTCAGTGAATGGCGCTGCGATGGGCTTGCTGACAATCTTATGGAGTGGATTACTGACTATGCGCTGAAGTCAGACGAACTACGAAACAGCAATCACACAAATAACTACGTGCGTCTAAAGCAGGCAGCTACACGTGTTTACATAAGCGAAAACTACAAACGTCGTGGAGAAGTTGGTGAGATTGCAGCACATGCGATTTGTAGAACTTACTTTGACACGATACCTATTGCTGCGCGAGTGAACTACTTAAGCGCATCAAATGATCCGGTGAAAGCGTTTGATCTAGTTCATGTACGCTACGTCAACGATGGAGACATAGAACTGTGGTTAGGTGAGGCTAAGTTTTTCAAGACACGCAGTAGCGCCATAAGTGACGCCATTACATCTATTGAAAGTCATATAACCGCAGGCTTCTTAAAGAATGAAAAGTTGCTTCTGGGTCCACAAGTCTCGGACGACATTCCGCACAGCGCAAAGATCAAAGAGCTGCTAGCCTCCGAAACCTCTCTTGATGACCTCTTTAGCAATGCTGTTTTCCCGGTACTCATCGCAGCAAACAGTGGTGCAACGAAAAAGAACACTGAGCCCTGCGAAAAATACAAAACGGGGGTAGCGAAAGAGATGGCAACTCTTTGGGAAACACTCAAGGCATCTGGATTGACGAAAAAGATCAAGGTGAGGCTCATCTATGTCCCGTTAGGAGACAAAGACAAGCTCAACACTGCTTTCGACAATCGCCTCAAAGCGCTTCAACAGTAGGGCAAGAATATGTCTAAACTTGAAGTTGACTGGAATGCTCTCAACGCACTCAAAGGTGCGGAACTAAAGCGCGCCACCTTTAAGACCATTCAGCAGGCGGCTTTCTGCATTCAAAGCACGCAGACTGATGATCCCTCGTTACTTGAAGCGGTGCCTCGGCTAACAGAGCTAGTTGGGCGAAACCCACAAGAACTTGGCGCGTTTCAGCAGTTGGTCAGTTCGTTGGCAAGATCGACGGGCTTATGGAACTACATTGATATCAAAAACGCTGATGCAAGCGATGCCTTTGTAGCCGAAGCCGCAACAGCATATGAGCTAGATGGCGTAACTTTTCATCGTGAACAGATAGCCGCACTAGATGCTCTACTTTCTGGTCGCAACCTTATCCTCAGTGCGCCTACAAGTTTCGGCAAGAGCCTACTTGTCGATGCTTTGCTTGCCACAAACAAATATCAACGCATTGCAGTTGTATTGCCAACCATCGCACTTCTTGACGAGTTCCGGCGGCGTTTTCGTGATAGTTTCGCAGACAAGTTCAATATCGTGATGCACCAGAGCGAGACTTCATCAGACGGGCCCACCATTTTCCTCGGGACACAAGAAAGACTAATCTATCGCGAAGACTTGGGACGGTTAGACCTTACAGTTGTTGACGAGTTCTATAAGCTTGATCCTGCGAGGCGTGATGACCGCAGCGTTACGCTTAATGCGGCAGTGTATCGACTACTCAAGCGTTCAAAGCAGTTCTTCTTTTTGGGACCAAACATTGATAAGGTTTCTGTCGCGCCGGATGCGCGATGGAGCTTCGAGTTTCTCAAAACACGCTTCTCAACAGTCGCAGTAGACACTCTTGACCTTAAGAACATCGACGACAAGCGTGGACGGTTGATTGACGAGATTGGAGAAGACAAGAACTGGCCTGCCCTCGTTTTTGTTTCATCACCGGGAAAGGCTAACAAGCTGGCTATCGAGCTTTCCGAGAAGATGGCAGTCTCCGAAATGAGCGGGGATTTTTCAGCGTGGCTTAAAGACAATATCGGTAGAAAGAACTTCCTTTCTGAGGCTGTTGAATATGGGTTTGGGGTCCATCATGGTCGCATACCTCGTGCTATTGCGGCACATATGGTTAGGCTATTCAATCAAGAAAAGCTACCAGTACTGCTATGCACCTCAACTCTGATCGAAGGAGTAAACACTGCCGCGAGGACCGTCATGATCTATGATAAGACGATCAATCGGGACAGCTATGACTTTTTTACATTCTCGAACATTAGAGGGCGTGCGGGCCGTTTGGGACAACATCATGTTGGCCAAGTGATGGTTTTCAATGATGTGCCTGAGCAAACCGAACTCGAAGTAAACCCTACAATGTTCTCAGGTGATGATAACTTTCCCGACGAGTACATCATACACATTGATAAACCTGATCGCTCAGACCGGTCAGACGACCGGTTCCGTTACTACAGAGATCGACTTGAACTCGACGGCGATGACTTAAAACTTGCGTCTTCGATTCGTCTAGAGACGTCGATACTGATAAAAGAGGCAGTTCATCGATCACTGAGGCAAAGTGATCGATTGATATGGAGCAACTGGCCGAGTTGGCCAGAAATAAAGGAAGTATGCGACGTTTTCTGTGAGCCGCAAAAGGTTGGCGCATTTGGAGCATACAGCACAAAGCAACTTGCCACGCTTATCAATAAGCTCAGACAAGCATCCTCCTTCAAAGACTTTTTACTAACTCAAGACGCGAGCTATCCCGGCAAGCCCGAAGAACAAGACAATGTCTTTAAGTTCCTCAGAGCATGCGAATATGGCTTACCTCAGAACTTCGCTCTGGTGGAGCTTTTCGTCCGTCAACTAGCCCCGAAAGCTGACTACAGCTTTTTCCTTGGAAGTATCGCCAGTTGGTTCCGCCCTGAGGTGCTGAAAGAGCTGGATGAAGAAGGAGTACCGATACAGATTTCTGAAAGGTACTACGTCGAAGGTGATGATAAGCCTAGACTGAGGGAACGATTATTGAATGAGTGCCAATCCCCAACATCGCAGCTTTCGGGCTTTGAAAGGGAATGGCTTCAGCAAGCCATATAGGCATATCGACGTAGCTCTTGCCTGCTGTGTGACTTTCGAGTTTTCCCGTACGCCAGAAAAAGAGCCGGATTTTTTCAAGCGGCCATCTCTTCACCTGCAAGGCCGCAGTTTTTCCCCATGCCGCCTCCTTCCCAAGGGCCTGCCCGTACGCCTTAGCAGGGCATTGGCGGCTTTTCTAGCGCGGTCTCTTTGATCGGATCGGTTGTTGGTCTGCGAATGGCCTGCGGTCATAGCCTTGCTCTTGCAGCCCAACTGGCCGGTTTGGAAACAGCTAGATGTGGTGGATTACTGTACCCTCAGCCCCACACCGGCAGACCGTACTGTGACTGGCCAGTGCAGACTATCAGCTAGGGGCTTGAAAGCGCGCGGAAAACCGTTGAGCCGCAGCGCCAGGTCCGACAAGAGGCAGACGCGCCCAGAGAGGCTCAGAAACGCCCGCTGAGCGTCCTAGTCATGTTCTGACTGGCGCAGCGGCCGTAAGGACACAATGCGCCTCACAGGCCCGGAAATCCCGGTCAGGTTTCGCCCGGCCCTTCTGCGATGGTCGCCACGATTTCCGACACCGCGTCCAAGCCCCCACAAGCCGCCATCCACTTGGCGAACTCGATCACGTCCAGCCTGCGTTCCTGCGTCTCGACTTTGGCAACGAAGGACTGCGGCTTGTCCAGTCTTTCTGCCAACTCCGCTTGGGTCAGCCCCGCATCAAGCCGCGCCTGCCTGAGCCGCTGGCACAGGTAGACGTGTTCCGGTGTGCGAAGGGTCTTGGTCAAGTGACTGCCTGTTGATCAGATGCAGGCAGTCGGGTAATCCCAAGTCAGGATAATACCATTTTAGGATAACGAGGCTATCCGGGCCTTTGGGGCCGTGGGCCGTCGCTGCTTGAAAGGAAAGGCCATATGTGGATCGTTGCAATCCTCTGCGTCGGAACCGTTCTGATCTGGTATTCCAACAAGCGCCGAGGCCAGAGGTTTGTCCGGGCGGTTCACTTTCTCGACCTACTGGACGGTGGGGCGAATACAGACGAAGCGAACGGCAAGGTCGCCCGGTTGTTCACCAAGCACTCAACACCTGAAATGGACGTTGCCGCTATCGAATACGCGACAGACAAAGCCAACCGCATGACTGAGGGCAAACAACTGCCTTGGATAGACGAAGCCCGGCAACGCGGCTTTGCAATCGACAGTGGCGATACGCGCCTCGATATGGCCCACCTGTCACAGGCACAACCGCAGGAAAACCGCCCTCAAGATTTTGCGGCGGATTTTTCCGAGGGCCAGTCTACTACTGCGCCGAGCGGGACATTCCCCCATGCCCCATCCGTTTTGACAGACGCCTACCATGCCGGGCTTGAAAAGATCGAAGCCAACAAGGACGCGCTGCGGTCTGCCATGCAGGCGATCATCTTCACCGGCGCGCGCTGGGGTGTGCGGGGCGCAGTGGCGGGGTTTGTTTTCGGTCTTGTCGTTCCGAGGCTTGGCGTTCTCAGCTACTATGAGATGTGGGCCGTGCCTATCGTCGTTGCGTTCTTCGCAGCTATGGCAGGGGCGGCATTTGGGGCAGTCTACGGCCTTCTGCGCTGGCTCTTTTCAGGCTGAAAACATTGCCCCGAAAGGATGTCCCGGCGTCCGGTATCTATCTGTTTTACATCTGCACTAGCCTAACTGGTCCATACGACACAGCCCTGCAACAAGCCGATGCGTCCCGGTAGCATTCCCCGACACTATAGGACAGAAGGTTGTACGATGTTCGCTGCCGCCCTAAGCCATCCCCTTGTTTCCATGAGATAAATCTATCGCGCCACCTATAGGACAAGATGCGACCCAGTATCTGTCTGGCCAGATAATAATCTTCTTCTCTATTAAATCATTTATGATCAATATCTTATGATACACATTCAAACCCGATTGCCTTCCTGCTTCATCTCAATCTTCGATGTATCCAGCTTCCAAACATGCAATCCAAAACCAATACGATATCCACCTAAATACAAGAATATATTTCTATTTCTGATACTTAAGCTGATACCATGAATAAAACTTCTCCGGTTGCCCAAACAGATACCTTTGACTTTTCCGAAAGATCCGGGCTATACAGTGGCACACAATGTGAGACACACAAGCAACCTTCGCTCTTGTATGTCCAGTTAAGTCAAAGACTTACAGATTTGGTGGATTCTCCCTGTCTCTCCGCCAATTTGGGCGTAAGACGGCCCATCTCGATAAATTTTTAGTAGCGCGTAGTTCGGCGTTTCCGCGTCTACGACGGCTTTTGGTCTGCTCTGTGCGCTGCGAAGTCTACACCACAGGTTGCGCACGGATGGGGACTTCTCTACCGCCGCCGCGTGCCGCGCCGGTATCGGGGAGAAGGTCAAAACCGTGACAACGATCGCGTTGCCGGGTCGGCATTCTTAGGGTCAATAGGATCGGCCCCGTCTTGTGGCTTACGCGATCCCGAGTAGAGATGGCGGACTTGCGCGTCAGTCACCCCGTCTGCCTGCACGACGAGTTGCTCCTTCAGATCGGCCAGTATTTGATCGAGACAGATCTGTGACACCTCCTTTCCAGACAGCTTGTCAGGCGCGCAGGCATGGTCGAGATCACTATTCGAACGGACAGGCTCCGTGTCTGCCCCGGATGGGATCCGTGTGGATGCAGTTGGACCATGGCCGCAGCCTACCGGGCCCCGGGGTCCTTGCGATCGCACGGTGAGGCCAGTTCTGTCTCGACATCATACTCACCGGCAGGAAGCGTTGCATAGAAACCGGCCAGGTTGAAAGGCCGGTCAAACATCGCGACGGTCTTGGCTGTTTGGTCGTCCATATCGGGAGCTCCGTCGATTTGAAGAGCTGTCTGAGCTCCGAATGCCAAAACAATCCATTTCCACGCAGTCTTTAGGATTTTGTCGTATTCGGCGTTCGCGATGTCGAGCTGGTATCAGGCGCATTGACATCCGGTTTATTTTTCGACGGTTCTGCGGTTTTGGGCTTCAGCAGGGCGGCAACTTTGGCCGTCAGATCTTTGAAATACATTATCATTTCCTCTTTCAGGATTTTCGCTGGACTTTTTGTGCCTCGAGCAGGATCGAATTCCCAAATGCGGCTCATCTGTATGTGGGCATTGGCCGCCGTTCTATCATGGCGCTGTGTCGGGCAGGTCGGCGCAACCTGACAACCGTGGGTCTCCGAGGTTGATCATTCGGGCGTCATGCAATTCTCAAGACAGGGTGGGTTTCCCGGTCCTTGGCCATAGCGTTCAACGACTGCTTTTCGAGAACACCCTTTTCGACATCAGGAGCACTCATTGCCCGCATAAGTGCGCTATAACTCAGGCCCATCTTCATTTCGGAGCCGACGGGTACCGTGGACTTGGCTGTATCGACAACGGTGTGGTCACTCGTGGCACCGATGAACCCGAAACCAGGAGGAAGACAAAGGCTGCTTGCTTCCGTGTCCTGTTGCCCGATGGCAAGGACGGCCCGGTTTCCTTGCCCGTTATTCGAAACCAGTTCGAGCTTGCCGCATTTCGGCGCTCTGGGTCTCATCGGCATCGGGCCCGGTTTGGGCCTTGCTTCGATGACTTCGGCAAAGAGAGCAAAGGCATCTGTATGAAGACCATCGATCGGTCGCCCGGATACCGGGTCGATACCCATCAGGATCGCCTCTCCCAGACGCAGGTTGTTGATCCGCCCGGTCGCCCCATCACCGAGCGCCCATGCCAGATTGGCCGAGCCGCCGCCGGACACGAGCGCTACGCAGGGTCCGCAGGCACGTTCGACCTGATCGGCCAGCCGCGAGAGCATGGCCATGTCACCCGGCGTCGGTGCCACGTTGCCCATGCAGGCAAAGTTTGCGGCAATCCCCCTGAGGGTGACGCCCGGCGTTGCAACGACCCCTGAGGCGAAATCTATGAGGTCCTCGGGCATGATGCCGTCGCGCATATCACCGGTTTCGACCATCAGGATGGCATCGTGCACAGCACCCTGATCCCTCGCGGCAGAGCCGAGCTTCAGGATCGTCTCCATCTCCGTATTGTAGCTCGCGTCACAGGATCCGATGACGTCGTTCATCTCGTGCACCATCGGCGCGCGGATCATCGAAATCGGGCATGCGATCCCGGCTGCCCGCATCCGAGAGACGTTGCTGACGCGCGAATCGGCGAGGCCGACGACGCCGCCGTCCAGCATGGCCATTGCGACGTCGGCATGACCGCACACGGCCTTGGTCACACCGGTGACCGAGATACCGCGGACGCCCAGACGTCGGACGAGACATCGCGCGTTTTCTTCGATCTTGCCCAGATCGATTTCTACACGCGGCGAGGTCATTCCGCGGCCACGACAGGCATGGGCCGAAACTGTGGAAAGGCGTCCAGAACCATGTCGGTCAGGCGCGCCACCGGCCGCGTCAGCGCGTCGGTCACCGGAATACCGAGTTCGCGCGCAAAACGGTTCATTTCATGATCGACCTCGGCCTCCGACATCGCTTCGTGGTTGAGTGTCAGACCGATCACCCGTGTCTCGGCAAAGGCTTCGATCAGGGCGATTTCGTCCTTAGGCTCGGGCATTGGCATGTCGGGAAAGTCGCAGCGATGGGCCCGCTTGGGCGCATGCTGAAGAATGACAGCCTGCGGCTGGCTTCCGCGCAGGATGAACGCCGATGTGCAAAAGGCCGGATGGCTGAGTGAGCCTTGGCCTTCGATCAGGATGACGTCTGGCTCTTCTTCCTGGGACGCCGCCACAATCGCGCGTTCGAGTTCGCCGCAACAGAATTGCGGCGGGACGGCATCCATTGCGACACCGTATCTTGCGCCTTGCATGAGGCCGGTCTGGCCGGTGCCGACGAGGACTGTCCTGACTCCACGGGCATTCAACGCCTGTGCCAGGACGGTCGCCGTCGTGCGCTTGCCGATGGCACAATCGGTTCCCAGCACGGCGATGCGGAGTGCCCTGACCTTGGATATGCTTCCGTCAAACAACCGCATGTCCTTGCTGGGCCGCGGTTTTCGGATATCGCGGATCGTCACGTCGGCGGCTTTGGCAGCCGCCGAGATCTCGGGGTCATCGCCAAGGTATTCGTGCAGACCGGCGACGATGTTCATGCCCAGCGCGATTGCATCGAGCACGATCTCTCGATCCGCGGGCGATAGCTTCCCAGTCGACGGCGCCATGCCGTAGATCAACGTGTCGGGGTTGGTTGCCTCCCGCACAACCGCAGCCTCGAGATCTTGAAGGATCGGGATGCCATTGCTCACGTTGTCCAGCACCTGCCCGCTGTCGCGCCCTTCAAGTCTGCTGTCGATGACCGAGAGAACTCGATATGCCTGCGAGTGGCGGACCAGCCCATTCGCGGTCTTCCCGTCGATCCGTCCGAAGTTGCCCTCGCAATAGACAACCGCTGTGGGGACGTCCCTGGATATCGCATGGCCGGCAAGCGGCAGATGAGACACAACCATGTCAGGTGGGGCTTGCGCGCCCATGGTTGACAGCCGTGTCTCCAGCTTTTCTTCATTGATCGGTTTCATGATATGTCCTTTGCCAAGACGGCTCCGCGTCGGGCCGGTCACTTGATGCGTTTGCGCCGACGGGCCGAGTTCCAATCCAGGGCGGGCGCCCTACTCGTTGAGGATGCAGCGTCCCCGTGATCGCTGATAGTTGCGGTGGCATTCCCACCTGTTTCCCGATCTGTCGAGATGCGCGTTATCGGGAAGATCGATCGCCGTGCATCCATCACCGGACGCGGCAAAGCCCCGGTCGCACTTCCAGCCCGGCCCATAGCTGGCGTCGACAAAGAAGGCGTTTTCCGGTACTGCAACGGCTTCGCACCGATCGTCGGTTTCGAAGAATCCCCGCTCGCAACTCCATGGCTGCCCATAGCCGGACCCATTCAGAAAGGCGTTCTCGGGGACTGCAATTTCGACGCAGATGTCGCCGACAATCTCGTAGCTCCGGTCGCACTCCCACCCAGGTCCATACCTGCTGTCCGCTAGATACGCATTTGGCGGCAGCACGATCTCCTGGCAAAGATCGTCCACTTTCATGTAACCGCGAAAGCAGCTCCAACTCTTGCCCGACGGGTCGAGATACGCGTCATCGGGAACCAAGACCTCGAGACAGGCTGCGCCTTTGACCTCCTGGAACCCGTGCAAGCACTCCCAGCCGACGCCATAGGTTCGGTTCGTCGCGAAGGCATTCTCAGGAACGATGACGGCAACACACTCATCACCCACACGCCGAAACGACCGAAGGCATTCCCATCCATCGCCGTAACTTTTGGGCTGCGCATTCGCGGGAATGGGGGAAACCTGAGCCTGACCGAAAGACGGCAATCCGAGCGCGATGAGCGCGATAAAGGCAAGCCCAAGAAATTTTGCAGAGGCTATGGCAAAACGGTTTGGCACCTTTGACGGCAGGCCCGTGATGCTCGTCAACGAAACGGCCGCAAGATCGGGCATCTTACGACGCATCAAGGTCAAGACCTGCAATACACGCCTGCGCCAGATCGCGGTTGGGGCCGTCTGATCCCGGCATCGTCGCCCAACCGGTTTCCATGACCGCGTCGCGCCGCTTGAACGACGACGCCTCGCGGATCGTTTCGAGTTTTGCAACGCGTTCAATGTCGGTGCGGGACATGTCGAGACAGAGGGGCACAAGTGCCGCGATCACCTCGTCCTGTGCCATCTCGCTTGCCATCTTGTCGGCGCCGCCACCGGTCATCCATCCGCCCCAGGAAAAACCGATGATGCTGACAAAGGCCGCGCCAACGAACGCGCCATAGATGCCGGGTTTCAGCCATTCGGGTGTGGTCATGTCGTATCCTCCAGCGGAGAAAGCGCCGCTTCGCTGTTTTGAATGCATTCAAAGAGGGCCCGATCACATGCAACTGCATATTCCAGATCCTCCTTGGTGGTTGTGTGCAGTGCCATTTGACCGCCTGCTCCGCCTCGCCCGCGGACCATGAGGTGGGTCGCAATACGGCGGTAGGCTTCAAAGCTGAGCCCTTGCAGCAGCTCTTCCTCGACAACGACTTCATATGTGCCGGCCGGATGCTCCTGCTGGCTGTCTCCGATTGTAAAGACGTTGGCAAACGTCACCATCGATCTGGTCGAACGCGTGAGCATCCCCGTCTCCACTGAATTGATTGGTGAACTTTCCGGCCCGGCAGGTGAGCTGCCCATCGGAAAGAATGGCTCGGCGCAACAAGGCTCTTGGTTGCAATCTAGCCCAACCGTCCGGGTGCGACGCTGATCGAGGTTAGCCCCTTTCGGAGTTTTTGCTGTCAGGATGAGAGGGAAAGACGTTTCGCGGCTTCGATCTCCTGCCCGGCGGCTTCAAACTCCAACCGAAAGGCACCCCATGTCCGCCTCAGACGTCCTCCACCCGGATGGCAGCGACTTCGATGCCTTCCTGTTCGCCGAAGTGGGGGAGGACAGAACCGGTGTCGCCGTAACAGTGTTGTCGGCGCTTGCGCGCCTCGATCTCGAACCCTGGACCGAGGCGCGCGAGCTTGCACGGCTTGGCCGGGAGGCAGCGCAAGTTCGACTGACCGGGCATCTCGAAGCGATCACCGACATACCTGCGCTGGCCCTTGCGAACCGGACCAGGGCGGCAAAGCTGGTTGCATTGCTGCCAAAGCGTGCGCCGCCCCTGACTTTGAAACCACGTGAAGCGGGCACGAAAACCGTTCCGCCGGGTTGGATCAACTGGACGCAGATGGCTCTCATCGGCGTCGCGGTTTTGGCATTGATCCTCTATCTGGCGCAGACGGGCTAACCTCGATCAGTCCGGAGAGGTGCCGACATCGGCTAGGTGGTATGTGTCCGCCGAATATCTGGTGGCGCCCGTGTTTCGAGTACCGGGGGCGCGTGCCGACGTGCCGGTCGCAAGAGATCGGCACGTCGGCATGCTTCTTATTCTCGGACCGTCCATGAAAGGACATTTCCATGAATGATGAAGATCAAAGCCAAGAAAACCACACCGTCAAACACATGGCCTCGGTCAAGGCAGCTTGGGACAAGGCACCCGATGGCCCCAAGAAGGCCACAGCCCTGAAGCATTATCAGGCCGCCGAAAAGGCGCATGCAGCCGACAACGACGAAGAAGCTCACAAAGAGCTCAAGGAAGCCGGCCGCGCACTGGCGTGACGCTGCAACTGCCACATCTGGAAGACGCGGATCCGCCCTCAGCCACTCTGAGGGCGGACCAGTCAGGGCAATAACGGTCGTGCTTGATCCAAATAGGTCGGATCGAAGTCCGCCAGTTCGATGAGGCGGCCATAATCGTCGAATGTCACCCATCCGTCCCGGAACGTGACCAGCCCGTTTTCTCTAAGCTTGCGCAGAACGCGGTTGACGTGGATGGCGCTCAGTCCCAATGCGTCGGCCAGATGGTACTGCGTAAGCGGACAGGCATAACCGGCTTTGCTCCCCATCCCGACCAGCGACAGCCTGGCACCGAGTTCCAGCAGGAAATGCGCCATTCGCGCATCCGCATCGCGCCGCCCCAGCCCGACGAGATGCTCGACAACCATCGCCTCGTCTCGTGACACGGCCCAGAGAATGGCGGTGGCCAGCCGCGGCGTCTCGGCGAAAGCTTGCAGAAGATCGCTTGCCATGACTTCCGCGGCCTCGATATCGACAATCGGTTCGACGCCATGATCGGACGTGTGAAGCAGAACGCTGCGGAGCCCCAGAAAATCGCCCGGTATCTGGAAATCGACGATCTGCCTCGATCCGTCAGCTTGAATTTTGTACGACACGACCCAACCCGATGCCAGGATGTATGCCGCCTGTTTGGTCTGCCCCTGGTGAACCAGGTCGCGCCCTGCACAGAAAGATTTCCGCCGCTGGTGCAAACGCTCCAGAACGGCCAGTTCAGTCTCTGACAGTGCAACGAACGCAGAGAGCTTTTGGGTGAGCGGATTGGCTGCGATGTTCTTCATCGGTCTCTCCCGATCCGGCAAATATTCCACGAACGTTTCGGCACTGCGACTGATTTCGATTAGTATGGAATACCAAACTCTCTGTGATGCTGGTCACGACCATCATGACCTCGCCAGATCACACTGCATAAACGCAAGAGGAATGCCCGCGATGTCAGATCAAAAAGACCCTGCCGGCATGGCCGCTCTTTCGATTTGCGAAGCCCTCCTGCTTGCCTTGCACGACCGCGACCTGCTGCCCGAACGCGAGGTCGTCGGGATCCTCCGCGATGCCGCCGCGACCCACGAAAACGCTCTCGGACCCGACTCTGAACGGCAAGTGCATTCAGCAACCGCCAAGCTCATCAACGACATCATCCTCGGCGGCATCCTTTCGCGACGCTCATAACGCCGGTTTTCGCCTGCCAGATCCGGCGCAACCTGTATGCTCGGACGCGAGTCTCAGATCTTTGGCGGATCAGCCGACTTGGCATCCGACGGCGGGGCCTGATCGGTTGCGGATTGAGATTTTTGGTCTTTTTCCTGCAAGGCCTTTTTGTCGGCGGCCTCTTTCTTCGCCAAGTCGTTGAACGACATTCTGGCTTTCCTTTTCTTGCTGCCAGGTTGTCCGGCAACGTGTGAGCCATAGTGGATCTGTGCCGTTCTGGCAAAGCAATCATTGGTAGTCGGGCGCTGATGGACTGCCCCTTGCAGCACGCCCGGGCAGCCATGCGAGCGCGCGGCGACAGGGGAAACCGGGGAGACAGGGAAGCACCTAGCGTTGCCGGAACCCGAGAAAGCGTTGTCTTCTCCCAACCAGGTTGGGTCGACAGCGTTACGTGCTGCACAAACTGCAACGCACAAGTCCTCCCACGTCCGCCAAGTCAACAACTTACAAAATTGATATCAAACAATTTTCGGGCTTCCTCTCCGCCACTATTCCCGAACATCCCTCGCGTGGTCGCGCGGGGGCGTGGGCGTCAGAGGCGCGGCCAGAGGAGGTGCTGGTCGCCGCCGAGCTTGGAGTTGCCGAGGGTCGCGAAGGCGTCGATCATCGCCTCTGCGCGGGGGGCTGAACCCAGAGTCAGGTAGGCGGGCAGCCACGCGAAGAGATGCGCCGTCTTGGACGGATCGCGGGCGAAGACGGCCTGCGGTTGGCCGGAATACGCCTCGGACGCAGCGCCTTCCGCGGCGTAGTCCTCCAGCGCAAAGCCCGCCGACCGGGCGAGCGCGCCGTCGCACACCGCGCTCAGGTCGTGTCCCCGAGGGTCGGCATGGGCGGCGAGGACGGCCAGGGGCGCCACGGCGTGGAGCTGGTAGTAGAGCGCGTGGGCGCCTCGCTTGGTTTCCTGCGGCAGGCTGCCGTCGGGTCGGGCCGTGCACAGGATCCGCGCCGCCGAGGCCAGCGCCCAATAGCGCCCGGCGTCGTCGCCGGTCAGGTCGCCGCTCAGCCACACCGCCAGAGCGGCCCAGGCGCGCAGATTGCCGCTGCGCGCCCCATGGGGCGCCTCGACCTCCCAAAACTGCCTCTGGGCGCCGGTCCGTGCGGCCAGCCACGCCTCGATGCGGACTTGTGCCGCGGTGTCGGAGGACAGGGGCCGCACCTGGCGATAGGCCTCGGCGATCCCGGCCAGGCGCGACCCGACCGCGAGCCTGGCGTTGAGCGTGCCGAGATCGGACAGGGCGTCGGCATCGGCCCAGCCGACGATGCGGGCGACGACGCAGTCCGCTTCGGTGCGGTCGCCCTGGGCCAGCGCGGCGTTGGCGTCGCGCGCCAGGGTGCGCACGAACGTGTCGACGGGGCGCAGGGCGGCGGTCGCGGCCTTGCTGCCGTCGCGGTCGACGACCGAGCGCGAAGTGTCCCCGGCGACGTAGCGGCTGCCGAACTCCAGGGACACCACCGGGGCGATGTCCGGCGCGCAGCCCGCCTGCGCCTGGCCCGCCAGGGCCCCGGCCAGCATCAAGGGCAGGAGACGGCGCAGGATCACTGCCCGCCGCTCAGTTGGACCAGATGGGTGATCTCCTCGGCCTTGGAGCTGCCCCGGTCGGCGGCACGCTCCAACCAGATCAGCGCCTGCGCGCGATCCGCTGCCACACCGATCCCGAAGGCATAGGCCTGGCCAAGGTCAGTCATCGCATTCACGTCGCCCGCCTCGGCCGCGCGGCGCAACCACGCCATGGCGTCGGCCAGCGCGGCACCGTCGGCGGCGCGGGCGCGCAGGGCGAGAGCGTGGAGGCGCATGGACGCGGGATCGCCGCTCTCGGCGGCCAGGCGCGACGCCTCGGGCATGTCGATCCGCGCGTCGAACAGGGCGCGGACGGCAGGATCGGCCGCGGCGACGGTCGGCAGATAGCCCGCGATCAGGTCGGCGCGGGCGGCGGCGACGGCCTCGGCCACTAGGGCGACCGCGCGCTCGGGGTCGTAGCCGGCGGTGCCGCTGCGCAGGACCATACGAAAAAGATCGCCGGCCGCATCGGCGTCGCCCAGCGCGCTCGCCCGCTCGAAATAGGCGATGGCGCGCGGCAAAGCGCCGTCGCCCTCGACCCGGAGGAGGACATGGGCCATCTGCTTGAGCCGCGAGGCGCGGTCGTCGGCCAGCACGTCGGCGGCGTCGAGCCAGCGGCCGACGGCGTCGCGTTCGCCCAGGCGGTCGGCCAGGGCGATCATTTCCATCACATTGCGGAACGTGCAGGGCATGGTCCCGGCGGCGCGGGCGACATAGGGGCCGGGCACCGCGGCGAAGGTCGCGGCAAAGACCTGTGCCGCATGATCGCCCCGCGCGTCGATGGCGGCGCGATAGCGCTCATAGATCGCGCGGCGGGCCTCGGGCAGGGCCTCGCGGTCGGCCAGCGCAGCGATCGCGCGGCCATAGCCCAGAGCCGCCGACGCCTCCAGCGCGGACAGGGCGTCGGCCCGCGCAGCCGCGCTCAGATCGGCCAGGACGCCCGCGCCATAAGCCGCCTCGAACAGGTGCCGGTCCAGGTGCTGGGCAAAGGCGCCGCCCCGGGCCAGGTGGCGGGCACGCAGGCGGGACAGGATCGCCTCGCGCGCGTTGCGGCCCTGCGCCAGGTCCAGGTCGACGGCGACCTGGGCGGCGAACACGGCGTCGTCGTCGCCCTCCGCCTCGGCCCAAAACGCGCGGGTTGCGGCGTCGACGAACGGGGCATCCGCGACGACCCGGCGCCATTCGGCCAAGCCGGTCGGGGTGCCGTGCAGCGCCTCGGACTGGATCGAGGCCAGGCGCTGGGGGTGCCGCTCGGGGCGGAGGTCGAGGATCGACGGCGGCACCTCTTCGGCCGGCATGCCGTTGACGGCCTCGAAACGATCCATCCAATAGCGCGCAAGGTCGCGGTCGACGGCGCCGGGGGCACGGCAGACCGCGGCGGCCACGATCTCCTTGACCGGGAGCGCGCCGCCGTTGACGTGGAACACCCGGTCGAAGACGTCGATGGCGGCGTCCACGTCCGCGAGCGTCGGCGCCTCCGCCAGGCTCAGCCGCGCCGCGTTCACCTGGGCGTCGAGATCGCCCATCTCGGCCGCCGCGGCAAAGAGCGGCTCCGCCGCCGCGCGTCCTGCCCAGTAGCCCCGGTCGGCCAGCTCGGCATGGGCGAGGTCGCGCAACACCCAGGCGGGCGGATGCGTCCCCTCGGCCAACGTCCGCATCGCGGCGTGCAGCGCCTCGCGCAGGTCGGGGCGAGCGTCGGCCTGGCGGCGCAGGAACATCGCTCTCTGCACCGGCCCCCGGGCGTCGCCGCTGGCCACCACGGCGTCGAAGATCGCCAGCGCCCGGTCCAAGTCGCGGGGGATCAGCGCGCCGCGCTCGACGGTCTTGGCCAGTTCGATCTGCGCATAGGGGAGCCCGGCCGCGGCCGCCTGGTCCAGATAAGCGACGAGGACGGCGTTGTCCTTGGCCATTCCCTCGGCGGTCATCTGATATTCCACGACCCGCCAGGCCGCCCGGGCGTCGCCCAGGTCGGCGCCGAAGCGATACCAGTCGTGGGCCAGTTGCGGGTTCGGCGTCACCAATCGGCCCAGCCGATAGGCGGTCGCGATGTCCTCGGCACGGTCGCAGATGCCGGCGTCGAGGTCGCCCAGCATGGTGCTGAAGGCGGTGGCGACGGTCATCTCCACCGGGATCGCCCAGGCCACGGGCGCCGTACCGGCGAGCTGCCGCTCGGCCAGTTCCATCAGCGCCTTGACCTCGCCCGCATAGCCAGCGTCGACCAGCAGGGTATCGGCGAGGCCTGCGTCGGCGGGCCGTCCGATCCCGTTGCGGACGTAGTGCGACAGCATCAGCTTGGACGACACCTTGAGCGTGTCGATCTGCGCGGCCAACGCGTCGACATAGCCGCCCTCGGTCAGCTCTTGCAGGCGGCCCGCCGCGTCCAGAGCGCCGATCCGCAGGACCAGCACGGCGTCGGGTTCCAGCGCCGGGTCGGTGGCCTGCAACAGGTCGATGGCCCGCCAGATCGTGTCGAACCAGTGAACCGGGTCCAGCGCGCGTAGCCGCGCCAGATCCCGGCGGATGTCCCGCGACGGGCGGTCGGGCAGCGTTTCGCCGTCCCACGCCTCCCAAGCCGCGGTGACGTCTTCGGCCCGGGGCGCGTCGACGCAAACCGGCGCCGGCGCGATGTCCGGCGGGCGGAACTCCAGATCCACGGTCTGGGCCGCCGCGGGGCCGCCGAGCCCCACGAGCGCCCCGATCAAGAGCGCCAGGCCCGGCCGCCGCCAGGCGCGCCGCGCCGCGTTCGACCCCCGGGCCACGACCGCTACCGCAGGTAGGTGTTGGGGACGGCCACCGCGGCATAACCGCCGTCGGCCCCGGTCAGGACGATGGACACCCCGGCCCTGCGCTTCAACTCGACCGCAGCGACCGAGGCCAGCGTCGTCTCGCCCGCGCGGAAGTCGAAGTCGAGCGTCAGCGGCGCCTTGAGCGCGACCGACTTGGCCCCGTTCACGGGCACCGCCTTCAACGCCACGGCGCGGGCGGCGGGCACGAACAGGTCGACGCCCCCCGCCGCCGAGAGGTTGTAGAGCGACACGTCGGATTTGGCTGGGTTCAGTTGCAGAGCGTCGGTCAGCATCTCGGGCGCCGCCCCGTCGCGCAGGATCACGGTGTAGTGGGTGCTGGGCGCGATCTCCAGGTCGGTGGTGCCGCCTGAATGGGTCAGCGCCACCTGGCCCGGCATCACGTTGACGTAGGAGGACAACCCGCCGGTGAAGTCGTCGATGCGGGTGCCGTCCACCGCGGCGACGCCCGGCCCCGAGCTCAGTACGCGGACAAAGCTCGACTGCGGATCGAACACGTCCTTGTAGAGGCCGTCGTCCCCGGCCACCGCCGCCGGGGCGGCCAGGGTCGCGGTCAGGGCCAGGCTGGTCGCGAGAAAGGTGCGTCTGGTGGTCATCGGTTGGTCCTCGTTCAGGATTGGGTGGGATCGCATGTGAACAGTCGCGGTTCGGCGCCAAAGGGCAGACGGCCGGTGATCTCGACCGCCGCCGCTCCGCCGGACCACAGACCCCCGGCGGGCATGTAGAAGCGGCCGTTGAGGCGCATCCGCTCGCCGCGCCGGACGACTCGGGTGCGGGTGCGCCCCTCGGCCGAGACAAAGCGAAAGCTCACCTCCCGGCTGGAGCGCGACCCGGTGTCGAGAAACAGCGTGCTTTCCGGCCCCAATGTCGTGGGGAGGTCGGCGCGCAGCGTTCGGTTGCCCTCGCCCACCACGACATCCACGGGGACGGTGCAGGTGCCGCCCGCAGCGGCGATCAGCTCGCGCAGCGGCTGATCTCCGTCATTGGTCGGGTTGAGGTAGATCGGGCTCTCCCAAATCAGAAACGACGGCGGAGCGGTCTGGAAATCGTCGGAGGTCAGATACGAGGCGATGGCCGAATACTGCCCGCCCCCGGTGATGGCGTAGTTGATCACCTCGACGCCTGCGTGCTGGGCGAGGAAACCGGGGAAGTTCACCTCGGGCAGATCTGAAAACGAGGTGCCGACCAGGGCGATGGGCAGGCGCTCGGCCTCGGCCCCGAAGATGTCGAGCGCACCATCCGCGCCGTCGTCGAGGCCGATATCGAGCGGCGCGTCCTCCAGCCCGATGTCGAGCGGCGCATCGTCCAGGCCGATGTCCAGGGCGCCGATCGCCGGGGCCGCGTCGATACGGGTTTCGTATCGCGTGGTGACGGGTTCGGGGATCGTCTGGCGACACCGCTTCTGCACGATCCGGCGCATGGCCGAGAACACCGTCGCGGGGCCCATGGCGACCGTCTCGAACGCAGTCTTGGGCAGGCCGTCGTAGCTCGGATGCGCCCGGATCTCGGCGGCCAGAGCCTCGGCCGCCCGCTCGGCGCCGACGGCGTTCCAATGGGTGTCGGCGCGAAAGAAGGGATGCGGCGCGCCCGGCTCCGTGAAGAGCGCCGCCTGGAGGTCCACCGTCGCCACTCCGGCGGCGTTCAGGCGGTCATGGATGTCGCGCTGGACCGCGACCGCGGTGTCGACGTCAAAGCCCATCCACGCCGCCCGCTCGGGCAGGAGGTGGGGCATCGTCGCCGCCTTGGTCGGCACCAGGGCCAGGATCAGCGTCGTTCCGCGCGCCGCCAGCGCCGCCGACAGGTCCGCCATCTCGGCCACCGCGCCGTCGGAATAGCGCCGCTGCATCCAGATGTCCTGGGTCACGCGAAAGAACATGCCGTCACGGCCCTCGATCACCGGCAGATCGGCGTCCTGGTCGAGGCCGACGCAGCCAAAGGCGCTGTCCTCCGCGGCGGCGGGAGCGGCGAGGACGGCGAGAGCGAGGGCGCGCACGGCAAAGCGTCGGACGGTGTCGCGGATCATCGGTCGGTCTCTTGCGTTGCGCGGGGGGCCGTCAGCACCGCAATGCGGGCGTCGAGCACGGGGATCATCGTGCGGGCAAAGGTCTGCGCCCGCACCGGGGCGGTTTGTGAGACGGCTTTGAGGTAAGATTGGGCCCGGGTGAGGTCGTCGGCCGTATCCCAGCCGCCCTGGATGAGCGCGTTGGCGCGATTGAGCGCGATCAGAGGGTTGCCGCGGTCTGCCAGATCCTGGATCGCGTCGTCCATCGGGCCGAAGGGGCGGCCAGCGGCGGCGAACTCGACCACCGCCGCGGCGGCGGTGCTGTTTCCCGCGGCGGCATAGGCGACCACGATGTCGCGCAGGACCGCCAGGCGCGCCGCACTGGTTGTCGTCGGATCGAGATCGCGCAGCGTGCGCACCAGGCCGTTCAGTCCGCTGACCCGCCCGGTGGCGGCGGCAATGCCGTAGTAATGTGCGATGGTCGCCGGAGGGGTGTCGGCCCCGGCCGCCTCCAGCCGCTTGATTAGCCGCAGCGCCGCGTTCCCGTCGCCCAGGTCCGCCAGCGCCTGCAACGCCCGGGGCGAAACGGCCCCGCCCTGGAACATGCGCTTGCGCGCCGCCTGCAAGACGGGGTCGGTCAGGTCGCGGTTGCTGGTGATGCCGGGGGTCAGGACCACCCGGATCTTGCGCGCCTCGGGATCGGCGGCGAGCATCCGGCCCAGGTCCAGGGCGCCCGGCGCCGGGGGCTGCGCCATGGCCCCGCCGCACACCGCCGCCAGCGCCACGACCAGCCCGGCGCAGAGCACGGTCCGCCCCCGCCGCATCAGTCCGCCGCCCCGCCCGGCACCAAAGCCGGGTCGGTCAGATAGCGCACCGGGATCTCCCAGATCACCGCCTCGGGAGGTGCCAGCGGGTCGAGCCCGTCGAGATAGGCCAGCATCGGCGCGACCGGGCCCCGCCCCTCTTCGGCGTGGTTGATCACGTCGCGGCCCAGCGCGAGCTTCAGCGCCTCGGCAAAGCCCCAATGGGGGTTGGCCGAGTAGGACGTGCCGACCAAATCGACCCCGCCGCCGCCACCGCCGAAGAGGTCGAGCGCGCCCATGGCGTCGGCCGCGGCCACCGCGCGGTAGGGCGCGATCTCGACCGGGGCCAGGCCGACCACGGGGGCGAGCCAGTCCGCGGTGACGAAGCTCACCAGGTCCCCGGCAAAGGACACCGGCGCGTCCCGCTCCACGGCAAAGACGGTGTCGCCCGGGGCGACCGCGCCGCTCCGGGCGACGGCGCCAGCCACGGCTTCGGCCCCCGCGGGCGTCCAATGGGTGTCGGTGGCGACGAAGGGCTCGGGCAGCGCGCTCAGCGCCGGGCGGGCGTCGACCGCCGCAATGCCGCGTGCCGTCAGGTCGGCGACGAAGCGGGCGTGGAGCGCTTCCAGCCCCCGTGCCGCGGTTGCATCGGGTGCGGCGGCGCGCAGCAGGTCGATCTTGGCCGGCACCGGCGCGACCACCAGGCCGACGCCCGCGTCGTCCAACACCGCCGCCACCCGCGCCACTTCGGCCACGGCGCGCCCATATCCGTCGTCGTCGACCGGGCGGGTCTCTTCGGCGGTGAAGAGCACACCGTCCGCGCCCACCACCACACCGGGCCGCCCCTCGTCCAGGAGCGCGTAACGCAGCGCGCCGATCACGCCGACCGACGGGTCCTTGTGCGGCAGGTTCTCGCGGTAGAGGGTGTCGAGCTCTTGGGTGATGGCCCCGGTCATCAGCCCAGCCCCGCGCAGAGGCGCTACGTCCGGCGCGCTGAGCAGCGCCAGGTTGGCGACGGCGGCGTAGCCGAAGAACGCCGCCGGCACGATCAGTTTCAACGCGACTTTTGGAGTCATGCCGTCGCCCTCAGAACTGGAAATAGAGGAAAGGGGAGAAGCTCTGCTCGGCGAGCTTCATGACCGCGAAAGCGCCGATCAGGACCAGGCCGGTCGAGAGCAGCGCCTGCCGCATGTCGACGCCCACCGCCGTGCCGTCGGCGCGGATGCCCGGCCCGCCCCGCGGCGCCAGCAGCGTCTCGGCCCGCGGCTCGATCACGCAGACCAGCACCGCCAGCGTGGCAAAGGCGAGGCTCTCGCGCGTCACCTGGTCCCAGAGCGCGGCATCGCCGATCCAGCCGTTGACGCCCAGCATCGCCGCATAGATCTCGGCCCCCTGCCCCACGCTCTCGGCCCGGAACATGACCCAGCCGATCAGCACGCAGATCAGCGTGACCGGCAGCGCCCAGGCCAGCCCTGCGGCGCGGCGATCGTGGCCGCTGGCCCGCTCGACGGCCAGGAGCCCACCGTGCCACAGCCCCCACAAAACGAAGGTCCAGTTGGCGCCGTGCCAGAGCCCGCCCAGGACCATCACCGCCATCAGGTTGGCGTAGGTGCGGAGCCTCCCGCGCCGGTTCCCGCCCAGCGAGATGTAGAGATAGTCGCGCAGCCAGTTCGACAGCGAGATATGCCAGCGCCGCCAGAACTCGGTGATCGACCGGCTGACATAGGGATAGCGGAAGTTTTCGAGAAACCGGAACCCCATCATCTTGCCCAGGCCGATGGCCATGTCGGAGTAGCCGGAGAAGTCGAAATAGAGTTGCAGCATGTAAGCGGCCGCACCGAGCCAGGCGAGCGCCATCCCGACCTCGCCCGAATTGTCGAAGGCCAGGTCCGCCAGTGGCGCGACGGCGTCGGCCAACAGCACCTTCTTGGCCAGGCCCACGAGGAACCGCGCCATGCCGTCGGCGAACATCTCGGCCGAGTGGTCGCGGTGGCGGAACTGGTCCTCCAAGTCCTTGTAGCGCAGGATCGGCCCAGCGATGAGCTGGGGAAACAGCGCGATGAAGGCGGCGAAGTCGATGAACCGCGCGTCCGCCTTGGCGTCGCCGCGGTAGACGTCGATGAGATAGCTGAGCGCCTGGAAGATGTAGAACGAGATCCCGATGGGCAGGATCAGACGCCAGTGGATGCCCAAGCCCGCCGCGTCGGTGCCGAAGAGCGCGGCGATGCTGTCGACGAAGAAGTTGAGGTATTTGAAGACGCCGAGCACGCCCAGACACCCCGCCACGCCGATCCACAGCCAGAGCTTGGCACGGGCCGGGTCGGCCTGCCGGTGCCGCGCCACACGCTGACCGACGAGATAGGCAAAGGCCGTGGTGAGGAACAGCAGCCCCAGGAAATCCACCCGCCACCAGGCGTAGAAGAGGTAAGAGCCCGCCAGGATCGTGTAGGACCGCGCCCGCACCGGCGTCAGGTAATAGGCGGTCAGGAACGCCGGCAGGAACAGAAACAGGAAGGTTTCGGAAGAGAAAACCATGGCTAGCGCTCCTTATGCCCCAGGCAGGCGGGGGCCTGCGCGAGGGGCCGGATCGTGCCGCCCGCGGCCAGGACCAGGGGCGCGGCGTTCATCAGATCGCTCAGAAGCCGGGGGGTCAGCGGCTGCACGTCCCCGCCCAGGAACCGGGGAAACTGGTCGCGGAAATCGTTGCCGCGGAGGGCGACCGCGCCCGGGGCGGCGGTCTCGATCCCGACGCGGTTGAGGCCGAACCGAGTGCCGGTGACCGACGTGACCGCGTCCTCGGGCAGGTCCGAGATCCACAGGCCCGCGTCCTGCGCCCCGACGAGCATGCTGTCGGCCAGCGTCGTGCCCCGCGATCCGGCCAGCACGACGGCGGCCCGCCGGGCGCCCAGCACGCGCAGCCCCGCCATGCTCAGACACTCCGAGCGGTCGACGTCGATCCCCTTGTGGCCCGGCCGCCAGATCGCCACGTCGCGAAGGGTGGTGCGGTGGCTCCCCGCCTCCAGCACGACGCCGCTCTTCTTGGGACGCAGGATCTCGGCGCCGGCGATCCGTGTCCCGGTGGCCCGGTCGCGCAGCTGGATCGCGTCGCCCCCCGTGCCGCCGAAGAACAGGTTGTCGACGATCCGGGCGCCGTCGGTGCTCTCTAGGATCAACGCGGTCTGCCGCGGGTCGACAAAGCGGTTGCCGGTCACGTCCACGATCCCGGCGCCCGAGAACAGGACCGAGCCCACGCGCAGGAGCGTCGAGTCGTAGAGGAACGACGACAGCGCCTGACCGAAGAGGCTGTTGGCGACGACCGCCACCCCACCGAAGATCGGCCGGTCGCCGAAACCGAGGTCGGCGAAGTGGACGCCCCGCGCCCTCAGAACCCCCTGCCCGGCGGTGAGGACGAAGGGCGCGAACGCGGCCGCGGCAGGGTTTGGCTCGCCGGTGCCGGCGACGGTCCCGCCGCTCAGATCAAGGGTGCCGAAGTTCAGGACGAACGCCCCAGCCGTGCGGTCGAGTTGCAACCGTTCCCCGGGCCGCAGGGTCAGCGTCGCCCCCGGCGCGACGACCACCGCCACGCGCAGCCCCTGGGGTCCGACCCAGCCGGGAAACTCGGCGCGCGCCGCGGCGAGGAGCGCGGACACCGGTGCGATGCCCGACGTCACGGCCAGAGCGGTCGCGCCGCGGGGCCCCTGGGCGCGCAACAGCATCGCGTGATCGGCGGCCAGTTCCGGGCGGGCCACACGGAACAAGGCGACCCTCAGATCGGTCTCGGCGATGGCGAAGCCCTTGATCCGGGCGAGATCGCTGCGGGGGGCCGGCGCCGCAGGCGGGACCAGATCGGCCAGCGCCGCCTGGACCTCCAGATACCGGGCTTCGCCCACGCGCATCGCGACCTCCGACGGCAGGGACTCGGCCGCCACGGTCGCGAGCGTCGACACCGCGACCGCGCAAGCCGCGACCCAGGAGCCCAGGGATGCGCGCCGCGCGGCCATGCTCAGACGCCCGCGGCCGGGGCGGATAGGCCGAGCCACCGCCCGATCCGCCGCACAGGCGCCGGCACGATGTCGCGGCGGAACCGCAGCCGCGCGACGTCGCCCGCCGCAACGGCGGCGTCCTCGGGCAGCGTCATCTCGATGGCCACCGACCGGGCGCCCGGCTCCTGTTGCGGCAGGACCGCCGGCCGCACCGGGATCACCGCGCCGTCCGTCGTCACCAGCTCCACCCGGTCGCCCGCCAGGAGCTTGACGGCCCCCTCGGCGCTGATCTCGGCGCTGGCGACCAACGCGCCGTCCCCCACCGACAGACGCACGAGCGGGGTGCCCGGCATCACCGTGGCGCCGAGGACGAAGTCGCGCATCGGCTGCACGCCGCAGTCGCAGGGCATCTTCACGCTGTAGAAGTCGCCGGTGTTGGCCAGGACGGAGTAGAGCACCTCGCCCTCGTCGGCACGCGTGTCGACATAGGAGAGCTGTCCGGCCGCCGTCGCCCGGAGCGTCGTTCCCGGCAGGGTCAGCGTCACGGGCCGCGCCTCGTAGGCAAAGATCACCCGCTCGTGCACCAGATGCGCCGCGGTCAAGACCATCGCGACGCTCAGCAGCACCACGAGCGTGCGGCGGAGCGCATTCTTGGCCTTTGAGGCCAAGGTGGGCGCAGTCGCCTCGGCCTTGGCCTTGACCGTCAGCGGGCCGCTATAGCTCATCATCCCGCCCAAGGAGACGACGTCGCCAGCGATGTAGCTGTTCAGGAGATAGCGCAGCGAGGCCAGATGCTCGCCCGTGGGATCGGTGAATCGCAGAGAATAGGTCCGCTCGCCCGTCTGCTCGACCCAGACGTCGATGAACAGCACCAGCGCGAAGCCATTGAAATCTATGCGGACGCCCAGGGACGCCGCGGTCTGGTCCATCTCGGGGGCGAGCGTGCCCTCGACCACCGCATGGGTCAGCGAGATGGATTTTCCGTTCAGGGAGTAGGAGTCGAGATAGGCGGTAAACGGCACGTCGAGCTGCGGATGCTCGCCCGGATGCGCCGCCGCCGGGGCGGGCGGCACCGGCATCGCCGAATCGACAAAGATCGTTTCGAGCTGGCTCATTGCCGTGCCCTCCGTCGGGCCGCGGCGTGGGTCTGGCGGGGCGTCATCACTGAACCCCCGTGAGCAGCAAGAGACCGATAAACAGCCAGCCGAGCGTCAGCGCGTTCATGTAGACCGAGCTGAGCGCGACAGCGCGCTGACGCAGCGAGAGGCGCACCCCGGCGGTGTCGCCGCCCTGGCGGGTCCACTTCTGTTTGTTCAGGCGGAAGAGCACGTAGCTCTTCACCATCGCGCCGTAGAGCTGGCTGAAATAGAGAAGGAAGGGATAGGTGATCGGGAACCCGACCCGCCCGCGGAACGCCGTGATCAGCGTCACGAAGATGTAGCGGGTCAACATGACCCAGGCGGCATAGGCCGCCAGCAGTGCGATGTCGTAGATCAGCCCGGCCAGGATCGCCAGGGTCGGACCCGACACGGTGGTCCAGATCGACACCCGCTGATCGAGGATCGACCACCAGGTGAACAGCCCGATCCGCCGCGGCGACAGCATCAGCGCCCGCCCGTTGGTGCGCAGCATGTTGCCGAACCAGCGCACGGTCAGCGCTTGCGCCGAGGCAAAGAAGGTGGGCTTTGGCTGAGTCTCTGCCGACAGCGACCGCACGTCGGGGAGATAGATCATCTGGTAGCCGTGCTTGAGCAGCCAGAACCACGTCGACTTGTCATCGCCGGTGAGGAAGTTCACGCGGCCCAGGCGCAGGTGGTCGATATAGTCCGCTTGCACCAGCTCGATGAAGCTGGGCTCGGTGGCCAGGCTGGCGCGGAACGCCGACATGCGGCCGGTCAGGGTCAGCACCCGCTTGGACAGCCCCATCGAGCACATCATCACCTGCCGCTGGTCGAAGCGCAGCTCGAACCAGTCGCGGAACAGGCTCTGGGTCGGGATGGCGACCGCCTCGTCCGTGGTCAGCGCGCCGACCTTGGGGTCGGTAAAGATCGGCTGGATCCGGTCGATCACGTCGAGCGGAACGCAGGTGTCGCCGTCGGCGATCAACAGCACGTCGTTCTGCGTCGGATGGTGCCGGGCGATGATCTTGAGCGACCGCGCCAGGGCGTCGCGCTTGCCCGTCCCCGGGATGCGGTCGACGATCAGCTTTACACCCGCCTGGGCCGCGGGCGAGGCGTGGAACAGCCGGTCGATCAGGCGCGCGTCGGCCCCGTCCACGACCGACACCACGACCGTGGCCCCGTCCCGCGCCCGCGCCGCCGCGGCAAAGACGCTGCGATAGACCGCGATCGTGGTCTCCGTGTCGATCATGTAGGAGGTGACGAGGATGTAGGCGTGCGACTGGATCGCCGCCGCGTCGAACCGTTTCTGCGCTGCCGCGCGGTAGCGGGGAAAGGCGACGAGCCGGAACCACAGCGCGCGGACATAGTTCGTCGCCGCCCAGCTATAGCGCCATGTGCCCAGGAACCCGATGGCCAGGACCGCCGCGGTGGCCGTGCCGAGAAGTTCGGGCGAAATCGCCGATCCCAGGATCACGATGGCCGACAGATAGCAGATATGTGCCAGAAGCCTCATGACCGATCAGATATTCGGGAGGCACCGGATTCCGGTCGCGGCACGGGCCGCGGACCGTTCGCGCGCGCACCGTCGCGACCGCTCGTCGCCGAGCGCGTGTCTTCTGTCGATTGCCATTACTGCCCCGCCTGATCTTCTATCGTCATTTGCGATAGTTCAGTTCTTAACGGAGACTTGGGCGCAAATATGGCACCGACGGTGTTTTTGTTTCATCCGCGGCAACAGTGGCCGGAGGTGCCACGCGGTTGTCCTATGCCCCCCACGGCGCTTGAGCCGGGGCGCCGCAAACGGTAACGACGCGGGGCGCGCGTGCGCGCGCGACAGGAGCCGCCCATGACCGACACCGCCCCCGCCTCAGACTGGTTCGCCACCGCCCGCACGCTCAGCCAGGCGCTGCCTTATCTCCAGCGCTATGCCGGCGCCACCGTTGTGATCAAGCTCGGGGGCCACGCCATGGGCTCGGACGCGGCGATGGACGAGTTCGCCCGCGACGTCGTGTTGATGCGCCATGTGGGCGTCAATCCGGTGGTGGTCCACGGCGGCGGCCCGATGATCGAGGCGATGCTGAGCCGGCTCGACATCCCCACGCGCAAGGTGGGCGGCAAGCGGGTCACGGACGCCGCCACGGTCGAGGTGGTCGAGATGGTGCTGTCGGGCACCGTCAACAAGCGGCTGGTGCAGGCGATCAACCGGCAGGGCGGCTGCGCGGTGGGGCTGTCGGGCAAGGATGCCGATCTGATGGTCTGCACCCCCGACGATCCCGAACTGGGATTCGTCGGGCGGCCGGTCACGTGCAACACCGCGATCTTGAGAACCCTGGCGGCGGCAGAGGCGATCCCGGTCATCGCCCCCATTGGCACCGGCCGCGGCGGAGAGACCTTCAACGTGAACGGCGACACCGCCGCGGGGGCCATCGCGGCCGCGTTGAAGGCCGACCGCCTGCTCCTCCTGACCGACGTATCCGGAGTTCGCGATGCCCAGGGGCAACACATCTCGGAAATCACCCCCGACGCCGTGGCCGCGCTGACCGCCGACGGGGTGATCTCAGGTGGGATGATCCCCAAGACCCAGACCGCGCTCGACGCTATCGCGGGCGGGGTGCGGGCGGTGGTGATCCTGGACGGGCGGGCGCCCAACGCCTGCCTCCTGGAACTCTACACCGACCACGGCGCGGGCAGCCTGATCCGCGCGCCGCGCCCGTGACGCTGGGGGCGGCGGCCGCGGCGCTGGCCCCGCACCGGCTGCGCGTCCTCGGCGGGCTGCACCCGGGGCCCGAGGACGGCCTGCCCGACCGCATCGCCACACTGCTGTTGATCGGCCCCGAGCCGGTCGGGTTCTGGGCGCACGTGCGCGCGACCCCCGAGTTCGCGGACGGCCGCCCCGACCCGCTGGACCGCTGGTCGCGGCGGACCATCGGCCGTGCCGCCTGTGCGCTCGGGGGCAAGGCGTACTTCCCATTCGGTGGGCCGCCCTGGCACCCCTTCATCGGCTGGGCCAAGCGGTCCGGCCAAGCCTGGGAGTCGCCCGTAGGTCTTCTCGTCCATGCCGAGGCGGGGCTGATGGTGTCCTATCGTGGGGCCATCGGGCTGACGGCCGCGGTGGACCTGCCCGCGGCCGCCGCCCGCCCCTGCGACGGGTGCGCGGGCCAACCCTGTCGCGCCGCCTGCCCGGTGGGGGCGCTCACGCCCGCGCGATACGACGTGCCTGCCTGCCGAACCTTCGTCCGGGGGCCCGAGGGCGGGGACTGCCGCGACCTCGGCTGTGCCGTCCGGCGGGCCTGTCCGCTCAGCCAGTCGTGGGGCCGCGATCCGGCGCAGTCGGCGTTTCACATGGCCGCCTTCGCCCGCGGGTGATAGGTTCGGACCAGTTCAGAAGGGGGGACCGCTCCGTGCGCCTGATCCTGATCCGTCATGGCAAGTCCGCCTGGGACGATCCCGCGATGGACGACCACGACCGCCCCCTAACCGATCGGGGCCACCGCTCGGCCGACGCAATCGGCCGCTGGCTGGCCGCCGAAGGTCAGGTGCCGGAGCGCGCGCTGGTCTCGACCGCGCGGCGGGCGCAGCAGACCTGGGAGGGCATCGCGCCGCACCTGCCCGGGGTCGCGCGCGAGGACCGCGCCGACCTCTACCACGCTGCGCCGGGGGCGCTGTTGGCCGCGGCGCGCGACTCCGAGGCGGCCTCCGTCGCGCTCGTCGGTCACAACCCGGGGATCGGCCTCCTGGCTGAGGCGCTCTGCGCCGACCCGCCCGACGACGCGCGGTTCGAACGCTTCGTCACCTGTGCCACGCTGGTATTGGACTTCGACGGCCCGCCCGACGAGGGGGCGGGCCGGGTTGCCGGGTTCGTCGTGCCCCGCGACCTGACCGACTGAGCCGGCCTGTGGTCCGCCCCCCGCTCAGTGACCGAGGATCTGGCTGAGGAACAGCTTGGTCCGGTCCGACTTGGGGTTGTTGAAGAACTCTTCGGGCTCGTTCTGCTCGACGATCTGCCCCTGGTCCATGAAGATGACACGGTTCGCCACCTGCCGCGCAAAGCCCATCTCGTGGGTCACGCAAAGCATGGTCATGCCCTCTTCGGCCAGCTCGATCATGGTGTCGAGCACCTCCTTGATCATCTCTGGGTCGAGCGCCGAGGTCGGCTCGTCAAACAGCATGATCCGCGGGCGCATGCACAGCGACCGGGCGATGGCCACGCGCTGTTGCTGGCCGCCCGAGAGCTGGCCAGGATATTTGTCCGCCTGCTCGGGGATCTTGACCTTCTTGAGGAAATGCATCGCCGTCTCTTCGGCCTGCTTCTTGGGCGTCTTGCGCACCCAGATCGGCGCCAGCGTGCAGTTCTCCAGAATGGTCAGGTGCGGAAACAGGTTGAAGTGCTGAAAGCACATACCGACCTCGGACCGGATCTTGTCGATGTTCTTGAGATCCGAACTCAGAACCGTGCCGTCGACCGTGATCTTGCCCTTTTGGTGCTCCTCCAGCGCGTTGATGCAGCGGATCAACGTCGACTTGCCCGACCCCGAGGGGCCGCAAATGACGATCCGCTCGCCCCGCATCACCGTCAGGTCGATGTCGCGCAGCACATGGAACTGCCCGAACCACTTGTTCATATTGACGATTTCGATGGCGATCTCGTCGGAGATCTTCATCTGCGAGCGGTCGACGGTCTGTTCTTCTGCCAGTGTCATCGGTCGGTCCCCCTATCGGTGGTCAGTGGCGAGCTTGCGCTCCAGCCATTGCGAGTATTGCGAAATGCCGTAGCAGACGACGAAGAACAGCAGCGCGGCAAATCCGAAGAGTTCCCAATACACGCCGTTCCAGTCGGTGGAGGCCAGGATCGGTCCGCGGATCATGCCGACGAGGTCGAACATCGAGATGATCGAGACCAGCGTGGTGTCCTTGAACAAGCCCACCGCGACGTTGACGATCCCTGGGATCGAGATCTTCAGCGCCTGGGGCAGGATGATCAGCCGCATCGACTGGGCATAATCGAGGCCCAGACTGTCGGCAGCCTCGTATTGCCCGCGCGGCAGAGCGGCCAGACCGCCACGGATCACCTCGGCGATGTAGGCCGAGGCGAAGAGCGTGATCATGATGATCACTCGCAGGATCAGGTCGAAGTTCGTGCCCGGCGGCAGGAAATAGGCCAGAACCACGTTCGCGACGAACAGGAGCGTGATCAGCGGCACGCCCCGCACGAACTCGATAAAGACGACGCAGATCCACTTGATGATCGGCAGGGACGATTGCCGTCCCAGGGCCAGCAGGATGCCGATGGGCAGGCTGAGCGAGACGCAGACCACCCCGAGGATCATGTTCAGCATGAAGCCGCCCATGTCGCGGCTCGGCACCGCCTCAAGCGCCAGGAGGTTCGGCATCTCCGCGGTGACGAAGCCGCCGAGCCACCAGATGACCGCCGCCGCGACCACGCCGGCGATCAGCCCGCCGACGAGGCTCCGGTCGACCAGCTGGGCATAGACCAGATAGCCGCCGATCACCCCGGCCAGTGCGACCAGGGGGATCAGAATGGTGCCGCCCCAAACCAGATAGAATGCAATGAAGGGATAGAGCGCCGTGAACGCCAGCATCCCCCGCGGCAGGTTCGAAAACAGCACCGGCGCCACCGCGACCGCCAACAGGATCAGCGCCAGCGTCGGCCGCCAATAGGCGTGTTGCGGGTAGGAGAACCCGAACAAGAGCTGGTGCCACCGCTCGGTCAGGACGGCAAAGCATCCCGCGCTGTCGCCGGCAAAGATCTCGCGGCATTCGCGGATGTTGGCCGCGTCCCAGACCCCGCCGGTGAGCCAGGGGAGGAAGATCGACAGGACGTAGAAGATGAACAGCACCGACACGATCGTCAGGATCCCATAGAACCACGATGGAAAGAGGTTCTCGCGGAGCCATTTGACCGGGCCCGTCACGGCGTGCGGGGGCGCCTGTTCGGGGATGAAGGTCTCGCGGACGTAGCCGACGGTTTGCGCGTGCGTGTCGCTCATGATGTCACCGCTCCTTCAGCGCGACGGTCGCGTTGTAGACGTTCATCACCGCCGAAATCAGCAGGCTGATGATCAGGTAGAACAGCATCAACAGCAGCACCGTCTCGATGGCGCGGCCGGTCTGGTTGAGGGTGATGCCGCCGAGGGTCGCGGTGATGTCGGCATAGCCCACCGCGATGGCCAACGAGCTGTTCTTGGTGATGTTGAGGAACTGCGAGATCAGAGGCGGGATGATGACCCGCAGGGCCTGGGGCAGCACCACCAGGTTCATGATCCGCTTGGGCCGCAGTCCCAGCGACGCCGCCGCCTCGGTCTGGCCCTTGGACACGGCGAGGATGCCGGCGCGCACGTTCTCGGCGATGAAGGCGCCGGTGTAGACCGACAGCGCCAGCCACAGCGCGATCAGCGGCTTGCCGATCAGTATCCCGCCCTGGATGTTGAAGTTGTTGCTCTCCACGTCCGGCAGCGACAGCGAGATCGCGCCCAGCACCAGCTGCGCCAGGACCACGGGGGCGATCAGGATCACCCAGGTCGGCCAGGACGGCAGCAGCCGGCCCGAGTTGTAGAGCGTGCGCCGCACGTGCCAGCGCCAGGCCACCGCGCCGACGATGCCCGCGATGAGCGCGATCAGCACCACGATCCAGCCCGGCCCGAGATCCAGCGCCGGAGAATAGAACCCGCGGTTGGTGAAGGCGAACATGCCGAGAAACAGCTCGCTCTGCGGCTCGACCGAGCCGCCGCGGGTCAGGAAATCGCGGGGGTTGGCGCCCGAGATGGTCACGATGGTGCCGATGATCAGGATCCAGATCAGCACGGGCACGTTGCGGAACGCCTCGACATAGACACTCATCAGCTTGCGCACCAGCCAGTTGGGGCTGAGCCGCAGCACCCCGGCAATGACCCCGAGGATCGTCGCGGTGATGCAGGCCATGAACGCCACGAGGAGCGTGTTCAGCAGGCCCACCATCGCCGCGCGCAGATGCGTCGACTGACTGGTGTAGTCGATCAGGGTCTGGTTGATATCGTAGCCCGCAGGCTCGCCCAGGAACCCGTAGCTGATGTTCAGGCCCGCCGCGGCGAGGTTGCGCACCAGGTTCATGCCCAGGAACGCCATCATCACGATGAGCAGGATCAGCGCGACGAACTGAAAGGTGAGACCGCGATAGCGCGTGTCGTTGATCAGCATCGACAGCTTGAAGCCGTCGGCTGGTGGGTCCGTGATTGCGGTCATCGGACTTTACCCCTGTTGTCTTCGGCGGTGACTGTCCGGTGGGCGGTGTGTCCCGTCCCTTCCGCGTCCCGCTCTGTAATTATCTGTCGTGCAAATGCGGAGAGGGCGCGGAATGTCCGCGCCCTCTGCCTTGGTGTGTCTTACCGGAACGGCGGCGAGTAGAGCAGGCCACCGTCGGTCCACTGCGCGTTCAGGCCGCGCGACAGGCCGATCGGGGTGTTCTCGCCGATGTTCTTTTCGAACAGCTCACCGTAGTTGCCGCCGGCCTGGATCGCCTTCACGGCCCAGTCGGCTTCGAGGCCGATCATCTCGCCCAGGTTGCCCTCGGTGCCGAGGATCCGGTTGATCTCGGGGTTGTCACCGGCCGAACCGGCCATGTCGGCGACATTGGCCGAGGAAATGCCCAGCTCTTCGGCCGCGATCAGCGCGTTCAGCGTCCAGCGGACGATGTCGCCCCACTCGTTGTCGCCGTGGCGGACGAGCGGGCCCAGCGGCTCCTTGGAGATGATCTCGGGCAGAACCACGTGGTCGCCCGGGGTCTCGAACGTGGCGCGGGTGGCGGCCAGACCGCTGGCGTCTGTCGTGTAGACGTCGCAGGCGCCGGCCAGATACTGCTGCTGCGCCTCCGCGTTGGTCTCGATCGGCACCGGCTCGTAGTTCATGTTGTTGGAGCGGAAGAAGTCCGCCAGGTTGAGCTCGGTCGTGGTGCCGGTCTGGATGCAGACCGTCGCGCCGTCGAGTTCCTTGGCCGAGGTGACGCCCAACTCCTTGGGCACCATGAAGCCCTGGCCGTCGTAATAGTTGATGCCGGTGAACTCGAACTTTAGGTCGTTGTCGCGGCTGAACGTCCAGGTCGTGTTGCGCGCCAGCATGTCGATCTCGCCCGAGGCCAGCGCGGTGAACCGCGTCTTGCCCGTGGTGGGCACGAACTCGACAGCGTCGGGATCGCCCAAAACGGCGGCGGCCACGGCGCGGCACAGACCCACATCGAAGCCCTGCCAGTTGCCGTTCGCGTCCGGCGCGGCAAAGCCGACGAGGCCGGTCGTCACACCGCAGTTCAGCTTACCGCGCGCTTTGACGTCGTCCAGCGTCGCGGCAGCGGCGGCGCCGGCGATCACGCCAGCGGCTGTCAGCGTGCCGAGGAATACGGATTTTTTCATGCTTACCTCTTCCTGAGTTTTGCCGTGCCCCGCAGGACCCGGCTTGGTGCGGTCCTCCCAGACCGTGTTGCGTCGATATTGGGGGCATTGCCCGAAACGCGCGCAAGTGTGGGCGGAACTATCACAGAAGGTCAAGGCCGCGATCACGGGGAAAGATGAAAAAGGGGGCACCATTTCAGCACGATTCGCTGTGTAAAACAGCGTTTCGGGAGGCCTCAGTCGGGGCTCGACCAGCGATAGAATCGGGCCGCGGCAACGAACGCGGCGCCCTTTGCCGCCGCGGCGCGCTCGGCCTCGGCGTCGTGGCCCCACTGCCGCGCCTGCCAGTCCTCGTCGAGCTGCGCGGCGGTCCAGGCGTCCTCGGCCGTGGCCCGCCCCTCGGCCACCGCCAGCCCCAGGATCAGCGACCCCGGCAGGCTCACCAGATCCGACATCGCCGCCAGCTGGAACGCGTCCAGGCGCAACAGCGGCGCCGCCAGCCGCGCGAGGGCGCCTGGATCCTGCGCCACCGGCATCACCCCTTGGGTCGGCCGCAGCCGCGCGCCATAGCGGTCCGCGGCCCAGTCGAGATACGGATCCCACAGCGCGGCCTGTTCGGCCACCAGGGTCGCAGGCGCCACGGCGCGATAGCACAGAAGATCGGTGCCGCCGTAGTCCGCGAGCCCCACGGCGACCGCCCGTCGCTGCGGCGCGACCTTCTCGATGGCGGCGTTGGCGGCGCGGGTCGCGGGCATGGTCAGGGGGCGGATCACCCCCTCCTGAGCGTTCCATTCCTGGGCGATGGCCTCGGCCATGGCCCGGCTGGGCAGGATCAGGGCCAGACCGGATGGCGTGCGCAGTTCGCGCGCGTCGAGGCGCACGCCATAGCCGCCGCCGTCCAGCGGCTCCACATGCGCCGCCTCCCAGAACCGCCGTGCGGCCCACGCGCTCATCGCGGCCACATCCCGTCGAGCGCGGGCAGCAGCGCGTCGAACCTGGACAGCACCGCCTCGGCCCCCGCGGCGTGCAGCGCCTCGGCGGGGTGGTAGCCCCAATCGACGCCCAGCGCGCGCATCCCGGCCGCCCGCGCCATCTCGATGTCGAACGTCGTGTCGCCGACCATCACCGCGTCCTCCCCGGCCACCCCCGCCTCGTCCAGCGCCGCGAGGGCCATTGCCGGGTGAGGCTTGGACGGGTGACCGTCCGAGGTCTGAATGGTCGCGAGCGACACCGGCAGATCCAGCCCGGCGAGCACGTGATCCAGCGCCCGCCGCGCCTTACCCGTCGCGATCCCGACGACATAGCGGTCGTCCGCCGCCAGCCGCTCCAGAACCGCGTGCGCGCCGGAGAACAGGGCCGAGGCGGCGGGATCGTCCGGCCCGATTGCGGAAAAGGCGCGGCGATAGGCCGCGACCGCGCCATCCAGGGCCTCCGCCTCCACATCGCCCGCCAGCAGCACGATCGCCCGGTCGAGCGTGATCCCGATCACCTCGGCCACCCGCGCCGCCGGCACCGGTGGGCGACCCAGATGCGCCATGGCGGCGTCCATCCCGCGATGGATATGCGCCAGCGAGTCCACCAGCGTCCCATCGACGTCGAAGAGCACGAGCCGTGTCATGGCGCCTCGTCGAAGGGGTCGGCGGGCACCTCCTCGGGGCGCCATTCCAGCGCGGCCCAAGTCCGCACCATGTGCTCGGGCAGAGGCGCGGTCAGCGTCACCCGCCGCCCCGTCACCGGGTGCTCGAAGGCGATCGAGCGGGCGTGGAGGTGCAGCTTGCGGCTGATCTCG
The DNA here is from genome assembly GCA_004005435.1 of Rhodobacteraceae bacterium CCMM004. Taxonomy (GTDB): domain Bacteria; phylum Pseudomonadota; class Alphaproteobacteria; order Rhodobacterales; family Rhodobacteraceae; genus CCMM004. The sequence goes on along the minus strand of RZWH01000005.1, from coordinate 20,902 downwards.
CCGCCCAACTGCGCACCCCAGCCGTCGCCCAGGTTCTCCTGGCCCGATCCGCCGTATTTGCCGTCGCCGACGATGGGGTGGCCCAGTTCGGCCATGTGCGCACGGAGCTGGTGGGTGCGGCCCGTCACCGGGACCAGGGCGGTCCAGGCCACCCGCCCACCAAGTGCGTCGAGCACGGCATAATCCGTCACCGCCCTCTTGGCGCCCTCGGTCTCGGCCACGGCGTCGGGATGGATGCACAGCATCTTCTCCGCCTCGCCCTTGGCGCCATGGCCCGGCGCCTTGACCAGGCCCCAGCGGACCGTGCCCATGCGGGGATGGGGCACGCCCGCCACGGCGGCCCAGTAGATCTTGCGCGTCGCGCGCGAGCGGAACGCCTCGCTCAGCGCCTTGGCCACGCTGCGGGTCCGCGCCATGAGGAGGACCCCGGAGGTGTCCTTGTCCAGCCGGTGCACCAGTCGCGGCTTGTCCGGGAGGCCGAAGCGCAGCGCCTCGGCCAGGCAGTCCACATGCCGAGTCTGGCCGCTGCCGCCCTGGCTGGCCAGGCCCGGCGGCTTGTTCAGCGCCAGGATATGATCGTCGCGCCAGATCACCGCCCGGCGCATCGCCTCGGCGTCGGCATCGCTGATCTGCGGCCGGTCGGGGGGTGGCGCGGCGGCGTCGGGCAAGGGCGGCACGCGCACCACCTGCCCCACCGCGACCCGCGCGGCCGGCTTCACCCGTCCGCCGTCGAGACGGATCTCCCCCTTGCGGCACATCTTTTCGATGCGGCCCTGTCCCACATGGGGAAACCGGCGGCGGAACCAGCGGTCGAGCCTCTGGTCGCCCTCGTCGGCGTCCACGGTGATCTGACGGACCCCGCTCATACCAGGAGCGCCCGCATCGACAGGACGCCCAGCCACAGGCCGCCGATCGACAGCACCACGGACAGACCGACATAGAGCGCGGCCTCTGCCGCCTGGCCCCGCTCGATCAGCGTCACTGTCTCCAGCGAGAAGGCCGAGAAGGTGGTGAAGCCCCCCAGCAACCCCGTCATGATCAGGGGCGACAGGTGGGTCAGCCCCTTCTGAGCGGCCAACACGACGAAGAGGCCCATGGCGAAGGAACCCACCACGTTGCAGGTCAGCACGGCGAGCGGGATGCCGGGCCCGGTCCATCGCCCAAAGGCCAGCCCCAGTCCATACCGGGCCATCGCCCCGGCCGCGCCGCCCAGAGCCACCTGCAAGAAGGTCGTCACCATGGCGGCTCCTTCGGCGGCGCGCGGCGGATTGTCAACCGCCGCTCCGCTTGGCCCGCTGGCGCACGAACCAATCCAGCCGCTTCTTCAGCTCGCGTTCGGCGCCGCGCTCGACGGGGAGGTAGTAGACGCCCCGCTTCATCTCGTCGGGAAAGTAATTCTGTCCCGAGAACCCGTCCTCGGCATCGTGGTCGTAGGCATAGCCCGCGCCATAGCCGTGATCCTTCATCATCCGGGTGGGGGCGTTCAGGATGTGCTTGGGCGGCGCCAGGCTGCCCGTGGTCTTGGCGTCCTTGCGCGCAGCCTTGTAGGCGACGTAGCCCGCGTTGGATTTCGGGGCGAGGGCCAGGTAGACGACCGCATTGGCCAGGGCCAGTTCGCCCTCGGGGCTGCCCAGCCGTTCGTACAGCTCCCACGCGCGCAGGCACAGGTCCTGCGCCTGGGGATCGGCCAGGCCGATGTCCTCCACCGCCATACGGGTGATGCGGCGCGCGAGGTAGCGGGGATCCTCGCCGCCCTCCAGCATCCGCGACAGCCAGTAGAGCGCGGCGTCGGGGTCGGACCCGCGGACCGATTTGTGCAGAGCGGAAATCAGGTTGTAGTGGGCATCCCCGCTCTTGTCGTACTGCGCCGCGCGGCGGCTGAGCCGCTGGGCCAGCGCCGCCCGGTCCACGGGGCCCGCGGCGCCCCAGGCATCCACCTGCTCCACCAGATTCAACAGCGCCCGCCCGTCGCCGTCGGCCATCTCGATCAGCGCGGCGCGGGCGTCGGGGTCCAGAGGCAGGGGACGGCCCAACTCGGCCTCGGCCCGCTGGGCCAGGCGCTCCAGATCGGCCGCCGACAACCGGTCGAGCACCAAAACCTGCGCCCGGCTCATCAGAGCGGCGTTCAGTTCGAACGACGGGTTCTCCGTCGTCGCGCCCACCAGGAGGATCGTGCCGTCCTCCATATGCGGCAGAAACCCGTCCTGCTGCGCCTTGTTGAAGCGGTGGATCTCGTCGACGAAGAGCAGCGTGCCGCGCCCCTGGGTGCGGCGCAAGCGGGCGGCCTCGAACACCTTTCGCAGATCCGGCACGCCGGTGAAGATCGCGCTGATCTGGACGAAGGCCAGGTCGGTGGCATCGGCCAAGAGGCGCGCGATGGTGGTCTTGCCCACCCCCGGCGGCCCCCAGAGAATCAGCGACCCCAGCTTGCGTGCCTTGAGCATCGCGCCGAGCGGCGCGTCGGGCCCGAGGATTTGGGCCTGCCCGATCACGTCCTCCAGCCGCGCCGGCCGCAGGCGGTCGGCCAGCGGCCGCGGCGCTGTGCCGCCGCTCACGGCCTCGGGCGGCGGGGCGCTGTCGAAGAGATCGGCCATGGCGCCAGTCTAGGCGCCATGCCGAGGATGGGAAAGGGCGCGGCGCCGGTCCCCGCGCCCCTCCCGGGCGCTCAGTGCAGCGCCTGGGCGAAGTTCATCGAGACGACTTGGTTCATGACGCCCTCGATCTCCATCACCGGTCCCATGGCGGTCATGTCGACCCCCACACGCTTGGCCCACCGGGGCCAGTTCGCGTTCAGCAGCGTCAGGCAGGACGTCGCGCCCAGCTCACGCGCCGACTTGCCCAGCTCCATCACCAGGCGAGCGTGCACCCGCCGCCGCTGGGACGCCGGGACGCGGTGCGAGACGAAGAGGCGCGAGCTCTCCCACACCGTGGGCGACACCGGCGCCGGCTCGTAGAGCAGGTTGGACGGGATCGTGGACAATAGTCCGCGCTGCGCGTCGCGGATCATGTAGCTGTATATTCCACAATTCGTGGTTGTCGGGGTCAGGCGGTTGCCGGCAAGGACCTGCCCCAACTCGTCGTGGACCACGACCCACCGGCTGGCCGGCGTGTCGTACTGGTCGTACTCCATGCCCTCAGCCTCGGGCAGGTCCCAGCGGTTGTGCTGGATAAACAGCTCATGACGGGCTCTGAGCATGTTCGCAAACAGCTCGCCATGGTTGTGCAGATTCGAGAACGAAAGAGTGGTCGTGTGCATTGTTGTGCCTCCAGATACAAAACGAGGGGATTCCCCCCCACCGTTATCTATCTTAAGGCGAAAACAGTGCGAGACCGCTAGCCATCAAAATGCCACGTTCAGAGCAAATTATAGTCCTTTGCGCGCTGAATCGCCTCCGCTGTGGTCCGAGCCATCAGTCGGTCACGTGCCGAGGCCAATCTCAGCTTGAGCGCACTCTCGGAGATTCCCAGCATCGCAGCGGCCGCGGCGTGGCGATGACCGTCGGCGATCGCCTTGAGCGCCTCGTGCTGCGCCTTGGTCAGGCGGGTGGTCGGTTCGGCCATGTCGTGCAGGCGCTGGACCAGCACCGCCACCTCCGCCATCTCGCCGTCCTCGAACTCGCGATCCGAGCGGGCGATGCTGCACACAGTCCGCGATAGGATCGGGCCGCAGGACGCGGTCATCCCATAGTTGAGCCCGAACTTCTTGGCTTCCTTGAAGATTCCGAAGGGGTCGGGAACCCGCCGGTTGCTCCAGCGGGTCGTGCCGGTGGTCGAGAACGACCATGCCGTCATCGGATCGCGGAGCACATAGCCGTTCGAAGAGTAGTGCTCGATCCAGTCCTGCTTGTAGGTCTGGAAGAACATCAAGGGGGAGGTGAAGCGGATGTGCAGAGCGAGAAAATACCCCGATTCGGCATAGGCATCGAGTTTTCTCAATTCGGTGTCGAAGATGGACTTGTCGAACATCGCATCCCTTGGAGCACGCGGACGGCTCGCCTCCGCCGCAGACGGGCTGCGGTTGGGCGGTGGAGCGGGCGAAAATGTCATATACACCGAAACCTGAACACGCCGTCTATCCCGGTGGGGTGTAGCACCTTTTCAAGTTGCAGCGAAAGATCAATGCGTCCGCAATGATTGTGGCAGGATGCCGTGGCGACCCGTTTGACACGAAAAAGGCTCCGCCTGCGGTTGCGCGGCGGAGCCTCAGGGCCGTCCGTAGGCAGCGTGGCTCAGAGATCGGCCTCCTCGGCCTCGACCCGGGCACGGTCGGCCGCGCCCTTGGCGTCGGGGTCGCGGTCGACCAACTCAATGATCGCCATCGGCGCCATGTCGCCATAGCGGAAGCCCGCCTTGAGCACGCGGACATAGCCGCCCGGACGCTCGGCATAGCGAGGCCCCAGGACGTCGAACAGCTTGGCCACGTGGGCGTCCTGCTTGAGTCGGGCGGCGGCCTGGCGGCGGGCGTGCAGATCCCCGCGCTTGGCCAGCGTGATCAGCTTGTCGGCGATGCGCTTGAGTTCCTTGGCCTTGGGCAGGGTCGTCTTGATCTGCTCGTGCTCGATCAGCGAACCGGCCATGTTGGCAAAGAGCGCCTTGCGGTGCTCGTGGGTGCGGTTGAGGCGGCGATAGCCGCGGGCGTGACGCATGTCTTACTCCATCTCCTGCCCTCTACGGGCGATTTTGCTTTGTCCGGCCGGCGATGCGTGTCACCGGCTCACCTTGGGGCCACGATCGGCCCTGGCGGGGGAACGCCCTTGGAAGGGCGTTGGAAAGGCCGTTCCAACGGCCTTCCCCCGCGCAGTTTCAGAACTGGTCCTCGAACTTCTTGGCCAGATCCTCAATGTCCTCGGGCGGCCATTCCTCGACATCCATGCCGAGATGCAGCCCCATGCCCGACAGCACTTCCTTGATCTCGTTCAGGGACTTGCGACCGAAGTTCGGGGTGCGCAGCATCTCCGCCTCGGTCTTCTGGATCAGATCCCCGATGTAAACGATGTTGTCGTTCTTCAGGCAGTTGGCCGACCGCACCGACAGCTCCAACTCGTCCACCTTCTTGAGCAGAAGCGGGTTGAACTCCAGCCCGTCGTCGTCGTCCGAGCGGCTGGCCTGGTCGGGTTCGTCGAAGTTGACGAAGATCGACAGTTGGTCCTGGAGGATCCGCGCGGCATAGGCCACGGCATCGTCGGGGCTGACCGAACCGTCGGTCTCCAGCTTCAGCGTCAATTTGTCGTAGTCCAGAACCTGCCCCTCGCGGGTCGGCTGGACGTCGTAGCTGACCTTCTTGACCGGCGAGTAGATCGCATCGATCGGAATCAGACCGATGGGCGCGTCCTCGGGGCGGTTCTTGTCGGCCGAGACATAGCCCTTGCCGGTCGCCACGCTCAGTTCCATGAACAGGTCCGCACCGTCGTCGAGGTGACAGATCACGTGGTCGCGGTTCAGAATCTCGATGCCCGAGCTGTCCGAGATGTCGCCGGCGGTGACGACCATCGGCCCCTTGGCCGAGATCGACAGGCGCTTGGGCCCCTCGACCTCCATCTTGATCGCGACACCCTTGAGGTTCAGCACCACGTCGGTGACGTCCTCGCGGACACCGGCGATCGAACTGAACTCGTGCAGCACGTTGTCGATCTGCACGCTGGTGATGGCGGCGCCCTGGAGCGAGGACATCAGCACCCGACGCAGCGCATTGCCCAGGGTGAGGCCAAAGCCGCGCTCCAAGGGCTCGGCGACGACGGTGGCCTGGCGCATGCGGTCGTTGCCCGGCTTGACGACCAGCTGCGTGGGCTTGATCAGTTCCTGCCAGTTCTTGTGAAGCATGTCGGTCTCCTCAATACCAGTCGGACGCACATGCCTGTCGCGTCCGACATCCGAGGTTCAAAAAGGACGGCGCCGGGCCCGCGGCGGTCCGCGGGCCCGGAGTGGACAGCGACTGGGTCAGACCCGGCGGCGCTTTGGCGGACGGCAGCCGTTGTGCGCGATGGGGGTCACGTCGCGAATCGAGGTGATGTTGAAACCGACGGCGGCCAGAGCGCGCAGCGCGCTCTCACGGCCCGATCCGGGGCCCTGGACCTCGACCTCGATGGTGCGCACGCCGTGTTCCTGCGCCTTGCGGCCGGCGTCCTCGGCGGCCATCTGGGCGGCGTAGGGGGTCGACTTGCGCGAGCCCTTGAAGCCCATGGTCCCGGCCGACGACCAGGCGATGGCGTTGCCCTGCACGTCCGAGATCAGGATCTTGGTGTTGTTGAACGACGAGTTCACATGCGCCACCCCGGCGGCGATGTTCTTCGACGGCTTTTTCTTGATGCGGCGATCGCGTGCCATTTTGCTGCTCTCCCCTTACTTCTTCTTGCCCGCGATGGGCTTGGCCGGACCCTTGCGGGTGCGGGCATTGGTGTGGGTGCGCTGACCGCGCACAGGGAGGTTGCGGCGATGGCGCAGCCCGCGGTAGCAGCCGAGGTCCATCAGACGCTTGATGTTCATTTGGGTCTCGCGGCGCAGGTCGCCTTCGACGGTGAAGTTGGCGTCGATATGCTCGCGGATCGCCAGCACCTCGGCATCGGACAACTCGTTGACCCGGCGGCTGGTGTCGATGCTGACGGCCTCGCAAATCTGCTGGGCTGCGGAGGGGCCGATACCGGTGATGTAGGTCAGGGCGACGGGAACCCGTTTGGCGGTGGGGATGTTGACCCCGGCGATTCGTGCCAAGTCTGGTCTTCCTTTCGTTGCGGGTCCGTAATGCCAGACCCTTTTTTCACAACGTAAGCCCGAGGCCGAAGACGCCACGGGCTACAGCTGAATGTCGGTTTTTCGGTCCGGGAGTCCGCCCGGGCGGTCGCGATTCCCTCTCAGGGATGGCGTGAGATAAGGGGGATTCGGGACAGCGTCAAGGGCCGGTTCCCCTCGTCTGTCAATCCTCGCCGACATCGCGCCGACGCGATCCGCCGATGGGCCCGGTGCGGGCCGGTGGCCGCCCTCAGCCCAGGGCCTCTTCGATGGCGGCGGCCACGGCGTCGATCTCGCCCAGACCGTCGACGCTCTTCAACGCGCCCTTGGCGTAGTAGTAACCGATGAGCGGCGAGGTCTGCTTGTAATAGGCCAGCAGCCGGGTCTTGAGGCTCTCCTCGTTGTCGTCGGCGCGGCGGATGAACTCGGTCCCGCCGCAGACGACGCATTTGCCGTCGTCGGGGATCGGGCGGGTCAGGTCGTTGTAGACCTCGCCGCAGGACGCGCAGGTCGAGCGGGCGGTGATGCGGGCCACCAGCGCGGCGTCGTCCACCTGCATCTCGATCACGCAGTGCAGCGGCGTGCCGTGCCGGTCCAAGAGATCGCCCAACGCGTCGGCCTGGGCCAGCGTCCGCGGAAAGCCGTCGAAGATGAAGCTGCCGTCGGGGTCCGCCTCCAGCTTTTCCTCGATCAGGCCGATGACGATGTCGTCGGTGACGAGCTCTCCCCGGTCCATGACCTCGGCGACGCGCTGGCCCATCTCGGTCCCGGATGTCCGCGCCTCGCGCAGCATGTCGCCGGTGGAGAGCTGCGTCATCCCGCGCGCCTCGACCAGCCGCCGCGCCTGGGTTCCCTTGCCCGCGCCCGGCGGCCCGAGGAGAATGATGTTCATCTGCGTGCCGTCCCTTTCTTGCCGCGCTTCTTTCCGCGCAGTTGGGACTTTTCTATCAGACCTTCGTATTGATGCGCCAGAAGATGGGACTGCACCTGCTGGATCGTATCCATGGTCACGCTCACCACGATCAGCACGCTGGTGCCGCCGAAGTAGAAGGGGATCGCGAACTGGGCGCGCAGCACCTCGGGCAACAGACACACCGCCGTCAGATAGGCCGAGCCCAGAACCAAGATGCGGGCGACCACGTAGTCGAGATATTCTTCGGTCCGCTTGCCCGGCCGGATCCCGGGAATGAAACCGTTCTGGTTCTTGAGGTTCTCGGCCACGTCCTCGGTCTTGAACGACACGTTGGCGGTGTAGAAGTAGGTGAAGAAGATGATCATCACGGCGAAGAACAGCAGGTAGAGCGGCTGTCCCGGGCCGAAATAGGCCAGGATCGTCGACATCACCGGCCCCGTCTGTTGCCCCGAGAACGTGGCGAGCGTCGTCGGCAACAGCAGCAGCGAGGAGGCAAAGATCGCCGGGATGACGCCCGCCGGGTTCACCTTGATCGGCAGGTGGCTGGAGCCGCCGTCGTAGACCTTCATCCCCACCTGGCGGCGCGGATACTGGATGTGGATCTTTCGCAGACTGCGCTCCATGAACACCACGAACCCGATCACCGCGACCACCATGACGATCACGCCGACGATGACCGCCGGGCTGATCGCGCCGGAGCGACCGGAGGCAAAGAACTGGGCCAGCGCCGCGGGAACCTCGGCGATGATGCCGACGAAGATGATCAGAGAGATGCCGTTGCCGATGCCGCGGGCGGTGATCTGTTCACCAAGCCACATCAGGAACATGGTGCCGCCGACCAGGGTGATGACGCAGGCGGCGCGGAAGTACAGGCCAGGATCGGTGACGAGCCCCCCCGCCTCCAGGCTGACGGCGAGGCCATACGCCTGGAAGGTGGCCAACAGCACCGTGCCGTAGCGCGTGTATTGGTTGATCTTCTTGCGCCCCTGCTCGCCCTCTTTCTTGAGCTGTTCGAGCCGCGGGACCATGGCCGTCATCAACTGAACGATGATCGAGGCCGAGATATAGGGCATGATGCCCAGGGCGAAGATCCCCATGCGGCTGATCGCGCCGCCGGTGAACATGTTGAGGATGCCGCCGATGCCGGCCGCCGCCTGCTCCATGAAGTTGCGCAGTTCGGCACCGTCGATGCCCGGCACCGGGATGTAGGTGCCGATCCGGTAGACGATCAGCAGGCCGAGGGTGAAGAGGATGCGCTGCCTGAGCTCGGTCGCCTTGCCAAAGGCGCTCCAGCTCATGTTCGCGGCCATTTGCTCTGCGGCTGATGCCATGGCGGGGTCTCTTTCATGCAGGCGCCGCCGAACCGTTTCCCGGTCGGCGGCGCAAGGAAAACCTGGGGCAGGTGTAAGCGGCGGGAACGCCGCTCACAACCGTTTACTCGGCGGCTGGCGCCGACGTGACCGTCAGCGAGCCGCCCGCCTTCTCGACCGCCTCGACCGCCGAACGCGACGCACCGGTCACGGTCAGCGAAATCTTCGAGGTGATCTCGCCCTTGCCGAGCACGCGAATGCCGTCGCGGCGGCGGCGCACCAGGCCGCTGTCGACGAGTTCGGTCTCGGTGATCTCTTCGCCCAGCTTGCCGGCGTCGATGAACTTCTGGATCAGGCCCAGATTCACCACGGCATAGCGCTTGGGGTTCGGCACGTTGAAGCCGCGCTTGGGCAGCCGCTGGTAAAGCGGCATCTGGCCGCCCTCGTAGCCGTTGATGGCCACGCCCGAACGGGACTTTTGACCCTTGATGCCGCGGCCGGCGGTCTTGCCCTTGCCAGAGCCGGGGCCGCGGCCGACGCGCATCCGCTTCTTGGTGGCGCCGGGATTGTCGCTGAGTTCGTTCAGTTTCATGTCGCTCTCTCCTTGGCCGGACGCGCCCCGCGAGCGAAGGGGGCGGCCACGGCGAAACTTGCGGGGGCAAGGCGCTTGGAAGCGCCTTGCAAGGGCCTTCGAAGGCCCTTGCACCCCGCGGGTTGGGTCAGCCCCGCTCTTCGACGATCTCGACGAGGTGGGGAATCGAGCTCACCATGCCGCGGACCGAGGGCGTGTCCTCAAGCTCGCGGGTGCGGTGCATCTTGTTCAGCCCCAGGCCCTTCAGGGTCGCGCGCTGGCTGGCGGGGCGGCGGATGGGCGAGCCCACCTGCTTGACGACGATGGTTTTGGCCATGGCTTACGCCTCCTCGATGGCGGGGGCCTGCTCGCCGTCCACGCGCGGGTGATCGTCGCGCTTGGGCAGGATGTCGGCCACCTTCTTGCCGCGGCGCTGAGCCACCGAACGGGGCGACGCCTCGTTGCGGAGACCGTCCAGCGTGGCGCGGATCATGTTGTAGGGGTTCTGCGAGCCGATGGACTTGGCCACCACGTCCTGAACGCCCAGCATCTCGAACACCGCGCGCATCGGGCCGCCGGCGATGATGCCGGTACCCTGAGGAGCTGTGCGCATCACGACCTTGCCGGCGCCGTGGCGGCCGCGCACGTCGTGGTGCAGGGTGCGGCCGTCCTTGAGCGGCACACGGATCATCGCGCGCTTGGCGCTCTCGGTGGCCTTGCGGATGGCCTCGGGGACCTCCTTGGCCTTGCCCTTGCCAAAGCCGACGCGGCCCCGCTGGTCGCCAACGACCACGAGCGCGGCAAAGCCGAAGCGCTTGCCGCCTTTCACGGTCTTCGACACCCGGTTGATCGCGACCAGGCGGTCGGCGAATTCGGGGTTTTCGTCGCGGTCGCGCCGGCCGCGGCCCCCGCCTCTGTTGTCGTCTCTTGCCATGCCTGGCCCTTTCTGCGCCCTCGGGCGCGGTCTGTGTCGGTCCGATCCCAGTGGGCCGACAGGGCCCCCGGATCATCGAGGCGGGGCGACCCGCCTACCCTCGCCTACGTCCCGGCCCGTCGAGCCGGTCGATCCTGCGGCTGAGCGGCGTGATCGCGTTTCGCGACCGCTCGCTCGCCTCAGAGACCTGGTGCACCGCCCAGGCAAGGCGGTCCACCTTTTCGTTCAGCCCCTCGTCGGCCGAGTCCTGCTCGTCCAGACGGGCATCGATCACGTCCATGCGGCGGTGTCGACCCGTGCAAGCGCGTGTGCCTGCACCGCATCCGGCTGCTCCAGAACCACCCGCTTGAGCGCGTCGTCGTCCATGCCCGCCCTTCCGGTCAGAGCTTGAGCCCGGCCTCCCGCGCGGCGTCGGCCAGGGCCTTCACCTTGCCATGGTAGAGGAACCCGCCGCGGTCGAAATACGCCGCCTCGACGCCGGCCGCCTTGGCACGCTCGGCGATCGCCGTGCCCACCTTGGCCGCCGCCTCGACGTTGTTCTTGCCGACCACGCCCAGGTCCTTTTCCAGGCTCGATGCCGACGCCAGGGTGGTCCCGGCGACGTCGTCGATCAGCTGGACCGAGATGTTCTTGTTGGAACGGTGGACGCTCAAACGCGCACGCCCGGCGTTCACCTTGCGCAGCTTGTTCCGGACGCGCATGCGGCGCTTCTGGAACAGCTCTCTCTTGGAAAGTGCCATGATGTCCGGTCCTTACTTCTTCTTGCCTTCCTTGCGGAAGATGAACTCGCCCTTATAGCGGATGCCCTTGCCCTTGTAGGGCTCGGGGCGGCGCCACTCGCGGATGTTGGCCGCGACCTGACCGACGAGCTGTTGGTCGATGCCCTCAACGATGATCTGCGTCTGCTTGGGCACGGTGATGGTCACACCCTCGGGCGCCTGGAAGTCCACGTCGTGGCTCAGGCCGAGGTTGAGTTTCAGCACGTTGCCCTGCATCTGCGCACGATAGCCGACGCCCTGGATCTCCAGCTCCTTCTTGAAACCGGAGTTCACGCCGGTCACCAGGTTTTCGACCATGGTGCGCGACATGCCCCATTGCTGGCGCGCCCGCTTGGACGTGCCGCGGGGGGTGACGGTGACGGTGCCGTCTTCGACCTTGAGCGCCACGTCGTCGGTGGCGGTAAAGCGGCGGGTCCCTTTGGGCCCCTTCACTTCGATGGTTTGGCCGGAGACCGAGGCTTCGACGCCCTTGGGCAACTCTACGGGTCGTTTTCCGATACGAGACATGGGATTCTCCTCAGAACACGGTGCAGAGCACTTCGCCGCCAACATTGGCCTGGCGGGCGCTCGTGTCCGTCATCACGCCCTTGGGCGTGGAGACGATGGAGACACCCAGACCCTGCCGGACCTGCGGCAGGTCCTGCGAGCCGGCGTAGACGCGGCGGCCGGGTTTGGACACCCGCTTGAGCTCGCGAATAACGGGGGTGCCGTCGTAGTATTTCAGGCTGATGACCAGCGTGGGGTGCCCACGCTCGTCCACCGAGGCCTCGTAGCCGCGGATGTAGCCCTCGTCGGCCAGCACATCCAGAACCCACGCCCGAAGCTTGGACGCCGGGGTGGTGACGGTGGATTTGCCGCGCATCTGACTGTTGCGGATGCGGGTCAGCATATCGCCGATGGGATCGTTCATATCCTTGCCCTCCTCACCAGCTCGACTTGACCATACCGGGGATCTGGCCGTTCGAGCCCAGCTCCCGGAGTGCGATCCGGCTCATCTTCAGCTTGCGATAATAGGCGTGGGGACGCCCGGTCAGCTGACAGCGGTTGTGCAGACGCGTCTCAGACGAGTTGCGCGGCAGCTTGGCCAGCTTGAGCTGCGCCTTGAATCGCTCTTCCATCGGGCGGCTTTCGTCCCGCGCGATCTCTTTCAACTGGGCGCGCTTGGCGGCGTACTGCTCCACGAGCTTCTGCCGCTTCTTCTCGCGCTCGATCATTGCTTTCTTGGCCATGATTATTTCCCTTCGCCCGAGAACGGCATGTTGAAGTGCTTGAGCAGCGCCTTGGCCTCTGCGTCCGTCTTTGCGGTGGTGCAGATGATCACGTCCAGGCCCCAGACCTCGTCGACCTTGTCGAAGTTGATCTCGGGGAACACGATGTGCTCCTTGATGCCCATGGCATAGTTGCCGCGGCCGTCGAACGCCGTCGCCTTGACGCCGCGGAAGTCGCGGACGCGGGGCAGCGCGATGGTGATCATGCGGTCGAGGAACTCGTACATCCGGTCGCCGCGCAGAGTGACCTTGGCGCCCAGCGGCATGTCCTCACGGACGCGAAAGCCGGCGATGGACTTCTTGGCCTTGGTGATCACGGCCTTCTGGCCGGCGATGGCGGTCAGGTCTTCCTGCGCGCTTTTCGCCTTCTTGCTGTCGCGGACGGCCTCGGCCCCGGCACCGATGTTCAGCACGATCTTGTCGAGGCGCGGAATCATCATGTCGTTGGAGTAGCCGAACTCTTCCTTGAGCTTGGCTTTGATCTCGGCCTCGAACTGCGCCTTGAGACGCGGGGTATAGTCGGTTGCGTCGAGCATCAGATCGCGTCTCCCGTGGTCTTGGCAAAGCGCACCTTCTTGCCGTCCTCATCGCGAAAGCCCACGCGGGTCGGCTTGCCGTTGGCGTCAACGATGGCAAGGTTGCTGAGGTCGATCGGCATCGCCTGGGGGACGCGGCCGCCCTGGCTCTGCTGGCTCTGCTTGGTGTGGCGGATGGCGATGTTCAGGCCATCGACGACGGCCTTGCCGGCCTTGGGCATCACCTGGGTGATCTCGCCCTGCTTGCCACGGTCCTTGCCGGTCAGCACGACGACCTTATCGCCCTTTTTCAGTTTCGCGGCCATCAGAGCACCTCCGGGGCGAGCGAGATGATCTTCATGAAGTTCTTGGCGCGCAGTTCGCGCACCACGGGGCCGAAGATGCGGGTGCCCACGGGTTCGTTGTTGTTGTTAAGGATGACCGCGGCGTTGCGGTCGAAGCGGATGGCGGTGCCGTCCTCGCGGCGCACTTCCTTGGCCGTGCGCACGACGACGGCCTTGCGCACGTCGCCCTTCTTCACGCGGCCGCGCGGGATCGCCTCCTTGACCGACACCACGATGATGTCGCCCACGGACGCATACTTGCGCTTGGAGCCGCCGAGGACCTTGATGCACTGAACTCGGCGGGCGCCGGAGTTGTCAGCGACATCCAGATTGGTCTGCATCTGGATCATGGGTTTCTCCCGACCTTTGGGGGGTGGTCTGTTGTCGCCCCCAGGGTTTCGTTCAAACCGGTCTGGTGATGGCCTAGTTGGCGATCACCTCCCAGCGTTTGGTTTTCGAGATCGGCGCGCATTCCTGAATGCGCACGCTGTCGCCCGTCTTGAAGCTGTTTTCGGGGTCGTGGGCCCGATACTTCTTGGACTTGCGGATGGTCTTTTTCAGCACCGGGTGGGTGAAGCGGCGCTCGACCGAGACGGTGACGGTCTGGGCGTTGGCATCCGAAGTCACGGTGCCCTGGAGGATACGCTTGGGCATCTCAGGCTTCTCCCGCCGCGGCAGCGGCCTTCTCGTTCAGAACGGTCTTGACCCGCGCGACGTCGCGGCGGACCTGGCGCATCCGCGCCGTGTTCTCCAACTGGCTGGTCGCCTGCTGGAAGCGGAGGTTGAACGCCTCCTTCTTAAGTTGGGTGAGCTGGTCTTTCAGCTCGTCGGGCGTCTTGTCCCGAAGCTCCTTGGCGTCCATGGCGCCACTCTCCTTATCAACATCACGGGGACGCCCTGCCCTGGCAGGTCACGCCGATTCCCGTGGAGGTCGTGAACAGGCGTGTGGGCTACTGCCCCCCGCCCCGGTTTGCAACCCCTAATCCGCAGTGCGGGGCCAAGGGCTTTGGAAAGCCCTTGGCAAGGCGCTTCGAAGCGCCTTGCACCCAGCGGCACCGCAGAGGCGACGCGTCTCTACGCGGTGCGCTCAGCGGTCCCGGTAGTGCTCTTCGGCGTCCGTCGGGTCGATGCCCATGGCTTCGAGCCCGGCCTCCAGGTGGTCGGCCAGTTCGGGAATGCCGCTCAGGTAGGCCTCGGTCGGGGCGGTGGCCTCTTCGTGCGCCGTCTGCACCGCCTCGTCCCAGTCGTCGGCCTCGAAGCTCTCCCGCCCGACCCACATGATCGCCACGAGGTTGGCCGCCTCATCGGCGTTCATCCCGGAGACGTAGTCGCGGAGCTGGTGGCTGTCCGCGCCGAACTCGCGGGCCAGGAAGATGACGCGCACAACCTTGTTGGTGCTGATGTCGGGCATCGGGTCTTCCTTTCGTCAATCGTCCCCGTGAGAGACCACTGAACCGCCCTGCGGCGGCGGACGCAAGCCCGCCAAAGAAAACCCCCGGCCGTGGAGCCGGGGGTGTCCCGTGGTCATAGCAGCCGGACATCAATCTGTCCGGGATTACCAGTCTTCGCGCATCACCGTGCGGGTCTTGATCGGCAGCTTCATCGCGGCCAGGCGCAGGGCCTCGCGGGCGATGGGCTCGGCCACGCCGTCGATCTCGAACATCACCCGGCCGGGCTTGACCTTGGCGGCCCAGAAATCGACCGAGCCCTTGCCCTTGCCCATCCGCACCTCGGTGGGCTTGGACGTCACCGGCGTGTCGGGGAAGATGCGGATCCACACCCGCCCCTGACGTTTCATGTGGCGGGTCATCGCACGGCGCGCGGCCTCGATCTGGCGCGCGGTGATGCGCTCGGGCTCCACCGCCTTGAGGCCGAAGGTGCCGAAGTTCAGGTCCGACCCTCCCTTGGCCTCGCCGTGGATCCGGCCCTTGTGCATCTTGCGGAACTTGGTGCGCTTTGGTTGCAGCATCTGTCAGTCCTCCTCAGCGCCGGGCGCCGCGGGGGGCGGGGCCCTCCTGCAGCTCCTGCTGGCGGCGGTCACGCGCACTGGGATCGTGCTCCATGATCTCGCCCTTGAAGATCCACACCTGGATGCCGATCACGCCATAGGCGGTCTTGGCCTCCACCTTGGCATAGTCGATGTCGGCCCGCAGGGTGTGCAGCGGCACCCGGCCCTCGCGATACCACTCGGTCCGCGCGATCTCGGCGCCGCCGAGGCGGCCCGCGACGTTCACCCGGATGCCGAGCGCGCCCATGCGCATGGCGTTCTGCACCGCCCGCTTCATCGCGCGGCGGAAGCTGACCCGGCGCTCCAGCTGCTGCGCGATGCTCTCGCCCACCAGCACGGCGTCGAGCTCGGGCTTGCGCACTTCGACGATGTTGAGGTGCAGCTCGCTGTCGGTCATCGACGCCAGCTTCTTGCGCAGGCTTTCGATGTCGGCGCCCTTTTTGCCGATGATCACGCCCGGACGCGCGGTGTGCACGGTCACCCGGCACTTGCGGTGGGGGCGCTCGATGATCACGCGGGAGACGCCGGCGGCCTTGCACTCTTCCTTGATGAACTCGCGGATCCGGATGTCCTCGAGCAGGAGGTCGCCGTAATCCTTGGTGTCGGCGTACCAGCGGCTGTCCCAGGTTCGGTTGACCTGGAGCCGCATCCCGACGGGATTGACCTTGTTACCCATTAGGCTTGCTCCTCGACCTGGCGGACCTTGATGGTCAGTTCGCTGAACGGCTTGACGATCCGGCCGAACCGGCCGCGCGCCCGCGGGCGGCCGCGCTTCATCGTCAGGTTCTTGCCGACCCAGGCCTCGGCCACGATCAGCTCGTCGACGTCCAGGTTGTGGTTGTTCTCGGCGTTGGCGATGGCCGACTGAAGACATTTCTTCACGTCGTCCGAAATGCGCTTTTTCGAGAAGGTGAGGTCGGCCAGCGCCTTTTCCACCTTCTTGCCGCGGATCATCGCCGCCACCAGGTTCAGCTTCTGCGGGCTGGTGCGCAGCATCCGCGTCTTGGCCATGGCCTCGTTCTCGGCCACGCGGCGGGGGTTCTTGTCCTTGCTCATTTGCGCTTGGCCTTCTTGTCGGCGGCGTGACCGTAGTAGGTCCGCGTCGGCGAGTATTCCCCGAACTTCTGGCCGATCATGTCCTCGGTGACGTTCACCGGCACGTGCTTCTTGCCGTTGTAGACGCCGAAGGTCAGCCCGACGAACTGGGGCAGGATGGTGGAGCGGCGCGACCAGATCTTGATGACCTCGTTGCGGCCCGACTCGCGGGTCTTCTCGGCCTTCTTCAGGACGTAGCTGTCCACGAAGGGCCCTTTCCAGACGGAACGGCTCATATCTTAACGGCCCTTCTTCTTGGCGTGACGCGAGCGCAGGATGAGCTTCGACGACGCCTTGTTCTTGTCGCGGGTGCGGGCACCCTTGGTCGGCTTGCCCCAGGGGGTGACCGGGTGACGGCCACCGCTGGTGCGGCCCTCGCCGCCGCCGTGGGGGTGGTCGACCGGGTTCATCACCACGCCGCGGACGCTGGGACGCTTGCCCAGGTGCCGGTTGCGGCCGGCCTTGCCGAGGTTCTGGTTCGAGTTGTCGGGGTTCGACACCGCACCGACCGTGGCCATGCATTCCTGGCGGACTAGGCGCAGCTCGCCCGAAGACAGCCGGATCTGGGCATAGCCGCCGTCGCGGCCCACGAACTGGGCGTAGGTGCCTGCGGCGCGCGCGATCTGCCCGCCCTTTCCCGGCTTCATCTCGATGTTGTGGACGATGGTGCCGATGGGCATGCCCTGAAACGGCATCGCGTTGCCGGGCTTCACGTCGACCTTGTCGCCCGAGACGATCTTGTCGCCCACGGCCAGGCGCTGGGGCGCCAGGATATAGGCCTGCTCGCCATCGTGATACTGCACCAGCGCGATGAAGGCGGTGCGGTTGGGATCGTATTCGATCCGGATCACCGTCGCCTCGACGTCGTGCTTGGTGCGCTTGAAGTCCACGATGCGGTAGAGACGCTTCGCCCCGCCGCCGCGGCGGCGCATCGTGATCCGTCCGGTGTTGTTCCGGCCCGCCTTCTTGGACAAGCCCTCGGTGAGGGACTTGACCGGACGGCCTTTCCAAAGCTCCGAACGGTCGATCAGCACCAGCCCGCGCTGGCCCGGCGTCGTCGGCTTGTACGACTTGAGTGCCATGCTTTCTGTCTTCCGTTTAGCTCGCGCCGGGTGGTCCCGGCTGTCTGTGTAAAGGGCCCCTGAGGTCCCCGACTCACCCGCCTCCGCGCAAAAGCGAAGCCCCGGACGAATCCGGGGCCGGTAGCGGATGGGGTCTGTTAGGGAAGACGGAGGGAAGGGTCAAGGGCGGAATGGCCTTCCTTCCCCGTTTCGCCCTACGGTCCGGCGGCGCCCTGGCGCCGCCGGGAGGTAGCGCGCGGGATCAGATCTTGTCCTTGATGTCGCCGACGCCCTTCTGGACCTTGCCTTCGACCTGATCGGCCTGGCCCTCTTCCTTCATCTTGTCGTTGCCGGTGGCGTCGCCGACCTCTTCCTTGATCTTGCCGCCGATATCCTTGGCCTTGCCCTTCACTTGATCGTCGTTCGACATCGGTACTCTCCTACGGTGATACACGTCCTCAACGTGCGCGGTCGGCGCATCGTTCCTACGTCACGATCCGTCGCCGGGCTAAACCTAGGTAGCAACTCTGTAGAACACCCCTTCCCTCGCAGTGAAGGCGGCGAGCTCTGACGAGGAAAGCTCCGACAGGCGGACCATGGCTCCAGTTTCAGGCTCAATGTGTACAATTACAAAGCGTGTGCGGTCTTTGTTCGCCCAAACCGCACCTTCGATATTCCCGAAGCGTATGTGCATATGCAACCAAGGCCAACTCTGCAAATGCCCGCGCGATCGTTCCAGGAATCCGCCTTGCATGAACATGTCCCGACTCTTGGCAACATGCAAAGCCGAGAAAGCAATGGGTCTGTATTGATAGGACACGTGACTCTCCTTGCGCCGAACCAATCGAGCTGCTCGATATCGGTTGCACACGGAAGCGACGTTCTACGGGGCGGTCTGTGAATTGGGTTCTACGCCCGTTTGCGTCTTGACACTGCGGATAGGATAGATGTGTTACAGAATCGTGACAACACCAAAAGCCTCCATAAAGTGGAGGCTTTTGGGTTCAAATGGATTGAGCGAAGTCGACGCTAGACCGGCTCAGAGCCCCGTCGTCACGTCGATCGTATTCCCCTCTTCGAGGGTCACATACGCCTTCTTGACGTCCTTGCGGCGGCCCATCTGACCGCGGAAGCGCTTCTGCTTGCCCTTGGTGATCGACGTGTTGACCGCCTTCACCTTGACCCCGAAGAGCTCTTCCACAGCCGCCTTGATCTCGGGCTTGGCCGCGTCCATCGCCACCTCAAAGACGACAGCGCCGTTCTCGGACGCCATGGTCGCCTTTTCGGTGATGATCGGCTTGCGGATCACGTCGTAGTGCTCTGCCTTCGCGCTCATTTCAGCCTCGCTTCCAGCGCTTCGACGGCGGCCTTGGTCAGGACCAGCGTGTCGCGCTTCAGGATGTCGTAGACGTTGGCGCCCATCGACGGCAGGACGTCCAGACCCTCGATATTGGCCGCGGCGCGGGCAAAGCCCTCGTTCACCTCGGCCCCGTCGATGACCAGCGCCCGCTTCCAGCCCAGCTCTTTGACCTGCTTGGCCAGCGCGGCCGTCTTGCCCTCGGCCTCGGCCGTCTCGATCACCACGATCTGACCGGCCTGCGCCTTGGAGGACAGCGCGTGCTTGAGCCCCAGCTTGCGGAACTTCTTGGTCAGCTCGTGGCCGTGGCTGCGCGGGACCGGGCCCTTGTAGATACCGCCCTTGCGAAAGATCGGCGCGTTACGGTCGCCGTGGCGTGCGCCGCCGGTCCCCTTTTGGCGATAGATCTTCTTGGTCGAATAGCTGGTCTCGGACCGGGTCTTGACCTTGTGCGTCCCCTGTTGCGCGTTGTTGCGCTGCCAGCGGACGACGCGGTGCAGGATGTCGGCGCGCGGTTCGAGCCCGAAGACGTCGTCGCCCAGCTCGACCTCGCCCGCCGATCCGCCGTCCAGCGTGATCACGTCGAGTTTCATTCCTCACCGTCCTTCTTTTCGGCGTCCGAGTTGTCGGTGCCCGACTTCTCTTCGGCGATCTCGGCCTCGGCCTCCTTCAGCGCGGCCTCCTGCTGCGCGGCCTCCTCGGCCAGGCGGGCCTCCTCGGCGGCCTTAGCCTCGGCCTCGGCGGCGGCGGCAGCTTCCTCGGCCAGGCGCGCAGCCTCCTCGGCGGCAGACTTGAGCGCGGCGGGGTAGATCACGTTCTCCGGCACCGGCTTCTTCACCGCGTCCTTGATCGTGACCCAGCCGCCCTTGGAGCCGGGCACGGCGCCCTTGACCATGATCAGGCCGCGGTCGGCGTCGGTCTTGACCACCTGCAGGTTCTGCGTGGTCACGCGGGCGGCGCCCATGTGGCCGGCCATCTTCTTGCCCTTGAACACCTTGCCGGGATCTTGGCACTGGCCGGTCGAGCCGTGGCTGCGGTGCGAGATCGACACGCCGTGCGACGCCCTGAGGCCGCTGAAGTTGTGCCGCTTCATCGCGCCAGCAAAGCCCTTGCCGATGGAGGTGCCGGAGACGTCGACGAACTGCCCCTCGAAGTAATGGTTCGCGGTGATCTCCTCGCCCACGTCGATCAGGTTCTCGGGGTGCACCCGGAACTCGGCGATCTTGCGCTTGGGCTCGACCTTGGCCACGGCGAAGTGGCCGCGCAGCGCCTTGGACGTCCGCTTGGCCTTGGCCACGCCGGCGCCGAGCTGCACCGCGGCATAGCCGTGCGCCTCGGGCGTGCGCTGGGCCACCACCTGGAGCTTGTCGAGTTGCAGGACGGTGACGGGAATCTGCTTGCCGTCGTCCTGGAAGATGCGGGTCATCCCGACCTTCTTGGCGATAACGCCTGAGCGTAGCATATCGGTGCCCTCCTCAGACCTTGATCTCGACGTCCACGCCGGCGGCGAGGTCGAGCTTCATCAACGCGTCCACGGTCTGCGGCGTCGGGTCGACGATGTCGAGGAGCCGCTTGTGGGTGCGGATCTCGAACTGGTCGCGCGACTTCTTGTCCACGTGGGGACCGCGCAGGACGGTGAACTTCTCGATCTTGTTGGGCAGCGGGATCGGCCCGCGCACCTGGGCGCCGGTCCGCTTGGCGGTGTTCACGATCTCCTGCGTGCTGGCGTCCAGCACGCGGTAATCGAACGCCTTCAGGCGGATGCGGATGTTCTGGCTGGCGACTGCCATGGTCTCATCCCTTTTCGGGTTCTCCGGTTGAGAGGTCGGCCGGGCCCCATGCCCCGCCGACGTCGAACCGACTTGTCTGGTCCGCCCCCTGCCGGGAGCGCGCATTGGGTGGCGCGGGGCGCGATTTTTCGTCGAAAAATCGGGCCCCCGCCCGGCCGTCAGTCGAGGATCTTGGACACCACGCCGGCGCCGACGGTGCGGCCGCCTTCGCGGATGGCGAAGCGCAGCTTC
>RZWH01000004.1:7500-408755 GCA_004005435.1 Rhodobacteraceae bacterium CCMM004 | reverse complement strand
CCCGGCGCTCAGATCCACGATCACCGCCTGGCCCAGATCGACGAAGCTCACCATGTCCACACCGTCGCCTCCGTCCACATCGTCAGACCCAGCACCCGGCGTGATCCAGTCGTTGCCGCCGCCGCCAGAGATGGTCTCGTCCAGCGTCGATCCCTGCAGGGCGTCGCCCCGGGTGCTGCCTTGAAGGGTCTGGAACGCGGCCGTGTCGGGCATCTCGATGCGATGCACCGCGCCCTCCAGGCTCTGCCGCAGAAGCGTGGTGTCCAGCGGCTTGCGATCGTGGGACACAATGGTAAAGCGGTCGCCGTCAACGGTGATACGGGCGCCGGTCGAGGTCTGCGAGATGGCGATCCCCTGCCCGGAGTAGAAGCCCTCGTACTGGCTGAGATCGATCCGGTCGACGCCGAGTTCGAAATCCTCGATGCGGTCCTCGGACCGGTCGGGCGCAAAGACGAAGAGGTCGGCACCGGCGCCGCCGCGCAGGGTGTCCGCACCGCTGCCGTCGATCAGCACGTCGTCCCCGCCGCCGCCCGACAGGGCGTCGCCGCCGTCGCGCGCCCACAGCCGGTCGGCCCCGCCCCCGCCGCCGCCTCCCTGGGCCGACACGCCGGCGGCCTCCACATCGACGACAATGCGGCTCAGGCCCGCCTCGCGCCCGTCGGTCCCCAGGGCGAACAGTTCGAGCCGCCCGCCGACCACGGCGAAGTCCAGGTCCGAGATGTTGCGCAGGGCGCTCTGGGTGCTGTCTTCGAGGCTGCCCAGATGCACCAAGTGGCCGGTCGGCAAGAGTTCGAGGAGAGATATGCCGCCGTCGCTGCCCCCCGCCGCGACCAGCACCTTGTTGCCGTGGACCACCACGTCCAGCGCCGTCACGTCGGCGAACCGGCTGTGGAGCGTGTCGCTCACCTGATCGACGAAGCTCAGGCTGCCGCTCCGCGAAACTTCGAGCACCGTCAGAGACCCCGTCCCGGCGGAGGCCACAATGGCGAAACTTCCCTGGGCCGTGTCGACGCCCGCCACCGCGGTGGGGCGGTTGATCGGGAGCGTCTCTGCCGCGCCGAAACTGTCGGCGTGGCTGAGGCGGCCGTTCTGGTCCAGGGTCAGGGCGGTCACGCCGTTCTCGCGGCCGGAGACGGCCAGGATCACAGTGGTTCCGCCCACGTTGACCGCCCCGAGGTCGGACACCCCGGAGAGGTAGCGGCCGCCCCCGTCGGCCACAGACCCGGTGAGGGGTAGGGTGCCCGAAGCGGTCAGCCGATAGCTCGACACGCCGCTGCCGTTGGTCTGCGCGGCGATCATCCAGGTCTCGCCATGGGCCTCCACGGACAGCAGGCTGACCTCGGTACCCGCCCACGCCATGCCGTCGAGATAGGCCCGCGTGCTGCCCGGCGCGTCCGCCAGGCCGTCGACCACCGCGGCATCGAGCGACCGGGACAGGCCGCCCAGGGACAGCCCCCGGTCGCCGCCGTTCGACGTCTCGCGAAAGCCTCCAGCCGACAGCGCCCCGCCGCCGAGATCCTGGCTGACCATCTTCTCCCGGACGGGATCCTGGACCACCAGGGTCGGCCGCGCGCCGCCGGTGACGGAGAGGCTGGAGTTGACTCCGAGGAACAGGTGATCGGCCGCCCAGAAGGTCTGGGCGTGAGAGAGAATACCCACGGCTGTCGGTCCTGACGTTGCGTGCCCCCACGCAAGACGGACCATGCCGGAATGCGGCTACGGCGGACCTAACCGACCGTGGCAGAAATGGGTCATTTCACCGGAGTTGCTGGCGTCTGGTTAACCGCTGCGCAGCCATTTGTGCCGGACCTTGTCCAGCCGCAGACCGATCCAGCCGCGCAGGTCCGGCGGCCCCGGGCGATAGAACGCCGCCGCGATCGCGGCCCAGTCCTGGGGCAAGAGATCGTCGCGATAGATCATGTCCTCGGGCGGATCGGCCTCTTCGAAGGTAAAGCCGGGCTGCGCCGGTTGCACGCGATCCACGAGCTGAGCGTTCAAGGGGCGAAAGATCGCGCGCAGCCGCTCGTCCTCGGTCCGGGTCAGCAGCGTCGTCGGACGGGGCGGATCGCGGCGCAGGGCCGCTTGCACCGTCGCGATCAGGTCCGAGGGCGGCGGCGCCCCCTCGCGAATCAACGAAGCGATGTAGATCGACAGCGGCTCGGGCGAGATGTTCGACAGGCTCCGCGGCAGCGGATCGAACGTGGCCGGATCCAGATCGCAGTCGACCAACCGGAGGAACGTGCCCGCGACGCCGCCGGGTGCGCGCCGCATCTGGGCGTAATCGAGCAGCACCACCTGCTCGGGCGCGAAGCCGGTCAGGATGTGGTCGTAGACGTCGTTGTGGTCGATCCAAAGACCGCCGCCCATGTGATCGTCGATGGCGCGCGCGACGTAGGCGCGGAGGGTCGGCGCGTTGCGGTTCTTGGCGATCTGGCTCCACAGCGACTGCACCAGCTCGGTCTGCCGCCGCATCGTGTAGACCACCCGCACCTCTTCGAACGCGGCGGTGCGGTGGGCGAGGTCGGCCATGTCCACGCTCTGCGGTTGCGCGCGGCAGAAATTCTCGGCTGACAGCACCACTACCCCCTCGCGGCCGGCATACTCGTCGATCAGCCGGTCCCAGAGCGCCGGCGGCCCCCCGGGGGGGAAGAAAGACGCCGGGATGTCCGACGTCTCCAGCCATACGCTGGCAAGCGCGTGATGCGCGTCGTTCGGACCGATGGCCGGATAGTGCACGCCGTGGCGGGCCAGGAGGCGCCGGTTGCGGTAGAAGGTCCCTTGGAGAAAGCTCGTGCCGGTCTTGTGACCGCCGATGTGGAGAAGCAACTTTGCCATTCGTTCTGCCGGACCCGTCCTCGACTTCTGCCGTCTATCGCCGATCCGTGCCGGAATGGCCACCGGCTAAGGGTGTGTCCAGATTCCGCGTCTCGATCATCTCCAATCCCGCGTCGGCTACCAGCAAACCGACGCTACGTTCCAGTGCATGGGCCATGGTGCCGTCGACGAGGCCCACCTCCGGCTCGAAGTCCGCCGTGGTCAGCTCCAGCGCGCAGAGCCGGTCGAGGATCGCTGGTTTGACCCAATAGACCGACCCGGCAGGGAATCGCAGGAGGCTCGCGGCGGGGTCGATCCCGATGCGCGACAGCACGCCTTTGGCGATCTTGCGGTTCATGCCCCACCAGTCGTTGCCACGATAGAGCTGCCCATCCGCCATCCACAGCCCGGCATCCGCGCGGTCGAGAAACGTCCGCAGGCGCGCGGCGGTGGGGCCGGGCGGCCCCAGCACCCCGTCGGCCAGCGCCGTGCGCCAGGCGTCGCCGTCGCGCCGGTGCGGCGAGCGCTTTCCATGGAGCTTGCACACTGCCGCATACGGGCGCAGCAGACCCGACTGCGCCAGATGCGCGAAGGGCAGGATATCGCGGCCCCGGTTGGGCAGGGTCCAGACCCCCGCAGCGGGCCAGGCCGCACGGATCGCCTCGGCCGGCCCGTCGGCCAGTGCGGCCGGGCCGGTCAAGGTGACAAAGAGGTCGAAGTCGAAGCTCTGCGCGGCCAGCCGTTCGTGAAACTCGGGCCATAGATCGGGATAGTAGAGGTGCAGCGCCACTGCCACCGGCGCCGCGCGCTCCGGCGGCACAGGCGCGTCGAGACGCGGCAGCGCGGGCACCGGCGCCGGGCGCAGGTCGGCCAGCGTCTTTCGCCCCTCGGCCTGCCCCCGCTCGATCCAGTGCCGGAATGGCCGGATCCCCTTGGCCGCCAGGTCGTCGTTCTGCGCCAGATAGGCGTAGGGGGAAAACGTGGGGTTCGGGCATAGGCCCATCGCCTCGCCCTCGCGCAGATAGTGCCGCTCGGGAAACAGGCGAAAGAGGCGATGCAGCTTGGGGTTCGCTTCCAGATAGTAGGCACGGTCGAACGCGCCGCTCTCGCGAATCAGCCGCAGGTAGGCCCGATCCTCGGCCGAGAGCAAGAGCAGCCGAGCGGCATCGGCGATCTTCTGCGGCAGGCTGCGCGGCATCAGCGGTTCCCAAACTGGCGGCCGAGCCGGGCCGTCGGCGTCACTTGAGGACGATGTCTTTGTGGTTGCGCAATAGCAGCAGCATCCCGAAGATCGCCAGCACCAGTCCGAACAGATACGGATAGAGCGGCACCACATGCACCGCATCGTAGGTGGCGTAGAACCCCTTGCGCATCTCGCTGGTGCCGTGGATCAGAGGGTTGAGCATCAGCCAGTCGCGAAACTGCGTCGGCACGATTTCGGGGATGAAGATGACGCCGGACAGGAGGAACATCGGCCGACTGATGATGGTCCAGATTTGATTCCAGATCGGAAAGCTGGACATGAGATAGCAGTTGATCGTGCCGACGCCGATGGTCAGCACCAGCGTCATGCCCAGGGCCGAGAACACCGCCGGCCAATACATGATCAACTGAAGATCGTAGATCAAAACGATACCCGAGAGGATCACGGCCATCACCACAAGGTCGGTCAACACGTTCAGCAAGAAGCGGGCGGTCAGCGCATCCATGAACGTCACCGCCGGATAGGACAGCAGGGCCCGCGAAAACCGGATGGCAAAGGCGATGGTCCGTCCCACCGAGTTGTAGAGCGAGAAGATCAGATACCCGGTCGCGAAGAAAAGCGGGAAGTTCGTGCCGAGCGCCGGAGTGCGCACCACGAGCGCAAAGACCACGCTCAACAGCGCGATCGCGCCCGCGGGTTCCAGAATCGCCCACAGATACCCTCCCGGCGAGCGGCCGTACCTGGTCGACATCTCGCGCAGCATCAGAGCCGCGACCGAGCGAAAGAACTTGAAACGCCGATCTTGCGGCTTGAGCGGCGGTGAGACGGCCATGGGGTCCTGCGGGAAGGGTCTGGAAACTTGAGCGACCGACGGATAGATGTTGCGCGCGACGCAGTATGTATACGCCAACAAGGCGAAGTGCAAAAAGAGCGGAGGTCGCTGGATTTTGACCGATACCGCCAAGATTTCTTCGAAGCGGGCAGGCGGCGATCCCAAGGTCGTCGATGTCCGTCCTCCGGCCCGGGCGGCGCGGCTCCAGGCGCGGCACTGGCTGGTCCTGTTGAGCTTCGTCATCGTGGTTGCGCTACCGACGCTGGGGACGGCCTATTATCTCTACGTCTTCGCCGCGGACCAATACGCCTCGCGCGTCGCCTTCACCGTGCGGCAGGAGGAGGCGAGTTCGGCCAGCGACCTCCTGGGCGGTCTGACGAACCTGTCGAACGCTAGTTCGTCCGACACCGACATCCTCTATGAGTTCATCCAGAGCCAGGAGATGGTGCGCGGCGTCGACCGCGATCTCGACCTGCGCGCGATCTATCAGAAGCCGCACAACGACCCGCTCTTTACGTTGGTCGAGGGGGCGACCATCGAGGACATGGTCGCCTACTGGCAACGGGTCGTGCGGCTCTACTACGATCCGGGCACGGGTCTGATCGAGGTGGAGGTCCGCGCGTTCGAGCCCCGCGATGCCCAGCGCGTGGCGACAAAGCTGTTCGAGTTGTCGTCGCGGATGATCAACGAGTTGTCGGCGATCGCGCGCGAGGATCTCACGGGCTATGTCCGCGACGAGTTGGACCAGGCGGTGGAGCGGCTCAAGGACGCGCGCCGGGCGTTGACCCAGTTCCGCAACGAGACCCAGATCGTCGACGTCGACGCAGACCTCAAAGGGCAGATCGGCCTGCTGACCTCGCTTCAGGCGCAGTTGGCCGATGCGCTGATCGAACTCGATCTTCTCCGCGAGACAGTTCAGGACGGCGACCCGCGCGTCGGCCAGGCTCAGCGGCGCATCGAGGTGATCCAGCGCCGCATCGACGAAGAGCGCAACAAGATCGGCGGCGCCAATCCCGATGGACGCGCCTATGCCGACCTCGTCGGCGATTTCGAGAGCCTTCAGGTCGATCTGCGGTTTGCCGAAGAGTCCTATCTCTCGGCCCTCGCCGCCTACGATTCGACGATCGCTGAGGCGCGGCGCCAAAACCGCTATCTCGCCGCCTATGTCCGTCCGACCCTGGCCGAGGCGCCGATCTATCCCCGCCGCACCCTGCTGATCGGGCTCGCGGCGCTGGCGCTGTTCGGGATCTGGGTCATCTCGGTCCTGGTCTACTACAGCCTGAGGGACCGCCGCTGAGAGACCTCGACGACATGGACGGCGTGATGATCCGGCTGCGCAACGTGCACAAGACGTTCCGCGTCCGCGCCGGATACAAGACCATCGCCCGCGGCGTGAACATGGACTTTCCCAAGGGCAAATGCGTCGCGCTCCTGGGCCGCAACGGTGCGGGCAAGTCCAGCCTGATGAACATGCTGGCTGGGTCGATGCAGCCCGACCGCGGCACCATCCTGATCGACGGGTCGGTGTCCTGGCCCGTGGGCTTCCAAGGCAGTTTCCACAACGACCTGACCGGCTCCCAAAACACGCGGTTCCTGGCGCGGGTCTACGGCGTCGACACCGACGAACTGGTCGACTTCGTTCAAGACTTCGCCGAGCTGGGGAAGCACTTTCACCAGCCGCTGCGGACCTACTCGTCCGGGATGCGCTCGCGCCTCGGCTTCGGCGTGTCGATGGGCATCCATTTCGACATCTATCTGGTGGACGAAGTAACGGCAGTGGGCGACGCGGCGTTCAAGGAAAAAAGCATGGAGCTGTTCCTCAATCGCATGGAACAGAGCAGCTCGATCTTCGTCTCGCATTCGATGAGCGCGGTGCGCGAGATCTGCGACGTGGCCGTGGTGCTGGAGAACGGGCGGATGCGCTACTTCCGCGACGTGGACGAGGGCATCGCGCAGCACGAGCACAACATGTTCCGCAAGCGCAAGCCCGGCTGACGCGGGGCCCGCGCGGCGCCGCTATTCCACGGTGACGGACTTCGCCAGGTTGCGCGGCTGATCCACGTCCGTGCCCTTGGCGATGGCAGTGTGGTAGGCGAGGAGCTGCGCCGGCAGCGCATACAGGATCGGCGCCAGGAGCGGCGTCGTCTCGGGCAGGATCAGCGTCTCCCACACACCATCCCCCGCCTCGCGCGCGCCTTGGGCGTCGGTGATCAGCAGGACCTTGCCACCCCGGGCCATGACCTCCTGCATGTTCGACACGGTCTTGTCGAACAGCGCATCGCGCGGGGCCATGACGATCACCGGAACATGCTCGTCGATCAGCGCGATGGGCCCATGCTTGAGCTCGCCCGCGGCATAGGCCTCGGCGTGGATATAGCTGATCTCCTTGAGCTTCAGCGCGCCTTCCAGCGCCAGGGGGAACATGGCGCCGCGTCCCAGGAACAAGATATCGCGCGCCTCGGCCAGCTTACGCGACACCGCCCGGCTCTCTTCCTCGATGCCCAAGGTGTGGTTCATCAGGCCGGGCAGCGTCCGCAACGCCTCGATCTGCTCGGCCACCTCGCCTGCCGTCATCCGGCCGCGATCCTGCGCCGCCTTCAATGCCAGGAACGCCAACACCGTGAGCTGGCAGGTGAACGCCTTGGTCGACGCCACACCGATCTCGGCCCCGGCGAGGATCGGCAGGATCAGGTCGCTCTCGCGCGCGATCGAGCTTTCGGTCACGTTGACCACCGACACGATCTTCTTGGCCCGCCCCTCGCAATAGCGGAGTGCGGCCAGGGTGTCGGCCGTCTCGCCCGACTGCGACACGAACAG
The DNA here is from genome assembly GCA_004005435.1 of Rhodobacteraceae bacterium CCMM004. Classification (GTDB taxonomy): domain Bacteria; phylum Pseudomonadota; class Alphaproteobacteria; order Rhodobacterales; family Rhodobacteraceae; genus CCMM004. The sequence goes on along the minus strand of RZWH01000004.1, from coordinate 401,088 downwards.
CGCCACGGTGTCGGGGCTGATCGGCGGTTCGCGATAGCGGAACTCGGACGCGACGTCGATGTCGACGGGCAGGCCCGCCAGCCGCTCGAACCAATACTTGGCCGTCAAGCAGGCGTAGAAGGCCGTGCCGCAGGCCACAAGGCTGACCCGCTCCACCTGGGCGAAGTCCAGGCCGGGATCGGGCAGCGCGATCTCGCCCTCAGAGCCCACATAGTGGTTCAGCGCGCCGGTGATCACCGTCGGCTGTTCGGCGATCTCCTTGGCCATGAAGTGCTTGTAGCCGCCCTTGTCCACATGGGTGGCGTCGATATGAATCACCTTGACCGGCCGGTTGGCGATCCGTCCGGCGCTGTCGCGGATCTCGACGCTCTCGCGGGTGATCACGGCCCAGTCGCCTTCTGCCAAATAGGTGATCTGGTCGGTCATCGGCGCCAGAGCGATGGCGTCCGAGCCGACGAACATCTCGCCTTCTCCGTGGCCGATCACCAGGGGCGAGCCCTTGCGCGCGGCGATCATCAGATCCTCTTCGCCGTCGAACAGGAACGCCAGTGCATAGGCCCCTTCGAGCCGGGCGAGCGTCTGTTCGGCGGCATCGCGCGGCGACAGCCCCTGCTCCAGATAGTGCTGGCACAACAGCGCCACGGTTTCGGTGTCGGTGTCGGTGGCGTGGGCGATGCCCTTGGCCGTCAGATCCTCGCGCAGCTCGCGAAAGTTCTCGATGATGCCGTTGTGGACCACCGCGACCCGGCCCGCCCGGTGGGGGTGGGCGTTGGTGACGCTGGGCGCGCCGTGGGTGGCCCAGCGGGTGTGCCCGATCCCGGCCTTCCCCGCCAGGGGCTCGTGCACCAACAGGTCCGACAGGTTCACCAGTTTGCCCACCGCGCGGCGGCGGTCGAGCCGCCGATCATGGACGGTGGCGATCCCGGCGCTGTCGTAGCCGCGGTATTCCAGCCGCTTGAGCGCCTCGACCAAGATCGGGGCCGCCTCGTGCCGCCCCAGGACTCCGACGATTCCGCACATGGATCAGCTCTCCTTTTCGCGCCCGGCCTTGGCCTCGCGCAGCCGTTGAAACAGCCGCGCCGCCAGTCCGGGCTTGTTGTCTTGCCGGGCGCGGCCGAAGGCAAGGTCGCCCGCCGCCACGTCCTTGGTGATCGCCGATCCCGCCGCGGCCATCGCCCCGTCGCCCAGCGTCACCGGCGCCACCAGCATCGTGCCCGAGCCGACGAACACGTCCTCGCCCAGGGTCGTGCGATGCTTGGACACGCCGTCGTAGTTGCACGTCACGGTGCCCGCGCCGATGTTGCTGCGGGCGCCGATTCGCGCATCGCCGACATAGCTCAGGTGGTTCACCTTGGCCCCGGTGGCGATCTCGGCATTCTTGGTCTCGACGAAGTTGCCGATCTTCACGCCCTCGCCCAGGTCGGTCCCGGGCCGGAGCCGCGCGTAGGGACCCACGGTGGCGCCGCGGCCCACGCGGCACCCCTCCAGGTGGCTGAACGCGCGCAGGGTCGCGCCGTCCTCCACCGTCACCCCGGGGCCGAAGACCACGTGCGGCTCGACCACCACGTCGCGGCCCAGCACCGTGTCGCGGGCGAAGTACACCGTCTCGGGCGCCGTCAGCGTGGCGCCCTCGGCCATCGCCGCCGCCCGCGCTCGCGCCTGAAACGCCGCCTCGGCCTCGGCCAATTGCGCGCGGGTGTTGACGCCCAGCGTCTCGGCCTCGTCGCAGCGAACCACGGTGGCGCCCAACCCCCGCTCGCGCGCGATGGCGACGATGTCGGTGAGGTAATACTCGCCGCTGGCATTGTCGTTGCCCACCGCGTCGATCAGGTCGAAGAGCGTCGCCGCATCCGCCGCCACGACCCCAGAGTTGCACAGCGTGATCGCCCGCTCTTCTTCGGTCGCTTCCTTGAACTCGACGATACCGAGAAGCGTGTCGCCCTCGGTCTTGAGCCGCCCATAGCGGCCCGGATCCGCCGCCTCGAAGCCCAGAACGACCACCGCGTGATCGCGGCGCGCCTGCATCATCCGCTCCAGCGTCTCGGGCCGGATCAGGGGCGTGTCGCCATAGAGGACCAGCGCGTCGCCCTGGTAATCCGCCAGCGCCGGACGCGCCTGGGCGACGGCGTGGGCCGTGCCCTTCTGCTCGGTCTGGCGCACCACCTCTGCCGCGCTGTCGTGGCGCAGGGCCGCGGCCTCCACCGCCTCGGCGCCATGGCCCGCGACCACCACCGTGCGCGCGGGCGACAGGACCTGGCCCGACGCCATCGCGTGAACCAACAACGGCGCGCCGCCGATTTCGTGGAGCACCTTGGGCAGGTCCGATGCCATCCGCGTGCCCTTGCCCGCCGCAAGGATAATCAATGCTGTCGTCATAAAATGCCTCGGTCGCGTGTGCCTATCTTCTAGCGGTGTGTTCCGCGGCTGCAAGCGGCAAGACGCGCACCGGCAGGGATCGGCCATGCCGGGCGCGTCGACGTCATCGCAGATGCTGCCGCAACGCCTCCAACCCGCCAGCGAGGAGATCCGTCGCTCGCCGCGGATCGTCCGCCTCGGCATATAGGCGCAGCTCGGGGGCGTTGCCCGAGGGCCGCACGTGCACCACTGCGCCGTCGTCGAGGGTGATGCGCAGGCCGTCGGTCAGATCGCAGTCCCGCGCACCGCTGTCGGCAAAGGCGAGAAACGCCTCCCGTGCATCGGCGTCCTCGGTCAGCCGCGCCACCAGAGCGCGACTCGCCTCGGTCGGGACGTCGCGCAGACGGTCGCTGGCGGTGTGGCGCGGCGGCTCCTCCGCCAAGCGGGCGGACAGGGTCCCGTCCCCCGCCGCCACCAGCGGCACCACGATGGGGAGAAAGCTGTCGCGCGTGGCCAATGGCGGCAGCGGCCCCGCCGGGCCCCGCGCCTCGAACCCCAGGAGAAACCCCCCATTGGCCTCGTAGCCGACGACCCGCGATTCGGCATGGGCCGCCATTCCAGCGATGACGTAGGGCGAGCCGATGCGCACCCGCTCGACCGTCGCGAACCGGCCGCCCAGGACGACACCCGAGTTGGACGACACCGGAGTCACCACCACCTCGACACCCAGCGCGGCCGCGGTGATCTGGCCCAACAGGTCGCCCGGCACGATCCGGCCCGTTTCGTCCGCCAGCATCGGCCGGTCGCTGTCGCCGTCGGTCGACGCGACGGCGTCCAGGCGGTGGTCGCGCACCCAGTCGGCCAGCATCGCGCCGGTCTCGGGATCCAGCGCCTCGGTGTCCACAGGGACGAAGGTATCCGAGCGGCCCAACTCGACCGTCTCGGCGCCCAGCGCGCGCAGGACAGCGGCCAGCATGTCGCGCCCCACTGCGCTGTGGGCGTAGACGCCGATGCGCCGCCCGGCCAGCGCCCGGGGACCGAAGGCGTCGGCGTAGCGCGCGACGAAGCGATCGGCGGCGCCGGGGTCGTCGCGCCGCCGGCCGGGCCGGTTCGCGGTCTCCGGCTCCCGCCCGAGCGCCGCGACGATGGCCGCCTCGTCGTCCTTACCGATCTCGCCGGCGGTCCCGTAGAACTTCAGCCCGTTGCGGTCGGCCGGGATGTGGCTGCCCGTCACCATCACCGCCCCCGCACCCGCCGTCTCGGCCGCGAGCGCCAGCGCCGGGGTGGGCACCGCGCCGCAGTCCACCACGTGGCAGCCCGCCGCCAGCGCCGTCTCGGCCACCGTGTCGGCGATCCGCGGCGAGGACGGGCGCAGGTCCTGGCCGAGATACACGGTGCCGCCGGTCTCGCAGGTGGACAGAAACGCGCGCACATGGTCGGCGACCAGGGCATCGGTCAACTCCACCACCAGCCCACGCAGGCCGCTCGTGCCGAATTTCGGCGCCATGTTCCCGGGCTCCCGTCCGCCGCGTCGGGGGATCTCATAGGCCCAGCCAGGTCCAAAGGGAACCGCGCGTGCGCCCCGTCGCGACAGGCAGTGCATTTTCGCTTGCGCGCGCCGCGGCGGCCCGGGACAAGTCGGCGGCAAACCGGGACGGTGCGACGGAGGGGCGGCCAGATGCGAATTGCGATGATCGGCACGGGGTATGTGGGCCTGGTGTCGGGCGTGTGCTTTTCCGACTTCGGCCACGACGTGGTCTGCGTGGACACCGATCCGGCCAAGATCGCCCGCCTCACCGCCGGAGAGGTGCCGATCTATGAGCCCGGGCTGGAGGCGCTGATGGCGCGTAACGTGGCCGCAGGGCGGCTGCGCTTTACCGGCGATCTGGCCGAGGCGCTGGCGGGCGCCGAGGCGGTGTTCATTGCCGTCGGAACACCCACACGCCGGGGCGACGGCCACGCCGACCTGCAATACGTCATGGCCGCCGCCGACGCGATCGCCCGCGCCGCCGACGATGGGGTCGTTGTGGTAACCAAATCCACCGTTCCCGTGGGCACCAACCGCAAGGTGGCCGAGGCGCTGGCTGCGGCCAATCCCGACCTCGACTTCGACATCGCCTCGAACCCCGAGTTCCTCCGCGAGGGCGCGGCCATCGACGACTTCATGCGCCCCGACCGTGTGGTGGTCGGCGCCGAGACCGACCGCGCCCGCGCCGTCATGGCCGAGATCTACCGCCCGCTGTTCCTGCGCGAGTTCCCGATCCTGATGACCGACCTGGAGTCGGCCGAGCTGATCAAATACGCTGCCAACGCCTTTCTCGCCACCAAGATCTCGTTCATCAACGAGATCGCGGCGCTCTGCGAACGGGTGGGCGCGGACGTCAAGGACGTGGCGCGCGGCATGGGGCTGGACGGGCGCATCGGCAACAAGTTCCTCCATGCCGGGCCCGGCTATGGCGGCTCTTGCTTTCCCAAGGACACCCGCGCCCTGGCCCGGATCGGGCAGGAGAACGCCACACCGATGCAGATCACCGAAACGGTGATCAAGGTCAACGACGAGACCAAGCGCCGGATGATCGACAAGCTTCAGGCCCTCTGCGGCGACAGCTTTGCCGGTAAGAAGGTGGCGGTGCTGGGCGTGACGTTCAAACCCAACACCGACGACATGCGCGAGGCGCCGAGCCTGACCATCGTGCCCGCCCTGATCGGCGGCGGCGCGCAAGTCCGGGTCAGCGACCCCCAGGGGCGGCGCGAGGGGGTGGCATCGCTCCCCGGCGTGACGTGGTGCGACGATCCCTACGATGCCGCGCGCGACGCCGACCTCCTGGTCATTCTCACGGAGTGGAACGAGTTCCGCGGCCTCGACCTCGCCCGCATGGCCGCGGCGATGGCCACCCCCCGCCTGGCCGACCTGCGCAACGTTTATGCCCCCGACGACGTCCTCCGGGCCGGGTTCGAGGCCTATGTCTCGGTGGGACGGATCGACGCGGTCAATTCCTGACAAATTCCATCGGTTTTCCTTGACGACGGGACCCAAGCTGGTATCCGATCAAAACAGTCAAGTTCACCAAGGGAGACCCCCATGCCGCGATTTCCGACTGTCTTCTCCGTCGCCGCGGGCGCTGTGCTGACCACCAGCGCCCTCGCCTACGCCGAGGGAGAGTTGAACCTCTACTCCTCGCGCCACTACGACACCGACGAGCGGCTCTACAGCGACTTCGAGGAAATGACCGGGATCACCATCAACCGGATCGAGGGCAACGCCGACGAGCTGATCCAGCGGATGGTGGCCGAGGGCGCCAACAGCCCCGCCGACGTTCTCCTGACCGTCGACACGTCGCGGCTGGAGCGGGCCAAGGATGCGGGCGTCCTGCAATCGGTCGAGAGCGACATTCTGGAGGCGCGTATCCCCGGCTATCTCCAGGACGCCGACAACCAGTGGTTCGGCTTTTCCCAGCGGGCGCGCATCCTGTTTTACGACAAGGAAGACGTGACCGATCCGCCGCAGACCTACGAGGCGCTGGCCGATCCCGCCTATGAGGGCACGGTCTGCATCCGCTCGTCCACCAACGTCTACAGTCAGACGATCCTCGCCGCGATGATCGAGCATCTGGGCGAAGAGGCCGCGCGCGATTGGGCCGAGGGCGTCAAGAACAACTTTGCCCGCGACCCCCAGGGCGGCGACACCGATCAGCTCCGCGGCATCGTGTCGGGCGAATGCGACATCGCCATGTCGAACACCTACTACTTTGGCCGCGCGATCCGCAAAGAGGTGGACGGCCTGTCCGACAGCATCGACGGCATCGGCTGGGTGTTCCCGAACCAGGACAGCTTTGGCGCGCACATGAACCTGTCGGGCGGCGGCGTCGCGGCCAACGCCCCGAACCGCGACAACGCCGTGCGCTTCCTCGAATACCTCGCCTCGGACCAGGCGCAGGAGTATTTCTCCGCCGGCAACGACGAGTATCCCGCGGTGCCGGGCGTCGCGCTCAGCCCCTCGGTGGCCAAGCTCGGGTTCTTCAAGCCCGATGACGTGGACCTCTCCCAGGTGGCCAAGAACGTGCCCCTGGCCCAGCAGATCTTCAACGAAGTCGGGTGGGAGTGATTCTGCCCTAACCCGGCAGCATACAGGCAAAACGGCGCCGTCCCGCACCCCGCGGGGCGGCGCTTTCAATTGGCGCGGTGCCGGGTGGCTCCGTCGTCACTCCCGCCCGATGCGACGGCAGAGCAGAATGGTGGGGATCAGGCCGATCCCGGCGATCACGAGGCTCGGCACCGCCGCCCCGGTCAACCGCTCGTCCGAGGCCAGGCGGAACGCCTGCACCGCCAGCGTGTCGAAATTGAACGGCCGCAGGATCAACGTCGCCGGCAGCTCCTTCATGATGTCGACGAAGACGATGAGCGTGGCGGTCAGCAGGCTGGGTGCCAGGAGCGGCGCGTGCACCCGCACGATGGCGCTGAGCGGCGACGATCCCAGCACCCGCGCGGCGTGGTCCATGTTGGGGCTGACCGACGCCTCGCCGCCCTCGTGCGCGGCGATGGCCGCCGCCAGAAACCGCGTCATGTAGGCCGCGACCAGCAGCGCGATGGACCCGGTGATCAACAGGCCGGTGGAGATGCCGAAGGTCTCGCGCATCATCGCGTCGAACGCGTTGTCGAACGCGGCGGCGGGCACCATCAGGCCCACCGCGATCACGCCCCCAGGCACCGCATAGCCCAGCCGCGCCGCCTGGAGCGCCGAGCGGGTCACAGGGCTGGGCCGCGCGCGCCGGGCCCCGGCCAGCGCAATCGCCGCCGCGACGGTCAGAGCCGCGCCCACCCCGGCCAACAGGGCCGAATTCTGGGCAAAATCGAGATATCGCGCGCTCAGCAGGTTCTGCTCGGACCGCGTGGCCATGGCCAAAAGCGCCCCGGCAGGCAGCACCGCGCCCAGGACGACAGGCAGACCGCACACCGCGATCGCTCCCGCGGCGGCCGGGCCCTTGAGCTCGAATCGCGCCATCACCTCGCGCTTTTTCCCGTGGCTCAGGATGTCGGTGTTCCGCGTCACCCGCTCCAGCACCGCCAGGAGGACAGCAAAGCTGAGAAGGCACAGCGACAGCTGCGCCGCCGCCGCCCGGTCGCCCATGGAGAACCAGCTCTGATAGATCCCCGTCGCAAAGGTCGGCACGCCGAAGAACGCCACCGTGCCGAAGTCCGCGATGGTCTCCATCGCCACGAGCAGGGCGCCGCCCAGCGCGGCGGTGCGTGTCATCGGCAGCGACACGGTCAGGAACGTGCGCCAGGGGCCCCGTCCCAGGGTGCGGGCGGCGATGAACTGGGCATTGCTCTGACTGACGAAGGACGCCCGCGCCAAGAGATAGACGTAAGGATAGAGCACCAGGATCAGCATCGCCGCCGCCCCGCCGAAGGAGCGGATCTCGGGAAACCAATAGTCCCGCGGCCCCCAGTCGAAGGTGGACCTCAGCGTCGACTGCACAATCCCGGGGTGGTCCAGCAGATGGGTATAGGCGTAGGCGAGGACATAGGCGGGAAAGGCAAAAGGCAGGACCAGCCCGATCTCCAGAATCCGCCGCCCTGGGAACCGGGTCATGGTGACGAGCCACGCGGTGGACACCCCGATGATCAGAGCGCCGATCCCAGTGCAGATCACCAGCCCCGCAGTGTTCAACGCGTAGCCCGGCAACACAGTCTCGATCAGCCCCCAGACCGAAGAGGACACCCCGGTCAGCGACGCCGCCACCACCGATACCAGCGGAAACAGACAGATCGCCAGGATCGCCAGCGCCGCGGCATAGAGAAAGGTGGTGGACAAGCTGCGCATAGGGGCCCCGCGGTGATTGCAGTTCTTTTAGGCGAGCGCGCGGCCGTATCCAACCACTTCGGTCGGATATGCCCCAGGCCTCCGCATGGCTGTGTGCGACCCGCGGGCTAGGGCGACAGGCGCAGCTCGGCCACGAAGTTGTAGACGTCGCTGCGATAGACGCCCCGGGTCCACTCGATGGGCCGACCGTTGGCCAGATAGCCCGTGCGCTCGATCGTCAGCACCGCGCGCCCGGCGGGCAGATCCATGAGATCGGCGTCGGTCGGCCCCAACTCGGTCGCCGTGAGGCGCTGGATCGCCCGCACCGGCGCCCGCCCGAAACGTTTCAGATAGGCATAGAGCGACTGCGACACCACGCCCGGATCCGGCAGGATGTCGAGGGGCAGCGAGCTCAGCTCGATCGCCAGAGGCGCGTCGTCGGCAAAACGCAGGCGGCGCAGCCGCGCCACCCGGTCGGTGCCGCCCAGGCCCAGGGTCAGGCTCTCTTCGGGCGTGGGCGCGAAGACCCCGGCGAGCAGGACGCGCGAGGCCGAGCTCAGCCCCCGCTGCTCCATGTATTCGGTGAACGAGGTGAGCGCCGACAAAGTCTGATCCAGCCGGGGCGCGCCCACGTCGACGCGCACAAAGGACCCCGCCCCCTGCCTCTGTTGCACCGCGTTTCGCTCGGCCAGGACCGACATCGCCTTGCGCACCGTGACCCGCGACACGCCCGCGAGCCGGGCGATGTCGCGTTCGGGGGGGAGTTGCTGCCCCGGCGGCAGGCGCCCGGTCTCGATGGCCGCATGAACATGGTCGGCCAGTTGCAGATAGCGCGCCCCGGCGTGGGCGGCATACCATGCCGATGGCGCCAGGAAGGCGGGAAAGTCGGCGATGGGCGTGGACATAACCAATTCCTAAGATTCAATACCACCTTTTCACAAATTCGACCTGTATAAAGGGAAAACTTGCGGGCGCTCTGGCGGAAGCAATTGTTTGATGTCAAAGGTAGCATCTGGCACTCAGATAGGTATTCTTTTGCCCATCCTAAGGGCGGGAACGGCGGAACGGCGGATGAACGACGACCCGAACGGCAAGGCGCCTGGCGCCCTCATGCGCCGCGAGGCGGCCGAGGCGGCGGCTGTCTTTGTCCGCAGCGCGGTTCAGGACGTGCCCCCGCCCCCGTCGATGCCGCAGAGCATCTATACCGTGGCGCGGGGAAGCTCCGACGCCGCGGCCTGTATGCTTTGGTACGAGTACATGGCGGTCCTGGGGATTCCGGTCACCAGCCTGCCGCCCTCGGTCTTCAGCCTCATGGGCGGGGTGCGGATGTCCGGCGCGCATCTCCTGGTGATCTCCCAGTCGGGCGGCAGCGACGACCTGGTGCGCGCCGCGGCGGGAGCGCGGGCCCACGGTGCCCATGTCACCGCCCTGATCAACGCCGACGGATCGCCCCTGGCGGCCGAGGCGGACTGCGTGGTGCCGGTGGGCGCCGGACCCGAGCGGGCCGTTCCGGCGACGAAATCGGTCATCGGGTCGGTGGCGGCGGGCATGGCGCTCCTCGCCGCGATGGACCCCGGCTATGCCCGGACCTGCGCCTCGGCGGCGGCGATCTTTGCCGACCTGGGCGGGCCGCTCCGGCCTGACCCCACTCTGCGCGCGGCACTCCTGCGGGCCCAGCACGTCTACGTCATCGGCCGCGGCGCAGGATATGGCGCGGCCCAGGAGGTCGCGCTGAAGCTCAAGGAGACCTGCGCGCTCCATGCCGAGGCCTACTCGGCGTCCGAGGTGCTGCACGGGCCGCTGCAACTGACGACCCGTCCGCTCTTTGCCCTGCTGCTGGACACCGGCAGCCCAGAAACCCAGGCGAGCCTCGACGCGGCCGAGGCCCGGTTCCGCGAGGAAGGCAGCGATGTCCTGCGCCTGCGTGCGCGCGATCTGGGGTCGGGCGACCTCGCCCCTCCAGCGGCGGCCGCACTGCTGCTGAACGCCCTCTATCCCGCGATCCTGGAGACCGCTTTGGCGCTGGGCTTCGACCCCGACGCGCCGGACACGCTGGCCAAGGTAACGCGGACGCTATGACCCAGTCGACGGCATGGGACGGGGAGGTGCGGCGATGACCGACTGGATCGTCGCCAGGCATGTGTTCGACGGCCACACTCTCCACCCAGACGCCGCCGTCGCGGTGGAGGACGGCCGCATCGCCGCGGTCTGCGGACGGGAGGCGGTGCCGCCCGACGCGTTGCCCCGCGACGCCGGGCATCTCCTAAGCCGCGGCTATGTCGATCTGCAAGTCAACGGCGGCGGCGGCGTCCTGTTCAACCGCGACCCGACCGCCGAGGGCGCCCGGGCGATCGCCCGGGCGCACCGCGCGCTGGGCACCGTCGCCTGCCTTCCAACGGTCATCACCGACAGCCCCGAGGTGATGGAGGCCGCGGCCGACGCCATCGCCCGGACCTGCGGCACCGACGGCATCCGCGGCCTGCATATCGAGGGGCCGCACATCGCTTTGGCTCGCAAAGGCACCCACGACCCCCGCTGGATCCGCCCCCTGGACGACCGCACGCTGGGTGTGGTCGCGGGGCTCCGAGACCGGGGCGTGCCGGTGCTGATCACCCTGGCGCCCGAGGCGGTGCAGCCGCGCCAGATCGCCCGCCTGGTCGACATGGGGGCGGTCGTCTCTATCGGCCATTCCGACGCGACGCTCGAGGCGGTGCGCGCGGCCGAGGCCGAGGGGGCGTCGATGTTCACCCACCTCTTCAACGCCATGTCCCAGATGCAGAACCGCGCGCCGGGCGTGGTGGGGGCCGCGATCACCTCGACCGCCCATTGCTCGGCGATCTTCGACGGGATCCACGTGGCGCCCGAAATGCTGCGGATCGCGGTGGCCGCGCGGCCGGCGCCGCACCGGATGGTCATGGTCTCGGACGCCATGCCCACCGTGGGCGGACCCGACCGCTTTGCCCTCTATGGCGGCGAGATTCGGCTGGACCGCGGCCGCCTGGTCAACGCCGAGGGGTCGCTGGCCGGGGCGCATGTCACCATGGCCCAATCGGTGGCCTATGCCGTGGCCGAGGTGGGCGTGCCGCTGGAGGCCGCGCTGCGCATGGCCACCTCCAACCCGTGCAGCGCGATGCGGTGGGAGGACGGCGCGCACCTGATCGGGGGCCCCGTCGGCGACCTGATCGTGGTGGACGCCGACCTCGCCACGGCCTGCCCGCTCCTGCCCGACTGACCTGATCATCCGCGCTTGACAGCCGCGACGTGCCGCCGCACGATTTGTCATATGTCAGACAACTTACATTTCAGATCCGGGACTGACATCCACGACACCGCACCGGCCGGGACGGGCCGGGCGGACCGGGTCCGACAGAGAGGAGGACACATGCGACCGCTCAAGACGCTCGCGACGTGCCTTGCGCTGGCCCTGGCCGTCCCGGCCGCCGCGCAGGACGTCGTGTTCCCGGGGGACAACACCTCGGGCACCTACATGGATTACATGAAAACGGTGTATTCCCGCGCCGGGTATCCCGAAATCATCCAGCTCCCGCTCACCAGCTTCGACAAGGCGTTCGAGCTGCACGGCATCGCCGCGGAGAGCTGGGAACAGTCCGAAGACGGGCTGACCTGGACCTTCCGCCTGCGCGACGGGCTGAGCTATTCCGACGGTCACCCGCTGACCGCCGAGGACTACGTCTTTGCCCTGACCCGGGCCGCGACGGACGGCTACGATTTCGCGTGGTATTGGGACTTCGCCGGGGGGATCGCGGGCTGGTCCGAGGTGACCAAGGGCGAGGCCGAGCCCGACACCCTGGGCATCCGCGCCGTCGACGACCGGACGCTGGAACTGACCACCACCACCCCGCGCCCCTATCTGCCCAGTGTGGTGAGCCTGTGGTATCCGGTGCCCAAGCACGTGTGGGACGAACACGGCGACGACTATGCGGTGAACGTCGACACCCTGGTCGCCTCGGGCGCCTACATGGTCGAGAGCTGGGAAAAGAACGACAACACCATGACGTTCGTGCCCAACCCCGAATACACCGGGCCCTGGCCGGCGACGCTCGACCGCTTCACGGTCAACACCAGCCTCGGCGCACCCGAGGTCGGCCTGCCGGCATTTATGGCGGGCGAGATGGACATGGCGTATCTCAACCGTGGCCAGATCCCGTTCATGGAACAGCGGATGGCGGACAACCTGCGCCGCAACGCGATCTTTGCGGTGTCCTACATCTCGTTTGACCTGGACTCGGCCCCGTTCGACAATGTCGACGTGCGCAAGGCGCTGGCCTACGCGGTGGACCGCGAGGAGATGACCGAGACGGTGCTGTCCGGCCTGGCGATCCCGGCGGGGTCGATCCTGTCGCCGTCCTTCCCCGGGTATAACGAGGGCATCGCGGCGCAGGCGGTCTTCGACCCCGAAAAGGCGCGCGAGCATCTGGCCCAGGCCGGGTATGCCGATGGCGAGGGCTTTCCCGAAGTCGAGATCTGGTATCGCGACCAGGGCGGCTATAACGGGGCGATCACCGCGCCGATGCTGCAATACCTCCAGGCGGAATATAAGGAGCATCTGGGCATCGACATGGGCATCCGCGTGATGCCGATCCAGGACTGGATGCAGGCGCTGACCCAGGAGGAGAACAACCTGTTCCTGGCGCCCTACGAATACGACTATGTGGACCCCTCGAACTTCTTTGGGATCTTCTACGACGGCGGGCGGCACGACCACCGCCTGCCGGAATACGACGCGCTGGTGGATCAAGCCGGTGCGGCGTCCGAGTGGGAAGAGCGGTTGGGCTACTACGAACAGGCCGAACAGGTGCTGATCGATAACGCCTCGATCATCCCGCTGGTGCACCCGATCCAGACCTTCGTGTTCTCCGACCGGGTCTCGGGCGACGCGACCGAGCCGACCGAGAACGGGTTCTCGGCGTCGAGCCGCCTCACGCCCTACTTCTACACCCACCTGTCGGTGGAGTAGACCGGGCCAATAGGCTTCGGCCCCGGCGGCGATCCCAGCCGCCGGGGCCACGAAAGACCCGGGGACACGATCCGATGACCGCACCCAGCGCCGCCGAGCCCCTGGTCGAGATCCGCGACCTGCACGTCGCCTTTCCCCAGTTCGAGGGCACCGTGCACGCAGTGCGCGGGGTCAGCCTGCATCTCGCTCCGGGCGAGAGCCTCGGCATCGTCGGCGAGAGCGGATCGGGCAAGTCCGTCTCGTGCATGGCGGTCATGCGGCTCTTGCGCAGCCCTCCAGCCCAAATCTCCGCCGATCGCCTCGCGCTGGAGGGGATCGACGTCATGGCGGCGGGCAAGGACGACCTGACGCGCCTGCGCGGCCGAGCCGCCGCGATGATTTTCCAAGATCCGATGACGGCCTTCGACCCGGTCTTTACCATCGGCCAGCAGATCGCCGAGACCCTGCGGCTGCACCGCGAGATGGGCCGCAGGGCCGCCCGGGACGAGGCGCTGAATCTTCTGCGCCGGGTCGAGATCCGCAACCCCGAGGCAGTGCTGGAAAGCTATCCGCACCAGCTGTCCGGCGGGATGCTGCAACGGGCCATGATCGCCATGGCGCTGTCCTGCCACCCAAGGGTGCTGTTTGCCGACGAGCCGACGACGGCGCTCGACGTCACGGTGCAGGCGCAGATCCTGCAATTGATCAAGGACCTCCAGGCCGAGTTGGGGATGGGCCTGATCATGGTCACCCACGACATGGGCGTGGTGGCCGAGACGGTGGACCGGGTGGTGGTCATGTATGGCGGCCAGGTCATGGAGCAGGCGGGCGTGATCGACATCTTCGAACGCCCGGCGCACCCCTATACCCGCGCACTCCTCGCCTCGATCCCGGGGCAGGAGGGCGGGCGGCGGCGGCTGACCGAGATCCCCGGCGGGTCGCCCGACCCCTCGGATCCGCCCGGCGGCTGCCCGTTCCACCCCCGTTGCCCCGAGGCCGACGCGCGCTGCGCGGCCGAGGCGCCGCCGCTCCTGACCGGCGCCGACGGCCGCCAGACCGCGTGCTGGCGGGTAACGCCATGAGCGCGCCGGCCGCCGCCCCCGCGCTGGAACTGCGCGGCATCGCCAAGACCTACATGCTGCGCGAGGGCGGCACGCTGCGCCGCCGGCACCGCCCGCTCCAGGCGGTGCGCCCCACCGACCTGGTGCTGGAGCGCAACGGCATCCTGGGCCTGGTGGGCGAGAGCGGGTCGGGCAAGACCACGACGGGCATGATGGCGCTTAGGCTGGTGAACCCCAGCGGCGGGCGCATCCTGCTCGAAGGCGACGACATCACCGACCTGGGCGTCACGGCACTCAAGCCCTATCGGCGGCGGATGCAGGTGGTGTTCCAGGACAGCTATTCCGCGCTCGACCCGATGTTCACCCTGCAACAGATCGTGGCCGAGCCGCTGGTGATCCACGGCATCGGCGACGCCCGATCCCGCGCCGCCCGTGCGCTCGAATGGTTGGAACGGGTGGGCCTTCACCGCAGCTACGGCAGCCGCTATCCCCACGAGCTCTCCGGCGGGCAGCGGCAGAGGGTGGCCATCGCCCGGGCCCTGATCCTGGAGCCCGCGGTCCTGGTGGCCGACGAGCCGACCTCGGCCCTCGACGTGTCGGTCAAGGCGCAGATCATCAACCTGCTCCAGGATCTCCAGGCGGACATGGACCTCTCGATCCTGTTCATCAGCCACGACCTGTCGGTCGTGCGCTCGCTCTGCGATCGGGTGGCGGTGATGTTCAATGGCCGCATCGTCGAAGAGGCCGAGGCCGAAACCATCTTTACCGGCGCGCGCCATCCCTACACCCGGGCGCTGCTCGACGCGATCCCGGTGCTCGACCCGCGGCGGCGGCGCACACGGATCTTCCGCGACCGCGACGCCATCGAGGCCGAGGGCCTGACCCTGGCCGCCGGGGCGCTGTCCGAGCCCGCAGAGCCGTCCGACGAGCCCGCGCTGGTCGCGGTCGCGCCGCGGCACCGGGTCGAGGCGGTGGTCACGCCATGACACGAAGGGGGCCCCCATGATCGGCTACATCCTGCGGCGCCTGGTGTCGGTCGCGGTGACGTTCTTCATCGTGTCGGTGCTGATCTTTTCGATGATGCACGCGATCCCGGGCGGCCCCTTCGACGCGGGTGACATGCCCGTGCCCGAAGAGGTCCGGCAGAAGCTCCTCGCCCAATACGGTCTCGATGAGCCGCTCTACGTCCAATATCTGAAATACATGTGGGGCGTGCTGAGGTTGGACTTCGGCGTGCCGTTCCAGAGCCCCGGCGAAACCGTTCTGGAGCTGCTGGGCCGCGCCTGGGTGCCCTCCCTGGTCCTAGGCGGGCTGGGCGTGCTGATCGGGGCGCCTTTGGGGATGCTCCTCGGCATGGCCGCGGCGCTGAAGCGCAACAGTTGGATCGACTATCTGGCGTCGGCGGTGGCGACCTTGGGTCTGACGATCCCGGTCTTCGTCACCTCCATGCTCTTGATCCTGACATTCTCGGTCTGGCTGGGCTGGCTGCCGTCGTCGGGCTGGGGGGCGCCCGAGCGCTGGATCCTGCCCATCGTGGCCTATGCAACGATCCCCATGGCGACCTATGCCCGCTACACCCGGTCGGCGATGCTCGACACGCTGAACAAGCCCTTCGTGACCGTGCTCAGGGCGAAGGGCCTGCCGGAGCGCCAGATCGTGTTCAAACACGTGCTGCGGAACTCGGCCATCCCGCTGGTCACCGTGTTCCTGCCGATGTTCATCGGCACCGCCACCGGCTCGATCTTCGTCGAGGCGATGTTCCGGGTGCCGGGGCTGGGCAGCTTCTTCGTCTCGTCGATTCGCACCCGAGACTATCCCCTGGAGATGGCGCTGATGCTGATGCTGACCTTGATGTTCTGCCTCGCCTATCTGCTGTCGGACATCCTCTATGCCTGGCTCAACCCGCGCATCCGCCACGGGGGGGGCCGCGAATGACCGTCCGCCCGCTCAAGACCGCCGACCCGGCCCTTGCCGCACCCGCGCCGCCCGTGCGGCGGCAGCGCGGGCCTCTCTGGCTGGGCTGGCGGCGGTTCCTGGCCAACCGGGCGGCCGTCGCGGGGGGCGCCGTCCTGAGCGTGATCCTGGCCATGGCGATCCTGGCACCGCTGATCACCCCGGCGGGTCCCAATGCGCAGGCGTTCCTGGCCGACGCCCTGGCCTTTCCCTCCGCCGCGCACTGGTTCGGGGTGGACGACCTGGGCCGCGACTTCTTTACCCGCATCGTCTATGGCGCGCGGGTGTCGCTGACCATCGGCTTTGCCGCTGCGGCGTTCTCGGTGCTGATCGGGATCCCCCTGGGCGCGGCGGCGGGGTATTTCGGCGGCTCCATCGACTGGGTGATCATGCGGCTCATCGAGATCTTCTCGGTCATCCCACCGCTTCTGGCGGCGATGTTGCTGGGCGCCCTGGTGGGCGGCGGGTTCTGGATGATCGTCTTCATCGCCGCGCTCTTCGGGTGGGTGCAGGTCTGTCTGCTGGTGCGCGCGCAGATCAAGGCGTTCAAGGAAAAGGAGTTCGTCCGCGCCGCCCAGGCCCTAGGCGCCGGTCCGGTCTACATCATCTTTCGCCACCTGATCCCCAACTCGGTGTCGCCGATCATCGTCGGCTTCGTCCTGGCGATCCCGCTGGCGATGATGCTGGAGGCATCGCTCAGCTTTCTCGGCGTCGGCGTGCCGCCGCCCACGCCCAGTTGGGGCCAGATGATCAATACCGGCATGAACTTCATGTATTTCTACTGGCACCTCGCGGTGTTCCCCACCGTCGCACTGGCGGTCACCGTGCTGGCCACGTCGCTCTTCGGCGACGGGCTGCGCGATGCGCTGGACCCCACCATGGGAGGACGCTGAGATGTCGGCAGCAGAGATGCGGCGCCTGTTCCTCCTCGACCCCGAGGTGGTGTTCCTGAACCACGGCTCGTTCGGGGCGTGCCCCGCGGCGGTGTTCGAGACCTACCAGACCTGGCAGTTGCGCCTGGAGCGGCAGCCGGTGGCGTTCCTCGATCCCGACCGTGGCTATGCCGCATGGATGGCCGACACCCGCCAGGCGCTGGCGGCCGATATTGGCGCGGCGCCCGACGATGTGGTCGGCGCCGTCAACGCCACCCATGCCCTGAACCTCGTGGCGCGCTCCCTGCCCCTGGCCGAAGGCGACGAGATCCTGACCACCGATCACGAATACGCCGCGCTGGACAAGACCTGGCGATTCGTCGCGGCGCGGTCGGGCGCGCGGATCGTGACGTGCGAGGTGCCTCTGCCGCTGCACGATCCCGCGGCGTTTACCGACACCCTCATCGGCGCGATGACCGACCGCACGCGCGTTCTGTTCGTCAGCCACATCACCTCGCCCACCGCGCTCTGCTTTCCCATCGAGGCGGCGGTGGCCGAGGCGCGGCGGCGCGGCATCTGGACGGTGATCGACGGCGCGCACACACCGGGGCATATCGACCTCGACGTCACCGCGGTGGGGGCCGATTTCTATGCGGGCAACTGTCACAAATGGATGATGGCGCCCAAGGGCGCGGCGTTCCTCCATGCCCGCCAGGCGCATCAGCCGATGTTGCAGCCCCTGGTCATCTCCCATGGATGGGATCCCGACCGCGCGGCCCCCGGGCCCTTCGGCGGCACCGCCTTTGTCGACGCGATGGAGATGCAGGGCACGCGCGACCCCTCGGCCTGGCTGAGCGTGCCCGCGGCGCTGGAGTTCCGCCGCGCCCACGACTGGCCCGCGCTCAGCGCGACCTGCGCCGCTCAGGCCCGCGCCGCATCCGAGCGGGTGGCGCGGATGACCGGCCTGCCGCCCCTGGCGGCGCCCGCCCTGACGGCGCCGCAGATGGTGGCGCTGCCTGTGCCGCGCTGCGATCCCCACTGGCTGAAACGTGCGCTGTTGGAGCGGTATCGCATCGAGGTCCCGGTCTTCGACTGGAAGGAGAACACCATCGTGCGCCTGTCGGTGCAGTGCTATAACAGCGACGAGGACATCGACCTGCTGTGCGGGGCGCTGTCGGATCTGTTGTCGCTGCCCGCGGCCGCCTGAGGGAGAGACCGTGGCGATGGCGCCGAGCCCCCTGACCTATCTCGACCGGCTGGACACCCGCACCCGCGGCGACGAAGTGCTGGACGCGCTGGCCGAGATGGCGGCAAAGGCGGGCCTCGGCGTCGGCGACCGGCTGCCGCCCGAGGTGTCGCTCGCCCAGCAGTTGGGGGTCGGCCGCTCCACCATCCGCGAGGCGCTGAACCGGTGGGAGGCGCTGGGCCTGATCCGGCGGCAGCGCGGCGTCGGCACCTTCGTCGTCGCGCCGATCCCCCCCGCCGGCGGGGCCGTCGATCCCAACACCCGGTTGGAGGGGGCAGCGATCCTGCGCTTCCTGGAAATTCGCAGCGCGCTGGAGACGGCGGCGGTGCGCCTCGCCGCCGAGCGTGCGACCCCGGCCCAGCGGCGGCGGATCGACGCGCTCTGCACCGCGCTCCTCGACGTGGTGGCGCGGGGCGAGGACTATCGCGACGCCGACATCGCCTTTCACACCGCGATCTCCGAGGCGTCGGCCAACCCGATGTTCACCGAGATCCTCACCCATCTCGACCGCGCCTTCGAAAAAGCGCAGGATTCGCCGTTCCGGCGGGCCGCCTTTGGGTTGGAGAGCTTTGGCTTTCACCGCGATCTCGCCGACGCGGTCATCGCCGGGGACGGCGCCGCCGCCGAGCGCGCGGTCGAGCGGATCATCGCCTCGGTGACGCGCGAAGTGGAACAGATCGTCCGGTCCGGCCCGACGCAGCGATGACCGGCACCGGGTTCGTCTGGCAGAACCCGGTGCTGCGCGGGACGGCGCCCGATCCGTCGGTGGTGCGGGTGGGCGGTGAGTATGTGGTGGCGGTGTCGACCTTCGACCACCTGCCGGGCATCCGGCTCTATCGCAGCACCGATCTGGTCCACTGGACCGACCTGGGCGGCGCCGTCACGCGGCCCGCGCAGTATCGCCGTGATGGACGGCCCGGTCCCCTGTCCCTCTTCGCCCCGACGCTCCGGCACCGCGACGGGCGCTGGTATCTCGTCTGCACCAATGTGACCGAGGGGCAGGGCAACTTCCTCCTCCACGCCGACGACCCCGAGGGGCCGTGGTCGGACGCGATCTGGCTCGACCGGGAGGCGTTCGATCCCTCGCTCTTCTTCGATGACGATGGCACCTGCTATTACACCCGGCGCAGCCTCGACCTCTCCACCCCCGGTGGCGATCTGGGGCCCATCGTCCAGACGGTTCTGGACCCCGACACCGGCCGCCTGGGCGAGATTCGGGCGATCACGCCGGGGCCCAGGGGCTATTGCAGCAACGACATCGAGGGCCCGCATCTCTATCGCCGGGGCGATTGGGTCTATCTGTTTGCCGCCGAGGGGGGCACCTGGCAGGGCCACATGCAGACCGTGGCGCGCAGCCGCTCGCCCTGGGGCCCGTTCGAGGGCGCACCGCACAACCCCGTCCTGACCCACCGCCACCGGGTGATGCACCCGATCCAATCGCTGGGCCATGCCGAGCTGGTCGACGACCCCCACGGCGGCTGGTGGGCGCTGATGCTGGGCACCCGCCACCGCGGGCGGCATCACCTACTGGGGCGCGAGACGTTTTTGGCGCCGGTGATGTGGGAGGACGGCTGGCCGGTCATCGGCGACGGCGGCACGGTCGAGCTGGAGGGGCGCACGCAGCGGAGCCCGGCCACAGGCGCCGCCGCCCGCCCGGGGCCCGGCGGCGTTTGGGCGGCGGGGTGGCGCAGCCTCGGGCCGATGCCCGCCGCCGCGCTGGACGGCGCCGATGTCGAGGTGCCGCTCGGCCCGCCGCTGGGCACCGACATCCGCCGACCGGCGGGGGCGCTCCTCCGCCCGCAGAGCGCGCCTCGGCAGTCCTTTTCCACGCGCGCGCCCCAGCCCCGCGACGGGGCCGCGGTCGGCATCGCCGCCGTGGCCGATCCCGCCCACCTCTACGCGCTGCGGCTGAGCGTCGGGCCGAGCGGGCGGTGCGCGACCTTCACCCGCCGGGTCGATGACCTGGAGACCGAAGAGCGCATTGCGCTGCCCCTCGGCCTGCGCCCGACGCTGCGCATCGACGCCGACCCTGCGCGCTATGCCTTCTCGATCCTGGACGAGAACGGCGCAGTGCTTTGGCAAGGACAGGGATCCGCGCGGCTGCTCTCGGCCGAAACCTGCGAGTGGTTCACGGGCGTGCACTTCGCCCTCCTGGCAGAAGGGGCGCCGGGTGCTGGCGTCCGCTTCGAGGGGGTGCGGCAGAAGGACGGCGCAGAGGACGGCTGAGGCCGGAGCACCTGGATCGAAACGCCCGCGCTCGAGGTGAGGGAAGCGCCGTCCCGCCGGGGCTCCGGTCGAGCGGCGCGGGACGGCTCTACAAGCATCCACTGCGCGGCGGCGGCACCCGGCTCGCCCAAAGCGCCGCGCCCCACGGGGCGGGACGGCGGTGCGCGGCGGGCGGAAGATGGGGACTGGGCCACTCCAATCCTCCGCATCGGCCCTAACCGACCCCCTCGCGCCAGCGCGCGGCATAGGCCGCCATCGCCACCGCCTTCTCTTCGGGCGGCGGGGACAGCGCCTTGGCGGGCACAGGCGGCGGCGCATCCGGCACCGCCAAGAGCGCCGCGCCGATGCTGGTGCCGGTGCTGCGCGGCGCGGCGACCACCGGCCGTCCCGTCGCCGTGCCCAGCATTGCGGCATAGAGCGGGTCGGCGGCGAACGGCCCTTCGATCACGCTGGGCCCGTCGGCGCCGATCAGCGCCAGGCACTCCGCGGTCATCATCGCGAGGTAGAAGGACAGCGCGGCACCCTTCTCCCCCGGCGCCGCGCCGGGATCGCTCCAGCCGCCGCGGCGCTGCGGGAACGGGCCGGTCCCCGGCACCACCGACGGCCAGAGGCACAGGCCCCCCTTCAGCACCCGGGCCACATCGGTCCGGGTCGGGGCCGCCGTCTCGCCCGCCAGCGTGTCGCGGTCCCGCCCGCCCATGAACCGGGCCGAGGGCGTCGGTGCCCCCCGCGCGTCGACATTGACCAGAGTGTCGCGCCCGGGATCCAGGGGGCCGCGCCGCCCCCCGACGGCCAGCGACACCACCCAGGTCCCTGTCGAAACCACCGCAAACGGGGCCTCCCGCGCCAGGAGATGAGGCAGGAGCGAGGCGTTGGAATCGTGGATCCCCGAGATCACGGGTGTCTCCGGCCGCATCCCCGTGCGCCGCGCGACGGCCGGCAGGACCGTGCCCACGACTGTGCCCGCTGGCGTCGGCACGGGCATCCGCCGCTCCAATCCCAGCGCCGCCACCAAGGTGCTGTAGCGCCCCTCCCACGGAGCCCAGAGGTCGGTATGACATCCAAGCGAGGTGTGGTCGCAGCCGAACCGCCCCGTAAGCCGCCCGGACCAGACCTGTGGATAGGTGATCACCTGCGCCACGCGGGCGTCGAGCCCCGGCTGCGTCTCCAAGAGCCAGTGGACCTGCGCACCGAGGTTCAGCCCCCCGGGCAGGCGCGGCGATCCCGTCTCGGCGAACCCCGGCCGCAGCGCGTCGTAGGCGGCCGCGCTCCGGTCCGGCCCGTCATGCTCGTAGTCGAGGATCGGACAGGCCAGACCGCCATCGGCCGTCAACAGCGCGCCGGAGGCCCCATGGGTCGTCACCGACACCGCGTCGACGCCGCCCTCGGCCTCGAGATGGCTGAGCGCATCGAGGACGAAGGACCAAATCCCGTCGACATCCACATGCGGATAGGGGCCCGCGTCCAGCACCCGGTTCGGCCGGGTGTGCACCGCGATCTCGGCCGGACCTGTCGTGTCGACCAGCGCCAACTTTGCATTGGTCTTGCCGATATCGATGACGGCGACGCGGCTCATGGCATGTGGAACACGGTCCTGAGCGGCACCACCACCGGCGCGTCGTCGGGCAGCGTCTCCATCAGGTCCGCCATATGCGCCCACCATCGCCGCATCACCGGCGCCTCCGCCAGGGCATCCATCCCGTGGTCCTCGCGCCGCCACAACACGGCGAAGAGCGCGTTCGTCTCGGGGTCCAGATGGATCGAGTAGTCCGACACGCCCGCATCGCGAAAGAGCGCCACGAGCTCGGGCCAGATGGCATCGTGGCGGCGGCGATACGCCTCGGCGCAGCCCGGGCGAAGGGTCATTCGAAAGGCGTATTTCTCCATCATCTCCTCCCCATCGCCCAGAGCCGCGGCAGTGCGATCACCCCGATCAGCAACAGCCCCACGAAGATCGACATTACGATTCCGGGCACGTTCAACAGGCCCAGGCCGAATGTCACGAGCCCCAGCACCACCGCCGCCAGGACGACCCCCGGAATGCTGCCCGATCCGCCCAGGATGTTGACGCCGCCCAGGACCACCATCGTCACCACCTCCAACTCCCAGGCAAAGGCGATGGAGGGTCGGGTCGAGCCCAGCCGCGAGGTCAGGCACACCGCCGCCACGCCCGACATCAGTCCGGTCAGCAGGAACAGGACGAACTTCACCCGCGCCACCCGGATCCCGGAAAACAGGGCGCCGGTGGGATTGTTGCCGATGGCATAGACCGCACGGCCGAAACTCGTCCGGTGCAGCAGCACCCCGTAGATTACCGCCAGCACCGCGAACAGCGCCAGTTCGACCGAGATCACCCACCAGACATAGCCCTGGCCGAAGACGGCGAACTCCGGCGGATAGGCTTTGTAAACCTGGTCGCCGAGGACGATATAGGCGATGCCGCGGAACAGGCTCATCGTGCCGATGGTCACGACGATGGACGGCAGGCCCAGGCCCGTGACCAGCACCCCGTTGATCGCCCCGCAGATCAGTCCCGTGCCCAGCCCGACCAGCACCAGGACCGGCACGCCGGCCCCCGCCTCGGCCGCCGCGCCCATGGCGGTGGAGGCCAGCGCGACGATGGCGGCCACCGACAGGTCGATCTCGCCCGCAATGATGAGGAGCGCCATGGCAAAGGCGATCATCGCCTTTTCGGTGAAGTTGAAGGTGGCGTCGCTGAGGTTCCAGGCATTTAGGAAATAGGGCGAGGCCAAGGAGTTGGCGATGAAGATCCCGATCGCGACGGCCAGGAGCAGCGTCTCCCACCGCCGCAAGAGCCGCGCGGCCGGGCTGTGCATCCGGTCGGGGATGTGCCGCGCCCCGACGCTCACGATCCCGCCTCCGCCCGGCGCAGGATGATCCGGCCCCGCCGCCTCTGCGCCCGGGCGTTGAAGGCGACCGCGACGACGATGGCCGCGCCCGAAATCGCCAACTGCCAGAACGGCGAGACGCCCACGACCGGCAGTGCGTTCTTCACGATCCCCAGAAACAGCGCGCCCAGCAGCGTGCCGACCACTGTGCCCGCACCCCCGGCGATGGAGATGCCGCCGATCACGCAGGCCGCCACGACCTCCAGCTCGAAGCCCGCGGCGATGTCCACATAGGCCACGGCATAGCGCGCGACCCAGAGGTATCCGGTCAGCCCGGCCAGCGTGCCCGACAGGACGAAGGCCAGGAACTGCGTGCGCCCCACGTCGATCCCGGCATAGACCGCGGCCGATGGGTTGCCCCCCACGGCATAGAGCGCCCGTCCCAGCGGCGTCCGCACAATGGCGACCAGCGCCAGGGCCGCCGCCGCCAGGGCGATCCAGCTCAGGACCGGCAGGCCCAGCACCGCCTGGCGCGGGAACCCGGTGAACGCCGCGCTCATCTCGTGGGCGTTCACCCAGGCACCGTCCGACACCACGAAGATCAGGCCGCGATAGACCGTCATCGTGCCGAGGGTCACGACAATGGGCGGGATCGTGAGCTTCCACACCAAAATCCCGTTGATCGCGCCCAGCACCGCACCCATGCCCGCCGCGAGGACCAAGATCGCGACCACGGGCACTCCGGGCGCCGCGGCGTTCAGCATCGCGCAGAGCATCCCGGTCAGAGCCAGGTTCGCCGCCACCGACAGGTCGATGCAGCGGGTCAGGATCACGGCCGTCTGTCCCAGCGCCAGCAGGATCAGCGGCGCGGTATCGTAGAGCACCGCCGACAGGTTGGACGGCGCGACGAAGCCCGGGAACCGGCTCGCGATCACCGCCAGGAGGAGCGCGATGACCGCGACCAGCAGCGCCTCGCGGCTGCGCAGCGCCGCGCTCATGCCGCGGCCTCGCCCGGAGCGCCGATTCCCGCGGCGGCGCGCACCAGGGCCTCGGGCGTCAGAGCCTCCCCGGCCAGTTCGGCGACGATCAGCCCCTGCCGCATCACCAGCGCCCGGTCGGACATGCCCATGATCTCGGGGATTTCCGAGCTGACCATGATCACCGCCAGCCCCTCGGCGGCGAGGTCGGCCATGAAGGCATGGACGGCGGCCTTGGACCCGATGTCGATGCCCTTGGTCGGTTCGTCCAGCGCGATCACCCGCGGCTCGGTGGCGAGCCATTTGGCGATCACCACCTTCTGCTGATTGCCACCCGACAAGGTGCCCACATCCTGGTCCAGGGCGGCGGCGCGCAGCTCCAGCCGCTCGGCATAGGTGCGCGCCAGGTCGAACTCGCGCCGCGGCCGCAGTATCCCGTGCCAACCGGTGCGCTCCAGTGACGGCAGGGTCACGTTTTGATAGATCGGCAGCCCGGCGATGGCGCCCTGACGTCCGCGGTCTTCGGGGACGTAGACGATACCATGGGCCACCGCGTCTGCGGGCGCACGCACGCGGATCGGGCGTCCGTCGATCCTGAGCGTCCCGGCCGACGGCCGCGTGATGCCGAACAGCGCCTGCATCAGCTCGGACCGCCCCGCCCCCACCAGACCGTAGACCCCCAGGATCTCGCCGCGGCGCAGGGAGAACGAGATGCCGTCGAACTCGGTCGGATGCGCGAACCCGTCGACGCGCAGGACCTCGTCGCCCAGGCTGCGGCTGCGCTGGGGGAAAATCCGGTCCATGTCCCGGCCCACCATCAGGCGCACCAGGTCGTTCTCGGAGATGTCGTCGATCATCCCCGCACCCACCTCGGCCCCGTCCCGGAACACGGCATAGCGGTCGGCGATGCGGAAGATCTCGTCGAACTTGTGGCTGATGAAGAGGATGGCGCGCCCTTCGGACTTGAGCCGCGCGATCAGGGTATAGAGCTCCTCGATCTCCTTTTGGCTCAGGGCAGCGGTGGGCTCGTCCATGATCACCACCCGCGCTTCCACCGACAGCGCCCGGGCGATGGCCACCAGATGCTTGGACGCGATGCCCAGGTCGCGCAGCGGCGTCGACGGGTCGAGCGGGGCGTCGATGCGGGCCAGGATCTGGACGGCCCGGCGGCGCATCTCGGGCCAGTCGATCAGGCCCCAGCGCCCGCGCGGCGCGTGGCCGAGAAAGATGTTCTCGGCCACCGTCAGCTCGTCGAACAGTACCGTTTCCTGATGGATGGCGGTGATCCCGGCCCGGGTCGCGTCCTGGGCCGAGGCAAAGCGGGTCTCGCGCCCGTCGATGTGCAGACTACCCGCGTCGGGGCGATAGATGCCGGTCAGGATCTTGACGATGGTGGACTTGCCCGCGCCGTTTTCGCCGACCAGGGCCGTGACGGTGCCGGGATAGAGGTCCAACGACACCTCCGACAGGGCCCGCACCCCCGGAAAGGTCTTGGTGATGCCGGTCAGGCGCAGAACAGGCGTGTCGGGCATGGCGATCCAGCGGCGGGGCGAGGGGCGTTGGCGGCCCGGCGGCGCCCCCGGAGGGACAACGCCGGGCCAGAGGAACTCAGAAGATGTCCTTGAACTGGTCGATGTTCGAGGCGTCGTAGACGAAGGGATCGGCCATCGCGCCTTCGGTGTTGTCGTCCAGGGTCAGAGTGCCCATGCGGCCCATGTCGATCTCGGCCCCCGGCGCCGCCTCGGCCTGATCGGTGGCGAGCTGGTAGGCCAGCATCGTCGCCGAATAGCCCAGGTCGATGGGGTTCCAGATGGCAAAGCTCTTGGACGCGCCCGAGGCGATGGCGCCTGCCATCTCGGACGGCAGGCCCAGCCCGGTCACGTTGACCTCGCCGATCTTGCCCGCGTCCTCGACCGCCTGGGCAGCGGCGACGATGCCGACCGAGGTGGGGGCGATGATCGCGGCGAGATCGGGATGCGCCTGCATCAGGCCCTGGGCCTCGCGGTAGGATTTGTCGGCCAGGTCGTCGCCATAGACGGTGGCGACCACCTCGATCCCTGGATAGTCGCCCAGCACCTTCTCCATCTCGGCGATCCAGGTGTTCTGGTTCGTCGCCGTGGCCGAGGCCGACAGCACGGCGACCTCCCCGCCGTCGGGCAGGTGATCGGCCGCCAGCTTGATGATCATGTTGCCGATCAGGGGGTTCGACGACGGGTTAAGGTGCAGCTCGCGGCCCTCGGGCGCCACGCCCGAATCCCACGAGATGACCGTGATCCCGCGCTGCATCGCCTTCTTCAACGCCGGGACCAGGGCGTCGGTGTCGTTGGCCGAGACCGCGATGGCGTCGACCTGCTGGGCGATCAGGGCGTTGATCACCTCGATCTGCCCCTCGGCCGTCGTGTCGGTGGGGCCGGTATAGATGATCTCGACGTTGCCCAGTTCCTCGGCCGCCTGTTCGGCCCCCTCGGCCGCCGCCTCGAAAAAGCCGATGCCCAGCGCCTTGACCACCAGCGCGATGCGCAGCGGGTCGTCCTGCGCCGTGGCCATTCCCGCGCTCAGCGTCATTGCCGCCAGCGCCGTTCCGCCGAAGAGTCGTCTGGTCATGCTCATGTCGGTTCCTCCCATTTTGAGCCCTCTAGGGTCAGTCGGACCCCGTCTTTGCCGCCGCGCCCACGGGCGCCACGATCAGCCGCACGTCGGCCGCCTCCAGCATCGCCGCCTCGCGGTCGCCGATGCCCTCGTCGGTGATCACGGTGTCGATCCGGTCGAGCGGACACAGCACCAGGGCCGAGCGGTTGCGGAATTTGGTGCTGTCGGCCAGCACGATCAGTTCGTCGGTCTGCCCGAGGAGTTTCTCCTCGGCCTGGATCAGCAGGGGGTCGGCCTCCATCAGCCCCAGAGGGCCCAGGCCGTGCGCGCCCATGAACATCCGCCGCGCATAGAAATTGCGACTCATGTCGCCGTCGAAGGGCGACAGGATGATCTGCTGCTCGCGGTAGATCGCGCCGCCGGGGACCAGCACCGCGTTCTTGGAATGCTTGAGCAGGTGTTCGGCGATGGGAAAGCTGTTGGTGAAGACCTGGAGCCGCCGCCCGGCCAGGGGGTGCACCATCTGGAACGTGGTGGTGCCGCCGTTGACGATGATCGGCTCGCCGTCCTCGCAGAGCGCCACCGCGGCGCGGGCGATGGCCTGCTTCTGCGACTGGGCGAGCCCGCGGTTCACCTCGAACGGCCGCCCGGCGAGGCCGGGAAACGGCGGCGGCGCCAGCGCCTCGGCCCCGCCCCGCACGCGCCTGAGCTTCTTCTGCACGTGTAGGGTGGCGATGTCGCGGCGGATCGTCGCCTCGGACGCCCCGGTCAGCGCGACCAGATCGGCGACCGTCACGACCGGACGATCCTGCACCGCCGAGGCGATGATGCGATGCCGCTCCTTTTCGTGCATTGGCGTCCTCCCACCCACAGGAGGGCCCGATTCCCATGGTCTGTCAATCAGTTTCGATCATAACTGATCATGCTGCACCTGCAAACGCGCGAATATGAGCGTTTATGATTGACTTCGGACCGCAATCGGCAAAGGCTCATCCCCGTGCGGGGCGGTCCCGCGACGCGCAGACGGGGAGGGACGCCATGCTGACGCGGGCTGACAAGCGGCTGGACAATCTCTGGGACGAGAGCCGTGCGGCAGGGATGAGCGAGCCGGAAAAACTGCTCTATCGCTCCAACCTCCTGGGCTCGGACAAGCGGATCACCAACTACGGCGGCGGCAACACCTCGGCCAAGGTGCGGGCGCCCGATCCACTCACCGGCGAAGAGGTCGAGGTGCTGTGGGTCAAGGGCTCGGGCGGCGACGTCGGCTCAATGACCCTCGATGGCTTCGCCACCCTCTACATGGACAAGCTTCGCGCGCTGAAGGGCAAGTATCGCGGCCCCGACCACGAGGACGAGATGGTGGGCTACCTCCCCCACTGCACCTTCGACCTGAACCCCCGTGCCGCCTCCATCGACACGCCGCTCCACGCCTACGTGCCCCGCCGCCATGTCGACCACATGCACCCCGACGCGATCATCGCCATCGCCGCGGCGGCCGAGTCCCAGGCGCTGACTCGCGAGATCTTCGGTGACGAGATCGGCTGGCTGCCCTGGCGGCGGCCGGGCTACGAGCTGGGTCTGTGGCTGGAGGCGTTCTGCCGCGACAACCCCGACGCCAAGGGGGTGGTGCTGGGGGGCCATGGCCTGTTCACCTGGGACGACGACGCACGCAGCTGTTACGACCTGACCATCGACGTCATCAACCGTGCCATCGACTGGTTCGACGCCCGCGACGGCGACGGCCCGGCCTTCGGCGGTGCGCGCCACGAGAGCCTGGAGCCCGACGTCCGACGCGCCGCCGCCGCCCGGCTGATGCCCGCGATCCGCGGCTTCGTCTCCGGCAATCAGCACATGGTCGGCCACTTCGACGACAGCGCGGCGGTGCTGGAGTTCGTCAACGCCCGCGACATGCCGGACCTGGCCGCGCTCGGCACGTCCTGTCCCGACCATTTCCTGCGGACCAAGATCCGCCCGCTGGTGGTGGCGTTCGACCCCGGCACGGGGGATCTGGACGCGACCCTGGCCGCGCTGCCCGACCAGATCGCAGACTACCGCGACGGCTATGCCGCCTACTACGATCGCTGCCGCCGTCCCGACAGCCCGCCGATGCGCGATCCCAACGCGGTCGTCTATCTGGTGCCCGGAGTGGGCATGATCACCTTTGCCAAGGACAAGGCGACGGCGCGGATCTCGGCCGAGTTCTACGTCAACGCCATCAACGTGATGCGGGGCGCCTCGGCCGTCAGCACCTACACCGGCCTGCCCGAGCAAGAGGCGTTCGACATCGAATACTGGTTGCTCGAAGAGGCCAAGCTGCAGCGGATGCCCCAGCCGCGGGCCATGGCCGGGCGGGTCGCCGTGATCACCGGCGGCGCCGGCGGGATCGGCGCGGCCACCGCGGCGCGCTATCTGGCCGAGGGCGCATGCGTCATGCTGGCCGACATCGACGCCGACGCGCTGGAGGACACCCGCGCCAAGCTCGCCCAGTCCCATGGCGCCGATGCCGTCCGCAGCGTCGCGATGGACGTCACCGACGAGGCCGCGGTCGCCGCGGCCTTTGCCGACACCGCGGTCGCCTTCGGCGGCGTCGATATCCTGGTGTCGAACGCCGGAATCGCCTCCTCGGCGGCCATCGAGGACACGACGCTGGAGTTGTGGTCGCGGAACATGGACATCCTGGCCACCGGCTATTTCCTCGTGGCGCGTGCGGCGTTCCGCACCCTGCGCGCGCAGAACATGGGCGGCGCCGTCGTCTTTGTCGCGTCCAAGAACGGGCTGGCCGCCTCGCCCAACGCCGCGGCCTATTGCACGGCCAAGGCGGCCGAGATCCACCTGGCCCGATGCCTGGCACTGGAGGGGGCCGAGGCCGGGATCCGCGTGAACGTGGTCAATCCCGACGCGGTGCTCCGCGGCTCGAAGATCTGGCAGGGAGACTGGCTGGATCAGCGCGCGGCGACCTACGGGACCGACAAGGCGGGTCTGGAGGAGATGTATCGCCAGCGGTCGCTGCTGAAACGTCCCGTCCTGCCCGAAGACATCGCCGAGGCGGTCTATTTCCTGGCCTCCGACGCGGCGTCGAAATCCACCGGCAACATCCTGAACGTGGACGCCGGCAACAAGGAGGCGTTCCCGCGCTGAGCCGCGGCCGCCGAGGGAGGAGCGAGATGATCGACGCATCCGTGATCGCGGCCGAAAACGCTGCGAGAGAGGCCGCGCTGCGCGCCGACTACGACGCGCTAGGGGCGCATCTGGACCGCCGCGGCATCGACATCGACGCGGTCAAGGCGCGGGTCGCCGAATTGGGCGTCGCGATCCCGTCCTGGGGCGTCGGCACCGGCGGCACCCGGTTCGCCCGTTTTCCGGGGCTGGGCGAGCCGCGGCACGTGTTCGACAAACTCGACGACTGCGGCGTGATCCACCAGCTCACTCGCGCCACGCCGCGGGTCTCGCTGCACATCCCTTGGGACACCGCCCCCGCGGCCGACCTGCGCGGCAAGGCCGAGGCGGTGGGGTTGTCCTTCGACGCGATGAACTCCAACACCTTCCAGGATCACCCGGGCCAGGCGCTGAGCTACAAGTTCGGCTCGCTGTCCCACACCGATCCCGCGGTGCGCGCCCAGGCTGTCGAGCACAATCTGGAGTGCATCGAAATCGGTCGCGGCATCGGCTCGACCGCCCTGACCATCTGGATCGGGGACGGCGCGAACTTTCCCGGCCAGACCGACATGACCGCCCAGTTCGAGCGTTACCTGGACTCCACCGCCCGCATCTATGGCGCGCTGCCCGAGGACTGGCGGCTCTACACCGAACACAAGATGTACGAGCCCGCGTTCTACTCCACGGTGGTGCAGGACTGGGGCACCAACCTGATGATCGCCCAGGCGCTGGGAGAGCGGGCCTATTGCCTGGTCGATCTCGGCCACCACGCGCCGAACGCGAATATCGAGATGATCGTCGCCAGGCTGATCCAGGCGGGCAAACTCGGCGGCTTCCACTTCAATGACAGCAAATACGGCGACGACGACCTCGACACCGGCGCCATCGACCCGTTTCGCCTGTTTCTGGTGTTCGACGAGCTGGTGGCGGCCGAGGGACGCGGCGACTTCTCCCCGGCGCATATGCTAGACCAGTCGCACAACGTCACCGACCCCATCGAGAGCCTGATGACCTCGGCCGGAGAGGTGCGGCGCGCCTATGCCCAGGCGCTGCTGGTGGACCGCGCCGCGCTCGAGGGATTTCAGGGGGCGAACGACGCGTTGATGGCCGCGCAGACGCTCAAGGCGGCGTTCCGCACCGATGTGGAGCCGATCCTGGCCATGGCGCGGATGGAGGCGGGCGGCGCCATCGATCCGGTCGCGACGGTGCGCGCGGCAGGCTACCGCGCCCGCGTCGCCGCCGAACGTCCGGCGGTCAGCGGTGCGGGCGGCGGGATCGTCTGACGGCGCGCCGTCCGCGCCGCGCCCCCTGAGTCAGGGCCGGATCGAGACGGGCGTGCCGTCCTTGACCATGGCATAGATCCACTCCATCTCGCGGTCCTTCACCGCGATGCAGCCCCAGGTCCAATCCTGTGGATTGCCGCGTTTGTAGAGCGGTCCGCGCCCGTGGATAAAGATGTCGCCCCCCGGCGGCATCCCCAGCGCCTCGGCCTCGGCGATGTCGTAGGCGTTGGGATAGGAGATGCCCAGCGACAGGTGGAACCGGCTGTCGGGGTTGCGCCGGTCGATATAATAGTCGCCCTCGGGCGTTTTGCCGTCGCCCTCGACCTTCTTGTCGCCCTCGGGGGCGAAACCCAAACCGATGTCGTAGCGCTCCAGCACCTGGCCGTGATGCAGCAAGAGCATCTCGCGCGCGCCCTTGAGGATCACCACGCGCGTGACCTCGGGCCCGTTATAGGTGCGGAACTTGGTCGAGCATGCGCCGAGGCCGATGGCCAGCACGCACAGCATGAGAGCGCGGAAAATCATCGCGGGGGTCCTGTCGGTCAACTGCTCGCGCCAGAGCCTAGGGTATATTGCGCGCGCTGGGAACGGGGCGCCGTTCCCCGGTCACGGGGTCGTTATCGCGGGCGTGGAGATGCGCCTCGATCGCTTCGAGCCGTGCCAGCACCTCGTCGCGGTAGAGGTCGGTCCGCTCGGCGTCTTCGGCGGAATGGGCGTCCTGCATCGAGTTGACGATAAGACCGACCAACAGGTTCACCACTGCGAAGGTCGTGACCATGATGAACGGGACGAAGAACGCCCAGGCATAGGGATAGACCTCCATCACCGGGCGCACGATCCCCATGGACCAGGACTCCAGCGTCATGATCTGGAACAGCGAGTAGGCCGAGCGGCCCAGATCCCCGAACCAGTCGGGAAAGCTGTTGGAAAACAGCTTGGTCGCCATCACTGCCCCGATGTAAAAGATCAGCGCCATCAACAGAAACACCGACGCCATGCCGGGCAGGGCGTTGACCAGGCCCTCGACCACGCGCCGGAGCCGTGGCGCGACCGAGATCACGCGCAGCACCCGCAGGATGCGCAGCGCCCTGAGCACGCTCAGCCCCTGGCCGGTCGGCACAAGCGCGATGCCGACGATGACGAAGTCGAAGATATTCCACCCGTTGCGGAAGAACCGCCCGCCGTGGGCGACGAGCTTCAACACCAGCTCGACCACGAAGATCGTCAGGCATATCCGGTCGAGCGCCAGGATCAGCGCCCCGGCGCGGGCCATCGCCACGTCCGACGTCTCCAACCCCAGGACCACGGCATTGAACAGGATGACCGCGAGGATGAAGTTGCGCACGAACGGACGGTCCAGCCACGCGGCGAGGCGATTTCGGAAGGTCACGGCGTCGGGTCCTCGGATTGGGGTCAGTCCGGGGGGATATGGCCGCGCAGGAACGTCGCGGCAACCTCCACATGGGGCGACCAGCGGAACTGATCCACCACCAGCACCCGGTCCAGCCGATAGCCGCCGTCGCAGAGGAGCCGCGCGTCGCGGGCAAAGGTCACGGGGTTGCACGACACCGCGGCGATGCGCGGCGGCCCGCCGGCGGCCAGCGCGGCGGTCTGCGCCTCGGCCCCGGCGCGGGGCGGGTCGATGACCGCGGCGTCGAATATGGCGAACTCGTCCGCGGTCAGTGGCCGGCGGAACAGGTCGCGCGCCTCGGTGGTCAGCCGCCTCAGGCCGGGCGTCCGGCGCCAGGCAGCGTCGAGCGCCGACAGCATCTCCGCCTCGCCCTCGACGGCGTGGAGTTCGGCCGTGCGGGCGAGCGGCAGCGCAAAGGTGCCGCATCCGGCGAACAGATCGACGATCCGCCCCGCGCCCGCCACCGCCGCGCCCACCGCCGCCGTCAGGGCCGCCTGCCCGTGCGCAGTCGCCTGGAGGAACGCGCCAGGCGGCGGGACCACGCGGGCTGACCCGGCCGGTTGCAGCGGCGAGCGGCGCGTTACAACAGTGTCGCCGTCCCAGCTCAGCCGCGCCACGTCCCACGTCTCGGCGATGCCGGTCAGCGTAACGCGCAGCGCGGGGTCCAGCGGCTTGCCCCCCGCGACGGCCACATCGAGCCCCGCCTCTCCGGCCGTCACCGCGATCT
This sequence comes from Rhodobacteraceae bacterium CCMM004, assembly GCA_004005435.1. GTDB lineage: Bacteria > Pseudomonadota > Alphaproteobacteria > Rhodobacterales > Rhodobacteraceae > CCMM004. The sequence continues at coordinate 367,623 of RZWH01000004.1, read as the reverse complement.
CCAACCGCCCCTTGCGCGACCCGCCCGCCCGGGTCAGGGCGTCGTAGAGCGGGCGGGCGTCGCGGATCGCGGGCACCAACAACCGGCAGCCTGGGATCTCGGTCAGCGTATCCGACGCGCGCGCGTGAAAGCCCACGAGCGTGCCTGCTTTGGTCCGCCGGGCGCCCAGGGTGGCGCGGCGGCGGCTGAGCGGCGGAGACGTGGCGATCCCGGCGACCGGCGCGGGCAGACCCTGGGACGACAGCGCGCGGCGCACCACGTCGACCTTCCATCCCGCGACGAAGGCGTCGTCGGCGTGCATCAGCGCACAGCCCCCGCAGGCGCCGTAGTGGGGACACGGGGCGGCGACTCGTGCGGGTGACGGCGTCACGATCCGCGGCGCGGCCATGCGCCCGCCCTCGACAGCGCCCTCCGCCACCTCCCCCGGTAGGGCGCGCGGCACCAGGACGGGCCCCGGCGCAATGCCGTCGCCCAGATGGCCCAGCCGCTCCACCGTCACCCGCATCGGCGCCTCAGAGAATGCCGTCGCGGGCCAGCAGACGCTCGACCCGCTCGACGTCGACGGGGTTGTTCACCTCCCAAAAGGCATGGCCCCGCGCCTCCACCGGGACGCAGCGGACCTCGGCCCCGTTTTCCAGGAACCGCAATTGCTCCAGACCCTCGCGACGCTCGAGCACGCCCTCGTCCCAGCTCCGGTAAAGGCGCAGGGCGTCGGGGCGGTAGGCATAGACGCCAACATGATGCCAATAGCCGCCGCCGCCGCCGGTGAGGTCCGGCAATGCCCGTTTGGTAAAGTCCGCCGCCGTGCCGTCGGGACGGGTGACGGCGACGGTGCTACCCAACCGCCCGTCGCGGCGGTCGACGCGAAAGTTCTCCAGAGTCTCGCCGTCGCAGGGCAGGACCGGGGTGGCCATCGCCGCCGTCCGATCCTCGGCCATCGCGTCGATCAGCGCCTCGATGAACCACGGCGGGGTCAGGGGCGAATCGCCTTGCAGGTTGACCACCAGATCGGGCATCGGATCGAGCTGGTCCAGCGCCTCGGCACAGCGTTCAGTGCCGTTGCGGGGCCGCTCGGACGTCATCAGGACGCTGGCGCCGAACCCTTGGGCGTGGGCCGCGATCCGGTCGTCGTCGGTCAGGATGTGCACCGCCGCGGCACCCTCGACGCGGCACCCGGCCTCCCAGGTCCGGCGGATCAGGCTCTTTTCTCCGCCGTCCGCCCCGGCCAGCGGCACGAGGGGTTTGCCCGGAAACCGACTGGAGGCATAGCGCGCGGGGATCAGGATCGCGACGGTCATCGCCCCCGCGCCCCGCTATTCCGCCGCATCGTGCGCGTCGTGGAAGTCCAGAAACCCGCCCGACTGCCGCCGCCAGTAGCGGGCGTAGAGGCCGTTCTGGGCCAGCAGGGTCTCATGCGTCCCCTCTTCGGCGACGCGGCCCTGGTGCAGCACGACGATCCGGTCCATCCGCGCGATGGTGCTCAGACGGTGGGCGATGGCCAGCACGGTCTTGCCCGCCATGGCCCGCTCCAAGGCCGCCTGGATCGACGCCTCGACCTCGCTGTCGAGCGCGCTGGTCGCTTCGTCCAGCACCAGGATCGGCGCGTCCTTGAGGAAGGCGCGCGCCAGCGCGATCCGCTGCCTCTGCCCGCCCGAAAGCTTGACCCCACGCTCGCCCAGATGGGCGTCATAGCCCTCGCGGCCCTTGAAGTCGCGCAGGTCGCCGATGAACTCATGCGCCTCGGCCCGTTCGGCGGCGGCGAACATCTCGTCCTCGCCCGCGTCGGGGCGGCCGTAGAGGATATTGTCGCGCGCCGACCGATTGAACATCGCGGTTTCCTGCGTGACCATGCCTATCTGACGCCTCAGGCTCTCTTGCGTCACCTCGCGGATGTCCTGTCCGCCGATGGTGATCCGCCCCGACTCGGCGTCGTAGAGCCGCAGGAGAAGGGCCACCAGCGTCGACTTGCCCGCCCCCGACGCCCCGACGATCCCCAGCTTTTCGCCCCGTTCGACGGTCAGGTCGATGCCGTCCACGCCGCCGGTCTGCCGCCCGTAGGCAAAGCTCACGTTCTCGAACCGGATCGCACCGGCATCGCGCAGCGGCATCGCTGTGGCCGTGTCGGTCAGCGTATGCGCAGGCGTCAGGGTCGCCATCCCATCCTCGATCTCGCCCACGTTGGCGTAGATCGCCATAAGGGTGAAGCTGACCCAGCCGGTCATCTGGGCGATGCGGATCGAAATCGCGCCGGCCGCCGCGATGTCCCCGGCCGAGGCGATCCCCTGGGACCAGAGCCACAGCGTCGCGCCCACCAGGAGGACCGGCAGGATCCCCGCCAGCGACATGAGGCTAAACCGGAACCCGGCCGACAGGATGCCGAAATCGACCACCCGCTCGCGGAACCGCGCGATGGCGCCCAGCGCCGCGGCGTCCTCGTGGCGGTCGTGGGCGAACAGCTTGACCGTCTTGATGTTGGTGATCGTGTCGACCACCTGGCCCGACACCATCGCCCGCGACGCGGCCCGCGCCATCGCGCGCTTGCGCACCCGCGGCATGAACCAGCGGATCAGCGCAAGATAGGCGGCCAGCCACACGGTCAGTCCCAGCGCCACCCAGCCGTTGATCGTGGTCAGCATCAGCGCCGCGCCGATCAGCGTGGCGAGCGCAAAGAACACCACATTGATCACCTCGACCGCGACGTCGGTGATGGCGCGGCTGGTCTGCATCTGCTTTTGCGCGATGCGTCCCGCGAAGTCGTCGTCGAAGAACGTCACCGCCTGGCCGAGCGTCCAGCGGTGCAGCCGGCTCAGCACCAGGGGGTTCACGTTCGGCGCCACGACGATGCCGTTCGACGCCGCGGACAGACCGAACAGCACCGGCCGCACGATCATAAAGAACGCCGCAACACCGACGAACATCCACAGGTTGGCACCGAACACCGCGTCGGGACCGGCGGCGAGCGCCGCATCGATCACCGCCCCGAGGAGCAGCGCGGTCACCACCTCGGCCGCGCCGGCGACGGCCGAGAACGCCGCGGCGACCGCCAGCCATGGCCCCGCGCCCGCCAGAGCCCAGCGCATGAACGCGCCCAGCGTGCGCGGCGGCGGTCCCTCGGCCGGGCGGAAGGCGTCGATCAGGTCGGCGAGGCGGCGAAACATCAACTGGCGTCCCGGGTTTGAATGAACCCGCCGGATTGCCGGGCCCAGAAGCGGGCGTAGAGACCGCCCATGTCGAGCAACCTATGGTGGCTGCCCTGTTCGACAATGCGGCCGTCGTCGATGACCACGATCCGGTCCATGCGGCTGAGCGTCGACAGGCGGTGGGCGATGGCGATCACCGTCTTGCCCTCCATCACGTCGTAGAGCGCGGCCTGAATCTGGGCCTCGACCTCGCTGTCGAGCGCACTGGTGGCCTCGTCCAGCACCAGGATCGGCGCGTCGCGCAGCACCACACGCGCCAGGGCCACACGCTGCCGCTGACCGCCCGACAGCTTCACCCCCCGCTCGCCCACATGGGCGTCGTAGCCGCGGCGCCCCTGCGGGTCCGCAAGATCGAGGATGAAATCGTGGGCGGCGGCGCGGCGCGCGGCTTCGACCATCTCGGCCTCGGTGGCGCCCGGTCGGCCGTAAAGGATGTTGTCGCGCACAGAGCGGTGCAGCAGCGTTGCGTCCTGGCTGACCATGCCGATCTCGCGGCGCAGGCTGTCCTGCGTGACGTCGCGGATGTCCTGACCGTCGATCAGGATGCGCCCACCCTCGGTGTCGTAAAACCGCAGCAGCAGCTTGACGAGGGTCGACTTGCCCGCGCCCGACCGACCGACCAGCCCGATGCGCTCGCCCGGCTCGACCGTCAGGTCGATGCCCTGCAGGCCCCCCTGCCCACGGCCGTAGTGGTGGTGCAGGTCCTGCATCTCGATCCGGCCCTCGGTCAGGCGCAGCGGCTCGGCGCCCGGCGTGTCGGTCAGGTCGATGGGCTGGGCGATCGTCTCCATCCCCTCGCGGACCACGCCAAGGTTGCGGAAGAAGCTCGACAGCGCCCACATGATCCACCCCGTCATGGCGCTGATCCTCAGCGCGACGGCGGTGGCGGCGGCGACGATGCCCACCGTCGCGGTGCCGCCCATCCACAGCGCCAGCGCCCAGCCGACGACGCCCACGATCAACAGGCCGTTGAGCGCGGTCAGCATCACGTCCATGGCGGTGAAGATCCGCATCTCCACCAGAAAGGTGCGCCGCGACTCCTCGATGGCCTCGCGGGCATAGTCCTCTTCCATGGCCCGATGCGCGAACAGCTTGACCGAATGGATGTTGGTGTAGCTGTCGACGATCCGCCCCGTCACCGCGCTGCGCGCGTCCGCGGCCGCCTGGCTGGCCGGGCCGACCCGGATCACCGTCCATCGCACCAGCAGGCCATAGAGCCCGATCCACACCACCAGCGGGATCGCCAGCCGGGGGTCGGCGTCGGCCAGCAGGATCGCCGCGCCGACGAAATAGGCCAGTGCAAAGGTGATGGCGTCGAAGATCTGGAACACCGCCTCGCCCGCGGCGGGCGGCGTCTGCATCACCCGGTTGGCGATGCGCCCGGCAAAGTCGTTCTCGAACCAGCCCACCGACTGGCGCAGGACCTGCCGGTGGCCCCGCCAGCGGTAGAGCGTGCCATAGTTCGGCATGATCGCGTTGTTCAGCAGCGCCACGTCCACCGCCTGCACCACCGGGCGCACGATCAGCAGGAACAGCGCGACGGCCACGAACTCGACCCCGTGGCGGTCCCAGACCTCGGCCGGGGTGCCGGTGGACAACAGGTCGATGAGCCGGCCCAGATAGGCGATCAGCCCGATCTCGATGGCGGCCACGACGATGGACATCACGCTGGTCAGCGCGAACAGGCGCCGGAACGGCTTGGAGTAGTCCCACATGAACGCGCGCAGGCTCCGCGGCGGCGTATCCGTGTGGGGATACGGCGCATATGGATCGACCATGCGTTCGAAGAAGCGGAGCATCGGGGGGCTTTCTGTTGTCCCCGCCATATAGGTCATCCGCACGGCGGGTTCTACCGCTGCGGGAGCGCCAGCAGGTCCTCGCGTGTCGCCGTCAGACCCGAGGCGATCCACGCCGCCTCCAGCGCCTTCAGCCGCGCGCCCAGGGCGGCGCCCTCAACGTCGGGCATCAGGTCGCGTGCGGATACGGGAAAGGTCGCCGCGGCTCCCTGCGCGATGTCCTCGTCCAGCGTCGCGGGCAGAGGCGCGGCGAACACCGCGGCGCGCAGGGCCTCGATGGTGCGGGCGGCCTCGGGGCCGTGGCGCCAAGCCAGTTCGGCGGTGCCCTGCGTCCCGCTCAGACCCGCGCGGTAGAGGTCGAGCGTGCGCGCCTCGGCCCGGCTGAGACGCAGGCGGTCGGCCGCATCCTCGCCACCCAGCGCCGCGAGGCGCGCCAGGGGGTCCGCTGCGGCCTCGACCGCGACCAACCGCGGCAAGGGCGCGGGATCGGCGCCGGGGAGGATCCGCGCCAGAACGCCCGACGCCTGCATCGCCGCGACCGCCGGGCCGGGGTCGGGCGCGGCCAGCAGGCGGCGCATCTCGTGGCCCACCCGCTCGGCCGACAGCCGGTCGAGCCCCTCGGCCCCCGCGGCGCAGGCGGCCAACCCTTCGGCGTCGATCCCCTCGGCCGGATCGCCGTACCAGGCGTGGAAGCGAAAAAATCGCAGGATTCTTAGGTAGTCTTCGGCGATCCGGTCGGAGGCGGCCCCGATGAAGCGCACCCGCCCGGCACGCAGATCGTCCAGCCCGCCGGTGGGGTCGCGCAGCGCGCCCCCCGCATCGGCATAGAGCGCGTTCATGGTAAAGTCGCGGCGGGCGGCATCCTCTTCCAGCCGGTCCGAGAACGCCACCTCGGCATGGCGCCCGTCGGTCTCCACGTCGCGGCGGAAGGTCGTGACCTCCAAGGGCACGTCATCGGCCAGCACCGTCACGGTGCCATGGTCGATACCGGTGGGCACGGTCCTGAACCCCGCGGCGGCGGCGATGCGCTCGACCGCGGGCGGCACCGCGTCTGTGGCGATGTCCACGTCGCCCACGGGCCGCCCCAACACGGCGTCCCGGACGCAGCCGCCGACGAACAACCCGCGGTGCCCGGCCCGGGCCAGCGCGGCGAGAAACGCTTGCGTCTCTGCGTGCCGGCGCCAGGGGCCATCCACTTGGGTCACGTCGTCACCCGCGCCGCAAGGCCCCGTAGGATGCGGGCCGTCGCCCCCCAGATATAGTAGGGCCCGTAGGGCACGGTGTAGTAGCGCCGGGTCTGCCCCCGCCACTGCCGCGCGCCGATCAGATAGTTCTGAGGGTCGAGCACGTGGGCGAGCGGCACGTCGAACGCCTCGTCGACCTCACCCGCCTCGGGGACCGCCTGGAACGGCGCGGCGATCAGAGCCAGGACCGGCGTGACGGCGAACCCGGTGACCGTGCGGTGCGGCGGCAGCGTGCCCAGCACCTCGGCCGCGCCATCGGGCAGCCCCACCTCTTCGTGCGCCTCGCGGAGGGCGGCGGCCTCGGGCGTCGGGTCGCCGGGGTCGATCTTCCCCCCGGGGAAGGCGATCTGCCCCGGGTGGTGCTTCAACGCCGACGACCGCTTGGTCAGCAGCAGCCGCGGAACGATGGTGTCGGTGCGGACCGCGACCAGCACCGCCGCGCCCCTGAGTGGGGCGGCGGGCGGCGGCGGGCGGCCCGGATTGAGGTCGAAATCCGACGAGGCGTCGCCGCCGTTGGCGCTGAGCGCCGCCGACAACAGCGCCCGCGCGTCAGGCGTCATCGTCGCTCCGACCCGCCTCGAACCCCAGCGTTGCGGGATCGAACTCGTAATGCGCGCCGCAGAACTGGCAGTCGGCGGTGACGATCCCGTCGTCGGTGGTCATGTGGCCGATGTCGCGGGCCGAATAGATCGACAGGCTCTGCCGCACCCGATCCTCCGAGCAGGTGCAGCCGAAGGCCACCGGCTGCGCGTCGAAGACCCGCGGGCCCTCCTCGTGGAACAGCCGCACCAACAGGTCCGTGGGGTGGACCCGCGGGCCGATCAGCTCGGTCTCCTCCACCGTGTCGAGCAGCAGATTGGCCCGACTCCAGTTCTCGGCGTCGTCGCCGTCGAGCACATCGTCGCGGGTCAGGAGGCCGCCCTCGCCCGACCCCTCAGACGCCACGCCGGGGGACGCCTTGGGCATATGCTGGATCATCACGCCGCCGGCGCGCCAATGGCTGTCCTCGCCGGGACTCTGCGCCCGCCCATAGGTGACGGCGAACCGCGTCGGCAACTGTTCGGACTGGGCGAAATACGTTTCGGCGCAGGCCGCCAGCGATCCCCCCGCGATGGGGGTGATTCCCTGATACGGCGCCATGCCGTCGCCCTGATCGATGAGGATCGCGAAGTAGCCCTTGCCGATCTGGTCGAACGGCCGCGCATCGGGCACGAACCGCTCGGCGTCGTAACTGGCATAGGCGCGGATCCGCGCGGGGGCGCCGTCATCACCGGGTGCGTAGTAGTCGGTGGCGATCAGCCGGGCGGGGCCGTCGCCGCGGACTTGCAACGACAGCTTCCACCGCAGCTTGATCGTCTGGCCGATCATCGCGGTCAACAGAGCGGCTTCGGCCACCAGCGCCTCGATCTCGGGGGGATAGTCGTGTTGCGCCAGGACCGCGTCGAGCACGCCGTCGAGCCGCGCCACCCGACCGCGGATGTCGGTGCGGTCGAGTTGAAACGGCAATACGGTGTCGTCCCAGGCGAGTTGGGAGCCAAGGGTCATGGGGTTTCCTCAAGGGGTCGCATTCGCATGAACGCTCTATATAAGAGGCGCGGTCAAACCTCCAACCGACGCAAGGCCGCCATGATCCCACGCTATGGCCGTCCGCCCGAACCGGGGCGGCGCTATGATCCGCGCCCGGGGGCCTATGCCCTCCTGTGCCGCGGCGACGCCTGCCTGGTGACGTTCCAGGAGGCGCCGGCGCCCGAGTTCCAGCTCCCCGGGGGCGGGGTCGATCCGGGCGAGGGGCCGCTCCGGGCCCTGCACCGGGAGGTTCTGGAGGAGACCGGGTGGACCATCGTCGGGGCGCGGCGGCTCGGCGCCTATCGCCGCTTCACCTATATGCCCGAATACCGACGCTGGGCGGAGAAACTGTGCCACGTCTATCTGGCCCGCCCCGCGCTCTGCCGCGGCGCCCCCAGCGAAGCCGGGCACAGCGCGGTGTGGATGCCGCTCGCCGATGCCGTGCGCGTCCTGGCCAGCGCGGGCGACCGGGCCGTGGCAGCCGCCGCGCTCTGCCGCTAACCCGGGCCGCGATAGTCCAGAAGGACGCAGGACAGATCGTCCTCGAACTCGTCGTCGTTGAGCGCGCTCAGCTCCCAATGCAGGGCCTGCAAAAGGCGGCGGCCTGGGAGCGCGCCGTGACGGCGGAACAGGTGCGACAGGCCCTGGCGCCCCAGAAGCCGGCCATCAGGGCGGCGCGATTCGGTCAGTCCATCGGAATGCATCATCAGCCGGTCGCCCGGCGCCAGCGCCACATCGAACGCCTCGTAATCGGCGTCCGGAATCAGACCGATGGGCAGGCCGCCCTCCCCCAGCTTCTCCACCTCGCCGCCCGCCCGCAGGATCAGGGGATGGGGATGCCCGGCCTGGGCGATCCGCAACCGGCCGGCAGCCAGGTCGACCACCGCATAGACCATGGTAAAGTAGTGTTCCGTCGAGATCTCGCGGAGGAAGGTGTCGTTCAGCACCCGGCAGACGTCAGCCGGGTCGCGGCCGACGACCCGCCCCTCCACCCGATCCAGCGCAAGGTTCTGCTCGGGCTGCGCGCCGGAGAGCCACGCCGACAGCCGCGCGGTGATCAGGGCGGAGGCGACGCCGTGCCCCGACACGTCGATACCGAAGAGACCGATCCGGTCCGGGGTCTCCAGCGCGACGCTGCCCACCAGGTCGCCGCCCACATGGCCGGTGGGCTGAAAGAGGAAGTTCACTTCGGCCGCCGGAAAGATCAAAGGCTGACGTTGCACCAGCGCCATTTGCAGATTGCGCGCCTCGGCCAGGTCCCGCTCCAGATCGGCGTGGAGCGCGCGCACCTCCTCCAGCGTTTCGCTGATCATCCGGTTCTTGCGCGCCAACTCGCGCTCGATTCGCAGGATCCGGTCGGCGGCGTTGATCCGGGCGTGGAGCTCGTCGGTCTCCACCGGTTTCGAGACGAAGTCGTCGGCGCCCAGATCCAACCCCTTCACGACCTCGTCGATCTGCGACTTGGAGGTGAGCAGGATGAAGTAGATGTAGTGGCCCGTCTCCGCCGTCCTGAGCGCCTGGCAGAGGTCAATCCCGCTCATCCCCGGCATGATCCAGTCGCTGAGCACCAGGTCCGGCGGATCGTTCTGGCAGAGCGCCAGCGCCTGCTCTCCAGACGTGGCGCTGATCAGGGTCAGACCGAGCGGTTCGAGGGATTTCTCCAAGAGGCGCAGTTGCAGGCGGCTGTCATCGACGATCAGGATCCGGCGGATCGCCTGGCGGCCGGTCCGCGCGCCGGTGCGGATCTCGTCGTCAGGTGGGGGCACGGGCCCTGCGGCGGTCTGGGCGGCTGCTGACATGACGCAGGCTTGCGCTCTCGAGGTTAAGAACCGGTGAACGGGGCACGGCAGTTCGCCGTGGCGCCCTAACGCCCCGTTAATCTCTTCCGGGTACATCTCGCCCATGACCGAGACGAGGATCGATTGGACCCGGGTGTGGCAGTTGCAGGCGGACCTGGGCGCTGGAGAGTTTGCCGAGCTCGTGGAGTTGTTCCGCGAGGAAACGGACGCGCATTTGGTGGTGCTGCGCGGATCGCCGGGGACGGAGGAAATGGCGGATGCGCTCCACGCCCTCAAGGGGTGCGCGCTGAACCTCGGGTTCGGCGGGGTGGCGGAGATCTGTGGCGCGGCCGAGCGGGCGGTGCCGCGGGAGGGAACGGCGGCGGCCGATCCCCGCGCCATTGCAACGCTCATGGACCGCTCGTTCCGCGAACTGGAGCGCAAGGCGGCGGCCTGAGCGCTCAGATCAGAAAATCCGCCAGAGCCGGGTCTCCGGTGATGTCGCGATAGGAGAAATCGGTGCGGTCGAGCCGTCGCAATAGCGTGTCGAAGTTTTCGGGCCGCGCCGTTTCGATCCCGATGAGCACGGTGCCGAAATTGCGGGCCGACTTCTTGAGATACTCGAACCGCGCGATGTCGTCCTCGGGGCCGAGGAGGTCCAGAAAGTCGCGCAGCGCCCCGGGCCGTTGGGGCATTCGCAGAATGAAGTACTTCTTGACGCCCGAATACCTCTGTGCCCGTTCCTTGACCTCGGGCAACCGCTCGAAGTCGAAGTTGCCGCCGGATGTCACGCACACCACCGTTTTACCCCGGATGCGGTCCGCTAGGGCGGGGAGCGCGTCGATCGCCAGCGCGCCCGCGGGTTCCAGGACGATCCCCTCGACGTTCAGCATCTCCAGGATGGTCGTGCAAATCCGATCCTCTGGCGCGATCAGAACGTCCGCCGGATCGACGTCGCGCAGCGCCTCGAACGTCCGGGTGCCGATTCGCGCTACTGCGGCCCCGTCGACGAAGGTGTCGACCTGCGGCAGCGTCACCGGCGCCCCGGCCGCCAGCGCGGCGGTCAGGCTGGCGCCGCCCTGGGGCTCGACGAAGACGAGCTCGGTGCCGGGCGCGGCGTCGCGGAAATAGGACCGCATCCCCGCCGACAGCCCTCCGCCACCCACCGGCAGGACGACGATATCGGGCGGCGCGACCATCTCGGACAGGATCTCGGCGGCGACGCTCGACTGACCCTCGATCACGTGCGGATCGTCGAAGGGCGACAGGAAATGCGCCCCCTCGGCCGCGCAGAACGCCTGCGCGTCGGCGAGGGTCGCGTCGAAATAGTCGCCGACCAGCCGGATCTCGATGGCGTCGCCGCCGAAGGTGCGGGTCTTCTGCACCTTCTGTTGCGGGGTCGTCACCGGCATGAAGATCACGCCCCGCACCCCGAAATGGCGGCAGTTGTAGGCGACCCCCTGGGCGTGGTTCCCCGCGCTCGCGGCGACGAACAGCGTCTGGTCCGGCGCCTCGGCCAGCCGCTTGCGCATCGCGTTGAAGGCGCCGCGGATCTTGTAGCTGCGGACCGGCGACAGGTCCTCGCGCTTGAGCCAGATGTCGGCCCCGAACCGCTCGGACAGGTGGTCGTTGCGTTGCAGCGGCGTGGCGGGGAACAGCGCGCGCAGGCGGGCGGTGACGGCGAGGGCGGCGTCGGCGAAATCGGTCATGGCCCCGGTCTGCCGCGAAACGTCGCCGCCGTCGAGAGCGGCTTGCAGCCCGGGCCCGGGCGCCGTATCCGGGCGCCGACAGACGGAGTGACCCATGACCGCACCCAGACGCGTCGTCCTCGCCTATTCCGGCGGCCTCGACACCTCGATCATCCTCAAGTGGCTGCAGACCGAGTACGGCTGCGAGGTGGTGACGTTCACCGCCGACCTCGGCCAGGGCGAGGAGCTGGAGCCGGCCCGCGCCAAGGCCGAGATGATGGGCGCCAGCGCCATCTATATCGAGGACCTGCGCGAGGAGTTCGTGCGCGACTTCGTCTTCCCGATGTTCCGGGCCAACGCGGTCTACGAGGGGCTGTATCTGCTGGGCACCTCCATCGCGCGGCCGCTGATCTCCAAGCGGCTGGTCGAGATCGCCGCAGAGGAGGGGGCCGACGCGGTGTCCCACGGCGCCACGGGCAAGGGCAACGACCAGGTGCGATTCGAGCTGTCGGCCTATGCGCTGAACCCAGACATCAAGGTCATCGCGCCCTGGCGGGAGTGGGACCTGACCTCGCGCACCCGGCTGATCGACTTTGCCGAAAAGCACCAGATCCCGATCGCCAAGGACAAGCGCGGCGAGGCGCCGTTCTCGGTCGACGCGAACCTCCTGCACACCTCGTCCGAGGGCAAGGTGCTGGAGGATCCCGCCGAGGAGGCGCCCGACTACGTCTACCAGCGCACCGTCCACCCCGAGGAGGCGCCGGACGCGCCCGAGTATGTCGAGATCGGGTTCGAGCGCGGCGACGCGGTCAGCGTGAACGGCGACGCCCTGTCGCCCGCCACGCTCCTGACCCGACTCAACGAGATCGGCGGCAGGCACGGAGTCGGCCGGCTGGATCTGGTCGAGGGCCGGTTCGTGGGCATGAAGTCGCGCGGGATCTACGAAACGCCCGGCGGCACGCTTCTGCTGGAGGCGCATCGGGGGATCGAGCAGATCACGCTCGACCGCGGCGCGGCGCATCTCAAGGACGAGCTGATGCCGCGCTATGCCGAGTTGATCTACAACGGCTTTTGGTTCTCGCCCGAGCGCGAGATGCTCCAGGCCGCCATCGACGCCAGCCAGGCCCACGTCACCGGCACCGTCCGGCTCAAGCTCTACAAGGGGTCGGCCCGGGTCGTCGGCCGCCGGTCCGAGCACTCGCTCTATTCCGAGGCACACGTGACCTTCGAGGACGACGCCGGCGCCTACGACCAGAAAGACGCGGCCGGGTTCATCCAGCTCAACGCCCTGCGATTGAAGCTGCTGGCGGCGCGCAAGCGGCGGTTGGGTTAGTGCCATCAGGGGGGACGCATGAAGCGCCCCCCCTTTTGTCGCGTCAAGCCGCTTCGGTTTCGTAGACCGGGGCGGAGAACGACGATTTCGTTAGATTGATGCCGTGCTGGGCATCGACCTTTCGTACGTAACTCTCGGAAGACACTGCGATGATCTCGTGGTTGGACGCATAGAGGGTCCAACGCCAGTATCCGGCGCGATCTTTGTAGAGACGATAATACATAACGTCACCTCGCAAGCAGACTGGCCGCCCGGCGGTTTTGCCGGACAGTCCGAGGACGCCGCATCATGCTTGACGGGAACAGCATATTCCGCGAGTCTCGCGGTGTCTGACCAAGACGGCTGCCCGTATGCGGCAGTCAGGGGAGTAGCGGATTCGCTGCTCCCCTCAAGAGATCCATAAATGACCCGCGGGAGTCCAGCAGTTTGTGCCGGCGAAGTCAGCTGGCACAATACTCAGTGGAGCTCTCTGGTGATACGGTACACGCACGAGCGAAACACCTCTCACCCCTGCGTGACCTCACGGGCGGTTGAATGGACCGAGGGGGCGGCGGGCGGCTAGCGTCCCGGCAACCTGAGGAGGCTTGCCGATGACCCTGTCCAAGTTCAAACCCCTGTTTCTGACCCTCGCCATCGCCCTCGGCGTGGCCCTCCAGTGCACCGAGGCCGAGGCCGCCCAGACCGAGACCGCGCTGGTGGCCGGTGGGTGCTTCTGGTGCGTCGAGGCGGACTTCGAGAAGGTGCGCGGGGTGAAGGAGGTCGTGTCGGGCTTTGCCGGCGGCAGCGTCGCAAACCCAAGCTACAAGCAGGTGACGGGGGGCGGCACCGGGCATCTGGAAGTCGCCGAGATCCGCTACGACCCTGCGGTGATCAGCTATCGCCAGGTGCTCGACATGTTCTTTCGCTCCATCGATCCCACCGACGCGGGCGGCCAGTTCTGCGACCGGGGCGAGAGCTACTCCACCGCGGTCTTCGCGCTGAACGATGCGCAGCGGCAAGCGGCGGAGGCGTCCAAGGTAGCGGCACAGGCGGCGCTGGGCCAGCGCATCGTCACACCGATCCGCGGCGCGGCCCCGTTCTATCCGGCCGAGGACTATCACCAGGACTATTACAAGAAATCCGAGCTGGTCCTGACCCGGCGCGGCCCAAAGACCAAGGCGGAGGCCTACAAGTTCTACCGCTCCGCCTGCGGCCGCGACAGCCGGGTGCGCGCGCTCTGGGGCAGCGCGGCGCCCTTCGCCTCCTGAGCGGGCACGATTTTTCGTCGAAAAATCGTGCCCTAGCCCATCCGACCCGCGGCGATGGCGGCCATGTTCAGGATGTCGGCGACGGTCGAACCTGTGGAGCAGACCTGCACCGGCTTGGCCAGGCCGGTCAGGATCGGGCCGATGACCGTGGCCCCGCCCATCTCCTGCATCAGCTTGACCGAGATCGAGGCCGAGTGTCGCGCGGGCACGACGAGGATGTTGGCCGGACCGGTCAGGCGGCAGAACGGATAAGCCGCCTGCGCCTGGACGTTCAGCGCCACGTCCACCGTCATCTCGCCCTCATACTCGAAATCCGCGCCGCGGCGGTCGAGGACGCGGGGCGCCTGGTGCATCTTCTCGGCCCGTTCGCTGACCGGATAGCCGAAGGTGGAGAAACTGACGAAGGCCACCCGCGGCACCAGGCCCAGGCCGCGCGCCACCCCCGCCGCCCGCTCGGCGATGTCGGCCAGGTCCTCGGCGTCAGGCCATTCGTGAACCAGCGTATCGGCGATCAGCACGATCCGCCCGCGCTGGATGACCGCGGTGATGCCCACCGCCCCGTCCATAGCCCGAGCGTCGAAGACATGGTTGATGAGGCCCAGCACATGCGCCGATTTGCGCGTCGCGCCGGTGACCAGGCCGTCGCCGTGGTCGTGGGCCAGCATCAGCGCCGAGAACACGTGCCGGTCGCGCGCCGCGAGCCGGTGAATGTCGGCCGAGTCGAAGCCCTTGCGCTGAAGCCGCTCGTAGAGAAACGCCTTGTATGTCTCGAAGTGGTCGGTGTTGGCGGCGTTCACGACGGTGATGTCGCGCCAGCCCTCCGACAGGCCCTCCGCGGCCAGCTTTTCCTTCACCTCCGCCTCGCGCCCGACGACGATGGCCTCGCCCAGACCGTTGCGGCGATACTGAACCGCGGCGCGCAGCACGCGGGGATCGTCGCCCTCGGCAAAGATCATGCGCGCCTGCGCCCGACGCGCGCGCGCATGGATGCCCTGGAGGATCGAGGCGGTGGGGTCCATCCGCTCCTTCAGCGTCTGCTCGTAGCGCTCCATGTCGACGATGGGTCGGCGGGCGGCGCCGGTGTCCATACCGGCCCGCGCCACCGCCGGCGGGATGCGATAGATCAGCCGCGGGTCGAAGGGCGTCGGGATGATGTAGTCGCGCCCGAAGGTCAGCTTGCGGCCGTAGGCCAGCGCAACCTCCTCCGGCACCGGCTCGCGCGCGAGCGCGGCCAGCGCCTCGGCGCACGCGATCTTCATCTCGTCGTTGATGGCGCGGGCGTGGATGTCGAGTGCGCCGCGGAACAGGTAGGGAAAGCCCAGGACGTTGTTGACCTGGTTGGGATAATCGCTGCGACCCGTGGCGACGATGGCATCGCCCCGGACCTCACGCGCGTCCTCCGGCGTGATCTCGGGGTCGGGATTGGCCATGGCAAAGATCACCGGATCCTCGGCCATGGAGGCCACCATCTCGGCCGTCACCGCACCCTTGACGCTGACGCCCAGGAACACGTCGGCGCCTTGCATCGCTTCGTCCAGCGTCCTGAGGTCGGTCTTGACCGCATGCGCCGATTTCCACTGGTTCATGCCGTCGGGGCGGCCCTGCCAGATCACCCCCTTGGTGTCGCAGACGATGCAGTTGTCGTGCCGCGCGCCCATGGACTTAAGCAGCTCGATGCAGGCGATCCCTGCCGCCCCCGCACCGTTCAGCACGATGCGCACGTCCTCGATCCGCTTGCCCGCCAGGTGCAGCGCGTTGATCAGCCCTGCGGCACAGATCACCGCCGTCCCGTGCTGGTCGTCGTGGAAGACGGGGATGTCCATCTCCTCCTTCAGCCGCTGCTCGATGATGAAGCACTCGGGCGCCTTGATGTCCTCAAGGTTGATCCCGCCAAAGGTCGGCCCCATCAGGCGCACCGCCTGGCAAAAGGCATCCGGGTCCTCGGTGTCCAGCTCGATGTCGATGGAGTTGACGTCGGCGAAGCGCTTGAACAGCACCGCCTTGCCCTCCATCACCGGCTTGGAGGCGAGCGCGCCGAGGTTGCCGAGGCCCAGAACCGCCGTGCCGTTCGAGATCACGGCGACCAGGTTGCCCTTGTTGGTATAGTCGTAGGCGTGGGACGGTTCCTCGGCGATGCGCATGCAAGGCACGGCGACGCCGGGAGAGTAGGCGAGGCTCAGGTCGCGCTGGGTCGACATGGGCACCGAGGCGGCCACGTCGAACTTGCCCGGCCGCGGCTGCATGTGGAACGCCAGCGCCTCGTCGTCGGTGATCTTGTCTCTGGCCATACTCGTCCTCCCGCTGGCGCCATGGCTGCATAGCCGTCCCGTGGCAGGCTCTGCAATGGCCGTTCCCCTCGGCGGCCGGGGCCGATAGATTGCCGCGACCTGCCGAGGGAGAGCCTGAGATGACCGCGCCGAGCGCCGCCGTCACGCCGATGATGGCGCAGTATCTGGAGATCAAGGCGGCGCACCCGGACGCACTGCTGTTCTACCGGATGGGCGATTTTTACGAGATGTTCTTCGACGACGCGGTGGCGGCGGCCGAGGCGCTGGACATCGCGCTGACCAAGCGGGGCAAGCACCAGGGCGGCGACATCCCGATGTGCGGCGTGCCGGTGCACTCGGCAGAAGGCTACCTGCTGACCCTGATCCGCAAGGGGTTCCGCGTGGCCGTCTGCGAGCAGATGGAGGACCCGGCGGAGGCGAAGAAGCGTGGCGCCAAGTCTGTGGTGCGGCGCGCGGTCGTGCGCCTGGTCACACCCGGCACGCTGACCGAGGACACGCTTCTGGAGGCGCGGCGCCACAACTACCTTGCCGCCTATGCCGAGGTGCGGGGCGCCGGTGGCCTCGCCTGGGTCGACATCTCGACCGGCGCGTTCCACGTGCAGCCGGTGCCGCCGGTGCGCCTGTCGGCCGACCTCGCCCGCCTTGCCCCGCGCGAGATCGTGGTGCCCGAGGCGCTGGACGCGCGGCTGACCGCCATCGGCGCGGACCTGGGCGCCGCGGTGACGCCGTTGGCCGGCACGGCCTTCGACAGCGTCGCGGGAGAGCGGCGGTTGTGCGATGCGTTGGGCGCCGAGACGCTGGACGCCTTCGGCAGCTTCGGGCGGGCCGAGGTGGCGGCGATGGCGGGGATCGTCGAATACCTCGAGCTGACCCAGAAGGGGCGGATGCCCCTGTTGCAGCCGCCGCAGCGCGAGAGCGCCGAGCGCGCCATGCAGATCGACGCCGCCACGCGCCGGAACCTGGAGCTGACACAGGCGATGGCAGGCGGGCGCGAGGGGTCGCTGATCGCGGCTGTGGACCGGACCGTAACGGCCGCCGGTGCACGGTTGCTGGAGCGGCGGCTGTCGGCGCCGTCCCGGGACCTTGCGACGATTCGTGCGCGCCACGACGCGGTGGCCGCGCTGATCGCTGCGCCGGACCTGACCGACGCCCTGCGCAGCGCGCTCCGCCGGGTGCCCGATATCGACCGTGCCCTGTCGCGGCTGGCGCTGGACCGTGGTGGCCCCCGCGACCTGGCCGCCCTGCGCAACGGCATGGCACAGGCGGGCGAGATTGCGGGGCTGCTGGACGGCGCCGACCTGCCCGACCTCCTGTCCGAGACCGCCGCCGGGTTGGACGGAGACCCCGACCTCGCCGCGCTACTGGAGGCCGCGCTGGTCGCCGAACCGCCGCTTTTGGCGCGCGACGGCGGGTTCGTCGCCGAGGGCCACGACACCGAACTCGACGACCAGCGGCGCCTGCGCGATGAGGGGCGCACGGTCATCGCGGGGATGCAGGCCGACCTGGCCCGCGACACCGGCATCGGCTCGCTCAAGATCCGGCACAACAACGTGCTGGGCTACTTCGTCGAAGTGACGGCCACCCACGCGGATAAGATGCTGTCGCCGCCGCTCAACGCGCGCTTCATCCACCGGCAGACCACGGCCAACGCCGTCCGCTTCACCACCACCGAGCTGTCGTCGCTGGAGACCCGGATCCTGAACGCGGGCAGCCGCGCGCTGGAGATCGAAAAGCGGCACTATGCCACCCTAACCGCGGCCGTCGTGGGTCAGGCAGCGCCGCTGTCGCACCTGGCCCGGTCGCTGGCCGAACTGGACCTGAGCGCCGCCTTTGCCACACTGGCGCTGGAGGAAGACTGGACCCGTCCGACCATGGAAGACAGCCGCGCCTTTGCCATCGAGGGCGGCCGCCACCCCGTGGTCGAACGTGCGCTCGGGCGTCAGGGCACCCCCTTCGTCGCCAACGACTGCGCGCTCGACCAGGAAGGACCGGCGGCGATCTGGATGCTGACCGGGCCGAACATGGCGGGCAAATCGACGTTCCTGCGGCAGAACGCCCTGATCGCGCTGCTGGCCCAGGCTGGCGCCTTCGTCCCTGCGAAGTCGGCGCGCATCGGGCTGGTCAGCCAGCTCTTCAGTCGGGTGGGCGCCGCAGACGACCTGGCGCGCGGGCGCTCGACCTTCATGGTCGAGATGGTCGAGACGGCGGCGATCCTGAACCAGGCCGACGACCGCGCCCTGGTGATCCTGGACGAGATCGGCCGCGGCACGGCCACCTACGACGGGTTGTCCATCGCCTGGGCCACCGTGGAACACCTGCACGGGGTGAACCGCTGCCGTGCGCTGTTCGCGACCCATTATCACGAGTTGACGCAGTTGGCGGGCCGGATGGACGGGGTCGTCAACGCGACGGTCACGGTGAAGGAGCACGAGGGCCGCATCTACTTCCTGCACGAGGTCAGGAAAGGGGCGGCCGACCGCAGCTATGGCGTCCAGGTCGCGCGCCTGGCCGGGCTGCCAGAGGCGGTGGTGTCCCGTGCGCGGGTGATCCTCGACGCGCTGGAACAGGGCGATGCCGCGGGGCGGCGCGAGACGCTGATCGACGACCTTCCGCTCTTTGCCGTGCGGGCGCAGCCCGAGACCCCGGCCGCGCCGACCGAGTCGCCCCTCGCCGCGCGGCTCAGGGACGTCCGCCCCGACGAACTGACCCCCCGCGAGGCGCTGGACCTGCTCTATGAGTTGAAGGCGTTGGAGGGCTAGGCACGCGCGAATCTTGGCCAACGAGGTCAGCGCCGCCCCGCAGAACGCCGCTGCCCGCCGAGCCGCCGGGCACGACAAGGGGGGCGGGCGGGACGCCCGCCACCGTGCCCTTACGACGCAGGCGTCGAACTCACCCCCACATGGGCGGGGCGCAGCAAGCGGTCGTGGAGGAGAAACCCCTCGGTCATCACCTCGATGATCTCCCCCGCCTTGGTGCCGGGCACCGGCGCCTCGAACATGGCCTGGTGCAGCTTGGGGTCGAACCTGTCACCCGGCTCGGGCGCGATGGGGGTGACCCCATGTTTGCCCAGCACATTCACCAGCTCGCGCAGGGTCAGCTCCACGCCCTCGATCAACGCCGCTGACTGTTCCTTCTGGTCCTCGCCGACGGCGCCCAGGGCCCTCTTGAGGTTGTCGTAGACCGGCAGCAGATCGCGGCTCAGCTTGCTCCCGCCATAGGTCTCGGCCTCGCGCCGGTCGCGCTCGGACCGTTTGCGCGCGTTCTCGGCGTCCGCCAAGGCGCGCATGAACCGATCGCGCAGCTCATCGCGCTCGGCCCGCAGCGACTCCATTTCGGCTTCTACGGCGCCGCCTGCCGCTGTGTCGGCCGGCGCTGTCTCGGTGTCGGTATCATCCGGCGCCGGCCCGGCGTCGTCGACACCGTCGCGCATCATCTCTTCGATGGCCGCGTCCAATTCGTCTTTCTGCGGTTTCGCCATGTATTCACCTGTCAGCCTCGGTCGGTCAGGAGCTTGCCGACCAGTTGCGCCGTGTAGTCCACGATCGGAACGATCCGTCCATAGTTGAGCCGGGTCGGGCCGATCACGCCCACCGCGCCGATGATCTTTCGATCCGCGTTCATATAAGGGGACACCACCAGAGAGGAACCCGAAAGTGAGAAAAGCTTGTTCTCCGAGCCGATAAAAATGCGCACGCCCTCGCCCTCTTCGGCGAGCTCCAGGAACTCGGCGATGTCGCGCTTGCGCTCCAGGTCGTCGAACAGGCTGCGGATGCGCTCCAGCTCTTCGGCCTGGGCTGAGTCGGCGAGCAGATTCGCCCGCCCGCGGACGATCAGCCGTTCGTAGGACGCGCCCTCGTTTTCCCACATCGCCAGGCCGCTCTCGACCAGATCGGCGGCCAGACGGTCCAGTTCCCGGCGCCGTGCGGCGATTTCGCGCTCGATGGCGGTGCGCAGGTCGCTGAGCCTCCGGCCCCCCGCGACCGCGTTCAGGAAATTCGCCGCCTCCCGCATGGAGGACGGCGTCTGCCCGGCGGGGGGGCAGAAGACGCGGTTTTCCACATGGCCATCGGCAAAGACCAAAACCACCAGAGCACGGTCGGGGGCGAGGCTCACGAACTCCAGATGCTTGATCGGCGCCTCGTGTTTCGGCGTGAGGACCAGGGACGCGCCCGCCGTCACACCCGACAGGGTCTGCCCCACCCGGTCGAGGATGGTGCCGATGGCGCCCGAATTGCTGCCCACCGTCGCGTCGATATGCGCGCGGTCGGCGTCGTCCAGATCGCCGACCTCCAACAGGCTGTCCACAAACATGCGCAGCCCCAGTTGCGTCGGCACGCGCCCGGCCGAGACATGCGGGCTGTCGAGCAGCCCCATGTACTCGAGATCCTGCATGACGTTGCGGATGGTCGCGGCGCTGACCTTTTCGCTGAGACTGCGGGTCAGGGTGCGCGAGCCGACGGGGCCGCCATCGGCCAGATAGCCCTCGACCACCCGGCGAAAGACTTCGCGCGAGCGGTCGTTCAACTCAGAGAGAAGCGGCGCCTGATCGGTCATCTTTCGTCTATGGGTTGCCTTTCGCCCCGGGCGGGATCCCGGACCGAAAGGCTTGCACGCCACCGGCCGGGATGCAAATCAGAGCCGAACGCGAAAAAGGGGTTCCTCATGCGTCCTTCGGGCAGAGACTTAGGCGAAATGCGTCCGATTTCAATCGAGACGGGGGTGACGCGGCACGCCGAGGGATCGTGTCTGATCCGCTGCGGCGACACCCACGTCCTGTGCACCGCGTCGCTGGAGGACCGGGTGCCGCCATTTCTAAAGAACTCGGGCCTCGGTTGGGTCACGGCGGAATACGGGATGCTGCCGCGGGCGACGAACACCCGGATGCGGCGCGAGGCCAAGAACGGGCAATCGGGCCGCACACAGGAGATTCAGCGCCTGATCGGCCGCAGTCTACGCGCCGGTCTGGATCGGGTCGCGCTGGGCGAACGGCAGATCACAGTGGATTGCGATGTGCTCCAGGCCGACGGCGGCACCCGCTGCGCGTCGATCACCGGCGGCTGGGTCGCGCTGAAACTGGCGGTGCAAAAGCTGATCCAGGCGGGCGATGTCCTGTCCGACCCGCTGGAGGATCCCATTGCGGCGGTGAGTTGCGGGGTCTACGCCGGGCAGCCGGTGCTGGATCTCGACTATCCCGAGGACAGCGAGGCGGGCGTCGACGGCAACTTCGTCATGACGGCGAGCGGGCGGCTGGTCGAGGTCCAGATGTCGGCCGAAGGCGCCACCTTCAGCCGCGAACAGATGACGGCGATGATGGACCTCGCCGATGCGGGCGTCGCTGAACTGGTCGCGGCGCAGCGGGCGGCGGTGGCGTGACCCGTCGACTGTCGGGCGGGCCCCTGCTGGTCGCGACCCACAACAAGGGCAAGCTGGAGGAGATCGCCGATCTCCTCCGTCCCTACGGGATCGCGACTGTGGGCGCCGCCGACCGCGGCTTGCCGGAACCAGAGGAAACAGGTACCCGCTTTGTCGAAAATGCTCGGATCAAGGCCCACGCCGCGGCGCAGGCGACGGGCCTGCCCGCCCTGTCCGACGATTCGGGGATCGAGATCGAGGCGCTGGACGGCGCGCCGGGGGTCTACACGGCCGATTGGGCCGAAACAGAGACGGGTCGCGACTTTGTCCATGCGATGACGATGACCCATGAGAAACTCCGCGCCTCTGGCGCGCCCGAGCCCTGGACCGCGCGGTTCTGCTGCACCCTTGTGGTGGCCTGGCCGGACGGGCACGACGAGGTGTTTCCGGGCCAGATGCCCGGCCGCGTCGTCTGGCCCATGCGCGGCGACCAGGGGCACGGCTACGATCCGATCTTCGTTCCCGACGGCTATGACGTGACGTTCGGCGAAATGGACCGGTGGGAGAAGAACCGCATTAGCCATCGGGCGGACGCCTTCGCCAAATTCATCGCAGGCTGTGTTGCCTGAGATCATCCCCTTCGGCGTCTATGTCCATTGGCCGTTCTGTCAGGCCAAATGCCCATATTGCGACTTCAACAGTCACGTTAGCGCTATCATCGACCAACCTCGATGGCGTGCTGCGCTGGTGCGCGAGGTCGGGGCGACCGCGGACCGGACGCCAGGGCGGGTTGTGCGCTCGATCTTCTTCGGCGGCGGCACGCCCAGTCTGATGCCGCCCGAGACGGTCGCCGCCATCATCGACGCGATACGATCGGCCTGGTCCTTTGCCAACGATGTGGAGATCACGTTGGAGGCCAACCCGACATCAATCGAAACCGGGCGGTTCAGAGCCTATCGCGACGCCGGAGTGAACCGCGTGTCGGTCGGGATCCAAGCCCTGAACGACAGCGACCTCCGCCACCTTGGACGCTTGCACACCGCAGCCGAGGCCATGACTGCCCTCGCCATCGCGCGAGACACTTTTTCCCGTGTGAGCTTTGACCTCATCTATGCGCGCCAGCATCAGACGCTTGCGGATTGGCGAGCGGAGCTCGACCTCGCCCTGTCCATGGCTGCCGATCACCTTTCGCTCTATCAGTTGACGGTCGAGCCCGGCACAGCCTTCGGTGACCGTCACCGACGCGGCCGTTTGGCTGGACTGCCCAGCGAAGATCTGAGCGCGGACATGTATGAACTGACCCAGGAACTGTGCGACGCCCATGCCAGGCCGGCCTACGAGGTGTCGAACCATGCCAGTCCCGGCGCAGAATCTCGGCACAACCTCATCTACTGGCGTGCGCAGGACTGTGCGGGGATCGGGCCAGGCGCCCACGGTCGGCTGACCCTCGACGGCGGCCGTATCGCGACCGAAGCGCCGAAGGCGCCTGGCGCCTGGCTGGTCGCGGCCGAAAACGCGGGCGCTACGATCTATAGCCCCATCTCTGATGACGAAGACGCGGCCGAAGCGCTGATCATGGGCCTTCGCGTGAACGAGGGCGTCGCCATTACACGGCTGGGCGCGCTTGCCCGAACCGATCCGTTTCAGGCCAGTCTGAGCGACCTGATAGACCAGAACTTGATCGTCCGCACCGAGGATCGCATTGCAACGACGGCGCAGGGACGGCTGATCCTCAACGCTCTGCTTCGACGGCTTTTGGACTAGGACGACACCCCCGACAGTAGGCGGCACAGATCGTCCAACTGGTCCATGGACGTATAGGAAATGACCAGGCGACCACTCTCGCCCCCCGCACGGTGGTCCAATGTCACCGGCATTCCAAGGCTCGCCGCCAGATCCTGTTCCAATGCGCGGGTGTCGGCGTCCTTCTCCCGCTTCGGTGTGGGCGCCTTGCTCGGCGTCTCTGCCCTCGCCGCAAGACGCTCGGTTTCGCGCACCGAAAGCGCCTTGCGCACAACAGTCTGCGCAAGCGTCAGCGGATCCGGCGCCGTGATTAAAGCGCGTGCATGGCCAGCCGTCAGCTCGCCGCGCGTGACCATCTCTTGCACCTCGTCCGGCAGCTTCAGCAGCCGCAGCAAATTGGCAATGTGGCTCCGGCTCTTTCCCAGCGCCTGCGCCATTTGATCCTGCGTCCGGTCGAATTTTTCCATCAGCTGGCGATAACCCGCGGCCTCGTCGATGGGATTGAGATCGGCGCGCTGGATGTTCTCGATAATAGCAACCTCCAGAACCTCGGAATCGGAGAACTCGCGGACCAAGATCGGGACGTCGTGCAGTTGCGCCATTTGCGCCGCGCGCCACCGCCGCTCACCGGCGACGATCTCGTATCGACCATCGGCCTGCGGATCCGGCCGGACGATCAGCGGCTGAATAATCCCGTTCTCGCGGATCGAGGCCGCCAGCTCCTCCAACTCATCGGGCTTGAACGTGCGCCGCGGCTGGTCCGGGTTCGGGCGCAGTAGCTCGATCGCGACACGGTCGTCGAGCGGGACCGGCGCGCCTGCGACGCCATCCTCCGCCGCCAGTGGCACGTCTGCCATCAAGGCCGACAATCCGCGCCCCAGCCCGCGCCTCTCGCCCTTCTTCGCCGCCATCTCCAGCCCCTACCTCTGTTCCAACTCGCGTGCCAACGCCCGATACGCGATACTCCCCTTGGACCCGCTATCGTAGCTTAGCACGGGCTGAGAATACGACGGCGCCTCGCTCACCCGGACGGTCCGCGGGATCACGGTCTCGAAAACAAGATCCCCCAGGGTGTCGCGCGCGTCGGCGTGCACCTGCTGTGCCAGCCGGTTACGCCCGTCATACATCGTCATGATGATGCCTTCGATGCGGAGCGCCGGGTTCGCCTCCGCGCGGACACTCCGAATGGTCAGCATCAGTTGCGACAGCCCCTCCAGCGCAAAGAACTCGCTCTGCAACGGAACGAGCACCGAGTCAGCCGCGACCATCGCGTTCACTGTCAGGAGATTCAATGACGGCGGGCAGTCGATGAGGATGTAATCGAAACCAAGCCGTGTCAGTTCCCGCTGTCTCAGCGCATCGCGTAGGAGAAAACTCCGACGCTGATGCCCGACCATATCCAGGTCCGCCGAGCTCAAATCGGACGTCGCCGGAATCACGAACAGTCTTTCGGTGTCAGAAGTCTGAACTAGATCGCCGATAGCGGCGGAGCCGAACAGCAGGTCATAGGTCGTCACCGACCGCCGTGCCATTTCGATGCCGAGGCCCGTCGACGCGTTGCCCTGGGGGTCGAGGTCGACGACCAGCACCTTCTTGCCCGACTCGCTCAACGCCGCGCCGAGGTTGATGGCGGTCGTCGTTTTCCCCACGCCGCCCTTCTGGTTGGCCACTGCGATGCACTTCATGTTCGTGCGCTCACCTTCGTCAACACGAGAATGGCTCCGTCATCGGAGGTTTTGCTTGGGTGGCACGCGAGCGCAAAGTCCCATTTGGTTCGCGCTGCATCCACTTCCTCCTGATACCGCGCGCCCTTCAGGAACACAAACGTGCAGTTCGGCGCGGAATGCGGTATTGCAAGGTCGAGCAGTCTGTCGAGCGACGCCAGCGCGCGCGCCGTGATACAATCCGCGTTCATGGGCGCAAGGTCTTCGATCCGCGACGCAATCACATTCGCAGGGAGGTCGTGATCTCTAACAACAGTTCGGAGAAACGCGCATTTCCGGCCGTCCGAGTCGATCAGGGTGACTCGGCGCTCAGGAGCGGCCGCGCGTGCCAGGATCGCAAGGACGATCCCCGGCAGACCACCGCCGCTACCGATGTCCAGAACGGACATCGCCTGCTCGGGGACATGCTCGGCAACCTGCAAGGAATCTAGAATATGGCGCCCCCAAATATCGGATCGCGTAGAGCGGCCGATCAGGTTGATCCGGTCCGTCCACCGCGCGAGAGCTGCCTCGTAGGCGCGGAGACGCTCCAGTGTTTCACGTGAAACATCCAACGCGGTGTCCTATGCGGTCGCCGCCTCGGAATGGCGACGCGCCAAGCCGATCAGAATAATCATCGCCGACGGCGTCATCCCCTCAATCTGCCCTGCTTCATCAACACTCTGCGGCCGAGCATCGCCCAGTTTCGCCACAATCTCTGCGGAAAGACCCGAGACTGCACCGTAATCCACGTTCGTTGGCAATCTCAGCCGCCGGTCGCTCTCGATGCGCCGCATCTCCACAGCCTGGCGATCCGCGAACTTCCCATACGTCGCCTCAGCTTTTAGATGAACCTCGAGCCCACGGTCGATCACCGGAGCTGATCCGATAACCCCAAACAGCTCGCGCGGAGAGATGGACGGATAAGACAGCACGTCCCACGCCGTCCGGCTCTGGCCATCCTTCCCACGAACCACGTCGAGGTCCTTCAGCTCCTCGGCTGACAAACTGTAGGCCGCCAATGTCTCCCGCGCGGCATCAGCCAGACCTCGCCTCTCGCCATACGCAATCCAACGGTCGTCATTTACCAGGCCGACCGAACGGCCGAGATCGGTTAGCCGCCGATCTGCATTGTCAGGCCGCAGCGTTAAGCGATACTCCGCCCGCGACGTGAACATCCGATAGGGCTCGGACACGCCTTTCGACGTGAGATCGTCGACGAGCACGCCGATGTAGCTGTTTGCCCGACTGAACGCGACAGGCTCGCGGCCAAGGGCAGCGCTTGCCGCCGCCTGACCCGCGACGAGGCCTTGCGCTGACGCCTCCTCATAACCCGTCGTTCCATTTACTTGCCCAGCGAGATAAAGACCGGACATATCACGCATCTCCAGAGACGTCGTCAGGCTACGCGGGTCGACGTAGTCATACTCGATCGCATAGCCATACTGTAAGATCTTCGCTTCTGCGAGGCCCGGTATCGTGCGCACGAACGCGTCCTGGACATCGCGGGGTAGTGACGTGGAGATTCCGTTGGGATACACGGTATCCGTCGTCAGCCCCTCAGGCTCCAAGAATACCTGGTGGGAGGACTTCTCGGCAAAGCGTTCAACCTTGTCCTCGACAGACGGGCAGTATCGGGGGCCGATCCCCTCAATATTCCCGCTGCGCATCGCGGACCGCTCCAGGTTCGCGCGAATGATGTCATGCGCTGCAGGGGTTGTGTGGGTAATGCCGCAAGCAATTTGCGGGCTTTGAACCTCATGGGTGAGGAACGACAGGAACGTCGGCGCCTCATCGGTCGGCTGCCGCTCCAGCCGATCCCAATCGATAGTCTTGCCATCCAGCCGCGGGGGTGTTCCGGTCTTCAACCTTCCCCAGCGCACGCCCATTGTCCGCAGACGATCACCGAGCGCGTCCGACGGCGCCTCGCCGATCCGCCCGCCAGCCTCCACAGAGTCACCGATACAGATCCGCCCATTTAGGAATGTCCCGGCGGTCAGCACGACGGCCCGGGCGCGGATCACGCTGTCATCCCCGAGGATGACACCAGCGAGCCCGGAGCCGGTCACCGCCAGATCGACAACGGCGCCCTCCATGATCTGAAGATTGGGCTGTGTCGCCAGCTCTTTCTGGATGGCCGATCGATAGATGTCACGATCTGTTTGGGTGCGGGGGCCTTGGACCGCAGGCCCCTTGCTTTTGTTGAGCAGGCGGTAATGGATCGCTGCTCGGTCGCCGATCCGGCCGATAACCCCATCCAGAGCGTCGATTTCGCGCACGAGGTGCCCTTTGCCCACGCCGCCGATCGCTGGGTTGCATGAAAGGGCACCGATCGTATCCACGCGCAGGGTGACCAGGGCTGTTTTTGCGCCCATGCGCGCAGCCGCGTGCGCCGCTTCGGTCCCGGCGTGGCCACCTCCAACGACAAGGACATCGAAGTCGTGTTTCACGTGAAACATCCTACTTTCCGATACAGAATCGCGAGAATATCCGGCCCAGGATATCTTCGACATCTATCCTGCCAAGAAGCACGTCTAAAGCGCGCGCCGCCTCTCGCAAGTCCTCTGCAAGAATCTCAGGAGGCGCATCCCTAGCACAGTCATTCCGAAAGGTGGAGAGCGCATCGGCCCCCTGTCTGAGCGCTTCCGCGTGCCGGTCCCGCGTCGCAAGCGACGCGCCAGCGACGCGGCCCCGCAGCACCTCAGTAATTTCGCTGACAAGTTCGTCAACGCCGGCGCCCGTCAGGCCCGACACGCCCCCTCCCACACCAGACCGAAGATCAGCTTTCCCAACCACTTGAATATCATCGTCCTGCCGCTCGACCGATACCGTCTCTGCGTCGTTCCCTCTGAGGAACACCCTGAGATCCGCCCCGTTCGCCCTCTCGACCGCCCGAGCAATACCCAGTGTTTCTATGGTATCCTCCGTCTCCCGGAGGCCCGCCGTGTCGAGTAACGTCACCGCCAGTCCGCCCATATCCATGCGCACCTCGACCACGTCGCGCGTTGTCCCCGCGATCTCAGAGGTTAGCGCGGCCTCGCGCCCTGCCAGCCGATTAAGCAACGTCGACTTTCCGACATTCGGCGCACCGACGATGGCCACTTCGAACCCGCTGGCAATGGAACGCGCAGCTGCGGCGCCGCCCAGATGCGTTGCGATCGACGTTTCGACCCGATCTACGATCTGCTGGACATGCGGCATGAGATCGTCGGGGACCTCCTCATCCGCAAAGTCGATGGTCGCCTCGACCAGGGCGATTGCACTCTCCAGATCGTCGCGCCACTCGGCAATGAGGCGGCTGAGCTCCCCGGTATGAATCCGCATTGCCTGGCGCCGTTGCGCCTCAGTTTCCGCATCGATGAGGTCGGCCAGTCCCTCGACCTGAGTTAGGTCCATGCGGCCATTGGCTAGCGCGCGGCGTGTGAACTCACCCGGCGCAGCCGGGCGCAGTCCTTCGATCTGACCGAGGCGGTCGAGAACCGCGCGGCAAACGGCGACGCTTCCATGGACATGGAGTTCAACCGTTTCTTCGCCAGTGAAGCTGGCACCGGCAGCGAAGGGCAGGACGAGCGCCGCGTCGATGATCGACCCGGCGCCATCTCTCAGGGTTCGGAGCCCGGTCGTCTTCGGCGCTGGGAGAGTGCCGGCGAGTGCCCGCCCGGCGGCAAACGCCTGCGGACCGGAGATGCGGATGACCGCGACCCCAGCCTTACCGAGCGCCGACGCCTGAGCGAAGATCGTCTCCATAGGTCACCCGCACCTCCCGCCTCAGGCGTTCATGGAGTCGAAGAACTCGGAGTTCGATTTCGTCTGCTTGAGCTTGGAGATGAGGAACTCGATCGCGTCGGTGGTGCCCATCGGATTGAGAATTCTGCGCAGAACATAGGTTTTTTGCAGGTCGGACTTCTCGACCAGCAAATCCTCCTTACGGGTGCCGGACTTGAGGATGTCCATGGCGGGATAGACCCGCTTGTCTGCGACCTTGCGATCCAGGACGATCTCGGAGTTGCCCGTGCCCTTGAACTCTTCGAAGATCACTTCGTCCATCCGGCTGCCGGTGTCGATCAGCGCGGTAGCGATGATCGTAAGCGATCCGCCCTCTTCGATATTTCGCGCGGCGCCGAAGAATCGCTTGGGCCGTTGCAGGGCATTGGCGTCCACGCCGCCGGTCAGAACCTTGCCGGACGACGGCACCACGGTGTTGAAGGCGCGGCCGAGACGGGTGATCGAGTCGAGCAGAATGACGACGTCACGCTTGTGCTCCACCAGACGCTTGGCCTTTTCGATGACCATCTCGGACACCGCAACGTGGCGGGTCGCGGGTTCGTCGAAGGTCGAGGCCACGACCTCGCCCTTCACCGTCCGCTGCATGTCGGTCACTTCCTCGGGCCGCTCGTCGATCAGCAGGACGATGAGATAGCACTCGGGGTGGTTCGCCTCGATGGAGTGGGCGATGTTCTGCAACAGCACCGTCTTACCCGTGCGGGGCGGCGCCACGATCAGCGACCGCTGGCCCTTGCCGATGGGCGCCACCAGGTCAATGATGCGGGCCGAACGATCCTTGATCGTGGGATCCTCGATCTCCATCGTCATTCGCTCGTCAGGGTACAGCGGCGTGAGGTTGTCGAACGCGACCTTGTGCCGCGCCTTCTGCGGATCCTCAAAGTTGATCGATTCCACCTGCGTCAACGCGAAATAGCGTTCGTTGTCGTCAGGGCCGCGGATCACCCCCTCGACCGTGTCACCGGTCCGCAGGGAATACTGGCGGATCATGTCGGGCGAGACGTAGATGTCATCGGGGCCGGACAGGTAGTTGGCCTCGGGGGAGCGCAGGAAACCGAACCCATCCTGAAGAACCTCCAGCACGCCATCTCCACCGATGATCCAATCCTCGTCGGCACGCTCCTTGAGGATCGAGAACATCATCTCGCCCTTGCGCATGGTCGAGGCGTTCTCGATCTCCAGCTCTTCGGCGAGGGAAAGCAACTCTTTGGGGCTCTGAGCCTTCAGCTCGGCCAGGTTCAGGCGGTCTTGGGACATGATACCTTCCGGGACCGGGCCTAAGCCGCGCGGTCTATGGATGTGGGTGAAGCCAGCGGATCGGACGATCCGCCGTTCAGTTAGGCGCGGCGCGGCAACGAGTCAAGCGGTTCAGAACGGCCGAACGATGACGGCGACCACGATCGCGACCATCAGGAGCGTCGGAACCTCGTTCATTGCCCGATACCGCCGGCCGGACAGCGGCGGCGGCGCCGTCTCCATCACGCGGCGCTGGCGGCTGCACCAGACGTGGAACACGGTCATCGCGATGACGCCCACCGCCTTGATCCACGGCCACACGGCGCCCCAGTCGACCACTCCAGGCGTCGCGGCCAGGATCAGGCCGAGGACCCAGGTGGTCATCATCGCCGGGTTCATGATCACCTTGTGCAGCTTGCGTTCCATGGTGCGGAACGTGGCGATCATCTCGACGTTTTCGCCCCCGCTCTCGGCGTGGTAGACGAACAGCCTGGGAAGATAGAAGAGCCCCGCCATCCACGCGATGACGGCCATCACGTGCACGGATTTGATCCAAGGATAGAGGACTGAGAGGAGATCGATCATCGTGCCCTCCTTAAATAAGGAAAGAGGAAAGAAAGGAAGATGTTCTTGTAGGGCCTGTGGAAACGGGGATAACCGTCGATGTCCCCAGGGGTATCGACAAGTCCGCGGCGAGCCGTGAGGCCGTCTGGATAACGCATGTATGGACTGCCAGAGAATACCGTAAGCCACTGATAAATAACTATATTTATAAGAAATGTTGTGTGGATGAAACTGGGATAGTCCAGGGACGATCCGTGGATGCGACCTGTTGTCCAGAGGTCTCGGACCCGCGCGGCGCCCGGTGCATGGATCGGGGACGACAGAGGACAGGTGGCGCCGTTTGCCGGGGTGGATTGCACCGGCGCTCGCCGCGGTGCATCTGTCCCCCGATCCGTTCCAATATATGCCGGGAGTTATCCTCGTGTCCGTCCCCATCCTCTTGGCGTCCGGCTCGGCCACGCGGCAGGCGATGCTGCGCGACGCGGCGATCCCATGTGATGTGGTCGTGCCTCGGGTCGACGAGGCCGCCATCCGCGATGCGCTGTTGGCCGACCGACATCCGCCGCGCGACATCGCCGACGCGCTGGCCGAGGCCAAGGCGCGCAAGGTCGCCATGTCCCACCCTGACCGCCTGGTCCTGGGCTGCGACCAGGTTCTGGAGCACCGCGGCGCCCTGTTGTCGAAGCCGCAATCGCCCGAGGAGGCGCGCGCGCAGCTCGCCAGCCTGTCGGGGGATCGGCATACCCTGTGGTCAGCGGCGGTCGTCTATGAGGATGGCAGGCCGGTGTGGCGTCACGTAGGTGAGGTGCGGCTGCACATGCGCACGCTCAGCCAGGACTATATCTCCGACTATGTCGCCAGGAACTACGACACCGTGCAACACTGCGTCGGCGGCTATCGGCTGGAGGCCGAGGGGGCGCGGTTCTTCACCCGCATCGACGGCGACTTCTTTGCCGTTCTCGGGCTGCCGCTCTTGCCGCTCTTGTCCTGGCTGATTGACCGGGGCAACTTGGCCGCATGAGCGATACCGCCATCCCCCTCGCCGGCGTCATCGGTCTGCCCATCGGGCATAGCCGGTCGCCGGCCCTGCATCGCCACTGGCTCCGCCAACTGGGGCTGCCGGGGCATTACGTGCCCATGGCGGTGCAGCAGGAGCACCTCGCCGAGGTGCTGCAATCCATGCCCAAAATGGGCTTCGTCGGCTGCAACGTCACGATCCCGCACAAAGAGGCCGCGCTGGACCTGGCCGACAGCGTCACGGACCGCGCCGCGCTGATCGGGGCGGCCAACACGCTAACCTTTCGCGCCGACGGGCGGCTGATCGCGGACAACACCGATGGCTACGGGTTTCTGGAGAACCTCAAGCATTCCGTCCCCCATTGGCGCGCGGATTCCGGCCCGGCTGTGGTCTTTGGAGCGGGCGGCGCTGCGCGGGCGGTGATCGTCGCACTGTTGGACGCAGGCGCCCCCGAAATCCGCCTGACCAACCGCACGAAATCGCGCAGCGAAGTGCTGCGCAAAGAGTTCGGTGGGCGCCTGGTGGTCTACGATTGGGTGCAGGCGGGCAACATGCTGGACGACGCGATGACCGTGGTGAACGCTACGTCTCTGGGCATGACGGGTCGGCCGGAGTTCCGTGTGCCGCTCGACGGGTTGAACCCAAACGCGGTGGTCAACGATTTGGTCTACTCCCCGCTCGACACCGGCTTCCTCCAAAGGGCACGAGAGGTGGGGTGCACAACGGTCGATGGTCTCAACATGTTGATTCACCAGGCCGCTCCAGGTTTCGAGCGCTGGTTCGGGATGCGGCCCGAGATCGACGAGACGGTGCGGCAGGTCCTGCTGCCGCGATGAGCGCGCCGTTCACGATTGGGTTGACCGGATCCATCGGCATGGGCAAATCGGCGACCGCCGCGCTGTTCGCCGAGGAGGGCTGTGCGGTGTGGGATGCGGACGCGGCGGTGCATCGGTTGTATTCTGTTGGGGGAGCGGCGGTGAAGGGGATCGCACAACTGCGGCCCCAGGCCGTCCGTGACGGGGCGGTCGACCGTCCGGCACTCAAGGCTTGGATCGCCGAGGATGCGGACGCCCTGCCCCGGATCGAGGCGGTCGTGCACCCGCTGGTCGCCGCAGACAGGGCCGCATTCCTCGCCGAGACCCAGGCCGACATCGCCGTGCTCGACGTGCCGCTGTTGTTCGAGACCGGGGGCGCCGACGCGGTGGACATGGTGGTCGTCGTCAGCGTCCCGGCCGAGATCCAGCGCGCGCGCGTGCTGGAGCGGCCGGGGATGACCGCGGCGCAGTTCCAGACGATCCTGGCGGCCCAGATGCCGGATTCCGAGAAACGCCGCCGCGCGGACGTCGTCATCGAGACCCACACGCCGGAGGGGGCAAAGGCCGCGGTCCAGGGCCTCGTCCGCCGGATCAGGCAAGGAGACCACCATGCGTGAGATCGTTCTCGACACCGAAACCACCGGCTTCGAGCCAGAGACGGGCGACCGGATTGTCGAGATCGGGGCGGTCGAGTTGCTGAACCACATGCCGACCGGCACCACCTACCACGAGTACATCAACCCCGAGCGGTCGATGCCGCAGGAGGCATTCGAGGTCCACGGGCTGGGCGACGACTTTCTCAAGGACAAGCCGGTGTTCAAGGCGATCGGCCAGGCGTTCCTCGACTTCGTCGGCGATGCCAAGCTGGTGATCCACAACGCCGCGTTCGACATGAAGTTCTTGAACGCCGAGCTGGGGTGGATCGGGCTGCCGCCCCTGCCCGACGACCGCGCCATCGACACGCTGGCCATCGCGCGCAAGCGGTTTCCCGGCGCGCCGGCGTCGCTGGACGCGCTCTGCCGCCGGTTCGGGATCGACAACAGCGCCCGCACTCTGCACGGCGCGCTGCTCGACTCCGAGATCCTCGCAGAGGTTTATCTGGAGCTGATCGGGGGGCGTCAGCCCGGCTTTGGCCTGGATCGGCGCGAGGAAGACCGGGTCGCTGGCGCGGACACGGCATGGAAGCCGCGGCCTCGCCCCACCCCGCTCGCGCCTCAGATCACCGAGGCCGAGCGGGCCGCTCACTCCGCGTTCGTCGACGCGATGGGCGAGGCCGCCCTGTGGCGGCGCGGTGGATCGGCCTAGTTCGGCTGCGCCTGTGCGGCCTGCCGCTGGGCCAGGCCCTGGCGATAGAGCTGCACGAAATCGATGGTTTCCAGCGCCAGCGGCGGAAAACCGCCGTCCTGCGTCACGTCGCTGATGATGCGTCGGACATAGGGAAACAGCATCCGCGGGCATTCGATCATCAGGAACGGGTGCAGCTGTGCATCCGGCACGTTCTCGATCAAAAAGATGCCGCCGTATTCCAGCTCCAGCAGGAACAGGGTGTCTTCGGTGTCCTTGTTCTTGGACGTCACCTTGAACTTGCCGACGACTTCGAACTGGTTTTCCTGCTGCCGCTTCTTGCCGTCCAGTGCGACCTGAACCTGCACCTCGGGCGTCACTTGGCCGCTCATCGTGCCCTTGCTGGCGAGGATGTTTTCGAACGACATGTCGCGGATGAACTGACCCAGGATCTTGAGCTGGGGTTGCTGGGGCGGCGCGGCAGCGGGGCCGCTGCCGTTGCTGGCGGTCTGGTCGTCTTCGGCCATTGGGTGCTCCGATTGGTCTGCGATCGCGGCTGACTAACAGGTCGCGCAGTCGCCCTCAATGGCGGGTCCAGCCGGAGTTGCCGTGCGTTGGGGGCTTTGGCGGGTCCATTTCGGTAAAGTCGCCGTCGATGACGTCGTCAGACGGCCGCACCGGCCGCGACGGTTGAGGGCCAGGGTCCGCGCCATAGCGAAAGCGGCGAACCTCGATGTTCTTGCGGATCGTGCGATAGGCCCAGCGCCGCACCGGCGGCAGCAGCAGGGAAAACCCGACGGCGTCGGTGAAGAACCCGGGCGTCAGCAACAGCGCCCCGGCAAAGAGGATCATCGCCCCGTGTGCGAGCGGCTCGGTGGGGTCCGTCAGGCCCTCCAACGATCCGCGGATCTGCGACATCGCCAGCGCTCCCTGGCTGCGGACCAGCCAAGTGCCCACCAGTGCCGTCAGCACGACGATCAACAGCGTCGGCCAGAGCCCGATCGCGCCGCCTACCTGGATGAACAGGGCGATTTCGATCAGCGGCACGGCGACGAACAGGGCAAATAGCCACATGGCGTAACTCCCGACAGCAAAGGCAGGGCGGTGGACTTGCCCCCACCCGTCACCTACATAAGTCCGCAGTCGGCACGTTTCCATTCCCCGACCGCTCGCGAGGTGTCCATGAGTTCCGCCGTCATCCAGCTTCTGGTTCTCGCCGGGATCGCCGTGTTCCTGATTTTGCGGCTCCGCAACGTCTTGGGCACGCGAGACGGGTTCGAGAAACCGCCCGTGACTGGGCCGGACTCGGCCGAGAGCCTGCGTGACCGGCGGCCCGAGTTCGAGGTGATCGAGGGCGGCCCCGACCGGGACATCACCGATCATGTCGAGGACGGGTCGGACAGTGCCAAGGCGCTGGCGGCGATGAAGATGGCCGAGCCCGGGTTCAACGTGACCGAGTTCCTCCAAGGGGCCCGCGGGGCCTATGAGATGATCCTCACCGCGTTCGAAAAGGGCGACATCGAGGATGTGCGTGGCTTTCTCGACCCTGAGGTCGCCGCGGCCTTCGACAGCGTGATCGAGCAGCGCGCCGATCAGGGCCTGACTGTGGATGCCGATATCGTCGGGATCCGCAATGCGCAGCTGACCCGCGCCACCCTGGATCGCAAGACCGACTATGCCGAGATCACCGTGACCTTCCTCACCGAGATGACCTCGGTGGTGCGCGACATCGGTGGCGACATCGTCGAGGGCGATCCGGGCGAGATCAAGCGACAGCGCGACGTCTGGACCTTCGCGCGCAAAATGGGCGCGGACGATCCCAACTGGCAGCTCGTCGCCACTGGCGAATGAGGCGGGCCGCAGCCGCGGCCGCCCTGGCCTGCGTTTTGGGCGCGGGGGCCCCGGCCGGTGCGGAGGTGACCCACCGCATCCTTGATTTCCGCGATCTGCGCGGCTGGGCCTACGACGACCACGACGCTGCTCTGGAGGTCTATCTGGAGACCTGCCGCGACATGAGGAGTGAGGCCTGGGAGGCGCTGTGCGCGATCGCCGACACCCGCCCCAACGCCCGCGCGTTTTTCGAGACGTTCTTTCGTCCCGTTCTGATCGAAGACGGGGCGCCCATGCTCTTCACCGGCTACTACGAGCCCGAGCTGAGGGGATCGTTGCGCCGCGAGGGCCCCTATCGCCACCCCGTCTATCGCGTGCCGCCAGACCTGGACGTCCTTCCATGGTATTCCCGGGCCGAGATCGAGGAGGACGGCCATCTCGACGGCAAGGGGTTGGAGATCGCTTGGGTGGACGATCCGGTGGATGCGTTCTTTCTCCAGATCCAGGGCTCGGGGCGTATCCGCCTGCCTGACGGCACCGCCCTGCGCGTGGGATATGGAGGGAAGAACGGCCACGAGTACCGGTCCGTGGGCCGCGAGCTGGTGCGCCGCGGCATCTATGAGGACCACCAGGTGTCGGCCGACGTGATCCGCAACTGGGTCCGCCGCAATCCCCAAGAGGGCGCGGCGCTCTTGCGCCACAACCCGTCCTACGTGTTCTTTCGCGAGGTGAACGAGGTCCCGCCTGATCGGGGGCCGCTCGGGGCGATGAACCGTTCGGTCACGCCCTTGCGCTCCATCGCGGTCGATCCCGCGCACGTCCCCCTCGGCGCCCCGGTCTGGATCGAAAAGGCGGGCAAGGCGCCGCTGCGGCGGCTGACCGTGGCCCAGGACACCGGCTCGGCGATCAAGGGGGCACAGCGGGCCGACATCTTCTATGGCACCGGTCGGGCGGCGGGCCGTGCCGCGGGCCAGGTGCGCGACGGGGGCCGGATGGTGGCGCTGCTGCCCATCGAAATGGCCTTTGCCTTCGCGCCAGGCATCTGATCCATGACCCGGCGGAAGGAGCCCCGCGGGCTGCGGCCCGACGAAGAGGCGTTGTGGCGGCAGGTTGCCCATACGGCCAAGCCGCTCCATCCGCACAGACAGGCAAAGACGCCGGCGCCGGCACCGAAAACCCCCGGCGCGGCTGCGAAGCGTCCGGCCGACCCGGCGCCCGACCTCAGCGGTTTCAACATCGGCGCCCACGCCACGCCTCGGTCGAGCCACGACCTGTCCCCGGCCCTGTCGGATCGCCTGGCCGCGCAGCCGCTCGCGATGGACAAAAAGACCTTCGCACGGATGAAGCGCGGCAAGCTCGGGATCGAGGGGCGGCTTGACCTGCACGGCATGACCCTCGCGGACGCGCAGGGTCGCCTGAACCGCTTCATCCTCGACGCCCATGCAGCGGGCAAGCGCCTGGTCCTGGTCATCACCGGCAAGGGCCGCGACCGCGACGAGGGTGGGCCGATCCCTACCCGCCGCGGGGCGCTCAAGCATCAGGTGCCCCAATGGCTGACTTCCGGGGCGTTGCGCGCCGCCGTGCTTCAGGTCACCGAGGCGCACCGGAGCCATGGCGGATCAGGAGCCTACTATGTCTACCTCCGCCGCCCGCGGTAGCAGGGGCCGTGCCCGCCCCACCGCCACCGTCAACACCGCGCAGACCGCGCAGAAGAACACGCCGATCCCCACCATCTGGTCCGGGAAGTCGCGGCCGCGGTCGATGAGCCAGCCGCTGAGGAGCGGGCCCAGAGCCGACCCGAACACCATGATCGCTGCCGCAAGAGCCTTGATCGCTCCTAGGTAGCGGGTGCCGTAGAACTCGGCCCAGAACGCCGCTGGGAGGGTCGAGTTGAACCCCTGGGTCGTCGCCATGAGGATCAGGCCCACCGCGGCCATGGCGAGGCTGTCGGTCGTCCCGATGACAAAGAACGCGCCGGCCAGCGGCAGTTGATACAGCGGCATCAGCCGGGCGGTGCCGATCCGGTCGATCAGGCTGCCCGAGACCAGCATCGCCGCCACGCCCGCCAGGGTATAGATCGGGAACAACGCCACCAGCTCCACATGCGCCCAGCCCTTGACCTCGGCCAGGTGGACTTGTTGGAAGAAGAACGCGGTGTTGAAGGCCGAGGGCCCCAGCACCGCTGGGACCAGGCACCAGAACAGCCAGTGCCGCACCATCGCGGCGCGGCTCCACTGCCGCCCGCCCATTCCGACCGCCTGGGTCTCGGCCGCGATGGCCTGGGGCGTGCGCTCCAACCTTAACAGGCGCACCGTGATCGGCAGCGCGGCCAGCGCCAGCACCGCCGCCACCACCCACAGTACCCGCCAGTCGAGCACCGTCATCAGCGCGACGAAGGTCAGCGGCAGGATCGCCTCGCCCAGCGAGAACCCCATCGCCGCCACCGACAGCGCCCGCCCCCGCGTCGCCACGAACCAGCGGGCCATGGCGACCTGCGCGATGTGGCTGCACATGCCCTGCCCCGCCAGCCGCAGCAGAAAGATCGCGACGACCAGCGTCCAGAGCGTCCACGACACCGCCATCGCGACGCAGGCCAGCGCCAGACCGACCAGCGTCAGGCTGCCCAGCACCCGCACCCGCAACACGTCGGTCAGCGCCCCCGCCCAGACCATCACCAGGGCTGACGCCGTCGTTCCGGCCGAATAGATCGCCCCCCAGCCCGCGTGGCTGAGCCCATACTCCGCCCGGATCTCGCCGGCGAAGACCGAAATGAAGAATGTCTGCCCCCAGCTGGACGAAAACGTCAGCAAAAGGCCAACGGACAGGAACGGCGCGTTGTCGCGCAGGAAGGCCCGGGAGGGGATCATGCTTGCCCTATGCCTCCGCCCACAGGCGAAGGACAGAGGGAATCAGAGCACGTAGCGGCTGAGGTCGGCCGAGCGGGACAGCTCGCCCAGGTGCGACTCGACGAACGCCGCGTCAACCGTCACCTCGGCCCCGGCCCGGTCGGGCGCGTCGAAGGACAGGTCCTCGAACACGCGCTCCATGACGGTATAAAGCCGCCTGGCGCCGATGTTCTCGACGCTGCGGTTCACCTCGGCCGCGATGCGGGCCAGTGCGGCGATCCCGTCCTCCGAGAACGTCACCGTCACCTCCTCGGTGCCCATCAGGGCCGAGTATTGCCGGGTCAGGGCGTTGTCTGTCTCGGTCAGGATGCGGACGAAGTCCTCTTCGGTCAGCGGGCGCAGCTCCACCCGGATCGGCAGCCGCCCCTGCAACTCGGGCAGCAGGTCCGAGGGCTTGGCGACGTGGAACGCGCCGCTGGCGATGAACAGGATGTGGTCGGTCTTGACCGGCCCGTGCTTGGTCGAAACGGTCGTGCCTTCGATCAGCGGCAGCAGGTCGCGCTGCACCCCCTCGCGGCTGACATCGGCGCCGCGCGTCTCGGCCCGGGCGCAGACCTTGTCGATCTCGTCCAGGAACACGATCCCGTTCTGCTCTACCGCCTCCAGCGCCTGTTTCGTCACTGCTTCGTCGTCGAGCAGCTTGTCTGCCTCTTCGTGCAGCAGAACCTCATAGCTCTCGGCGACGGTCAGGGTTTTGCGCACCGTCCTGCCCTGGAACGCCTTGCCGAAGATGTCGCCCAAGTTCATCATCCCCTGTCCCGGCGGCATGCCCGGCATCTCCATGTTGCCGAACGGGTTGGACGTCTCGGTCAGGTCCAGCGTGATCTCGGTATCGTCCAGCTCGCCCCGCCGGAGTTTGCCTCGGAACATCTCGCGCGTCTGGCTGCGGGCGCCGTCCCCGGCGATCGCGGCCAGCACGCGGTCCTCGGCGTTCTGCTGGGCCTGCGCGGCCACATCGCTGCGCATCGCCTCGCGGGTCATGGTGATCGCGGCCTCGACCAGATCACGCACGATCTGCTCCACGTCGCGGCCGACATACCCGACCTCGGTAAACTTGGTCGCCTCGACCTTGAGGAACGGCGCGCGGGCCAGCCGCGCCAGGCGGCGGCTGATCTCGGTCTTGCCGACGCCGGTGGGGCCGATCATCAGGATGTTCTTGGGATAGACCTCGTCGCGCAGGTCGCCCTCCAACTGCTTGCGTCGCCAGCGGTTGCGCAGCGCCACCGCCACCGCCCGCTTGGCATCCTTCTGGCCGATGATGAAGCGGTCCAGCTCGCTGACGATCTCGCGGGGGGTCAGGTCGGTCATGGGGGTCCTTTCGTGCTCCGCGGTCACATACGGATTGCGAGCGGGAGTTTGAAGGGGCCAGCGGCTTGACGGAGTCATGCATGGCGCATACGTATATACACAGCGCATACACAGGATGTGCGCACCCCTTACAGGGGTCGGCGCGAGGCAAGCTCTTTGGACTTCGAATGGGACGGGGACAAACGCAGGGCGGTCATCGCGAAGCACTACATCGACTTCTATGACGCGCTGGAGGTGTTCGGCGGACCATATGTCGACCTGCCTGCACGGAGCGATATCGAGCAACGGCGCAGTGCGATCGGCATCGTCAACGGGCGCGTGGCCACTGTGATCTACGCGCTACGCGGAGATACGATCCGCCTCATCACGGCCAGGAGGGCCAGGCGACATGAGCAACAAGAATATGACGCGCGTTACCGTCGATCAGGCGCGGAAGATGCGTAGCGAAAGCGACTGGGACCGGTTCGATACCGTCGATGTGGAAAATGCGGACGACGAAGGGTTCGTGCCCGACTGGACCCGCGCGGACCTGGTCGTTCCCGAGCCCAAGACTCCGATCTCGTTGCGGCTGGACGCAGACATACTGGCGTTCTTCAAGTCCGAGGGGCCGGGGTATCAGACCCGGATGAACGCGGTGCTGCGGGCCTACATGGAGGCCCGCAAGCGCGGTCAGGCCTGAAGGCGCTCCACGGTCAGCGACCCGTTGGTGTAGACGCAGATGTCGGCGGCGATGGCCATGGCGCGGCGGGCGATGTCCTCGGCCGACAGGTCGCCGTCCATCAGCGCGCGCCCGGCGGCCAGGGCGTAGTTGCCGCCCGAGCCGATGGCGGTAACGTCGTGTTCGGGCTCCAGCACGTCGCCTGCGCCGGTCACGACATAGAGGTCGCGGCCGTCCGTGACGATCAGCATCGCCTCCAGCTTTTGCAGGTACTTGTCGGTGCGCCAGTCCTTGGCCAGCTCAACGCAGGCGCGCTGCAGCTGCCCCGGCGCCGCCTCCAGCTTGGTCTCCAGCCGCTCCAGCAAGGTAAAGGCGTCGGCGGTCGATCCGGCGAACCCCGCAACGATGTCGTGGCCGCCGGGGCTGAGCCGCCGG
The DNA here is from genome assembly GCA_004005435.1 of Rhodobacteraceae bacterium CCMM004. Taxonomy (GTDB): domain Bacteria; phylum Pseudomonadota; class Alphaproteobacteria; order Rhodobacterales; family Rhodobacteraceae; genus CCMM004. The sequence continues at coordinate 326,848 of RZWH01000004.1, read as the reverse complement.
ACCTTGCGCGCGGTGCCCTTGATCACGGTCTGGCCCAGGCTCACCTGCCCGTCGCCCGCGATCACCACCTCGCCGCCCTTGCGCACGCCGATGATCGTGGTGCCGTGCCAGCCGGGAAAGTCGCTCATCGCCGTCTCCAAATCAAAGGGGCGCCCGGTGAGCGCCCCGTGGGTCCGCGGTCCGGGCGCCGCGCCTCAGATCGCTTCCTTGATCCAGTTTTCCAGCGCCGCCTTGGGCGCCGCGCCGACCTTGTTCGACACGACCTGGCCGTCCTTGAACATGAACAGCGCCGGGATGCCGCGGACGCCCATCTGCGCGGGGCTCTGCGGGTTCTCGTCCACGTTGACCTTTACGATCTTCACGCGGCCCTCGTATTCGTCGCTGAGCTGTTCCAGCGCCGGGCCGATCTGTTTGCAGGGGCCGCACCACTCGGCCCAGAAATCCACGACGACGGGAATGTCGGCGTTCTTGACTTCGGTGTCGAAGGTGGCGTCGGTGACGGCGACGGTGGCCATGGCGGAACTCCATTCCTGAGGGGGTGCAGGCTACCTAAGAACCGTCCCGCCGAGCGTCAAGCGGGCGCGGCCCGGCGCAGCGCCGCGTCGGTCAACGCCGAGGGCAGCGGCATGAGCGTCGCGGTGCGGGTCCACAGGATCGCGGTGTCCACGACGCGGCCGGGATAGACCGCGGCCAGCAGGGCGGCATAGGCGCCCATCTGCCGCAGCACGCCCTCGGGCACGTCCTGGGGTCCGACGGGGACCCGGCGGTTGGATTTGAAATCCACGGCCATCACCCGGTCGGGCGCGATCAACAGCCGATCCACGGTGCCGGCGACGATCCGCCCGCCCAATGCTGCCAGCGGCCCGGCGATGTCCACCTCCGCCAGGCTGTCGGCGCCGAACAGGGGCGCGAGCGCGGGGGTGCCGATCAGCCGCGCCGCCTCGTCGACGAGCGCGGCCGCGTCCTCGGCGGGAACGATGCCGTCCTCGGCCAGCATCCGTGCGCCCCGGGCAGCCCAGGTGTCGCGCGCCAGACTGGGCAGCCGTTCGAGCAGGCGGTGCAGGGCGGTCCCTCGACGGGTCGCCGCTTCGGCCAGGGCGGCATCGGCGCTCTCGTCGGGCAGGACCTTGGCCCCACCCAGGTCCGAGGGTGACAGGGGCGGTGGTGGCGCCGTGTCGGGCGGGGGTGGGCGATCCACCCAAGCGGGCAAAGCGATCTGTGCGGCGGCGCCCGCGTCGGCCGGGGCGTCGGCCGCGTCCGGCCAGGCGCCCGTCTCGATCCTGAGCCCCGGCCCCACCGGCGTAACGAGGGGGGCCGCGGCGCCCTCCATCGCCTCCTCGACCGCGCGATACCAGGTGTTGCGCAGGCGCGCCGGATCGCCCGCCCCGGCGACGATCAGCCAAGTCTCGGCCCGGGTCATCGCGACGTACAGGAGCCGCGCGCGCTCGGCCGCGTCGGCCGCGTCCGCCGCGCCTTTGGCCGCCGTCATCGCCGTTGGCATCTCGGCGGCGCGGGTCCGCCAGAGCGGCACGCCCTCGGCGACCAGGATCTCCGAGCTGCCGGGGCGCGGGGGGCTGGTGGTGTCCGGCAGGATCACCACCGGCGCCTCCAGCCCCTTGGCGCCGTGGACGGTCATGACGCGGATGGCGCGCCCCCGGCCCGCCGCCTGCCTCTTGACCTCCACGTCGCGGGCCGAGAGCCAGGACAGGAACCCGGTGAGGCTGGGCACCTCCGTGCGCTCATAGGCCATGGCCTGGGTCATCAGTTCGTCGATGGCGTCCTCCGCCTCCGCCCCCAGCCTGGCGGTGAGGCGTACGCGCCCGCCATGCCGGGTCAGCAGCCGCTCGATCAGCTCGAACGGACGCAGGTAATCCGCCGCGGCGCGCAGGTCGTCCAGCATGTCGGTCACGCCGGCGAAATCGGCGCGGCGGCGGCGCAGCACCTGCCACAGGAACCGCTCCGGCCGGTCGGCGGCGAGGTCGAAGACCTGCGCCTCGGTCAGCCCGCAGAGGGGCGAGCGCAGGACCGCGGCGAGCGACAGGTCGTCCTCGGGCGTGTCGAGGAACGACAAGAGCGCCACGATGTCCCGCACCGCCAGCTCGGCGGTCAGGATCATCCGGTCGGCCCCGGCGATCTCCAGCCCCCGCGCCTTGCACGCCCGGATGATTTCGAAAAACAGCGCCTTGCGGCTGCGCACGAGGATCAGGATGTCGCCGGCGCCCACCGGTCGGGGGGTGCCGTCGGGGCGGGGCAGCGCGTCGCCCCGCCGGATCATCGCGTCGATTTCGCCTGCCACCGCCTCGGCCAGCCGCACCGTGGGATCGCCCGGGGCGACCAAATCCACGGGTGCAAACCACGGCACGTCGTCGGTGTCGGTCGCCTCTTTCGCCACCACCGGCCACAGGTCCACCCGCCCCGGCAACGTCCCGTGGAACGCCAGATGGCGGACGTCGCGGCCCAGCCCCACCCCGGCGGGGCCGTCGAAGACCCGATCGACGGTCGACAGGATCGCCCGCGACGACCGGAACGAGTGCAGAAGTTCGGTGCGAAAGAGCGGCGCGGCCCCCTCCATCTGCGCGGCGAACACGGCCTGCATCCGGTCGAACGCCTCGGGATCGGCGCCCTGGAAGGAATAGATCGACTGCTTCTTGTCGCCGACGACGAACAGCGTGCGCTCGCCCGCCGCATGGGTGCCCTCGCCAGCGGCGAACTCGGCGGCCAGAGCCGCCACGACTTCCCATTGGGTCGGGCTGGTGTCCTGAGCCTCGTCCACCAGGATGTGCGAGATTGCGCCGTCGAGCCGGTAGAGCACCCAGGACGCCACCGCGCTGTCGGTCAAGAGATCTCGCGCCTTGAGGATCAGGTCGTCGAAGTCGACGCCGCCCCGCGCCGTCTTGTGCGCCGCGTAGGTCGGCAGGAGGTGCCGGGCATAGCGGTGAAGTGCGACCGTCCGCTCCCACGCGGCCAGCGCCAGGCGCCCCTCGCGGGCCTCGGCCACCCGTTCGATCAGGGTGTCGACCTCGTCGGCTGCGGGGCCAAGCGCTGCGCGCGCGGCCTTGTTGGGATATTTCCCCGTCTTCGGCACGAACTTGGTGGTCAGGAGGCACGACTCCAGCGCGATCTGGGCCTCGGCGGCGGGCAGATCGCGCGCCTTGGCCAGGATCGGCGCCTGGGCCCGGTCGGTTGCGGTGCCGTGCGCGTCCATCGCCGCGACCATCTGCGCCAGTAGGTCGCGGTCCTCCGGTCCCAGCGCAGGTGCCGCCCCGTCCTTGGGCACGCCCAACGTGCGCGCCAGGGCCGCGTCGTCGTGGCCGCGGTCGAAGAGGTCGCGCTGGCCGATGACCGCGCGGGAGAGCGCGACGAAGTCCTCGCCCGTGTAGTGCTGCGCCAGATCGCTGACACAGCCGTCTGGATCGACCTCGGCCAGCTCCTCGATACAGGCGTCGACGATCTGGGCGGTGGTGCGGTCGTCCAACTCGACCACCTGGGGCGGCACCCCGGCCTCCAGCGGGAATCTCCGCAGGAGCGCTGCGCAGAACGAGTGGATCGTCTGGATCTTGAGCCCGCCCGGCGTCTCGATGGCGCGGGCAAAGAGCCGCCGCGCGCGCGCCAGGGTGTCGGGCGCCGTCACGTCATCCACCCCCAACGCGGCCAACTCGGCGCGCAGCCGCGCATCGGGCAGCATCGCCCATCCCCCCAGCCGCTGAAACAGCCGGTTCTGCATCTCGGTCGCCGCGGCCTTGGTATAGGTCAGGCAGAGGATCGTCTGCGGCGGCGCACCTCCGAGGAGGAGGCGGGCGACGCGGTCGGTCAACACCCGCGTCTTGCCCGACCCGGCATTGGCCGACAGCCAGGTGGAGCGCGCCGGATCGGCCGCCGCGATCTGTCTCTGCGACGCCTCGTTCATGGGACGTCCACGGGCGCGGGCGGGTCCGCGTCCGTCCATTCGCCGAAGCGTGCCAGGTGGTCGTAGTCGCCGTCCCACCGCACGCCGTGCATCGCCCGCCGGGCGGTGTAGCCGGTCGCGGGGTCCAGATAGCGCGCCAGCAGCGCCTCCAGCCCTGCGAGGGTCTCGGCCACGGAAAACGGCGCCTCGGGGTCGTCGAGGTCGTAGAGCGCCTCGACCGGCGCGGCACCGAGGCCGATATAGGCGATGGCGGCGACGCGGGCGGCCGGAATCGTCTCGAACGCGCCCGCTTCGGCCATGGCGGCCTCCAACAGAAGCTGGCGGTCGAAATGCGCGATCTGCCGCTCGGAGGGCGGGGCCCCGGTCTTGTAGTCGTAGATGACGAGCCGGCCGTCCGAGCGCCGGTCGATCCGGTCGGCCTTGCCCGTCAGTGTCACGGCAGAGGACAGGATGAGTCGTCCGCGCCGTTCGGGAGGCTCCGGGGTGGCGTCGGCCTGTCGCACCCGCTCGCCAGCCACGAACCAGTCGGCAACCCGGGCGATGCGCGCGCGCCAGAGCTTCCGTGCAGCGGGCCAGGGCACGTCGCGGTCCAGAATGGCGTCGGCGCAGGCCAGGAGGACATCGGCCGCATCGGGGCGGTGCGGGTCCGTGCCGGTCCGCAGATACGCCTCGAAGATGTCGTGGATCACCGTCCCGCGCAGCGGCGCGTCGGGCGCCGGGTGCAGCGGGTCCAGGGGCCGCAGACCCAGGACGCGCCGCCCGTAGACTGCATAGGGATCGCGGATCAGGGTCTGCACCTCGGTCACCGAGATCTCCCGCGGCCGGAGCGGCGCGGGGGGGCGGGGCGACGGCCGGGGCGCCCGTGGCACCGGATCGCCGGGCGCCGAGATCCCGGCGGCCAGGGCGGTCCACACCGCGCCCCTTTGGCGCATCGCCGCCAGGGCCTCGGGGCCGCCGGTGTCCACCAGCCCGGCCAGGAGGTTCGTCAGCCGGTTCAGCCACCGGGACGGGACCGTCGCGGCGTCGTCGTCCCGCACCGCGCGGGACAGGACGACCTCGGCCCCCGCCACCCCCTGTTGGAAGTCGTGGGCGGAGAGCCCGATGCGCCGGTCGGGGAGCAGGAGACCCGCCGCCTGCCGCAGCGGCCGGTTCAGCCAAGGATCGGGCGCAGGGGCGGACGGCCAGACGCCCTCGTTGAGCCCGGCCAGGATCGTGACGTCGGCCCCTTGCACCCGCGCCTCCAGGGTGCCGCGGATCGAGACGTCGGCGCGGCTCTCCACCGCCTCGCGGACTTCGCGGTCGGCCAGCACCCCATCGATCAGCGCGCGGTAGTCGGCGAGGCTCAGCCGGTCGTCCTCTGCCGCAGCGTCGGTCAGGGTGTCCATGGCGGCGCGCGCCTCGGTGCCCGCCGCGTCGGCCCAGAGCGTGCCGCCGCCCTCCGCGTCCCCGTCGGCCAGCGCAGAAGCAATGGCCAGGTGCGTGTCGACGAGGCGGGGCAGGGCGCCGCCCTGGGCCCCTGCCATCTGCGCCACGATCTCGGCGATCCAGGCCGCCCAGACCGTCGCGTCCACGTCGTCCGCATCCTCGGCCCAGCGGGTCAGCGTGGCGGGAGTCAGGGTCGGCCCGCCGTGCCGCCGCAGCCACAGGTCCAGCCGCCGCGTGTGGAGGAGGTGCGGGCCGCGGCCGTCGCCCCCCGCGCGGGTCAGCGGGTGTTTGCACAGGGTCAACACGGTCTCGGGCGTCACCGCCCGCCCCATCCCCGCCGCCACCATCCGCAGGAGGCGGCCGGGCGCCGAGAGGCCCAAGGGGCGCCCGGCGCTGTCGTCCGGGACGATGCGCCAGCGGTCGAGCGCGGCGACCACCCGCCGGACCAGAACCCGGTCAGGAGTGATCAGCATGGCGGTCTGCCGGTCCTCGACCGCCTGTCGGAGGCGCAGCGCGATGGCCAGCGCCTCGGTCTGGGGCGACACCGCCTCGATCAGCGAGAGGCCCGCTGCGGCCGGGTCCACCGGACCCAGCGCCGGGCCCTCGGAGAGCCACTGGTCGGTCACGGGGGCCGGGCGCAGCGCCAGCGAGATCAGCCGGTTGCGCGCCGCCGACGGGTCGTCCGCTGTCCAGGGAGCGATGTCGCCCGGCGCTAGGTCCACCGCCGCCGCCAACCGGGCAAAGCGGAACTGAGGGTGATCCTCGCCCGTCATCGCGTCGCTCAGCCGTTCCCAGACCGTCTGGGGCATGTGGCGGTCGACGCCGGGCAGGACCGCGGCCCCCTGGGGCAGGCGCGCCGCCGCCTGGATCAGCATCGCGGTGGCCCCGCGCGACCCGGTCGAGCCCGCCACGATCACCGGGTGGCCCGGTGGCGCCGCTTCCCAGGACGCGACCGTGGCCAGCGCCGCGGCGCGCTGCCGGGCTTCGGCATCGGCCCCGCCCGTCGCCTCCAGATAGGTCCGCGCGATGCCGACGAAGCGCAGGCTGCGGGTCCAGTGCGCCGAGTGCGGGCCGACGTCGAGCCGCTCCAGGGTCTCGGGCGCGACCCCCTCGGCCTGCATCTCGTCGAGGAGCGCAGCCAGGCTCTCGGCCAGGGCCAGCGGCGGCGTCCCGGCCAGATCGGGCTGCTGCCGCGTCAGGGCGTCGATCAGGCGGGCGAGGTCCAGACGTCGCCGGAGCGGCGAAACGGGCGGCGGCAGGTCGGCATCGGCCATCAGGTCGGCGATGGTGCGCACCCGCGGCAATAGGCGGGCGGGACCGGCGGCCAACACCTCGCGCAGGCGCCGCTGCATCCGGCGCGTGTTGACCAGGATGTCGACCCGTGCCCACGACTCCGGCGGGGCGTCGCCCAGGCGCGCGGTCAGGCCTGCGACCAGTGCCTCGGCAAAGTCGACGCCGGGCGGCGTGCCGAAGAGGCGCGGCCCTTCACTCGGCGCGAACATGGCTCTCTTCGAGCAGCGCCGCCGCGGCGTCCAGGCCTGCAGGAGAGCCCACGTCGCACCAGGCGCCGCGGTAGACGATGCCGTAGAGACGCCCCTCCGCCGCGATCCGGTCCCAGACCACATTCAGCGAGAAGACGTCGTCCTCGATCCCATCCAGCCAGACCGGATCGAGAATCTGCGCGCCGGTATAGAGGAACTGGCCGCCACGGGTCAGGCGGCCGTTTGCGTCGGCGGAGAAGTCGCCGCGGCCGTCCCGCCCCAGCGCGCTCTCGGCGGGGAGCAGCATCAGGAGGGCGCCCATCTCGTCCGGGCGCCAGGCGTCGGCGAGGGCGCTGAGGGGGTTGGCGCCGCGCCAGACCGCGTCGGGGTTGAGGGTAAAGCACGGCGCCCGCCCAAGGAGCGGCAGCGCGGCGCGGAGGCCGCCACCGGTGTCCAGGATCCCGGCTGCCTCGTGCGAGACCGCAACGTCGCGGTGCTCCAGGTGCGCCTCGATCTGCGCGGCGCGGTAATGGGCGTTGACGACGATGCGGCCGATGCCCGCCGCCGCGGCCAGGTCGAGCGCGCGGTCGATCAACGGGCGCCCGGCCACGGGCAACAGCGGCTTGGGCATTGTGCGGGTCAGCGCGCCCATGCGGGTGCCGAACCCGGCGGCAAACAGCATCAGCGCGTCAGGCATCGACGGCACCGGCCGTCGTCAGATCGCTCAGGACGGCGCGCCAGCGGTCCGCCGGTCCCGTGAGCTGCGCGTCGCGCCCGCCGTCCGGGCGGAGGCTCAGCCGCAGATGCAAGGCGCCGGCGGGGGCGTCGGACCCCAGGCGGTCGGGCCACTCGATCAGGCAGATCGCTGCGTCCCAGGCGTCCTCCAGGCCCAGTTCGGCGGCGTCGTCGGGCCCGGCGAGGCGGTAGAGGTCGGCGTGGATCAGCGTCACATCCCCCGCTTCGTAGGTCTGGACGAGCGTGTAGGTGGGCGAAGGGATGTCCTCGCGCCGTCCCATGGCGCGCAGCCGCGCGTCGATGACGGCGCGAGCGAAATGGCTCTTGCCAGCGCCGATCGGCCCGTCGAGCAGCAACGTGTCGCCCGGGCGCAGCTGCGGCGCCAGGCGGCGTCCCAGCGCCGTGGTCTCGTCAGGGGTGGCAAGCGCGAGGGTGGCGGTGCAATCGGTCACGAGGCGCAGTTTGGCCGCGCCCGCCGGGGGCCGCAAGCGCCGATCAGGCCTCGGCGCGCAAGTGCAGACGGCCGCTGTCCCGCAGGCTGCGCACCTCGTGGATCTGCGTCTCCGGGCGGACCTGGATCCGCACCAGTGTTCCGCGTCCGGGCAGGGGCGACACGCGATAGCGCAGCGCGCGTCCGTCGAGCAACCGCATGTCGGCGGTGCAGGGCTCGTTGCCGTCGCGTCCTGTCAGGCAGTCCTGCAAAGCGCCCCAGCCCGCGCTGGGGGCGGAGCGCGCCTGCCACTGCGCCACCGCCTCGCCCGCCGTGGGCGCGGTGACGCGCTCGCGCAGCGCGACCTCCCATAGGGCCTCATACATGCGGTTTGCGAGGGTCAGCGTGCCGCTCAGGTCGAACACCGCCACCGCCTCGTCGAGCGAATCGAGGATCGCCTGGTTGACTTCCAGTTCGGCGCGAAAGCTGCGGGAAAGGCCGATTTCGGCACTGATGTCCTCAAACAGCAGCGCCAGCGCGCCGTCCGGTTGGGGGTGGCCGATCAGCCGATAGCAGCGCCCGTCGGGCAGGTGCCAGGTCTCGGTATAGGGTCCCTCGCTGGCCGCCGCCTCCAGATCGGCCATGCGAGCGCGCCAGGAGCGATAGTCCTTGGGCTCGGGCATGACGTTGCGGCTGCGGAGCGCGTCGAGAAAGGCGAAGAGGGTCGGCCGGGACAAGAGCCGATCCACCGGCAGCCCGGTGAGGTCGGTGAGCGCGGGGTTGAACAGCGCCAGCCGCCGATCCTTGCCGAACACGGCGAGGCCGGTGGTCAGGTTGGCGAAGGTCTTGGACAGAGTCATCACGAACCCGCGCGAGGTCTCTTCGGCTGCGACCATGTCCTCGGCGCTGACGGCGGTGACCTGCACCTCACCGCCGACCGCGGCAAAGTGGCACTCGAACCAGGGACCCGCCTCGCCGGTCCCGCCCGCGGTCAGGCGCAGGCGGCGGGGCCGCTGGGGTGTCGCGCCGTCCGCGACCAGATCGCCGACCTCGAAAAGGGCGGGGGGCGGCCAGGTGCCGGCCCGTTCGGGCAGGGCGGCCGCGACGGTGTCCAGATAGGTCCGGTTGATCCAGGTGATCGTGCCGTCCGCCCGCTGGCGCCAGACGAGAAACGGTACCGAATCGTGGACCGAGCGCAGGGCGTCCAGTTCCCGCTCCATCTCGGACAGCGTGCCTGAATCCAGACCGGGCGCGACCGTCACCGTCTCGGCATCGACCATCGACAGCCGCACCCGCCGTCCGTCCGCGCGGATCCGCAAGAGCGCGGTTCCGTCGCGCGAGACCAGCTGCGCCCGCCCGGTGCGCGCGATGGAGGCCAGCGACGCGCGCAGGTTGTCGAACCGCACCTCCAGCCGGGCGAGGGCCACGTCCTCGGCCCGCGCGTCGCCGCGGCCCGCAAGCAACAGGCGTTCGGCCGCGTCTGTGGCGTCGACCAGGTGACCGTCCTCCAGCACGATGCTGGCCGCGCCGTCATCGGGGACGCAGTCGGGCGCCGCCGTCCGCCCCGACCAGAGAAACGCCAGGCCGAGCGCGATGCAGCAGCCGATGGCGGTGGACAGGGCCACGGCGAACGCGACCTCGGGCATCAACAGTTCCGTCACAGACCACCACTCCCACTTCACTCACCCCCAGCGTGCGCCGGGGAGACTTAACAGAACGTTAATCGCCCGATGCGCGTGCGAATGGGATCAGGGATGGAACGCCTCGTTTTCGCCCAGGGCGTCGCGGGGGGCGTCGGCGGCGATGCGGTCGCGGCGCCAGACGACCTCGACCAGGGCGCCGGTTCGTGGTCCGCGGCGGTCGGGCGCATCCGGGTCGAAGCCATTGGCAAAGCTCAACTCGGCACCCGAGCGCTCCAGCAATGTCTTGGCGATGAACAGGCCCAGGCCCATGCCGTCGTAGCCCGGCCGCTCGGGGCGGAACAGCGCGGCGCCCCGCCCGCGCAGGAACGGATCGCCCAGCCGCGGCAGCATCTCCTGGGGGTAGCCGGGGCCGTCGTCGGCGATCCGCAGGATGATCGCGTCGGTTGTCCAGCGCACGTCGATCCAGACCTGACTGGCGGCGAAATCGACGGCGTTCTGAACCAGATTGCGCAACCCGTGGACAATCTCGGGCCGGCGTTGGATCTGGGGCTGCGGGTCGTCGGCGCCGTCGGCGCTGCGGATGTCGAAGTTCAGCGCCCTACCACGGCCCTGATGCGGCTCAGCGGCCTCCTGGACCACGGCGCCGAGGGGGGCGGATTTCAGGTGCAGGTCGTCCTTGCCCGCCCGCCCCATGGACCGCAGGATGTCGCGGCAGCGGTCCGCCTGCTCGCGGATCAGGCGAACATCGGCCAGGTGGTCGGGATCCTCCAGGTCTTCGGCCAGTTCGCCGCTCACCAGCGTGATCGTGGCCAGCGGGGTGCCCAGTTCGTGCGCCGCCGCCGCCACGACACCCCCCAGATCCGTCAGCTTCTGCTCGCGGGCCAGGGCCATCTGCGTCGCCGCAAGCGCGTCGCCCATGGCCGACATCTCGGCCGTCACCCGCCGGGCATAGACGGCGACGAACAGGGTGCCGATCACGATCGAGACCCAAAAGCCAAACACGAAATCCTCGGGCATCCGCATCACCGAGCCGTCTTCGGTGATCAGCGGGATATGCCAGCGCGCCGCCACGGTGATCCAAAGGATCGCCGCGCCGCAGACCAAAAGCATCGGCCCGAGCCGCAGCACCGTGGCCGAGATCGTCACCGGCGCCAGGACGAACAGCGCGAAGGGGTTGTTGAGCCCCCCGGTCAGCAGCAGGAGCGTGCCCAACTGGCAGATGTCGAAGAGCAGAACCCCGGTCATCTCAGGCTCGCTCAGCCGCCGGTTTTCGGGGTAGACAAAGACGGCGACGAGGTTGGAGCAGACCGAGATCCCGATCACCAGATAGATCCAGCCGAGCTCCAGATGCAGGTCGAACAGCCGCTGGGCGACCGTGATCGCCACCAGTTGCCCCAGGATCGCGACCCAACGCAGCAGAACTTGGGTTCGCAATCGCACCCAGTTGGACCTGAGCGCGGTGGCAAAGATCGGCGCATCGTCCGCCGTGTGAGAGATGTCCGTCTGCGTCATCCTCGCCCCTTGTAGAACCCGGGACCGCGCGACATCAATGCGGCGCCCAATCCCACAGGAGGTGGCCATGAAACCGATCTGGATCGCCGGTGGGGCGGCCGCAGCCCTGGCCCTGACCACCGCGGCGGTGTGGTGGACGACGCGGACCGGCGGCGACGACCGCTTTGCCGAGTGCCGCACGTCGCAGATCGCCGGGGGCGCCGCGGCCATCGGAGGGGACTTCGAGTTGGTGTCCGAAACCGGAGAGACGGTGACGCAGGCCGATGTCCTCGACCGCCCGTCGCTTGTCTATTTCGGCTATACCTTCTGTCCCGACGTCTGCCCGCTCGACGCCGCGCGCAATGCCGAGGTTGCCGATCTGGTCGCCGCGCAGGGCCACGATGTGCAACCGGTGTTCATCACCATCGACCCCGAGCGCGACACGCCCGAAGTGCTGGCCGAGTTCACCGACTACCTGCACCCCCAGATGCTGGGCCTCACCGGCAGCGCCGAGCAGGTCGCGCGCGCGTCCAAGGCCTACAAGACCTACTATGCCAAACGCGCCACCGACGACCCCGATTGGTATCTCATGGATCACTCGGTGTTCACCTATCTGGTGCTGCCCGATCACGGCTTCGTCGAGTTCTTTCGCGGCGCACCCAACGGCGGCAGCGGCGGGGTGGAGGCCGAGGAAATGGCGCAGACCGTCGCGTGCTTCCTAGAGCGGGCCTGACCGCATCGCGATTGACGAGGGCGGGCCGGGGACTAGAGTTGCCCGAACAGGAAGCGGAAGGATGCCCTAATGAGCGACTCTGCGCCGCGTGAAATCGGGGACGACCCGTCGCTGCTGTTGGTGGACGACGACGAGTCGTTTCTCAAGCGGCTCGCCCGCGCGATGGAAAAGCGGGGCTTTGCGGTCGAGACCGCCGACAGCGTCGCCGCCGGCCGTGCCATCGCGACCGCCCGCCCGCCGGCCTATGCAGTGGTCGACCTACGGCTCGGGGACGGCAACGGTCTGGACGTGGTCGAGGTGATCCGCGAGCGGCGCGAGGACAGTCGCGTCGTGGTCCTCACCGGCTATGGTGCCATTGCCACGGCGGTCGCAGCGGTCAAGATCGGCGCCACCGACTATCTCTCCAAACCGGCCGACGCCAACGAGATCACCGATGCGCTCCTGACACAGGAGGACGCGCTGCCGCCGCCGCCGGAAAACCCGATGTCGGCCGACCGCGTGCGGTGGGAGCACATCCAGAGGGTCTATGAACTCTGCGACCGCAACGTGAGCGAGACGGCGCGGCGTCTGTCCATGCACCGCCGGACGTTGCAGCGGATCCTGGCCAAGCGCTCGCCGCGCTAGGCGCCCGCGGTTAGCGCGCCTCGCGCCGCAGCCAGCGGCGAAACGTCTTGAGCGCTGGTCCGGTGTCGCCGGGCCGCGTCAGCAGGTGATAGGCCGTGTCGCCGCCGCAGTCATGGTGCAGCGCGAGGATCGTGCCCAGCTCGCGCTCCCGCGCCACCAAGGGCGCCGGCGCGATGGTCAGACCGTAGCCCGAGCGCACCGTCTCCAGCACCAAAGTGATCGACGGCAGCTCGCGCACGTCGGCGCGGTCCAGGTCCAGGCCGCGGCTCGCGGCCCATAGCCGCTCTTCGTTGCGGCCGACCTCCAGCACCCAGGGATGCGTGACCAGGTCGGGGAGTGTGGCGCCCGACAGCTTGGCGGCCCAGGCGGTCGGGGCGACCACGACGTGATCTGCGGCGATCAGCCGCTCGCTTTCGACCCCCGGCCAGGGGCCGCGCCCATAGCGGATCGCAGCGTCGAAGCCGTCGCGGCGCAGGTCGGCCAGACGGTGATCGGGCACCACCTCCAGCCGCACCTCTGGGTGGTCGGTCCAGAACCGCACCAGCCGCGGCATCAGCCAGGTCCCAGCAAAGGCGGGCGTGGTGCTGATCCGAAGAGGGCGGTCGCGGCCCTGCGCCGCCAAATCCCGGCATGCCGCCGCGATGGTGCCAAAACCGTCGCTCAAGCCCGCCGCCAGTATCTCGCCCTCGGGGGTCAGGGCCATCCCCCGCCCCGCCCGCACCATCAGCGGTACGCCGAAATGCGCCTCCAGCGTGCGGACATGCTGGGCGACGGCGGCGTGGGTGACGTTCAGTTCGCGCGCTGCGGCGCTGAACCCGCCCTCCGACGCCGCCGCAGAGAACGCCCGCAGCGCAGCGAGGGAGGGGAGGGGGACCGTCTCGGACATATAAAACTCTGACTAACATGTGTTCAGGCGGATTGAATCGCCGATTCCTCTAACCTCGAGCAATCTCCTCGCAGACACCAGATGGAAAAGGAGATAGTCGTGCTCACAATTCTTGCCCAGACGCTCTTCACCGCGACGCGGTTCGAGAGCACACTGCCCCCCGCCCCGCAGGGCCGTCGGAAGCCCAAGGACTGGGATCGGCGCTATCGGCCCGAGGACTATCGCAGCCTTTGGTGAGATCCGCGGGAGCGGCACGGCGCCGACCGCGCCTGTCCCGCCCGGCCGCGCGCCGGGCAGCGCTGCTCCACTCCCCGGGGGCGGCGCTTCTGCCGACCGTGCTGCGGCCGCCGCGGCACCGGGGGTTGTCGAGAGGCCATGCGCCGCCCCTGGGTCGTGGCAGGCGTGATGCGAGACCGCTGCGCTTAGCTAGATCAGCGCCATAAGGCGCGCGTGTTCGGCGAGGTAGGCCGCGCGCGCCTCCACCGGGGGACGCGGTGCGATCCGGTGCGCCGCCAACTCGGGCGCCGGGCGGCCGAAGAACCGATCGGCCTCCTCCTCGGAGAACCCCGCGATCTGCACGGCCTCCAGCCAGGCCGACACCCTGTCGGCCTTCTTGATCTGCCGTTTGACCGTCGCGGGCACCTCGGCCGGCAGGCCGAAGCGCAGGTGGATCGCCGCCGCCAGCCGGTCGTCCAGCCGCTTGTAGCCCGGGCCCACCGCCGCTTTTACCGGCGAGATCATGTCGCCGATCACGTATTCGGGCGCATCGTGCAGGAGCGCGGCAAGATGCCAGCGCGGATCGACCCGCCGCGCCGTCCCGGCAAAGAGATCGGCCACCAGCAGCGAATGCTCGGCCACGGAGTAGGGGTAGTCGCCCGCGGTCTGCCCGTTCCACCGCGCCACGAAAGCCAGGCCGTGGGCAATGTCCTCGACCTCGATGTCCATCGGGGTCGGGTCCAGCAGGTCGAGACGGCGGCCCGACAGCATCCGCTGCCAGGCGCGAGGGGCGCGAGGGGGCATGGCGTGGTCCGGCGAACGGTGTCGGTCCGTCCTAGCAAAGTGGCCGGGCGGGTGCAGCCCCCCTCACAGCTCCGCGGTTCAGGTGATCGCCCACCAGAGCGCGACCATGGCCACCCCCACTGCCACGACGGCGGCGGCGAAGGGCGTCGCGTTCCGTTTGGTGCGGCGATCCTGCGGGGTCTCGGGCAGGGCGCGCGGGGCGTCCGACGCGCCGGCGTCGCCGGGCCCGGCGCGAACCTCGTCTCGGGGGCTGTCTGAGGGCATTGCGGTCTCCGGTGGTTGTGCGGAAAACGCCGCGCGCCGCGGTCCGTTCCGCGCCATCGCCCAGGGCCGTTGCCGCGCCGGGGAAGCGTTGATAGGAACGCGCGACCGTTGCCACATGCCGAACACCCCGGGGGACCCATGGCCGATTATATCGTTAAGGACATTGCGCTGGCCGATTACGGCCGCAAGGAGTTGGATATCGCCGAGACCGAGATGCCGGGCCTCATGGCTCTGCGCAGCGAGTACGGTGAAGCGAAACCGCTCAAAGGCGCGCGCATCGCGGGCAGCCTGCACATGACCATCCAGACCGGCGTGCTGATCGAGACGCTGGTGGCGCTGGGCGCCGAGGTGCGCTGGGCGTCGTGCAACATCTTCTCGACCCAGGATCACGCCGCGGCAGCCATCGCCAAGGCCGGCGTACCGGTCTTTGCCATCAAGGGCGAGACGCTGCCGGAATACTGGGACTATGCCGACAAGATCTTCGACTTCGGCGACCAGCCGGCGAACATGATCCTCGACGACGGTGGCGATGCGACCCTCTACATCCTGCTGGGTGCGCGGGTCGAGGCGGGCGAGGAGGACCTGATCGCAGTCCCCAAGTCCGAAGAGGAAGAGGCGCTCTTTGCGCAGATCCGCAAACGTCTGGCCGCCAACCCCGGCTGGTTCACCCGCCAGCGCGACGCCATCCAGGGCGTGAGCGAAGAGACCACGACGGGCGTGCACCGGCTCTATGAGCTGGTGAAGCAGGGGCAGCTTCCGTTCCCCGCGATCAACGTCAACGACAGCGTCACCAAGTCCAAGTTCGACAACAAGTATGGCTGCAAGGAATCGCTGGTCGACGGCATCCGCCGCGCCACGGACACGATGATGGCGGGCAAGGTCGCGGTGGTCATGGGCTATGGCGACGTGGGCAAGGGCTCGGCCGCGTCGTTGCGCGGCGCCGGCGCGCGGGTAAAGGTCACCGAGGTCGACCCGATCTGCGCGCTCCAGGCCGCGATGGACGGGTTCGAGGTGGTGCTCCTGGAGGACGTGGTCGGTTCCGCCGACATCTTCATCACCACCACCGGCAACAAGGACGTGATCCGCATCGAGCACATGCGCGAGATGAAGGACATGGCCATCGTCGGCAACATCGGCCACTTCGACAACGAAATTCAGGTGGCGAACCTGAAGAACCACAAGTGGACCAACATCAAAGAGCAGGTGGACATGATCGAGATGCCCTCGGGCAATCGCATCATTCTGCTCTCCGAGGGGCGGCTCTTGAACCTCGGCAACGCCACCGGCCACCCCAGCTTTGTCATGTCGGCGTCGTTCACCAACCAGGTGTTGGCGCAGATCGAGCTGTGGACCCGCGGCGACGAGTACGACAACGATGTCTACATCCTACCCAAGCACCTCGACGAGAAGGTCGCGCGCCTGCACCTCGACCGGATCGGGGTGAAGTTGACCAAGCTCGACGCCGAGCAGGCGGCCTATATCGGGGTGTCTCCGGACGGGCCGTTCAAGCCCGAGCACTACCGCTACTGAGCGGCTGGGCGGGCCTCGACACTCAGCCCGCCCAGCGCCGTTTCCAGCCACTGGGTGACGGCCCGCACATGCGGGCTGTCGAGGCTGCGGTGCTCCATCAGCGCACGGATCACCCGCATTCTGGGGTGGAGCCCAGGCACCCGCTCCAACGTCGGGTCGCCCTCGGCCAGAACCATGGGCAGATAGCCATAGCCGATACCCAGGCGCACCGCCTCGACCAGGAACTCGGCATCGGTGCCGAGGACGGCCAGGTCCGGCGCGTCGCCCTCGGCCTCGGCGATCCAGGTATATGGCCGGAACGTTACCCGCCCACCGTGGGACGATACCCAGGTGCCGGGCGGTGTGGTGGCAGACGTGCTGCGGTAGGCGGCAAAGGGCACATGCGCGATCTCCTTTTCCACCTCTTCCCGTGACGGCTGCAACTCGAAGCGCAGCGAGATGTTGTCGGTCCCGGCCATGCGCACATAGTCCAGAACGTCGGTGCAAAAGAAAAAGCGGATCCGCGGATAGCGGTCGCGAAAGGCGGGCAGTTCGGGCAACAGGAACCGCTTGGCGATCCACAGCATCGTGGTGATCTGCACCGTGCCCTCGGGGCTGTCCGACGTGGCCTCCAGGCGGGGACCGATGCGGCCGATGGCCTCTTCCATCCGCTCGCCGGCGGCGATGAGGGCGCGGCCCGCCTCTGTCGGCTGGCAAAACCCGTCACGGCGGTCGAAGAGTTCGGCCTTCAGCCGCGCCTCTAGCGCGGCGATCCGCCGTCCCACGGTGGTGTGGCTGGTCCGCAGAAGCTCGGCCGCGCCCTGGTAGGTGCCCTCCCGCGCCACGGCCAGCGCCACCTTTACATCGTCCCACCGCATCCGCACCTCCCGCCACGGCCGTGTGCAATTATGAAAACCTTAGTTCAAAAGAGTTGATTGACCCGCAATTTTTCGCATGTTCGCATGGTTTTGTGCGATTCCTGCGGGTATTTTCCCGTGAGTGACAGGAATTAGCGAGGGACGATTGATGTCCACCGGCGGGCCAGCCTAGGCGGTCCGCCGGGCTCCTCGCCGCGGCAGCGATGTCGCACCTTCCCGCTTGTCCGCGCGGCGGTCGTGCTTGGGCGTTGCCACGGCGACGGCGTGACGTTTGACTGGATCCAGGCGCGCGCACAGCGTGGCCCAAGGCGGAGGATGCAAATGAGCAAACGCGACGAACTGATCGGCCAATACGCCGACGACTTGCGGCGCAAGTGCGGGATGACCCCCGACATGGACCTCTTGCGGAAGGTAACGATCGGCTGCGGGCCGGCGATCTACAACGCCGACAGCTCGACCATCGCCGCGACCCAGCCGGGCGAGCTGGAGACGGTCAAGAACAATTTTCTGATCAAGAAGCTGGGGCTGAGCGACGGCCCCGAGTTGATGGAGGCCATCGACAGCGTGATCGAGACCTACGGTCGCTCCGAGCGCAACAAGTACCGCGCGGTTGTCTACTACATGCTGACCAAGCACTTCGGCAAGGAATCGGTCTACGGCTGATCCCCGGCGGGACGGCGCCGCTCAGGGGTCGTCCAGCCCACCCATCGCACAGATCCGCGCCCAGGCCTCTGGGCTCACCGGCTGAACCGACAGGCGGGTGTTGTTGACCAGCGCCATATCGGCCAGGTCCGGCGTGTCCTTGATCTCCGCCAGCGTCACGGGTCGGGGCAGGGGGGCCACCGCCTTGATGTCCACGCACGCCCACTTGCCGCTGTCGTCGGTGCTGTCGGGATGGGCCTCGGCGGTCACCTCGACGATGCCCACCACCGCCTTGTCGCTCTGCGAGTGGTAGAAGAACCCGCGGTCGCCCACCGCCATCTCGCGCATCACGTTGCGGGCCTGATAGTTGCGGACGCCGTCCCATTCCTGGCCGCCGTCGCCCTTGGCCACCTGATCGTCCCAGGACCAGGACGAGGGTTCGGATTTGAAGAGCCAGTATCGCATTGCGGTCGTCTCCTTCTCATGCCTTTGCGCCCTTCTTGCCGCCGCCGAGTTGCGCGGGCGCGGCGGTATCCAGGGGCCATCTTGGGCGGGCGGTCAGGTCCATGCCGTCCCGGTGCCCCAGACGATAGCGCTCGATCCCCGCCCAGGCGATCATTGCCGCATTGTCGGTGCAGAGCGCGGCGGGCGGCGCGACGAAGCGGGCCCCGGCCGTCTCGGCCACCGCCGTCAGCGCGGCGCGCAGCGTGCGGTTCGCCGCCACACCACCGGCCACGGCCAGCGGTCCGGTCGCGCCGGTCATCGCGGCAAAGGCGGCGAGCGCGCGGCGCGTCTTTTCCGCCAAAACGTCGGCCACTGCCGCCTGGAACCCCGCGCAGAGGTCGGCGCGGTCCTCTTCGGTCAGGCCACCCCGGGCATCGACGGCGGCGTCGCAGGCGCGGAGCAGCGCGGTCTTGAGCCCCGAGAACGACATGTCGCAGCCCGGCCGGTCGAGGAGCGGCCTGGGAAAGGCAAACCGGCCGGCATCGCCGCCCTCGGCCGCGCGTTCCACTGCGGGACCGCCCGGCTGCGCCAGGCCGAGGAGGCGCGCGGTTTTGTCGAATGCCTCGCCCGGCGCGTCGTCGATGGTCCCGCCGAGGCGGGCGAAGTCCTCGACCCCCCGTACCGCCAGAAACTGGCAATGCCCGCCCGACACGAGGAGCATGAGATAGGGAAACGCCAGGCCGTCGGTCAGTCGCGGCGTCAACGCGTGCCCGGCCAGGTGGTTGACGCCGATCAGCGGCAGGCCCGCGCCCGCCGCGATCCCCTTGGCGCACATGACCCCCGCCATCACGCCTCCGATGAGCCCGGGACCGGCCGTCACCGCCACCGCGTCAAGATCGGCGAGCCCTCGGTCCGCGGCCTCCAACGCCGCCTCGACGCAGTGGTCCAGCGCCTCCACGTGGGCGCGGGCGGCGATCTCGGGGACCACGCCGCCGAACGCGGCGTGCAGATCGCCCTGGGCGGCCACGATGTTGCTCAGGATCTGGGGCGGCGCGCCGGGCGCGCAGGCGACCACGGCCGCGCCGGTGTCGTCGCAACTGCTCTCCAGCCCCAGAACGGTGATCGTGTCGCCCATTGCCTCTGCCGGTTGTCGTGCGGGTTTCCGGCGCGTAGCAAAGCGGGGCGGCCCTGACAACGTGTGCGGAGAGCGGACATGCCCCGACCTCTGGTTCTCCTGACCCGGCCCGCGGCGCAGTCCGAGCGGTTCGCCGAGGCGCTGCGCGCACGGATCGGGGGGGCAGCTGACATCGTCGTCGCCCCGGTGATGAAGATCGTCTTCCGCCCCGCGCCCCCTGTGCCCGAGCGCGCGACGCTGGTGTTCACCTCTGAAAACGGCGTCGCCGCGATGCCCGATGATGCGCTCGCTGGGCGCGCGTTGTGGGCGGTCGGGCCGCGCACGGCGGCGGCGTTGCGGGCGCGGGGGGTGCGCTGCCGGGACGGCGGGGGCGACGCCGTGGCGCTGGCCCAGGCGCTCGTGGCGGCCCGCCCCGCCGGTCCGGTCCTGCATCTCGCCGGGGTCCATACCGCGGGCGACGTCGCCGGAACGCTACGCCGCGCCGGGATCCCGGCTGAGCGCCACACCGTCTACGACCAGGTGGCCGAGCCGCTGAGCGCGGCGGGGCAGGCCGCCCTCGCCGGGATCGCACCGGTGATTCTCCCCCTCTTTTCCCCCCGCAGCGCGCGGCTCCTCCGATCAGAGGTCGCACGGGCCCGCGCGCCCCTCGCCGCGGTCGCGATCAGCGATGCCGTGGCCGCGACATGGAACGGGACTGCCCCTTGCACCGTTGCCGAGGCGAAGACCGCCGTGGCGATGGCCGATGCCGTGTGCGCTGTCCTCGCGGCAGATGTGTCGTCCGACGCAGCGGGCTTGTTGGGGATGACGCAGGGGGATAAGCTCGCCAAGGCCGTAACGGCGGCCCCACAGGGGCTTGCAGGGACAAGGGGTAACGACACCGTGGCGCGACGCAAGACCGGCAGATCGAACGGATCCCGCAACACGACCCCCGGCCCCGCGGCGGGTGACGACACCGCCGCTCCGGTCGAGGATGCGGTGATCATCGAAGAGACGGACGGCGACGGCGCCTCGGCCGCCGAGGCCCAGCCGGATGCCGAAACCCCGCCCCCCGACGCTCCCGACGCGCCCCCGGTCACCCAGGCCGACGCGGAGGGTGGGATGCCGACGCCCGACCCCGACCCAGCGCCCCAAGTCGAGGACGACACGCCGGTTAGCCAGGCCGACGCGGTGCCGGACCCCGCCGACCGCGAAGCGGGCGAGAAGGTGTCGGCAGACCCCTCCGATCCGGCAGCCGCCGCCGCGGACGAGCCCGTCACCCCCTCGCAACTCGCCAAGATGCGCGCCGAAGAGGATCGCTCGCCCCCTGACATCTCGGGGAGCCCCATCGCTCCGACCCCGCCGCCGGCCGCCAGCGAGCCTGCGCCGCGCGGGCCGGGCTTCGTCCCTCTGCTCCTTGGCGGGGTGCTGGCCGGGGGCATCGGCTTTGCCGCCGCCTACTACCTGGGCATGGACGAACCTGGCGAGGATCCCAACGCCGCCACCATCGCCGCACTCGACGCGCGTGTGTCCGAGCAGGCGGCGCAGTTGGAAGCTCTGGGCGTGGACGACGGCAGCGGCGCCCGTATCGACACCGCCGAGGGCGGGATCGCCGAGTTGCAACAGACGACCGAGACGCTGCGGTCGGAACTGGCGCAGTTGGCCGAGGCGCTGGCCGGGTTGCAGCCCACCGAGGCTGGTGTCAGCCAGGACACGCTGGACCAGCTCACCACAGCGGCCGAGGCCGGGATTGCGGACCTCGCCGACACCGTGGCCGAACTGAGCCGCGCAGTTGACGACCTCTCCGGCCGTGTGGACGGTGCGACGGCCGATCTCGCAGCGCTGAGCCAGCGGGTCGACGGCGCGGGCGGACCGACCGCCGAGGACATCGCGGCGCTGGACGAACGGATGGCCGGTCTCAACGCGCAGTTGGACGAGCGTGTCGCAGCGCTCAACGCCGAGCTGGATGAGCGCATGGCCGCCCTGGACGCCGCCCTCGACGAACAGGGCGCCGCCATCGTGGACGCCCAAGCGGCGGCCGAGTCCGAAACCCGCCGCATCTCCACCCTATCGGCCCTGTCGCAAATCGCCGCAGCGTTGGAGAACGGCGCGCCGTTCCAGGACGCGGTCGGCGCCTACGAGAGCGCCAGCGGCGAGAGCCTGCCGCCTGCGCTGACCGATGCCGCGCCTGAGGGCGTCGCCACGCTGCGCGACCTGCAGGCGTCCTTTCCCGACGCGGCGCGCGATGCGCTGGACGCCTCGATCCGCGCCACCACCGGCGGCGGCGCGATGGACCGCCTGGGCGCGTTCATCCGATCGCAGACCCGCGCCCGCTCCTTGGGCGAGCGCGAGGGCGACGACGCGGACGCGGTCCTGTCTCGGGCCGAGGCGCGGCTGCGCGAGGGCGACGTCGCCGCGGCCCTGACGCAGCTCGACGCCCTGCCGGAGCAAGGCCAAGCGGCAATGTCCGGTTGGATCGACCGCGCTCGGATACGAGTTGCGGCCATCGACGCTCTGGCCGATGTCAGCGCCCAAACGAACACCAACTGAGGACGCATCCAATGCTTTGGTCCCTGCTCAAGATCGTCCTCTTCATCGTCGTGGTCGCGGCGCTGACCCTGGGCGCCGGACGGTTGATGGAAACCGACGGCGCCATCCGCGTGGCACTGGCCGACGTCGAGTTCACGCTGGGGCCGTTCCAAGCCGCCATCGCCGCGTTGCTGCTCATTGTGGCGACGTGGGTGTTGCTCAAGCTGATCGGCCTCCTCATCGCGCTCGTGCGGTTCCTGAACGGGGACGAGACAGCGATCTCGCGCTATTTTTCCCGCAACCGCGAGCGCAAGGGCTATCGCGCCCTGGCCGACGGGATGTTGGCACTCGCCTCGGGCGAGGGGCGCGAGGCGATGTCCCATGCCGCGCGGGCCGACCGCTATCTCCGGCGGCCCGAGTTGACCAACCTCATCACCGCCCAGGCGGCCGAGATGGTCGGCGACAAGCGCAAGGCCGAGACGGTCTACAAAGAGCTTTTGCACGACGACCGCACCCGCTTCGTCGGGGTGCGCGGTCTTTTGCGTCATAAGCTGGACGAGGGCGACACCGACACCGCTCTGGCCCTGGCCGAGAAGGCGTTCGCGCTCAAGCCCAAGCACAACGAAACCCAGGACGTCCTGCTCAAGCTGCAAGCGGGCAAGGAGGACTGGGCCGGCGCGCGCAAGACCCTGGGTGCCAAGCTCAAGCACGGGACCCTGCCCCGCGACGTGCACAAGCGGCGGGACGCCGTCCTGGCCCTGAGCGAGGCCAAGGACATCTTTGCCGAGGGAAAATCGGTGGAGGCGCGGGAGACGGCGATCGAGGCCAACCGCCTGT
Organism: Rhodobacteraceae bacterium CCMM004; assembly: GCA_004005435.1. Taxonomy (GTDB): domain Bacteria; phylum Pseudomonadota; class Alphaproteobacteria; order Rhodobacterales; family Rhodobacteraceae; genus CCMM004. Next base: position 304,259 of record RZWH01000004.1, on the reverse strand, counting down.
CGCCGGACCTGGTGCCCGCCGCCGTCATGGCCGCCCGCGGCTATACCGCCAACAACCAAGAGAAATACGCCACCCGCGTGATCAAGAAGGCGTGGGAGGTGCGGCCGCATCCCGACCTCGCCGCCGCCTTTGCCGAGATCGAACCTCAGGAGAGCCCGACCGAGCGCATCCGCAGGTTCCAGCAACTCACCCGGATCCATCCCGACGATCCCGAGACCAAGATGCTGCTGGCCGAACTGAATATCGCCGCCGAGGATTTCCCCGCGGCACGGCGGGCGCTGGGCGATCTCGCGACCGCGCATCCCACCGCGCGGTCCGTCTCGCTCATGGCGGCCATCGAAAAGGGCGAGGGCGCGAGCGACGCCGTCGTGCGCGGTTGGCTGGCCAAGGCGCTGACCGTGTCGCGCGGCCCGCAATGGGTCTGCGACAAATGCCAGAACATCCATGCGCAGTGGCATCCGGTGTGCCAGAACTGCGGCGCGTTCGACACCCTGGCCTGGCGCGAGCCTCAGGAAGGGGTGATCGCGGTGCCGGGATCGACCGAGATGTTGCCGCTCCTCGTCGGCGCCGAACCTGAGGAGACGACGGTGGAGCCCCCCACCCCGGCGGTTCAGCCGGTGACCGAGGACGAGCCGCAGGAGGCGGTCAGCGTTCCCGAAGCCGCCGCCATCGTGCCCCAAGAGCAACGCGACGAGGCAGACACGCGGGTCAAGACCTGAGACGACGCCGGTCCGGCCGGCGCGCCGGGTCTCTGCTCGTGGAAGGAGAGATGGTGGGGGCGCCCAGGCAGGCTTGGCCCCGCCCGGGGGGCCAATGGGCCATAGACCAAATGAGAAGTGGTGCCCCAAGACGGACTCGAACCGCCGACCTACTATTTACGAAACAGTTGCTCTACCAGCTGAGCTATTGGGGCCACGCGGGGGTCCGTTTACCCGCAGCACGCCGACCGCGCAAGGCAGAATCTGAGGAGGCGGCGGGAGGGGTCCTGGAGACGTGAGCCGGGAAAACCGCGGGGATTGAGGGAGTTGCGGCGATCGGGGGGGTGGGCGCGGTGATCCGTCAGCCGCCGCGCAGATCGGCGACGACCTGGGCCAGCGCCGCGACGACCAGGTCGCAGATGCGCGCGCCCTTGTCCGCCGTGGCCGCGTCGGGCTGGCCGACCACGCCGCTGCCGCCCGACATGGCCTTCATCGACCGATAGAGGTGGCCCCTGGGCGGATGAAGCATCGAGCCGTCGGCCCAAGCATGACTGCGGACATGGTGTTCGCCGGGCGGGATGTCTGGCATCGCCCTGTCCCCCTGGGCGAACATGATCAGAGACGTTTCGAATTCGCAGGCGTGCCCGGTCCCGAACGCACCGCTGTCGCTCAGGTCCCGGAGGTCGGCGCGGACCAGGGACCACCAAGTGACGAGGGCGATGTCGCAGGTCGGGTTCTCGAACCCGAACCGCTCGGTCACGATCTGGCCGATCCCCTGGTTCCCACCGTGGCTGTTGAGGATCAGGAACTTGGTAAACCCCGCCGACGCCGCGCTGCCCAGAATACCGAGCACGTAGTCGTGGAGCACCACGTGGCGCACCGACAGCGTGCCGGGAAAATCCATGTGGTGGTCCGAACAGCAGACCTTGACCTGAGGCAGGATCAACTGCGCCTGGGGATCGGCGGCATCGAGACGGTTGAGAAACAGCGCGCCGATGACCGCGTCGGTGTTAAGCGGGAGGTGCGGGCCGTGCTGCTCAATGGCGGCGATGTTGAGGATGACCGGGACCGACCGGTCCACAGCGTCGATTTCGACGGTGCTCAGATCTTCCCACTTCATGAGCGCACCGCCCACATCTCGATCTCGACCTGGAACGTGTCGAGGAGCCCGGCCTGAACCGCGGTCCTGACCGGATGCGGCTCTGGCATGATCTCGCGATAGACCTCGTTGAAGGCGGGCCAGTCGCTGAGGTCGGTGAGGAACACGTTGACCTTGAACACGTCGGCGAAATCGCATCCCGCGGCTTGGAGCTGCGTCAGGCAGTTCTCCAGGGTGATCCTGGATTGGGCCTTGAACTCCTGGGTCGGCACGGTTCCGTCTAGGTCCAAAGCCGCCTGGCCCGAGATCACGACGATCCGCCCGGGCCGCACCTCCAGGACCGGCGAATAGGGCCCTGCCGTCTTGTGCTGACGGCTCGGGGGCGCGACCTTTGCCGCGGCTGGAGGGCGGGTGCCCATGGGATCGGGCAGGGCGCCGAGGATCCCCGCGATCCACCAGCGCCCGTCGATTCTGCGGCAGAGATAGAGCGTCTGGGCAGGGGCCCCGGCGCCGTCCATTTTTTTGTGCGCGAGCGCCACATCGCCGTTGACGTCGATGTCCCGCAGGGTGGTCGCGTCGTGGAGCGCGGCGGACACCGTGTCGCGATCCCGGGTTTCGGCGCGCTGCGGCACGGACCCCTCCCAATGCGCGCGATAGCCCTCGCCGTCGGACGCCGCGAGGCGCCACCTGTCGGGCGCGTCCGCCCCCCGCGCGTCGATGCGAAAGAAGCTCGGGCGGTGGATGTCGGCCGCGTGCAGCTCCCAATCCCCGGCGACGCGCGCCTCGATGTCGCGGCGGACCAGCATCTCCCAAATCTCGTGGCGATCGGCGTCGGCGTGCGGGAACGGGTTCTTCACGACCGGACCCCCTTGTAATGGAACGCGCGGGTCTGCGTCTGGTGTATTTCGATCAGATCCATGTCCGGGACGGCGCCGTGGCCGCTGCCCTCGGGCACCGCGACGAAGGGGGGTGTGATGCGGAGCGGCGTGACCAGCAGGTCGTGCGACCGGATCGCGCGGCCGAAGATGTCGCTGGGCCAGGTGCAGCTCGACGCGGCCGCGGCCTGGTGCACATAGACGTGCTCCAGGATCCCCAGGTCGATCTCGGAGCCGTGCCAGCAGGACAGCTTGGCCGTCGTGGCGATGGCGTCCAGCGCCTTGAACTTGGCCAGACCGGCATTGAAGTTGAAGCCGTCCACGGCGTGCTCGGTCAGCGCGGAGATGGCGTCGTGATCCCGCTGGCCCTGCGACACGTAGGGCAGGGAGACATGGCGCACGATGGGGATCGCGCTGAACTCCCGCAGCCGGCGGTAGTCGGACAGTTGCCAGATCGGAATGGGGTCTTCGACGAGGAGGACGTTGCCCACCCGCTCCAGCCCCCGCAGGATCCGGCGCGCGTCGCCCGCGGTCTCCCACCGCTGGTTCGGGTCTAGGATCACCTGCATCCCCGGCGCGTCCCGGCTGATCGCCTCGCACCACCCCACGACGTCGTCGGCCAAGTCGCATTTGAACTTGATACAGTCAAAGCCCTGATCGCGGAACTTGCCGGCATAGGGGCCGACCTCGTCGTCGGTGCGATAGCTGGACCAGGCGCCGACCTTCACCGCATCGCGGACCTTTCCCCCAAGCAAAACGTGGAGCGGGACGTCGAGGCATTTGGCATAGGCGTCCCAGATCGCGACCTCGAACCCGTCATGCTCGCGCACCTGGGGGATCGGCAGCGCCTGGAGCGACAGATCCGTAAGACGTTGGCCGAGCAGCACCTCGGTGATCGCCTCCACCGTCTGCCAACTGTGATCGCGGTAGAATTCGCCCCAGCCGACGACACCGTTCTCCAACTCCAGCTTTAACAGAAGTTTGGGCAGTTGATCGAACTGCACCGACCATCCGGCACGGCCGCCTGTGGGGAGCATGTGGAGCGGTTTGTCGACCCCGCGAGAGTTGATCGCGTCTGGATGTGCGGGGACGACGACCTCATGATACGTCATCGCCACGATCCGAGTTTCTGTCAGGCGCATAGATGTTCCATCTCGTCTGTGACCGTTGCAAACCTACGCCAGACGATGTAAGAGCGCAAACAAAATAGTTTTACTACACCTCCGGTTCCAGGACTGGGCGGGTGCGAGGGTCGAACACATGGACGCGACAGCAGTTGTCACCGGCGCCGCGGGCGACATCGGACGGGCCATCGTCGAGCGCCTCCTCGGCGACGGCTATGCGGTGGAAGGGTGGGACCGCGACGCCTCGCGGCTGGCCGAGAACGATGCCGCGTTCGCGGACCAGGGCTATGCGTCGCGCTGCGTCGATCTGTTGGACATGTCCGCCGTCGCCGACGCCAGCGCGGCGGCGCGCGACTATCCCGTCCGCCTTCTGGTGAACAACGCCGGGGGGGTCACCGACGCCGTGACGCTCAAGACGGCGGGCGAGGCCGACTTTCAGCGCGATCTGGACCTGAACCTGACGGCGGCCTGGCGGTGCCTCGACCGGCTGCGCAACGACCTGAGCGGGGGTGGCGCCGTGGTGAACGTCGCCTCGATTAACGGTATGGGCGTCTACGGCTTTCCCGGATACAGCGCGGCCAAGGCCGGGCTGCTGCACCTCACCCGCTTTGCCGCGGTCGAGCTGGGCAAGATGGGGATCCGTGTGAACGCCGTCGCGCCGGGGACGGTGCGGACCAAGGCGTGGGACAGCCGCCTGGAAAACGACCCGGCGCTCTTTGACAAGATCGCGGACTGGTATCCGCTCAAACGCATCTGCGAGCCGGCCGACGTCGCGGCGGCGGTCGCGTTCCTGGCCGGCGACGACGCGCGGATGATCACCGGCGTGGCCCTGCCCGTCGACGGGGGGCTGACCGCGGGGCTGGACCGCCTGGCCAGCGACCTCTGCCAGGCGGAAATCTGACCCTGTTGGCCGAAGACCCCGACAATGCTAGGTGTTTTTAGGCGATGAGGGCGGGATTGGCCGACAGTCGGGGGCGCGCAGTTGGATAAGTCGAAGGTCATCAAGCCTCGGAGCCACGCGCGGTTCGCCCCCCGCGGCAGCACCGACCTCTTGGAGATCCTGCGCAACCTGGTCCCCGAGTTGCACACCGCCGAGTTGCAGATCGCCAAGCTGATCCTGTCGGATCCCACTTGGGTGTCGAACAACTCGATCAAGGCCATCGCGACGCGCGCCGACGTGAGCGAGCCGACGGTGATGCGCCTCTGCCGCAAGCTGGGGCAGGACGGGTTCGCCGCCTTCAAGCGCAAGCTGGCCGAGGACCTGGTGATCGCCAAGATGTATCTGGAGGCCGAGGAGGTCTCCAAGAGCTCATCGCCTGCCTCGATCACCGAGACGATGCAGACCTCGGCGTCTCAAGCATTAAAAGAGGCGGCGGCCCGGTTGGATGCCGGGGCGCTGGAGCGGGCGACCGGTCTGATCGCCGCGGCGCGGATGGTCTATTGCTTTGGCGTGGGCGGCAGCTCGGCGATCTTTGCCGCCGAGGCCGAGAACCGGATGTTTCGGCTGAACGTGAACGCCCAGGCCACCGCCGACCCCTATCGCCAGAGGATGACCGCGGCGATCGTCGGCCCGGACGAGGTGCTGTTGTCGATCTCGTCCACCGGCCTGCCGAACTCGATCGTCGAGTCCGCGGCGCTGGCCCGGTCGAACGGGGCCAAGGTGATCTCGATCACCCAAGCCGATTCGCCCCTGGCCAAGGAATCGACCGAGGTGCTGGCCGTCGACATGTTCGACGACGAGGTCTTCTTTAACCTGCCGAGCCGGACCCGCTATGCCCAGCTCTTTGTGCTGGACTGCCTTATGGCGTCCTTGGCGGCCAAGCTGCCGAGTGCGGTGGAAAATCTTAGGACGATCCGCTCGACCCTCGGCGCCCTCCACGGCGTGACGAAACTCCAACCCATCGGCGACTGAGCGCCCCTGGCACCGCCGCAGGCCGCCCCCCGGGTCAGCAGCCTGGACGACACGTCCCATCTCAAAAATGCGTTGCTTAACTACGTATGATGTGCTCTATGCGTAGTAATACAACTTACGGCGCCAACGAGGGATGGACGCCGAACCACATGGGAGAGACGGGATGGCCAGACAGGGCTCGAAAATCATGGCGGCGGCGACCACTGCGCTGGTGTCTCTGGGCGCCGCGACCGCTGCAATTGCCGAGACCGAGCTGGTCTATTGGTCCTTTTGGAACGAGGGCGAGCCGCAGGCCAACGTGATCCAGTCCTGGATGGACGACTACAGTGCCCTGAACCCGGACGTGTCGTTCAAGGTGTTCTGGAACGGTCGCCAGAACCAGACGACGGTGCGCAACGCGCTGGCCGGTGGCACCCAGATCGACATCATGGACGCCGACATGGATGCGTTGAGCGGCGGTCTGGCCGCCGAGGGGCTGTCGGTGGGATGGCAAAGCGTGCTGGAGGGGCCGTCCTTCGACGGGGGTCATTCGTTCGCCGAAGATTTCCACCCCGGTCTGCTGGCCCAGGCCGAGGTCGACGGCTGGACCGGCCAGATCCCTTATGCCTTCTACACGGTGCAGATTTTCTACAACAAGGCGCACTTTGCCGAGGCGGGCATGGAGACACCGCCCGAGACCTGGGAGGGCTTCGTCGACGTCCTCCGCAATGTCCGCGACAACGGCTACAACCCGCTCGCGGTCGAGAGCGACATCACGTTCTACAACGTTCACTGGTTCAACTACCTCATTGCGCGGATCGCCGGACCCGATTTCCTGATGCGCGCGGCGGAAGACAAGACCGGCGAGACGTGGCGCGATCCGGCGGTGCGCCAGGCGCTCGATCTGGAGCGGGCGCTCTGGGACGAGGGGCTGATCCCGGATGAGAGCCGCGGATACCAATGGCCCGCGGCCCAGACGACCCTGGCCTATGAGGAGTCCTCGGCCGCGCTGGTGGGATCCTGGCTGCCCATCGAGTTGGCCGATCTGGTCGACGACGACTTCGAGTGGGGCGCGATGAAGTTCCCCATGGTCGAGGGCGGCAGGGGCAACATCGACGACGTGACCGCCATCGGTGTGAGCTTTGTCGTGCTCGACGGCACCGAACACCGGGACGCGGCCCAGGATTTCGTCCGCTTCACCATCTCCGAAGAGCAGCAGAAGAAGATGGCCGAGGAGTCGCGCATCGGCGTGGCCAACCCGCGGGTGAGCTGGGTGCCGGAACTGGCCGCGTCCGAACAGGCCATCGCCGACGCCAACCTGATCCTGGCCGAGAACCTCGGTATCAAGGTCGCCTATCCCGACTATTCCTCGAACATCTTCGAGGCGACGCACAACCGCTTCTTCCTCGGCGATATGACGGCGGACGAGTTCATCGAAGAGATGGTGACGCGGACCCGCCAATACTGGGAAAACAAGTAACCGCAACGCACCCCGGCATCGGAACTGGCCGGGGTGCGCGCCCGCGTCTCCGCGCGGCGCGCAAGTGAGGGGGGAGGGGACCGCCATGATCCGAGGCCGCATGATCGCCGGGTTCCTGACACCGGCGATCCTCGTTTACGGGTTCTTCTTCCTCCTCCCGACGCTCTTTACGTTCTATTACAGCCTGTTCGACTGGTCTGGCTTCGGCGAAGAGAAAACCTTCGTCGGTTTGCAGAACTACGTGCGGCTCTGGAACGACTACGTCTTTTGGCTGAGCCTGTGGAATACGGTGATGATCCTGCTGGTGGGCGGTGTGTTCATCATGGGACTGGCGTTTCTCTACACCATCCTAATCAATAGCGGTATCTGGGGAAAAAAGTTCTTTCGTTTCATCTTCTTCCTGCCGAATATCGTATCCGTGGTCGCGCTGTCGGCCATGTGGGCCTATATCTATAATCCTCGCATCGGCCTTCTGAACACGGCCTTCGCCAGTGTCGGGCTGGAGGGGTTGTCCAAGACGCTCTGGACGTCTCCCGACAACATCTTCTGGGCGATGCTGGCTGCGCTGATCTGGGTCTTTACCGGATTCTTTCTGATCCTGATCATGGCCGGCGTGGATAAGATTCCGGCGGATATGTATGAGGCGGCGGATTTGGCCGGGGCCAGTCTCTGGCAGAAGTTTCGCCTGATCACCGTGCCGATGACGTGGGACGTCCTGACGATCTCATTCGTTATCTGGGTGATCAACGCGATCAAGATGTTCGAATTCCCATTCGCGTTCGGATTGCTGCAAGTCCCCCAGCAACTCTATACGCTCGGAATCTATCTCTACGTCATGGGATTTGGAAAACGCGAGCCGATCTATCAGCTCGGATATGCCACAGCCATTGGCGTGGTCATGCTGGTCCTGGCCTTTGTCATGATCGTCGTCATTCGCCGGCTGATGCGAACCGATTCATTGGAGTTCTGAGCCATGGCCGGCATCTCGCAGACGGCACCTCGCCGCTCTCCACTCATGCGCCTCGGCGGGCGCATCCTGGCCTATAGTCTTGTCTGGGCCTGGGCCGCATTCACCATCGCATCGATGGTCTGGGTCGTCTTGAGCGCGTTCAAATCGAAACGCGAAGTGCTCCGCTCGGGGTTCCGCCTCCCCAGCGAGGCGAACTGGGAAAATTTCGGCACTGCCTGGACCGTGGGCAAGCTGGGGGCGTATTTTCCCAACAGTCTGATCCTGGTCACCGTCTCGGTGGTCATCGTCCTCGTGGTCTCGGCGCCCGCGGCCTACGTTCTCAGCCGGGCCAAGTTTCGGGGGCGGGAAACGCTGACGAACGTGTTCGTCCTCGGGATGGCCATTCCGATTCCGATGCTGTTCATTCCGGTCTTCTCCGTCTTGGCATGGCTGCGGCTGAACGATAGCCTGACGGGAGTATCTCTCGTTTTCGTCGCCATCTCGATTCCGTTCACAGTCTATCTGCTTACCGGTTTCTTTTCGTCCTTGCCGAAAGAGCTGGAGTCGGCGGCAATTCTCGATGGATGCACGGACTTCCAAGTGTTCCGCTACGTGATGCTGCCGATGGCGGGACCGGGGCTCGCCACGGCGGGCATTCTCAACTTCATCTGGCTTTGGAACGAGTATCAGCTTTCGCTGGTGCTGCTGAACAGTCCTGACAATAGGACATTGCCGCTGGGCCTCTACGCACTGCAAAACGCCATGCAATACACCAACAATTGGCCTGGCCTCTTTGCGGGAGTTACGATCATCATTGTGCCCACGATCATCGTCTACGCAATTCTGTCCGAACGGATGATTTCTGGGATGACGATGGGAGCCGTGAAATGACCGCCGATACCAAGATCTCTCTCTCCATTGAAAACGTCGAGAAATACTATGGCGGCTACCGGGCTCTGAGCGATATCGACATTTCGGTGGTCGAGGGCGAGTTCCTGGTGCTGGTCGGCCCGTCGGGATGTGGAAAGTCCACGCTCATGCGCTGCATCGCCGGGTTGGAAAAGATCGACGCCGGCACCTTGCGGATCGGCGGTCGCGATGTGACGAGCGCCATTCCGTCGGAACGGGGCGTGGCGATGGTCTTTCAATCCTATGCGCTCTATCCTCACATGACAGTCGCGGACAATATCGGGTTTCCCCTCAGGATCGCGAAGCGACCGAAAGCCGAGATCAAAGCGCGGGTCGCCGAGGTCGGTCGCCTGTTGAAAATCGAGGGTCTGCTCAGTCGGCGGCCCCGCGAGTTGTCCGGCGGTCAGCGGCAGAGGGTCGCCATCGGTCGCGCGCTGGTCCACCAGCCGCAGATCTACCTCTTCGACGAGCCGCTCTCCAATCTCGATGCGGCGCTCAGGGTCGAGATGCGGGTCGAACTGGCCCGGCTCCACAATGCGACCGGCACGACGATGGTTTACGTGACCCACGACCAGGTCGAGGCGATGACCATGGCCAATCGGATCGTGGTCATGAATGGCGGCGTTATCGAGCAGATCGGCGCGCCGCTGGAGCTGTTCAACAATCCCGCCAACCGGTTCGTTGCGGGCTTCATCGGTCAGCCGACCACGAACTTTGTCAACGGCCGGGTGGTGAGCGCCGATGCGGGGGCGATCACCGTCGAACTGCCCGGTGGCAAGCCGTTCCCGGTCGCGGTGACCGAACGGTTGAAGGGCCCGACGCCGACGCTGGAGGTCGGCATCCGCCCACAGTTCTTTTCTCTCGCGCAGGACGGCGCGGCCGATCTGACGATTACCGTCGACGTGGTGGAGCAGTTGGGCGACGAAACGCTGATTTACGGCGAGTTGGACGGGGATCAGAGCATCACGGTCCAGGTCGCCGGCCAGCATCACGTGGCCCGGGGTGCGCGGCTGGACCTCGCCGTTGACCACGACAAGGTGATGTTGTTCGACGATCGGGGCCTGAACCTCTGCCGCCGCCCCTCATGACGGGCGCGCCCCGAGACAGGCCCGGGGCGCCCACCGCGCCGTGCTATTTCTTGCCCGGAGTGCCGTCGAACTTCTTTTCCAGCGACGTCCAGCAGTCGATGTAATCGTCCTGGAGCGGCGCCTCGATGGCGGCGAACCGGGTCAGATGCTGAGGGAACCGTGTCTCGAACATGAACGACATCGTGTTGTCGAGCTTTTCCGGTTGAAGGTCGGCGTTCGACGCACCCTCGAACGCCTGCTTGTCCGGCCCGTGGGGGAGCATCATGTTGTGGAGGCTCAGGCCGCCGGGAACGAACCCTTGGGGTTTCGCATCGTATTGGCCATAGATGTTGCCCATCAGCTCGGACATGACGTTCTTGTGGTACCAGGGCGGGCGGAACGTGTCCTCCGCCACCATCCAGCGCTCGCGGAACAGGACGAAGTCGATGTTGGCCGTCCCCGGCACGCCCGAGGGTGCGGTCAGGACGGTAAAGATCGACGGATCGGGGTGGTCGAACAGGATCGCGCCGACCGGGCAATAGGTGGTCAGGTCGTATTTGACGGGGCAGTAGTTGCCGTGCCAGGCGACCACGTCCAGCGGGCTGTGGCCGATGCGGGTCTGGTGGAACTGGCCGCACCATTTGACGGTGACGGTCGAGGGCACCTCGCGATCCTCGAAGGCGGCCACCGGCGTCTTGAAGTCGCGGCGGTTCGCCATGCAGTTCGCACCGATGGGGCCGCGGCCCGGCAGCTCGAACTTCTGGCCGTAGTTCTCGCAGACGAAGCCACGGGCCGGACCCTCCAGCACCTCGACGCGGTAGACGAGGCCCCGGGGCAGGATCGCGATCTCCTGGGGCGCGAGGTCGATGACGCCCAGTTCGGTGCAGAACCTCAGCCGCCCCTCCTGCGGCACCACCAGCAGTTCACTGTCGGCGGAGTAGAAATAGGCGTCCTCCATCGACTGCGTCACCAGGTAGATGTGGCTGGCCATGCCCACCTGGGTGTTGACGTCGCCCGCCGTGGTCATCGTCCGCATTCCTGTGAGCCAGGTCAGCGCGGCGTCCGAATGCGGCACCGGATCCCAGCGGTATTGCCCCAGGCTGATCACGTCGGGGTCGATGTCCGGGGCCGAGCGCCAGAGCGGTAGGTCGATCTTCTCGAACCGGTGGGTGTGCTTGACCGACGGGCGAATGCGATAGCACCAGGTCCGCTCGTTCTGGTGGCTCGGCGCGGTAAAGGCGGTGCCGGAGAGCTGCTCGCCGTAGAGGCCGTAGTTGCACTTTTGCGGGCTGTTCATGCCCTGGGGCAGCGCACCGGGCAGCGCCTCGGTCTCAAAATCGTTGCCGAAGCCGGGCATGTAGCCGGGGGTGGTGCCGGTGGTGCCGGCCGCGCGGACCATGCCGCGCGGGAGGTCTTGCTGGTTCATGGCGGGGCTCCTTGGATGACAGGGGCTGACGGGACCGTATATCGTTGCAGTTGCAACAGTGTCAAGTCCGGTCGCGGGTCAGGAGGTCCAGCGCGGCATGGAGGCCCGACAGATGTGGGCCCAGCAGCGCCTCCAGCCGGGATTGGTAGTCCCGGGCGATGACGGCCAACTGCCGCATCAGGTCGCGCCCCTCGGGGGTCAGTGTCAGCACCAGCAGGCGGCGGTCGTCGGGGTTCACCGCCTTGGTGACATAACCCTCGGCCTCCAGCCGGGTGGCGGCGCGGCTGGCCTTGGATTTCTCCAGATTTACCCGGCGCTCCAGGTCGCGGACCGACACCGCACCGGCGTCGGCCAGATGCGCCAGAACCCGCCACTCGGCCACCGAAATACCAAAATCGGCGCGATAGCGGCGCGCCAGATCCGAGCTCAGCCGTTCGGCCGCAACGCTCATGCGATACGGCAGGAACCGCGGCAAGTCGAACTCAGGCGTGTCGGTCATGGCGCTCAGGGTCGCGGCAAACCGGGATTGGGGCAAGAGAAACGGCGCGGCCCCGGGGGACCGCGCCATATGTCGCTCGGCGGGCGGGCAAGGCGCCCGCCCGTTCAGCTCACTGCCAGGACTGGATCAGCTCGTCGTAAGAGACGGTCTGGGGCTCTTCGTCCTCGTTCTCCAGCTTGGGGAACGGGGCGCCGGGCTGGTCGAACCAGTACTGCGCGTCCTGCTCTTCGTTCATGACCGGGCCCAGGTCGCCCTGCACGCCGGCGCGCTCAAGACGCTCCAGCACCCGCTCCTGATCGGCGCAGAGCGCGTCCAGTGCTTCTTGCGGGGTCTTGGCGCCCGACATGGCGTCGCCGATGTTCTGCCACCACAGCTGCGCCAGCTTGGGATAGTCGGGGACGTTGGTGCCGGTCGGCGACCACTGCACCCGCGCGGGCGAGCGGTAGAACTCGACCAGGCCGCCGAGGCGCGGTGCACGCTCGGAGAAGTGGTCGGAGTTGATCGTGGACTCGCGGATGAAGGTCAGGCCCACGTCCGATTTCTTGAGGTCCACGGTCTTGGAGGTGACGAACTGGGCATAGAGCCAGGCCGCTTTGGCACGGTCGACCGGGGTCGACTCCATCAGCGTCCAGGAGCCGGCGTCCTGATAGCCGATTTTCTGGCCTTCTTTCCAGTAGACGCCGTGCGGCGAGGGGGCCATGCGCCACTTGGGCGTGCCATCCTCGTTCATCACCGGCAGACCTTCCTTGACGGTGTCCGCGGTAAAGGCGGTGTACCAGAACATCTGCTGCGCGATGTTGCCCTGGGCCGGAATCGGGCCGGCCTCGGAGAAGGTCATGCCGGCGGCGGCGGGCGGCGAGTACTTCTGCAGCCACTCGATCGCCTTGGTCACGGCATAGACTGCGGCCGGCGCGTTGGTCGCCCCGCCGCGCGCGACGCAGGAGCCCACGGGCTGGCTGTTCTCGTTGACGCGGATGCCCCACTCGTCGACGGGCAGGCCGTTGGGCTCGCCCACGTCGCCCATACCGGCCATGGACATCCACGCATCGGTATAGCGCCAGCCGAGCGAGGGGTCCTTCTTGCCGTAGTCCATGTTGCCGAAGATTTCGCCCTCGACGCCAAGATGGCTGAGGTCGCGGCCGGTGAAGAACTCGGCGATGTCCTCGTAGGCCGACCAGTTGACCGGCACGCCCAGCTCGTAGCCATAGGCCTCCTGGAAGTCGGTCTTGTTCTTCTCGTCGTTGAACCAGTCATAGCGGAACCAGTAAAGGTTCGCGAACTGCTGGTCGGGCAGCTGGTACAGCTTGCCATCGGGGCCGGTGGTGAACGACGTGCCGATGAAATCGTCGAGGTCCAGCGTCGGCAGCGTCACGTCAGCGCCTTCGCCCGCCATCCAGTCGGTGAGGTTGCGCACCTGCTGATAGCGCCAGTGGGTGCCGATCAGGTCCGAGTCGTTGACATAGGCGTCGTAGATGTTCTCGCCCGACTGCATCTGCGTCTGCAGCTTCTCGACCACGTCGCCCTCGCCGATCAGGTCGTGCGTGACCGTGATGCCGGTGATGGCGCTGAACGCGGGGGCCAGGACCTGGCTCTCGTATTCGTGCGTGGTGATCGTCTCGGAGACGACGTTGATCTCCATACCCTGGAAGGGCTCGGCGGCGTCGACGAAGAACTGCATCTCCGCCTCCTGCTCCTCACGGGTCAGGACGGAGAGGCCGTTGATCTCGGTGTCGAGGAACTCCATCGCCTCGTCCATGCCGGCCCAGGCGGTGGGCGCCGCCATGGTGGCCAGGACGGCGAAGGCCGTGGTGGATTTGAATAGTCGGTTCATTGGGTAACTTTCCTCCCGTTACGAACTCTGTTGGTTAGGTTACGCGCCGCCCCTCCCGGTGCGGCGTGTGGCGGGTCCGCCTCAGACGAAGCGGAAGCAGAAGGCGGCCCAGATCAGCGCCAGACCGAGGCCCACCCATTGTGTGATGTCGGTCAGGCCCAGCCAGGCCAGGTTGATGAAGGCGCTGCCCAGAAGCGTGATGAACAGCCGGTCGCCCCGCGTCGTCTCGATCCCCAGGATGCCCATGCGCGGGGTCTCGGGATACTTGATTGCCAGGACGGTAAAGATCACCAGCAGCAGGGCGATCACCGCAAAGAAGGCCGCCGAGGGCCAGGTCCACGCCATCCAGTCCATTAGGCGGCCTCCTCGTGCGAGTAACCGTCATCCTTGGGCCCGACCGGCGGGCGCATTGGACCGTCATCCTCGGGCCTGACCCGAGGATCTCTGGCCGTGGAGATCCTCGGGTCAAGCCCGAGGATGACGCGATCCCCTACCCCGCCGCGATCTCGTCCCACAGATCCTGCCAGCGAGGGTTCGCTTGCTCGACCAGAGCGATCTTCCACGCGCGGCGCCAGCGTTTCAGCGACTTCTCCCGCTGGATGGCGAGGCCCGGTTCTGCGTGCGGCTCGAACCACACCAGCCGTTCGAGGTTGTAGCGGTCGGTGAAGCCCGGGGCGGCGTGGGTCCGATGCTGCCACACCCGCCGCACCAGATCGCCCGTCACGCCGAGATAGAGCGTCCCGCGCGGGCGGTTCGTCATCAGGTAGACATACATCGCACCGCACGCGGGCATCCGAGCCCCCACCGTCATCCTCAAGCTCGACCCGAGCGCACGTTGACCCGTCATCCTCGGGCTCGACCCGAGGATCTTGGGCCATAAAGATCCTCGGGTCAGGCCCGAGGATGACGGCGAGAAGGTTAACAATCCCTTGCATCACACCCTCCCCAGGGCAAAGCCCTTGGCGATGTAGTTGCGGACGAAATAGATCACGAGCGCGCCCGGAACGATGGTCAGGATCCCCGCCGCAGCCAGAACGCCCCAGTCGATTCCCGACGCGCCCTGCGTCCGGGTCATCGTGGCCGCGATGGGCTTGGCATCGACACTGGTCAGCGTGCGGCTGAGCAGCAGTTCGACCCACGAGAACATGAAGCAGAAAAATGCGGCGACCCCGATCCCGCTGGAGATCAGCGGCATGAAGATCTTCACGAAGAACCGGCCGAAGGAATAGCCGTCGATATAGGCGGTCTCGTCAATCTCCTTCGGCACGCCGCGCATGAAGCCTTCGAGGATCCACACCGCCAGCGGCACGTTGAACAGGCAGTGCGCCAGCGCCACCGCGATGTGCGTGTCGAATAGGCCCACCGACGAGTAGAGCTGAAAGAACGGCAGGGCAAACACGGCGGGCGGCGCCATGCGGTTGGTCAAGAGCCAGAAGAACAGGTGCTTGTCGCCCATGAAGTGGTAGCGCGAAAAAGCATAGGCCGCCGGCAGCGCCACGGCGAGCGAGATCACCGTGTTCATCACCACGTAGATCAGCGAGTTGACATAGCCCATGTACCACGCCGGATCGGTCAGGATGGTGCGGTAGTTGTCCAGCGTCAGGTCGTTCGGCCAGAGCGTGAAGTCGTTCAGGATCTCGGTGTTGGTCTTCAGGCTCATGTTCAGCAGCCAGTAGATCGGCAAGAGCAGGAACAGGAGATAGAGGATCATCACCACGGCCGAGCCGTTGGGCCGGAACCGCGAGCGCGCACGCGCGACGGGCTGGTCTGCGGTCACGTCGCCGGGGATCGACGCCGCGCCGGGGGCGGATGCGGTATCGGTCATTTACACACCATCCCGTTTGTCGAGGTTGGTCATCACCGTGTAGAACACCCACGAAATCAGCAGGATCACGAGGAAATACATCAGGCTGAACGCCGCCGCGGGGCCGAGGTCGAACTGACCCAGCGCCATCTTGACGAGGTCGATGGACAGGAACGTGGTGGCGTTGCCCGGGCCGCCTCCGGTGACGACGAAGGGCTCGGTGTAGATCATGAAGCTGTCCATGAACCGCAGCAGGATCGCGATCATCAGCACGCCCGCCATCTTGGGCAGCTCGATATAGCGGAACACCTTCCACCGGCTGGCCTGGTCGATCTTGGCGGCCTGGTAATAGGCGTCGGGGATCGACTGCAGCCCGGCATAGGCCAACAGCGCCACCAGCGACGTCCAGTGCCAGACGTCCATGACGATGACGGTGATCCACGCGGCCAGAGCGTCCTGGGTATAGTTATATTCGATCCCCATGGCGTCGAGCGTGTAGCCCAGAAGGCCGATGTCGACCCGGCCGAAGATCTGCCAGATGGTGCCGACCACGTTCCACGGGATCAAGAGCGGCAGGGACATCAGCACCAGACAGACCGAGGCCCAAAACCCCTTCTTCGGCATGTTCAGCGCCACGAAGATGCCCAGCGGAATCTGGATGGCCAGGATGATGGCGGAGAAGGCCAGCTGACGGCCCAGCGCGTCCCACATCCGTTCCGACGCCAGCAGTTCCTCGAACCACTCCAGCCCGGCCCAGAAGAACACGTTGTTCCCGAAGGTGTCCTGGATCGAGTAGTTCACCACCGTCATCAGCGGGATCACCGCCGAGAACGCCACCAGCACCAGCACCGGCAGGACCAGGAACCACGCCTTTTGATTGACGGTCTTGTTCATCTCAGGCGGCCTTTCCGGTCGGGGCTTCGGTGGGGCGCACGCGCCAGCCGTCGGCATATACGTTGACCCGCGCGGGGACGAAGGCGACGCGCGCGGCGCCCTCGGGCACGGATGCGCCCTCGGGCACGACGATGTTGATCGCGGTGCCTTCGTGGTCGGCGCGGACGATCTTGTGCCGGCCCACGTCCTCGACCCGCCGCACCCGCACCGGCAGGCCGGCGGGATCGTCGGTGAAGGTCACGAACTCGGGCCGCACGCCCATCTCCACCGCCTTGCCCACTGGCGGGGCATAGGCGGCGGGCAGGGCGATCGTGTGGCTGCCGATGCGCGCCTCGCTGCCCTGCACCTCGGCCGGCAGCAGGTTCATCCCGGGCGAGCCGATGAAGTAGCCGACAAAGGTGTGCTCGGGCGTGTCGAACAGGTCCTGCGGCGTGCCGATCTGCACCACGCGGCCGTCATACATCACCACCACCTTATCGGCGAAGGTCAGCGCCTCGGTCTGGTCGTGGGTGACGTAGATCATGGTGTGCCCGAACTCGTGGTGCAGCGACTTGAGCTGGGTCCGGAGCTCCCACTTCATGTGCGGGTCGATCACCGTCAGCGGCTCGTCGAACAGCAGCGCGTTGACGTCCTCGCGCACCATGCCGCGGCCCAGGCTGATCTTCTGCTTGGCGTCGGCGGTCAGACCGCGCGCCTTGCGGTTCAGCATCTCCTCCATGCCGATCATCGCCGCGATCTCCTGCACCCGCTTGGCGACGTAGGCCGCATCGCGGCCGCGGTTGCGCAGGGGAAAGGCCAGGTTGTCCGCCACGGTCATGGTGTCGTAGACCACCGGAAACTGGAACACCTGGGCGATGTTGCGCTCGGCCGTGGGGGCGTGGGTCACGTCGCGGTCGTTGAACAGGATGCGCCCCTGCGAAGGCTGCAACAGCCCCGAGATGATGTTCAGCAGCGTGGACTTGCCGCAGCCGGACGAGCCCAGCAGCGCATAGGCCTCGCCGTCGGCCCAGTCGTGGTTCAGCTCCTTCAGCGCATAGTCGTCCTCGGAGGACGGGTTCGGCAGGTAGGAATGCGCCAGGTTGTCGAGGGTGATCTTGGCCATGTCGTCCTCGCTCAGGCGGCCGCGGCGTAGGCGGCAGGGGCCACCAGATCGCCCGCGTCCGAGAAGACGTAGACATGGGCGGGGTCGAGGTAGACCTCGATCGGCGCGCCGAGGCGCAGGTCGCGCACCCCATGCACCAGACCCACCCAACGCGCGCCGTGGTGGTCGAGATGGACGAAGGTTTCGGACCCGGTGATCTCGGTGACCGACAGGGTCGCGGTGAAGGTCATCACCTCGCCTGCGGGCCGGTCGATCTCCAGGTGGTTAGGGCGGAACCCGGCAGTGTAGGGGCCGTCGCGCAGCTCGGCCAGCTTGCCCAGCGCCGCGATGGACTGGCCGTCGCCGAACAACAGGCGCCCGCCTTCTTTGCGAACGTCAAGGAAGTTCATCGGCGGGTCCGAGAACACCCGCGCGGTCGTCGCGTCCACCGGGGTGCGATAGACCTGCGGAGTCGGGCCGAACTGCGTCACGCGCCCCTCCCACAGGGTCGCGGTGTTGCCCCCCAAAAGCAACGCCTCTTCCGGCTCGGTCGTGGCGTAGACAAAGATCGAACCCGCCTCCTCGAAGATCCGCGGGATCTCGGCGCGCAGTTCTTCGCGCAGCTTGTAATCGAGGTTGGCCAGCGGCTCGTCCAGCAGCACGAGGCCCGCGTCCTTGACCAGTGCCCGCGCCAGCGCACAGCGCTGCTGCTGTCCGCCGGACAGCTCCAGCGGCTTGCGATCCAGCATCGGCGTCAGCTGCATCAGGTCGGCGGCCTTGCGCACCGCGGCGTCGATCTCGGCCCGGGACTTGCCCATCAGCTTCATCGGCGAGGCGATGTTGTCCCACACGGTCATCGAGGGGTAGTTGATGAACTGCTGATAGACCATGGCGACGCCGCGGTCCTGGACCCTCTGCCCGGTCACGTCCTCGCCCTGCCACCAGACACGCCCCGAGGTGGGCGCGTCGAGGCCCGCCA
Source organism: Rhodobacteraceae bacterium CCMM004 (assembly GCA_004005435.1). Taxonomy (GTDB): domain Bacteria; phylum Pseudomonadota; class Alphaproteobacteria; order Rhodobacterales; family Rhodobacteraceae; genus CCMM004. The sequence goes on along the minus strand of RZWH01000004.1, from coordinate 285,653 downwards.
TCAGCCGCATGAGCGAGGTCTTGCCGGACAGCGTCGGCCCGAGCAGCACGTTCATGGTGCCGTTTTCCAGCGTCAGGTCGGTGGGGTGGATGTGCACCTGCCCATCGACGGACTTGGCCACGGCGTCCAGCCTCAGCGTCATCTGATCCCCTCCCTGTCGCACGTTTGTTGTCACCCGGCCGCCAGGCCGCAGCGGCGCGGACGGTCGGGGCTCGTGTTCTGCGCGGCGATTGAGAACACGCAGGGCGGCGCCGGTCAACACGATTTTTTCGTTTTTGTTCGCAATCGGCGCCCGGCAGAGGCCGGTGGCGCGGCGTCATCCTGTGGTAACTCCCTGGTTTACCATGGGTTAGCCAAGCTATTGCGTCGAATCCCCGCGGGCGGGGGGTCGCGACGCCCCGGCAAGGGCACCCGCGCGGCGGTCCGGCCCCTTGCAAAAGCGAGCAGAAACGAACACCTTTGTAGGAGCACAGGAGGATACGATGTCTCACACCTTCCGGCTGCCGCAAATCCTCGACATCGCCCAGAGCGAGGGGATGGTGACGGTGGAAGATCTGGCACAACGCTTTGACGTCACGGTGCAGACGATCCGCCGCGATCTGTCGGAACTGGCCGCGGCAGGTCACCTCGAACGGGTCCACGGCGGCGCGGTGTTGCCCTCGGGTGTGCGCAACATCGGTTACGAAGAGCGTCGCAGCCTGAATCGCGCGGCCAAAACCGCGATCGCGCGCACCTGCACCGCCGAGATCTCGGACGACTGCGCGCTGTTTCTCGGGATCGGCACGACGGTCGAGGCAGTGGCCCGGGAACTGCTCCGGCACCGCGGGCTGGTCGTCGTGACCAACAACATCAACGTCGCCAACATCCTCGTCGCCAATCCCAACTGCCGGGTGATCATCGCCGGCGGGTCGCTCAGGCGGTCCGACGGTGGCGTTGTTGGCGACCTGACCGTGCGCACCATCGAGCGGTTCAAGTTCGACGTGGCCGTCATCGGGTGCTCGGCGATGGACGCCGAGGGCGACCTTCTGGACTTCGACATCCAGGAGGTGGCGGTGAACCAGACGATTCTGGGTCAGGCCCGGCGCAGCGCCCTGGTTGCCGACAGCTCCAAGTTCCGGCGCAGCGCTCCGGCGCGGATTTCATCCCTGCGCGAGGTCGACGTGTTCTACACCGATGCGCCACCGCCCGATCCCGTGCCGCGGCTCTGCGCCGAATGGGGGACCGAGGTGCGCATCGCCCAGGGTCCTCTGCCGATTGCGGCCCAGGGCGGTCGCGGTCTATGACGACGCACCGGCACAGCGGAGCGCGCGCGACATGACCAACCATCTCTACCGCGGGGACCTGCCCGACGGCCTGGATCTCGGCCCGGCGGTGGCCGTGGATTGCGAGACGATGGGCCTGAATCCTCATCGCGACCGGCTGTGTCTGGTGCAGCTCTCGTCCGGGGACGGCGAGGCGCATCTGGTTCAGATCGCCAAGGGTCAGGACCGTGCGCCGAACCTCGAACGCCTGCTCACCGACCGCGATCGGCTCAAGCTGTTCCATTTCGGCCGCTTCGACATCGCGGCGCTGTATCACGCCTTCGGCGCGCTGACCGAGCCGGTGTTCTGCACCAAGATCGCCTCGAAACTGGTCCGCACCTATACCGACCGTCACGGGCTGAAATATCTGCTCCAGGAGCTCGTCGGCATCGACATCTCGAAACAGCAGCAGACCAGCGATTGGGGCGCCGAGACGCTGACTTCGGCGCAGCGGGACTATGCCGCGTCGGACGTGCTGCACCTGCACGCGCTGCGGACCGCCCTGATCGCACGGCTGGAGCGCGAGGGGCGGATGGACCTGGCGCGGGCGTGCTTCGACTTTCTGCCCACCCGGGCGCGGCTGGACCTGGCGGGGTGGCCCGAGATCGACATCTTCGCCCATTGAGGGCGCCCTTGCCCCCCGGCCGCCCCGCCCCCACATCCGAACCGAACGGTTCGCAAGGACACAGCCCCCGCCGATGGCGCACTACGACAACGCCTATAGCCGCCTGATCGCGACGTTGAAGGTCGTGCTGCCGCTGGGCGCGCTGGCGATCCTGTCGACGGTGTTTCTGGTGTCCGAGCCGCGGACCGCCCAGGACACGATCCCCTATGCCGACGATGACCTGGACGAGATTGTGCGCGATCAGCGCATCTCGAACCCCACCTATGCGGGCGTGACCGAGGACGGCACGGCGATCATGTTGCTGGCCGAGGCGGCGCAGCCGTCGCCGGACGGGCCCGACAGCGGGTCGGCGAGCGAGGTGATCGGGGTGATGGAGACGCCCGACGGCGGCCGCCTGGACATGGCGGCGGGGGCGGCGCGGCTGGACGGCGCCGAGGACGCGCTGTGGCTGACCGGGGGGGTGCGCGTCGTCACCTCGACCGGTTATCGCGCCACCACCGACGAAATCGTCACCGACCTCGCCGCGACGCACCTGTCCTCCACCGGCGCAGTCCAGGCCGAGGGGCCCCCCGGCACCCTGACCGCCGGACGGCTGGAGATGCGGCGCGAGGGCGATGCCTACGTTCTGAGTTTCACCGGCGGGGTCGAACTGCTATACGCGCCGCCCAAGGACTGAGGATTGCTGTGATGAAGATACGTCTTGCCGCGCTGGCCCTGGCGCTCAGCGCTGGGGTGGCCTTGGCCCAGGAAACCGGTGTCGATTTCGGCGGCCTCAAACAGGACACCAGCCTTCCGGTCGAGGTCGCGTCGGACAGCCTGGAGGTCAACCAGGCCGACGGCACCGCCACCTTTGTCGGCAACGTCTTGGTCACCCAGGGCGATATGCGGATGACGGCCGGGCGCATCCGCGTCTTCTATGCCCAAGGGGGCGGGCGGATTCGCGAGATGCGCGCGACCGGCGGCGTGACCCTGGCCAACGGCGCCGAGGCGGCCGAGGCCCAGGAGGCGATCTACGATATCGACGCCGGCACCGTGGTGATGACCGGCGATGTTCTGTTGACCCAGGGTCAGACGGCGCTGTCGTCCAACCGGCTGCGCATCGACCTGAACACCGGCTCCGGTGTGATGGAGGGGCGTGTTCGCACGATTTTCCAAACCGGCGACAACTGATGGCGCCGCCGCGCCTTTCGGTGGCCGCCGGCGGCGACACCGGTTTGCGCGTGGTCAATCTGCGCAAGAGCTATCGCAAGCGGCCGGTGATCCGCGACGTGTCGATGATGCTGAACCGCGGCGAGGTCGTCGCCCTGCTCGGCCCCAACGGGTCGGGCAAGACCACGTGTTTCTACTGCATCGCCGGGTTGGTGACGCCGGAGGGCGGGCAGGTCATGATCGACGGGCGGGACGTCACGCTTTTGCCGATGTATCGCCGGGCGAAGTTGGGCATCGGCTATCTCCCGCAGGAGGTCTCGATCTTTCGCGGGATGACGGTCGAAGACAACATCCTCGCCATCCTGGAGATCTCCGAACCCGACCGAATGACCCGCCACGAGCGGCTGGAGGCGCTGCTGGGCGAGTTCTCGATCACCCACCTGCGACGGACCCCGGCGCCAGCGCTGTCGGGGGGCGAGCGGCGGCGCGCCGAGATCGCGCGCTGCCTCGCCGCCGAGCCGAAATACCTCCTCCTCGACGAACCATTCGCTGGGGTCGACCCCATCGCCGTGGCCGAGATCCGCACCCTCGTCGCCTCGCTCAAGGAGCGGGGGATCGGCGTTCTGATCACCGACCACAACGTGCGCGAGACCCTCGGCATCGTCGATCGGGCCTATATCCTGCACGACGGCGGCGTGTTGATGTCGGGCACCACCGAAGAGGTCGTGCGCGACGAAAACGTCCGCCGCGTCTACCTCGGGCAGGGCTTTCGCCTTGGCTGAGGCGGGGGGGTCCCGCGCTGCGCTGCCGCATGGCTTTGCATTGACAACGGCGGACATTCCGGCGCCAAATGACGGCGATGACGACCGACGAACCGCCGGGTGCCATCTGCGCGCCGACCGTGTCGCCCACCCCGTCTTGGGCGCGTCATGGGGCGGAACGAACCGATTTCCTTTGGAGCTTTGAACCCTACGCAGGCGGGCCGTGCGTCCGCTGACCTCGGCCGTTGCGACACGGCGATCACACAGGAGACGAAATGCGCTATCAGATCAGTGGCAAGCAAATCGACATCGGAACGGCCCTCCAGAGCCATGTGCAGACCGAGATCGAGGCGGTGATGGGCAAGCATCCGTTCCGCCCCACCGATGCCCTGGTGGTGTTTTCCAAGGACGCGCACGAGTTCGCCTGCGAGACGGTCGTGCACCTGTCGACGGGCCTGACGGTGCAGGCGCGGGCCAAGGCGACCGAGATCTACGCCGCCTTCGATGCGGCCAACGACAAGATGGAAAAGCAGCTGCGCCGCTACAAGCGCCGGCTGAAGGACCATCACCGCGACCGCGCGAACCCCGTTGAACAGCTCGGCGCGTCCTCGTATATCCTCGCCGCGGCCGACGACGAGGGAGAGAGCGAGCCGGAGAGCCTGCAACCGATGATCATCGCCGAGATGCAGACGACGATCCCGTCGCTGTCCGTGGGCGAGGCCGTGATGCAGATGGAGTTGGCCGGGGCGCCTGTCCTGGTCTTCCGCAACGAGAGACAAGACACCGGGGTCAACATCGTCTACCGCCGGGACGACGGCAACATCGGATGGATCGACCCCAACTCGACACCCTGAACGCGCAGCAGCCGCAGCGCGGAAAGCGAACGTTTCCATGAACCTTTCCAAACTGCTGACCCCAGATGCGGTGCGGATCACCTCCGGCACCACGAGCAAGAAGCGGCTGTTTCACGAGTTGGCCGACACCGCGCAGTCGGTCTACGGGTTGGAGAGCGGCGCCGTGGTCGAGGCGCTGCTCGACCGTGAGGCGCTGGGCCCCACCGGCGTAGGGGCGGGGGTTGCCCTGCCCCATGCGCGGCTGCGCGGCATCGACAAGGTGCGGGGCCTGTTTCTGCGCAGTGAACGGCCCATCGACTATGGCGCCGTCGATCGACAGCCGGTGGACCTGGTTTTCTGCCTGTTCGCTCCCGATGCGGCGGGAGTCGAGCATCTCAAGGCGCTGGCCAGCGTCTCCAGAACCCTGCGCAAGGGCGATCTATGCTCCAAGCTGCGTGCCAACGAGGACAGCGCGACGCTCTACGCCATTCTCACGGCCGAGAACGAGACCCGAGCGGCCTGAAGCGCCGTCAGCCGCGCCGCCAGTCTTCGAATCCGAACATCATGTAGTCGCGCTTGTAAACGTCGCGCGCCATCGCCTCCACCTCGCCGTCGTGGATGTCCGTCAGGGCGACGGGCCCGGGATCGGGCGCCGCGTCGGGGAGCGGCACCGCAGCCAACCCCAGATCAGCGGAGATCCGGTCGAGATCGCGCGCCAAGTTCTCCTCGCGCAAGAGGCGGTCGGGCAAGAGGAACTGTCCCATGCCCTGGAGCAGCGCGCTCTGACTGGCCCATGAGGCGTCCACCCGCACTCCCGTTTGCCCGCCGAGGTTGCCGCGCAGGAAGGTCAGAAAGGCCCGGAACGCCCGTCCATGGTCCGCGGGCCCATAGTCGGCGCCCGGCGCCCCCTCGGGCAGCGGGATCGCGTAGTGCGTCCGCAACGTCTCGCGCAGATCCGCATAGCAGTCGGGGCCGGGCACCAGGATCCGGCGGCAGAACGCCGCGTGCGCCCGCGCCAGGGGATGGCGCAGCACGGAGAAGCTCAGGTGCCGCCCCGCCTGCCGCTTCCACCGGCGCAGGTCCTTTTGGCTCAGCCCGTGGCCGAGCCGCTGGACCGGCACCCCATCGAGCCCCGCCAGCCAGGCCGTGACCCGGTCTGTCGGTCCGCCGCGCAGCGGCATGAACAGCACGGGCGCCGCCGCCGCGGTATAGAACCCCGGCACGTTGGGGCCGCGCCGCGGCTCGAAATTCGGGGTTCGGCCCATGTCGAAATGGTCGATGTCGCCCAGGGCCGCGACCATCTCGTCGTAGTTTTCGACCTTGTCGCGCAGACCCGCGGGGTTCTGCACCTTGGTCTTTTGTTCGACCTTGGCCAGCCGCCCCTCGGTGCCGAGGAACGCCGCCAGCCCGTTTAGGACGTCCAGGTCGCCCACGTCCTGATAGTCGAGGTAGAACGCGGTCTGCCCTGTAGTTTGCAGGGTCCGTAGGATGTGCATCCGAAACGCCTGGGCCTCGCCCAGGTGCAGCGCGAACTCGGCAGGGTCGAACCGGATGCGGGCGCGCCGCGCATGTTTCATGTCGCCCAGCCGCCATTGCCCCGTCTGCCGGGCGATCTGGAGGCTGACGAAGCTCTCCAGAGGATTGCGGCTGAGGACCACCTTGGCGCAGGCGGGGTCGGGCAGGCACCGGTCCAGAATCCGCCGGTCGTGATCCTGAAAGAAGCGGAACCCGGCCAACCCCTCGGTGCGCTCTTGCATGGCGTCGAGCAGGGCAAAGGGGTCGACCGTGCGCGCGGCCAGGTCCATCCCCGCCATCCGCTCCTGCCGCGCGTGGCCGACGAAGTGCGGATTGAACGCCTCGCCCCAGCAGCGCAGGCCCGGGATCGCGTTCAGGTTCTCTTCGAGGAAGTTGGATCCCGTGCGCATCGCAGCCAGGACCATGAAACTGGAAAACCGCTGGGCCATCTCGCTACCGGATCAGATAGGGTTTGGGACGCTGGACGGGCGGGCGCCCGGTGGCGTCCTCGGCGGGAAAATCGCCGGTGAGGTAGGGCTGCATCCCCTGGTTCTTGAGCGTCTGGAGAAACTGGCCAAAGCCGGTGAGGTCGACCATCCGCGGCGCCTCGGACAACCGCCGCCCGGCCCGCGCGCCCACCTCTTCGATGATGGTCTGCAACGGCTCCATCGGCGCCTCGACCAGATCGGCCATGGTCCAGATGCGGACCCGCGCCTGGGCGTGGATCGACCGGTAGGCGTCGATCTGGGCGCTTTCGATCCGCTGGAGGCGCGCGGCCTCGGCGCGCACGTCGGCAAAGTCGCGGTTGGCGCGGAACAGGGGCACCGCCCACGCGCCGCTGATCACGAAGATCCGGGCGTTGGCGTCGTAGGCGGCGAAGTCCGCGATGGCGCCGGCGTCCCGCGGCCCGTAGAGAAACGCCTGCCGCTCGCCGCGGGTGTTCCAGATCAGGTTCGTCAGGAACGCCACCGGGTTGTAGTCGCGCAAAGCGGCGTCATCGGACAGGGCGCCGGCATAGCTCCGCCCGCCGCCTGCGAACTCCGCCCGTTCGGGGGCAAAGAGGTGACCGTGCGCCCGCACCGTGGTCGCCCGCCCCAGCCAGTCGTCAAAGTCCTCGAACAGATCGCCAAAGCCCTGGAACATGGCATAGGGGCCCGCCGTCTTGCCGTTCTCCCAATGGGGGTTGGGAAACCGCCCGGCCATGTAGAGCCCCGCGCGCCCGCGGGTGCGCCGCTCGGTCGCCTTGGCAAAGACCCGGTCGATCTTGCCCGGGTTGGGGTCGGCGCGGCCGCTCTCGTCCTCGGGCAGATTGAGGAAGGTGGCATAGAGCCGCTCGGCCCGCGGCCAGATCTTGCGCGCGACAAAGCAGTCCGACCGCCGCAGCAGTTGCAGGTGGTCGTCGTAAAACACGTGCGGCTTGCCCTGGAAGTCGAACTTGGACAGCGTCAGCGACCGGCTCTCGACCCGGGGCGAGCAGCGGCGGACCAGCGACTGGAAATAGCTTTCGTCGGGGATCCAGACGGTGCGGAAATACCGGTCGAAGTCGGGCCGCAGCGGATCCTGGAGGATCGCCGACAGAGTCTGCCGCGTCAGGCACCACCACTGAGACCCCATGTGCGGGACCAGGCCGTGGGGTGGCGTGCGCCGCAGCCGCAGCCGCCGTTGCAGCGCTACATAGGCGTCGAACAGGCGGCGGCGCCGCTTCCACGAGAATGGGAACCGCAGGGTGAACCGCTCGGCATCCAGGCCGCCCACGGTCCAGGGCACGTCCCGCGTGGTCACGCTCTCGATGAAATCGGTGCGGGGATGGGTGGCGAGGTAGTCGCGCAGCGCCCGCACCGGTCTGAGCGGCAGGCACGAACCCGAGACCAGGTAGACATGGCTGACCTCTGGGTGATCGGCGAGCATCTGCTCCGACGCCGCCTGCGCCGCGGCGACCAGCGACCAGGTCCCCCACTCGCAGCGGTAGCGGCGGGAAAAGCCGACGTTCGGGCAGTCCGCCAACCCCGCTTTCAACCCCTCGAAGGCCGTGCGCCCGACGCGACGGTCCACGTGGATCACGACCGGGCAGCCCTGGTCGGCCCAATGTTCGGCCACCTGCCGCGCCCGGTCCAGCGCCGTGTGGCACATGAGGACGAAGCCCAGCGTCACGCCCAGTTCCCCTTGGACATCAGCCCGAGGATTTCGAGCTGCCGCCAGTTGATGTACTTCTCCGACCACCGGCACCACAGGTCCGGGCTGTCGGCCAGGGTCTCGGCATAGGCGCGGTATTCGGCCGAGTTGGCATAGTGCTGGCGGCGCTCCAGCTCTTCGGCCGCCTTGGCCGCCATGGTGTCGAGGAACTTGGCATGGAGGAGGACGCCGCAGGTCTTCTCCCCGCCCCATTCGTCGTAGACCAGGTTCAGACCGCGGGGCAGCAGGGTGTGCGTCGAGCTGATATAGGTATACGAGCGGTCCCATTTCACGAGCGGGATCTTGTTCAGCGCCGGTGCTCTGGCCGGGCGGTCGGGAAAGAACACGCGCGCCCGCGGACCGCCCTGGATCCACAAGTTGCGGAACGTCGGGTTGCGCGAGATCGTGTAGTTGCCCGCGTCGAACCAGCACGCGATGTCCAGCGGGTCCTGGCCGTCGCGGTAGGGCTGCGCCGACAGCGGCCCCTTGGGATACATGTCGAGGAGCATGGTCCCGAACGACCGGATCGACGAGGAGTCGAGCCAGTCGGTCAGCGCCTCCAGGGGCCGCGTGTCGCAGAACGGGTAGACCAGAAACTCGTCCACATCCACGGTCAGCAGCCAGTGACCGTGGGCATAGCGCCGCGCGAGCCAGTTGATCCAGTCGACGCCGAAGCGGGCGCGCTTGTAACTCGCTGTCGTCTCCCACAGCGACACGTCCGGCTGCGCCGCCAGATAGTCGCGCCCACCGTCGTCCGACCCGTTGTCGACCACGAGAAAGTGCCGGACGCCCAGGTCGCGGTAGTAGTTCAGGAAATGCGCCAGCCGGATTTTTTCGTTGCGCAGGGTCACGGCGGCCAGGATGTCACCCGGCCGGATTTTCCCGGTGCGGTCGGCCACCGCCCGCAGATCACGGCGCTTGCGCAGGGCCCTCAGCCGCCAGCGTTTGCGCTGGAGACGTAGCCCGTAGGCGGCGATCAGGCGCAACCTCCGCTCCTCACCCTTCGGCAGTCGTCCGGCGCGGGGTATCAGATCAGGTTTAATACAACCTTGAAATGCGCCTCCCAAGTGGGGAGGGACACGTGCGGGCCGTGTGGGCTCCGCTGCTCGACCTGTGCGCGCCGGGTCAGTGCCTCGATCTCTTTGCGCCAGCTATACAGGTCGCGCGACTCTGCGTAAATGGCGGCGTCTCCTAGAAATTCGCGGTAGACCGGCAGTGGCGCACAGACCACAGGCACACCCATGGCCGCCGCTTCGGCCGGGGGCAGGCCAAAGCCCTCGGCGACGCTGGGAAACAGCACCCCAGCCGCCCCCTGCATCAGCGCCGACAGCCCCCCGTCCGGCACGCCCGCGACCTCGACCACCGTGTCGGGGTCGGCGCGGTCCAGGCGGGCAAAGACGGCGTCGTTGTTCCACCCCCGGCTGCCCGCGATCACCAGGCGCGGCGGGGGGGTCATCCCGGTTTCGGCCATCTCGGCCCAGACGTCGAGAAGGAGGGCGTGGTTCTTGCGCGGCTCGATGGTGCCGACGGTCAGGAAGTAGGGCCGGTCGGTGGGGATCGCGGGCGCCTGCGACGGATCCGGCGGCAGGGTGGCGATGCCCAGATGCGCGACGGTCAGCGGCGGCACCCGCCCGAAGGCGGTGAAGTGACGGGCGACGTCGCTGGCGGTGGCGGCGGAGTTGCAGATGACCCGGTCGGCATGGGTCGACACCGCCTGCATCCGGCGGCGAAAGACGTCCGGCGTGCCCGGCCGCTGAAACTGAGGGAAGTCCAGCGGGATCGTGTCGTGCACCAGGACGACGCACCGCCGCCCAGATCCCTCGGCCACCGCCCCCAAGACACGGGTGCTCAGGTTCGAATGGCCGACGTTCACGTAGGTGGCGTCCGGTGGCAGGTGCCGGGCCAACAGCGCCGCCAGACGCCAGCGCGGGGCGGTGCCGACCGCCAGGCGCCGCACGTCCGCCTCGGCGGCGCGGCGGGCCGGGGACAACCGGCGCGACAGCCGCGCGGGCAGGTCGGGCCCGCCCCAGGGCGTGCGTCGGTCCAGCCGTGCCTTCAACGCCGTCAGCCCGCGCCGATCCAGCAACGCATCCCCCCATGCCGTGCGCACCAGCCCGTAGGCGGGCGCGTCGGCGGCCAGGATCGCGGTGAGGTAGGCGCGCTCGACCCGGTCGATGCCGGTGGCGGGGCCGCGGCCCACACGGCTGAGGCTGCGCGTCAGGTCGAGACAGCGCGCCGCCACCCGCTCAGCGCTCGTAGCGGCCGCTCTGATGCCAGCGCCAGGCGTCGGCGATCATCGTCTCCAGGGTCGAGCGGCGGGGGCTCCAGCCCAGCTCGGCCTCGGCGCGGGTGCTGCCCGAGACCAGCGCGGTCGCGTCTCCGGGCCGGCGGGGGCCGTCCGTCACCGGCACCTCGCGGTTGGTCACCGAGGCCGAGTGGCGCACGACCTCGCGCACCGAGAACCCGCTGCCGGTGCCCAGGTTGAACACCCGGTTCCCCTTGCCCGCCGCCAGCCATTCCAGCCCCTTCACATGCGCGTCGACCAGGTCCATCACGTGGACATAGTCGCGGATGCAGGTGCCGTCGGGGGTGTCGTAGTCGGTGCCGTAGACGGTCAGCGCGTCGCGCCGCCCGTCGATGGCGTCCAGCATGAGCGGGATGAGATGGGTCTCGGGGCGGTGGAACTCACCCACCTCACCGTCGGGATCCGCGCCCGCCACGTTGAAGTAGCGAAAGATCACGTGGCGCAGACCGTGGCTGTCGGCAAAGTTCCCCAGCATGTCCTCGATGGCGCGCTTGGACGCGCCGTAGGCGTTGATCGGTTCCTGCGCGCAGTCCTCGTCCAGAACCACGCCGTCCTGCTCGCCGTAGGTGGCGCAGGTGGACGAGAACACGATGTCCAGACACCCCGCCGCGATCGCCGCCTCGAACAGGGTGAGCGATCCCACCACGTTGTTGCGCCAGTATTTCCCGGGGTCGCGCATACTCTCGCCCACGTCGGAATAGGCGGCGAAATGCATGACGGCGTCGGGCCGATGCTCGGCAAAGACCGCATCGAGGCGCGCGCGGTCGGTCAGATCCCCGGTCTCCAGCGGCCCAAACTTCACCGCGTCCGCCCAGCCGGTCGTGAGGTTGTCGAAGGTCACCGGCACATACCCCGCCCGCGCCAGCGCCTTGCAGGCGTGCGAGCCGATATAGCCGGCGCCGCCCGTGACGAGGATCGTTTTCATCGCCGCCTCCGGGATCAGTCCGCCATGCCGTTCGCGACCAGTTCGCGCAGATAGGTGGCGAACTCGTCCCTGAGCTCGCCGCGGGCCAGGCCGAAGGCGACGGTGGCCTGGAGGAACCCCGCCTTGGACCCGCAGTCGAAGCGCTGGCCGCGGAACCGCAGACCGGACACCGTCCGCCCGGCCGAGATCTCGGCCGCGATGGCGTCGGTCAGTTGGATTTCGCCGCCCGCGCCGGTGCGCTGGCTCTCCAACGTGTCGAGCACGGTGGGCGACAGGATGTAGCGGCCGATCACGGCGAGGTTCGACGGCGCGGTCCCCGGTTTGGGTTTTTCCACCATCGCCTTGACGCGGGCCATGTTGCCGTCGTCCTCGGCCACGTCGAGGATGCCGTAGGACGACGCCTTGTCGTCGGGCACCTCCATTGCCGCCACCATGTTGCCGCCGGTCTCGGCATAGGCCTCGACCATCTGTTGCAGGCAGGGCGGCTCGCCCGAGATGACGTCGTCGGGCAGGATGACGGCAAAGGGCTCGTCGGCGGCGATCAGCCTGCGCGCGCACCACACCGCGTGGCCCAGGCCCAGGGGCTCGGCCTGGCGGACATAGGCGATGGCGCCCGAGGGCATGTTGGTGGCGTCGAGCACCTCCATGAGGTCGGTCTTTCTCTTTTCTTCCAGCGCCCGCTCCAGTTCCGGGGCGTGGTCGAAATAGTCCTCCAGCGCGCTCTTGCCGCGCGAGGTGACGAAGATGAACTCGGTGATCCCGGCCGCCCGCGCCTCGTCGATGGCGTATTGGATCAGCGGGCGGTCCACCAGTGTCATGATCTCCTTTGGGATCGACTTGGTCGCGGGCAGGAATCGCGTGCCCAGCCCCGCCACCGGGAATACGGCCTTGGTAACGTCTCGCTGCATGGAGGTTCCCCTCGGTCATCCGAATTTCGTAGCGGTTGTGCATTCGGGCCGCGGCGATGTCCACCGCTTAGCGGGGCTGGGCCTAAACCAGATCGATCACGGGCGGCGCCGGTCCGCGGCTGCGCAGGCCGGTCAGACGGGCCGCCTCGGCCTCGGCCCGCATCGCGATGGTCCAGCGGGCGATCCTGGGATCGCCGCGGTCGCTCCGCCCCCAGAGACCGCCCGACTGGACCCACAGACCCTCGGCGGTCATTCCGGCGCGGTGGGCGCGGGCGCCTGGCCCGAGGGTCAGGGCGGTGACCACGGCGCCCTCGCCACGTAGCGCGCGCGCACGGGCGAGGACCGCTGCGCGGCGCCGCCCGGCCACCAGGACGGAGCATGGGTCGGGGGGCGCTGGCGGCGCCCGCCAGGGGGGCGCCGGGGCGACCGCGTGGCCCGCCTCGGTTCGGCTCGCCCCGTCGCGCAGCCCCGCCTCCAGCGTGGACAGGAGCCGGCGGACATCCCTGGGCTCGCAGGTGCCCCGCTGGAGATGGCGGAGGAGCCGCGCCCGCTCGCTCGCTATCAGCGCGCGTTCGGCGGCGGCGGCATCGGCGGGGCCATGCTTGGACCAGAACACCGCAGTGCTCGCACCGATATCTTGCAGCGTCAGCGGCATCCGGTCGGCCCGCCGCCGCTCGGACGGGGCAAAGCCGTGATGGACCTGCGCCATCGGCACCAGCACCGTGCGGTGCCCGGCGGCGGCCAGCCGCAGGTTCAGGTCGGTCTCATCCAGATAGAACCGAAACCGCGGGTCGAAGCCGCCGAGCCGTGCCAGCACCGCGCGCCGCACCGCCATGTTCGTCCCCTCGGTCTTGACCGCTTGGCCGGGCGCGAGGTCGGGGACGAAGGGGTCGGTCCCCGGCACCGCGACCGCCCCCGCCCAGCCGTCCGGCCCCACCGTCCGCGCGCGCCACTGGAACGAGATGCCGTTGCGCCCCCGCACAAAACCACCCGTCGCCGCCACCTCGGGGTCGGCGAAGGGGCCGGTGAGGTGGTCGAGCCAGGTCGGCTCGGGCACCGCGTCGTCGTCGAGGAAAGCGACCACCTCGCCCGCCGCCCGGTCGATGCCGAGGTTCCGCGCCGCGGAGATGTTGGCGATATCGAACGGGACGCCGCTCACCCGGCCGGCCAGCGGGTGTGCCGCCACGGCGGCCAGCCCGGCCGGATCGGCGACGACGACGACCTCGAATCGCGGATACCAGAGCTGTCCCAGCCCAGTGAGGCAGGTGGCGAGCGCGTCCGGTCGCCCCCGGCTGACCACGACGACGCTGACGGTGGGCGGGGCCATCGGCGCGCGCCCCGCGGCTCAGCCGCCGTGCAGGTCGACGCCCGGCGCGTGGGCGATGAAGAACGGGTTGGCGTAGCCTTCCTTGCCGTACCCGAGCGGCGTGTGGTCGTCGAACCGCACCACCCGGCCGCCCGCGCCGCGCAGCACGGCATCTCCCGCAGCCGTGTCCCACTCCATGGTCCGGCCCAGGCGAGGATAGAGATCCGCCTCCCCCGTCGCGACCAGGCAGAACTTGAGCGACGATCCCGCGCTCTTGGTCTCTGCCACGGGATAGCGGGCGATATAGTCGTCGGTGGCCTGGTCGCGGTGGGACTTCGACGCCACCACCCGCAGCGCCGCGGGATCGGGGCGGGCCACCGCGATCGGCGTTGCGGGGCCCGGCTCCGCGTCCGTCGACGGCACCGCCTCTTCCACGCTCTGGCCGTCGGCGCGGGTGTAGAACAGCCGCCCCCGCGCGGGGGCATAGACCACGCCCCGGGTCGGCACGCCGTTCTCAACGAGCGCGATGTTGACGGTGAAGTCGCCCCGCCGCTTGACGAACTCCTTGGTCCCATCCAGCGGATCGACGATCAGAAACGTCCCGGCGCGGGCGCCATGGGTCGCCACCTGTTCCTCGGTGATCAGCGTCACGTCGGGGAACGCGGCCGCGAGCCCCGCCGAGATCAGCGCGTCGGCGGCCTCGTCGGCGGCGGTCACCGGACTCTCGTCGGCCTTGGTCCGCACGTCCATCCGGTCGGAGCGGTAGATGTCCATGATCGCGTCGCCCCCGGCCAGCGCCAGACGCCGCATCGCCTCGACCAGTGTCTCGTAATCCACGATGACGGTTCTCCTCGGATAGAGCGGCGCAGGGCGCGTTGAATTCCGGCGCCGTCTCCTTATGCTGGCGCGGCAATAAAACGGCAAGACATCCGCGCGAGACTGGGGCAGACGCGACCGAGGGGACGTCGATGTTCGAACGGCGACAGACCGAGACGCGGCTCACCACGGCGGCCAGCGTCCTGGAACTGATCTATCACAACACGGTCCGCACCGTGCGCAAGACGCACGCCAACGCGCTGGTCGCGATCCTGATGAACATCCTCCAGACGGTGGTGTTCGTGATGGCGTTCTATCTGCTGTTTTCGGTGCTCGACATGCGGGGCGCCGCGATCCGCGGCGATTTCCTGCTCTACATCATGTCGGGCATCTTTCTCTACATGGTCCATACGCGGACGGTGACGGCGATCCTGGGGTCCGAGGGGCCCGCCTCGCCAATGATGAAGCACGCGCCGATGACCACCGCCGTCGCCATCGCCAGCGCCGCGCTGGGCGCCCTGTATATCCAGATCCTGTCGATGAGCGTGGTGCTCTACGTCTATCACGTGGGCTGGGGGCCGATCACCATCCACGACCCGGCGGGCGCCATGGGGATGGTGATCCTGGCCTGGTTCACCGGGGTCGCCATCGGCATCGTGTTCCTGGCGATGAAGCCGTGGGCGCCGTCCTTCGTCCAGATGGCGGCGATGATCTATACCCGCGCCAACATGATCGCGTCGGGAAAGATGTTCGTGGCCAACTCGATGCCCGGTTACCTCCTGGCCTTTTTCTCGTGGAACCCGCTGTTTCACACCATCGACCAGGCGCGGGGGTTCACGTTCATCAACTACAACCCCCACAACTCGTCGCTCAGCTATCCGATCTATGTGGGGATCGCGTTGCTGATGGTGGGACTGATGGGCGAGTTCTATACCCGCAAACATGCGTCCGTCAGTTGGAGTGCCCGCCGATGATCCGCCTCGTCGCCTTCTTGGTGTGTCTCGCGGGGGCCGCCGCGGCGCAGGACCTCAAGCGTCCGGCGCTCTACGACGTCGCGGGCGTCGCGGCGAACGACGTGCTGAACCTGCGCGCCGGGCCGTCTTCGGCGGAGGCCATCGTCGGCGCGCTGCCCCCAGATGCCCGCGACGTCGAGGTGGTGGCGGTCAACGACACGTCCAAGTGGGGCCTCGTCGCGTTGCCCGAGGGCGGGGGCTGGGCGTCGCTCAGGTATCTGGAGCGGCAGGGTGGGCAGCCCGAGGGTGAGTTGCCGCTGCCGCTGCGCTGTTCGGGGACCGAGCCGTTCTGGTCTCTGACCGTCCTTCCTCGGGGGCGGGCGATCTGGTCCGGCCTCGACCTGCCCACCGAGGAACTCCGCCTGGTCTGGACCGCGCCGCCGGTCGGCCGCATCGCCGTGCGGCACGGCGTGCGCCTGGTGTCGGACGGGGCCGAGATCGCGGGCGTGGTGACCCGCGAGCGCTGTTCCGACGGGATGAGCGACCGCCCCTTCGGCCTGTCGATCCTGGCGACCCTGACCCGTCGCGGCGACACCGCCCTTTACGAAGGCTGCTGTTCGGTCCAACCGTAGCGCTGGGCGAGGTGGCCACGCGGCCCAACCCCCGCTGTCGCGTCGGCGCAGTTCACGCGCTTCTGTGGAGACCAACCGCTTCGGCCGCCCAACCCTCCGCCCCGCCCCGCGGGCAGCGCCGTCCCGCAGCCCCGGGGCGTGCAGCAACCGCGACGCAGAGGCTTTCGGGACCGTTCCTGCGCCGCTCGGGCCCGCCCCGGCGGGACGGGGTTGCGCTATCCGCTCCGCACACACGGTCGACTCTGGGGTTCTCAATCTGGTGCGACCGACACCAGCCGCTCACGTCGTCCAGCCCCCAAGTCCCGCCCGGCGGCGCGCCGGACAGCCCCCCCCTCGGGGCGGCGCTTTTGGCGAGGACGGTGCCGCCGCCATCCGTATCTCGTAGCGGAGGCGCGTAGACGGTGCCTCAGCCGCCACCGTGCGCGGCCAGGAGCGCGGCCAGCCCCTCGCGGTAGGTCGGATAGCGCAGCGCGACGCCGAGGTCGCGCTTGATCCGGTCGTTACGCACCCTCTTGGACTCGGCGTAGAAGCTGCGGGCCATGGGCGACAGGTCGGCGTCGGCAAAGGCCACCTCGGGCGGGCGCGGCACGCCCAGGAGATCGGCGGCATGGGCGATCACGTCCTCGGGCGGGGCGGGATCGTCGTCGCAAAGGTTGTAGACCGCGCCGGGGTCTGGGCGGGCGATGGACGCCGCCAGCACCTGGGCGATGTCGTCGACATGGATGCGGCTGAAGACCTGGCCGGGTTTGACGATCCGCCGGGCGGTTCCCGCGCGCACCTTTGCGAAGGGGCCGCGGCCCGGTCCGTAGATCCCCGCCAGTCGAAAGATGTGCAGCGGCAGTCCGTGGTCGCGATGCAGCGTCTGCCACGCCGCCTCGGCCGCGACCCGGGCCCGGCCCCGCGCGGTCGAGGGGGCGAGCGGGGTATCCTCGTCCACCCAGCCTCCGCCGTGATCGCCGTAGACCCCGGTGGTCGACAGATATCCCGCCCAGCGCAGCGCCGGCGCGGCGCGGGCGATGGCCGGGCCTGCGGCGGCCAGCACCGGATCGCCGGCGCCGTCGGGCGCCACCGAGGTCAGGAGATGGGTGGCCTGAGCCAGCGCCTCGTCCAGCGCCTCCCCCGGCCAGACCAGCGGCGTCACCCCGGTCGCGGACAGGGCCGCGGCCTTGTCGGCGCTGCGGGTCGTGCCGATCACCCGCCAGCCTCTGGGCACCAGGCGGGCGGCCAGGGCGCGGGCGGAGTAGCCGTGTCCGATAGAGAGCAGGGTCGCGGTCATCGCGGGCATCCTTGGCCGCCCGGCGGCGGTTGCGCAAGGGCCCGGCTTCGGGGCAGTCTGTCGCCATGAGCAACGACGATCCCGGCCTCGACGCCGCTTACGCCCTGCGCGGGCCGGACGACTCGCGCCGTCTCTACCGCCGCTGGGCCGAGACCTACGACAGCGACTTTGCCACGGGCGAAGGATACGCGCTCCCCGACCACGTGGCGGCGGCCTTTGTCGATGCGGGGGGCCGGGGCCCGGTCCTGGATGTGGGTGCGGGCACGGGTCTGGTGGGCGAGCGGCTGGCGGCGCTGGACGTCGGCCCGGTGGAGGGCTGCGACATCTCACCCGAGATGCTGGAGATTGCCGACCGCAAGGGCGTCTATGCCCGCCTCTTCGAGGCCGACATCACCGCAGGACTGCCGGCCGGCACGGGCCCCTATGCCGGCGTGGTCAGCGCCGGAACCTTTACCTTGGGCCATGTGGGGCCCGAGGCTTTGGCCACGCTGCTGGACGCCGCCGCGCCGGGGGCGGCCTTTGCCCTCTCGGTGAACGCGGCGCATTGGCGGGCCGCGGGGTTCGATGCCGCGCTGGAGGCACTGGGCGACCGTATCGTCGAGCGCCGCCTGCGCGAGGTGCCGATTTATCAGGGCGACGGCGCCAACCGCCCCGACACGGCGCAAATCCTCAGCTTCGCCCGTCTCTGACCCCCGACAACATCGCCAGGGTGCGCGGGCAGGGCTGCCTGCCGTAGAACGCCGCCAGGATCCCGGCGAACACCTCCGGCGCGCCCGGCACGGCGGCAAAGAGGCTGGCCGACGACCTCAGCTTGAGCGCGTCGACCGGTCCGAGCACCGCCTCGGGGGCCACCCCCCGATGCGCCAGCATCGCCTCCGCCGCCTGGGTCAGGCGGGGGCCGAGCACTGGGTGGCCGAGATAGGCTGCCGCCTCCTCCGCACCGTCGAGGCCATAGCGCCAGGCCGTCTCGGACCGTCCCAATCCCCGCAATTGCGGGAACATGAACCACATCCAGTGGCTGCGTTTGCGCCCGCGCCGCAACTCCCCGAGGGCCGAGTCGAACACCCCTTCCTGCGCGGCGAGGAACCGCTCCAGCTCGTCAGGTGGCGTAGTCCGACCCTTCGGCATCCAGCACCGCCTTTAACTCCCCCAGGTGCTTGCGCCCGGCGTTGGGATAGGTCTCGATCTCGCGCGCGGTCTTCTCGGCGATCTCGTCGGAGAGGATGCGCAGGGGCCGCCCGGTCTGGAGCGCCGTGATATAGGTCTGCGCCGCCCGCTCGAAGTAATAGAGCCGGTCGAAGGTGTCCGCGACCGTGTCGCCGATCACCATCACGCCGTGGTTGCCCATGATCAGCACCTTCTTCCTGGGGTCGTTGAGGAGACCGGCACAGCGCGCGCCCTCCTCCTCGAACGCCAGGCCGCCATAGCCGGTGTCGACGGCGCAGCGGTCGAAGAACATCGCGGCGTTCTGGTCCAGCGGCGGCAGCGTCGGATCCTCCAGGCAGGCCAGCACCGTGGCATAGACCGAGTGCACATGCATGGCGCAGCGCGCGTGAGGGCAGTGGCGGTGGAGCCCCCCGTGCAGGCCCCAGGCGGTCGGATCCGGGGCGTCGGGCCCCTCCATCGTCTCGGGATCGTTCGCGTCGACCACAATCAGGTCGGACGCCTTGATGCGCGAAAAATGCATCTGGTTGGGGTTCATCAGGAACCGGGTGCCGTCCTCGTTGACGGCGAGGCTGAAGTGGTTGGCGACCCCTTCGTGCAGATTCATCCGGGCGGTCCAGCGAAAAGCGGCGGCGAGGTCGACCCGCTCGGACCAGTGGTCGATGTTGGGGCGCAGGGCGGCAACGGTCATGGCGGTCTCCTTGTGGATGGGGGGATGGTGCCTCAGGCGCAGCGCGGTGACCAGGGGCGCCCTTAGCCGATCAGCGACAGAAGCGCGCGCTCGGCCCGACGCAGGTCGCGGATCTCGGGAGCGCCGTCGACGAGCCTCTGGCGGCGATTGCCGGACCAGTCCACCAAGCCCAGAACCTTGGGGTGGATATAGGCGCTCCGGGCTACGGCCGGGGTATTGGCCAGGCGCTCGGACGCGGCCTCGGCCATTAGCGTCACGGTCGGGGCGTCGGCGGCCAACGCGGCCTCCAGCGCCGCGGCGCTGCCGGTCCAGGTGCGAAAGGTCTTGGCCGTCACGTCATGGCCCGCGATCTCGCTCAGCCGTTCGTTGACCGCGCCCGCGGTGACATCGTGGCGGCGCCCGTCATCATCGGTCCAGCCCACCAGGGTCGCGCCCTCCAAATCGTCCAGCCGGTGCAGCGCCCGCGCCAGGCCCCGGTCCCTGAGCCGCCGCCGCACCCGGAGGCCGCCCTTGCCCGGATAGCTCAACCGCAGCTCATCACCCGCCAGGCGCAGATGCCGCGACCGCAGAGTGGTGGCGCCATACGTTCCGTTGTCCTGCGCATAGCCGCGGCCGCCGACACGCATTGCCAGACGGTCGATCATCGCCAACACCGCGGCGATGGCCAGGTCCCGGTCGCCCGGATCGCCGGTCAAATCGGCGCGGATGCGGCGCCGGATCCGCGGCAGGGCGGCACCGAAGCGGGCAAGGTCCGCGAACTTCCGCTTGGCCCGCCATGCGGCCCAGTCCGGGTGATAGCGGTATTGCTTGCGCGCCCGGGCGTCGCGGCCGGTGGCCTGGAGATGGCCGTCGGCGCGGGGGCAGATCCAGACGTCGCGATAGGCCGGCGGCACCGCCAGGGCGGCGATTCGCGCACGCTCGCCCGCGTCGTCGATGCGGGTGCCGTCGGGCGCGCGATAGCTCCAGCCGCGCCCGGCCCGCCGCCGCGAAATGCCGGGGCGGTCGTCGGGGAAATAGATCAGATCGCCCGCGGCTCGCATGGTGTCCATCGAACCGCCGACCGTGCCGCCGGGTTCCGTCCGCCGCGCCTTGTCGCACCCGGGGGCATTGGCGTATGTGGTCGGATCGCGCACAACAAATAAGAAGGAGACAAAAACAATGACGTTGGACGCAAACCTGCCGCTCGTAACCCCCGAGGTTCCCGCGCCCGAGGCCTTTACCGACCCCGAGGCGGCGGTGGAGCGGCTGGACACCCTGTATCGCGCCGCCTGCCGGTTTCTCTGCGACAGGTTCTCTGAAACCTTGGTCAGCGGCTGCCCCGAGGCGCGTTATCGCGCCTATTACCCCGAGATCCGTCTGACCACGACCAGCTTCGGCGCCGCCGACACGCGGCTGAGCTTCGGTCACGTGGCCGAGCCGGGCATCTACTCCACCACGATCACCCGCCCCGACCTGTTCCGCAACTACCTGACGCAGCAGATCCGACTGCTTTTGGAGAACCAGAAGGTTCCGGTGGTGATCGGCCCGTCGATGACCCCGATCCCGGTGCATTTCGCGGTTGCCAACGACGCCACGGTGGCGGTGCCGCAGGAGGGGGCGATGGACTTCACCCTCCGCGACGTGTTCGACGTGCCGGATCTGGCCACGACGCACGACGACATCGTCAACGGTTTCGGCTTCACCCACGAGGACGGGTCGGACCCGCTGGCGCCGTTCCTGGCCCAGCGCATCGACTACTCCCTGGCGCGGCTGGCGCACTACACCGCCACCGACCCGGCGCATTTCCAGAACCATGTCCTCTTTACCAACTACCAGTTCTACATCGAGGAGTTCGAGGCCTACGCCCGCGCAATGCTGGCCGACCCCGACTCGGGCTACGAGGCGTTCGTCGGTCCCGGCAACGTCCGCATCACCGATCCCGAGGCGGACCTGACCGTGCCGGCGAAGCTGCCGCAGATGCCGTCCTATCACCTGACCCGCGAGGGCGGGCAGGGGATCACGCTGGTCAACATCGGCGTCGGCCCCTCGAACGCCAAGACCGCGACCGACCACATCGCGGTGCTGCGCCCCCATGCCTGGCTGATGGTCGGGCACTGTGCGGGGCTGAGGAACTCGCAGCGGCTGGGCGATTTCGTGCTGGCCCACGCCTATCTGCGCGAGGACCGGGTGCTGGACGACGACCTGCCCGTCTGGGTGCCGATCCCGCCGCTGGCCGAGATCCAGGTGGCGCTGGAACGCGCCGTGGCCGACGTGACCGAGCTGGAGGGCTACGAGCTCAAGCGGATCATGCGCACCGGCACCGTCGCCAGCCTCGACAACCGCAACTGGGAGCTGCGCGACCAGTCGGGGCCGGTGCAGCGGCTCAGCCAGTCGCGCGCGATCGCCTTGGACATGGAGAGCGCGACCATCGCCGCCAACGGCTTTCGCTTCCGGGTCCCCTACGGCACGCTCCTGTGCGTCTCGGACAAGCCGC
The DNA here is from genome assembly GCA_004005435.1 of Rhodobacteraceae bacterium CCMM004. Classification (GTDB taxonomy): domain Bacteria; phylum Pseudomonadota; class Alphaproteobacteria; order Rhodobacterales; family Rhodobacteraceae; genus CCMM004. Next base: position 263,848 of record RZWH01000004.1, on the reverse strand, counting down.
TCCATGGCGAGCTCAAGCTGCCGGGCATGGCCTCGTCTTTCTACAAGACCCAGGTGGCCCGCCATCTGCTGATCGGAATCCGGGCGATGGAGGCGCTGCGCGAAATGCCGCTGGAGCGCTTGCACTCGCGGAAATTGCGCTCGTTCGAGGAGACGGCGTTCCTCTGACCCTCCCGTCCCGGTTTTCGCGGCCGGAGGGGCGCCTGACCGGCCGATTTCGGCCGTTTTCACTTGTTTTTTGTCTTGCGGGTGCACACTAGTCGTTGTGCCGCACCCATATATGCCGTTAAATCGCGGCAATGACCCATAATTCGGGCAGTGACAGGAGAAGACCCATGGCGAAACCGATGACCAAGACCCAGCTCGTCGCCGCGCTGGCCGAAAAGATGGACAGCGACAAGAAATCGGCAGGTGAGGCGCTGGACGCGATCACGTCGATCATCACCGAAGAGGTGTCGAACGGCGGCGCCGTGACCCTCCCCGGGGTCGGCAAGATCTATTGCCGCGAGCGCCCCGAGCGCATGGTCCGCAACCCCGCCACGGGCGAGCAGATCAAGAAGGACGCCGACAAGGTGGTCAAGATGACCATCGCCAAGGCGCTCAAGGACAGCGTCAACGGCTGATCCCGGGCGCCCGCCACGGCGGGGCCGCTCAGACGATCTGCATCATCAGGCGGAGCGCGATAACCGCGACCGCCGCTCCGGCCACGATTTCCAGGGCGGGCATCAGCAGCGCGACGCGCCCGCCCGCCCGGACCAGCCCGCTTGCCGCCTGGCGCGACCAGACCGCGGCGAGGGCGACGGCCACGGTTACGGCCGCGGTGCCAAGCGCCATGGCGAACGCGCCCGCGATCCCTACCGCCGCCGCGCCGAGATACCAGGCGATCACCAGCAAAAACAGCGCCCCGGTGCAGGGACGGATCGCCACCGACAGGATCAGCAGAGCGATGGCGCGGGGGCTGCCCGCGGCTGCGATCTCGTCCGCGGAGGGGCCGTGACTGTGTCCGCAGTCGTGCCCATGTCCATGGTCGTGATCGTGGCCGTGCCGGTCTCGGCCTGCGCGGACCAGGCCGCGCCCGCCCCTGACCACCAGCCACACCCCGATCAGCGCGATGGCCGCCGCGCTCGCCGCCGCCAGCTCGGTCTCGGCTAGGCCGGTCATCTGCTGCCGCGTCAGACCGAACAGCAGGAACCCGCCGCTCACCAGGGCCACCGCCGTCACCGCCTGACCCAGGGACGACAGCACCGCCGCAGCGATCAGCGCCCACGGGCGGACCGGCCGCCCGACTCCGTAGCCGCCGATCAGGACCTTGCCATGGCCTGGCCCCACCGCGTGGGCGAACCCGTAGGCGAAGCAGACGGTCAGCACCGCCGCCACCGCCCCCGGCTCGCCGGCCTGAACCGCCCGCAGCGCCTCGGCCAGCGCGTTCTGCGCCGTCCGCTGCGCATCGGCTGCGGCCGCGGCGATGTCCCCGCTCCACAGCGCCGCGGCCAGAGCCAGCGCCGCGACGGCGGCCAGGAGCGTCAGGCGGAGGGCGCGCATCTGAGCGTGAACGTGTCGGCGAAGTGGATGCCGATGTCGGGGATGTCGACCGGCTCGAACGGATCGTCGGGCATGTCTAGGGCCGCCAAGGCGTCGCCGAAGGCGCGCTGGGCGGCCGCCCGGTCGGCGGCGTCCCGGACGGCGGCGCACACCGCCCCGCCCGTGGTTCGCGGAATCTCGGGCACGTCGTAGGCGACGAAGTAGGTGGGATCGTAGGCCCGCGCCAAGATCTCGCGCGCCGGCGCTGCCGCGGGCGCGGTCACCGGCCGGGTGTGCCGCGTGACGATCCGACCGTCCACATAGAGCGCTACGTGGTCGACCGGCGGGCCCAGCGTCGCCGCGACCCCGTCGACCGTCAGCGCCAGATCTCCGGGAAAGCCCGCCTCCCAATCCACGTCGTGCCCGGCATAGTCGATCAGCGCCTCTGGGTCCGGCACCCCGTCGCCGTCGCCGTCCAGCCGCGCCTCCTCGACGATGAGGAGGGAGTAGAAGGCGTCGTAGGTCCACTCGACCGTGACCGCCTCCAGCACCCCGTCGCCGTCGAAGGCCAGCGTGAGCCCCGTGTCGATGAACACGTGCGGGTGCGCGGCGGCGATCCCCGTGCCCGCGGCGGACAGCGCCAGGGCCAGGGCGAGGGCCGGTCCGCCCGCGCTGCGCTCGTCTCTGCTCACCGTCTGCCGCTCCCCTGTCGCGTCCGCGCCGGGATCATAGGAGATCGCGGGGGGCACCGGAACGCAGGCCCCGCGTCCCAGGCGAAAGCCCGCCGCCCGACCGCGGCTCAGACCACCACCTCGCGGATCTCCTGGGTCCCCACGCCAAACACCCGCTTGTAGCGGGCCACCTCTTCGGCGGGTCCCATCGCCTTGCGCGGGTTGTCTGAGAGCTTGACCGTCGGGCGGCCGTTCGCCGCCACCGCCTTGCACACCAGGCTGAACGGCGCCAGGGCATCGCCCGGAACCAGCCCGCGAAAGTCGTTGGTCAACAGTGTGCCCCAGCCAAAGCTGACGCGCACCCGCCCCGAGAACTGCCGGTGCAACTCACGGATCTTGTCCACGTCCAACCCGTCGGAAAAGATCACCAGCTTCTCCGCCGGATCCTCGCCCCGCTCGCGCCACCAGCGGATGGCGGTCTCCGCCCCCTCCGCCGGATCGCCCGAATCGATGCGGATCCCGGTCCATCCGGCCAGCCAGTCGGGCGCGCGCTCAAGGAACCCCGCGGTGCCGTAGGTGTCGGGGAGGATGATGCGCAGGTTGCCGTCGTGCTCTTCGTGCCAGTCGGCCAGCACATCGTAGGGCGCCTGGCGCAGCGCGTCGTCCCCGTCGGCCAGCGCGGCATAGACCATGGGCAGTTCGTGGGCGTTCGTGCCGATCGCCTCGACCTCGCTCCTCAGCGCGATGAGACAGTTGGACGTGCCGGTAAAGCTGTCGCCCAGCCCCTCCTGCATCGCCTGCACGCACCAGTCCTGCCAGAGGAAGGAATGCCGCCGCCGCGTGCCGAAATCGGCGATGCGCAGGCCGTCGAGCCCCCTCAGCGCCTCCACCTTCTCCCACAGTTTGGTCATCGCCCGGGCATAGAGCACCTGCAGCTCGAACCGCCCCATGTCCCGCAGCACCCGGCGCGAGCGCAGTTCCATCAGCACCGCCAGCGCCGGGATCTCCCACAGCATGACCTCGGGCCACTTGCCCTCGAAGGTCAGTTCGTACTGCCCGTCCCGCGTCTCCAGCTCGTAGGGCGGCAGGCGCAGCGCCTCGAACCAGTCCATGAACTCGGGCGTGAACATCTGCCGCTTGCCGTAAAAGGTGTTGCCGCGCATCCAGGTCGACTCGCCCCGGCTGAGCGACAAGGAGCGGATGTGGTCGAGCTGTTCCCTCAGCTCTCCCTCGTCGATCAGCTCGGCCAGCCGCACCGACTTGGTCCGGTTGATCAGGGAAAAGGTGACGTCGGTGTCGGGCTTGTTCCTGAAAATAGACTGGCACATCAGCACCTTGTAGAAATCGGTGTCGATGAGACTGCGGACGATCGGGTCGATCTTCCATTTGTGATTGTAGACACGGGTAGCGATGTCGACCATGGGCGGCCCTTCTTTTTTGTGTCTCACCGGTGCGCAACGATAGATCTTGTGTCTCACGGATCGCGTTTCGTGATCAACAAATCAGCTTGTCGAGCATAGACGCAACTCAAAGCACGTCACGCCCCTCTGTGATGTTGATGAGATCACGGAACGCATACACGGCAGGGCGACGACCGGAGGCCGCCCGGACCGTTGCGAGGATGCCATGGTCGCGGAGCACCGGCAGCATACGCAGTGCGGTTGGCTTTGGGATCCCGCTACCGACCGAGAACGCGCTGCTGGGAAAGACCGGGCGGCTGAAGATGAACTCCGCTGCAAGACTGGCATACTGGGAATGCGTCTTGGCGGCGATATCGTGCTGCATTTCCTGAAACAGCGCGACGATGCGTTCGGCTCTGCCACGGTTCTCGACGGCCTGATCGAGCACGCCGGCGAGGAAGAACTCTACCCATTCCGACCATTCGCCGTGGCTCGAGACCCGCCTCATCCGATGGACATACTCGTCTCGGTTCGCCTCCAGATAACCGCTCATAAAGAAATGCGGCCCGGACAGCGCGCCGGACTGTGCCAGCTGAAGCGGGATGAGCATACGTCCCAGACGCCCGTTTCCGTCCTTGAACGGATGGAGCGCCTCGAACTCCAGGTGCATCAGCGCCGTAAGGATCAAAGGATCGCTCCCATGCGCATTACTCGTGAACGTCGCCCATCGCTCGAGCCCGGTCGCCAAATGCTCCTGTGGGATCGGAACGAAGCTGGCCTGCTCGATCGGGCATCCGGCGGGTCCAATCCAGTTCTGCTCGACCCGGAAGGCGCCTGGACTTTGGTCACGGCCACGCACGCCGTCCATGAGGATCGCATGAGCTTCACGCAGCAGGTGCAGCGACAGTCCGCGGGCGCGAGCGGCCCCAGCGGCGAAGATGAGGGCAGCGCGGTAATTGCGGACTTCCTCAGCGTCGTCGCGGCGACCGGAATCGAGGTGGGTGTCGTCGTCCGCCGCCTCGATCTCGAGCACTTCGCCCATCGTGACCTGAGTTCCTTCGATGCGCGACGACAGGACCGCTTCCTGCGTGGTCAGGGGCGAGAGGAGGACGTTTGCGTTTGGAACCGCAGAGACCAGCCCGTCGAACCTTGCGAGCGCGGCGTTTGCCCTCCCTACGAGGGCAACGAGGCGCGACCAGTCGAGTGTCTCGGGCGGAAATTCTCCAAGGTGGTAGCAGACCGGTCCCACCTCAGGCCAACTCCACCCCCACGTCCTCCATCCCGGCCCGCGCGGCGGCGAGAGAGCCGTCGAGGTCGATGGCGCGGGTCAGGTCGGTGCGGACGGTGACGGCGAGGCCGAGGGAGGCGGCGTCGACGGCGGAGTAGTTCACGCAGAAATCGAGCGCCAGTCCCACCAGCGTCACCCGGCGGATGCCGCGGGTGCGCAGGTAGCCCTCGAGCCCCGTGGGGGTTTTGCGGTCGTTCTCGAAGAACGCCGAGTAGCTGTCGATCTGGCGGCGGAACCCCTTGCGCAGGATCAGGTCGGCGCGGTCGGTGGCGAGACCCTCGTGGAACGCCGCGCCATGGGTGCCCTGCACGCAGTGGTCGGGCCACAGGACCTGCGGGCCATAGGCCATCTCGGTCATCTCCATCGGCGCCTTGCCCGGGTGCTGCGAGGCAAACGAGGCGTGGTCGGCGGGATGCCAGTCCTGGGTCAGGATCACCGCGGCGAAGTCGTCCATCAGCGCGTTGATGCCCGGCACGATCGCGTCGCCCTCGGGCACCGCAAGCGCGCCGCCGGGGCAGAAATCGTTCTGGACGTCGATGACGATCAGGGCGTCGGCCATGGCGGGTCTCCGGTCTGGGGCGCCCCCATGGCTAGCCACCGCCGTCATGGGGGTCAATCGCCAGGGTGCCCTCGCGGCGGCGGATTGCCTTTCTGCGCCCGATCTCCTACCCGCGGGCCATGATCGCCGTCGCCGCCTTCTACCGCTTTGCGCCGCTCCGCGACCCGGGCGCGGTGCGGGGGCCGCTGCGCGCCGTCTGTGCGGCCCAGGGCGTTCGCGGCTCCGTGCTGCTGGCCCCCGAGGGGATCAACGGCACCATTGCGGGGTCGCGGGACGGGATCGACGCGGTGCTGGCGCATCTCCGCGCGCTGCCTGGGTTCGCGGCGCTGGAGGTGAAGGACAGCGTGGCGCCCACCATGCCCTTCGGCCGGCTGAAGGTGCGGCTGAAGCGCGAGATCGTGACGTTCGGCCGCCCCGTCAATCCGGTCCGGGCCGGCACCTATGTGGACCCCTGTGATTGGAATGCCCTGATCGCGACGCCGGACGTCGCGGTCATCGACACGCGCAACGCCTATGAGGTGGCGGCGGGCACCTTCCGCGGTGCAGTCGATCCCGGCACCCGGGCGTTCGGCGACTTTCCCGACTGGTGGGCGGCGAATGCCGGGCGCTTCGCAGACACGCGCATCGCGATGTTCTGCACCGGCGGGATCCGCTGCGAAAAGGCGACGGCGTGGCTGCGCGCGCAGGGGGTGCCGGAGGTCTATCACCTCAAGGGCGGGATCCTCGGCTATCTCCGCGACGTGCCGGAGGAGGAGAGCCTGTGGCGCGGCGAATGCTTCGTCTTCGACGGGCGCGTGGCGGTGGGCCATGGTCTTCGCCCCGGCACCCACGTGCTCTGCCCTGCATGCCGCGGGGCCGTGGGGCCGCAGGATCGCGCACATCCCCACTATGAGGAGGGGGTTCAGTGCCCCGCCTGCTCGGGCACCCACACCGAGACCCAGCTTGCCCGGTTTCGCGAGCGCCATCGGCAGATGCGCCTCGCCGCGGTGGAGGGTCGTCGGCACCTCGGCGCGTGACTCGACCGCCAAAATCCGGCTGGCCACGCGCTGATACTTCATATATTCATGAAATATGGAATCGTCGGACGCCATCACCCTTCTGTCAGCCCTCGCGCATCCCGGACGGATCGCGGTGGTGCGGCTCCTCATGCGGCATTTTCCCCGCGGCGTCGCGGCGGGGGAGATCGCCGCGGCGTTGGACCTGAAGCCCAACACCGCGTCCCAACATCTCGGGCACCTGGAGCGCACGGGTCTGATCGCCGCGGCCCGCGACGGGCGCCGCGTGCTCTATTCCGCCCGGCCCGCCCGGATGGGCGGTCTCATCGACTATCTCGCCGCCGACTGCTGCCGCGGCCGCCCCGATCTCTGCACCGCCCTCGCCACAACCGGAGCCGGAGCCATGGCCCACGCGCCCTACAACGTCCTCTTCATCTGTTCGGGCAACTCCGCCCGGTCGATCATTGCCGAAGCGATTCTCGCGCGGGAGGGGGCGGGCCGGTTCGTCGCCCACTCAGCTGGGATCCGTCCGCGGTCCGAGCTGAACCCCCATGCGGTGGAGATGCTGCGGAGGGCCGGGTATGGCACCGACGACCTCCATGCCAAGCATATCAGTCGGTTCCAGACCGCCCAGGCCCCGCGGATGGATTTCGTGTTCACCGTCTGCGACACCGCGGCGAACGAGGAGTGTCCGCCCTGGCCCGGTCAGCCGCTGAGCGGGCATTGGGGCCTGCCTGATCCCGCACGGGTGGAGGGCACCGAGGCGGAAAAGGCGCTGGCCTTCGCCCGGACCTTCGATGCGCTGCGGCGGCGGATCGCCAGTTTCGTCAGCCTGCCGCTCGACCAACTCGACCGCGTCGCGATCCAGTCGAGGCTGGACACGATCTCGGACGACACCGCCACCGCCTGAAGAGGACACCCCATGCCCCGCATCGCGCTCAACGGCCTCGGCCGCATCGGCAAACTGCTTCTCCGCGACCTGATCGACAGCGGGGCTGGCGGCGACGTCGTCCTCGTCAACGAGCCGGGTGGAGACCCCGCGCAGCACGCTCTCCTGTTGGAGTTCGACAGCGTCCACGGCCGCTGGCCCCGCGACATTGCGCAGGAGGGCGACCGCCTGACGATCGAAGGGCAGCAGATGGCCCTGACCGCCGAACGCCCGATCGAGGACCTGCCGCTGTCCGAGATGGGCATCGACGTGGTTGTGGACTGCACCGGCGTCTTCAAGTCGCCCGAAGCGCTGGCCCCCTATTTCGACGCCGGGGTGCAGAAGGTCGTGGTCTCGGCCCCGGTCAAGCATGACGACGCGCTGAACCTGGTCTACGGCATCAACCACCACCTCTACGACCCCGACCGGCACCGGATCGTCACGGCGGCCAGTTGCACGACGAATTGCCTCGCCCCGGTGGTCAAGGTGCTGCACGAGGGGATCGGCATCCGCCACGGGTCGATCACCACGATCCACGATGTCACCAACACCCAGACCATAGTGGACCGCCCAGCCAAGGATGCGCGGCGGGCGCGGTCGGCGCTGACCTCGCTGATCCCGACGACGACCGGATCGGCGACGGCGATCACGCTGATCTACCCCGAGCTCAAGGGGCGGTTGAACGGGCACGCGGTGCGGGTGCCGCTCTTGAACGCCTCGCTGACCGACTGCGTGTTCGAGATGGACCGCGAGACGACGGAGGACGAGGTGAACGCCCTGTTCTCCGCTGCCGCCGCGGGGCCGCTCAAGGGCATCCTGGGCTATGAGACCCGGCCGCTGGTCTCGGCCGATTTCCTGAACGACCCGCGTTCGGTCATCGTCGACGCGCCATCGACCATGGTGGTGAACGGGACGCAGGTGAAGGTCTACGCCTGGTACGACAACGAATGGGGCTATACCTGCCGGTTGGGCGACATCCTGCGCATGGTGGCGGGGGCGCTGTGACCGCCGCGCGCCCCCTCGCCGCCTACGCCGCCGTCACCGCGGCCTACTGGGCGTTCATGCTGACCGACGGCGCGCTCAGGATGCTGGTGCTGCTGCGCTTTCACACGCTGGGCTTCTCGCCGGTGCAGCTGGCCTATCTCTTCGTGCTCTACGAGGTCGCGGGGATGGCGACGAACCTCGCCGCGGGCTGGCTGGCCGCACGGTTCGGACTGACCGCGACGCTCTATGCAGGGCTCGCGATCCAGATCGCGGCACTGGGCGCCTTGGCGCTGCTAGACCCGGGCTGGACCGTCGCTGCCTCGGTCGCCTTCGTCATGGCGGTGCAGGGCGCGTCGGGCGTGGCCAAGGACCTCAGCAAGATGTCGGCCAAGTCGGCGGTCAAGCTGCTGGCGCCGGCCGAGGGCGGGGCGCTGTTCCGCTGGGTCGCGCTGCTGACCGGGTCGAAGAACGCGGTGAAGGGGCTGGGATTCCTCGTGGGCACGGTGCTCCTCGGCACGCTGGGGTTCGTGGCGTCGGTGCTGGCGATGGCGGTGGCGCTGGTCGCGGTGCTGGCCGCGGTGGCCCTTTTCATGCCCGCGGGCCTGCCGATGGGCCGCAAGGGGGCAAAGTTCACCGAAGTCTTCTCGCGCGACCCGGCGGTCAACTGGCTGAGCGCGGCGCGCCTGTTCCTGTTCGGCGCGCGGGACGTGTGGTTCGTCGTCGGCATCCCGGTGTTCTTCTATGGCGTGCTGTCGGACGGGACCGAGGCCGGGAATCGCGCCGCGTTCTTCCAGATCGGGACGTTCATGGCGGTGTGGATCGTGCTCTACGGCGCGGTGCAGGCGGCGGCGCCCAGGCTCCTGCGCGCCGCGTCGCTGCCGGTCGAGGCCATCGCCCGGCGCGCCGCGGGCTGGGCGCTGGGGGTCGCCGCGATCCCCGCGGCGCTGGCGCTCGCCGCTCTTATCGGCGGCACCGCGCCATGGCTGGTGGCGGTCATGGTGGCGGGCCTTCTCGCCTTCGGCGCGGTCTTCGCGGTGAACTCCTCGGTCCACTCCTACCTCATCCTGGCTCTGGGCAAGTCCGAGCGCATCACCCTCGACGTCGGCTTCTACTACATGTCGAACGCCGCCGGTCGCCTGCTCGGCACGCTCCTCTCCGGCCTTAGCTACCAGGTGGGCGGCGTCGCCCTCTGCCTCGCCGTCGCCTCCGCCATGGCGCTGATCAGCGCCGCCTGCGCCCGCGCCATGTCAGACGCCGACAGAACTGCCGCCGACCCAACCTGATCTTCATCTTGGTCGAAATACCCCACGGGGGTCCGGGGGTGTGAAACCCCCGGTCCCGCCCTCTGTCACATGCCCAGCGACGCCTTGTAGAGCGCGATCTGGCTGTCGCGGCCGATCTGGTCGGTGATCCGCTCCCACGCCGCGGCGATGGCGTCGGCCGTCTCCTGCGCGCCGGCGTATTGCCCGGCAAAGCCCTTGGCCAGCTCGTCCTCGGCCACCGAGTAGTACTGGAAGATCCCCGGGATGCGGGGTTCGATGGCGGCGTTGGGGTGGTTGTAGCTGTCGAGGTTCGAGCCGAGATAGTCCTCGATATAGGCCCTGTCGTAGCCTGCCTGCTCCCACTCCTCGTAGTTGAAGTGCGAGTTGCGGTAGGGCTGGAAGCCGGAAGGGTAGGCCGAGGCCCAGAGCGACAGGTCCTTGCCGCCCAGATGGGCCGCCGCGGACCACGCCGCCTTGGCCTTCTGCTCGCCACCTTCCTCGGCGCGCTTCATCACGTAGATGCCCCAGCCGATATAGGCGTTGTTGGGCGCCACGTTGGGCGTGTCCTCCCACGCGCCCGCCTGGCTGTTGTAGACGCGCTCGGACCCGGGGTTGATGTCAAAGCCGATGACGTCGCCCACGACCGACGTGTCCGAGGTGCGGGCCGACGAGCCGACGTCGCCCCACCAGTTCAACATCCCGCCGGTCCCGGCCAGGAACTGCTGGAACGCGGTGGTGCCGGGGTCGGCGTTCAGCTGGTCGGTGGGATAGGCGCCCTCGGTCGCGATGAGGTCCATCACGTCCTGGATCGCCTGGACGAAGGCGGGGTTGTTGACCCGCGGCTTCATGGTCTCGGGGTCGAACAGCCAAGCCGCGTCGTCGGGATGCTTGGCATAGGGTGCGGCGCGGTTTTCCAGGAAGTAGAAGCCGAAGCCGCCCCAGCCCTTGAGCGGGTCGAGATAGCCGTGCGCGGGCAGGCCGGTCAGCCGGTCGGTCTTGCCTGCCAGGAACTTGGAATGCGCGTTCACCATCTCCCACGTGGTGGGCTGCTGCCAGGGGCTGCCGTCGCCCTCGGCCGCCCAGGCCTCGGCGAACTCCTCGTTCTCGTAGTAGTCGGTGCGGTAGGCAAAGGTATGCGTGTCGCCGTCGATGGACACGCGATAGGTCTTGCCGTCCCAGGTGCCCACGGGCGCCTTGAGGTAGTCGACATAGTCGTCCATGTCGATCATGTCGGCGACCCACTGGGGCATCTCGCTGGCCAGACCCTTGCCCAGAACGTCGCCCTCGAACGGCGCGCCCATCTCGACGATGTCGAAGTCGACCGTGCCGGTGGCGATGGATTGCTGGAGGCGGGCGTTATAGTCGGCCTGCGCCAGGTCGATCCAGTTGATCTTGGCCCCGGTATAGGCCTCCCACGGCTTGAGGAACCCGCGGAACAGGAAGTTGTGCAGGTTCTGGTTGTTGAGCCCCATGAAGGTCAGCTCGACCCCCTCGAACTCGCCCTCGGCGATGGCCTCGCGGGTGGGGCCGAGGCACATCTCGCCCACCTTCTGCCAGTCGGCGTCGGTCGGGCTGCCCATGCCGACGCCCGGGATCTTGAGGATCTCGGCACGCACGTCGCCGTGGCTGGCTGCGCGCGCGGCGTGGGGCAGGCCGCCCGCCGCGGCCAGCGCGCCGGTGGCGGCCATGCCGCCCAGCATCCGGCGGCGGCTCATCTGGGCACGCATCAGCGCGCGATAGATCTCTGGTCTCACGTCCAAGTCCTCCCATGGAACAGGTCCGGGGCACGGCCGTTCTGGGCGCGGCGCGCTGCCCCGTCATTTGGTATGCCAAACTGTTGCGGCGGATCCCGGACCTGTCAAGCGTGGGCGGCGGGCGTGGACAGGTCCCCGCGCCGCCGCTACTGATTCTCGGGGACGGGGAGGAGAAGGGGCGGTCATGGCCGAAGTCACGATCCGCGATTTGCGCAAGAGCTACGACACCACCGAGGTGCTGCACGGGCTGGACATCGACATCGCCGATGGTGAGTTCGTGGTGCTGGTGGGCCCGTCTGGCTGCGGCAAGTCCACGCTGCTGCGGATGATCGCAGGGCTCGAAGGGATCACGTCGGGCACCATCGCCATCGGCGACCGCGTGGTGAACAACCTCCGCCCCTCGGATCGCGACATCGCGATGGTGTTCCAGAACTACGCGCTCTACCCGCACAAGACGGTGGCCTCGAACATGGCCTTCGCGCTGAGGATGCGGCGGATGCCCAAGGCCGAGATCGCCGAGCGGGTCCGGCGCGCCGCCGAAATTCTCGGCCTCACCCCCTATCTCGACCGCTATCCCCGGGCTCTGTCGGGCGGTCAGCGGCAGCGCGTGGCCATGGGCCGCGCCATCGTCCGCGACCCGCAGGTGTTTTTGTTCGACGAGCCGCTGTCGAACCTCGACGCCAAACTCAGGGTGCAGATGCGCACCGAGATCCGCGAGCTGCATCAGCGGCTGAAAACCACCACGGTCTACGTCACCCACGACCAGATCGAGGCGATGACCATGGCGGACAAGATCGTGGTGCTCCAGGGCGGGCATATCGAACAGATCGGCAGCCCGCTCGATCTCTACGACCGGCCCGCCAACCGGTTCGTGGCGGGGTTCATCGGCTCGCCGTCGATGAACCTGCTGCCGGCGCGGGTGTCCGCGGGGGGCCTGGCCGAGGTCGCGGGCACCACGGTGCCGGTCGAAGGCGGCAGGCCGGGGCGGGAGGTGACCTGGGGCATCCGGCCCGAGCATCTGTCCCTGGCCGACGACGGCCTCGCCGCCCAGGTCGGCGTGGTCGAGCCGACGGGGTCCGAGACCCACGTGGTCGCCCGCCTGGGCCACGACGGTTCGGGCCAGGAGATCACCGCGGTGTTCCGCGAGCGCCACGCGCTGAGCCCCGGCCAGCCGATCCACCTCCGCCCCGCCGCCGGGCACGGCTATCTCTTCGACGCCGAAACCGGCGCGCGGGTCGACTGAAGACCTCCCGGTCAGTGCTCCCACTCGCCAGGGCGTCCGTGCCCGCCTCGGCACCACCGCGTGTTGGGCCGCGTGACGCGCTCGCAGGGCGGCCACCAGGCTGTCGTGCGGTCCGAGGCCAGGAACCGTGCCGTTCCGCCCAGACGCGGCGACGCAGAGCCAGCGGTCGCACCCCTCATTGTCAGCGGAGGGGGCGTCGGCGCGCATTTCGCGCGTTCTAGGAAGAATGGCAGCCGATCTTCCAGGAGATGAGGGGCCCGGAGTTGTGGAGATGCCGGTGCGCCACCATCCCCGACGGCGAGGCGACATCGTTTCGCAACGCTGGAGAGCTGCGGGGGCCGAAGCCGTGGTCTTCGACAACGATAGAAACGGCTGAGTTTTGTCACATCTTGCAGTGCGAAGAAGGTCTGAAACGAGCCCAAGCTGATAAGAAGCATGTATCAAGATTCCGCAACGGCTCCGGTGGAGCTTGTCGCTTCGACGAAAGCAATTTATTCTACACTAGAACCCATTTTAGATTGGCTTTCGAGAAATTGAAGCCAGAAGATCACCATGACAGTCCTTAGGAGAATGCCGTACAGATAATCGTGGTGTGACAATGCGGTGGAAGGCCTGCGGATAAAGATAGGGATCTGTGCATGAGCGATGGAAGCGACGCTATCAAGAATTATTACGCCGCTAACCTCGATCGTCAGCGGCTAGAAGCCGAAGAGCGTCACCGTGCCGATCAGATCGGCCTGGAACGTTATCGCATCCGAACTGTTTCCGTGGCGGTCGCGATAACTCTCGCACTCATCCCTGCGGTTAGCGCGATCGGTGTCGCACTCGTACAGTATGTAGGTAATCAAAATGCGTTGCGACTTGAGGGTCGCAAGGAAGACCGTGAGTTCCTGAGCACGTATGCCGACCAGTTGGTAGGAAGTGATTTGCGGCGCAGGCTTGACTTTGCCGAGACTGCAATTGCGCTAGCGCCGGAGGGTTCGGTCGCTCAGACACTCTGGATTCAATTTCGTGACCGGACGAGGGTCGAACAGGAGACACTTGTAAAGCGAAACGGCGAAATTCTTGCGGAGGCTTCGACGGCGGAGCTGACTCCGGAAAGCTATGCTGCACTCGAACGAGAACTTGAGGAGAACGACGCGCGTCTGACCGGCGGTAGCGATGTGTCTCTGCCGCCGCGCACATTAGAAGACGCGTTTAACCGACCCGCCTTCGACGATTTCGTCAAAGGGCTAGGTTTACGCTACATCAGCTCGACTGAGATGCTAACACTCGGCGCAAGCAACTCTACGGAAGGTGCAGCGGCGCAGGGTTTGAACTCGTATCCTCCACGCTCGGTCTGGCCGAACATGGGGGAAATTGCGAGGGTGCTAGACGAGTTCCGGCATCGCCATGGTGCACCCATCCGCATTGTCAGCTTCTATCGTTCGCCTCGCTACAATGCCGCACTGCGAAGTGCGGCTACAACCAGTCGCCACTTGACGGGCTCTGCCGTCGATTTCGCCTCGACAAAGGGTACTCCGTTCGAATGGGCGCGCATTATGAGGGAAATACGGGCCGAAGGCTTATTTACGGGAGGCATTGGTATCAACTCAACTTTCCTGCATATCGATCTTCGTGAAGGCAATGTCGACTGGGGTCTTGGGACGGCTTCGCAGGCGCAGACCGATTAGCTTGTACCCTTTCGTGGTAGGCGGAACTCTAATACCTCGGCCGCATACCAGCTTTGCCCCTGATCCCGCAAAAAAAACTCCCATAACCGGCGCAACCAGTACCGCGGTCGTCGCCAGGACGCTGCGGTCCGACAATGCCCCCCGCGCATCCGCCTGGAAGACCCCCACGAGGGACGGCGAAGGTGGGATAAGCACACTCCTCGACGGCCCGCACATGATCTGCGGCGGCTTCGGGGCCCCGCTCGTTGGCGGCGAGGGCGCGCATCCCGGCTGGACGCGGCTGGCGCGCCGCGGCTAAGGTCCGGCCGAAGGGGAGGACATGCGCCATGCTCAAGGGGATCGACCCGCGGCTCAACGCGGACGTGTTGTATGCGCTGAGGGCCATGGGCCACGGCGACGTCATCGTCCTGTCGGACACCAACTTTCCCTCCGACAGCGTGGCCCGCGACACCGCGATGGGCGAGCTTTTGCGGATGGACAACCTGACCTCGGCCGAGGCGGCGGCGGCTGTGCTGTCGGTCCTGCCGCTCGACACCTTCGTCGACGACTTCGCGGCGCGGATGCAGGTGGTCGATGCCCCGGATGAGGTGCCCGAGGTGCAGGCCGAGGTGCAGGCGGCGATCGACGCCGCCGAGGGCAAGCCGCGGCCCATGGTCGGCGTCGAACGCTTCGCCTTCTACGAGCGCGCCCGCCAGGCGTATGCCGTGATCCAGACCGGCGAGCGGCGGTTCTACGGCTGTTTCCTGCTGCGCAAGGGGGTGATCCCGCCCGATGCCTAAGCCCGTCGTCATCCTCGGCGTCTTTGTCGCCGACACCGCCTATCGCGCCGAGCGCCCACCGCGGATGGGAGAGACCATCCTTGGCAACTCGTTCGCCTTGGGGCCGGGCGGCAAAGGCTCGAACCAGGCGGTGGCCGCGGCGCGGGCCGGGGCAGAGACGCATTTCGTCTCGCGGCTGGGCCGCGACCCCTTTGCCGACATGGCGCTCGCGACCTGGGCCGAGGCGGGGGTGCATCCGGCAGTGACCCAGGTGGACGACGGCTATACCGGCGCCGCCTACATCTTTATCGAAGAGGCCACGGGGAACAACGCGATCATCATCTGCCCCGGCGTGGCGGGCGATATCGCTCCGGCGGATCTGGACGCCCATGCCGATCTGATCCGCGGCGCCGGTGTCTTCATGACCCAGCTCGAACAGCCGCTCGATGCCGCACGCCACGGCCTGCGCATGGCGCGGGAGGCGGGCGTCACGACGATCCTCAACCCCGCCCCGGCCGCCGACCTGCCGGAGGGGATGCTGGCGCTCTGCGACTATGCCACCCCGAACGAGAGCGAGACCGAGGCGCTGACCGGCATGGCGGTGACCGGGCCCGACGACGCCGCGCACGCCGCCGCTGCCCTGCGGGACCTGGGCGTCGGCACCGCCATCGTCACGCTGGGCGAGAACGGCGTTTTCTTCGACGACGGCGCCCGCTCGGCGCACCTGCCCGCGCTCTCCGCCGGTCCGGTGGTCGAGACGACGGGGGCCGGGGATGCCTTTAACGGCGGGTTCGCCGCGGCCCTGGCCGAGGGGATGGATCCCCTCGACGCCGTCCGCTTCGGCAACGCCACCGCCGCGATTTCGGTCACCCGCCCCGGCACCGCGCCGTCGATGCCGTCGCGCGCGGAAATCGACGCGCTGCTGGCCGCGGGCTGAGGCCCGCGCGCTTGCCAGCGGGCGGACCCCGCGCTAGGCGCGAGACATGCTGGACATCCTCGCCAAGACCCTGCCTTTCTTCGCCATCATCGCGTTGGGATGGCAGGCTGGGCGCACTGGGTTCTTCACCCCCCAGGCCACGGCCTATCTGACCAAGTTCGTCTTCTACTTCGCGCTGTCGGCGATGCTGTTCCGCTTTGCGGCGAACCTGAGTTTCTGGGACGTCTGGGATCCCACCCTGGTCGTCGCCTATCTCTGCGCCAGCGTCTGGGTCTACGTGGTCGCCACCGGCGTCGCCTTCGCCCGCGGTCGGGGGCTGGAGGAGGCGGCGGTCGAGGCGCAATGCGCGGTCATCGGCAATGTCGGGTTCCTGGGCGTGCCGATGCTGGTGCTCCTGCTGGGCGAGGCGGCAATCGGGCCGGTCATGCTGATCCTGGCCGCGGATCTCGTGGTCTTCGGCAGTCTGATCGTCATCCTGATCACCGGCGGGCGCGACGGGCGCGTGGCGCTGGGCGTGTTGCGGACCGTCGGCTTGGGCCTGATCCGCAATCCGATGATCGTCAGTATCGTCGCCGGGTTCGCCTGGGCCGCATTGGAAGTGCCGATCCCGGCGCCGATGAACGACTTCTTGGCCATCCTCGGCGGCGCGGCGACGCCCGGCGCGCTCTTCGCCATCGGGGCGTCGCTCGCGGGCAAGAGCGCCGAGCGGTTGAGCGTGGCCGCCTGGCTGAGCGCGGCCAAGCTGATCCTCCACCCTGCCGCGGTGGCCGTGGCGACCCTGGCGATGTTCCCCGTCGATCCCTACGCCGCCGGGGTGGCGATCTCGGCGGCGGCGCTGCCGGTGGCCGGCAACGTCTACATCCTGGCGCAGCACTACGGGGTGGCGCCTCAGCGGGTGTCGACCGCGATCCTGGTGTCGACCGCGGCATCGGTGTTGACCGTCTCGGCCGTGATCGCCTGGGTTGCCGTCGGCGGCGGCAGCGGATAGCCGGAAGGCGACCGCGCACGGGAGGATGGCAGATGGAGACGGTATCGGAGAACGCGTGTTTCGGCGGCGTGCAGGGGGTCTATCGTCACCGGTCCGAGGTCTGTGCCTGCGACATGACCTTCGGCCTCTACCTGCCGCCCCAGGCGGTCGAGGCGCCGGTGCCGGTGCTATGGTATCTGTCCGGCCTGACCTGCACCCACGAGAACGCGATGACCAAGGCGGGGGCTCAGGCCTGGGCGGCGCAGGCGGGGCTGGCGCTCGTCTTTCCCGACACCTCGCCCCGGGGCGACGGCGTGGCCGACGACGACGCCTTCGACATGGGCCAGGGTGCAGGGTTCTACGTCGACGCGACCCGAGACCCCTGGGCGCCGCATTTCAAGATGTGGAGCTACGTGGCGGACGAGTTGCCCCGCATCGTCACCGCGAACTTCGCCATCGACGAGGACCGGCAGGCGATCACCGGCCACTCCATGGGCGGCCACGGCGCGCTGACCTTGGCAATGGGGATCCCCGGCCGCTTTGCCAGCGTGTCGGCCCTCTCGCCCATCTGCAATCCGATGGAGAGCGATTGGGGGCAAAAGCAGCTCGGCGGCTATCTCGGCGCGGATCGCGATGCCTGGCGCGCCCACGACGCGAGCGTGCTGATGGCCGAGACCGGGTTCGACGGGCCGATCCTGTGCGACACGGGCACGGCGGATCAGTTCATCGACCTCTTGCGGCCCGAGGCGCTGGCCCAGGCCGTGGCGGCGCGGCGGCAGCAGGCGGTGCTGCGGCTGCAACCCGGCTACGACCACTCGTATTTCTTCGTCGCGAGCTTCATCGCCGATCACGTGGCGTTCCACGCCGAGGCGCTGGGCGCGTGATCTGGGTCGACGCCGACGCCTGCCCGGTCAAGGGTGAGGTCGAGGCGGTCGCGACCCGCCATGGCACCCGGACGGCGATGGTGTCGAACGGCGGCATCCGCCCGTCGGAGAACCCGCTGGTCGAGATGGTTTATGTCCCCGAAGGCCCCGACGCCGCCGACATGTGGATCGCCGACCGCTGCGGTCCGGGCGACGTGGTGGTGACGAACGACATGCCGCTGGCGGCCCGCTGCGTCGCGGCCGGGGCCACGGTGCTGCGCCCCGACGGCAGCGAACTGAACGAACGCAACGTGGGCGAGGCGCTGGCCACGCGCGACCTGATGGCCGACCTGCGCGCCGCCGATCCGTTCCGCCAGGGCGGCGGGCGGCCGTTCTCCAAGGCCGATCGCGGGCGGTTCCGCCAGGCGCTGGAACGGGCGCTCAGACGATGAGCGTGCGCGTCGGTCTGGCATCGGCCGCCGGCGCCGTCACGCTGTTCTCGCTCAACGACGTCATGATCAAGCTGCTGTCGGGTCTTTACGCGATGCATCAGATCATCGCGATCCGCTCGGTGATCGGGCTCATGCTGCTGTTGGCCATCGCGGTGCCGCTCGCCGGGGGGTGGGCGGTGCTGAAGACGGCCCATCCCCGCCTGCATCTGATCCGAGGCGGCGCCATCGTGGTCGCCAACACCTGCTTCTTTCTCGCGCTGGCGGCGATGCCGCTGGCCGAGGCGGTGGCGATCTTCTTCATCTCGCCGGTCCTGATCACCCTGTTCTCGACCGTGTTCCTGGGCGAGCGGGCGGGGCCCTGGCGGTGGGGCGCGGTGCTGTTCGGCTTCTTAGGTGTGCTGGTGGTGATGCGCCCGGGGACCGAGGCGTTCGATCCCGCAGCGCTGTTGCCGCTGGGGGCGGCGGCGGGATACGCGACGCTCCACGTCCTGACCCGGCGGCTGGGCCGGAGCGACGGCGCGGTGACGATGGCGGTCTATATCCAGCTCACCTTTCTCACCGTGTCGGCGATCATGGGCGCGCTCTTCGGTTCGGGCTGGGCGGGCGCGCAGTCTGACCCCTCCCTGGCGTTCCTCCTGCGCGCCTGGACCTGGCCCGCGCCGGGCGACTGGGCGTTCTTGGCGGCGCTGGGCGGGGCGACGGCCCTGGCCGGGATCCTCATCAGCCAGGCCTACCGGATCTGTGCGGCGGCGGTGGTGGCGCCGGTGGAATACCTGGCCCTGCCTCTGTCGGTGCTGTTTGGCTGGCTGGTCTTCGACGAATGGCCGGACGGGGTGGCGCTGGCCGGGATCGCGGCGATCCTGGCGGCGGGGCTGGTGCTGGTCTGGCGCGAGGCGCGCGGAACCCGGCTCAGACGCTGAGCGGGGCTTGGCGCCCCGAACGGGGCGGCTATGGTGCGCCCGGCAAACGATAGGAAGGACGGGCGATGGCCATCGACGCGGTGATCTTCGACATCGGCAACGTGCTGATCGAATGGCAACCGGAGCGCTACTACGACGCCGAGATCGGGCCCAAACGGCGCCGCGCGCTGTTCGAAGAGGTCGATCTCCACGCCATGAACGACCGGATCGACCGGGGTGAGGACTTCAAGGAGACGATCTATGCCACGGGCGAGACCTATCCGGCCTGGCGCGACGAGATCCGCGCCTGGCACGATCATTGGATCGAACTGGCCAAACCGGCGATTCCTTCGTCGGTCGCCGCGCTCCGGGCGCTGCGGCGGCGGGGTGTGCCGGTGTTTGCGCTGTCGAATTTCGGCATCGGCAGCTTCGCCTATGCCCGCACGCAGTATGACTTCCTCGACGAGTTCGACAGGCCCTACATCTCGGGGCACATGGGGGTGATCAAGCCAAACCCCGAGATCTATCGCATGGTCGAGGCGGATTGCGGTTTGCGGCCCGAGACGCTGCTCTTCACCGACGACCGCCCCGACAACATCGCCGCCGCCGCGGCCCGGGGGTGGCAGACGCATCTGTTCGAGGGGCCGGAGGGCTGGATCGACCGGCTGGTGGGCGAGGGGTTGATCTCGGCGGCGGAGGCTGCCGCATGACCGTTCCGGTGATCCCCTTCGCCGAGGGTGAGGCGCGGCTGGACTGGCTGGCGCTGACCGACGCCTTGGCCGAGGGCCATCGCCGGCCCCGCGCCGAGGTGGCCGATGGCCTGGTCTATCGCGGGCGCGATACCGTGCTGACGCGGACGGCGTGGATCGATGGGCTGGGCATCGCGGTCAAGGCGGCGACGATCTGTCCCGGCAATGCCGATGCGGGGCTGCCGACGATCAACGGCGGGGTTCAGCTCTTCGACGATGCCACCGGGATGTTGGCGGCGGTGGTGGATTTTCACCTGGTCACCAAGTGGAAGACGGCGGGCGACAGCCTGCTGGCCGCCCGGCGCCTGGCCCGCCCCGACAGCCGCCACATCCTCATCGTCGGAGCGGGCACGGTTGCGCGGTCGCTGCGCGCGGCCTATGGCGCGGCGTTCCCCGACGCGTCCTTCGCCGTATGGAGCCGCAGCGGCACCTCCGCCGCGGCGCTTGCTGAGGGCGACGACCGCATCTCCGCCGCGGGCGACCTGGAGACGGCCGTGGCCGAGGCCGACATCGTGACCTGCGCCACCATGACGACCGAGCCTGTGCTGCGCGGCGACTGGCTGCGCCCCGGGCAACATGTCGACCTGATCGGCGCCTATCGCCCCGACATGCGCGAGGCCGACGACGCGGCCCTGACCCGCGCGCGGCTGTTCGTCGATTCCCGGGCCACGACGCTAGAGCATATCGGCGAGTTGAAGGATCCCATCGCCCGCGGCGTGATTGCGGCTCAGGACGTGGTGGCGGACTACTACGATCTGGAGACCGGCGCCTTCGCCCGCCAGAGCGACGACGAGATCACGCTGTTCAAGAACGGGGGCGGCGCGCATTTGGACCTGATGACCGCGGGTTACATCCTGAACCGCTGGCAGGGGTGACGCGGATGCAAAACGCCCGGCCGCTGGGGCCGGGCGTCTGCCGTTGGTGCGGGGGCGAGGGTCACTCGGCCGGGGTCGACCCCTCCTTGACCCGGTTCTTGACCGGTGCCCAGATCCGCTTGTTCGTGAGGTAGAGCAGGACCGTCAGAATGGTCAGCATCAGCACGGCGGTGAACCCCGCCTGCTTGCGCGCCATCATCTTGGGCTCGGCCGTCCACATCAGGAACGCCGACACATCCTTGGACACCGCCGAGAGCGAACTGTCGTGCCCGTCGGCATAGACCACGTCGTCGCCGTAGAGCGGCGGCGCCATGGAAATCCACCCGCCGGGAAAGGCCGTGTTCTCGTAAAGGATCGCGCCCGCCTCTTCCTTTTCCTCGCCGGTATAGCCGGTCAGAAGGGAGTAGATGTACTCCGCCCCGCCCATGCCGCGAAAGAACTGGTTGATCCCCAGGCCATAGGGTCCGTGGAACCCCGCCCGCGCCTTGGCCATCAGGCTGAGGTCGGGGGCGTTCGACAGCGCCGATTGGGGGAAGTTGTCGGTAGGCTTGGCCGGGCGGAAGTCGCCGTCGCCATCCAGCAGGGCGGGATCCCAGACCTCGTAGAATTCGGCATAGGCGCGCACCTGATCCTCGGGCAGGTGCGGCCCGCCCTCGTCGGCCAAGGTGCGGATCGGCACGTAACGCAGACCGTGGCAGGCCGAGCAGACCTCGGTATAGACCTGAAGGCCCCGCTGGAGCTGCATCTGATCGTAGGTGCCGAACGGGCCCTCGAACGAGAACTCGATGTCCTTGACCTTGCCCGCCTTGCCTGCGGCGAGCGCCGGGCTCGCCACGAGGGCGAGCACCATGGCGGCACTGAGTGTGAGCTGTTTCAGCATCGTCTTTGCGTCCTTTCTCACTCGGCCGGGTTCACAATGGTCTTGGTGCCGCCGGTCTTCGGCGCATAGTGCTCGGCAAAGTCCTGTTCGATGGTCTCAGGCTGCGGCAGCGGCTTTTCGATGACACCCAGCAGCGGCAGGATCACCAGGAAATACGCGAACCAGTAGGTCGAAGCGATCAGCGAAATGGTGTTGTAGGGCTCTTCCGCCGGCATGGCGCCGACCCACATCAGCACGAAGAAGTTGACGATGAAGAGCGCGAACCACCACTTGAACATCGGCCGGTAGCGGCCCGACCGGATCGACGAGGTGTCGAGCCACGGCGCCAGCGCCATCACGATGATGGCGCCGAACATCGCCAGCACGCCGAAGAACTTGGCGTCGATGATGCCCCCGGTGATCCAGTCCGCCGCGATCACGATCCAGACGTCGGCGGTAAAGGCGCGCAGGATCGCGTAGAACGGCAGGAAATACCATTCCGGAACGATGTGCGACGGCGTCACCAGCGGGTTGGCTTCCATATAGTTGTCGGGGTGGCCCAGGTAGTTCGGCATGAACCCGACGATGGCGAAGAAAATCGCCAGGATCAGCGCCAGCGCGAACAGGTCCTTGATGACGAAGTAGGGCCAGAACGGCAGCGTGTCGCGCTCGGCCACTTCCTTGGACTCGCGGCGCACCTCGACCCCGGTGGGATTGTTGTTGCCGGTGGTGTGGAAGGCCCAGATATGCACGGCCGTCAGACCGACCAGGATCATCGGCAGCAGGTAGTGCAGAGAGAAGAACCGCGTCAGGGTGTATTCGCCCACCGCCGGCCCGCCGAGCAGCCAGGTCTGAAGGCTCTCACCCACGAAGGGGATCGCGCCGAAGAGGCCGGTGATCACCGTGGCGCCCCAGAACGACATCTGGCCCCAGGGCAGGACGTAGCCCATGAAGGCGGTCGCCATCATCAGCACATACATCAGGATGCCGATGATCCAGGTGACCTCTCGCGGCTCCTTGTAGGAGCCGTAGTAGAGGCCGCGGAAGATGTGCAGGTAGACCGCGACGAAGAACAGCGACGCGCCGTTCTGGTGCAGATAGCGCAGCATGTGGCCGCCGTTCACGTCGCGCATGATGTGCTCGACGCTGGCGAAGGCCTGATCGACCGAGGGGATGTAGTGCATCACCAGGACGATCCCGGTGACGATCTGAAGGACCAGGGTAAAGGTCAGGACGATCCCCCAGATCCACATCCAGTTCAGGTTCTTGGGCGTGGGGATCATGATGGTGTCGTAGAGCAGTCCCACGATCGGCAGGCGGCGGTGCAGCCACTTCTCGCCCCGGGTGGTCGGCTCGTAATGGTCGTGCGGAATTCCGGCCATGGCAGACCTCCCTTATCCCAGAACGATGGTGGTTTCGTCGACGAACTCGGCGGTCGGGACCGGCAGGTTCTCGGGCGCGGGGCCGCGGCGGATGCGCCCCGAGGTGTCGTAGTGCGAGCCGTGGCAGGGGCAGAACCAACCGTTGTAGTCGCCCGCCTCGGCCAGCGGCACGCAGCCGAGATGGGTGCACACGCCCATCTGCACGAGCCACTCGCCGGCCTCGTCCAGCGCGCGGTTCTCGTCGGTCGCCGGCACGTCGCCCTGAATGTTGTCGTTGCGCGCGATCGGATCGGGCAGGGTCGATATGTCGACCGAACGCGCCTCTTCGATCTCTTCGGCACCGCGGCGGCGGATAAAGACGGGCTTGCCCAGCCACTGCACGGTGAGTTGCGTGCCTTCCTCGACGCCGCCCACGTCGACAAAGATCGAGCTCAGCGCCTGGACCTTGGCCGAGGGATTCATCTGGTTGACCAACGGCCAGACGGCCGCGCCGGTTACCACCGCGCCGGCCCCTGCCGTCGCGTAGTAGAGGAAATCCCTGCGCGTGCCGCCGTGGTCATCTGCGTGAGACATGAATGGCTCCATTCGTTGCGGACCGGCGGGTCCAAAATAGACCGGGGCGCGCCCTGGCGACGCCCGCTGACGGCCTTACCTAGCGGGGCAATGCGCGGCGGTCTAGCGGTCAAAGTCGCGCAGCGGCCGCGCAAGGGCCCGGACGCGGGCGGTTTTCGCGATCTGCGCCCGGTTTTTGCCGCCGCACCGCCGCCGCGTCCGCGAATCGCGGCGCCGGGCCGCGCTCAGGCGTCGGGGCGGGTGGCCTGCATCGACGGCCGCTCGGCAAAGTCGGCATACCACGCCGCCAGCGCCTCGCGCCCGCTGCGCCAGTTGCGGTCCGCGTGGCGGAAGTCGAGATAGCCCAGCGCGCAGGCGACGGCGATCTGGCCGATGGAAAGGCGTCCGCGCAGATGGCTGATCCACAGGCCGTCCACCGCGTCGAGCGCGCGCGAGACCTTGCCCCACTGCGCCTCCACCCACGCCTCCGAGCGCTTGTCTTCCGGGCGGGCGCGGCCCTCGTAGACCATCAGCACGGCGGCATCCATGATCCCGTCGGCCGTCGCCTCCAGCGTCAACAGCTCCCAAATCCGCGCCTCGGGATAGAGCGCGCCGCCCTTGCGGGCGTCGAGGTAGCGGCAGATCACGCGGCTGTCGTAGAGGGCAGGGCCGTCGTTGCGGGTCAGCACCGGAATCTTGCCCAGCGGGTTGTGGGACAGGGCGGCGTCCTTGGTCTCCAGGGGCATGACGTGGGCGGGGACGACGGTGACGTCGTCCACCTGTCCGGTCTCGTGCAGGACGACCATGACCTTGCGGACGAAGGGCGAGGCGGCGGCGTGGTAGAGCTGCATGGCGGTCTCCTCAGGATGGGTCGCGCATCAGCGCGGCCAGTGCGTCGGTCTCGGTCCCGCGCCCGGCGGCCGCCACCCCGTCGGCGGCGCCCAGGCGGGCGGCCTCGGGTTTGTTCTGCCCCAGCTTCCACGTCGCGTCGAGGGCGATGCCGCTCAGGCGGCAGGGGACGATGCTGCGCATCATGCGTTCAAGCACTGTAGGCGTCATCTTGGCCGGCATCCACGGCGGCTTGGGCGCGAGGGCCGCCTCGAACGCCGCCGACTGCCGGTCGAGCATGTCGCGCATGGCCTTCTGCGGCAGCAGCGAGAGGGTTCCGCGCAGGTGCACCGCGACGTAGTTCCAGGTCGGCACCTGGTCCTGCAGACCATACCAGTCGGGCGAGATGTAGGCGTCCGGCCCCGACACCGCGATCACCGCGGGCAGGTCGCCGTCCCTGAGCGCCGCCGCGATGGGGTTCGAGCGGACCAGGTGCAGATCGGCCGTGCCGCCCTCGTCGTCGAGGAGGAATGGCACATGGGCCAGCAGCGGAGCCGCACCGCCGTTCACCGCCAGCACGCCGAAGCCGCGGGCGCGGGCCAGGGCGCGGCTGCGGGCCTCGGGGGTGTCGCGGAAGGCGGGATTGGGGTGCATGGGCGGCTCAGGCGGCAGTCAAGCGCCCGCCGTCCACACCGGAGATGCGGAGGTCGACAATCCCGCCCACCGGCCGCTCGGCCGCGACGTCCACTTCGGCAAAGTGCGGCGTGCGGCCCAGGCGCGGCCCCTCCATCAGCACCGGCTGCGCCTGCCCCACCTGCGCCGCCAGATGCGCCGCCTCGGCCGCCTTGCCCGCCGCGCGCAGCGCCGCCGCCCGCTCGCGGATCACCGTGCCGTGGAGTTGCGGCATCCGTGCCGCGGGCGTGCCGGGCCGCGGGCTGTAGGGGAACACATGCAGCCAGGTCAGCCCGCAGTCGCGTATCAGCGCCAGGCTGTCGGCGAAGTGGTCCTCGGTCTCGGTCGGGAAGCCCGCGATCAGGTCGGCGCCGAAGACTATGTCGGGCCTGAGCCGCCGCGCCTCCTCGCAAAATCGGATGGCGTCGTCGCGCAGGTGCCGCCGCTTCATCCGCTTGAGGATCAGGTCGGCGCCGTGCTGGAGGCTCAGGTGCAGGTGCGGCATCAGCCGCGGCTCCTCGGCGATGGCCTGCATCAGGCTTTCGTCGGCCTCGATCGAATCGATCGAGCTGATGCGCAGGCGCGGCAGATCCGGCACCAGCCGCAGGATACGCAGGACCAGATCGCCGAAGCGTGGCCGCCCGGGCAGGTCGGCGCCCCACGACGTCAGGTCCACCCCGGTCAGCACCACCTCGTTGTAGCCCGCGGCGGTCAGGCGGGCGATCTGCTCGACCACCACTCCGGCGGGGACCGAGCGCGAGTTGCCGCGGCCGTAGGGGATGATGCAGAAGGTGCAGCGGTGGTCGCAGCCGTTCTGGATCTGCACATAGGCCCGCGCGCGGGTGCCGAAGCCGTCGATGAGGTGGCCTGCGGTCTCGGTCACGGACATGATGTCGTCCACCTGCACCCGCTCGGTCGGCCCGGTAAAGTCGGGGGCGAGAGCGGCCCAGCTCTCGGCGCGCATCTTCTCGGCGTTGCCGATGACGCGGTCGACCTCGGCCATGGCGGCAAAACCGTCGGGGTCGGTCTGTGCCGCGCATCCCGTGACGATCAGCGTCGCGTCGGGGTGGGCGCGGCGCAGACGGCGGATGTCCTGCCGCGCCTTGCGCACCGCCTCGGCCGTGACCGCGCAGGTGTTGACGACGACCGCGTTCGCGACGCCGGCCGCGGCGGCGAGGGTGCGCATGGTCTCGGTCTCGTGCGCGTTCAGGCGACAGCCGTGGGTGGAGAACACGGGCGGCGCGCTGGCGTCGGCGGCGGAGGGGGCCAGCCCCCGCTCGGCTCTGCCGAGCCCCCCGGGATATTTGGAAAGGAAAGTCGTCATGGGGTGGGCTCTGTCCTGGCGGCGGTGAGGAAGGACGGGGTGAGCGTGGCGGTGAAGACATGGGCGGTGGGGCCGGTCATCCAGACGCCATCGTCACGCCAGTCGACATGCAAGGTGCCGCCGTCGAGCTCCAGCGTCACGGCGCGCCCGCTCAACCCGCGGCGGTGGGCGGCCACGGCCACGGCGCAGGAGGACGAGCCGGAGGCAAGGGTGATGCCCGTGCCGCGCTCCCACACCCGCACGCGGATGCGGCCCTCGCCAGTGATCTGTGCGACCTGGACGTTCGTGCGCTCGGGGAACAGCGGGTGGTGTTCGTGCGCAGGGCCGAAGGCGGCGAGGTCCACCGCCGCGGCGTCGGCGACGAAGAAGGTGCAGTGCGGGTTGCCCATGCCCGTCGCCACGGGGTCGCCGTCGAGGGGCAGGTGCAGGGTGTCGACCTCGCGGGCCAGGGGGATCGCCTGCCAATGGGTGTCGGGCGCGCCCATGTTCACCGAGGTCAGGCCGCGGCCTGCGTCGCGGCAGGCCAGCATCCTCCGTTCGGTGCGGAGAGTGAGGGCGTCGCGGCCGGTCTCCTCCATCAGGTGCCGGGCGATGCAGCGGGTGGCGTTGCCGCAGGCGGCCGACAGCGACCCGTCGGCGTTCCAGAAGGTCAGGCGCGCGTCGGCCGCGTCGTCGGTGTCGATGGCGGCGAGTTGGTCGAAGCCCACGCCGCGGTGGCGGTCGGCCAGCGCCCGGGCCAGGGCGGGCGTCACCTCCACCGGCGCAGCACGTCGGTCGACCACGACGAAGTCGTTGCCGAGGCCGTGCATCTTGTGCACCGTCAGGGATGGGGCGGCGGACATGCGCGCCCGTATAGGCGCGGGCGCGGCGGTTGAAAAGCCGCCCCCCGCAGACGTGAAAGGATGCCGATGCCCTATACCGACGACGACAAGGCCCATATGGCCGCCGCCCTGGCCGAGGCGCAGACCGGCTTTGACGAGGGCGGCTGCCCCATCGGCTCGGTCGTGGTGCGGGGCGGGGAGGTCATCGGGCGCGGCCGCAACCGCCGGGTGCAGGAGGGCGACCCCATCGCCCACGGCGAGATGGACGCGCTGCGTCGGGCCGGGCGGCAGACGGGGTATCGCGACGTGACGCTCTACACCACGCTGTCCCCCTGCATGATGTGTGCAGGGACCATCGTGCAGTTCGGCATCCCCCGGGTGGTGATCGGCGAGAATGCGACCTTCGGCGGCAACGAAGAGTTCCTGCGCTCCCGCGGGGTCGAGGTGGTGCTGGCCGACGATCCCGATTGCCGGGCTCTGATGGAGCGGTTCATCCGGGAGAAACCGGCGCTCTGGGCCGAGGACATCGCGGAGGCGCCGCCGGAGTAGATCAGGCGGCCAACTGCCTCCGCCACTCAGCCCTATTGTCCCGCCCTTCGATCTCAGCGGTGGCGGAAACCGCCCGGCTTCACCGGGTGCCGCGGTTGTAGGGAACCATGAGCGCCGCAGGCACCGCTGCACGCCGCGACATGAGGACCAGCGCCAGGATCGATAGCACATAGGGCGTCATCAGGAACAGCTGATACGGGATGTCGGCGCCCAGCGGCGTCTGTTGCAGCCGCACCTGCAGCGCGTCGAAGGCGGCGAAGAGGAGCGCGCCCAGCACCGCCTTGCCCGGCTTCCACGCGCCGAAGACGACGAGCGCGATGCAGATCCATCCCCGCCCGTTGACCATCTCGAAGAAGAACGACGAAAATGCGGACATGGTCAGGAACGCGCCGCCCACCGCCATCAGGCCCGAGCCCACCATGACCGCCCCCATCCGCAGGCCGGTGACGGACAGGCCCTGCGCCTCGACCGCGGCGGGGTTCTCGCCCGCCGCGCGCAGGGCGAGGCCCAGGGGCGTGCGCGTCAGGACCAGCGCCACCACCGCCGTCAGGACGAAGGCCAGGTAGGTCAGCGGTGTCTGCGCAAACAGCGCCGGACCGATCAGCGGGATGTCGGACAGGAGCGGCACCTCCCACGGCTGGAACGGCTCGATCCGCGGCGGGCTGGTGACTTCGGGCAAGGCGAGGCGATAGGCATAGTAGGTGGCCGAGGTCGCCAGCAATGTGATGCCCAGCCCCACCACGTGTTGCGACAGGCCGAAGGGCACCGTCAGCGTGGCGTGCAGCAGGCCGAAGAGCATCCCCGCCCCCATCGCCACCGCCACCCCGGTCCAGAGCCCGGTGCCCGAATAGACCGCCATCCACCCGGCAAAGGCGCCCGCGACCATGATCCCCTCGATCCCGAGGTTCAGGACGCCCGCCCGCTCGCAGATCAGCTCGCCCAGGGTGGCGAAGATCAGCGGCGAGGCGATGCGCACCACCGCGGCCCAGAAGCTGGCCGAGAGCAGGATCTCGACGATCTCGGTCATCCGCGCACCACCCGGAACCGTGTCAGCAGGATCGCCAGCACCATCGCCAAGAGCGCCGTGGCTAGCAGGATGTCGGCGATGTAGGACGGCACGCCCGCCGCCCGGCTCATCGAGTCGGCGCCGACGAAGATGCCGGCGACGAACAGGGCCGAAACGACGACGCCCAGGGGGTGCAGCAGCGCCAGCATGGCGACGATGATGCCGGTATAGCCGAAGCCGGGAGAGAGGTCCTGGGTCAGGTTGCCCTTGAGCCCCGACACCTCGGAAAAGCCCGCGAGCGCGGCGAGGCCCCCCGACAGGAGCGCCGTCTTGACCAGCACGCGGTTGACCGGGATGCCGGCAAAGCGGGCGGCGCGGGCGTTCTGGCCGACCGCGCGGATCTCGTAGCCCAGCGTCGTGCGCGTCTCGATCAGCCAGACGACGACGGCCGCGATCAGCGCGAGGGCAAACCCCCAGTGCAGGCGCAGGCCCTCCACGAGCCGCGGCAGGCGATAGTCGCGCGGCAGAGCCTCGGACTTGGGCCAGCCCATGCCCATCGGGTCTTTCAGCGGCCCCTCCAGCAGCATCGACACGAACAGCAACATGATGAAGTTGAACAGAAGTGTGGTCACGACCTCGTCGACGCCGAGACGGACCTTGAGCAGGACGGGGCCGAGGAGGACGAGGCCGCCTGCGATCACCGCGGCGCCCGCCATGGCGGGCCACATCAGCGCAGGGGGCAGGCCGAGCGCCGACGTGCCCAGCACCACGGTCGCCAGTGCCCCGGCATAGAGCTGCGCCTCGGCGCCGATGTTCCACAGCTTGGCGCGAAAGGCGACGGCGATGGCGAGGCCGGTGAAGATCAGCGGCGTGGCGCGGTTCAGCGTTTCCAACGCGGCGAACTTGGACCCCGCCGCGCCCTGCACGATCAGTCCGAAGGTGGCGAAGGGGTCGGCGCCGGCGGCGAGGACGAGGAGGGCGCCGACGACGAAGGTGCCCGCGAGCGCCAGAGCCGGCAGGCCGAGGGTGCGGGCGAGGCCCGGGGCGGCGACGGGCTCAAGCCGCATGGGCGCCTCCGCTAAAACACGATCTTTCGACGAAAGATCGTTCCGAATTTTCGTCGAAAATTCGTGCCTCACGCGGCATGGTCGAACCCCTGTCCGGCCATCCAGGCGCCGAGCTCGGCCGGGGTCTTGGACCCGCGGGGGAACGGCGGCGACAGGCGGCCCTCGCTGATGACGTGGATCACGTCGGCCATGGTTAGCACCTCGTCCAGGTCCTCGGAGATCAAGAGCACCGCCGCGCCGCGGTCGCGGGCGGCGATCAGCCGCTCCTGCACGTAGGTCACGGCCCCGATGTCGAGGCCGCGCACGGGCTGGTTTGCGAGGATGACCATCGGTCCCGTCTCCAGCACGCGGCCGAGGATCAGCTTTTGCATGTTCCCGCCCGAGAGGAGGCGAATCCGCGCGTCTGGACCTGGGCAGCGGACGTCGTAGGTTGCGATCAGGTCGGCGGCGTGGCGGCGGGCGGCGGTCCAGTCCATCACCCCGCGGCGCGAGAACGGACGACTGCCATAGCCTTCGAGTACGGCGTTCTCGGTCAGGGTGAAGTCGGCGATGGAGCCGGTGTCGTGCCGGTCTTCGGGGATGCGGCCGATCCCGGCAGCCAGCGCGGCGCGGGGAGTCCAGTCGGTGACCGCGGCGATGCCGA
Source organism: Rhodobacteraceae bacterium CCMM004 (assembly GCA_004005435.1). Lineage (GTDB taxonomy): Bacteria > Pseudomonadota > Alphaproteobacteria > Rhodobacterales > Rhodobacteraceae > CCMM004. The sequence continues at coordinate 233,368 of RZWH01000004.1, read as the reverse complement.
GGGTCATCTGCCCTCCCGTGGGCGCGGTCAGCCCCGACAGAAGGTCCGCCAGCGCGCCCTGGCCGTTGCCTGACACGCCTGCCAGGCCGGTAATCTGCCCGGCGCGGAGGCTGAGGTCGATCCCCTGCAACCCCGGCCGGTCGCCCCGCGGCGCGGTGCGCACTGCGGCAAGGGTCAGAAGCGCGGCGCCGGGGGTCGCCGTCCCCGGCGCGGGGGTGACGATCTCGCTGCCGACCATCAGTTCGGCCAGGCGGTGGCGGTCGGTGTCGGCGGTCGCCACCTCGCCCACCAGCCGGCCGTGGCGCAGGACCGCGACCCGGCTGGAGATCGCCATCACCTCGTTCAGCTTGTGGCTGATGAAGATCACGCTGAGCCCCCGCGCCACCATCTTGCGCAGGGTCTGGAACAGCGCCGCCGTCTCCTGCGGGGTCAGGACCGCGGTGGGCTCGTCCAGGATCAGGATGCGGGCGTCGCGGTAGAGCGCCTTGAGGATCTCGACCCGCTGGCGTTCGCCCACCGACAGGGTGGCGACCCGCGCGTCGGGATGCACCGCCAGGCCGAAGTCGCGCGACAGAGCCTCGACCCGCGCCCGCGCCGCGCGGCGGCCGAGGCGCGGTGTCCAGAGCGGCTCGGTCCCGAGCAGGATGTTTTCCAGCACGGTCATGTTGTCGGCGAGGGTGAAGTGCTGGTGCACCATGCCCACCCCGGCCTTCAGCGCCGCGCCCGGGGCGCCGGGGGGCAGGGGCCGCCCCTCGACCTCCACCGTGCCCTCGTCGGCGGTGTAGTGGCCGAAGAGGATGTTCATCAGCGTGGTCTTGCCCGCGCCGTTCTCGCCCAACAGCGCCATGACCTCGCCCCGGTGCAGGGCGAGGTCGATGCGGTCGTTCGCGGTCAGCTTGCCGAACCGCTTGGTGATCCCGTCGAGGCGCAGGACGACGTCCCGCGCCGCGCCGTCCGGGCCGCTCAAGAGCCGGAGGAGGTGGGTTCGCTGTCGTCGACCTCGACCGTGAAGTCGCCGGCCTTGATCGCAGCCTCGCGCTCGGCCACCAGATCCAGCGCCTCCTGCGGGACCTTGCCCTCGAAGGTGCCCAGTGGCGCGATGCTGCTGCCGCCCTCCTTCATGTAGGAGTAGACGCCATAGTTCTTGGCCTCGAACGTGCCGTCCTTCACCGCCTGGATGGCCGCCTGCAACGTCGGCTCGAAGTGCCAGATGGCCGAGGCGACGACCGTGTCGGGATAGTCCGACTGGGTGTCGATGACGTTGCCGATGGCCAGCACGCCCTTTTCCTGCGCCGCGTCCGAGACGCCGAAGCGCTCGGCATACATCATGTCGGCGCCGTTCTCGATCATGGCAAAGGCGGTTTCCTTGGCCTTGGGCGGGTCGAACCACGACCCGATGAAGCTGACCTGGAACGTCGCGTCGGGCTTGGTCTCGCGCACGCCGGCCATGAAGGCGTGCATCAGCCGGTTGACCTCGGGGATCGGGAACCCGCCGACCATGCCGATGTTGCCGCTCTCGCTCATCGCGCCGGCGATGATCCCGGTCAGATAGCTGGCGTCCTGGATGTAGTTGTCGAAGACGGCGAGGTTGGGATATTCGGGATCGTCGAGGAACGACGAGCCCAGCAGGAACGCGGTGTCGGGATAGTCCAGCACGACCTCGCGCGCCTCCTGCTCGACCCCGAAGATCTCGCCCACGATCAGGTCGGCACCGCCCTCGGCATACTCGCGCATCACCCGGGGATAGTCGGTGTTCGACGTGTTCTCGGTGAACTCATAGGTGATCTGGCCCGCCTCCTGCGCCGCGAGCGCGGCCAGGTGGATGCGGCTGACCCACTGCTGTTCGACCGGGACGGTGTAGATGCCGGCGACGCGGATCGGATCGTCCTGAGCCAAAAGCGGGCCGGGCAGCCCGGCAAGGCCGAAGGCGGTGGCCGCGGCGACGGCGGCGAGCAGGCCGCGGCGGCCGATCCGGGCCGAGGCCCCTGTGACGAGTATGCGCATGACGATCCCCCTGATCCTTTTCGTGCTTTTGCCCGGACGGTAGAGAGCGGCGGGGGAGGCGTCCAGCCCCCATGGCCCGCGCCGTGCGGCCCGCCGACCGGCGCCTGGATTTCGGGCCCGTGCGCCGCGGGATGCGCCACGAGGGGGCGGTTTGGGGCTTGCGGCACCGCGGTCCGGTCGGGATAGTCGCTGCACCTGCGGGCGGGAGAGGCATGGCCGAGGCAGTCGCCATCTTTGAAATGGGGCCCCGCGACGGCCTCCAGAACGAGCCGCGGCAGATCGCGACGGCGGACAAGGTGGCTCTGGTCGATCTGCTGTCGGACTGCGGCCTGACCCGGATCGAGGTCACGAGCTTCGTCAGCCCCCGCTGGGTGCCTCAGATGGCGGACGCGGCCGAAGTGATGGCGGCGATCGCCCGGCGGCCTGGCGTGGCCTATGCCGCGCTGACCCCGAACCTCAGGGGCTTCGAGGCGGCGCGGGCGGCGGGCGCGGACATCGTCGCCGTCTTCGCCTCGGCGTCCGAGGGGTTCAGCCGCGCCAACATCAACTGTTCGGTGGCGGAGAGCCTTGAGCGCTTCGTCCCCGTGGCCGAGGCGGCGCGGGCGGCGGACCTGCCGCTCCGGGGCTACGTCTCGTGCGTCACCGACTGTCCCTATGACGGGTCAGTGGCGCCCGCGTCGGTGGCACGTGTGGCGCGGGCGCTGGCCGATATGGGCTGCGCCGAGGTCAGCCTGGGCGACACCATCGGCGCCGCCACTCCAGAGACCACCCGCGCGATGCTGGACGCTGTGACGGCCGAGGTGGACGCCGCGCGCCTGGCGGGGCATTTCCACGACACACAGGGTCGCGCGCTCGACAATATCGAGGTGTGCCTGGCTGCCGGTCTTCGCAGCTTCGACGCCGCGGTGGGCGGGCTCGGCGGGTGCCCCTACGCGCCCGGGGCCAAGGGCAACGTGGCGACCGAGGCGGTGGTCACGCGGCTGGAGGACCTGGGATACGAGACCGGAATCGACCGGGGCAGGCTGACCGCCGCTGTCGCGTTCGCCCAAGGCTTGAGGGAGCCCGCGTGACCTACGAGACGCTGACATTGACCCGCGACGATCGCGGCGTCACGGACCTGGTGCTGAACCGTCCCGACCGGCGCAACGCCATGGACGCCGCGATGATCGGAGAGCTGACCGAGGTGGCCCGCGGCCCCGGTGCCGATCCTGCGGTGCGGGCAGTGGTCCTGTCGGGGGCGGGGCCGGTGTTCTGCGCCGGGGGCGATCTGGCCTGGATGATGCAGCAGATCGAGGCCGACCGCGCCGGGCGGATGCGCGAGGCGCGCAAGCTGGCCGAGATGCTGCGTGCGCTCAACGAGATGCCCAGCCCCGTGATCGCCCGCGTCCATGGCGGCGCCTATGGCGGTGGGCTCGGCCTGATGGCGGTCTGCGACGTCGCCGTCGTCGCCGAGGGCACCAAGATGGCGCTGACCGAGACCGGCCTGGGCCTGATCCCGGCGACCATCGGTCCCTATGTGGTGGCGCGGATGGGCGAGGGCGCGGCGCGGCGGGTGTTCATGTCCGGCCGCCGCTTCGGCGCGACGGAGGCGGTGGCGCTGGGCCTCGCGGCGGCCGCGGTCGCGCCAGACGACCTGGACGCCGCCGTCGCCGCCGAGGTGGCCCCCTACCTCCAGGTCGCTCCTGGCGCAGTGGGCGCGGCCAAGGCCCTGGTGCGCAGCCTCGGGCCCCGCATCGACGACGCCGTGATCGACGACACCATCCGCCGCCTGGCCGACACTTGGGAAGGCGCGGAGGCCAAGGCGGGAATCGCCGCCTTTCTCGCCAAGTCCGCCCCGCCCTGGCGGTCGGCGTGACCCGGCACCTGTCCTATCAGCTCTACTCCTCGCGCGATGCCGGCCCGGTCGCCGAGACCCTGTCGATGGTGGCCGGGTTGGGCTACGACGCGGTCGAGGGCTACGGCGCGCTGTTCTCCGGCGCGGAGGCGGTCGCGGCCCTGCGCCGGGCGCTCGACGTTACGGGCCTGACCATGCCGACGGCGCATGTGGGCTGGGACATGGTGCGCGACGATCCTGGCGGCGTCGTGGATCTGGCGCGGACCCTCGGTGTGGCGCTGGTCGTGGTGCCAGGGGTCGACGCCGCGGGCTGGGGGGGCCCGGACTGGCACCGCTTCGCCGCCGAGCTGGCGGGTGCCGCCGCCCCGCTCCGCCAGGCCGGGCTGACCGTGGGCTGGCACAACCATGCCGCCGAGCTGACCGATGTGGGCGGGGGGACGCGGGCGATCGACCTCCTGCTCGCCGCCGATCCCGATCTGGTGTGGGAGATCGACGTGGCCTGGGTCGCCCGCGCGGGCGCCGATCCGGTCGCGTGGATCGATCGCCACGCCGGGCGCATCGCCGCCGCGCATCTGAAGGACCTGGCCGCCCCCGGCGCCGCGGCGGACGAGGAGGACGGCTGGGCCGATGTCGGCCACGGACGCCTCGACTGGACCGCGATCCTGGACGCGCTCGACCGCAGCGGCGCGGCCCATTTCGTCGTCGAGCACGACCGCCCCTCCGACGACCGCCGCTTTGCCGCGCGGTCCATCGCGGCGCTCCGCGGCCGGTGACGGGGGCGGGGGATCGGCTGGGCGTCGGGATCGTCGGCTGCGGCTACATCTCCACCGCCTATCTCGACCTGATCCCCCGGTTCGCGGGGCTGGAGCTGCGCGGAGTGGCCGATCTCGACCCCGCCCGCGCCGCGGCGCGGGCCGCCCCCCATCGTGTCCTGGCGATGGGCGTGGAGGATCTCCTGTCGGATCCCGGGATCGACGTCGCAGTGATCCTCACACCGCCCGCGAGCCATGCGGCGCTGGCCCGCCAGGCGCTCGACGCGGGCAAGCATGTGTGGAGCGAAAAGCCCCTGGCCCTGTCCCTGTCCGACGCCCGCGCGTTGGCCTCCTCGGCCTCTGCCCGCGGTCTGCGCCTCGGCGCCGCGCCCGACACCTTCCTCGGTGGCGCGCATCAACGGGTCCGCGCGCTGGTCGACGCCGGTGCGGTGGGCCGTGTCGTCTCTGGCACCGCCCACATGATGAGCCGGGGGATGGAGCATTGGCACCCCGACCCCGGCTTCTTCTACGGCGCAGGCGGGGGGCCGATCCTGGACATGGGCCCCTACTACGTCGCCAACCTGGTGCAGATCCTCGGACCCGTGGCGCAGGTGTCGGCCGCCGCCGTCTCGGCCTTCGCCGAGCGGGTGGTGGGCACCGGGCCGCGGGCGGGCACGGCGGTGCCGGTGGAGACGCCGACAACGGTGCACGCGCTCCTCACCTTCGCTTCCGGCGCGGTGGTGACATTGGGGGCGAGCTGGGACGTCACCACCCATGGCCATGCGCCGATGGAGCTCTACGGCACGCAAGGCACGGTGGGTCTCGGCGATCCGAACCATTTCGGCGGCGCGGTGCGGTGTGCTGGGGCCGAGGGGCGGCCCGAGCCGCTGCCCCCCTGGGACCACCCCTTGGGCGTGGCGAACGAGGATCGCGGCACCGACCCGCCGCGCGCCAACTACCGCGGCGCAGGCCTGGCCGAGATGGCGGCGGCGCTGCGCGAGGGGCGGCCGCACCGCTGCGCACCCGCGTTCGTGGTCCACGTGCTGGAGGTGCTTCTGGCCATCCTCGCCGCGGCCGAGAGTGGGCAGCCCCAGTCCCTGACCACCACCTGCGAGCGGCCCGCCCCCCTGCCCCCCGATGCGGCCCGCGCCCTCCTGCGGTAGGGTTGGGGGTCGGCCGGGGCCGCGTGGAACAAGGGCTCGGGCCGTGACGACCTGGTGGAGGCGAAGGAGCACTTCCCGGGACCCGCCAAGAGGAATGACCGCGCCGTTCCGCCGGCGCGCGGTCGCGCGGCGCGGCCCAGGGGCGAAATCACCCGCGATGCGGCGGCTGAACCGTCCTCTTCAAAAGCGCCGCCCCCCGGGGGCGCGGAGGCTGTCGTTGCCCGATGGACGGCAGCGACCGAGAAAGGGTGGCCAGAAAAAAGCCACGCTGCCGGGCCGCCAGACGATGTTCCTGTGCGGAGGGTGCTGCCCCGGCGCCGCGGGGTCCGCGGACGCCCCCAGCGCTGTAGCCGTTGCCGATGCGCCGAACCCAGGGGGCGGAGTCGGCCACGCCGACCACGTCGGTTTCACGCAGCAGTCCGCCAACACCGGAAAATCTGGTGCTCAGAACCGACGGCAGCGGCGTTCCGCCGGGGCGCGGTCGCGTGGTGCGCGTCGGCGATGCAAACATCTAGGGCATTGCGCGGCCTGCGGCCGGGTGGGGCGTGGGCTGAGGGGTGGGGCGGGCGGCATTCGGTGGTGATCGCGGGGCCGTTTGCTCCAGTGAGCGTCCGGGTGCCGCCGGGCAATACCGCTGCCGCGCGGGGCCGTGGGGCCGCGCCTCTGATCTATGCGCCCACGTCCTCGGGGGCGATGGCGACCGTTTTCATCACCGCGTGGCACTCCGTGCCTTCGGCCAGGCCCAGTGCGGCGGCCGAGCGGCGAGTGACTCGCGCCAGGAGTCTCCCGGCGGGGGTGTCGAGCACCACCATCGCGCCCGGCCCCTCGCCCTGGCGCAGAGCCGCCACCCGGCCCGGCAGCACGTTGAGCGCCGACAGCCCCTCGGGCGCACCGCGGGATAGGATCACGTCCTGCGCGGCGATCCGCACTCTCAGCCGCCCACCGGCGGCGATCCCAACCCGCGGCAGGAACAGTGGCGTGCCGCCCGCGTCGAGCTCGGTCAGCCCGTCGTCGTGGTGCCGCATCACCGTCGCCTCGATCACCGCCCCGGCGGCGCGCACCCCCGCGGGCGTCACCATGGGGTCGCCCAGCACCTCCTGCGCCGGGCCTTCGCGCGTCGTGTGCCCCGCCTCCAGTGCGACGACCCAGGTGGCGAGGCGCGCGACCTCGGCCACAGAATGGGTCACGTAGAGGATCGGCACGCCCCCCGCGTCGCGCAGCCGCTCGATATAGGGCAGGATCTCGGCCTTGCGGGGGGCGTCGAGCGAGGCCAGTGGCTCGTCGGCCAAGAGCATCTCGGGCTCGGCCAACAGCGCCCGGCCGATCGCCACCCGCTGCTTCTCTCCGCCCGACAGGGTGCCGGGCCGGCGCGACAGGAGCGGGCCGAGCCCCAGCATCGCGATCACGCGCTCGGGGTCGGTCCGCCGCCGGGCCGCGGGGGCGAGGCGGCGGCCATACATCAGGTTCTGGCGCACGGTCAGGTGCGGAAACAGGCGTCCGTCCTGAAACACATATCCCAGCCTCCGGCGATGGGGCGGCATCGCGACGCCGCGGTCGGTGTCGAGAAGCACCCGGTCGCCCAGTACGATCCGCCCGCTCTGCGGCCGGAGGAGGCCCGCGACGGCGTCGACCACGGTGCTCTTGCCCGACCCCGATCGGCCGTAGAGCACCGTCACCCCCGCGGGCGCGCGGAACGCCACGTCGAGGTCGAAGCCCGGCCAGCCGTGGCGCAGGCGGACCTCCAGCGTCATCGCCCCGCCACCCGTGCCGCGATCCGCCGCGCCAGGATTTCCGACAAGGCCAGCGCGGCCATGGCGACGATCACCGACACCACCACCAGCCGCAGCGCCGACGCCTCGCCGCCCGGAACCTGGAGGAACGTGTAGACTGCCGAGGGCAGCGTCCGGGTCTCGCCCGGGATGTTTGAGACAAAGGTGATGGTGGCCCCGAACTCGCCCATCGCCTTGGCGAAGGCCAGGATCGCCCCGGCCAGGATGCCGGGCAGAATCAGTGGCAGCGTGACGGTGGCAAAGACCCAGGCGGACGGCGCGCCGAGGGTCGCGGCGGCCTCCTCCAATCCCGGGTCCACCGCCTCGACCGACAGCCGAACCGACCGCACCAGGAGGGGGAAGGCCATGACCGCCGCGGCCAGCGCCGCACCGGTCCAGCGAAAGGCGAGCCCGAGGCCCATTGCCTCCAGCGGACGACCCAGCGGCCCTTGCGGCCCGAAGGTCAGTAGCAGCAGATAACCGGTCACCACCGGCGGCAGGATCAGCGGCAGATGCACCAGCCCGTTCAGCAGGCTCTTGCCCGGGAACTGCCAGCGCGCAAGCGCATAGGCGACGAAGATGCCAGGCGGGAGGCTGAGAAGCGTGGCCCAGAACGCCACCCTGAGCGACAGGCGTACGGCCTCCCACTCGGCGGGCCCCAGCCAGGTCACTCTGCTCCGCCCAAGACACGGAACCCGTGGCGCGCCCAGGCTGCCCGCGCCTCCGGTGCCGAGAGATGGGCCAGGAACGCCCTCACGGCCGGGCTGTCGCGACCGACCACAGCGGCGACGGGATAGACGATGGGCGGGTGGCTGTCCTCGGGAAAGGCCGCGACGACGGTGACCCGGGGCTCCGCCCGCGCATCCGAGGCATAGACGACGCCCAGCGGCGCGGCCCCCAGGGCGACCAGAGCGAGCGCGGCGCGCACGTTGTCGGTCTGCGCCAGGCGGGGGGCCGCGGCCTCCCACAGCCCGGTCGCCTCCAGCGCGGCGCGGGCGTATTGCCCCGCCGGGACCGCGTCGATCAGAGCGACGGCCAGCCGCCCGCCGCCGAGCCGCGCCGCCAGGTCGAACGCGGGCCCGAGCGGCACCGGCGCCGCCCCAGTCGCGCCGATCAGGACCAGCCGGTTGCCGACGAGGTCGCGCCGGGTGCCGGGCGCGATGTGCCCCTCGGCGTCGAGCGTGTCCATCCAGGCAGGGCTGGCGGAGACGAAGACGTCGGCCGGCGCGCCGCGCTGGATCTGCCGGGCCAGGACGGGGGTGCCCGCGGCCGAGACCACGGCCCGGTGCCCGGTGGCTTGGGCGAAACCGGCCGCGATCTCCTCCAGCGCTGTCTGGGTGCTGGCGGCGGCATAGACGGTGACGGTCTCGCCCGCCCCTGCACGCGCCGCGATCCCCACCGACACGGCGAGGCACAGGCAGGCGCAGAGACGGACGAATCGCATTGGAAGACGATATGTTTCTGCGGAAATATCGCAAGCGCGACGCGGCGCCTCTCACGCTTCGGGCGGCGGGGCCAGGAGGGCGGTGAGCGCTGCGATCTCGTCGTCGGCGGCGCGCAGGGCGGCCGCTTCGGCCCCGCGGTAGGCGGCCAGCGCGGCGCGCCCGGTATCGGTCACCGTGGCGCCACCGCCGCGCGCGCCGCCGCGGGTGCGCGTCACCGCGGGCTCGGCGAACATCGCGTTCATGGTTTCGACCAGCAGCCAGGCGCGTTTGTAACTCATGCCCATCTCCCGCCCGGCGGCGGCGATGGACCCGGTGCGCGCGATCCGTTCAAGAAGCTCGGCCTTGCCCGGCCCGATCATCCGGCCAGGGCCGAAAACGATGCGCAGACGCAGAACCGGGGACGTGTCGCTCATGCTCTGCACCCTGCGCCCCCGCGCGCCCGCGGGCAAGCGGTGTGGGGTCGGGATGCGATAAGGCGCGCTCCGGGGCTGAAAGGCGAGAGCCGCCGGGCGCGGCCGGCGGGCCGGACGCGGCACGTCGGAGGCACCATGGCAAGGAAACGAACGGGCGCGGAGCCCACACTTCACGCGCTGCGCGCGGGGCGGGACATCAGCGCTGGGGACGCGGCAAAGCGAGAGGTCTCTGCGGGGAGAGAAGGGCTGCGCCGTCCCGCCGGGGCGGGCGTGCGCAGAGCGGCTTGGAGACGCAAGTTGTAAGTGTTCATCTGGTTTGCGTGGGGTGTTCACGGGGTTTGCGGCGGCTATTTGCGGGATTTGCCCGTATTTGGCGGTGGCAGGCGATTGAAGCCTCCGGCCAACGGCCCCGAAAATAGCGGCGGGCGGCGGTGCCTCGCATGAACCCCGCATATTGCAGCGGTCCCGAGAGGAACCGTGCTACGGCCGCGAGAATATCACCCTGTCACGCTGCCTTTTTCAAGAATAGCACCTCGGGCAGGCCCGCTGCAACGCCGCTTGAACGCCCGGTCAAGTTCTCTGGAAGGGAGGTTCGACGCGGGGCCGGAATCGAACCGACATACATTTTTGCCCTGCTCAGGGCCTAAACCCCCTTCCCAATCGGGGTACACCGCGCCGAGCCTCTCGCCTATCCACCGCCTTCGCGCCGGTCAAGGGGGCGGCGCCGGTGGTCGGGGAAACGGTGCGGGCGGTGGGGCCTCGCCAAAACCCAACATGGCGCTCCGGCCCGGTCGGACCGTGCTACGGCCGCGAGAACTTCATCGTGTCACGCCCGCAGCGACGTTGGTAGGGCTGCGTGGCACAGGTGGCGAGGGCGCCCGCGGCGATCCGTCTACGCCATCCCATCCACTTTATTGTCCTTCAGGTAGCTCCGCACGGTGGTGTTCAAGGTGCGGAGGATGCGGCAGATGTCCTGCACGCTGCGGCCCTCCGCGGCGAGGCACTGGGCGAGCCAGCGCGAGGCGAGCGGCACGCGGGGTTGGAGGCGGTCGGCACGCGCGGAGAGGGCACGGGCGGCGTCCATGCCGAACTTCAACGCGAAAGCGCCGCGCTGGCGGGGCGTGGCCGGCGTGTAGAGCGCGGATCCGCCGAAGGCCAGGAGGAACTCGATGGCCGTCTCGATCCCGAGCGCGTCTACGTAGGGCGCCACGTGCGCCGGCGGCGGGGGATAGGACGGGTCGGTGTCGGCCATCTTGCGCGGCTCGGGCGAAAAGGTCCCGCGCCCGGCCCGGCCCGAAGAGGACTTGGCCGGACCGGACGCGGTAGCCTGCATCGCCGGAACGGGGAGCGGCGCAGGCGTCGGTGGGCCGGGGATCAGCCCCGGAACTTGGCGGCGTCCAGCCCGAGCTGGCGGCAGAGGCTGGCCACCTCGTCCCCGCCAGCGTCGGTAGTGCCGGTGGCAGGCGGCGGCCCGGACGGAACCGTGCGTGTCTCCAGATGCGCGTAGGACGGCACGGCCTTAGCCAGGAAGCCGTCGAAGGCGTCCGGGTCCTTGCGGCAGAGGCTCAGCGCCCAATCGGTCATCGCGGGCGTGATGTAGCCCTGTGCGCACGCGGCCTGAACCTTAGCGGACGCCTGCGCTTCGCTCACGCGGGCGTGCCCGGCGGCGCGGTCGCGCAACAGCTCTTCCAGCGCTTCCACAGGAACGTAGCGGGCGGGATCGGGTTCGCCCTCGGGTGTTTCGCGTAGCCGCGTCAAGGCGGCGGTCCAGATGTCTTCGTCGCTGGCGTCGTCGGGAAGCGCGAGCTGTGCGATCAGGTCGGAACGGGGATCCATGGCAGGCTCCTGTTTGCTGGCGAGGGCGACCAGGTCGAGGGCGGGACGGTGAACCAGGGCGGCGCCTTTCAGCTCGATCACGTTGCCGTCTTCGGCACCGTGGTAGAAGGCGGGGCTGAGGTAGCGGTAGGCCTTGCCGGCGATCAGGGATCGCGCCTGCGCGGTCCACTCCACACGGCCCCAAAGACCGCCCTCTTGCCGACGCAGCTCCTTGATCCACCCCGCGGCAGGCGCCGGTCCGACGCGCCGGTCCGCGGCCGTTTCGGACTGGTGTTCGTAGTCCACCGGCAGATCGACCTTGCCGGCGCGGAACGTCGCTATGACGGCGTCGGGATCGTCCAGGCGGAACCGGCGGCCGTCGCGGGCCTTGAACTCGCCCATCGGGAACAGGTGGACCCAGAGCGGGGCGCGCCCCGGCAGCGCGCGGTCGCAGGCGGCGTGGACGGCGGCTGGCATAGGATCAGGCCGCCGGCAGGAACGGCGTGACGATCAGATCGGCCGTGTCGCGCCAGACGTTGGTGGCGCCGGCGGCGTTGCGATCCGCGTTCAGGATCTCCAACGCCTCCGCCTCCAGCGCCGGCGGCACCACCAGCGTCGTGGGCTTGATGCCGAGGACGCGTCCGCCATCGGCATGGAAGGCCATCATCGCCGCCCGCGCGGCGGCATAGTTGCCCGCGTTCAGGGTGGCCTTGCTGCCGAAGGCGAGCTGCCACAGACCGAAGCCCGCGTTCACCCGCGCGTCCACCCCGTAGACGAACTGGTTGTTGAAGAAGACGTGATCGTCCTCGGGGCGCATCTTCGACACGAAGGTGTAGGGCTTGCGCTCCTGCCACACGATGGGGCGGAGACTGCGCGAGGTGTCGAGAAGGAACCAGGCCGGGTCGCTGCCGGCGTGCATGTTGCTCACCGTGACGGTGGCGCCGGCCCGGTCCGTCACCGGTTGGTCGGTGTCGAAGAACGATTGTCCGTCGAAGCACGTCGTGGCGAAGCCGGCGCCCAGAAGGTCGAAGATCATCTCTTCGGGATGCTGGGCGGCGAGGTAGCCCATTTCCGAGAACGCCGGCTTGAAAACGCCAAGCCGGTCGTCGGCGATATCGTCCGCCCCGACCGCCACCGTGCTTTCGAAATGGCGGTTGACGATGGTGAAGCGATGCGCCGTCAGACTGTGGACATGCCGCGGCCCGATCCACTCGCGCAGCTGCGGAAACTGTCCCAGCCAGCCGTAGGTTTCTTCGCGCGACACGCTCGGGACCGTCATCGCGATCTTGTCCCAGGTCTGCGGCGCTTGCCGGTGGGCGTCGGTCTAGAGCGTCTGGAAGCCCTTGAACACCAACTCGACGTTCCGTCCGCCCGCGATCACGTGTCGCTCTCCTCTTCGCCCGGCCGTGGCACCGGCTATTCGATCCGCCGTAACTTGTCCAAGACGCAAGGGTTTGGCTCGGAAACGGGGGAGAGCGGCCCGTCCATCGAAGGACATTCGGCCTGCACGATGCCTTTCGACGAGGGACGGACAGTCACATTTCAGTAGGCGAGCCGGCGAAAGCCCACATACCCTAGCTGTCTCTGCGAACCATGGACTGCCCTAAAAGTCCGGCAACCCGTCAGCCACCTCGAACCCCTGGGCAGTCACCTCGAAAATTTCGCCCCTGTGATCGCGTTCGACGATCAGCCCTTCCGCGAGCAACTCTTCGATAGCCGCTTCCCAGCGGGCGACGGAACGTCGTTCGCCAGAATCGGCAAAGTTGATTCCGTTCGTCTGGATTGCGTGACCACTGAGATGACGCACGCTCATGATGACACCATTGCGATCCTTCGACGCCTCTTTAAGAAGTCGCTTCGACTCCTCTCGCAGTCGCTCAGGCAAGCCGCTTGCTGCACGTGCGTTACGGTCAGTTGTCACCAAATCCGTGAAGCTGTCGCCCGGATCGTCGGACTCCGCAAGTCGATCGCGGGCTGCGATTTGAATATGCCGTCTGAACTTGTCTCGAAAGTCGGCCAAGTTGTCGTATGTCTCAACCAGACCTTTGGCTAGACACCATACTTTAGACTTCTTTAGAGCAGCATACTGTTTTGCATCAACGCTTTCCAGGGCGACGGGGACGGTAGAAAAATACACCATCGCCGACCTACCCGCTGCGACATGCCGTTTGATTTCTTCAACTGTTCCACTCTCGAACTCTCCGGTAGGTGTGCCAAGCCGGGTCCAAAACACACCCACAAGTATGTCACAACTTTCCAGGATCCGCGTGTTGATGAGATCTTGCGGCCTGGCCGATAAGTCGGGCCTCGAGTGCGTTTCCCATCCGACGGGAAGCAATACCGCGTCGGTGGACCTACTATTGATGTCGTTCCATTCGTGGAGTGTATCTCGGATGATATTGCGCTCTTCAATAACATCGCTGGGAGAGGCAATCATGACTGAAAGCACGGTTGCAGATTAGGGCATTATTCAACTCGTTCTCATAGTCTTCGTTGACCAAGGTAGGTCGACGTTTGGCACAGTCACCTTTCCGTTTCCTCCCTCCTGCCTCTTCAACGCTGACCCAATGCAGCCCGCCAGCGCCGCCGTCGCACGCAGCCATTCGGTTCCGTCGCGGTCCAGAGGCTGTCCCCCGTCCACGATCACCAGGCGATCCGCACCCCAGCAATCGGCCAACGTCATTCGCTGCGCCGGCAAGCTCATGCCGTTCGCCCGCGGCCCGCCCGCGACGATGGCCATCGCCGCGCTGCATCGCGCACGGCCTTGCGGTTGCGCGTCGCCGTGCGAATGCCGTCCGCACTTTCGTAGTCGCCAGCTATCACAGGCTCGATCCGGTCCCAGATCAGCCGCCCATCCTCGTCGTAAGCGACTGCCGGGACGCTGAAATCGTCCGGGTTGCGGCCAACCAGGATGCGCTTGCCACGGTGCCGTAGAAGCGCCTCCTGCGACCCCGGATCGCCATAGGTCCAGGTGTCGAGCTGGACCCGGCCGTGCCGATCCACCGTCGCGGGCTTGTAGATCAGGCCGGCGCGGGCGAGGTGCCGCGTCGTGGCCTTGCGGATCACGCGCCGGTCCAGACCGTCCTCGAACACCTGCCGGTAGGACCGCCCGCCGGCGCCATCGCTCCGCCGCCCCGTCTCGTCATTGTGACGAGCGATTTCACGGCGCAGGACCGCTTCCACCGTGGCGATCGGGACTGGCCGCACCATGCCGTCCGGGCTGGCGCCGGGCGCGTGGCCGGCATGGGCCCCGGTGAACTCCGGCCTGTCGTCCACCGCCCGCGACAGCGCGGCGAAGGTCCGCTCCGCGATCTTCGCCTGCGCGCCCGCGCGGCAGGGCGTGGCGGATCGTGATCCCCAGATGATGGCAGACGCCGATGGGCTTGACGCCTTCGGCCTTCGCCCCGCGCCGCCGGAAGAGTTGGACATTGCCGCCCGCCACCAGGTGCCCGGAGAAGCCGGACCCATTGTCGGTATAGAGCGTGTCGAAGATCCCGTAGCGCTCAACGGTCCGGCAAATCAGGCGCACCGTATCGGCGGCGTTCTCTGACCGGCACAGGAGAAAATCGAGCACCGTGTTCGACGCCACGTCCACCAGAGCAAGCGTGATCGGCCGCACCGCGCGCCCGTCGCCCCAGTCCGCCCAGACGTCCAGCATCCGGCCGTCCAGGCTCACGACGCTCAGCGGCACCAGGTGCTTGCGCCGCATGGCGGGCTGCGCCAGCGCCTTCACCGCCGCGTCCCGGCCCTCGCGGATCGTCGGGCGCTCCCCTTGGGACAGCGCCTGCCACCGCCGCACAACCGTGGGCCGCGATGGCCATGCCCAGCCGTTCCCCGACGCCAGATCGCGCACGTCGCGCCATGCCGAAACAAGGGCAAAGTCCTTCCCGGCCTTGCGCAGGATCGACAGGAACAGCGTCCACGCCTCCGGCGACATGTCGGCATAGGGCGCGGTGGGCCTGTAGCGCGGCAGCAGCGCCGGCGCCCAGTTGATCGCATCGACGCCTTCAGCGGCCGTCAAATAGCGCTTCAACGTGTCTTTCGAGATGCGCTTGCCGCCGGCCTTTCCCGCCAGCGCCAGCCGGTCCGGCCAGCGCCTCCCGGCTCCCGCCGCCGTGACCGCCCGCACCACCGCCGCCCGGCGCTCCGCCTCCGCCCGCATCGACGCCGGCGCCTCCGCCAGCCGCCCATGCGCCGCGTCGTCATACGCCCCCGCCGAGATCGCCGCCGTCGCCAGCTCGCGTTCGGGATAGGCGAGGCGGACAGGGGCGGGGAGGTCGGAGAGCTGCACGCTTTGCGGCCGTCGTCCGTCGCTCTTGTCCACGTGAGTTCTGACGCCGTAACGAGAAAGCTAGCTACCGGCAGCGCGTCTATCCGAAGGGCAGTCGGCCACGCCAAGCAACTTCTGGACCGGCACCAGTGTCACTTCAGACCCGCCGCTGAAAGTACCCTGTCGGTCAGCGCATCTGCCTTCGGTCCGCTCCATCTTCCGAGGAACGCCGCCCGGGCATTCGACAGGTGCACACCGTTGTCGCGGCACCGTTTGGCCAAGCTGGTGCCTCTCATCATGAAGGTCGCTCGGACCATGCGATACTCACCATGGCGACTTGCGCTACCTGCGTTACTGCGTGACAACCCGTTCAACCTCAGACGATATGAACACCTGAGTATGCAGCAACCACACTATAGGATGGCTGTCTATGGGGGATAACGCGCGAGGCAACCTTGTGCCCGAACAACTTTACGCGTTGCGTCTACGCAGCGGCATGTCGGTTCAGCAGATGGCGGACAAGTGTGGCATCCCCAAAAGCTCGCTAGAAAGCTACATGCGGGTGACGAACCCGAAGCGGCCTGGTTTGGATGCGCTCCTTTCGATTGCAGATGCCTTCGACGTTTCGATTGATTGGCTGGTCGGTCGTGGTCCAGATGGCGCCGCGTGGAAGCTGGATACCAAGGAGTATGCTTGGATCGCCTACAACACGGTTCTCAGGATCACAGATGAACTAGATGAGTTTCGCAACACAGAGGACCGGAAGCATGAACTTGCTGCGGCTGCTATGCTGGACTTTCTTTCGAGCGCCGAGATTGCCGAACGCACGGCGCACACCTCATCCGAACATCGGCGCTCCATAGCGGCGGACTTGATCAAAACGGCGCGAGAGCGCCGCCAAACCCGGGGCCGATAGATCGTGGGTCGTGGGCAAACCGCCCCACAATACCGCTTGCAACCCATTGATTCTCCGTCCCGAGGATCTGCCTAGGCCTGCCGAAATCGCCTCGCAAACGCCGAAACAACGCAAACCGCATGAACAGCCCCCTTGCCACCCCCCTGATAACCCGCCGACAAATAAGTCATACAACGCAAACCGTCTGAACACCGTCACAAGTGCCGACGCCGCGACGGCCGGGGGGAGCGGGACGGTGCCGCCGGCCGGGACTTGGGGGCGAACGACGTGGTCCGATGGCATCTCGCACATGCGCCGTGCGCCGGGTCCGGTGCACGGTCCGCCGACGCGAGACGGCTGAGCGCCGCACCCCTTCGGCATCCGACGCCGGAAAGGACACTCCCATGCCGCGCCGTGGACGGCCCCGAACCCCGGTGGCGACCGTGTCAGGAGGCCTTGAGCAGGTCGCGGATCACCGGCTGTTTGCGCGGCTTGTTGGACAGCGTGGTCAGGATACGGGCCAGGTCGGGCTCGTCCACGCGCCGCGCCGCGCCCTTGGGGGAGAACCAGCGCCGCTCTCGCTCGGCCCGCTCGGGCCACCGCTTTTTCAGCCGCTCGACGATCATCGGATAGAGGCGGACCCGCACCGGCACGATGCTGCCGTCGTCCAGCACCTTGTCGTAGCGGTAGTCGCCCAGCGGATCCTCGGCGATGTAGCCGACCGCGCCTGCCTCTTCCAACGCTTCGATCTCGGCGGCGCGCCAGGGCGACTTGCCCGACATGGTCCAGCCCTTGGGCATGACCCAGCGGCCGGTGTCGCGCGAGGTCACCATGAGGATCCGCAGCTTGCCCTTGTCGTCCCACCGGATCGGCAGGGCTGCGATCTGTCTCGCCGGGGCGATCTTGCTACCTGATTTTCGGCCTGCCATCGGGCCTCCTCACGTCCTGCTCGGGCGGCGCGGCCTCGTCAAGAGCGGGCCGTCGGTCCTGTTTATCCACAGACTCCACCATTCTTCTGTGCGGTTTGCAACATTTCATCTTGCGCCCGCGTGGAACACGCCACAATTTCGGGACCGCGACCGTAGAGTTCAAGACGTGTCCGGCGGGGAGGTACGGGTCCGATCATGGCGAACGATCTCGGCACCGTTCCGCGGCTGCGCAAGGACGAACGGCGGCGGCAGATCCTGCTGGAACTGCGGTTGCGGCCCCATGTCCGCATCTCCGATCTGAGCGAGCGGTTCCGGGTCTCGACCGAGACCATCCGTCGGGATGTCGAGGGACTGTCGGCCGACGGGCTGATCGACCGCGCCCATGGCGGCGCCTCGGCCCGCGCCGCGGTGCGCTACCCCACGTTCGACGAGCGCGCGGGCGCCCAGGTGTCGGAACGCGCCCGGATCGGCCGCCGCGCCGCCGCGCTGGTGCAGCCGGGCGAGACGCTGATGGTCGACTCGGGCTCGACCACGCTCCAGTTCGCCCGCCACCTCGCGTTTGCCGAGACGCCCTGCACCGTCATCACCAACGGTTTTGCCGTCGCCATGGCGCTGGGACAGGCCGAGGGGATCGAGGTCGTCGTCTGCCCCGGCGACTACCTGGGCAGCGAGGCCGCGGCCATCGGCACCGAAACCGTCGCCTTTCTCGCGCGCCACCGGGTGGACCGTTGCATGATCGGCGCCTCGGGTCTGACCGCAGACGGCCCGTCCGAGGCGATCCGCGGCTTCGCCGCCGTCAAACGGGCGATGCTGGAGGGCGCGCGCGCCGCGCATCTGCTGGTTGACCGCGGCAAGTTCGGGCACGAGGGTCTGTCGCGGGTCGCGCCCCTGTCGCGACTGACCTCCGTGGTCTGCGACCGATTGCCCGACTCCGATTTGCGTCATGCAATTGTCATGGCGGACGTGGACATCGCGGTGGCCGACTGACCGCCGCGCATCAAGCCGCCCGAGGCCAGAGGCGGCAGGCACAACGCACACATATCCAAGGGAGACCCACATGAAGACCTACCTGACCCTCCTCGCCGGCGTCGCGGCGCTGACCCTCACCGCCGGTGGCGCCGCCGCCCAGGACTGCCCCCGCGGCGATCTGGACGAACGCTTCTGCGACGCCGACGGCGACCTGGTGGCGGACATCCCCGCCGACGCGGCCGACCAGATGGACCCCGACACGCTGATCTTTGCCTATACCCCGGTGGAGGATCCGGCCGTCTACGAAACGGCGTGGGCCGATTTCCTGGCCTTCCTGGAAGAGAAGACCGGCAAAGATGTGCAGTTCTTCCCCGTCCAGAACAACGCCGCCCAGATCGAGGCGATGCGCTCGGGCCGCCTGCACATCGCGGGGTTCAACACCGGGTCGAACCCGCTGGCGGTGAACTGCGCCGGGTTCCGGCCGTTCACGATCATGGCGGGCGAGGACGGCTCCTACGGCTACGAGATGGAGATCATCACCCACCCCGGGTCGGGCATCGAAAAGGTCGAGGACATCAAGGGCGGAAAACTGGCCTTTACCTCGCCCACGTCGAACTCTGGCTTCAAGGCGCCTTCGGCGATCCTCAAGGCCGACTTTGGCATGGAGTCCGAGCGCGACTTCGAGCCGGTGTTCTCGGGCAAGCACGACAACTCGATCCTGGGCGTGGCGAACAAGGACTATCCGGCCGCGTCCATCGCCAACTCGGTCAAGGCGCGGATGATCGCCCGCGACGTCGTCACCGAGGATCAGCTGGTGACGATCTACACGTCCCAGACCTTTCCGACCACGGGCTACGGCACCGTCTACAACCTGACGCCCGAGTTGCAGCAGGCGATCCAGGACGCGTTCTTCGAGTTCGAGTGGGAGGGCTCGTCGCTGGAAGAGGAGTTCTCCAAGAACGGCGAGGCGCAGTTCATCCCGATCACCTATCAGTCCGAGTGGGAGGTGATCCGCAAGATCGACGCCGCCAACGACGTCAGCTACGCCTGCCAGTGATCCGACACGTGTGCGGGGCGGCCCCATTGGGTCGCCCCGTCGCCTTGCCCGGGGGGCACCGCCGATGCTGCGACTGAACAAGCTGGTCAAGACCTATCGCACCGGCGACAAGGCGCTTCAGGAGATCGACCTGGAGGTGCCCGAGGGCCAGGTTCTGGCGCTCATCGGACCGTCCGGGGCGGGCAAGTCGACGCTGATCCGCTGCATCAACCGGCTGGTCGAGCCCACCGGCGGCGAGGTCTGGCTGGGCGATCAGGAGCTGACCGGCCTGGGCCCCGGCGCGCTGCGCAAGGCGCGGCGCGAGATGGGCATGATCTTTCAGGAATATGCCCTGGTCGAGCGGCTGACGGTGATGGAAAACGTCCTGTCCGGGCGGCTGGGCTATGTCGGGTTCTGGCGCAGCTTTCTGCGCCGCTATCCGCAGTCCGACGTGGACGAGGCGTTCCGCCTGTTGGACCGGGTCGGCCTGTTGCAGATGGCCGACAAGCGCGCCGACGAGCTGTCCGGCGGACAACGGCAGAGGGTTGGCATCTGCCGGGCGCTGATCCAGAACCCCA
This sequence comes from Rhodobacteraceae bacterium CCMM004, assembly GCA_004005435.1. Classification (GTDB taxonomy): domain Bacteria; phylum Pseudomonadota; class Alphaproteobacteria; order Rhodobacterales; family Rhodobacteraceae; genus CCMM004. The sequence goes on along the minus strand of RZWH01000004.1, from coordinate 213,496 downwards.
AGGTCCTGCTGGTGGACGAGCCCACCGCCTCGCTCGACCCCAAGACCAGCCGCCAGATCATGCGCCTGATCACCGAGCTCTGCCGCGAGCGCGGCCTGGCGGCGATCATCAACATCCACGACGTGGCGCTGGCACAACGCTTCGTGCCCCGCGTCGTCGGCCTGCGCATGGGCGAGATCGTCTACGACGGTCCGCCCACCGGTCTGACCCCCGACAAGCTGACCGAGATCTACGGCGAAGAGGACTGGGAGGCGACGGCCGAACCCGAGGACGACGCCGCACCGGAGGCGGCGGAGTGAGTCACCGCGAGCTCGACGATCTGCTGGGGCGGCGCTGGCGCAAGCCGCCGCTCGTCGCCAACCCGTGGCTGCGCTGGGCGCTCTTGGCGGGCTTCGTAGCCTACCTGATCGCCGCCGTGACCACGATCGAGGTCAACTGGACCCGGGTGTGGGAGGGGCTGGACCGCGGGGCGGCCTTTGTCATGGCGTTCGCGACGCCGGACTTTGTCAGCCGCGCCAGCGACATCTGGGACGGCATGGTGGAAAGCATCGTGATGACCGTCGCCGCCTCGGTCGTGGGCATCGCCATCTCGATCCCCATCGGCCTGGGTGCAGCCCGCAACATCGCGCCGCTGCCGGTCTACCTGATCTGCCGCGGCATCGTCGCCGTCAGCCGGGCCTTGCAAGAGATCATCGTGGCCATCCTGCTGGTCGCGATCTTCGGCTTCGGCCCGCTGGCAGGGTTCCTGACATTGAGCTTTGCCACCATCGGGTTCCTCTCCAAGCTTCTGGCCGAGGACATCGAGTCCATGGACCGCGCGCAGGCCGAGGCGATCCGCGCCTCGGGGGCCAAGTGGATGCAGTGGATCAACTACGGCGTCCAGCCGCAGGTCATGCCGCGGCTGATCGGACTGAGCATGTACCGCATCGACATCAACTTCCGCGAAAGCGCGATCCTGGGCCTGGTTGGCGCGGGCGGGATCGGCGCCACGCTCAACACCGCCTTCGACCGCTACGAGTACGACACTGCGGCGGCGATCCTGATTCTGATCATCGTCATCGTGATGGCGCTGGAATACCTCTCCGGCATCATCCGGGCGAAGGTGCAGTAATGCCGGTCCTCGATCAGGGCGGCACCCCCGTCTGGCGCCGGCGGACCACGCGCCAGAGCCTTGCGCAGTGGGCCATGTGGCTGGCGGGCGTCGCCGTCTTCGTCTTCTGCTGGCAGCGCATCAGCGAGGCCACGACGTGGTTCTTCGTCTTCGACGCGCCGCGGATCGCGGGCGATATCTGGAGCCGCGCGACCCCGCCCCGCTGGGAATACATCGCGCAGTTGGGGCGCCCGATCTGGGACACGATCAACATCGCCACCCTGGGCACGATCATCGCCCTGTGCCTCGCCGTGCCGGTGGCGTTCCTGGCGGCGCGCAACACCACGCCCTCGGCGCTGTTCGTGCGACCCATCGCGCTGCTGATCATCGTCGCGACGCGCTCGATCAACTCGCTGATCTGGGCGCTGCTGCTGATCGCGATCATCGGGCCGGGGGTGTTCGCGGGCGTCATCGCCATCGCCATCCGCTCCATCGGGTTCTGCGCCAAGCTGCTCTACGAGGCCATCGAAGAGATCGACCGCACCCAGGTCGAGGCGATCACCGCCACCGGCGCCAGCCGCTGGCAGGTCATGGCCTACGGGATCGTGCCGCAGATCCTGCCGGCGTTTGCCGGGATCGCGGTGTTCCGCTGGGACATCAACATCCGCGAATCCACCGTGCTGGGGCTGGTGGGGGCCGGGGGCATCGGCCTGCAACTCTCGGCGTCGCTGAACGTGCTGGCCTGGCCGCAGGTCAGCCTGATCCTGCTGGTGATCCTCGCAGCGGTGGTCATCAGCGAATGGGTCTCGGCCAAGGTGCGGGGGGCGATCATATGAGCCTCGACGCCGCCGCCGCCTTCGACGCCTACGAGGCGGTGCGCCATCGCCTGCCCGACGCCCCGGCGCCCGGCGCCGCGCCCGAGCGGGTCGAGACGCTGGCCGACATCGCCGACCGCTACGACGCCTTCCTGCTCGACGCCTTCGGGGTGCTGAACATCGGCGAGACGGCCATTCCGGGCACGGTCGAGCGGGTCGCGGACCTGCGCGCCGCCGGCAAACGGGTGGTGGTGGTGTCGAACGCCGCGGGCTTCCCCCACGCCGCGCTGATGGAGAAGTACGCGCGCCTAGGCTACGACTTCGCCCCCGAGGACGTGATCACCAGCCGCAAGACCCTGCTCGGCGGGTTGAACGGCGAGACCGGCCTGCGCTGGGGCCTGATGGCGACGCGCAGCACCGGTCTGCGCGATCTGGAGGGGCTGGACGTGGTCTATCTGGAGGAGGACCCGGAGGCCTATCGCGCCGTCGACGGCTTTCTCCTGGTGGGCAGCGCGGCGTGGACCGAGGACCGCCAGGCGCTGCTGGAGGCCGCGCTGGCCGAGCGGCCGCGGCCGGTCCGGGTGGGCAACCCCGACATCGTGGCGCCGCGCGAGCGGGGGTTTTCGGTCGAGCCCGGCCACTACGCCCACCGCCTGGCCGACGCCACCGGGGTCGAGCCGGTGTTCTACGGCAAGCCCTTTGCCGACATTTTCGACCTGGCCTTTGCCCGCCTGCCGGGGGTGGCGCGGGACCGGGCGGTGATGGTGGGCGACAGCCTGCACACCGACATCCTGGGCGCGCAGGCGGCGGGGGTCGCGTCGGCGCTGATCCGCGACTACGGCTTTTTCGCCGGGCAGGACGTGGACGCCGCCATCGCCCGCGCCGGGATCGCGCCGACCTACGTGGTGGTGCGGCCGTGAGCGGGGATCGTCAGATCCGCCACCTCCGCGATGCGGTCCAGCCGATGCTCGGGCGGCGGACCCTCCAAGGGGCCGTGCAGATACCCGCCGGCGACCAGCGCGAAGGGCACCCCCGCCGCCGCAGCCGTCGCCCGGTCCACCCCGCTGTCGCCGACGTAGAGCGTCGTCCGCCGCTCTCCGCCCAAGGCGTCGATGGCGTGCAACAGGGGCGCTGGGTCGGGCTTCTTCACCCCCAGCGTGTCGCCGCCGACCACGACGCCAAAGCCGGTAAGTCCCAGCGCGGCACAGATATCGCGCGCCGGGCCCTCGGGCTTGTTGGTGCACAGGCCCATGGGCACCCCCGCCGCCGCGAGCCGGTCCAGGAGGGCCAGGGCGCCCGGATAGGGCCGCGTTCGCTCGGCATGGCACCGGTCGTAGGCGGCATGGAAGGCGGCCAGCGGCCCCGCCACGTCGTCGCCCGGGTGGTGGCGGGCCCTGAGCGCCCGGCGCACCAGCATCTCGACTCCGTCACCGATGAAGCCGATGGTGGTGGCAAGGTCGATGGGCGCGCGCCCCGCGTGCGCCAGCGCCGCGTTGGCCGCGGTCTGGAGATCCGGCGCGCTGTCGATCAGCGTGCCGTCGAGGTCAAAGACGACGGTGGCGTATGTCACGGAGTTGTCTCTTTCGGCGGTGTAGACGGGGCGTGCCACGCCATAGTCCCCCGCGCCGCCTCCGCCAACCCCGGTCGCGGCCGGGGGCTTTCGTGTGATTGGTCGTTACCGCTTCAAGGGAGAGAATGAGATGAAGCTCAACACTTCGATCTACGCCATGGCCGCCATGGCCCTGGGAACCGGATCCGTCGCCGCCCAGACCGAAATCGACTTCTGGCACGCCTTCACGGGCCGCCTGGGCGAACTCGTGGCCGAGCAGGTCCAGACGTTCAACGACGGCCAGGACGCCTATACCGTCAACGCCAGCCACAAGGGCAACTACTCCGAGACGCTGAACGCGGGCATCGCCGCCTTCCGTGCCGGGGAACAGCCGCACATCCTGATGGTGTTCGAGGTCGGCACCGCCACGATGATGGGCGCCGAGGGCGCCATCAAGCCCGTCTACGAAGTGATGGAAGAGGCCGGCGCCGACTTCGACTCCGACGCCTATATCGGGTCGGTCAAGGGGTACTACACCACCGCCGACGGCCGGATGCTGTCGCTGCCCTTCAACTCGTCCACGCCCGTCCTGTGGGTGAACCGCGACAAGCTGGAGGAGGCCGGGATCGACCCGAACGTCGATCTGTCGACCTGGCAGCAGGTGGGCGAGGTCCTGGACCAGCTGGCCGAGGCCGGTGTGGACTGCCCGATGACCACCGCCTGGCAGAGCTGGATCCACCTGGAGAACCTGTCGGCCTACCACGACGTGCCGTTCGCCACCCGCGACAACGGCTTTGGCGGGACCGACACCGAGCTGTCGCTGAACGGCCCGGTGCAGGTCCAGCACATCGAGCAGATGGGCCAGTGGGCGCAGGACGGCAAGTTCGTGTATGCCGGCCGCCGCAACGAGGGCGGCGCCAACTTCCGCGCCGGCGAGTGCGCGCTGTTCACCGAGTCCTCGGCCGGCTACGCGGGCATCAAGTCCGAGGCCGAGTTCGCGTTCGACGTCCGCCCGCTGCCCTATTGGGACGGGGTCGATGGCGCGCCGCGCAACACGATCATCGGCGGCGCGTCGCTGTGGGTGATGGAAGGGCACGAGGCCGAGGAGTATGCCGGGGTCGCCGAGTTCCTGAACTTCCTGTCGTCCTCCGACATCCAGGCCAAGTGGCACCAGGACACCGGCTATCTGCCGATCACCTCGGCCGCCGGCGACGCCACCCGCGAGGCGGGCTTCTACGACGAGAACCCGGGGACCGACGTCGCGGTCAAGCAGATGACGATGAACGAGCCCACGGCGAACTCCAAGGGCCTGCGCCTGGGCAGCTTCGACCAGATCCGCGGCATCATCGACGAAGAGCTGGAGGCGGTCTGGGCCGGCGACAAGACGGCGCAGGAGGCGCTCGACTCGGCCAAGGAGCGGGGCGACCAGCTGCTCCGCCGGTTCGAGCAGGCCAGCCGCTGAGCCAAAGGGGGGGAGGGGCCGTGTCAGGCCCCTCCCTCGTCCATGAACCGCCGGAGCATCCGCCCCATATGATCCTGCCCGCCGTGGAAGATGCCTTCGATCCGCACGACCTGCGCATCCTCGTCGAGGGTGAACCAGAAAATCGCGCGGTCGAAGGTCACATGCCGCACTGTGCGGCCAGCAATGCGATGGCGGGTGCCGATGTGGGGGACGTTGGCCAAACGCACGCGATGGCCGAGGATCCGCGCCACCAGACCGGATGCACGCGCGAAGGCTTCTGCGTTGGTGTCGCCACGGCCGAGGGCGGTCGAGTAACAAAACTCGAAGATGTCGTCGAGGTCGGCAGTTGCCGTGCGGGTCAGTTCAACCTGCCAGCCCATACTTGCGCCGTTTCTCGTCCAGCATGTCCTCGACCATCCGGTCGAAGGTCTCGACGTCGACATGCGGACCGTCGATGCGCTCGATCATCATTTTCTCGAACCCAGCTTTCCACGTCTCGTATTCCTCGTCTTCGCGGCGCTTGGCCTCCAGCGCCTGCTGGATCACGGCCGAGGTCGAGGGAAAGCGGCCGTCCTCCACCTGCTTGCGGGCATACGCCGCCTGCTGGTCGGTGAGCGAGATGGAGATCTTGACGGTCATGGCAGCGCTCCTCTTTGATGTGAGGGTGCGACCGGGTCATACCGCGGTCAAGGGGGGCCGATGGAAAAGCGCGTGAAGTTCAAGGGCGTCTGGCTGCCCCTGTTCCTGGTCCTGCCGCAACTGGTCGTGACGGCCGTCTTCTTCTTCTACCCGGCGGGGCAGGCGATCTGGCAGTCGCTGTTCATCCCCGACCCCTTCGGCCTGTCGATGAAGTGGGTGGGGTTGGGCAATTTCGAGTTCCTGCTGGCGGATCGCTTCTATCGCGCGTCCTTCGTCACCACCGCGGTCTTCTCGATCCTCGTCACGGTCGTCTCCATGGGCGTCGCCCTCTATCTCGCGGTGCTGGCCGACCGGCTGATCAAGGGTTCGGGCACCTACCGGACGCTCCTGATCTGGCCCTACGCGGTGGCGCCTGCGGTGGCGGGCGTGCTGTGGATGTTCATGTTCAACACTCGGGTCGGCGTGGTGACGTGGTATCTGGGCGTGCTCGGCTACGACTGGAACCACGTGCTGAACGAGGGCGAGGCGATGGGGCTGGTGGTCGTCGCCTCGGCCTGGGGGCGCATCAGCTACAACTTTCTGTTCTTCCTTGTGGGGCTTCAGGCGATCCCGAAATCGGTGATCGAGGCGGCGGCCATCGACGGGGCGCGGTTCTGGACGCGGTTCCGCACCATCGTCTGGCCGCTGCTGTCGCCCACCACCTTCTTCCTGCTGGTGGTCAACATCGTCTACGCGTTCTTCGAGACTTTCGGGGTGATCCACACCATCACCGCGGGCGGGCCGCAGCAGGCCACAACGATCCTCGTCTACAAGGTCTACTCCGACGGCTTCGTCGGGCAGGACCTGGGCAGTTCCGCGGCGCAGTCGGTGATCCTGCTGGTCATCGTCGGACTCCTGACCATCGTTCAGTTCAAGTTCATCGAGCGGAGGGTGCACTATTGACCGCCAACCCCGAGCCGCTCGCCCGCGCCGCCGTCCCTGCCTCCCGCCCCCAGCCCGACGGCATGGTCGAGCGACGGGGCGCGGGGCTGTGGCTGACCCATCTCGGCCTAATCGTGGGCGTGCTCTTCATCTTCTTTCCGATCTGGCTGGCCTTTGTCGCGTCGACCGTGGACCAGCAGGAGATCGTGCGCCCGCCCATGCCTCTGTTGCCGGGCGACAAGTTCTTCGAGAACTATCGCGAGGCGCTGGTCAGCGGCGTGAACGCGCCCGTGGCGACGATGATGCTGAACTCGCTGGTCATGGCGCTGGGGATCGCGCTGGGCAAGATCGCGATCTCTTTGCTCAGCGCCTTCGCTATCGTCTATTTCCGGTTTCCCTTCCGCAAGACGTTCTTCTGGCTGATCTTTCTGACGCTGATGCTGCCGGTCGAGGTGCGGATCGTGCCGACCTACGAGGTCGCCGCGAACTTCGGGATGCTGAACAGCTATTCCGGCCTGATCTTCCCCTTGGTGGCGAGCGCCACGGCGACCTTCCTCTTCCGCCAGTTCTTCATGACGGTGCCGGACGAGCTGGCCGAGGCGGCGCGGGTGGACGGGGCGCGGCCGATGCGGTTCTTCTTCGACATCCTTTTGCCGATGAGCCGCACGAACATCGCCGCGCTGTTCGTGATCCTGTTCATCTACGGCTGGAACCAGTATCTCTGGCCGCTGCTGATCACCACGGACCCGTCGATGAACACCATCGTGATGGGGATCCGGCAGATGTTCCCGAGCGGCGACGACATCGCCGACTGGCCGGTGATCATGGCAACCTCGATCCTGGCGATGATCCCGCCCGTGGTGGTGGTGATCGGGATGCAGAAACTGTTCATCAGGGGGCTGGTGGACAGTGAGAAGTGACGTGCCGACGCGCGGCGCGGATGCGCCATGCCCGACCTCGGGAGGGCGGTTGAGCTTGTCGGGACGGTCGTTCTCAAAAGCACCGGCGACGTGCGCGCTGCGATCGACCCAACGAATGCCCTCCCGGGGGGGAGGTCGGGCATGGCGCATCCGCGCCGGGACCGAGCGGTGTCCGACCCTGCACACTACCCTAACCCGAAGGTGTCTTGAATGGCGACCGTAACCCTAGACGACCTGCACAAATCCTACGGCAAGACCGCGGTCATCCACGGCGTCGACATCGACATCGCCGACGGCGAGTTCATCGTCATCGTCGGCCCCTCGGGCTGCGGCAAGTCCACGCTCCTGCGCATGGTCGCGGGGCTGGAGGGCGTCACCTCGGGCGAGGTGCGCATCGCCGGCCAGCGGGTCAACGAGAAGGAGCCGATGGACCGCGACATCGCCATGGTGTTCCAGAACTACGCGCTCTACCCGCACATGTCGGTGCGGCAGAACATGGGCTACGGGCTCAAGATCGCGGGCACGCCCAAGGCCGAGATCGAGGCGCGCGTGGCCGAGGCGGCGCGGCTCCTGCAACTCGAACCCTATCTCGACCGGCGCCCGCGCGAGCTGTCCGGCGGGCAGCGGCAGCGCGTCGCCATGGGCCGCGCCATCGTCCGCCGCCCCGCCGTGTTCCTGTTCGACGAGCCGCTGTCGAACCTCGATGCCAAGCTGCGGGTGCAGATGCGGCTGGAGATCAAGCAGCTCCAGCGCGACCTGGGCGTCACGTCGCTCTACGTCACCCACGACCAGGTCGAGGCGATGACGCTGGCTGACCGGATGATCGTGATGAACGCCGGAGTCGCCGACCAGATCGGCGCGCCGCTTGAGGTCTATGCCGACCCCGAAACGGCCTTTGTCGCCGGGTTCATCGGCTCGCCGCCCACGAACTTTCTCACGCCCGCCGCCATGGGCGTTGCCGCGCCGGAGGGGGTGCAGCTGGGCATCCGGCCCGAGCACCTGTCCCTGACCCCGGCCGGGGGCGCGCAGGCGACTGGCCGTGTGCTGAACGCCGAGCCCCTGGGGGCCGAGACCTTGGTGCATCTCAAGATGGCCGACGGCACCCTGACCACGGTGCGGCAGGACGGCACCGCGCCGATCCCGGCCGAGGGCGACACGGTGGGCTTGGCCTGGGACGCGGGCGTGCAAATGCTGTTCGACGCGGACGGGCGGCGCATCCGCGATTGACCCGAGGCGCGGGCCGTGCAGGCTCGGCCCGATGGAGCATCTGACCAACCCCCACCGCGGCACCGGCCTGAGCGGCCTCGATGACATCCCCTGGCCCCTGGCGGACGCAGGCCCGCCGCAGGCGCTGGTCGCGCGCTGCCCCCGGCACGCGCCGACGCCCTTGGCCGCCGCGCCCGGCCTCGCCGCGGCGGCGGGCGTGGCCGACCTGCGCGTCAAGGACGAGCGCGGGCGCATGGGCCTCGGCAGTTTCAAGGCGCTGGGCGCCGCCCATGTGATCGCCCGCGACGCCGCCGAAGGCCAAGCACGAGGCCGCACATACGTCACCGCCAGCGCAGGCAACCACGGCATGTCCGTCGCCGCAGGCGCCGCGGCCTTCGGCGCCCATGCCCGGGTCTGGATCGCCGAGACGGTGCCAGAGAGCTTTGCCGACCGCCTGCGCGCCGAGGGGGCCGAGGTGGTGCGCGAGGGCGCGACTTATGAGGACAGCATGGCCGCGGGAGAGCGGGCGGCGACGCGGGAGGGGCAGGACCTGCTCTCAGACAGCTCCTGGCCCGGCTATGTCGACCGGCCGCTGCATGTGATGGAGGGCTACCTGATCCTGATGGCCGAGGTGGTCGCCGTCATGCCCGCGCCCACCCATGTCTTCGTGCAGGCCGGGGTGGGCGGCCTTGCCGCCGCGGTCGCCGCCCATGTCCGCAGCGCCTGGGACGACGGCCCGCGGGTGGTCGTGGTCGAGCCTGCCGCCGCCGCCTGCCTGACCGAGTCGGTGCGCGCCGGGCGACCCGTCACGGCGCCCGGCCCGGTCTCGTCCATGGGCCGGCTCGACTGCAAGGACGCCTCGCTGATCGCGTTGAAGGGTCTGGCGCGCGATGCGGACGCTTTCGTCACCATTGGGGAAGACGAGGCGGCCGAGGGCGTGGCGCGCGCCGCGGCCGAGGGCCTCGCGTCCACTCCCTCGGGGGCGGCCGGGATCGCCGCGCTGCTCGCGTCCGGCCCGCACCGCACTGCGCTGGGGCTCGACGGCGATGCCCGCGTCCTGGCCTTCCTCACCGAGCGCGCCGAGGGGTGAGCGCCCGCGGCTTCCCCGAGGCCGAGTATCGCGCCCGCTGCGACCGTCTTCAGACGGAGATGGCCGACGCAGGGCTGTCGGCGCTGTTGCTGACCACCGAGGCGGACGTGCGCTATGTCACCGGGTTCCTGACACGGTTCTGGGAGAGCCCGACGCGGCCCTGGTTCGTCGTCCTACCGGCCGAGGGGCGCCCCGTGGCGGTGATCCCGGCCATCGGCGCGCCGCTCATGGCCCGGACCTGGGTGCGGGACGTCCGCACCTGGGTCTCGCCCGACTACTCCGACGACGGCGTGTCCCTGCTGGCCGCGACGCTGGCCGAGGTCGTCCCCGCCGGCGGCGCCATCGGCGTGCCCACCGGCGGCGAGACGCATCTGCGGATGCCGCTCGACACGTGGGCGGCGGTGCAGCAGCGCCTGTCCGACCGGCGGTTCGCTGGTGATGGGGACCTGATGCGCCGCACCCGCATGGTCAAGAGCCCCGCCGAGGTCGACAAGATCGCGGCGGCCTGTGCGGTGGCGGCCCGCGCCTTCGCCCGGGTGCCGGAAGTAGCGCGGGAGGGCGTGCCCCTCGACGCGGTGTTCCGGCGGTTCCAGGCCCTGTGCCTCGACGAGGGCGCCGATTGGGTCGCCTACCTCGCAGGCGCCGCCGGGCCGGGAGGCTATGGCGACGTGATCTCGCCTGCCACGGACGCGCCGCTGGCCGCTGGCGACGTCCTGATGCTCGACACCGGCGCGGTGCTGGACGGCTATTTCTGCGATTTCGACCGCAACTTCACCGTTGGCCCGGCCACGCCGGAAGTGGCCGAGGCACACCGCCTGCTGGTCGCCGCCACCGCCGCGGGGTTCGCCGCCGCCCGCCCCGGCGCCACCGCCGCCGACCTGTTCCACGCCATGGCCGGGGTGGTGGGCGCGGGCGCCGACGCGGGCCGCTTCGGCCACGGGCTGGGCATGCAGCTGACCGAGCCGCCGTCGCTGATCCCCGCCGACGACACGGTCCTGGCGCCCGGCATGGTGCTGACGCTGGAGCCCTCCGTGACCCTCGCGCCCGGCCGCCTGATGGTCCACGAGGAGGACATCGTCGTGACCGAGGACGGCGCCCACTGGCTGACCCCGCCTGTCGGTCCCTCCCTCACCACGCTCTGAGGCCCCCGGGCTTCAGCGCCCGATCTGCGCCGTCGCCTCGATCTCGACCAGCGCGGCGTCCTCGATCAGATCCGCCACAACCACCATCGACATCGCCGGAAAATGCCGTCCCATGATCTCGCGATAGGCCGCACCCACCTCGCGCTGGCGGTCGAGATAGGCACGCTTGTCGGTGACGAACCAGGTCAGGCGGACAATGTCCTCGGGCGTGCCCCCCGCTGACTCGACCACGGCGCGGATGTTCAGCAGGGCCTGGCGCATCTGCCCGACGAAGTCGTCGGTCTCGAACACCTTGTCGGCGGTCCAGCCGATCTGTCCGCCGATATGCAGCGTGCCGTCGGGGGTGAGGATGCCGTTGGCATAGCCTTTGGCCGGGGCCCAGCCCTCGGGGTGGATCACGCGATGGGTCATGATGGGTCGATCCTGGAAATGAGTTCGCTGCGTAGTGGGTCCGGCCAGGGCTCGGGGCGCACCGAGGCGCCCACCCAAACCAGGGTCGACTCTGCGGTGAACCGGGTTTCGCCGCCGCAGGTGCAGGCAAAGGACAGATCGAGCGACGACCGCCCGATCCGCGTCGGGCGCAGGGCGATCTCCAGCGCATCCCCCAGCCGCGACGGCGCGGTGAAGTGGAGCCGCATCTGCACCGTCGGCACCGCATGGTCGGGATGCAGCACCTCGAAGGGATGGCCGAGCGCGTCGCCGAAGAATGCCTCGACGGTGTCCGAGATCATCTCGACATAGCGCGGGTAGAAGACCAGCTTGGCCGGGTCGCAGTGGCCGAACCGGACGCGGACCGAATGGACGAACGCCATCGCTCAGCGGCCCGGGGTGAATTTTCGACGAAAATTCGGGCAGATTTTTCGTCGAAAAATCTCACTCAGCGGCATGGTCAGACTCCCAGATAGCGGTCGGTGATGTGCGGCGACAGGTCGGGCATGGCGCCGGTCCAGACAGTTTCGCCCCGTTGCAGGATCACGGCGCGGTCGGCGATCCGCGACAGTTCGCGCAGGGACTTGTCGATGACGAGGATGGCGAGCCCGGTGTCACGCTTGAGCGCCGCGACCGCCTCCCAGATCTCCGCACGGACCAGGGGGGCGAGGCCTTCGGTCGCCTCGTCGAGGAGCAGAAGCCGCGGATTGGTCATCAGAGCCCGGCCGATGGCCAGCATTTGCTGCTCGCCCCCCGACAGGGACGCTGCCATCTGGTCCCGGCGGTCGGCCAGGACGGGGAAGAGGCGCGCGACGGCGGCGGCGTCCCAGGGGCCGGGCCGGGCGGCGGCGGCCAGGTTCTCGGCCACGGTGAGGTTGGGGAAACACCGCCGCCCCTCGGGCACCAGGCCCAGACCCAGCCGCGCGGCGCGGTGACTCGGCAGTTTCCTGAGGTCCTGACCGGCAAAACGCAGGTCTCCCCCGGCCGCCGGCAACATCCGGCAGATGGTCTTGACCGTCGTGGTCTTGCCCATGCCGTTGCGGCCCATCAACGCCACGACCTCGCCCTCTGCCACGTCCAGGTCGACGCGGAACAGCGCCTGGCTGGGCCCGTAGAAGGCCGAGACCTCTGAGAGGTGCAGCAGGCTCATGCCTCCTCTCCCAGATAGGCCTCGCGCACCGCGGGATCGGTGCGGATCGCCTCGCGGTCCCCGGTGGCGATGACGCGGCCGTAGACCAGCACGCTGATCCGGTCGGCAAGCGCGAACACGGCATCCATGTCGTGCTCGACCAGCAGGATCGGCGCCTCGTGCCGCAGGGTGTCGAGGAACGCGGTCAGGGTCTGCGACCCTTCGGTGCCGAGGCCCGCCATCGGCTCGTCCATGACGAAGGCGCGGGGTTTGAGCGTCAGAGCCACGGCGACCTCCAACTGACGCCGCTGGCCGTGGCTGAGTTCGGCGGTGCGGGTCGCGGCGTAGTCAGACAGGCCCACCCGCTCCAGAGCTTCCTCGGCGGCGGCGCGCAGGCTGCGGTCGGTCAGCGCCGGACGCCAGAGCGAGAACGCCCGGCGCGACGCCCCTGCCGCGCCGAGGACCGCGTTCTGGAGCACCGTGTCCTCCATGGCGAGGGCCGAGATCTGGAACGTGCGCCCCAGCCCCCGCCGCGCCCGCGCCACGGTGTCCTCGGCCGTGACGTCGGCGCTGAGGAACGTCACGGTTCCTGCGTCGGGCCGCAGATTGCCGCAAATCTGCTTGATCAGCGTGGACTTGCCCGCCCCGTTCGGCCCGATCAGCGCGTGGATTTCGCCCGGGCGCAGGTCCAGGCTGACCTCCTCGCTGGCCGTGACCGCTCCGAAGCGCTTGGTGATGCCGTGGGTGGCCAGGACCGGCTCAGTCATGCGCCACCTCCCGCCCCGCCAGCGTACCGATGAGCCCGCCGCGGGCGAACAGCACCACCCCCAGGAGCAGCGCGCCGAGGTAGATGTGCCAGTAGTCGCTGAGCCCGCCCAGCCAGTGCTCCAGCGCCACGAAGAGGCAGGCGCCCGCCACCGGGCCGAAGAGGCGCGCGGTGCCGCCCAGGATGATGAACACGATCAACTCGCCCGAGAGCTGCCACGAGAACATCGACGGCGAGACGAAGCGGTTGAGGTCGGCGAACAGCGCCCCCGCCAGACCGGTGATCGTGCCGGAGATCACGAAGGCGACGAGGCGCACCCGGTAGACCGGGATGCCCACCGTCTCGACCCGCTGGGGCACCTGCCGTGCGGCGTTCAAAGCGAGGCCGAAGGGGCTGCGGGCGATCACCGCGGAAAGGACCAGCGCGGCCATCAGCAGGACGTAGCAGATGGCGAAGAACTGGATCGGGTCGAGCGTGTTCAGGCCGGGAAACCCGTTGCGCACCCAGATCGACAGGCCGTCCTCGCCCCCGTAGGCGGGCCAGGAGATGGCGAAGTAGTAGAACATCTGCCCGAAGGCGAGCGTGATCATGATGAAGTAGACGCCGGAGGTGCGCAGGCTAAGTGCCCCGATGGCCAGCGCGGCGAGGGCGGAGAAGACCATGGCGGTCAGCCAGATGACCGGCATGGACTTGGTCCCCGCCACCGTGAAAAGGCCCAGGTCCAGCGGCGCGAAGGTCTGGGCGTGGTGCGCGAGGATGCCCATGGCATAGCCGCCGACGCCGAAGAACGCCGCATGGCCCAGGCTGACCAGCCCGCCGAGGCCGAGCGCCAGGTTCAGGCCCACGCCCGCCAGCGCCAGGATCGCCGCGCGGGTGGCGAGGGTGATGGTGAAGGGCTCGCCCGCGCTCCACGCCCAGAGCGGCACGGCCAGAAGCCCAAGCGCGATGGCGGCGTTGAGGAGGGTCTCGCGCCTCATCCGAACAACCCCTGGGGTTTGACGACCAGGACGGCCGCCATGAGGATGTAGATCGACATCGACGCTAGGGCCGAGCCGATGGACATGGCGGCCGATGGGTCGAGGAAGACGCCGAACAGCAGCGGCAGCAGGACACCGCCCAGGGTGTCGGTCAGCCCGACGAGGATCGCGCCGACCAGCGCGCCCTTGATCGACCCGATGCCGCCGATGACGATGACCACGAAGGCGAGGATCAGCACCGGCTCGCCCATGCCCACCTGCACGGACTGGATCGCCCCGACCAGAGCGCCCGCAAGCCCCGCGAGCGCCGCGCCGAGGGCGAAGACCAGCGTGTAGAGGCGCGAGATGTCGATGCCGAGGGCGGCGATCATCTCCCGGTCCGACTCGCCTGCGCGGATCTGGATGCCGAGCCGCGTGCGCGCGATCAGCAGGAACAGGCCGGCGGCGACGGCGAGGCCGACCCCGATCAGCGCAAGGCGGTAGAGCGGGTACTGGATGCCGCCGGGCAGGGTGACGGGGCCGGACAGCCAGGGCGGTGTGTCGAGGAACAGCGGGAACGACCCGAAGATCCAGCGTGTGCCCTCGGAAAAGATCAGGATCAGCGCGAAGGTCGCCAGCACCTGGTCGAGGTGGTCGCGGGGATAGAGCCGCCGGATCACCGCCACCTCGACGATGGCCCCCGCCGCGGCGGCGGCCGCGAGCGCCGCGGCAAGGCCGAGGAGGAACGAGCCGGTGGCGGCGGCTGTCGCGGCCGCGGCGAAGGCCCCGATCATGTAGAGCGAGCCGTGGGCGAGGTTGATCAGGCCCATGACGCCGAAGACCAGCGTCAGCCCGGCCGCCATCAGGAACAGCATCACGCCGAACTGGAGCCCGTTGAGGACCTGTTCGAGAAACAGCAGCAGCGTCATGCCGACGGCACCCGCGCCGCGCTGCGCTCCGACGGGGCGAAGGATTTTGGAAAATCCTTCGCAAGCATCTTGGAAGATGCTTGCCGCGCCGCTTTGCCGAGCGGCGCCGGGGCGCTGGTGTCGGGATGTGTGGGCATGGGGTCATCGGGGCGGATCACAGACCCGCCCCGTCTGGTCACATCTGGCAGTCGGCGCCGTAGACGTCGGAGTGGTCGGTCAGGGCCGTGCCGACGATCTTGTTGGTGAAGACGTCGCCCTCCTGAATCACCTCGCGGACATAGATGTCGTGGATCGGGTGGTGGTTGTCGGCGAAGGCGAAGTCGCCGCGGGTGCTGGCGAAGTCGGCCTCCTTGAGGGCCGCGCGGAAGGCGTCCATGTCGCCCACGTCGGCCTTGTCCATCGCGCTCAGCAGCAGATTCGCGGTGTCGTAGCCCTGGGACGCGTAGAGCGAGGGCAGGCGGCCGTACTCCTCCTGGAACGCCGCGACGAAGGCGACGTTGGCCTCGTTGTCGAGGTCCTTGGACCACTGCGAGGTGTTCTTGACGCCCAGCGCGGCGGCGCCCACGGCCTGGAGGATGCCCTGGTCGAAGCTAAAGGCGGGACCGACCAGCGGGATGTCCACGCCCGAGTCGGCGTACTGTTTCATGAAGCTGATGCCCATGCCGCCGGGGAGGAAGAAGAACACCGAGTCGGCGCCGGAGGCCCGGATCTGCGCGATCTCGGCGGCATAGTCGGTCTGGCCCAACTGAGTGAAGATCTCGCCCGCAAGCTCGCCCTCGTAGGTCCGCTTGAACCCGGTCAGGGCGTCCTGCCCGGCGGGATAGTTCGGCGCCAGGATGAAGGTGTTGGAGAACCCGCCGTCGCCCGAGGCATAGGCGCCCGCGGCCTCGTGCAGGGTGTCGTTCTGCCAGGCGACGTTGAAATAGTTCTCGTGGCAGCCCGCCCCGGCCAGCTGCGACGGGCCGGCGTTGGGCGAGAGATAGAACTTGCCCTGGTTCACCGCGGCCGGCACCACGGCCATGGCGAGGTTGGACCAGATGATGCCGGTCAGGACGTCCACCTGCTCGGACTGGATCATCTTGTCGGCCAGTTGCACCGCGACGTCGGGCTTGCGCTGATCGTCCTCGATCACCAGCTCGACGTTGTCGGCCCCGGCCATCTTGAGCGCGAGTTGAAAGCCGTCGCGCACGTCGATGCCGAGGCCCGCGCCGCCGCCAGACAGCGTGGTGATCATGCCGACCTTGACGCCGCCGTGTTCGGCGGCGGGGGCGGCGGTGGCCAGCGCGGCAACGGCCGCGGCGCTGAGGATGGGTCTGATCATGTGTGGTCTCCCTGGTCTGTTGCTTTGGCTTGGGGTTGGGCGGTTTTCGGCAGGCTGGCTATCGTCCGTCTTTCAGCAGAAACCGCTGGATCTTACCCGTCTGCGTCTTGGGCAGCGCGTCGGCAAAGACGATGCGGCGGGGGTATTTGAAGGGCGCGATGGTGGCCTTGACGAACTGTTGCAGGGCCTCGGTCATGTCGGGCCCCGGCGCCTCGCCCTCGGCCAGCACCACGTGCGCCTCGACGATCTGGCCGCGCTCGTCGTCGGGCGCGCCCACGACGGCGCATTCGGCCACGGCCGGGTGGGCCAGCAGCGCCGCCTCAACCTCGGGCCCCGCGATGTTGTAGCCCGCCGAGACGATCATGTCGTCGTTGCGTGCGGCAAAGTGGAAGCGGCCGTCGTCGTCCTGCCAGAACGCATCGCCGGTGATGTTCCAGCCGTCCTGGACATAGTCCCGCTGCCGGTCGTCGGCGAGGTAGCGGCAGCCGGTGGGCCCGCGCACCGCCAGACGCCCGACCTCGCCCCGCGGCAACTCGGCCCCGTCCGGGCCAACGACGCGCGCCTCGTAGCCGGTGACGGGGCGCCCGGTGCAGGCCGGGCGGTGATCGTCGAAGCGGTTCGAGACGAAGATGTGCAGCATCTCGGTCGCTCCGATCCCGTCCAGCATGGGCTTGCCCGTTTTGGCGATCCACTCGTCGTAGACCGGACCCGGCAGCGTCTCGCCCGCGCTGACGGCGGCGCGCAGAGACGACAGGTCCGCGCCAGCATCCATCGCGCGCAGCATCGCGCGGTAGGCGGTGGGCGCGGTGAAGCAGACGGTGGCGCGGTAGGTCTCGATGATCTCGACCATGTTGGGCGGGCTCGCCTGCTCCAACAGCGTGGCCGTGGCGCCGAAGCGCAGGGGGAACACGGCCAGCCCGCCCAAACCGAAGGTAAACGCCAGGGGCGGCGAGCCGACGAAGACGTCGTCGGGCGTTACGCCAAGAATCTCGCGCGCGTAGCCGTCGGCGATGATCAGGATATCGCGGTGGAAGTGCATGGTGGCCTTGGGCGCCCCGGTTGTTCCGGAGGTGAAGCCCAGAAGCGCCACGTCGTCCCGTCCCGTCGGCACCGCCTGGAACGCCACCGGTTTGGACAGCGCGAGGCGGTCCAGCTCGGCGTCGTGGTTGGCGGTGCCGTCGAACCCCACGACCGTTTTGAGAAAGGCCGAGGTCTTGGCCGTCGTGGCCAACTCGCCCATCAGGCGGGTGTCGCAGAGCGCGTGGGTGACCTCGGCCTTGTTCACGACCTTGGTCAGTTCGGCGGCACGCAGCATCGGCATGGTGTTGATCACGACTGCCCCCGCCTTGGTCGCCGCCAGCCAGGCCGCGACCATCGCCGGGTTGTTGGCCGACCGGATCAGCACCCGGTTGCCCGGCCGCACGCCCAGGTCGTCGACCAGGGCGTGGGCCAGGCGGTTGGTCCAGTCGGAGAGCTCCTTGTAGGTCCGCTGCCGCCCATTGCCGATCAGCGCGATGTGGTCGCCGAACCCCCGCGCCACCATGGCGTCCGTCAACTCGACCGCCGCGTTCAGCCGCTCGGGATAGTCGAACCCATCGAGCAGCAGATCGGGCCACTGCTCGGCCGGGGGCAGGTTGTCGCGGGCAAAGCTGTCGTTATGCGCGGACGGGCCCAGCATGGTTAGGCGTTCGCCTCGGGCGGCAGGAACTCCACATCGTGCGCGGCCGAGAGGCGCACCGCCTCCTCCTCGTCGGTCAGCTCGTCCAGGGCGTCGAACAGCTCCTTTAGCCTGCCCGCAGGCGACACCCAGAACAGCGCGCGGCACGGCTTGTCGGACTTGTTGAAGTAGCCATGCGGCACGCCCCGCGGCATCCGCACCAGATCGCCCGCGCGGGCCTTGAACCACTCCCCGTCGAGCTTGAGATCCAACTCTCCCTCCTGGACGAGAATGAACTCGTCCTGGTCGGGATGGATGTGCACCGGCACCGCCTGTCCCGGCGCGCTGTTGGTCTCGAAGGCGAAGGTCGCGTCGCAATGCGCCTTGGCGTAGTAGGCTTGGCCGAAGATGCTCCAGCCGATCCCGTCGACCCCCTCTCCGTCGCGGGTGATGCCCTTTTGCAGATCCATGCCGTCTCCTCCTTCTGTCACAGCACCGTCCGCACCGACCATAGGTCCGGGAACAGCTCTACCGCCAGCATTCGCTTGAGATAGGCGACCCCCTCGGTGCCGCCGGTGCCGCGCTTGAAGCCGATGATGCGCTCGACCGTGGTGACGTGGTTGAACCGCCAGCGGCGGAAGTAGTCCTCCAAGTCCACCAGCTTCTCCGCCAACTCGTAGAGCGGCCAGTGGGTCGCGGGGTCGGCGTAGACCTGGCGCCACATCTCGACGACCTCGTCGTGGCGGGCATGGGGGCGGTCGCTGGGTTCCAGCACATCGGCCGGGACGGCAAAGCCGCTCTGGGCGGCATGGGCCAGAGCCACCTGATAGAGGGACGGGCGCCGCAGCTCCGCTTCGAGGGCCTGGGCGTCGTCGGGGCGGTGGGCATGGGGGCGCACCTGCGCGCGGTTGCGGTTGCCCAGGAGGAACTCGATCATCCGATACTGCATCGATTGGAACCCCGACGACCGCCCCAGCGCCGCGCGGAAGGTGGTGTAATCCGAGGGCGTCATGGTGCGCAGCACGTCCCACGCGCCGTTGAGCTGTTCCATGATCCGGCTGACCCGCGACAACAGCTTGAACGCCTCGGGCAGACGTCCGGCGGCGATGGCATCCCGCGCGGCGGTCAGCTCGTGGATCGCCAGGCGCATCCACAACTCGCTGGTCTGGTGCTGGACGATGAACAGCATCTCGTCCGGCGCCGCGCTGATCGGCGCCTGCGCGGTCAGGATCGCGTCGAGATGCAGGTAGTCGCCATAGGACATGTCTCGGGAGAAATCGGTGTGCGCGTCGGTCATGGTTGGATCCTCGATCTCGTCGGCAAAAGGAGCGGTCGGGCGGCGGTCATGCCAGCACCGCCCGGGCGATGACGACGCGCTGCACGTCGCTGGCGCCCTCGTAGATGCGCAAGGCGCGGACGTCGCGGTAGAGGCGCTCGACCGTGGCACCGGTCCGCACCCCGTCACCGCCGTGCAGTTGGACGGCCATATCCACCACCCGCTGGGCGATCTCGGTGGCGTGGAGCTTGGCCATCGCGGCCTCGCGGGTGATCCGCGGTTGGCCCGCGTCCTTGGCCCACGCCGCGCGATAGACGAGGAGCGCGGCGGCATCGATGTCGAGCGCCATGTCGGCCAGGTGACCCTGCACCATCTGGAGGTCGGCCAGAGGCCGCCCCCGGACCTGCCGCGCCGTCACCCGCTCCAGCGTCTCGGCCAGCGCGCGGCGGGCAAAGCCCAGCGCGGCCGCCGCCACCGTGGTGCGAAAGGTGTCGAGCACGGACATCGCCACCTTGAACCCTCCCCCCGCGGTGCCCACCAACGCGTCCCCAGGCACCCGGCAGCCATCGAAGGCGAGCCGCGCCAGGGGGTGCGGCGCCATCGTCTCCAGCCGCTCGGCCACCGTGAGGCCGGGCGCGTCCGCGGCGACGACGAAGCAGGACAGCCCCTTGGCCCCCGGCGCCTCCCCGGTCCGGGCAAAAACGGTGTAGACGTCGGCGATCCCGCCGTTGGAGATCCAGGTCTTCTCGCCGTCCAGAACCCAGTCGTCGCCGTCCCGCGTCGCGGTCATCGTCCCCGCCGCAACGTCAGACCCCGACCCCGGCTCGGTCAGCGCGAAGGCGGCGATCGCGTCCCCGGCCCGGGTCCGGGGCAGCCACGCCGCGCGCTGCGCCGCGGTGCCGAAGAGGGTCAGCGCCCCGGTCCCCAGCCCCTGCATCGCAAAGGTGAAATCGGCCAGCCCGTCGTGTCGCGCCAGCGTCTCGCGCGCGATGCAGAGGGTGCGCAGGTCCAGAGCGCCGCCCTCGGGATCGGCCGTCGGCGCAAGCCAGCCGTCGTCCCCCAGCCGCCGCACGAGCTCCCGGCAGGCGGCATCGACGTCGCCATGATCCACGGCCAACCCGTCGCACCACGCATCGAGCCGCGCGGCAAAGTCGCGGTGCCCGTCCTCCAGGAACGGCCAGTCCAGCCAGCTTCGATCCACCCTGTCCTTCATCTTGGCTCAAATACCTCGGGGGTCCGGGGGCTGGCCCCCGGTGGCCCACCGTCAGTCTCCCTGAAACTCCGGTGTCTTCTTGGCCGCGAACGCGTCGTAGGCGCGCACGAAATCCTGGGTCTTCATGCAGATCGCCTGGGCCTGCGCCTCGGCCTCGATGGCCTGGTCGAGACCCATGGACCACTCCTGCGCCAGCATCGTCTTGGTCATCATGTGGGCAAAGGCGGGGCCGTCGGCGAGGCTGCGCGCCAGCGCCACGGCCGCGTCCTCCAAAGCGTCGGGCTCCACCACCCGGTTGTAGAAGCCCCAGGCCGCGCCCTCCTCGGCCGTCATCGTCCGCCCGGTATAGAGCAGCTCGGCCGCCCGTCCCTGACCAATCAAGCGCGGCAGGATCGCGCAGGCGCCCATGTCCGCCCCCGCCAACCCGACGCGGGTGAAGAGAAACGCGGTCTTGGCTCTGGGCGTGGCCAGGCGCAGGTCGCTGGCCATGGCCAGGATCGCGCCCGCCCCAGCGCAGACCCCATCCACCGCGGCGATCACCGGGGTGCCGCAGCCGACGATGGCGCGCACCAGATCGCCGGTCATCCGGGTGAAGCGCAGGAGGTCTGGCATCGTCATCCGAGTCAACGGCCCGATGATCTCGTGCACGTCGCCGCCGGAGGAGAAGTTGCCGCCGTTGGGTCCGATCACCACCGCGCGGATCGCGTCGTCGTGGCGCAGGGCCGTGAACCAGTCGCGCAACTCGGCATAGCTGTCGAAGGTCAGGGGGTTCTTGCGCTCCGGCCGGTCGAGGCGGATATGGGCGACCCGGTCGGCGACGTCGAGGCGGAAATGGCGGGGGGCGTCGGTCATCGGCTGTCCTCGGTCAGGGCGTCCAGGCGGCGGCTCATCAACGCCGCCTCGTTGGCCTCCACGTCGCCCAGGAGAGCGTCGATCCAGGCCTCGTGGGCCTCGGCCTGGCGCGCGAACTCGCCGCGGCCGAGATCGGTCAGGCGCACGCGGGCGGCGCGGCGGTCGCCCGGAACCGCGCAGCGCTCGACCAGGCCCTCTTCGGCCAGGCGGTCGACGATGCCGGTGACGTTGCCGCCGGAGACGCGCAAGGTCGCGCTGATCTGGCTCATCTTCAGACCCTCCTCCTGGCGCGCCAGGGCCGCCATCACGTCGAAGCGCGGCAGGGTGGTCGCGAACTCGGCGCGGAATCGTTCGCGCAGGTCCGCCTCGACCCGGCGCGTCGTCTTCAAGAGCCGCAGCCAGAGGCGCAGGCGCGCCTTCGACGCGGGCTGCGATTGGGGGGTCGCGGTCATACTTCGCCTCCAGACAGGCTGAGCGCGTGGCCGTTCACCGCCGCTGCGCCGTCGGAGCACAGCCACAGCGCCGCCGAGGCCACCTCGTCGGTATGGATCAGGCGCTTTTGCGGATTGCTGGCCACCAGATCGGCGATGGCGGTCGCGCGGTCCTTGCCCGTCGCCGCACGGATGGTGTCGAGCGAGGCGTCGAGCAGCGGCGTGTCGACGAAGCCGGGGCAGAGCGCGTTGACAGTGATCCCGGTGCGGCCGAGCTCCTGCGCCAGCGCCCGGGTCAGGCCCACCGCTGCATGTTTGGCCGCGCAATAGGGGGCGGCATAGGCATAGCCCTTGAGCCCCGCGGTCGAGGCGACGGCGATCAGCCGCCCCCATCCCGCGCCGGTCATGTCGGACAGCACCGCCTGCCAGAGATGGAAGACGCCGTAGAGGTTGACCCCGAGCATCGCATCGAGGTCCTCCGGCGCGGCCTTGGCCAGGGGGCCGGAAGTGGCGGCTCCGGCGTTCGCGACGGCGATGGCGATGGGCCCCCGCGCGGCGATGGCCCGGTCCAGCGCCCGGCGGAGGGCGGCCGCGTCGGTCACGTCGCAGACCTCGTAGGGCAGGCCCTGCGCGGCGAGCTTGGCCTCGTCGCGGCCGATCACCGTCACCGCGGCCCCGGCGCCGGACAGCGCGTGGGCGATGGCGGCGCCGACGCCCGACCCGCCGCCCGTGACGACGGCATGGCGGCCGGATGCGCTCATGCCCCGGCCTCGGCGCCGGCGGCCGACGATGCAGGGGGGCTGTCGGCCCCCCGTCCGCTGGCGCGGACTCCCCCCGAGGATATTTGACAAGGAAAGTTGGGATGGCCCCGGCGCATCAGACGGCCCCCGCCTGGTCTGCGGCGCGGTCGGCGAGGCGCCAGAGCTGGTCGCGCCCGGCCTCGTAGGGCAGGGGCCAGGGCTCGGCCCGGTCGCCGAGGGCGGCGGCGGTGTGGAGGGTCCAGTAAGGGTCGGCGAGGTGCGGGCGGGCCAGCGCCACCAGGTCGGCGCGGCCCGCCATCAGGATCGAGTTGACGTGGTCGGCCTCGGTGATGTTGCCTACCGCCATGGTGGCGAGGCCGGCGTCGTTTCGGATGCGGTCCGAGAACGGCGTCTGGAACATGCGACCGTAGACCGGCTGGGCCTCGGTCGAGGTCTGGCCGGCGGAGACGTCGATGAGATCGGCCCCGGCCATGGAGAAGGCGCGGGCGATGGCCACGGCGTCGTCGGGGGTGACCCCGCCGTCCACCCAGTCGGTGGCGGAGATGCGCACCGCCATGGGTCTGTCTTCGGGCCATGCGGCGCGCATGGCGGCGAAGACCTCCAAGGGCCAGCGCAGCCGGTTCTCCAGGCTGCCGCCATAGGCGTCGGTTCGGCGGTTCGACAGGGGCGTCAGGAAGGACGAGATCAGGTAGCCGTGGGCGGCGTGCAGCTCGACCATGTCGAAGCCGCAGCGCTGGGCCATCTGGGTCGCCGCCACGAACTGGCCCGTGACCCGATCCATGTCGTCACGGGTCATCTCGCGCGGCGGCGCGGTGCGGTCGGACCAGGGGACGGGCGAGGGGCCCAGCGTCTCCCAGTTGTCCTCGGCGAGGGGCGCGTCCATCTCTTCCCATCCGAGTTGGGTCGAGCCCTTGCGGCCGGAATGGCCGATCTGGCAGCAGACCTTCGCGTCCGTCTCGGCGTGCACGAAGTCGACGATGCGGCGCCAGGCAGCCTCGTGCTCGGGCGCATAGAGGCCGGGGCAGCCCAGGGTGATGCGGCCCTCGGGCGACACGCAGGTCATCTCGGTATAGACGAGGCCCGCGCCGCCGTTGGCCCGGGCGCCGTAGTGGACGAGGTGCCAGTCGGTGGGGCAGCCATCGGCCGCCTTGTATTGCGCCATCGGCGAGACCACGACGCGGTTTTTCAGCGTCACGCCGCGCAGGGCGAAGGGGGCGAACATCGGCGGGCGCACCGGCGCGTCGGCGGGCAGGCCGGCCTGCCGCTGGAACCAGCGTTCGGCCTGAGCCATCCATTTGGGATCGCGCAGGCGCAGGTTTTCGTGCCCGATCCGCTGCGACCGGGTGAGGAGGGAGTAGTTCAGTTGGACCGGGTCGAGGTCCAGATACCGCTCCACATCCTCGAACCACTGAACCGAGTTGCGGGCCGCTGACTGAAGCTTCAGCACCTCCAGCCGCCGCTCATCCTCGTAGCGGGCAAAGGCGGCGTCCAGCGTCGGTTCGGCGGTCACGTACTCGGCCAGCGCGATCGCCGATTCCAGCGCCAGCTTGGTGCCCGAGCCGATGGAGAAATGCGCCGTCGCCGCCGCGTCGCCCAACAGCACGACATTGTCGTGATGCCAGCGCTCGCATAGGACGCGGGGGAATCGGATCCAGGCCGAACCGCGGATATGGGCGGCATTCGACATCAGGCTGTGGCCGCCCAGGTGGTCGGCAAAGATCGCCTCGCAGGCGGCGACGCTGTCCTCCTTGCTCATCTCGCCGAACCCCCAGGCGTCGTAGGTCGCCTGGCTGCACTCGACGATGAATGTCGCGGTGTCGTCGTCGAACTGGTAGGCATGGGCCCAGACCCATCCGCGGTCGGTCTTTTCGAAGATGAAGGTGAAGGCGTCGTCGAACTTCTGATGCGTGCCCAGCCAGACGAAGGGGCATCGGCGCAGATCGATGTCGGGGCGGAACGTGTCCTTGAACTCGGTCCGGGTCTTGCTGTTCAGTCCGTCGGAGGCGACCACGAGGTCGTAGCGCTGGGCGTAGGCAGCGGCGCTCTCAGCCTCGGTCTCGAAGCGCAGGTCGATGCCCAACGCGCGCGCCCGCTCCTGCAACAGCAGCAACAGCCGCTGACGGCCGATGCCGCAGAACCCGTGCCCGGTCGACACGATGCGGTCGCCCCGGTGAACCAGCGCGATGTCGTCCCAATAGGCGAAATGGCCGCGAATCGCCTCGGCGCTCTCGGCGTCGTTGGCGGCGAGGTTGTCCAAAGTCTCATCGCTGAGGACGACGCCCCAGCCGAATGTGTCGTCCGGGCGATTCCGTTCGATCACCGTGACGTCCGCCTCTGGACGCCGCAGCTTGAGCGAAATCGCGAAATAGAGCCCCGCTGGGCCCCCGCCGAGGCAGGCCACGCGCATAGCATGTCCCCTGTCATCCCTAACCTGAGCCTCAACCTAGGTCGCCGCGAATTTTATTTCAAGGAAAAACATTTTATGCTTGAAATAAATATTTTAAGCTTAAAGTATCTAGGGAAACGGAGGTGCTCATGACTGATGCGGTTTTGATCGAAAGACTGGGCGACGTCGCGGTGGTGACCGTCGCGCACGCGCCCGTGAACGCGCTCGCGCGCGCGGTGCGCGCGGGACTCATCCACGCGCTGCACGAGACCGCGGCGATGGACGGGCTCAGGGCGGTGGTGCTGACCGGCCGGGGGCGAAGCTTCATCGCGGGGGCCGATATCCACGAGTTCGCGCTGGAGCCCGAGCCGCCATCGCTGCCCGAGGTGATCGCGGCGATCGAGGGGGCGCCGGTGCCGTGGGTCGCGGCGATCAACGGAACGTGCCTGGGCGGCGGGATGGAGGTGGCGCTGGCGTGCCACGCGCGGGTCGCCGCGCCGGGGGCCAAGCTGGGGTTCCCAGAGGTGAACCTCGGATTGATTCCCGGCGCGGGGGGGACGGTGCGGCTGCCGCGGTTGGTGGCGCCCGAGGCAGCGCTGGACCTGATCGTGTCGGGCCGCCCGGTGGACGCGGCACGCGCGGCCGAGATCGGGCTGATCGACGCCGTGGCCCAGGGCGACGTGGTGGCGGCGGCGCGGGCGCAGGTGCCGGAGGCGGCCGTGCCGCTGATCGGCCGGCCGGCTATGGCGCCGGGGCCGGACTGGGCCGATCGCTGCGCCGCCGCGACCGCCCGAGCCGGGGGACGGCACGCCCAGGCGGCGGCGGTCGCCGCGGTGGACCGGGCGACGCGCCTCTCGGCCGATGCGGCGCTGGCGGCCGAGCGCGCCGCCTTTGTCGAACTCAAGGCGGGCGCGCAGTCGGCGGCCCTCCGTCACGTCTTCTTCGCCGAACGGGCGGTGTCGCGGCTGCCCACGCCCCAGACCGTCGCCTGGCCCGAATTCCAGCGGATCGGCATCGTCGGCGCGGGCACCATGGGCGCCGGGATCGCCGCGGCCTGCCTGCTGTCCGGGCTGGAGGTGATCCTGCTGGAACGCGACGAATCCTCCCTGGTCGCAGGATGCGGCCGGGTCGAGGTGATCCTCGACGGCGCCATGGACCGCGGCAAGCTGGACCAGAAGGGCCATGCCCGCGCGATGGCGCGCCTGTCCTGCGCCACGCAGATCGGCGCCCTGACCGAGGCCGACCTGGTGATCGAGGCGGTGTTCGAGGACATGGGTGTCAAGCGCGACGTCTTTGCCGCCCTGGACGAGGTGATGCCGAAGGGGACGGTCCTGGCCACCAACACCTCCTATCTGGATGTCGGCCGGATCGCCGAGGCGACGGCGGATCCGGCGCGGGTGATCGGGCTCCACTTCTTCTCGCCCGCCCACGTGATGAAGCTGGTGGAGGTCGTGGTGCCCCCGCGCGCCGCGCCCAAGGCGATCGCCGCCGGCCTGGCCCTGGCCAAGCGCTTGGGCAAGACGGCGGTGCCCACGGGGGTTTGCGACGGCTTCATCGGCAACCGGGTGATGAGCGCCTACCGACGCGCCGCCGACGTGATGATGATGGACGGCACGCCGCCCTGGGACATCGACCGTGCCATGCGCGACTTCGGTTTTCCCATGGGTGTCTACGAGATGCAGGACCTGGCGGGGCTCGACATCGGACAGGCCGCGCGCCGCCGCCGGGCCGCCGAGGGGGCCGCGCCGGGCCCCGCCGATGCGGTCGCCGACGCGCTGATCGCCGCGGGCCGTTTGGGGCGCAAGACCGGCGCGGGTTGGTATCGCCACGGTCCGGGCGGGGCCGAACCGGACCCTGAGGTCGAACAGATGATCGCGCGGCACGGCGGCGGCGATGCGCGGCTGGACGGCGACGCAATAATGGAGCGGATCCTGACGGCGATGCAGGAGGAGGGGCGCGCGCTGGTCTCCGAGGGGATCGCCGCGGATCCCGACGCCGTCGACGTTGTCATGATCCTGGGCTACGGCTTCCCCCGCTGGAAGGGCGGGCCGATGTGGATGGCGGCTCAGGCCTGATCCGGGCCGGGGAGCGGGACGCCGCTAGAGCGAACCGCATCCGCCTGGAGCCAACGGCGGCTCCGTCCCGAGGCGAGGCGCCGAAACGCCGCCCCGGGAGTGCGGGACGGCGCTGCCCGGCGTGCCGCCGGGCGGGGGCCTATAGGCTAGGCGAGCGTAGTCTCCGGCATCCAGCTGTGGATGTCAGAGCGGGGCAGAGGCTTACTCAGCCTCTTCCTTCTTCTTCTCTTCGCCGGTCTCCTGGTCGACCATCTTCATCGCCAGGCGCACCTTGCCGCGGTCGTCGAAGCCCAGAAGCTTGACCCACACCTCCTGACCTTCCTGCAGCACGTCCGAAGGATGGTTCAGGCGGCGGTTCTCGATCTGGCTCACATGGACCAGGCCGTCGCGCTTGCCGAAGAAGTTCACAAAGGCGCCGAAGTCCACGATCTTGACCACCTTGCCCTTGTAGACCTTGCCCTCTTCGGGCTCGGCCACGATCGAGTGGATCATGTCATAGGCCCTCTGGATGGCCTCGCCGTTTGCCGAAGCGATCTTGATGACGCCGTCGTCGTTGATGTCCACCTTGGCACCGCTCGTCTCGACGATCTCGCGGATGACCTTGCCGCCCGACCCGATCACTTCGCGGATCTTGTCGGTGGGGATGGTCATGGTCTCGATACGCGGGGCGTGTTCAGAGAACTCGGCCGCCTCGCTCAGCGCTTTGTTCATCTCGCCCAGGATGTGCAGCCGGCCGTCACGGGCCTGGGCCAGCGCCTTTTCCATGATCTCGGGTGTGATGCCCGCGACCTTGATGTCCATCTGCAGCGAGGTGATGCCGTTCTCGGTGCCGGCGACCTTGAAGTCCATGTCGCCCAGGTGGTCCTCGTCGCCCAGGATGTCGGTCAGCACCGCGTAGGAGCCGTCGTCCTCCAGGATCAGACCCATGGCCACACCCGCGACCGGCGCCTTCAGCGGAACGCCCGCGTCCATCATCGACAGCGACCCGCCGCAGACCGATGCCATCGAGGACGAGCCGTTCGACTCGGTGATCTCGGACACCACGCGGACGGTATAGGGAAAGTCGGTCGCCGCCGGCAGCACGGCCTGCAACGCCCGCCACGCCAACTTGCCATGGCCGATCTCGCGACGTCCCGGAGGACCGACGCGCCCGACCTCGCCGACCGAATACGGCGGGAAGTTGTAGTGCAGCAGGAAGTTCGAACGATACGTGCCCTGGAGCGCGTCGATCATCTGTTCGTCGTCGCCGGTGCCCAACGTGGTGATCACCAACCCTTGAGTCTCGCCCCGGGTGAACAGGGCCGAGCCGTGGGTGCGGGGCAAGAGGCCGGTCTCGGCCACGATGGGCCGCACCTGGTCCAGCGCCCGCCCGTCGATCCGGGTGCCGTTCTTGACGACGTCGCCGCGCAGAACCTTGGCCTCAAGCTTCTTGATCACGCCAACCAGGTCGGGATGCTCGCGCTGCTCTTCGGTCAGGCTGGCGATGATGTGGTCGCGCGCGGCGTTTTGGGCCGTCGTGCGCTCCTGCTTGTCGAGGATCTTGTAGGCTGCGCGGACCTTGTCCTCACCCGCGGCGCGCACCGCCTCGGCCAGATCCGAGGTGTCGGCCGGCTGATAGTCGAAGGGCTCGTTCGCGGCCTCTTCGGCCAAATCGATGATCAGGTCGATGACCGGCTGGATCTGTTCGTGGGCGAAGGTCACGGCGCCCAGCATCTCGGCCTCGCTCAGCTCGTAGGCCTCGGATTCGACCATCATCACCGCGCTCTTGGTGCCCGCGACGATCAGGTCGAGCCGCTGCTCGGGGTTGTTGCGCAGATCGTGCATGTCGTCGATCTCGGGGTTCAGCACATACTCGCCGTCCGAGAAACCGACGCGGCACCCCGCGATGGGCCCCATGAAGGGCGCGCCCGACAGGGTCAGCGCCGCCGACGCGGCGATCATCGCCACGACGTCGGGGTCGTTGACCAGATCGTGGGACAGAACCGTGCACATGACGAGCACTTCGTTCTTGAACCCCGGCACGAACAGCGGGCGGATCGGACGGTCGATCAGACGCGAGGTCAGCGTCTCCTTTTCCGTCGGTCGCGCCTCGCGCTTGAAGAAGCCGCCGGGCACCTTGCCCGCGGCATAGTATTTCTCGTTATAGTGCACCGTGAGAGGGAAGAAGTCCTGTCCGGGCTTCTGACTCTTGGCAAAGGTGACGTTGGCCATCACGCTGGTCTCGCCATAGGTGGCGACGACGCTGCCGTCGGCCTGGCGCGCGATCTTTCCCGTTTCCAGTGTCAGCGTCTCTTCGCCCCACTGGATGGATTTCTTGACTTCGTTGAACATTCAGCGTCCTTCCGGGCCTGTCTCGGCGGTCCGAGTGCCCATTTTGCATGGCGGCCCCATTGCCGCCGACCCCCAATCCTGTCGCACAGCGCCGGGGTCAGAGCGCCACGTCTCAGATTGGACGCCTTTACAGGAGCGCGCCGTAGATGAAAAGGGTGCGTGCGTGGCGCAGTTTCGGCGCTATCGGCGCACCTGCGGCCGGATGCGCGCGCAGCGCAGTCCGGTCGCTGGAACGGAAAAGGCCGCGCCGGTGTCCCACGGCGCGGCCTCTGTCCTGCGGTCGGCGCTGGACCTAGCGGCGGATGCCCAGGCGCTGGATCAGGTCGCGATAGCGGGCCTCGTCCTTGGCGCGGGTGTAGTCCAACAGCTTGCGGCGCTGGGCCACGAGCTTGAGCAGGCCGCGGCGCGAATGGTTGTCTTTCTTGTGGGTCTTGAAGTGCTCGGTGAGCGTGGTGATCCGGCTGGTCAGGATCGCGACTTGCACTTCGGGCGAACCGGTGTCGCCGTCCTTGCTGCCGTATTCCTTGATCAGGCGGGCCTTTTCTTCGGTGGTGATCGACATCGGGGTCTCCTTGCTAGAGGTGATGGCGCAGGCCGGGATGTCGTCCAGCGCTGGCCCGTGGAGGCGCCCCCAGGATTGCCCGGGAACAAGACCGGCCCAATAGCGCCTCGCCGCGGCAAAGGAAAGGGGGTGCGGCCCCGCCACCGAGTCGCGGTCGCGCCAACCGTGAAGAGGACTGTCGGCGCGCCGTCGACAATGCGGCGCCGGGTTGGCGATTGTCCGGCGAAGGCGGTGCCGAACCGACAGTTTTTGCCGCATTTTCATCAATTCGGTTGATGTCGACGGTCCGAACGGGTGGTGTGGTCTGCGGATTTGGTCCCGTCGTCTGCTGCGATGGGCGCTACGCGGAGGTGCTCCATGTATATGTTGGGTGGTCTTTTGGGGCTGGTGGCGCTGGGGTTCGCGGCCGACGCTCTGTTCTTCGACCGGGGCGAGAGCCTGAGCGCCGAGGACGAGACCGACACCGATTCGCTGACCGAGGACGGCCGGGACAACGAACCCGAGGGCGGCGTCGGGGATCTGTTCGACGACCGTGACGACACAGCCGACGACGACTTCGACGATGATGACGAGGACGACCCTGTCGTCGACGACGTAACCGGCGATCTGGGCGACGACGGCTTGGGCGACGGGGACTCCGGCGACGGGGATTCCGGCGAGGACGGGGCCGAGGCGCCCGCCACCGGCGGCGAGGGTCTCTCCTCCGATGGCGATGGCTGGTCCGAGAGCGCCGATCCCGGCACGGTGACCTCTGGAGAGGGCGGTGCGACCGTCGGCGGCGGTGCCACGGTGGGCGGCGGTGGGGCCGTCCTCGGCCCGGCAGACCCCGGGATCGAGGACAGCGGTGAAGAGGTCGCGACCCCGGCCGTCCCCGAGGCGCCGGTGGCCGAACCCACGCCCTCCGTCGCCGAAGCGCCGGCCCCGGTCCCCGCCCCCGATTTCTCGGGCGGCGACGGCGACGGCGCGGTGGGCGTCATCGACGGCTTCGACCCCGGCGAGGATGTGCTGGTCGTCACCGTCCCGGCCGGCGAGGGCACGTCGGAGCCGGAGGTCGGGGTGCAATCCGACGCCGGCGGCACGACCATCTCGGTCGACGGCACACCGGTGGGACGGGTCGTCGACGCCAGCGGCACGATCACGTCGAACGATGTTGTGGTGATCGAAGCCGCCTGATCCCAAAGAACCGCTCTCTTCGGCCCGGCACGTTTCGCGACGTGACCGGGCCTTCGGCCTTTGCCTTCTATGCCCTAAGGTAGAACACGGCCCGCGCGAACCGGCCTTGGCGAGACGGCAGGGTAGCGCCCACCCGGGGGCGGCGGGGTCCTCATCATCCGGCCATCGGCCCGAGTGATGAGGACGACGCTGCCCGGCAGTGCCGTGGGGCGAGCCCCGCGCATTGTGCCGGGAGGACCTGCGCGAGATGGGCGCTGGGGCGGCCACCGCTATCGAAGGAGCGAGAAGGACGGCGCCGCCCCGCCGAGGCGGGGCACGGCGCAGCCCTGCGTGTCGCCGGGCTGGGCGTGAGAGACGGGGCCAGATGCACGGTGGGCGTCCCGCGCCAGGTCGGCGTCGAGGCTGCCGCACCTATGAAAGGAGCGAGAACGGCGGCGCTGCCCGGCTTGCGTCCTGGCGGGACAGGGGGCGGAGCGCGCCGCATTCGCCGGCTCCGGCGCAATTAACCTCGAATGCAATCAATCTTCGACACGGACCCTCAATCTGTCGCAGATACAAGCGGCGGGGAACGGGGGCGTTTGCCGGAGGGCGCGTAGGATGCTTGCAGGATTGATGTTTGCCGGTCTCTTCGCGGCGGCCGCGATGCCTGCTTTTCTCATGGACGACGACGACGAGGACGACAGCGGCGACGTGCCCACCCCGGGCGGCGATGGCGCGGACCTCCTGGAGGCGGAGGTGGCGGACGACGCCGCCGCCCCACCCCCGCCGGACGACCAGGACACCGACCCGGAACCCGCCCCCGCGCCCGCCGAGGTTCCGCCCGGCCCCGGGACCGGTGCGCCCGATGGCACGCCGTCCTACGACCTGCGCTTCGCCCCGCCCGAGGGGGTGTCCACCATCGACGACTTCGCCCCGGGCCAGATGCGGATGGCGCTGGAGCTGCCCGCCGACGTCACCGCCCTGACGCTGACCTCCGCCGGTGGCGAGGGGGCCGAGGCCGCTCCGGCCTCGCTGGCCATCGCGGTTGAGGACGAGGTGTCGGAGGTGCGGTTCGCCGGGTTGGAGGAGGTGCCGTCGGGGGACATCGACCTGATCGTCGCAGGACTGGACGGCCCTGTTGCGGTGCCGCTCCTCACCGTGCTGGAGGGGATGGAGCTGGAGGACGGGGAGGGAGGGACGCTCCTCCCCGAAGACCCGGAGGTGCCCGACGAGCCGACCCCTGCCGAACCCGGGGGCGGCGACACGCTTCTGCCCGAGGACCCGGAGGTGCCGGACGAGCCGACGCCGCCCGGCGCCGACCCGGACGTGGTGCTGAAACCGGTGCTGGGTCCCGAGATCCCCGAAGGCGCGCAGACGCTGGCCGCCGCGATGGCGGAGGCCGGCGCCTCGGCGGTCGGCCTGAGTGACGGGCCGGCGGAGGTTTCCGCGCTGACCGAGGGCGACGACACGGCGACGGTCGGCGGCGGCGATCCCGGCACGCTGACCCTGTCCCAGGCGGCGGCGGAGGTCACCGCGGCGGGCGGCCCGGCCGAGGCCGTGGACGGCGGTGCGGGGGACGATACCCTGACCGGCGGCGCGGGGGCGGCCTATGCCTTCGGCGGCGCGGGGGCGGACGTGTTGACCGCGGGGGCCGGTGCGGGCGCGTTCTATGGCGGGTCCGGGGACGACGTGCTGACGGGCGCCGGGGACGACGCCCCCGGCGCCGCCGCCCGGCATCTGCTGCACGGCGGTGCGGGCGACGACATCATCGCGGGCGGGGCCGCG
This sequence comes from Rhodobacteraceae bacterium CCMM004, assembly GCA_004005435.1. GTDB lineage: Bacteria > Pseudomonadota > Alphaproteobacteria > Rhodobacterales > Rhodobacteraceae > CCMM004. The sequence continues at coordinate 180,651 of RZWH01000004.1, read as the reverse complement.
GCCGAGTATCTCGACGGCGGCGAACACGCTTCCCAGGATCCGGCGGCGGGCGACGACACCATCGACGGCGGTGGCGGCGACGACACCATCCGCGGCGGCGCCGGGGCCGACAGCCTGTCGGGCGGAGACGGCGACGACCATATCGACCACCGCGGCACCGACGCGGAGCGGATCAAGGCCGAGCACCGCGAGCATGCTTGGTTCGTCGACGGCGACGCCGACACGCTTGACGGCGGGGCGGGGGACGACATGCTGCGCTTCGACAGCGGCGACACGGCCACGGGCGGTGCAGGCGCCGACGTGTTCTGGCTCTTCGAGGGCGCCAAGGCCGAGGACGGCAGCGTCGCCGTGGCGGAGATCGCCGATTTCGTGCCCGGCGGGGATGTCCTGCGCATCTCGCTCGACCCGCAGACCGGCGTGCGCGAGATGGCGGTCGAGGTGACGCCCGACGCCTCGGGCGAGAACGCCGAGGTCCGCGTCGACGGCACGCTGATGGCGGTGCTGACGGGCGCGCCGGGGGCCAGCGCGCTCGACATCTATGTGGAGCAGCGGCCCGACATCTTTCCCTGAGGGCGGCTCATTTCCCCTAGGGCGGCTCAGGCCCAGGGCGCAGGCTGCGCGGTGTATGCGATGTAGAGCGGATGCTTGGGGTGGCCGTCCTTGGTCAAGCCGAGATGGGTCAGCGGACGGCCGGTCGCGCGCATCAGTGCCTCCACCTTCGGCCCGCGATCCAGATGCGCTCCATGGGTGCCCCAGGCACAGACGATGCGGTCGGCCCAGTGGCAGCTCTCGGCGATGGCGGCATCGTTGGCGGGGCCGACCGGATCGGCCGCGGCGCGCATCTTCTTCGGGTCGGTCTCGCGCCAGGCAAAGATGTTGCACACCCGGAACGCGCCGCAGCCCAGCGCCCGCGCCCGCCGCTCGCAGCGTTCGACCGTCGGGTCGTTCTGCACCTCCGTGGCGGTGGAGGGGTTCAGCATGACGAAGAGCGCCTTGTCGCCCGCCGGATCCCAGGTCCGGGTGAGCAGATAGCGATAGCGCTCGCAAGGGGAGTACACGGCGACGCTGGCCGCGTCGCCCTTGAGGTGCTCGCGCACGATCATGGTCGCACCAACACGCGGGTGGGGTGCAGCATCCCGGCCCGGTAGGTGCCCAGCGCCACCGCCGTGCCCCGGCAGGACGCCCAGGCGGCCTCGCCGAATGCGGCGTCGGTGGACAGAACCTCGCCCGGGTTGCCGTTTCTCAGGCGTGCCGCGGCGATCTCGCTCACCCGCGCCTCGGGCAGCTCCGCCAGCCCGGCCTCTAGCGGCAAAAGCAGGTCATCCACCGTCCCGGCCTCGGCGGCGGCGCGGACCGCGTCGGGCGTCACCGCGCGCGCGACGTCGAAGGGGCCCGACCAGACCCGTCGCAGCCCGGCGACATGGGCATGACAGCCCAGCGCCTCGCCCATGTCGCGGGCAATGGCGCGCACATACCCGCCCTTGCCGCAGACCATGTGCAGGTGGACGTGATCGGCGTCGGGCCGGCCGGTCATCTCTAGGCTGTCGACATAGAGCGGCCTGGCCGCGATCTCGGCCGTGTCGCCGCGGCGGGCGACGGCATGGGCACGCTCCCCGTCGACGCGCACCGCCGAATACTGCGGTGGAACCTGGAGGATGTCGCCGGTCATTGGCACCAGCGCCGCAGCGATCTCGGCATCGGTGGGTCGCAGCGCACTCTCGACGGTCACCGTGCCATCGGCGTCGTCTGTGTCGGTCGCCTGCCCCAGCCGGACGGTGAAGTCATAGGCCTTGAGCGCGTCGGCGATGTGCGGGATCACCTTGGTCGCCTCGCCCAGCGCGATGGCCAAGAGCCCCGTCGCCGCAGGGTCCAGCGTGCCCGAATGTCCCGCCTTGCGCGCGTCGAAGGCGCGGCGCACCAGCGTCACCATGTCGGTCGAGCCGACGCCCGCGGGCTTGTCCAGGATCACCCAGCCGTTGATCGTGCGCCCCGATTTCCGCCGTCCCATTCCGCCCTGCCTCAGCCCGAGGGTTCGACCGTGCCGAGGATCGGTCCCATCGGCCAGCCGGGATCGTGGCGGCCCAGATCGGGCGCATAGAGCCGCGAGATGTTGCCGTCGAGGTAGAGCGCATCGGGCGTCTTGAGCCCGTCGCGGAAGAAGCGCGCGAAGTGGTGGAAGTTCACCCGGTCGTTCGAGATCGCCAGCCACGCCGTCCCGCCGTCGTCCGAGACGCCCACCCCGTTGCGGATGTAGAGCGAATCGCTGTCGGCCAGGAACCGCGGATGCAGCGCGCCGTCGATGACCAGCATCGGCCCGGACTGGGTGGCATAGCGGCAGTTGGGCGGCGCAGCGGCGTAGTCGCGGCTTTCGATCACCCGGGCGCGGGTGCCTTCGATGCAGAACACCCCGTTCGGCAGGAGGCCGAAGTTGCCGGGACCGTCCGAGGTGATCACGCGCATCGCTTCGCGCCCATCCTCGATATAGAGACCCACAGGGTCGCGGTCTTCGTGATACATGCCGCCGTTCATCGCCACGCCCAGGCGCTCGCCACGCCGCGCCAGCGCGTCGTCGAGCGCCCGAAAGGTGCCGTAGGGGCGGCCGGACGGGTCTTCGAGCCACAGCCGCAGAGTCTCCTGCCGCAGATCGACGCGGCAGGCGGTGAAGCTGGCGCCGTCGAAGGCGAAGCGGTTGCAGGTCGCCGCGGGCGCCGCCGCGGGTAGGGCCGCCAGCGCCAGCGCGACCGCCCGCCACAGGCGCCTCATTCCGCGTCGTCCACGTCGCGGCGGACGCGCGCGTCCGAAAACAGCCGCCGGGCGTCGTCCAGACGGTCGAAGGTCTCGTCGATGACGAACCGCAGGTCCGGCGCGAACTTGAGCGTCGTCGCCCGGGACACGGCCCGGCGCAGCTCGGGCTTGTTGCGCTTGAGTGCCGCGATGGCCTCGTCCCGCCGCTCTCCGCCCAAGGGCAGGACATAGACCGTCGCGATCTTAAGGTCGGGCGAGGTGCGCACTTCGCCCACCGTGATCGACAGGGCGTTCAGCTCGGGGTCGTGGACCTCGCCGCGGTTGAGCACGTCGGACAGGGTCCGGCGGATCAACTCGCCGACTCGGAGCTGCCGCTGCGAGGGTCCGGCGCCTTCGGAGAAACGGTGCTTTGCCATGGCCGGGACTTAGGCCGTCGCGGCGCGGCGCGCAACTGGCCCTTTGCCTCCGCCCGGCGCGCGAGGTATGGGACGGACCGTCGGACAAGGAGGGGACGGACGATGAGCGAAGACCTGCCTGGGATTGTCGTGACCGGCGCGTCCGGGCGCATGGGCCGGATGCTGATCCACACCGTCTGCGACAGCCCCGCCGCGCGGCTCGTGGGCGCGGTCGAGCAGGGCGGGCACCCCTGGATCGGCCGCGATGTCGGCGCGGCGATGGGCGGGTCCGACGTCGGCGTGACCGTCACCGACGACGCGCTGGAGGCGATGGCGACGGCCCAGGCGGTGATCGATTTCACCGCCCCCGCCGCCACCCGCGCCGTCGCCGAGCTGGCCGCCCAGGCGCGCGCGGTGCACGTGATCGGAACCACCGGGCTGACCGGCGAGGACATCGCCGCCATCGACGCCGCTGCGCGCCATTCCGTCGTCGTGCGGGCGGGGAACATGAGCCTCGGGGTCAACCTGCTCACCCGTCTGGTGCGCGAGGTGGCGGCGGCCCTGGACGATGCGTTCGACATCGAGGTGGTCGAGCGCCACCACCGGCACAAGGTCGACGCGCCCTCGGGCACAGCGCTGATGCTGGGCGAGGCTGCGGCCGAGGGCCGGGGCGTCAACCTCGCCGCCATGTCCGACCGCGGCCGCGACGGCATCACCGGCGCGCGCGAGCAGGGGCGCATCGGATTTTCCGCCATCCGCGGCGGCGACATCGTCGGCAGCCACGAGGTGATCTTTGCCGGCGAGGGCGAGATCGTGACCCTGGGCCATGTCGCCACCGACCGGACACTGTTCGCCCGGGGGGCGATCAAGGCCGCGCTATGGGGGTTGGAGCAGAAGCCGGGGCACTACGATATGCTGGACGTCCTGGGGATGAAGTGATCCGCGCGCGTGCGCGACGCGTATCTCTTGCGACCCACTGTTGCCGGAGACCCGTCCATGCCCCGCGCCCTCGCCGCCCTCGCCCTTGCCGCCGGCCTGACCGCGGCTGCCGTCCCCGCGCCCGCCAGCGCCGACAGCTTTACCCAGATCACCGACCGGGGCACCTTCGTGACTCTGGTGAACGGGCGCGAACTGACCTACGCGCTGGGCGGGATTCGCCTGCGCGTGTCGCCGAGCGGCCAGATCGCCGGCCGCGCCTTCGGCCAGCCGGTGACGGGGAGCTGGAACTGGCAGGGCCGCTATTTCTGCCGCGAGCTACGATACGGTAACGAGGTCATCCCGGCCAACTGCCAGCGGGTCGAGGTGCGCAGCAGCACCGTGCGGTTCACAGCCGACCGCGGCACCGGAGACGTGGCCAATCTGCGCCTCCGCTGACCCCTCCGCGGGTCAGAAGTCGACCGCGATCCCCTTGCGCTCCCAATCGCCATAGCGCACCGGCTCGGGCCCGTCGCGGCCGCCCAGTTCGGGGGGGAGGTCGGTCTTCGGCGCGGTCTTGCGACGCGACTCGGCCTCGGCGAGGGCCCGGCGGGCCGCGGGGGGCAGGTCGGCGGTGTCGCGGTCGTCGTCCATCGGCGGCATCCTTGTTCGCTTGGCCCCTTTGATATACGCCCCGCGGCGGCCCGCTCAACCCGGGCGCGCCAGGACGAAAGGACACGCCCATGGGCCCCGAGGCCGGCCTGGCCCCGCGCCGCGCCGCACTGACCCTGCTCGACGCGGTGCGCGCGGGCCGGCTCCTGTCCGAGGCGGCGCCGAAACTGACGGCGCAGTTGCCTGCCGAGGACCGCGCGCGGGCCCAGCGCCTGGCCGCCGGAACCTTGCGCTGGCAGGACCGCGCCGACCGGATGCTGGGGCCGTTCCTCAGGATGAAACCGCGGGAGCGGACCCACGACGCGCTGCGCCTGGCGCTGTTCGAGGTGTTCCAGGACGGTGCCGCCCCCCACGGTGCGGTCAACGCCGCCGTGGCGCTGTTGCGCGAGACCGAGCGCACGGCGGGGCAGGCCGGTCTGGCCAACGCCGTGCTGCGCCGTGCCGTGGCCCAGGGCACCGAGGTGTGGCAGGCGCTGCCCTTGCCGCGGCTACCGAAGTGGCTGCGCAAACCGCTGGTCGCCGACTACGGCAAGGACGTCGTCGCGGCGATGGAGGCGGCACATGCCGCGGGCGCTCCCCTGGACCTGACCGTCCCGGCCGAGACCGTGGCCTGGGCGTCGCGCCTGGGCGGCACGGTCCTCCCGACGGGGAGCGTGCGTCTGCGCGACCCGGGCCGGGTCAGCGCCCTGCCCGGCTACGACGAAGGGGCATGGTGGGTGCAGGACGCCGCGGCGGCTGTGCCGGTGCGCCTGCTCGACCCCGCTCCGGGCGAGCGCGTCCTCGACCTCTGCGCCGCGCCGGGGGGCAAGACCCTGCAACTGGCCGCTGCCGGCGCCGAGGTGACCGCGCTCGACATCTCCGAGGCGCGGATGGCCCGGGTGACCGAAAACCTGGCGCGCTGCCGTCTGCTGGCCCGCACCGTGGTGGCCGACGCGCTGACCTGGGACGGCGCGGGCGATTTCGACGCCGTGCTGCTCGACGCGCCGTGCACCGCCACGGGGACGATCCGCCGCCACCCCGACCTGCCCTATGCCAAGAGCCCGGACGACTTCCCCGACCTTTTCGCCCTCCAGGCCCGGATGATCGACGCGGCGCTGGGGCATCTGCGCCCCGGCGGACGGCTGATCTACTGCACCTGCTCGCTCCTCATCGACGAGGGGGAGGAGCAGGTGAAGGACGCCCTGACCCGTCACCCCGGGCTGACCGTCGCGCCGCCACGGCCGCTGGCGGGCGTTCCGGCCGACTGGCTGGGCTCCGAGGGCGGCCTGCGCCTCCGGCCCGACCGCAGGCCCGAGGCGGGGGGGATGGACGGGTTCTATGCGGTGCGCTTCGAGACACCGGGGCGATAACGGACCGGCTGGGAGATCCGCGCCCGTCTCGGCGGCGATTTGCACACGGGCCGCCGAGATGGCACATCCCGCAGGGGGCGGCCACCGTAGCACGCGCCGCCCGGCACCCTCAGAAACCACCCGCGACACGAGGCGACAGCGCATGGCGACCAAGACAGCGATCATCGGTTTGGGCATCATGGGGCGACGGATGCTCGAACACATGCAGCCGCATGACGAGTTTTCTCCGGCCGTCCTCTGGGATCCCGACGAGGGCACTTGGGCCGCCGCCCGTGATCTGGCGCCCGAGGCCACGGTTGCGGCCAGCGCAGAGGCCGCCATCGCGGCGGCCGATCTGATCTACCTGGCCTGTCCGCCGCAGCCGCGCAAAACCTATGCGCTGGAGGCCGCCGCCGCGGGCAAGGCGCTGTTCCTGGAAAAACCCCTGGGCGTCGACGTGGCGGAGAGCGAGGCTCTGGTGGCCGAGTTGGAGCGGCACGGTGTGCCCGCCGCAGTCAACTTCACCCAGGCGGCCGGGACCGCCCTGGCCAAGGTGTCCGAGGCCGCGGGGTCCGGCGCCATGGGCGATGTCGTCGGGGTGGACATCGTCGTGACCTACCCGGCCTGGCCACGCGCCTGGCAGCGGTCCGCGGACTGGCTGCGGTTTCGCGCCGAGGGCGGACCGACGCGTGAGGTCCTGTCGCATTTCCTGTTCTTCTCCGAGCGGATCGTCGGGCCCTTGACGCTCGTGTGGGCGAAACCGGCCTACCCAGAGGATCCCGCCCTCTGCGAAACCCATTTGCTGGCCCGGCTCGAAACCGCCGCGGGCGTTCCCGTGAGCGTGATGATCAGCGTCGGCGGGGCGCAGCCGGATCGGCAAGAGGTCACCTTCAAGGGCACCCGCGCCAGCTATCGCATCAGCGAGTTCAGCATCCTGACGCGGTCGGACGGCGGCCCCTTCGCGCCCCTGGGCGATGCGCCCGCGGACACCCGCGCGACCAGCCTCCGGGCGCAACTCGACGCGCTGGCGTTGTGCCTGAAGGGCCAGCCGCACCCCCTGGCCACCCCCCAAGAGGCGCTGCGGGTGCAGCGGTTGGTCGAGGGGATGCTGGCCGGGACGGGCTGAGCCGAGCGCCCTACACCGCGGCGGTGGGCGGCCTCCGGTCGGCCACGCCCAGCGCGCGCTCCAGCGCCAGGCCCAGCGACAGGATCCGGTCCTCGCGGAACAGCCCCGACCACAGCGAGATGCCCATGGGGACCGTGTAGAGCGGCTCCCCCGGCTCGGCCGGGCGGTCGGGGCCGAACGGCGGGCGGCTGGGACGATCGGCGAACCCGGCGCGGAGGTGCAGGCACGGATGCCCTGTAAAGTTCGACGCGACGAGCATCGGCCCGGTCGACAGCGGGCCGATCAAAACGTCGACCTCCCGGAACAGCCCGTCCAGCGCCTGCATCGTCAGGTAGCGCAGCTTGTCCAGTTGCACGTGATCCGGCGCCGACAGGAATCGCGCGCGGCGAAAGGTGTTGGGCCACGCCTCGTCGGTCTGCACCGTCAGCAGTTCGTCACGACCGCTGAAGGTCAGCTCCTCGAAATTCGCCGCCGCCTCGGCCATCAGAATGTTGCGGAGCGCGTCGTAGGGCAGATCGGGCAGAGCCGCCTCGACCACCGTGCAGCCGAGCCCGCGCGCGGTCTCCAGGGCGTGGCGGTCGGTCGCCGTCGCGCCCTCGCCGAACGCCTCGGGCAGGTAGCCGAGGCGCAGGCCCTCCACGCCGTCGTTGGCGTTGAAATGGAACGGCGCGGCGATGGACCCGCGGTCGTCGGAATCGGCGCCGTTGAGCGCCGCCAGGACCATCGCCGTGTCCTCGACCGCCCGGCAGATCGGGCCGGCCTTGTCCAGCGTGGCGGCCAGGACCATGGCGCCGCGGCGCGACACCCGGCCGAAGGTCGGGCGCAACCCCGTGGTGCCGCAGCGCTGCGACGGCGTCACGATGGAGCCCAGCGTCTCGGTCCCGATGGCAAATCCGCAGAGCCCGGCCGCCGTCGCCGCGGCAGACCCCGCGCTCGATCCGCTGGAGCCCTCGTCGGGGTTCCACGGATTGCTGGTGCGACCGCCATACCACACGTCGTTGCGCGCGAGCGCACCCAGCGAGGACTTGCCCAGCAGCACGGCGCCTGCGGCGCGCATCCGGCAGACGACTTCGGCATCCTCGTCGGGCACCCGGTCGCGATAGGGCTCGGCGCCCCAACCGGTGGCGATCCCCGCGGTGTCGAAAAGGTCCTTGACCACATAGGGCACGCCGAGAAGCGGGCCGGGGATGTCGCCGCGGGCGCGCCGGGCGTCGGCCTCTTCCGCCTCGGCCCGCGCCAGATCGGGGGTGACGGTGGCCATGCAGCGGAGTGCCGGAGCGATCCGGTCGATCCGGTCGAGGTAGATCTCGGTCAGCCGGACACTGTCGATGGCGCCGCTGGCGAGCCAGGCCGACAGCCGCGTAACCGGGGCAAAGGCGATGTTGGCGGGATCGTCGGGCAGGGGGCCGGGATCGGTGGCGCTGTAGACCTGGGTGTCGGAAAGGTCGGGCATCCGAAACCCGGGCAGGCGCGGATCGAAGCGACAGGCCATCGGCACCCCGTTGCCGATGCCCATCGCGCGCAGCCGGCGGGTCGCGTCCATCTGCTCGGGCAGGAGCGCCGCGATCTGCGCACGCTGGGCCTCGGTATAGGAGACGCCGGCCAACGGCTCGGCGCCGGCAATGGTCTCGGGAGTGATCTCGGGCCGGTCCATCACGCACTCCTCGCACGGGTTTCGACAAACCGCATCATGGCGCCAAAGACCTTTTGGCGGTTCTTCAGCCGCACGAAGCCATGCCCTTCGTGGTCGATGCGGATCAGTTCGCAGTCATGGCCCCGGCCGATGAGCGCGGCATAGACCAGCTCGCTCTCGGCGGGGGTGACGCGGGGATCGTCGCCGCCATGGGCCAGAAACAGCGGGGTGCGGATGCCGCCCACCTTTCGATAGGGCGACAGTTCGGCCAACATCGCGCGGCCCGCCTCGGTGTCGGGGTCGCCATACTCCACCGCGCGCAGCTTGCGCCGCCAGGGGCCGGTCGCGGCCAGCAAGGTGTTGAAATCGGCGATGCCGTAGAAATCGACCGCCGCGCACCAGTCGTCGGGATACTCGGTGATCGCGGCCAGGACCATGAAGCCGCCATAGCTCTGCCCCGAAACGACCATGCGCCGGTCATCGACATCGGCGCGCGCCGCGACCGCATCGCGGATCGCCTTGAGGTCGCGCACCGGGTCCATGCGCAGCTCCAGATCGTCGGCCGCCTGCCACGCGCGCCCGTAGCCGGTCGAGCCGCGCACGTTCGGCGCAACGACGAGCCACCCGCGCCGGGCCAGATACTGGGCGTCGGATCGCCAATGCGCCGCGTATTGCGACTCCGGCCCGCCGTGCACGATGAAGAACACCGGCCGTCCCTCGGGCGGGGCCGGGGTGCGCGGGGTGAAGACGAAGGCGGGCACTTCGGCACCGTCGAAACTGGAAAACCGTTCGATGGTGGGTTCGACCGTGTCCTCTTTCGCCAGGACGGTGTCGCCCTGGCACAGGATGTCCGCGGCTCCGCCGTCGCGGGCGATCCGCAGGATCCGCGACGGCCCGCGGAACCGGGCCAGCGCGACGATCACCGCCGCCTGGTCCGGCGCGAAGAGCAGAGTCGTCACCCGGCCGGGCTCGGGCAGGGCCAGCTCGGTCTCGGCGCCCGTCGTGCGGTCGAGCAGGACCAGGCGGCTGTAACCCTCGTCGTTCCAGGCATAGGCGACGGTCTCTTGTGCGCGGTCGACGGCCATCGCCTCCACGTCCCCGGCGGGCTGTGCCAGCCAGGCGAGCGCGCCGCTCTCGGCGTCGATCTGGGCGAGCCCGTGAAAGCTCTGCCCGTGGTCCGTGGCCGCCAGCAGCCGCGCGCCCTTGTCGACCCAGCGCGTGGCGTTGATGTGCGCACCCCTGCCGTGCCCTTGATTGCCGGGGAGCAGGGATGTCGCCGCACCGCCATCCAGCGGCACCAGATCGAGGGCCGCGTCGAACATGCCGTCGCGGTTGTCCTCGACCAGCAGCGCCGTGCCGTCGGGGGTGAAGGCGCGGGGCGTGCGATAGCCGGGGCCGGTCAGGATCACCTCGTCCTTGCCACTGTCGAGATCGCGCAGGTGGATTTGCATCGCCGTGGGATCGACGGCGTTGCTGGCATAGGCGATGCGCCCGCCGGACGCATCGAAGCAGCCCCAGTTGTGCACGACGCCCGGCGCCTCGGTCAGGGCGTCTGGCGCCGCGGCCCCCTCGCGCAGGAGATGGAGTTGGAAATGCTCGTTGCCGCCGGCGTCGGTGGTGAACAGGAGGTCCCGGCTGCCGGGGCGAAAGGCAAAGCCGCAGACCCGTTCGGAGAGACAGGTGCGCAGGACCGCCGGAGCGTCGGGGTCGGTCAGATCGCGCGACCAGATCTGATCGAACCCGGTTTCGTCCGACAGCCAGGCCATGACCGCGCCATCCTCGGACACCGCAGGCGAGTGGTGCGCGCGCGCGGCGAGATAGCTCTCGATGGGCGGCAGGTCGGGCCCGTCGGCCAGCCTGTCGGAGGCGGCGCGCAGCGCCGTGGACAGGTCCGGCGCCTCGGGGGTGGCCACATGGTTGGCCAGGTCGACCACTGTAAACCGCGCCTCTGGCCAGGCGCGGTGCAGATCCCACGCGCTCGTCATCGCGGTCACCACGTCGTAGCGGCCCTGCACGATCTCGCAGGGCAGGTGACGGATACGGTCGATGTTGTCGAGGATGTGGTTTTCGGGGAGGAAGAACCCGTTGACGCAGTAATGGGCAAAGAGCCGCGAGCATTCCAACATTGCCTTCGGCTGCGACAGGGCCGACACGTGCGCCGCGCTGGGCAGCAGGGTCTGCGTGCGGGCGGAGAACCCGCGCAGTACCTGGGCGGTGGGGATGTGCACCTGGGGATCGGGGTCGATCAGGCGGGTGTAATACGCGGTCAGTAGGTCGTCCCGCTCGTCGGGCCGGACATGGCCGGCGTAGTCCTCAAAGGCGTCGGGGAACAGGGTTCCGATCCCATGATACCAGAACCGCACCTCCTCGGGCCGGCCCAGCAGGATGCCATGCACCCGCAGCGCGCTGCATCGGTCGGGATGGGCGATGGCATAGGCCAGGCTCAGCAGGCTGCCCCAGGAGCCGCCCGCGACCATCCAGCGGTCGATGCCCAGATGCGCGCGAACCCTCTCGATATCGGCGATCAACGCCTGGGTGTCGTTCCCCTGCAACTCGGCCGACGGGGTGGAGCGGCCGCACCCCCGCTGGTCGAACAGGACGATGCGATAGCGGGCGGGATCGAAGCTGCGCCGCTGCGCCGGTTTGCTCCCGGCGCCGGGCCCGCCATGCAGAAACACCACCGGTATGCCGAAGGGGTTTCCCGATTCCTCGACATACAGAACATGGGGGGAATCGACCGCGAGGCGATGGGTCGCGAAGGGCTGGATCGGCGGGTAAAGTGCCTCGTTGTTCATCGTTGTCCCCTTGAGATGTGCGCCGGATAGGCGACGGCGCGGTCCTGGTCCCGGCAGCGGCGGTTTATCTTTTCTTGACTGCCCTTATGGCCTATGTATTGTCATACAATATAGAGAGCACAAGTGTCCCGTCTCGGGAAACACGCGCCTGCTCCGAAGAATGAGCAAAAATTTTCACACAGGGGGAAATCGACCGTGAAAACCTATAGGAACCTTGCGGGATGCGTGGCCGTGACGGCGTTCGCCGGCGTCGCGCCCGCGTTTGCCGAAACGCCGCCCGATACGCTGGTCATGGCGCGCAACATCGACGCGATCAGCACCTTCGATCCCGCCCAGATCGGCGAGGTGGTCACCAACGAGATCATCCTCAACATCTGCGACAGCCTGGTCGCCATCGACCCCGAGGACGAGTCCGCGGTGGTCCCGGCCATCGCCAAGGACTGGACGGTCTCCGAAGACGGGATGAAGATCACCTTCAACCTGGTCGACAACGCGGTGTTCCCCTCGGGCAACCCGGTCACCGCAGAGGACGTGGCGTGGTCCATGCAGCGGGTGCTGAAGCTGGGCTTCGGCAATGCCGCCACGCTGACCGAGTTCGGCTTCGTCGCCGAAAATGCCGAGGCCGACTTTGTCGCGATCGACGACACCACGTTCGAAATGAACCTGTCGCGGCCCTATCCCACCGCGCTGATCCTTCAGGCCGTCGCGTCGAACCGGGTGGCGAATGTGCTGGATAGCGAACTCCTGATGGGCGAAGAGGTCGACGGCGATTTCGGCAACGGCTACCTCACCACCAACAGTGCCTGTGTCGGGCCCTATGCGCTGCGCCAGTGGAACGCGGGCGAGGCGGTGGTCCTGGAGGCCAACGAAAACTACCACGGCACCCCGCCCAACGTGAAGCGCATCATCATCCGCCACGTGGCCGAGGCGCAGGCGCAGCGCCTGCTGCTGGAGCAGGGCGACATCGACGTGGCGCGCGATCTGGGCGCCGAGGATCTGCGCGATCTGAACGAGAACCCGGACATCGAGGTCGCCTCGACGCCGATGCACCAGCTCTACTACATGGGCTTCAACAGTGCCGATGAGCGGTTCGCCGACGACCGCGTCCGGCTCGCCTTCAAGTATCTGATGGACTACGACGGGATGGCCGATACGGTCATGGCCTTCCTCGGGATGCCGCGGGCCAGCGTCGTGCCCCTGGGCGCGCTGGGTGCCTTGGACGAGGCCGAGGGTCAGCCGTTCTCGCTCGACTTGGAAAAGGCGCAGTCGCTCTTGACCGAGGCGGGCTATGGCGACGGGTTCTCCGCGCGTCTGTTCATCGGCACGCTGCCCTACGCCTCGCCCATCGCGCAGCATGTGCAGGAGAACGCGGCCAAGGTCGGCATCGACCTGGAGATCGAGCAAATGGCGAACGCCCAGCTCTTCTCGGCCTTCCGTGGGCGTGAGTTCGACACGATCATGCTGTCCTGGCAGACCGCCGTTCCCCATGCCCACGGGATGCTGTCGCGCCATGCGGTGAACCCCGACAACTCGGAGGAGGCGGCGTTGACCATGTTCCCGACCTGGCGCGCGTCGTGGTTCAGCGAGGACTTCAATCAGCGCGTCGATGACGCCCTGTTCGAGCGCGACGAGGCCAAGCAAATCGAGATGTATAAGGAGATCCAGCGCGATCACATGCAGACCGGGCCCTTCGCCTACTCGTTCCAACTGCTGGATACGGCGGCGCTGAGCGACTCGGTCAAGACGTGGAAGTGGAATGCGTTCCGCGCCTACTATCCCTTGATCGAGAAAAACTAAGGCATGTCGGCAAGCGATCCTGCCGGCACCGAATCCGCCCCCCATCTTGTCTCATCCATGCGATGGGGCAGGATGGGCGGGCAGGTGTTCAGGACGGTCGTTTCCGTCTCCGTCACGATCCTGGGTCTCTTGGCCCTGACCTTCTTCATCGGGCGGCTGCTGCCGCTCGATCCCGTCCTGGCCATCCTGGGCGACGACGCGAGCCAGGAGGCGTATGACCGGATGGTGGTCAAACTGGGCCTCGACAAACCCCTGTGGGAACAGTTCGTCACCTATGTCTGGAACAGCCTGCAATTCGATTTCGGCACGTCGCTGACCAGCGGCCGGCCCGTGGCCGAGGACATCCTGCGGGTGTTTCCGGCGACGCTGGAGCTGGCTACGGTGGCGATGATCCTGGGCACCGGGCTGGGCATACCGCTGGGCGTGGTGGCCGCCGCGAACCGCGACACATGGATCGATCAGGTGGTGCGCGTCGTCTCGCTCATTGGTTACTCCGCCCCGATCTTCTGGCTGGGCCTCCTCGGACTGACGGTATTTTACGCCGCTCTGGGCTGGGTCGGGCCGCCGGGGCGCATCGACATCGTCTTTCAATACGATCTGGAGGTCAGGACCGGCCTCTATCTGGTCGACTCGGCCATGGCCGGGCGCTGGGACATTTTCGCCGACGTCTTCAGCCGCATCGTGCTCCCCGCGTCGATCCTCGCCTACGGCGCGATGGCCTATATCAGCCGGATGACGCGCAGCTTCATGCTGGAGCAGCTCAGCCAGGAATACATCATCGCCGCCCAGGCCAAGGGCGCCTCGCGGCAGAGCGTCATCTGGCGCCATGCCTTTCCGAACATCGCGGTGCAGCTCGTCACCGTGGTCGCCCTGTCCTATGCATTTCTGTTGGAAGGGGCGGTGCTGACCGAAACCGTCTTTGCCTGGCCCGGCTTCGGGCGGTATCTGACCACGGCGCTGCTCCGCGCCGACATGAACGCGGTGCTGGGCTGCACGATGATCGTGGGGCTCATCTTCATCACGCTCAATCTTCTGAGCGACGTGTTCTACCGCGTGTTCGATCCGAGGACGCGATGACCGATACCCCAGCGACCCCCGCACGCCAGAGCCTCCGCGACTGGCTCCAGGCGCCGACCGCCAGCTCGCCGCGGCAGGCCCGCGCCCAGGCCTTCTGGCGCGGCTGGCAGCGCCTGATCGCCAACCGCGCAGCGCTGGCCGGACTGATCGTGCTGGTGCTGCTGGTCGCGATGGCGGTCATCGGGCCGTACCTCACGCCCTATTCGCCGTTGCAGCAAGACCTGACCGCGCGCCTGCAGCCGCCCTCGGCACAGCATTGGCTGGGGACCGACGATCTGGGCCGGGACATCCTGACTCGCATCCTCTACGGGGCGCGGATCACGCTGATGATGGCGCTTCTGGTGGCGGCGATCGCAGGGCCGATCGGCCTCGCCGTCGGCGCCACCGCCGGCTATCTGGGAGGCTGGTTCGACATCGTGGCGATGCGGCTGGTCGACGTCTTCCTGTCCTTTCCGTCGCTCATCCTGGCGCTCGCCTTCGTCGCAGCATTGGGGCCGGGGATCGAGAACGCGGTGATCGCCATTTCGCTGTCGGCGTGGCCGCCCATCGCGCGGCTCGCCCGCGCAGAGGCGCTGACGGTGCGTAAATCCGACTATATCGCCGCGGCTCGGCTCCAGGGAGCCAGTTCGATGCGGCTGATCCTCAAGCACGTGATGCCGATCTGCCTGCCCTCGGTGGTTGTGCGCGTCACGCTCAACATGGCCGGCATCATCCTGACGGCCGCCGGGCTCGGGTTCCTGGGCCTCGGCGCGCAGCCGCCCAGCCCCGAATGGGGCGCGATGCTGGCCTCGGGGCGGCAGTTCATGCTGACGAGTTGGTGGCTCGCCGCGACGCCGGGGGCCGCGATCATGCTGGTCAGTCTCGCTTTCAACCTGCTGGGCGACGGCCTGCGGGACGTGCTCGATCCGCGCAATGACTGATCCCTTGCTCGACGTTCGCAACCTGCGCGTGGCCTATCCGTCGGCCCACGGATACTCCGACGCCCTGCGCGGCATCTCCTTTACCCTCGGGCGCGAGAAGCTGGGGATCGTGGGCGAGTCCGGCTCGGGCAAATCCACGGCCGGGCGTGCGATCATGCGTCTGCTCCCGCCCAAGGCGCGGGTCAGCGCCGACGCCCTCCGCCTCTCCGATGTCGACTTGCTGACTGCGAGCGAGGCGCAGATGCGCGACATCCGCGGGGGCCGCGTCGCGATGATCCTCCAGGACCCGCGATATGCGCTCAATCCGCTCAAGACGGTGGGGGCGCAGATCATGGAGTCCTATCGCATCCACACCCGGGCGGGCCGGGCCGAGGCGCGCGACCGCACGCTGGCGATGCTGGAGGATGTGCATATCCGCGACCCGCGGCGCGTCGTCGACCTCTACCCCCACGAGTTATCCGGCGGCATGGGGCAGCGGGTCATGATCGCGATGATGCTGATCGCGTCTCCCGAACTGGTGATCGCGGACGAGCCGACCTCGGCGCTCGACGTGACGGTGCGGGGGCAGATCCTCGAAATCCTGAACGAGCGGGTCGAGGCGCAGGGCGCGGGCCTGATCCTGATCTCCCACGACCTGCCGTTGGTCAGCGACTTCTGCGACCGGGTCCTGGTCATGTATGGCGGCCAGGTGATGGAGGAACTCGCGGCGCGGGATCTGTCGCAGGCCACCCATCCCTACACTGTCTCCCTGCACGCCAGCCTGCCGCCGCTCGATCACGCGGTCGACGAGCTGATCGTGCCCGAATACGATCCCTCCTGGCTGACCGAGATCCGGAAATGAGCGCGCCGAGCCTCGAAATCGCCGACCTGTCCATCGCCTTCGGCCACGGTCGTGCGCGAGTCCAGGCCGTGGACCGGGCGAGCTTTAGCGTCGCGCCCGGGGACGCCTTCGGCATTATCGGCGAGTCCGGCAGTGGCAAGTCCACGATCCTGCGGGCGGTCACCGGTCTGCTCGACGACTACGAGGGCGGCGTGCTGATCGACGGCCAGATGGCGCCGCGCCCGCGCGCCCGCGCCTTCTTCAAGACGGTGCAGATGGTGTTTCAGGATCCCTATGGTTCGCTGCACCCACGCCGGATGATCCGCGCGACGCTGATGGAGCCACTGGAGATCTACCGTCTGGACCGACGCGACGACCGCATCGCGCAGGTGCTGGTGGATGTCGGCCTGGCCCCCGAATACGCCTATCGTTATCCGCATCAGTTGTCCGGGGGCCAGCGCCAGCGTGTGGCCGTGGCGCGCGCCCTGCTCCTGGAGCCGCGGATCCTGCTGCTCGACGAACCCACGTCTGCGCTGGACGTGTCGGTGCAGGCGGGCGTGCTCAACGTCCTCAACGCGCTGCGCCGGGCCCGCGGGCTGACCTATGTGATGGTCAGCCACGACCTGCGAGTGATCGCGCATATGTGCAGCCGCATCGCCGTGATGACCCAGGGCCGCATCGTCGAGGAAATGAGCGTCGAGGATCTGCGCGCCCAGCGCGCGCAGGAGCAATACACACGCACCTTGATCGCGGCGAGCCGCGCCGCGGTGACCGCAGAGTGACCACATCTCGCAGGGAGGGTAAGATGTCATCCAACGAGAACCCGATTTGGTCCTACGTCGAGGCCAAGCGCGAAGAGTATATCGGGCTGTCCGACCGCGTCTTCGACATGCCCGAGATCGCCTATACGGAAACGCGCTCCTGCGCCGAGCATACCGCTATGCTCAAGGCCGAGGGGTTCCGCGTGCAGGAACGCATCGCCGGCATTCCGACGGCGGTGATGGGCGAGGCGGGCGAGGGCGGTCCCGTCATCGCGATCCTCGGCGAATACGATGCGCTGCCCGGACTGAGCCAGGCGCCGGGGTTGGCCGAACCCCAGAGCATCGATGCCACCGGCTATGGCCATGGCTGCGGTCACAACCTGCTGGGCTCCGCGGCGATGCTGGCGGCGACGGCGGTGAAGGATTGGCTGGCGGCCGAGGGGATCGCGGCGCGCGTGCGCTACTACGGGTGCCCGGCCGAGGAAGGCGGCGCGGCCAAGACCTACATGGTCCGCGAGGGGCTGTTCGACGACGTCGACATCGCCATCACCTGGCATCCCGCCAGCTTCAACGGTGTGGACGACGCCCGGTCGCTGGCGAACATGCGCATCGACTTCACCTTCACCGGCAAGGCGGCCCATGCGGCGGCCGCGCCCGAGCTGGGGCGCAGTGCGCTCGACGCGGTGGAGTTGATGAACATCGGCGTGAACTACATGCGCGAACACATGCCCGACGACGCGCGGGTGCACTATGCCTATCTGGATGCGGGGGGCCCTGCGCCCAACGTGGTCCAGGCCAAGGCGACCGTGCGGCAGCTGATCCGCAGCCGCGATTTGCAGGGCCTCGGCGATCTACTGGCCCGCGTGCGGGCGATCGGCGACGGCGCGGCCCTGATGACCGGCACCCAGGTGACGTCCAAGGTGCACTCCGCCGTCTCGAACCTGGTGGGCAACCGCCCGCTGGAAGAGGCGATGCAGGCCGAGTTCGACGCGCTCGGGCCGGTGCCGTTCGACGACGAGGATGTGACCTTCGCCCGCGAAATTCGCGAGACGCTGACCAAGGCCGACATCGCCGACACGTTCCAACGCCTCAGCATGAAGCCCGACTACGACCTGGCGCTCTGCGATTTCGTCGCTCCGCTGGACCGGCCCTTTGCCGGCGGCATGGGGTCGACCGACGTAGGCGATGTGAGTTGGGCGGTCCCTACGGTCCAGGCGCGCGTCGCCACCTGCGCGATGGGAACCCCGTTTCACACTTGGCAGTTGACCGCCCAGGGCAAAGAGCCCTTCGCCCATAAGGGAATGGAGCACGCGGCCAAGGTGATGGCGGCGACCGCCCGCAGCGTGATCGCCAACGAGGTGCTGCTGGCCAACGCCAAGAAGGTACATGCCGCGCATCTGGCCGAGTTCCCCTATAGCTGTCCGATCCCGGCCGAGACGCGCCCGCCCGTCGCCGCCGAATAGCGGCGGGGCGGCCCCGGGTCGGGCAGGACAGTCGACCCGTGCCCGCCCCGACCCTACGAGGCGGCATTGCGAGTAAGAGGTAAACATGGCCGGGAGCGGGCGGCGGCAGTCACAGGGCAGCGGCGCGTCCCGGACCCGCCTGGTGCGAGAGGACGTCCTGAAAGAGGTGCGCCGCGCCATCGCGTCGGGCGCGCTCCCCCCCGGCGCCCGCCTCACAGAGCGGGCGCTGTGCGAGACCCACGGCATCAGCCGCACCGCCGCGCGCGAGGTCATCCGCCAGCTTGACGCCGAACGCTTGGGCGAGGCGGTGCCCCACCAGGGCCTGCGCATCACCAAACTGACCGAAAAGACCGTGCGCGAGATCTACCAGGTCCGCGCCGAACTGGAGGTCATGATCATCCGCGCCTTCGTCGCCCGGGCGACGGACCGACAGATTGCGCATCTGAAGGTCATCCTGGACCGGCTGGACCACGCGATCCGCCACTGCGGTCCGCACACCCAGATCGCCCACTCCACCCGGTACATCACCTACATGGCCGAGATCGCGGACAACACGATCGCCGAAGAGATGCTGGCCCATCTCAACGCCCGGATCGAGCTCGTGCGCGCCCTGTCGCTGTCGCGGCCGGGTCAGGTCGAGGAGGGGATGGCCCAGCTCGACCTCGTCCGGCAGAGGATCGTGGCGGGCGACGCCGACGGCGCCGAGGCCGAGATCCGCCGCTATATCGAGGTCGCCATGGGCTCGGCAATGCTCCAGTTGAAGGACGACGCGGGCTAGGGTCCTCCTCGGCCGCCCGGCCGATGGCGGCGCGGCCGTGCGCCAAACCCGTGACACCGCACTCCTTTTCCGCTATCCTCTCTGGCCAAGACCCGCGATGAACGCTGGCAGAGCGAGCAGGCCCCTTGGCCGACACCGAACCTTTCCCGCTGCGCCGCGAGCGCTGGATGAACCGCGCGCATGCGCGGATGGCGGCGTTGTCGCGTCCCGCCACCGCCTTCACCTCTCAGCCCGAGCCCAAAAGCCTGGGCCGGTTCGCCCGGGGACGTCAGATCTGCGCGGGAAACTTTCTTTTCGCCGGGCACCTCGTGGAGGCGCCGGAGACGGCGATCTGGGATCTGCCGCAGGTCTCGCCCGCGTTCGACAGAGCGCTCCACGGCTTCTCCTGGCTCGACGATCTGGCGGCGGTGGGCGACGCGGCCGCCGCGACCCGCGCGCGCGCCTGGACCCATGGCTGGATCCTGCGCTACGGGCGAGGCAGCGGCGCGGGATGGACACCGGACCTCACCGGTCAGCGCCTGATCCGCTGGATCAACCACGCGGTGATGCTGTTGAACGGGGTCGATCCCGGCGCCTCGCGGCGGTTCTTTCGCGCGATGGCTCAGCAGACCACATTCCTGGCGCGGCGGTGGAAGGCTGCGCCGGTGGGCCTGCCGCGGTTCGAGGCGCTGGGCGGGCTGATCTATGCCGGGCTGGCGCTCACCGGGCGCGAGCGCTACGTGCCCGCCGCCTGCCGCGCCCTCGGCCGCGAATGCGCCGCGCAGATCGACTCGGGCGGCGGCATCCCCTCGCGCGCGCCCGAAGAGCTGATGGAGATCTTCGTGCTCCTCGCCTGGACCGCGGGAGCCTTGCGCGCCTCGGACATCGACCCGGCGGACGAGCACCTGGCCGCCCTCGACCGGATCGCGCCGACACTCCGCGCGTTGCGGCACGCCGATGGAGCGCTCGCGCGGTTCCATGGCGGCGGGCGCGGGGCCGAGGGGCGCCTGGACCAGGCGCTGGCCGAGGCCGGGGTGCGCGGACCCAAGGCCGAGGGCGACGCCATGGGCTATGCCCGGCTGGGCTATGGTCGGACCAGTCTGATCCTCGACGCCGCGCCGCCCCCGGACGAGGCGCATTCCGCCGACGCCCACGCCTCGACCTTGGCGATGGAGCTGACCTCGGGCCGCCGTCCGCTGATCGTCAACTGCGGCTCGGGCAAGTCCTTCGGCGACAAATGGCGCCGCGCGGGCCGGGCCACCCCGTCGCATTCGACCCTCGCCATCGACGGCTATTCGTCGTCGCGACTGGGGGTGACGGGCCTGATCTCGGGCGAAAAGGCGGAGCTGTTGACCGACGCGCCGCGCGACGTGCGGATCGAGCGTCGGCACACCCGCCGCTCCACCGGCCTGATCGCCGGTCACGACGGCTATCGCCGGACCCACGGCCTGACCCATGTGCGCCAGATCCACCTGTCGGACGACGGGCGGGGGATCAAGGGCGAGGACGTGCTGGCGACCATCGAGCGCTCCGACGAGCGCCGCTTCGACGCCGCGCTGGATCGCACGGGCCTCCGCGGGATCCCGTTCCGCGTGCGGTTCCACCTGCACCCCGACGTGGACGCAGAGCTGGACCTCGGCGGCTCGGCGGTGTCGCTGGTGTTGAAGTCGGGCGAGGTCTGGGTGTTCCGCCACACCGGCGCCGCCGAGATGCTGCTGGAGCCGTCGGTCTATCTGGAGGACGGGCGCCTGGCGCCGCGGGCCACGCGACAGATCGTCCTGAGTTCCGCGGCGGTGGATTATGCCACCCGCGTAAGCTGGACGCTGGCCAAGGCAAAGGATACTCCCGACGCCGTGCGCGACCTGTCCCGCGAGGATCTGGCCGCGCTGGTTTGAGGTGGAGGACTGCGTGCAGGACGAGGTGACCATCAGGCGGGCGCTGCTGTCGGTGTCGGACAAGACCGGGCTGGCCGACCTGGGGCGGATGCTGGCCGGGCATGGGGTCGAACTGATCTCGACCGGCGGCACGGCGCGGGCCCTGCGCGAGGCGGGGTTGGAGGTGCGCGACGTCGCCGACCTCACCGGGTTCCCGGAGATGATGGATGGACGGGTCAAGACACTGCACCCGATGGTGCATGGCGGCCTCTTGGCGCTCCGCGACGCCCATGCCGAGGACATGGCGGCCCACGGGATCGCGCCCATCGACCTGTTGGTCGTGAACCTCTACCCATTCGAAGAGACCGTCGCCTCGGGCGCCGGCCGCGCCGCCTGCGTCGAGAACATCGACATCGGCGGCCCGGCAATGCTGCGCGCGGCGGCCAAGAACCACGCCCACGTGGCCGTGATCACCGACGTCGAGGACTACGCCCGCCTGGGCGACGAGATGGCGGCGAGGGGCGGGGCGACGACGCAGGCTTTCCGCACCGAGCTTGCAGGGATCGCCTATGCCCGCACGGCCGCCTACGATGCCGCGGTGTCGGCCTGGATGGCCGCGGCGGAGGCGGAACCGCCGCGTCGCCGGGTGTTTGCCGGGCGGCTGGTCCAGCCCCTCCGCTACGGCGAGAACCCGCACCAGGCCGCGGCCTTCTATGCCGACGGGTCGGGGGCGGGGATCGCCGGCGCGCGGCAGGTCCAGGGCAAGGCCCTGAGCTACAACAACATCGCCGACGCCGACGCGGCGCTGGCCCTGGTGCGCGAGTTCGCCGCCGACACCCCCGCCTGCGTCGTGGTCAAGCACGCCAATCCCTGCGGCGTGGCACTGGGCGCGACCCCGGCCGCGGCCTATGCTCGCGCCTACGACTGCGACCGGGTGTCGGCCTTCGGCGGGATCGTGGCGCTGAACCGCCCTCTCGACGCCGAGACGGCCGAGGCGGTGACGGCGATCTTCACCGAGGTGGTGATCGCCCCCAACGCCGACGAGGCCGCGCGCGACATCTTTGCGGCCAAGAAGAACCTGCGCCTGTTGCTCACCGGCGACGCCGCGGCGCCGGGGTCCGCGCTCCGCGCTCAGCCGGTGACGGGCGGGTTCCTGGTGCAGGACGCCGACGTCGCGCCGCTCGACCCCGACGCCCTGCGCGTGGTGACCGAGCGGACGCCGACCGAGGCGCAGATGGCCGACCTGCGGTTTGCCTGGACGGTGGCCAAGCATGTGAAGTCAAACGCCATCGTCTATGCCAAGAACGGTGCCACGGTTGGCATCGGCGCGGGACAGATGAGCCGCGTCGACAGCACCCGCATCGCCGCGCACAAGGCCCGCGACATGGCCGAGGCGATGGGCCTGGCCGAGCCGCCGACCATCGGCTCGGTGGTCGCGTCGGATGCGTTCTTTCCGTTTCCCGACGGGCTGTTGACCGCGGCGGGGGCAGGGGCGCTCGCGGTGATACAGCCCGGCGGCGCGATGCGCGACGACGAGGTGATCGCGGCCGCCAACGAGGCCGGTCTGGCCATGGTCCTGACCGGCCAGCGGCATTTCCGGCACTGAGGGGGCCCCGATGCGCAGGTTGTGGATCACCGCCATCATCGTCTTCTCCCTCGACCAGGCGCTCAAGATCGTGGTCGTTCACGTCCTGAACCTGCGCTCGGTCGGGGCGATCGACGTCTGGCCGCCGTTTCTGAACCTCAGGATGGCTTGGAACCGCGGGGTGAACTTCGGCCTTTTCGCCAACGACGCCGAGGCGATGCGCTGGCTCCTGATCGCCATCGCCCTGGCCATCTGCGTCTGGGTCGTGTGGTGGATGCGGCGCGAGGGCGGCGGAAAGCTGGCCCAGATCTCGGCCGGCCTGCTGGTGGGAGGGGCGCTGGGCAACGTGCTCGACCGTATCCTCTATGGCGCGGTTGCGGATTTCCTCAACATGTCGTGCTGCGGCATCGACAACCCCTACGCCTTCAACGTCGCCGATATCTCGATCTTTGCCGGGGCGCTGGGTCTGATCCTGTTCACGGGGAACGGGCGGAAACAGCCCGTGACGCCCCGCAAACGATAGGCTAAACCGATGGCGATGACGACGCGCGACGATACGACCGGAGGGGTGCCGATGCGGCGTGGATGGCACATGGCGGCGCTGGCCACCGCGATGGCGCTGGCCGTGGCCGGGTGCAGCGACCAGCCGCGCCTGTTGAACCTCACCGCCGCCAACGACGGACCCGACGAGTTCGGCATCCTGCCGACCAAGCCGTTGCAGGCGCCGGCGAGCTACAATGACCTGCCGCCGCCGACTCCGGGTCAGGCCAACCGCACCGACCCGACCCCGAACGCCGATGCGGTCGCGGCCCTGGGCGGGCGGCCCTCGGCTCTGGTCGGCGGGGGCCTGCGCGATCCGGCCCTGATCTCGCACACCACCCGCTATGGGGTCGAGGCGGGCATCCGTCAGACCCTGGCCGCCGCCGATCTGGAGTATCGGCGCGAGAACGACGGGCGGCTCCTGGAACGCCTCTTCAACGTGAACGTCTATTTCAAGGCGTATCGCCCCCTCTCGCTCGACCAGTACGAGGAGTTGGAGCGCCTGCGCCGGTCCGGGGTCTGGACCCCCGCGGTGCCCCCCGAGGGCTGGCAGGACCGCTGAGCCCCGGCTCACAACCGCGCCATCGGGATTGAACGCGGCGCGGTGCGGCGTAAGTCTGGCCGCAGACCGTCAGCAAAGGATCCGCCATGCCCCGCCTGCCGTTTCTCGCCCTCCTGGGGGTGCTCATGACCGCCGCGCTGCCGCTTCGGGCGGCAGAGGTCCACACCTTCACCCTCGACAACGGGATGGAGGTCGTCG
Source organism: Rhodobacteraceae bacterium CCMM004 (assembly GCA_004005435.1). Taxonomy (GTDB): domain Bacteria; phylum Pseudomonadota; class Alphaproteobacteria; order Rhodobacterales; family Rhodobacteraceae; genus CCMM004. The sequence continues at coordinate 156,688 of RZWH01000004.1, read as the reverse complement.
TGCTGGAGGACCACCGCGCCCCCGCCGTCGTCCACATGGTGTGGTATCGGGTGGGCGCCGCGGACGAGCCGCCGGGCCGCTCGGGCATCGCCCACTACCTCGAACACCTGTTGTTCAAGGGCACGGAGGTGCGTGCGCCGGGCGAGTTCAGCGAGTTGGTGGCGGCCAATGGCGGCACCGACAACGCCTTCACCAGCCAGGACTATACGGCGTATTTCCAGCGCGTGGCGGCGGACCGTCTGGACCTGATGATGGAGCTGGAGGCAGACCGCATGGTCAACCTCCAGCTCGACGACCGCGACATCGCGACCGAACTCGTGGTGGTGCAGGAAGAGCGCAACCAGCGGACCGAGAGCGATCCCGGCGCCCTCTTTGCCGAGCAGAGATCGGCGGCGCTGTATCAGAACCATCCCTACGGCATTCCGGTGATCGGCTGGATGCACGAGGTCGAGCAGCTGGCGCTGGAGGACGCGGTCGACTTTTATCGCACCTACTATGCCCCGAACAACGCGATCCTGATCGTCGCGGGCGACGTCACGCCGGACGAGGTCCGGCAGTTGGCCGAGACGCATTACGGGCCGATCCCGGCCAATCCGGATCTGCCCGAGCGGATACGCCCGCAGGAACCGCCGCACCTGGCCGAGCGGCGGCTGGTGTTCGAAGACCCACGAGTCGCGCAACCCTATGTGGTGCGCACCTATCTCGCACCGGAGCGGGACGCCGGCGATCAAGAGACGGCGGCGGCGCTGACCATCCTGGCGCAGGTCTTGGGCGGCGGGCAGACGTCCGAGTTGAACCGGCGGCTCCAGTTCGAAACGGGGCAGGCGATCTACACCTCCGCGTTCTACGGCGGCACGTCGTTGGACGACACGAGCTTCGGCCTGTTGATCGTGCCTGCGGAGGGCGTGTCGCTGGACGAGGCCGAGACAGCGCTGGACGACGCGGTGGCCGCGTTCCTGGAGGAGGGGGTCGACGCCGAGCAACTCGACCGGATCAAGATGCGGCTGCGGGCCGCGCTGATCTATGGGGAGGACGATCTGCAATCCCTCGCCCGGACCTATGGCATGGCGCTGACCAGCGGCCTGACCGTTCAGGACGTGGAGGCCTGGCCCGACATCCTGCAAGCCGTGACCGAAGAGGACATCCTGGCGGCCGCGGCCGAGGTCTTCGACCGGCGCGCCTCGGTCACCGGGTGGCTGACCGCCCCCGCGGACGCCACCCCTGCCGAGGAGGCGATCCAATGATCCGCATCGTTCTTGCCGCCGCGGTCGCCGTTTGGGCCGCTCTGCCCGCCCGCGCCGAGGTCGACATCCAAGAGGTGGTGTCGCCCGGCGGCATCCGCGCCTGGCTGGTCGAGGAACGCTCGATCCCCTTCACCGCGCTGGAGATCCGCTTTCGCGGCGGGGCCGCGCTGGACCGCCCGGGCAAACGCGGCGCGGTCAACCTGATGACCGGTCTGTTGGAAGAGGGCGCCGGCGATCTCGACGCCCAGGGCTTCGCTGCCGCGCGGGAAAGCCTCGCCGCCTCCTACGACTTCGACGCTTGGGACGATTCGATGTCCGTCTCGGCACGGTTCCTCACCGAGAACCGGGACGAGGCTGTGGCGCTCCTGCGCTCGGCGCTGGTCGACCCCCGCTTCGACGAGGACGCGGTCGAGCGGGTGCGCGCTCAGGTCCTGTCGATCATCGCCAGCGATGCCCAGGATCCCGACACCATCGCCAGCCGGACCTTCGACGCGATGGCGTTTCCCGACCACCCCTACGGCACCGCCATGGACGGCACGTTGGAGAGCGTCGCGGCGCTGACCCGCGACGACATCGTCCAGGCGCATCGCGACGTCTTGGTCAGCGACCGGGTCTTCGTCGGCGCCGTGGGCGACATCTCGGCCGAGGATCTGGGCCTCCTGCTCGACGACCTTCTGGGCGAGCTGCCGCAGACCGGTGCGCCGCTGCCGGGCGACGCGGGCTATGCGCTGGAGGGGGGTGTGACGGTCGTGGAGTTCGACACGCCGCAGTCCGTGATCCTCTTCGGTCACGAGGGGATCGAGCGCGACGACCCAGACTTCTTTGCCGCCTTCGTGGCCAACCATATCTTCGGCGGCCGCGGGTTCAGCTCGCGGCTGATGACCGAGGTGCGGGAGAAACGCGGCCTGACCTACGGGATCGGCACCTACCTGGCGCCGATGCTGAACGCCGAGCTGATCATGGGCCATGCCGCCACCGCCAACGCGCGTGCCGCCGAATCGGTCGAGGTCATCCGCGAGGAATGGGCCAAGATCGCCGAGACGATCACCGAGGACGAACTGGAGGCGGCCAAGACCTATTTGACCGGCGCCTATCCCCTGCGCTTCGACGGCAATGCGCGCATCGCGGGGATCATGGTCGGGATGCAGATGGAGGATCTGCCCATCGACTACATCGCCACCCGCAACGACCAGGTGCGGGCGGTGACGCTGGAGGACGTGCGGCGGGTGGCCGAGCGCATCTACCGCGCCGACGAGCTGCATTTCGTGGTGGTCGGGCGGCCCGAGGGGCTGAACCCGGCGAACTGATCCGGCGCAGTTCCCAGTGGTCAAAACGCGGGGGATCGTGCTACGTCTAGTGGCATGTCCCTCGACGACCCCCACATCGGCCAAGATGCCCTAGACCGGCCGCGAATCCGGCAATTGGATGCCGCTGCGGTCAACCGCATCGCCGCGGGCGAGGTGGTCGAGCGTCCTGCCTCGGCGGTCAAGGAGTTGGTGGAGAACGCGCTCGACGCCGGGGCGCGGCGGATCGGCATCGACTATGCGGCGGGGGGCAAGGCGCTGATCCGGGTCACCGACGACGGCTGCGGCATGACGGCCGAGGATCTGCCTCTCGCGCTGACCCGCCATGCGACGTCCAAGATCGACGGCAGCGACCTGATGAACATCCACACCTTCGGCTTTCGTGGCGAGGCGCTGCCGTCGCTGGGCGCCGTGGGGCGGCTTAGCGTGACGTCTCGCGCCGCGGGGGCCGAGGCCGCGTGTCTGCGCGTCTGCGGCGGGGTGGCCGAGCCGGTGCGTCCCGCCGCCCTGACGCGGGGCACGACCGTCGAGCTGTGCGATCTGTTCCATGCGACGCCCGCGCGGCTGAAGTTCCTGCGCTCCGACCGGGCCGAGGCCCAGGCTATCGGCGACGCGGTCAAGCGTCTGGCGATGGCCGAGCCCGGCGTCGGCTTCACCCTCCGCGAGGTGGGCGGCGGCAGCCCGCGCACGGTGTTCCGGGCCGACGCCGAGGCTGGCGATCTCTTCGACGCGCTGCACCGCCGCCTGGCCCGCGTCCTGGGGGCCGAGTTCGCCGAGAACGCGCTGCGCATCCGGGCCGAGCGCGAGGGGATCGTTCTGTCGGGCTATGCCGCGCTGCCCACCTACTCCCGCGGCGCGGCGGTGGCGCAGTTTCTCTACGTCAACGGCCGGCCGGTGCGGGACAAGCTGCTGATCGGGGCGCTGCGGGGCGCCTATGCCGACCTCCTCAGCCGCGACCGCCACCCAGCGGCGGTGCTGTTTTTGGAGGTCGATCCGATGCGGGTCGACGTGAACGTGCACCCGGCCAAGTCCGAGGTGCGGTTCCGCGAGCCCGGCGTGGCCCGGGGCCTGATCGTGTCGGCGCTGCGCCACGCCCTGGCAGAGGCCGGGCACCGGGCCGCGACCACCGTGGCTGGCGCCACCCTGGGCGCGCTCCGTCCCGAGCCCGCGGGCGGCGCCGCAAGGGTCTATCAGATGGACCGCCCCGGCCCCCGGGCGCTCGCCGTTGCGACTGCCCTACAGGCCCCGGGCTTTGCCGAGACCGACGCGCCGCTCGCCCGGGTCGAGCCCGAGGCGCCCGCGCCCGACGAGGCCGCGCACCCCCTCGGCGCGGCCCGGGCGCAGGTCCACGGCACCTATATCGTCGCCCAGACCGCCGACGGCATTGTCCTGGTCGATCAGCACGCCGCGCACGAGCGGTTGGTCTACGAACGGCTCAAGCGGCAGATGGCCGACCGCGGGGTTGCCGCCCAGGCGCTGCTCATCCCGGAGATCGTCGAGCTGGGCGCCGAAGACGCCCGGCGCCTGCTCGACCATGCCGATTCGTTGGTCCGCCTGGGGCTCACCGTCGAGCCCTTCGGCCAGGGGGCTGTCGCGGTCCGAGAAACGCCCGCCGTCCTCGGCCGGGTCGAGGCGGCGCCGCTGCTCCGTGACATCCTCGACGAGTTGGCAGACCTGGGCGACAGCGGTCTTCTGGAGACCCGCATCAACGCGGTGCTCAGCCGCATGGCCTGCCATGGATCGGTGCGGGCCGGGCGGCGTATGGGCGCCGACGAGATGAACGCGCTTCTGCGCGAGATGGAGGCGACACCCCTGTCGGGTCAGTGCAACCACGGCCGCCCCACCTATGTCGAGTTGAAGCTGGCGGACATCGAGCGGCTGTTCGGGCGGCGATGATCGAGATCGCCGGTCGGCCCGTATCGTGGGAGGATCCGGCGGTTCTGGCCGGCGCGGGGGTGGCGGCCATCGTCCTGGCGCTCTTGATCCTGCTGACCATGGCGGTGGTGCGGGCCGGGCGCGCAGCTCGCGCGGCGGCCCCCCTTGCGGCCCAGGTCGGATGGCTGGCGCAACGGGTCCAGGCGTTGGGTGACGGCCAACAGCACCTCGCCGGCGGGCTTAGCCATCTGGGCGATACCCAGGCCGCCAGCCAGGCGCGGATGTTGGAGCTGATGGAGAACCGCCTGGCCCAGGTCGGCGCCGGCCTGTCGGAGAGCGTCACCGGGTCCTCCACCCGGACCGCCCGCGCCCTCGGCGTGCTGGAAGAGCGATTGCAGACCATCGACCGGGCGCAGGAGCGCATCGCGCGGCTGTCGGGCGACGTCCTCAGCCTCCAGGACATTCTGTCGAACAAGCAGGCGCGCGGCGCCTTCGGCGAGATCCAATTGCGCGACGTGGTCGCGGCCGCGCTGCCGCCCGATGCCTGGACGTGGCAGGCGACGCTGTCGAATGGGCGACGTGTGGACTGCCTGATCCGTCTGCCGCACCCGCCCGGGCCCATTGCCGTCGATGCCAAGTTCCCCCTGGAATCCTACGAGGCGCTGCGCGCGGCCGGAGACGATCGCGCCCGCACGGCTGCCGCCAGGCAGTTCCGCACGGCAGTGAAACGGCACGTCGCCGACATCGCCGAGCGCTACATCGTGGCGGGCGAGACGGCCGAGGGTGCAATGATGTTCCTGCCGTCCGAGGCGGTCTATGCCGAACTGCACGGCAATTTCGGCGACGTCGTGCGCGAGGGGTTCGCGCGCAAGGTCTGGATCGTCTCGCCGACCACCTGCATGGCGACGCTGACCACCCTGCGCGCGGCGCTCACCGACGTGCGGTTGGCCGAACATGCGGCCGAGATCCGCACCGCCCTGAAGCACTTGTCGCGCGATCTAGAGCTGGTGGTCGCGCGGGCGGACAAGCTGGAGAACCATTTCGACCAGGTGCGCCGCGACGTCGAGGGCGTGAGCGTCGCAGCCGCCCGGGCCGGGCGCCGGGCGGCACGGATCGACGCGCTGGACTTCGCCCCCGCGAGCCCGCGGGACGAGGTCAGATCCGCAGAAACCGCTGCGCCAAACGCGGCATCAGGCCGCTGAACCTGAGCGGCGCGTCCGTCGCGGCGAGACAGATGCATGGGACGCCGCGCGCGGCCACCGGCCGGTGGTTCAGGTGCTCGTCGGCGACCTCCACGTCGCCGCGGGCGAAGGTGCCGTCCTCGTCGTGGAACGCCCCTTGCAGCACCAGGGTCAACTCGGCCCCGCGGTGCCCGTGGTCCGGCATCGCGGCCCCGCCGGGAATCGACAGCAACCGCACCGACGCGTCGGCCGAGGTGGGCAGGATCGCCTGCTTCACCCCACCGCCCACGGCCCGCCACTGAACCGCGTCGAGGTCGCCGCCGACGTAATCGCGCAGCGGCGCTGGAAAGGTCGCGAGATCGGCCGAGGGCGGCGGCACCGGCGCCTCGGGCCGCTCGGCGATCCGAGCGAGCGTTTCGGCATAGGCATTGGCGCCGAGAGACGCGACGCCGCAGTCCTCCAGCATCGCGCCGCCCACGGCGTCGTAGGCGCCCAGCCGCGCGCGGCACTCGTCGCAGAGGGACACGTGGCTCGCCACCACGAGGCTGAACGCCTCGGGCAGGGTGCCGGCCGAATAGGCCATGAGCAGCGGCTCGGTCAGGTGGTGAGAGATGTCAGTTGTCATTTCGGTCGGTCCAACTGTCGCATCGCGTGCCTGAGCCGGTCCAGCGCCAGGCGGATGCGCGACTTGATCGTGCCGAGCGGGAGCCCGGTCTCTTCGGCGATCTGGCTGTGGCTCAGATCGTGGAAATACGCGCGCTCGATCAGATCGCGCTGTTTTTCGGGGAGGGTGGCCAGGGCGCGCCCCAGCTCCTCGGTTTCCTGCTGGAGGATCACCACGTCGGTCTGGTCCGGCTCGGTCTCCGGGCCCCAGGTCAGGTCCTCGGGTTGCGGCTGCCGCTGTTTGCGCAGGGCGTCGATCTTGCGGTTCCGCGCGATGGTGAAGATCCAGGTCGACGCGGCCGCGCGGCTGGGGTCGAACAGATGCGCCTTCTGCCAGACGGTGGCCATGACCTCTTGCATACACTCCTCGGCCAGCGTCTCGGACGCGCCCGAGCGCAGCAAAAACGCCTTCACCCGCGGGGCGAAGTGCGTGAAGAGGTCGGCAAAGGCGGCCTGGTCCCGGTGCGAGCGTATCTGGCTCAGCACCTGCGACCAGTCGCGGGTGGTTACGTCTGGGGTCATCGTCCTATCGCACGTCGCGCGCACGGTTCGCGTCTGTCGCGACCGAGCATAGAGCACCGCTCCGCCCGATAAAGCCCCCTCCGCAAGGTGTGAGTGTTCCGTCAACATAATCGATCTACGTCGCGGGACGTGAGGCGGATCAAAGGGTGCGGCAAAAAAGACGACGGGCAATCCAATCGCGCCGCCCGGCCGTAGCGGCAAGGAACGACCCAGGCAGGAGACGACATGCCATTCGAGACGATCAACACCGACCGGCGATCCGTCGCCGTCGTCGGGGGCGGGATTTCCGGGCTCGCCGCCGCGCACCTGCTGGCCGACCGCCACCGCGTCGTGCTCTACGAGGCCGCGACGCGCCTGGGCGGCCACGCCCGCACGGTTTTGGCCGGCAAGCGCGGGGATCAGCCGGTCGACACCGGCTTTATCGTCTTCAACAAGGTGAACTATCCCGGTCTCCTCGGTCTCTTCGAGACGCTGGACGTCCCGTATGTAGAGAGCGACATGAGCTTCGGCGCGTCGATCGACGGCGGGCGGTTGGAGTTCGGACTGCGCTCGCCTGCGGCGCTGTTTTGTCAGCCGACCAATGCGCTAAAGCCGGCCTACCTGCGGATGCTCCGCGACGTGATGCGGTTCAACCGCCACGGCCCTGCAGCGGCCGGGGACGGATCGCTGAGCATCCGTGCGCTCCTCGACGCGTTGGGCACGGGGCCGTGGTTTCGCGACTACTATCTCCTGCCCCTCTCCGGGGCGATCTGGTCGACGCCGACGCAGGACATCCTGGATTTCCCGGCGCGGGCGCTGCTGGATTTCTTTCGCAATCACGCGCTCTTGGGCGCGACGGGACAGCATCAGTGGTATACCGTGGACGGCGGCTCGGTCGAATACGTTCGGCGGCTGGAGGCCAGCCTGACCGCCCGCGGCGTCGACCTCAGGACCGGCGCGCCGGTCGCGGCGATCCGGCGCGGCGACGGGCCGGGGGTCATGATCCGCGCCCGGGGCGGGGCCGAAGAGCACTTTGACGAGGTGATCTTGGCCACCCATTCCGACGACTCGCTGGCGATGTTGTCCGATGCCGACGGGCGCGAGCGCCTGGCGCTCTCCAAGGTGCGATATCAGCCGAACCGCGCGGTGCTCCATGCCGACACCTCGGTCATGCCCCAGCGGCGGAGGGCCTGGGCCAGCTGGAACTATACCGAGGCGCCGGGACGACGCCCCGACCGGATCGACCTGACCTACTGGATGAACTCGCTCCAGCCGATCCCTCTGGACGATCCGATGTTCGTCACGCTGAACGGCACCCGCCCGGTGGACGAGGCGCTGATTTACGACGAGGTCGAGTTCCGCCACCCCGTCTATGACGCCGCCGCGCTGGAGGGTCAGGCCGAGATCCGGGCGTTGAACGGCACCCGCAACACCTGGTTCTGCGGCGCCTGGATGCGCAACGGGTTCCACGAGGACGGGTTCGCCAGCGCCGTCGACGTGGTGCGGGCCATGGCGGATCCGGCCAACCAGGCGGCGGCGTGACGGCCCTCATCGACCATATCGCAGGCGAGACCTATCACGGCAGGCGGGGCGGCGTGCGCAACGCCTTTCGCTACGGCGTCGACTACCTGCTCCTCGATGCCGAGGCGGCGGTGCCCGGGCCCTGGCCCCTTGCCCGCAACCGGGCCGGGGCGGTGTCGCTGCACGACCGCGACCATGGCGGTCCGCCGGGGCAGGGCCGCGGCGCCGCCTGGCTGCGCGAGGTGTTGGAGGCGCGCGGACTGGCCCATGCCACCGGCGGACGGCTTCTCCTCCTAGCGCAGCCGCGCGTTCTGGGGCACGTGTTCAACCCAGTGAGCTTCTGGCTGGCGCATGACGGGGAGGGGCGCCTGCGCGCCGTCGTGGCCGAGGTCAGCAACACGTTCGGCGACCGCCACAACTATCTCTGCCACCACGACGACCTGCGCCCGATCACGGCCGAGGACACGCTGACTGCGACCAAGATCTTTCACGTGTCGCCGTTTCAGGAGGTGGCCGGCGCCTATCGCTTTCGCTTCGACATCCGCGACGACCGGATCGGCATCTGGATCGACTATCGCAACGGCGAGAGCGGCGGGCTGATCGCCACGCTGACCGGCCCGCGGCGGCCGTTGTCCGGCGCGGCGCTGCTCGGCGCCTGCCTGCGGCGTCCGTTCGGGTCGCGGCGGGTGCTCGGCCTGATCCACTGGCAGGCGTTGAAGCTGTGGTGGAAGGGGGCGTCCTACCGCCGCCGCCCCGTCCCGCCCGCCGAAGAGATCAGCCATTGACCACGGCCTCCGCAGGTGCGGACGCGGCGGGTCCGTCCCGGCTCGCCGGTTACGCCCTCTTTGCGGGGCTTTTGTCGATGGCTGGGCTGCCGATCTACATCCACGCGCCCAAGTTCTACGTGGACAGTTACGGCGTGGGCCTGGCGAGCCTCGGAGCCGTCCTGGCGGCGCTCCGGCTGATCGACGTGATCCAGGACCCCGCCCTGGGGTGGCTGTCGCAGAGGCTGGCGCGCCACCGCGGCGCTGCCGTGGCCGCCGCCGCGGCGCTGATGGCCCTGTCGATGATCGGCCTCTTTGCGGTGCCGCCGCCGATCCCCCCGGTCTGGTGGTTTGCGCTGACGCTCACCGGGCTGTTCTCGGCCTTCAGCTTTCTAACCATCACCTTCTACGCCCAGGGCGTTTTGCGCGGTGCGGCGATGGGGGAGCGCGGCCATGTCCGGCTGGCGGCCTGGCGCGAGACAGGGGCGCTGGTGGGGGTCTGCGTGGCCTCGGTGGCGCCGGTGGCGCTGATCACGCTGGGTCCGTCGCCCTTTGCGCTCTTTGCCGCGGGCTTTGCCGCGCTCGCCGCCCTGGCCGTGGCCGCGATGGCGCGGGAGTGGCGTGCGGCCGCGGGCCCGGCCCCCGACGGCCTGTCGGTCCTGGGCGACGTGGTACGAGATCGCCCCGCACGCCGCCTTCTCCTGATCGCGCTGATCAACGCCACCCCGGTGGCCGTCACCTCCACCCTGTTCCTGTTCTTCGTCGAGAGCCGCCTGGAGGCCCCGGGGTGGGAGGGGCCGCTCCTGCTGCTGTTCTTTGCCGCGGCGGCCGCATCGGCGCCGGCCTGGGGCCTGGCGGCGCGCCGCATCGGGCCGCGCCGCGCCCTTATGGCCGGGATGGCTCTGGCCATCGTAACCTTCGCCTTTGCCGCGACGCTCGGCCCCGGGGACGTCGCGGCCTTTGCGCTCATCTGCATCGCGTCGGGGGCGGCGGTGGGGGCTGACCTCACCCTCCTGCCTGCGCTATTTGCCGCACGCATGGCCCGGATTGCGCCGCAGGCGGCCGCCGGGTTCGGCCTGTGGTCCCTTGTCAGCAAGGCTTCGCTCGCGCTGGCGGCGCTGACATTGCTGCCGATCCTGGATGCCGTGGGTTTTCGCCCCGGAACCGACAACCCCTCCGCCGCCATTGTCACCCTGACATGGCTCTACGCGGTGGTGCCCTGCGGGTTGAAGCTGGCGGCGCTGGTGCTCCTGGCACGGGCGCCGCAGATCGAAGGAGGCGAGCTTGGGTGAACTGGTGTTTCTGTTGGTCGGAGGTGGGCTGATCGCGCTCGTCGTCTGGGCGCGGGGCCGGTTCCTGGGCTTTGCCGGTCAGGTGCCCGAGGACTACGAAGGGATCGGTCCCGACTTCGACCTAGGGCGGCACCTCGAGGGGCGCCTGCTCTGCGAGGGTGCAATCTTTGGCCCGACGGGGCGGCTGACCTCTCGCTTCACCGCCGAGATGGAGGGGGTGTGGGACGGGGCCAGCGGCGTGCTGGCCGAGACCTTTCGCTACGACAGCGGCGCGACGCAGAACCGCGCGTGGCATCTGAGCGTCGGCAACGACGGCCGCTTCACCGCGCGGGCGTCGGATGTGATCGGCGTCGCCCAAGGGCGCGCCGCCGGACCGGCGGTGCAGCTGCGTTATCGCATCCGCCTGCCCGAGGATGCGGGCGGCCACCTGCTCGACGCCGTCGACTGGATGTATCTTATGCCGAACGGGACCGTGGTGAACCGCAGCCAGTTCCGCAAGTTCGGCATCCTGGTGGCCGAACTGATCGCCACGATTCGCAAGGAGGACCCGATATGAGCCGTTGGCGCGACCGAACCTATTGGCTGGTGGGGGCGTCAGAGGGGCTGGGCCGGGCCCTGGCCGAGCGGATGAGCCGGGCCGGCGCGGATCTGGTGCTGAGCGCCCGCAGCGCCGACCGGCTGGAGGCGCTGGCCGAGACCTTGGGCGGCAACGCACGGGCCGTTCCCATGGACGTCTCGGACGACGACAGCGTCGCCCGCGCGGCCGAGGCGGCGGGCGACGTCCATGGCGTCGTCTACATCGCCGGGGTCTACTGGCCGCAGCCCGCGACGGAATGGGTGGCCGACGAGGTGACGACGATGTTCGACGTCAACCTCACAGGCGCCGCCCGGGTCTTTGGGCGGACCGTGCCGCAGATGGTCGCGCGCAACAGCGGCCATGTGGTCGCGATCGGCTCGCTGTCGGGCTACCGCGGGCTTCCGGGCTCTATCGGCTATTCGTCGTCCAAGGCTGGGCTGATGCACCTGGCCGAGTCCATGCATGCCGATCTCAAGGACACGGGCGTGCGCGTGCAACTGGCCAATCTCGGCTTCATCCGCACCCGTCTGACCCAGAAGAACGATTTCAAGATGCCGATGATGATGGAGCCGGAGGAGGCTGCGCGCGGGGTTTTCGATCTGATGGAGAGCCGCAAGTTCAAGGCGACGATCCCGGCGAGTTTCGGCGCGATGTTCCGCGCCTCTGCGCTCCTGCCCGACGCGCTTTATTACAAGCTGTTCTCCTGACTCTCAGTCCGGGAGGTGGGCGCGAAAGGTCTCTTCCGCGCGGCCCCAGACGCCCCGGTCTATCCGGTCGAGGTCGAGAAGCGCGGGCAGGAGTTGAGCCGCATAATCCTCGGACGACTCCACCGGCAGCATCGCGGGCAGATTGTCGATGGCCACCACATCGAGCGGCGGGCTGCGGTGGACCCGCAGCGCGGGGGCGTCCCAGGTCGTCGTGCGGTCGTAGACCTTGATCGGAGAAAAGTCCGAGGTCGGGTCGCAGGCGATGTCGCCGATGGCCCGCAACGCCCGCACGCGCGATCCGGTGTCGGCGGGCACGAAGATGGGCGCGCCGGGCTGGGCCAGGATGCAGTTGAGGAACAGGGCGTGCTCCAGCACCTCGGGGAAGGGGCTGCCGTGGCGCGTCTCTTCCTGGTCCCAGAGGGTCGTGGGGATGTCGACGGCAGCGCAGAGATCGGCGGCGCCGGTGCCGACCCGTCCCTTGGCCCCGATGATCAGCGCCCCGGGCCGCTGCGACCCCGTGCCGTCCAGCCGCGCGGTCAGGTCGCGGGTCAGCGCCTCGGCATCGGCGTAGGTCGACACCGCCGGGCAGATGCCGCCGTCCGCCTGCGCAGCCCAGGCCATGGCGGCGACGGCCGCGCCGGCGTACCCCGCCCAATAGCCGAAGGCGGCGATGCGGCGTCCGTCCGCGTCCACCAGATACTCCAGGTCGTAGAGCGTCCCGCCTCCGGCGGCGAAGCGGCGCAGGAGCCGGGCGCCGTCGGCCTGCCCCTTGTAGGCATGGCCGAACATGATGTGGCGGTGCGGCAGGGGCGTGTCGTCGTCTGGCAGTTCCTTGAGCCCGAAGATCACCGCGTTCTGCGGCGCGTCGGTCCAGGCGCCGAAGTCCGCGATCTCGGCCCCCGCGCGGCGGTATCCCTCGATCCCGATGGCGCGGGCGGGGCTGTCCTCGACCGTCACCCGCATCCCGCGGCCGATCAGCGTGGCCACGCCCTCGGGAGTCACGCCCACGCGCGCCTCGTTCGCCCGCGGCTCGCCCCGCACCCACAGGTGAACGGTGCCGGTCGCGGCGGTCGTGTCGTGGCTCATCCGTGGCCCCTCAATAGGTGGTGCGCGCATGGGCGCGGTCATGGGCGTCAAGATGCGGCGTTCCGTTGAATTCGGCCAGCAGCATCTGTTCGCCCCGGACCAGAAGGCGGTGGACCGAGGAGTTGCGGATCGGCAGCAGGACATGGGCCATCCGCTCGGGGTCGAGACCGAGGATGTGACGCAGGGCCATGCCGATGACCCCGCCCGAGGTGACGCAGAGCACCCGCCGCCCCTCTTCGGCCGCGTCGATCAGGGCGCCGGTGACGCGGGCCTCGAACTCCACGAAGGTCTCGTCGCCGCGGATCTCGGCCGCGTGCCAGGCGCGCATCACCTGGGGCACGTGGGCGGCGAAGTCGTCGGGGCCGGGAAACGGCACGCCGTGCCCGTCCTCCAGCGCCCGGCCGAGGTTGAAATAGTCCATCTCATTCAGCCGCGCGTCGATCTGGGCGTCGGCATGGCCCATCCCCGCGGCGGTCTCGCGGTGGCGGCGCAGGCTGCCCGAAAGAACCAGGTCGAAGCGTTCGCCCCGGTCGGCGAACCAGCGGCCCAGCCAGTCGGCCTGGCGGTGCCCGAGGTCGCTGAGCCGGTCGTAGGACGCCTCGTCCTGCGCGCTGCTGTTGGCCTGTCCGTGGCGGACGAGGACGATCTCTCCCATGCCGGTCTCCCTGTCTGTGCTCCGCGCCTACCGCGTCAGGCGGCCGTTGCCAATGTCCGGCGGCACGGCGCTCGTGCTGCGCACGTCGCCCCGCCCGCCGTCCCGTCGCCGCCCCGCGGGACGCAAACGGGCCGGGTTTCGTCGCCCCGGGCCTGTTCCGGTCGACGCCCTGCTGCTCTAAGGTCGGGGACGACCCGGGGAGGCCCACCATGACCGACACCATCCGCTTTACCCTCGACGGCTGCGCCGTCGCGGCAGGGCCGGACGAGACCATCTGGGACGTCGCCCGGCGCGAGGGCACCACCCTGCCGCATCTGTGTCACAAGTCCGCCCCCGGCTACCGCCCAGACGGCAATTGCCGCGCCTGTATGGTCGCGGTGGAGGGCGAGCGGGCGCTGGTCGCGTCGTGCATCCGCCGACCCGTCGAGGGGATGACCGTGACCACCGCCGCCCCGCGCGAGACCAAGGCCCGGCGCATGGTGATGGAGATGCTGCTGGCCGACCAGCCCCCACAGGCCGACGCCCACGACCGGTCGAGCCACCTCTGGACCATGGCCGCCGCGCAGGGGGTGGAGGACAGCCGCCTGCCGCCGCTAGAGCCCGCCCGCGTGCCGATCCTGGACGACAGCCATGTGGCGATGCGCGTCAACCTCGACGCCTGCATCCAGTGCGGCCTCTGCGTCCGCGCCTGCCGCGAGGTTCAGGTCAACGACGTCATCGGCATGGCCGGGCGCGGGCACGACAGCTATCCGGTCTTCGACTTCGCCGATCCCATGGGCGAGAGCACCTGCGTCGCCTGCGGCGAATGCGTGCAGGCCTGTCCCACCGGTGCGCTGATGGAGGCCCGCGTGCTGGACGAGGCCCAGCGTGGCGACGGCGGCACCTGGGACGACGAGGTCGCGTCGGTCTGTCCGTTCTGCGGTGTCGGCTGCCAGGTGTCGCTGAAGGTCCGCGACGGCAAGGTGGTCAAGGCCGACGGCATAAACGGCCCGGCGAACGAGGGGCGCCTCTGCGTCAAGGGGCGCTTCGGGTTCGACTATATCCATCACCCCCACCGGCTGACCCGCCCTCTGATCCGCCGCGACGACGCGCCGGAAAAGGGGCTGAACGTGGACCCCGCGAACCCCTGGACCCATTTCCGCGAGGCCGACTGGGACGAGGCCCTGGACGTCGCTGCCCACGGCCTGGCCGACCTGCGCAGCTTCTTCGGCGGCAAGTCGGTGGCCGGTTTCGGCAGCGCCAAGTGCACCAACGAAGAGGCGTATCTGTTTCAAAAGCTGATCCGCCAGGGCTTTGGCCACAACAACGTCGACCACTGCACCCGCCTCTGCCACGCCTCGTCCGTCGCGGCGCTGATGGAGAACGTGGGCTCGGGCGCCGTCACAGCCAGCTTCAACGAGATCGAGAACGCCGACTGCGCCATCGTCATCGGCGCAAACCCGACCGAGAACCACCCCGTCGCCGCCACGTTCTTCAAACAGTTCGCCAAGCGGGGTGGCGACCTGATCGTGATCGACCCGCGCGGTCAGGCGCTCAAGCGGCACGCGACCCACATGCTTCAGTTCCGCCCGGGCACCGACGTGGCGCTGCTGAACGCGATCATGAACGTGATCGTGGAGGAAAAGCTCTACGACCGGCAGTATATCGAGGGCTTCACCGAAGGCTTCTTCGAGTTCCGCGACCATATCCGCGCCTTCCCGCCGGAGAAGATGGCGCCGCTCTGCGGCATCGACGCCGAGACGATCCGCGAGGTCGCGCGGACCTATGCCGGGGCCCGCCGCGCGATGATCTTTTGGGGCATGGGGGTCAGCCAGCATATTCACGGCACCGACAACTCGCGCTGCCTGATCTCCCTGGCGCTGCTCTGCGGGCAGGTGGGGCGGCCAGGCACGGGCCTGCATCCCCTGCGCGGGCAGAACAACGTGCAGGGCGCCAGCGATGCCGGGCTCATCCCCCAGGTCATGCCGGACTATCAGAGCGTCGCCGACCCGGAGGTGCGCGAACTCTTTCGCCACATCTGGAAGGGCACGCAGATCGACGCGGCGCCTGGCCTCACCGTGGTCGAGATCATGGACCGCGTCTATCGCGGCGAGATCCGGGGGATGTATGTCCTGGGCGAGAACCCGGCGATGTCCGACCCCGACGTGGGCCATGCGAGAAAGGCGCTGGCCCATCTCGACCACCTGGTGGTCCAGGACATCTTTCTGACCGAAACGGCGATGTTCGCGGATGTGATCCTGCCCGCCGCCGCATTCCCCGAGAAACGCGGAACGGTCACCAACACCAACCGCCAGGTGCAGATGGGCCGCCCCGCCGTGCCGCCCCCGGGCGAGGCGCGCGAGGATTGGCGCGTCATCGTGGACCTGGCCAACCGCATCGGGCTCGACTGGGACTACGACGATCCGCGCGAAGTCTTCGACGAGATGAAGATGTCCATGCGCTCGCTCCATCACATTACCTGGAAGCGGCTGGAGGCCGAGGGGGCGGTGCAGTATCCGTGCCTGTCCAACGAGGATCCGGGTCAGTCGGTGGTGTTCGGCGACGGCTTCCCGCGGCGGGCGGGGCGTGCCAAGTTCACGCCGGCGCGGGTAACGCCGCCGGCCGAGCTGCCTGACGAGAGCTTTCCGATGATCCTGACCACCGGGCGGCAGCTGGAACACTGGCACACAGGGTCGATGACCCGGCGATCGGCGGTTCTGGACGCGGTCGAGCCCGAGGCGACCTGCGGGATGCATCCCGCGACGCTGCGGCGGCTCGGCGTGGCACCGGGCGGCAAGGTGCGGCTTACCAGCCGCCGCGGCAGCGTCGAGGTGACGGCGCGCGCCGACCGGGCCGTGGCCGAGGACATGGTGTTCCTCCCCTTCGCCTACGTGGAGGCGGCGGCGAACCTCCTGACCAATCCCGCGCTCGATCCCTGGGGCAAGATCCCGGAGTTCAAGTTTTCGGCGGTCCGGGTCGAGGCCGTCGACGAAACGCCGCTGGCGGCGCAATAGCGGATCGGCTACGCTTCCCCTGTCACAATTTTTCGCCGAAAAATTGCTGCGATTTTTCGGCGAAAAATCGGGGAGTTTCTGTCATGACACTGCCGATCCGGCCCGACCGGTTTCTGCGCGATCTCGAGTTCCTACGCTCCATCGGCGCCGCGGGAGAGGGTAAGGGCGTGGTGCGTCCGGCCTATTCCGACAGCGACATCGCCGCCCGCATGTGGCTGGTCCAGCGGATGGCCGAGGGCGGGCTCAACCCGGTCATCGACCCGATGGGCAACGTCTTCGGCCTTGCTGCGGCCGAAGGGGGGCTGCTGGTGGGCTCGCACAGCGACAGCCAGCCCGAAGGCGGCTGGCTCGACGGGGCGCTGGGCGTCTGCGCCGGGCTGGAGGTGGCGCGGGCGGCGGCGGAGGCGGGCGGCCCGCCGGTCTCGGCGGTGTCGTTCCAGGACGAGGAGGGACGCTTTGGCGTCACCACCGGCAGCGCGGTCTGGGCGGGCGTGCTGGACGAGGACGCGGCCGACGCGCTCAGCGATCGGGATGGCGAGACACTGGGCGCGGCGCGGGCAAGGATGAAGGGGCTGGTGACCGGCAGCGTTCCGCGCGACCGCTTCGCCGGCTTCGTGGAGATGCATATCGAGCAGGGACCGGTGCTGGACGATGCGGGCGAGGCGGTGGGCGTGGTCTCTTCCATCGTCGGCATCCGTGACATCACGGTCACGCTTACGGGCGCGCAGAACCACGCCGGGACCACGCCGATGGACCGCCGCCACGATGCGGTGCGGGGCCTCTCCGCGGTGGTGGCCGCGTTGGAGGAGCGCCTGCCCGCCCGCATGGGACCGGCAAGCGTCTGGACCGTGGGCCACGTGGCCGTGCACCCCAACGCGCCGTCCATCGTGCCGGGACGCGCGACCTTCTCGGTCCAATGGCGCGACGGCGCGGCGGATGTGCTGGAAGCGATGGAAGCCGAGATCCGGGGCGTTCTGGACGAAGTGGCCGCGGCGCGCGGGATCGACCTGAGCTTCGGCCGCTCGCGGGGCCGCGACCCTGTGGCCATGGACGCCCGCCTGCGCGATGCGCTGGCGGCGGCGGCCGAGGACCGGGCGCCGGGGCGCTGGCGGCGGATGCCCTCAGGCGCCCTACACGACGCCGCCAACATTGCCGACGTGATGCCCGCAGCGATGCTGTTCGTGCCCTCGATCGGGGGGATCAGCCACGACTTTGCCGAGGACACGGCCGAGGCCGACCTGGTCGCCGGGCTGGAGGTTTTGGCGGACGGGGTCGCGCGCGCCCTGGCTCAGTAGCCACCGAACGCTCCGCGCAAAAGCGGCAGCGCGCCCGCCGCCACCACGCCCACCAGCGCGCCGACGACCAGGCGCGCCAGTCGGGCGCCGAGCCACGGCGCCCCCAGTCCCAACAGCCCGCAGACCGCGGCGTAGTAGGCAAGGCCGAGCGCGTCCATGGGCCCGATCCTAACCCGCATCGGCCCGGCGGGACAGACCGCTGTGTCCTGCGGCGACGTCACGCAAGAAAATGTCGCGGTGGTGAATTGACGTGCCCGACAAATTCGGCACGGTAGAGAACATCCGCGCCCGCCGCGGAAAGAGCCGGACAACCGGCCCCGGGAGGATTTGATCGTGACAGAGGCGCTTGTCTCCATCCCCGCGCTGTTGGCGCGGAACGTCGCGCAGTTCGGCGGCAAGCCCGCCTATCGCGAGAAAGAGTTCGGGATCTGGCAGAGCTGGACCTGGACCGAGGCCGCCGAAGAGATCGAGGCGCTGGCGCTGGGTCTTCTCGACCTGGGCATCGCGCCAGGCGACTACGTGGCGCTGCTCGGCCGCAACCGGCCGGCGATGTACTGGGGCCTGGTGGCGGTGCAGATGGCCGGGGGCGTGCCCGTGCCTCTCTATCACGACGCCGCGGCCGAAGAGATCGCCTATGCCCTCGACCACTGCGGCGCCCGCTTTGCCATCGCGGGAGATCAGGAGCAGGTGGACAAGATCCAGGACGTGCTGGACCGCCTGCCGGGGCTGGAACACACCATCTATCTCGACGCCCGCGGCCTGCGGAAATACGACCACGCGGCGCTGACCGCCTATACGGATGTGCAGAACGCCGGGCGGTCCTGGCGCGAACGCTTCGGCGACGAGTTGCAGCGCCGCCGCGACGGACTGGGCTACGACGACACCTGCGTCATGCTCTACACCTCCGGCACGACGGGGCGACCCAAGGGCGTGGTCCTGTCCAACCGCAACATCATCGAGACGTCCAAGAACTCCAGTGAATTCGACCATCTGCGCCCGGGCGACGAGATCCTGGCCTATCTGCCCATGGCCTGGGTCGGCGACTTCATCTTTTCGGTCGGGCAGGCCTACTGGACCGGCTTTTGCGTCAACTGTCCCGAGAGCGAGGACACGATGATGACCGATCTGCGCGAGATCGGACCGACCTACTATTTCGCGCCGCCGCGGGTGTTCGAGACGCAGCTCACCCACACCATGATCCGAATGGAGGACGCGGGGCGGATCAAGAAGGCGCTCTTCGACCACTTCATGGCGCACGCCCGCAAGGTGGGGCCGGACATCCTCGACGGCCGTCCGGTGGGCGGCTGGGAGACGCTGAAGTACCGCATGGGCGAGGCGCTGGTCTATGGCCCCCTGAAGAACACGCTGGGGCTCAGCCGGGTGCGCGTGGGCTATACCGCGGGCGAGGCCATCGGGCCCGAGATCTTCGACTTCTACCGCGGTCTTGGGATCAACCTCAAACAGCTCTACGGCCAGACCGAGGCCAGCGTCTTCATCACCCAGCAGCCCGACCACGAGGTGCGCTCCGACACCGTCGGCGTGCCCTCGCCGGGGGTGGAGATCCGCATCGACGACAGCGGCGAGGTCTTCTACCGCTCGCCGGGAACGTTCGTGGAATACTACAAGAACCCCGACTCGACGGCATCGACCAAGGACGCCGAGGGCTGGGTGGCGACCGGTGACGCGGGATTCATCGAAAAGGACAGCGGCCACCTGCGGATCATCGATCGGGCCAAAGACGTGGGCAAGATGGCCGACGGACGGCTGTTCGCGCCGAAATACGTCGAGAACAAGCTCAAGTTTTTTCCCAACATCCTGGAGGCGGTGGTGTTCGGCGCGGACCGCGAGATGTGCTGCGCCTTCGTCAACATCGACCTGACGGCGGTGGGCAACTGGGCCGAGCGCAACAACATCGCCTACGGATCCTATCAGGAGCTGTCGCAGCATCCCCGCGTTCTGGAGACGATCCGCGGGCATGTGGCGCAGGTGAACCGCTCGGTGGCCGAGGACGAGATGCTGTCGGGCTGCCAGGTCCACCGCTTCGTCGTGCTGCACAAGGAGCTGGACGCCGACGACGGCGAGTTGACCCGCACCCGCAAGGTCCGCCGCCGGATCATCGAAGAGAAATACGCCGATATCATCGCCGCGCTCTACTCCGGCCAGGACGAGATCGCGACCGAGACGGAAGTGACCTACGAGGACGGCCGCAAGGGCAAGATCCGCGCAACGCTGAAGATCCAGGAGGCCGAGGTGGTCGGCGACAGTCAGAGGATGGCGGCGGAATGACCGGCGGGACGACGCTCGTGCTGCGCACATCGCCCCGCCCGCCGTCCCGTGGATCGCGCGCCGCTGCGGGCGGCGGGACCGGTGGACGGCGGGGATGTGGGTATTTGGGCCAAGATGAAGGGGCGGGGTGGTGAAGGACGCAGCCGATCCGATCGTCACCGCCGACGGCCGCACCATCGGCGATGTGCTGATGGACATGCGGGGGATCACCCTGCGCTTCGGCGGGGTGGAGGCGATCAAGGACATCTCCTTTGACATCCGCGAGGGCGAGATCCGAGCGATCATCGGGCCGAACGGGGCTGGCAAGTCCTCGATGCTGAACGTGATCTCGGGCTTCTACGTGCCGCAGGAGGGCGAGGTGTGGTTTCGGGGCGAGAAGCGCCCGCCGATGAAGCCCTATCAGGTGGCCCGCCAGGGCATCGCGCGCACGTTCCAGAACATCGCGCTGTTCGGGGGGATGAGCGTGCTGGACAACGTCATGACCGGGCGGCTGACGCATATGGATAGTTCCCTGCTGTCCCAGGCGATCTGGTGGGGCCGGGCGCAGAAGGAGGAGGTCGAGAACCGCGCCAAGGTCGAGCGCATCATCGATTTCCTGGAGATCCAGCACATCCGCAAGACGCCGGTGGCGCGGCTGCCCTATGGGCTGAAGAAGCGGGTGGAACTGGCGCGGGCTCTGGCGGCCGAGCCCAAGCTGTTGCTGCTGGACGAGCCGATGGCGGGGATGAACGTGGAGGAGAAGGAGGACATGAGCCGCTTCATCCTCGACGTGAACGACGAGTTCGGCACCACCATCGCCCTGATCGAGCACGACATGGGCGTGGTCATGGACCTCTCCGACCGGGTGGTGGTGATGGACTATGGCCGCAAGATCGGCGACGGGACGCCGGACGAGGTGCGCGGCAACCAGGAGGTGATCGACGCCTATCTGGGGGTGGCCCATGATTAGGGTCGCGCTGGTGCTCTGCCTGCTGGCGACGCCCGCGGCGGCGGGGTGGCGGGCGGCGGTGGACGCCTGCGTGGCCTATGTCGAGACCGGGCGGCTGGCGGTGTTCGGCGGCTGGACGGCAGACTGCGGCGCGCTGCCCTGCCCGGCGAACCGGGTGCGGTTGCGCGGACCCGAGGGCGCGGCGGTGGTGCTGTCGGTCGGCGCGGGCGATCCGGTGGGGGCGCGGCTGACCGGGGCCGTGCCCGCGGTGCTGGGCGATACGCCGTCCCATGCGGACTGCCGGCTGGACGACGGCGGTGCGCCCGCAACCGCGGCCATCGCTGGGGGTCACGCCCTGTGGGTGCACCGCGCGCGGGCCGAGGGGCGGCTGATGCCGGTGACGCTGTTCGCAGGCGACGCGGCCGGACCTTATGTGGGCTGCGCCTATGACGGGCGGCTCTATCAGGTGGAGTTCTCGTTGAAGGAGACGGGACCGGCGCTGTTCCGCGTCTACCTGCCCGCGCGCGAGGCGGCCCCCCGCGACCCCGACTGTTCGAGGAGCGCAAGCTGATGCCCGACCAACTGCTATTCGCCATCGAGGTCACGCTGAACGGGCTGATGGCGGGCGTGCTCTATGCGCTGGTGGCGCTGGGGTTCGTCCTGATCTTCAAGGCTTCCGGCATCTTCAACTATGCCCAGGGGGTCATGGCACTCTTTGCCGCGCTGACGCTCGTCGGGATCATGGAGGGGCAGGTGCCGTTCGAGCACCTGATCAACGTGGTCTTCGGCACCAACATCCACGGCTTCGGCTGGGAGGTGCCGGCGCTCCTGGCGATCCTGCTGACCATGGTGGTGATGATCGCCTTTGCCTGGGCGGTGAACTGGATCGTGCTGCGCCACCTGGTCAATCAGGAGCCGATCATCCTGTTCATGGCGACCATCGGCCTGGCCTATTTCCTGGAAGGGCTGGGCGACATGATGTGGGGATCGGACATCAAGACGCTGGACGTGGGCCTGCCCGAAGGCATCAACATCTGGGTGGACGAGACCACGTTCGAGTTGTTCGGCTACGGTTTCTTCATCGACAACCTCGACATCGCGGCGACGCTGATCGCGGCCGTCCTGGTGACGGTGCTGGTGGCGTTCTCGCAATACACCAAGCACGGGCGCGCCCTGCGCGCGGTGGCCGACGACCATCAAGCGGCGCTGTCGGTGGGCATCTCGCTCAACTTCATCTGGGTGCTGGTGTGGTCCATCGCCGGGTTCGTCGCTCTGGTCGCGGGGATCATGTGGGGGGCCAAGTCGGGCGTGCAGTTCTCGCTGTCGCTGATCGCGCTCAAGGCGCTGCCGGTGCTGATGCTGGGCGGCTTTACCTCGATCCCCGGCGCCATCGTCGGCGGGCTGATCATCGGCGTGGGGGAAAAGCTGTTCGAGTTCCTGCTGGGCCCGGCGCTGGGCGGGGCGACCGAGAACTGGTTCGCCTATGTCCTGGCGCTGATCTTTCTGGTGTTCCGGCCCCAGGGCCTGTTCGGGGAGAAGATCATTGAACGGGTCTAGGGCGCCGGGCGGTGGAAGGGGGCGCTGCCCCCGCCGCGCCTGCGGCGCGACTCCCCCGGGATATTTGCAAAGGAAAGTCGGGATGGGGTCGCGATGAAGGCGCGCGTGGTCGGACTGCTGGGCACGCTGGGGTTGGCTGGCGGGGCGACGGCGGGGGTGCTGGCGATCACCGCGCCGGGCTGGGCCGGGCGGCTGGGCTGGGGGGCGGCGATGGTCGGCGGCATCGCACTGGCGCTGTGGGCCGTGCAGAGGCTCAGGCAGCGGCGGTGGTCGCGCCTGATCCGGGACGAGTGAGGCGGGCGGTGTCGCGGATGCTCAGCACGGTGGGGCTTCTGGCCCTCTGCGCGGCGGTGGCGGCGCCGTTCGGCACTTTCGGCGCGCCGGTCTGGGGCTGGGCAGCGATGGCCTTGGGCCTCGCGGCGGCGTGTTTCGTCGGCGCGGCCCGGATGGGAGGCAGCGATGGCGCATAAGCGGCGGCTGGGTGTGGTGGTGATCGACTGCCAGGTGGACGACCTGAGCGAGGTCGTGGGTTTCTGGTCCGAGGTGCTGGGCAGGGAGGGCGTCGTGGACCCCGACGGCAAATACGCGCAGTTCGACGGGCACGAAGGCCAGC
Source organism: Rhodobacteraceae bacterium CCMM004 (assembly GCA_004005435.1). Classification (GTDB taxonomy): domain Bacteria; phylum Pseudomonadota; class Alphaproteobacteria; order Rhodobacterales; family Rhodobacteraceae; genus CCMM004. The sequence goes on along the minus strand of RZWH01000004.1, from coordinate 133,646 downwards.
CCCGGGTCCTGTTGCAGAAGGTCGACCACCCGCCGCGGGTGCACCTGGATATCGAGACCGACGACCGCGCGGCGGAGGCCGCGCGCCTCGTCGCCCTGGGCGCGACCGAGGTGGCGCGGATCAAGACCTGGATCGTGATGGAGGCGCCGTCTGGCCACCGCTTCTGCCTCGTCGGGCCACAGGGCGACGACTGGCCCGGCGATGCGCGCGAGGTCGGGGCATGAAGGCGGGGATCGCCTGGGCCGCTCTGGCGCTCTTCTCCCTCGGCGCGCTGGGGGCCGGGTGGGTGGCGGTGACGGCGTTCGTCACGGCCTGGTCCGCCTGTCCCACCGGCGCGGGGTGCGCCGCTGCGCGGGGGGCGATGGCGTCGTCGGGGCTGGCCGCGCTGGTGTGCCTCGCCATGGCGGCGACGGCGGCACGCCGGCTGGGAGGTGAGCGATGATGCGGCGCCTTGTCTTCACCCTTGCCGCGATGGCCTGTTGGTTGGCGGGCGGGATGGTGATGCTCCAGAACGCACCGAAGATCTTCGGCCCCGCGATCAAGACCTGGGTGGCCTCGACCCGTGGCCAGACGGGGCCTGGGGCCTTCGCCCCCGACTACTGGCTGGGGCTGGCGCCTGTGGTGGCCCTGATGGGGCTGGGGTTGATCTTTCTGGCCATGGCCCGCCCGCAACGGGCACGGCGGAGACGGAGGTAGGGAATGTTCTATCGCGAGGCGGGCGACTTCAAGACGTCCTACGAGGACGACGGCCAGACATTTCCCCTCAGGATCGACCGCTGGGGATATTACCTGATCGTCGCCGTGGCGCTGGTCCTGGTGCCCTTCGTCATCAATGACTACTGGGTCAACGCGGTGTTCCTGCCGCTGTTGATCTACGCCATCGCGGCCATCGGGCTGAACATCCTGACGGGCTATTGCGGGCAGGTGAGCCTGGGCACCGGCGGTTTCATGGCGGTGGGCGCCTATGGCTGCTACAAGTTGATGACCGCCTTTCCCGACGTGAACATCACCTTCCACATCATCGCCGCGGGGATCATCACCGCCGCGGTGGGCGTGGTGTTCGGCCTGCCGTCGCTGAGGATCAAGGGGTTCTACCTGGCCGTGGCGACGCTGGCGGCGCAGTTCTTCCTCGTCTGGCTCTTCAACCGGGTGTCGTGGTTCTACAACTACTCGGCCTCGGGGCAGATCTCGGCGCCCGAGCGCACCGTGTTCAGCGTGCCCGTCACCGGGCCAGAGACGCCGCCCTGGGCCGCCTACCTGTTCTGCCTGCTGTTCGTGATCGCCTGCGCCTGGATCGCGCGCAACCTGACGCGGGGGGCGATGGGGCGGTCGTGGATGGCGATCCGCGACATGGACATCGCGGCCGAGATCATCGGGGTGAACCCGCTCAAGGCCAAGCTGACCGCCTTCGCCGTCTCGTCGTTCTTCGTCGGCATCGCGGGGGCGCTGTTCTTTGCCGTCTACCTGGGCGCGGTCGAGGTGGGCGAGGCGTTCGGGATCCAGAAATCCTTCCTCGTGTTGTTCATGATCATCATCGGCGGGCTGGGCAGCATCTTTGGCAGCTTTGCGGGTGCGGCCTTCATGGTGCTGCTGCCGGTCCTGCTGAAGAACGTGCTGGTAGGCGGACTCGGTTGGCCCACGGATCTGGCCGCGCATCTGGAGTTCATGATCGTCGGCGGACTGATCGTGTTCTTTTTGATCGTCGAGCCGCACGGGCTGGCGCAGCTGTGGCGGCTGACCAAGGAGAAATTGAGATTGTGGCCGTTCCCGCACTAGGGTGGGCACAGGCGGCGGGGCCAGCCCCGCCCGATGACAGGGCCCCGATCAACGCGGGCCGAAACCGGGAGGAGAAACCCTGATGAAGAAGACCCTGACCATGCTGGCGCTGGGCGCCGCAGTGGCGGCCGGGCCGGCGCTGGCCGACCTCGTGTTTCCATCGCTCGACTATCGGACGGGGCCGTATGCCGCCAACGGCATCCCGCTGGCAGATGCCTATGCCGACTACTTCACCATGCTGAACGAGCGCGACGGCGGAATAGGCGGCGTTGCGACGCGCGTGCTGCCCTGCGAGACGGCCTACAACACCGAGAAGGGCGTCGAGTGCTACGAGGCCACCAAGGCAGAGGGCGGGCTCGTCTATCAGCCTTACTCGACCGGCATCACCTATCAGCTGATCCCGCGCGCCAGCTCCGACAGCATCCCGATCCACTCCATGGGGTACGGGCGCACCTCGGCCAAGAACGGGTCGATCTTCGAGTGGGTGTTCAACTATCCCGCCAACTACTGGGACGGTGCCTCGATCGCGATCAAGCATCTGCTGGAGGAGAACGGCGGCGACCTATCGGGCAAGAAGGTCGCGCTGGTCTACCATAACTCGGCCTACGGCAAGGAGCCGATCCGCACGCTGGAAGAGCTGTCGGCCAAGCACGGGTTCGAGCTGAGCCTGCTGCCGGTGGACCATCCCGGCCAGGAGCAGAAGTCGCAGTGGCTCCAGATCCGCCGCGAGGCGCCCGACTATGTGCTGATGTGGGGCTGGGGCGTGATGAACCAGACCGCCATCCAGGAGGCCGCCAACATCCGCTTTCCGATGGAGAACTTCATCGGCGTGTGGTGGTCGGGGTCCGAGAACGACGTGGTGCCGGTGGGCGAGGCCGCCGACGGTTACAAGGCGTTGGCCCTGACCGCGCCGGGCAGCGACTTCAGCGTATACGACGACCTCAAGACCCATGTCTACGACAAGGGTCTGGCGGCCGGTGCGGGCGACCAGTCGGGATCGGTCCTCTACAACCGCGGCCTCTATGCGGCGATGCTGGCGGCCGAGGCGGCGCGCAAGGCACAGGAGATCCACGGTGAGGCGGACATCACGCCGGCGATGATGCGCGACGGGATGGAGGCTTTGGACATCACCGAGGAGCTTCTGGCCGACCGCGGATTCGCTGGATTCGCACCAGCCTTTTCGGTGAGTTGCGAGAACCATGGCGGCAACGGCATGGGCGCCGTCCAGCAGTGGAACGCGACCGAGGGCACGTGGACGCTGATCACGGACTATATCGAGAGCGATCAGGAGGTGATCCAGCCGCTCATCGACGCCGATAGCCAGGCCTATGCCGACGAGAACGGCATCGAGCCGCGCTGCAACTGACGCACACGGGCGGGCGCGGGGACCCCTCGCGCCCGCCCCCCACGGGGAGGGACCGCGATGGCGACCGAGCAGACCCAGGGACAGACCGGACCCGCGCCGGGCGGTGCGGCGGTGCGCCCCGAGGGCGGCGTGGCCACGGGCAAGCCGCTGGACGGCCCGGCCGCCGCGGTGCCCGAGACCCATGCGGCGCGCGGCGGCGACGCGGCGCCCGACATCGACGACGCGGTGCTGTCGGTCAACAACATCGAAGTGATCTACAACCACGTCATCCTGGTGCTGAAGGGCGTCAGCCTGAGCGTGCCCAAGGGCGGGATCACCGCGCTTTTGGGCGGCAATGGCGCGGGCAAGACCACGACGCTCAAGGCGATCTCCAACCTTCTGAAGTCCGAGCGCGGCGAGGTGACGAAGGGGTCCATCCTGCATCACGGCGAGCGGGTCCAGCATCTGAGCCCCGCCGACATGGTCGAGCGCGGCGTGATCCAGGTGATGGAGGGGCGCCACTGCTTCGAGCACCTGACGGTCGAGGAGAACCTGCTGACCGGCGCCTACACCCGCGGCGACCGGGGCAAGATCGACGCCGATCTGGACCTCGTCTACACCTACTTTCCCCGGCTCAAGGAGCGGCGGAAGAGCCAGGCGGGCTATACCTCGGGCGGTGAGCAGCAGATGTGCGCCATCGGCCGCGCGCTGATGAGTCGGCCCGAGACGATCCTGCTGGACGAGCCCTCCATGGGCCTCGCGCCGCAACTGGTCGAACAGATCTTCGACATCGTGAAGCGACTGAACGAAGAGCAGGGAGTGACGTTCCTCCTGGCCGAGCAGAACACCAACGTCGCCCTGCGGTTCGCGCACTATGGCTACATTCTCGAATCGGGACGGATCGTGATGGACGGCGCGGCCAAGGCCCTGCGCGAGAACCCCGACGTCAAGGAGTTCTACCTGGGCATGTCCGAGGAGGGCCGCAAATCCTTTCGTGACGTCCGTAGCTACCGCCGCCGCAAGCGCTGGCTGAGCTAGGGTCGCGCGAACGCAGTCCCGCGGGGAGGGCGGCGCCGTCCCGCCGGGGCTGGGTGGGGCGGCGCGGTTCGGTTCCCAAAAGCCCCGTGGTCGCGGCGGCTGAACCACCTTCGCCAAAGCGCCGCCTCGGGGGGGCGGGACGGCGCTGCCCGGCGTATCCGCCGGGCGGGGCGTGGGGGCCGAGACCTGCCGTAACGGCAACCGAGGCGCCGCCCGCCGTCCTCTGACATCGTTATGCGATAACAGCGCACCGCTTTGGCATGACGGGGCCGGGCCAGTCATATGGAGGGCGGTCGCACCAGGCGTAACGCTGTCTCTTGCGTGACTTTGGTATCAGTTCGGTGCGATTCCTGGACCAGTCGAGCAGTGGTCGGTCCGAGGTGGCTGTCAAAGCGCCTCGGGCCGCGCCTCACCCGGCCTCCGCCTTCATCTCGGCGATTCGGTCCAGAGCCTCGGCGCGGGTGTTGCGGATATTGGGGCGGAAGCCCTGGCTCTGCGCCCGCAGGCGGATGTCGGTCTCGGTCTCCGATCCCGGCGCATACCGCACGGACCCCATCGACCACGCCGCGTTCACCGCCTTGCCCCGCGCGGCATAGCGCACCCAGGCCGCATCCATGATGCGCGTGCCGTCGTAGTTCACCAGGAAATACCAACGCCGCCCGGTCGCCTCCAACCGCGCCTCCACGTAGTCGTAGAAGTCGTCCACGTCGCGGGAGTGCTGAAAGGCGAGGTGCGAGAAATCCACCTCCATGATGTCCTCGTCCTCCAGAAACCGCACCCGCCCCTCGAAATCCTCGCGGGTAAAGCTGGGGGTATGGACGATGCGGGGCCGCCGCGTCGACGGATGCGCGCGCAGAAACGCCAGCGCCGCCTCGCGGTCGGCGAAGAGGTCGGGGTCCTCTCGCTCGGTCCCGCGGTCGCGGGCGATCTGACGGCGGTTTTCGGGCGAGGTGTCGTAGCGGGCCGAGTGCATCGCGTGGCTGTCGTGCAGCGCCTTGGATCGCCGGGAGAACGCGAACCAGCATTCGTTGTCGATGCGGCTGTCGGAATAGTTCACCAGAAAGAACCACCAGGGCTCGCCCGTCTCGGCAAGCCGCTCTTCGACCCGGTCGTAAAACGCGTTGACGTCGGCGCTGTCGTGCAGGCGCAAACCGGCGAAATCCAACTCCACGATCTGATCCCGGGGGTGGACGGCAATGCGCGCGTCGATCGCGGCACGGGTCAGCGGTGCGGTGCGGGTGTCGGTGGTCATGACGGCGGCCCTCCTTCGCGGGCGCAGAATAGAGATCACGGATGCGTGATCGCAACGCGCGCTTTGCCGCAGCGCGGCGTGCCGCCGATGGCGGCTGGCGATAGGCCGGTTATCCGATAACATGCCATTTCACATTGCCTAACGCCGCCGCGCGCGCCCACCTGACCGCCGTGGCCCGAGCTCAAAGGACCCGCCCCGATGACCGCCGACGACCAGCTCGAGTTCCGCAGCCCCGATGCGCGCGCCGCCGCCCTGGCCCAAGCCCTGCCGCAGCAGGTGGCACGGGCACAGGCGCTGCCGGGCCATCGCGACCGGCTGGACGGGGTCGACCCGAGCGCGGTCGTCGACGCCACGGCGCTCGCCCGTCTGCCGGTCCTGCGCAAATCCACGCTGACCGCGGCGCAAACACGAGAGGCACCCCTGGGCGGCTTCGCCGCGCCGCTCACCGGTTTCGCCCACGTGTTCCAGTCCCCCGGCCCGATCTACGAGCCCGGCCAGACGACGCACGATTGGTGGCGCCTGGCGCGGTTCCTCCGCGCCTGCGGGATCGGGTCCGAGGACGTCGTGCAGAACTGCTTTGGCTATCATCTGACGCCCGCCGGCATGATTTTCGAGAACGGGGCGCGGGCCGTGGGGGCGACGGTCCTGCCTGCCGGCACGGGGCAGACCGAGCTTCAGGCTCAGGCGGCGCATCATCTGGGCGTCACCGCCTATGCGGGCACGCCCGACTATCTCAAGACCATCCTGGAAAAGGCAGACGACATGGGCCTGACGCTGTCCATTTCGAAGGCGGCGGTGTCGGGCGGGGCGCTATTCCCCTCGCTGCGCGAACTCTATGCCGACCGCGGGATCGCATGTCTGCAATGCTATGCCACCGCGGATCTGGGCAACGTGGCCTACGAGTCCCCTGCGATGGAGGGGTTGATCGTGGACGAGGGCGTGGTGGTCGAGATCGTTACTCCAGGGACCGGCGACCCGGTGCCAGACGGCGAAGTGGGCGAGATCCTGGTCACCACGCTCACCCCCGACTATCCGCTGATCCGCTTCGCCACCGGCGATCTGAGCGCGGTCATGGAGGGGATCAGCCCCTGCGGCCGCACCAACCGGCGGATCAAGGGCTGGATGGGCCGCGCCGACCAGACGGCCAAGATCAAGGGCATGTTCGTCCGCCCCGAGCAGGTGGCTCAACTCGTCGCCCGCCACGACGAGGTCGCGCGCGCCCGCGTCACCGTCACCCGCGACGGCGAGGCCGACGCGATGGAGGTAAGTTTGGAAACCCCGCGCAACGACCCGGCGTTCTACGAAGACAGCGTCCGCGACGTATTGAAGCTGCGCGGAACGGTGAGGACCGTCGCGCCCGGCAGCTTGCCCCGGGACGGCAAGGTCATCGACGACCGGCGCAGCTACGACTAGCGCCCGGCAATTTGGGAGGAGTGCGGATGAAACAGCTCACGGGAATGGTCAGCGCGCTGGCCCTCGGCGGCGGGGTCCTGGCGGCCGCGCCGGCGACGGCCGAAGAGATCGCGTTGATCCTGGGCAACGGCGCCTACACCGCGCTCGACCGAGTGCGCGAGGGGACGGCGGCAGTGGACGCCGCCCGCGCGCTGGAGCGGGCGGGCGTCGACGTGGTCAGCCAGGCCGACGGCCGCATCCGCGACATGCAGGAGGCCGTGGCGCGCTTTGAACAGATGGCGCCCCGGGCCGAACGCCTGCTGGTCGTGCTGTCGGGGCAGTTCCTGCACACCGACGCCGAAACCTACTTCCTCCCCGTCAACTCCGACACCGGGCCGCTCAGCACCCTGTCGCGGCAGGCGCTGCCCCTGTCGGTGATCTTTGCCATCCTGGCCGAGGCGCCGGAACGCGCGGTCCTGGTCCTCGGCGCCAGTCCGGGGCGCGAGGAGGTCGGCCGCTATCTGGAGTCCGGGCCGGGCATTCCGTCGCTGCCGCCGGGGGTGACCCTGCTGAGCGGCCCGCCCGAGCGCGTCGACGACTTCGTCCGCGACATCCTGGCGGTGCCGGGGCGCACGGTCCGCGATGGGCTGACCCGCTATCCGTCGTTGCGGATTGCGGGCTTCGTCCCCCAGGGCAGCGCCTTCGTCGATCCCGCCCGCGACGACGCGCGCGAGCGCCGCGCCTGGCAGGACGCCCAGGCGGCCGACACGGTCGAGTCCTATCGCGCCTACCTGCGCGCCTTTCCCGACGGACGGAACGCCGAGGCGGCGCGGTTCCGCATCGCCGCCATCGAGGCCGACGTGCGCGACTGGGCCGCGGCCGAGCGCACCCGGACCGTCGCCGGCTATCGGGACTATCTGCGGGCCAATCCCGGCGGGCGCTATGCCGACCAAGCCCGAGAGGCCATCGCCCGGCTGGAGCGCGAGGCCGAGGATGTCCGCTGGCGCCGCGCCGCCGAGATCGACAGCGTCGCCGCCTACCGCGACTATCTCGACGCCTATCCCAGCGGACGCTACGCGACCCGCGCGCGCGACCGTATCGACGCGCTCCAGAACGATCCCGAACGCATTGCGCGCGAGGCCGAGGCGGACCTGAACCTGTCGCGCAGCGACCGGGTGGAGATCCAGGAGAACCTCACGGTGCTGGGCTACAACACCCGCGGGGTAGACGGGATCTTCGGCCCCGGCACGCGCGGCGCGATCTCGACCTGGCAGCGCGACTCGGGGCTGACCGTGACCGGCTATCTCGACGCCGCGCAGGTCCTGCGGCTGGACCGCGAGGCCGACGCCCGCCGCGACCGGATCGCCCAGGAGGAAGAGCGCGCCCGCGCCGAGGCCGAGCGCGCCGACCGCGCCTATTGGCGTGACCAGGCCGAGGGGCAGGGCATCGACGGGATGCGCCGCTATCTCGACCGCTTCCCCAACGGCATCTACGCCGACGAGGCGCGGACCCGGCTGGCCATCCTCGAAGACCGCCGCGATTGGCGCCAGGCCTCGAACGAGAACACCGTGGCCGCCCTGGCCCGGTATCTCAACCGCCACCCCAATGGCGAGTTTGCGGTCGAGGCACGGCGCCGTCTGGAGGATCTCCGCGCCGCCAATGCCGAGAGCGAGTCCGACCGCCAGGAGCGGCGCTATTGGGAACAGGTGCGCGCCCAGGACGCCATCGCGACCTATCGCCAGTATCTCGACCGCTATCCCAACGGGCGCTACGCCGCCGAGGCGCGGGACCGGATCGCGATCCTGGAGGCCGACGCGCGGAGCGCCGGGAACGGCGACCAACAGGCCTGGAACCGGGCGCGCCAGATCGACACCGCCGAGGCCTATCGCGCCTATCTCAGCCAGTTTCCCAACGGTGCCTTCGCCGACCGGGCGCGCCGGCGGCTGGAGCGGCTGGCACCCTCGGACCCCGCGACCTCGCCCGATGCGGCGCGCGCGACCGAGCGGGCCCTCGGCCTCAACAGCGTTCTGCGCGCGGCCATCGAACAGCGGCTCCGCGCCATCGGATACGATCCCGGGCGGCCCGACGGCGAGTTCGACGCCCAGGCCCGTGCCGCGATCCGCGCCTATCAGCAGGACAACGGCCTGCCTGCGACGGGGTATCTGGATCAGGCCACGGTGGCCAAGCTGACCGCAGGGACCATCGGCGACATCATCGACCGGCTCTGACCGGTCGAGGCCACTGCCAAAACGCCAAAGCCGCCCCCGAGGGGGCGGCTTTTTCATCGTCGATCCGCGGGCGGATCAGCCCTGGCGGGCCTTGAACCGGCGCTGCGTCTTGTTGATGACGTAGATGCGGCCCTTGCGGCGCACCACGCGGCAGTCGCGATGCCGGTTCTTCAGCGAACGGAGCGAGTTGCGGACTTTCATCTGCCTCAGCCCTTTCTCTGTCACGGCGCGGCGCGCGCGCCTTGGGTTTCCATCGTGCCGCCCACTGGGCGGCGGTGTCTCGGCGGCCGGGGTCCGGCCTGTCGGTGGTGGGCGATACTGGGATCGAACCAGTGACCCCTTCGATGTCAACGAAGTGCTCTACCGCTGAGCTAATCGCCCCATCCGCCGAATACCGGGAGGCCCGGCAGGCGGACCCACGGGGTCTCCGCCCGCTCCGGTGCGCGGTCTATAAAAGGGAACGACCGGCGGTTCAAGGGCTTTTGACCCGTAGGATCCGCCTGTATAGTCCGGCGATCCGCACCGGGGAGGAGCGATGGACGACGCGCCGTTCGAACTGAGGCTGCCGGAGCGGCAAACCACCGGCGTGGTGTTTGCGTCGCCCCATTCGGGCCGCGCCTATCCGCCCGCGCTCTTGCGCCGGTCGGTGCTCGACGACGTGGCGATTCGCTCGTCCGAGGACGCCTATGTCGACGAGTTGTTCGAGGCGGCGCCGATGTTCGGGGCGCCGTTTCTCTGCGCCGTCGCGCCGCGGGCTTGGGTCGACCTGAACCGCGCCGCGGACGAACTCGACCCCGCGCTGATCGACGGCGCCCGCCGGATCGCCCCGAACCCGCGCATCAGTTCGGGGCTGGGCGTGATTCCGCGCGTGGTCGCGGGCGGCCGCAGCATCTATCGCGGCAAGCTGTCGCTCGACGAGGCGCGGGAGCGGGTGCGCGATGTCTGGCGGCCCTATCACGACACCCTGCACGGGCTCTTGATCGACGCGCGGCTCGCCTTCGGCCGGACGATCCTGGTCGACTGTCACTCGATGCCGCACGAGGCGGTCGAGGGCCTGTCGCGCGACGGCCGCTGCCCGGACGTGGTGCTGGGCGACCGCTTTGGCGCCGCCGCGGCGGCCGACGTTGTCGAGGGGGTCGAGGCCGCCTTTGCCGCCGCCGGGCTGACCGTGTCGCGCAACGCGCCCTTCGCCGGGGCCTACATCACCCAGCATTACGGCCGCCCGGCCCGCAACCAGCACGTGGTGCAGGTCGAGATCGACCGCGCGCTCTACATGGACGAGGCGACGCTCCGTCCCACCGCGGGGTTCGCGCCTCTTCAGGCCGCGCTGCGTCAGGTCGTGCGCGAGATCGCCGAACTGGGCCGCCCCGCCCTGCCGCTCGCCGCCGAATAGCCCCGCTCAGCGCAGCGCGCGCCCCTTGACGATGGCGTCGCGGCCATAGCGGGCGCGGATGCGGTCGGTTGCCCGCTCGGCCGCCGCGCGCCGCCCCGCCCCTGGGTCCAGGAGGTCGCCCGACAGGTCCGCCCCGTCCCCAGGGCCGAGGTCGCTCAGCCCCACGCCCAACAGCCGGAACGGCCCCCGCCCCGCCTCGGGCTCGTAGAGCCCCCGCGCCGTGCGATAGATGCGGTCGGCGATCTGCGTCGGCTCGCGCAGCGTCGTGCGCCGGGTCAGCAGACGGTGATCCCCCGTTTTCAGCTTCAGCGTCACGATGCGCCCGGCGATCCCCTTGGCCTTGGCGCGGTCGGCGACCTTTTCGCTCAGCCGCCATATATGGCCGTTGAGGATGTCCGCGTCCGCGGTGTCCTCGCCAAAGGTCGTCTCGTTCGAGATCCCCTTGACCGGCGTGTGGGCCGAGACCGGGCGCCGGTCCTCGCCGCGGGCCAGATGCCACAGGCGCATCCCCGTCCCGCCGAAGCGTGCGACCAGGTCGTCCTGCTCCCACCGCAGAAGGTCGGCAAACGTGCGGATCCCGGCCCGAGCCAGCGCCGCCTGCGTCACCGCGCCGATGCCCCAGATCAGGCCCACCGGCCGGTCGCGCAGGAACTCCTGGGTCTCGGCCCGGCCAATGACGGCAAAGCCGCTGGGCTTGTCCAGATCGCTCGCCACCTTGGCCAGGAACTTGTTGTGGCTCAGACCGATGGACCCGGTGATGCCGATCTCGTCGCGCATCCGCCGCACCAGCCGTGCCAGCATCACCGCCGGCGGCGCCCCGTGCAGGCGGGCGGTGCCGGTGAGGTCCATGAACGCCTCGTCCAGGCTCAGGGGCTCGACCGCGGGGGTCAGCTCGTCCATCAGCGCGCGCACCTGCCGCGATGCCTCCACATAGGCGTCGAAGCGCGGCTTGACGATCACCGCCTCGGGGCACAGCGCCAGCGCCTTGAACATCGGCATCGCGCTGCGCACCCCCTGGATCCGCGCGATGTAGCAGGCGGTCGTCACCACGCCCCGCCGCCCGCCGCCGACGATCACCGGCTTGTCCCTCAGATCGGGGTTGTCACGTTTTTCCACGGTTGCGTAGAAGGCATCGCAATCCATATGCGCAATCCCCAGATCCCAGAGTTCGGGATGGGACGCGATCCGCGGGCTGCGGCAGGCCGGACAGCGCGGAGCGGCGTCGAATTGGGTGAGGCAATCGCGGCAGAGGGACGGCATGGCGGACCGAAGCGAACTGGGGCCACATCATAGCGCGGACGCCGCCGCCGGGACAGATCCGTTTCTGGGCGCCAAGCTGGCCATCCTGGTGGGCGAGCGCCTGGTCACCCTCCTGCGCGACGACCTGCCGGGTCTTCCCTGGGCCGGGCACTGGGATCTGCCCGGCGGCGGGCGGGAGGACGGCGAGAGCCCCGCCGCCTGCGCCTTGCGCGAAACCGCCGAGGAGACGGGGCTGCGGCTGAGCCCGGACGCCATCGTCTGGGCCCGCCACTACGGCCGGGACACGCCCGGCGGCGGGCACTGGTTCATGGCGGCGCTGTGCCCGCGGCTGACCGCGGCCGACCTGCGCCTGGGCGACGAGGGCCAGGCGCTGGAACTGATGACGGTGGCCGACTACCTCTCCCGCGACAACGCCATCCCGCATTTCCAGGACCGCCTACGCGAGTGCCTGCGGAACCTCGACCGGCCCGAAGGCTTTGCGCCTATGGAAAGAAAGCGCTAACAGTGGGCAACATGCCGCAGGGAGGGGAACTGCGATGAACGAAGAGGCCGCCACCACCGCCCGCCGTCCGCTGACGCTGCGCGACGTGTCAGAGGCGTCGGGGGTCAGCGAGATGACGGTCAGCCGTGTCCTGCGCAACCGCGGCGACGTCAGCCCGGCCACCCGCGACAAGGTGCTCGCGGCGGCCAAGGCGCTGGGCTACGTCCCGAACAAGATCGCGGGCGCGCTGGCCTCCAGCCGGGTGAACCTGGTGGCAGTGATCATCCCCAGCCTGTCGAACATGGTCTTTCCCGAGGTGATGACCGGGATCAGCGAAGTGCTGGACGAGACCGAGTTGCAGCCGGTGGTCGGCGTCACCAACTACCTGCCGGAAAAGGAGGAAGACGTCCTCTACGAGATGCTGTCCTGGCGCCCCTCTGGGATCATTATCGCCGGGATCGAGCACACCGACGCATCGCGCGCCATGCTGCGGTCGTCGGGCATTCCGGTGGTCGAGATCATGGACACCGACGGCGAGCCGGTGGACGCCATGGTCGGCATCTCCCACCGCCGCGCGGGCCGCGAGATGGCCGAGGCGATCGTGCGGCAGGGGTTCGAGAACATCGCGTTCCTGGGCACCAAGATGTCGCTCGACTACCGCGCCCGCAAACGCTTCGAGGGCTTCACCGAGGCGCTGGCCAAGCACGGCCTCGAGATCGTCGATCAGGATTTCTATGACGGCGGCTCGTCGTTCCGCAAGGGGCGCGAGATGACCGAGGCGCTGATGGCGCGCAACGAGGACGTCGATTTTATCTACTATTCCAACGACATGATCGGGGCGGGTGGGCTGCTCTGGTGCCTCGAACAGGGCTACGACGTGCCCGGGCGCCTGGGGCTCGCGGGCTTCAACGGCCTGCGCCTCCTCCACGGGCTGCCCCGGCAGTTGGCCACCATGGACACCGAGCGACTGGAGATCGGCCGCGCCGCCGCGCGCATCGTCGCCGACCGCGCCTCGGGCAAGATGACCGAGGGCGGCCAACGCATCGTCCTGACCCCCAAGCTGTCCCTCGGCGACACGCTTCGCCGCTACAAGGCCTGACGCGGCAGCGCCCCGCTTCGCCCCGTGGGAGGCGCGCCTGCGCCGCGCCCGGCCCCGCACCCGTGTCTGCTCTGCCGTCTCGCTCCCCTTTTCCGCGCCGCGCTGGATCAGGACGGCGCGGTCGACCCTCCACCGGCACCGCACGACCTGCCCCGTCGCTCCCGCACTCACCGCCGCCGCCGGCGCCGGGGTCTGTCCGCCGCCCGTGCCGCCCGCTCCCGCGCGAGGGTGAAGAGCCCGGCGCCCACCACGATGACGGCGCCGAGGGCCACCGCGGGCTCCACCGTCTCGCCGAACACGGTCACCCCGAGGATCGTCACGAACACCAGTTGGAAATAGGCGAAGGGCTGCACCGCGCTGGCCTCGGCCACTTCGTAGGCGCGGATCAGCAAGTAATGCCCGGTCGCCCCCGAAACGCACAGCGCCGCCATCCAGCCCCAGTCGGCGGGCGCCATCGGCTCCCACATCCAGAGACCGAAGGGGGTCAGCACCGCCGCCCCCACCGTCCCCGTCCAGAAGAAGCTGGTGGCGGCGCTGTCCCTCCGCGCCGCGTAGCGGGTCAAGAGGCCGTAGAGCGCGAACATCCCCGCCGCGCCCAGGGCGATCAGCGCCGCGGGGTCGAACACCGCGTAGCCCGGGCGCAGGATCACCAGGATCCCGACGAAGCCGGTAGCGATGGCCGCCCAGCGGCGCCAGCCCACCCGCTCGCCCAGGACCGGCCCCGACAGAGCGGCGATCAGCAGGGGATAGCAGGCAAAGACCGCATGGCTCGCGATCAGACCCAACAGAACGAACGTCACGACCGTCACGCAGACCTCCGCCGCCAAGAGCGCCCCCCGCGCGGCCTGGAGCCAGGGCTGGTCGGTGGCGGCGGCCGCGCGTAGGCCCCCCGCGCGCCGCGACGCCACTGCGACGACGAAGGCGGCAAAGAACCAATAGCGGATGGTGACCACCATCAGCACGTTGTAGTCGCTGGCCAGGTGCCGCGAGATCCCGTCCTGGAGCGCAAAGATCGCCGTCGTCGCGATCATCAGCGCGATGCCCAGGCGGGTGTCCTGGGTGGCTCGGCCGCCGGCGGCCACGGTCATGCCCGGACGGCGCGGGTCATGTGCCGTTTGCGGCCGTAGCCTGCCACGCGTGTGACCGAGAACCCCGCCTCGGACAGCCCGCGTCGCACCGCGCCCGCGGCCGAGTAGCTGGCCGCGGTGCCCCCCGCCCGGGTGTGCCGCCAGACCTGGACGAGGAGCGCCGGGGTCCAGAGCCCGGGATTGCGCGCCGGGGCGAAGCCGTCGAGAAACCAGGCGTCGGCCGCGCCCTCCCACGCGGGCAGGGTCCGCGCCGCGTCGCCCAGGATCACCCGCAGGCGCAGGCCCGGCAGGTCGGCCTCCGGCCCCTGGGACCACGCGGAGCAGAGAACCTCCGACAGCGGCGCCAGCGCCGGGAACGCGGCGTGCGCTTGGGCCATGTCCCGGGCCGAAATCGGATGCGCCTCAAAGCTGGTATAGTGCAGGCGCCCCGCAATGCCGTGCCGCTGCCAGGCGTCCCATGCCGCCAGGAGGTTCAGGCCGGTGCCGAACCCCAACTCGGCGATGGCGAAGCCGGGCGCGAACCGCCCCGGCAGGTCGTTGCCGTCCAGGAACACGTGCCGGGTTTCGGCCAGGCCGTCGGCGAGCGAGAAATACGGGTCGTCGAACCGCGGCGACACCGGGGTGCCGTCGCGCCAGGCGACCGGCTCGAACTGGTGATCCGGCGGCATCCGGCCTACTCCTTCGGGCGTGGCGCGACGATGGGGGAGGCCGCGGCGAATGGCAACGGTGGAGGTGAGCGTGCGGGGGGCCGGGATCTTTGGCCTGTCGGTGGCTTGGGCTTGCGTCCGCCGCGGCGCCCGGGTGACGGTGATCGACCCGCGCGGCCCGGGGGCCGGGGCCTCGGGCGGGCTGGTGGGCGCCCTGGCCCCGCACGTGCCGGAAAACTGGAACCCCAAGAAGGCGTTCCAGTTCGACAGCCTGATCGGGGCCCAGAGTTTTTGGGCCGAGATCGCGGCGGCCGGCGGGGTCGACCCCGGCTACGTCCGCGCAGGCCGGATCCAGCCGGTGGCAGAGGGCGGGCTCGACCTGGCCCGCGCCCGCGGTCGCGCGGCGCAGACCCTGTGGCAGGGCCTGGCGACGTGGGAGGTCGTGCGGGCCGAGCCGGGCCCCTGGGCGCCGGTTGCGCCGTCGGGCTGGCTGATCCGCGACACGCTGAGCGCGCATCTGGCCCCGCGGCGGGCGGTGGCCGCGCTGGTCGCCGCCCTGGCCGCCGCGGGGGTGGCAATCGTCCCGGACGGCCCTGAGCGCGGCGCCGTGGTCCACGCGACCGGGGCGGCGGGGCTCGCCGAACTGTCGGCCGCTCTGGGTCGTCCGGCGGGTCAGGGGATCAAGGGGCAGGCGGCGCTCCTGCGCTACGACGCGGGCGCGGTGCCGCAGATCTTCGCCGACGGGCTGCACGTGATCCCGCACGGCGACGGCACCGTGGCCGTGGGCTCGACCACCGAGCGGGCGTTCGACCGCCCCGACACGACCGACACCCTCCTCGACGACGTGGTGGCGCGGGCGCGCGCCGCGGTGCCCGCCCTGACCCTGGCGCCCGTCATCGCCCGCTGGGCGGGGCTGCGCCCGCGGGCGCGCAGCCGCGCGCCCATGCTCGGCCCCTGGCCCGGGCGCCCAGGCCATTACGTGGCCAACGGCGGGTTCAAGATCGGCTTTGGCATGGCACCCAAGATGGCCCAGGTCATGGCCGATCTGGTGCTCGACGGCCGCGACGCGATCCCCGACGGCTTTTGCGTCGAGGACAGCGTGTGACGGGTCAGCCTCCGCCGAGGGTGTCCAGACCGAACTTGGAGAACTCGCGGACCACCGAATAGCACATGGTCACGCTGCCGGCCTGAGGATCGTACCAGGCGTTCACCTCTTCGCAGTCCCGGAAGGTGATGGTCACGTCCCGCGGCCAGACGAAGTAGCGCTCCATCAGGTCGACGATGCCCGAGATCAGGCCCTGCTGCTGCAACATCGCCTCCATCTCCTTGCCGAAGGTCGAGGCGGCGGGTTGGAAGGTCAGGTGCAACTCGCCCCCCGGCGCGTCCGCGGGAAAGGTGCCGGGCATGTCGGGGCCCAGGTTGCGGCCGCGCAGGGTCAACAGCTCTTCCCACGCTGCGAACTTGCGCTCGAAGTCGTAGGCGCAGCGGGCCTTGGCCGCGTCCCCGAACTCGACCTTGTCGGCGATGGCGGCAAAGCCCTCGGGGTCGGCCCCGTAGAGCACGCAGAAGGTGAAGCGGAACCGCTTGATGTCCGGGGAATGCTCGCCCTGCCACGGCGCCTGGCGCTGGGCCTCGGTATTCTGGCGGGCGAGATTGTACCACAGAAGCGATGAGGCGGCGACGACGCCGCGGTTCGCCTCCAGATACTCGGGCGGGCTCTCCCGCAGGATCGAGGCCATGGTGAAGGCGGAAAAGCTGTCGGCGACGTCCTCTTCGGGCCCCGGCGCGGGCAGGCCGGTTTCACCGATCACCGCATGGGCGAACTCGTGGAGGAAGATGCCCAGGGTCACCCCCATGCGCACCTGCAGCTCTGCGGGAGAGAGGTCGGGCAGGGGGCTCGGCCCGGGGCCCACAGGCGCGGCCCCGAGCGGCGTCACCCGCAGATTGGTGAAATACATCTTGCCCGTGGACCCGGCAAAGATGCCCAGCGACCGGCTGAGCCCCCGTGGGTCGCGCACCGTTGTCAGCTCGGCCCCGTTGAGCAAGACCGCCGCCGCGCCGTCCCGCACCGTCATTTCCAGGATGTCGGTGCCGTCGAGCCGGGCGCGGACCCCGCCGCCCACCTCGCTCAGCGAGAACCCCGCGGCGCTGCGGACCGCCATCATCGGCAGCCCGTCGGACCCGACCGCGACGGCGGTATAGTCCTCGGCGCCGCGCTGGTTCAGCACCAGGCCCGCCAGCGCCTGCGCGTTGCCGATGGACTGGACATAGACGTTCAGCGAGACGTGATAGTCCTGCGCCGCGGGCGCGATGTCGGCGCCGTAGAGATAGGCGATGCTGTTGGGGTCGTCGCCATTGCTCATGGTGAACCAGGGCCCCTCCGGGCCGGAGGTCCATGGTGCCGCGAGGCCGTTGGCGGCAAAGGGGGCCAAAGGGCCCAGTTGATCCTCCACCGTGGTCTGCGCGGTCAGCGGTTGGACCCACAGGGCGGTGGCCAGAACGGCGGCGGCGAGACGGCGAAACGACATGCGACGAATGCTCCGGTCGGGACAATACCGACCGCGAGGGTGGCGCAGGCGACGGATTCGATCAACCGCCCGCCATCGTCACCCCCGGTGCACGGCCAGCCCCGCCTCGTCGAAGAAATGCAGATACTCGGCCGGGAACTCCAGGCCCAGCGCCTGGCCCGGTTGCAGGCCACGCTCGTCCTCGGTGCGCACGGTGATCTGCCCCAAGGGTCCGCCGTCGGCGATGACGAAGGTGTCGGCGCCGAGATATTCCAGCACGTCGACCTTGGCGTCGCAGGCGCCCTGGCCCGGCTCGGTCAGGCGGATATGTTCGGGGCGGACGCCGACCTGGACGGCCTCGTGATCGCCGTCGTAGACGCCGCCGCGGCCGCCCTCAAGGTGATAGCGCCCGGCGTCGGTGCGGCAGGGCATGACGTTCATCTTGGGCGAGCCGATGAACTGGGCCACAAACAGGTTGGCCGGGCGCTCGTAGAGCTCGCGCGGGGTGCCGACCTGGGCGATCTTGCCGAACTCCAGGACCACGATCCGGTCGGCGAGCGTCATCGCCTCGATCTGGTCGTGGGTGACGTAGATCATCGTCGCCTTGAGCGACTGGTGCAGCTTGGCCACCTCATAGCGCATCTCGACCCTGAGCGCGGCGTCGAGGTTCGACAGGGGCTCGTCGAACAGGAACGCGGTGGGATCGCGGACGATGGAGCGGCCAATGGCCACCCTCTGCCGCTGTCCGCCTGACAAGGCCTTGGGGCGGCGATCGAGGAACGGCTCCAGCTTGAGCACGCGGGCGGCCTCGTTCACCTTTTGCTCGATCTCGGACTTGGGCGCACCCGCGGTCTTGAGGGAGAAGCCCATGTTGTCGCGCACCGACATGTGCGGGTAGAGCGCGTAGGACTGGAACACCATGGTCAGGCCGCGCCGGGCGGGCGGCTCGGCCGTCACGTCGCGGCCGTCGATGACGATGGCCCCGCGCGAGGTCTCTTCCAGTCCCCCGATCATCCTTAGGAGCGTCGACTTCCCGCAGCCCGAGGGACCGACGAAGACCACGAACTCGCCGTCGGGGATGTCCAGGTCCACGCCTTTGATGACCTGGAGGTCGCCGAACCATTTCTCCACGTTTTCGAGCTTGATCGCGCCCATCACACCGCCTCCGCGCTGGGGCTGGCCCAGGCCAGCCAGATTGCCGCCGTCCAGGTGAAGTGGTCGCCGCCGCAGGGCGTCCCGTCCACCGGATCGAAGTATTCGAAGAACCCGCCCGACGCGATCAGGTCGACCGTCTCGCGCCGCAGACGCTCGGCATCGGCGTCGCGTCCCGCCTCGGCAAAGCCCATGGCGATCAGGCTGTTGACCACCGGCCAGGTCGGCCCGCGCCAGTAGCGGCGGGGGTCGAAATGGGGGCCTTCGGGATCGTTCGACGGGATGCCGTAGCGCACCGCGTCCCAGCACCTCATGAGCCGGGTCTCCATCGAGCGGCTCTCGACGCCGGCCAGCCAGGCCAGGAACGCCCCCGATCCCAACGTCCCGGAAAAGTGGCCGGTCCTCAGGTCGCGCGCGTCGTAGCAGCCCAGATCGGGGTTCCAGATCTCGTCCAGGGCGGACTCCACCTCGGCGGCCCAGCCCGCGATCTCGGCGCCATCCTCGCCCAACTCGCCGGCGATCCAGGCCAGATCGCGGTGCGCGCGGATGAGGATGAAGGTCATCGCGGGATCGGCCATCAGGAACGGACCCTCCCGCACGATGGTCTCCTGATCCCAACCGCAGGCGCGGCCGAATTGCAGGATGGCGATGTAGCGGTCGTAGTCCTCTTTCTTCGGCCGCATCGAGGCGTCCACATGGCCGGTGTCGCGCCGGGTGTAGGGGCCGACGCCGCTGCCGTCGACATTGGCCATCCCCCGATCCCATTCCGGGCAGTTGTCGCGCCCCGACTCCCAGGGGTGGGTGACCGCGGCGACCCCATGGGCGCAGCGATGCGTGCGCCACCAGCGGTGCCAGGCCACCAGTTTCGGATACAGCATCGCCAGGCGGCCGCGCCCCGCTTTGGGGTCGCGGGCATAGATGCGCCGCGCCAGGATCGCCGCGACCGGCGGCTGGCTGATCCCCGAGGTCGGCGGGCTCTGATGCGTGCCCCACACCTCGGGGCCTGGAAAATAGCCTGGGTCGCTCTGATGAAACAGGATGTGCGGCACCATTCCGGTGTCCCATTGTCCTGAGAACAAGGTCTCCAGCTCGGTCCAGGCGCGGTCGACGTCGAACGTCGAGAACCCCCAGGCGGCGAATGCCGAGTCCCAGTTCCACTGGTAGGGATAGAGCCCCGCAGTGGGGACGGTATAGCCGCCCCGGTCGTTGCCGCGCAGGATCTCCCGCGCCCGCGCGTCCAGCGCGTCGGTGTTGGTGGTCTGTGTCATCGTCGGTCCTTCAGCCCTTTACCGATCCGGCGGTCAGGCCCTTGGTCATGAAGCGTTCGAGGCCCAAAAACAGCACCATCACCGGCACGGTGGCGATCACCGCCCCGGCCATCAGGTGCTGCCGCGGCACCTCGGACGAGTTCAGCGAGGCGATGCCGCGGGTCAGGGTGAACTTGGAGGGATCGTCGAGCAGCATGAAGGCCAGGAGGAACTCGTTCCAGGCGATCATGAAGACGTAGAGCGACACCGAGGCCATCGCGGGCAGGCTGAGCGGCAGCGTGATCTTCCAGATGACCGCGAGGCGGCTCAGGCCGTCCATCAGACCGGCCTCCTCCACCTCCGCTGGCAGCCCGCGGAAATAGCCCTGGAGCATGTAGAGCGCGACGGGGATCGTGGTGACGGGATAGATCATCAAGATCCCCGCGATGGAGTTCCTCAGGCCCGTCATCGAAAAGGCGATGTAGATCGGCAGCGCCAGCACGATCATCGGCACCATGTAGATCAGCAGGATCGAGCGCGAGAACGCCGCCCGCCCCCGGAACCTCAGCCGCGCCACGGCGTAGGCGCCCGGCACGCTGAACAGCAGGGTCAGGATCACCGTCGCCACCGACACCACCGCCGAGGTGAAGAGGTAGTCGCCGAAGTTGAAGTCGGTGAACAGCTCGCGGTAGCTGCGGAAGAGGCCCCAGCCCTGGCTCAGGTCGATGGTGAAATCCAGCGGGTTCTGGAGGAGCTGTTGCTGGTTCTTCAGCGAGGTCATCACCATCACGTAGAAGGGGATGGCGACGATGGCGGTGAAGAAGATGTAGCCGAACCCGGTCAGGAACCGGATCACCGCCGCCTCGAACTCGTGCCGCGTGGCGCTGCCGTGGGGCAGGCCCCGGAGGATCCGCGGCAGGGGCAGGATCGTGGAGGCCAGAAACAGCGCCCAGGCGGCGATCAGGGTGCCGGTGCCCGTGGTGTCGCGCGGGATCACCGGCGGCGCCCAGACCAGCGAGATCAGCACCGCCAGCGCCGCGACGGCCGCGGTCGGGCCCCAGCGGGCGGCGGCGTTGCGGCCGTCGGCGGGCAGCGCGCCGAACCCAGCCGCGGCGCCGACCGCGAGGCTGGCCAACAGCCCCGGTGCCATCCCCTGCCCGGTGGCGAAGGAGACGACCACGCAGGTGACGACGCTCATCGTCACGGCCCAGAGCGCCCCGATCAACGGCCCGGCGACATAGCCGTATTGCAGCGTTGCGAACAGGCCGCCGTGTCGCACGGCCGCGCCCACGGGACGGTCGGTGGTGGGGGTGTCGGTCACAGCCCTTCCTCCCGGCTGATGTATTTGAAGAAGACGAAGGAGAACAGCAGCAGGCAGCAGAAGATCACCACCGCCACCGCCGCGCCCGCGCCGATGTTGGAGATCGCAAAGGCCTGTTCGTAGACGTTCACGGTCAGCGTGCGCGTGCCCGCGTTCCCGCCCGTGAGCAGGAAGATGTCGTCGAACTTGTTGAACGTCCAGATGAAGCGCAGGAGGAACAGGACGCTGAGAATGCCCAGAAGCTGCGGCATGGAGAGATACCAGAACTTCTGGAACGGGCTGGCGCCGTCCATGTCCGCGGCCTCGTACATGTCGTCGGGGATCGACTGCATCCGCGCCAGGATGAACAGGAACGACAAGGGGAAGTAGCGCCAGATCTCGAACACTGTCACCATGATCAGCGCCAAAGGCCGCTCGCCGAAGAAGTTGATGGCGCCGTCGGTCACCCCCATCTGGATCAGCAGCGCATTGGCCGAGCCCGAGAACGGGTCGAACAGCGTCACCCAGGTAAAGGCGACGGCGATCACCGGCGCGACGTAGGGAAAGAGGTAGAGGCCCCTCAGGATCCCCTGCCCGCGGAATGACTTGTCGAGCAGCATCGCCGCGAAGAGGCCCATCACCAGCGCCCCGATGGTGCCGAACACGGTGTAGAAGATCGTGACCCAGAGCACCCCCCAGAACTCGTCCCCGTCGAAGACGCGGACGAAGTTCTCCAGGGTGAAGTCCAGGTTGGTCAGGATGTTCTCGGCCCGGCCGGTCAGGCCCGCGGGCGAGTCGTCCAGGTCCACTCCGGCGTCGAGGAATGCGCCCGAGACGACGACCGGGATCTCGATCTCCTCGCGCTGGCCGCCCTCCCAATCGCCGAGGTCGCAGAACAGGGTGCGCCCGTCGAGGGTGCAGCGCGGGTCGATCTCGCCCACGGTCAGGCCTTCGGGGATCTCGTCGGTCAGCGTCACGCCGAGGATCGGCTTGTCCTGGCTGGAGTTGCGCAGGCGGTACTGCAGGGTGGCGGCGTCGCCGTCCGCCTCGGGCCGGCCGCGCACGGACTCGCGGACCACCGGGGCGGGCGGGCGCAGATCGGCCAGGCCCACGGGTTTGAAGCTGATCCAGAAGATCGACAGCAGCGGCAGGATCACCACCAGCGACACGATGGTGATGGTCGGCAGGAGCAGCCCCCAGGCCAGGCGCGCCTCGCGTCGGCCCAGAGGGCCGGTGCCCTTGGGTGGTTCCAATGCCGTCATGGCGGCCTCCCTCGGTTCGGACGGTGGGCGGGCGGCCGTCAGCGGGCCGCCCGCATCCGGCACCTCAGATGCCGGACAGTTCGTCGTTCATCTTGGCCACGGCCTCGGCCGCCTCGATCCGACCGTCGATGAACTCGCGCACGACCCGGTTGATCGCCTGGCTGTTGATGATCTTGGAGGCCAGGGCCAGCTGCCCGTCCGCCACGCCCCAGCGCTGGGCCACGTCCAGGCCGCCGACGATCTCGTCGATCATCTCTTGCGCGTAGAGGTCGCCCAGGGGCGCCTTGCGGTCCACGCCCACCGGCAGCGTCGCCCAGGCGTCGATGAACTCAGACGGGTTCTCGGCCGTGCCACGGCGCACCGGGAACTTGCCCTCGGGCGCGATGGACAGCGTCTGGGTATAGCCGTCGTCCATGGAGAAGCGGATAAAGTCCTGCGCCGCCTCGATGTCCGCGTCGGCGGTGATGCCGAAATAGCGGATGTCGGCCCAGGCCGCACCGTCGGGGTTCGACGGCCCGGCGAAGTTGGTGACGATCCCGGTCTTCGACGCCAGCTCGGACGAGGTGGGGTCGTCGTTGATCGTCGGAGGGGCGCTGTCGCGCAGGCCGGCCAGCTCGTCCAGGATGAAGGGCGACCAGATGATCATCGCCGCGTCGCCCGCGAAATAGAGCGTGCGCGACTGGTCCCAGTAGAGCTCGCCGGGGGGCGACGCCTCGGCGATGGCCTTGTAGAACTCCAGGACCTCGATCGTTGGCCCTTCCTCGAAGCCGGTGAAGCCGTCCGGACCCACGGGCGTGGCACCGTTGGCCAGGAACACGTGCTCCAGAACCTGCGACATGAAGTTCTCGTCCACCTTGGTCGCGGCGACGAAGCCGAACATCTCGGGCGGGTTGTGCAGCGCCTCGATGGCGGCGATCACCGAGCCGTAGGTGGTGGGCGGCTCCAGCCCGGCCTCTTCGAACAGGTCCTTGCGATAGACCAGCATCTGGGTCCAGCCGTCGACGGGGACGCTGGCATAGCCGTCCTCGGTCGCCGCCATCTCCAGCGCGCCGGCGGCAAAGGTGTCGGGGCCCAGCATCTCGATCACCTCGGTCGCCGCTTCGGCGTCCAGGATCCCGCTCTCGACCCAGGGCAGGGCGTATTGCAGCGTGTGATAGATCACGTCCGGCAGGTCGCCCGCGGCAAAGGCCGCGGTGGCGCGGGTGCCCAGGTCGCTCTCGCTGACCGGGATCACCTCGACCGCGATGCCCGACTGCTCTTCGAATGCGGCGGCCATTTCTTGCTGTTTGGCCAGGCGCTCGGGCTGCTCCTCGGTGGTCCAGAAGCGGATGTCGGCCAGGGCCGAACCGGCGCCCAGAGACACCGCGAGCGCCGTGCCCAGCATCAGCGCCGGAACGCCTTTGGGGGTGAAGGTCATGGAATGCGTCCTCCCGTTTAGGATCATGGATGAAGGGGGCCCATCGCCCGGCTCTGCGCCAGGCGCGCGCCCAGGTCGTGGGATGTCAGAACCGGCGGCCCGTCCGAGCCGCGGACGATCAGCGTGGCCTCGACCACCTCGCGCAGGTCTTCCGGCGCGGCACCGCGGATCCGCGCGATCAGCAGTGCGGCCAGGCGGGCGCCGGCGTGCCGGGAATCGACCGAAAACGTGGTCAGGGGCGGTGCGGCATAGGCGGCCAGCGGCGTGCCGTCGTAGGCGATCACCGACACCTCCCGGCCGACGGTCAGACCGGCCTCTGCGATGGCCTGATAGGCGCCGAGGGCGGCCAGATCCACCGCGGCGACGATGGCCGTGGGCGGACGGTCGAGCGTCAGAAGACGCCGCGCCGCCGCGCGTCCATCGGTGTGTCCCGCCGCGTCATGGCACACCAGACGCGGGTCCCACGGCAGGCCGGCGGCGCGCAGCCCGTCGCGATAGCCCTCGGCCCTGAGGCGGGTGTAGTGGAATCCCTCGGCGCCGCCGATATGGGCGATCCGCCGATGTCCCATGTCCGCCAGCCGCGCCACCGCCGCCGCCATCGCCGTTTCGCCGGAGATGTCGAACCAGGCGCAGCCGTCGGGCCGCGCGGTGCGGCCGAAGAGGACAAAGGGCACGTCCATCGCCCGGAGCCGGTCGATGCGGGGATCCGCGCTCTTGGTCCGCGGCAGGACGAAGCCGTCGACCTTGTGCTCCGCGATTAGTCGCTCGAAGGTGTCGAGCACGTCGTCCTCGCTCTCGGCCTGGGCGACGGTGAGGGTCCAGTTCTCGGTGCTCGCCGCGTGGGTCATGCCCGCCAGGAACTCCGACAGAAACGGCCGATAGCCGTCGTGCAGGTCCGATTGCAGCACGAAGCCCAAGGCGCGGCTGCGGCCGGTGCGGATCGCCTGGGCGTGGCTCAGGGGCCGATAGCCCAGCTGCGCCGCCGCCCGCTTGACCCTGAGTTGGGTCGCCTCGGCAATGTCGGAATATCCGTTCAGCGCCCGCGACACCGTGCTCTTGGTCACCCCGAGATGCGCGGCGAGATCGCTGATGGTCACGCGCCCCCGCCCCGCGGTCCGCCGTTCTGTGGTCGCTGCGTTCACAGTCAACTCGTCCTCCCAATTCCTAAAATTTCCCCCGAAACCGGTTTCGGCAAGCGATTCGTTCACGTCAGACGAGAGTTGGCCTGTCGCGCACCCGCCACGCCTCTGTGATCAAATCACCGATCTTCGCGGCCGGTGGGTCTAGCGTGGCGCCATGATCGCCGTCCGCCGATTCGCCCCGGCGGCTTCGGCCCCGTCGCAAAGGAGATTTCCAATGACACTCGACTGGAAACTGGGGGGCGTCCTGCTCGGAGCGGTGTTCTTTGCCGCCGTCCTCCTGGTCAAACCCATCGGCGTGAGCACGCAGTTCGTCATCCTAGACGGCATCGTCGCCGACGCCCTGTCGCCCGGGTTCATCACCCAGACCGATGACGGCTACACCTCGACGAACGCCTACATGGCCAAGTCGGACGGCAAATATGCCAAGTCGGCTGCGAACCCGCTGAACTATAGCTTCGTCTTCGTTTTGGCGATGGCCGCCGGTGCGCTCGCCTCGGCGCTTCTCAAGGGGGGCATCGGCCGGGCCGAGCGGCGCCTGCCCGAGGTCTGGCGCGCCAACCACGGCGACACGCCCTGGGCTCGCTACGCCGTCGCCTTCGTCGGCGGGGCGGTGGTGCTCTACGGCGCGCGGCTCGCCGGAGGTTGCACCTCGGGCCACATGATGAGCGGCATGATGCAGACGGCACTCTCTGGCTACATCTTTGCCGCCGGGGCGTTCCTCGCCGCCATTCCCACCGCACGCCTCATGTACAAGGAGGGCTGACCCATGAGCATCCTTCTCGCCATCCTCATCGGCGCCGCCTTCGGGTTCGTGCTGGACCGCATCGGCGCCACCAACCCCACTGTGATCACCGGGATGCTGACGCTACGGCGCTTGGCGCTGATGAAGACCATCCTGCTGGCCATCGGCACCGGCTCGATCCTGATGTTTGGGGGTCAGATGCTGGGCCTGGTCGACGTCGCCCACATGTCGGTGAAGTCGGCCTATATCGGCGTGTTCATCGGTGGGCTGCTTTTGGGCCTCGGCTGGGCCGCTGCGGGCTATTGCCCGGGCACCGGCGTCGCCGCCGCGGCGACGGGGCGCAAGGACGCGCTGTTCTTCATCGCCGGGGGGCTCCTGGGCGCCGCTGCCTACATGGCCACCTATCCGGCGTGGAAAGCGACGGGCCTCCTCGACTCCGTGGCCGGGGGTAAGGTGACGCTGGGCGAGGTCCCGGAGTCGGGCTACGACGGTCTGTTCGCGGTGTCGGGCGATCTGTTGGGCATCGCGCTGGGCCTGGTCTTTGTCGTCGTGGCCTTCGCCCTGCCGCTGGCACCGGGCGGGCGCACGTCGCGGGCCGTCCCGGCCGAGTGACGGCGCGGGCGGACGCCGCTCCGCCCCATCCCGTCCCCTGCGGAACGCCCGTTCCGCCCCCAGGGCGCCCCGGTGAGGGCGTCCTTTTCTGCCGTCCCGCGGATTGCATCCGGCGCGGGCGCGCATAGGTTCCGGCCAAAACCATCAGGAGGCCCCCATGGCACTGAGATTGGGCGACACCGCCCCCGACTTCACCGCCGACACCACCGAGGGCGAGATCCGGTTCCATGACTGGATCGGCGACGGCTATGCGATCTTGTTCAGCCACCCCAAGGACTTCACCCCGGTCTGCACGACCGAGTTGGGGATGATGGCGGGCATGGCCGGGGAGTTCGCCAAGCGCAACGCCAAGATCATCGGCATCAGCGTCGACCCGGTGGAGGACCACCACCGCTGGAAGGCCGACATCAAGACGGTGACCGGCAACGACGTCGGCTATCCGATGATCGGCGATCCCGAGATGAAGGTGGCCAAGCTCTACGACATGCTGCCGGCCGAGGCGTCGGGCGACCCCGCCGACCGCACCCCGGCCGACAACCAGACGGTGCGCACGGTGTTCGTCATCGGCCCCGACAAGAAGGTCAAGCTGTCCCTGACCTATCCGATGACGACGGGCCGCAACTTCGACGAGATCCTGCGGGCGCTCGATTCGATCCAGCTGACGGCCAGGCACAAGGTGGCGACGCCTGCGGGCTGGCAGGACGGCGACGACGTCATCGTCACCGCCGCGGTCTCGGACGACGAGGCGACCGAGACGTTCGGAAGCTTCGACAAGAAGCTGCCGTATCTGCGCACCACCAAACAGCCGGGCTGAGCCCGGCTGCCGCCCCCGCGGTTGACATCCCCGTCGCGGGGGCCCATGTCGCAGGCACGACGTTGTCTGCCGCGTGAGCAGGAGGCGCCCCGAGGGCGCCACGCGTCACGCCACTCTTTCCCAAGGTTCCCATTCACGCGCGGGGTCCTGTGCCGCCCCGATGGCGGCGCGCCCGATCGCGACGACGGCCCCCGGTTCCGGGCGGCCGCGTTATGTCTTCGACATGCGGCGCCCCGAGGGGGCGGTCCGCAGCCCAAAGGATATTCCATGGACTTCTCCATGCTGGGGCTCTCGCCCCGCCTCGTGGCCAAACTGGCCCAGCAGGGGATCACCGATCCCACCCCGATCCAGCGCAAGGCGATGCCGCACGCGATGGACGGCCGCGACGTCATGGGCCTGGCCCAGACCGGCACCGGCAAGACGGCGGCCTTCGGCCTGCCGCTGATCCACGCGCTGACCCATCCCGGCGAGCGGCCCGCGCCCAAGCGCGTGCGCGCCCTGATCCTCGCCCCGACCCGCGAACTGGCCAAGCAGATCCGCGACACGCTGGCCGACTATGCCCAGGGCACGCCGCTCAAGATCGGGCTGGTGGTCGGCGGCGCGGGCATCAACGCGCAGATTCAGCGTCTGGCCCGCGGCACCGACCTGCTGGTGGCCACGCCCGGCCGCCTGATCGACCTGCTCGACCGCCGCGCGGTGGAGCTGTCCGACGCGCGCTATCTGGTATTGGACGAGGCCGACCAGATGCTCGACCTCGGCTTCATCCACGCGCTGCGCCGGATCGCGCCGCTGCTGCCGCGCGAGCGCCAGACGATGCTGTTCTCGGCCACCATGCCCAAGCAGATGGCCGAGCTGGCCAGCGCCTATCTGACCGACCCCGTGCGTGTCGAGACGGCACCGCCGGGCAAGCCCATCGACAAGATCGACCAGGGCCTGCACTACGTCGGCGCCCAGGCGGACAAGGCGCGCCTGTTGGCCGAATACCTCGACGCCCACCGCGACGAGCTGGCGCTGGTCTTTGCCCGGACCAAGCACGGGGCCGAGCGGCTGATGAAGGGGCTGGTGGCCCAGGGCTTTGCCGCGGTGTCGATCCACGGCAACAAGAGCCAGGGCCAGCGCGAGCGCGCGATCCGTGCGTTCACCGCGGGCGAGATGCGGGTGCTGGTGGCGACCGACGTGGCGGCGCGGGGCATCGACATCGCCGGCATCGCCCATGTCTACAATTACGACCTGCCGAACGTCGCCGACAACTATGTCCACCGCATCGGCCGCACCGCGCGGGCGGGCCGGTCGGGCCGTGCCGTGGCGTTCTGCGCGCCCGACGAGACCGGCGAACTGCGCGACATCGAAAAGCTCATTGGGAAGGCAATCCCGGTGATCGGCGGCACGCCCCACGCCGTCGAGCGCAAGGGCAAGGTCAAGCCCGGCGGCGGGCGCGCACGGCCCGCGGGAGGGCGGCGGCGCGCGCGCGGCAAGCCCCAGGGGCGGCGCGCGGCGTAACAAATGCGGCGGCGGCGGGCCCGGCCCGCCCCCGCCTCAGTGCAGCACCAGCCGGATTCCGTAGGCGACGATCCCCAAGGCGCCGACGCTGAGCGCCCAGATCGCCACGAACCACCCGACCTTGCGCAGCATCAGTGATAGCCCTTTTCCGGGTCGAGCTTGCCCCTGAACACCCAGTAGGCATAGCCGGTGTAGGCCAGGATCACCGGCACCAGCACCACCGCGCCCACGAACATGAAGAGCTGGGATTTGTAGGGGCTGGCGGCCTCCCACAACGTCACCTCGGTCGGGATCACGTAGGGCCACATCGACACCCCCAGTCCGGCAAAGCACAGCCCGAACAGCCCCAGCGCCAGGACGAAGGGCAGCCAGTCGCGCCCATCCGCCAGGAGCGCCCGCGCCAGGAGCAGGGTGAAGAGGCCGACCAGCACCGGCACCGGCGCCACGTAGAGGATGCCGGGCCAGCCGAGCCAGCGGTCGAAATAGGCCGCCTCCAGGAACGGCGTGGCGGCGCTCACCGCGACGATAAAGGCCACCGTGGCGATGCCGAAGAGGCGGGCGAGCCGGCGCACCTTCTGCTGCACCTCGCCCTCGATCTTCATGTTCAGCCAGCACGCGCCCAACAGGCCGTATCCCGCCACCACCGCCGCACCGCAGAGGAGCGAGAACGGCGACAGCCAGTCCCACCAGCCGCCGCCATAGGCGCGGCCGTCGACCTCGATCCCCTGGAGCAGCGCGCCGAGGATGATCCCCTGGGTCAGCGCCGCCACCACCGAACCGCCGATGAACGCTGCGTCCCAGAACCAGCGCGAGAACAACCGTGCGGCCCGCCAGCGGAACTCGAATGCCACGCCGCGGAACACCAGGGCCAGAAGCATCGCGATGACCGGCGGATAGACTGCCGGCATGATGATGGCATAGGCCAGCGGGAAGGCCGCGAAGAGGCCCCCGCCCCCCAGCACCAGCCAGGTCTCGTTGCCGTCCCAGACCGGCGCGACCGAGTTCATCAGGAGGTCGCGGTCGCGCTTTTCCGGAAAGAACGGATAGAGGATCCCGATCCCCAGGTCGAAGCCGTCCAGGATCACGTAGACGTAGACGGCAAAGGCCAGGAGCAGCGCCCAGGCGACGGTGAGGTCCAAGCTGATCTCCATGGCCCTACGCGGTCCCCTCCTTGTTCATGTCGCCCGTCTGATGCTCGGCCGGCATGATGCCGGCGGTGCGGATCGGCCCCGGCTCTTCGCGCACCCCGCGCTGCCCGGGCAGGGGCGGCGTTGCCATGAGCCGCAGGATGTACACCACCCCGGCCCCGAAGATCGCGAAATAGATCAGGATGAATGCGACCAGCGATGCGCCCACCGCCGCCGCGCCGAGGGGCGAGGCCGCCTCGGCGGTCAGAAGCTCGCCATAGACGACGAAAGGCTGGCGCCCGACCTCGGTGGTGATCCATCCCGCCAGGACGGCGATCAGGCCCGACGGCGCCATGACCAGCGCGGCGCGGTGCAGCCAGCGGTCGTCGTAGAGCCGTCCTCGGACCCGGCTCACCAGGCTCCAGAGGCCCACGACCGTCATCAGAAGGCCGATCCCCACCATCACCCGGAACGACCAGAACACGATGCCCACGGGCGGCTCCAACTCGTCCGGCACGGTGTCTAGGCCGTCCATCTGGGCGTCCCAGGGCTTGTTCAGGATCGGACCGCCGATCCGCGGGATCTCGACCGCATAGCGCATCTCGCCCGCCGCCTGGTCCGGGATGCCGAAGAGGATCAAAGGCACGCCGTCCTCGTAGCTGTCGAAATGCCCCTCCATCGCCAGCACCTTGGTCGGCTGATATTCGTAGGTGTTCAGCCCGTGCTCATGGCCCACGATGATCTGCAACGGCGCGACCACGGCGGCCATCCACATGGCCATCGAGAACATCGTCAGCACGCCCTTGTTCAGCACCCGACCCTTCAGCAGGTGCCACGCGCCCACGCCGCCGACGATGAACGCGGTGGTCAGATAAGCGGCGGTCAGCGTGTGCGCCAGGCGATAGGGGAACGAGGGGTTGAAGACGATGGCCCACCAATCCTCGGGCAAGAACTGGCCCGTGTCGGGGTCGATGGAAAACCCCACCGGCGTCTGCATCCACGAGTTCACGCTGAGGATCCAGGTGGCCGAGATCGCGGTGCCCACCGCCACCATCACGCAGGCCACCATGTGCAGCGTGTTGCCCACCTTCTCGCGGCCGAAGAGCATGATTCCGAGGAACCCCGCTTCGAGGAAGAACGCGGTGAGCACCTCGTAGGCCATCAACGGTCCGATCACGGGTCCGGCCAGGTCCGAGAACACAGACCAGTTGGTGCCGAACTGGTAGGACATGACGATGCCCGACACGACGCCCATGGCAAAGGAGATGGCAAAGATCTTCAGCCAGTATTTGAAGAGCTGGAGATAGGTCTCGTCGCGGGTCCAGAG
Source organism: Rhodobacteraceae bacterium CCMM004 (assembly GCA_004005435.1). GTDB lineage: Bacteria > Pseudomonadota > Alphaproteobacteria > Rhodobacterales > Rhodobacteraceae > CCMM004. Next base: position 102,498 of record RZWH01000004.1, on the reverse strand, counting down.
ATACATCCCGTTGAGCACGGTGAGAAAGCTCGCCAAGCCGATGGTGAAGGCCGGAAAGACGAAGTGGAACGAGACGGTGAAGGCGAACTGGATGCGCGCCAAGAGCACCGCGTCGACGCCGAAGGACAGGTCCATCGTGGCATCCTCTGCGGGTGTGATGAAAGGATAAGTAGCTCCGCCGCACCGCAGCGCCACCCACCCCGCAAGGGACACGAGGTCGCGCTGCGACGCCGTGTCGTCGTCGGTCCGCGCGCCCGGTGCGAAACGACAACGGCGCCGGAGAGGCTCCGGCGCCGCGCAGGGAAGAGATCGGGAGGGTCAGCCGGCGATCTTGCCGCCGCCCTCCTTGGTCACGATGACCACCGACGGCCGCGGCGGCATCCCCTCGGCGAAGTCGGGCCAGCGGGTGGCCGGATCCTCGAACGTCGAGTTGCGGGCGAAGCCGACGAGGTCCTTGGTGCCATCCGTGCCAGGATGCTGCACGGCGAGGAACAGCGTCGCGCCGTCGTCGCCGAAGTAGGGCCCACACAGTTCGCCGCCCACGGGGCAGCGGAAGAACAGCTTGGAATGCCCGCGCAGGTCGCCTTCGGTCTCCAGCGAGTAGAGGCCGTCGGATTTGCCTGTCTTGCCCCAGTTGCCGCCCTGGTCGGTCGAGATCCAGAGCCGCCCGTCGGCGTCGTAGGCGCAGTTGTCGGGCGAGCCGAACCAGCCCGATTCCGAGGTCTCGGGGTGCCACATGGCGCCCACGTCGGCGATCTCGGGGTCGCCGCAGCGCACCACGATGTCCCAGGTGCCGGTGGTCGCCGCGTGGTCGCCGCCGTCCTCCTTGATCTCCAGGATGTGACCGAAGGCGTTGTCGGCGCGCGGGTTGGCGGCGTTTTCGTCCCCGACCTCGCGGCGGGTGTTGTTGGTCAGCATGACCACTGCCGTCCCGTCGCCGCGAGGCTGGATGTCCTCGGGGCGGTCCATGGGCGTCGCGCCCAGCAGGTCGGCGGCCAGGCGGGTGTCGATCATCACGTCGCCCTGGTCGTTGAACCCGTTCTCGGCGGTCAGCGGCCCCTCGCCGTGGACCAGCGGCATCCACGTCACCGTGCCGTCCTCGTCGAACCGCGCCACGTAGAGCGTGCCGTCCGACAGCAGAGCCGAGTTGGCCGCGCGGTCGTCCGAGACGATCCCGGCCGAGACGTATTTGTAGACATAGTCGAAGCGGTTGTCGTCGCCGGAGTAGATCACCAGCCGTCCGTCCGGGGCCACCGTGGTCTCGGCGCCCTCGTGGCGGAAGCGGCCGAGCGCGGTGTGCTTGACCGGCATCGCGTCGGGGTCCAGCGGGTCGACCTCGACGATCCAGCCGTATTTATTGGGCATGTTCGGCTCTTTGTCGACGTTCCAGGCGTCGTAGAACTTGCCCCAGGCATACCAGCGGCCGGGCACGCCGTAGCGGCCGTAGGAGGTCGCCTCGGGGTTGCCCGAGTCGGCGACAACCTTGCCCTCGGCGTCGACATTGTCGGTCCAGAAATAGCCGTGGAAGTTTTCCTCGGCCATCAGGTAGGTGCCCCAGGGCGTCATGCCGCCGGCGCAGTTGTTGATGGTGCCCGCGGCGCGCATCCCCTCGGCGTCGTCGCCGGTGCGCAGGCGGGCATGACCCGCGGCAGGGCCGGAGAAGGTCATGTCGGTGTTCAGCGGCGAGATGCGGCGGTTCAGCGGACTGTCCAGCTTGACCTGCCAGGCGCCCTGGCCGTCCTTTGCCAACTCGACCACGGTGCCGCCATGGGCCGCGATCTCGATGTCCACCAGCTCCTTGGTCATGCCGGCGAAATCGGCGTTGTCCTGACGACCGAGGGCGGGGAACATCACCTCTTCGTTGGTGTATTCGTGGTTCACGCACAGGACCGAGCGGCCGTCCTCGTAGGTCCAGAAGCCCACGTAGTCGTTGTTGTAGCCGAACTGCTGGAGCTGGGCCTCGGCGGTCTGGTTCATCGGGTCGAAGGCGGGGGCGTCGGCCGTGATCGGGTCGCCCCAGCGCAGGAGCACCCGCGCGTCGTAGCCCTCGGCGATGTGGTGGGTGGTGTCGTTGCCCCACTGGAGCTCGTCAAAGTCGTAGCGGCTGGCGGCGGCGGCGGCGGCCTGCCGCGGCGCGGTCAAGGCGGTCGCCCCGAACAACGCAGTGGTCGCGCTCACCCCCAGCATCCCGCGCATCACCTCGCGGCGGCCGTAGCGGCGGTTGATCACGTCGCCGATCGTGTTGCCCAGATTCGGGTTCGTCGGGATGTCGTCGAACGCCTCGAAGGCTTCGGCCTTGTTGCCGTATTGGGGGTCGTCGATGATGGATTTGCGGGACACGTGTGCTCTCCTGATTGGACGGCGGGCGGGGGGCCTTCGGGACCCTGGCCCGCCGTGTCGGCTGTGACCCGGCCATCTTGCACCCCGGCGTAACGGCCATGCGACAACCGCGCCGGTGCGGACAGGATGCCGCAGCCCGGGCGCGAAAGTCGTCGCAATGGCCGCGGCGCACGGTATGATCGCCCCATGAGCAAGCACGACCCCACCCCCGAGGCGGCCGCCCATGCCGGGTTTTCCGACCATGCCTGGGGCGAGGTGCTGCGCGCGGTGGACGACACCTATTCCGCGCTGATCCGCAACCAGAGCGAGCTGGAGGCGCGCAACCGCGAGTTGGAGGAGCTGCGCGCGGTGATGGCCTCGCTCCTGGCCTCGTCGACCGACGTGCACGTGGTCATCGGCCGAAGCGGCACCGTGGTCGAACTCAGCCAGTCGGTCCTCGACCTGACCGGCCGCCCGCGCAAGGCGGTGGTGGGCAAGCCGGCGGCGGGTCTCTTTGCCGACCCTGAGCGGTTCGACGCGGCGCTCGAACGGGTGATCTTCGACCGCGCGCCCACGACGCTGGAGCTGAGCCTCGCTGCCGCCGACGGCCCGCAACCCCTGGATGTCAGCCTGTCGCCCCGGCTCGACGACCGGATGCGCAGCGCCGGAGCGGTTCTGTCAGGCCGGCCGGTGGGCGAGTTGCGCCGCGCTTTCGCCGATCTCGAAGAGAGCCACGCGCAACTCAAACAGGCGCAGACCCAATTGGTCCACAACGAAAAGCTCGCCTCCCTGGGCCGGCTCCTGGCCGGGGTCGCGCACGAGCTGAACAATCCGATCAGCTTTGTCTACGCGAACGCCCACGCGCTGGAGCGCTACGCGGGCAAGTTCGAGACCTATTTCGAACGGGTGGCGGCGGGCGCGGACCGGCCCGAGCTGGTCCGCCTGCGCGAAGAGTTGAAGCTCGACCGTGAGCTGCGCAACCTCCGCCACGCCATCGACGGCGCCCGCGACGGCGCCGCGCGGGTCCGCGACATCGTCGAGGACCTGCGCCGTCTCAGCAGCGACGGCACCGGAGAAGTGGTCGAGTTCGACCTGGCCGAGGCGGGGCGCATCGGCGCCAGTTGGGTGCAGCGCGGAACCAAGCAGGGGGTCGACCTGGTCTTCGACCTGCCCGGCGAGGTCATGGCGCGCGGGCGTCCGGGGCATGTGCAGCAGGTGATCATGAACTTGGTGCAGAACGCCGTCGACGCGGTCGCGGAACGGGCCGACGCCCAGGTCCGCCTGTCGGCGGGCGTGGCGGACGGCGCGGCCTGGCTGGAGGTCCGCGACAACGGCCCCGGCATCCCGGCGGACGTGGCCGCCCACATCTTCGACCCGTTCTTCACCACCAAACCGGTGGGGCAGGGCACGGGCCTGGGCCTCGCCATCAGCCACAAGATCGCCGAGGAGCATGGCGGCGACCTGCGCCTTGTGGGCGGCGGGGCCGGGACCTGCTTCCGCCTCGACCTGCCGCGGGGGGGCGGCGCGCGATGACCACGGTTCTGTGGCTCCAGGCGGCCGGATGCGGCGGTTGCACCATGTCGCTCCTTTGCGCCGAGAACCCCGGTGTGTTCGAGACGTTGGAGTCGGCGGGGATCGACCTGTTGTGGCACCCTGCGGTCAGTCAGGCCACCGGCGCCGAGGTCCGCACCCTCCTGGCCGAGATCGAAGGGGGCGCGCGCGCGCTCGACATCCTCTGCGTCGAAGGGTCGATCGCCACGGGCCCCAAGGGCAGCGGCCGCTACAACATGCTGGGGGGCACCGGACGGCCGATGCTGGAATGGGTCCGGCGGCTGGCGCCTCTCGCGGGCCACGTGATGGCGGTGGGCAGCTGCGCGGCCTTCGGGGGCGTCACGTCGGCGGGCGGCAACCCCTCTGGCGCCGTGGGTCTGCAATTCGACGGGGCGCTCCCCGGTGGCGCCCTGCCCCAGGGCTTTCGTAGCCGGATGGGCCTGCCGGTGATCAACGTCGCCGGTTGTCCGACCCACCCCGATTGGGTGACCGAAACGCTGATGCTGATCGCGTCGGGCACGCTCGACGCCGCCGCGCTGGACGACTTCGCCCGGCCGCGGTTCTACACCGACCACCTGGTCCACCACGCCTGTCCCAAGAACGAGTTCTACGAGTACAAGGCCAGCGCGGAGCGCCTGAGCGAGATCGGCTGCATGATGGAGCATCTGGGCTGCGTCGGCACCCAGGCGGTGGGCGACTGCAACATCCGGCCCTGGAACGGGCAGGGCTCGTGCACCCGCGCCGGATACCCCTGCATCGCCTGCACCGAGCCCGAGTTCGAAGAACCGCGCCACGCCTTCACCGAGACGCCCAAGATCGCCGGGATCCCGGTGGGCCTGCCGTCCGACATGCCCAAGGCATGGTTCATGGCGCTGGCCTCGCTCAGCAAGGCCGCGACGCCGCGGCGGGTCGGCGTCAACGCCACGTCGGACCGGATCGCCGTGCCGCCGGTCCCGCGGCGGCCGGGGGACTGATGCCGCGGCTGGTGGTGGGCCCGTTCAATCGGGTCGAGGGCGATCTGGAGGTGACGCTGGACGTCGAGGAGGGCCGCGTCGCTCGCGCCCGCGTCAACAGCCCCCTCTTTCGCGGGTTCGAGATCATGCTCTTGGGCAAGGACCCGCGCGACGCGCTGACCCTCACCCCGCGGATCTGCGGCATCTGCTCGATCAGCCAGTCGGCGGCGGCGGCCCGCGCCCTGGCCGACGCCCAGGGCCTGACCCCCGCGCCCGAGGGCGAACGGGTGGCGCAACTGATCCACGGCATCGAGAACGTCTGCGATCACCTGACCCACTTCTACCTGTTCTTCATGGCCGACTTCGCCCGGCCGGCCTATGTCGGGCGGACCTGGCACGCGGCCGTCGAGGACCGGTTCCTCGCCACCCAGGGCAGCGGCGCCCGGGCGGCGGTGGCGGCGCGCGCGCAACTGATGCACATCCTGGGCCTCCTGGCGGGCAAGTGGCCCCATACCCTGGCGCTTCAGCCCGGCGGGGTGACCCGTGCGCCCGGCCCTCGCGACAAGGTGCGCATCGCCCTGACGCTCAGGCAGTTCCGCGGGTTTCTGGAGCGCGAGCTCTTCGGCGCGCCCCTGGAATCGTTCGCCGAGTTGACCGATCCCGCGGCGCTGATGGCGTGGGAGACCGGGGATGCCGGTCTATTCCTGCACGCCGCCGCGGACCTGGACCTCGACGCGGTAGGCCGCGGGCCGGGGCGGTATCTGTCCTATGGCGCCTATCCCCAGGCCGGGGGCCCGGCCTTTGCCGCCGGGCTCTGGGCCGAGGGGCGGCGCGGCGCGCTGGACCTGTCGGAGGTGGTCGAGCACACCGCCCATAGCTGGATGCAGGGCGGGCCCCGCCACCCCGCCGACGGCTTGACCGAACCGGACGAGGACATGGCCGCGCCGGGCTACTCCTGGTGCAAGGCGCCGCGGATGGCGGGTCAGGTCGTGGAGACCGGCGCCTTCGCCCGTCAGGTGGTCGACGGTCATCCCCTGGCGGTGGCGCTGGCCCGTGCCGGGGGCGGGGTGACGTCCCGCGTCGCGGGCAGGCTGATCGAGATCGCGCGCACCCAGGTTCTGCTGGAGACGTGGTGCGCCGGGATCGACCCCGACGCGCCGTTCATGGCCCGGGGCATGATGCCGTCCGACGGTGAGGGCGTCGGCCTGGTCGAGGCGGCGCGCGGCGCGCTGGGCCACTGGCTGAGGATCGAGGGCGGGCGCATCGCCGGCTATCAGATCGTCGCGCCGACGACGTGGAACTTCTCGCCCCGCGACGGCGACGGGGTGCCGGGCGCGCTGGAGGCGGCCCTGGAGGGGGCGCCGGTCGGCGCGGACGAGGACACGCCGCTGAGCGTCCAGCACATCGTGCGGAGCTTTGACCCGTGCATGGTCTGCACGGTGCATTGACCGCACCGCGGCGCCTGTCCGCAGGGTCGAAGGGGGCCAGCCCCCGCTCGGCTGCGCCTCGCCCCCCCGGGATATTTGGAAAGGAAAGTCTTGGCGGGGCGCGCATCTGCGGCGGGCGGGGGGCGCGATGACGGGGCGGCGGATCCGGGTGCGCGGGCAGGTGCAGGGGGTGGGGTTCCGGCCTTTCGTCTGGACCCTGGCGCGCGAACACGGGGTGACGGGGCAGGTTCTGAACGATGCCGAGGGCGTGCTGATCGAGGCCTGGGGGCCGGCGGTCGCCGTCTTCGAGGCCGACATCGCCCGCCGGGCGCCGCCGCTGGCGCGGGTCGACGCGGTGGAGGGGGCGCCGCTGGAGGGGCGCGCACCTGCGGATTTCACCATCGCCGCCAGCGGACCCGCGGGGGCCGAGACCCGGGTGACGCCGGACGCGGCGACCTGTGCCGCCTGCGCGGCCGAGATCCGCGACCCGGCCGAGCGGCGGCACGGCTATGCCTTTGCCAATTGCACCCATTGCGGGCCGCGGTTCACCATTCTGGAGGGGTTGCCCTACGATCGGGCCCGGACCTCGATGGCGGCGTTCGCAATGTGCCCTGCCTGCCGGGCCGAGTACGAGGACCCCGCCGACCGCCGCTTCCACGCCCAGCCCATCGCCTGCCCCGACTGCGGGCCGAGGGTGTGGCTGGAGTCGCCGGACGGCACCGTGCTGCCGGGCGATGCGGTGGCGGGGGCGGCGGCGCGGCTGGCGGCGGGAGAGATCGTGGCGGTGAAGGGGCTGGGCGGGTTCCACCTGGCCTGCGACGCCACCGACGCCGCGGCGGTGGCGCGGCTGCGGGCGCGCAAGCGGCGGCCGGGCAAGCCCTTTGCCCTGATGGCGCCGCTCGACGTCTTGCACCGCTACGCCCGGCCGGACCCAGAGGCGGTGGCCCTGCTGACCGACCCGGCGGCGCCGGTGGTGCTGGTGCCATGGGACGGCGCGGGCCTACCGGACGGTGTGGCGCCGGGGCAGGGGACCCTGGGCTGGATGCTGCCCTATACGCCGCTGCACCACCTGATCTGCGACGCGGTGGACCGGCCGCTGGTGATGACCTCGGGCAATATCTCGGGCGCGCCGCAGGCGGTGGACAACGCCGAGGCACGCCAGATGCTGGGCCATGTCGCCGACGCCTTCGTCATGCACGACCGCCCCATCGCCCGGCGCCTAGACGACAGCGTCGAGCGGCCGGGCATGGTGCTGCGCCGGGCGCGGGGGCGGGTGCCGGGGACGCTGCCCCTGCACGAGGGGTTCGCCGACGCGCCGGACGTGGTGGCCTATGGCGGCCAGATGAAGGCGGCGATCTGCCTGACCAAGGGGGGGCAGGCGCTTCTCGGCCACCACCTGGGCGAGCTGGACGAGGCGCTGACCTGGGAGGCGTTCCTGGCCGCCGACGGCGACTATGCCGCTCTGTTCGACCACCGCCCCGGGGCGGTGGCGGTGGACCTGCACCCCGACTTTCGCGCGACGCGGCACGGGGTGGCGCGGGCCGCGACGCTGGGCGTGCCGCTGGTGGAGGTGCAGCACCACCATGCGCATCTGGCGTCGTGCCTGGCCGAGAACGGCTGGCCGCTCGACGCCGGGCCGGTGACGGGGATCGTGCTGGACGGTCTGGGGCTGGGGCCGGACGGGACGGTGTGGGGCGGCGAGGTGTTGGTCGGCGACTACCGCGGCTACGAGCGGGCGGCGTGGTTGGCGCCGGCCCCTCTGATCGGCGGGGACCGGGCGCAGGCCGAGCCCTGGCGCAACCTGCTGGTCCGGCTCGACGCGGCCGGGTTGGGGGACCTGGCCGACGCGCTGTTGCCAGAGGCGCCGCTGGGCGTGGCGCGGCAGGCGGCGGCGGCGGGGGTGAACGCGCCGCCGTCGTCTTCGACGGGGCGCCTGTTCGACGCCTTCGCGGCGGCGTTGGGGATCTGCACGATGCGCCAGAGCTATGAGGGCGAGGCAGCCATGCGGCTGGAGGCGCTGGCGGGCAACGCGCCGGAGGCGCTCGCCGCGCCCTACCCCATGGCGGCGGAGCGGTGCATCCTGGATCCCGCACCGCTGTTCCGCGCCTGGGCCGATGACCGGGCGGCGGGGCGGCCGGTGGCGGAGATGGCGGCGCGGTTCCATGCGGGCGTGGCGGCGGCGGTCTGCGATGCGGCGGTGGCGGTGGCAGGGGAGGGGCCGGTGGCGCTGACGGGCGGATGCTTTCAGAACGCCCTGCTGCTCGACCTGTGCCTGCGGCGGCTGGAGGGACGGCGGGTGCTGGTGCAGCGCCGGGTGCCCGCGAACGATGGCGGGCTGGCATTGGGGCAGGCGGCGGTGGCGGCGGCGCGGCTGCTGTGACCGTCTGAGGGGGGCTGTCCGCCCCCCGCCTGCCTGCGGCAGGCCCCCCCGAGGGTATTTCGGCCAAGATGAGGAGGGGACAGGAGGTTTCCAGTTCCGCGGCCGGGTGGTCGGGGACTCACCGATCGGGGATGGCGCGTCGGTGGTCGATTGTGGCGTAAGGCGTTGATCTCAGGGTGGAAGACGGGGCGGGCACCGGGACGGCGGAGAGACGTGCGCGGGGCGGCGGGTCTGCGGCAGATTGTATGCCGAGGGATGCAATGGCCGATTCGCGGGCGTTGCGCGACATGGAGGAGGGCCGCGCCCCGTGGATCAGATCGAAACCTTCTACGACGTGATGCGGCGGCAGGGGATCACCCGCCGCAGCTTTATGAAATACTGCTCGCTGACGGCTGCGGCGCTGGGCCTCGGGCCGTCCTTCGTGCCCAAGATCGCCCACGCGATGGAGACCAAGCCGCGGACGCCGGTGATTTGGGTCCACGGTCTGGAGTGCACCTGCTGTTCGGAGAGCTTCATCCGCTCGGCGCACCCGCTGGCGAAGGACGTCGTGCTGTCGATGATCAGCCTCGACTACGACGACACGCTGATGGCGGCCGCGGGCCACGCGGCCGAGGCGGCGATGGCCGACACGATCGAGCGCTACAAGGGCGAGTATATCCTGGCGGTCGAGGGCAACCCGCCGCTCGCCGAGGACGGGATGTTCTGCATCACCGGCGGCAAACCCTTCGTGGAGAAGCTGAGATACGCCGCCAAGGACGCCAAGGCGATCATCAGCTGGGGGGCCTGCGCCTCCTACGGCTGCGTCCAGGCGGCCAAGCCGAACCCGACCCAGGCGACGCCGGTGCACAAGGTCATCACCGACAAGCCGATCATCAAGGTGCCGGGCTGCCCGCCCATCGCCGAGGTGATGACCGGCGTCATCACCTACATGCTGACCTTCGACCGGATGCCCGAGCTCGACCGCCAGGGCCGGCCCAAGATGTTCTATTCCCAGCGCATCCACGACAAGTGCTACCGCCGCCCGCATTTCGATGCCGGGCAGTTCGTCGAGAGTTGGGACGACGACAACGCGCGCAAGGGCTATTGCCTCTACAAGATGGGGTGCAAGGGGCCGACCACCTACAACGCCTGCTCCACCGTGCGCTGGAACGAAGGCGTGAGTTTCCCGATCCAGTCGGGCCATGGCTGCATCGGCTGTTCCGAGGACGGGTTCTGGGACCACGGCAGCTTTTACGACCGGGTCACGGACCTCACCCAGTTCGGGGTCGAGGCCAACGCCGACAAGGTCGGCTTTGCCGCGGCGGGGGTCGTGGGCGGCGGCATCGCGCTGCATGCCGCGGTCTCGGCGCTGAAATCGGCGCAGGTCAAGTCCCAGTCCAAACCCACCGTTCAGAACGAGGAGGCCTGAGCCATGGTCGTGCAAACCCCCAACGGTTTCGATCTCGACACCGCCGGCCGCCGCATCGTCGTCGATCCGGTGACGCGCATCGAGGGCCACATGCGCTGCGAGGTCAACGTCGACGAGAACGGCGTGATCCGCAACGCGGTGTCGACCGGCACCATGTGGCGCGGGCTGGAGGTCATCCTCAAAGGCCGCGATCCGCGCGACGCCTGGGCCTTTACCGAGCGCATCTGCGGCGTCTGCACCGGCGTCCATGCGCTGGCCTCGGTGCGGGCGGTGGAGGACGCGTTGGGCATCCAGATCCCCGAAAACGCCAACTCGATCCGCAACATCATGGAGCTGAACCTCCAGATCCACGACCACATCGTGCACTTCTACCACCTGCACGCGCTGGACTGGGTGAACCCGATCAACGCGCTCAGGGCCGATCCCAAGGCGACGAGCGAGTTGCAGCAGACGGTGTCGCCGTCGCATCCGCTGTCGTCGCCGGGGTATTTCCGGGACGTCCAGAACCGGCTGAAGAAGTTCGTGGAGTCGGGCCAGTTGGGCCTGTTCAAGAACGGCTATTGGGACAATCCGGCCTACAAGCTGCCGCCCGAGGCCGACCTCATGGCGACGACCCACTACCTGGAGGCGCTGGACCTGCAAAAGGAGATCGTGAAGATCCACACGATCTTTGGCGGCAAGAACCCGCACCCCAACTGGCTGGTGGGCGGCGTGCCTTGTCCGATCAACGTCCACGGCGACGGCGCGGTCGGGGCGATCAACATGGAACGCCTGAACATGGTCAGTTCCATCATCGACAAGTGCATCGAGTTCAACAACAACGTCTACATCCCGGACGTCATCGCCATCGCCGGCTTCTACAAGAGCTGGCTCTATGGCGGCGGCCTGGCATCGAGGTTCGCGCTGGCCTATGGCGACGTCCCCGAGACGGGGAACAACTTCGACGCGGCCAACATGAACATGGTGCGCGGCGCGGTGATCAACGGCGACCTGAGCACGGTGCACGACGTCGACGTGCGCGACCCCGAGCAGATTCAGGAGTTCGTCGACCACTCCTGGTACGAGTACGGCGAGAAGGGGCGCGGCCTGCACCCCTGGGACGGCGAGACGACCCCGCATTTCGAGCTGGGGCCGAACCTCAAGGGCACGCCGACTAACATCAAGGAGATCGACGAGAACGCCAAGTACTCCTGGATCAAGGCGCCGCGCTGGCGGGGGCACGCCATGGAGGTCGGTCCGCTGGCCCGTTACACGGTTGCCTATGCCAGCGGGCACGAGGACGTGGTCAATCAGGTCGACGGTCTGTTGCGCACCATGGACCTGCCGACCGAGGCACTGTTCTCGACCCTGGGCCGCACCGCGGCGCGCGCGCTGGAGAGCGAGTGGGCCGGCCGGATGCAGAAGCATTTCTTCGACAAGCTGGTCACCAACATCAAGAACGGCGACGAAAGCACGGCCAATATCGAGAAATGGGATCCGTCGACCTGGCCCAAGGAGGCCAAGGGCGTCGGCATCGCCGAGGCGCCGCGTGGCGCTCTGGGTCACTGGATCAAGATCAAGGACGGACGCATCGAGAACTATCAGTGCATCGTGCCGACGACCTGGAACGGCACACCGCGCGACAGCAAGGGCAACATCGGCGCTTTCGAGGCGTCGCTCTTGAACACGCCGATGGAGCGTCCCGACGAGCCGGTGGAGATCCTGCGCACCCTGCACAGCTTTGATCCATGCCTCGCCTGCTCGACCCACGTGATGTCGCCGGACGGGGATGAACTCACCCGGGTCAAGGTGCGGTGAGGGAGGATGCGATGACACGAGGTGCCACTGCCCCGCCCGCCCGCGCACTGGCCGGAGACGCCACCGAGGCCGACCGCGCCACCGTCGCCCGCCGCACCAGCGTTTATGTCTACGAGGTGCCGGTGCGGCTCTGGCACTGGATCAACGCCGCGGCGATCATCGTCCTCTGCGTCACCGGCTATCTCATCGGATCGCCGCCGCCGACCATGATCATCGCCGAGGCCACGCACCAGTTCGTCTTCGGCTACATCCGATTCGCCCACTTCGCGGCGGCGATGATCATGACGGTGGGCTTCTTCGGCCGCATCTACTGGGCCTTCGTCGGCAATCACCATTCCAAGCAGATGTTCATGCTGCCGGTGTGGAAGCGGTCGTGGTGGGCCGAGGTCTGGCACGAGGTAAAGTGGTACGCCTTCCTCGAACGGACGCCCAAGAAATACGTGGGCCACAACCCGCTGGCGCAGATCGCCATGTTCTTCTTCATGACCGTAGGGATGACGTTCATGATCGTCACCGGTTTTGCGCTCTATGCCGAGGGCGCGGGGGCGGGCACGGTTCTGCACACCATCGCCGCGCCGTTCCTGGCCTGGATCGGCAACAGCCAGGTGCTGCACTCGATCCACCATCTGGGGATGTGGTTCATCGTCATCTTCATGATGATCCACATCTACGCGGCGATCCGCGAGGACATCATGAGCCGCCAGTCGATGGTCTCGACGATGATCTCGGGCACGCGGACGTTCAAGGACGACCGCCCGGACTGAGAGCCGCGCAGCCAGAATCGCGAAAGTCGATAGGGCGCCTTCCGGGCGCCCTTTCCATGTCCGATGCAATGTCATCTTCCATAAGTTATGATAAGTGGTAAATAATCGTTCAATACACCAAGCTGCGTAAGGCGCCGCTCTTTTAGAAAAACACATAATAATAAGAGGATGTCATAGAATCCCACGGCATACCGAATTTCTGGAACCAATCTGTCCGTCAGCTTTATTGTCACCCCTTACGGAGGGCCGGCATGTTCGCTGCCGGTGAGGGACAGACCAGGGGGGACAACGACGTGACCAGCGTTTTGATCATGGGTATCGGCAACGTGCTGTGGGCCGACGAGGGCTTCGGCGTCCGCTGTGTCGAGACGATGGCCGCGCGCTGGGCGTTTCCCGAGGGGGTGACGCTGCTCGACGGGGGCACTCAAGGTCTCTACCTGCTGCCGTTTATGGAGGCCGCCGACGTCCTCGTCGTCTTCGACGCGGTGGACTACGGCCTGGCCCCCGGAACGCTCAAGGTGGTGGAGGACGGCGAGGTGCCGGCCTTCATGGGCGCCAAGAAGATGAGCCTGCACCAGACCGGTTTCCAGGACGTGATCGCCACGGCCCAGCTCATGGGCTACTGCCCCGAGCGGATGCTGTTGGTCGGCGTCCAGCCGGTCGAGCTGGAGGATTACGGCGGCGGCCTGCGCCCCGCCACGGCGGCGCAGATCGACCCCGCTATCGCTGTCGCGCTGGACTATCTGCACGGCCATGGCATCGCCGCGGTGCCGGGGCGGACGGAGACCGACCTCCTGGCCGACCCCTCCATCGCGCGGCACGCCTACGAGGCCGGGCGCCCGTCGGCCGAGGCCGCCTGCCGCACCGGCGACGACCGCTTCTTTCCGGCCGAGGGCTGAGCCCATGTGCCTGGGCGTTCCCATGCAGGTCACCGCGGTCGACGGGGTCGCCGCGCTCTGCGTCGACGGCGAGGACGAGCACCTGATCGACATCTCGCTGATCGACCCGGTGCGGCCCGGCGACTGGGTCCTGACCTTTCTCGGCGCCGCCCGCGGCATCCTCGACGCGGGCGAGGCGGGCCGGATCCGCTCGGCTCTGGACGGTCTGCGCCGCCTGATGGCGGGCGGCGAGCTGGGCGATGCCTTTGCCGATCTCGAACACCGCACCCCCGAACTGCCGCCGCATCTGCGGCCCGCCCCAGAGGAGACGCCCTGATGGCCTATCTGATCGACCGCCTGACCGACGAACTGGGCTGGCCGCGCCTGGAAACGCCCGAGGACGTCGCGACCTTTACCCAGGCGCCTGGCGCGCACTGCCTGTTCGTCCCTGGAGACCCCGTCCGCAACCTCGAATCCACCGACGCGGCCGTGATCCTGCCGGAACTCGCGCAGGCGTTTCAGGGCCGGTTCGACGTGGCTGTCGTGGCCGACGCCATCGAGGCCCAGGTGCGCGAGGCCGCAGGGGTGCTGAAGACGCCCAGCCTGATTTTCTTCCGCGAGGGCAGGCTCCTCGGCGGGATCCCCAAGGTGCGGGACTGGAGCGATTACGTCGCCCGCACCGCGCACATCCTCGACACCCCAGCCGCCGCCTGAAGGAGCGACCGATGGTCCAGAACTTCCATCTCCCGCCGATGGGCTTCGGCCCCGGATCGCAGCCCGACCCCTCCGAGGGGCCCGAGCTGCAATACCTGCCGTTGCCCTCGGGGATGCGGACCTATGCGCCGTCGCTGCCCGAGGTCGAGGTCGACGACCGACTGGCCCCCGCCCTGGCGATCCTGGCCGAGATCGCGGCGGCCTGCGACGTCGTCGCCACCGACGCCGGGACGACGCGGCAGGTGGACCTGACCGGGCTCGACGCGGCCAACCGCGCCCTGGTGGCCGAAACCATGGGCGACGGCGAGGTGTCGATGAAGTGCCGCGGCGTCCCCGCGCTCAGGGTGCAGGAATCGGTCTTTGCCGGGGTCTGGCAGGTGGCCGGCGCCGGGGTCGACATGATCGAAGTGGCGCCGGTGCCCGAAGCCTCCCGCGCCCGCGCCTTCGTCCCCACGGTGCCGGCCATGGGCGGCCTGGCGCCCAAGGGGCCTGGCGTGGTCAACGCCCCGGCCCTGATCGCCGAGCTGATGGACAAGAGCGCGACCTGGCAGGGCGGCACGCCGCATGTGGTGAACCTCACCCTCCTGCCCCATACCGAAGAGGATCTGGCCTGCCTCGACGCCGCCCTCGGCCGCGGATCGGTCGACATCCTCAGCCGCGGCTACGGCAACTGCCGCGTCACCGCCACCGGCCAGCGAAACGTCTGGCGGGTGCAGTTCTACAACTCCACCGATGCGCTGATCCTCGACACCTTCGAGGTGGGCGGGATGCCCGAGGTCGCCATCGCCGCGTCCGAGGACCTGGCCGACAGCGGCGCGCGCCTGCGCGAAGTGCTGGAGGCGATCCGATGAGCGGGTTCGAGGGCAGCTATCTGGGCAAGACCGCGGCGATCTCGGACGCGGCGGTGATGGAGTGCAAGATCTGCTGGACCGCCTACGATCCGGCAGCGGGGGATCCGCATCGCCAGGTCCTGCCCGGCACGCCCTTTTCGGCGCTGCCCGAGGACTGGTCCTGCCCGACCTGCGACGCCCCGGCCGAACAGTTCCTGGTGTTGGCCGATCCCGGTGCCACCGGCCTGGCCGAAGACGCGGCCAAGGAGGCGGCCGTCGCGGCTCTCGTCGCCGACTTCACCGAGGTCTATCATGCCAAGATGCGGGACGTGCCCCTCGTCAACAAAGCGCTGCATGTGGAGGCCGTGGGCTTCCGCGCCCATGGCGACGGCTGGCTGGGGGTGCTGTTGAGCCCGTGGTTCATGAACCTCGTGCTGCTGCCCGGCCCGGCACAGGACTGGTCCACGCTGACCCCCGGTGCCAAGCAGACACTCGCCTTCCCCTCCGGCGACTACGAGTTCCTGCACAACGTGCGCGAGACGGTGGGCGGCTACAAGGCGTGTTCGCTGTTCTCGCCCATGGACCAATTCGCCAGCCAGATGAAGGCGGTGGAGGTGGCGCGGGCTGTGATGGCGGCGCTGTTCGACCCCGCGCATCGGGACGACACCGACCGGGCCGCCGACATCCGCGTGGCGCGCGAGGACGAAATCGCGGCGGCCGAGGCCGCAGCGCTGGCGGCGGAGGGGGCCTCTCCCACCCTCTCCGCCGCCCCGACCCGCCGGGCAGTCATCTCCGGCGGCATGGCGGGGGGCGAGGTGTGAGCCAGACCGCCACCCTCCGTCCGCCTCTCGGCTTTGCTTTGCCGGCTGCGTTGCCGGTGGCGCGCCTGGTCGTGGGGCAGACGGCGGCGGCGGCGGCGGCCCTTCTGCCGCGGATCTTCAGCCTCTGCGCCGTGGCGCAGGGGACGGCGGCTCGGCTGGCCTTCGGTCTGCCGCTGGCCGACGACACCCCCGCCGCGATGGCGGGCGAGGCGCTGCGCGAACATGTGCTGCGCCTGACCGTGACCTGGCCCGCGCTGGCCCGGGGCACGCCCGAACCGCAGGCTCTGCGCCTCAGCGGCGACGCGCTCCGTGCCGCACTGTTCGGCGACGGGCGGCTGCCCGAGACGCTGGCCGAGCTGCGCCGCGCGACGGACGGTATCGCGCTGGCCACGCTCGGGGCGCTCGACACCGCGTTTCCCGCCGGGACGGCGGTCGCCACGGCGGCGGACGATCCCTGCATCGTCATCCGGCACCCCCACCACCCGCTTCTGGGCGACATCGCCGCGCGTTGCGGCCGCGGACCGCTCTGGCGCGCGGCGGCGCGGGCGGTGGAGGCCGAGGCGATCCTCGACGGCTGGACCCCCGCCTTTGACCTGTCCGACGGCACCGCCCGGGTGGACGCCGCCCGCGGCCGCTACACGGTGCGGGCGACGGTGGTTCAGGGCCGCGTGACCGCCTTTGCCCGCCGCACCCCCACCGACGCGCTCTGCGCCGAGGGCGGGGTGCTGGCCCAGACGCTGGCCACGCTCCATGACGCCGCGCTGGCGCCCCTGGCGCTGGCGATCCTTGACCCTTGCGTGCCCGTCACGCTGACCGGAGGCGACGCCGATGCATGAGATGGCGCTGGCCGAAGGTATCCGCGGGATCGTCGAGGATCAGGCCCGTGCCCAGTCCTTTGACCGGGTGACGCGGCTTAGGCTGGAGATCGGCGCCTTCGCCGGCGTGGAAAAGCCCGCGCTGACCTTCGCCTTCGACGTGGTGATGCGCGGCTCGCCGGCCGAAGGCGCCGATCTGGTGATCATCGACCTGCCGGGGCGCGCGTTCTGCGCCGACTGCATCGAAGAGAAAGAAATCGCCGGGCGGCTCGATCCCTGCCCGGATTGCGGCTCGGGGCGGATGATGCCCTCGGGCGGCGACGATATGCGGATCAAGGACATGGAGGTGGTGTGATGTGCACCGTGTGCGGATGTGACGGCGATGGCGCGACGGTGGAGGCGCATGGGCACCACCACCATCACCAGCACCACGGCGACATCCATTTCGGCCACGGCCCCGCGGGGACCGAGGTGCCGGGGATGAGCCAGGAGCGGCTGATCGAGATCGAGACCTCGATCCTGTCCAAGAACGACCGCTACGCGGCAGCGAACCGCGAACGGCTGAATGCACTCGGGGCGCTGGCGCTGAACCTGGTGTCGTCGCCAGGGTCGGGCAAGACGACGCTTCTGTGCCGCACCATCGAGATGTTGGAGGGTCAGCCGCTGGCGGTGATCGAGGGCGACCAGCAGACCAGCGCCGATGCCGACCGCATCCGCGCCACCGGCGCGCCGGCGGTGCAGGTCAACACCGGCAAGGGCTGTCACCTGGACGGGCACATGGTGGGCCATGCGATGGACCACCTGTCGCTCGCCCCCGGTGCTCTGCTCTTCATCGAGAACGTGGGCAACCTCGTGTGCCCCGCCGCCTTCGACCTGGGCGAGGATGCCAAGGTCGCGATCCTCAGCGTGACCGAGGGCGAGGACAAGCCGCTGAAATACCCCGACATGTTCACCGCCTCGCGGATCGCGCTGCTGAACAAGACCGATCTGGCGCCCTATTGCGACATCGACCTCGACACGTTCGAGACCAACCTCAGACGGGTGAACCCAGAGATCGAGATCCTGCGCGTTTCGGCCAAGACCGGCGAGGGGATGGACGATTGGGTGGCGTGGCTCAGGGCGGCGGCCGCGGCCAAGTCCGCGCGCCAGGCGGCCGAGTGATGGCCGAGGCGCCGCTCCCCACCGTCCTGTTGGTCGACGACGAGGCGCACTCGGTCGCTGCCATGCGCATGGCGCTGGAGGACGAGTTCGAGTGCTTCGAGGCCGAGAGCGCCGAGGCCGCCTGGGACATCCTGGAACGCGAATGGGTCCACGTGGTCGTCTGCGACCAGAGGATGCCGGGCCAGACCGGCGTGGAGCTGTTGACCGAGGTGCGGGCGCGCTGGCCCGAGACGGTCCGGATCATCGTCACCGGCTACACCGACCCCGCCGCCATGGCCGACGCGATCAACCTGGCCGGCATCCACGAGTTCATCACCAAGCCCTGGCATCCCGAGCAACTTCTGCTGGCGGCACGGAACGCCAGCCAGCTTTTTAATCTCGCCCGCGACAACGAACGCATGTCGCTGGAAATGCGGTTTCTTCGCTCGACCGTGGATTCCAAGCTCGATGCGCAGCGCAAGGCGCTGCAAGAGGGGCTGGGCTTTGACACCATTCCGCGCGGCGCGTCCTCGCCCACCAACGGGTTCGTGGAGCGGGCGCGGCAGGTGGCGAGTTTCGACATCCCCGTCCTGCTGAACGGCGAGCCGGGGACGGGCAAGACCGACGTGGCGCGGGCGATGCACTATGCCTCTCTGCGGGGCGACCGGCCGTTCTATGAGTTGAACTGCGCGGGCCTGCCCGACCGCCTGTTGGAGCTGGAGCTGTTCGGGGCCAAACGCGGCGCAATGGACGGACAGCCCACCGCGCGCACCGGTCTGATGCGCAAGGCGGACGGGTCGACCTTGTTCCTCAACGGCGTCGAGACGCTCAGCCCGGCGTTCCAGCTCCGGCTGGCGCGGGTGCTGACCGACGGCGCGTTCCAGCAGATCGGCGCGTCCGAGACGACGCCGACCCGCCTGCGGCTGATCGCCGGGGCGAACCGCGACCTGGCCGCCATGGTGGCCGAAGGCACGTTCCGCAACGATCTCTACTATCTCGTTGCGGTGGCCGATCTGACCGTGCCGCCCCTGCGCGCCCGCCCCGGCGACATCGCCCTGATCGCTAACCGGATGCTCTATGACGCCGCCGCGGCGCACGGCAAACGGGTCCGCGGGTTCACCGACGATGCGCTGGAGTTCCTCGAAGGCTACGACTGGCCTGGAAACCTGCGCGACTTGAGGAACGAGGTGACGCGGATGCTGGTCTTTGCCCAGGACGAGATCCTCGGCGCCGACCTGATCTCGCGCCACATCCTCCAGGCCGCGCCGGGCGAGGCCGGGGCCGACCGCCAGGCGGCCACCGACAGTCTGATCGAGGGCACGCTCAAGGATAGGGTGGAGATGATCGAGATTCGCATCCTGCGCGAGACGCTGACCCGGATGAAGTGGAACAAGAGCCGCGCCGCCGCCGAACTGGGCCTGAGCCGCGTCGGCCTGAGGGCCAAGCTCGACCGCTACGGCATCGCGCCGCCGGCCAAAGAAACCAGCAAGGGAGGTTAGGCCATGTGCCTCGGGATACCCGGACAGATCACCGCGATCACCGATGCGGAGCGGATGATGGCCACGGCGAGCGTATCGGGCGTGCGCCGCGAGGTCTGCGTCGCGCCCATCGCCCAGGGCCCTCTGGAGGACCTGGTAGGGGAATGGGCGCTGATCCATGTGGGCTTTGCCATGTCCCGCATCGACCCCGACGAGGCGGCAAAGACGCTGGAGGCGCTGCGTGCCCTGGGCGAGGTGGAGGAGGAGCTGGCGGCGATGCGCGCGAGCGCGGCCATGCTGGAGGAGACGCGATGAAATACGTCCAAGAGTTCCGCGACCCCAAAGCGGCCAAGGCGGTTCTGGCCGCCATCGCCCGTGTCGCCGACGAGATCGGCGCGACCCGCGACAAGCCCGTCCACATCATGGAGGTCTGCGGCGGGCACACCCACGCGATCTTTCGCTATGGCCTGGACAAGCTGGTGCACGAGGGGATCGAGTTCATCCACGGCCCAGGCTGCCCGGTCTGCGTCCTGCCGATGAGCCGGGTGGACGAATGCGTCGAGCTGGCCGAGCGGCCCGAGGTGATCTTTACCACTTTCGGCGATGCGATGCGGGTGCCCGGCACGCGCAAGTCGCTGTTGCAGGCCAAGGCCGACGGCGCCGACGTGCGTATGGTCTATTCCCCTCTCGACGCGCTGGAACTGGCGCGGAGGACGCCCGACCGCGAGGTGATCTTCTTCGGCCTGGGGTTCGAGACGACGACGCCCTCCACCGCCTTCGCCATCCAGCAGGCGGCGCGCGAGGGGCTGACGAACTTCACCGTCTTCGCCAACCACATCACCGTGCCGCCGCCGATCAAGGCGCTGCTCGACGACCCGCACATGGTGCTCGACGGGTTCGTCGGGCCGGGCCACGTGTCGATGGTGATCGGCACCGAACCCTACCAGTTCATCGCCCGCGACTACGGCAAGCCGCTGGTGGTCGCGGGGTTCGAGCCGCTGGACCTGCTGCAATCGGTGCTGATGGTGCTGGAGCAGATCCGCGACGGCCGCGCCGAGATCGAGAACCAGTATGCCCGGGTCGTTCCGGCCGAGGGCAACCCGGCCAGCATCGCCGCGGTCGAGGACGTCTACGAGCCGCGCCCGACCTTTGCCTGGCGCGGGCTGGGCGAGATCGACGCCTCTGGCCTGCGCATCCGCGAGACGTATCGGACCTTCGACGCAGAGGAGAAATTCGGCATCGGCTATGGCACGCGCGGCCGCGCGGTGGACGAGCCCGAGGGCTGCGCCTGCGGGCTGGTGATGACCGGCCGGATCAAGCCCCCCGCCTGCCCGCAGTTCGGCAAGGGCTGCACGCCCGACATGCCGCTGGGGGCGCTGATGGTGTCGTCCGAAGGCGCCTGTGCGGCCTACTGGCAATACGGCGGCGCCCGCGCGGAAGAGCCGGCATGAACGCCCAGACGCCCATGCGCCCCGCGACCGATACCGTGACGCTGGCCCATGGCGGCGGCGGCAAGGCGATGCGAGACCTGATCGAGCGGGTGTTTGCCGCGCGGTTCCACCCGCCGGGGATGGAGGATCAGGCCCGCCTGATGACGGACGCGGTGCAGGTGCCGGGCGCGCGCCTGGCCTTCACCACCGACAGCTTCGTCGTCGCGCCGATGGAGTTTCCGGGCGGCGACATCGGCAAGATCGCGGTCTGCGGCACGGTCAACGACCTGGCCGTGGGCGGTGCGCGGCCCCTGTGGCTGTCGGCGGCGTTTATCATCGAGGAGGGGACGAGCATCGCGCTGCTGGAGCGGATCGCCGACAGCATGGCGCGCGAGGCCGCGGCGGCGGGCGTGGCCATCGTCACCGGCGACACCAAGGTCGTGGAGCGCGGCAAGGGCGACGGTGTGTTCGTCACGACCTCGGGCGTCGGCGTGATCGCGCCGGGCGTGGACCTGCGGGCCGAGGCGGTGCAGCCCGGCGACGTGGCCATCGTCAACGGGCAACTCGGCAACCACGGCGCGGCGATTCTCGCGGCGCGGGGGGACATGGCGCTGTCGTCCGACATCCGCTCGGACTGCGCCGCGCTGGGCGGGATGATGGCGGCCGTGCTGGACGCAGCGCCCGGCATCCGCTGCGCCCGCGATGCCACCCGCGGCGGCCTGGCCTCGGCCCTGAACGAAATCGCGGACGCCGCTGGCGTCGGCATCGTGATCGAGGAAGAGGCGGTGCCGCTGCACGGCGAGGTGCGAGGGATCTGCGAAATCCTGGGGCTCGACCCGCTCTACCTCGCCAACGAGGGAACGCTCGTGGCGTTCGTGCCGGAGGATCAGGCCGAGGCGGCCTTGGCCGCGATGCGCGCCACGCCGGAGGGGCAGGGGGCGGTCGTCGTTGGCCGCGCCGTCGACCGGCACGCCGGGCAGGTGCGGATGACCACGCTCTTTGGCGGGACGCGCATCGTCGACATGCTGGTCGGCGAGCAACTGCCGCGGATCTGCTGATTTTGGTTTGACACCGCCGCGCCGGTGTCTTACCTCGCCCGAGTGGTGCGCCGAGGTAGCTCAGGGGTAGAGCACGGCATTGAAAATGCTGGTGTCGGTGGTTCGATTCCGCCCCTCGGCACCACTCCCGCCGAAACGCGTTGGGGGCATCGAGCCCGGTCTCGACCGACCCTTGCGGCGGTGACGTGGTGCAGCGCGCCGAGCGCCGTCTCCGAGATGCGGTAGGGGATCCGCCCGCCGGACGGCCTCCCCATCGACCGGACGCCTGACGTCAATGAGCGGACCCTTCGAAAACGCGATAGCGCGCCGGCCGGTCATCGGCCAGGTGTGCTCTTCCTGCGCGACGACCCCGGATCAGATCCGCCGGTCCTGAAGGTCCCAGAGCGTGCAGAGGGCCCCGTCGCCCAGGCGCATGAGTCGCGCGAGCGTCGCGGCCAGCGCCGCGGCGTCTGCCGTGCGGCTGACCTCGGCCACGGTGGCGGCGGCGGCGGCGACCTTGGGCAGGCCGGCGCGGTCCGCCAGCCGCACCGCCCGGTCGAGCCCGCGGCGCAGGTCGGCGAACCGCCCGCCGCGATAGGCCAGCCCGATGCGCGACAGCTCGGCCGCCAGGTCCTCCAGATCGCCCTCCAGCGCCGGCCCGGCCGCATCCGCGGCGGTATCGGGGTCCGCCAGGGCGGCCTCCCGCGGGTGCAGTGTCACGATCTTGGCCATCACAGTCCTTTCTCCCCCGCGGGCAGCCTGCCGCAACGGGGTTTCGGTTCCGTTGCCCGCGCTGGGAAAAACCCCTCGAATTTCGCGCGAATGCCGCTTAAAGCGGGGAGGGAACAGGACGCATTGCCCAAAAGATGATCCCAGCCAAGCCTCTCCCGCAGAACCTTGCCCAGCGCTATGCCGGATGGCGCGCGACGACCTACAGCGAGAACCGCGGCTGGTATCGGCGCCTGGCGACCGAGGGCCAGCGGCCCCTGGCCATGGTGATCGCCTGCTGCGACAGCCGGGTCAACGTGACGTCGATCTTCGGGGCCGAGCAGGGCGAGTTTTTCATCCACCGCAACATCGCCAACCTGGTGCCGCCCTTTGCGCCCGACGGCGACCATCACGGCACGTCGGCGGCCGTGGAATATGCGGTCCAGGTGCTGCACGTGCCGCACCTGATCGTGCTGGGGCATTCGAACTGCGGCGGGGTGCAGAGCTGCTACGATATGTGCGCGGGCCAGGCGCCGGACCTAGAAGAGAACGCGACGTTCGTCGGCCGGTGGATGGAGATCCTGCGCCCCGGTTTCGATGCGTTGAGCGACGGGGCCGAGGCCGACCGGCGCACCGCGTTTGAACACCAGGCGGTGCGCATCTCGTTGGAAAATCTCATGACATTTCCCTTCATCGCCGCGGCGGTGGAGGAGGGCGACCTGGCGTTGCACGGCCTCTGGACCGACATCGGCGAGGGCGGGCTGATGATGTATGACGGCCTGACGGATCGATTCACGGCGCTCGGATGAGCGGCATCCTCGACCTGGCGTTGGCGAACCTGATTTCGCCGATCATCCTGTCTTTCGCACTGGGCATGGCCGCGGCGGTGGCGCGGTCGGATCTGAGCGTGCCCGAGGCGGTGGCCAAGGGGATGTCGATCTATCTGCTGTTCTCCATCGGGTTCAAGGGCGGGGCCAGCGTCGCCGACCACGGGCTCGACGCGCGGCTCGTCGGCACGCTGATCGCCGGGCTGGCGCTGTCGGCGGGTCTGCCCTTTGTCGCCTTCGCGTTGTTGCGGACGATCACCCGGCTCGGCGTAACCGACGCGGCGGCGGTCGCGGCGCATTACGGGTCGATCTCCATCGTCACCTTCGTCGCCGCCACGTCGGTGTTGCAGGGGGCGGGCCTGACCGCCGAGGGCTACATGGTCGCCGTCGCCGCGGTGATGGAGGCGCCCGCGATCCTGTCGGCGCTGTGGCTGATTCAGCGCAAGGGCGGCGGCAGCGAAGAGATGGACGGCGCGCTCTGGCGCGAGATCCTGCTGAACGGCTCCATCGTCCTGCTGGTCGGGGCGTTCCTGATCGGCGCACTCACCGGGCAGGAGGGGTTGGAGCGGATTGCGCCCTTCATCGTCGCCCCGTTTCAGGGTGTCCTCTGCCTGTTTCTCTTGGACATGGGGCTGGTGGCGGGGCGCGGCTTGCGGGACAGCCGCGGCCATCTGGGCGGTGGGACGTTGGCGTTCGGCCTGATGATGCCCCCTATCGGGGCCGCTTTCGGGCTGATCGCGGCGCTGCTTCTGGGGCTGTCGGCGGGGGGCGCGACGCTGCTGATGGTGCTCGCAGCGTCGGCGTCCTATATCGCGGTGCCCGCGGCGATGCGCGTCGCCCTGCCCGAGGCGAACCCCTCGATCTATCTCACCCTCTCGCTGGGGGTGACGTTTCCGTTCAACCTGACCCTGGGCATTCCGCTCTACGTGGCGGTGGCGTCCGCAGTGGTGGGAGGCTAAGCCGATGCAGACCCATGACGCCAAGCGGGTAGAGATCATCATCGAGGCGCCGATGGAGCGGCGGCTGAGCGGCGCGCTGATGCGGGCGGGCGTCACCGGGTTCACCATCCTGCCGGTGCTGGGCGGGTCCGGCCGCTCGGGCCAGTGGAGCCGCGAGGGCCAGGTCGGCCGCGCGGGCGGCATGGTCTGCGTCACCTGCATCGTGCGGCCCGAGCGGCTCGACACCTTGCTCGACGCGGCGTTCTCGGTGGTCGAACGCCATATCGGAGTGGTCTCGATCACCGATTGCCAGGTGCTGCGGGCCGAACGGTTCTAGCTCGCGCCCCTCACGCGGCCAGGGCGGCGCGGCGGCGCAAACGCACCCGGATCGGTCCTCGGGGCCGCGCGGTGCGCGCGTGGCCGGGGTCGTGGAACACGTTCTCGCGGACGCGGTGCATTCGCGCCAGGGCGGCCACGCGGCCGCGCCGGGCCTTCTCACTCAGGGTCGTTTCGTCCATCGTCCTCTCCCCCGTTCACGGCCGGACCAAAGGGCGGGTCAGTTCGTCGGCGAACAGGCGCTGCAACTCGCCGCGGGTCAGGCGGGGGCGGGTGCCGGCCTCGGATTGCGGGGTGCGGCGCGCCCGATAGGCGGCGCCGAAGCGGTGGAACAGGCGGTCGGTCAGGGTTTGGCTCACGAACATGGCGTCCTCGATATGCTGGTCTGCCCCGTCACATCCGGGGCGGTTGCGAGCACTCTCGACGATGATCGTTTGCAGCCGGTTTCCGCCGCGATGTTAATTTTCAGCATCGCGATGGAACCCGTTAAGCGCTTTCCAGAAAACAAAAAATCGCGACGTCGGAACGCCGCGATTTTTCCGAAAATCCGCGCCGATGCCCTAAGGTCGGTGCGGTTCAGAGACTGGAAACCCTGATCGTCCGCCCGTTAAGGCGGACGTTAACCAGGATGCGGGTCAGCCCTTCTTGAGGATTCGGTTGCCCAGCAGCTCGGCGATCTGCACCGCGTTCAGCGCCGCGCCCTTGCGCAGGTTGTCGCTGACGCACCACAGGTTCAGACCGTTGTCGATGGTCGAGTCCTGGCGGATACGGCTGATGAATGTGGCAAAGTCGCCGACGCATTCGATGGGCGTGACGTAGCCGCCGTCCTCACGCTTGTCGACGACCATGACGCCGGGCGCCTCGCGCAGGATGTCCCGCGCCTCGTCCTCGTCCAGGAACTCCTCGAACTCGATGTTGATCGCCTCGGAGTGGCCGACGAAGACCGGCACGCGCACGCAGGTCGCCGTGACCTTGATCGACGGATCGACGATCTTCTTGGTCTCGGCCACCATCTTCCACTCTTCCTTGGTCTGGCCGTCGTCCAGAAACTTGTCGATGTGCGGGATCACGTTGAACGCGATCTGCTTGGTGAACTGCTTGGGCGCGCGGTCGTCGGTGGGGTTGTAGATGCTCTTGGTCTGGTCCCACAGCTCGTCGATGCCGCCCTTTCCGGCGCCCGACACCGATTGATAGGTCGACACCACCACCCGCTTGATCCGTGCGCGGTCATGCAGGGGCTTGAGCGCCACCACCATCTGCGCGGTCGAGCAGTTGGGGTTGGCGATGATATTGCGCTTGGCATAGCCCGCGATCGCGTCGGCGTTCACCTCGGGCACGATCAGCGGCACGTCGTGGTCGTAGCGGTAGAGCGACGAGTTGTCGATGACCACGCAGCCGGCCTTGGCCGCCTTGGGCGCGTAGATCTTGGTCGCGTCCGAGCCGATGGCGAAGAGCGCGATGTCCCAGCCGTCGAAGTCGAATGTGTCGAGGTCCTTGGTCTTGAGGGTCTTGTCGCCATAGCTGACCTCGGTGCCGAGGGATTTGCGCGACGCCAGCGCCGCCACCTCGTCCGCGGGGAACTGGCGCTCGGCCAGAATATTCAGCATCTCGCGGCCCACGTTGCCCGTGGCGCCCGCGACGACGACCCTATAGCCCATCTGTCGGTCCTCTCGTAGTCAGACGCGGCCTCTTAGCCTTTGGCGCCTGGGTTGGAAAGGGCGGCGCCAGATGGCCCACCCTTGTCATGCGCGGCGTGTCGCACGCGGTCCGTGCGGCTGGGGCGCTCCGTCGTTCCGGTGCCCGGCGGGGTCGGGGCCCGACACAACGCATAGGCGATTCCCGCGGGATCCTCGGATCTCTCGGCGAATCACTTTGCTGCGATATGTCCACAGCCTTGTCCAGCCCCTCGGGTTTTCACCTCCGCGCGATCCATTTGACAGAATCGGTTGCGGAGCGGGCCACATACCGCTGATGCGAATACGCATTTTCTAGGCTCGGTCAAAATTTTACAAACATGACATGGATCAAGAAAGAAATTTACAAAACTCACGTTGCGTCGCGAGTTAGCCCCCCACCGGCACTCACCCCCATGGCATGACAGGCCCGGGAGGAAGCGGCCGTCGCGAATCGCATGGTATCCGTCTGCGGCGCTCCCCCACAGGAGGAGCTAGGAGACATCATGCCAGACGCAAACGCCTTCCCGCCCGATCCGTCCTTCGCCGCCGAGGCCAAGGTTGACGCCGCCGCCTACGAAGAGCGCTATGCCGCCTCGATCGCCGATCCGGCCGCGTTCTGGGGCGAAGAGGGCAAGCGGCTCGACTGGATCAAGCCCTATAGCGAGGTGAAGAACGTCAGCTTCGCGCCCGGCAACATCTCCATCGAGTGGTTCCGCGACGGCACGCTGAACGCCTGTGCCAACTGCGTCGACCGGCATTTGGAGACCCGCGGCGATCAGACCGCGATCATCTTCGAGCCCGACGACCCCAAGGATCCGGCCCAGCACATCACCTACAAGCAGCTGCACGGCAGCGTCTGCCGGATGGCCAACATCCTGGAAGAGCTGGGCGTGCGCCGGGGCGACCGGGTGATCATCTATCTGCCGATGATCCCCGAGGCGGCCTATGCCATGCTGGCCTGCGCGCGGATCGGCGCCATCCACTCCATCGTCTTTGCCGGGTTCAGCCCCGACGCGCTGGGCGCGCGGATCAACGGCTGCGACGCCAAGGTGGTCATCACCGCCGACGAGGCGCCCCGCGGCGGCCGCAAGACGGCGCTGAAGTCCAACACCGACGCCGCGCTCCTGCACTGCAAGGACAGCGTGAAGTGCCTGGTGGTCAAGCGCACCGGCGGCCAGACCACCTGGACCGACCGCGACTACGACTACAACGAGATGGCGCTGGAGGCCTCCGACGTCTCCGCCCCCATCGAGATGAACGCCGAAGATCCGCTCTTCGTGCTCTACACCTCCGGCTCCACCGGGCAGCCCAAGGGCGTCGTCCACACCACCGGCGGCTATCTCGTCTATGCCTCGATGACCCACGAGCTGGTCTTCGACTACCGCGACGGCGACGTGTTCTGGTGCACCGCGGACGTGGGCTGGGTCACCGGCCACAGCTACATCGTCTATGGGCCGCTGGCCAACGGCGCCACCACGGTGATGTTCGAGGGGGTGCCGACCTATCCCGACGCCGGCCGGTTCTGGGAGGTGTGCCAAAAGCACAAGGTCACGCAGTTCTACACCGCTCCCACCGCCATCCGCGCGCTGATGGGCAAGGGCGAGGAGTTCGTTACGCCCTACGACCTGTCCTCGCTCAGGGTGCTGGGCACGGTGGGCGAGCCGATCAACCCCGAGGCGTGGAACTGGTATAACGAGAAGGTGGGCCAGGGCCGCTGTCCCATCGTAGACACCTGGTGGCAGACCGAGACCGGCGGCCACCTGTTGACCCCGCTGCCTGGCGCCACCGCGACCAAGCCCGGCTCGGCGACCAAGCCGTTCTTCGGCGTCGAGCCCGTGGTCCTGGACCCGCAGACGGGTGAAGAGATCACCTCGGCCGTGGCCGAGGGCGTCCTGTGCCTCAAGGACAGCTGGCCGGGGCAGATGCGCACCGTCTGGGGCGACCATGAGCGGTTCGAGCAGACCTATTTCTCGCAATACAAGAACTACTACTTCTCGGGCGACGGCTGCCGACGGGATGCAGACGGCGACTACTGGATCACGGGCCGGGTGGACGACGTCATCAACGTCTCGGGCCACCGCATGGGCACCGCCGAGGTGGAAAGCGCCCTGGTCGCCCATGCCAAGGTCGCCGAGGCGGCGGTTGTGGGCTATCCGCACCCCGTCAAGGGCCAGGGCATCTATGCCTACGTCACCCTGATGAACGACGTGGAGCCCAGCCCCGAACTGCGCAAGGAACTGGAGACGTGGGTGCGGACCGAGATCGGCCCGATCGCCAAGCCCGACCTGATCCAGTGGGCGCCGGGCCTGCCCAAGACCCGGTCGGGCAAGATCATGCGCCGCATTCTGCGCAAGATCGCCGAGGACGATTTCGGCGCCCTGGGCGACACCTCGACCCTCGCCGAACCGGCGGTGGTCGACGACCTGATCGAAAACCGTATGAACCGGGAGAAGGCATGATGGACGGCACCCGCACCCCCGCTGACGCTCCGGTCCTGATCCTGCTCGGGCCCCCGGGCGCGGGCAAGGGCACCCAGGCGCGGATGCTGGTCGAGCGCTTCGGCTACATCCAGCTCTCCACCGGCGACATGCTGCGCGCTGCGGTGGCGGCCGGCACCCCTGCGGGCCTGGAGGCCAAGGCGGTTATGGAGGCCGGTGGCCTGGTCAGCGACCGCACCGTGCTGACCGTCCTGGGCGACCGCCTGGCGCAGCCCGACTGCGCCGGCGGCCTGATCTTCGACGGGTTCCCGCGCACCGTGGCCCAGGCCGAGGCGCTCGACGCCCTGCTTGCGGCCCGCGGTCGCGAGGTGGACGCCGCGATCTCGCTGGAGGTGGACGACGCGCGGATGGTCGTGCGGATCTCGGGCCGGTTCACCTGCGCCGCCTGCGGCGAGGGCTATCACGACGACTTCAAGCCGACGGCCAAGCCCGGCACCTGCGACGCCTGCGGCGGCACCGAGATGAAGCGGCGCGCCGACGACACGCCCAAGACGGTGATGGCGCGGCTCGACGCCTATCACCGCCAGACCGGGCCTCTGATCGATTTCTACGACCGGCGAGGGGTGCTCAAGCGCGTCGACGCCATGGGCGACATCGACGTTATCGGCGCCGCCCTCGCCAAGGTCGCAGGCCCGATCCCGGCCTGAGACCGCCCCAACGCGGCCGACACCGGCCCCGCAGCCATCAAGGAGGAGACATTGGTGGACCAAGCAAACCAAACCCCAGCCGTCGACAAGGAGGGCCGGACCTACTGGAAGGCCAACATCCGGCTCATCGCCTGGAGCCTCGCCATCTGGGCGCTGGTGTCCTTCGGCTTTGGCATCCTTCTGCGCCCGCTTCTTAAGGGCATCGAGATCGGGGGCACCGACCTGGGCTTCTGGTTCGCCCAGCAGGGCAGCATCCTCGTCTTCCTGGCGCTGATCTTCTTCTACGCCTGGCGGATGAACAAACTCGACCGTTTCTACGGCGTCGACGAGGAGTAATTCGCCATGGATCAGTTCACTCTCAACCTGCTGTTTGTGGGCGCGTCCTTTGCGCTCTACATCGGCATCGCGGTCTGGGCCCGCGCGGGCTCGACGGCCGAGTTCTATGCCGCCGGCCGGGGCGTCCACCCCGTGACCAACGGGATGGCCACCGCCGCCGACTGGATGTCGGCCGCGTCGTTCATCTCCATGGCCGGCCTCATCGCCTTCACCGGGTTCGACAACTCGTCGTTCCTGATGGGCTGGACCGGCGGCTATGTGCTTCTGGCCCTGCTGCTTGCGCCCTATCTGCGTAAGTTCGGCAAGTTCACGGTGTCTGAGTTCATCGGCGACCGGTTCTACAGCCCCACCGCCCGCCTGGTCGCGGTGATCTGCCTCCTGGTGGCCTCGATCACCTACGTCATCGGGCAGATGCAGGGCGTCGGCATCGCCTTCGGCCGGTTCCTGGAGGTCGATGCCTTCTGGGGTCTGTTGATCGGCGCCTGTGTGGTCTTTGCCTACGCCGTGTTCGGCGGCATGAAGGGTGTGACCTACACCCAGGTGGCGCAGTACTGCGTTCTGATCACCGCCTACACGATCCCCGCGATCTTCATCTCGCTGCAACTGACCGGCACGCCGATCCCGGCGCTGGGCCTGTTCTCGGAGTATACTCCCGGCGGCGAGCCCTCGGGCGTCTACCTGCTGACCAAGCTCGACCAGATCGTCACCGACCTGGGCTTTGCCAGCTACACCGAGGCGCATCGCGACAACCTCAACATGGTGCTCTTCACCCTGTCGCTGATGATCGGCACCGCGGGTCTGCCCCACGTCATCATGCGGTTCT
This sequence comes from Rhodobacteraceae bacterium CCMM004, assembly GCA_004005435.1. GTDB lineage: Bacteria > Pseudomonadota > Alphaproteobacteria > Rhodobacterales > Rhodobacteraceae > CCMM004. Next base: position 71,967 of record RZWH01000004.1, on the reverse strand, counting down.
TTACCGTGCCGCGGGTGTCCGATGCGCGCTGGTCGGCGGGCTGGACCTTGGTGTTCATCGCGCTGCTCTATCTGACCGCTCCTGCGGTGGGCGCGATGGCGCGGCTCAACATCTCCGAGATGATGTGGCCCAACGGGACCGAAGGCGCGGCCGTGTCGGTGGAGACCATCGAGACCGATCCCCGCTACAACTGGATGCTGACCTGGCAGAAGACCGGTCTTCTCGATTGGGAAGACAAGAACGGCGACGGCCTGATCCAGTACTACAACGACGGATCCGAGGCCCTGGCGGCCCGGGCGGCGGAGAACGGTTGGGAAGGCAACGAGCTGACCAACTTCAACCGTGACATCCTGGTGCTGGCCAACCCCGAGATCGCCAACCTTCCCGGCTGGGTCATCGGTCTGGTGGCGGCGGGCGGCCTCGCGGCGGCGCTGTCGACGGCGGCGGGCCTCTTGCTGGCCATCTCTTCGGCGGTGTCCCACGACCTGGTCAAGGGCGCCATCGCACCCGGCATCTCGGAAAAGGGTGAGCTGCTGGCGGCCCGGATCTCCATGGCCGCGGCGATCGTGGTGGCGGTGATCCTGGGGCTCAATCCGCCGGGGTTCGCGGCGCAGACGGTGGCACTCGCCTTCGGTCTCGCGGCGGCCTCGATCTTCCCGGCGCTGATGATGGGCATCTTCTCCAAGAGGGTGAACAATGTCGGCGCGGTCTCGGGGATGATGGCGGGTCTGCTCTTCACGCTGATCTACATCTTCCTGCACAAGGGCTGGTTCTTCATCCCCGGCACCAACAGCTTTGCCGATACGGTGGACGGCTCGCTCCTGGGCATCCAGTCCACGGCGATCGGGGCCATCGGCGCGCTGCTCAACTTTGCCGTCGCCTTCGGCGTCAGCTCGATGACGGCAGAGACCCCGCAGGAGATCAAGGACCTGGTGGAAAGCGTGCGCACCCCGCGCGGTGCCGGTGCCGCGGCCGCCGACCACTGACGAGCTCTCCCTTGCGGGCCGCCCCTGTGGCCCGCAAACTCCAGGCCATCCGAACCTCCTCCCTGGTTCGGGTGGCCCTTTTGCACCGAGGATGTCCATGACCGACCCCGATCGCGCGTTCCTCGCCACCCTGCATCCCTATGACCGCCTGCCCTCCGCCGTGCTGGACGAGATGCTGGCCGAGGTCCGGTTTCAGGACGTCGCGGCGGGATCGGAGATTTACGCCGCCGGGGCGCCGCTCCCCGGCCTCTACGTCATCCAGCGCGGCACCGTCGACGTGCGCGACCCCGGCGGCACTCAGATCTCGCGGCTGGAGGCGGGCAACTCTTTCGGCGAGCGGGGCCTCCTGCGCGACGGGATGGCCGTCACCACCGCCCGGGCCGATACCGACTGTCGACTGATGCTGATCCCCACGGCGCTCTTCGCGCGGCTGCGCGACCGGCACGAGGCGGTGCGGCGTTTCTTCGACCGCAGCGGACCGCCCGAGCGGCGGGGCAGCGACCTGGCCACTGTCCGGGTGGCCGATCTGATGGTGCCGGACCCCGCCACCTGCACCGGGGAGACCCCGGTGATCGAGGCCGCCCGCACCATGCGCGACCGGCGCATCTCGTGTCTCTGCGTGACCGAGGGGCCGCGCCTGACCGGCATCGTCACCGTGCGCGACCTGTCGGGCCGGGTGCTGGCAGAGGGGCGGACCCACGACACGCCGGTGGCCGAGGTGATGACGCCCGATCCCCGCACCCTGCCGCCCAGCGCCATCGGGTCGGACGTGCTGCATCTGATGATGGAGCACGGGTTGGGCCACCTGCCCATCGTGTCGGGCGGCGAGCTGGCCGGCATCGTCACCCAGACCGACCTGACCCGATTCCAGGCCCTCAGTTCCGCCGGGATCGTCGAAGAGGTCGCCTGGGCCGGGAGCGCCGACGACCTGCCCGCGATCACCGCGCGCATTCCGCAGCTTCTCCTGCATCTGGTCGCCGCAGGTCACCGGCACGAGATCGTGACGCGCCTGATCACCGACATCGCCGACGTGGTGACCCGCCGCCTGTTGTCCCTCGCCGAGGCCGAGTTCGGTCCGCCGCCGGTGCGTTATGTCTGGCTGGCCTGCGGCAGCCAGGGCCGCCAGGAGCAAACCGGGGTCAGCGACCAAGACAACTGCATGATGATCGAGGACGGCGCCTCGGCTGAGGATCTCGCGTATTTCGAGCCCTTCGCCGCCTTCGTCTCGCGCGGGCTCGACGCCTGCGGCTACGTCTTCTGCCCCGGCGACATGATGGCCACGAACCCGCGCTGGCGTCAGCCGGTGTCGGTCTGGCGCGAGTATTTCCGCGGCTGGATCGCCAATCCGGGCAAGGAGGCGCAGATGCTGGCCTCTGTCATGTTCGATCTTCGGGCCATCGGCGGCGACACGGATCTCTTCGACGGTGTGCAGGCCGACGTGCTGGAGATGGCCGCGGCGAACTCGATCTTTACCGCGCACATGGCCACGAACGCGTTGACCCATGCGACGCCGCTGGGCCTTTTGCGCGGGTTCGCGACGATCCGCTCGGGCGAGCACCGCAACACCATCGACATGAAGATGAACGGAGTGGTGCCGGTGGTCGACCTGGCGCGGATGTATGCGCTGCAAAAACGCCTCACGCCGGTCAACACCCGCGCCCGGCTGGAGGCCGCGATCGCTGCGCAGGCGGTCAGCCGGTCGGGGGGCCGCGCGCTCCTCGACGGCTACGACTTGATCGCCCAGACGCGGCTGGAGCATCAGGCCGGGCGGGTCAAACGCGGCTTGCCGCCCGACAACTATCTGCCGCCGGCGGAACTGTCGGATTTCGAGCGCAGCCACCTGCGCGACGCCTTCGTGGTGGTCAAGACGATGCAATCGGCCCTGATGTCGGGACGCGGCGTGCTGGGCTGAGCCGGATCGCCAGGGGAGGGGCGCGATGTTTTTCGAACTGATTGGGGTGATCCTGGCCGGGGCGGCCGCGGCGCTGCTGTTCTGGGCGGTCAACCGGGCGCTGCGCGGTCGGATGCCGTCCTGGGGCGGGCCCGTGCTGGCCGGTCTGACGATGCTGGGCGTCACCATCGCCAGCGAGTACGGCTGGGCCGACCGCACCGCCCGCGCCATGCCCGCCGGGCTGGAGGTGGCGCAGACCGTGGAAGAGCGCACCTGGTGGCGGCCTTGGACCTATGTTTGGCCGATCTCCACCCGCTTTGTCGCAGTGGACATGAGCACGGTGCGAACCCACCCCCAGCAGCCGGGGCTGAGGATCGTCGAGTTGATCTTCTTCGGCCGCTGGACCGGGACGTCGAAGGTGCCGATCCTGATCGACTGCGCCGAGGGGCGGCGGGCCGACATTGCCGACGGCGTGACCTTTGGCGCCGACGGTGCGGTCGAGGGGGTCGTGTGGCGCGCGGTCCCGGCCGACGATCCGGTCCAGCGCGTCGCCTGTCGGGAGGAGTGAGCGATGGAAACCTGGCCGCTAAGACTGCGCGTCTTTCTGTTCTTCTGCCTGATCGTCGGGGCCGGTTGGCTGGTGGTGTTGGGCGGGTTGTGGCTGGCGGCGCGGCAGATGGGGGCCGAGGCGCCCATAGGTGCGCTGTCGACTGTCGCGGTGGCCGCGTTGTTCGGCCTCGCGGCGGTGGCTGCGGGGGTGTGGCTCCTCTTCGACGAAAACGTCGCCAAGCCGCTGGAGCGCATCGCCGCCGACTTGCGTGCGCGGACCCATGTGGGCGTCGGCCGCGGCCTCGACCTCAAGGCGGCGCGCTGGCTGGGCGATATCGGCCCGGCGGCCGAGGCGCTGGTCCGCGCCCACGACGCCGCCCGCCGCGACACGACGCGCGAGGCGCAGCGTCAGACCGAGGCGCTCAAGGCCGAGCGGGCGCGCCTGCTGCGAATCCTCAGCGACATCCCGATCGCCGTCCTGGTGATGAACCAGCGGCACCAGATCGTCGCCTATGACGGCCAGGCGGCCGCGCTGATGGCCAAGGAATCGCCGCCGCGGCTCAACGCCTCGTTGTTCGACTATCTCGACGAGGTGTCGGTCAAGGCTGGCCTCGACGCTCTGCCGGACCGCGGCGCGGCGCGGATCGGGGTGACGGTGACGGGGCGGTCCGGCGCCGACTACACCGGGCACCTGCGCGGCTTCGGCGGACAGGCGGGGTATTCGCTGATGCTGGAGCCGCTCGACCCCGATGCCGACCGGCCGATGGTCTACGACTTCGACCTGCTGGACCGCGACACGCCCGCCGACCTGGCCGACACGCCGCTGCGCAGTCTCAGCTTCGTCGTCTTCGACAGCGAGACCACGGGCCTTCTGCCGCACAAGGACCACGTGGTTCAGATCGGCGCGGTGCGCGTGGTCAACGGCCGCGTCATTCCGGGCGAGCAGTTCGAGACTCTGGTGAATCCCGGCGTGCCGATCCCGCCGGCGTCGACCAAGGTTCACCGGGTCAGCGACGACATGGTGACGGGCGCCCCCGACATGGCCGCGGCCAGCCGTGCGTTCCACGCCTATGCCAGCGGGTCGGTGGTGGTGGCGCACAACGCGCCCTTCGACATGGCCTTCCTGCACCGCGCGGCGAAAGAACTGGATCTGGTCTGGGACCACGTCGTGCTGGATACGGTGCTGATCTCGGCCATCGTCTTCGGCGGCTCGGCGCGGCACACGCTGGGGGCGGTGTGCGAGCGGCTGGACTACCAGATCCCCGCGCATCTGCGGCACACCGCGTTGGGCGACGCCCAGGCCACGGCCGAGGCGCTCTGCCGAATGCTGCCGATCCTGGAGGCGCGCGGCATCCGCACCCTGCGCCGCCTGCGCGAGGAGATGGGGCGCCACACCCGCATCGTCGAGGACGCCAACCGCTAACCTGGGTTGCTGAACTGGCGGGCGCTGGACTCAATAGCCTCGCCCGGCGGCGCGCCGGGCCGCGTCGCCATCGTCGCTCGGACCGATGGCGCGGCGATGGCGACCCCGCCCCCGCTCGGGGCGGCGCCTTCTGCGCCTCCGCTCGGGGCGGCGCTGCCCTTCTTTCCCAGCATGTGCGCTGCCGGTCAGGCGCGGTCTGCCTCAGGCGGCGTCTGCCAAACGTTTGGGCGGTGGGCGCGGGGATGCTTGGAGTTTGAGCAGGACTGTGCCTAATCTGCGGGCGGACGCCGCCGGTCCCTTTTCCTTTCCCACGGGGCAGGCGAACTCTCCGGGCGGCAACCGATCAACGGAGGTGAGGATGATCAAGCTCGCGACGACCACGGCCGTTCTGGCGCTGACCGCGGGCGCCGCCGCGGCCGAAAGCCATCTGGAGAAGGTGGTGTTCGGGACCAACTGGCTGGCCCAGGCCGAGCACGGCGGCTTCTACCAGTCCGTGGCCGACGGCACCTATGCCGCCTGCGGCCTCGACGTCGAGATCATCTCGGGCGGGCCGCAGGTGAACAACCGCGCGCTGATGCTCGCGGGCCGCATCGACTTTCACATGGGCGGCGACATGCTCCAGGCGTTCAACGCCGTGGCCGAGGGCATCCCCGTGGTCAGCGTCGCCGCGATCTTTCAGAAGCATCCGCAGGTGATCCTGGCGCATCCGGGCGAGGCCGAAACCTGGGAGGACCTCAAGAATCTGACCCTGCTGATCGGCGACAACGGCTTTACCAGCTACTATCAGTGGATGATGGCCGCCCACGGGTTCACCGAGGCGCAGCGCGAGCCCTACACCTTCAACCCCGCGCCGTTCATCGCCGACGTCCGCAAGGGGATGCAGGGTTACCTGTCGTCCGAACCCTATGCGGTCGAGAAGGAAGCCGGGATCAAGCCCAACGTCTTCCTGATCGCCGACAACGGCTATTCCAGCTACGCCACCACCATCGAGACCATGGCGGACACGATCGCCAACGACCCCGACAAGGTGACGTGCTTTGTCGATGGCTCGCTGACGGGGTGGTACAATTACCTCTACGGCGACAGCTCGGCGGCCGACGCGCTGATCATGGAGGCCAACCCCGACATGACCCAGGACAAGATCGACTTTGCCAAGGAGATGATGACGTCCGAGGGGATCGTCGATTCGGGCGACGCGCTGGAGCTGGGCATCGGCGCCATGACCGACGCCAAGGTCGAGGACTTCTACACCAAGATGGTGGAGGCCGGCGTGGTCGAGGACGGGCTGGACTGGAAGGCGTCCTACACCCTCGACTTCACCAACAAGAAGGTCGGGATGGACATCAAGCCGGAGTGATGCGCGTGGCAGCGCCGCAGGGCAGCGCCCGCGCCCCGGTGGTGCGGATGCAGGGGGTCGGCAAGACCTTCAACGGCACCGTCGTGGCGCTGCGCGACATGGACCTGACGGCGCGGGAGGGCGACTTCATCTCGCTCCTCGGGCCGTCGGGCTGCGGCAAGTCCACCGCGCTGCGGCTCATCGCCGGGCTGATCGAGCCGACGCGCGGGCGGATCGAGTGGACGGGCGGCGCCCCGGACCTGGGCGTGGTGTTCCAGGAGCCGACGCTGATGCCCTGGGCCACGGTGGCGCACAACGTCTGGCTGCCGCTGCGCCTGCGCGGGCAGAGCTTCGACGCGGTGCGCGCCGATGTGGAAGAGGCGCTGGATCTGGTGGGCCTTGCCGACTTTCCCGACGCCTATCCGCGCGAGCTGTCGGGGGGCATGAAGATGCGGGTGTCCATCGCCCGGGCCATGGTGACGCATCCCCGGGTGATCCTGATGGACGAACCCTTTGCCGCGCTGGACGAGATCACGCGGTTCAAGCTGAACGACGACCTGCTGGCGCTGAAGGAGAAGATCGGCTGCACCGTGATCTTCGTCACCCATTCGGTGTTCGAATCGGTGTTCCTGTCGGACCGCATCGTGGTCATGGCCGCCCGCCCCGGACGGGTCATCCGCGAGCTCGCCGTGGACGCACCCTATCCGCGCAGCGAGGACTTTCGCACCTCGGCCGAATACGCGCGCCACACCCGCGCCGCCACCGACGCGCTGCACGACGCGATGGCGGCGGCATGAGCGGGGGCAAGCCGCTTCGAAGCGGCTTGGACCAAGCGCCTTGCAAGGCGCTTGGCACGCGGTTTCGAAACCGCGTGGGCAAGGCCGTTCGAACGGCCTTCCCGCGCCGCGCCCGGAGACAGCGGAGATGAGCGTTCTCGACCCGACCGTTCCCCCGGCCGACCCCGCAGGCGAGATCGACGCCGACGAGCGCCGCCGCCGCCGCCGCACCCGGTTCGAGAAGGTCGGCCGCTGGATCCTGCCGATCCTGACCCTGGCGCTGGGCCTGTGGCTGTGGGACCGGATCGTGGTGTGGAACGCCATCCCCCACTACATCCTGCCCGGCCCCGGCCTCGTCTTTCAGACTCTCATCGCCGACTGGCCGATCCTGTTCGAGGCGCTGCTGGTCACGCTCCAGATCACGCTGATGGCGCTGGCCGTGGCGGTCCTGGGCGGCGTCGGCCTGGCCGTGCTGTTCTCGCAGTCGCGGTGGATGGAGATGTCGTTCTACCCCTACGCCGTCATCCTCCAGGTCACGCCCATCGTCGCCATCGCGCCCCTGATCTTCATCTACGTGGAGTCGCGGCTGGCCGGCCTTCTGCTCTGCGCCTGGCTGGTGGCGTTCTTTCCCGTGCTGTCGAACACCACGCTGGGGCTGAACTCGGCCGATCACAACCTGCGCGACCTGTTCCGCATCTACGGCGCCACGCGATGGCAGAAGCTGCGCTTCCTGCAACTGCCTTCGGCGCTGCCCTACTTCCTGGGCGGCCTGCGCATCGCGGGGGGCCTGAGCCTGATCGGTGCCGTGGTGGCCGAGTACGTGGCCGGAACCGGCGGGCTCAAGTCCGGCCTCGCGTTCCGCATCCTCGAGGCGGGCTATCGCCTGAACATCCCGCGGATGTTCGCCGCGCTGATCCTGATCGCGGCGACGGGGGTCGTCATCTTCGCAGGGCTGTCCTTTCTCAGTCACATGCTGCTGCGCAAGTGGCACGAGAGCGCCCTGAAGCGCGAGGCATGATGGACTTTCGCACACTGCCCGACGGCCCCCTGCGGCTGGAGAACGTGACTGTCCCGGCCTGCCTCGTCGGGCAGGCGGGCGGCCTCGTCCGCACCGCCCTGTCGCTCGACGGCGGCCGGATCGCGGGCAAGGGTGGCACGCCCGTGGACATGGGCGGCGCCATGGTCCTGCCTTGCTTCGTCGACATGCACACGCACCTCGACAAGGGCCATATCTGGCCGCGCAGCCCCAATCCGCACGGCACCTTCACCGGCGCGTTGGAGACGGTGCGCGCCGACCACGCGCGCTGGAGCGCCGAGGACGTGGGCCGCCGCATGGACTTTGCCCTGCGCTGTGCCTTTGCCCACGGCACCCGGGCGATCCGGACGCATCTCGATTCGATGGAAGGGCAGGATGCGATCTCGTGGCCGATGTTCGCTGCCGCGCGCGACCGCTGGCGCGGGCGGATCGACCTGCAGGCGGCGTGCCTGATCGGCTGCGACGGGTTCTCGCGCGACGGGGCCTTCCGCGACACCGCCGACATCGTCGCCGACCACGGCGGGGTGCTGGGCATGGTGCTCTATCCCGTGGACGACCTCGCCGACCGGATCGAGGGGTTCCTGGAGATGGCGGCGGCGCGGGGGCTGGAAGCCGATTTCCACGTGGACGAAACCCTGGACCCGGGCAGCGAGACCCTGCGCGCCCTGGCCGACATCGTGACCGCCACGGGCTTCGACGCGCCGGTCACGGTGGGGCACTGCTGTTCGCTGTCGGCGCAGGCGGAGGCACGGGCGCTCGACACCCTCGACCGGGTCGCGGCGGCGGGGCTGAACATGGTCAGCCTGCCGATGTGCAACCTCTATCTGCAGGACCGCCATGCCGGGCGAACGCCGCGGATGCGGGGCATCACGCTGGTCCACGAGGCGCGGGCGCGGGGGATCTCCGTCAGCTTCGCCTCGGACAACACCCGCGATCCGTTCTACGCCTATGGCGATCTGGACATTCTCGAGGTGCTGCGCCAGGCCACCCGCATCGGCCACCTGGACCACGCCGGCGACGACTGGGTGCGCACCGTTCTGGACCACCCCGCCGCCGCCTGCGGCTTTGCCGCGCCCAGCCTCGCCCCCGGGGCGCCCGCCGACCTGGTCCTGTTCCGCGCGCGGGAGTGGACCGAGCTGTTCGCCCGGCCCCAGGCCGACCGGATCGTGCTGCGCCAGGGGCGCGCCATCGACCGGACGCTGCCCGACTATGCCGAGCTCGACGACCTGATGGAGACCCCATGACCGACATCGCCGCGGCCAAGGCCGCCCTGAGCCACCTGGACCTGGCGGAGAAGGAGAGCGACGTGCGCGCCTCCTCCCGCGACTTCTTCTGGTATTCGCCGGTGCTCAAGGACCGGCTGGACCACGTCACCGCCGACTTCGTCGTGCGGCCGAAGAGCGAGGCCGAGGTGATCGAGGTGCTGCGCGTCTGCCATGCCCACGACGTGCCGGTGACGACCCGGGGCGCGGGCACCGGCAACTACGGCCAGGCGATGCCGCTGGCGGGCGGCTGCGTGATGCACCTGCGCCACATGACCAAGGTGAAGGAGGTGCATCCCGGCCGCGTGATCTGCGAACCGGGTGTCCTGCTCAAGGATCTGGATGCGGCCTGTCGCGAGGCCGCGGGCCACGAGCTGCGCATGGTGTCGTCCACCTGGTCCACGGCGACCATCGGCGGGTTCGTCGCCGGGGGGTCGGGCGGCGTCGGGTCGGTGACCTGGGGCGCGCTGCGCGACCTTGGCAACATCATCCGCCTGCGCGTCGTGACGATGGAGGCCGAGCCGCGGATCCTGGAGTTCCGCGGAGAAGAGCTGGCCCGCGTCAGCCACGCCTACGGCACCAACGGCATCATCACCGAGGTCGAGATGCCGCTCGCCCCCGCCTACGACTGGGTCGAGATGTTCGTGGCCTGCGACGACTTCATGGAGGCCGCGGTGCTGGCCCAGGATCTGGCCGCCGAGGACGGGATCCTGAAAAAGCTGATCTCGGTCTTCGAGGCGCCGGTGCCGCACGCCTATTTCCAGCGGGTGCGCCCGCATGTGGCGGAGGGCACCCACATGCTGGGCCTGATGGTCGCGCCGCAGTCGATGGACGGGTTCCTGACCTTCCTGGCGCGGCGGCCCGGGGCGCGGCTGATCTATCGCTCGGACGATCACGACTGGCCGCGCAGCCCCGGACCGGTCTTTGAATACGGCTGGAACCACACCACGCTCCGGGCGCTCAAGGTCGACCCGTCGATCACCTATCTGCAGGTGCGCTATGGCACCGAGGGCGCGCTGGAGAAGATGGCGGCGATCCGCGACCGCTTTGCGCCCGAAGTGCTGCAACACCTGGAGGTGATGAAGGAGGGCGGGAGGACCATGTTCGCGGGCCTGAGCCTGGTGAAGTTCACCACCGAGGCCCGGCTGGACGAGATCATGGCCGCGCACGAGGAGATCGGCGCGATGATCTTCAACCCCCACCGCTATACGCTGGAGGAGGGCGGGCGCCAGACCGTGGACGACCGGCAACTGGCCTTCAAGCGCGAGGCCGACCCCAAGGGCCTGCTGAACCCTGGCAAGATGATCGCCTGGGACGATCCCCACTGGGGCTACGACCGGATGTACGCCTATCCCAAGTTGCAGGGGGCGGGGTGAGCACCAACGATCCAATCTCATACCGACGCGCGATTGCCGTCACGTGCGCCGGCAAGATGTCCCATCGGTCGTGCTGCGCGGTGAGGGCAGCCCCCGGCCGCGGGCGGGGGAGAAGCCCCCGGTCGCCATTGGAGCGCCATCGGTCCGAGGGACAATGGCGACGGGGGCGGTCGGGGGCTGCCCGGCCTGCGGCCGGGCGGGACGTATGGCTGGCGTGGGTGAGCTACCCATGCGCTCGGTTGGTTGCAGATCCGGGAATGGGGGTCGCGGCTGATAACGGAGCGGGACCATTTCTCACAACACCTCGTTTCCGCGATGCCTAAGGCGCTGGTGCTCTATGCCCACCCGTGCCCCGAAAGCTTTTGCGGGGCGCTGCATGGGGCGGTGACGGGGGCGCTGGCGGACCGCGGGTGGGAGGTGGACGACTGCGACCTCTATGCAGAAGGGTTCCAGCCGGTGCTGACGGCCGAGGAGCGGCGGGGCTATCACGACGTCGGGTCGAACCTGGCGCCGGTCCAAGGATACGTGGAGCGGTTGCGGGCGGCGGAGGCGCTGGTGCTGGTCTTCCCCGTCTGGAACTTCGGCTATCCGGCGATCCTCAAGGGGTTCTTCGACCGGGTGTTCCTGCCCGGCGTGTCGTTCACCCTGGCGGACGGGCGGCTGTCTCCCGCCCTGACCCATGTGCGCAAGCTGGCCGCGGTCACGACCTACGGCGCGACGCGGCTGTCGGCGGTTCTGGCCGGCGATCCGCCCCGCCGTCTGGTGACGCGCGCCCTGCGCTATACCTGCGCGCCCGAGACGCTGCGCTATCTGGCGCTCTATGATATGAACCGGGCCGATGCGGCGCAGCGGGCGGCATTCCTCGCCCGGGCGAGCCGCGAGATGGAGGCGTTGTGACATGCGGGCGCTGGTGATCTATGCCCACCCCCGACCCGAGAGCTTTACCGCCGCGGTGCGCGACACGGTCTGCGCGCGGCTGGAGGCGGCGGGGGCGGAGCTGCGAGTGCGCGATCTCTATGGCGAAGGGTTCGACCCGGTGCTGAGCGCGGGGGAGCACGCGGGTTACGAGGACGAAGCGGCGAACACCGCACCCGTAGCGGGCGACGTGGCCGACCTGCGCTGGGCGGACACGCTGATCTTCGTCTACCCGACCTGGTGGTATGGATTGCCGGCGATGCTCAAAGGGTGGCTGGACCGGGTGCTGCTGCCCGGCGTGGCGTTCCTGATGCCCGACGATGCAAACACCGACATCCGCCCCGGACTGACGAACATCACCCGCCTGGGCGTGTTCACCACCTGCGGGGCGAGCTGGTGGCTGACCCGGCTGGTGGGCGCGCCGGGGAAAAGGACGCTGATGCGCGGTGTGCGTCTGATCTGCGCCAAGGGGTGCCGGACCGCCTTTGCCGCGCACTATCTGATGGACAGCTCGACGCCGCAGAGCCGGGCGCGGCACCTCGACCGCGTGGCGGCGCAGGTCGATCGCCTGACCGGCGGCGCAGCGTCCCGGCAGGAGCAGGCGGCATGATCCCCGTCCTCGACCATTCCGACCGGGCGCTCGACCCGGCGCGGTTCGCCGACCGGTTGGGCCGGGCCTGCCGCGAGACGGGGTTCTTTCTTCTGACCGGCCACCCGGTGCGGCAGGAACTGGTGGAGCGGACCTTTGCCATGGGCGACGCGCTCTTCGCGCTGCCGGAGGAGGACAAGGCGCCGCTCGACATCGCGCAAAGCCCGCACAACCGCGGCTGGGTGCGCAAGGGGGCCGAGGCGCTGGACGATGCCGCAGGCACCGCGGACCGCAAGGAGGCGTTCAACATCGGGCTCGATCTCGACGAGGACGACCCCCGCGTGGTGGCCGGAGAGCCGTTCCGCGGCGTGAATGTCTGGCCGAAGATCGACGGGTTTCGCGACACACTCACCGCCTATTTCGACGCGGTGCAGCGGTTGGGTCAGGATCTGCTCTGCGCTGTGGCGACGGACATGGCGCTAGGCGAGCGCTACTTCGCCCCGCATTTCGACGCGCCGATGTCCACGTTGCGGCTGTTGTCCTATCCGCCCGGCACCGGCGCGGAGGGCGAGATCGGGGCGGGGGCGCACACCGACTATGGCGCGCTGACGCTGTTGATGACGGACGGCGAGGGGGGGTTGCAGGTGCGCCAACGGGGCGGCGGCTGGATCGACGCGCCGCATGTCCCCGGCGCCTTTGTCGTCAACATCGGCGACTGCCTGATGCGCTGGACCAACGGGCGCTACGTCTCGACCCCGCACCGGGTGCTGCCGCCCAAACGCCGCCGCCGGTCCATCGCGTTCTTCCTCGACCCCAACCCCGACGCCATGGTCGCCGCGCTGCCCGGCACCGGTCCAGCGCGGTGGCCGGCGGTGACCGCCGCGGACTATCTGCGGTCGCGTCTCGACGCGACCTACGGGGCCGGGGCGTGAGCTGTCGCGACTGGGCCGACCTCCGGGCACCGGAGTTCGCCGGGCTCAACGCCGGCACGTCCATCGCCGTCCTGCCCACTGCCGCGGTCGAGCAGCATGGGCCGCACCTGCCGGTGGGGACCGACACGCTGATCGCTGGGGGGATGCTCGACACGCTGCGGCGGGACTGTCCCGATGACCTCGACCTCCTCATCCTGCCGGTGCAGGCGGTGGGCAAATCCAACGAACATCTCTGGGCCGCGGGCACGCTGACCCTGACCGCCGCCACTGCGCTGGCGGCCTGGACCGAGATCGGCCTGTCGGTGGCGCGGGCCGGAGTGGACAAGATCGTGGTGGTCAACAGCCATGGCGGCAACCTGGACCTGGTGTCGATCCTCTGCCGCGAGCTCAGGGTGCAGGCGGGGATGCTGGCGGTAAAGTGCCAGTGGGGCGCGTTCGGCGCGCCAGACGGCCTGCTGTCGGAGACCGAGACGCGCTATGGCATCCATGGCGGCGACGCCGAGACGTCGCTGATGCTGGCGTTCCGCCCCGAGACGGTGGACTTGCGGCGGGCCGAGGATTTTCGGTCGAGCGCCGAGGAGACCCCGATTCCGCCGGTGGGCCCGGTCTCCTACGGCTGGATCGCGGCGGACCTGAACCCCTCGGGCACGGTGGGAGAGGCGGCGCGGGCCACCGCGGACAAGGGCCGCGCGCTGGCGGACCACCAGGTGGCGGGCTTTGTCGACCTGTTGCGCCGGGTGCGGGACATGGCGCTGCCGACCGCCCCCAGCGGCTGGGCCTGAAGCGAGATCAGCGCAGGCGGTCCAGAAGGCGCGGCGAGGCGTATCCGTCGGGCGTTAGCCCCAGCGACCGCTGATAGCCGCGCACCGCCTCGATGGTGTTGGGCCCGATCCGGCCGTCGACGCCGCGGGTGCTGAATCCCTGGGCGGTCAGCCGCCGCTGAAGCTCCTTGCGCTCGGCCGAGGTCAGCGCGCGGTCCTCGCGGGGCCAATCGGCCTGGATCGGCGGGCGCCCGGCGATGCGGTCGGCCAGGTGTCCGACCCCGATGACATAGGCGTCTGCGGCGTTGTAGCGCTCGATCACCGCGAAGTTTGAGAAGATCAGGAATGCCGCGCCGTCCGCTCCTGCGGGCGCCAGGACCGAGGCCGGGCCATAGTCCGAGACCGGCGCGCCGTCCGTCCCCCGCACCCCCAGCGCCGCCCATTGCGACGGCATCTTGACCACCGGGCGCTTGGCCAGCCCGTAGTCGAAATCGTCGGCCAGCGTCACCTCCACCCCCCATGGCAGGCCCTGGGTCCAGCCGTGGGATTTCAGATAGGCGGCGGTGGAGGCCAGGGCGTCGGCGGGATCGTCGCTCCAGATGTCGCGGCGGCCGTCGCCGTCGAAGTCCACCGCGTAGGCCTGATAGCTCGTGGGGATGAACTGGGTATGGCCCATGGCGCCCGCCCAACTGCCGGTCATGGCGCCGGGCGTGGTGTCGCCGTCGTCGAGGATCATCAGCGCGGCGACGAGCTGTGCCTCGAAGAACGTGCCGCGGCGGCCGTCGTAGGCGAGGGTGGCCAGCGCCTCGATCACCGGCAGATCGCCGCGGAAGGTGCCATAGGCGCTTTCCATCCCCCAGACGGCGACGACGATCTCCTTGTCGACGCCGTGCCGCGCCTCGATCTCGGCAAGAAGCCGGGCGTGGGTGTCGAGCGCGGCACGGCCGTTGGCGATCCGGGTCTCCGACACTGCCCGGTCCAGATAGTCCCAGAGCGTGCGGTTGAACTCGGCCTGGTTGCGGTCCTTGGCGATGACATCGGCGTTGTAGGCCACGTCGGCAAAGGCGCGGTCGAACCCCGCCGCCGACACGCCCTGGCGCAGCGCCCGGACGCGGAAGTCGGCGATCCACCGGCGAAAGGCCAGGTTCTTGGTGCTGACGGTCATCGTGGCGGCTGGGGTCTCGCGCGCGCCGGGCCGCGCCTTGGGCCGGACAGCGGGCTCGGGACGGTCGGCGTCGCGTCGGCCGAGCGGCGCCACGGCTGCGGCGGGCTGGACGGTGGCGGCGCGGGGTTCGGGCCGCACGGACCGTTCGAGCGGTGCGGCCGCCACCGCCGCCGCACACATCGCCATCGCGCCCACGAGGACGGCGCACGCTGCTCTGCCCATGCCACACTCCGCCGGATTGTCACTGCTCCTGCCTTGGCGCGAGTATAGCGCACCCGGCGCGGGGACAGAAGCGGCGGCAGGGTCGCGGATGCGCAGTCCGCCGCCAAGTCACCGCCGGGTGCGACGGACCTTGCGCGCGGTTTTCTTGGCCTTGGGCTTGGCCCGCCCGGGTTTGCGCGGCCGCGACCGTCCCGCGGGGCGGGTGCCGCGGCCCATGGGCGTGCCCTCGATATCCACGAGATCCAGGAGCAGGCCGCCGGTGGCCGGCACCGCCTCGGCCAGGCGCACGGTCACCCTCTGCCCCAGCCCGATCTCGCGCCCGGTCTCGGCGCCCATAAGCGTCTGCGCGTCGCGGTCGTAGTGGAAATACTCCGCCCCCAAGGCACGCATGGGGATCAGGCCGTCGGCCCCGGTCTCGTCCAATTTGACAAAGACGCCGAAGCGCTGGATCCCCGAAATGCGCCCCGCCATCTCGGTCCCCACCCTCTCGGACAGGTAGGCGGCGAGATAGCGGTCGGTGGTGTCGCGCTCGGCCGCCATCGACCGCCGCTCAGTTGCCGAGATGTGTTCTGCGGTGGCCTCCAGCCCCTCGGCCTCGCCCGCAGTCAGCCCGCCCGCACCCCAATCGTGCGCGGCGATCAGGGCCCGGTGGACCACCAGATCGGCATAGCGGCGGATCGGCGAGGTGAAGTGCGCGTAGGACCTGAGCGCCAGCCCGAAATGCCCGAAATTGCCCGGGTGGTAATAGGCCTGGGTCATCGCCCTGAGGGTCGTCATGTTGATCAGGTCGTCCAGGTCGGTCCCCTCGGCCTGGGCCAGGAGGCGGTTGAGATGTCGTGTATGCAGCACCTGCCCCTTAGCCAGGACCATCCCCGCCGCCTGGACGGTCTCGCGCAGGGCGTCGAGCTTCTCCGGGCTCGGTTCCTCGTGGACGCGGTAGAGGAGCGGCTGGCGCCGGGCGTGCAGTTCTTCGGCGGCGGCGACGTTGGCGGCGACCATGAACTCTTCGATCAGGCGGTGGGCGTCGAGGCGCTCCTTGAACGCGACCGAGGTGACGCGGCCGTCCTGGCCCAGCACGATCTGCCGCTCGGGCAGGTCCAGGTCTAGGGGCTCGCGTCGCGCCCGCGCCCGCCGCAGGGCGGCATAGGCGTCGTAGAGGGGGGTAACAACGGTGTCCATCGCGGGGGCGAGCCGGTCCGAGGGCACGCCGTCCGCCGCCGCCTGCACCTCGCCATAGGTCAGCGAGGCGACAGAGCGGATCATCCCGCGGACAAAGCGGTGGCTGCGGCGGTTGCCTTCGGAATCGAACACCATGCGCACCGCGACGACCGCGCGGTCCACGTCCTGGTGCAGCGAGCAGAGATCGCCCGACAGGCGGTCGGGCAGCATCGGCACCACCCGGTCGGGAAAGTAGGTGGAGTTGCCGCGCCGCCGCGCCTCGGCGTCGAGCGGGCTGCCCGGCCGGACGTAGTGGGCGACGTCGGCGATGGCGACCCACACCACGTGGCCGCCGCGGTTGTCTGGGTCGGCGTCCGCCTCGGCCAGCACCGCGTCGTCGCGGTCGCGGGCGTCTGCGGGGTCGATGGTGACGAAGGGCATGGCGCGCAGGTCGGTGCGCCCGTCCATGCCCGCGGGCTCCATCTGTTCGGCCTCGGCCAGGGCAGCGTCGGGAAAGTCGTCGGGGATGCCGTGCTGGTGGATCGCGATCAGCGACACCGCCCGCGGCTCCGACGGGTCGCCCAGCCGGGCGATCACCCGCGCGTGGGGCAGGCCGAGGCGCCCGGGAGGGCCCGCCTGCTCGGCCTCGACGAGTTCGCCGTCGCGGGCGCCTTGGGCGGCGTCGCCGCGGACCAGCCATTCGCGGTCCTGCCCCTTGTCGATGGGGACGATCCGCCCGCCCTCGGCGGTCTTGCGGAAGAGGCCCAGCAGCTTTCGCGCGCCCTGGCCGATGCGGCGGATCAGGCGGCCTTCGTATTGGTGTGCCTCGCCGCGCACCGGCGCCACGCGCAGGAGCACCCTGTCGCCCTCGCCCAAGGCCGGATCGGCCTGCCGCAGGACCAGGAGGATGCGCGGCTCGGCTCCCTCGCCCAGCCATTCGAGCGGGCGGGCAAAGAGATCGCCGTCGCCATCGGGCTCCAGAACCTGGGCCACGGCGACGGGCGGCAGCCGCTCGGGGTCGCGGTAGGTCTTGCGGCGCTTTTCCAGGTGGCCCTCGGCCTCCAGCTCTTTGAGGAGCCGTTTGAGGTCGATGCGCCGTGCGCCCTTGACCCCGAAGGCGCGGGCGATGTCGCGCTTGGCCGTCAGGGTGGGGTTCTCGGCGATCCAGTCGAGGATCTGCGACTTTGTGGGCAGGTCGGTCATGGCCGGGGGCCTAGCACGCCCGGCGTGCGGCGTCATCCTGGATCGGCGGGGGCGCCGCCGGGGGGATCCCATCCGTCGCCAGCGGTGCTTGCACCGATGGCGCGCCTCCGGCGACCCCCCGGAGGGGAGTTGGGCCAAGATGAAGGAGGGGGAAGGAGGGCCGTCAGGCGAAGAAGTCGGAGAGGATGCGGCGGTAGACCCGTTCCAGCGCGACGATCTGATCGACGGGCACGCATTCGTCGACTTGGTGCATGGTGCGGCCGACCAGGCCGAACTCGACCACCGGACAATGATCGCGGATGAACCGCGCGTCGGAGGTGCCGCCCGAGGTGGAGAGAACCGGGGTTACTCCGGTCTCGGCCGCGACGGCGCGGGACACCAGGTCGGACAGCGGCCCGGGCGGGGTGAGAAAGCTCTCGCCCGACACCTTGATCGCCATGTCGAAGGCGATGCCGGTTTCGGCCGCCACCCGCTCGGCCATCTCGCGCAGCCAGGCCGAGAGGGTTTCGGAGCTGTGGGCATCGTTGAAACGGATGTTGACGGTGGCGCGGCAGGCGGCCGGGATCACGTTGCTGGCGGGGTTGCCGGTGTCGATGGCGGTCAGCGCCAGAGTCGAGGGGTCGAAGGCATCGGTGCCCTGGTCGAGCGCGTGATCGGACAGCCGCGCGGTCAGGCGGGCCATGGCGCTCACCGGGTTGCGGGCGCGGTGGGGATAGGCGGCGTGGCCCTGGACCCCGCGCGCCTCGATCCGGGCGGTCAGCGATCCGCGGCGGCCGATCTTGATCATCTCGCCGAAAGTCTCGGGGCAGGTCGGCTCGCCCACCAGGCAAGCGTCCAAGCGCTCTCCCGCCGCCGCCATCCAGTCGAGGATGGCGCGGGTGCCGTCGACGCTAGGGCCCTCTTCGTCGCCGGTGATGGCCAGGACCACCGACCCCGCGGGCGGCGTCTCGGTCACGAAGCGCACGGCGGCGGCGGCGAAGGCCGCGACCCCGGACTTCATGT
This sequence comes from Rhodobacteraceae bacterium CCMM004, assembly GCA_004005435.1. Taxonomy (GTDB): domain Bacteria; phylum Pseudomonadota; class Alphaproteobacteria; order Rhodobacterales; family Rhodobacteraceae; genus CCMM004. Next base: position 53,385 of record RZWH01000004.1, on the reverse strand, counting down.
CGGTGGCGCCGCGGCCGTGCAGCAGCCCGTCCGCGATCTCGCCGCCGAAGGGGTCGTGGGTCCAGGCGTCCGCGTCGCCTGCGGGCACCACGTCGGTGTGGCCGTTGAAGCCGAAGACCGGCCCGGACGTGCCCCAGCGGGCATAGAGGTTTGCGATACCGCCCCGGTCGCAGCGGGTGCAGACGAAGCCGGCGGCGGCCAGCACCTCGGCCACGGTGTCGATGGCGCCGGCGTCCTCGGGCGTGACCGAGGGGCAGCGGATCAGCCTCCGGGTCAGGTCGACGGGGTCAATCATCGCCGTCTCCGTCGAAAAACGGGGTCATCTGGGCCACGATCACGGCGTTTTCTCGCAGAGCGCGGTCCATCAGACCCCGGTCCTCGTCGGCGATGTCGTGGCCCTCGGCCAGCCGTTCATCGAGCGTCCCGTAGCCGGAGACGTCGAGGGGAGCGAGACCCGCAACCTTGAGCACCGCGACGGTCTCGCGCACCGCCTCGGCCTCGTCGACCCCGGCGGCATAGCACACGAGGGCGCCGCCGGTGGCGCCCTCGGGCAGGTCGTCGCCGGGTTTACGCCCGATCTCGACCAGCAAAGTGTAGACGTGTTGCGGTCGTGCCATGGACGCGGCCTGCCACAGCCGGGCCGCCGCGTCCAGGTTTCTCAGCGGCCCTTGATCGCGCGCCAGGCGAAGATCAGGATACATGCCCCGATCAGGCCGACAAAGCCCTGCGCGATCCAGGTGGGATCGGCAGAGAGCCCGAAGAGCCCGAGGAGGAAGTTGCCGACGACGGCCCCGACGATCCCCAGAATAATGTTCAGGATCAGGCCGGTATCGGCCTTCATGATCATGCTTGCGATCCACCCCGCGAGGCCGCCGACGATGATCGCGGCGAGCCAGCCCAGTCCTTCCATGGCGATGTCCCTTCGGTTCGATGCCAGACGGCGCGTCAACGTCGGATGACACACGGCGGTTCCGGGGCAAGCGCCTTGAGAAGGCGCTTCCAACGCGATTTCTAAATCGCGTTGGAAGGCCGTTCGAACGGCCTTCCTCCCCACGGCTCAGTCGCGCAGAAGGTCGTTGATCCCGGTCTTGGAGCGCGTGCGTTCGTCCACCCGCTTGACGATCACCGCGCAGTAGAGAGACACACCGTTTTTCGACGGCATCGAACCGGACACGACGACCGAGTAGGGCGGTACCTCGCCATACATGACCTCGCCGGTTTCCCGGTCCACGATCTTGGTCGACTGCCCGATATAGACCCCCATGCCCAGGACGCTGCCCTGCCGGACGATCACGCCCTCGACCACCTCCGAGCGGGCGCCGATAAAGCAGTCGTCCTCGATGATCGTGGGGTCGGCCTGCAAGGGCTCCAGCACGCCGCCGATGCCCACGCCGCCCGAGAGGTGCACGTTCTTGCCGATCTGGGCGCAGGAGCCGACCGTGGCCCAGGTGTCGACCATGGTGCCCGTGTCCACATAGGCCCCGAGGTTCACGAAGGAGGGCATCAGCACCACGCCCGGCGCGATGTAGGCGGACTTGCGCACGATGCAGCTCGGCACGGCGCGAAAGCCCGCGTCGCGCCAGCGGTTCTCGCCCCAACCTGCGAACTTGCTGTCGACCTTGTCCCACCAGCCGCCGCCCTGGGGGCCGCCCGGCTGCATCTCCATGTCCTTGATGCGGAAGCCCAGGAGCACCGCCTTCTTGGCCCATTGGTTGACGTGCCAGCGACCGTCCTCGCCCCGCTCGGCCACGCGCAGGGTGCCGCTGTCGAGCGCCTCCAGCGTCGCCTCGATGGCCTCGCGCGTCTCGCCGCCGGTCGCCGGGGTGATGGCGTCGCGACCGTCCCACGCGGCCTCGATGGCGGTTTCCAACTGGGCGGTCGACATCGGCGCTTCTCCCCGTGTGGCGGTCTCAGACCCGGCGGCTATAGAGCGACGGGCGGCGCGGCGCAACGTCGGGGCGCGGCGCGGCGCCCCTTGTGCCCGGCGGCCAATCGGCTTTGACTGGCGCGATGACCAGAGAGCAAGGCCCCGTGACCGTATGCCGATGACCCGAGACAAGCACCAAAACCCGTTCCGCGACGCGCACGAGGACGTGGAGCGCGCCAGCGGTGTGCCCGACACGCCCCAGACGCGGGCGGCGTCCTATCGCCTGGCCTTTGCCGATCCCGATTTTCTGTGCCGGGAGGAGCTGCGTCCCGTCCGGCTGCAACTGGAGTTGTTGAAGCCCGAGTTGGGGCTCAGCGAATACGGCGTCGATTCCACCATCGTCCTGTTCGGCGGGGCGCGGATCCCGCGGCCCGAAGAGCAGGGCGCCGCGCGGACAGCAACCCTGGCCGACCTCAGCCATTTCTACACCGAGGCGCGCACCTTTGCCCGGCTGATGACCGAGCGCAGCGCCAAGAACGGTCATCGCGAGGACGTCATCGTCACCGGCGGCGGGCCGGGGGTGATGGAGGCGGGCAACCGTGGCGCGGCGGATGCGGGGGGCGTGTCCATCGGACTGTCGATCGTGTTGCCGCACGAGCAGACGCCGAATGCCTACGTGACCCCGGACCTGTGCTTCAACTTCCACTACTTCGGCATCCGCAAGATGCACTTCCTCATGCGGGCGCGGGCCGTGGCGTGTTTTCCCGGCGGGTTCGGCACGCTGGACGAGTTGTTCGAGACGCTGACCCTGATTCAGACGGGGCGGATGGAGCGCATCCCGCTTCTCCTGTTCGGCGAGGCGTTCTGGCGCAAGATCATAGATTGGGAGGCGCTGGCCGACGCGGGCACCATCGCGCCCGCGGACCTGGATCTGTTCAAATTCGTCGAGACCGCCGAGGACGCGGTGCGCCTGATCGACACCTGGGAGGGTGCGGGGACCAAGCGCGGGCAGATCCCCGCTCGCTAGCCCAGATGCGGCGGCAGCACGCCGCAGGCGGTGCCGTGGGGCAGGCGGGTGGCGATGCACGCGCCCTCGATCTCATGGATGCCGTAGCCGTGACCGGCCAGGCGGAATTTCCATTCGCGCCGCGACAGCGATTTGCTTCGCTCATGGGAGAAGATCGCCAAGGTCTCGGCATCGACCATGGGGATGGATAGGTTCGCTACGGTCATCGGGAAGGTCCTCGCTCTTAGAATTGTCCCGAGAATGGAAACTGACCGGGATTCCGGGCGAAAGTTCCGCAGGGTTAAGACATTCTTGAGGCAGCCGCGCGTCTGTGCCGCAGGAACGTCGGACGGTTTGGCGCGTCTCTCCCATAACGAGGGGAGATTGTTCGATGCGCGTCACACCGACCTTGTTTGCCGCTGCGGCGGCCCTGTCCGCCGGATCGGGCGCCCAGGCTGCCGATGGGATCGAAACGCCCGATCACCGCGTGCTGGAGCGCGGCGCGGGGGCTGAACTGCGCCTCTACGATCCGATGATCGTGGCCGAGGTGACTGTGGCGGCTCAAAGCGCCCAGCAGGCCTCGTCCGCCGGGTTCCGGCCCCTGGCTAACTACATCTTCGGCGCCAACGCACCGGGGCGCGAGATCGCGATGACTGCGCCGGTGACCACGATGCCCGCAACGACCGGGGCCGAGCCGATGGACGGCGGCGACGGGGCCAAGATCGCGATGACGGCGCCGGTCACGACTGCGCCCGAGGACTCCGGGCGCTATACCGTCCGCTTCATGATGCCGTCGGAATGGACGATGGCGACGCTTCCCGCTCCGACCGACGACCGCGTGGCGCTGCGGGAGGTGCCCGGCCGGCATATGGTGGCGGCGGGGTGGACCGGGGCCCGCACCACCGAGGCCCAGAGCGCGGCAGAGGCGGAGCTCGACGCCTTCGTCTCGGAGCGGGGCCTGCGGCCGGTGGGTCCGGTGACCGTCGCAGGATACTCCGGCCCCAGCGTGCCCACGGCCCGGAAGCGTTGGGAGGTCCTGCGAGAGGTCGCCCCGCCGGAGGGGTGATGCCGGGGGGCGGCGGTTCGGGGTTGCACCCAGACGCGCCCAGCCCCCCTGCGCCGCCCTGCGGGCACAGCCGGGCAGCGCCGTCCCCCCCCCAGGGCCGGCGCTCTTCGCGAGGGGAGTGCCGCTGATCCGGCATCGATTCTTATGTCCTCGGCGAGCGCGGCACGACGATGCCTCGGCGGGGCGACGGTGCCCTCACCGCTTGACGGAGAGGAACCGAGCAGCGCACGTCACCCCTTTCGCCCGATGTCGGCCTGTCATGTCGCTCCGACCCCACGCCGCGCTCGACGTCACCGCCGGGCAGCGTCCTCCCCCACCCCCGAAGGGGCGGCACTCTTGGAAAAGACGGTTCAGCCGCTGCGACGTCGATGCTTTTGCAACGGTCGCGTGCCGCTCGACCGCGCCCTGGCTCTGCCCTTCGGCATGAGCGGGGGGCGGTTCGACGCTCTAGAGGCCAGCCTCGGCGGCGATGCTGGCGCGGCTCCTGCGGCCCCGTTCGGTCGCCGATTTCAACTGACCGCAGGCGGCCAGGATGTCCTCGCCCCGGGGCGTGCGGATGGGCGAGGCGTAGCCCGCCTTCATCACGATCGTCGCAAAGGCCCGGATCCGCGCTGCCGGCGAGCGGCGGTAGGGTGCGCCGGGCCATTCGTTGAACGGGATCAGGTTGATCTTGGCCGGAATGCCCTCGATCAATTTGCACAGCCGCCGGGCGTCGGCATCGCTGTCGTTGACCCCGTCCAGCATCACGTACTCGAAGGTAATCCGCTCGGAGTTCGACAGCCGCGGATAGGCCCTGAGCGCCTCCAGCAGCGCGGCGATGTTCCAGCGGCGGTTGATCGGCACCAGCCGATCGCGCACCTCGTCCGTCGTCGCATGGAACGACACGGCGAGTAGGCACCCGATCTCCTCGGCCGTCCGCGCGATCTCGGGCACCACACCCGACGTGGACAGGGTGATGCGACGGCGGCTGAGGCTGATGCCCTCGGGGTCCATCACGATTCGCATCGCGTCACGCACCGCCTCGAAATTGTAGAGCGGCTCGCCCATGCCCATCAGAACGATGTTCGACAACAGCCGCGTCTCGTCCTTGGGGGCCCGCCCCGGCGCGGGCCATTCTCCCAGGTCGTCGCGCGCCAGCATCACCTGCCCCACGATCTCGGCCGCGGTCAGGTTGCGCACGAGCTTCTGCGTGCCGGTGTGGCAGAACGAGCAGGTCAGCGTGCAGCCCACCTGGCTGGACACGCAGAGCGTGCCGCGCCCCTCTTCGGGGATATACACCGTCTCGACCTCGTGGCCCCCGGCGCAGCGGACCAGGTATTTGCGGGTGCCGTCGGCCGAGACCTGCCGCGACACCACCTCGGGCAGCGCGATCTCGAATCGCTCGGCCAGGAGGGCCCGATACGCCTTGGACAGGTTGGTCATCTCGGCAAAGTCGCGCACGCCCTTTTGATAGAGCCACTGCCAGACCTGACCGGTGCGCATGTTCGCCTGGCGCTCGGGCGTGCCGGCGGCGACCAGCGCGGCGCGCAGGCCGTCGCGGGTCAGACCGATCAGGTTCGGCTTGCCGCCCTCCTGGGGCGTGCGCGGAACTGTCAGGAGATCCGGCGTGATCGGCGCGGCCATGGCTCATCCTCTGGGCGGGGTCGCAGGCATATAGGCCATCGCGCCCCACAAAGAAAGAGGGCGCCGCCAGGGCGCCCCACCGTCGCGCGCGTGTGCGCGCTCAGGAGCTACAGCGCTTGGACGCCTCGTCCAGCGCCGCGGTGAACCCGAAGAGCGAGAACGTGTCCTCGGTCCGAGTCCCGCGCGACGACCGCGCCACCAGCACCGCCTCGGCCCCGCGCCGCATCGCCGCGACGATCCGCGTGTCCTCGGCGTCCGAGGCGGGCCAGGCCCACTCGCCCTCGGTGAACAGCTCGAACGTCGTCCCGCCGATGTCGAGCGACACGGTGCTGTCCGGGGCGAACGGATAGCCGCCCGTGAACGACACCTCGCCGGTCACGCTCGACCCCGGGCGGAAACTGACGAAAAGCAGGATGTCGCCGCGGCGCACCGCCACAACCCGGCCGTCGCGGGTGTTCACGGTCTGCTTGGGGCTCGACACGCTCCAGCATTCCTTGGGATCGTCCTCGACAAAGACGCTCCACGCTGTCTCAACCGCGACGCGGTTGGTCGATTCGTCTTGGGCCAGCGCGGGGACGGCCAGGGCGGCGACAGCGATGCCACCGCAAATACGTGCGAAAGTCGAAATCATTGCGTCACAGCCTCCAGCTGTCCTCTGCCTCCGGCCGGTGCCTGACGGCCCTTTCTGTCGGGGCGGTTCGCGCGCACGGCTCTTTTCAATGCGACGTAGGAAGTTTAACGGCAGTTGCCAGTGGATTGAACCCCCGAGGGGGGAAAATCGCCTGTCCGTGAATGCCGTGCCGTGACTGGAGATGCCGATGCTGCCTGCCCCCGCCCTGATCGAGGTCCGCCGCGGCGGGCGGTTGGAATCGGTCCATTGCGGCCACGCTGCCATCGTGACGCCGGACGGTGGGGTGCAGGAGGGCTGGGGCACGCCCTCCACGGTCGTGTACCCCCGCTCGTCGTGCAAGATGGTGCAGGCCCTGCCCCTGGTCGAGAGTGGCGCAGCCGAGGCCGCCGGGCTGGGCGACGATCACTTGGCACTGGCCTGCGCCTCGCACAACGGCGCGGCAATCCATACCGACCGGGTCCGCGCCTGGCTGGCGGCGGAGGGATTGGGCGAAGGCGACCTGCGCTGCGGGACGCAATGGCCCGCCGACCGCCCCGCCAGGGACGCGCTGATTCGCGGCGAGGCGGCGCCGGACCAGACGCACAACAACTGCTCGGGCAAACATGCCGGGTTCCTGACCCTGGGGCGGCGGCTGCACGGGGGCCCCGACTACATCGACGTGGACCACCCGGTGCAGCGCGCCGTCCGCGCCGCGTTCGAGGAGATGACGGGCGAGCAGAGCCCCGGCCACGCCATCGACGGCTGCTCGGCCCCGAACTTTGCCTGCACGCTCGCCGGGCTGGGCCGCGCCATGGCCCGGTTCGCCGCCGCCGAGGAGGAGGGCGGCGCCCGTGGCGCGGCGATGCTGCGGCTGCGGCGCGCGATGGTCGCCCATCCCGCGCTGGTCGCGGGCGAGGGCCGCGCCTGCACCGCGCTGATGCGCGCCATGGACGGCGTCGCGGTCAAGACCGGTGCCGAGGCGGTCTATGTCGCCATCGTGCCCCAGCGGCAGGTGGGCGTGGCGGTCAAGATCGCCGACGGCGGCACCCGCGCCGCCGAGGCGGCCATCGCCGCTCTACTGATTCACCTGGGCGTGCTCGACCCCGACCACCCCGCGGCCCGCTCCCTGGTAAATGCCCCGATCCGCAACCGCCGCGACATCGTCACCGGCGAGATCGTGGCCGCTCCCGGCTTCCCGGCCTGAGCGGGGCAAGGCCCTTCGAAGGGCCTTGGGAACCGCCTTCGAAGGCGGTTCAAGGTCTTTGCAAAGACCTTGGCCCCCCCCGGGGGGGGGGCGACGGGCACGGCCGGAAGGGCGGACCGAGGTGAGACGCCCGTGGGCTGCGGGCGTCTGGGGCGATCCGGCGCGTGGGGGTCAGGCTCTGCCGGGGACCGGGCCGGGGACCTCGTCGACGAACTCGGCACTGCTGTAGCCCTGAAGATAGAGCAGTGCGGTCAGGTCGCCGTGGTCGATGCGGATCGGCGCCTGGGCGGCCACCGACGGTTTGGCGTGGAGGGCGACCCCGGTGCCGGCCCTCAGGAGCATCCCCAGGTCGTTGGCCCCGTCGCCCACGGCCAGAACGTCCGCGTCCCCGAGTCCCAGTTCGGCCGTCAACTCCTCCAGCGCCGCGACCTTGGCGGCGCGGCCCAGGATCGGCTCGGCCACCTCTCCGGTGATGCACCCATCCGCCACGGGCAGGCCGTTGGCCCGGTGCCGGTCGAACCCCAGCGCCGCCGCCACCCGCGCGGTGAACGCGGTGAAGCCGCCCGAGACCAGCACCGCCGTCGCCCCGTGCGCGCGCATCGTCGCCACCAGCGTCCGGCCGCCGGGGGTGAAGGTGATGCGGTCTCTCCACACCCGGTCGATGGCGCCGGCGTCGAGCCCGGCCAGGAGCGCCACGCGCGCCCTGAGCGCCCCCTCGAAGTCCAGCGCGCCGTCCATCGCCTGGGCGGTGATCGCGGCGACCTGGGCACCGACGCCCGCGACGTCGGCCAGTTCGTCGATGCATTCCTGGCCGATCATGGTGCTGTCCATGTCTGCGAGGAGCAGGCGCTTGCGCCGCCCGGTGGCGGGCTGCGCGGCGATGTCGACGCGCCGGTCGGCCAGGTCGCGGCGGACGTCGTCGAGATTGGCGGGGCGCTGCGCCACCGGGAACTCGGCGGCGATGTCGGGGCAGAGCCAGGAGACGGTCCCGCCGCCCCAGGCGTTGCGCAGGGCATCCGCCAGGGCGGGGTCGAGTCCGGGACCGTCGGCGGCGGCGATCAGGGTGACGGCGAACATCGGCAGGCTCCGCTGGGGACAGGCGGCGCCTGATAACCATGTCGCCGGGCCGCTGGCCAGCCCTTTGGAAGGGTGGCCTGGACGGACCCGGCGCCGGATCCGGGCGTTTGAAAAGCGGAACAAAGTGTGAACAAATGGATCCGTGCATGACCAGCGATTCTCCATACGGGCAGGTTCTCCGCCTGCCCAGGCGCCCTGTGCGGGCGGCTCCGGCCGCCCCGGCCGCCGCCCCGCGCCCGGCGCTGACGGACCTGCATCCCGCACGGCCCGCGGACCCGGCCGCGACGGGGTTCGCTCTGGCGCGCCTGGCCGACCGGGCGGGGCCGGTCCTGTGGGTGCAGGACCATGCCTCGCGGCGCGAGAACGGCCGCCTCTACACCCCCGGACTGCGGGCCATGGGGATCGACCAGCCGATCCTGCATGTGGCGGTCAACCATCCCCGCGACGCCCTTTGGGCGATGGAGGAGGGGGCGGCCTGCGCCGGGCTGGCCGCGGTGGTGGGCGAGATCCACGGCGCCCCCGCGGTTCTGAGCTTTACCGCGACCAAGCGGCTGGTCCTGCGGGCCGAAGCGTCGGGCGTGCCCGTCTACCTGATCCGGGGCGGCGATCCGGGGACGCTCAGCGCCGCCCGCGAGCGGTGGCGCCTCTCGGCCCTGCCCTCGGCGCCGCATCCCGATCATGGCCAGTTCCCCGGCGCCGCCCGCTGGGAGGCCGAGCTGTTCCGGGCGCGGGGGCGGGCACCGGGGCGATGGGTGGCGCAGCATGACCCCCGGGCGCAGCGACCGGCGGATCGTCTTCGTCTGGTTTCCCGCCCTGACGATGGAGCGGTGGATGCGGGCGATCAGCCGCTATCGGACCGCTCCGGGGGCTGACGTGCCGGTGGTGCTGTCGCGGGACGGCCCCCATGGGCCGGTCGTGCAGTGCGCCGACCGGACGGCCGCGGCGCGCGGGATCGCGCCGGGAGAGCGCGTGGTGGACGTGCAGGCGATCCATCCCGACCTGCATGTGGAGGTCGCGGACCTGCAGGGAGACCAGGCGCTGATGCGGCGGCTGGTCTACTGGGCGCGGCGCTGGTGCCCCTGGACGGTGCAGGAGGGCGACGACGGCCTGGTGCTCGACGTCACCGGCGCGGCGCATCTGTTCGGGGGCGAGGCGGCGATACTGCGCGACATGGTCCAGATGTTCGCCATGCAGGGCCTGACCGCGCGGGCGGCAATGGCCCCCACCCGGGCGGCGGCCCGGGCCCTGGCCACCCATGGCGAGACCCCCGCGATCTGCCGGGCGGGGGACGTGGCGGCGGCGGTGGCGCCCCTGCCCGTCGCGGCGCTGGGCCTGGCGGGGGAGGACGTGCGGCTCTTGACCCGGCTGGGGCTAAAGACGGTGGGCCTCTTGGCGGACGTCCCGCGGGAGGCGCTGATGCGCCGCTTCGCCACCGCGGCCGAGGAACGCAACCCCCTGATCCTGCTCGACCGGATGCTGGGGCGGGCGCCGGATCCGCTGAACGCGCCGGCCGATCCGCAGCGGTTCCTGGCCCGGGTCCGCCTGGCCGAACCGGTGATCGACCCCTATCCGCATCTCAAATCCCTGGCCGATGACCTATGCGCCGCGCTGGCCGAGGCCGGCCGCGGTGCCCGCCAGCTCAGGCTGACGATCTATCGGGTCGATAGCGAATACCGGAGCGTGCAGCTGGCCACCGCGGGCGCCACCCGCGATCCGGCCCATATGCTGCGGCTGTTCGACGGGCGGCTCGACGGGATCGACCCCGGCTTCGGCTTCGATCTGCTGACCCTCGACGCGCCGCGGGTGGAGCCTCTGGCGGTGGTGCAGGAGCGTCTGGACCGCGCGCGCGACGCCCTGGCGGACGTGCCCGGCCTGTTGGACCGGCTGACCGCGCGGCTGGGGCAGGACCGCGTGACCTGGTCCGCCTGGACCGAGACCCACCGCCCCGAGCGGGTCGAGGCGCGCGTCCCCGCCCTGACCGGCGCGCCGGCCGCGCCTCCGATCCTGGCGCGCGAACGGCCCGTCCGCCTGCTCAACCCCGCCGAGGAGGTGCGGGTGATCTATGCCGTGCCCGAGGGCCCGCCGACCCAGTTCCGCTGGCGCCGGACGATGTATCAGGCGGTCCGCCATGCCGGTCCCGAGCGCATCGCGCCCGAATGGTGGCGGGACCGCCCCGGCACCCGCCTGCGCGACTATTACAAGGTCGAGGTCCAGGACGGCCGCCGGTTCTGGCTCTATCGCGAGGGGATGGTGGGCGACGGCCGCGGGGACGCGCCGCGCTGGTTCCTCCACGGGTTCTTCGTCTGATGCCGCTGCAAGAGGGGCACAAGCGGCGCACGCTGGGCGAGGACGCCAGCTTCGCCCGCCACCCGCCGAGCCCGTATGTGGAGTTCGGGCTGGCCAGTTGCTTTTCTTTTCTCAGGGCCGCCTCGGACGCCGTCGACCTGACCGCGACGGCGAACCTTTTGGGCTATGACTGCATGGGCATCGCCGACCGCAACACCCTGGCCGGGGTGGTCCGCATCCATACCGAAGCGAAAAAGGCGTGCGTCCGCCCGCTGATCGGGGCGCGCCTGGCGCTCCTCTGCGGGGCCGAGCTGTTGGCCTATCCCCAGGACCGCGCCGCCTATGCGCGGCTCTCGACGCTGCTGTCGCGGGGCAAGATGCAGACGGTTGAGGGCGACTGGCAGGCCAAGGGCGAAACCCACCTAACGCTCGACATGCTGGCCGCCCATGCCGAGGGGCTGCACCTGATCGCGATGCCGCCTGAGAACCTGGACCTCTTCGAGGCCGGGCTGCCGCACCTGACCGCCGCCCTTCCGGGAATGCGCCATATCGGGGCGACCGCGCTCTATCGCGGCGACGACCGGGCGCGAATCAACCGGCTGGATCGACTGGCGCGGCGCCGCGGCCTGTCGATCCTGGCCACCAACGACGTGCTCTACCACGCGCCCCAGCGCCGCCCCTTGCAGGACGTCATGGTCTGCATCCGCGAGGGCACGACCGTTGCCAAGGCCGGTTATCTGCTCGAAGCCAATGCCGAGCGGCACCTCAAATCGCCCGCCGAGATGTGCCGCCTCTTTGCCGAATGGCCCCATGCCATCGCGGCGACGCGCGCCCTGGCCGACGCCATCGCGTTCACGCTGAAGGATCTGAAATACGAATATCCCCACGAGATCGTGCCCCAGGGCTGCACCGCCCAGGACGAGCTGGAGCGCCTGACCTGGGAGGGGGCCGCGCGGCGCTATCCCCAAGGGATCCCCCCCGCGGTCGCCCAGATCATCCGCAAGGAGTTCGCCCTAATCGCCAAGAAGAAGATCGCGCGATACTTCCTCACCATCCACGACATCGTGCGCTTTGCCCGGGAAGAGGCCGATCCGCCGATCCTCTGCCAGGGCCGCGGCTCGGCCGCCAACTCGGCTGTTTGTTTTTGCCTCGGCATCACTTCGGTCGATCCCGACGAACACGACGTCCTGTTCGAGCGGTTCCTGAGCGAGGAGCGCGACGAGCCCCCCGACATCGACGTGGATTTCGAGCACGAGCGCCGCGAGGAGGTGATCCAATACATCTACGGCAAATACGGCCGCGACCGGGCCGGGCTGTGCGCCACGGTGATCCACTATCGCCCGCGGTCGGCGATCCGCGAGGTGGGCAAGGCGATGGGCCTGTCCGAGGACGTGACGTCCAAGCTCGCCGGCACCATCTGGGGCAGTTTCGAGGGGCAGATGGACGACGACCGCGCCAGGGAGGCCGGACTGGACCTGGCCGACCCCTATCTGCGCATGGTGCTGAAACTGGCGCGCGAGATGATCGGGATGCCGCGCCACCTGTCGCAGCACGTGGGCGGGTTCATCCTGACCGAGCGGCCGCTGATCGAGATCGTACCGATCGGCAACGGCGCCATGCCCGACCGCAGCTTCGTCGAATGGGACAAGGACGACATCGACGCGCTGGAGATCTTCAAGGTCGACGTGCTGGCTCTGGGGATGCTGACCTGCATCGCCAAGTGCTTCGACCTGATCGCGGCGCATCACGGGCGGGTTCTGGAGCTGGCCACGGTGCCGGTGGAGGACGACCGCCCCGACGACCAGCGCCCGACCTACGACATGCTGTGCCGGGGCGACAGCCTAGGCGTGTTCCAGGTGGAGAGCCGGGCGCAGATGGCGATGCTGCCGAAACTGCGCCCGCGCGAGTTCTACGACCTGGTGATCGAGGTCGCCATCGTCCGCCCCGGCCCGATCCAGGGCGACATGGTCCACCCCTATCTGCGCCGGCGGCTGGGGATCGAGAAGGTCGAGTTCCCGCGCCCCGGCCCCGAGCATCCCCAGGACGAGTTGGAGCGGATCCTGCGGCGCACCAACGGCGTGCCGATCTTTCAGGAACAGGCGATGAAGATCGCCATGGACGCCGCCTGCTTTACCCCCGAAGAGAGCAACGAGTTGCGCCGCGCCATGGCCACCTTTCGCTCGCGCGGGACCATCGAGACGTTGCAGGAAAAGATGGTGGGGCGGATGATCGCGCGCGGCTACGACCCCGACTTCGCCCAGCGCTGCTTCGACCAGATCAAGGGCTTCGGCGAATACGGGTTTCCCGAGAGCCACGCCGCCAGCTTTGCCAAGCTGGTCTACGTGTCGAGCTGGATGAAGTGCCACTATCCGGCGGCCTTTGCCTGTGCGCTCCTGAATTCGCAGCCCATGGGGTTCTACGCCCCCGCCCAGATCGTCCGCGACGCCCGCGAGCACGGGGTCGAGGTGCGCGCCGTCGACGTGAACTATTCCGAGTGGAACTGCACGCTGGAGCCCTGCGGCGCGGGGTTCGCACTGCGCCTGGGGCTGAGGCAGGTCGACGGGCTGCACGAGACCGCCGCCGCCCGGATCGTGGAGCGCCGCGATGCGCCCTATGGGCGGGTGTCGGACCTGGTCGCGCGCGCCGCGCTCGATGTGAAATCCCTGCGCCAGCTCGCCGCGGCGGACACCATGCGCAGCATGGGGATCGACCGGCGCCAGGCGCTCTGGCAGGCGCAGGCGGAAAAGACCGCGCCGGCCCTGCCGATCTTCGACCACGCCCGGGCGGCCGCGGTCGGGCCCGAGCGGGAGGTCAGCCTACCGGCGATGCCCAAGGCCGAACATGTCGTGGCGGATTATCAGACCCTGCGCCTGTCGCTCAAGGCGCACCCCCTTGCGTTCTATCGCAGGAGCCTGGCGGCCCAGGGCTTTGCCGCAGCGGCGGACTTGGCGGGACTGGGGCACGGCCGGCGGGTGTCCCTCGCCGGGCTGGTTCTCGTGCGGCAGAAGCCGGGCAGCGCCAAGGGCGTGTGCTTCATCACCCTAGAGGACGAAACCGGGGTCGCGAACCTGGTGATCTGGCCCACCAAGTTCAAAGCGTTCCGCCCCACGATTATGGCCGCCCGCCTAATGGTGGTCCGGGGACGGGTGCAGACCGACGGCCGGGTGATCCACGTGGTGGCCGACGCGTTGCAGGACCGCAGCGACCGTCTGGCCGCCCTGTCCGACGCGCGCCTGCCCCCGATCACCACCCGCGGAGACCATCCGACCCATCCCATCCCCGGCCAAGTAGGGATCAGGAGCCACCCCCGCAACGTGCGCATCATCCCCAACTCCCGGGATTTCCACTGACGCTTCGGGGTGTGCGCCCTCAGCCACCCACGCCCCGCCCGGCGGCACCGCCGGTCAGCGCCGTCCCCCCCTGGGGCGGCGCTTTTGGCGAAGGTGGTTCAGCCGCCGCGGCGGTGGTGCTTCATGGCGCTGTCCCACGCCGTTCGAACTTGCCCCGGCGGAACGGCGCTGCCCTCCGCTCTGAGTGCGAGCGGCCGGTTCGTCTTCTCCAGTTTCGTCAAGACGTGGCACCCGCCCCCTCGTCCCGCCCGGCGGGCACGCCGGGCAGCGCCGTCCCGCCCCCCCGGGGCGGCGCTTCTGGCGAAGGTGGGTCAGCCGCCGAGACGTTGGCGCTTTCGATACCGTCCCACGCCGCCCCGACCCTGCCCCGGCGGGACGGCGCTGCCCTCGTCTCCCAGCGGGGACGGGTCGTTCAGCGGGTTGCATTTTTCCGACCGCAAAGTTTCACGGCGCGCCCAGCCCATCCGCCCCGCCCGGCGGGCACCGCCGGGCAGCGCCGTCCCGCCCCCCCTCCGGGGCGGCGCTTTTTGGCGAAGGTGGGTCAGCCGCCGCGACATTGGTGCTTCATGGCTCCGTCCCGCGCCGCTCGAACCAGCCCCGGCGGGACGGCGCTGCCCTCGTCTCCCAGCACCCGCCCCCCCCCTTTCGACATTTCGGCGGGTGCGGCGCAGGAAGGGCTTGCCGTTTTTCCCCGGTCCGCGTATCCGCGGCGGTGGGACACCCCTCCCCAACGAGGGGCGAATATCTGGAAGGATACCAGCGATGACGACCCACGCTCCGGCCGAACGGCCGGCCGAAACGCCTGCGAATCCGCGTTTCTCCTCCGGCCCGTGTGCCAAACCCCCCACCTTCGCGCTCGACCGCCTGACCGACGCCGCCCTCGGCCGCTCGCACCGTGCCGCGGTGGGCAAGGCCAAGCTTGCCGCCGCCATCGACGGCACGCGCGAGATCCTCGGCGTGCCCGCCGACTACCGCATCGGCATCGTGCCCGCGTCCGACACCGGCGCCGTGGAGATGGCCATGTGGACCATGCTGGGCGCCCGCCCCGTCGAGATGGTGGCGTGGGAGAGCTTTGGTGCGGGCTGGGTCACGGACGCGGTCAAGCAGCTCAAGCTCGACGCGCAGGTGCACGAAGCGCCCTATGGCGAGATCGTGGACATGGCCGCGCTGGACTACGACCGCGACGTGGTCTTCACCTGGAACGGCACCACCTCGGGCGTGCGCCTGCCAAACGGCGACGCGATACCGGCCGACCGCGGGGGGCTGACCATCTGCGACGCGACCTCTGCCGCCTTCGCCATGGACCTGCCCTGGGACAAGCTGGATGTGACGACCTTCTCCTGGCAGAAGGTGCTGGGCGGCGAGGCGGCACACGGGATGCTGATCCTGAGCCCCCGCGCGGTCGAGCGGCTGGAAAGCTACACGCCAGACCGGCCGCTGCCCAAGATCTTTCGCCTGACCAAAGGCGGCAAGCTGATCGAAGGCATCTTCCGCGGCGAGACCATCAACACGCCGTCGATGCTGTGCGTGGAGGACTACCTGCACTGCCTCGACTGGGCGCGGTCTGTGGGCGGGCTCAAGGGCCTGATCGCCCGTGCCGATGCCAATGCCGCCGCCGTGGCGCGGTTCGTCGATGCCCACGACTGGATCGCCAACCTGGCCGCCGACCCGACCACCGCCTCGACCACCAGCGTCTGCCTCAAGTTCACCGACCCGGCCGTGGCGGGCGACGCCGCCTTCGCCAAGGCGGTGACAAAGCGGCTGGAGCAGGCCGGCGCAGGCCTCGACCTGGGCAGCTATCGCGACGCGCCCCCGGGTCTGAGGATCTGGTGCGGCTCGACCGTCGAGACGGCGGATGTCGAGGCTCTGCTGCCCTGGATCGCCTGGGCCTACGACGCAGAGCGCGCGGCGCTTCACGCCGCCGCCTGATCCCCATATCTCTCGCCCCGCGACCTCGGCCCGCCTGCGGGCGCAGGGCCGCGGGCTCCGACACGCCCATTCCCACAGGACACCCGACATGCCTCTCGACTCCAACCTCCCCCGCGTCCTCGTCTCCGACAAGCTGAGCGAAACCGCCGTCCAGATCTTCCGCGACCGCGGCATCGACGTCACCTTCGACCCCACCATCGGCAAGGACAAGGACCGGCTTCTGGCCGAGATCCCGAACTACGACGGCCTGGCGATCCGCTCGGCCACCAAGGTCACCGACAAGGTTTTGGCCGCCGCGACCCGGCTCAAGGTTATCGGCCGCGCCGGGATCGGCGTCGACAACGTCGACATCCCGGCAGCCTCAAAGCGCGGCGTGATCGTCATGAACACGCCCTTCGGCAACTCCATCACCACGGCCGAGCACGCCATTTCGATGATGATGGCCGTGGCACGGCAGATCCCCGAGGCCAACGCCTCGACCCATGCGGGCAAGTGGGAGAAGGCGCGCTTCATGGGGGTGGAGCTGTTTTCCAAGACCCTGGGCGTGATCGGCGCAGGCAATATTGGCTCGGTGGTGATCGACCGCGCCCTGGGTCTGCGGATGAAGGTGGTGGCCTACGATCCCTTCCTCAGCCAGGAGCGGGCGGACAAGCTGGGGGTCGAAAAGGTCGATCTGGACACCCTGCTCGCGCGCGCGGATTTCATCACGCTGCACGTGCCCCTGACCGACAAGACCCGCAACATCCTGTCGGCCGAGGCGATCTCCAAGCTCAAGCCGGGGGTGCGGATCGTCAACTGCGCCCGCGGAGGACTGGTCGACGAGGCCGCCCTGGCCCACGCGTTGAAAGAGGGGCGCGTCGCGGGCGCCGCCTTTGACGTCTTCGCAGAAGAGCCGGCGACGGCCAGCCCCCTCTTCGGTCTGCCCAACGTGGTGGTGACCCCGCATCTCGGCGCTTCCACCACCGAGGCGCAGGAGAACGTGGCGCTGCAGGTGGCCGAGCAGATGTCGGACTACCTGCTGACCGGCGCCGTGCAGAACGCGTTGAACATGCCGTCGATCACCGCCGAAGAGGCCAAGGTCATGGGGCCGTGGGTCAAGCTGGCCTCGCATCTCGGCGCCTTCGTGGGGCAGCTCACCGACGAGCCGATCAAGGCGATCAACATCCTCTACGACGGTGCCGTGGCCGAGATGAACGTCGCCGCCCTGAACGCCGCGGCGCTGGCCGGCGCGATGCAGGCGGTGAACCCCGACGTCAACATGGTGTCGGCCCCGGTGATGGCCAAGGACCGCGGGATCAAAGTTGCCACGACCACGCAGGGCAAATCGGGGGTGTTCGACGGCTACATCAAGATCACCGTCGCCACGGCGAGCCGCGAACGGTCGATCGCCGGGACGGTGTTCTCGGACGGCAAGCCGCGGTTCATTCAGATCAAGGGCATCAACATCGACGCCGAGGTCGGCGCGCACATGCTCTATACCACCAACGAGGACGAGCCGGGCATCATCGGCGCGCTGGGCCAGACCATGGGCGAGAACGGCGTAAACATCGCCAACTTCACCCTCGGCCGGTCGGACCGGGGCAAGGACGCCATCGCGCTGTTGTATCTCGACGAGCAGCCGCCGGAAGCGGTGCTGGACAAACTGCGCGCGACGGGCCTGTTTCGGCAGATCCGCCCGCTTCAGTTCGACGTGGGCTGACCGGCGCCCGGGGGCAGGGGGGGGGGCGGAGCGCATGCCCCCTGCCCCCGGAGACCGGCGGGTGGTCATCGCCCCCCGTGGGACTATGCTGATGGCCACGAAACGCGGGCGCGGGGCGCAACGATGATCTATGCCGTCGGGGACATTCACGGCCACGCCGACGAACTCGACCGGGTGCTGGCGCTGATCGCCGCGGACGGCGGCCAGGATGCGCGCATCGTCTTTCTCGGCGACTACACCGACCGGGGCCCCGACAGCCGCGGCGTGCTCGACCGGCTGGCCGAGGGGCTGGACGCCGGGCGCGACTGGATCTGCCTGATGGGCAATCACGACCGCATGTTCCTACGCTTCGTCACCGAAGGGGTCGAGCACGACCGCAACATCCGTTCGGGGCTGAGCTGGTTCAATCCCCGCCTGGGGGGGAGCCGCACGCTGTCGTCCTACGGCCTCGGCCCCGCACGCACGCCCGGGTTCCTGATCCCGGCGAACGGCGGGCGCGAAACGCTGGCCTCCTACGGCATCGCCAGCGGCGACCTGACCGCCCAAGAGCTGGCCCACCACGCCCGCGACGCGGTGCCCCAGCGGCACGTCCATTTCCTGGCCGATCTGCCGCTCTGGCACTCCGAGGGGGATCTCCTGTTCGTCCACGCCGGGATCCGCCCCGGCCTCGCCATGGCCGATCAGCACGAGGACGATCTGCTGTGGATCCGCGACGATTTCCTCCACGACGACCGCGACCACGGGGCGCTGATCGTGCACGGGCACACCGCGCTGGAGCGTCCCACCCATTTCCGCAACCGGATCGACCTGGACGGCGGGGCGGGTTATGGACGCCCGCTGAGTGCGGCGGTGTTCGAGGGGCGCGACTGCTGGCTGCTGACCGACGGCGGGCGCGTGCCGCTGACCCCGCAGGAGTGACCCGCTGCTTTCCCTCCGCCGCCGCGCCTGACAGACTGGCGGCCGAAGGGGAGGGGCGGATATGCAGATCTCGGCCATCGAAACCGTGCGCGTGGCGGAGCGGCCCAACCTCCTGTGGGTGCACGTCGAGACCGACGCGGGCGTCACGGGCCTGGGCGAGACGTTCTTCATGGCCGGGACGGTCGAGACCTATCTGCATGAGGAGGTCGCGCCGCGGCTGATCGGCCGCGATCCGCTCCAGATCGACCTGATCGCGGCGGACCTCACCGGCTATCTGGGATTCCGCTCCACCGGAGTGGAGATGCGCGGCAATTCGGCCGTCGACATCGCGCTCTGGGATCTCTTCGGACACGCCACCGGGCAGCCCTTGGCGCAGCTCTTGGGCGGGTTCACCCGGCCGACGATCCGCACGTACAACACCTGTGCCGGCCCCGGCTACATCAAGGAGGCCGAGGGGCAGAGGACCGACAATTTCGGGCTCGGCACCGGCGACCTGGACGACCTCGCCGGGTTCCTCACCGACGCGGGCGCGCTGGCCGAGGATCTGCTCTCCGAGGGCATCACGGCGATGAAGATCTGGCCCTTCGACACCGCCGCCGAGGCGAGCCGCGGACATTACATCTCGGCCGCGCAGATGGACGCGGCCCTCAGACCGTTCCGCCAGATCCGCGACGCGGTGGGCGACGCCATGGATGTGATGGTGGAGTTCCATTCGCTGTGGCAGCTCCTCCCGGCGCTGGAGATCGCCCGCGAGCTCGCGCCGTTCAAGACGTTCTGGCACGAGGATCCGATCCGCATGGATTCGCTGGGCGACCTGGCGCGCTATGCCGCGGTCAGCCGCGCGCCGCTCTGCGCGTCCGAGACGCTGGGCAGCCGCTGGGCCTTTCGCGACCTGTTGGAGACAGGGGCGGCGGGGGTGGTGATGCTGGACATCGCCTGGTGCGGGGGCATCAGCGAGGCGCGCAAGATCGCGGCGATGGCCGAGGCGTGGCACCTGCCGGTGGCGCCCCACGACTGCACCGGGCCGGTGGTGCTGGGCGCGTCGACTCACCTGGCGCTCAACGCTCCCAACGCGTTGGTGCAGGAGAGCGTGCGCGCGTTTCTCAGAACGTGGTATCGCGATCTCGTCACCGCGCTGCCAGAGGTGCAGTACGGCATGATCTCGGCGCCGCCGGGTCCGGGGCACGGCATGGCCTTGCTGCCAGACCTCGACCGCGGCCACACCGTCGCCCGCCGCCGCACCTGCCGCGCCGACCTTTAGGCCGCGGGGAGGTCGGTCGCGCGGACCCGACCGCACCCCACGCCCCGGTCCCGTCGGGTCGCGGCCCCCGGATCCCACCCGCATCGCCCGGAGGAACCCCGGTCGGCGCCGGACCCTCCCCACCCCAGAGCGCGTGGCGATGGCGCGCGCAGCATATCTGACACCGGGGCGTCGACGTGTGGCGCCGACCTACCCAAGCGCGCGCCATCCCCGGGGGCGGGCGCCGCCCTCAGTCCTTTGGGTTTGATGGCACGCTAAGCCCTGGTCCGGCAGAGCAGCGCACACCTGGTGCAACCCATCTCGCCAGGGGAACCCCGGTCGGCGCCCGACACTCCCGACGGGAGGTCGCATGGCGATTTGGCGCGCAGCATGTCCAGCGCCGGGGCTTCGATGAACTGCCCATCTCCACCTGCGGCAGCGCCCTCGGTTCTTTGGGTTCGATCGCACGTCAAGCACCGATCCAGTGGGAGGGCGCCCCCGGATCCCACCCGCATCGCCTGGAGGAACCCCGGTCGGCGCCGGACCTTCCCCATGACAGAGTGCGTGGCGATGGCGCGCCGCACACCCAGCATCGGGGTTCAATGTGCGGCGCCGACCCACCCGCGGCAGCGCTCTCCCAGGATCGGGCGCCGCCCTTAGCCGTTCGCAGGTGGCCGCGCGCCCGGCGTTTGACGGATGCGCCACGGGGTCCACCCGCCCCGCCGCCAGGTCCCGCGCCACGGCGCTGGGCCTTGACGGCGCGCATGGGTCAGGTCACGCAGCGGGAATGACCGAGGTTCTGACCCTTGAGGACGGCCGCACCCGCCTGCGGCTGGTGCCGGCTCTGGGCGGCGGCGCGGCGGACGCCGAGGCGCTGACCGCGGACGGACCGCGACCGCTGCTGCGGCCTTGGACGGGCGAGGACAGCGCCTTTGCCATCGGCTGCAACCTCCTGACGCCCTTCGCCAATCGGATCGACCACGGGTTCGACTTCGAAGGGCGGCACCATCCGGTTCCGCGGACGGTCGACGGCGATCCCTGGCCGCTGCACGGCGACGGATGGCTGGCGGCGTGGCAGGTGGCCGAGGCCGGGCCGACCGCGGCGCGGCTGGTCCACGAGGGCGCCATCGGGCCCTTCGCCTATCGCGCGGTGGCGGAGTGGCGGCTGGAGGAGGGGCGCATCGCCCTGACGCTCACTCAGACGAACCTGGGGCCGCGGATGCCCTTCGGCGGCGGCGTCCATCCGTGGTTTCCGCGCGGGCCGGACACCGCTCTGCGGTTTGGCGCGCAGGCGGTGGTCACCGGGCCCGAAGGCACCCTTCCCAAAACGGCCGCGCCCCTGTCCGACCGTGCCCCGTGGGATTTCCGCCGCCTCCGCGCCCTACCCGCCGGCGCCATCGACAACGCATTCACCGGCTGGGACGGGCACGCGGAGATCCGGCAGGAGTCGCTGACCGCGACCCTCACCGCGCCGCTGACGGTGCTGCATATCTATTCGCCGGGGGTCGATGCGGAGTTTTTCTGTGCCGAGCCCGTGGGCCATCCGGTAGACGCCCACAACTTGCCGGGCCTGCCCGGCCTCAACATCCTCGACAACGGCGCTTCGGCGGTCCTGTCGATGGCGCTGGACTGGCGCTGAGCAACGGGTCGCCGCTCGGCTCGATCCGTCTGGGGGAGGAAGCGGAAGCCCCGATGCCGCGGACTGGTGGGGGCTGTTACTGCCGCGGCATCGGGATAGCACTCTTTCGCTACGGGGAGAGGTATGGCGGCCCCATGTGTCGCGAAAAGGGACCAATTGGGGCGATTCCTGGGCATCGCGCTGGGCGCTTGATTTCGGCCGCCGCCCGCGCCACCCTTGGCCCCATGAGCAGTCTCCAGCCGACGCCGTTTCCCGGCCGTGCCGACCCGGACCAGCGGGTCGCCTTCGACCGCCGCGAGCTGGGCGCGATCCTCACGGTCTATGGGCGTATGGTCGCCGCGGGCGAGTGGCGCGACTACGGCATGTCGTTTCTGCGCGAGGTGGCGATCTTTTCGATCTTTCGCCGCGCGGCCGAGCACCCGATCTATCGCATCGAGAAACGGCCACGCCTGCGCAACCGGCAGGGGCAGTATGCCGTGATCGGTATGGACGGCCAGGTTCTGAAGCGGGGGCAGGACCTGCGCACCGTGTTGCGGGTGCTGGAGCGCAAACTGATCCGGTCGGTGGACTGAGCCGCCCTTGCACAGGGGCAGGGCGGGCGCTACCTGCCGGGGGACCCCCAGAAAAGGCCCGCCATGCCCCATGACCTCGCCCGCCTGACCGACGATCTGTTGCGCGCCGCCCGCGCGGCCGGGGCCGACGCCGCCGATGCACTGGCCGTGTCGGGCGCATCGGTGTCGACCGAGGTGCGGGGCGGGGCGCTGGAACATGCCGAGCGGTCGGAGGGGACCGAGCTGGGCCTGCGGGTGCTGATCGGGCGGCGCCAGGCCAGCGTCGCAGCCTCGGACCTGCGCCCCGAGAGCCTGGCGGCGATGGCCGAGCGGGCGGTGGCGATGGCGCGGGTCGCCCCCGAGGATCCCCACGTCGGGCTGGCCAGCGCGGACGCCGTCGCGCGGAACTGGGACACTGCCGCTCTGGATCTGGCCGACCCCGCCGATCCCCCGGGCCCTGCCGAGCTGGAGCGTGCCGCGGCCGAGGCCGAGGCCGCCGCGCTGGCCGTGCCCGGCGTCAGCCAGACCCTGTCCTCCAGCGCCGGCACCGACCGGCGCGACGTCTGGCTGGCCGCCACCAACGGCTTTGCCGGCGGCTATACCCGGACGCTGCGCTATCTCTCCTGCGGCGCCATCGTCGGCAGCGGCACGGCGATGGAGCGGGACTATGCCAGCGAGATGCGCAGCCACTGGGCCGACCTGCCCGACCCCGCCGAGGTGGGCCGCCTGGCCGGTGAGCGGACGGCGGCGCGGGCCGGGGCCCGGCGGGCCCGCACCGGCCCCTGTCCCGTGATCTACGACGAGCGGGTGGCGGGGTCGCTGATCGGCCACCTCCTGGTGGCGATCAACGGAGGATCCGTGGCGCGCGGCGCCTCCTGGGCCCGCGATATGTTGGGGCATGCCGTGCTGCCCGCCGGTCTATCCCTGGTCGAGGAGCCGCACCGCCCCCGCGCGCCCGGATCGCGCCCCTTCGATGCCGAAGGGCTCCCCACTCGCGCGCGCAGCATCGTCGAGGACGGGGTGCTCACCGGCTGGATCCTCGACCTGGCCACGGGGCGCAAGCTGGGGATGGAGAGCACCGCCAACGCCGTCCGCACCCCGGGCAGCGTCCCGCACCCTTCGTCGGGCAACGTCACGCTCACTCCGGGCGACGTGGGGCGCGACGCGCTGATGGCCGAGGCGGGGCGGGGTCTCCTGATCACCTCGCTCATCGGCTCGACCATCAACCCCAACACCGGGGACTATTCCCGGGGCGCGTCGGGGTTCTGGTTCGAGGGGGGCGAGATCGTCCATCCGGTGAGCGAGATCACCGTTGCGGGCAACCTGATCGACATGCTGCGCAGCCTGCGCCCCGCGAACGACGCCCGCCCGCATCTGAGCCGCGTGGTGCCGTCGCTGTTGGTCGAGGGGCTGACGCTTGCCGGCGACTGACCTGCCCCTGCTGATCGACGCCGCCTTGGCCGCCGGGCAGATCGCGCTGCGGCACTGGCGCGCGGACCCGGCCCGGCGGGACAAGCCCGACGGCTCGCCCGTCTCGGACGCCGACGACGAGGTCGACGGCCACCTGCGCCGCGCCTTGACCCGGGCACGCCCCGCCTATGGCTGGCTGAGCGAAGAGACGGCGGACGACCCCGCCCGCCTGAGCGCCGAGCACTGTTTCGTCGTCGATCCCATCGACGGCACCCGCGCGTTCCTGGAGGGGCGGCGGACCTGGGCGGTGTCCATCGCCGTGGCGGCGGCGGGGCGCCCCACGGCGGGCGTCGTCTACCTGCCCGCGCACGACCGCCTCTTCGCCGCCGCGGCGGGGCAGGGGGCGACGCTGAACGGCGGCGCGTTGGCGGTGTCGGGGGCGGCGTCGGTGTCGGGCGCGACGGTGCTGGCCACCCGCGCCAATCTCGCGCCCGAGCATTGGCAGGGCGGGACGCCGGACGTGTCGCGGCAGTTCCGCCCGTCCATGGCCTATCGCCTGGCGCTGGTGGCCGAGGGCCGCTTCGACGCGATGCTGACGCTCAAGGACGCGTGGGAGTGGGACATCGCCGCCGGCGCCCTGATCGCCGCCGAGGCCGGCGCCGCCGTGACCGACCGCCACGGCGCGCCTCTGCGCTTCAACACCCCCGGCCGCCAAACCCCCGGCATCCTCGCCGCCGGCCCCCCGCTCCACGCCGCCCTCCTGGATCGTCTCGGATGAGAGGGCTGGCAGGAAGGACACCTTCTCCTTAGGGATCCTGGGCGAGCATGGCGACATAGATGGTCGCCAGGAGCCCATAGAGGAGCGTCTTCTCCAGCCCGACGCAGCCCGCCATATAGACGAAGCCGAGTGCACCGTGCAGTCGCCGGTGCGTCAGCCAGCGGCCGATCTGTTCCCTCAGTCGTTCAAGCATGGGTCTCTCCATCTTTGAACGGGGCCCCGCATGGATTACGGTTCGTGCACATCTGAGAATTTCGCACTGCGCCGGACGTTTGTGAGGGGCGTAGACGTTGGCGGAGGTTGGCAGAGGTTGGCGGAGTCGCACTCCTTCGGTGCCGCTTTCGGTGAGCTCGTGCGCACGCGGCGCGGTCAGAAGGGACTCGACCAGGTCGCCCTGGGCCGGGATGTCTACGGCGGCCGGGCGAGCGACAAGGATCTGAAAACACGTGTATCGCGCCTGGAAAACGGGCGCGTGTCTTCACCGCAAGCGCGCACGGTGCAGGCGTATGCCCATGCGCTGGGCATCACGGACGAGGAGATTTCGGCGCTGCGCGCGGGGCGGCCGCTCCCCGATCACGGGCAGACGGACGCCAACCTCGCTATGCTCTCCAAGATTGGGGCCTTCGTGGACGCGCAGGCGGCGGGCATCCCCGAGGCGACGCTGATCGACCTGGCGCGGCGGGTTCGGGAGGACGTGGCGGACGCGGACGCCGCCCTGCGCGAACTCGACCGGGCGGTGGAGATCGCGGTCAGGGTCCAGCGCGAGGGGGCGGTGGGGTCGAACCACGCGGATTTCGTTGACGCGGTGCTGGCGCGGGTGGCCGAGCTGTCGCGCGGGGGCGCCTATAAGCAGGCGGGCGACGAGATCGACGCGGCCCTGGCGCGCGAGGCGGAGGAGAGCGCGGCCCGCGCCGCCCGCCTCCTCGACTCCGGGGTCGAGATGGCCGTCCTCGCCCGCGACGCCCCCCGCGCCGCCGCCCTGCTGGTCCGCCGCGCCGACCACGACGCGGGAGGGCGCGCGACGTTCGATGGCCTGCGTGTCTTGCGAGACGCGTGGTATGTCCGCGGCCGCGACAAGGGCCTGACCCTCGACCTGCGCGTCGCCATCCACCTCGCCCGCCAGACCCTCGCCCGCGCCGGCACCCCCGACCGGCGAGGCGCGGCGGGCAACGACCTCGGCATTGCGCTCCGGACCCTCGGGGCGCGGGAGAGCGGCACCGCGCGGCTGGAGGAGGCCGTCACCGCCTATCGCGCTGCGCTGGAGGAGTGGACCCGCGACCGGGTGCCGCTGGACTGGGCGATGACGCAGATGAACCTCGGCAATGCGCTCGCGACCCTTGGGGAACGGGAGAGCGGGACCGCGCGGCTGGAGGAGGCCGTCGCCGCCTACCGCGCCGCGCTGGAGGAGCGGACCCGCGACCGGGTGCCGCTGGACTGGGCGAGGACGCAGATGAACCTCGGCAATGCGCTCCGGACCCTCGGGGAACGGGAGAGCGGCACAGCGCGGCTGGAGGAGGCCGTCGCCGCCTACCGCGCCGCGCTGGAGGAGATGACCCGGGACCGGGTGCCGCTGGACTGGGCTGCTACGACCTGCAGCCTCGCTTATGCCCAAGCCCAGATCGCCGAACGGACCGGCGACCTTGCGCTGGCGCTATCCGCCCTCCCCATGGCCAACGAGGCGCACCGCGTGCTTGATGAGGGAGGTCACGAAGTGTGGGCGCGCTACGCCGGGAATGTCGTTTCGCGGATACGGGACATCGTCGCGGAGGTCGGGGGCTGACGCCGCCTTGACGCCCCGCGCCGCGAGCGGCACACCCTCCGCGAGAGCCCTACGGAGGACCGCCCCATGACCCAGCGCCTGCATCTCGTCTTCGGCGGCGAGCTGACCGACCCGTCCAAGACCGAGTTCCGCGATGTCGACGACATCCATATCGTCGGCATGTTCCCCGACTATGCCAGCGCCTATTCCGCGTGGAAGAGCGAGGCGCAGAGGACGGTGGACAACGCCCACATGCGGTATTTCATCGCCCATATCCACCGCCTGCGCGACGAGGGCGCCGAGGCGTCGCCGACCGAGGAGCTCGGCGGCTAATTCTTACGCTCCTGCGCCATCGCTGGGCCGCGCACCGGGCCGCCTGGGCCGCGCAGCGGGCGTCGGCGCGCAAGGGCGGCGCGCCGACCGAGATGCGCCACGCCATCGCCCGCGATCTGCCGCCGCGCCCGCCCGGCACGGTCCTGTGGCTGCACGCCTCGCCCGGGGCGGCGGACGACGGGATCATGGCGCTGCTCGCCGACGTCACCGACGTCCATCCCGACCTGTCCATCGTCGCCACCGGCGATGCGCCGGAATGGCCGGGGTGGTGCGTGTTGCCGGCACCGGTGGATACGCCCGCCGTCGCGCGGCGGTTCCTCGACCACGTGGCGCCGGCCATGGGCGTCTGGGTGGGCGGCGAGCCGCGGCCGGTGCTGCAACGCGCAGCGCTCGACCGGGGGATCCCGCTGGGTGCTGTCGGGTTCGAGGTGCCGCCGCAGGTGCCCCTGCGCCTCTACCGCCCCTTTGCCGACTTCGCGTTCCGCTTGGGGGCCGCACCGGCGCGCCCGTTCCAGGTCGAAGCGGTGGGGCCGCTCAGCCCGGTGCCGCGCCCGCTGGGCTGCAACGAGGCCGAACGCGCGGAACTCGCCGATCTGCTGGCGCGGCGCCCGGTGTGGCTGGCCGCGGGCGTGGCGGCGGGCGAGGTCGCGGCGGTCCTCGCCGCCCACCGCACAGCCAGCCAGTTCGCTCACCGGCTGCTGGTGATCCTGGTGCCGGGAGAGGGGCTCGATCCCTGCGACCTGGCCCGCCGCGCCGCCGCCGAGGGCTGGTCGGTGGCGCGGCGCGAGGCGGACGAGGACCCCGAGGAGATGGTCCAGGTCATGGTCGCCGACGCCGACGAGCTGGGCCTCTGGTATCGGCTGGCGCCGGTGACGTTCGTGGGCGGCACGCTGGTCGCCGGGGCCCGCTGCCGCGACCCGTTCGAGCCTGCGGCGCTGGGCTCGGCGGTGCTGCACGGGCCGGAGACAGGCGCGCTGACCGAGCGGTTCGGGGCGCTCCAGGCGGCGGGCGGCTCGTGCCGGGTGCTCGACCCGGCGGCCCTGGGCGCCGCGGTCGAGGATCTGCTGGCCCCCGACCGCGCGGCGGTCATGGCCCACGCGGCCTGGTCCGTGACCACCGAAGGGGCGGAGGCGCGGGAGCGGGCGCTTTCGCGGATCTCGGCGCTGTTGCCGCCGGCGACGGCATGACGGGGGGCCCGAGGTGAGACCGCCCAAGTTCTGGGAGGAGGGCGCGCCCGTCCCGTTCTGGGCCCTAGCGCTGCGCCCGGTCGGCGCGGTCTATGCGGCGGCGACGGCGCGGCGGTTGCGGCGGCCGGGGGTGGCCGCCAAGATCCCGGTGATCTGCGTCGGCAACATCCACGCGGGCGGCACGGGCAAGACGCCGACAGCCATCGCGGTGGTGCAGCGGCTGGCCGCGCGGGGCGTCGCGGCGCAGGTGGTGACCCGCGGCCACGGCGGGCGGCTGACGGGGCCGGTCGCGGTGGACCTCCGCCGCCACACCGCGGCCGAGGTCGGGGACGAGCCCCTGCTCCTGGCCGCCTTCGCGCCGGTCTGGGTGGCCCGCGACCGCGCCGCGGGGGTCCGCGCGGCGACCGCGGCGGGGGCTGAGGCGGTGGTGCTGGACGATGGGTTCCAGAACCCCTCGGTGGTCAAGGATCTGTCGCTGGTCGTAGTCGACGCCGCGCGACGCTTCGGCAATGGCCGGGTGCTCCCTGCGGGACCTTTGCGCGAGTCGCCCGCGGCCGGGCTGGCCCGGGCCGACATCGTGGTCGGCATCGGGGACGCCGCGGCGCAGGCGGGCTTGGGCCAGACCCTCGCGGACCTCGGCCATGACGGTCTTCCGCGGCTGAGCGGACATCTGGCGCCGGTGCGCATGGGGATCGACTGGGGCGGGCAGCGGGTCTTTGCCTTTGCCGGGATCGGTCACCCGGAGAAGTTCTTTGCCACCCTCGCGGCGGAAGGCGCCGAGATCGTCGGGCGAGAGGCCCTGGACGACCACCAGCCCATCGGCCCGGCGCTGTTTCGCCGGTTGGAGGCCCAGGCTCAGGCGCTGGGTGCCCAAATGGTGACGACCGAAAAGGACGCAGTGCGCCTGCCCGCCGATCTGCGGCCCCGGGTCCTGATCCTCACGGTGCGGCTGGAGATCGACGACTGGGCGCCGTTCGACGCGGCCGTCGCCCGGCTGGGGCTGTAGACGGGGTCAGTCCTCGCCCTCGCGCAGCGCCCGGCCGTCGGCATCGAGCGCGGGGGCCGTCCGCCGTGGCGGCGGCTCTGCGTGGGCAAACCGGATGGGCGAGCCGACCGTGGGCACCCCGTCGACCTCCCGCATCAGCCCGCGGTGGCGCACCTGCGGGTCGTCAAAGACCTCGGACAGGTCGTTGATCGGACCGGCCGGGACCCCCGCCCCCTCGCAGGCGGCCAGGAGGTCGGCCTTGGTCCGCCGCAGGGTGGCGGCCGTCAGCGCCTCGGTCAGCGCTGCGCGGTTGGTCACCCGGTCGGCGTTGCTGCGATACGCGGGATCGTCGGCGAGCGCGGGCGTCTCCAGGAGCAGGCAGAGGCGCCGGAACTGTCCGTCGTTGCCGACCGCGACGATGATCCAGCCGTCGGAACAGTCGAAGACCTGATAGGGCGCGAGGTTCTGGTGGGCGTTGCCGATGCGGCCCGGGGGCGTGCCGGTGGTGAGATAGTTCATCGCCTGGTTCGCCGTCACCGCCACGGCCACGTCCATCAGCGCCAGGTCGATCCAGTCGCCGCGCCCGGTGGCGTCGCGCTGGCGCAGCGCGGCCAGGATCGCAGTCGCGGCATAGCAGCCGGTGAAGATGTCGGTGACGGCCACGCCCACTTTCTGCGGCTGGCCCTCAGGGGCGCCGGTGACGCTCATCAGCCCCGACATGCCTTGGATGATATAGTCGTAGCCCGCCCGCGCCGCATAGGGCCCGTCCTGGCCGAACCCGGTGATCGAACAGACCACCAGGCGCGGGTTGGCGGCCATCAGGCTTTCGGGGTCGAGGTCGTATTTCTTGAGCCCCCCGACCTTGAAGTTCTCGATCACCACGTCCGCCTCGGCCACCAGCCGCCGCACCGTCGCCTGGCCCTCGGCAGTGCGGAAGTCGCAGGCCACCGATCGCTTGCCTCGGTTGCAGCCGTGGAAATAGGCGGCGGAGGTGTCGCCGTCGCGCTCGACGAAGGGGGGACCCCAGCGGCGGGTGTCGTCGCCCTCGGGGCTCTCGACCTTGATCACCTCGGCACCGAGATCGGCCAGCATCTGACCGGCCCATGGGCCGGCCAGAATGCGCGCGAGTTCGACGATCTTGAGCCCGGTCAGAGGCGGCGGCGCCATGTCCGGGCCTATTCGCCCAGCCTCTCGTCGATCAGCGCCGAGAAGTCGGCGTAGTTCATGTTGGTGTATTTCGTGCCGTCGATGAGGAAGGACGGCGTCGACTGCACCTCGTCCTCTTCGGCGTGGGACTGCCACTTGGCGACCATCGCCTGGGCCTTGTCGGCGTCCGAAAGGCAGGCGTCGAGTTCCTCATCCGTCAGGCCCGCGGTCTTGCCCACCCGCCGCAGCGCAGCGGCGATGTCGGCGGGCTCGCCCTGGGCCCACTCGCGCTGGCGCTCGTAGATGAGATCGGCGATGCCGAAATAGCGCTCTTCGCCGCCGCAGCGGGCGATCATCCCGGCCCAGAGCCCGTAGCGGTCGAAATACACCTCGCGGTAGATGAAGTGCACCTTGCCGGTGTCGATGTAATCCGCCTTGAGCTGTTGGAACGGCCCGGCGTGGAACGTGGCGCAGTGCGGGCAGGTGAAGGACGCGTATTCCACCACGGTGACCGGCGCGTCGGGATCGCCCAGCGTCATCTCGGTGACGGTCGCGGTGTCGGGCGCGGCCTCGCCCTCGGTCGCGGTCTCTTGTGCGTCGGCGGTGATCGCGGTCAGTCCGGGGGCTCCGGTGGGACCGGGCTGCGCGAACCAATAGGCGCCGCCCGCAGCCAGCAGGGCGGCGGCGGTAAGGGTGAGAAGACGGGTCATCTGGTCGTGCCTCGTTTGCTGCGATGAGCGGTCATGACGTTCTCGGCCAACTGCGCCAGCGCGTCGCGCAGTCCGGGATCGGCGACGGGGGCCGCCGCCTGCCGTGCCGCCGCCACGACGGCGGGGTCTGGTCTGGGCGCGGCGGGGGGGGCGGGGTCGAACACCGGCGCACCCTCGGCGAAGCCTGTGGGTGCGGTCTGGGTGATGCGGATGCGGGCGACGGCGGCATAGCCGTAGCAGGCGTTCACCCGCTCGCGCAGCCGCTCTTTCTGCATCTCCACCAGCGGCGCCTGCGCCCCGGTGGTCAGCACGGTCAGCGTCGCGCCGAACCCCTTGCGGCCATAGCGGATGTCGACGGGCCGGGCGATGGCGGCCAGATCGGCGCCCGCGATTTCGGCCCAATGGGTCAGCACCCGCGCCACCGCGAAACCGCGGCTTTCGCCCGCTGCGCGGATGCGGTCGGCGACGAGACGGCCGGCAGGTGCGAACCCCTTGCTGCGCCTGGGCGCATATGGTGCTGGTCTCTTGCCCATTGACGCCTATCCTAGAGGGCCTGTTGGCGGGTGCCAGGGCAAAGCGGCGGGGGGCCATAAAACTTGCGTGACGAGGCGATGACCGCCGCCTTGCGGACATGGTACCTGCGCCACGCCCGCGACCTGCCGTGGCGGGTCGGCCCGGCGGAGCGGGCGGCGGGGGTGCGCCCCGATCCCTACCGCGTCTGGCTGAGCGAGATCATGTTGCAGCAGACCACCGTGGCGGCGGTGAAGGGGTATTTCGAGCGGTTCACCGCGCTCTGGCCCACGGTCGGCGCCCTGGCCGCGGCCGACGACGGCGCGGTGATGGCCGAGTGGGCGGGCCTGGGATACTATGCGCGCGCCCGCAATCTGCTGAAATGCGCGCGGGTCGTGGCCGGAGATCTGGGGGGGCGGTTCCCCGAGACCGAGGCCGAACTGCGCGCCCTGCCGGGCATCGGATCCTACACCGCTGCGGCCGTCGCCGCCATCGCCTTCGACCGCCCGGCCGCGGTGGTGGACGGCAATGTGGAACGGGTGATGGCCCGCCTCTTTGCCGTCGACACGCCGCTGCCCGGGGCCAAGCCCCTGCTGACCGCTCTGGCGGCGCGGCTGACACCCAAGGCCCACCCCGGCGACCACGCGCAGGCAGTGATGGACCTGGGCGCGACCGTCTGCACGCCGCGGCGGCCCGCCTGCGGAATCTGCCCGCTGCTCGGCGGTTGCGCCGGGCGCGCCGCGGGGATCGCCCCCGACCTGCCCCGCAAGCGACCCAAGGCGGTGAAGCCGGTGCGCCGCGGCATCGCCTATGTGGCCCGGCGGGTGGACGGCGCATGGCTGTTGGAGACTCGGCCCGACAAGGGGCTCCTCGGCGGCACTCTGGGCTGGCCCGGCACCGCCTGGACCGAGCCAGCGCCGGACGCCGCGCCGCCGGTCGCGGCCGACTGGCGGCCCTTGGGCGGCGAGGTGCGCCACACCTTTACCCATTTCCACCTGCGGTTGGCGGTGATGGCGGCCGAGCTGCCGCTGGACGCCGTGCCGGACCGCGGGGCGTTCGTCGACGGGGCGGCGTTCCGGCGCGATGCCCTGCCCACCGTGATGCGCAAAGTCCATGACCTTGCGTCCGCGACGTTTCCACCGATTGAGCGGCTGCCGGGCGGGGGGCTATAGTCCACACCGTGGGGGCCCCAAAACCACGGGTCCGTAGAAATGAGTTCCGCGACCATGACCTCGATGATGCGTGCGCTGCCGTTCTGGCTGTCGCTGGGGTTGATCCCTCTGGCGGTGATCGGGGCGGCCCAGGGCGGCTGGACCGTGTTTCTCCTGCCGCTCTGCACCTGGTATCTGTTTTCGATCATCGACGCCTTCGCCGGGCTGGATCAGCGCAACGTCGATCCCCAGACCCCCGACGCCCAGCTCTGGTGGTATCGAGTCGTCACCCTGATCTGGTTCCCGCTGCAGTTCGCTCTGGTCTTCGGCCTGATCTGGTATGTGACCCGGGCCGAGCACCTGGCGACCTGGGAGAAGATCGCGCTGTTCTTCGGCGTCGGGGTGATCACCGGGACCGTCGGCATCAACTACAGCCACGAGTTGATGCACCAGCGCAACCGGGTGGAGCGCTGGCTGGGCGATCTGCTGCTCGCGATGGTGTTCTACGGGCATTTCCGCAGCGAACACCTGCTCGTCCACCACCGCTATGTGGGGACGCCGCGCGATCCGGTGACGGCGCGCTACAACGAGGGCTTCCACCGCTTCTATCCGCGGGTGCTGCGCGAATGCTGGCACTCGGCGTTCAAGGCCGAAAAGGCGATGCTCGCGCGCAAGGGCCTGCCTTGGTGGCACCGCAGTAACCCGTTCTGGCGCTACTGGGCCTTGCAGGCGGGGATGGCGGCGCTGGCGTTGATCCTCGGCGGCTGGGCGGGCCTGGGCCTGCTGTTGCTCCAGGCCGGGGTGGCGGTCTGGCAGCTTGAACTGGTCAACTACGTCGAGCACTACGGCCTGACCCGGCGGCATCTGGGCGGCGGGAAATACGAACATGTCCAGCCCCGCCATTCCTGGAACGCCGCGCACAAGGTGTCGAACTGGCTGTTGATCAACCTCCAGCGCCACTCCGATCACCATTACAAGCCCGACCGCCGGTTCCCGCTGCTCCAGAACCACCCCGAGACCGAGGCGCCGCAACTGCCGCACGGCTATCCGGTGATGACCATGTTCGCGATGATCCCGCCGCTCTGGCGGCGGGTGATGAACCCCAAGGTGCGGGAATGGCGCCGCCAGTATTATCCCGACATCGAGGACTGGCAGCCCTACAACCGCGCGGCGACGCCTCTCCCCCGGTAGCCAGGTCAGCCCTGCGAGGCGGCGCGTCGCCGCCCGAGGGCCACGACGGCGGCGGCCCGAGCGGTCCGCGTCTGCACCACCGGCTAGAGTGGGCGGTAGAGGACGAGTCGGGCTCGACACCCAAGTCCCGCCCCTAGGGACCGCCCCGCCCTGTGGTCCAAGAAGTCAACCGGTGCAACGAACGTCCTACGCGCTCGGTCCCTGTGCCATCCTCGCACCCCGCCCAATCCGGCCCCACGCCGGACAGCGCCGTCCCGCCTCCAAGGGACAAGCTTTGTTGCCGCCCCTCGGGCCGGCGCTGCCCTTCATGCTGAGCGAGCGCCTGGGGAGGCCCAGCAGGCCGTTGGCCAAGCGTTCCCCTGCGCCGCGCGGCCGCGGTCAGGCGTCGGGACCGACGCGCACCAGCGTCTTGCCGAAGTTGCCGCCCTCCAGCATGGCGCGGAATGCGGCGGGTGCGTTTTCCAGCCCCTCGGTGACGCTCTCGCGGTAGCGGAGCGTGCCGTCCGCCACGAGCGGCCCCACCTCGGCCAGGAACTCGGGGAAGCGGTGGAAGTGGTCGTAGATGATGAAGCCCTGCACCCGCAGGCGCTTGACCAGGATCGTGCGCCACATGGCCGGGAGCGGCATGGCGTCGGCCACGCCCTGGCCGTTATACCACGCGACCACACCGCACAGAGCGATGCGGGCGTGGTCGTTCAGCGCCGGGAGCACGGCCTCCAGCGTGACGCCGCCCACGTTCTCGAAATAGCCGTCGACGCCGTCGGGTGCGGCCTCGCCCAGGCGGGCGCGCAGGTCCGGGGCCCGGTGGTCGAGGCACGCGTCGTAGCCCAGCTCTTCCTCCGCGTAGGCGCATTTCTCCGGCCCGCCCGCGACGCCGACCGCGCGCAGGCCGTGACGGCGGGCCAACTGCCCGGCGACCGACCCGACCGCGCCGGTGGCGGCGGAAACCACGGCGGTCTCGCCCGCCTGCGCCTCCAGGATGCGGTGCACCCCGACCCAGGCGGTCAGCCCTGGCATCCCCAGGACGCCCAACGCCGTCTGCACCGGGGCCAGGGCGGGGTCGAGCCGCCGGACTTCGCCCGCCGGCGCATCGGCATGGCTGACCCAGCCGAACATCCCAGTGACGATGTCGCCCTCCGCGAACCCCTCGGCGCGGGAGCCGATCACCTCGCCCACGCCCTGGCCGCCCATTGCCTCCCCGATCTCGACCGGCGGGGAATAGGATTTGCCCGCGTTCATCCGCCCGCGCATGTATGGGTCGAGCGAGAGCCAGATCACCCGCACCCGCACATGCCCCTCGGCCAGGTCGCCCAGCGGGCGGTCCTCCAGGGCGAAGCAGTCGTCTCCGGGCACCCCCTCGGGGCGTTTGGCAAGCGTCACGGTGCGGGCGGTTTCGGTCATGGGAGCCTCCTGTTCCGGCGCGCAGCATAGGCGTCCGGGCGAGAAGAAAAAGGCCCCGCCGGGGTCCGGCGGGGCAAGGTTGTGCCGTGGACGGGACCACAGGCACCGGCGGTTCTGCAAAAACCGTCGTCTCAGGCCAGTTCGGCCCGGATCTGTTGTCTGAGAACGTCGATGGGCACGCTCTGCCCCTCGCGGAGAAAGCTCCAGTAGGTCCAGCCGTTGCAGGACGGCGCCTTTTCCAGCGCCGCGCCCACCTGGTGGATCGAGCCGGTGATCCCCTCTGCGACCAGCGTGCCGTCCACCCGGACCTTGGCCGCTTGGCCGCGGGGGTTGACCAGCAGTTCCCCCGGTCGCAGCAGGCCGCGTTCGACGAGCTGGCCGAAGGGCACACGGGGCTGCGCCCTCTTGCCCGCGGATACCTCCAGCGTCGAGCGGTCGAGCGGGCGCACCTTGGCCAGACGGGCCTCGGCCGCGGCGATATAGCTCTCTTCGCGCTCGATCCCGATCCATCTGCGGCCCAGCATCTTGGCCACCGCGCCGGTGGTGCCGGTGCCGAAGAACGGGTCGAGCACCACGTCGCCGGGATGCGTCGCGCCGATCAGCACGCGATGCAGCAGCGCCATCGGCTTCTGCGTCGGGTGCGCTTTGGCGCCCTTGGCGTCCTTGAGCCGCTCGTGCCCCGAGCAGATCGGCAGGAGCCAGTCCGAGCGCATCTGGAGCCCCTCGTTCAGCGCCTTTAGCGCGTCGTAGTTGAACGTCGGGCGCGCGCCTTCGTCCCGTGCGGCCCAGATCATCGTCTCGTGCGCGTTGGTCAGGCGCATCCCGCGAAAGTTCGGCATCGGGTTCGACTTGCGCCAAATCACGTCGTTGAGGATCCAGAACCCCGCATCCTGGAGCGCCGTGCCGACGCGAAAGATGTTGTGGTAAGAGCCGATCACCCAGAGCGCGCCGTCGGGTTTCAGCAGGCGCCGGGCGGCAGCCAGCCAGTCGCGGGTGAAGGCGTCGTAGGCGGCAAAGCTGGAAAAGCTGTCCCAAGCGTCGTTCACCGCGTCGACCCGGCTGCCTTCGGGCCGGTGCAGGTCGCGCCGAAGCTGAAGGTTGTAGGGCGGATCGGCAAAGATCAGGTCGACGCTCGCCTCGGGCAGGCTGCGCATCACCTCTGCGCAGTCTCCGCGCAGGATACGGTTCGTCGGCAGCACGGCTGCCTCCGTCGGCGTGGTCGTCATCGTCTCTGCCTCTGTCCCCACGCCGTTTGCCGACGCGATTTCTTTGTGCACAGGATGATCCACACCCGAATCACCGTCAAATTCTTTTTCGAATCAGCGGGTTAGGTTTTCTCTTGATACAACATGTTGTGGACGGGGCGAAAGTTGCGCCGATGATGTGGGGTGACACCGTGGCGTTTCAGCCCGTCGAGATGCGCGGCGGTGGGATAGCCCACATTTTTGTCCCATTCGTAGCCCGGATACTGTTGCGCCAGATCCACCATGAGGCGATCTCGCGCGACCTTGGCCAGGATCGAGGCCGCTGCGATGGAGAGGACCTGCGCATCGCCCTTGACCACGCAGGTCGCGGGGCAGGGCAGAGCGGGCGGCAGCCGGTTGCCGTCGATCAGCGCGTGGTCCGCGGCGCGGGGCAGGGCTGCCAGCGCCCGCCGCATCGCCAGGAGTGCCGCGCCCAGGACGTTCAGTGCGGCGATCTCGTCGACGCTGGCCCACCCCAGGGCGGTCTCGGCCGTCTCGGTCAGCCGCTCGGCCAGGGCGGCGCGGCGGGCGGGGGACAGCCGCTTGCTGTCGTCCAGCCCCTCGGGGATGCGGTCGGGGTGGAGGATCACCGCGGCGGCGGCGACGGGACCGGCGAGCGGCCCGCGCCCGACCTCGTCCACCCCCGCCACGGCGCGGCAGCCGGCGGCCGCCAGGGCGCTCTCGCGGTCATAACTGGGGCGCAGGCGGGCCATGGGGCCTAGCTGCCCCTTGGCCCGCCGCTTGGCAAGGGGCGGATGGCGAGGGGCAGGACCCGTGGACCGGATCCTGCCCCCGCAAACCGCACCGGGGTGGAGATGCGCAACATGGCCCCCGGTACGGAAACGGATACCGACGTCAGTAGTGGCGGCGTTCGGCGGTCCAGCCCGCCTGGCGCAGGCACCGCGCGCCGTAGGCGGGCCGCTCGCGGCCATAGGCGTAGACCCAGCGCTCGCAGTGACGGGGCAGGCGATGCGCGTTGGCCATGGTCCTTTGCAGACACCGCTTGCCGTAGACCCGGCGCAGGCCGCGCTCGGTGTCGAGGATGTGCAGGCATTCGCGGGGGAGGGTGCGGCGGGCGTGGCTGTCGCGGTCCTTCCACCGGTCGTCGCGGTAATGCCGGTCGCGGTCCACAGTGTCGGCCTGGGCTGCCCGTTTGCGATCCTCGCGGTCGTTCAGCACCTTGCCCACGATCCCGAGAATAGCCAGGCCGCCCAGGATTTTGGCCAGGTCGTCGTCCGCGGCGCGGGCCGGGCCGGCGCCGACAGGCGCCCAGGCGAGCGCGGCGGCGGTGAGACAGATGACGAGGATGCGGGACATGGGCGGGACCTCCGATAGATGCGGAACGGCGGGCGCGGCGGGCGCGGACGACGATGCCACAACCCTAGGCACGGTCCGCCGAGCCATGAAATATCGCCGCTCTGTTATCCCATAGCGGTGCGCGCGGCGTCGGCGGCCATTGCATAACCGGCCCACACCGGTCCAACTGCGCCGATGTGGTCCCTAGTCCTAGTTTCGGAGCCTCCGCGATGCTTCGCCTTGTTTTTCCCTTCGTCGTCGCGTTGATGCTCGCCGGGGCCGCCGCTGCGGACGACGCCGCGTGCTATGCCGACTACAAGGCCAAGCAGGACGATCCCCTGCAACTCCACTATGGGGTCATCGCGTTGCCCGAGCCGGCCTGTGCCGGCACCGAGGCGGCGGCGGGCGAGGTCGCCCGTCGTATCGCGGTTGATGGTTGGCAGCTGTTGACGATAGTGTCGGTATTCGACACGTCCGGACTCGAGGACCGCCGCGCGAATGCTGGTGCCTACTACCTCCGCTACTGAGGCGCGCCGGTCCACCGGCCGAATCATTGCATTCGGCATCGCGGCCATCGTCGGTGTCCTGCTGATCGCGGCGGTGTTGTTGTTCCTCAATCTCCCCGACGCCAACGCCTTCAACGCCAAGGTCGAACAGATCTTCGTCGAGAACAACGCCCTGACCGGGGCCGAGGACATCCGCCTGTTGGAGATCCTCGCGCAATCGGGGACGGCGTTTTCCGAGGTGCTGGTCAGCTATCGCACGATCATCTTCGTTCTTTTGGTGTTTGCCACGGCGCTGCTCCTGGCCTCGCTGATCTTTCTCGTCACGATCATCGCGCTCAACCGCCGGATGGGCGAGATCGAGAGGGCGGGCATCCAGGTCTCGTCCCTCCTCATCAGCCGGGAAGAGCGGGTGGTCTACATCAACAACATGGAGTTCAAGCTGACCGAGGCCGCCATCGAGACGCTGAGCGTCCTGGCGGAGGCCCGGATGGATGAGGACGTGCTGTCGGGGGCCGAGCTGGAGGCGATGGTGTCGGGCAAGAACGCCGCCGACTGCGACGAGGCCTCTGGCGCCACCCGGATCAAGCGGCTGCGCGACACGCTGGGCAACCAACTGGTCAGCGAACTCCTGATCAAGACGGTGGCCCGCCGCGGCTACATGCTGGCCATCGACAAGGACGTCATCCGAATGGTCTGAGCGCCGCGCTGGTGACCCCGGCAGGATTCGAACCTGCAACCTGCCCCTTAGGAGGGGGCTGCTCTATCCGATTGAGCCACGGGGCCGCCGGGCGCAGGCATAGCGCGGGGGCCGGGCGTTGGGAAGCCCGCGGCTCAGGGCAGGCTGCTGAGGATCGCCTCGGCCGTCGCGCGGGGATCGGGGGCGGTGCGGATCGGCCGGCCGACGACGATGTGGTCGGCTCCGGCAGCGATAGCATCCGAGGGGGTCATGACCCGCTTTTGATCGTGGGCGGGGCTGCCCTCGGGGCGGACGCCGGGGGTGACGATGAGGCGCCCCTCGGCTTCGGGCAGGCCACGGATGGCGGCCGCCTCGTGGGGCGAGACGATGACCCCGTGTGCCCCGGCGGCAAAGGCGCGCGCGGCCCGTTCCAGCGTGATCTCGGCCACGTCGCCCGGCACGATCATCGCCGCGTCGAGGTCGGCGCGGTCGAGCGAGGTCATCACCGCCACGCCCAGAATGCGGGTGTCCGTGCCCTCGACCCCTTCGCGGGCCGCTTCGACCACGTAGGGGTCGCCGTGGACGGTGAGGAAATCGACATTGTAGCGGGCAAGCCCCCGGACCGCCTGGCGCACCGTGTTGGGGATGTCGAACAGCTTGAGATCCAGAAATATCCGCTTGCCCTGCTGCTGCTTCAGCTCGTCGGCCAGGGCCAGGCCCCCGCCCGTGAGCATCTCCAACCCGATTTTGAAGAACGACACCCGCGGCCCCAGGCTGCGGGCGAAGGTCAGTCCGGTCAGGGCATCGGGGAAGTCGAGCGCGACGATCAGGCGGGAATCGGGCATGGCGGCTCCTGTGCTGCGGTCATCCCCTGCCGCAGCCGGTCCCGTCTGTCAAACCCACCGATCAAACGCGAGACCGCCGCCCAGGGGACGGGGCGGCGGTATCGCGATCATCGGGCCGGCGATGTCCGGCGATTGGGGCTTACTGGCCGCTCAGGCAGCGATGTTCCGCCGCATCGGCTCGCGGCCCAAACGGGCGGCGATCACCCCTGCATCGGCCAGGAGCCGCTGTCGCAAGGGCCGCGTCCCGCGGGCGGGCACGCTGGTGTAAACCTCGACCGGCCGCGGCGGACGGCCCTGGGTCTTGACGAGGAGGGAAACGATCGCCTCCACGCGGCCGAAATCGCGGTCATAGCGGGCCCTGAGGATCTCGGCGTCGATCACGATGGGCACGTCGGGGGCGGGAAATGGGATAGGTGTGCTCATGGTACTGGTCCTGTTACTGCGAACTGCTCGTTAGGCAGACAACGTTTGACCCCAGGTCAGCGGTTCCACGCGGCCCCCGCGAGGGTTGAACGTGCGCGGAAGGGTGCCCATTTCCTGGGCAGAAGGCTCACGGAGGGCCGCGCCGCCCCGCGGGCGGTCTTCCACAGAGTGCTTAACGATGGAGAGTGACACATGAACTTGGACAAGTTCACCGAGCGGTCGCGCGGTTTCATCCAGGCCGCTCAGACCATCGCGATGCGCGAAAATCACCAGCGCCTCGCCCCCGAACACCTGCTTAAGGCCCTTCTGGACGACGAGGAGGGGCTGGCCGCCAACCTGATCAAACGTGCGGGCGGTGCGCCCGGCCGCGTGTTGGAGGCGTGCGACACCGCGCTGGCCAAGATGCCGCGCGTCACCGGCGACGCGGGCCAGATCTATCTGGACAGCCAGACCGGGAAGGTTCTGGCCGAGGCCGAGAAGCTGGCCAAGAAGGCCGGCGACAGTTTCGTCCCGGTCGAGCGGATGCTGACCGCGCTGGCCATGGTCCGGTCCAAGGCCAAGGATGCACTGGACGCGGGCGCCGTGAACGCCCAGGCGCTGAACGCCGCGATCAATGACATCCGCAAGGGTCGCACCGCCGACACGGCGTCGGCCGAAGAGGGCTACGATGCGCTGAAGAAATACGCCGCCGACCTGACCGCGCGGGCGCGCGAGGGCAAGATCGACCCGATCATCGGCCGCGACGACGAGATCCGCCGCGCCATGCAGGTGCTCAGCCGCCGGACCAAGAACAACCCCGTCCTGATCGGCGAACCCGGTGTCGGCAAGACGGCCATCGCCGAGGGCCTCGCCATGCGCATCGTCGACGGCGACGTGCCGGAGAGCCTGCGCAACAAGCGGCTCTTGTCGCTCGACATGGGCGCCCTGATCGCAGGCGCGAAGTATCGCGGCGAGTTCGAGGAGCGGCTCAAGGCCGTTCTGTCCGAGGTGACGACCGCCGCGGGCGAGATCATCCTGTTCATCGACGAGATGCACACCCTGGTCGGCGCGGGCAAGGCGGACGGCGCCATGGACGCCGCCAACCTGATCAAACCCGCCCTGGCGCGGGGCGAGCTGCACTGCGTCGGCGCCACCACGCTCGACGAGTATCGCAAGCATGTGGAGAAGGATGCCGCGCTCGCCCGGCGGTTCCAGCCGCTGCTGGTCGAGGAGCCGACGGTGGAGGACACCATCAGCATCCTCCGCGGCATCAAGGAGAAGTACGAGCTGCACCATGGCGTGCGGATCAGCGACTCGGCCCTGGTGGCTGCGGCGACGCTCAGCCATCGCTACATCACCGACCGCTTTCTGCCCGACAAGGCCATCGACTTGATGGACGAGGCGGCGAGCCGCCTGCGCATGGAGG
This sequence comes from Rhodobacteraceae bacterium CCMM004, assembly GCA_004005435.1. Lineage (GTDB taxonomy): Bacteria > Pseudomonadota > Alphaproteobacteria > Rhodobacterales > Rhodobacteraceae > CCMM004. Next base: position 12,364 of record RZWH01000004.1, on the reverse strand, counting down.
TCGACAGCAAGCCCGAGGAGCTGGACGCGCTGGACCGCGACATCCTGCAAAAGCAGATCGAGGCCGAGGCGCTGCGCAAGGAGGACGACCAGGCGTCCAAGGACCGGCTGGAGAAGCTGGAGAAAGAGCTGGGAGACCTGCAACAGGAATCGGCCGAGCTGACCGCCAAGTGGCAGGCCGAGCGCGACAAGCTGGACACCGCCCGCGAGCTCAAGGAGCAGCTGGACCGCGCCCGCGCCGAGCTGGACATCGCCAAGCGCGAGGGCAACCTGGGCAAGGCCGGCGAGCTGTCCTACGGCGTCATCCCGCAGCTTGAGAAAGAGCTGGGCGTGGCCGAGAGCCAGGACGGCGACGTCATGGTCGAAGAGGCCGTGCGCCCCGAGCAGATCGCTCAGGTGGTCGAGCGCTGGACCGGTATCCCGACGTCGAAGATGCTGGAGGGCGAGCGCGAGAAGCTTTTGCGCATGGAAGAGGAGCTGGGCAAACGGGTCATCGGCCAGCGGACCGCGGTGACGGCGGTGTCGAACGCGGTGCGCCGGGCGCGCGCGGGGCTGAACGACGAGAACCGGCCGTTGGGCTCGTTTTTGTTCCTCGGTCCCACCGGCGTCGGAAAGACCGAGCTGACCAAGGCGGTGGCGGAATACCTGTTCGACGACGATCAGGCGATGGTGCGCATCGACATGTCCGAGTTCATGGAAAAGCACGCGGTCGCGCGTCTGATCGGCGCCCCGCCGGGGTATGTCGGCTATGACGAGGGCGGCGTTCTGACCGAGGCCGTGCGGCGGCGGCCCTATCAGGTGATCCTGTTCGACGAGGTCGAAAAGGCGCACCCGGACGTGTTCAACGTGCTGCTTCAGGTGCTGGACGACGGTGTTCTGACCGACGGTCAGGGCCGCACCGTGGACTTCAAGCAGACGCTGATCGTGCTGACCTCAAACCTGGGCAGCCAGGCGCTGAGCCAGTTGCCGGACGGGGCCGATGGCGCCCAGGCGCGGCGCGACGTGATGGACGCGGTCAGGGCGCATTTCCGGCCGGAGTTCCTGAACCGTCTGGACGAGACCGTGATCTTCGACCGGCTGAGCCGCGACGACATGGATGGGATCGTGACGATCCAGCTGCGTCGTCTGGACAAGCGTTTGGCGCAGCGCAAGATCGCGCTGGAGCTCGACGACGCGGCCCGCAAGTGGCTGGCCGACGAGGGCTACGACCCGGTCTTCGGCGCCCGCCCGCTCAAGCGGGTGATCCAGCGCCACCTCCAGGATCCGCTCGCCGAGATGCTGCTGGCGGGCGACGTCATGGACGGTGCCACGGTGCATGTCACCGGCGGGTCGGACGGTCTGCTCGTGGGCGACCGGGTGTCGTCCTCGAACCGCACGCCGCCGGCCGACGCGGTGGTGCACTGAGACGCGAAAGGGCCCCGCTTCGGCGGGGCCTTTTTCCGAGCGGAAGGTCCCGACCCCGGCGGAACTGCGGGGGCGCTGCCGCATTGTGGCGACATGTGCACCTCATGCTTCTCGCGACGCCGCTTCCTCACCCTCGGGGCCGTGTCCGCCGCCACCCTGACCGCGGGCTGCGACGGCCCTCCGAACCTCGTATCGGATGCCGAAGTCGAGCGCATGGGCCTCCAGGCCTGGGACGACATGCAGCGGCGCACGCCCGTCAGCGGCAACCGAGAGATGCGCGAGGTGCTGGGGCTGGTGGCGACGCGCCTCTTGCAGGTCGGCGGCCACGACCCCGGCGATTGGGAGGTCGCGGTCTTCGCCAGTCCTCAGATCAACGCCTTTGCGCTCCCGGGCCGCAAGATCGGGGTGTTCGAGGGGATGTTCGGGGTTACCCAGAACGCCGATCAACTGGCCGCCATCGTCGGCCACGAGATCGGGCATCTGGAGGCCGAGCATGGGCACAAGCGCGTCAACGCCCAGGCGGCCAAGAACACCGGCATTCGCCTCGTCGCATGGCTCTTGAACCTCGGCGAGGTCGAATATGCCGACGAGATCGCGGCGGCGCTGGGCCTGGGGGTCGAGGTGGGCCTGATGCTGCCCTACTCGCGCGAGCAAGAGTTGGAGGCCGATCGCCTGGGCATCGAACTCATGGCCGAGGCGCGGTTCGATGCCGCCCAGGCGGTGATGCTGTGGCAGCGGATGCAGTCCGCGACGGGCGGCCGCGGCCCCGAGTTCCTGGGCACCCACCCCACGCCCGCGTCGCGGATCCGCGAGATCGAAGAGATTCTGGCCACGCTCCCGGCCTGAAGGCCGGGGCGCGGGAGGGGGTCAGGGCATGAGCACCGCGTCGATCGCGTGGATCACGCCGTTCGAGGCGATGATGTCAGGGAGGATCACGTTGGCGTTGTTGACGCGCACGGCCCCGGTCTTGCCCACGCGGCCGTCGATATGGACGGTCCCGCCTTGCACCGTCGCGACGCGGGTGCGGCGACCGACGAGTTGATCCGCGGTGATCCGTCCCGGCACCACGTGATAGGTCAGGATGTCGGTGAGCTGTGCCCGGTTTTCGGGGCGGAGCAGCGTGTCCACCGTTCCCGGCGGCAGCGCGGCGAAGGCCGCATTCGTCGGCGCGAAGACGGTGAAGGGGCCGGGCCCTTGCAGCGTGTCCACCAGGCCCGCGGCCTGGACCGCCGCGACGAGAGTGGAAAAGTCGTCGTTGCCCGAGGCGATCGAGACGATATCGTTCGCGGCCATCGGCGCGGCGCAGGCGCTCAGGCCGCCCAGTGCTACGGTGCCGAGGATGAAGTGGCGTCTGTCCATGGCGAAGTCCCAGAGTAAGTGTTGGTGCGTAGAGGCAGGGCGCACCGGCGCCCTGCCTTCGAAATTAGGTCGCGCGGGGCGGACGTCAGCCCTCCGGCGGCATGATCACCGAGTCGATGACGTGAATCACGCCGTTCGACGCTTCGATGTCCGGGGTCACGACGGTCGCGTCGTTCACCATCACGGTGTCGCCAACGCCGATGGTCACCTCGGCGCCATTGACGGTGGCGGCCATCATGCCGTCCGACAGGTCGCCCGACATCACCTTGCCCGGCACCACGTGATAGGTGAGGATCGCGGTGAGCTGATCGCGGTTTTCTTCCATCAACAGCGTTTCGACGGTGCCCTCGGGCAGCGCGGCGAAGGCTTCGTCGGTGGGCGCGAAGACGGTGAACGGACCTTCGCCCTTGAGCGTCTCGACCAGGCCGGCCGCTTCGAGCGCGGCGGCGAGGGTGGTGAAGCTGCCGGCATCGACAGCGGTGTCGACGATGTCCATCGAGTGGGTCTCGGCGATGGCGGGCCCGGCAAGCGCGGCGGCCGCGGTCAGCGACAGAAGAGTTCTGCGGAACATGTAGATGTCTCCCATAGTCTTTACTCAATGCCTCATTCGGCATCGTCGCTGTTACGCGGGGTGCGTGCCTCCGGTTCACACGGGGATTCCCGCCGGTGCGCGCTGAGGTTGCATTGACGGGCGGGCTTCGCCGCCTAAGCACTGCGCGCCGACCGGTTCCAGACACGAAGTCGTTATTGCGCGTGAGGGGACGTGCGGCGACTTCGCCGCCGCGGGGCCGTTAGACCGGAGGCACCGCGGGGCTAGATGTCGGTCTTGGACCCCAACGCCGCGGGGTGCGGAACACGAGGAGACGCCGATGGCCGGACGCTGGAAGAACGATCTGAACTGGTCCGACGTGACGCCAGAGGCGGCGTATCTGTCCCGGCGCAGCCTGATGCGCGGGGCGGGGGCCCTGGCTATGGCCACTGCCGCGTCGCCAGCGCTGGCCTCGCTGGGCGCGGCGCCCTCGGCCTACTCAACCGACGCCGAACCGAACACGTGGGAGGAGATCACCTCTTACAACAACTTCTATGAGTTCGGGACGGGCAAGGAGGATCCGGCTCAGAACGCGGGGCAACTGACCACGGACCCCTGGGCCGTCACCATCGACGGTCTGGTGGACAAACCGGGCGCCTACGATTTCGCCGACATCATGTCGGGTGTCGCGCTGGAAGAACGCATCTATCGCCTGCGCTGCGTCGAGGCGTGGTCGATGGTGGTGCCCTGGGTGGGATTCGAGCTGGCCGACCTATTGATCCGCGCCGGGGTTCAGCCGGGGGCGAAGTATATCGCCTTCGAGACGCTCTATCGGCCCGAAGAGATGCCGGGTCAGCGCTTCCCGATCCTGGAGTGGCCCTATGTGGAGGGGCTGCGCCTGGATGAGGCGATGCACCCGCTGACGATTCTGGCCACCGGCCTCTATGACCGGCCCATGCCGAACCAGAACGGCGCGCCCCTGCGGCTGGTGGTGCCGTGGAAGTATGGCTTCAAGTCGATCAAGAGCATCGTTCGGATCACCGCGACCGCCGAGGAGCCGCCGACGTCGTGGAATCGGTCGGCGCCGCACGAGTATGGCTTCTATGCCAACGTGAATCCGACGGTCGATCATCCCCGGTGGAGCCAGGCAACCGAGCGGCGCATCGGCGGGGGCCTGTTCTCGCGCCGGCAGGAGACGCTGATGTTCAACGGCTACGGCGATGCGGTCGCCAGTCTCTACGACGGGATGGACCTCGCCCAGAAGTTCTGATGGCCACGCTGTCGTCATCCAGCCCGCCGGGCGGACTGGTGCAGAGGGTCAACGGCGCGCTCCGTCGGGTGCCGATCTGGCCCGTCTACCTGCTGGGAGCGCTGCCGCCGTTCTGGTGGCTCTATCTTGGTCTCACCGGGGGGTTGGGCGTCGAGCCGATCGAGGAGCTCGAACATCGCCTGGGGCTCCTGGCGCTGCAAACCTTCGTCGGCGTGCTCGCCGTGCGACCCCTGCGCGATCTTCTTGGGGTGAACCTCCTCCGATTTCGCCGGGCGCTGGGCGTCCTCGTCTTCTACTATGTGG
>RZWH01000004.1:0-2500 GCA_004005435.1 Rhodobacteraceae bacterium CCMM004 | reverse complement strand
CGCTGTCTCCAACATCGACTCAGCGAAATTGAATTGCCTGTCAAGATGCAGGCTTCCCGCGGTTAGACGGAAAGACCCCGTGCACCTTTACTACAGCTTCACACTGGCATCAGGCCAAGCATGTGCAGGATAGGTGGTAGGCTTTGAAGCAGGAACGCCAGTTTCTGTGGAGCCATCCTTGAGATACCACCCTTGCTTCGCTTGATGTCTAACCGCGGACCGTTATCCGGTTCCGGGACCCTGTGTGGCGGGTAGTTTGACTGGGGCGGTCGCCTCCCAAAGAGTAACGGAGGCGTGCGAAGGTTGGCTCAGAGCGGTCGGAAATCGCTCGTTGAGTGCAATGGCAGAAGCCAGCCTGACTGCGAGACAGACAAGTCGAGCAGAGTCGAAAGACGGCCATAGTGATCCGGTGGTCCCGAGTGGAAGGGCCATCGCTCAACGGATAAAAGGTACGCCGGGGATAACAGGCTGATGGTGCCCAAGAGTCCATATCGACGGCACCGTTTGGCACCTCGATGTCGGCTCATCTCATCCTGGGGCTGGAGCAGGTCCCAAGGGTACGGCTGTTCGCCGTTTAAAGAGGTACGTGAGCTGGGTTTAGAACGTCGTGAGACAGTTCGGTCCCTATCTGCCGTGGGTGTAGGATACTTGAGAGGAGTTGCCCCTAGTACGAGAGGACCGGGGTGAACGATCCACTGGTGGACCAGTTGTCATGCCAATGGCAGTGCTGGGTAGCTATGATCGGAAAGGATAACCGCTGAAGGCATCTAAGCGGGAAGCCCCCCTCGAAACAAGGTATCCCTGAGGACCGTGGTAGACCACCACGTCGATAGGCCGGAGATGTAAGCGCAGCAATGCGTTCAGTTGACCGGTACTAATTGTCCGATAGGCTTGATTTGATCCAGTAGTAGACTGGCTCGGTCGAGAGCATACACCGCAGTGTGCCTGACTTGGACGATGTGTTGCTTTCTCGGTTTGGTGGTCATAGCGCGAGCAAAACACCCGATCCCATCCCGAACTCGGTCGTTAAGTGCCGTAGCGCCGATGGTACTGCGTCTTAAGACGTGGGAGAGTAGGTCACCGCCAAACCTAGAAAGCAACACATTACGTATCTCTCTGACGATGGTCCGACGGACACCAATTGGCGCGGGATGGAGCAGCCCGGTAGCTCGTCAGGCTCATAACCTGAAGGTCGTAGGTTCAAATCCTACTCCCGCAACCACCGACACCGACACTCCCGAGGAAACTCCTCCGGGAGTGTTTGTTTTTGACGCCTTTCGAAGGGCTTGCCGCTCCGTCCACGCTAAGATTTGTCCCAGTTCGCCGTAAAGCGTGGCGTGGATTTCGCCGCGTTCTGGGCCGGGAGTGAGCATGATCTTCTCGATCAGCATCCGTAGGGCCTCGGCGGCGTCCCGACGCTCTGCAGGGCGTGTGTGAGCTTCGCGACCTTCTTCGCGTAGATCGTCGAAGCCGTCGGCAGGAGGTCTGGCTTGTCCTTCGGCGCATCGGCCAGCAGCGCGGCCAGCTCTGTCTTGCGGGCTTCGAGCGTATCCAGCTCGGCTTTCATGCTTTCGTGGAACATGCCGGCCTTGATCGCTTCAATGATTCCGCGGATGTCCTTCTCCACCTTCGCCAGTTCCGCCTGCCAGGCATCGCCGTTCGAGCGACGCTCGCGGTTCAGCCGGTTGGTTTCCTCCGCATAGGCGCGCATGGCCTCGGCAGCGACGTCTGGTGTCATCATCCGATCCTTGAGACCCGAGAGAACGCGGCTCTCCAAATCTTCGCGCGGAATGGTGCGGCTGTTGGAGCAAGTGCCCTTGCTGATGTGGTTCGAGCAGGCAAAGCGACCCGCCCCGCGCAGTGAGTAGGGACCGCCGCAGCAGCCGCAGACAATCAGGCCGGAAAGGAGGGATTGGGGTATACGCTTACCGTTGAGGCGGTTCTTTTTGTGGTGCTTGCGCACCGCATCGGTGACGTTGGCGTATTTCTCGGTGATCTTACTCTGCCGCTTACGTACTGCTTGCCAGAGTTGATCATCGACAATCCGCAGTTCGGGCACCTCTCGGATCAGCCATTCGCTCTCTGGATTGAGGCGCGAGACGCGCTTGCCGGTGCTTGGATCCTTAATGTAGCGCAGCCGGTTCCAGATCAGGCGGCGGCTCTGTTGCACAAATTGGGTGATTGCCAAGGCTCCCGTTTCCCCGGACGGACTCATCCCACGGCTGTCGTGACAGGTATGCCAAGCGCGGTATAGCCGTTCAGCACGGCGATACGGACTTGGAGTTCTGCGACCTGGCGGTCGAAGTGCCGTGCCATGAGGCGCTGGCCCAGCAGCTTCACACAATGCATCTTCGTTTCGACGCGGCTTCGGCGGTGGTGTCCGCTCCATCGTCGCCAGAGGGCTCGGCCGAGGTATTTCGCGGCGCGCAGGGCCTCGTTTCGGGCCATGGCTCCGGCGGTGACGGTCTTCCACGGCTAGGCGTTCTTGCGGGGCGGGATG
>RZWH01000003.1 GCA_004005435.1 Rhodobacteraceae bacterium CCMM004 | reverse complement strand
TCCACCTTACCCGATGCGCCCGGTGGCCACCGCGGAACGAACAGCCGGGGGTGGGGCATGCCCCACCCCCGGCTGCACCGCGATCTGCACCAGAAATTACACCATTTGCGAGGACGCTAACGCCCGAAAATTGACGTTACACACCTCTTGGAGGTTTTGGACGCAGTAGAAGCCGGGGCGCTATGTGCCGATTGTGGAGGGCTGACAAGTGACGCCTAATCTATCTCTGCCGTTGATCGCGGCAAGTCAGGCTCAGAAGCACGTTACGGCGAATGAGGCTACACTGGGCCTAGACGCGCTGGCGCAGCTCAGCTGCATTGATCGCAACCTCTCGGCTCCGCCGGGATCGCCTTCTAACGGCGACACGTACATCGTGGGTTCTTCTCCTACCGGCGCTTGGGCCGGTGAAGCAAACTCCGTCGCCTATTACTACGGCGGCGCATGGTACTTCTATCCTCCGAAAGAGGGATGGATTGCCTACGTCCAAGACCAGAGCCGTTTCTATGCTTTCGACGGGGCAGCATGGGTATGGCTGTCCACGTTACTCTAACGACCTTCACCGCCCTTTTCGCATGGTGCGGCGTCAGGTGCTCATGACTGACGCAAGGGCGAAAGTGACGTGTCATGGCAGCTAACCCCTGCCGGTAAGTGGCACGATCAATTCGCGGACCTTTCTCCACCGCGAAAGCCGGTGATCTTGGGTTGATCACCATCACGCGGGAAGGAAGCCGACGCCTTCCCGCGCTTCCTATCAACCTTCCGACCCCGACTAGGAGCGACACGAAATGAGAATCTAAAATGCCTCCCTTCGATACCAACTTGGCCGAACAATCGGCCCGATATCTCGCACTACTGGCAGCGTTTGACGCACCAGCTACGCCACAGACAGCGGCAGACGCGCGTAGCGCGGAACTTGCGCGTATCCTTGCCTTCGCCCCTGAGACGTTGCCGGAGGTGACGGCGGTAGCGTCTGCGCTTCTGACCGAACGGGACTTCGCCGCCGGGTGCCAGCCCGGTGTCGCCTATGACGGGGACAGTCTCAGAACCCATTTTCAGACCGACCGCGCCACGATCCTGAGCGCCGCCAAGCTTTGCGGGGCCATGCCATTTGAACGCAACGGTACAACCGTATGGGCGGACGATGAACGCATCCGCTACAAACTCGATAGCGGCGCAATTGAATGGGCAAACTCCAATCTAGAGGGACGCGAATGATTGAATTGCGCTTGGACCGCGCCACCGCCGAACTCATGGAGAAGGGCGGCGCGTCCATCACGTTCCCTTTGCGGGTCAACATCCACGGTGACCCCGCGACGGCGGTCATCTGTGACGATGTGGGCGAGCTTACCGCTTACGTCATGTCCCACCACCACTCCCAGTTTTCGACTGAGGAACTGGCGCAGTATGTCCGCAGTTTCTGCGAACCGCTGGCAATGCATCGGGGCGGAGTGAAGGGCGGGACGGGCGCGTGTTTCGAGTCAGTCTATCTGTGAGCGCATAGTAATTTCGATTTGCCTTCAATGTTTTAGGTCGCGAGTTAGCAATTCCTAAAGCAAATCTCAGTAAACACAAAAAGACCCCGGTACGCAAAGGCAAACGCACCGGGGTAAATTACATCATCCTGCACAGGTTACGCGACCGGTGCTAAGAAATCGTAAAGGCCAGCAATGAAAGACCAGAATCAAAGTGGCTTGAGTGCTCTACTACGGGCCGACAAGCCTGCCGATGACCCCTTTTCCCGCCAAAGTCGGAAGGATGTAACACCGGCTAAGCCAAGGAACCGTCTCAGACCAAATTTGGAAGTGGTGGCGGACACAACCAAAGCTTCTCCAAAGTCAGAGGCTCGGGCGGACGCGAAGGCGGGGCCACGCGCTACGCCTGCGAAACATGACACGGGCAGCGACTTCAAAAACCCGTTCGCAGAGCTCAACCGGAACGACCCCGCCTTGAACAAGCTTTCATCGGGCGCTCGGATGATGATGAAGCATGACTCGGATGAAGTCGCCTTCAAGGGAATGCGCGGGCGGAAGATCACGCACGCTGACGCGCTCCTACGGATAGCCGAATGGCAAACCGGGAAGCCGCCTACGGCGCTGCAACTTCGCGAATTGATTGCCGGTATGGTTTCGGCGCGCGTTGAAGAACAATACTTCAATGACGTTTTCGACCGGATCAACAAAGGCTGGAAGACGGTCAGTAAGAAAGTCCTGAAAGAACATCGCGAAGTCGCGCAGCACTACCTTTGGGGCCGCGAACGTAAGGAAAACAATCCCGACGCCGCGAAGGCGGGTTTTTGTGTCGTCAATCAAGCCGCATTTCTTGACCAAGTAAACGCGGGGCGGGAAGGGTTGGCCGATGCTCACAATGACAAACCGGCGCTCTTTCGGTATGGGACAGAACTTGCCCAAGTGAACCATGTGCTCGAAACTGGCGAGACGCTACTAGACATTGCGAGCCGGAATGCGTTCCGGCGGCATTTGTCAGAAGCGGTGCCATGGGCAGTTTCTCAGAGCGATGATAGCTTGCGTGGCGTTCCCGCCCCGCTGGAAGTGACGGACCACCTGCTATCAGAGCCAAACTTGCCTTTGCCTTTCCTTGAGCGGGTTACGGTATCACCAGCATTCGACAGCGCTGGCAACTTGCTGGATCAACCGGGGTATCAGCCTTCCGCGTATACGTTCTATGCGCCGCCAGAGGGTTTCATGATGGCGGGCGTCAGCCCGGAACCTTCCCCAGATGATATGGCAGAGGCCGCACGCATCCTAATCGTAGAATGGCTCGGTGACTTCCCCTTTGACGGCTACACCCGCCGCGAGATCGAAGTTGCGATGGGCGTGGCAGAAGCCATGCCCGGTGAGATCGTGAAGGCCCCGCCGCCTTCCATGTTGAACTTCCTTGGATGGGTCTTGCAGACGCCATGCCGCGCGCTGATAGGGCGTAGCCCTATGCCTGCGCTTCTGGTAACGAAGCCCGTTGCTGGCAATGGTGCAACCAAGTTGATCGAGTCCGCACAAATCCTGCTTTTCGGGAACACGTCCACCCGGCCCACGTTCCCCAAAGATGAAGACGAACGCCGTAAGGCGTTTTTCTCTGCTTTGCGCGCGTCTACGGCAATCATGCTCTTTGACAACGTGAAGGGCACGGTAGACAGCCCGGTTCTGGCTGCGCTCCTGACCAGCACGACTTTCACTGACCGCGTGCTAGGCCGCTCACAGGAACGCAGCGTGCCCAATAACGCCAGTGTCGCGATAACCGGTAACAACCCACGTTTCACGGAAGAACTGGTGCGACGGCTGAGCCTCTGCCGTCTGGACGCGGGCGTACCCAACCCCGAGAAGCGCGCGCCAGAGGAGTTCAAGCATGCGGACCTTGAAGGTTGGATGGCGGGCAACCGGGGGCGCTTGATGTGGGCACTTTGCACGCTAGTCCAGAACTGGATTGTGAAGGGGCAATCCAATGGCAGCGCTTCCGTCCAGTCGTTTGTGCCGTGGTCCAACGTCATCGGTGGCGTCTTGGAAGCGGCAGGATGGATAGGCTTTCAGAGCAACCGCGACCAGCTCAAGGTCTACGCGTCATCGGATGAAGACGACCCGATACAGACGCTCATACAGGCTTGGTACGACGACACCTTGTTGCCTAAGCCGGTCTTGGGTGACCCCGCGTACGCGGGCGCTCTGGCAGCCTTCTGTGATGCTCACGCGCTCACACTGGATAGGGTCAAGAAGCGGTTGCTGGACGGCGAACGTGTCTTCGATCCGACTTCGCTAGGGCGCTTCCTATCCGGCGAGGCAAACCGGGTATTTGAAGTGGCGGACCCTGACAGCGGACTCATCAATGTCGCGCTTGTGTCAGGCGAGAAGGATAAGCACGGCAAACCATGGCGATTGGATTGGCGGGTGCGGTAGGAATTCGCCGACAGGTGACCGGTAGGTTGCGAGCAAGAGGCTACCCCGCGTAGCGGGCATGTAGTCAGTCTGCGAAAAGAGGAGCACATGTGCCCCTTTCTTTTTTCTGCACTCAACTTGGTAATTCCAGCATGTTTTTCTTTCAGTAATAAAAATAGTTTTTCTTTACCTAGCGGGGGCGTCCTACCCCGTTTCATCGTCATTCGTCACCAACCTGAAATTTTACCTATATATATCAGTATATTACGCGTGGTGACGATGCGGTGACGATGTTTCGTCATCGTCACCACGTCACCGATGGCCCAAGCATCCCGGACACGCTACTATCAGTCGGCAGATACACCAGATTCAGACAATGAACCGGGCAGGCGATGGCGTTTTACGACGAAGACTTCAAAGAGATCGCCCATTGCGGGGCTAATACAACGATCAACATTGCCACCGACGACGAAGGGCGAAAAGGGGCGGCATTCGGAATAGTTGGGCGCAGTCCAGGGCCGATGACCGCCGTAGGCGTCTATATTTTGCTTCCGCATGGAATCCCGGTTTCTGATTTCAAATTGGGCGGGATCGGACAACCCTTCGACCCACCTCCGCCGGAAGGTTGTGTCCCGGCAATTCTTGGTTCTGACTCTCTGGGGTGCTGGGGCCATCAGTGCCCGCAGTGCGGCGGCTACTTCCGCAATGGAAACCACACAGCAATCTACCCCCAGATTTGCCCTTACTGCGGCCTCAGAACGGCTGCGTTCCAGTTTCTTACACCAGCGCAAAGAAGGTTTCTTGCGCATCTCGCAGAGCGGCTTGAGGAAGAACTTTCTGCGCCCGACGAAAAAGGGACTGAGCGGCAAGTTGAGATCGACATGGAAAGCCTTGTCCGGCAGACCGCAGACGAACCAAAGCCTGACTTCTACTATGCGTCACAGACTCAACAGACGCGATACAATTGCGACCGGTGCGGTGAGTTTAACGATATCCGGGGCCTCTATGGCTACTGCGCCGCATGCGGATCGCGTAATAATCTCCAGATGCTTAGCGCGCGTCTGGAAGAAATTCGGCAGTCACTGAATGACGGACAAGTGCGTGCAGATGCCGCCGTAGGTCAAAGCGTATCCGCATTCGATGCGGCTTGTCGGGATTTTGCTACCCAGCTTACGCGCCGCGTACCAATGAAACCCGCTCGCAAAGAAGCCCTGTCTAGGCTGGTTTTCCACGATATCGAGTCTGAGACGTTCAAAAGGCTGAAAGACTTTTTTGACCTCAACCCGCTAAAGGGAATTGCCGACAAGGATATTCGATTCATTCGGTTGATGATGGAACGTAGGCATGTTTTCGAGCACAACGCGGGCGTAATTGACGGTCGATATGTCGAAAGAAGCGGCGATGAAAACGCGACAGTTGGAAACCTGTTGCGAGAAACCCGCGAAAACGGCCATAGACTTGTCGGCTTGCTCACACGCATGGCGGGCAACATTGATAGAGACTTCCATGAGATATTCACGCCGACCGAATGGCCAATCGAATACTTCAAAGAGAGGCAAAGAAGGGCGTCACGGTAGCCGCGCGCCGCGATGATGAAATTATTCCGGCGTTAGTCAATTATTTCGTTTGGACGTCGTTTTCCGCAATAAATGACGCCGCTACGCGGCATATCACTTCGCAAATCTATGGCAGCACTCAACATCGTGTGCTAAGCAGGTGCCCCTAGGTCAGATCATGCTGGAAGCGAGGCGATGTTTTCTTTATGTTCTGACTTACAGCCGAGTCTGAGGGGCACGTACATGAGCAAAGAAGAAACCAAGGCTGAGCAAATCGAGATGATGGTAGCCAAGCCGGATTACTCGCGTGTTTCGATCAACTCGCAACAGCCGATGGCAAGCGCACCGACCGCGCCACCGCCTCCTAAACCAAAACGCTGAGCATGGCCAAGAAACCTGCACCCCCGCCACCAAAGCCCAAGCCTGTACCGCGTCAGCGGGGCGAAGTGCGGGTGCAAGGATCACAACAGCCCCGTGCCGCTGCGCCCGGAACACCGCCACCACCCAAGCCCAAAAGGTAGAACATGTCAGACACGCCGTCGAAACCATCCACCGCTAGAGTTGTCGTTGAAAGGTCACAGCAACCTGTTGCCAGCAAACCGGCATCGTCACCACCTCCCAAGCCGAAAAGGTAGACCTATGACCGGAAAGCCGTCAGCACCTCAGACTCCGCCGCGTCCTACAACGCCACCTTCCCGCCCGAGTCCGGGAACGAACACCCGGCCCATGCCTGCGGCCCCGTCTTCGCCACCGCCAACCAAGAGGTAACGCTATGCACTTCGAAGAGCAGTCAGGCGTCCTTTCACAGTCAGGGGGCGGACCCGTCTACATCCCCGACAACGCCAGACCCATCCCCAGCGCCCCGTCTGCGCCGCCACCGCCCAAGAAGTGAAGGTGCATGGCGTATCCGTACCTCTGAGATTTCACCTGCCGGAATGATGGTGATTTCCGGTCCCCAATCGCCGTGCGACGGGTCCACTTTTTCCCATTCATCTGATTCAGCCGCGCGATAATCGGTTACATACATCGCTATCGACCCGTCTTGCCCCAAGATCATTGGACCGAACGGCGCTTTCTTGAAGTCGTCTAATCGCTCGCATTGCAGCGTCGTGCCGTCTTTCTTGACGACCGTTATTTGGGAAGGGCCGGAGTCTTCGCGATTAATGACGGTTTCCCACGCGGCGGTATTTCTATCCGCCGATGATATGCCAGCACTCCGCAGAAGCTCAGGAACGGCGCTCACGCTCACCCGCCGCCACACCCCAGCGACCAACAGCGCAAAGATGATACCGCCAACGCTTGCCCCGTACCCCGCCCACAACGGCAATTCGCCGCCCGATGGCACCGGATACTTCCAGTTATAGAGGATCAATAGGCCCGCTGACGCGGCCTGCGCCACGAATGCAAACACCAGCGCAATCGCCAGCGTGTCCAGTGTCCGGTGCGTCGTGTCCCGACCTGTATACGCCAGACGATAAGACAGGTATCCCGCGACCAAGATCGCAAGGGTTTGGTAGGGAAGTTGTAGAAGGTTTTCGAGAGCTTCCATGTGCTTACAAGACCACCGTTTGGCGTTCGGCACAACGCACGTCTTTCGCCACTTTTGACGGGCGCGTGTTGTTACGTTTCTTCGATTTTTCTATAGCTCTGGCGCCGACGCGTCTGCGCTTTCACACGGACACATGCGGGCACACACGCGTTAAAGCATGGGCTTGAGCACGTGAGCGAGCGGAACCGGCTCACCTATGTCTACCAATAGGTACGTCTCCAAAGATAAGTGAGAATCTAGCCTCAAACTCTATCAAAAGGACTTGGATTCCACCTCATTAATAGACTATCATAGGTATAAGAATCATGTGATAAAATGGAGTTGATGATGGAACGTTGGGGCTATGTGCGGGTGTCCGTATCTAAAGAGGAACAGGCGGCGGGATGGGCTGACCAGATCGCCAAGTTAGAAAAGATGGGATGCACCAGATTTTTCAAAGAGGAAGAGTCGACCCGCAACGCGCGACCCGTCTTTGAACGGATGCTGAAAGAGGCCATGCTACATGCCAAGAAAAATGACTCGGTCTGTCTATGTGCGGCCAAGCTAGACCGCGCCTTTCGTGACCTTGCAGCGGCTGACGCCGCTATAAACGACATGCCAGACTCCGGCGTGGTCTGGCACCTGCCAGACGTATCAGACAAGCCGCTGGACCCGGCTGACGCCGGTCAGATGCTTCTTATGCGTTTGATGGGTGCGGTCGCTCAATTTGAGCGTGACAGGCTGGCAGAGCGCCGCGCCATAGGTATCGCTAAGGCCAAGCAAGACGGGAAATACAAGGGCCGCGCACCGACCGCACGGGCCAAGACAGATGACGTGCTGGCACTCAAGGCGCGCGGCATGAAGGCCAGTGAAATTGCGGCGGTGGCAAAGATCGGTGTGGCATCGGTATATCGCATCCTCTCTGATAACAAAGCTGCATCATGATCGTGCCCGCTAACGCGGGCGTACCGCTGACGCGGCTGTAAGAGGAATCCCAGCCATGCAACTCGCCACGTCCTTTGTCGCAATCGTCTTGATCGGCTCTGTATACATGTTGCTAGGCGGATTTTAGCCAGCCAAACCCATGGGCGCGCATGCCCGCAGAGGCGCAGAGAGGCGTGCTCAGAGGCTTGAGGTGGAGGGATGGAGAGGCCCGCGTCAGCGGGGAATGCCCTAGAGAGGTGTATGGGACCCGAGGCAGGTACACCGGTATGGGCAATGCAACAGCCCGGCTACCCCCAGCATTTAACTGACGAGTTTTTGTAAGCATAAGCTCAAAAATCGACGTGCATACGAAAAGTATAGTTGGGCAAGATTGCGATAAGTTGCCAGCAAACCATTCCTGAGAGACGGTTATATTTTTGACTTGCGGAAGTGAGGTTTATTCCAGTATTGTATCTGAAATGTAGTTCCTGTAATGCATGGCCAGCAATTGGTAAGGAGCGAACTTTTGCCACTCGGCATAGGAGGCGTATGCAGGGCAAAAGTACTATTTCGCAAACTCTGCCCTCTTGTTAAGATGCAGAAATAATTCACTTTCCCATAAACCTTATCAGTCTATCTTTCCGCCATCACAACTCCAGTACGATCACCAAAGTAATGAAACTCACAGCTTTGCATCACAGAATCACACGCTGAAACAAACGCCAACTGATCTTCATCGAAGTTAAAATCGTCGCTGAGCAAATGGCTTGACATCTTATTTGCAATACCGCCCAACGAGGACTTTCGGTCACTCCCTAGCGACAATATTTTTGACAAACCTCCCATCAAGGGGCCAAATAATCCTTGTTCCCGTCGATGGTCATGCACTCTCAGAAACATTTTTGCGGCCTTCCCGCCCAAGACAATAGGGAATTTGTCATTTTCAACAAGGTTAACAAAATCGTCGATGTCTGATGTATGGTAAGCGTCACGAAATTCAATTTCGCCAGACGCAGTCTCAAGAGTGAATGTTCCTCTACGCGGCATCTGCTTTGCTCCTAATGTTTTGGTAAGAAGATGGACAAAATCGTAATAGCTGACGCAATTCTTCCCATCGTGCGCCAAAAAGAGGTTTTCGCGTCTTCCTCAGATTCGGCGGATATCGACTTGTATTTTGTGTTTCCATCCTTGTCTTTGTATTCTACGGAGTACGTCGGCATGTTCTCCTCCTTGCCAAAGCCTACCAGTGTCATAACTCTACGCCAGAATTCTGCTGAGAAGCGCAAATTCCAAGTGGTTTGTCACAAAGAAGGACGATATTATTCTTTCTTGTGCGAAAAAGATGGTCGCTTCATCGTTATCCCGTCCATGACAGACAAGGGCAGCCTTCTGTCCAGCACCTATGACACTGTAGCCGAGACTGCCGCAATGATGCGCATTGTGGAAGCGTTCACACCGGTCATGAAGCGGCGTCTTGAAACCATTTGGTGCGACTCTAAGGCTTGCGCTGTCTATAGCGTCACTGTCCGCGATGGCCTGTGGGTGCCCGATCTACAGTGGGCGATAGCTGATGCAGGGCGCAAGGTAGGCGGACACAACGGCGTTTACTTCGATGGCGATGCACCGGCTGGCGTTGATCTTGATCCCGATTGGCCGATGGACGATGAGACATGGGGAATCTCAAGCCGGTAGATTTCAGCCATGCGTATAAGGAAAGGTATAACGAGATGCCGCCGTCCCGTTTCTCTCTGTAATTTCAATCACTTACAGGAGAAAGTGGCAGCCCGTAGGGGGCTGCACTTTCGCATTGTATTCAGTGACTTGCGGAGAGTGGGACACTCGATTCGCTTCACAGTTTTACAGGGTTTTTCAGGATTTTTGTCCCACCATTTCAGTGGATTGGCCGGTACGATTCCGCTATCCTTTAGGGCGAGCCGACGAAGTATCAGGCTCACGTCTTCGACCTACCAAAACATGGCGAAAGAAAAGAGAAACCCCGTCCCGAGATGGAATCGGAACGGGGCTGAGTGAGGAAGTGCGTCGATAGCGTGAAAGGAAAATCGACATGAGCAGCAATACCAAAAGCAGCCCCAATGGGCAAGGAAAATGCAGCCCTAACCCTCTGGCAGAATGCAAGAATCTGGTCGAATTGGGCATTGGCCCAGTCCGCGTTGCAGTGCGTGAGAAGGGAGCAATTGAGAAAGGCTGGCAGACGCGCGGCTACGACTTCGACAGCTTTGCCGCAGCGCATAGGCCCGGTGAGAACGTTGGGTTGCGTGGTGGCGACAAGACACCGGCGGGTTACGCAGCCTGGATTGATCTGGACATAAGAGACCCTGCTTCCGAGGCGGAAGCCTACGCGACGCTGGCCCTCATCTTGCCGAACTACACAGAGCATCCAATCGCCATCTCTGGCAGCGGCACCGGGCGGCATATCCTAGTGTTCACGCCGCACCCCCTCGGCAGCGCCAAGCTGGCCCGTAGCGACCGGGAAACAGCCGACGGCAAACCCGCGTGGGAAATCGAAATCAAGGGACAGGGCGGTTATGTCGTTGCCGCTGGCAGTACACATCCAAGTGGAGGCATTTACCGCTGGGAACGCGAACCGGACGTGCCTTTGCTCAGTCTTGGCTTCGCGGCATCGGTGGACGCATCACGGCTGCAAAAAGCGGAACCTGAGCGTGATCCGCTGGACGAACTTTTAGGCAAACCACCGCGCGAACCGGTCGATCTGGCCCGCATCCAGTCGGCCCTAAGCTTTGTTGACGATTTTGACGGACGCCACACTTGGCTGCGTGTCGGTGCTGCGCTTCATCATGAGTTTGACGGGAATGAAGACGGGTTCGAAATTTGGTGTGAATGGTCCGAGCAAAGCGCCAAGTTCAATCTACGCGACCAGAAGCGGACGTGGAAAAGTTTCGGCAAGAGCCGGGCCAAGCCTGTCACAATCGGCACGATCCTTGATCTAGCCTACAAGGCTGGCTGGTGGCCCGCTTTCGACGTGCGGGACGATGACTTTGACGATCTGCCCGCAATCGGTTCACTCGACCTGGCGTCGCCGGACCCTGTGACACCATCCATGCTGCGCTTCATCTCGCCTGACCAGTGTGCCACCGCGCCAAAGCGGGGCTACGTTGTCAAAGGGCTGTTGGCACCTCGCGACTTGGCGACCGTTGTGGGTGCCCCCGGCGCTGGCAAGTCCGCAATCGCACCGCTTCTAGGATACATGGTCGCGCAGGGGAGAGACGCCTTTGGACAGCGCACAAGACAGGGTGGTGTCTTCTATGTTGCGGCTGAGGATGAAACCGGGTTGCAGATGCGGGTCGCCGCGCTGCGCGACGAATACGGCGATGCTGCCGCCTTCCAAGTGGTTGCGGGTGTTTCCGACCTTTTGGCCAAGGAATCGCCCGATCTTGCAGCGCTTGTCGCGGCAGTGAAGGAACAGCGCCCGTCGCTGATCTTTCTCGACACCCTTGCCATGGCGTTCCCAGGACTTGAAGAAAATGACGCCGCCAACATGGGGCGCGTCGTGAAAGTGGCACGGCACCTCACCAAATGGGGCGCAGCTGTCGTGCTGATCCACCACGACACGAAGGCGGGCGATGGCTTGCCCCGTGGGCATAGCATTCTAAACGGCGCTTTGGACGTGTCGCTTGCGCTCACCCGGAACGGCACAAAGGTCAGTGGCAACCTGTCGAAGAACCGCAATGGTCCCTGCGACTTTGAAATTCAGTTCGAGATTCAGGGCGCAGAACTTGGCGAGGACGAAGACGGTGAACTTGTCACGGCGGCGTTGTGCCGCCCGATCCTGGACGACTTCTGTGACATCGGCCCGCGCAACGCAAAGGAGCGCGCATTTATGGGTGTCGTGTGTTCCACCCTCGAACGCGAAGGCGGAACCGAAGTGGAAGAAAAGGCCCTCAAAGTTGAACTGGATCAATCGCGGGCTTTGTCCGGTTCGGACAAAAAGGACACCCGCGACAAGGCGTTCAAGAGGTGTCGTGACGCTTTGGCCGGACATGGGGTTTTGTCCGTTTGCACGGCGACCGGAAAGATTAAGCCCCTCATTCCATTGGATGTTTTGCAGGCGGCACTTGGAACCGGACATGCCGGACAACGGCTGGACAAAGGAAAATGTCCAAGGGGACCACAGCCGGACAGACACGGACACACCCCTTAGGGGGTGTCCGTTGTCCGGTCC
Organism: Rhodobacteraceae bacterium CCMM004; assembly: GCA_004005435.1. Classification (GTDB taxonomy): domain Bacteria; phylum Pseudomonadota; class Alphaproteobacteria; order Rhodobacterales; family Rhodobacteraceae; genus CCMM004. The sequence goes on along the minus strand of RZWH01000003.1, from coordinate 760,849 downwards.
ATCGAAAGAGGCAGTAAAGGTAGAGCAAATGGAACGAGATAGACCGACCAATAGTCGAAGGCTTCAAATGCGAAGTGTGATTGGGTCAACCCGGTCAAAGTGCGACTGGTTCAACCCCATGGGTCCTTCCCAACGCGGACGTGATGCGGGGTCGCGGAGCCGCGATGTTTCGCTACTTGCAAACAATTCTCAAATAGGGCTGAAACTATGTCAGCAACTTTGACCTATCCGTCGCCACCGCCGCTGGGGCCAGTTGAACGCCCCCGTCGCCATGCATCGCCCGCACCGCAGTCGCCGTCGGCAATCCCTGACACTGTGACGTCTGGCGAGTTGATGCGGTTCCTTGGCGTGTCGCGGCAAGTCCTGACGGACCTGAAATCGAACGGCGTTGTCCAGACGGTAGAATACGGCAAATGGGACTTCGCCGTCACCGTCCAATCGTACTTGGCGCACTTGCGCGAAAAGGCGGCGGGGCGGGATGAACGGACGCTCAACGAAGACCAGCGGCGCGCCAAGCTGGAACTGACACAGGCACAGGCCAGACGGGCCGCATTGATCGCGGACAGAGACGCCGGGCACTTGCTCGACAGCGGCCAAGTCGAGCGCGAATGGGCAAACACCCTCAGGGACGTCAGGGCGGCGCTCCTGGCCGTTCCCAGCCGCGTAGGGGCTGCACTGCCGCACCTGACCGCCCATGACGTGGAGACGCTCTCTAGCGAGATAAGGGCGGCTCTTGAAGCACTGGCCGATGGAGGCACGGATGGGAATTGAGATCGTCAAGCGAAACGCTCTGCAAGCCCTGCGGCCACCGCTCAACATGCCCTTAGCCGACTGGATCGAAGGCAACATCTTTCTGCCGCAGACCGCGAGCGCGACGCCGGGCCGAATGCGCTTGTGGCCCTACATGAACGGGATCGCGGACGCGGCGGACGACCCCGCAATCGAACGAGTCAGCGTCATCAAGTCGGCGCGGATTGGCTACACGCAGTTCCTGTCGGCATTGATCGGGGCGAAGTGTGCCAACGACCCCAGCAACATATTGGTTGTGCAGCCGACGTCCGACGACGCGCGTGACTACGCCGTGGACGTGGAACAGCTATTCGAGAATTCCCCTGCATTACGCGGACTCCTATCCGACGAAAACGACGACACGGGCCGCAGCACACTTCTGGACAAGAGGTTTTCCGGCGGGAATCTCAAATTCCGGGCGGCACGGTCGCCACGTTCGCTGCGACGCCTGACGTCGAAGATTCTGCTTATGGACGAAATCGACGGGTTCGAGGTGACAGCCGAAGGCAATCCGGTGGACCTCGCCATCATGCGAACGCAGACCTATCGCGACCGGCTCATTCTGGCAGGTTCCACGCCGGTCTTCGATTTCGGGCCGATCACCCGCCTTTATGACCAATCGGATAAACGGGTCTATGAAGTGCAATGCGCGTCCTGCGGCGATTTCAGCGAAGTCGCATGGAGGGACATTCGGTGGAACGACGGCGAACCGCAGTCTGCGCATTGGGTCTGTCCGAAGAACGGGTGCGTTGTCGAAGAACGGTTCAAACCGCAGATGGTGGCGAATGGCCGTTGGGTCGCGACCGAACCTAGCGTTTCCGATCACGCCGGATTCAAGGTCAACGCGCTAATTTCGCCTCACCACAACGCCCGGTGGGGCAAGCTGGCGGCGGAGTTCCTTGCGGCGAAACGAAGCCCTGAAACCTTGCAGGTTTTCACCAACACGGTTCTGGGCGAACCTTGGAAGACCGAAGGTGACGACCTGGATGAACATGAACTGTTCAGCCGTCGCGAAGCCTTCACGCTCCAAGCCCTGCCGGAAGACGTCCTTTGGCTGACATGCGGCGTCGATTGCCAAGACGACAGGCTGGAAGCTGTCATAGTCGGCCACTCGGAAAGCGAGTGGTTTGTTCTGGATCACAGCGTTTTCTGGGGACCAATCGACGGCGACGCAGTGTGGCTGGACCTAGACGCGCACCTGAAACAGCGCTGGACGCATCCGCTTGGCGGCATCATCGCGATTGACGCTTGCGCCGTCGATAGCGGGGACGGGGGTCATACGGGCCTGGTTCACACTTTCTCGCGTCCACGTTTCGGGCGACGTGTTGTCAGCATCAAAGGTGTATCGGGATTCTCGCGCCCCCTGATCCAGAAGTCGGGATCGAAGGGGCAGCTTCTTTGGCTGGTCGGCTCAGACTCCGTGAAGTCGCACCTGTTCACGCGCATCGAACGGTCGCAGGGCATCCGCTTCTCAGAGGCACTGGACGCACCGTACTTTGAGATGCTGACCAGCGAACGCCGCGTTGTGCGCTACGTGCGTGGGCAGCCCGTTGCCCGGTTCGAGAGGATCCCCGGCAAGAGGGCAGAGACACTGGACGCGACAGTCTACGCGCTTGCGGTGCAGACGCTGATTGGGATGAGGCCCGATCAACGTGCCAAGGAACTTGCCTCTCAGGCCGCACTAAAGAAGCCACCTACGGTGCTTCGGTCAAAGTGGATCGAGACGCATAAGCATTGAGAGATTGTATGCTCAACCAAGTTAGACTAACTTTTGCGACATGACGCGTTCGATGAAAGAAGGCGACCTTCAATTGGGCAATGAATTCAAAACAGACTCACGCAACCCATTGACAGAAATGTCAGAGTTGCGCCTTGAAATAATTGAGGTTGACGGTGCATTCGATATCAATTGCCGTTTGAGATTTGGGAAGATGAATTTTGAACACGAGAAACGGGAGTATGAAGTTGGCGTAATGCTTGCAGCGTTGCGCTTGTCGCTTGAAGGCTGTGAGACTACACTAGGTGACTCTTACGGTGAGAATGTTTTCGAGCCAGTGGTAGAGGAAAACGAGTATGAGTCCACTACCGCACTAGGGTCCCAAGTGGGCGCAAGTATTGAAAACCTCGAAAAAGGTGGGTTGACCATCGGTGGAGAGGCGCGTGTCACTGGGACAATGAAACAGAAACTTTCCCATAAGAAAACATATCTACCAGTGTCTGCACGACCAAATGAAAGTTGGGAGATTGGCTCGAAGTCAGCAGCCAAAGACGAGAGTTCGTCTTTGGAGGGAACCGCGATACCTGGCGAAAGACTCTGTAGGGTTAGGAGAAAGAAAGGGGGGAACCGCTTGGAGATAATTGGCGAAGTTCAGGTTTCTAAGCGGAGTCTCAGAGTTTCTCGAAAGGGAGGTAATAAACTAAGCCGCGCATTAAGTGAGTTTCAAAATAAGGATGCGATTGTTTCCCAAATTCTGAAGAAAGCAATCCAACGGGAAGCGGCTTCTCAAAGCTCAAATCATAATTCGCCTGTTGTTGTTGTTTCACGAGGCGAGATTTCAGAGGAATGAATCGGCTCTTAGACGATATGCTGACTGCTGACGAAAAGGATGCGATTGACCGAGTACTTGGCGGACGAAATCCACGCTTTGACCTGCTGGTCGAACTTTCGGGGCTAGACCCTTCCAAAGACTTTAGGGATTCGGACCTCCGCTACCTAAATTTTTGCGGCGCAGACTTGAGGGGATATGACTTTTCACATTCCGATTTGAGGCATTGCATACGAAACGAGAATACAAAGATCGACGATTCCACAAAATTTGAAGGGGCATTGATTGAGTGGATTGAAGTCGAAGCTGTTCCAATCGTATTGCAGATGCAGGGCGTTGAGAGCGCGCCCGGATCAGAGCAAAGACGAGAATTGCTAAGGCGAATGATTTCGGAGTTTGGGAGAACCCAGCATATAGTGACTTATCTAGTATCGGCTGCAACCAGAGCGAAGAAGTTCGATGATTTTCTTGACTTTGCTGACTATTTGCCCAGCGCGCTCAACGAAGATCAAAGAAAATCGCTTAGGGAGACGGCACTTCGACTCCTTGCGAAGAGAGTTTCAAGAAGTAAGAGTCGAACAAGGCGAGAAAAGACAGCTATCTTTGCAACGGACAGTATTGTGAACAGACTTCGCAGTTCGGGAGGTTCTTTGTCCGAGGTAATCTATTCTAATCTTGCAGCGGTTATTAATTCCAAGAATGAGACTCTTGCACTCAAGGATATGGCTTTTGTAGAGCCTCAAGACCTTGAGGCCGCAATTAGGTTGTTGTGAACCTCTTTCCATAGGACTCGATCTAGCTGCTGACGAACAACCATTCCTGAATGTCGCCCGCTGTTTCCACCATCACACCGTGATGCCTGAGCATCGAACCAGCGGCTCGCATAGCTTGGTAAGCACCATGTTCCTTGTAGCACTCATGCATGACATTTAGCACCGCTTCTCTCAGCTTCGCTTCACTCATGTGCTGGCAGTACTCAGGGTTCAAGACCAGGACATGCATCATAGCTGTTACCTCTACATTTTGCGCCACCGACCCAACCGCGAACGCTAGCTGGGCCGGTGACAAAGGAGCCACGCACGATGGCAGGTGCCGTAGCACGCACCCCTAAATCACAACGCGAGCGATTCGTCTAGAAGAAAAACTTGTAGACGAATCGCAACTGGAAGGTTAGGTTGCAGACCAAATGATAGGAGGCAACATGCGACCGAACCTTCCCCCCGTTACCCTTCAAGAGTTCGCCGAACACTGCGCGAAGGCCGAGAATCGCTCTGATGCGGCGATGATTCTGCGAAAGGCGAAGACGCTCTATGCGGCGGAACTGTTGTCCCCAGTGGCCGGTGTCACCGGACCTCGCCGTGCCGCGAAGTACGACTTGGCTGAGGTGTGCAAGACGCGCATCCTGTTGGCCACCGTCGGGCACAGGCTGGAAACGACCGCTATCGCTGGCCAATCTGACAACCCAGCCGTCGCCGGGGCTTTTGACGAGCCGGGTTTCAAAGGTTTCGTCACCGCCCTCGAAAACGATGTGATGTGCGAGGTGGGCCAGTGCGAGCGAGATGGATATGAAGTCGCCAACCAGACTTGGTTCTTGCAGGCGACTTCTATCCGACCCTTCGACGCTGACGCCCTTGAGTTCCGTTTTGAATGGGTCCGTGCAGATGAATTCGGACAGTTGCAGGATGCTGACTCGGGAAACGTCTACCATCCTGGACGGCAGAGCCTTTTCGGAACGATTGAAGCAACCTCAGTGCTTCCTGCCACCGCTCTCTGCAAGCCAATCGCAATCGAGATTGCGCGCTCCGCTGGGGCGATGTGATGCCCTTCCAGTTTCTGCCTGCGTTGCTGCGCCCCAGCAAGCCTGCGACTGCGCGCGAAAGGCGCTTCGACGCCGCCGCTGGGGGACGGCGCGGAACCGGGATGGGCACGTTCCAGCGCATCAACCCAGAGGTTGGTGCGGCTGCGGTGCAAGTCCGGTCCCGCGCCCGGTATCTGGCCAACAACAACCCTTGGGTAAACCAAGGCGTCGCGAACTGGGTCGGTAGCCTTGTGGGCACCGGCATCGTCCCGGCCCCGCGCCATGCCGACGCCAAAACGCGGTCCGAACTAACAGAACACTGGCGGGCATTCACCGACGAAGCTGACGCCGATCAACGCACCGACTTTGAGGGTCTGCAAGCGGACGTAACACGGTCGCTGGTGGTTGATGGTGAAGCGTTCATCCAAGTCGTCGCGACCGACCGCAGCGTTCGACTGCGCCTTCTTCCATGCGAACTGGTTGACGAAAGCCTGACCCGCGAACTTCGCGGTGGCGGCTACATCGTTCAAGGCGTGGAGTTCGACGCGGAAGGAACGAGGGTCGCATACCATGTGCTTTCGGCCCGACCGACCAGCCTGTTCGATGGGTATGCGCCTGCCGTTCGGGTGCCAGCGGACCAAATCCTTCACGTGATGAAGCCCCTTGCCGCTGGTCAGGTGCGAGGCGTTTCCTGGTTGGCCCCGATCATCCTGCCCGTGTCCGAGTTCGACCAGCTTTGCGACGCTTTGCTTGTCGGCTGCAAGGTCGCCGCCATGAGCGCCGGGTTCATCGTGAATCAGAACGACCTTGGCGACGGGTCGGACCCCTTCGAAGACGGGGCATCGCTTGAACCTGGCGCGCTAATTCGGTTGCCGGGCGGCTATGACGTGCGGTTCAACAGCCCGACACAGGCGAGCGAAACCGCGTCGTTTATTGCGCTGAATCTGCGCCAGTTGGCGGCGGGTCTGGGCCTGCCCGACCACATGGTTTCAGGCGACCTGTCGAATGCAAACTATTCGTCGCTTCGCGCGGGCCTTCTGCCTTTCCGCCAACGGGTGGAGCAGATTCAATATGGCACCCTCGTGCCCCAGTTCCTGAACCCCGTCTGGCAAAAAGTCGTCACGCTGGGAGTCCATTCTGGCGACCTCGCCGCACCCGACTTCGAGACCAATCCTCGTGGCTATGCCACCGATTGGCTGCCGCCGCGCCCAATGCAGGTGGACCCGCTCAAAGACACGCAGGCCACGATTGCCGAACTCGAAGCCGGGCTAACGTCGCGCCGGAAAGCCGTCGCAGAACGCGGCTGGTCGCTCGAAGACCTCGACGCGGAATTGGCCTTGGAAAAAGAGAAGCCCGGTGACGCCTGATACTCTCACTCGCGCGGCTGTCTTCACACCGCCAACCTTCGACCCGGAGCGCAACTCTGTCGAAGCCGTGATTTCCACGTTCTCGGACGTGCTGCGAAACGATCAACGCGGTTCCTACATCGAACGGCTGGACCCGGCGGGCTTGGACACGTCCAACCTACTCGGGGCACCCGTTCTGGACGGCCATCGCCAAGACAGCGCCCGCGACGTCATCGGGACCATCGCGGCCTTCCGCATCGAAACCGGCCAACTGGTCGCAACGATCCAGTTGAGCGGTGCCAGCGACGCCGCCCCCGTCGTCCAACGCATAGCCGAAGGGACGCTTCGCGGTGTCAGCGTCGGCTATCGCGTCACCCAATGGAAAACGACCACCGATCCTCAGACCAAGGCGCGCATCCGAACGGCGGTGGCTTGGTCGATCTTTGAGGCGTCCGCCGTTCCAATCCCTGCCGACGCGGGGGCCAAATTTCGTAACCGAGAGGACTCGACAGTGACAACCGAAGACGAAACCCTGATCCGCGATGAAGGCCGCGTGGAAACCCGCGCCGCCATTCGCCAAGTCGCCCGGAGCGCCAACCTGAGCGCCGAATGGGCCGACGACCTCATTGACCGCGACGCGACGGTTACCGAAGCGCGGGCAGCGGCTTTCGAGGAAACTCAGAAGCGCGCCGCGTCGCAACCGCGCATCCGTGTGGTGTCCACGCAAGACGACGCCGCCACGACGATGCAGCGGCGCGCGGACGCGCTCTATGCCCGTGTGACCGGTGCAGCGCCGAAGGACGAAGTTCGGCCCTTCATGGGCGAAAGCCTCCGCGACATGGCGCGGGCATCGGTCGAAGCGCAAGGCATGTCCACCCGTGGCATGGACACCGATACCCTGTTTCGGAACGCCATCCACGGCACGACGGACTTTCCGCAGCTTCTGACCAGCACCGGCAACCGGACTCTGGTGGCTGCGTATCAGGCGGCGCAGTCGCCGGTGAAGTCCACCCTGGCCCGGCAATCGACCATCAACGATTTCCGCACCAAGACCATGCTGAAAATGTCCGACGTGGGCCAGTTGCAGAAGGTATCGGAGTCGGGCGAGATCACGCACACCAGCCGCTCGGAGACTTCCGAGGGATATGCACTGGACACCTACGGGACGCAGTTCAGCATCTCTCGCAAAGCCCTCATCAACGACGACCTTGGGGCGTTCCGCGACTGGGGCGCGACCGCTGGCCGAATGGCTGCCGAGACCGAAGCGAACCTGATTCTGGCGGTTCTTCTGTCGAACCCGACCATGAATGAGGACGCCACGGCTCTGTTCCATGCCGGTCACGGGAACCTTGCGGCGGGTGCGGCCCTGACCACAGCGGCGCTGGATGCCGCGCGCAAGGCGATGCGCAGCATGAAGGCTCTCGACGGCAAGACGCCGATCAACGCGACGCCGAAGTTCCTTCTGGTCGGACCGGAACTGGAAACGACGGCGGAACAAGTCCTGGCCAGCATCTATGCGGCGGCGGTGGAAGACACCAATCCCTTCGCGGGACGTCTCACTCTCTTGGTCGAACCCCGCATCACGGATGCGTCGTTCTACATCTTCGCGGACCCGGCGGTTCTGCCCGTCCTGGAATACAGTTTCCTTTCCAGCGCCCAAGGGCCGCAGATGGCCAGCCGCGAGGGCTGGGACGTTCTGGGCATGGATTTCCGCGTCCACCTGGACTTCGGCTGCGGTGCCATCGACTGGCGCGGTGCGTACCTGAATCCGGGCGTCTAACCATGGCATCGCTGGCACAGCTTCAACAGATGCGCGCGGACCTAGAAGCGGCCCGCTACAGCGGCGAACGCCGCCTGCGCGACGCCAACGGGCAGGAAGTCGAATACCGCTCTGACGCAGAACTGAGACGCGCTCTGTCGGCCATCAACTCGGAGATTGCCCGCATGTCGGGCGTCTCGCGAACCATCTCCTATCCAGTCACTTCGAAAGGACTCTGACATGGCAACGAATTACGTCCAGAGGGGCGAAAACCTCACCATCACCGGCCCTGCCGCTACAGGCGGCGAACCCGTCTTCGAAGGCGCAATCGTCGGCGTGGCGCTGCATTCAGCGCTTGCCGGACAACCCATTGACGTTGCGACGCACGGCGTCTGGGAAATGCCGAAAGTCGCTGCCGATGAAATTGGTACAGGCGACGTCATCTACTGGGATGACAGCGTGTCCCTGGCGACCACAACCGAGACCGGCAACAACGAACTCGGCGTGGCCGTTGCTGCGGCGGCGGTGGACGCTGCGACTGTGAACGTGCGTATCCGGGCGTTCTGACAAATGAGTGCCGCAGCCGAAAAACCGCGTATCCTTCCGTTGCCATGTGCGCGGATGCTGAGCCGTGGCGAGGCTGCGGCATACGTCGGCGTGAGTCCGGTGACGTTCGACAAGATGATCCGTGATCGGATGATGCCCCCTGCCAAGCGCATCTATAACCGTACGCTCTGGGACGTCAGGCAACTCGACTCCTGCCTAGAAGACATTCCAGGTGGGGTGGTCGAAGCGCCGAATCCCTGGGACGATGAGTGAGACATGATGAAGAGTCGGGAACTGAAATACATCTCTGGGGACTTCGACCGGCATGGAAACCGTCGGGTCTATTTCCGAAAACCGGGGCAACCGAAGGTGCGGATCAGAGAGAAGTACGGTTCGGCGGAGTTCTATATTCGATACCGGGACTTGCTGAGCGGCGTTCCTGAAAAAGAGAGTGCAAAGCCGGGACGGGCGACGAAGATGACGCCCGCGAGCATTAGATGGCTGTGCGCCCAGTACTACCAGAGCGCAATGTTCGCAGAGTTGAACCCGAAGACGCAGAAGACGCGGCGTGCCATCCTAGAGCGGTTCTGTCTGCACAAGAACGGCGGGGACAAGCCTTTCAAGTTGCTGGGTGCAGTCAACATTCGGAAGCGTCGTGACGAGATGCGCGAGACCCCAGAGGCGGCGAACTCGATGGTGAAGGTGCTGCGCCAGCTATACCGGTTCGCCGTGCTGTATGAGCATTGCGACCACAACCCGGCTGCTAACGTTGAACTTCTGCGTTCTAAATCCGAGGGCTACCACTCTTGGACCCTTGCGGAGATCGAGAAGTACGAGGCGGCACACCCCGTGGGCACGACTGCGCGTCTCGCCCTAGCGCTGGCGCTCTACACCGGGCAGCGGCGTTCGGACCTCGTGTTAATGGGGCGTCAGCACGTTCAAGACGGGTGGCTCTGCTTCACGCAACAGAAGGGTAAGGACCGGCACCCGGTGCGGCTGGAACTGCCGATCATCCCGGCCTTGCAAGCTATCCTGGACGCAAGTCCGAAGGGTGATCTGACCTTCCTCGCCAACGCGAACGGGCAGCCATTCACGAACAACGGATTCGGAAACCGCGTGCGCAAGTGGTGCGATACGGCAGGGCTTCCGCACTGTTCTATCCACGGACTGCGGAAGGCGGCTGCGGCCCGTCTGGCAGAACTCGGATGCACCGAATTCGAGATCATGGCCATCACCGGGCACCAGACGTCGAAGGAGGTGACGCGATACACGCGGAGCGCGAGTCAGAAGGTTCGGGCAGCCGCAGCGCTACAGAAGATTACCGGACAGACCTAGAACAAAAGTGTCCCACTTTTCGGCCCGGTGTGAACTGGTGGGACAAAATCGGGTGCTAAGTGACTGAGAATAAACACATCACAAAGCAAGTGGCAGCCCGTAGGGGAATCGAACCCCTCTTTCCAGGTTGAAAACCTGGCGTCCTAACCGATAGACGAACGGGCCTCGCCGGTTGGTGAGGGGGGGTTTAGGCAAAGCGCCGGGCGGTGGCAAGGGGATTTTTCGGCCCTCGGGCACACGGTTTTCAGCCGGCGGCGGCGGCGTCGTCGAGGCGGAGTTGGACGCGGCTGCGGCCATTCCAGTGGTTCAGCTCCAGGCGTCCCGCCAGGTGGGTGGGGCGGCCATGGGCGGCCTCCAGCGCGGGGCCGAGCGGGCCGTCGAAGGCGCCAAAGCAGATCGCGTCGCAGGCCGGGCCGGTGCCGTCGGAGAACCGCAACCTGAGGTGGCTCTCGCCCACCCGGCGCAGTCCCGCGATGCGGCAATCGGGAAAGGCGTGGCGCGGGGCCGGGGCGCCCTGGCCGAAGGGGCCGGCGGCGGCGATCGCCTCCACCAGGTCGGGGGTCGGGGCGCCGGGCATCAGCAGCGAGTCGACCCTGAGATCCCGGGCGCCGCCGCGACCCGCGCCTTGGGCGGCGAGGAGCTCGCCGAGACGCGCCATCGCGGCCTCCAGCCGGTCGGCCGACACCGTGAGCCCCGCCGCCATGCGGTGACCGCCGCCCTTGTCCAGCAAGCCCTCGGCGGTGAGGCGCTGGACGCTCGCGCCCAGGTCGACGCCCGTCACCGACCGCCCCGATCCCTTGCCTGTGCCGCCGTCGAGGCCGATCACGACGGCCGGGCGGCCCGTCGCCTCCTTCAACCGCGCGGCCACGATGCCGAGGACGCCAGGGTGCCAGCCTTCTCCGGCCGCCCAGACCAGGGGGCCGTCGAGCCCGCGCTCTGCGGCCTGCGCGAGGGCGGCGTCGCGCACCGCGGTTTCGATGGCGCGGCGTTCGGTGTTGAGCGTGTCCAGCCGTTCGGCCAGGGCCTGGGCCTCGTGCGGGTCGGCGGTGGACAACAGCCGCGCGCCCAGGTCGGCGCGGCCGATCCGCCCGCCCGCATTGATCCGTGGCCCCAGGACATAGCCCAGGTGATACGCCTCGGGCGCGCGGTCGAGCCGCGCGAGGTCCGCAAGCGCGGTCAGGCCGGGGCGCGCGCGGCGGGCCATGACGGCGAGGCCCTGGCGCACGAGTGCCCGGTTCACCCCGGTCAGCGGGGCCACGTCGGCGACGGTGGCCAGCGCCACCAGGTCGAGCATCGCCATCAGGTCGGGGCCGCGCTGTCCGTCGGACCGCAGGCGGCGGTTCACCTCAACGAGCAGCAGGAACACCACTGCGGCGGCGCAGAGATGGCCGAGGCCCGTGTCCTCGTCCTGGCGGTTGGGGTTCACCACGGCGACGGCGGGCGGCAGCGTCTCGCCGCCCAGGTGGTGGTCCACCACCACGACGTCCGCGCCCTCGGCCGCGGCGATGGGCGCGTGCGAGAGGGTGCCGCAGTCGACGCAGACGATCAGGCGGTGGGTGCGGGCGAGGGCCGCCATGGCGGGGGCGTTGGGCCCATACCCTTCGTCGATCCGGTCGGGGGTATAGAGCGTGGCGTCGTGCCCCATGGCGCGCAGCCAGAGGAGGAGGAGCGCGGCCGAGGCGCCGCCGTCCACGTCGTAGTCGGCGAAGACGGCGATGGGCTCGCGCCGATGAAGAGCGGCAAGCAGCCGCTCGGCGGCGGGGCCCATGTCGCGCAAGGTCATCGGGTCGGGGAGGAGGTCGCGCAGGGTCGGCGCGAGGAACGCCGCCGCCCCCTCGGGCGCGACCCCCCGCGCCGCCAGCACGTCGGCGACGGCGGGGGGAAGGCCGGTCTGCTGGCTCAGAGCCTCGCTCAGCCGTTGCCGCTCGGCGTCCGGGCCGATCCAGCGGCGCCCCGAATACGATGTCTCGACCCCCAGATAGGCCCCCGACACGGTGTCGCGCGGCATGGCCGATCTCCATATCTTGTGCGTTGGCGGACGTGCCCTACCCTAGGTGGGGCGCAGTCGGCCGTCAACGACCGAGCCCGTCCGGTGCCTCAGCCCGCCGTGGTCGGATTGCGATAGGTCATCCGCCGCATCGACCCGGTCTTGGACCGCATCAGGATCGTCTCGGTGGTCAGCCAGCCGGGCTCGCGCTTGATCCCGGGGACGATGGAGCCGTCGGTCACGCCCGTCGCGGCAAAAATCACGTCCTTGGTCACCATGTCGTCGCGGGTGTAGACCCGGTCGAGATTGGTGATGCCGGCGGCCTTGGCCCGGCCGCGCTCGTCGTCGTTGCGGAACAGCAGGCGGCCGAACATCTGTCCGCCCATGCATTTCAGCGCCGCCGCCGCCAGAACTCCCTCCGGCGCACCGCCCGATCCCATATACATGTCGATGCCGGTCGATGGCTCAGCGCAGTGGATTACGCCTGCAACGTCGCCGTCGGTGATCAGCCGGATCGCGGCGCCGGTGGTGCGGATCTCGGCGATCATGTCCTCGTGGCGGGGCCGGTCCAGCACGCAGACGGTGATGTCCTGGGTCGAACACCCCTTGGCCGAGGCCAGAGCGCTGATGCGTTCGGAGGGGCTCATGTCCATGGTCACGACGCCGCGGCGCAGGCCGGGGCCGATGGCGAGCTTGTCCATATAGACGTCGGGGGCGTGCAGCATCGACCCCCGCGGCCCCATGGCGATGACGGTCAGCGCGTTGGGCATGTCCTTGGCCGTCAGGGTGGTGCCCTCCAGCGGGTCCAGCGCGATGTCCACGGCGGGGCCATGGCCGGTGCCCACCTCCTCGCCGATATAGAGCATCGGCGCCTCGTCGCGCTCGCCCTCGCCGATGACCACCACGCCGGCGATGTCCAGCTTGTTGAGCTGTTCGCGCATGGCGTTGACCGCCGCCTGATCCGCCGCCTTTTCGTCGCCGCGACCGACCAGAGAGGCCGAGGCCAGCGCGGCTGCCTCGCTCACGCGGGCGAGGCCGAGGGACAGCATCCGGTCGTTGAAGTCGGTGGGTTCGGACATCGGGGGGCTCCTGCTGGACCGTGGGGTTGCGCCGGGTGTAGCCCGCCCCCGCCGCGCCGCACAAGGCTGGTGGCGCTGACGCCCGGCCCGGAAATCGCCGTGGGCTCCGGCCGGAGCCGGGCTGGACCGGGCGCGATGGACAGAGTGGGGGCGGTCGCGGCGTTGCGGACGGCCCGTCCGGTCACGCGGACCCGATGCGGCCGGCGAGGGGCGAACCTGGACCGGGCAGAGGCGTGCGGGTCCGGCCGTCGCGCCCGTCAGGGCCGCGCGGCGCGGCCGGGGGAACGCGGGGCCGCGCCGTTACACGTCCTCGATCCGCAGGGCGACGGGGGGGCCCACCAGGACGCGGGTGTCGGCCATGCTGGTGAGCGCGGCCTCCAGGTCGGAGCGGGTGGTCTTGTGGGTCACGATCAGCACCGGCGCCTCGGGCTCGGTGTGCCCATACTGACGCATCCGGTCGATGGAGATGCCCGCCTCGCCCAGGGCGGTCGCGATCTTGGCCAGCGCGCCGGGTTTGTCCTGGAGCCGCATCCGCAGGTAGAACGGCGCGGGCGTGGTCGACAGCGCGGGCTGCGGTGCCGTCAGCGTTGCCGCAGGCTGGCCGAACGTGCTGACCCGCACGCCGCGCGCCAGGTCGGCCACGTCCCCCATGACCGCGCTGGCGGTGGGACCTTCGCCTGCGCCGGCGCCGCGCAGCACGATCTGGCCAGCCGCGTCGCCCTCCAGCACCACCATGTTGGTGCCGCCTTCGAGCTGGCCGAGGGGCGAGGCGGCGGGGACAAGGCAGGGCGACATCCGCTGTTCCAGCCCGCGACCGGTCAACTGCGCGACGCCCAACAGCTTGATGCGGAATCCCATGTCGGCGGCGGCGCGGATGTCCTCGATGGTCACCGCGCCGATCCCCTCCCGCTCCACTGCGTCGAAGGCGACACGGGTGCCATAGGCGATGGCGGCCAGGAGGCTGAGCTTGTGCGCGGCGTCGATGCCGCCCACGTCGAGCTCGGGGTCGGCCTCCAGATAGCCCAGGCCGTCGGCCTCGGCGAAGGCGGCGTCGTAGGTCAGACCGGCGGATTCCATGCGCGTCAGGATATAGTTGCAGGTGCCGTTCATGACGCCCATGACGCGGGTGATCTCGTTGCCCGCCAGAGCCTCGGTCAGTGCCTTGACCACTGGGATGCCGCCCGCAACGGCGGCCTCGAAGCGGATCGCCGCACCGGCGGCCTCGGCCGCCTCGGCCAGCGCCTGGCCGTGCAACGCCAGCAGCGCCTTGTTCGCCGTGACCACGTCCTTGCCCGCCGCCAGTGCCGCCTCGGTCGCCGCCTTGGCCGGGCCGTCCGACCCGCCCATCAGCTCGACGAACACGTCCACGTCGTCGCGCCGGGCCAGGGCGACGGGGTCGTCCTCCCACCCATAGGAGGTCAGGCGCACGCCGCGGTCCTTGGTCCGGTCGCGGGCCGAGACGGCGGCGATCTCGACCGGCCGCCCGGTGCGTGCGGCCAGGAGATCGCCGTGCCGCTGAACGATGCGCACCACGCCGGTGCCGACGGTGCCGAGCCCGGCGATGCCGAGCCGCAGGGGGGTGGTCATGGAGCGCTCCCGCTGTCGGTGTCTGTCGGGCCGGAGGGTTAGCGGCTTTGCCCCCGGCGGGCCAGAGGCAATGGGGCGCGCAGGCCGCGGTTCCCGCCTGGGCAGGGCAAGGGGGGCTGCCCGGCGCCGTGTCGAGGGCGTCCGCTCAGGTGGCGAGCCCCCCTCGGGGACACCGATGGCCGCGGTGAGAGGTGCCGTCGTGCCGGGGATGGGCCGGTGCTGTCGTATGATCGCTCCACGAACGGGTGCCCGGGGGCCGGCGGGGTCGTCGGCCCGGCGCCGAGAGGTGGCAGCATGGGCGGTCCGGCGACTCGAAGGCGCCGCCGCGCCGAGTGGTTGCACCTGAGCGGCGGCGGACGCGCCGGTGCGGTCGACGGACGAAAAAGAGGTTCGTCTGGACCGTCGACCTGGGGAGCCGCGCGGGGCGATGCCGGGGGGCGGGATGGCAGCCGGCCCGGGGGTGCCGATCCTCGGTCGGGGCGAACTCGGGCCTCCCCGTCGCAGCGGGCGCGGCGCGGCGGCCGGGGAGGGGGCTGTCTCGGCCAGGGGTGCCGGTGCCGCGCGGGGCGCGGAGGGTGCGGCGTGCCGGTTGGGCGGCCGCTCCGGGGTGCCGTCTTCGGTCGAGGCGGCTGGGGGCCACCCGCGGAAGGCGGGGACGGATCGGCGGCCGGGGGGGCGTCTTGGCCGTGGATGTCGAGAGCCACGTCGAGCGGGGCGGGGGCCGGTGTGGTAGCCGCGGCGGGGAAGCGATCTCGGTCGTTTTGGGGCCGGGGGAGGTCCGCCGACCCGTGGGCCGTTCAGAGGGCGCGGAGGCGGGCGAGGCGGCGGCGGATGGACGCGCGCTCGGCCGGGGTCAGGGCCGAGGCGCGCAGGGCCGCGGCGCGGGCGCGCAGCCGGGCCGCCCGCGCCTCCAGCGCGGCGGTGATCGTGCCGTCGATGAGCTGTCCGGTCTCGGCCTCGGCCAACAGCGTGCTGAGCGGGGCCAGTTCGAGATAGTCCGCCTGTGCGGCTGCCCTTGTCTCGACCCCCTCCAGTTCGGGAAAGTCGGCGCAGGCCGCGACGAGGACGAGGCAGAGAGGGAGGAGCCGCATGGCGAGGGTCCGGCGATGGCTGTCGCGCGACCATAGCGCCGGGCGGGGCAGGGCGGCAAGGCAGGGCGGGGCTTCCCCGCTCCGCGCGGCGGCGCTAGAGGTAGGCGGCCCGCCGATCCGCCAAGGACCCCGCCGATGACCGACGCAGACGTAGACGCCGACACGCCGCTGGCGCGGCTTCGCGCTTCGCCGCCGCGGCGCGCCTTCGGCACCGGCGTGCTGGGGCTCCTGGGCCTCCTCTTGATCTGGCTGGCGGTGACGGCGGGGCCGACCTTGCCCTGGCGGCTCGTGCTCCTGGCGCTGGGGGGCGGTGCGCTGGCCGGCGCGATCCGGGTCTGGCAGGCGACCAAGGCGACGCTGCTGCTCTATCCCCACGGACTGGTCGACAGCGACGGCCGGGTGGTGGCCGAGATGGACGAGATCAAGGCGGTCGACCGCGGCATGTTCGCCTTCAAGCCCTCGAACGGGTTTCTGATGACGCTGACCGCTCCGGCCGGGCGCGCCTGGGCGCCGGGGCTCTGGTGGCGGGTCGGCCGGCGCGTCGGGGTGGGCGGCGTGACCTCGTCCGCCGAGGCGCGGGCGATGGCCGACGTCCTGTCGGTGTTGATCGCCCGGCGCGACGGCGGCCTTAGGACGTGAACTTGAGCTGCGGCACGAACCGCGGCGACACGATCAGCCGGTTGTCGAAAGTCTCCTCCGACAGCCCCACGGCAAAGGGCGGCGTATAGTCCATCCAGGTCTCCACCACGATGGCGGTGTCGGCGTCGGCCAGCACCGGCACGTGCGGTGCGAGGTCCGGCAGCGTGCCGTCGGTATGCGGCTGCGGCGCGCCATCGGTGGAGCGCGACCAGACCAGATGCAGGGTGTTCGCCTTTTCGTCCCAGCGCACCACCGTGACCCTCAGCGAGGTCGGGTGCGCGTCGTTGGTGAGGAAGGCGTGGGCGCGGCCGAGCCCGTCGACGAAGTCGCCGTCAATGGGGTTCCACTGCCGCGACAGCAGGTCCGAAATCGCCGTGGTGGCGCGCAGGTTGAGCGTTTGCATCCGGTAGCCGTCGACGAAGGTGTACGTGGCCAGCACACCCCAGATCAGGATCGGGGCGACGATGGCCAGCTCGATGGAGTAACTGCCATCCCGACCTCGGAGAAAGGTGCGCAGGCGCGTTGTGAGGGTGCGGATCATGGTTCAGCTCGGCTCGTTGACGAAGAAGGTGGAGGCGGTCAGGGCATAGCCCCCGCCCGGCTCCTTGGGCAGCACTGCGCCGAGGCCGAAGGACGGCAGCACCGGATCGTAGAGCAGGCAGAACCGCATCAGCATCATCTCATTGTCCGATCCCGCCAGATAGCTGATCACCGGATTGCTCTGGCCGGTGCGGTCGACGCAGGCCATCGACCCCTCGGTGTAGCCGAACTGCGGCACGTCCACCGGGCCCATCTCCAGCATCAGATCGTCGACGCATCCGGGGGCCAGCAGGATCTCGTCGCAGACCGCCTGCTTCATCTTGATGGGGTCGCGCAGATCCTGGTCGCCCAGGCGCAGGTCGCGGACGACGATGTCCATCCCGCGCTCCATCATCACCTGCTGCATCTGGATGATGCCCATCTCGGCACCGGTCATGAACAGAAAGATCAGCGGCGGCAGCGCCAGGGCGGCCTCGACCGAGGTGGTGCCCTGCGTGTCGCGTCGCAGAAAGGTGTCGATGGCGCGGATCATTGGACCAGCCTCAGTTGGTTGATGGTGCTGGCGATGGCGTTGAAGGCATAGACGATCTCGTCCCCGGCCACGTTGAAGTAGTGGTTCTCGGACGACGCGCAGTCGCGCAGGAGCGTCGCGTTGCTCTCGGTGATCTCGAAGGCGACGGTAAAGACCAGCGTGCCCGCGTCTTTCACCGCGTTGCAGATCGACGTCATGCGCGCGTTCTTGGTGCTCGTCCCCACGGTGGTCCAGGGGTCGTAGTACCAGTCCATGTAGGTGTTGTAGTTCCAATACCGTGCATAGTGGTTGTAGTAGGCGTTATAGCGGGTGGACATCACCGACCACAGCTCGGCATAGGTCAGGCGCTGGGCGTTGTTGCCGCCGTCGGGGTTGTCGTCCCAGGCGCCCCAGCTGGTGCGCCACCAGTCCTCCCACCAGTCGCCGTCGTCGTCGGTATCGCGGTATTCCTCGGACTTGAGCGAGGTGCGCCAGCTCCCGTCCGACTTCTGATAGCCCCAGACGTCGGACAGGGTGTCGCCGCGGTAGCCGTCGCGAAGCATGTATTGCGCGGTGTTGGCGCCGTCGGTCATGACGAGCAGCACCTTCATCGAGTTGTTGCGGTCGTAGCCGTAGGGGCGGCCCGACAGCTTGTCGTCGACCTGACCGTCGGTGACCATCGAGTCGATCGCGCCGCGCAAGGACGGGTCGAGCAGGGCGGCGCCCCACTTGATGCCCACGTCGATCGAGGTGTTGCCGCCGGGGGTGAGCGCGTCGATCTGCGCCTTGAGGTCCGACGACGACCGCGACAGCACCGTCGTTTCGGCCGCCGCGTCGGTGCGGCAGACGAGCCTCCGGGGCGGCATGGAAAAGGTGAAGGGGTCGAAGTGCCCGGTCTGCACACGGCTCTGCGAAACGTCGAGCGCGGCGGTGGAGAAATCGCTGCCCTTGAAGTCGACGCAGCTCGAATAGCCGTGCGCGTGCTCCAGCGTCATCTGGTTCAGGATCCCGCGAGGCACCGCCACCTGGGTGGAGTAGGGCACCACCGAGACCGAGATCTCGCCGTTGGAGTTGGCATCCTCCTGCGAGGTCAGGACGGTCTCGACAAAGCTCTTGGCGGCGTCCTGCATCTTGGCCATGCGGCCGTAGCTGCCCATGGAGCCCGAGATGTCCAGGACCATGGAGATTTCGATGTCGCTGATGTCCTCGCGCGCGGTGCCGGCGGCCTGGGACAGCAGGCTGTCGAATCCGATCGCCTGGATGAACAGCGTGTCGGTGTCCATCTTGGCGGTCGCGGTGACGGTGCGCGAGTTGATCGCCTCGACCACCTCGACGCTGTCGAGCTGCGGCAGAAGCCCGTTCTTGTCGAAATAGTCCTCGACCACCGCTTTGGGGTCGAGCTTCTGGTCCAAATCGGCTGCGGCCAGGATCGCGCTGTCCAGAGTGCTCTGCAATTTCAGGCGGTTGTAGTCCTGTCGGATGATGTCGACGGACAGCCCGCCGATCAGCAGAACCCCCATGAAGAGCATCAGCCCGGCCACGACCAGCGACCCCTCTTCGTCCTGCCGAAAACGGCGGAGGCGGGTCGGTCTCAAGCGGTCTCGTCGGTCTTGCTCCATGGTTCCTTTCCCCAAGCGGCGAGGCACCCAGGGGGCGCCTTTTGAAAAGGGGAATTGACCATTCAATACTGCCTTGGACGTGACCGGACCGTGGCGAGAATGTGGAATTTCGGCACGAAGCGCCGCATCCGCGGTGTGCGTGAGATCAGCCGGTGAGGGCCGCCGATCCGCCGTCTGCCCACTTCAGTTGCGGGGCGAAGCGGGGGCGGGTGACGATCACGTTCGTCAGCACCCGCGACGACAGACCCATCACGAAAGGCGCGGGGTAGTCCACCCAGGTCTCCACCACGATCAGCGTGTCGCCCCCAGCCGATTGCGGCAGATGCGGGAGGAGCAGCGGCAGATCGGCGTCGGTGAACGCGGCGGCGCCGCCGGTCCCGTGGGACCAGCCGAGTTCGAACGCCTCGTCGCCGCCGTCGTAAGTCACGGTGGTGACCCGCATCCGCGCCGGGTTGGGCGAGCGCACGAGGAAGTTCAGGACGTCGTCCATCCCGTCCATATAGGCGGCGTCGACCGGCGCCGTCTCGCGCGACAGCAGGTCGCCGATGGTATGGGTCGCCTTGATCCCCACATTCGCCTGACGCAGGCCGTCGAAGTAGCTGAAGCAGGCCAGGAGCGCCCAGGCCAGCATCGGCAGGACAAGGACGCTCTCGATCGACATCCCGCCGTGTTCGCGGCGGCCGAAGCGGGAGAGGGCGGCGGTGAGGGGGCGGAACATGGGCGGTCTCCGGCTCTGGCGCGTCACAGGGGTTCGTTGACGAAGACCGAGGTGGCGACCGCGGCGTATTCGCCGTTCCCGACCATCTCCATCTTGGCGCCCAGCCCCGCGGTGGGAAAGATCGCGCGCGCGGTGACGCAGGCGCGGACCAGCACCAGATCGCTGGGGGCGCCGGGCTTGTAGCGGGTCATCGGTCTGATCTCTTCGCTCTTGTCGCGGCAGACGGCGGTGTCGTCGAGCACGCCCCACGTGTCCTTGGACACCCGCTGCATCTCTACGGTGACCGAGTTCATGCAGTCGGGCAGGAGCAGCGCCTGGTCGCAGATCATCTGCTTGATCTCGGTATGGCTGGGCGGGGTCGCGGGGCCCAGGCGGACCGCGCGCACCGCCACGTCGAGGCCGCGTTCGAGCATCACGTGGCGCAGGTTCAACAGCCCCGCCTCGGCCCCCGCCATCAGCATCAGCACCATGGGCGTGAACAGGATGACGAACTCGATGGTGGTGTTGCCGTCCTCGCGGCGGCGGAACCGGCGCAGGGCGCGGAGGAGGGCGCGGATCATTGGGTCAGCCTCAGGCGGGAGATGTCGGAGGCGATGGCGTCGAAGGCGTCCTCCAGGTCGTCGCCCACCACGCGGATGAAGTGGTTGGCGGTCGAGGCGCAGTTCTGCATCACGCCGGCGGCGTGGTCGTTGACCTCGAACCCGATGGTGTAGACGGTGACCTTCGCGTCCTTGAGCTTGCCGCAAAGAGTGCGCATCCGGCGGTCCTTCTTCCAGCCGCCGACATCGCTCCACGCCGCGCGGTAGAAGGCGTTGCGCTCGGACGACGAGTTGCGCGGGTCCCAGACCAGACGGGTCGCGTAGCGCTGCACCGGCATCTCCAGCCAGACCTCGGGCCAGTCGAGGTTCCAGACGTTGTAGCGATCGGGTGACGCCGGCCCGGGGGCGGGGTTCGGCGTGTCCCAGACCGGAGTGCCGAACGGCTCGGCGATCCAGCGCTCGGGGATCCACACGCCGTTGTAGGTGACCATGCTGTCGACCCAATAGCCCTCGCCCGCGATGCCGTCGCCGTCCTCGTCTCCGTTCTCGGGGCGGGCGACGGAATAGACCACGTGGCGGATGCTGTCGCCAGGATCGACGCCCCAGCCGGGCCCCACGACCTCGCGCGCCTCGCCCCAGCGGGGGATGTATTTCCAGACGTCCGACGGCCCGTCGAGATAGGGCGCCTTGAGCTTCTTGTGGGTGGTGTTCACCCCGTCGGTCAGCAGCACGACGAACTTGGAGGTGTTCTCGCGGTCGTAGGCAAAGGGACGGTCGGAATGCTGGGTGCGGACGTTGGGCAGCACCGCGCTCATCGGCCGGGTCGAGGGGTCGAGGAACGCCGCCCCCCACTTGAGCCCCGTCTCGATGGAGGTCTGTCCCGAGGCGCTCAGCCGGTCGATGGCCGCCTTGATCTTGGCTGTGTCGCTGAGAAACGGGGTGATCGTCATCCCCGTCTCGGTGCGGCAGACGGTGCGCCGGGGCGTCGCGCTGGCATTCCACATGTCGAAATGCCCCGCCCGCTGATAGGCCTTGGACAGGTCCAGCGTGACGGAGGCGAAATCGGCGTCCTCGAATTCGATGCACTGGGAATAGTCGTGCTCGTCCGTGGGGCTCATCGCGTCGAAGATCAGCGGCCCGGCATTCACCTGGGTCGAATAGGGCACGATGGTCGTGGTGATCCGGTGCTGGTGGTCGCGGGCATAGACCGTGTCGATGAACCGCTTGGCCGCCTTCTTGAGATCGGCCATCTTCGACGTCGAGCCCGGCGCGCTGGAGGCCCAGCCCATGGAGCCCGAGACGTCGAGGACCAGCGAGATCTCGACATCCGTGATCCCCTCCACCGCCTCGCTGAAGGCGCGGGGGGTCAGCGTGTCGGCCCCGGTCATCGACATGAACATGGTGTTGTAGACCGTGCTCGCGATGGCGGCGACGCGGCGCTCGTTGGGATTGTCGACCACCCGCACGGCGTCGAGATGGTCGGCCATCCCCGCCTTGGCAAAGTAGTCCTCCACCACCGTCTGAGGGTCGATGTCCTGCTGCATGTCGGCGGCGGCCAGGGTGGCGCGGTCGGACAGGTTCTGGAGCCGCGTGCGCTGGTTCTCGAACACCATGATGTCGACCGAGATGCCCGCGATCATCACCATGCAGACGAAGAACAAAAGCGCCATGATCGTCATCGACCCGTCCTCGCGGCGCGCAAAGCCCTGACGGCGCGGGGTGCGTTGCGGGTCGGCGGGGACGGTCATGGATGCGGGCCTCCGGGTGGGCAGGGGACGGATCGGGGTAAACGAACGATGACCAGAAGGCGCCGAATTGTGGCGCGATTGGGGCAGCTGCGGCGGGCCCGGGGCCGATTGCCTGTGGCTTTGGAACCGATCCGGGCAGAGCGGCGCGACTGTCTCTGGGGCGGCGACATAACCGCCCGTCGGCGGGCGCAAACCTGTTTGCGGATCGTTCCGGTCGCGGCGCCAATCCGTCCGCTTTCGCGGTATTGCCCACGTTCTGCCGGGAGTAGGGTCGGCGCGTGCGGGTCGGCCGGTTCGATTCGCGCTCCATCAGCAGGGAGGAATTGATGGCCAGGCAGGAACCCACCTTTCGGGACAACGTCGATCTGATGTTCAACCGCGCGGTCGCGCTGATGGATCTGAGCCCCGGGCTCGAAGAGAAGATCCGGGTCTGCAACGCCACCTACACGGTGCGGTTCGGCGTGCGTCTGCGCGGCGCCATCCACACCTTTACCGGCTATCGGTCGGTCCATTCCGAACACATGGAGCCGGTCAAGGGCGGCATCCGCTATGCCATGAGCGTGAACCAGAACGAGGTCGAGGCGCTGGCGGCGCTGATGACCTACAAATGCGCACTGGTCGAGACGCCCTTCGGCGGGTCCAAGGGGGGGCTCTGCGTCGACCCCCGCGACTGGGACGAGCACGAGATGGAGCAGATCACCCGCCGCTTTGCCTACGAGTTGGCCAAGCGGGACCTGATCAACCCCGCCCAGAACGTCCCGGCCCCCGACATGGGCACCTCGGAACGCGAGATGGCCTGGATCGCCGACCAGTATCGGCGGATGAACACCACCGACATCAACGCCGCCGCCTGCGTCACCGGAAAGCCGCTGAACGCCGGGGGCATTTCGGGCCGCGTCGAAGCCACGGGGCGGGGTGTGCAGTATGCGCTGCAAGAGTTCTTCCGCCACCCCGAGGACGTGAAGAAGGCCGGGCTGTCGGGCCAGCTCGACGGCAAACGTGTGATCGTTCAGGGCCTGGGCAATGTCGGCTATCACGCCGCCAAGTTTCTCAGCGAAGAGGACGGGGCCAAGGTGACGGGGATCATCGAGCGTGACGGCGCGCTCTACAGCGACGCCGGCCTGGACGTCGAGAAGGTCGCGCAATGGATGCGCAGCCATGGCGGGGTCAAGGGCTATCCCGACGCGCGCCATTCCGAGGACGGCGCGGCGGTGCTGATGCACGATTGCGACATCCTGATCCCGGCGGCGATGGAGGGCGTCATCACCATGGAGAACGCCGATCAGGTAAAGGCCAAGATGATCATCGAGGCCGCCAACGGCCCCATCACCGCCGGCGCCAACGACATCCTGGCCGAGCGCGGGGTGGTCATCATCCCCGACCTCTACGCCAATGCCGGAGGCGTCACGGTCAGCTATTTCGAATGGGTCAAGAACCTCTCCCACATCCGTTTCGGCCGGATGCAGCGCCGCCAGGAGGAGGCCCGTCACACGCTGATCGTGAACGAACTGGAGCGGCTGTCGGCCGACAAGGGCTTCAACTGGGAACTGAGCCGCGACTTCAAGGCCAAGTATCTGGAGGGGGCGGACGAGCTGCAACTGGTGCGCTCGGGCCTCGACGACACCATGCGCACCGCCTATCAGGCCATGCGTGAGGTCTGGCACGGCCGCGACGACGTGGACGACCTGCGCACGGCGGCGTTTTTGGTCTCGATCGGCCGGGTCGCGGCGAGCTATCGCGCCAAGGGGCTCTGACCCGGGGGCGGGGGAACCCCGCGGGCGGCGGGCGGTTTTCCTAACGGACCCAGAGAAGAGGAGCCCCCGATGTCATCCGAAAAAGACGGCTCGTCGTCCGCCACGTCGCCACCCCGCGACACCGACGTGCCGTCCGAGACGGCGCGGACCGGGCTGCCCGGCGCCGGAGAGGGCGCCTCGGCCCAGGGCTATGCCCGCGACCTCACGCCGGGCGAGAACGACGGCGACACCGACATGGCCGACACCCCCGCAGCGCCCGACGACAACGCCTAGAGCGATCCTCCGACGGTGCAGCGGGGGCGATTTTTCGACGAAAAATCGTGCCCGCGGCACGCGTGTCGCCGGGGCTCCCGGGAATGTCGCGGTTTGCCGTTGAAGTCTCGGGCGCGGCGCGCTTGTCTGGCGGGGGGAGGGCCGCCACATGGGCTTCGACGCATGGCGCATCGTCAGGGAGGGGCTGACCGGCAACCGCGGCTGGCGGCCGCATTGGCGCGATCCTCATCCCAAGGCCGACTACGATGTGGTGATCATCGGCGGCGGCGGGCACGGCCTGTCCACGGCCTATTACCTCGCCCGCAATCACGGTCTGACCAACGTTGCGGTACTCGAGAAGGGATATCTGGGTGGCGGCAACGTGGGCCGCAACACGACCATTGTGCGCGCCAACTACTTTCTTCCGGGCAACTCGGAGTTCTACAGCCACTCGCTGCGGCTCTGGGAGCGGCTGGAGGAGGATCTCAACTACAACGTGATGCATTCGCAGCGGGGGTTGATCAACCTGTTCCACTCCGACGGGCAGCGGGACGCCTTCGTCCGCCGCGGCAATGCCATGATCACCCAGGGCGACGACGCCGAGCTGCTGGATCGGGCCGGGGTGGCGGCGCATCTGCCCTATCTCGACTTCGACAACCACCGCTTCCCCGTCTACGGCGGGCTGTTGCACCGCCGCGGCGGCACGGCGCGCCACGACGCCGTGGCCTGGGGCTATGCCCGCGCCGCCGACCGCCGCGGCGTCGATCTGATCCAGAACTGCGAAGTGACGGGCATCGACATCTCGGGTGGCCGGGTGACCGGAGTTCAGACGACCCGCGGGGCGATCCGGGCAAAGAAGGTGGGGATCGTGGTCGCAGGGCGCTCGGGGCAGGTGGCCGCGATGGCGGGGATGCGCCTACCGGTGGAGAGCCACGTGCTCCAGGCCTTCGTCACCGAGGGGCTGAAGCCGGTCATCGACCATGTGGTCAGCTTCGGCATGGGGCACTTCTATATCAGCCAGTCTGACAAGGGCGGCCTGGTGTTCGGCGGCGACCTGGACTTCTATCCCTCCTATGCCCAGCGCGGTAACCTGCCCATGGCGGAGCACGTGATGGAGGCCGCGATGAGCCTGATGCCGGCCATCGGGCGGGCCAAGGTGTTGCGGTCCTGGGGCGGGATCATGGACATGACGCCGGACGGCTCGCCGATCATCGACCGGACCCCGACCGAGGGGCTCTATATCGATTGCGGCTGGTGCTACGGGGGGTTCAAGGCGGTGCCGGCCTCTGGCTGGGCCTTTGCCCACCTGATCGCCGAGGACCGCCCCCACAAGACCGCCGCCCGCTACCGGTTGGATCGCTTCCGCGACGGAGTGGGGCTGATGGACGAGGAGGGAACGGGTGCCCAGCACAACCTGCATTGAGCGCGACGGGACGGACGTGCGGACGCTCGCGCTGACGCGCATCGCCCCGCCCGCCGTCCCGCTGGGCGTTCGGACCCCCGCCGCGGGGTGGGCGGCGAACGTCGGGCCGCCTTCGGCGAGGATATTTGGAAAGGAAAGTTTGGGGCTGTCGGGTTTGGCGCGGCGGGCCGGGTCTCTCTGCGGCGCGCGCGATGATGGTGTGGTGGGTCGGTGCGAGAGGGCCGAGGCTCCGGCGACGTTGGCCGGGGCCGACCTTTGGGCAAGCGGCGGGACGGGGTGCGTCCTGTCCGTGTCGGTTCGGCGGGTGGCGGAGGTCGGCCGGCCTTCGGCGAGGGGGTCTCGAAAGGGACGTTGCGGGCGGGGCGGGCGATGAGGCTGCCTTGTCCTCTTTGCGGCGTGCGCGATCTGCGCGAGTTCACCGTGGTCGGGCCGGCGGCGCTGAAGGACCGGCCGGGACGGGAGGCGGGGGCGGCGGCGTGGGACGCCTATCTGCATCTGCGCGACAATCCGGCGGGGGCGACCGAGGAGCTGTGGTGGCACGGCGCGGGCTGCGGCGCCTGTCTGATCGTGGCGCGGGACACGGCGACCCACGCCGTGCATGGGGCGCGTCTGGCGGCGGAGGCGGGACCGTGAGGGTCGCGGGATACGGGACGATCGACCGGGGGCGGGATCTGTCCTTCACCTTCGACGGGCGCGCGGTGGCGGCGCATCCCGGCGACACCGTGGCCTCGGCGCTCTTGGCCGAGGGCACGCGGCTGATGGCGCGGTCGTTCAAGTATCACCGTCCGCGGGGCGTCTGGTCGGCGGGGTCGGAGGAGCCCTCGGCCCTGGTCACCGTGGGCGAGGGGGCGGCGCGCACGCCCAATGTCCGCGCCACGATGCAGGAGGTGTGGGAGGGGCTGGGCGTGCGGTCGCAGAACGCCTGGCCGTCGCTCGACCGGGATCTTCTCGGGATCAACGACCGGCTGGCGCCGTTTTTGGGGGCGGGGTTCTACTACAAGACCTTCATGTTCCCGCGGACCTGGTGGGAGCGGGTCTACGAGCCTGCGATCCGCCGGGCGGCGGGCCTGGGCGCGCTGTCGGGCGAGAGCGACGCCGACCGCGACGAGAAGGCGTTCGCCCACTGCGACGTTCTGGTGATCGGCGGCGGGCCTGCGGGGCTGATGGCGGCGCTGGCGGCGGCGGAGGCGGGGGCGGACGTGATCCTCTGCGACGAGGCCGACCGGCTGGGCGGGCGGCTTTTGTCCGAGGACGAGGCGGTGGCGGGCCTGCCCGGCGCGGTCTGGGCGGCCGAGACGGCCGCGGCCCTGGCCGAGAGGGGCGTGCGGGTGATGACCCGCACCACCGTCACCGGCGCCTACGACGGCGGCACCTACGGGGCGCTGGAGCGGGTGGCGGGGCACCGGCCCCGGTCGGGCGCCCTGCCGCGCGAATGCTTCTGGCAGATCATCGCGGGGCGGGCGGTGCTGGCGGCGGGCGCCCACGAGCGGCCCATCGCGTTCTCCGACAACGACCGGCCAGGGGTCATGTCGGCGGCGGCGGCGCGCAGCTATCTGCACCGCTACGGTGTCGCGCCGCGCTCGGCCGTGATCTTCGGCAACAACGACGACGCCCATCGCACCGCGCGCGACCTGGCGGCGGCGGGGGTGGACGTGAAGGCTCTGGTCGACTGCCGCGCGGACGTGGAGACGCGCGCGCCCTATCCGGTCTATGCAGGCGCGCTCGTGGTGGGCACCACCGGGGGCAGGGGCTTGGAGAACGTGGTGATCCGCCACCCGGGCGGCACCGCCCGGATCTGGGCCGAGTGTCTGGCGGTCTCGGGCGGTTGGAACCCGGCGGTTCACCTGACCTGCCACATGGGCGCGCGGCCGCTCTGGCACGACGACATCGCCGCTTTCGTCGCCCGCGACGATGCGGTGCCGGGGCTGGCCGCGGCGGGGGCGGCGGCGGGCCGGTTCGACACGGCCTCCTGCCTGGCCGACGGGGCGCGGGTTGGGCGCGCCGCAGCCGAGGCTCTGGGGCACGAGGGCGGCGGGGCCGTCGACCTGCCCGCGGCCAACGGCGCCCCCTATCGCATCGCGCCCCTCTGGCACGTCCCGGGCAAGGGCCGCGCCTGGGTCGACCTGCAAAACGACGTGACGGTGAAGGACGTCGCCCTGGCCGCGCAGGAGAACTTTCGCTCGGTCGAGCACATGAAGCGCTACACGACCCAGGGCATGGCGCCCGACCAGGGCAAGGTCGGCAACGTCGTGGCGCTGGCGGCGCTGGCCGAGGCGACGGGGCGCAGCCTGGCCGAGACCGGGACCACCACGTTCCGCCCGCCCTACACCCCGGTGGCGATCTCGGCGATGGGGGCGGGGGCGCGGGGCGCGGGCTTTGCCCCTGCGCGGCGGACCACGGCGCATCGGGCGAGCCTCGACCGCGGCGCGCCGATGATCGAAGCGGGGCTGTGGTTCCGCCCCAGCTATTACCCCCGCGCGGGCGAGACCACCTGGCGCGAGGCCTGCGACCGCGAGGCGGCGACGGTCAGGCGCAGGGTGGGGGTCTGCGACGTGTCGACCTTGGGCAAGGTCGACGTCCAGGGGCCGGACGCCGCGGCGTTTCTGGACCTGGTCTATGCCGGGCGGATGTCGACGCTGAAGGTCGGGCGGGTCCGCTACGGCCTGATGCTGCGCGAGGACGGGCATGTCCTGGACGACGGCACGGCGGCGCGGCTGGGCGAGGGGCATTTCGTCCTCACCACGACCACGGCGGCGGCCGGGGCGGTGATGCAGCATCTGGAGTTCGCCCACCAGGTGCTGCGCCCGGACCTGGATGTGGCCATGATCTCGGTCACCGAGCAGTGGGCGCAGATCGCAGTGGCGGGGCCGGAATCGCGGGATTTGCTGAACGAGGTGCTGGACACCCCCATCGCCGACGCCGACTGGCCGTTCATGTCCTGCGGTGCCGTCGCCGTGAGCGGGGTCGCCGGGCGCCTCTTTCGCATCTCGTTCTCGGGCGAGCACGGCTACGAACTGGCCGTTCCGGCCCGGCACGGGGATGCGCTGTTTCGGCTCCTCGTCGCGCTGGCCGAGGCGCGGGGCGGCTGCGCCTACGGGATGGAGGCGCTGAACGTCCTCAGGATCGAGAAGGGGCATATCACCCATGCCGAGATCGACGGGCGGGTGACGGCGGACGACGTCGGGCTGGGGCGGATGGTGAGCGGGGCCAAGGACTGCATCGGGCAGGCGATGGCGGGGCGTCCCGGCCTGACCAATCCCGCGCGGGGGCAGCTCGTGGGCCTGCGCCCGGTGGAGGGCGGCGCGCTGACCGCGGGGGCGACGCTGTTCCCCGAGGGCGCGGCGTGGCGGCCGGAGACGGCCGAGGGCCACGTGACCTCGGTGGCGTGGTCGCCGGAGTTGGGAACGTGGCTGGGCCTGGCGCTGCTCTCCGGGGGGCGGGCGCGGCACGGCGCGCGGGTGGTCATGCGCGACCACCTGCGCAAGGTGACGACGCTGTGCGAGGTCTGCGACCCCGTGGCGGTGGATCCCGAGGGAGGGCGGGTGCGTGGTTAGGCTGAGGGCAGAAAGCCCCTGCGCGGGGCTCGACCTGCCGCAGACCGCGGGCGGCGCGACGCTGTCCGAGATCGTGCCGGAGCGCATCGTGTCTGTGATGCCGTTTCGCGGCCGCGAGGGAGACGTCGACACCGCGCTCGCCGCGGCGGGTCTGGGCTGGCCCGGGCCCGGAGAGGTGGTCGGCGGTGACGGCGCAGCGGCGGTCTGGAGCGGGCGGGGCCAGGCGATGGTCTTCGGCGCCGAGGTCGCGCCCGACGGCGCCGCCGTCACCGACCAAAGCGATGCCTGGGCCGTCCTGCGGCTCGACGGGCCGGACGCGGCGGCGGTGCTGGCGCGGCTGGTCCCGCTGGACCTGCGGCGGCGGTCCTTTGCGGCGCCCGGCAGCGCGCGCACGCTCCTGTCGCATCAGCCTTGCCTGCTGATCCGCCGCGCGGCCGAGACGTGGGAGATCTGTGTTTTTCGCTCCATGGCCGAGACGGCGGTGCACGAGATCCTGCGCGCGATGGCGGGCGTCGCCGCCCGGGGCTGAGCGGCCTGCATCTTCGCAAGGGTTCGGCGACGGCGGACGCGGCTTGTGTCCCGGCGGGCGTGGCCGGATACTCGCGGCCATGAGTCTCCCGCCCGGCTTCCTCGACGAGATCCGCAACCGCACCAGTCTGGCGCAGGTGGTGGGCCGCCGCGTCGTCTGGGACGCGCGCAAGTCGAACCAAGGCAAGGGCGACATGTGGGCCCCGTGCCCATTCCATCAGGAGGCCACGCCCAGCTTTCACGTCGACGACCGCAAGGGATACTACTACTGCTTCGGTTGCCAGGCCAAAGGCGACGTCTTCACCTTCGTCAAGGAGACCGAGAACGTCGACTTCATGGAAGCGGTGAAGATCCTCGCCGCCGAGGCGGGGATGCAGATGCCCGCCCGCGATCCCGCCGCGCAGGCCAAGGCGGACCGCGGCGCCCTGTTGGTGGAGGTCTGCGAGGCGGCGCTCAAGTGGTTTCGCCTGCAGCTCAAGACCGCGGCCGCGGCCGAGGCGCGGGCCTATCTGTCGCGCCGGGGGCTCGACCCCGAGGCCTGCGCGCGGTGGGAGCTGGGCTTCGCCCCGCCGGGCTGGCAAGGGCTGTGGGAGCACCTGCGCGGCGCCGGCACGGCGGCCGAGCTGATCCTGGAAGCGGGGCTGGCGCGGCCCTCGGACCGCGGCCGCGATCCCTACGACACCTTCCGCAACCGCATCGTGTTTCCCATCCGCGACGGGCGCGGGCGGGCCATCGCCTTCGGCGGCCGGGCGATGGACCCCGGCGACAACGCCAAGTATCTGAACTCGCCCGAGACGCCGCTCTTCGACAAGGGGCGCAACCTCTACAACCACGCGCCCGCCCGGGCGGCGGCGGGGCGGGGTGCGCCGCTGATCGTCGCCGAGGGATATATGGATGTGATCGCGCTGGGCGAGGCGGGGTTCGGCGCCGCCGTCGCGCCGCTAGGCACCGCCATCACCGAGGCGCAACTCCAACTCCTCTGGCGGATCGACCCCGAGCCGGTAATCGCGCTCGACGGCGACAAGGCGGGGCTGCGCGCGGCCGAGCGGCTGATGGATCTGGCGCTGCCGCATCTGGCGCCTGAGCGGACGCTGCGCTTTGCCCTCATGCCCGAGGGGCAGGATCCCGACGACCTGATCCGAAACGGCGGGGCGGCGGCGATGCAGGCGGCGCTGGACCGCGCGGCGCCGCTCGTCGACCTGCTGTGGCGGCGCGAGACCGAGGGGCGCCTGCTCGACAGCCCCGAGCGCCGCGCCGCAGTGGACGCCGCGCTGCGCGCCGCGGTGCGGCGGATCGCCGACCCATCGGTGCGCAACCACTACGGCGCTGAGATCGCGGCCCGCCGCAGGGCGCTGTTCCAACCGCAGGGGGCCGACGGCAGCGCCCCCCGGGCCGGCGCCCGGCTTGGACGCGGCTGGACCCCGCCCGCGGCGCCGCGCGCCGCCACCCGCGCCTCGCCGCTGGCCGCCGGGGCGGGCGCGACCGAGGGACACCTGCGCGAGGCGGCGATCCTGGCGCTCTTGGTGCGCCACCCCGCCCTCATCGGCGAGGCCGAGGACCGGCTGGAGCGGCTCGACATGGCCGACGCGGGCCACGCGCGCCTGCTGTCGGCGCTTCTCGACCTGGCAGGCGCAGCGCCAGACGTCGTCGCTACGGGACTCGCCGAACGGGCCGGGGCCGAGACCCTTGAAAAGCTCCTGTCCCAGCCCCACCTGGGGGTGCTGCCGGTCCTGCGCGCGGACGACCCCGCTCTGGCCGCGCAGTGCCTGACCGAGGAGATCGACAAACTGCTGGCCGAACGCGGCCTGGCGCGGGAGGTGGCCGAAGCCGTCGCCGACCTGACCGACCGAGGGGACGAGCGCGTGACCTGGCGGCTGAGCGAGGCGGCGGCGGCCAATGCCCGCGCCGGCCGCCCCGACCGGCAGTCGGGCAGCGAGTTCGACGTGGCGCCCAACGGCGTCCGCCTCGACCGCGCCGAGCGGGCCGCGCTGGACGGCCTCCTGGCCGAAATCGGCCGCACCGACGGACGCAAACGCGGCCCGTAGCGGCGCTCTGGCCTCGGTTGAGGGTTTGGTAAACGAAAGATGGGTAAATCCCTTTGCGAATCACGCCTGGGCACTAGATGATTCGCCTCTGGGGATCCGTGATTCGCATCGCGGGGTGTGGAAGGAGAGCCGATGGCCGCCAAGGACAACGACGACCGCTCGCAGGACGACCAGGACGGCGAGGCGATGCTGGATATGAGCCAAACGGCGGTCAAGAAGATGATCGCCGAGGCGCGCGAGAAGGGCTACATCACCTACGATCAATTGAACAAGGTTCTGCCGCCCGAACAGGTCAGTTCCGAACAGATCGAAGACGTCATGTCGATGCTCAGCGAGATGGGCATCAACGTGATCGAGGACGAAGAGGTCGAGGAGGAAGAGCAGAAGGCCTCGACCGACGTGGTCCAGGCGTCCGCCTCTCGCGAGGTCGCGGTCTCCCAGACGGAGACGGAAAAGCTCGACCGCACCGACGACCCGGTGCGCATGTATCTGCGCGAGATGGGGTCGGTCGAACTCCTCAGCCGCGAGGGCGAGATCGCTATCGCCAAGCGGATCGAGGCCGGGCGCAACACCATGATCGCGGGCCTCTGCGAGAGCCCGCTGACGTTCCAGGCGATCACCATCTGGCGCGATGAGTTGCTCAGCGAGGAGATCCTGCTGCGCGACGTCATCGACCTGGAGACGACGTTCGGCCGCCAGTTGGGCGAGGACGGCGAAGAGGAGGCCGACACCCCTGTCGCCGCCGCCCCGGTGGTCGACGGCGTCGCCGGCGCCACCGCCAAGCCGGCCAAGTCCGAGGCGCAGCCAGAGCTCGATGCCGACGGCAACCCGATCAAGCCCGACGAGGACGACGAGGACGAGCAGGCGAACATGAGCCTCGCCGCCATGGAGGCCGCGCTGAAGCCGCGGGTCCTGGAGATGCTCGACATCATCGCGCGCGACTACACCCAGCTCTCCGAGATGCAGGACCTGCGGATGTCGGCGACGCTGAACGAGGACGATTCCTTCTCGGTCGCCGAGGAGGCGCGCTATCAGAAGCTGCGCAGCGAGATCGTCAGCCTGGTGAACGAGCTGCATCTGCACAATGCGCGTATCGAGGCGCTGATCGACCAGCTCTACGGCATCAACCGCAAGATCATGTCGATCGACAGCGCCATGGTCAAACTGGCCGACCAGGCCCGGATCAACCGCCGCGAGTTCATCGAAGCCTATCGCGGTTCCGAGCTGGATCCGACGTGGCTCGATCGGATCGCGGAAAAGCCCGGGCGCGGCTGGCAGACCTTCATCGAACGCTCGACGCCCAAGATCGAAGAGCACCGCGCCGAGATGGCCCAGGTCGGCCAATACGTGGGCGTCGACATCTCCGAGTTCCGCCGCATCGTCCAGCAGGTCCAGAAGGGCGAGAAGGAGGCGCGTCAGGCCAAGAAGGAGATGGTCGAGGCGAACCTGCGGCTGGTGATCTCGATCGCCAAGAAATACACCAACCGCGGGCTGCAATTCCTTGATCTCATTCAGGAAGGCAACATCGGCCTGATGAAGGCCGTGGACAAGTTCGAGTATCGCCGCGGCTACAAGTTCTCGACCTACGCGACGTGGTGGATCCGCCAGGCGATCACGCGCTCCATCGCGGATCAGGCGCGGACCATCCGGATCCCGGTCCACATGATCGAGACGATCAACAAGCTGGTGCGCACCGGCCGCCAGATGCTGCACGAGATCGGCCGCGAACCGACGCCCGAGGAACTGGCCGAAAAGCTCCAGATGCCGCTGGAGAAGGTCCGCAAGGTGATGAAGATCGCCAAGGAGCCGATCAGCCTGGAGACGCCCATCGGCGACGAGGAGGACAGCCAGCTCGGCGACTTCATCGAGGACAAGAATGCCGTCCTGCCGCTCGATTCGGCTATTCAGGAGAACCTGAAGGAGACCACGACGCGGGTGCTGGCGTCGCTGACGCCGCGCGAAGAGCGGGTTCTGCGAATGCGCTTTGGTATCGGCATGAACACCGACCACACGCTCGAAGAGGTGGGCCAGCAGTTCAGCGTTACGCGGGAGCGGATCCGGCAGATCGAGGCCAAGGCGCTGCGCAAGCTCAAGCATCCCAGCCGCAGCCGCAAGCTGCGCTCGTTCCTGGATCAGTAGGAGGCGCCCGCGATGTCGCTCTGGTCACGACTCTTCGGCGGCGGCGGCACGTCCGCCCAGGCGCGCGCCGCCGAGCGCTACGAGGGATACGACATCTATCCCGAGCCCATCAACGAGGGCGGGCGCTGGCGCATCTCCGCGCGGATCGAAAAGGACATCGACGGCGAGGTGAAGAGCCACACCCTGATCCGCGCCGATACGTTGGAGAGCGCCGAGGCGGCGCAGACCGCGTCGACGGCCAAGGCCAAGATGCTGATCGACGAACAGGGCGACGCGATCTTCGGCTGACGCCCCGCCGGGCCATTTCCGGTTTTTCGGTGACAAATGCGGCGGAGGGGGGGATACTCCCCCTGCGGCGTCCTGTCGCGCCGCGCCCGACGCGGGAGGCGGACGATGCGCGCACTGAAATGGATCCTCGGGGTCGTTCTGGCCCTCGCGGCCGTGTTCGTGGTCGGCGGACTGCTCCTCCCGCGCGAGGTGACGGTGGCGCGCAGCGCGACGGTGCAGGCGCCGCCCGAAGCCGTCTTTCCCCACGTCAACAGTCTGCGCCAGACGATGGAATGGTCGCCCTGGCTGTCCCGCGACCCCGAGACCGAGGTGACCTTTTCCGGGCCCGAGAGCGGGGTCGGCGCCGCCATGAGCTGGTCCTCGGACGATCCCCAGGTGGGGCAGGGCAGCCAGGAGATCGTCGCCTCGACCGAGAACCGGGAGGTGGTGACGGCGCTGGATTTCGGGGCCATGGGCACTGCCGAGGCGCGGTTCCTCCTCCGCCCGGAGGGCGACGAGACCCAGGTGACCTGGACCCTCGACACCGACATGGGCGCGGGGCCCATGGGCCGCTGGATGGGCCTGATGATGGACCGCTGGGTCGGCGCCGACTACGACCGGGGCCTCGCCAACCTCAAGGCGCGGGTCGAGGGCGCCGGATCGTGATTTGGCGCCGCCCCGCGGCCGTGGCAGACTGCGCGCATCGGGCAAGGAGGCCATGATGCGTGTGATCGAGAGAGTGTGTGCGATGGGGCTGTGTCTGGCCCTTGCAGGTCCGGCGGCGGCGTTCCTGGCCGAGAACGGCATGTCGGTGGATCAGGTCGGCCCCGGCCGCTTCGAGGTGCGCTGGGGCGGGGGCAGCAACGGCGCCCCGTCGTTCTGGTGCGCCGCGGCGGATTATGCCTGGCGGGGTCTGAACCTGCCGCCCGCCACGCGGGTCTACCGGGTCAGCGAGCCTCCCCGCGGGTCGGGCGAGGGCATCATCTTTAGCCTCGACCGGGGCGACGCGGCCTCCCGCAGCGGCCTGCTCAGCTTGTGGGAGCGCGACGCCGGCCGGACCGTGGCGCACGCGCGGATGTTCTGCAACGAGACGGATCGCTGAGCGCGCGCCAGACCGAGTTCTCGGTCGACACGCCGGGGCCGGGGCTGATCGAGATCACCGGCAGCGTGGCGGGCTGGGTGCGCGGCACCGGCCTCCTCACCCTCTTCGTCCGCCACACGTCCTGTTCGCTGTTGGTGCAGGAGAATGCCGACCCCGACGTGGTGCGCGATCTACAGGCGTTCGCCCGGCGCCTGGTGCCCCCTGCCGACGACCCCACGATGGCCTGGCTGCGCCACACGGTCGAAGGCCCCGACGACATGCCCGCGCATATCAAGGCCGCGCTGCTGCCGGTCAGCCTGTCGATCCCGGTAAGGGACGGGCGCCTAGCGCTCGGCACCTGGCAGGGGATCTATCTGTGGGAGCACCGCGACCGGCCGCATCGGCGGCGGATCGCGGCGCATCTGGCCTGAGGCTCAGTCGTCCAACAGGAACGTGACCTTCAGGTTGACGCGGTAGTGGACGACGTTGCCATCCTCGACCTTGACGGTCTGCTCCTTGACCCAGGCGCTCTCGATCCCGCGGATGGTCTCGGACGCGCGGGCGATTCCTTGGGCGACGGCATCGTCAAAGCTCTGGGTCGAGGTGGCGGAGATTTCGGTGACGCGGGCGACGGACATGGGAGATCCTCCTGATTGATTCCACCCGCCCAACGCGCCGCCGACCCGCCCGTTCCGCCGCCGCCGCCTGGCTCACGCCTGGGGCATCAGATAGATCTCGCGGATCGCCGCCCGGGCCGGCGCATCGATGGCGTGCATCACCGCGGCGGCCACGTCCTCGGGCTGGAGCTGGTCGGGCTTGGCCGCGTCGAAGAACGGCGTGTCCACCATGCCCGGCGCGATCACCGCGCAGCGGCCGCCCCATTCGCGCATCTCCTCGGCCATGTTGCCGCCGTAGCCGTGGACGAACCACTTGGTCGCCCCGTAGATCGAGCCCGGGATGTGCCGCCGGCCTGCCGCCGATCCGGTCAGGACCAGCGTGCCCTTGGTCTTCTTCAACTCGGGCAGGGCGGCGCGGGCGGTGTAGAGCAGCCCCATGATGTTGAGATCGACCATCCGGCGCCACTCCTCGGGATCGCCCGCGACCGTGCCGGGCGTGTCGAGCCCCATGCCCGCGTTGGCGAAGGCCGCGTCGACGCCGCCGAAGCGCTCGACGGTGCGGGCCACGGCGGCCTCGACCGCCGACAGGTCGGTGACGTCGCCGGGCAGGGCCAAGGCCTTGTCCCCGATCTCGGCCGCCAGCGCGTCGAGTTTGTCCGCGCTGCGGGCGAACAGGGCGACCGACCACCCCGCCTCCGCCGCCGCGCGCGCCGTGGCCGCCCCGATCCCGGAACTGGCTCCGGTGATGAACAGTGTCCTGGTTGTCATGCCGCATCCCTCCTGTGGCGAATGGCCGTGCGGTCCAACGCGCGGGCGGCGGTTCGGTTCGCCCCGCATGTTGGGCCGGCGTTTAAGGCCTACCCAATCTGTGGCGGCGCTCCTATAGTGCTGGCGGGACACTGAGGCCGGGGACCGAGGGAGGCGTCATGCGCTGTCCGTTTTGCGGAAACATCGACACGCAGGTCAAGGATTCGCGGCCTGCGGAGGATCACGTGGCGATCCGGCGGCGGCGATTCTGTCCGGCCTGCGCCGGGCGCTTCACCACCTACGAGCGGGTGCAGCTCCGCGATCTGGTGGTGATCAAATCCAACGGGAGGCGCGAAGATTTCGATCGCGACAAGCTGGAGCGCTCAATCCGCATCGCGCTCCAGAAGCGGCCGATCGAGCCCGAGCGCATGGACCAAATGATCAGCGGGATCGTCCGGCGGTTGGAGAGCATGGGCGAGACCGACATCCCCTCCAAGGTCATCGGCGAGATCGTGATGGAGAGCCTGGCGCGGATCGACACCGTGGCCTATGTCCGTTTCGCCAGCGTCTACAAGAACTTCCAGGCGGCGGACGACTTCGACAAGTTCGTGAGCGAGCTGCGCCCCGGTCCCCGCGACGAGACGTGAGCGAGGCGGACCGCCGCCACATGGGCCACGCGCTGGCCCTGGGGCGGCGCGGGCTGGGGCGGGTTTGGCCGAATCCCGCGGTCGGCTGCGTTCTGATGGCGGGCGGCCGGGTGGTCGGGCGCGGCTGGACCCGCCCGGGCGGCCGCCCCCATGCCGAGACCGTGGCGCTGGCCCAGGCCGGTCCCGCGGCGCGGGGCGCGACGGCCTACGTGACGCTCGAACCCTGCGCCCACCACGGCCGCACCCCGCCCTGCGCCGACGCGCTGATCGCGGCTGGAGTGGCGCGGGTGGTTACCGCGCTGACCGATCCCGACCCGCGGGTCGCCGGGCGCGGCCATGGGCGGCTGCGTGCGGCAGGCGTCGCCGTGGACCAAGACGTCTGCGCCGCCGCCGCTGCGCGCGACCACGCCGGGTTTCTGAGCCGGGTCGCCGCGGGGCGGCCCCTCCTCACGCTCAAGCTGGCGATGAGCGTCGATGGACGCATCGCCACCGCTACCGGTGAATCCCAGTGGATCACCGGACCGGCGGCGCGGCGGCGGGTGCACCTGATGCGGCTCACCCATGATGCGGTGCTGGTGGGGGCGGGCACGGCGCGGGCCGACGACCCCTCGCTGACGGTGCGGGGGTTCGGCGACGTGGCGCAGCCGGTGCGCGTGGTCGCTGCGCGGACCCTCGACGTCGACCCCCGCGGCACGCTCGGCCGCACTGCGGGGGAGGCGCCAGTCTGGCTGTGCCACGGTTCCGACGCCCCCGCGGCGCGCCTGGTCGAATGGCAGGCCACCG
The DNA here is from genome assembly GCA_004005435.1 of Rhodobacteraceae bacterium CCMM004. Classification (GTDB taxonomy): domain Bacteria; phylum Pseudomonadota; class Alphaproteobacteria; order Rhodobacterales; family Rhodobacteraceae; genus CCMM004. The sequence continues at coordinate 722,835 of RZWH01000003.1, read as the reverse complement.
GCGCGCGTTGTCTGGAGGTCGCGTCCGGCCCAACCGGCCTTGCGGCTCCCGCGCTCCTCGCGCGGCTGGGCGCCGAGGGTCTGACGCGGGTGTTCTGCGAGGGCGGCGGCCAGTTCGCGGCGAGCCTCCTGGCGGCCGATCTGGTCGACCGCCTGGTCGCGATGACAGCCGGCCTGGCCCTCGGCGCCGACGGCCTCACCGCCGTCGGCCCCCTCCACCTCGACCGCCTCGCCGACGCCCCCCGCTACACGCTCGATCAGACCGAGCCCCTCGCCGGCGATACCCTGTCCCACTGGACCCGCGACCGCCCCTGAGCGCGCCCCTGCAAACTTTCCTTGTCAAATATCCTCGCCGAAGGCGCACGCCGACACCCCGCGATCCCGCCCGAGTACTCAGCGCCAGAACGGATCCGCGCTCGCCAACAGGCCCTGAAGTTTCGACAACAGGCGGTTCGCAGGGCCAGGACCGGGCAGGGGACCGCAGGCGAGCCGCGCCGCGGCCACCTCCACCGGGCAGGGCAGCCCGGTGACCGGGTCGACATACCGCGGATAGGCGATGAGCGTGGCGTGGACGAGCGCGGCAAGCGTTGGCCGCGCCCGCCGCCGGGCGGGCACCCGGCCCAGGTCGCTTGTCAGGCCCCACCCGGCATAGAACGGCGTGCCGAGGCAGGTGACGGGCTTGCCCCGGAGCAGCGCCTCGAAGCCCATGAGCGACGTCATGGTCCAGACCGCGTCGGCCGCCGCGATCAGGCCAATGGGATCGGCCTCCGCCGCCGCCACGTCGGCCAGGGCGCGGGCGTCGGCCTCGGCCACCGCGCCCCGGCGGAGACCGGCCTCCACGTCCGGGTGCGGTTTGTAGATCACCACGGCATCGGGGTTTGCGGCGCGCACGGCCTGCAACAGGCCGAGATTGGTGGCGGGCGCCTGGGCACCCAGGCGGATCGAGGCGTCGTCCTCCACCTGGCCGGGCACCAGAATGCGATGCCCCCGGGGCAGGTCCGGCACCGACCGGCCCGCCAGGTTGTATTTCGACAGCTTGAGCCCGGTCAGCGCCGCGATCAGGTCCTCGGCGCGGCGCAGATCCTCGGGCGGCAGGGCGGCGGCCTCGGCGATCAGCGCCTCCAGCCGCGAGGGCTGCGTGGGGTCGTAGTAGATGCCGTCGGGATCGGCGACCAGGCTCAGGGGGGGCACCAGCGCCGCGCCCAGTCCGCGCGAGCGCAGGAACCCGTCCTCCAGCCGGATCGGGGCCGCGTGTGCCGCCGTCGCCTTGCCTGCCCAGACCAGCAGGGGGCGGCCCGTGCGCCGCGCGAGCGCGGTCGCCGCGGCGGGATCGTCGCGGAACCGCAGCCGCCGGTAGCGGCCGAAGCTGCGTTGCAGCGCCCCCCGCTTCCACAGCCGCATCCCCGAGGCGACATAGCCTCGGCGGTCCTCGCGCCAGGCCCGCGCCTGGGCCTCCAGCGCGCCGATCACGTCTTCCACTTGGCCCAGCCGGTCGCCGTAGGGGTCGTACCAGACCGGATAGAGCACCAGGGCCGCCGCCACGAGCTGCGCCCGAGTGAGGCGGCGTTCGCGGCGGGCGACCGGGGTTTCGTCCTGGGTCAGCCCCCAGCCGCCATAGAAGGGCCGGCCGAAGACGCGCGGGCGGTGCCCGGCCAGAATCGCCTCGAAGCCCAGTTGCGAGGTCGCGGCATAGACGGCGGTGGCGCCCTCGAACAGGGCCCAGGGGCTGACCGGATCCGTCAGCAGCACGTCGCCGTCGCGCAGATCGGCGGGTCCGAAATGGCCGGGCCGGTGGCCGGCGGCGGTCTCGGGGTGGCCCTTGATCACGATCCGCGCGCCGGGGTTCTCCAGCCGCGCGACGGTCAGCATCTCGGCAAAGGTCGCCGCGGTAGCGCCGCCCAGGCGGATCGAGGCGTCGCCGCGGGTTTGGTCGACCACCACGACGTAAGGGGCGTCGGGGACGGGCAGGGCGGGGTCCACGGCGCTGTATTTCGTCAGATGCGCGGCCCGGATCCGCCGCACCGCCGCCCGCGCCCGGTCGAGCAGCGCGGTGTCGTCCAGGGGATGTGTCGCCAACAGACGCTCCAGGTCCGAGGGCTGGCGGCTGTCGTAGTAGGTGCCGCGGGTGTCGACGGTCAGCCCCAGGGTCTGCGCGCCCGAGCGGCCGGGAAAGAGCGAGCGGAGAAAGGCGTCTTCGACCCGGACCAGCGTTGCGCCCGTGCGCGCCGCCATGGCCTCGCCGCGCCGCGCGACGGGGCGGTGCCCCCAGACGCCCACGAACCCATCGGGCCCGGGTCTTCCCAGAGAGACGTCCCACCCCGCCAGCGACAGGATCCGCCGCACCCTGCGCCCGGTCAGGAACCCCCCCGAGTAGACGTAGAGACGCCGGCGCCCGGGGACGCCGGCGTCGGGTGGATCGCCCAGGCCCGTCAAGGCCGCGTCAGTCGCCCCCGTCGGCGATGTTCTGCACCGAGTTCGCGGCGCCGACCGTGCCGGTCAAGGCGGCCAGCGTCTTTTGCCACTGCACATAGGGCGCTTCGGTCACATAGACGGTGTCGCCGTCGCGGATGACGAAGTCGCGGGCCTCGAACATGCCCGTGGGCGCGGTCAGGTCCAGCACATAGACGAAGCGCTGGGTGCCGTTGAGGTCGTCGCGGGCCAAAACCTGCTCGGCGATCTCCTCGGGTTCGTTGCGGAACACGAAGACGCCTGTGGGGTCGGCGAGGTTCGAGTTCAGACCGCCTACCCGGGCGATGGCCTCGATCGCGCTGATCGTGCGGTCCTCGAAGTCCACCCGGGTCTGGGTGCCGGTGGCCCCCAGCGCGGTAAAGGCGCGATTGTCTTGCTCCACCAGCACCTTGTCCCCGCCCCTGAGCGCGATGTCGAGCCGGGGGTTGCGGTAGAGGTCCTCGAACCAGATGCGGCCCGTGTGGCCGCCCCGGATGACCGACACCTGAGCGACTTCGCTGGGGATGGCGATGCCGCCCGCCCTGGCCAGCATCGACGCCAGTGTGCGGGTCGGTCGCTCGATGGGATAGACGCCCTGGGCGCCGACCCCGCCGACCACCGACACGGTGGCGCCGTCGCCCGCCAGGCGGCGCACCTGCACCTGGGGGTCGGGCGTCTGACCGGCCAACCGCTCGGTGATGATCCGGCGGATCGCCTCGGGCGAGTTCCCGGCCGCCCGGATGCGCCCCGCATAGGGCACGAAGATGAAGCCCGAGCCGTCGACCTGCACCTCTTCCAGCAGGGTCGAGTTCAGCCCCTCGTTGGCCAACAGCCCGTCGTCCACGTTTTCGTAGATCGTCAGGCCCAGCACGTCGCCCGGCCGGATGGTGTCGGACCCGACCACGCCGGCGTTGCGGAACGCGGCCGGAAAGCCCAGAGAGGGGACCATGGCCGTGGCGCGGGTCACCCGCTCGTTCACCGTGACGATGAAGGCGTCGCCCTGACGCTGGACCGATCCCTCGAAAATCTCCGCCTTGGTCGGGCCGGAACGGGGCAGCCCACAGCCGGCCAGCGCACCCGTCAGGGCCAGCGCCAGCGCGACCTTCGCGGTGCGCGAATGTCTGATTTTCACTGCTCGGTCTCCTCGACCTTGTTATTCTGCCTCGAACTTTTTTGCTAAATTATCGGAATAGTGGCAGAAAAGCTAGGGCGCTGCCCATCCCCGCTCATTGCACGGCGCGCAACTGTTGCCGCGGTGCCGCTGTTCCGCGGCTGAGCGCCTCGTAGGGATCGTCGCCGGCCAGCATCATGTCGACCACCTGGCGCAACAGGCGCCGCCGCGCCGAGGCCGAGTAGAAGCCGCCGGCGACCTGGCTCGTCTCCAACAGATAGTGGCGGTAGTCGCGGTAGGCGCGGCTGTCGGGGCGGGTCGGCCGGGCGAAGAACTCGGGCAGCGGCTGGGTCGACACGAACTCGGCCTTGGCAAAGACCGCCGTGCCGAACGCCTTGAGCGGCAGCCCGCGCCACAGCACCTGCTGCGCCGCCGTGGAATTCACCGTGACGGCCGAGCGGGCGTGGTCCAGGAGATAGGCCAGCTTGCCCCCCCGAACGTAATGCACCCGTGCGCCCACGCCGAAGCGTTGCGCCAGCCGTTTGACCGCACGGCGCTGGTTCGAGCGGCCGTCCTCCAGGGGATGCGCCTTGACCACCAGGTGGTGATGCCCCGGCGCGCCCTCGGCAAAGCCGCGGATCACCACCTCCAGGAACTCCGCCATGGAGGAGAACGGCGAATGGGTCTGAAAGCTCGAATCATGTTCGAGCTGTAAGAGCGCGAGATGATAGGGAAAACCGCCATTCTTGATGCGCCAGGTCGCCTGCACCCGGTCGGCCCAGAGCACCGGCATGAGAACGAGCCGTTTGAGATAGAGCCGGAACTCCTGCGCCACGGTCAGGGCCCGGTGGGGGCGGAACCGCGCATAGCGGCGGTTCGCCAGCAGGACGAAGGCATGATAGGCGGCGCCGTAGAATACGTGGTGGCGCATGTCGCCCCAGCGCGACGGCGCTTCGGGCAGGTCCAGTTCGGCCGTGGCGAGCGCTCGCTGCATGTCGGCCACCGAAGTCTCCACCAGCCGCGAGTTGCCGTTGGATCCGCCGCGTTCGTAGGTCACCCAGTAGGGCCGCAGATAGCCCTCTTCGAACACGTGGACGGTCAGACCCTGGGCGCGCGCATGGGCGATGGCCTGGGCGTGGATCGGCCGGGTGTCCCCATACAGCACGATGTCGGTGATCGCCCGCTCTGCGACGATGGCGGCAAAGGCCTCGGGCCACTCCTCGGGCGCGTCGAGATAGGGGATATAGCGCGCCCGGTCGTGCCAGAACGCCTGGTCGCCGCGGTTGAAGCCGACGCGCCATGACGTCGCCCCCGCCGCCGCCAGCATCCGTGCCAGGGCGGAAAGGAACGGCCCGTGCGGCCCCTGAAGGAAGAGAAAGCGGCGCGTCGCCGCGTGCCCTTGGTCGGTCATGCTCGTCTTTCCCGGGCCCTCCCGCGCATCGCGGAACGGCCTCCCCTGCTCCGACAGTCCAATATACGGTCGATTGAGGCAAGGGCGGGGCTCGACTGTGCCGTATCGCGGGCCTTGCGGCCGGATTCGGCCCGGCCTAGCTATGGATCGGCAACAATCGGGGGCGGCGGCACATGTTCACCGGCATCATCACCGACATCGGCGAGGTTCTTGAGGTCGAACGGCGGGGCGATCTGCGCGCCCGCATCGGCTGCGACTATGATTTGGACGGGATCGACCTGGGCGCCTCCATCGCCTGCGACGGCGTGTGCCTGACCGTGGTGGCCACCGGCAGCGTGCCGCGGAACTGGTTCGCGGTGGAGATCTCGGCCGAGACCGTGTCCAAGACCAACATCGGCGCGGACGGATGGCCCGAGGGGCGGCGCATCAACCTCGAACGCGCGCTGAGGGTCGGTGACGAGCTGGGCGGCCATATCGTCTCGGGCCACGTGGACGGCGTGGCGCAGGTGGTGGAAGTGCGCGACGAGGGCGACTCGACCCGCGTGACGCTGGAGGCGCCCGCGGCGCTGGCCCGCTTCATCGCGCCCAAGGGGTCGGTGGCGCTGAACGGCACCTCGCTGACCGTGAACGAGGTGGCCGGCGCCCGCTTCGGCGTGAACATGATCCCCCACACCAAGGCGGTGACGACCTGGGGTGGCGTGGCCGAGGGCGACGCGGTGAACCTCGAAATCGACACGCTCGCCCGCTATGTCGCCCGCCTGACCGAGGCGGCATGAAACCCGTGGTCGTCGCCTCCCTGAACGACGCCGACGAAATGCGCTGCGTCGACGTGTTGCGCCATGCCGACGGCTATGGCTGGGTCGAGTGCCGCCGCGACCCCGAGGACCCGCATGGCTGGCGCCGCCTGGGCCCGGGCACCGGCCCGACCTACGACAGCGCCACGTCGGCCGAGGCGGCGGCCCGCGCGTCGGTGGGCTGGCTGTGAGCGGGATCGGCCACAACGGCGGCCCGGCGCTGGAGGGCCGCGGCTGGCGCCGCACCTGCTGGACCCGGGCGCGGGCAGAGCTGCTGCCGCACATGCCGCTGAACGTGGTGCGCCGCCGGGTGGCCCGCGCGGCCGAGCTGGGTCTCGACTACCGCACCTATGCCAGCGTCCGCGCCGCCACCGGACGCGACATCGTCGGCTTCCTGTTTTCCCAGAACGGCCTGGGCCTGGTGCGGCCCCGCGACCGCCTGTCCGACCCCGCCGCCCGCCGTCTTGCGGTCGTGCAAGCGCTGCGCCTTGGCCTCGACCGCGGCGCCCTGGACGACGACCTGCCGCTCGACGCCCTGCACCCGGGCCCCGGGCCCCACGACCCCTTCGCCCGCCAACGCGCGCTCCTCGACGCCGCCCGCGCCGCCCACCGCCTGCCGGCAGACGGCGTCGTGCTGGTCGGCGCCGCCCCGTGGGAGCGGGGGTGGAGCGCCGCGGGCCGCCTGGCGGGATACGTCGACGGGCCGCGCTACTTCGCCGAGGGGTGAGACCCGCCCCGACTTTCCTTTCCAAATATCCTCGCCGAAGGCACAAAGATTCCGGCGCGACGCCGCGGGCCCCGCGCGCCGCTCTGGCCATTGCCGCGCCCCTGCGCTATCTGCGCCGCGGACCCCTGGACCGGACACCGATGACCGACAGCCTCGCTCCCGACTATCACGACGCCGTCTCGTCCATCGACGAGATCATCGAGGACGCGCGCAATGGGCGCATGTTCATCCTCGTCGACCACGAGGACCGCGAGAACGAGGGCGACCTGGTGATCCCCGCGCAGATGGCGACGCCCGACGCGATCAACTTCATGGCCACCCACGGCCGCGGCCTGATCTGCCTCAGCCTCACAGGCCAGAGGGTGGACGCCCTCGGCCTGCCGCTCATGGCCTCCTACAACTCCAGCCGCCACGAGACCGCCTTCACCGTCTCCATCGAGGCGCGCGAGGGGGTCTCGACCGGCATCTCGGCCCACGACCGCGCCCGCACCGTCGCCGTGGCCATCGACGCAGGCAAGACCGCGGCGGACATCGCCACGCCCGGCCACGTCTTTCCCCTGCGCGCCCGCGACGGCGGCGTTCTGGTGCGCGCGGGCCATACCGAGGCCGCGGTGGACATCGCGCGGCTTGCGGGCCTGAACCCCTCCGGCGTGATCTGCGAGATCATGAACGAGGACGGCTCGATGGCGCGGCTGCCCGACCTCGTCGCCTTCGCCCAGCGCCACAACCTCAAGATCGGCACCATCAGCGAGCTGATCGCCTATCGCCGCCGCCACGACAACCTGGTCCGAGTCCGCGACGAGCAGACCGTGCAGAGCGAGTTCGGCGGCGACTGGACCCTGCGCATCTACACCGACGAGACGCAGGGTGCCGAGCACATCGTGCTGATCAAGGGCGACATCTCGGGCGACGACCCGGTGCTGGTGCGGATGCACGCCATGGACCCGCTGCTGGACGTGGTGGGCACCGGGCCGAAGGGGCGGGCGCGCGAGTTCGGCGACGCGATGAGGTTGATCGCGGCCGAAGGGCGGGGGGTGCTGGTGCTCCTGCGCGACCTCCACATGAAGCTCGCCGCCGCTGAGGAGGTGTCTCCTCAGACGCTGCGCCAATACGGCCTCGGCGCGCAGATCCTGTCGTCCCTCGGCATCGCCCGGATGATCCTCCTCACCAACTCGCCGCGCCCCAAAGTCGTGGGGCTCGAAGCCTACGGGCTCGAAATTGTCGGCACCCGCAAGATATCGGAGATCGGTTGATGGCCGGAGCCTCGCACTACACCCCGCCGCTGCCGTCCTTCGACAAGGCACCCCGCGTGCTGATCGTCGTCGCACCCTACTACCGCGACATCGCCGACATGCTGCTGACCGGCGCCCGCGCGGGTCTGGACGGCGTCGGCGCGACCCACGAGACGGTCGAGGTGCCCGGCGCACTGGAGGTGCCGACGGCGATCCGCATCGCCCAGCGCACGGGAGACTTCGACGGGTTTGTGGCACTGGGCTGCGTCATCCGGGGCGAGACCACGCACTATGACACGGTGTGCAACGACTCCAGCCGCGGCCTGACGCTTCTCGGCCTCGACGGCTGCTGCATCGGCAACGGCATCCTGACGGTGGAAAATCACGCGCAGGCGGCCGTGCGCGCCGACCCCAACGATCAGGACAAGGGCGGCGGCGCGGCGGCGGCGGCGCTGCACCTGATCGCGCTCGGTCAGCGCTGGTCGCGGACCCGCGGGATCGGGTTCAAGCGCGGGGGCGAGGCGTGAGCGACGCCGCCCCGACCCGCAAGCGCGACCGCCGGCAGATGAAGTCCGCGGCGCGCCTCTACGCCGTGCAGGCGCTGTTCCAGATGGAGCATTCCGGCCTGACGATCGACACGGTGCGGTCCGAGTTCGAGACCCACCGCTTCGGCGCGGTCTACGACGGCGAGGAGATGGCCGAGGGCGACGTCGACCTGTTCCGCGCGCTGCTGGAAGGCGCGGTGGAGCGGCAGGCCAAGATCGACCAGATGACCGACCGGGCGCTGGTGGCCAAGTGGCCGATCCACCGCATCGACCCGACGCTCCGCGCGCTGTTCCGCGCCGCGGGGGCCGAGCTGACCGCTGGGGCCACACCGCCCAAAGTGGTGATCGTGGAGTTCGTGGACGTGGCCCGCGCCTTCTTTCCCGAAGGCCGCGAACCCAAGTTCGTCAACGCCGTCCTCGACCACATGGCCCGCGAGGCGCGGCCGGAGGCATTCTGAGGCGAGACGATCCTTCGACGAAGGATCGCCTGCGAATTTTCGACGAAAATTCGTGTCAGAGCAGGGATTTCACCCGCTCCGCCACGGCCTCGGCGGTGATCCCGAACTTCTCGTAGAGCGTCTCGGCCGGGGCCGAGGCGCCGAAGCCCTCCATGCCGACGAAGCCGCCCTTGTCGCGCCGTCCCCGTTCGCCGTAGAGCCAGCGATCCCAGCCCAGGCGCACGCCGGCCTCCACCGCCACCCGCACCGGACCGGCCGGCAGCACCTTGCGGCGATAGCTCTCGTCCTGGTCTTCGAACAGTTCCCAACAGGGCATGGACACGACGCGGGTGCCGATGCCTTCGCTGTGCAGCAGATCGCGGGCGGCCATCGCCACCGACACCTCGGACCCAGTGGCCAGAAGCACCGCCTGCCGCTTGCCATCGGCGTCGGCCAGCACATAGGCGCCTTGGGCGCTGAGGTTCTTTTGCTTGTGGGCGGTGCGGACCGTGGGCACCCCCTGCCGGGTCAGCGCCAGGACCGCGGGCGCGTCGCTGCGGGTCAGCGCCAGCTCCCACGCCTCGGCCGTCTCGACCGTGTCGGCAGGGCGGAAGACATAGGTGTTGGGCGTCGCGCGCAGCATTGCCAGATGCTCGACCGGCTGGTGCGTCGGGCCGTCCTCGCCCAATCCGATGCTGTCGTGGGTCATGACGTAGACCGGCGCGATCCCCATCAGCGCCGACAGGCGCATCGCCGGGCGCGCATAGTCGGTGAAGCACATGAAGGTGCCGCCGTAAGGCCGCACGCCGCCGTGCAGCGCCATGCCGTTCATTGCCGCGGCCATGCCGTGCTCGCGGATGCCGTAGTGGATGTAGCGACCCTTGCGGTCCTCGGCGGTGAACTTGCCCAGGTCCGAGGTCAGCGTGTTGTTCGAGCCCGTCAGGTCGGCCGAGCCGCCCAGGGTCTCGGGCATGATCGGATTGACCACCTCCAGCACCATTTCCGAGCTTTTGCGGGTGGCAACCTTTGGCGCGGTTTCGCTGATCTGCTTCTTCAGCGCCCGGATCGTCGCCGCCAACTTCTTGGGCGCCTCGCCCGCCTGCACCCGTTGGAACAGCGCACGGCGGTTGTCGGAGAGGTCGGCGAGCCGTTCCTCCCACGCCGCCCGCGTCTCGGCGCCGCGGCGGCCGATGTCTTCCCAGGCCGACTTGATCTCGGCGGGGATGTCGAAGGGCGCGTGGCCCCAGCCATAGGCGTCGCGGGTGTCGGCGATGAGCTGATCGTCGGTCAGCGCGCCATGCCCCTTGGCCGTGTCCTGCGCCGCGGTGCCCAGGGCGATATGGGTGCGGCAGGCGATCATCGACGGGCGCGGGTCGTCCTGGGCCGCGCGGATGGCGGTGTCGATGGCCTCGGGGTCGTGCCCGTCGCAATCCTGCACGTGCCAACCCGACGCGGCGAAACGGGCCTTCTGATCGGTGGAGTCGGCCAGACTCACTTTGCCGTCGATGGTGATGCCGTTGTCGTCGAAGAACACGATCAGACGGCCCAGGCGCAGGTGCCCGGCCAGGGCGATGGCCTCTTGGCTCACGCCCTCCATCAGGCAGCCGTCGCCGGCGATCACGTAGGTGCGGTGATCCACGACCTTGGCCCCGAAACGGGCGCGCAGCGACTCCTCGGCGATGGCAAAGCCGACCGAGTTCGCCAGTCCCTGACCCAGCGGGCCGGTCGTGGTCTCGATCCCCTTGGCGTGTCCGTATTCCGGATGCCCCGCCGTCCGCGACCCCCATTGGCGGAAGTCGCGGATCTGCTCCAGCGTCATGTCCTCGTAGCCGGTGAGGTGCAAGAGCCCGTAGAGCAGCATCGAGCCGTGCCCCGCCGACAGGATGAACCGGTCGCGGTCGGGCCAATCCGGCGCGGCGGCGTCGAACTTCAAATGCCGCTGGAACAGCACGGTGGCCACGTCCGCCATGCCCATGGGCATCCCCGTGTGCCCCGAGTTCGCCGCCTTCACGGCGTCGAGGGCGAGAAAGCGCAGCGCGGCCGCCTTGTCGAAGTGATCGGGATTGCGGTCACGAAGTGTCGAGAGGTCCACGGGCAGCGTCCTTTGCAAGGGCAGGGTGCGGGCGTTGCCGCCTGATACGCAGGCCCCGACCCGAGTTCAAGCGGCGCGGCCCGGCGTCCCGCGGCCGATTCGGGCAAAGGGGGGCTGAATTCGCCCCGATTCCGCGTCATAAAGCGGCCAAACCCGAGTTCCTGCGATTCGCACTGCGACGGCAAGCGGGACCGCGCGCGAGAGGACAGGCAGCATGATGGACATCACCGAGCTACAGAGGCGGATCACCGCCGCGCTGGACCGGATCGGTGCGGGCGTGGATGTGCTGGAGCGTCCCGTGGCCGCGCCGGATCCCGCGCCCCAGGACGACGGGCCGAGCGCCGCCGAGGTGCAGGCCGAGTTGGAGGCCGAACGCGAGCTGACCGCCCAGCTCGAAGAGCGGGTGCGCGCGATCAAGGCGCGCCAGGACGGCCGGGTGACGCAGTTGGAAAACGATCTGGAGACCGCCCGCCGGGTGGTCGCCGAGTTGGAAGAGGACCGCGCGCGGCTCAAGCGGGTGAATGCGGCCCTGCGCGAGACCAGCCAGGCGCTGCGCGAGGCCAATGCCGCCGGGCTCGCCGATGCCGACCTGGTGAACGGCGCGCTGCGCGGCGAGTTGGAGGCGCTGACCGCCGCCCGCGACAGCGACCGCGCCGAGATGGAACAGATCCTGGGGGCGCTGGCGCCCCTGGTCGACGGAGGCGAGGAGCGTGGAGCCAATGCCTGAGGTCAAGGTCGCCATCGGCGGACGGGAGTACGAGGTCGCCTGCCAGGACGGCGAAGAGCACTTTCTGCAAAGCGCCGCGCGTCTGCTCGATGCCGAGGCGACGGTGCTCAGCGATCAGATCGGCCGCATCCCCGAGACCCGGATGCTCCTGATGTCCGGCCTGATGCTGGCGGACAAGACGGCGGGGATGGAGGAACAGCTCCGCCGGATGGAGCAGCAGGTGACGGTCCTGTCCGAAGAGGTTCAGGCGCTGAAATCCGCCCCCGCGCCCGAGCCGCATCGCGTCGAGGTGCCGGTGATCCCGGCGGCGGTGGTCGACACCATGGCCGAACTCGCCGCGCGGGCCGAGGCCATCGCCGACCGGGTCGAGGAACGCGCCGCCGAGTGATCCCGGCGCGCGGGGCAGCCCTCCTTGGAGCAGAATGCCCCCGGCGCCAAGCGCCCCCGCTTTGAACGACCGGCAGCGCCGTCCCGAGGGGAGGCGGCCAGAGCGCCGCGCCGTGGGGGCGGGACGGCGCTGCCCGGCGTGCCGCCAGCGGGCGCTTAAGGCTGGGCATCAGGAAAGTCATGACCGTTGTGGGCTTTCGCCATGGGCAAGGGTTTCGGACCGCTGGACGCAAAACCAACCGACCCCGCATTGAACGGAGGCCGCCGCGGCCCAGCCTATCAGCGGGCGCGGTGAGGCGCTTGGGCGCGTCCGTTCATCCCGCATCCTGCTCCTGGCACCCCCCGAAGCGCGGTCGGAGGTTCGCCGGGCGCGCGGCTCAGGCGGAGGCGGGCTGATCGCCGCGCAACGCATCGGCCAGGGCGCGGCCCAGATCGGCCAGGTGCGCAGCGTCGGCGCCATCGGTCAGCGGTGCCCGCACCCGCACCCGCAGACCTCCGGGACCGAACAACACCACCGGCTGGCGCATCTCGCTGCGGCCGCGGCGGCTCTCGCGCAGGGCGGGGTGGGCCAGGATCGGGGTCAACGCCGCTTCCGCGCCGGGGGTGCTGAGCAACACGCCGACTTCGGGCGCGGGTTGGTGCGGGACGGAAGCGAGGCCTTCGGCCTCGGCACCCAGCCCGCGGGCGATCCCGGCGAGGAACAGATCGCCGACATGCCCGCCCATAAGGGTCATCACCCGTCCGGCGCGGGCCGCGGCCTGCGGCGGTAGGGCGGGGCCCAGCACCGCGAACCCACCGTCGGTCGCCGGGGCGGGGGCCGCCCATTCGGTCCAATAGCCGCGCCGACCCGGGCCGGTGCCGCCCCCGTCGGAGGCGGATCGCGATCGATAGGCGGTGATGGTCCAGCCTTCGGCGGGGTGGCGCAGGCACAGCACGCGTCCGCCCGACCCGGCTTCCTCGGACACCTCCAGCCCCGCCTCGGCGGCATGGGTGCGCAGCGCGGCAGCGCGGCGGCGACCGCGGACGACGGCCCAGCCGATCAGACCCGTGCCAAGCGCCCAGGCGGCGGCCAGCGCGACCGCGATCAGGCCGGGCGCCACCCTCGGCTCAGGCGTTGGCCTCGCGGATTTTTTCGGCCGCCGCCTGGTCGAAGCTCACGCCCTTGTCGGCCAAAAGCGTGTCCAGCTCGCCCGACAGCGTCATCTCGGTCACGATGTCGCAGCCGCCCACGAACTCGCCCTTGACGTAGAGCTGGGGGATCGTCGGCCAGTCGGAGAACTCCTTGATCCCCTGGCGGACGCCCTCGTCGGCCAGGACGTTGACGTCGTGATACTCCACACCCATGAAGTTCAGCACCCCGGCCACGCGGCTGGAGAACCCGCATTGCGGCATGGACTTGGTCCCCTTCATGAACAACACCACGTCGTTTTCGGCGATGGTGTCGGAGATGCGGGTCTTGGCGGTGTCGGTGTCGGCGGTCATGACGATCCTCTCGAATGCTGTGGATGGCGCGGTGCGGTGCGGGGGGCGGCGGCGGCTCAGTCGCGGTCGCGGGGCACGAACAGGCGGGCATAGGCCTGCGGGTCCTTGGGCACCTTGTAGCTGGCGGAATGCCCGCCGCCCGCGCCGCCGGAGAAATAGTTGGCCTCGATCACATGGTGCCCCTTGCCCGGCAGGCTGCCCCGCGGCGCGCCCCGCTCGCGGCGCACGACGATGGTGGCGCGGACCGCCAGGACGCCCAGGATGGCGATGCCCAGGACGGCGGAGAGGCTGAAGGTGCTCATTCCGGGGCCCGCGTGGTCAGTGCGAGCGCGTGCAACTCGCCCTGGCTGCCGTCCATCTTCCCCTTCAACGCGCTGTAGACGGCGCGCTGCTGCTGCACCCGATTCTGGCCGCGAAAGCTCTCGTCGACCACCAGGGCCGAGAAATGCACGCCGTCGTCGCCCTCGACCACGATCCGGGCCTTGGGAAAGGACGCGCGCAGCAGATCTTCGATGTCCTGTGCCGAAATGGCCATGGCGGGCGATCCTCGCGGTTGACGCTTCCGAAATGTAGAGACGCCGCGCCGCCGCTGCAAGCGACGAGGCGCGGGCGGTCAGCCCAGAGCGGCGGCAAAGGCCCCCCGCCAGATTGCGGTCAGGTCGGCGAGGGGCGCGCGGCCGCGGCCCAGGCACACCTCGTCGCCGCCGAAGCGGCCGACATGGTCCAGCGGGACCCCGGCCCGACCCGCGCGCACCATCAGCTCTTCGGCCCAGTCGAAGGGGCAGGCGAGGAGGTAGCGGCCCTGGTCCTCGCCAAAGAGATCGGCGGCTTCGCCGGAATCGAGCCGCACGCCCACGCCCGCCGCCGCCGCCATCTCGAATGCGGCCAGCGCCAGGCCGCCGTCGCCCAGGTCGGTGGCGGCGCGGAGCCAGTCGCGGTGCTCCAGGACGAAGGCCCCGTTGCGCCGCTCGGCCTCCAGATCGACGGGCGGCGGAGGCCCCGCTGCGATGCCCAGAAGTTCGGCCAGCACCGCGGACTGTCCGAGATGCCCGGTCGATCTGCCCACCACCATGGCCAGGTCGCCCGCCTCGGGGTGGGCGCCGATGACGTCCTCGGCCCGGTCGATCAGCCCCACGGCGCCGATGGTGGGCGTGGGCAGGATGCCGCGCCCATCTGTTTCGTTGTAGAGCGAGACGTTGCCCGACACGACGGGCATGTCGAGCGCCCGGCAGGCGGCGCCGATGCCGCGGATCGCGCCCACGAGTTGGCCCATGATCCGCGGCTTCTCGGGGTTGCCGAAGTTGAGGTTGTCGGTGACGGCCAGCGGCCGCGCACCCGACGCGACGAGGTTGCGAAACGCCTCGGCCACCGCCTGGGCGCCGCCCGTTTCGGGGTCGGCGGCGACATAGCGGGGGGTGACGTCGGCGGTGAAAGCGACCAGCCGGTCGGTCCCGTGGACGCGGATCAGACCGGACCCGCCCCCCGGGGGGCGCACCGTGTCGGCCATCACCTGAGTGTCGTATTGCTCGTAGATCCAGCGCTTGCAGGCGTGGTTGGGGCTGCCGATCAGCGCTCTGAGACCCTCCATCGGGTCGATCTTCGGCAAAATGGGCAGCGGCGCGGGCGGCGGCGTCTCCTCCCAGGGTCGGTCGTATTCCGGGGCCTCGCCCGACAGGGCCTTGAGCGGCAGGTCGGCCTTGACCTCGCCGCCGTGCACGACGACGAAGCGGTCCTCTGGGATCGTCTCGCCCACCACGGCGAAATCCAGGTCCCACTTGTCGAACACCGCCCGCGCGGCGTCCTCGTGGGCGGGGTCGAGGACCATGAGCATCCGCTCCTGGCTCTCCGACAGCATCATCTCGTAGGCGGTCATGCCGGTCTCGCGGCAGGGCACGCGGTCGAGGTCCAGACGGATCCCGAGGTCGCCCTTGTCGCCCATCTCGACCGCCGAGCAGGTCAGCCCGGCCGCGCCCATGTCCTGGATCGCCACCACCGCGCCGGTGGCCATCAGCTCCAGACACGCCTCCATCAGCCGCTTTTCGGTGAAGGGGTCGCCGACCTGCACGGTCGGGCGCTTCTCCTCGATGGTGTCGTCGAACTCGGCCGAGGCCATGGTGGCGCCGCCGACGCCGTCGCGCCCGGTCTTGGCGCCCAGATAGACCACCGGCCGGCCCACGCCGGACGCGGCGGAGTAGAAGATCGCGTCGGCCGGGGCGAGCCCGGCGGCAAAGGCGTTGACCAGGCAGTTGCCGTCGTAACTGGCGTGGAACCGCACCTCCCCGCCGACACAGGGCACGCCGAAGGCGTTGCCATAGCCGCCGATCCCCTCCACGACGCCGTGAACCAGGCTGCGCGTCTTGGGATGGTCGATCCGGCCGAAGCTCAGCGCATTCATCGCCGCCACTGGCCGCGCGCCCATGGTGAAGACGTCGCGCAGGATGCCGCCCACCCCCGTCGCCGCGCCCTGATAGGGCTCGATATAGGAGGGGTGGTTGTGGCTCTCCATCTTGAAGACCAGGGCGAGGCCGTCGCCCACGTCCACGATCCCGGCATTCTCGCCCGGTCCGCAGATCACCTGCGGCCCCTCGGTCGGCAGCGTCCTGAGCCACTTCTTGGACGACTTGTAGGAACAGTGCTCGTTCCACATCGCGCTGAAGATGCCCAGTTCGGTGAACGTCGGCGTGCGGTCGAGGAGGTCGAGAATGCGCTGGTATTCGTCCGGCGCGAGGCCGTGGGCCTCGATGAGGTCGGGGGTAATCTCCGGCTCGGTCATGGGCCTCGCGTGGGGTTGCTGGGGTCGGGGCCTTCTTAGGCGAGGGCGCGGCGGTTGGCAAAGTGGCATCGGCGCCTCAGGCGCCCGTGCGGGGCCACCGAAGAGGTGATTTTCCCGCCGAGATGTGTTAGCGCCCTCGGGCAGGGGGACAAGGAGGCGACATGCGGCCATCGGCAAGCGCGCTGGTCCTGGCCCTGACGGCGGCGTCCGGTCTCACCGCGCCGCACCCGGCCGCGGCCGAGATCGCGGCGGGCGTCCCGGACGAGGCGGTGCGCACCGCCCGGCGGCTGACCACCCACAACAACGTCATCACGTCCCAAGGGGCGGTCGTCGGCCGGGTCGTGAGCACCCGAATGGGGCAGGGCGGGCTCACCAACCTGCGCATCGAGTTGCTGTTCGGGGCGCGGCCCGGGCAGACGGTGATGGTCCCGCTCGCCCAGGCGACGGTGATCAACGGCAACTTCATCGTGCCGTTGACCCTCGATCAGATGAGCGCCGACTGAGGCGCCCGGGCCCGTCCGCTCAGGCTGACATCGCCTCTTCGTAAAAGCGGTGGCCTTCGCCGGTTTCCAGATAGGTCTTGAGCCCGGCCAGGACCTTGGACCAGCCCTCGTTGACGTGGCCGGTCCCCTCGCCCAGGCCGTAGTGCTCGATCGTCAGCTTCATCCCCGTGGCGATCTCGTCGAGGGAAAAGACCACGCGGCTGGCCTCGACCGCCTCGACCCAGCCGGGCTGGAACGTCGTCTCGATGCGGTCTTTGGGGGTGATGGAGATCACCCGCTCGGTCAGCATCCGCCCCCCGTCGGGCTTCAGGAGGCGCACCTCGTCCCCCTCGGCGGCAAAGTTCCCCTCCACCCGGTCCGAGGCGAAGTGATAGCGCGCGCGGGCGGCGCCCGAGGTCAGCGCCTCCCACAGCGCGTTGCGGGTGCAAGCGATGTAGGTGTGCAGCACCAGGTCGGGCTTGGTCGTGTCGGTCATGGCAGCGTCCTTTTCCAGTTCTGACTTGAGGGTCAGCATCCCGCGGGCGGCGGGCGCGGCCAGGAGCGGCTCGATCCAACGGTCGAGCACCTCCTGGAGGGGCACGGCGTTGAGGTAGTGGTATTTGAACCGCCCCCTCTTCACCGCGGTGATCAGGGACGCGGCCTCCAGAACCGACAGATGCTTCATGACGCCGAAGCGGGTCATGTCGAACTGTGACTGAAGCTGGGTCAGCGTCTGCCCGTCCTCCCGCCGCAGACTGTCGAGCAGCGCGCGGCGGGCGGGATCGTTCAGGGCCTTGAAGATCGCATCCATGGCGTCGGAATATGTGATTCTATGGTCACGTGTCAATCTGATTACGTGAGTAGATTGGCACGTGTCATCCCGCGCCGCGCCGCTATGTGCCGGGGGCGCACAGGAGAAGGGGCGGATGATGGCGGCTGAGAGCTTTGAGGAAACCTTGTTCGAGGCCCTGACCGAGGACACCGACGACGACGGCGGCCTGACCCCGTCGGCGGCGGAGGCCGAGCCGGGCAACTTCCTCCGCCACGCCGCGGCGCTGTCGATGACCAAGCTCGCCGACGGCCTTTTGGACCCCAAGCTGGTGTTGAGCTGGCTCCTGACCCATCTCGGAGCGGGATCGGTTTTCGTCGGCCTGCTGGTGCCGATCCGCGAGGCCGGCGCGCTGTTGCCGCAGTTGCTGACCGCGCCGCGGATCCGGGCCATGGCGCGGCGCAAATGGGCCTGGGCCGCGGGGAGCGCGGTGCAGGGGGCGGCCTGCGCGGCCATCGTCGCCGCCGGTCTGACCCTCTCTGGCGCCGCGGCCGGGATCGCGGTCTGTGCCGCCCTGGCCGTTCTGGCGCTGGCCCGCTCGGTCTGTTCGGTCAGCTACAAGGATGTGCTGGGCAAGACGGTGGGCAAGGCGCGGCGCGGCAGCGCCACGGGCCTGGCCAGCTCGGTGGCGGCGGCCGGCGTCGTCGCCTTTGCGCTTCTCCTCCTGGTCGGAAGCGCCGAACGCTACCTCCTCGTGGTTGGCGCTCTGACCCTGGCGGCGGCGCTGTGGCTGGTCGCCGGCGCAATCTTCGCCACCTTGCGGGAGGAGCCGACGCCGGGTGAGGTGGATGGCACCGCCTGGGGCCAGTTGCGGCTCCTGCGCGAAGACCCGCAACTCGTCCGCTTAATCGCCGCCCGCGGGCTGCTGACCGCCACTGCCCTGGCGCCGCCCTACCTGGTCCTGCTGGGCGCCGGGGCGGGGGGCGGTGCTCTGGAGCAGTTGGGAGCGCTGGTGCTGGCCTCGGCCGCTGCGTCGTTTCTCAGCTCCTATGTCTGGGGACGGCTGGCCGACCGGTCGAGCCGCACGGTGCTCAGCCGCTCGGGCAGCGCCGGCGCGGCGGCCCTCGCGGCGGCCCTGGCGCTGGACATGGCGGGCCTGGCCGGGACGGCTTGGGCCATGCCCGTGGTGCTCTTCGGCCTGATGATCGCCTATCACGGAGTGCGGCAGGGCCGCTCCACCTACCTCGTCGACATGGCGCCGGCGGATCTGCGCACCGCCTATACCGCGGTGTCGAACACGGTGATCGGTCTGGTCCTGCTGGGCTCGGGCGTGTTCGGCGCGCTGGCCGCCCTGGCGGGGCCCGGCGCGACGCTCGCGCTCTTCGCGGCGATGTGCCTCGGCGCGGTGGCGGTGGCGCGGGGCCTCGACGAGGTCGAAGAGGGGCTCTGAGACTGCCGCGTCGCGCTTGCCCTCGACCCGCGATCCGGGCCAGATCGGGGCCGACGGTCTGGGAGGGTGCGATGCCGGAGATGTTGACGACGCCAGAGGGGCGTCGGATCGCCCATGTGCGGGTCGACGGGGCGGGGCCGGGGGTGGTGTTCCTCGGCGGCTTCCGCTCGGACATGGAGGGGACCAAGGCGCTGTGGCTGGAGAACTGGGCCAGGGACCGCGGCCGCGCCTTCCTCCGCTTCGACTATTCCGGGCACGGGCAATCGTCGGGGCGGTTCGAGGACGGCGCCATCGGCGACTGGGCCGAGGACGCGCTGGCCGCGCTCGACGCCCTGACCGAGGGGCCGCAGGTTCTGGTCGGATCGTCCATGGGCGGCTGGATCGCGCTCCTCTGCGCCCGAGCCAGGCCCGGCCGCGTGGCGGGCCTTGTGGGCATCGCCGCGGCGCCGGACTTCATGGAGGACAGCCTTCTGCCCGGCCTGTCAGCCGAGCAGCGGGCCGAGTTGGAGCGCGAGGGCCGCACCTTGCGCCCCTCGGATTACGGCGACCCCTATGTGATCACCCGCCGGATGGTCGAGGACGCGCGCGACCACCTGGTCCTGCGCACGGCTCTGTTGGCGCCGTTCCCCGTTCGGCTGCTCCAGGGCACCGCAGACGCGGACGTGGAGCGGTCCGTGGCGCTGCGGCTCCTCGACCACCTGGACGGCCCTGACGTGCGGCTGACGCTGGTGAAGGGCGCCGACCACAGGTTTTCCGACCCCGCCTGCCTGGCGGCCATCGGGCGGGCGGTGGAGGAGGTCTCGGGATGAGACGCCTGGGCCGCGCCGCCGCGGGGCTGATCGCGGTCGTGGTGGCGGCGGTCGCGGTTCTGTGGCTCGCCGCCCCGCCCGAGCGGGCTGTGGTCCCGCCGCCGTTCGACGCCGCGCGGCTGGGCGGCGACCTGGACAGCTACTTCGCCGCCGCCGAGCGGGAGGTGCCCGACCTGCGCCCCGGCGCGGAGAAGCGGGTGGTGTGGCCCGGTGCGCCGGGCCGCTCCGCCGACCTGGCGCTGGTCTATCTGCACGGCTACTCCGCCACCGCGCGCGACATCCATCCGGTGGCCGAGCGGGTGGCGGCGCGGCTGAACGCTCCACTGATCCTGACCCGGCTGGCCGGGCACGGGCGGGACGGCGCGGCGCTGGCCGAGCCGCGGGCGGGCGATTGGCTGGCCGACCTGGACGAGGCGCTGAGTGCCGGGCGGTCCGTGGCCGACCGCGTCCTGGTGATGGGCAGCTCCACCGGCGGCACCCTGGCCGCCATCGCCGGGGCCGACCCGCGCTATGCCGAGGGGGTGGCGGGGGTGGTGCTGCTGTCGCCCAACTTCGCCATGTCGTCTCCCGCGGCGCGGCTCTTGCGCTGGCCGGGCGTGCGGCTTTGGGGTCCGTGGGTGGCGGGGGAGGAACGGAGCTTTGCGCCGCTGAACGCCGAGCATGCCGCGTGGTGGACGCCGCGCTATCCGACGTCGGCCCTGGTGGCCCTCGGCGCGCTGGTCGCCCATGCCGCCGATCTGGACTATGCGGCCACCGAGGTTCCCGCGCTCTTCGTGTGGTCCGACGCCGACCGGGTGGTCCGGCCCGAGGCCACCCGCGCGGTCGCCGAGCGCTGGGGCGGGTCGGTCACGGTGCGGACCCTGGACCCGGGGCCCGGCGACGACCCCAACGCCCACGTCCTGGCCGGCGACATCCTGAGCCCCGGCCTGACAGACGCGATGACCGAGATCGTGGCGGCCTGGGCCGAGGCGCTGTGAAACCGCCCGCCAGCTATGCCGCCCTGGAGCGCCTGGGCCGCATGCGCCTGTCGCGCCACTTCTACGTCCGCAACTTCCTCAACTCCGAGATCGGCAACCTCTACGGCATCCCCAATCTGCCCGACGACCCCGACCTGATGATCGCCGCGGGGCGGCGGCTTGCCGAGGATCTGCTCGAACCCCTGGTCGAGACCTTCGGTCCCATCGAGATCCGCTCGGGCTATCGCAGCCCGCGGGTCAACGCCTTCGGCAATGCCCGGGGGCATGCCTGCGCCGCCAACGACCGCAACTGGGCCAACCATATCTGGGATCGGCGCGACGCCGAAGGGCGCATGGGCGCCTGCGTCAGCGTGGTGATCCCCTGGTTCGCCGACCGCTATGCCGCGGGCGAGGATTGGCGCGTGTTGGCGCAATGGCTCCACGACCACCTACCGTTTCACGAGGTGTGGGTCTTTCCGATCAACGCGGCGCTCAACCTGACCTGGCGCGAGGCGCCGGAGCGGCGGGTGTTCAGCTATGTCGCGCCGCGCGGTCGCTGGCGCCCGGACCCCGACGCGCCGCTCTGCCACGGCCACTTTCCGCCGTTTCGCGGCATCGCCTATCCGTAACGGCGCGCGCCGCGCTTGCCTGGAGCGCCGGTTGCGCCTAGCCTCGGGGCATCCGGCACCAAGATCGGACCGAGAGGCAGAGCATGTATCAATCCCCGCTAGAGGGGCCGCGTCCGGCCGAGCCCCTGATGCTGATCCCCGGCTTCATGTGTGACGTGCGGCTCTGGGGGCCGCAGGTCGAGGCGCTGTCGGCCGAGATGCCGCTGATCCTGCCGGCCTGGGGTCGGGCCGAGACGGTGGGCGAGGCCGCCGCCGCCGCCCTGGCCGCCGCGCCCGAACGGTTCGCCGTGGCCGGGCACGGGCTGGGCGGTTGCGTCGCCATCGAGATGCTGCGCCAGGCGGGTGCGCGGATCACCCGCATCGCGCTCTCGGCCACCTTCTGTCTGGCCGAGACGCCGTCGGTGGCGGCCGAGCGCGAGCTCAGGATGGCGCGGGTCAAGGCGGGGCTCCTCGACGCGGTGGTGGCCGAGGATGTGCCCGAAGACGCGCTGGCCCCCGGGCCGCTCAGGGCGCCGCTCAGGGACTGTCTGGCCGAGATGGCGCGGGGCCTGGGCGAGGGGACCTATCTGCGCCAGGCGCGGGCGATGCAGCGGCGGCCGGACCAACAGCGGACCCTGCGCCAGGCGCGGTTGCCCGCGCTGGTGCTGGGCGGGGCGGCCGATACGATCTGTCGGCCTCAGCGGCTGGACTTCCTCGCCGGGCTGATGCCCAACGCGCAGTTGGAGATCGTGGCGGGCGCGGGCCATGTGCCGATGCTGGAGCGGCCCGATGCGGTCACCGATGCCCTGCGCGCGTGGCTGGCCCGGACCCCCGCGCCGGTCCTGCTGAACCCCTCGCGCGCCGCGGCTCAGTAGGCGGGCGCGCGGCCGCTCTCGATCGCCAGACGCAGCGCCACTTCGGGCCAGGTGAACCGCCCGCCGCGGGTGCGGATTTCGGTCAGTTGCGCGCGGGCGCCGGCCATGTCGCCCATCGCCGCCAGCCCTTGCCCCATGTAGGACCGCGCCAGCAGGTTGTCGGGGTTGCTGTCGAGCGCGCGGGCATACCACAGCATCGCCGCGTCCATGTCCCCCGTCTGTCGGGCGAGAAAGCCGCGATAGGTCAGGGCCCCGTCGCCCGACTGGTCCGCAATCGCGTCGAGGACGGCCCCCGCGCGGTCCAGCGCTCCGGCATGCGCCAGCTCACGCACGGCGTCGAGCCGGGTGGCGTCGTCGAGGCGGCTGTCGCGCGCGTCGACGCAGCTTTGGGTCTTTTCGTCCCAGACCTGGGCGCCGGTGCAGTCGGTGTTGGTCTGCGTCGGTTTGGGCGGGGTGCTGTCGTCGGACCCCACCGCGAGGGCGGCCAACGGAAACGCGGCGACGGCCGCGGCGACAAGGATCGGTCTCATGGCCCCTCCGGCGCAAGGACCCCGGCGCGGACGCCGGGGGAATGCTGCGTCAGCCCGTGACGATCTTTACGCAGGTGTTGGTGTCGGCGTCGTAGACGCTGCCATCGGCGCAGGACATGGCCGTGTCCTGATGCTTGAGCCCCGAGCACATCGCCGCGGCGAAGGTGGGCGCCACGGCCAGAGCGGCGGCGGCGATGATGATCTTGGTCTTCATGCGTCGTCTCCCGTTGGATGTCGGTGGCAGGGAGCATAGCACGGCCGGGGCGAAAGTCACTCGGCCCCGGCCTGCGACGGATCGGATCGGCGCCGAGGCGTCAGCCGTCGCCGAAAACCCGGGCAAAGATCGTGTCCACATGCTTGGTATGATAGCCCAGGTCGAACTTTTCGGCGATCTCCTCGTGGCTGAGCGCGGCGGTCACCTCGGGGTCGGCCAGGAGTTCGGTTTGGAAATCGGCGCCGTCCTCCCACACCTTCATCGCGTTGCGCTGGACCAGGGCATAGGCGTCCTCGCGGCTCACCCCCTTCTGCGTCAGCGCCAGGAGCACGCGTTGGCTCATGACCAGCCCGCCCAGGCGGTCGAGGTTGGCGCGGCAGCGGTCGGGATAGACCACCAGCCGCTCGATCACCCCGGTGAGGCGGGCCAGCGCGAAGTCCAGCGTCACCGTGGCGTCCGGGCCGATCATCCGCTCGACCGACGAATGCGAGATGTCGCGCTCGTGCCAGAGCGCCACGTTCTCCAGCGCCGGGATCACGGTCGACCGCACCAGGCGGGCGAGGCCCGTCAGGTTCTCTGTCAGCACCGGATTGCGCTTGTGCGGCATGGCGCTGGAGCCCTTCTGGCCGGGGGCGAAGTACTCCTCGGCCTCCAGCACCTCGGTCCGCTGCATGTGGCGGATCTCGGTGGCGACGTTCTCCACCGACGAGGCCACCACCGCCAGCGCGGCAAAGAACGCCGCGTGCCGGTCGCGGGGGATCACCTGGGTCGAGATCGGCTCGGGGCTGAGGCCCATCTTGGCGCAGACATGGGCCTCGACCGCCGGGTCGATGTTGGCGAAGGTGCCGACCGCGCCCGACAGAGCGCCGGTCGCGATTTCGGCGCGCGCGGTGCGCAGACGGGTCAGGTTGCGGTCCATCTCGGCGTAGAAACGGGCAAAGGTCAGGCCCATGGTCACCGGCTCGGCATGGATGCCGTGGGAGCGGCCGATGCGCACCGTATCCTTGTGCTCGTAGGCCCGGCGCTTGAGCGCGGCGAGCAGCGCCTCGACATCCGCGATCAGAATGTCGCACGCGCGGGTGAGCTGCACGTTGAAGGTGGTGTCGAGCACGTCGGACGAGGTCATGCCCTGGTGCACGAAGCGGGCATTGTCGGGGCCGACGATCTCGGCCAGGTGGGTGAGGAACGCGATCACGTCGTGACGGGTCACGGCCTCGATCTCGTCGATCCGGGCGACGTCGAACTCGGTGTCGGCCGCGGCCCACACCGCCTGGGCGTTCTCGCGCGGGATGGTGCCCATCTCGGCCATGGCGTCGCCCGCGTGGGCCTCGATCTCGAACCAGATGCGAAACTTGGTCTCGGGCGACCAGACGGCCACCATCTCGGGGCGGGAATAGCGGGAGATCATCGGCGGCGGCTTTCTTGAGAGAGGTCGCGCGCAGTCCTAGACTGCACGCCGCAGGGCGGCAAGGGAGGCGCGGGGTGGTGGGTGCGGCGCAGGCGTGGCTGGCGGGACTGGAGGGGCGCTGGCGCCTCTCGCGGCGCATCGACGACCGCGCCGGGGACCAGTCCGGGCGGCTGAGCGGCACCGCGACCTGGACCCGCGACGGCGATCTCTGGCGCCAGGACGAGGCGGGGACGCTGCATCTGGGCGCCGCACCGCCGCTGACCGCCACCCGCAGTTACCTGTGGCGGGCCGACGGTGCGCGTGTGGCCGTCGCCTTTGCCGATGGGCGGCCGTTCCACGCCTTCGATCCCGCCCGTCCAACGGCGCGCCACGACTGTGCGCCCGACGTCTACCGCGTCGCCTACGACCTCGCCGATCCCGACGACTGGACCGCGGTGTGGGAGGTGCGGGGCCCGCGCAAGGACTACACCATGACCTCGTGCTACACGCGCCCCTGAGCGCGCGGGACGCGGGCGTCCGCCGAGGCTTGCGGGCGCCGCGACCTTGGGGCAAGACGGACGCAACGCAACCGACGAGGAGAGCGGCCATGGACGCGGCACGCAACGACAAGGTGTTGATCGAGGCCCTGAACCTGGGCACGGGCGCGGCCCTGAGGATCAAGCAGGCGGTGCTGGTGGCGCTGGGGATCGGCGCGCTGATCGCCGCGGCCAAGCTCAAGGTGCCGGTGCCAGGCAGCCCGGTGGCCGTGAACATGGCCACCTTTGCGGTCCTGTCGATCGGCGCGGCCTACGGCCCGCGGCTGGGGCTGACCACGATCATGGGCTACATGATCCTGGGCACCCTCGGCTTCGACGTGTTCCAGAGCTCGACCGCCGAGCTGAACGGCGTGAGCTACATGATGGGCAGCACCGGGGGCTACCTGGTGGGCTATGTCCTGGCGACCCTGGCGCTGGGGCTCCTGGCGCGGCGCGGCTGGGACAGGTCGATGATCTGGATGGCCGTCGCGATGCTGATCGGCAACGTCCTGCTGTATGTGCCGGGCCTTCTGTGGCTGGGGCAGCTCTATGGCTGGGATCAGCCGATCCTGGCCTGGGGGCTGACGCCGTTCCTCCTGGGCGACGGGCTCAAGCTTCTGCTGGCGGCGCTGCTCCTGCCCGCGCTGTGGAAGCTCGTGGGCGACGCGCGCGGCTGAGGTCGGCGGAGATCGTATCGGGGGGCGTGGCCGTCGCGGCTGCGCCCCTTTTTCGTGCGCGCTGCGGTGCCCTGAAATGCGAAACGGGCAGGCCCTGGTGGGTCTGCCCGTTTCAGTCGTGAGTTCCGGCTGGGCCCTCCGGCGAGGGGTCTGTCGGCTCAGGCACCGTAGACGGCCCGGCGCGCGATCTTTTCGGCGTCGCCGGCATAGATCCCGAGGTCGAGCTGCACGTCCACCGGCATCCGGCTGATTTCTTCGACGGTGCGGTTGTAGGCGGCACGCCGCGCGGCGGCGGTGCGGAGTTTGCTAAAGAAGGTCATGGTAGTCGTCCTTGTGTCTATCTGTGTGAGCGCCATCGCTCACAAAGCCGATATGGCGTCTTTGTTAGCGTCCAACAACTGGACTTTGGGCAAGTCCGTCTTGCGTTCAGCGCAAGGCGGGGCGGGGCCCGGTCTCAGATGCCGTAGACGGCACGGCGGGCGATCTTCTCGGCGTCGCCGTGGTAGATGTCGAGGTCCAGCGCGACGTCGACGGGCAGCGTGCGCAACTCGTGCACGGTGCGGCGATAGGCGGCGCGCTGCTGCGCCTTGCGGCGGAGGGAGTGCAGAAAGCTCATGTCCATCTCTCCAGAATTTCGGGTCGTCTCGGTGGCGGCCCTCGCGGCCGCCTGTCCGAAATGTGGGCGCTAACGAGCGGGCTACAATCTCCGTTTTCGCAATGCTGCACTGCGGCAGACGCATGGAACCGGGCGTCTGCTGTGCCGTTCTTCCCCTCCGGCGCAACTATGAGCGGGGTTGCGGCGTTCGCCCGGACAATGTGGTCCCAGTCGAGGAAGTCCCCTATGTCCCTGAGATTAGCCGTTCTGTCGCTGCCGTTCCTTGCCGTTGCGGCGGCGGCCGCCCCCACCCCCGACGAGATCGACGCAGCGCAGTGGTCATCGGGCGACCTGGAGGACGGGCAGACCGCGCTGACGGTCAAGGTGCAGGCGCTGCTCGACCGCGCGGGGATCTCGCCCGGTGTGATCGACGGGTGGAAGGGGGGCATGTCCACCTCGGCCATCGCCGCCTTCGAACGGCGGGCGGGGTTGACCCCCGACGGGGTGATGGATGGCGAGGTCTGGGCGGCGCTGGGCGGCGCCTCGGCCGGGGCCATCGTCACCCGCTACTCCGTCACCGAGGAGGACGCCCAGGGGCTCGTCGACGCCATCCCCGACGACTATGGCGAGCGGGCGCAGATGGAGAGCCTGGGCTACACCCGCATCAGCGAGCGCCTGGCCGAGCGGTTCCACATGGACGAGGACTTTCTCCTGGCGCTGAACCCAGGGATCGAGATCGCCCCGGGGGCCGAGATCGCGGTGATCGACCCGGGCGCCTATCTCTCCGGCGCCGTCGCCCGAATCGCGGTGGACAAGCCGACGCAGCGCTTGACCGCGTTCGATGCGGAGGGCAATGCGCTCGCCGACTATCCCGTGACCATCGGCTCGGCCGACACGCCGTCGCCGTCGGGCGCGGTCGAGGTTCTGGGCGTCGCCATCGATCCGACCTATACCTACGACCCGGAGAAGAACTTCAAGCAGGGCGACAATGACGAGGTGCTGACGATCCCGCCGGGGGCCAACGGGCCGGTGGGCAACGTCTGGATCGACCTGTCCAAGCCGACCTATGGCATCCACGGCACCGCCGAACCGTCCAAGCTGTTCACCGATGCCAGCCACGGCTGCGTGCGGATGACCAACTGGGACGCGGGCGAGCTGGCGGCGATGGTGTCGTCGGGCGTCGTGGTGGAGTTCCTGGAATGAGGGTCCCGGTTTCGGCCCTGGCACTCGCGCTGGCGCTGACCGGCGCGATCGCCTCGGCGCAGTCCGACACGGCGCCCGCAGAGAGCCCGCGCCCCGAACTGCGCCCCGATCCCGAGACGCGGGAGGAGGAGTTCCTGCCCGACGAGATCCCGGCGGCGGAGGGAGAAGCAGAGGCCCCCGCCCCCGACACCGCCGTTCCGGGCGTGTGGGAGACCCTGGCCGAGAGCGATGCCGACTACGCCGCCTGCCTGGCCGATCTCGACGCGCTCGGCACGGTCTACACGTCCGCGCCGCAGGTGACCGAGGACGACCCCGACTGCGGGATCGCCCGCCCGATCCGGGTTACCGAGATCCTGCCCGGCGTCGAGATGCAGCCCGACGCGGTCCTGCGCTGCGCCACCGCCCGCGCCCTGGCCCGCTGGGTGCAGGATGACGTGCAGCCCGCCGCGCGCGCGATAGGCACCCTGGCCGACGTGACCGCTCTCGATCATGGCTCCACCTACATCTGCCGCCGACGCAACAACGCGGCGACGGGCAAGCTGAGCGAGCATTCCTTCGGCAATGCGGTGGATGTGATGGCCTTCGACTTCGCCGACGGGACCACTCTGCGGGTGGAGCCGCGGGCCGACAACGGGACCGTCGAGGAGGCGTTCCAGCGGGCCGTGCGCGGGGGCGCCTGCGTGCACTTCACCACCGTGCTGGGTCCGGGCACCGACGCGACCCACGACAACCACCTGCACATGGACATCAAGGAGCGCAACGGCGGCTACCGCATCTGCCAGTAGGCGGGAGCGTTGGGACGTGGAGGGGGCCGGGAAGGGGACACGCACCGCCGGTCAAGGACCGTGCGGCAAAGCCCAAACCGGTCCTCGCGCGGGACAAGGCCGTCAGCCCGCCGCGCGACCGTGATTCTGAACGCATGCCTCCGGCGTGACCCTGCCCCCCGGGGCGGCGGTTGAGTGACATCGGCGAAAAGCTGGGGGGTCGAGCAACCACGGCCGCCACAACCGCGCCGCTCGGACGACCGGGCTGCCACCCGCGGGTCGGCGGCCACGCGGCCATGCTACCCGCGGAGAGCGCTGAGGTGACGAAGGCTATTCGTGCCTCAGAGGCGACCATTCACGACCGCCCAGGCCCCTCCCCTGGCGGGACAGGGCCGAAGGCCGCCGCGCGACGGTCATGCCGAAGCCATGCCTGCGGCATGACCCCGCCCCCCGGGGCGGCGGTTGGGTGACGTCGGCGCGGTGCTCGGAGGTGGACCTACGACATCCGCCACGAACCGACGTGCTCGGAGGTCCGGGCCGCCAACCCGCGGGTCGGCGGCCGCGCGGCCGTGTTCAGAGCTCCTGGGGCGACACCCCTGGCATCGACGGCAAACACCCTACGCCGGGCGGGCGCCGACGAAGGCCCAGGCCTTGTCCTCCTCGTGGGCGGCGAAGGTTTCGGCCTTGGTGGGGATGAAGAACGCGAAGGTCTCGATCATCGTCTCGGCGCCCTCGGGCGCGCCGACCGTGGCGTAGCGCGCCACGTTCGTCAGCGCCCGCAGGTTCGCCTTGATCTGCTCCCAGTCGGTGCCGGAGGGGGCGTCGTCGGCAGAAAAACCGTCGAAGATCAACAGCATCGACACCGTATCGTGGGTGTCGAAGGCGCCGTTCATGATCTCGGCCATGTGGTGCATGGCAGGCTGGTCGACGCTCGGACCGATGCGGAAGGCGTAGACGCCCGGCGTGTCGGTGGCGATCACCTCGAGGCCGGAGAGGGGCGGGGTGGCGGACATGGGACGGCTCCTGCGATGGATGGTTGGCGGGAGAACGGCGCGATACCGCCGCCTGTTCCGCCGGGGCGGGGCAAACGCAAACGGGCGGCCCCGAGGGACCGCCCGCAGTGTCGGAGCCCGCCCTGGGGCCAGGTCAGATCAGCTTGCCCATCGCGACGGCGGTGTCTGCCATGCGGTTGGAGAAGCCCCATTCGTTGTCGTACCAGCTGAGCACGCGGCACATGGTCCCCTCCATCACCTTCGTCTGATCGGTGTGGAAGATCGAGGAATGCGGGTCGTGGTTGAAGTCCATGCTGACGAGCTTTTCGTCGGTATAGCCCAGAACGCCCTTCAGCGGCCCGTCGGCGGCGGCGCGGATCGCGGCGTTGATCTCGTCGACGGAGGTGTCGCGCCCCGCCTCGAAGGTCAGGTCGACGACCGAGACGTTCGGCGTCGGCACCCGGATCGCGACGCCGTCGAGCTTGCCATTCAGTTCGGGCAGGACGAGGCCCACGGCCTTGGCCGCACCCGTCGAGGTCGGGATCATGCTGAGCGCCGCGGCGCGGGCGCGGTAGAGATCCTTGTGCATCGTGTCGAGCGTCGGCTGGTCGCCGGTATAGCTGTGGATCGTGGTCATGAAGCCGCGGACGATACCGATCTCGTCGTTCAGGACCTTGGCCACGGGCGCAAGGCAGTTGGTGGTGCACGAGGCGTTCGAGACCACGATGTGCTCGCCCGTCAGGGTGTCGTGGTTGACGCCGTAGACGACGGTGTTGTCGGCGTTCTTGCCCGGGGCCGAGATCAGGACCCGGCTGGAGCCGTTGTCGAGATGCGCCTGACACGCCTCCTTGGAGGTGAAGATGCCGGTGCATTCCAGCACCACGTCCACGTCCGACCAGGGCAGGTCTGCGGGGTTCTTGATCGCCGTCACCTGCATCGGCCCGCGGCCGACGTCGATGGTGCTGTCGGTGGTCGTCACCTCGGCCGGGAAGCGGCCGTGCACGCTGTCGTAGCGCAGCAGATGGGCGTTGGTCTCGACCGGGCCGAGATCGTTGATCGCCACGACCTCGATGTCGGTGCGCCCCGATTCGACGATGGCGCGCAGGACGTTGCGTCCGATGCGTCCGAATCCGTTGATGGCGACTTTGACGGTCATGGCGTGCCTCCTCTGATGCCCGGGCCGGGGGTCGGCCTTTGGCTCAGTGACAAACTCAATTCCTGGGCCGAGGTCAACCGGAACGGGGCCTCAGCGCCAGAAGGCGAGCCACTCCAACAGGTCGAGGAACCGCCGCGACAGAAACATCAGCGCCCCGGCGTCGAGATAGAGATCGAGCGCGATGAGCGCGGCGATCAGCAGGCCGAGGCCCAGGGCGATGGTGTTGGTCATGGCGGGCGGCTCCTGCGCGACGGGGGCATCGTGCCAGAGGCACGTCCCGGAGACCAGATCGCCAGAGGCACGTCCCGGAGACCAGATCGCCAGAGGCACGTCCCGGAGACCAGATCGCCAGAGGCACGTCCGAGCGGGCAGATCGCCGGAGGAGACATTTCACGGGACCGGATCGCTGTGGGTGCCCGAGGGACGCCGGCGACATCACCGCGGCGCGCGCGGCCGGAACCGTCGACCCCTCGGCCGCGCGCCATCTTGTCGCAGGCCGCCGAGAGGTCTGATCGTTCTGGTCCGGGTGGACTGGAGTTCCCATCCCGCAGGGCATTCTCAGCGCGTTGCGGTTGCCCATCGCCGAAACCCCGCGCCGCGGCGCTGCGGGCCCCATGGTGACCCATCCCGCGACCGTCGTGGGCAAGGGGCCTCAGACCTGGCGGGGGCATCCTCTTCTCAAGCGGGTTGTCGCTGGCCGCACACCGCTGCGCGATCCTGACGGACGACGGAGAGGTTATCGCGAGGACGTCCCAGGTGCCGGAGGCCCGACGCTCGGGAGCGTGGACGGCACGCGTGCCCGGCGCCCACGTGCCTTGCGTCGGCCTGACGATGGATGCTGGGCACGGCGGCGGCGTCGTGGGCGAGCGCGCCCACACACTCCTCCGGTCAACGGACCTCGATGGGACCGACCGATCCGACAGGGCGGTCGGTGTCGGCCCGGCACCGACCCGGACGGCGCGTCAGCGCGGACCGATCATCATCACCATTTGTCGGCCTTCCATCTTGGGGAAGTTCTCGACCTTGCCGATGTCCTTGGTGTCCTCGGCCACGCGCTCCAACAGGTTGCGACCCAGATCCTGGTGCGCCATCTCGCGCCCACGGAACCTCAGCGTCACCTTCACCTTGTCGCCGTTCTCCAGGAAGCGGAACACGTTGCGCATCTTGACGTCGTAATCGTGGGTGTCGGTGTTAGGGCGGAACTTGACCTCCTTCACCTCGATCGTCTTCTGCTTCTTGCGCGCCTCGCTCTCGCGTTTCTGCTGCTCGTACTTGAACTTTCCGAAGTCCATGATCTTGCAGACGGGCGGCGAGGCATTGGGGGAAATCTCCACCAGGTCCAGTCCGGCGTCCTCGGCCATCTGCATGGCGCGTTCGGGCGAGACCACGCCGACGTTTTCGCCGTCGGCGCCGATGAGGCGGATTTCGGTGGCGCGGATGCGGTCGTTGACGCGGGGCCCGGTGTCGCGGGTGGGGGGCGCGTTGTGCGGTCGGCGAGCTATGGCGATGATCCTTGTCGTTGACGATATGCCAGCGGTAATTAGCCGTCCGGCCCCTATGGATCAAGGTGCTATCGCCGATTGCGCGATCAGTGGCTAGGCTGGGTCACGGCAGCGCGTCGCGGGCGGGAACCCACCGCCCCCCGGGGGGTTGCGAAACTAACGGCACAATGAATGAGGGAGTGCTCCATGGCTCATCGGATGACATCTGTCCTGGCTCTCGTCGCGGTTGGGATGACCACAGCCGCCTGCTGGGAGGAGGAGACGAGCGAGGCCGAGGAGACCACATCGACCGAGGTGGCCGTCGAGACCAGCGAGGCCCCGGCCGAAGAAGCGCCCGCGGAGACCGCCGAAGCGCCTGCGGAAGATACTCCCGCCGAGACGGCCGAGGCGCCTGCCGACGAAGCTCCCGCCGAAGAGACCCCCGTCGAGACGGCCGAGGCACCTGCCGACGAGACACCTGCCGATACCGCCGAGACCCCCACCGACGAAGCGCCTGACGAGACGGCAGAGGCCCCGGCCGACGAGGCACCGGCTGACGAGGCACCCGCGGAGACCGCCGAGGAGGCCCCGACGGAAACGGCCGAGGCCCCCGCGGACGAGACGCCCGCCGAGACCGCCGAAGCCCCCGCCGGGGATGCCCCCGTCGACACGTCCGAAGCTCCGGCCGACAGCGCCGAAGCCCCGGCGGAGGAGGCGCCGGCTGAAACTGCGGAAGCCCCGGCCGAAGAGGCGCCCGCCGAGACCGCCGAAGCTCCGGCCGAGGACGCCCCCACCGAGACCGCCGAGGCTCCCGCAGAGGACGCGCCCGCCGAGACCGCAGAGGCTCCGGCGGAGGATGCGCCCGCCGAAACGGCCGAGGCCCCGGCGGAAGATGCGCCCGCCGAGGACGCGCCGGCCGAGACCGCGGAGGCTCCGGCCGAAGAGGCGCCGGCGGAGACTGCCGAAGCTGCCGCGGACGAGGCGCCGGCGGAGACGCCGCTGCAACCCGCTGAGGAGGAGCTTGCGGAGACGGCGGAGGCTCCGGCCGAAGAGACGCCCGCGGAGACCGCGGAAGCCCCCGCTGAGGAAGCACCTGTCGAGACTGCGGAGGCGCCAGCCGAAACCGTCGAGGCCCCGGCCGAGGAGGCCCCGGCAGAGACCGCCGAGGCGCCCGCGGAGGAGACCCCGGCGGAGACTGCGGAGGCGCCTGCCGAGGAGACCCCGACAGAGACTGCCGAGGCCCCCGCGGAGGAGACCCCGGCGGAGACCGCCGAGGCGCCCGCGGAAGAGACCCCGGCTGAGACCGCGGAGGCGCCTGCCGAGGAGGCTCCGGCAGAGACCGCCGAGGCGCCCGCGGAGGAGACCCCGACAGAGACCGCGGAGGCGCCTGCCGAGGAGGCTCCGGCAGAGACTGCCGAAGCGCCCGCGGAAGAGACCCCGGCGGAGACTGCGGAGGCGCCTGCCGAGGAGGCTCCGGCAGAGACCGCCGAGGCGCCCGCGGAAGAGACCCCGGCTGAGACCGCCGAGGCGCCTGCCGAGGAGGCTCCGGCGGAGACCGCCGAGGCGCCTGCCGCGGAAGCGCCTGCCGAAACGGCCGAGGCGCCGGCGCAGCCCGCCGAGGAGGAGCTGGCCGAGGCGGCGGAGGCGGCGACCGAGGGCACCGAGGATCCGGCCGCCGCGACCGGAACGAGCGCGCCGGCCGCCGCCGAGAGCGGGGCCGAGGCCGAGCCCACGCCGATCGAGGAGTTGCTCACGCCCGAGGGCTACGACCTGGAAGAACTCCGCACGTATCTGGAGGAGTCCGACCTTGATCCGGTCCGCAGAGAGCAGATCCTCACCGCGCTGGAGACGATCGAGGACGATCCCGACGCCCTCGCCGAACTCCTGGAGCGGGTGGCCGAAGAGCTGGAGATCACCCCGGCGACCCCGGCGGAGAACTGAGCCGAGGCGGGGCCGGGCGGCACTCCGCCCGGCCGACCCGTCCCCGCGCGGTCAGCCGACGAAGGCTTTTTCCACCACGTATTCCGCGGGGGCGCTGTTGGCGCCCTCTCTGAGCCCCCAGCCCTCAAGGATCGCCTTCATGTCCGTGTTCAGCCCGATGGAGCCGCAGACCATGGCGCGGTCCGTCTCCGGTCCGATGCCGTCGATCCCGAGGTCTTCGAACACCGTGCCGGAGGTCAGGAGGTCGGTGATCCGCCCCATCTTGGGGCTCTGCTCGCGCGTCGTGGTGGGATAGTAGATCAGTTTGTCCAGCCCGTCGCCGATCAGCTCACGCAGCAACTCGTCGCTCCGCACCTCCTCGACCAGTCGGCGGCCATATTCCAACTCGGCCACGTCGCGACAGGTGTGGGTGAGGATCACCTGCTCGTAATCCTCGTAGGTTTGCGGATCGCGGATCAGCGAGGCGAAGGGCGCGATCCCTGTCCCGGTGGCAAAGAACCAGACGCGCTTGCCCGGCAAGAGCGCGTCGTGGACCAGCGTGCCCACCGGCTTGGGGCGCAGAATGATCTGGTCGCCCGGCCGGATGTGTTGCAGGCGCGAGGTCAGCGGGCCGTCCTGCACCTTGATCGAGTAGAACTCCAGCTCCTCGTCCCAGGACGGGGAGGCGATGGAATAGGCCCGCAGGATGGGCTTTTGTTTGCCCGTCGTGGGGTCGGGGTCGCCCATGAGGCCGATCATCACGAACTCGCCCGAACGAAAGCGCAGCGATGGCGGCCGGCTGACCCGGAAGGAAAACAGGCGGTCTGTCCAGTGCTCCACTTGGGTCACGGTCTGGGCGTCCGGCAGGGTGCGGATCGGGGTGGCCTCGGTCACGGCAAGCGTCTCGGTCATGGTCATGTCAGGCGGGCGTTACACCCGCGCCTTCGTTACAGGGTCGGGGACCGCGGGGAAAGACGGCAATCGCCCGCCGAGCCGCGCCCGATAGTCGCCCCGCTGCCAGTCGGCGCGCGCCAGCCACTGGGCCTGCGGCTGGCGGCGGGCCAGGTCAGGGGCGATCTCGACCTCGTCGAAGCCCGCCCGCCGTGCCATCGCATACTGATCCGCCAGGACGTGGCCGGCCGCGCGCAGCCGTCCGCCATAGCCCATCCGCCGCAGATCCGCGGCGAGGGTGAACCCCCGCCCGTCGGCGAAGGACGGGAACGCCACGCGCACCAGCGGCGCGTCCAGCACCGCCGCGAGCGCCGCAGGGTCGGCATCCGGCGCGATCTCCGCCACCGGCCCGATCCAGTCGTCGGGGGCAAACCCCGCGTCCGTGACGATCGCCGCGATGCCCGGTTCCTCAGCGCTCATGGACCGCGCCTCCCGCCGTGCCGCGGACGACGCGCCCGCCATCGAAATGGATGCCGCATTCTGTCTTGCCCCGCCCGCGCCAGCGTCCGGCGCGCGGGTCCTCCCCGGCGGCCACCGGCGTCGTGCAGGGTGCGCAGCCCAGCGAGGCATAGCCGTGGGCGACCAGCGGGTGCCGGGGCAGGCGGTTGTTGACCATGTAGTCGGTCACGTCGCCCGGCTCCCAGCGCGCCAGGGGATTGACCTTGATCCGCCCCGCGGCGTCGGCCTCGAACGCGGGCAGGCCCGCCCGCCGCCCGCCCTGGAACCGTTTGCGCCCGGTGATCCAGGCGTCGAACGGCGCCAGCGCGCGCGCCAGCGGCGCCGCCTTGCGCAGGGCGCAGCAGGCATCGGGCTGGGTGCGGTGCAGCGTCGCGTCGGGGTCGGTGGCGAAGACCTGCGCCCGGTCCGGCCGCTCGAGTCGCACATCGGCGAGGCCCAGCAGGTCGGTTAGCGCTTGTTGATAGGCCAGTGTCTCGGGGAACAGCATCTCGGTGTCGAGAAAGATGACCGGCGTGGTCCGGTCGATCACCGACACCATGTGCAAGAGCACCGCCGCCTCGGCACCGAAGGACGACACCAACGCGATGCGCCCGACCTGGGCGTCGGATAGGGCATGGCGCAGGATCGCCGTGGCGCCGTGGCGGGCGAAGCGGGCGTCGAGCTCGGCCGCCCGCTCGGTGGCGGGGGCGAGGGGGGCCTCAAGCGGCATCGGACTGCGCCTCCTCATAGAGGGCTGCCTTGAACGGCGCAGGCCCCAGGCGGCGGTAGGCGGCAAGGAAGGTCTCGTCGGGCCCCTGCCGCAGCGCGAGGTAGGCACGCACGATCCGCTCCACCGCCGGGACGATCTCGTCCGCGGCAAAGCCGGGGCCGGTCCGCGCGCCCAGCGTCGCGGTCTCTGTCGCGTCGCCGCCCAGGGTGATCTGGTAGCTTTCGGTGCCCGCCCGGTCGAGGCCGAGGATGCCGATATGGCCGACATGGTGGTGGGCGCAGGCGTTGATGCAGCCCGAGATCTTGATCTCCAGCGGCCCGATCTCGTGCTCCAGCCGCAGCGCGGCAAAGCGCGTGGCGATCTCCTGCGCGACGGGGATCGAGCGGGCGGTGGCCAGGGCGCAGTAGTCCATGCCGGGGCAGGCGACGATGTCCGACACGAGGCCCGCGTTGTCGGCGGCCAGCCCGGCGGCGGTGAGGGCGGCGTGGACCGCGGACAGGTCGCCCTTGTGGACGTGGGGCAGGACGACGTTCTGGCGCGGGGTGATGCGCAGCTCGCCATGGGACCAGGCGTCGGCGATGTCGGCCAGCGCGTCCATCTGGTCCGCGGTGGCGTCGCCCGGCGTGGCGCCCGGCGCCTTCAGCGAAACCGTGACGATGGCGTGGTCGGCGCGGCGGTGGGGGCTGAGGTTGGTTTCCGCCCAGGCACGGTAGGCCGGATCGGCGAGTGCCGCGTCGTGGGCCAGGGTCGGACCGTTGCGCCACGGCGGCGGCGCGAACTGCGCCGCGATCCGGGCGAGATGCGCGCGGTCGGCGCCGCCCCACGCGGAACGGAGGGCCGCGAACCGCTCTTCCACCAGCCGGGAAATCTCTGCGATCCCATGCTCGTGCACGGCGATCTTGATGCGCGCCTTGTACTTGTTGTCGCGCCGGCCGAGCAGGTTGTAGACCCCGACGATGGCCTCGACATAGGGCAGCAGGTCGGCCTCGGGGAGGACGTCGCGCAAGACCCGGCCCAGCATCGGCGTCCGCCCCAACCCGCCGCCCACCAACACCTCGAACCCCGCCGCGCCGTCGCGCCGGACCATCCTCAGGCCGATGTCGTGGGCGCGGGTGACGGCGCGGTCGTGGGGGCTGCCGGTGATTGCGATCTTGAACTTACGCGGCAGGAACTGAAATTCCGGGTGATCGGTGGACCATTGCCGGAGCAGCTCGGCCACCGGCCGGGGATCTGCGATCTCGTCCGCCGCGGCGCCGGCGAAGGGGTCGGCGGTGACGTTGCGGATGGTGTTGCCGCTGGTCTGGATGGCGTGCATCCCCACATCCGCCAGCGCGTCGAGCATGTCCGGCACGTCCTCCAGCCGGGGCCAGTTGAACTGAATGTTCTGGCGGGTGGTGAAGTGGCCGTACCCCTTGTCCCACCGCCGCGCGATCGCCGCCAGCGCCCGCATCTGCCGCGCCGACAGGGTGCCGTAGGGAACCGCCACGCGCAGCATGTAGGCGTGCAGTTGCAGGTAGAGCCCATTCATCAGCCTGAGCGGCTTGAACTCGTCCTCGGTCAGGCTGCCGTCGAGGCGCCGGGCGACCTGTCCGCGGAACTGCGCCACGCGCGCCCGCACGACGCTCTCGTCAAAGTCGGTATAGGTGTACATCGTGTCTCTCCTGGCGGGGGAACGGCCTTGCAAGGCCGTTCGCAAGGCCCTTGCAAGGGCCTTGGCCCTAGACCCGCCGTTCCTGCTTGCCGTGGACGTGGTTCGAGGGACCGCGGGTGCGGAACGCCTCGCGGAAATGCACCGGCTCGGGACCGTCGCGGCCGGGCCGGGCGTCGGCGAGGTAGGCGCCCACCACGCGATCCCCCTGCGCCAGGGCGAAGAGCAGCCGGTCGTCGGCCACGGCCTCGTCC
Source organism: Rhodobacteraceae bacterium CCMM004 (assembly GCA_004005435.1). GTDB lineage: Bacteria > Pseudomonadota > Alphaproteobacteria > Rhodobacterales > Rhodobacteraceae > CCMM004. Next base: position 685,245 of record RZWH01000003.1, on the reverse strand, counting down.
TCGATCAGTTCGGCATCGGCCATATCCGGGCTCCAGCGGTCGTCGGCGGTCAGCCAGACGGCCTCGCCCGAGCGCAGGCAATTGGCGGTGACGATCTTGGCGGCAAAGGGACGGCGGCTCATGATCCGGCCTCCTGAAGGGTGGGGTGCGAGAGGGCTGCGGCCGCGGCGCGGGGAGCGAGGCCCAGCATCACCACCGCCGGCCCGGACAGGGCGGCGGCGGTCAGATCGGGCTCCAGCCGCGCCAGGGTCGTGGCGACGATGCGCTGGTCGGGGCGGCTGGCGTTCTCGACCACGCTCACCGGCGCATGGGGCGCGGCGCCGTGCATCAAAAGACGGCCCTGCACGAAGCGCGCCGCGCGCTTGCCCATATAGATCGCGGCGACCGCCCCGGGGCGGGCCAGCGCCGCCCAGTCGTGCTCGGCGAATCCGGCGACGTCGTGCCCGGTCAGGTGCGTGACGGCGGCGTTGCGGCCCCGCTGCGTCTGGCTCTGGCCCAGGGCGGCGGCGGCGGCCGCCGCGGCGGTGATGCCCGGCACCACGGTCCAGTCGAGGCCCGCCGTATCGACCGCGGCGATCTCTTCGTCCAGCCGGCCGAAGACCCCGGGATCGCCGGATTTCAGCCGCACCACCTGGGCCCCGGCGCGGCCATGGGCGACGATCAGCGCGTCGATCTCGGCCTGGGGCGTGGCGGGTCCGAACCCCTCCTTGCCCGCGGCGATCAGGGTCGCCTCGCGGCGGGCGAGGTCCAGGATCGTGGACGGCACCAGGCGGTCGTGGATCACCACGTCGGCGGTGTCGAGCGCGCGCCGCGCCTTCAGCGTGAGAAGCTCGGGGTCGCCAGGTCCGGCCCCGACGAAGTGCACGTGGCCGGGACGGGGTGCTGCCTGCCGATGACGCTGGAGCAGCCGCTCGAGCGCCGGGAGCACGGCCTCGGCGCCGCCCTCGGCCAGGGCCCGGGGGCCGACCGCATCATAGTAGGCGGACCAGAAGTCGCGCCGGGGCCGGCCGGCGGGCAGGGTCTCGGCCAGCGCCCGGAACCCCTTGCCGATGCGCGCCAGCAGGCCCAGCGTCGGCGGCAGGCGCGCCTCCAGGTCGGCCTTGATCCGCCGGGCCAGGACCGGCGCGGCGCCCTCGGTGCCGATGGCGACGGTCACCGGATCGCGGTCGACGATGGCGGGGGTGATGAAGTCGCTGCCCTCCAGCGCGTCGACCATGTTGACCCGCGCCCCGTCGGCCCGCGCGATCCGCGCCAGCCGCACGTCGGCCGCCGGATCGTCGGTCGCGGCATAGGCCAGCACGGCGCAGAGCGCGTCGCCGGGCGTGCCCTCGCGGCGGACGAGCCGTAGCCGCCCCTCCGCGGCCCAAGCGGCGATCTGCGGGTCGGGATCGGCCGCGAAAACAGTGAGCCGCGCCTCGGTCTTGAGAAGCAGCCGCAGCTTGGCCAGAGCCGCCGCGCCGCCGCCGAAGACGACGACGCGCCGCCCGGCGAGGTCCAGAAAGATCGGGAAATGGCGCATGGAACGGGGGCCTCTTGTCTCGGCGTCTGCGTTGGAAACTAGAAAAGTATTCCGGCGATGTCGCCCCCATGGAACTGAATAGGGAAAATCGTTTTCCTGATCGGCGAAATCCTGTACATCCGTCATAACGAGCTGAGGAGGGCGCGATGACCGTTCGGATCGACGAGATGGACCGGAAAATCCTGCGCGCGGTTCAGCGTGACGCGGACCGCTCTCTCGACGAAATCGCGCGCGAGGTGGGCTCGTCCAAGACGCCGGTGTGGAATCGCCTGCGCAAGCTGCGCGAGGCCGGGGTGATCGGCCAGCAGACGGCGATCCTCGACCCCGAGAAGCTGGGGCTGGAGGCGTGCTTCTTCGTCCTGATCCGCACCTCCGAGCACGAGGCGGACTGGCAGCGGCGGTTTCTGGAGGCCTTGCGCGCCCGGCCCGAGGTGCAGGAGGCGCACCGCCTGGCCGGGGACATCGACTATATCCTCAAGGTGAGGGTGCCGAATGCCCGCGCCTACGACGCGTTCTATCAGGCGCTGATCGCCGAGGTGCGCATCCACAACGTCACGGCGCTGTTGTCGATGGAAGAGCTGAAGTACTCCACCGAGCTGCCGATCTGAGCGGGGGCCGGCGCCTCACCAGGTGCAGTGCAGCGCGCCGAGGCCGTGGAAGTGGTAGATGTCGGCGTAGCGGGGCGGTGCGGCCACGGCCAGGCCGGGGCGGCGCTCGAAGAGGAGGGGCAGCGCGATCTGCAACTCCAGCCGCGCGAGCGGCGCGCCGACGCAGAAATGCAGCCCCGCCCCGAAGGCCTGGTGCGGCCCCGGCGGGCGTGCGGGGTCGAAGCGGTCGGGATCGGGGAACCGCGCCGGATCGCGCCCCGCGGCGGCCAATAGCAGCCCCACCCGGTCCCCGGGCGCAAAGCGGTGGCCGAACAGCGTCGCCTCCTCATAGACCCAGCGGTCGAAGAGATGCAGCGGCGGGTCGTGGCGCAGGATCTCCTCCACCGTCGCGGCGGTGGCCCCGCCATGGGTCAGGAGCGCCGCGATGCCGTTGCCCATGGTGTGCACCGTCGCCTCGTGACCGGCGTTCAAGAGCAGGATGCAGGTCGCCACCAACTCCTCCGGGCTCAGCCGGTCGCCTGAGTCCCGCGCCGCGATCAGGTCGTCGATCAGCGCCGCGCCGGGGCGGCGGCGGCGCGCGTCGATGTGGCGGCCGAGGAAATCGGCGAAGGCGGCGGCGGCCGCGCCCGCGGCGACCTCGTCGGCATGGCTGCGCCCGGCCTGATACATCCCCACCATGGCGTTCGACCAGCTCAGGAGGCGGTCGGCCATGTCCTCGGGCACGCCCAGGAGGCGGGCGATGACGATCACCGGCAGGGGTCGGCAGTAGAGCGGCAGGAGGTCGCCGCCACCCGCGGGCAAGCGGTCGATCAGGTCGTGGCAGAGGGCGCGGATGCCGTCCTCCAGCCCGGCGATGCGCGCGGAGGTGAATGCGCGCAGTACCAGACCCCTTAGGCGGGTGTGGCGCGGCGGTTCCAGCTCCAGCATCGAGTGCGCCTCGATGGCGTAGAAGGCGGCGGTGTGCGGGGTTGGGCGGGGGCCGCGGCCCGGCGGCGCGGCACGGCCCAGCCGACGGTCGCGCAACAGCGCCGAGACAGCCGCGTGGCTGGTCGCGACGGGGAGGTCGTAGTCCTCCCACCACACGATGTCACCCAGGGCGCGGGCGCGATGGTAGAAGGGGTAGGGATCCTGGACGAAGGCGGGATCGGTGGGCGACTGAGCAATGCGCTGCATGGGCCAGGGGTAGCGCCCCGCGGCGCGGTGGGGAAGGGGCCGCCCGCCACGCCCGGCAGGGTGGACATCTTCTCGATGCGCCCATCCCCCGCGCCCCGACCGGCGGGCATCGCCGTCTCGCCACCCGGGGCGGTGCTTTGGGGCGATGGCGGTTGGGCCGCTGCGGCGACGCCGCTGTTGGAACCGCCACTCGCCGCCCAACCGCGCCCCGGCGGGACGCTGCCGCTCTCTGCACGGTCGGGGGATCGGTAGGGTGCCGGGTCTTCATGACCCGTTTCCAGTCCCCACGCACCGCCCGGCGGCTCGCCGGGCGGTGCCGTCTCGCCCCCCTGGGGCGGCGCTGTTGGCGAGGACGGAGCGGCCGCCGCGGCGTGGGTGCTTCTGGGTCGGGCGTGCGCCGACGGACCGCGCCCCGGCGGGACGCTGCCGCTCTCTGCACGGTTGGGGGATCGGTAGGGTGCCGGGTCTTCATGACCCGTTTCCAGTCCCCACGCACCGCCCGGCGGCACGCCGGGCGGCGCCGTCTCGCCCCCCCTGGGGCGGCGCTGTTGGCGAGGACGGAGCGGCCGCCGCGGCGTGGGTGCTTCTGGGTCGGGCGTGCGCCGACGGACCGCGCCCCGGCGGGACGGCGCGGCTCCTCGCACGGTCGCGGGACCGGTGGAGGCGCGGGGATTTCATGGCCATGTCCAGACCCCATGCCCCGCCTGCGGGCACCGCCGGGCAGCGCCGTCCTACTCCCCTAGGGAGATGCAACCGGCGCGGTGCCGAGGCGTGTGGAGCCATCACGCCCCGCTCGACCGAAGCCCCGGCGGGACGGCCCTTCCCTCGTCTCCGAGCGGGGACGGTGGCGCGCGGGGGCCATGTGGGGCCCGCGGTCTGGCGTCAAATCCGTTTCATCCGGCGGGCGTCCTGCACTAGGATCCGACCATGGACGGGCACAAGAGGGCACGGGGCTGGGCGGTGGCGGCCTTTTTCACGGCGGTGGCCGCGGTCGCCGCCGGGGTATGGTGGTGGAGCTGGCTCAGCGCGCTCGACCGGCTGGAAGAGCGCGGGCGCGGCGACCTCAGCCTTGCGGGCGACCGCCTGGTGAGCCAGCTCCAGCAATACCGCGAGCTGGCGGTGCTCCTGGCCGACCACCCGGTGTTGGCCGCCCTGGCCGAGGGGGCGGCGGACACGCGGGCGGCGGCGGCGCTGCTCCTCGACGTGGCCGACAAGACCGGGTCGCACGACCTGGCCCTCGCCGCCGCCGACGGGCACGTCCTGGCCTCGGCCCAGGGGACGCGGCAGAGCGCCGCCGGACCCGCCCTGGACCGGGCGTTGCAGGGGGCGCTGGGCGCCGACCACCGGCTGGGCGGCGGCGTCGGCGGACGGGTCTACCAGTTCGCCGCGCCGGTCTTCGGACCCGGGGGCGGCATCCGCGGCGCGGTCCTGGTGGACGTCGACCTCTGGCGGGTGGAGGCGGCGTGGCGCGGGGCGCCGGAGGCTCTGTTCTTCACCGACACGGCCGGCGTGGTGTTCGTCACCAACCGGGGCGAGCTCCTGCTGCGGCGCCGCGGCACCGGCGCGGTCGGCCCCGGCCACGGTTATGCGGAGGGCGACCTGCGCCCCTTCTTCGACGTGGTGCCGTCGTTCCACGGGCGCCACGAGGTCTGGCGCATCGATGCCGGGCGCTACCTGCCGCAGCGGGCGCTGCACCTGACGCTGCCCTTGCCGGTGATCGGGATGACCGGCGAGGTGCTCTTGGACGTGGCCCCGGCGGCGCGGATCGCAGGGTTGCAGGCGGTGGCGGCGGCGGCGGTGTGCCTGGTCTTCGGTGCAGCGTTGTTCCTGGCGTCGGAACGGCGGCGGCGTCTCTCCGACCGCCTGGCCATCGAGGCGGCCGCCAACGCCCGCCTGGAGGCGCGGGTGGCCGAGCGCACGCGGGCCCTGCGCGCGGCCAACGCCGATCTGCGCCGCGAGGTGGCCGAGCGCGAAGAGGCGCAGACCGCCCTGACCGCCGCCCAGGCGGGTCTGGTTCAGGCAGGCAAGCTCAGCGCGCTGGGCCAGATGTCGGCGGGGATCAGCCACGAGCTGAACCAGCCGCTCATGGCGATCCGCAGCTTTGCCGAGAACGGCGCGGCCTTCATCGACCGCGGCCAACCGCAGGTGGCGCGCGACAACCTCGACCGCATCGCCGAAATGGCGCGGCGGATGGGCCGGATCATCAAGAACCTGCGCGCCTTTGCCCGGCAGGAGCGCGAAGGCGTGTCGGACGTGGACCTGGTCGCGGTGGTCGCGGCGGCGCTGGAGATGGCGGCGCCGCGCGCGGCGCAGGCGGGCGCGACGCTGGACTGGACCCCGCCCGACGCCCCGATCTGGGTCCGCGGCGGCGAGGTGCGCCTGCAACAGGTGGTGCTGAACCTCGTGGCCAACGCCATCGACGCCACCGAGACCGCCGCCCGCCGCCGCGTCCGCGTCGCTCTGGCGCCGGGCGATCCGGTGCGCCTGACGGTGCGGGACACCGGGCCGGGCATCGCCGATCCTGACCGCATCTTCGATCCGTTCTACACCACCAAAGAGGTGGGCCGGTCCGAGGGCATGGGCTTGGGGCTGTCGATCTCCTATGGCCTGATCCAGAGCTTCGGAGGTGAGATCCGGGGCGAGAATGCGCCGGGCGGCGGGGCCGTCTTTGTCGTCGATCTGCAACCGGCCGTGCGCGAGGCGGCGGCGTGACCCGCCGGGTGCTCCTGGTCGAGGACGAGCCCGAGGTGCGCGCGGCGCTGGCGCAGACGCTCGAGCTGGCCGATCTGACGCCGCTGACCGCGGGCAGTTTCGTGGCCGCCAAGGACCGAATCTCCCGGGATTTCGACGGGGTGGTGGTCAGCGACATTCGGATGCCGGGCAAGGACGGCTTTGCGCTCCTGGCCCATGCTCAGGCGGTCGACCCCGACCTGCCGGTGATCCTGCTGACCGGCGAAGGCGATGTGCCGATGGCGGTGCGGGGGATGACGGCGGGCGCCTTCGATTTCCTGGAAAAGCCCTGCGCGGCGTCCGAGTTCATCGCCGTGGTGGAGAAGGCGCTCAAGACCCGGGCGCTGGTGCTGGAGAACCGGCGGCTCAAGAGGGCGGTGGAATCGGGGGACGCCGCGGCGCGGCTGATCTACGGCGAGAGCCCGCAGGCCGCCGCCCTGCGGGACCGGGTGCGCGCGGTCGCGCGGACCTCGGCCGAGGTGCTGGTGACCGGTGCGCCGGGCGTCGGCACGGCCAAGGTGGCCGAGGTGATCCACCTCCTGTCGGGTGCGGCGCAGCGGCCGTTCCAGCGGCTCGCGGCGGCGGCGGTGACGGCAGAGGCGCTGGGCCGGGCCTTTGCCGCCGCCCAGGGCGGAACGCTGTTTCTCGACGAGGTCGCGGGTCTGGAACCGGCAGCGCAGTTCGCGCTCCTCGACTGTCTGGAGAATCGCCCGGGCGCCCGCGTGATCGCCGGCACCACCCGCGACCTGACGGCCGAAGTCGAGGCGGGGCGCTTCGCGGCCGACCTCTACTATCGGTTGGACCTGATGCGGGTGCGCATCCCGGCGCTCAAGGAGCGGCCCGAGGACATCCCGGTCCTGTTTCGCCACTACGTCCGCCAGGCCTGCGACCAGGCCGCGCTGGAGGTGCCCGAGATCACCGCCGACGTGGTCGCCCGGCTGATGGCACAGGATTGGCCCGGCAACGCCCGCGCGCTGATGAACGCCGCGATGCGGTTTGCCATGGGCCTGGGTGAGGAGGACGCCCAGGAGCTGGGCCTCGTGGAGCAGATGGCCCGGATCGAGCGGTCGCTGCTGGTCGCCGCGCTGAAACGCGCGGACGGGCACGCGACCGAGGCGGCCCGGCGACTGAAGCTGCCCAGGAAAACGTTCTACGACAAGTGCGCCAAGCACGGGGTGCGACCCGACGAGTTCCGCGGCTAGGCCCCGGACAGCGCTGTGCGGAAATCCACACAGTTATCGCTAGCCCCTGTGCGGCGATCCACCCAGTTTGCGGCGAACACTTCCAAAAGAACATGAAGGCATAGCCTCAATGCCTTGATATAGAGCCGTTTTCAGCGAGTGCACCGGCGACCCGAACTGCGGCCTTGAGCGGTGTCACGGTTTCGTGTGTTCTGATCCGCGACCGCTCGATCCCGATGCGGCGCCGGAGCCGGGGAGGCTCCGCACGAGATGCAAGTTCTTGGGAGGACCATCATGAAGTTCCTGACCGCAACCGCCACCGTCGCCCTGCTGACCGCCGGGGCTGCCCTGGCCGAGACCGGCGAGACTGGCTGCGACGACGGTGAGATCGTCGTCAAGTTCAGCCACGTCACCAACTCGGACCGCCACCCCAAGGGGATCGCGGCGAGCCTGCTGATGGAGCGGGTCAACGCCGAGATGAACGGCACCGCCTGCATGGAGGTGTTCCCGAACTCGACCCTCTACAACGACGACCAGGTGCTGGAGGCGATGCTCCAGGGCGACGTCCAGATGGCGGCCCCCTCGCTGTCCAAGTTCGAGGCGTTCACCAAGGAGTTCCGCCTCTTCGACCTGCCGTTCATGTTCAAGAACATCGACGCGGTCGACGCCTTCCAGACCTCCGAGACCGGGCAGGCGATGAAGGAATCGATGATGCGCCGGGGCCTTTTGGGGCTGGAGTTCTGGCACAACGGGATGAAGCAGTTCTCGGCCAACACGCCGCTCCTGATGCCCGAGGACGCCCAGGGCCTGAAGTTCCGGGTGCAGCCCTCGGACGTGTTGGTGGCGCAGATGGAGGCGCTGGGCGCCAGCCCGCAGCCCATGGCGTTTTCGGAGGTCTACGGCGCGCTGCAAACCGGCGTCGTCGACGGGCAGGAGAACACCTGGTCCAACATCTACGGGCAGAAGTTCTTTGAGGTGCAGGACGGCATCACCGAGACCAACCACGGCATCATCGACTATCTCGTCGTCACCGGCGTCGACTGGTGGGAGAGCCTGGACGAGGGCGTGCGCGACCAGCTCGGCACCATCCTGCGAGAGGTCACCGAGACCCGCAACGGCGAGAGCTTTGCCGTCAACGAGGAGGCCAAGCAGGCCATCGTCGACGCCGGCGGCGAGATTCGTCAGCTGACCGCCGAACAGCGCCAGGCCTGGGTCGACGCGATGAAGCCTGTGTGGGAGCAGTTCGAGGGCGACGTCGGCGCCGACAACATCGCCGCGGCGCAGGAGATCAACGCCTCCATGTGAGGCGGACCCTGGGACGGCGGGACGGACGCGCGCGCTGACGCGCGACGCCCCGCCCGCCGTCCCGCACGCCCGGGGCCGGGGGCCGTCGCATGGGTGGCCTGGGCTGGATGCGAGGGGCCAGCCCCTCGCGCTCCCCGGGGTATTTCGACCAAGATGAAGGGGGAGGGGAGATGAAGGCAGGACGGCACAAGGCCGCGGGGCCGGTCGGGCGCTGGGTGACCGCGTTCGAGGAGACGGCCATCGCCGTGCTTCTGGGACTGATGACCCTCGTGACATTCGCAAACGTCGTGCTGCGCTACGGCTTCAACACCTCGCTGATCTGGGGGCTGGAGGTGACGCTGATCCTCTTTGCCTGGCTCGTCCTCTTCGGCATCTCCTACGGGTTCAAGGTCACCGCCCATCTGGGTGTCGACGCGGTGATCAACCTCTTCGGTCCGGGCCCGCGCAAGGTGCTGGCGCTGGTCGCCGCGGCTCTGTGCATCGTCTATGCCGCGCTGTTGATGAAGGGCGCGTGGGACTATTGGGCGCCCTACGCGGCGTTCGACCGGACCTCGGGGCGGTGGTTTCCCACCGGCTTCGTGCCGACGCGGGATCAGGCGTGGTACATCACCGACCAGGTCCCGATGCTCGATTGGTTGCGCTGGCTGGAGCCCCTGATCAACCAGGGCGAAGAATACGAGAAGCTGCCGCGGGTCATCCCCTATGCCATGTTGCCGCTGGCGACGCTGCTGTTGCTGATCCGGCTCTGCCAGGCGACCTGGCGGATCTGGACCGGCGCGCAGGAGAGCCTGATCGTGAGCCACGAGGCCGAGGACGCTGTCGACGAGGTCGCCGCCCGCAACGCCGCCCAAGAGAGGACCTGAGCCGATGGACGTGATCCTGTTGTTCGGGATGGTCGTGGGGCTGTTGCTCCTCGGCGTGCCCATCGCGATCTCGCTGGGCCTCAGCTCGATGATCTTTCTTTTGGCGTTCAGCGACACCTCGCTCGCGTCGATCGCCCAGTCGCTCTATCAGGCGATGGCGGGGCACTATACGCTCCTGGCGATCCCGTTCTTCGTCCTGGCCTCGTCGTTCATGTCGACGGGCGGGGTGGCGCGGCGCATCATCCGGTTTTCCATCGCCATCGTCGGGCACCTGCCCGGCGGTCTGGCCATCGCCGGCGTCTTTGCCTGCATGATGTTCGCGGCGCTGTCGGGCTCGTCGCCTGCCACGGTGGTCGCCATCGGCACCATCGTCATCGCCGGGATGCGCCAGGTCGGCTATTCCAAGGACTTCGCCGCCGGCGTCATCTGCAACGCCGGCACCCTGGGCATCCTGATCCCGCCTTCCATTGTGATGGTCGTTTACGCCTCGGCCACCGACGTCAGCGTCGGGCGGATGTTCCTGGCGGGCGTGATCCCGGGCCTCTTGGCCGGGTTCATGCTAATGCTCACGATCTACGGCATCGCCAAGGTCCGCAACCTGCCCAAGGGCGAGTGGCAGGGCTGGGGCGAGGTCTGGGCTTCGGGGCGCGACGCGGCGTGGGGCCTGTTCCTGATCGTCATCATCCTCGGCGGCATCTACGGCGGGATCTTCACCCCGACCGAGGCGGCCGCGGTCGCTGCCGTCTACGCCTTCTTCATCGCCTGTTTCGTCTATCGCGACATGGGGCCGCTAAAGGCGCCGGAGGCGGTGCCGGTCTCGTCCGACTACACCACCCCCGGCGAGCGGTCGTTGTCGGCCGCCGCGGCGCCTGCGGGCAACGCCACGCTCCTGCGCAAGCCCTGGGCGCTGGTCACGGCCTTCGTCCACCCCGACACGCGCGACACGCTGTTCGAGGCGGGCAAGCTGACCGTGACCCTGATGTTCATCATCGCCAACGCGCTGATCCTCAAGCACGTGTTGACCGACGAGCAGATCCCCCAGCAGATCGCCGCGTCGATGCTGGAGGCCGGGTTTGGGCCGGTCATGTTCCTGGTGATCGTGAACCTGATCCTGCTCGTCGGCGGTCAGTTCATGGAGCCTTCGGGCCTGATCGTCATCGTCGCGCCGCTGGTGTTTCCCATTGCCATCGAGTTGGGGATCGACCCGATCCACCTGGGCATCATCATGGTGGTGAACATGGAGATCGGGATGATCACCCCGCCGGTGGGCCTGAACCTCTTCGTCACGTCGGGCGTGGCCGGGATGCCCATGTGGGACGTGGTCAAGGCGGCGCTGCCGTTTCTCGCCGTGCTCTTCGTCTTCCTGATCATGGTGACCTATATCCCGGTCCTCAGCACGTGGTTGCCGACCACGTTCATGGGACCCGAGATCATCACGCGGTAGGGAGGCCGCGTGAGCCGCGGCGGACGCGCCGCGGACCGGGGGGTCGTCCTGCGAGGGGCGGCCCCCTTTTCACAGGGTGAGCGCGGCGCCCCCCAGGGGCATGAGCAGGCGGGCGGCGTCGATCGCGGGGACCTCGGAGATGCTCGCGTGGCGCCAGTTCGGGCGGCCGTCCTTGTCGATCACGGCGGCGCGGATCCCTTCCAGAAAATCGCCCTCTTCGATGGCGCGGTAGGTGCCGCGGAACTCCATCTCCAGCGCCGCCTCGATGGTGTCGAGGCCGCGGACCCGGCGCACCAGCTCGACCGTGGCGGTGGCCGAGAGGGGTGAGACCCGGGCCAGCGCCGCGCGCGTCTCCTCGGCGAAGGCGCCGTCCTCGGACGCCAGCGCGGCGACGATGTCGGGCAGGCGCGCGGCCGAAAAGGTGCGGTCGATCACATCCGCCCGGGTGGCGAGCGGGCTGGGCCCCGGGTCGGTGGCCGCGGCGTCGATCCGCGTCCAGTCGCCGCTGCGCTCCAGCGCGGCGATCAGTTCGGGCCAGTCGGCCCGGTCCGTGTAGTAGTCGGCAAAGCCCGCGTGGATCGCATCGGCCGGGCCCATCCGCGCGCCCGTCGTGCCTAGGTATTCGCCCAGCCGCCCCGGCGCCCGCGCGAGCAGGAGCGATCCGCCCACGTCCGGGATCAGCCCGATTCCGCATTCGGGCATGGCGATCTTGGACCCGTCGCAGGTCACACGGTGCGACCCATGGCAGCCGATCCCGACGCCGCCGCCCATGGTGTATCCCTGAAGAAACGTCGCCACAGGCTTGGGAAAGTGGAACAAATCCGCATTCAGGCGGTACTCCTCGCGCCAGAAGTCGCGGGCGAGTGAATAGTCTCCCGCGCGCCCGGCCTCGTAGATCATCGCGATGTCCCCTCCGGCGCAGAAGGCGCGGTCGCCCTCGGCGTCGATGACGACCATCGCAACGGCGTCGTCGTCGCGCCAGGCCGCGAGCGCGGCAGCGATGGCGCGACCCATCTCCGGGGTCAGCGCATTCATCGCGTGAGGCCGCGTCAGGGTGATGCGTCCGGCCCGCCCGGCGATGCGGATGTCGATGTCGCTCATGGCGCGAGCATGTGGCGGGCAGTGATCAAGCGCATGATTTCATTGGTGCCTTCGAGGATCTGGTGAACGCGCAGGTCGCGCACGATCTTCTCCACGCCATAGTCGGCGAGATAGCCGTAGCCGCCGTGGAGTTGCAGGCACTGGTCGGCGACGCGGCTGCCGGCCTCGGTGACGAACTTCTTGGCCATGGCGCAGTGCTTGCTGGCCGCGGGATCGCCGGTGTCGAGCAGCCATGCGGCCTGGCGCAGGAACACGCGCGCGGCCTGAAGCTCGATTTCCAGATCGGCCAGCCGGAACTGGAGCGCCTGGAACTCGGAGATCGGTCGCCCAAAGGCGCGCCGCTCGGCCATATATGTCAGCGTGGAGTCGAGCGCGGCCTGAGCGGCGCCCAGCGAACAGGCCGCGATGTTCAACCGCCCGCCGTCGAGGCCTGACATCGCATATCGAAAGCCATTGCCCTCATCGCCGAGGAGATTTTCGGTCGGAATGTCGCAATCGTCCAACTGGACCTGGCGGGTCGGCTGACTGCGCCAGCCCATCTTGTCCTCCAGCGCGCCAAAGCTGAGGCCGGGCGCGCCGTCCTCCACCACCATCGCCGAGATGCCGCGCGGTCCGTCCTCGCCGGTCCGGCACATCACCACGTAGGCGTCCGAATAGCCGCCGCCGGAGATGAACGCCTTGGTCCCGTTGAGGCGCCAACCGCTATCGGTGCGCACCGCCCGCGTCTTCAACGCCGCGGCGTCCGAGCCCGACCCGGGCTCGGTCAGGCAGTAGCTGAGGATGGTCTCCATACTGAGAGCCGGGGCGAGGTAACGATCCTTTAACGCCTCGCTGCCATACCGGTCGAGCATCGCGGCGCACATGTTGTGGATGGAAAGGAACGCCGCGACCGACGGACAGGCCATGCTTAGCGCCTCGAACACCAGCGTCGCGTCCAGGCGGGTCAGGCCGACCCCGCCTGAGTCCTCGCCGACGTAGAGCCCGCCGAACCCCAGCTCTGCGGCCCTGGGCCACAGGTCGCGCGGGATCGTGCCGTCCGCCTCCCACTGCCGCGCGTGGGGCGCGATGTGCTCGGCCCCGAAGGCGCGGGCCATGTCGTAAATCGCCGTCTGTTCTTCGCCGAGTGCAAAATCCATCGCCACCTCCCCGACCATGGGGCAGGTGATACCGGGGCGGCTCCCAGGCGGCAAGCCGCGGCTGCGCGAGAGAGGGCGCCGCGCTCGCGACATCGACGCCAAGGACCGGATCTGTGCCGGGGCGGGGCCGCGGGCCGCTGGCGCCAGCGCGGGTGGCGGTCAGACGCCCTCGCAGAACTCGCCGACCAGTTCGGCCAGGACGGCGCGCATCGCCTGGCCTTCGTCCTCGCCGCGGGCCATGGCGGCGGCACGGACGGCCCGCTGCCGCTCGGCCGAGTTGCCGCCGGTGACGATGTCGCGCGCGGCGTCCACCTCGGCCACGCAGTCCAACGCCTGCGCATCCTCGGCCACCAGCGCGATGAGCTCGTCCAGGAGCTCGGAATAAGGCACCACGGCGCCGCGGCCGAAGTCGATCAGGCCCTCGGCCATCCCGTAGCGTTGCGCCCGCCAGCGGTTCTCGCCGATCAGGAACGTGTCGTACAGGCGCCACCGCTGGTTCGCCTTTCGCAGACGCCACAGCATCCGCATGATGCACTGGGTCAGCGCGGCGATGGAGAGCGCGTGCTCCAGCCGCGGGGTGACGTCGCAGATCCGAGATTCGAGCGTGGGAAAGCGGTGCGAGGGGCGCAGATCCCACCATATCTTGGTGGAGTCCTCGATCAGACCGGTGTCGATGATCGTCTGCACCGATCGCGAGAACTGGCCATAGCTCTCCATCCGCGGGGGCAGCCCCGTGCGCGGCAGGTTGTCGAACACGGTCAGCCGGTAGGACGCGAGGCCGGTGTCGCGGCCCTGCCAGAACGGGGAGGAGCACGACAGCGCCAGCATGTGCGGCAGGAAATAACTGAACTGATTCATCAGGTCGATGCGCAGGTCGTCGTCGTTCAGCCCCACGTGCACATGCATTCCGCAGATCAGCATCCGCTGCGCCACACCGGCAAGGTCGCGGCGCAGGGTGTTGTAGCGGTCGCGGTCGCGGTGGTGCTGCTCGGACCAGTCGGCCAGCGGGTGGCAGGAGGCGGCGATCGGCGCCAGTCCGTGGTCGGCGGCGTGCCGGGCGATGGTGCGGCGCAGGCGCGAGAGGTCGGCGCGGGCGTCGGCCACGGTGGCACAAACCTTGGTCCCGACCTCGACCTGGCAGCGCAGGAACTCGGGGCTGACCTGGCCGCCGATGTCCTCGGCACAGGCCTCGATCAGCGCCTCGGGCGCCTCGGCCAGATCGTAGGTCTCGGCATCGACGAGGAGATATTCTTCCTCGATGCCCATGGTGAAGTCGGGGTCGGCCATCCAAGTCCCTCGCGTTTTCACGCGAGAGTGGCAGAGGGGGGCGCACAGGGGAAGAGGGCTCAGACCGGGGCGAGATGGGTCTCGGGCACCCAGCCTTCGGTGCCGTCGGCGGCCCGGCAGCGGACCCAGCCGTGGGTGCGGTCGAGCGCGGTCACCGTGTCGCCCGGCGCGCAGGTCAACTCGGTGGCGGAATAGGCGGTGCCCGCGCGCCCCTCGGCGTCGGGCAGGGTGTCGGGCACCCATCCCTCGCGACCGTCGGGGCCGCGGGCCCAGAGCCACAGGTGGCCCTCCCACATCTCCTGGCGGCCGGTCAGGGTCAGGGCCTCTCCGGCGCGCACGGTGAGGGGGTCGGGATAGCTGGCGGTCCACGGCTTGCGGACCGCCAGGCGCGCGCCCCGGACGGGACGGGCGCGAGTCATCGGCCTACTCGGCCGCTTCGACGGGGGTGTCGTCGGTCACCGGGATCGCCGGATCGGACTGGGCGGCCGTCCGCACCCCCTGTTCATAGTCGGGGTGCACCTTGCCCAGCACGGCATACCACCGCTCCTTGACCGCGTCCGAGCAGGGAGCCATGGCGCCGGCCATGTTCTGGTGCAGGCGCATGCGCTCTTCGTCGTTCAGCACCTCGGCATAGAGCGCGCGGGGCTGGACGAAGTCCTCGTCGGCGGTGTGCTGCTTGTAGCGGTCGGCGTCGCCGTCGATCCGGAGCGGCGGCTCTGCCACGCTCGGATCCGCCACCGGGCCGCCATACTGGTTCGGCTCGTAATAGGCGTCGGGATTGCCGAAGTCGTTGGTGAAGAACCGCATCGTGCCGTCTTTGTGATAGTGGTTCACGTTCGCCGACGCCTTGGGGGCGTTGGCCGGCAGCGCCTCATAGTGGGTCCCCAGGCGATAGCGGTGCGCATCGGCGTAGGAGAAGACCCGCGCCTGGAGCATCTTGTCGGGGCTGTAGCCGATCCCCGGCACGACGTTCGATGGCGAGTAGGCCGCGTTCTCGATCATCTGGAAATAGTTGTCGGGGTTGCGGTTCATCTCCAACTCGCCAACCTCGATCAAGGGGAAGTCGCCGTGCGGCCAAACCTTGGTCAGGTCGAAGGGGTTGAACGGCTGGTTGGCCGCGTCCTCTTCCTTCATCACCTGGATGAACAGGGTCCACTTGGGGAAGTTCCCCGCCTCGATGGCGTTGTAGAGGTCCTCCTGATAGCTCTCGCGCGTCTTGCCGATGAGCCGCTCGGCCTCTTCGTTGGTATAGTGCTTGTGGCCCTGTTGGGTGCGGAAATGGAACTTGACCCAGTGCCGCTCGCCCGCCTCGTTCCACATGCTGAAGGTGTGGCTGCCGTAGCCGTTCATGTGCATCGGGTTCGTGGGGATGCCGCGGTCGGACATCAGGATCGTCACCTGGTGCACCGACTCGGGCTGGGCCGCCCAGAAGTCGAACATCGCCTCGGGCGAGCGCATGTTGGTCTTGGGGTGACGCTTTTGCGTGCGGATGAAGTCGGGGAACTTGTAGGCATCGCGGACAAA
The DNA here is from genome assembly GCA_004005435.1 of Rhodobacteraceae bacterium CCMM004. Classification (GTDB taxonomy): domain Bacteria; phylum Pseudomonadota; class Alphaproteobacteria; order Rhodobacterales; family Rhodobacteraceae; genus CCMM004. Next base: position 669,374 of record RZWH01000003.1, on the reverse strand, counting down.
GAAGATGGGGGTGTTGTTGCCCACCATGTCCCAGTTGCCGTCCTCGGTGTAGAACTTGAGGGAAAAGCCGCGCACGTCGCGCTCGGCATCGGCGGCGCCCAACTCGCCCGCCACGGTGGACCAGCGCGACAGCACCTCGGTCACGGTGCCGGGCTTGAACACCTTGGCGCAGGTGTACTGGGTGATGTCGTGGGTAACGGTGAAGGTGCCCTGCGCGCCCCAGCCCTTGGCGTGGACCACGCGCTCGGGGATGCGCTCGCGGTTCTGGTGGGCCAGCTTCTCGATCAGCTGATAGTCCTGGAGCAGGACCGGACCGCGGGCGCCTGCGGTCTGGCTGGTGTCGTTGGAGGGGACCGGAGCGCCGGCCGTGGTCGTCAGGCGCGGTTTCTCGGACATTGCGCGTTCTCCCATTGTCGCGTGAGTTTGGAATCATTCTAGGTTCTCGCGAAGGGGATTGCGAGGGCGGATCGGGCATTTTTTGCCGAGAAATTGACCACCCCGCGGGATCGGTTATGTAACCCCTTTGAGCGCAGGGGTGAGAGGCCGTGACCGCATCGACGACGCGCCGGAATGCCGCACGGTTGCACACTTTGCGCGGATACGACGTGCAGCAGACCGAGACTGCGCGCGAGTTCGACGACCTCGCTGGGCTGGCGGCCGAGATTTGCGGCGCGCCGATCGGGCTGGTGTCGCTGGTCGAGGAGACGCGCCAGGTCTTCATCGGGGTCCACGGTCTGCACCTGCGCAGCACGCCCATCGAACAGTCGATCTGCGTCCAGGTGATGTTCGATGCCGGCACGACAGTGATCGAGGACACCCGCGCCGATCCGCGGACCGATGCGAACCCGCTCTGCGTGAGCGGGCCCCGGCCTCTGCTGTTCTATGCCGGCGCGCCGCTGAAGGCGCCCAATGGTCAGCCGCTGGGCACGCTGTGCGTATTGGACGAACGACCCCGGCAGCTGAGCGAATCGCAGCGGCGGCACTTGGAGATCCTCGCCGATCAGGTGATGGCCCAGCTCAACCTCCGACGCACCCTGCGGCGGGCGGAGATCCTGCGCCGCGAGGTCGACCATAGGGTCAAGAACTCGCTGCAATCCGTCGCCTCGCTCGCGCGGTTGCAGGCCCGGCGGGTGCACAGCGACGAGGCGCGCGAGGTGCTGGACGTGGTCGGCCGCCGCATCGCCACCGTCGCCGCACTGAACTCGGAACTCTACAAGACCAGCCGGTCCGAGAGGGTCGAACTGGCGCCATTCCTGTCCACCGTCACCGACCTCATCCGCGAGAGCGCACCGGACGGCGTGACCGTAAGTCTGGGCGTCGATCCCGTCTCGGTCGGTGCGGGGGCGGCCGGGGCCCTGGCCATCGTGGTCAACGAGTTCGCGACCAACGCCTTCAAGCACGCCTTTCCCGACGACCGGCCGGGGACGGTGACGATCACCGCGCGACAGGTGGCCCCGGGTGAGATGGTGCTGACCTGCGCCGACGACGGCGTCGGGATGCCCCGGGACGCGCCCCCGTCCGAGGGCTTGGGCATGACCATCATCCGCAGCGCCATCGAACAGCTCGAAGGAGAAGAGCGCAGCCCCACGCCGGTGGCGGGCCATGCCATCGAGATCGCGTTTTCCCTTTGACGGGGGCGGGGGCCCTAGCGGCGTGACGGCGGCGCTCGGGCGCCCTATGGTGATGGGCGCTCTGGCAAAGGGGAGAGCGGCGCCGTGACCGCCCGCGACGACATCGCGCAGTTCCTGCAATCGGACGACCGGGCCATCGCCTTCGCCCTGGCACGGCTGAACTTTACCATCGACGGGTTCGCGGTCGACACCGCCGGCTTTCGCAAGATCGGACAGATGGTCGAGCTGGGCACGATCACGGTCGGCACTTCCGCGCGCGGTCACGGCCATGTCACCGCTGCCGTCTACACCGCGCTGAACCGCAACCGCCTGACGGTGCCGCCGGGGCTGGACCTGACCGGCCGAACCGCGCGGGCGGTCTCGGACCAGGCGATGGTGGTCCACGAATGCACCCATGCGCTGATGGACTATCACCGGTTCCAGACCAGCGCCGGCGCGCAGGAGGTCGCGGCCTATATCGCCGGGGCGCTCTATGCCAAGGCGCGGGCGGTGGTCATGTCGGCCCCCGGCGATCCGCAGACCGACGCGATCTTTTCCTCCGCCCACGCCGTCGTCGCCAACCGCGGCATGGTCGGGCGGCTGAATCAGACGCTGGCGGCCGCCGACCCGGACGTGGCGCTGTTGGCCGCGGCGGTGGCGGGGCACCGCGAATACGCCGAGGTGGCCGACGATCCCGCGCGCATGGACGGGATCGGCGACCTCATGGACCCCTGGTATCCCGCGCGGTATTGGTGAGACGGGGCAGCGGCCATGCGCGGGGCGCATTGGACACGCGCCCACCCAGCGGCTAGACAGTCCGCGAGCGACAAGGAGCCTGCCGATGCGTCCGCGCGATTTGAAGATCCCCGATCAGCGCCACCCGGAAAAGGCTCGCCGCCCCGACGCCCCGCAACCGAAGAAGCCGGACTGGATCCGCGTCAAGGCGCCGTCGTCGGAAGGCTACAAGAAGACCCGCGACATCATGCGGGAGCACCGCCTGGTGACCGTCTGCGAGGAGGCGGGGTGCCCGAACGTGGGCGAGTGCTGGTCCCAGGGCCATGCGACGATGATGATCATGGGCGAGATCTGCACCCGCGGCTGCACCTTCTGCAACGTGGCGACGGGCAAGCCCGACGCGCTCGACGCCTTCGAGCCCGGCCGCGTGGCCGACGCGGTGGCCAAGCTGGGGCTGAGCCACGTGGTGATCACCAGCGTCGACCGCGACGACGTGGCCGACGGCGGTGCGGCGCACATCGCCCAGACCATCCGCGCCACCCGCCACCGCAGCCCCGACACCACCATCGAGGTGCTGACGCCGGACTTCCTGAAATGTGGCCCCGAGGCTCTGGAGGCGGTGGTGGAGGCGCGGCCGGACGTGTTCAACCACAACCTCGAAACCGTGCCCGGGCTCTATCCGCAGGTGCGGCCGGGTGCGCGCTATTTCCACTCGCTGCGCCTGCTCCAGCGGGTCAAGGATCTGGACCCGGCGATGTTCACCAAGTCCGGCATCATGGTCGGGCTGGGCGAGGATCGCCAGGCGGTGCTCCAGGTGATGGACGACATGCGCGCCGCGGACGTCGATTTCCTGACCGTGGGGCAGTATCTGCAACCCACGCCCAAGCACCACGCCGTCGCCCGGTTCGTCACCCCCGACGAGTTCGCGGGGTATGAAAAGGCCGCCTATGGCAAGGGGTTCTTGATGGTCTCGGCCACGCCGCTCACCCGGTCGAGCTATCATGCCGGTGATGACTTCGCCCAGCTGAGGGCGGCGCGCGAGGAGCGGCTGGCGCGGGCCTGACGGGGCGTGGGGTCGCATCGGAGTGGAGTGACACGTATCGGCTTGGAGAGCAGGGGAGCGCCGTCCCGCGGGGCGGAAGCGAATCGACTCTGCCCCATCTGCCGCCTGGCGGAGCGTGGGAGTTGGGTGTTTCCGCTCTTCCGCATCCCGCTCTAGCCGCCCGCAAAGCGGCGTAGGGCGGCGCGTCCCAGCGGCGGCACGCCGACCAGCAGGCGCAGGACGGCCCGCCGCGTCGCCGCCGCGGCGGGGTGGGGCGCCATGAGCGCACGGCGGCCCCGCTCGGACAAGCGCAGGACCGCGTCGCCTGTGGCGTGGCGCGCGGCGGAACAGCCTTCCAGACGGCCCTCGGCCACCCGCGCGGCGAAGTCGGCGGCATCGGCGATGCCGAGGTTCATGCCGCGCCCGCCCACGGGCGAGGGGCAATGCGCCGCGTCGCCTGCCAGATAAACATGCCCCACGCCGTCGCGCGGCACCTGCCTGACGGAGATGGTGAAGGCGCCGGCGTGGTGGGTCCCCGCGACCGCCATCGGCACCGGCAGCGCGGCGAGCGTGTCGGAACGGCTGGCGATGACGCGGAACCGTCCGTAGGCGAGCGGCACCACCACGCAGACATCTCCGCCGGGTAGGAAGCACCCGGTGAACGCGGTGCCGTGCCGCCAGTCCGGCGCCTCCACGTCCGCGATGGACCACTTGCCGCACAGATCGTGGCCGGGAAAGGGGAGGTCCAGCGCCGCGCGCCGTGCAGCGCGCGCCGTCGGCGCCGAGCAGGAGGCCGTGCCGCGCCTCCCGCCCGTCCACCGTGGCGACGCCGCCGCCCGCGTCCTGGCTCAGGCCGGGTAGCGTCGCACCATAGTGCATCGTCCCCCCGAGCTGCGCGAAGGCCCGCGCGATGCGGGGCTCGGTCCGGTCCTGGGGCAGGCCGAGGAGCCGCGAGTGGGGGGCGAACCCCAAGGGGCAGCGACACCAAGTGCCGCGCGCCCTCGTAGATCTCCACGCCGAAGAACCGCACCGCCTCGTCCAGGATCCCCGCGGCGGCGCCCGAGGGGCGCAGGATCTCGATGGTCCCGGACTGGATGCCGACCGCACGGCTGAAGGACGAAGCATCTGGCCGCCGCTCGATCAGCGTGGCGCGGTGGCCCAGCCGGGTAAGCTCCATCGCGGCGGTCAGGCCCGTCGGCCCCGCGCCCATCACGAGACCGGACGGGGTCATCGGTCGCTCCTCCCGCGACCAATCTAAACCGAACCATTCAGTTGCTCCGGGGCCGCGGCGTCACTCGACCTTGGGCGGCACCGCCTTGAGATACGCGGCGATCGCTGCCCGGTCATCGGGCGTCAGCTGCGCGGTTTTGTCGATCACGGCCACCATGCTGCCCCCCGCCGTGTCGAAGTCGGGGGTGAAGCCGGTTTCGAGATAATAGGCGATGTCGGCCTCGGACCAGGTCAGGCTCCCGGGGTCGATCCCGGGAATGCGGCCGCGGCCCGAGGGGTTGGGCGCGCCTTGGAGCCACCGCGAAATGTCGAGCCCGCCCAGGGGGTTGCGCGGCGTGTGGCACTCGCCGCAATGGCCGAGCGCCTCGGCCAGATAGCGCCCCGCCGCGGCGTCTGGGCTCAGGTCACCCTCGACCGCCCAGCCCTCGTCGGTAAAGAGCCATTTCCACCCGCCGACGCTGCGCCGGATGTTGAACGGAAACCCGACCTCGTGGGGCAGGCTGGGCACGTCCGAGGCGGGCAGCGTGCGCAGATAGGCGGCCAGCGACAGGATCTCGGCCGGAGCGGCCTTGGCATAGGCCGTGTAGGGAAAGGCGGGATAGTAGTGAGCGCCCCCGGGCGACACGCCCTTCATCACCGCGGTCACGATCTCTTCGTCGCTCCACGCTCCGATGCCGTGCTCGGGATGGGACGAGATGTTGGGCGCGATAAAGGTGCCGAACTCGGACGCGAACCGCTGTCCGCCCGACAGGACCGGCTGGCCGTCGCCGCCGGACGTCTCTGGCGCAACGTGGCACGAGGCGCAGCCCGCGGCGACGAAGGTGCGTTCGCCCAGCGCCAGGTCGGGTGTGAGCCCGGCCAGGGCGGCGGCATCGACACGCTCGGGGCGGGTGATCCACCAACCCGCCGCCAACGCCACCGCGCCGAGGAACAGGGCCCAGCGGATCAGAGCCGCCACGGCGCGCGCCCGTCAGTCGTCGGACTGGCGATAGGGCTTGTGACAGGCGCCACAGGCCCCGCCCACGGCGCCGATATTGGCGCGGATACCATCGAGACTGCCCGCGGCGCCCTCCATGGTGGCCGCGGCCTCGATCAGACCCTGCTGCTTGGCCTCGAAATCGTCCATCTTCTCCCAAATCGCGGGCAGGGCGCGGCTGCCTTCCATCGCGTCCGAGGACGTGCCCTCGGGCCAGTAGCCGGTCTCGTCCAAGCGAGCGACGGCGTGCAGGTTGGCGGCGGCCGCGGTGGCGCGGTCGGCGTCGAACTCCATCTCGCCCTTGGCCATGGCGCCCAGGACCCCGAGATTGAAGGCGTAGAGCTGCATGTGCCCGTGCCGCGCCTTGACGGCGGGATCGGTGGCGGAATGACTGTCGGCGTATCCGCCTGCGGCGACGGCGATGCACAGGCCGACGGTGACGGCGGAGAGGGTAATGCGCTGCATGAAAGGTCCTTTCGGATGGGGCTCTGACGTCACGTAGCGTGGCCCAAGGCCGCGAAAAGATCCAATGAACCTTTCGTGGATCGGCGCGCGACCGCTGTGCGTGGGCGCAGGGCCGGGACTCAGCGCCAGCCGCGGTTGCCGAAACTCGGGGTCAGCGCCTCGGGCCAGCCCCAGATCCAGTCGATCGCGGCGAGGACGAAGCAGACCGCGACGATGATGAGGACAAAGCGCACCTGCTTGGCCGAGGGCGGGTTCTGCGCCCAACGCTTCATCTTCAAGAGCCAGAATGGACTCATCGCCGCCGCGCCTCCGTCTCCGCCCAGGATATGGACCGCCGGGCGGGGGTGACAAGCGGGGTCAGGCAGCGCCCCCGGTGAACCGCACCGCGCCGATATAGGGCAGGTTGCGGTTGCGCTGGGCATAATCGATGCCGTAGCCGACGACGAACTCGTCGGGGATCTCGAACCCGGTCCAGGTGGCACGGATGTCGATCTCGCGCCGCGACGGCTTGTCTAGGAGCGCAATGGTCTCCAGCCGCTTGGGCCCCCGCGTCTTGAGGAGCGCGACGACGTGGCTGAGGGTAAAGCCGGTGTCGACGATGTCCTCGACCACCAGCACGTCGCGGCCCGCGATTTCGCCGCGCAAGTCCTTGAGAATGCGCACCTCGCGGCTCGACTCGGTGGAATCGCCGTAGGACGAGGCCTCCAGGAAATCGACCTCGACGGGCAGATCCAGCTCGCGCACGAGATCGGCGATGAACACGAAGGACCCGCGCAACAGGCCCACCACGATCAGCTTGTCGGTGCCGTCGAACGTGGACTTGATCTCGCGCGCCAGGGCCTCGATTCGGGCGGCGATGGACTTGGCCGAGATCATTTCGTCGATCTCGTAGGCTGGCTGCGCCATGGAGCCCCCTTGATTTCACCGCGCGACCGGACGACGAAGGCGGTCAACCCGCCAGCCACCCGACGAAGATATGACAAGCCATCACGAAACCCGCAAGTTACCGTATACCGCCGAGCAGATGTTCGATCTCGTCGCCGACGTGGAAAGCTATCCGCAGTTCCTGCCCTGGACTGCGGCCGCGCGGATCCGCGACCGACGCGAGACGCCGCGGGGCGAGGTGATGGAGGCCGACCTGGTGATCAGCTTCAAGGTCTTCCGCGAACGCTTCGGTAGCCGGGTGGAGCTGCGCCCCGAGACCCGCGAGATTCACACCGAATATCTGGACGGGCCGTTCAAGCACATGCGCTCGACCTGGCGGTTCACGCCGACCGAGGACGGATGCGAGGTGACCTTCGACGTCGACTTCGAATTCCGCAATCGCATCCTCCAGGGGGCGGCGGGCATGTTCTTTTACGACGCAATGCAGCGGGTGGTGCGGGCGTTCGAGCGGCGGGCGGCCGAGCTGTATGGCTGACGGCGGCGGCGGGGTCGCCGGGCGGCTGGCCGACTTCGCCGCCGCGGCGGACCCCGACGCGGGGGCGCGGGAGGTTCTCGCGCTGTCGGCGGTGGACTGGGCCGCCTGCGGCCTGGCCGGGGCGGACGAGCCCGCGGCAGCCATCGTCCGGCAGATGGTCCTGGGCGAGGGCGGCCGCGGCGAGGCGGCGCTGATCGGGGGCGGGCGGGCACCGGCCCGGGCGGCGGCCGCGGCCAACGGCACCGCGGCCCACGCGCTCGACTACGACGACACCCATTTCGCCCATATCGGTCACCCCTCGGTGGCCGTTCTGCCCGCCGCTCTGGCGATGGCCGAGCGGACGGGCGCGGGGTGGGACGCCTTCGCCCCGGCCGCTCTGGTGGGCCTGGAGGCGTCGGTGCGGATGGGGGTCTGGCTCGGCCGCGGCCATTATCAGGCGGGCTTTCACCAGACCGCGACGGCCGGAGCCTTCGGTGCCGCATTGGCGGCGGCCCGGCTGGCCGGATGCGACCGGGGCACGACGGTCCACGCGCTGGGGCTGACCGCGACCCGTGCGGCCGGGCTCAAGGCGCAGTTCGGGACCATGGGTAAGCCGTGGAATGCAGGGCAGGCGGCCGCCACCGGGGTCGAGGCGGCGCTGCTGGCCGCTGCAGGCATGACGTCGCGCGCCTCCGCGCTGGACGGTGCGCAAGGATTCGCCGCGGTGCACGCGGGCGCCGCCGATCCCGCCGCCTGGGAGGGGTTGGGCGAGATCTGGCGCATCTGCGATGTGAGCTACAAGTTCCACGCGTGCTGCCACGGCCTGCACGCCACGCTGGAGGCGTTGCGCGGCGTTCACGTGGACGCCGATGCGGTCACGGCGGTGGAGGTGGCGGTGCACCCCCGCTGGCGCACGGTCTGCGACATCGCCGAGCCCGAGAGCGGGCTGGAGGCCAAGTTCAGTTATCGCCTGGCCGTGGCCCTGGCGCTGGCCGGCCGCGACACCGCCGCGCTCGACACCTGGAGCGACGCGGCCGCGCACGATCCGGGGCTGACGCGACTGCGCGATCTGGTCACGGTGCGCTCGAACCCGGGGCTGGCCGAGACGGCAGCGGAGGTGGCGGTCCGCACGGCCACGGGCGGTGTCGAGATGCGTCGCCACGACATCGCGGGCGCGCTGGTGCCGTCGGACCGTGCGGCCCGCCTGGCGGCCAAGGCGCGCAGCCTCGTGGGCCCCCGCCGGGCGGCGGCGCTGGAGACGGCAGTGGTTGAGCGAGACCTCCCAGCCTTCGTCGCCGCCCTGTCCCGCACCGCCGACCAGCCCTGACAGGCGACCGCTGCGCATTCGCTCCGCCACCCCGTCCTGCCCGGCGGCAGGCCGGGAAGGACGGGGTGGCCGCCGCGGCGTCGGGGCTTCGGTCACCGCCAGGTGCCGCTGAACCCAGCCCCGGCGGGAGGGCAGCCCTTGTTTCGCAGCGGCTCCGGCCCCCTTAGCGCAAGGCGGCGTGCAGACCGGCCAGGGCGTGGGCAACAGTGGCGCGGCGGACCTCGGTGCGGCCGATGGCGCCGAACTCCACGGTCTCGGCGGCGGTCGCTCCGGGCCCCGCCCAGGCAAAGCAGACGCGGCCTTCGGGCTTGTGCTCGGAGCCGCCGGGACCGGCGATGCCGGTGACGGCGACCGCATGGGTGGCGTCCGAGCGGGCCAGGGCCCCCTCGGCCATCTCGCGCGCCACCTCTTCGCTGACCGCGCCGTGGCGGTCGAGCGTGGCAGCGTCCACCCCCAGCATCTCGCGCTTGGCGGCGTTGGAATAGGTGACGAAGCCGCGGTCGAAGACGTCGGAACTCCCTGCCACGGCGGTGATCTCGCCCGCGATCAGGCCGCCGGTGCAGCTCTCGGCGGTGGCGAGGGTGGCGCCGCGGACGCGCGCGGCGTCGATCAGCGCCGCCGCGCTCACATCAGGACCCCGTGCGCCAGCGCGGCCAGGAGGGCGACGCAGACAGCCGCGGCCACGCCCGCCAGGATGTCATCCAGCATCACGCCCAGGGGATCGCCGCGCCGGTCGGCCCAACCGATCGGCCCCGGCTTCCAGATGTCGAAGAGGCGGAAGAGCAGGAACGCCGCAACCCAACCGGGCCAGAGATCGGCGATCTCGACCCCCATCCGCGCCGCGCCGAAAGACAGCGGCAGGAGCGCGATCCATTGTCCCGCGACCTCGTCGATGACGATCTCGCTGGGATCGTCGCGGCCGGTGCGGGCGGTCTCGACCGCCGTGGCCCACCATCCCGCGGCAAAGGCGACGGCCGCGCCGAGGAGCAGGCCCCAGGGCCCCGCCAGCACGTGCAGCACCCAGGCCAGAGGCAGCGCCGCGGCCGAACCCCAGGTCCCCGAGGCGGGCCGCAGGAACCCCACGCCGGCCACGGTGGCGATCATCCGCGCGGCCGTCATGGGCTGACCAGCGTGACGGTGGCGAGGGCGGCGATGCCCTCTTCCCGCCCGGTAAAGCCCAGCCTCTCGCTGGTGGTCGCTTTGACGCTCACCCGGTCGGGGCCGATCCCCGCGATCTCGGCCAGGCGGTCGGTCATCTCCGGCGCCCGCGGCCCGATCTTGGGCCGCTCGCAGATCAGCGTGAGGTCGATGTTCGAGATGCGGTAGCCGCGCTCGGTCGCCCGCGCCACGGCGTGGTCGAGAAAGATGTCCGAGGGGGCGCCGCGCCATTGCGGGTCGCTGGGGGGGAAGTGACGGCCGATGTCGCCCTCGGCCAGCGCACCGTAGATCGCGTCGGTGACCGCGTGCAGACCCACGTCGGCATCGGAATGCCCCTTGAGCGCGCGGTCGTGGGGCACGGCGATGCCGCAGAGCGTCACCGCGTCCCCCGGGGCGAAGGCATGAACGTCGAAGCCGTTGCCGGTGCGGATATCCACGTCTTTCTCCATCAGAACCTCGGCGCGGGCAAAGTCGGCCTCCGTGGTGATCTTCAGGTTCCTTTCATCGCCCTCAACGATGGCAACGTCCAGCCCCTCGGCCACCGCCACCGCGACGTCGTCGGCCGCGTCGCCGCCGTGGCGGGCGTGCGCCGCGGCGATGGCGGCGTAGCGAAAGCCCTGGGGGGTCTGCGCGCGGTAGAGGCCCGTGCGGTCGCGCAGTCCGGTCACCACGCCGTCGCCGCCGGACCAGAGCGCATCGACCACCGGCACCGCGGGGGCGGCGGCGGGATGGTCGTCGAGCGCCGCAACGACCCGGCCGATCAGCGCGTGGTCCACCAATGGGCGGGCGACGTCGTGGATCAGCACCCGGTCGGGGGGATCGTCGGCCAGCGCCTCCAGCCCCGCGCGCACGCTGTCGGCACGGGTCGCGCCCCCGGCGGCGACCGCGACGTCGGGATGGGCGGCATAGCCCGCCGCCAGGCCCATGTCGTCGGGGTTGAGGACCAGCACGATCCGCCCCACCTGAGGCGCGGTCCGGAACGCCTCCAGCGTCCAGGCCAGGACCGTCCGCCCCGCCAGGGTGCGGAACTGTTTGGGGAGCGGTCCGCCGACGCGCCGACCCCGCCCGGCGGCCACGATCACTGCGGCTGTGCTACTCATAACGCGGGTGGGTTCCCTTTCCGGTTGATGCGAAGACTGCAATGCGGCTCGACAATGCCAGTCAATCATGGCGCTGGTATGCTGTATTTTTGGGCAGTCGGTGTTTTCCGCCGATGCGACCGGGCGCTGCAATTGCCCTCGGGCGGCCCCGGAGATACCTAAACCGGCAGTTGCCTAATGCTTGTGCAGGTAAAGACCCACGTGACCGCGCCGCTCGCCCTCGACCCACCCGTTTTCCTCGCGCCGATGGCGGGAATCACCGACCTGCCGTTCCGACAAGTGGTCCGCCGCTTCGGTGCCGGGCTGGTGGTGAGCGAGATGGTGGCCAGCCAGGAGATGGTCCAGGCCAAGCCAGGCGTGCGCGAACGCGCCGAGATCGGTGCACATGTGGAAGGCACGGCGGTGCAGGTGGCCGGCCGCGAGGCGCGCTGGATGGCCGAGGCGGCGCGGATGGTGGCCGCCAACGGAGCCCGCATCGTCGACATCAACATGGGTTGCCCGGCCAAGAAGGTGACGAACGGGCTGAGCGGATCGGCGCTGATGCGCGATCCCGACCACGCGCTGCGCCTGATCGAGGCGGTGGTGGCGGCGGTCGACGTGCCGGTGACGTTGAAGATGCGGCTGGGCTGGGACGACGACCGCCGCAACGCCCCCGAGATCGCCCGCCGGGCCGCAGAGGCGGGGGTGCGGATGATCACGATCCACGGGCGCACGCGCTGCCAGTTCTACCGCGGCCGCGCCGATTGGGTCGCCATCGGCGCGGTGGTGCGGGCGGTGGACGTGCCGGTGATCGCCAACGGCGACATCCACGACGCCGCCGACGCGCGGGCCGCGCTGGCGGCGTCGGGTGCGGCGGGCGTGATGGTGGGGCGCGGCGCGCGGGGCCGCCCCTGGGCCCTGGCCGAGATCGCCGCGGCGGGCGGATGGAGCCCGGCGCCGGTGCCGCCGCGGGGCCGGGCCCTGGCGGCTCTGGTCCTGGAGCATCTCGACGCCGCGCTGTCGTTCTACGGCCGCGACCTGGGCCAGCGGGTGATGCGCAAGCATCTGGGCTGGTATATGGATGCCGCCGGAACCCCGCCCGGCGTGCGGCGCGGGGTTCTGACGGCGCCGGCCGAGGCGCTGGAACGGCGGATCGACGCGGCGCTCGCCCCCGGGGCGGCGGCGGCATGAGCGTGCTGGCCGAGACGGTCTGGGCCTCGATGCCGGTTCCGGCCTTCGTGGTCGACGCCGAGGACCGCCTGTGCGACGTCAACGCCGCGGCCGAGCTGTTCCTCAACGCCTCGGCGCGGTCGGTGACCGGTGTGCCGCTGTTCGACCGGCTGGCCATCGACGCGCCGCTCGACGACGCCTTCGCCCGGGTGCGCAGCGACCACGCGCAGCTGTTCATCAACACCGTGGACGTGTCCGGCGGAAACCGCCCGCCGCAGCAATGCAACATCCAGATCGCGCCGATGATCGGGATGCCGGGGCACGTCCTGGTGATCATGGAGCCGCGGCAGATCGCCGACCGCCTGGGCCGCGCCGGGGCGATCAAGTCGTCGGCCCGGTCGGCCATCGGCATGGCCGAGATGCTGGCCCACGAGATCAAGAACCCGCTGGCGGGGATCACCGGCGCGGCGCAGCTGCTGTCGATGAACCTCCAGAACGGCGACCGCGAGTTGACCGACCTCATCGTCGCCGAGAGCCGCCGGATCGTCGCGCTGCTCGACCAGGTCGAGCAGTTCGGCAACCTCGCTCCGCCGCACCTGCGGGCGATCAACATCCACGACCTCCTCGACCGGGCGCGCAAGACAGCCGCCGTCGGCTTTGCCGCGCATATGAAGCTGTTGGAGGACTACGACCCGTCGCTCCCCGCCACCCGGGTCGACGGCGACCAGATGCTCCAGGTGTTCCTCAACCTGATCCGCAACGCCACCGAGGCGGCGGGGCCCGAGGGTGGGACGATCCGCCTGCGCACCTTCTACGATGTCTCGCTCAGGATGCGGCGCAAGGACGGCACCGGGGCCAAGCTGCCGCTTCAGGTCGAGATCATCGACGACGGGCCGGGCCTGCCGCCCGAGATCGCCGCCGACATCTTCGAGCCCTTCGTGTCGGGGCGCGACAACGGGACCGGCCTGGGGCTGGCGCTGGTGGGTAAGATCGTCAGCGATCACGACGCCTGGATCTCGGTCGAATCTGTGCCGGGGCGAACTGTGTTCCGCCTGTCCCTGCCGCTGGCGCCCAAGGAGGACCCCGAGACATGACTGCAATCCGAGGGAGGGCCTAGGCCATGGATGGCACCGTTCTGGTCGCCGACGACGACCGCACCATCCGCACCGTTCTGACCCAGGCGCTGACCCGTGCGGGGTGCAAGGTGCACGCGACCTCCAGCATGGTGACGCTGATGCGCTGGGTCGATGAGGGCAAGGGCGACCTGGTGATCTCGGACGTGATCATGCCCGACGGCAACGGGCTGGAGGCGCTGCCGCAGATCGCCGAGCGGCGCCCCGGCCTGCCGGTCATCGTGATCTCGGCGCAGAATACCATCATGACGGCGATCCAGGCGGCCGAGGCGGACGCCTACGACTATCTGCCCAAACCCTTCGACCTGCCGGACCTGATGAAGCGGGCCGCGCGGGCGCTGGAGGTCAAGCGGCGCGCGCCCGCGGCCAGGCCCGAGGGACAGCCGCCGTCGACCTCGGACGACCTGCCCCTGGTGGGCCGGACTCCGGCGATGCAGGGGCTCTACCGGCTCGTGGCGCGGGTGATGAACAGCGACCTGCCGGTGCTGGTCACCGGCGAGTCGGGCACGGGCAAGTCGCTGATCGCGCGGGCGATCCACGATTTCTCGGACCGCCGCACGCTGCCCTTCGTGGTCGCCGCGGCAGCCGAGATGGCGGCGATGGAGGGGCCGGCGACGGTGCTCAGCCGCGCCAAGGGGGGGTCGATCCTCTTCGACGAGATCGGCGATCTGGATCTCGACGCTCAGGCGCGGGTGGTGCGGATGCTCGACAGCCTGACCGACACAGCGCCGCGGATCATGGCCACCAGCCAGAGCGATCTGGAGAGCCGGATGGAGGCCGGCGCATTCCGCCAGGATCTGTTCTATCGCCTCTCCGGCGTTACCGTGGCCGTGCCGTCGCTGCGCGAGCGGGTGGACGACATCCCGCTCCTGGCGGAGCACTTCCTGGCCCGGGCCGAGCGGGACGGGCTGCCCCGCCGCCGCTTTGCCCCCGAGGCGTTGGATCTCGTGCGCACATACTCCTGGCCCGGCAACGTGCGGCAGTTGGAGAACACCGTGCGGCGGCTGGTGATCACCGGCGCCGAGGACGAGATCGGCCGCGCCGAGACCGAGATGGCGCTGGGCAACCAGCCGGCGATGGAGCCGCTGACCGGCGGCGGCGAGACCGACAAACTGTCCGCGAGCGTTGCCCGACATCTGCGCCGCTATTTCGACCTGCACGGCGGCGTCCTGCCGCCCCCGGGGCTCTACAGCCGCATCCTGCGCGAGGTGGAAGTCCCGATGATCGAGATCGCGCTGGACGCCACCGGCGGAAACCAGGCGAAATGCGCCGACCTCCTCGGCATCAACCGCAATACCCTGCGCAAGAAGATCACCGATCTCGATATCCGCGTGACACGCCGCCGCAAATTGATGTAAAACCGCAACATCAATGTGGCCCGGCGGCAGCAGCCTGAACCGCGGCCCACAATATCGAGCGGTTGGCGCCTCGGGCGCCACATCCTGTGGGGGATTTTTGCGCGTGGCGCATCCGGTGCGGATGAACACCTGGGAGCGGCTGTTGCGGCTCCGGCGCGCGCGGCGGGTGCAGAACCTTGCAACCTTCGGCCTGGTGGTGCTGGGCCCGATCCTGGCGGCGGCGACGTTCCTGGTCTTGGGGCCGTTGGATCAAGGCTCGTCGGCCCTGACCCTCCGGCTCGTGATCCTGGCCGACCTCGTCTACGTCCTGGTGGTTGCGACGCTGGTGCTGTCGGCGCTGGTGCGCATGGCGGCGGCGCGGCGGGCGCAGTCGGCGGGCTCGCGCCTGCATCTTCGGTTGACCGGAGCCTTCGCGCTGATCGCGCTGATCCCGACCGTGCTGGTGGCGATCTTTGCCGCACTGACCGTGAATTTCGGGCTGGAGGGCTGGTTCTCGGACCGGGTGCGGCAGGTCGTCGGCGCCTCGCTGACCGCCGCACAGGCCTACGAAGAAGAGCAGCGCCGCGATCTCCAGACCGACGCCGAGGCGCTGGCGGCCTTCCTCGAAGGCGCCGGGGCGACCTCGTTCATGATCTCCGACGGCGAGATCCGGCAGCTCCTCGGCCAGGGCCAGAGCCAGATCCAACGCGGGCTGCGCGAGGCCTACGTCATCGACGCCGACGCCCGCATCCGGTCGCGCGGGGAGGGCTCGTATCTCTTCGACTACGAACCGCCCGCCGCGGGTGAGATCGCCCGCGCCAGCGATGGCGAGACGGTGATCATCGAGGACTGGGATCTCAACGAGTTCCGCGCGCTGGTCGCGCTGGAGGGGCTGGGCGAGCGGTTCCTCTATGTCAGCCGCGACGTGGACGGCGAGATCCTGGCGCTGCTCGACGACACGCAGGAGACGGTGCGGCTCTATAACCAGCTCGAAAGCGACCGGGGCCGCATCCTGTTCGAGTTCGGTCTGCTCTATGTGGGCTTTGCCGTGATCCTCATCCTCGCGGCGATCTGGCTGGGGCTGTGGTTCGCCGAACGTCTGAGCCGCCCGGTCGGGCGCCTCGCAGGCGCGGCACAGAGGGTGGGCGCGGGCGACCTGGACGTGCAGGTCCGCGAGGAGGAGGGCGACGATGAAATCGCCATGCTGGGCCGCCTGTTCAACCAGATGACCCGGCAGCTCAAGGGCCAGCGCAGCGCGCTGCTGGCCACCAACGCCCAGATCGACCGCCGCCGCCGCCTCTTCGATTCGGTGCTGTCGTCGGTGACGTCGGGGGTCGTCGGGCTCGATCCCGACGGGCGCGTGACGTTCGTGAACCGGTCGGCCGAGCGCCTGCTGCGGCTGGACGAGCCTGCTGGGCAGGACGTGGCGTTGTCGGTGCTGGTTCCCGAGTTCGGCCCCACCTTCGACCGGCTGCGCGAGGGGCGCGGCGAAACCGTGCAGGAGGAGGTCAAGCTGCTGCGCGGGGGATCGCTGGAGAGCCTCTTGGTGCGCATGGCGATCCGGCGCAGCGAGGCGGGGGCGCTGGAGGGGTATGTGGTGGCGTTCGACGACATCTCGGATCTGGTCGCGGCCCAGCGGATGGCGGCCTGGGGCGACGTCGCCCGCCGCATCGCCCACGAGATCAAGAACCCCCTGACTCCGATCCAGTTGAGCGCCGGGCGCATCCGCCGCAAATTCGCCCGCCAGGTGGACGACCCCGAGACCCTGGAACAGATGACCGACGTGATCGTGCGCCAGACCGAGGGCTTGCGCCGCATCGTCGACGAGTTCTCTCAATTCGCCCGGATGCCCGAGCCCGACCGCCGCACCTCGGACCTGGTGGCGCTGGTGCGCGACGCGGTACTGCTCCAGCAGGCCGGACAGGAGGGGGTCCAGATCGTGTCCGACCTGCCCGACGGTCCGGTGGAAGTGGACCTCGACGATGCCATGATCGGCCAGGCGCTGACCAATCTGATCAAGAACGCAGGCGAGGCGATCGAGAGCCTCCAGGCGGCGGGCGCCCCAGAGGACCACGCGCCCGAGATCCGCGTGGCGATGACGGTGGCCGAGGACGAGGTGCTGCTGACCATCGCCGACAACGGCATTGGCCTGCCGCAGGACCGCGCCCGGCTCTTCGAACCTTACGTGACGACGCGGGACGCGGGCACCGGCCTGGGCCTGCCCATCGTCAAGAAGATCATCGAGGAGCACGGCGGCACGCTGATCCTCACCGACGCGGCGCCGTTCTCGCCCGGCGCCCATGCCGGCGCCTGCGCCGAGATCCGGCTGCCGCGGGCCCCGGCGCCCGCCGCCGCCGAGCCAGTTTCCGACCGAACCGAGTTGACCGAGGGGCCAGTGTGATGAGCGACATTCTGATCGTTGACGACGAACGCGACATTCGCGAACTGATTTCGGACATCCTCCAGGACGACGGCTATACCACGCGCCTGGCGTCCAACTCTTCCGAGTGTCTGGATCAATTGGAGACCGAGCAACCGGCCCTGATGATCCTCGACATCTGGCTTAAAGACAGCGACATGGACGGAATCGACATCCTCAAGTCCACCAAGCGCAACTATCCCGAGGTGCCGATCATCATCATCTCGGGCCACGGCACCATCGAGATCGCCGTCGCGGCGATCAAGCAGGGGGCCTACGACTATATCGAGAAGCCTTTCAACATCGACCAGTTGATGGTGGTGATCGGCCGGGCGATGGAGACGTCGCGCCTGCGCCGCGAGAACGTGGAGTTGAAGAACCGCGACACCGCCCCGTCCGAGATGATCGGCGCCTCCGCGGCGTTCAAGGCGATGAAGTCGCAGTTGGACAAGGTGACGCGCTCGAACGGGCGGGTGATGCTGTCGGGGCCGGGCGGCTGCGGCAAGGAACTGGCCGCGCGCTATATCCACAGCAACTCCAACCGCGCCGCGGCGCCGTTCGTGTCGGTCGGCTCCGCGTCGATCGAGCCCGAGCGCATGGAGGAGGTGCTGTTCGGCCGAGAAAGCCCAGACCGCGGCGTCGAGCCGGGCCTGTTGGAAAAGGCCGACGGGGGCGTGCTGTTCTTCGACGAGGTGGCGGACATGCCCCCCGGCACCCAGTCCAAGATCCTGCGGGTGCTGGTCGAGCAGGCGTTCCAGCGGGTCGGCGGCGCCGACAAGATCAAGGTCGACGTGCGGGTGATCAGCTCGACCAACCGCGACCTGGCGCAGGAGATCGCCGCCGGACGCTTCCGCCAAGAGCTGTTTCATCGTTTGGCCGTCGTGCCCATCGCGGTGCCGTCGCTCGACGAGCGGCGCGAGGATATCCCGGTGCTGGCCGAGCACTTCATCGCCGAGCTGAACCGCAGCCAGGGGCTGCCCCTGCGCAAGCTCAGCGAGGAGGCGGCGGCGCTCCTCCAGACGATGATCTGGCCCGGCAACGTGCGCCAGTTGAAGAACGTGATCGAGCGGGTGCTGATCCTGGGCGCCGACGACAAGAGCGAGATCGGGGCCGGCGAGCTGCCCGGTGCCGAAGGCGGCGAGGACGCCGAGGAGGGGCGCGTGGTGCTGTCGGGCAGTCTGGCGACGCTGCCGCTGCGCGAGGCGCGCGAGCTGTTCGAGCGCGAATACCTGCTGACGCAGATCAACCGCTTCGGCGGCAACATCAGCCGCACCGCGAACTTTGTCGGGATGGAGCGCAGCGCGCTGCATCGCAAGCTCAAGTCGCTGAACGTCGTGACCTCGACCAAGCAGGGCAGCCGCGTCGCCCATGTCAGCGACGCCGACTAGGCCGCGCCCGTGCCCTTCGCCGATCGCCATGTCACCGTCGACGGGCGGCAAGTGGCCTATGTGGACGTGGGGCCGCGCGGCGGTATGCCCACCGTGCTTCTGCACGGGGGCGGCTTCGACCATGCCGAGCTGAGCTGGCGGCTGACCGTCGCGGCGCTGAAGCCGCGGCTTCGGATGATCGCGCCGGACCTGCCGGGCTACGGCGACAGCGCCCCGTTGCCCGGACCGAACGGGATTCCGCAGCTCGGCGCCTGGCTGGTGGCGTTCCTCGACGCCGTGGGGGTCGCGCAGGCCAACGTGTGCGGGCTCAGCATGGGCGGGGGCATGGCGCTGTGGCTGGCGCTGGAGAATCCTGGGCGGGTGGCGCGTTTGGTGCCGGTGGGCGCCTATGGGATCATGGAGCGCGCGCCGCTGCATCCGCTGGCCTGGGCGGTGTCGCGGATGCCGCTGCGGCGGCTGGGTTATCTGGCCGTGGGGCACAGCCGGCTGGTGGCGCGGCTGGGCCTCGGCGCGACCTATGCGCGGGGGCGGCGGGTGACGGACGAGACGGTGGATGAGTTGATGGCGGTCGCCCGCGACCAGGCCGAGCGGCAGAGCTTTGCCCGGTTTCTGGGGGCCGAGCTGTCCTCGGCCGCGCTCGCGACCTCGCTCCTGCCCCGATTGGGCGAGATCGCGGCGCCGACGCTGTTCATCCACGGCTCGGGCGACCGCCTGGTGCCCCTGCGCCACGCCCGCCGCGCCGCGGCCCTCGTGCCCGGCGCGGTGTTGGAGGTGATGGACACCGGGCACTGGCCCATGCGCGAGTTGCCGGAGACGTTCAATCCGATCCTGGGGCGGTTCCTGGAGGGGGGCTGACCCCCTCAGGCAGGCTCAGCGCAGGGCGAAGTCCGTGCGGCCGCCCCGGGACAGGGCGCAGGCCGACCCGGCGGGCGGCAGCACCGAGGGCACGCGCCGCGGCCCCTCTCCGGTGCAGGCGTCGATGCGCACCGGGCCGTAGCCGCGCGACGCCATGCACTGCCCAACCACCCGCGCGCGCAGATCGGCGTTGGCGTCGTAGCTCTCGATCCCCGCCGAGACGAAGTCGCCGTCGATCAGCCGACACTTGCCCTTGGGCGTGCAGACCTGCCGCGGCGGGACATAGACGTCGCGGCTGCGCACCTGGGTGTTGGGCGGCACCCGCTGGGCGCCCAGCACCTCGCACTCCAGGCGGTCGGTCTCAAACTGGGCGACCGGCACGCCCGCCCGGTAGTAGCCGGTATACGGCACGCAGGCCGAGAGGGCGGCCACCGCCGCCAGGGTCAGGGAAAAACGCATGTTGCACCGTTCAAAACAGGTCCGTCCGTATCGATTCCTGGGCAAAGTAGATCTGCCCGGCAAAGCGCAGGCGCGCAATGCGATCCATGCCCTCAGGCATGTCCAGTCCGTTGGCGGCAGCCCGGCTGGCCAGCGCCGCGCGTGAGGCGGGGCCGAAGGCGCCGTCGACCACCAGGTCTTCGCCCAGGTCCACGAGGATCGCCTGGACCCCCGCATCCACCGCCCGGTCCGACAGCTTGGCCAACTGCTCGCGCGCGGCGGCGTGGGCGTCGGGGTCGTTCAGCGCCAGAGCCTTGCCGATGCGCTTGGCCGCCTCGTAGCGGGGCAGGGCCCCCGCGAAGTGCTCCAGCACCACCCAGGCCCCGTTGGCGCCGCCCCAGGGGTCGCCGCGGCTGAGCCCCAGGTCGTACCAGGCCAGCGCGTCGCCCCCGCTCTGCCCCTCGATCTCGCCGCGCAAGATCATCCGCCCGATGCTGGAGGGCGCCGTGGGGTGGCCGGCGTCAGAGGCAGCGCGAAAATAGCGCGCGGCGGCGGCGAAGTCGGGCTCGCTGCCATCCATGCCGCGCAGGCTGACCAGGCCGAGGTTGAAGGACCCGTAGATGTCGTTGCGGGCCTCCGACGCCCGCAGATAGGTCAGCCCGCGGTCCGGCTGATAGGTCGGCCCGTCGCGCCAGAGGAAATACATCCCCAGCTCGTTCATCGAATAGGTGTGGCCCAGCTCGACCGCGCGGCTGAGCAGTTCGAAGCCGCGCTCGCGCTCGGCCTCGGTCTCGCCCATCCGCAGGAGGCGCTGGCCACGGGCGTGCATGGCGAAGGGATCGCCGGCCGCGATCCCCTCGTCGAGGAGCGCGTTGGCGCGGTCGAGGTCCAGGTCGATCGGCACCGCGTCGCGGTCGATGGTG
This sequence comes from Rhodobacteraceae bacterium CCMM004, assembly GCA_004005435.1. Taxonomy (GTDB): domain Bacteria; phylum Pseudomonadota; class Alphaproteobacteria; order Rhodobacterales; family Rhodobacteraceae; genus CCMM004. The sequence continues at coordinate 648,690 of RZWH01000003.1, read as the reverse complement.
CGGGTGAAGTGCAGGAACGCCAAGGCGTTCAGCGCCCGGACATGGCCCAGATCGGCGGCTTCGCGATAGGCGGCATAGGCATCGACATAGCGGCCCTGGGCCTGGAGCGCCCGGCCCAGTTGGAAGTGGAACCGGCCGATCCGCGGCGCCTCGGCGACCGCGGCGCGGCAGGTGCGCTCGGCCTCGGCCGGATCCAGCTCGTTGGGAAAGCGGAAGAGCCCCACGCCCTGCAAATCCAAAAGCTCGCCCGCCTCGCGGTCGCAGCTATTGGCCTCCATCTGGAGGTCGAGCTGCACATCGCGCGCCTCGCTGCCGACGGTGATCCTGAGACCGAAGCTGTCGGAGAGGCGTCCCGCCTGGGGATCGGTGGCCGAGCGTTCGCTGAGCCGCGGCGCGTAGGACAGGCTGAGCGTGTCCGCCGCGGCGGACACCGTGGCGCTGCCCGCACGGGAGGGGGCGACGATCTCGACCTGTGCGCCGGGGTCCAGGAAAGGGGCGATCTCGCCCGCCAGTTCGATGGAGCGGCCGAGCGGCACGGTCAGCGCCAGCCGCCCGGGAAGGTCGTCGAGCGCCGGGGTGTCGGCCGCGGGATCGGGGGCGGACGGCGTCTCGGCCGCGGCCGCCAAGGCGGGGGCCTCGTCGGCCTCCTCGGGCACCAGATACAGCCGCTCGGTCAGCGTGGAGCTCTCCCACGGGACCTGGAGCTGCCCGGTGGTTTCGTAGACCCGGGCGCGGACCTCGGCCAGGACGCTCAGCGCATCCTCGCCGCGGCGATTGGGAAAGCTCTCGATCACCGCGGCGGTATAGGGACTGTGGCCCCCCGGCTCGCCGTCGAAGGCGGTGGCGCCGGGCGAGGTGGAGAACGCCACGAGCGAGTTCAGCGGCGGCTGGAACACCTCGAACCCCTGTCGCGCCTCAAACAGCTCGGCCGACAGCTCGGCCGACATCTTGGTGTCGGGGACCGGGTTGTTGCGGCAGGAGTCCAGCATCAGCATCTGCGACCTGGCCCGCGCGCCCAACAGGATCGACACCCGGTCGAGCGTGACGCTGTCGAAGGGCAGATCGTGCACCTCGTCGAACCGCGCGTCGGCGGTCAGGAGATAGTTGCGCCGCCCCAGTTGGATGCCGTGCCCGGCGTAATAGAAGAACACCCGCGCGCCGTCGCGGGTGTTGAGCGCCGCCTCGCGCAGGAGGTTCTCGAACGCCCGTTTGTCCAGGTCGTAACCTTCGAACACCAGAAAGCCGAAGCCGCGCAGCATCTCGGCCACCGCCTCGGCGTCCTTGCGGGTGTTGGTGAGGTCGGACAGGACCGCGTAGTCCTGGTTGCCGATGACGACGGCGACATCGGTGCCGCCCTCGCCCGAGGCCGCGCGGTCGGACGACGCAACTTCGGTGGCGAGCGACAGGCCGCGCACCGCGGGGGGATCGCCGGTCTGCCCGGCGGCGGCCCCGGCCGCGAGCGCGACCGCGGCCGCGGTCAGTCGCAGCGCGAAGAGGAGAGGGGATCGTCTGACACTCATCTCACCGGCACCTCCGCTGCCCCGGGGAGCGGGGGGATCAGTTTCCGCCCCAACCGCCACCGCCGCCGCCACCGCCGCCGCCACCGCCGCCACCGCCGCCGTTGTCGTCGTCATCGTCGTCGTCGCTGCTGGTGCTGGTCAGCCGGCTGGTGGTCGTGGTGGTGGCCGCCGGCCGCACGGTCCGGGTGGGCGCGGGGGCGACCGCGACGGTCCGCGTCGGTGCGGGGGCCACGACCGGGGCAGGTGCCACCGGTGCGACGACGGGCGCTGCGGCGGTCGCGGGGGGCGGGGTGCTGGGCAGCGGCGCACAGGCCGCAACGGTCAGAGCGATCCCAGCAACGGGAAAGACAATCGATTTGGTCATCGAAATTCCTCTCGAACTGAATGCCGCGCCGCGCAATCGGCGACGAGAGCCGCAATACATATCGGTCCTGCCAACGACGCAGGTAGACCCGGGCCGAAACGGCCGAGGACACGCCGTTGGCGCGCCGATGCTAGCCGACGCCCCAGCGACCGCGCAACGACTTTCCCTGGGCCGGGGGCCGGGAGGCAGCATTGACCGGTGCGGGGGCTTCTGCCATGCAGGTCTTTCGGCGGAGCCGGGAGGCAGCGGCACATGAAGGTCATCATTTGCGGCGCGGGGCAGGTCGGTTGGCAGATCGCCCGCCATCTGTCGGGCGAGCGCAATGACGTCACCGTTGTCGACAACGACGCCGACCTGGTGCGCCGCGCCACCGACGCGCTGGACGTCCAGGGGATCGCCGGGCACGCCAGCTATCCCGACGTTCTCGACCGGGCCGGCGCGCGCGACGCCGACATGATCATCGCCGCCACCCATTCGGACGAGGTGAACATGGTCACCTGCCAGGTGGCGCACTCGGTCTTTGCCATCCCGCGCAAGATCGCGCGGCTCAGGGCCCAGAGCTATCTGACGGCGATCTATTCCGACCTCTACCGCCGCGACCACATGCCCATCGACGTGGTCATCAGCCCGGAAAAGGAGGTGGCCGAGGCCGCGCTGCGGCGCCTGTCTGCGCCCGCCGCCTTCGACACCCAGAGCTTTCTCGACGGCCGCCTGCACCTCCTGGGCATCGCGCTCGACGACGACTGCCCGGTGCTGAACACGCCGCTAAAGCAACTCACCGACCTCTTTTCGACCCTGCGCGCGCTGGTGGTCGGCATCCGCCGCAAGGAGCGTCTCTTCGCCCCCGAGCCGGGCGATCAGCTCTTCGCCGATGACCAGATCTACCTCCTGGCGCACCGCGACGACGTGCCCCGGACGCTCGACATCTTTGGCAAGGAGGTGAGCACGCAGGAGCGTGTCGTCATCATCGGCGGGGGCAATGTGGGCCTGGCCGTGGCGCGGGCGCTGGAGGCGCGGGCCGAGAGGGTGCGGGTCAAGGTGATCGAGCGCAACCGCCGCTGCGCCGAACTGGCGGCCGATGCGCTGGAGCGCACCATCGTGCTGCACGGCGACGGGTTGAACATGGACCTGTTGCAGGAGGCCAACGTGGCGCGTGCCGACGCGGTGCTGGCCGTCACCGACGACGACAAGGTCAACCTCCTGGCCTCGGTGCGGGCCAAGTCGGCCGGGGCGGGCATGTCGATCTGCCTGATCAACGATCCCACGCTCCAGACGCTGCTCGGGCCGCTGCATATCGACGCCTACATCAACCCGCGCTCTACCACGGTCAGCTCGATCCTGCGCCACATCCGCCACGGGCGGGTGCGGGGCGTCTATTCCATCGGCGACGCCGAGGCCGAGGTGATCGAGGCGCAGGTCCTGTCGACCTCGCCCATTGCCGGGCAGGCGATCCGCGACATCGACTTTCCCGAAGGCGTCTTGGTCGGCGCGGTGCAGAAGGGCGACAAGGTGCTGAAACCCCAGGGCGGCACCCGGATCGAAGAGGGCGACGTCATCGTCCTGTTTGCGATGGCGGCCGACGTGCCCGAGGTCGAGCGACTGTTCCAGGTCTCGATCGATTTCTTCTGACGCGATGCTGGGCCGTCTCGCCTCCCTTCCGTTCATCCTCGTGACGATGGGGGTGGGGGCGTTGGCGATGCTGCCCATGGCGGTCCACGCCTACGTGATCCGCGACCTCCTGACCGCGCGGGTGTTTCTCTATTCCGGCGTCTTCTTTCTGGTGTTGTTCGCCATGCTGGCCGTGGCGCTCGCACGCTACAAGCTGCGGCACGAGGCGCGCAGCCATCTGTTGGGCCTCGTCCTGGCGCTGACCGTGCTGCCGGCGATGCTGGCCGTGCCGTTCTGGGAGGCGCTGCAAACCACCCGCTTCGTCAACGCTTGGTTCGAGATGGTGTCGTCCATCACCACCACCGGCGCGACCCTGTTCCCCGAGGCCGACCGGCTGCCCCCCACGCTGCACCTGTGGCGGGCGACGGTGGGGTGGCTCGGAGGGTTCATGATGTGGGTGGCGGCGCTGTCGGTGTTCATGCCCCTGCGCCTGGGCGGGTTCGAGGTGGTCGGCACCGATGCGATGGGCCGCGGCGCGACCGCCTCGGAGATCAGCCGCGTGGCCCGGATGTCCGAGCGCACCATACGCTTTGCCAGGATGCTGGCGCCGGTCTATGGCGGGTTGACCCTGGCGCTGTGGATCGTGCTGAGCGTGGCCGGCACCCCGGCGCTGAGCGGCGCCTGTCTGGCCATGTCGACGCTTGCGACGAGCGGCATCACCGCGGGGCCGGGCGGCCAGCCCGTGGGCGTGGCCGAGGCGGCGATCTTCGTCTTCCTGATCTTCGGGGTGTCGCGGCTCACGTTCTCGCGCGACGCCTTTCCCCGGGTCTGGCGCCACCTGCCGCAGGACCCGGAGGTGCAGATGGCCGCCGCGCTCCTGGCGACGGTGCCGGTGCTGCTGTTCCTGCGTCACTGGTGGGGCGCCTACGACGTGGCCGACGAGGCCAACCTGACGGCGGGTCTGCGGGCCCTCTGGGGCGGCGCGTTCACCACGCTGAGCTTTGTCACCACCACCGGATTCGAGAGTGCCGCCTGGGCCGACGCCCGCGCCTGGTCGGGGCTCCAGACCCCGGGGCTGGTGATGATGGGCCTGGCGCTGGTGGGGGGCGGCGTCGCCACCACCGCGGGCGGGGTGAAGCTCTTGCGGATCTACGCGCTCTTCCGCCACGGCGCGCGCGAGATGGACAAGCTGGTGCATCCCAGTTCGGTCGGCGGGTCGGGGACCGAGGCGCGGCGGCTCCGGCGGCAGGGGGCGTTCGTGGCCTGGATCTTCTTCATGCTCTTTGCGCTGTCCATCGTCGTGACCATGGCGGCGCTGACCCTCACCGGGCTGGGGTTCGAGGCGGCCACGGTGCTGACCCTGGCGGCGCTGACCACCACCGGGCCCCTGGCCACGGTGGCCGCCGACCCGCCGATCCAATACGCCAGCCTCAGCGACCTGACCCGCCTGGTCCTCGCGGTGGCGATGGTCCTGGGTCGGCTGGAGCTGCTGGCGTTGATCGCGCTCGCCAACCCCGCCTTCTGGCGCGCCTGAGCCGGCGGCCCCCACCCCCCTCAATTTGCGCTGGCCTATCCCGGCGGCACGTTCCATACTCCGCCCCGACACATCATGCCTGCCGCAAGCGTCGGCAGTGCCAAGAAAAAAGACTCAGGGACAGACATGGCCGGCGACAGACAGAATTTGCAGGACGCATTCCTCAATCACGTCCGAAAGACCAAGGTTCCGGTCACGATCTTTCTGATCAACGGGGTCAAGTTGCAGGGCGTCATCACCTGGTTCGACAACTTCTGCGTGCTGTTGCGCCGCGACGGACAGTCGCAGCTCGTCTACAAGCACGCGATCTCGACCATCATGCCGAGCCAGCCGATCAACCTCTACGACGGTGACGAAAACGGCTGACGACCGCTCCACCGCCGCAGAGCCCACGCGCGCCTGGGTTCTGCATCCCGATCTGACGTCGGACCGCGACCGCCGCCCGGCCGAGCCTGCGCTGGACGAGGCGTTGGCGCTCGCCGCCGCGTTGCCGGGGCTGGACGTCGTGGGCGGCGAGGTCGTGCGCCTGCCGCGTGCCCATCCCGGCCTGCTGTTCGGCACCGGCAAGGTCGAGGAGCTGGCCCAGCGGCTGGAGGCCGAGGAGATCGGGCTGGTCCTGATCGACGGCCCGGTGAGCCCCGTGCAGCAGCGCAATCTGGAAAAGGCGTGGAAGCTCAAGCTTCTGGACCGCACCGGCCTGATCCTGGAGATCTTCTCGGACCGCGCCCGCACCCGCGAAGGGGTGTTGCAGGTCGAGATGGCGGCGCTCAGTTATCAACGCACGCGGCTGGTGCGGGCCTGGACCCACCTGGAGCGGCAGAGGGGCGGTTTGGGCTTCGTCGGCGGCCCCGGCGAGACCCAGATCGAGGCCGACCGCCGTGCCATCGACGAACAACTGACGCGCCTGCGCCGCCAGCTCTCTAAGGTGGTCAAGACCCGCGAGCTGCACCGCGCCGCGCGTGCCAAAGTGCCGTTCCCAGTGGTGGCGCTGGTGGGCTACACCAACGCCGGCAAGTCCACGCTCTTCAACCGCGCGACCGGGGCCGAGGTGATGGCCAAGGACATGCTCTTTGCCACGCTCGACCCGACCATGCGCGCCATCGACCTGCCGGGCGGCACACGGGCGATCCTGTCGGACACCGTGGGATTCATCAGCGACTTGCCCACGCAACTCGTCGCCGCCTTCCGAGCGACGCTGGAGGAGGTGCTGTCGGCCGATCTGATCGTCCATGTCCGCGACATCGCCCATCCCCAGACCGACGCCCAGGCCGAGGACGTCGCGGCGATCCTGGCCGAACTGGGCGTGGCCGACACGGTGCCCATGCTGGAGGTCTGGAACAAGGTCGATCTCTTGCCGCCAGAGGTGCGGGAAACGACCGAGACCCTGGCCGAGCGCCGCGACGGCGTGCTGACCCTGTCGGCGCTGACCGGCGCGGGGGTCGAGCGGCTGATGGCGGAGGTGGAGCGGGGCCTCGACGAGGGCCGCGCCCGGGCCGAAGTGCGCCTCTCCCACGGCGACGGACGGCGGCGCGCCTGGCTCTTCGACCAGGGCGTGGTCGAGGGCGAGGTGCAGGCCGAGGGCGAGACGGTCCTCACGGTGAACTGGACTCCCACCCAGGCCGCCCGGTTCGAACGGCTGTGACGGTGGCGGGGGCTCCGCGGGCCGGTGGGCCGGGCGGATGCTAGACCCCGCGGGCCTCTTTGCCGCCTGGGCAGCCTTCGTGGTCGCAGCGGCGTCGCCAGGCCCCGCGACCCTGGCCGTGGCGGCAGTGTCGATGCGGTCGGGCCGCGGCGCCGGTCTGCGCTTTGGCACGGGCCTCGGTCTGGGGCTGGCCGCATGGGGGCTGGTCGCGGCGACCGGTGTGGGCGTCGTGCTGGAGGCGTCGGAGGCCGCGCTGAGCGTGCTCAAACTCGCCGGCGGCGCCTATCTCCTCTGGCTGGCCTGGGGGGCGGCGCGGTCGGCGGTGCGGACCGCCGATGCGACGGAGCCTGTGTCGGACGACGCCCGCTGGCTTCGGCGCGGCGCGATCCTGAACCTCTCCAATCCCAAGGCGGTCTTCGCCTGGATGGCGACCCTGTCGCTCGGCGTCGGGGCAGGCGCGGAGCCTGTGCAGGTCGCGACGGCCACCGCCCTCTGCGCCGTGACCGGCGGCGCGATCTACGCGGGTTACGCCGTCGCGTTCTCGGCGCCCGGGGCCCGGGCCGCCTATGCCCGCGCCCGGCGGGGAATCGAGGCGGCGGTGGCGGGGCTCTTCGCGCTGGCGGGGCTGGGCCTGATCCGGTCGGCTCTGGCGCGATAGCGTGGGCTGGGCGGGGCGGGTCGCTCCGATGGTCTGTTCGCAACAGGCGATGCATCGCCCGCAGCGCGTCTGCTGACCAAGATCGGCGGCGTCGTCCGGAGGAGGAGCGCTGACCGGCATGCCGCCGGGCGGAGCGCGGGGGGGGCTGAGCGCGCCACGAAAACGGTAGCTGCCGAAGGGAAACGTGCGCCGATCGGGCGACAGGTGGGCTCTCGAGGCGCTGGGAGTGCTGCGGATCGGGACGGGGGCGATGTCCCGGGGGGACCGCAAAGCGACGGCGCCGCCCCCGAGGGGCGAACGGCGCTGCCCGGCCGTGCCCGCGGGCGGGACATGGAGGCGCTCGCGCTCGCGTAGTCAGCCTCCCTGTCCGCGGCGGGGTCAAGTCGGCCGCACCTCCCAGGTGCCGCGCAGGTCGTCGAGACCGGCGGCGATCAGGTCGCGCAGAGCGGCCTCGTCCACGTCCGCCAGCCGCTTGATATACCAACAGGATTTGCCACGGCTGTGCTTGCCCAGCCGATCTGCGATCTCGGGGAACTCGGTGTAGCCCGGCAGGATGTGCAGCGAAATCTGCCGCGCGAGGGGAGAGAAGCCGGTGGCGAGGAAATCGCCCTCGCGGCCAGAGTCATAGACGTAGTGATAGTGCCCGTAGCCGATCAGCTTGCCCCACATCCTGGGCGCCCAACCCGTCACGTCGCGGAAGATCGCGTCGAGCCGCCGCGCCTCGGCCTGCCGGTCCTCGGGCAGGGCGGCGATGCGCTCGTCCACCGTCACTGCCGCCACTCCGGCGCGCGCTTGTCGAGAAAGGCGTCGATGCCGCCCGCGGTCTGCGCGTCCAGCATGTTCTCGACCATCGCCGCGCGGGTGTGGGCGTAGGCGTCTGCGAGGGTCATCTCGATCTGTTCGTAGTAGGCGCGCTTGCCGATCCGGACCGCGGTGCCGAGCTTGTCCGCGACCGTCTGCGCAAGCTCATCGGCCGCCGCCTCCAACTCGTCGGCCGCGACCACGCGGTTCACCAGCCCCGCCGCCTGCGCCGCGTGAGCGTCGAGGAACCCGCCGGTGGTCAGCATCTCGAACGCCTGCTTGCGGGCGATGTTGCGGCTGAGCGCGACCATGGGGGTCGAACAGAACAGGCCGATGTTCACCCCGTTGACGCCGAAGCGGGTGCCCTCGGCCGCGACCGCCATGTCGCAGGAGGCCACAAGCTGGCAGCCCGCGGCGGTGGCGATGCCGTGGACCTGGGCGATGACCGGCTGGGGCAGCCGCGGGATCGCCTGCATCACCGCGGCGCAGCGGTCGAACAGGTCGGCGAAGGCCGCCGCGCCGCCGTCCTCGGCCTGGCGCATCGCCTGCATCTCGCGCAGGTCGTGCCCGGCGCAGAAGGCGCGGCCCGCGCCCTTGAGCACCACGGCCCGGACGCTCCGGTCGCCGTCGAGGTCGGCGAAGGCGTCCGACAGCGCCGCCAGCATGGCGTCCGACAGCGCGTTCAGCTTGTCCGGCGCGTTCAGCGTCAGGTGGGCGACGGCGCCTGCGTCGCGGCGTTCCAGTATGGCCATCTTGTCCTCCCCGCCGGTTCCCGCCAAGTCTAGCCCGCAGCGGCACGGGGAGGAAGGCCATGGCGGTGACGATGGACGTGGGGGCGTTGCAGGGGTTTCTGGCGCAGGCCTTTCCGCAGGTGGCCGAGGATTTCGTGGTCGAGGCGGTGACGGCCGACACGCTGAGCGTGGCGCTGCGGGTGGACGACCGGCACCTGCGGCCGGGGGGCACGGTGTCTGGGCCGACCATGTTCGCGCTGGCCGACGTCGCGATGTACCTGATGGTGCTGGCGCGGATCGGGCCGCAGGCGCTGGCCGTGACAACGAGCTGCCACATCGACTTCATGCGCAAGCCGGCGGCGGGGGTGGGGATGCGCGCCGAGTGCCGGTTGCTCAAGCTGGGGCGCGCGCTGGCGGTGGGGGACGTGCTGCTCTACTCCGAGGGCGAGGCGGCTCCGGTGGCCCGCGCGGCGCTGACCTATTCGATCCCGCCGGGGTGAGGCGGTGCCAGAGAGCCGACCCGCCGCAGAATGGTCCGCGGAGCGCCGACCTCAGCCCTCCCGTCCCGCCCGGCGGCCACCGCCGGGCAGCGCCGTCCCGCCCCCCCGGGGCGGCACTTTTGGCGAAGGCGGTTCTGCCGCCGCGACGTCCATGCTTGATGGCGCCGTCGGGCGTCGCTCGACCATGCCCCGGCGGGACGGCGCTGCCCTCTGCGCGAGATCCGCCCGCAGACCTACGGCCGCGCGCGCATCACCATGCCGTAGAGGTCGCGGGGGTCGTCGGGGTCGGCCAGCAGGTCGAGGTCGGTGTAAAGGCCGGTTTCGCGGACCTTGTCGCGGACGTAGCGGAGCGCCGAGAAATCCTCGATGGCGAAGCCCACGCTGTCGAACAGCGTCACCTGGCCCGCCGCCGTTCGCCCCGGGGCGCGGCCCGCGATCACCTGCCACAGCTCGGTCACGGGGTGGTCGGGGTCGAGCTGCTGGATCTCGCCCTCGATCCTGGTCTGCGGCGGATACTCAACGAAGATCGCCGCGCGGGTCAGGATGTCGCGGGCCAGTTCCGTCTTGCCGGGGCAGTCGCCGCCGACGGCGTTGATGTGCACGCCCGCGCCAACCATGTTGCCGGTCAGGATCGTCGCATACTGCTTGTCGGCGGTGCAGGTCGTGAGGATCTGCGCGCCCTCGATGGCCGCCTCGGCGGTGTCGCAGGGCACCACGGTCAGGCCCGTCCCGGCGAGGTTGCGCGCGACCTTGGCCGTCGCGGCGCGGTCGAGGTCCCACAGCCGCACGGTGTCGATGCCGCAGAGCCGGCGAAACGCCAGTGCCTGGAACTCGGCCTGCGCGCCGTTGCCGATCATCGCCATGACGCGCGCCTCCGGCGGCGCGAGGTGGCGGGCGGCGAGCGCCGACATGGCCGCGGTCCTGAGCGCGGTGAGGATCGTCATCTCGGACAGCAGCACCGGATAGCCCGTGGCGACGTCGGCCAGCAGACCGAAGGCGGTCACGGTCTGGAGGCCGCTGCGCGTGTTCTTCGGATGCCCGTTGACGTATTTGAAGCCATAGACCTCGCCGTCGGAGGTGGGCATCAGCTCGATCACGCCCTCGGCCGAGTGGCTGGCCACGCGCGGCGTCTTGTCGAAGCTCTCCCACCGGCGGAAATCGTCCTCGATGCAGGCGGCGATGCCCTCCATCATCTCTTCCAGGCCCACGGCGTGGACGAGGCGCATCATCGTGTCCACGTCCACAAAGGGCACCATGGCGCGGTCGGAGGGGGCGGGGCGGTCGGTCATGGCGGGGCCTTTCAGGCGTAAGCGCGGGTGGGCCGGTCAAAGACGCGGCGGCCCATCAGCGAGGCGACGAGGTCGACCATCAGCGCCGCGGTGCGGCCGCGCTCGTCGAGGAAGGGGTTCAACTCGACCAGGTCGAGGGAGGTCAGGAGGCCCGAATCGTGGATCATCTCGCAGACCAGGTGCGCCTCGCGGAAGGTGGCGCCGCCCGGGACGGTGGTGCCCACAGCCGGTGCGATGGCGGGGTCCAGGAAGTCCACGTCGAGCGACACGTGCAGCGCCCCGTCCGCCGCCGCCACCCGGTCGAGGAAGGCGCGCAGGGGGCGGGCGATGCCGGTCTCGTCGATCTCGCGCATGTCGTGGGCGGAACAGCCCGAGGCCATCAGCGCCTCGCGCTCGGGTCCGTCGACCGACCGCAGGCCGATCAGGCAGACGTTGGCGTCGGGGACGGGCGCCGCGACGGCGGGGAAGCCCTCGAAGCCCGAGCGCCCTGTCGCATAGGCCAGCGGCGTGCCGTGCAGATTGCCGCTGCCCGAGGTCTTGGGCGTGTGGAAATCGGCATGGGCGTCGAGCCACAGGACGAACTGCGGCCGTCCGGCGGCGGCGGCATGGGCGGCGACGCCGGTGACGGTGCCCATGGAGAGCGCATGATCGCCGCCGAGAAAGATCGGCAGTCCGGCGGCCATCGCCGTCTCAGCGGTCTCGGCCAGGATCGCCGTCCACGCGGCGCAGGCGCCCGCCTGGAACCCGGACCCGGCATCCTCGGCCGCGGACATCTTGGGCCGCAGGTCGCCGCAGTCCTGCACGGTCAGCCCCAGGGTCGCCAGCGCGGCGTCGATTCCCGCCACGCGCAGCGCGTCGGGGCCCATCCGGCACCCCTGCCGCCGCTTGCCGCAGTCCATGGGCGCGCCGATGAGCAGGCAGTCGGGGCGGTGGGTCATGACCGTATCCTCTCGGTTCGGGGTGTCGCCAGGTGTTCTGCCCCGAGCCGGGCCGGGACGTCATCGGGCGGGATGCGCAAGATGGGGGATGATTTGACCGAATCGGCAGCCTATCCTACCGAAATGGACAAGACCGACTCGGCGATCCTGACCGCGCTCCGGCGCGACGCGCGGGCGACGGTGCAGGAGGTGGCGCGCGCGGCGGGCGTCTCGCGGGCGACGGTCCGCAGCCGTATGGCGGCGATGCAGGCCCGCGGCGATATCCGCGGGTTCACCGTGCTGACCGCCGCCGATCTGGCGCCGAGCCCGGTGCGGGGGCTGATGATGCTGGCCATCGAGGGCGCAGGTGCCGACCGCCTGGCGCACCGCCTGACCGGGTTGAGGGAGGTGCAGGCGGTGCACTCGACCAACGGCAGTTGGGATCTGATCGTGGAGCTGGGCACCGACACGCTGGAGGCGCTCGACCGGGTGCTGTTCGAGATCCGGCGCCTGCCGGGGGTGACGCGGTCCGAGACGAACCTCCTGCTCTCGACGCGCACTGCACGGGGCACAGGCGCGCCGGATCGCCCGTGAGTCGAGCATCGTCACGCCACGTCAGCCGGAGGGGGGTTGCAACTGAGACCGGTTGCCCGAATATGGCTGTCATTCCGGCGGCGCCATCGCTGCGCCGCCTCACGTGCCAACGATGCACAGTCAGGGAGTTCGAACGTCATGAAACGCCGTAGCCTTCTGCACCTCTCCGCTGCCCTTCTGATCTCGGGTGGGATGACCCCCGCCTTTGCCGAGAGCCATGCGATGGCCGCCCATCCCGAAACCGGGGAGAAGCTGGCCGAAGAGCAGGTCTTCCGCTATCGCCTGCTCGACCAGTTCCCGACGCTGGACCCGCAGCTCAACGAAGAGACCGCCGGCTTCCACGTCATCCGCCAGCTCTTTGAGGGGCTGATGAGCCAGGACGCCCAAGGCAACCTGATCCCCGGCGTCGCCACCGGCTTTGAGGCCAGTGAGGGCAACACCGTCTACACCTTTACCCTGCGCGACGACGCCAAGTGGTCGAACGGCGACCCGGTGACCGCCCAGGACTTCGTCTATGGCTGGCAGCGCGCGGTGAACCCCGAGACCGGCTCGCCCTACGGTTGGTATCTGGAACTGACCGAGATGGTGAACGCCGCCGCGATCCTCGCCGGCGAGATGGAGCCCAGCGAGCTGGGCGTCGAGGCGGTGGACGACACCACGCTCAAGATCACCCTGAACAAGCCCTTGCCCTATTTCCCGGCGATGACCACCTACGCCACGCTGTTCCCCGCCCACCAGGCGACGGTCGAGGCGCACGGGTCCGAGTGGACCTCGCCCGAGAACATGGTCAACAACGGCGCCTACAACCTGGCCGAAATCGCGCTCAACGAGTTCTTCCGGCTGGAGAAGAACCCCGAGTATTGGGACGCCGAGAACGTCATCATCGACGAGGTCGTGGGCCTCGTGATCAACGACGTGAACCAGGCGCTGACCCGCTATGAGGCGGGCGAGTTCGACATGCTGGAGCCGCTGCCCGCCGGCAGCTTCCCCCGGCTGAAGGAAGAGCGCCCCGACGAGGCCCATTCGGTGCCGCGTCTGTGCTCCTACTACTATGCGCTGAACCAGTCCGACAACGGGCCCGAGGCGCTGAAGGATCCGCGCGTGCGTAAGGCGCTGTCCTATGCCGTCGACCGCGACGTGATCGTCGACCGCGTGCTCCAGGGCGGACAGCTCCCGGCGTACAACTTCGCCCACGCCGCCACGGCCGGGTTCGAGATGCCCGAGATCGACTATGCGTCCTGGGACCAGGCCAAGCGCGATTCCGAGGCCAAACGGCTGATGGAAGAGGCCGGCGTCGAGGATCTCGAACTCAAGCTGATCTACAACACCTCCGAGAGCCACAAGCAGATCGCGACCGTCATCAGCCAGATGTGGAAGCAGAAGCTGGGCGTCGAGACGAGCCTCGAAAACTACGAGTGGTCGACCTATATCGACATCCGCGGCAACCAGAACTTCGACGTCGCGCGCTCGGCCTGGTGCGGCGACTACAACGAGGCGTCGACCTTCCTCGATCTGCTGACCACGACCCACGGGGCCAACGACGGCAAATACTCCAATCCCGAGGTGGACGCGCTGATGCGGGCGTCCAAGACCTCGGAGAACCCCAACGCGGAGTATACCCAGGTCGAGCAGATCCTGGCCGAGGACATGGCGATCATCCCGATCTACCACTACGCCAACACGTTCCTTCTGAACCCGTCGCTGAAAGGGTTCCCGATGGAAAACGTGGAAAACAATTGGTACGTCAAGGACTTCTACCGCGTCGCCGAAGAGTGAGCGCGGCGGGGTTCCGGCCCCGCATGTCGATGCGGGGCGCTGACACGCGGCGGGGGGGCTCGATTCCCCCCCGCCTGCCACGCCTCTGCGAGGCGAATTTCCGACATATCGCGACGGGGCCCTGCCCTGTGGGAGGGCGGCTGTGCTGAGCTTTATCATTAAGCGGCTGGCGGTCGCCGTGCCGACCATCCTGGCGCTGATCGTGTTCTCGTTTTTGCTGATGGAGGCCGCGCCGGGTTCGCCCTTCGCCACAGAACGCGGCGTCCCGCCCGAGGTGCTGGCCAACCTCGAAGCGAAATACGGCCTCGACCGTCCGCTGATCGAGCGGATGGGGATCTACATCTGGAACGTGGTCACCCAGTTCGACTTCGGCCCCAGCTTCAAGTTCAAGGACCGGACCGTCAACGACCTGATCGCCCAGGGCTTTCCGGTGACGCTGACCTATGGGTTCTGGTCCTTCGTGGTGGCCGTGGTGGTCGGCGGCACGCTGGGCATTCTCGCCGCGGTCTACCACAACACCTGGCTGGACTACCTGGCGGTGGGCATCTCGGTGGGCGCGCAGGTGCTGCCGAACTTCGTCATGGCGCCGATCCTGGTGGTGGTCTTCACGCTCTGGCTCGGCTGGCTGCCCGGCGGCGGCTGGCGTGGCGGGCAGTGGGAATACGTGATCCTGCCGGTCATCGCACTCTCCACCTCCTACATGGCCTCGATCGCGCGGATCACCCGGTCGTCGATGCTGGAGACGCTGAACGCTCAGTTCATCCGCACCGCACGCGCCAAGGGCCTGCCGATGCGGCGGGTGATCTTCCGCCACGCGCTCAAGCCCGCGATGCTGCCGGTGATCTCGTATCTCGGACCCGCCTTCGTCGGCATGATCACCGGCTCGGTGCTGATCGACGTGTTCTTCTCCACCGGCGGGATCGGGCAGTTCTTCGTCAATTCGGCCCTCAGCCGGGATTATTCGGTGATCATGGGGATCACCATCCTGATCGGATCGCTGACGGTATTGTTCAACCTGGTCGTCGACGTCGCCTATGCGTGGATCGACCCCAAGATCCGGTATTGAGGGGGGCGGGGCGATGGTCTTTCCCAGACGCGCGACGGTCGAGGCGCTGGAGCAGGCGGGCACCATGGAGGCGGTGCAGGGCCGTTCGCTCTGGGACGACGCCCGCGCCCGTTTTTTCCGCAACAAGGCCGCGGTGGCCAGCCTCGTCGTCCTGGCTGCGGTCGTGATCTTCGCCAGCTTCGGCCAGTTGCTGACGCCCTGGTCGAACGAAGAAATCGACTGGAACATGCTGGGCAGCGTTGCCCAGCTGGGCGCCCCGTCGATCGAGAACCGCCACTATTTCGGCGTCGACGAGACCGGCCGCGATCTCTACGCTCGCACCGTCCAGGGCACGCGCATCAGCCTCATGGTGGGCATCGTCGGCGCGCTGATCTCCGTCATCGTCGGCACCGCCTGGGGGGCGACGGCAGGCTATATCGGCGGGCGCACCGACCAGGTGATGATGCGGATCGTCGATCTGATGATGTCGATCCCCTACATGTTCGTGCTGATCCTGCTCCTGGTGGTGTTCGAGCGGTCGATCCTGATGCTGTTTATCGGCATCGGGCTGATCTCATGGCTCGACATGGCGCGGATCGCGCGGGGACAGACGCTGTCGATCAAGAACAAGGAGTTCGTCGAGGCGGCCCAGGCCATGGGGGTCAAGACCTCGACCATCATCATCCGCCACATCGTGCCGAACCTGTTGGGCGTGGTCATCGTCTATGCCACATTGCTGGTGCCCTCGATGATCATCTTCGAGAGCTTCATCTCCTTCCTGGGCCTGGGCGTGCAGGAGCCGTCGACGTCGTGGGGCGCGCTGATCGCCGCGGGCGCCGACCAGATGCGCAACGGCACGCCCTGGATGCTGGGCTTTCCGCTGGCGTTCTTCGTGGTGACGCTGTTTGCGCTGTTCTTCTTGGGTGACGGTCTGCGCGACGCGCTCGACCCCAAGGACCGTTGAGGATGCCGGAACGCGCGGTGAACGAGATGCAGGCGAAGGATCGTTGAGAATGCCACTGCTGACGGTCGAGAACCTGAACGTCACCTTCGACACCCCCGACGGCGAGGTCCATGCCGTGAACGGTCTGGGCTTCGAGATCGACGCGGGCGAGACTCTGGCCATCGTCGGTGAGAGCGGGTCGGGCAAGAGCCAGACCGCCTTTGCCATCATGGGCCTGCTGGCGCGCAACGGCTGGGCCGACGGGCACGTGAACTTCGACGGGATCGACCTGTTGTCGCTCAGTCCGCGCCAGTTGAACAAGGTGCGGGCCGAGCAGATCGCGATGATCTTTCAGGACCCGATGACCTCGCTCAATCCCTATCTCAAGGTGTCCGAGCAGATGACCGAGGTGCTGAAACTGCACCGCGGAATGTCGAACCGCGAGGCGACGAAGGAGAGCATCGCGCTGCTCGACGCGGTCAAGATCCCCGACGCCAAGTCCCGCATCAGCATGTATCCCCACGAGTTCTCGGGCGGAATGCGCCAGCGGATCATGATCGCCATCGCGCTGCTGTGTCGGCCGCGGCTGTTGATCGCGGACGAGCCGACGACGGCGCTGGACGTGACGGTGCAGGCACAGATCATGGCGCTGCTCCAGGACGTGCGCGAGGAGTTCGGGACGGCGATGATCCTGATCACCCACGACCTGGGCATCGTCGCCGACAGCTGCGCCGAGACGCTGGTGATGTATGGCGGCCAGGTGATGGAGCAGGGCCCGACCCAGGCGCTGTTCGAGGATCCGACCCACCCCTACACGCTGGGCCTGTTGAAGGCGGTGCCGCGGCTCGACCGCGACCAGGACGCGCTGGAGGCGATCCCGGGCGAGCCGCCGGACATGTCCTCGCCGCCCCAGGGCTGCCCGTTCTCGCCGCGCTGCCCGCGGGTGATGGAGATCTGCCAGGAAACCCATCCGGCGCTGGAGCGGTCCGCAAACGGGGTTCTGCGCGCCTGCCACGCCGAGCCGGAGGCGGTCCGATAGCCCGGCGCGGCGCAGCGGGCGGGGCGCTCGATGAAGGCGCCGGAGCGGGGGGTGCAGAGCATCTCCGTTCAGGGGTGAGGGCAGCGCCGTCCCGCCGGGGCTCGGTCGAGCGGTGCGGGACGGTCCCCGAAGCATCCACGTCGCGGCGTCTCGACGACCTTCGCCAGAAGCGCCGCCCCGGGGGGGCGGGACGGCGCTGCCCGGCCTGCGGCCGGGCGGGACGAGAGGGCTGCGCGCCGCGCGCGGTGGGCCGACCGTGCGAGAGAAACGGCGTCGAATGGCGAGACGCGGCATCCGCGCCGCCCGTCCGGCCGACGACCGGCACCGACAAAGGGCGGCCCGGGGCCCGCCATGGGGGAACGACATGAGCCTGTTGAGCGTGCGCGATCTGGAGGTGACCTTCGACGTTCGGCCGCGGGGCGCCTGGCCCTGGACCCCCTCGCTCAAGCTGCACGCGGTCAGCGGCATCTCCTTCGACCTGGCGGCCGGTGAGACCTTGGGCGTCGTCGGCGAGAGCGGGTCGGGCAAGTCGACCCTGGCCCGCGCGATCATCGGCACCATTCCCGCCTCGGGGGGCGAGGTGATCTGGGACGGCACCGACCTGCAAACCCTCTCGCCCCACGCGCGCCGGGTGCACCGGCGCCAGGTCCAGATGATCTTTCAGGATCCGCTGGCCGCGCTCAATCCGCGGATGACGGTGGGCGAAATCATCGCCGAGCCGCTGGTGACCCACGACCCCTCCGCCTCGCGCGAGGAGGTGCGCCAGTCGGTGCGCGAGAGCATGGAGCGGGTGGGTCTCCTGCCCAACCAGATCAACCGCTATCCCCACGAGTTCTCTGGCGGCCAGTGCCAGCGGATCGGCGTCGCGCGCGCCCTGATCGTCAAGCCGCGGCTCGTGATCTGCGACGAACCGGTCAGCGCCCTCGACGTCAGCGTCCAGGCCCAGGTGGTCAACCTGCTCAAGAGCCTCCAGCGCGAGATGGGGCTCAGCATGATCTTCATCGCCCACGACCTGAGCGTGGTGAAACACATCTCCGACCGGACCCTGGTGATGTATCTCGGCCGCCAGATGGAGCGGGCGGGGGCCAAGCAACTGGTCCGCCAGCCCCGCCATCCCTACACCCGCGCGCTGATTTCCAGCGTGCCGATCCCCGATCCGGCCAAGGAGGCGGCGCGCAAGCGGCCGGTGCTGGAGGGCGAACTGCCCTCGCCGCTGTCGCCGCCGTCGGGCTGCGTGTTCCGCACCCGTTGTCCCCTGGCGCGGCCGGCCTGCGCCGAAGGCGTGCCGCCCCTGGAGAAGGTCGAGGAGGGGCACGTCGTCGCCTGCCCCTACCACGAGGAACAGCAGGCGTGGTCGGCGGCCTGAGCCGCTTGCGTCCGCCCGCCGGAGCGGGGACAACCGGAGCACCGCAGCGAGGGAGGCGCCGATGTTCACCGCGACGATGACGTTCGATCTGGGAGAAGAGGTGAGCGCCCTGCGCGACATGGTCCACCGCTGGTCCCAGGACCGGGTGAAGCCGCTGGCCGCCGAGGTCGACCGCACCAATACCTTTCCCCACGACCTCTGGGCCGAGATGGGGGACCTGGGCCTGCTGGGCATCACCGTGCCCGAGGAGCAGGGTGGCGCCGGAATGGGATACCTTGCCCACGTGGTCGCGGTGGAGGAAATCGCCCGCGCCTCGGCCAGCGTGTCGCTGAGCTATGGCGCGCATTCCAACCTGTGCGTGAACCAGATCGCGCTGAACGGCACGGCCGAGCAGAAGGCGCGTTATCTGCCCGGCCTGATCTCTGGCCGCAATGTCGGCGCCCTGGCCATGTCCGAGGCCGGCGCCGGGTCCGACGTGGTGGGCATGAAGCTGAAGGCGGAGAAACGCAACGACCGCTACGTGCTGAACGGCACGAAATACTGGATCACCAATGGCGGCGAGGCCGACACGCTGGTGGTCTACGCCAAGACCGACCCCGCGGCGGGGGCCAAGGGGATCACCGCGTTCCTGATCGAGAAGACGATGACCGGCTTCACCCAGTCGCCGCATTTCGACAAGCTGGGGATGCGGGGGTCGAACACGGTCGAGCTGATCTTCGACGACGTGGAGGTGCCGTTCGACAACGTCCTGGGCGAGGAGGGGCGGGGCGTGGCCGTCCTGATGTCCGGCCTCGACTACGAGCGGGTGGTGCTGTCGGGGATCGGCCTCGGCATCATGGCCGCCTGCCTGGACGAGGTCATGCCGTATCTGAAAGAGCGCCAGCAGTTCGGCCGCCCGATCGGGTCGTTCCAGCTGATGCAGGGCAAGATCGCGGACATGTATACGGCGATGAACTCGGCCCGCGCCTATGTCTACGAGGTGGCCAAGGCCTGCGACCGCGGCGCGGTCACCCGCCAGGACGCCGCGGCCTGCGTGCTCTATGCCTCCGAGGAGGCGATGAAGCAGGCGCACCAGGCGGTGCAGGCCATGGGCGGGGCAGGGTTCATGAACGACAGCGCCGTCAGCCGTCTGTTCCGCGACGCCAAGCTTATGGAGATCGGGGCGGGAACGAGCGAGATCCGGCGGATGCTGGTGGGGCGGGAGCTGATGGCGGCGATGGAGTAACCGTTCTGTCCTAAATCACCTATACACTAAATTGCGTTTTTAGTGTAGGGCTTACATACTCCAACATGGAGGCGACCATGTCCGTCGGTATTCCCGAGCGCCTTCGCCCTGAGGTCGAAGCACTCCCCAGCAAGGCTGCGATGATCCGTGCGCTGCGCGCCGCGGGCTACCAGCAGGCCCGCATCGCGGAGTTCCTCAAGATCAGCGACCAGCATGTGTCGAACGTGCTGCGCCGGTCGGAAAAGGCCGGGATCGTGCCGGAAACGTTGCCGGGGGCACCCGCCCGGTCGCCGTCCGATCCAAAGACGCCCGTTTGGCTGCACATCGCGCCGGACGGGCGTGTCATGATCCCAACCGATCTGCGCGCTGCGATGGACCTGGACACCGACGGCGCCGTGACCGCCGAGATCGTGGATGGCGCGTTGCACCTGGTATCGCCCAGAGTCACCTTGCGGCAGCTTCAGACCGGGTTGGCGCCGTTGAAAGCGCCTGGGGAGAGCATGGTCGACGCCTTTCTGCGCGAGCGGCGGGCGATGTGGGGCGAGCAGTGATCGTTCTGGACAGCTCCGTGGTCCTGGCCATGATCTGGGCGGAGCCGGGTGGCGAACGCACCGCCCAGGCTTTGCCGACGGCGCAGATTTCCACTGTCAATCTTGCCGAGGTCGCCACAAGGCTCGTCGAGTGCCAGGCCAGAGCCGAGGAGTTGGACCGGCTGGCCCGGCTTCTCGGTCCCCGCAGCGTGCCGTTCTCGGCCGAGATGGCGATCGAGGCCGGAGCCTTGCGCAAGAGCACCCGCCATCTGGGCCTCTCCCTCGGCGACCGCTGCTGTCTCGCCTTGGCCGCGCGCCTCGGCGCACCCGTCCTCACCGCCGACCGGGCCTGGGCCGATCTGGACCTGGGCGTTGAGATCGAGGTCGTGCGGTGAACCGCGACGGGCTGGCGGCGTGGATGGAGGGCAACGAGGGCATTCTCCACACCCATCTGCCGCTGATCGTCGAAGGACTGGAGTGGGTGGCGGCGATCATCGTGCTTCTGTCCATCCTGCTGATGCTGATCGGCGCCGTGCGATTCGTCGTCGGCTGCGTGACCGCCGAGGCCGCCCGCGACGGCGCGGTGCGGGTCGAGACCATGAACCGAGAGCGGATCGAGCTCGGGCGCTACATCCTCGCCGGGCTGGAACTGCTGATCGTCTCCGACATCATCCACACCGCGCTGAGCTTTGCCTTGACCGATTTGCTGTTTCTCGGACTTCTGGTTCTCATCCGCTCGGCGATCAGCTATTTCCTCGACCGGGAGATCCGGGACATTCGGGAGGAACTCGCACGATGAGGCTCGCCTCAGAGGTCAGGACCGGAAGCGAGGAGTTTCGCCGCAACCGCGCCGCGCAAGAGGTCGCCCTGGCCGAGATCGCCGAGGCCGCAGGGGTCGCCGTGGCGGGCGGCGGCGCCGCGGCCCGCGACCGGCACGTCGCCCGGGGCAAGATGCCGCCACGCGATCGGGTTGCGGGCCTCCTCGACCCCGGCGCGCCGTTCTTGGAGATCGGTCTCTTTGCTGCCCACGGGCTCTACGACGGTGCCTCGCCCTCGGCGGGCGCCATCGCGGGGATCGGCCGGGTGGCGGGGCGCGAGGTGATGGTGGTGTGCAACGACGCCACCGTGAAGGGCGGCACCTACTATCCCATGACCGTCAAGAAGCACCTGCGCGCCCAGGAGATCGCCGAGGCCAACCGCCTGCCCTGCGTCTATCTGGTCGATTCGGGTGGCGCGAACCTGCCCAACCAGGACGAGGTGTTCCCCGACCGCGACCACTTCGGCCGCATCTTCTACAACCAGGCGCAGATGTCGGCCAAGGGCATCCCGCAGATCGCCGTGGTCATGGGCTCGTGCACCGCAGGCGGCGCCTATGTGCCGGCCATGTCGGACGTCACCATCATCGTGCGCGAGCAGGGCACGATCTTTCTCGCCGGCCCGCCGCTGGTCAAGGCGGCGACGGGCGAGGTGGTCACGGCCGAGGATCTGGGCGGCGGCGACGTGCACACGCGCCTCAGCGGGGTCGCCGACTATCTGGCCGAGGACGACGCCCATGCGCTGGCGCTGGCCCGCCGTGCGGTCGCCAACCTCAACCGTCCCAAGCCCGCGCAACTGGAGCGCCAGGCGCCCGAGGATCCGGCCTACGACCCCGACGAGCTCTTGGGCGTCGTCCCCGCCGACCTGCGCCAGCCCTACGACATCCGCGAGGTGATCGCCCGTGTCGTGGACGGCTCGCGCTTCGACGAGTTCAAGCCGCGCTACGGCGCCTCGCTGGTCACGGGCTTTGCCCATGTCTGGGGGATGCCGGTGGGCATCCTGGCCAACAACGGGGTGCTGGTGAGCGAGAGCGCGGTCAAGGGCGCGCATTTCGTCGAGCTCTGCTCGCAGCGGCGCATCCCCCTGATCTTTCTCCAGAACATCACCGGCTTCATGGTCGGCCGTAAGGCCGAGACCGGCGGCATCGCCAAGGACGGGGCCAAGCTGGTGACGGCCGTGGCCACCACCAACGTCCCCAAGATCACCGTCATCGTCGGCGGCAGCTTCGGCGCGGGCAACTACGGCATGTGCGGCCGCGCCTACGCGCCGCGGTTCCTGTGGACCTGGCCCGCCAGCCGCATCTCGGTCATGGGCGGCGAGCAGGCGGCGGGCGTGCTCGCCACCGTCCGCCGCGACGCCATCGAGCGCAAGGGCGGCACCTGGGAGGAAGAGGAGGAATGGGCCTTCAAGGAGCCCATCCGCCAGCAGTTCGAGACCCAGGCGCACCCGCTCTACGCCTCCGCGCGGCTGTGGGACGACGGCATCGTCGACCCCCGCCGCACCCGCGAAGTGCTGGCCCTGTCGCTGTCGGCCACGCTGAATGCGCCTATCGAAGAGACACGCTTCGGCGTGTTCCGCATGTGACCGGCGATGGCGCGGCGCCGGCCCACCGTGGTTCCGTTCTCGCGCGGCTACCGGCGCCCGCGGCGATTCGGCATGGGTCTGCCTCCGCACCGGCCGCGTCGTCGGCGGGTCGGTCTGGCGACGGCCGGCGCGCTCGTCGTGGTCGGAGCCCTGGTGGCGGGGACCTCTGCGGGAGACGCGGTCGTCGGATGGGTGCGGGCCGGGTCGGACTGCCGTTTGGTGCGGGTGATCGACGGCGACACCGTGGACATCGCCTGCGGCCGGGGGATCGAACGGGCGCGGATCGTCGGCTACGACACGCCAGAGGTCTTCTCGCCTCGCTGCGCGTCCGAATGGGCGCGCGGCATGGCGGCGACCTGGCATCTCAGATCGGTCCTTTGGCGGTCCGACCGGCTGGTCGTCGTGCGCCAGGGCCGCGACCGCTACGACCGGGTGCTGGCGCAGCTCTTTGTGGACGGGCGCCGGATCGCGGCACACATGATCGACCGCGGCGTGGCACGCCCCTACGCCGGCGGCCGCCGGGGCGGATGGTGCCCATGACGCGCCTTCGGTCCAACCTTCCCTTGTCAAATATCCTCGCCGAAGGCCGGCCCGACGCCCGCCAAAGGCGCGTCGAAGGGGCAGCGCGATGATCGGAACCCTGCTGATCGCCAACCGCGGCGAGATCGCCTGCCGTGTCATCGCCACGGCCCGGTCCATGGGCGTCTCCACCGTCGCCGTCCACTCCGACGCCGACGCGGGTGCGCGCCACGTGGAGATGGCCGACCGCGCCGTCCGCATCGGCCCCGCCCCGGTGTCCGAGAGCTATCTCCGCGCCGACGCCATCCTGGAGGCCGCCCGCGCCACCGGGGCCGACGCGATCCACCCCGGCTACGGCTTTCTCAGCGAAAACCCCGACTTCGTCGAGGCGGTGGAAGGTGCCGGACTGATCTTCGTCGGCCCGCCCGCGGCGGCGATCCGCGCCATGGGGCTCAAGGACGCGGCCAAGGCGGCGATGCAGCGCGCGGGCGTGCCCGTCGTTCCGGGCTATCACGGCGAGCGTCAGGAGCCCGACTTCCTGGCCGGCGAGGCCGACGCCATCGGCTATCCGGTCCTGATCAAGGCGCGGGCGGGTGGCGGCGGCAAGGGGATGCGCCGGGTCGACGGCCCGGACGACTTCGCCGAGGCGCTGGAGGGGGCGCGGCGCGAGGCCGAGGCGGCGTTCGGCGACCCCGCCTGCCTGATCGAGAAATACGTCGACACGCCGCGGCATGTGGAGATCCAGGTCTTCGCCGACGCCCACGGCAACGTCGTGCATCTGTTCGAGCGGGACTGCTCGCTGCAGCGCCGCCACCAGAAGGTGATCGAGGAGGCGCCCGCGCCGGGCATGACGCCGGAAGTTCGGGCGGCCATGGGCGCCGCGGCGGTCGAGGCGGCCCGCGCCATCGGCTATGTCGGCGCCGGGACGGTGGAGTTCATCGCCGACGGCAGCCGCGGTCTGCGCCCCGGCGGCTTTTGGTTCATGGAGATGAACACCCGCCTCCAGGTCGAACATCCGGTGACCGAGGCGATCACCGGCCTGGATCTGGTGGCGCTCCAGTTGCGCGTGGCCGCGGGCGAGCCGCTGCCCTTCGCCCAGGAGGATCTGCGGATCGACGGCCACGCGTTCGAGGCGCGGCTCTATGCCGAGGACGCCTCGCGCGGGTTCCTGCCCGCGACCGGGCGCCTGGCGCATCTGCGGTTCCCTGCGGCCACCGCCTTTGCCCGCGGGCCGGTGCGGGTCGATTCGGGGGTGCGGCCGGGCGACGCCATCACCACCCACTATGACCCGATGATCGCCAAGCTGATCGTCCACGGCCCCGACCGCGCCGCCGCCCTTCGGCGGCTGCGCCATGCGTTGGCCGAGACCCAGATCGTGGGGACCGTGACCAACCGCGACTTCCTCGCCGCGCTGGCCGGGCACGCGGGCTTTGCCGCCGGTGAGGTCGACACCGGCCTGATTGCTCGCGATCAGGACGCTTTGACGGCCGCTGCCGCGCCGGACGCCGAGGTCTGGGCCGTTGCGGCGTTGGCCGCCCTGGGGCTGCCCGCCGAGCCCCCGGGGCGCAGCCCCTGGGACGCGCTGACCGGCTGGCGCGCTTGGGGTCCTGCGGTGCAAAACGCGGTGCTGATCCACAGCGGCACGCGGACCGAGGTGCCGGTGGCGTTTCTCGGTCCCGGCCGCTTCGCCGTCGGCGCGGGACAGGACGCGGTGGCGCTGTCGGCCCGCTGTCTGGAGGATGGCGCGGTCGAGATCGTCTGCGACGGCATCACCCGGCGCCTGACCGTGCATCGCGGCACCGATGCGGTCTGGGTGCTGGCCGACGGTGGCGCCCACCGTTTCGACCTGCCCGATCCGCTGGCCGCGGCGGCCGGGGCCGAGGCGGCGGCCGACACCGTGACCGCGCCGATGCCCGGCCTGGTCAAGCGCCTCGCCGCCACGCAGGGGCAGGCGGTGACGGCGGGCCAGCGCCTGGCCGTGCTCGAAGCGATGAAGATGGAGCACACCCTCACCGCCCCTCGCGACGGCACGGTGGCCGAGGTCCTTGTGTCCGAAGGCGCCCAGGTCAGCGACGGCGACCCTCTGATCCGGTTGGAGACGGCCGACGAGTGACGCGCGCCCGCACGTCCGCGGGGCCGTCGGAGCAGGCTGTGCCTGCGGTCCCGCTGCCCGGCCTAAGGTCGGGCGGGGCAAGAAGGCTCGGCGTAGCGCGGGAATAGCCCCCTCCCAACGGGCGGGGTCGGGAGGCGGTGTTGAGACAGAACGGCGGCGCCGTTCTCCGGGGAGGAGGCAAGGCGCCGCCCTCTGGGACGGCGGGACGGCTCTGCCCAGTGGTGCCCGCCGGGCGGGGCTCTTGGGCTGCGCTGGTCGACTCTGCCCCGAGGGTCGGGCTCGGGGCGAGGAGGGGAGGCGGGCCCCTGCATAACGCGCCCCACGGACTCCGGGGCCGTTCAGTGGCCGGGTAGGGTGCGGCGGCAACCGCGCGCACGCGCTGCGCGTCAGCGGGCCCGGACGAGCGCCGCCGCCGCGGTGACCAGGGCGAAGATCGCCATGGCCGCGCAGGCGATGGAGGGGCCCGTCGGCGTGTCCCACGTCAACGAGGCCCAGAGCCCCGCCGCCACCGACGTCGCCCCCACCGCCGCGGCGCCGGCCGCCATCTCTTCCGGCGTCCGCGCCAGCGGGCGGGCCGCCGCCGGCGGCACGATCAGGAGCGCACCGATCAGGAGCGCGCCCACGACCTTCAACGCCACCGCGACGGTCAGCGCCAGCGTCACCACCAGAACCAGCCGCTCGCGCCCGGGGTCCAGCCCGGCGGCCCGCGCCAGGTCGGGCTCCAGCGTCGCGGTCAGAAGCGCGTGCCAGCGCCACGCGAGCAGCGCCAGGATCGCGGTCGCGCCGGCCCAGATCGCGGCCACGTCGGTCCAGCCGACCGACAGGATGTCGCCGAAGAGGAATGCCGAGAGGTCCAGCGTCACCTGCGGCAGGAACGACACCGCGACCAGCCCCGCCGCCAGCGCCCCATGCGCCAGCACGCCGAGAAGGGTGTCGAGCGCCAGGCCCCCCTCGCTCAGCCGCCAGATGGTCAGCGCCATCCCCAGAGCCACGACCAGCACGCCCAGCAGGACCGGCGCCTGCCAGGCCAGCGCCAGCGCCACACCCAGCAGCGCCGCGTGGGCCGTGGCGTCGCTGAAATAGGCCATGCGTCGCCAGACGACGAAGCAGCCCAGCGGCCCGGCCGCCAGCGCCACGCCCAGCCCCGCCAGGCCCGCGCGCAGAAGAAAGGGCTCAAACATCGGCGGCCCCGCCGCGGTGCGGGCCGTCCGGGCACCCCGGCACGGGTCGGTCACCCATCGGCGGTGCCGTGGCTGTGGTCGTGGGCGTGCTGGTAGAGCGCCAGGGCGCCCCCCGTCCCGGTGCCGAAGAGCGCGCGATATTCCGGCGCCGAGGCCACCGTGGCCGGGGTGCCGTGACAGCAGACATGGCCGTTGAGACAGATCACCCTGTCGGACGCGCTCATCACCACATGCAAGTCGTGACTGACCATGACGACGGCGCAGCCCATCTCGTTCCGCAGAGCCTCGATGCGGCGGTAGAACGCCGCCGATCCGGTCTGGTCGAGGCCGGTGGTGGGCTCGTCGAGCAACAACAGGTCGGGCCGGGTCAGCAGGGCGCGGGCCAACAGAACGCGCTGGAACTGTCCCCCCGACAGCGCCGTCATCTGTCGCCCGCCGAGGTCGCCCAGCCCCGCCTGCTCCAGCGCCGCCCGCCGATCGGCGGGGGCGGCCCGCCGCGGCAGCGACAGGAACCGGTCGACGGTGAGCGGCAGGGTGGCGTCGACGGCGAGCTTCTGCGGCACGTAACCCAGGGTCAGGCCGGGGCGCCGCCGGATCGTCCCGGCGGCCGCCGGAGTGCCGCCGAGGAGCGCGCGGAGGAGCGTCGTCTTGCCCGACCCGTTGGGCCCGACCACGGTGACGATCTCGCCCGGTGCGATGGCCAGGGACACGTCGTGCAGCGCGGTGCGGCCACCCTGACGCACGGTCAGATGGGTCACCTCGATCAGCGGAGCGTCTGGGGCGGCGTCCGCCGCCACCGCGCGGACGGGCGCGGTCATGTCGCGGCCTGGCAGCCGGGGCAGAGGCCCACCGCCTCGACCACGCGCGCCTCGATGGCAAACCCGGCCGCGCGCGCCTGGGGCGCCATCGCCTGGTCGGGGGCCGCCGTCTCGGCCACCGCGCGGCAGGTTCGGCAGACCATGAAGGCGGGGGTATCGCACTCTCCCGGCCGGGTGCAGGCGACGTAGGCGTTGAGCTGTTCGACCCGGTGGGCAAAGCCGTGGCGGACCAGGAAGTCGAGCGCGCGATAGGCCACCGGCGGCTGCGCCGGGCGCCCCTCGGCCCCCAAGCGCTCCAGAATGTCGTAGGCGCCCAGGGCACGGTGCCCGGTCAGCAGGATCTCCAGAACCCGGCGGCGGACGGGCGTGAGGTGCAGCCCCTGGGCGTCGCACGCCGCCTCGGCCGCGGCCAGCGCGGTGGCGATGCACCGGGCGTGATTGTGGGGGGCAAAGTCGGTGTGGGCCATGGCCTCGCATTTCGCTGAACTGGGGGCTTGATATACTGTAACATCGCCGCTAACAAGTGGCCGTATGTTATATCGTTACACACTCCCCGCCGCCGCCCTCGGTCTCGCCGCCACCATGGCCCAGGCCGATCCGCCGCACATCGCGGCCGACATCCTCCCGACCCACGGACTGGTCGCGGCCGTGACGGGCGACCGCACGGCGCCCGACCTGTTGGTCCCGCCCGGGGCCTCTCCGCACCACGCCGCTCTGCGGCCGTCGCAGGCACGGGCGTTGGCGGGGGCGGACCTGATGGTCTGGATCGGGCCGTCGCTGTCCCCGGCGCTGGCCACGGCCCGCGAGTCGCTGGCGAGCGGGGCGACCGTCCTGACGCTCTCCGAGGTGCCGGGGACGGTCGCGCGCGAGAGTCGGCCGGGCGGCGTGTTTGCCGTCGATGGCGACGACCACGGCCACGACGACGACCACGGCCACGACGACGACCACAGCCATGACGAAGATCATGCGCACGACGACGACCACGCCCACGATCACGCGGACGACCACGACCACGGCCCCATCGACCCGCACATGTGGCTCGACCCGGAAAACGCGCGGGCCTGGCTCGACGCCATCGCAGGTGCGCTCGCCGATCTCGACCCCGAGGGGGCAGAGGTCTACCGCGCCAATGCCGAGACCGCCAAGGCGGCCATCTCCGAGGCCGAACGGGCGGCGGCCGAGCGCCTGGCCGGGGCCGCCGAGCGGCCGTTCCTGGTGGACCACGATTCGCTTCTTTACTTCGAAGAACGCTTCGGTCTGACCGTGGCGGGCGCCCTGTCGGCCAGCGACGCCGACCGGCCCGGCGCTGCGCGGGCCTCGGCCCTGCGCGCGGCGGCGGCGGAACGGGGGGTCGCGTGCCTTCTGCTGTCGCCCGAGGGCCGGGGCGGCCCGGCCGAGGCTCTGGCCCAGGATGCGGGCCTGGCAGTGGTGGTGGCCGACCCGCTCGGCGCGGCGCTGGAGCCGGGGCCGGGCCACTATCCGGCGCTGATGGCCCACCTGTCCCAGGCCGTCGCCGACTGCACCGCGCCGGGCGGCTGACGGGCGCGCGGGCCGGGCGGGAACGCCCTCAACGGTGGCCCTGGGCCCGCGGAGCCGCTGCGGTGGCGACAGATCTACCCGGGAAGGGTTCGGAGCACGGACCCCGCCACTTTCCTGCCCCCCGTCCCACGCGGTCGGCGACCGCACTGCCCCAACGGCTCGGCGCTGTGCGGGGCAGGCGCGGGCCACTTCCTCCGTCGACCTGACCTGTCACTTCGACGTGGCGGGCATACTGGCCGACCACCTGAAGGAACATCTGGCGCATGGGCTGGGCCACCCTCCCGCCCGCATCGCCTTTGTTCCGGGCGACGGCCGATTGGTCCACGCGAGACGGCTGATCTCAGCGGGGCGCGCTACATCAGCCGGGGCGGTGCGCCGGTGTCGTCGCGCGCGGCCTCGGGCCCGTCCCAGAGCCGCGCGACGAACCGGCCGCCGGTCACGCCGTTCGAGGCGTCCGAGGCCAGCCACAGGATCGGCGCCTGCATCACCGCGGGGTCGAGCAGCATCCCGTCCGCGCCCTTGCGGTCGGGGGCGGGGGGCAGCAGATCGGTGTCGGCCGCGCCCCCGGGGAGGAGCACGTTCACGTCCACCCCGGTGCCCTCCAGGTCCTGCGCCCAGATCCGGCTCGCCGCCTCCAGATACGCCTTGGTCGGGCCGTAGGGGGCATAGCCCCGCCGCACCATCGTCCGGTCCGAGGTCGACACGTTCACCACCTTGCCGAAGCCGCGCGCGACCATGCCGGGCACCGCCGCGCGCGCCAGGTGGAAGGGGCCCAAGGTGTTGATCTCGGTGATCCGGCGCCAGGCGGCGGGGTCGGCCTCCCAAAACCGCGTGGGCTCGGTGTTGAAGGTCTCCGAGACCAGGCGCATCCCCCGCCCGGCGTTGTTCACCAGGACGTCGAGGCGGCCGAAGGCGGTCTCGGTCTCGGCGACCAGGCGCGCGGCGACCTCGGCATCGGCCACATCGCCCCAGAGCGCGATCACCTCGCGCGCGCCCGCCGCGGCACAGTCGTCGGCGGTGCGGTGCAGGGCCGGACTGTCGCCGCTGGCGGCGATGGCGAGGCGGGCCCCTGCGGCCGAGAGGGCGAGCGCCATTTCCCGGCCCAGGCCGCGGGCGCCTCCGGTGATCAACACCGGCCGGCCGGACAGGCCGCTGCGATCTGGGGTCATGGGGTGGTCCTCCGCTCAGGTCGTTTTGCCCGTCAGGGCATGTAGTTGCCGCCGTTCACCCACACCACCTGTCCGGTGACGAAGCCCGCGTCGGGGCCGAGGAGGAACAGGATCGGGCCGACCACGTCCTCGGGCACCGCCATCCGGCCCATCGGCGTGGCCGCGGCATAGGCGGAGGTGTCGACGGTGGGGGCGTCGGCGGCGGCCCGGCCGGTGCCGCCGCGCAGGAATGCGGTGTCGACCGCCCCCGGCGCCACGGCGTTGACCCGCACCGCCGGGGCCCATTCCAGCGCCAGTGTCTTGGTCAGTGCGATCATCCCCGCCTTGGCCATCGCATAGGGGCCGAAGCCGGGGCGGACGTTGTGTGCCAGGCCAGAGGCCACGTGGACCAGCGCGCCGCCCGGTCGGATCCAGGGACGCGCCGCGCGCGAGACGGTCGCCGCGCCTGCCAGATTGGTCTCCAGGACCGCGCGCAGCGTTTCGGCCGGGGTCTCGGCGAGGGGTGCCAGAGGCGACATGTAGCCCGCCAGGTTCACCACCCCGTCGACGGGACCCAGGCCGTCGAAGGCGCGCGCGATCATCGCGGGATCGGCCAGGTCGATCTCGCGGCGCTCCCCTGTATCGGGCTGCGCGGCCAGAGACGCGGCCAGGTCCATGACCACCACGTCGGTCCCCTGGGACCGCGCCCGGGCGCAAAGCGCGCGGCCGATGCCGCCCGCGCCGCCGATCACCGCCAGTCTGTCCATCGCCGCCTCCTCCGTCCCGGCCGAGCGTAGACCAGGTCGCGGGTGGAGGGAAACGGACCCCCTCGGACCGAAGGGCGGCGCGGCGAGGCGTGGCGCGAGAGCGGCCGCCGCCCTCGGGATCAGGTGCAGCATCTGCGCGGGAAACGAAGGGCGGCGCCGTTCCGCCGGGGCGCGGTCAGGCGGCGGGCGACGGTTCCAAAAAGGATCGGCGCAGCGGCCGCTTCACGGTCCCGGCCAAAAGCGCCGCCCCGGGGGCGGGACGGCGCTGCCCGGCTTGTGGCCGGGCAGGACAGGGGGGCCGAGCGTGACGCAACAGTGGCCGATGCACGGCGACCGGGATGCAACGCCTGGTCTGAGACCAGTTGGCCAGCGGGACGACGTCCCCCGACCGTGCCCGCCCGGCTCATGGGCTGGGTGAGCTCGGTCTCTCGCATCGGTTCCAACGAGCTAGAATCTGTCTGGACAAATTTTTCTTGATCGGTTCGCGGGGCCTGCTAGCTGTTGGACAACGGTGGAGGGCGCATGGCGGCGAGCGAAGATCGCGTGATCGTGGCGGGGGCCGGCCCGGTGGGGCTGGTGGCGACCGTGTCGCTGCTGCGGCAGGGCATCCCGGTCACCCTGGTCGAGCGGACCCCGGACCTGCCGCGCGACCTGCGGGCGTCCACCTTCCACCCGCCGACCCTGGATTTCCTGGACCGCCTCGGTCTGGCCGCGCCGCTGCGGGCGCAGGGTCTGAAGTGCCCCCTGTGGCAGTTCCGCGACCGCGAGACGGGGGTTGTGGCCGAGTTCGACCTCGGCGTTCTGGCGGACGAGACCGACCACCCCTACCGCCTGCAATGCGAGCAGTGGAAGCTGACCGAGGCGGCCCGCGCCGCGGTCGAGGACCACCCCGACGGCACGTTCCACACCGATTTCGCGGTCGAGGACGTGGGCCAGGATGCCGACCGCGTGACGGTCACGGGCGTCCGCCCCGACGGCAGCCGCGACACGCTCCACGGCCGCTACCTGATCGGCGCCGACGGGGCGCGATCGGTGGTGCGCAAGGCGCTGAATGTCGAGTTTCCCGGCCTGACCATCCCCGAGATCTTTCTGTCGCTCTCCACCCCCTTTGCCTATCACGAGGCGATCCCGGACCTGGCCAACATCTCCTACATCTCCGACCCCGACGAGTGGCTCGTCCTGCTCAGGACGCCGACCCTGTGGCGCGTGCTCCTGCCCACCGATCCCAGCCTGTCGGACGACGAGATCCTGGATCCCGCCACGGTCGAGGCGCGGTTGCAGGCGGTTCTGCCCAGCGATGCGCCTTACGAGGTCGCGCACAAGACCGCCTACCGCGTGCACGAGCGGGTGGCAGACCGCTATGTCGCGGGGCGCATCTTTCTCGCCGGGGACGCGGCGCATCTCAACAACCCCTTGGGCGGGATGGGGATGAACGGCGGCATCCACGACGCCGTCAACCTGACCGAGAAGCTGGGGCGGATCTGGCGCGGCGCGGCGGATCTGTCCGAGATGGACCGCTACGAGCGGCAGCGGCGCAAGGTCGCCATCGAGACCGTGCAGGCCCAGGCCCTCAAAAACCGCGAGATGCTGCGCGAGAGCGCGCCGGAGAAACGCGCGGCGTTCCACGACGAGTTGCGCGCCATCACCGCGGATCCGGCACGGCACCGGGCCTATGTCATGCGGTCGTCGATGTTGCAGTCTCTGCACGATCTGGACCGAGTGGCATGAGCCAGGCGGCGCCGACCCTCGCCGACACGGCCCGGCGCCCGCGCTATCGCCAGATCCTCGACGCCCTGCGCGCCGACATCGCCGCGGGCGCCCCGGCGGTGGGCGAGATGCTGCCCTCCGAGGCGTCGCTCTGCGACCGCTACGGCGCGTCGCGGTTCACCGTGCGCGAGGCACTGCGGCGGCTGGCGGCCGACGGCCTGGTCGCGCGGGTCAAGGGCTCGGGGAGCCGGGTGATCCGCCGCGCCCCCGCCGGCGTCTATGTCCAGCGCCACGGCACCATCCGCGACCTGGGCGCCTATGCCGAGACGACGCGCCTGACCCCGCTCGCCCGCCATGCCGCCACGCTGGATGCCGAGACGGCGGGGCTGATCGGCGGGCTGCCGGGCGAGACCTGGGGGTTCTTCCGCGCCCTACGCCAGACCGAGGGCGGCGAGCGGCTGTGTCTAATCGAGAGCTACATGCCGACCGACATCGACGCCGCTCTGCCCGACCTCGCCGCCATCGAGGGGCCGGTCTATCGCGCCATCGGTCGGCCGATCCTGCGCGCGACCCAGTCGATGCAGGCCCTGGCCATGCCCGCCCGCGTCGCCGAGGCGCTGGAGCAGCCCCGGGGCGCGCCGTCCCTGCGGGTCCTGCGCCGCTATGAGGGGGCGGAGGGGACGCTCATCGCCAGCTTCAACTGGCATCTCGGCGGCGATCGATTCATCCACACCGCCGACATCCCTCTGGAGGATGGGCCGTGAGCGGGCCCGCGGCGCCCCCCCGCGACCCCGCCGCGATGACGCCGGTGGAGGGACGCGACGCGCTGGGCTGGCGGGCCAAGTTCGCCGTCGTGGCGCCGTCCACCAACACCATCGTGCAACCCGACATGGACGACCTGCGCGTGCCCGGCGTCACCAATCACTACGGCCGCATCCACGTCCCCGACATGCACGTCGCCAGCGACGAGGACTTCGTGGCCCTGGTCGAGGCCATCGGCGCGACGCTCTACGACGCCGTGGACCGCTGCATGACCTGCGCGCCCGACTACCTGGTCATGGGCATGTCGGCGCTGATGTTCTGGGACGGCCGCGACGCCAGCGAGCGGCGGATGCACGCGCTGAGCGATCACTGCGGGGTCGGTGTCTCGGCGGGGAGCTTTGCCTGCGAGGCGGCGCTCAACCTCTTCGGGGCCAAGCGGATCGCGGTGATCTCGCCCTATTTCCCCGTCTCCGACCGCAACGTCACCCGGTTCTTTCAGGACTGCGGCTTCGACGTGGTGCGGTTCCGCGGGCTGAAACGGCCCTCGCCGGTGGCCATCGCCCACACCTCTGCCGCGACGCTGAGGCAGGTGGCGCAGGAGATCGACGGCGACGACGTGGACGCCATCGTGCAGGTGGGTACGAACCTCAGCATGTGCCGCCTGTGCCTCGACCTCTGGGACGAGCTGGGCAAGCCCTGCATCGCGATCAACGCGGCCACCTACTGGCACGCGCTCAGGACCATGGGCATCGACGACCGCTTTCCCGGCCATGGGCCGCTCTTCGAACAGCACTAAGAAAAACAGGGAGAATGACATGAGACATCTGCTGATCGGCGCCGCGGCGCTGGCCCTGACCGCCGGGACGGCGCTGGCCCAGGTGGCCGCGCTCGGATCGACCGCCACCGGCGGCACCAGCCAGATCGGCCGCACCATGGCCGCCGCCATCTCCGAGGCGTCGGAGCTCCAGGTCCGGCCCCAGGAGTTGGCCAACACCGCCGATTACATTCCCCTGGTCAATGCCGGCGAGCTGGAGTTCGGCATCGCCAATGTGGTGCAATACACCTATGCCGTGACCGGCACCGGCATGTCCGAGGGGCGCCCGAACCCGAACCTGCGGATGGTCGCCACGCTCATGCCGTTCCGCAACGGATACATCGTGCGGGCCGATTCCGGCATCGACAGCATCGCCGATCTCAAGGGCAAGCGCGCGCCGGTCTTTACCGAGGGCGCGCTGGGCGACTTCATCACCAAGGCGTATCTGGCGAATGCCGGGATGACCATGGACGACATCGAGGGTGTCGCGGTTCCGAACTTCCCGCGCATGTGGGCGTCCTTTGCCGAGGGGTCGTCGGACGTGACCATCGTGGTCGTGGGCGCCGCCAACAGCCGCGAGTACGACGCCACCTTCGGCATCAAGTATCTCAGCTACGATCCCTCCGAAGAGGCCGTCGCGGCGATGAACGACTACCTGCCTCAGAGCTATCTCGAAGAGATCGGGCCCGACGCCGGGATCCCCGGCATCGACGAGCCGACCTATGTGAACGTCTTCGACTACACCTTCTTCGCCTCCGCCGACACGCCCGACGACATGGTCTATGCCGCGGTCAAGGCGCTGTGGGAGAAGGAAGAGGACCTGCTGGCCGGTGGCCCGTTCTGGCGCGGCTTCGCCAAGGAGGCGATGGCCAAGGACGTGGGCCTGGACTATCACCCCGGCGCCATCCGGTTCTACGAGGAGATGGGCGTCTGGGACCGCTGAGCCCAGCCGCGACGGCGGGGCCGGGGACGGGGGGTGACGGCGCCCCCCGCGCCGGGGCCGCCCTGCGCGCATGAGCGACGTGGCCGATCCCGACGCCGCCGGTCCCGGAGCGGCGCTGGCCGCCGTGGTGGCCGGGCTCGCCGCCCTGGTGGCGGGGGCGTCGATCTTTTGGTCGTCGTCGCTGCCGCTCTGGGTCGGATGGCGCATCTACTCCGAACAGGTGCTGATCGCGGCGCTGACCGTCTCCATCGCCATCACCTTTCTGACCCGGCGGGCGAAGAGCGGCCATGCCGACGCCTCGCCCTCGGCGCTGGACAAGGGGCTGGCGCTGACCGCTCTGGTGCTCGGGGCCTATCTGGTCGTCCGGTTCCCGGTGCTCAGCCAGAACGTGTTCTATCACCCGACCGAGGCGCTCATCGTGTCGTGCCTCACGCTGCCGTTGCTGTTGGAGGCGGTGCGGCGGGCGATGGGCCTTGCCCTGATCGTCATCCTCGGGATCGTGTGTCTCTATGCGCTGTTCTCATCGCACCTGACGGGGCCGCTCCAGAGCCGGTCGATCAACCCCGACCGCCTCGTGGTGTTCCTCGCCCTCGACTCGGCCTCCATGGTCGGAGCCGCGCTCTACATCGCCGTGGCGGTGGTGGTGCCGTTCCTGATCCTGGCGCAGCTCCTCCTCGCCACAGGCGGCTCGGCCTTCTTCTCGGACCTCAGCCTGGCTCTGGCAGGGCGCCGCCGCGGCGGGGCGGGAAAGATCGCGATCCTCGGCTCGGCCTTCTTCGGCTCGATCTCGGGCTCGGCGGTGTCCAACGTCGCCTCCACCGGCGCGATCACCATCCCGCTGATGAAGGAGGGCGGCTATTCGCCCAAGACCGCCGCGGCGATCGAGGCGTCGGCCTCCACCGGCGGCCAGCTTATGCCGCCGATCATGGGCGCCGCGGCGTTCCTGTTGGCCGAGAACCTCCAGGTCAGCTATGGCACCGTGCTGGTGGCGGCGCTGGTGCCGTCGCTGCTCTACTACGTCTCGCTGTTTCTGTTCGCGGATTTCGAGGCCGGGCGGCGCAACATCGCCCGCGTGCCCGAAGAGCGCATTCCGCCTTTGGGCCGCGTGCTGCGCCGGGGGTGGTTCATCCTCGTGCCCTTCGCGGTGCTGCTCGGCGGGCTCTTCGCGCTGAACCTCAGGCCCGAGACGGCGGCGCTCTATGCCGTGGCGGTGCTGTTCGTCCAATCCCTTTTCGTCACCTATGGCGGCGGCCGCATCCGCCCGGTGGAGATCTGGCGGGCGCTGGTCGGCGCGGGGCGGGCGGCGGTCGAGGTCGTGCTGATCTGCGCCATCGCGGGCATGATCATCGGCCTCGTGGCGCGGTCGGGTCTCAGCTTCGGCACTGGGTTCTTTCTGGTGCAGTTGGGCAAATCGTCGCTTCTGGCGCTGCTTCTCGTCACGGCGGTGGTGTGCATCGTCATGGGCATGGGCCTGCCGACGGTGGGGGTCTATCTGCTCCTTGCGTCGCTGGCGGCGCCGCCCCTGATCGAGCTGGGGTTGGAGCCGATGGCGGCGCATCTCTTCGTCCTCTATTTCGGGATGCTGTCGATGCTGACGCCACCGGTGGCCATCGCCGCCTTCGTCGCCGCCAACATGGCCAAGGCGCCGCCCATGGCCACGGGGTTCGAAGCGGTGCGTGTGGCCTGGCCCGCGTTCCTGGTGCCGTTCCTGTTCGCCGCGTCGCCAGAGCTCCTGTTGGCGGGCTCGTGGCTGGGCAACGCCGCGGCGGTGGCGACCGCGCTGGTGGGCGTCGGCCTGGTCACCGCGGCCATCGTCGGGTTCCTGGCACACCGACTGAGCGGGGGTGCGCGGCTGGCTTGCGCGGTCAGCGGCCTCGCCGCGCTGTTGCCCCATACCGCGATGCCCGGCGCGACCGCACTGAACCTGGCCGGGATCGCGGGCGGCGTCGCGCTGTGGCTCTGGCAATCCCGGCGGCCGGTTCCGCTCCGCGGCTGAGCCCGCGCAAGCCTCAGCTGTCGCGGCTCAGCTTGTCGCGGAACTCGGCCAGAGAGGCGAAGGGGCGGGCGTCCTCGTCGCGCATGGGCGCCACCCCCGGTGCGGCGTAGACCGCATCGCCGAGGCTCACCCCCTCGGCGCGGGGGAAATCGGGCAGCGCCAGCGCCAGCGCCTCGGCCAGCACCTCGGTCAGGTCGACCGCGGCGGGCAGGGGCTCGGCCGTGTCGTCGTCGGGCATCTCGACCTCGCCGCTCTCGCTGGGGATCTCGAACTCGGCCAGATAGCGCCGCACCACGGGCTGGTCGATGCGCGTGGTCACCGGAGCCAGTGTGACCACGCAGGGCTGCACCGCTGTCGCCCCCAACTGCGCCTCCAGCACCCAGTCGGCCGCACCGTCGGGCCGGATCGTGCCGGCGAACCGCAGCTTGCGCAGCGCCAGGAGGTCCAGCGCCGCGGCCAGCGCCGCCCGCGCCTCGGGCCCGGGCGCCAGGTCGAACGGGATCGGCCGTCGCGCACCGGCGTCGCTCAGCCGCAGGATCTGTGACATGGCCCATCCATTCTTGAAGTGCCGCACGGGTCTCTGCTAACGGGATAGGAGGCCCGGACGGGCGAGGCAAGGGGACGGGCAGAGATGGTGCGACGGGCTGGACTGGCTCTGATCCTGGCGGCGACCTTGGCGTTGACCGCCTGCGGCGCCACCTACCGCAACCACGGCTACGTGCCCGAGGATAGCGACCTCGCCGCGCTGACCGTCGGCGTCGACACGCGCGAGACCGTCGCGGCCGCGGTGGGCCGCCCGTCGTCGCGGGGCATCCTGGACGCCTCGGGCTGGTATTACGTGCAGAGCCGCTGGCGCAACTTCGCCTACCGCGCGCCGCAGGAGATCGACCGCGAGGTGGTGGCGATCTCGTTCGACGAGCGCGGCACGGTCAGCAATGTCGAACGCTTCGGGCTGGACGATGGCCGTGTCGTGCCCCTGTCGCGGCGGGTGACCACCAGCAACGTGCAGGGCGTGAGCTTCCTGCGGCAGCTCTTCGGCAACCTCGGCAATCTCGATATCGGCGAGTTCCTGAACTGACCCCGGGGGCGGACGCCCCTCGGCCCGTCAGCCCTCCCCGGGGTCGAACTCCAGCGCCACGCCGTTGATGCAATAGCGCAGGCCGGTGGGGGCAGGCCCGTCGGGAAACACGTGGCCCAGATGGGCCTCGCAGCGGGCGCAGTGCACCTCGGTGCGGGTCATGAACCACGACCGGTCCTGGCTCTCGCCCACCATCTCGGGGTCGGCGGGCTGCCAGAACGAGGGCCAGCCCGTGCCGCTGTCGAACTTGTGCGCCTGGTCGAACACCGGCGCGCCGCAGCAGACGCAGCGGAACGTCCCCGGCGCCTTGGGGAAATCGTCATGGGTGAACGCGCGCTCAGTGCCGTGCTTGCGCGTGACCTTGTAGGCCAGGTCACTGAGTTCTGCGCGCCACTCGGCGTCGGTCTTCTCGACCTTGTCCATCTGTCACCTTTCGTCGTCTTGGCGGTGTCACATCTTGTGTGCATACGGGGGTCAGCCCATAGTTAGGGCAGACGCCGG
Organism: Rhodobacteraceae bacterium CCMM004; assembly: GCA_004005435.1. Classification (GTDB taxonomy): domain Bacteria; phylum Pseudomonadota; class Alphaproteobacteria; order Rhodobacterales; family Rhodobacteraceae; genus CCMM004. Next base: position 610,322 of record RZWH01000003.1, on the reverse strand, counting down.
GTGTTCCAAGTCAGGCAGAGGGCCGTGTGATGGCCTTGGACGACACGCTTCTCGACCGCGGCCGCTACGTCGCCATTCGCGCGGCGGGGGCGGAGGACATGGCGCGGGCGCGGGCGCTGAGGGCGCTGGTCTTCGCCGCCGACCGCGGGCCGCCCGACGCCTTCGACGCGGTCTGCACCCACGTGCTGATCGAGGACCGGGCGACCGGCGAGGCGGTCTGCACCTTCCGCGTCCTGCCGCTGCGCGCCGGGGCCGAGATCGGCCGGAGCTATTCGGCGCAGTTCTACGGTCTGGAGGCGCTCCAGGACTTCGCCGGGCCGATGGTCGAACTCGGACGGTTCTGCATCCGCCCGGGGCTCAGAGACGGCGACATCCTGCGCGTGGCCTGGGGCGCGCTGGCGCGGGTGGTCGACGACGAGGGCGCCGAGATGCTGTTCGGCTGTTCGTCGTTCCGGGGGACCGATGCCGCGGGCTATGCCGACGCCTTTGCCGTCCTGGGTGCGCGCCACATCGCGCCGCGGCGCTGGCGCCCGCGGGTCAAGGCGCGCGACGTGCTGCGCTATGCCGGCCTGTTCCGCCGGGTGCCGGACATGCGCCGCGCACTGGCGGCGATGCCGCCGCTCCTGCGCACCTACCTGGCGATGGGCGGCTGGGTCAGCGATCACGCGGTGATCGACCGCGAGATGGACACGCTCCACGTCTTCACCGGTCTCGAAATCGCCGCGATCCCCCCCGCCCGCGCCCGCGCCCTGCGCGCCGTGGCAGGCTGACACGCCGCATCCGTGCCGGGACGGGAACCGATCTCTTGGAAGAGATCGGCAGGACCCTTGAAAGGGTCCGGTCCCCCCGTTGACGCCGCCGCGGCGCCCGGATAGCTCGCGGGGCATGGCCCGCCCCCCTTTGTTGCACCTCTCCGGCATTTCGCTGACATTCGGCGGCGACCCGGTCTTCTCGGACCTCGACCTGCTGGTGCAGCCGGGGGACCGGCTGGCGCTGGTGGGCCGCAACGGCTCGGGCAAGTCGACTCTGATGAAGGTGATGGCGGGGCTGGTGGAGCCCGATGCCGGCGCCCGTGCCGTGCCCCCCGGCGTGACCGTGGGCTACATGGAGCAGGAGCCGCGGATGGAAGGCCACGCCACGCTCGGCGCCTGGGCCGCGGCGGGCCTCGATCCGGCCGAGGCCTGGCGGGTGGAGGCGGCGGCCGAGGGCCTCGACTTCGACCCCGACCGCCCCGTGGCCACCGCCTCGGGCGGCGAGCGGCGGCGCGCGGCGCTGGCGCGTCTACTGGGCGAGGCGCCCGAGGTCATGCTGCTCGACGAGCCCACCAACCACCTCGACATCTCCGCCATCGCCTGGCTGGAGGCGCAGCTGGCCGAGACCCGCGCCGCCTGCGTTGTGATCAGCCACGACCGCGCCTTCCTGCGGGCCACCACGCGCGCCACGCTCTGGCTCGACCGCGGCACGGTGCGGCGGCAGGACAAGGGGTTCGATGCCTTCGAGGACTGGCGCGACACCGTCTGGGCCGAGGAGGACGCGGCCGCCCACAAGCTCGACCGTCGGATCAAGGCCGAGGGGCGCTGGGCGGTGGAGGGCATCAGCGCCCGGCGCAAGCGCAACCAGGGGCGGCTGAGGGCGCTGCAGGAGATGCGCCGCCAGCGGTCGGAGGCGATCCGCCGGCAGGGCACCGCCGCCATGGCGCTGGAGGCCGGGCCGCAGTCGGGCCGTCGGGTGATCGAGACCAAGGGTATCTCCAAGCGCTACGGCGAGCGAACGCTGCTGCGGCCCTTCGACCTGCGGGTGCTGCGCGGCGACCGGGTCGCCTTTGTCGGGCCGAACGGGGCGGGCAAGACCACGCTGATCAAGATGCTGACCGGTGAGGTTCGCCCCGACACCGGCAGCGTGACGCTGGGCACGGGGCTGGAGATGGCGGTGTTCGACCAGACCCGCGCGCAGCTCGACCCCGACCTGACCTTGTGGGAGAGCCTGACCGGCGCCCCGGGGATGCGCGTCTCGGGCCGGGCCGATCAGGTGATGGTGCGCGGCACGCCGCGGCACGTGGTGGGCTATCTGAAGGACTTCCTCTTCACCGATGCGCAGGCCCGCGCGCCGGTCCGCAGCCTGTCGGGGGGCGAGACCGCGCGACTGCTGCTGGCGCGGATCATGGCGCAGACCTCGAACCTGCTGGTGCTGGACGAGCCGACCAACGATCTGGACATCGAGACGCTGGACCTGCTGCAGGACCTGCTGGGGGAGTACGAGGGCACGGTGCTGCTGGTCAGCCACGACCGCGATTTCCTCGACCGGGTGGCGACCCAGACCGTGGCGCTGGAGGGCGACGGCCACGCGGTGGCCTATCCCGGCGGGTGGTCCGACTACCGCGTTCAGCGGCCCGAGACCGCACCCGCCGCCGCGGCGCCTTCGAAGGCGCCGACGAAGCCCGCCGCGGCGCCCAAGGCGGCGGCGCCGAAGGACGGCCTGAGCTTTACCGAGCGGCATCGCCTCGCGGCGCTGCCGGCCGAAATCGACCGGCTGGAGGCGGAGATCGCCAAGCTGTCGCAGCTGTTGTCCGACCCCGCGCTCTACGAGACCCAGCCGGTGAAGGCGCAGAAGGCGACCGAGGCGCTGGCCGAGCGGCAGGCGCGACTGTCCGCGGCCGAGGACGAGTGGCTGACGCTGGAAGAGCGCGCGGCGGCCGGGTAGGGGGCAAGGCGCTTCGAAGCGCCTTGCAAGGGCCTTCGAAGGCCCTTGCCCCCCTCAGGCCGTCAGCTCCCGCAGAACCGTCTCGACGCACAGCACGTCGTCGTGGGTGCAGTCGAACTGCCCCACCGACACACGGATCGCCAGCCGCCCGTCCACCCGGGTCTGGGTCAGGTAGACCCGGCCGTCGGCGTTCACGCGCTCCAGCAGCGCTGCCGTCGTCGCCTCGTCGGCGGCGGCGAAGGTGAAGAGCGACAGGGCAGGCGGCGTCACGATCTCGAGCCCGGGCAGGGCGGCGATGCGCCCGGCCAGCTCGCGCGACCAGGCAACGTGGTTGCGGATCCGCGCGCGCAGCCCCTCCAGCCCGTAGGCGCGCAGGACGAACCAGAGCTTGAGCGCGCGGAACCGGCGGCCCAGCGGCACGGTCCAGTCGTTGTAGTCGGTGACGCCGGGGGTGTCTGGGGTCAGCAGGTAGTCGGGCTTGAGCGTCAGGGTGCGCAGCTGGTCGGCGGGATCGGGCATCAGTTGCACCGCGCAGTCGAACTGCGCGCCGAGCCACTTGTGGGGGTTGAAGACGACGCTGTCGGCGCCCTCGATCCCGGCCCAGAGCGGACGGAACTCGGGACAGATCATCGCCGATCCGGCCCAGGCGGCGTCCACGTGCACGGGCAGGTCGTGGGCCTTGGCCACGGCGATGCAGTCGGCCACCGGGTCCACCGCGCCGACCGAGGTGCCCCCGACGCAGAGGACCACGCCCACGGGCCGCCGCCCCGCCACCCGGTCGGCCGCGATGGCGGCGTCGAGGGCCGCCGGGTCCATGCCGCGGTCGTCAAGCGTCGGCACCTTCACCAGCCCCGCCTGGCCGATCCCGGCGATGCGCGCGGCCTTGTCCACCGACGAATGGGTCTCGGCGCTGGCGTAGAGGCGCAAGGCCGGCTGACCGGCCAGCCCCTCGGCGTTGCCCTGCCAATCGAGCGCCGCCTCGCGCATGGTCAACACCGCACTGAGCGTCGCGGTTGTGGCGCTGTCGTGGATGGTGCCCGTCCAGTCGGCGGGCAGGCCGAGGGCGTGGAGCAGCCAGCCGACCATCGCCCCCTCGATCTCGGTCGCCGCCGGGGCGGTCTGCCACAGCATCCCCTGTCCGGCCATGGCGTTGGCCAGCTGCTCGGCCAGCATCGACGCGGGGGCGGCGTTGGCGGGGAAGTAGGCGAAGAACCGGGGATGCTGCCAGTGGGTGGTGGCGCCGGGCACGATGGCCTCGAAGTCGGCCCAGATCGCCTCCATCGGTTCGGGCGCCTCGGGCGGGGCGGGCGGCAGTTGCGCCGCGACGGCGCCGGGGGCGACGGCGGGCCGCACGGGACGGTCGCGCAGGTGGCGGTGGTAGGTGGTGGCCCAGTCGGCCGCGCGCTTGGACCAGCGGTTGAGATCGTCGTGGTTCATGGGGCGGACCCTGGCCGCGGCATGCGCAAGTGTCCAGGGGGTCGGCCGGGGGGCGTGGTGGAAGGGGGCCAGGCCGTGAGCCAGGGGGCCGCGCCTCCCGGGATATCTGGCAAGGGACGTTCGGGCGGCGGTGCATGCGCGGGCGGCGGTGCGAAGTCTGGAATGGGGAGTTGGGGGAGGGCGATACGATCTGTCCAGCGGCTCTTCCGGGGGCGGCGGCGGAGGGGGGGCAGCCCCCCCCGCGCGGCGGTGCCGCGCCCCCCCCCCCTGGATATTTGGAAAGGGAAGTTGGGGTCGGGGCGATGCTCAGGGCGGCATCGGTGCGGCGGGGTCCGACGGCGGTAGCGGTCTCGCGGCGGGGCGCTAGCGGTGCAGGAGCGCGTCGACGTCGCCGCCGGGCATGCCGCGGGTCAGGGGCGTCAGGTCGCCGCCCAGGACGGCCGCGGCGGCGTCGTGGAGGGCGCGGTGGGTGACGCGGGCGAGGGCCGATCCCAGCGAGATGCGCGCCGCGCCGGCGGCGGCCAGGTCGGCTGTGCCATGGCGGGCCAGCGGCCCGGCGCCCAGGGCGTTCACCGGCTTGTCGGTGGCGGCGCAGACCCGGGCCAGCGCGTCGAGATCGCCTGGCAGCGGGACGTAGAGCACGTCCGCCCCGGCGGCATCGAAGGCGCGAATGCGGGCGATGGCCTCGTCGAGGTCGTAGGTCCCGTGCATAACCCCGTCGGCCCGCGCGACGAAGACCATGTCGACGGGCAGGGCGCGGGCAGCGGCGGCTCCGGCGCGCACCCGCTCAACAGCCAGATCGCGGTCGTAGGGGGCGGTGCCGGGCAGGGCGGTGTCCTCGATACAGAGGCCGGCCAGACCGATCTCGCCCGACAGGCGCACCGTTTCGGCCACGTCCTCGGGGGCGTCGCCCCAGCCGTTCTCGAAATCTCCCGACACCGGCACCGCGACGGCGGCCATGAGATCCTGTGCGTGGGCCAGCGCCTGGTCGCGGGTCACGCCCCCGTCGGGGAGCCCGAGGGTGAAGGCGTGGGCGGCCGACGAGGTGGCGATGGCGGGCGCGCCCAGCGTCTCCAGCACCCGCGCCGATCCGCAGTCCCAGGCGTTGGCCAGGACGAAGGGCGCGCCGGGGCGGTGGAGGTCGCGGAACGCGCTCACGCGGTGGCCTCCAGGGGTGGTTCGCCGGCGAAGGAGAGAAGCCGCGCCAGGGCGTCCTCCAGCCGCGTGTCGTCGACGGTCAGCGCGACGCGGACATGGCCCGCAGCGGCGCGCCCGAAGCTCTCGCCCGGCATCACCGCGATGGCGTGGCGGTCGAGGAGCGCCTCGGCAAAGCCCTCGCCGCTCATCCCCGTGGCGCGGACGTCGAGCATCGCGTACATCGCGCCCTGGGGCGGGACCAGGCGCACGACGCTCTGGCCGTCCACCAGCCGCTGAGCGATGGCGCGGCGGCGGCGGAACGGGGCGGCGATGCGCGCCTCCAGGTCGCCGGTGTCGGCCAGCGCCCAGGCGGCGGCGTCCTGGATGTAGCCCGGGACGCCGTAAGTGGTGTTGGTCGCCAGGTCGATGAGCTGGGCGACCACTAGCTCGGGCCCGACGATCCAGCCGATGCGACTGCCGGTCATGGCGTGGCTTTTGGACATGGAGCCGACGACGAGCGTGCGCGCGGCCATGTCGGGCAGGGCGCGGGGGCTCAGGTGGCGGCCGTCCCAAACCTGGGTATCGTAGACCTCGTCGGAGATCAGCCACAGGTCGTGGGCGCGGCAGACCGCTGCGATATCCGCCAACGTCTCGGGGCCGTAGACGGCGCCGGTGGGGTTGTTGGGCGTGTTGATCAACAGGCTGCGCGCGCCTTGGGCTGCGGCGTCCAGCGCGGCGCGGGCGGGCTGGAACCCCCGGGCCGGGTCGCAGAGCACGGCGCGCGGCACCGCCCCCGCGGCGCGCAGGGTGCCGGGATAGGTGGCGTAGTAGGGATCGCAGTAGAGCGCCACGTCACCCGGATCGCAGGCGGCCATGTGCGCGGCGAAGAGGCCGGCCTGCCCCCCGGGCGTGATCAGAACGTTCGCCGGCGCGGTGGGCACGCCAGTGCGGGCGCTGACCCGGTCGGCCACGGCACGGCGCAGCGCCTCGGTGCCCGGCACCGCGGCATAGCCGGTGTGTCCGCCGCGCGCGGCGCGGTCCATGGCGTCGAGGATCGCCGGATCGGTGCCGATGTCGTGCTCGCCGATGGTCAGGTCCGTGACGGCGACGCCGCGGGCGGCCAACGCGCGCGCCCGGCGATAGACGCCCCACCCGTCGCTGCCGCCGTCGAGCAGGTGGGAAAGGCGCCGTGATACGGGAGGAGAGAGGGTCTGAGCCATGGGCCCAGGGGGCCCCAGGCGCGCCGCCCTTGTCAATCGCGCGGCGCCCGAATTCGGCTGATGTCAGCGATCAGCCGCGGTGATGGATCAGCGGCCCCAGGTGCGCACGGCACCGCAGTCCATGTGGACGAAGTCGGACTTGGAGTAGCGGCCGACGCCGCCGGCACGGCACGCCGCCGCTGCCTTGGCCATCTGGCCGACGCTGCGCGACTTGAGCCGCAGATCCGCCGCCTGCGCCTTCATGTGGAGCGAGTTGCGGGCGACCCCGGAGGAGCGGCGGCGCAGCATCGCGTTGGTCTCGGGCGAGCGATAGCCCGACAGCAGCATGTAGGGTTCGTTGGTGTCCAGGAGGTTGTGCGCCGCGGCCATGATGTCGATGGTGCGGGTGTCGATGCCGCGGGACTTGTTGTTCCGCCAGTCGCGCATGAAATGCGAGACCTCGGTCACCGCCTCTTTGACGTAGTCGCCCTCGATCCAGTAGATCATGTCGATCGTCTCGCCTGTCCGGCCCGAATACATCTTGATCCGGCGAATATCTCCGGCTCCGCGCAGGAACCCAAAGGCGTTCGAATACGTTGGTGCTGCGACGACGGCCGTTGCCGCGAAGGCGCCCAGAAGTGCGCGTCGGGTGAAGCCCCGAGAGCCGATCTCGTTCATGATGTCTGTCCCGTCTCTTTACCTGTACGCCGCGTTGTCCGCAGCTTGCTGCCGTGGTTATCCACATCCCCTGCACCGTCTATGCCACGAAGGCGGTGCGCGCCGAAAGAGGCGGTTCCCTGCAATCTTCGATCGGGGCGATTTTAGGCAGGAATCTGCCGAAAACCGTCTTGGCCGGGCGCTTGTCAGGGAACCCTGACGCCACAGCGGGACCGAATTCGTCGCGCGATTGACAAAAATTGAATGGACAGCGTCTCTGACCTGACCGCAGAATTGTCCTAAGCCGCCGCGAGCGGTTATTTTATTGCTGGGATCCCGGATGTCCGGGTCGTCCCTACGACGTGGAGCCGCACATGCGATTTTTTGCCGAGTATCTCCCTGGTCCCAGTCTTCGGGCCGCCTTGCGGCCGGCGGCGGCGGCCGCGGTCGTGGTCTGCGGCCTCGCCGCCGGGCCCGCGGCCGCGACTCAGGTCACCGCGTTCAAGCAGGCGGTGGCCGAATCGGCCTCGGACGATCCGGTGCTGTCGCAGTTCTACCGCGAGCAGGGCTATGCCCCGATCTGGGTCGCGGACGAGGCCGACGACCGCGCCCGCCGCGCCGCGTTTCTGTCGGTGGTGGCCAAGGCGCCGATGCACGGGCTGCCCGCCGGGCGCTACGACGCCGCGACGATCAAGCGGTTGCTGGCCTCGGCGCGCAGCGAGCGCGACCGCGGCCGCATCGAGGTCGAGCTGAGCCGCCTCCTGCTGCGCTTTGCCCGCGATCTGGAGACCGGGATCCTGACGCCGGCGCGGGTGGTCCCCGACATCAAACGCACGGTGCCGCTGCGCGACGGGGTGGAGGTGCTGACCGAGTTCGCCGGCACCCGCCCGCACGAGTTCCTGCGCAGCCTAACGCCGGGGTCGGCCGAATACACCCGCCTGGCGCGGGAAAAGCTGGCCCTGGAGCGGGCCATCGCCCAGGGCGGTTGGGGCGTGCGCCTGCCAGAGGGCAGGATCGAGCCGGGGCAGTCCGGCCCCCGCGTGGTCGCGCTGCGCGACCGGCTGACCGCCATGGGCTATCTGCGGCTGAGCGCCACCCAGGTCTACGACGATGCCATGCGTCGCGCGGTGGAGGCGTTCCAGTCCGACCATGGGCTGACCCCCGACGGCGTGGTCGGAGGCGCGACGCTGATCGAACTCAACCGCGGGCCCGACCATCGGCTGGGCCAGGTTCTGGTGGCGATGGAGCGTGAGCGGTGGCTCAACCGCGACCTGGGCGAGCGCCACATCTGGGTGAACCTCACCGACTTCAAGGCGCGGATCGTCGACCGCGGCGAGGTGACGTTCGAGACCCGCTCGGTCATCGGCAAGGACGAGGCGGGCCGCGAGACGCCCGAGTTCTCGGACGAGATGGACCACATGGTCATCAACCCGAGCTGGTATGTCCCGCGCTCGATTGTCGTGAACGAGTATCTCCCGGTGCTGCGCCGCAACCCGGGCGCGCTCAGCTACATGCAGATCACCGACAGCCGCGGCCGGACGGTCGGACGCTCCCGCGGCTTCAGCCAATACACCGCCCGCACCTTCCCCTATGCCATGCGCCAGCCGCCGGGGCCGCGCAACGCGCTGGGGACGGTCAAGTTCATGTTCCCCAACAAGTACAACATCTATCTCCACGACACGCCGGCGAAAAACCTGTTCAGCCGCGAGGTGCGAGCGTTCTCGCATGGCTGCGTCCGGCTGAACGACCCGCACGATTTCGCCTACACGCTGCTCGCCGCGCAGGAGGCCGATCCCGAAGGGTTCTTCCAGCGGATCCTGCGGTCGGGGCGCGAAACCCGGGTCAACATGGAGACGCCGCTGCCGGTGCATCTGGTCTACCGCACCGCCTACACCAAGCCCGAGGGCGGGATGCAGTATCGCCGCGACGTCTATGCGCGGGACAGCCGGATCCTTGCGGCGCTGCGACGCGCCGGGGTGGTCATCACCGTGGGAGGCAGCTAGCGTCCAGCCCCTGAGCGGCAGGACGCGGCACGGGGACGGGACAATGCAGTATTCGGTGGCGCAGATCGCGTCGGCGCTGAACGCGCGGCTGGAGGGCCGGGACGACCTCACGGTTCGCGGCGCGGCCGAGCCGTCGCTGGCCGGCCCCGAGGATCTCGCGATGGCCGCAACGCCCGAATATGCCGAGCGGCTGAGCGACGGCCGTGCCCGCGCCGCGCTCCTCTGGGAGGGCGCGGATTGGCGCGCTCTGGGCCTGGAGGCCGCGCTGTTCGTCGCGCGGCCGCGGTATGCGCTGGCGGGCCTGACAGCGATGCTCGATCCCGGGCCGGACTTCGGCGACGACATCCATCCCTCGGCGGTGGTCGACCCCTCGGCGGATCTGGGCGAGGGCGCCTGCGTCGCGCCGCTGGCCGTGGTCGGGCCCGGCGCGGTGGTGGGTCCCCGCGCCCGGATCGGCCCCCATGCCTCGGTTGCGGCGGGGGCGGTGCTGGGCGCGGACGCGCTGCTCCACGCTGGGGCGCGGATCGGCCGCAACGTGCGCATCGGCGATCGGTTCATCGCGCAGCCGGGGGCGGTGGTGGGCGGCGACGGGTTTTCCTTCGTCACGCCCGAGAAGTCGGGGGTCGAGGCCGCGCGCGAGACCCTGGGCGACCGCCAGGGCCTGACCGCCGACCGCTGGGTCCGCATCCACTCGCTGGGCGGCGTGGTGATCGGCGACGACGTCGAGATCGGCGCCAACAGCTGCATCGACGCGGGCACCCTCCGCCCCACCCGGATCGGCACCGGCTGCAAGATCGACAACCTGGTGCAGGTCGGCCACAACGTCGAGATGGGCGACCACTGCCTGATGGCCGGGATGTCCGGCATCGCCGGGTCCACCCGCGTGGGCGACCGGGTGGTGTTCGGCGGCAACGCCAACGTCGCCGACAACCTCTTGATCGGCGACGACGCGATCCTGGCGGGGGGCAGCAAGGTGGCCTCGAACGTCCCCGCGGGACGGGTGATGATGGGCTATCCTGCGGTGCAGATGCATCAGCACGTGGAGATCTACAAGGCGCTCCGCCGGCTGCCCAGGTTCATGCGCGACGCCATGGCCCGGCAGAAAGCGGTTTCAAAAGGCGGGGCGAAGGACTAAATCCCGCCGCAGAACCGCAGGGGAATGTCCGCCATGGCCGAAACCGTCAAGCAGACCGTGATCCGCATCATCGCCGACCAGGCGATGCTGGAGCCGCAGGACGTGACCATGGACCAGACGCTGGACGACCTGGGTATCGACAGCTTGGGGCTGGTCGAGTCGATCTTCGCGATCGAAGAGGCGTTCGACATCTCCGTGCCCTTCAATGCCAACGACCCCACGGAGTCGGACTTCGACATCTCGTCGGTGGCCGCCATTGTCGGCGCGGTCGAGGGACTCATCGCGGCGCAGAAGGCGTGAGGCGAGTCGTCATCACCGGTGCGGGGACGATCAATCCCCTGGGGCATTCCGTGCCTGCGACGCTGGAGGCCATGCGCGAGGGCCGCTGCGGCATCGGCCCGCTGGACATCCGCGACATCGATCGTCTGGCGGTCAAGATCGGCGGCCAGGTGCGCGACTACGACCCGCTGGTCGAGTTCAACCGCCAGCAGATCGCGCTCTACGACCGGTTCACTCAGTTCACGTTGTTGGCCGCCCGGCAGGCCATCGCGCAGTCCGGCCTGAGCTTTGTCGGCGAACTGGCGGCGCGGGCGGGCGTGGTGCTGGGCACCTCCGGCGGCGGTTTGAACACCCAGGACGAAAACTATCGCGCGGTCTACGAGGAGGGCAAGAACCGGGTCCACCCCTTCGTCGTGCCCAAGCTGATGAACAACGCCGCCGCCAGCCACGTGTCGATGCAGCACAACCTCAAGGGTCCGTCGTTCACCGTCGCGACGGCGTGCTCATCGTCGAACCACGCCATGGGCCAGGCGTTTCAGATGATTCGCACCGGTCTGGCCGAGGTCATGGTCACCGGCGGGTCCGAGTCGATGCTGTGCTTCGGCGGGGTCAAGGCGTGGGAGGGGCTGCGGGTGATGTCCAAGGACGCCTGCCGCCCGTTCTCGGCGACCCGCAACGGTATGGTCCAGGGCGAGGGCGCGGGCGTCTTCGTCTTCGAAGAGCGCGAGCGCGCGATCAAGCGGGGGGCCGAGATCCTGGCCGAGGTCGCGGGGTTCGCCATGTCCTCGGACGCCGCCGACATCGTGATGCCGTCCAAGAACGGCGCCGCCCGGGCGATCGCGGGCGCCGTCGCGGACGCGGGCGAGCCGCTGGAGCGGGTGGGCTACATCAACGCCCACGGCACCGGCACCGCCGCCAACGACAAGACGGAATGCGCCGCGGTGGCCGACGTGTTCGGCCACCACGCCGATGCGCTGATGATCTCGTCCACCAAGTCGATGCACGGCCATCTCATCGGCGGCACCGGCGCGGTCGAGCTCCTGGCCTGCATCATGGCGCTCAGGGATGGGGTGATCGCACCGACCATCGGCTACGAAGAGCCCGATCCGGAATGCGCGCTGGACGTGGTGCCGAACGAGGCGCGCGACGCGCAGGTGGACGTGGTCCTGTCGAACGCCTTCGCCTTTGGCGGGCTGAACGCGGTCCTGGCTCTGCGCGCGGTCTGAGGAGGGGGCCGTCCCGCCGGGCCGGCCCCGCGTCCGCGCTTATTCGGCTGCAGGAGTGCCGAGGGAATCGTATCCGGCGGTGAACCCGGTCAGCGACACGGTCAGCGGGATGCGCTGATCCGGGGCCGCGGCGGGCACGATGATCATCGTGGCCTTGGCCCCCCTCTTGAACGCCGCGACCTCGGCCGAGGTAAAGCCCAGCCGCGCGAAACAGCCGTTCACGGCGCAGAAGGTGAAGGGATAGCGCTTGACCGCGCCGCCGTCGACGGTCAGCGTGATCTGCTGGGTCAGGAGTGTCTCCAGCGGCGTGATGATGGTCGCACCGGCGGCCACGTTCTGCCCCGCAGGCAACGGGAAGATCGACATCTCGGCCACCGAGTTGCCCGCCCCGTCGCCGATGAGCTGATAGAGCTGGCAGGGATCGTCGCCCCCCTCGGTCCTGACGCAGCGCACCGACCAGTCGCCGTGCTCTTCGCGGATATAGGTCGCGCCGAGGCCGCCCTCGTCCGGCACCTCCTCGCCGGTGCTCAGCCCCAGCGCATCCGCGGCGGTGGTATCGGTGCCGTCGGTGTCGGCGGGCGCCTCGGTCTCCGCGGGCTCTTCGACCGGCGCGGGCTCGTCGGCGGTGTCGGCCTGCTGCGCGGCGGCGGGACCCGCCACTGCGATGGCCGCGGTCAGAGCGATGATCTTCCAGTACTCGGGCATCGACAAACCCCATCTCCTGCACGTCGTTTCCGGCACGGGGCCTAGCACGGTCCCCGGGCGAAGTCAGGGGCGAAACGCCGCGCCGGCCGATCCCGGACACAAAAAAAGGCCCGTATGACCGGGCCCTTTTTCCTGATGCGTTCTCCCTGCCGGACTGGCCGACTTCTTTATTGCGCGCATCCTAGAAGCAGCGAAGGCAGGCGTCAACCGGCTCGGTGCCGCTGCGACAGAAAGAAGCCGCACCCCGGAGGGTGCGGCCCAGTTGTGAGGGAGGGATGGACCGCGGCGCGCGCCGAGGGACATGGCGCGCACCCGCCGCCCAAGCTGCATACTGGCAGACAGAGGTTAAGCATGTATGGTCGGCCTGATCGACACGGGGGGCAGGAAAGGAGCGGGGATGGACGACGCGCTATTCGTCGGCGGCGGCGGGCCCGAGCACGCCGAGCCGCAGCATCTGCGGCTGCGCTATGCCAACCGCCACGGACTGATCGCGGGGGCCACCGGGACGGGCAAGACGGTGACGCTGCAAATCCTGGCCGAGGGGTTCTCGGACGCCGGGGTGCCGGTGATTCTGTCCGACGTGAAGGGCGATCTGGCCGGGCTGTCGCGCTCGGGCGATCCGGGGTTCAAGCTGCACGATGCCTTCCAGGCCCGCGCCGCGACCATCGGCTACGACGACTACCGCTATCGCGCTTGGCCGGTGACGTTCTGGGACCTCTTCGGCGAACAGGGCCATCCGATCCGCACCACCGTGGCCGAGATGGGGCCGCTTCTGATCTCGCGCCTGCTGGAGCTGACCGAGGCGCAGGAGGGGGTCGTCAACATCGCCTTCCGCATCGCCGACGAACAAGGGATGCCGCTGTTGGACCTCTCCGATCTCCAGGCGCTGCTGACCTGGGTGGGCGAGGCCCGTGCCGACCTGTCGCTGCGCTATGGCAATGTCTCGCCCGCCTCGGTCGGCGCGATCCAGCGGCAGTTGTTGGTGCTGGAGGGGCAGGGCGGCGCGGGCTTCTTTGGCGAACCGGCGCTGGATCTGGCCGACCTGATGGCGGTGGACCCCGACGGCCGCGGGCGGATCAACATCCTGGCTGCCGACCGCCTGATGGGGGCGCCCCGGCTCTATGCCACGTTCCTGCTGTGGCTTCTGAGCGAGTTGTTCGAGGAGCTGCCCGAGGTCGGCGACCCCGACCGGCCGCGGCTGGTGTTCTTCTTCGACGAGGCGCACCTGTTGTTCGACGACGCGCCCAAGGCGCTGGTCGACAAGGTCGAGCAGGTGGCGCGGCTGATCCGGTCCAAGGGGGTGGGGGTGTTCTTTATCACCCAGAACCCCGACGACGTGCCGCAGGACATCCTGGGCCAACTCGGCAACCGCGTGCAGCACGCCCTGCGCGCCTACACCGCGCGCGACCAGAGGGCGTTGGAGCGCGCCGCCGAGACCTACCGCCCGAACCCGCGCTTCGACATCGCCGAGGCGATCCGCGACGTCGGCACCGGCGAGGCGGTGACGTCGTTTCTGCAGGACAAGGGCGCCCCGGGGGTGGCCGAACGGACGCTGATCCGCCCGCCGGCGTCGCGCCTGGGTCCGGTGACGCCGGAGGAGCGGGCCGAGACCGTTGCCACCTCGCCCGTGGCGGGCAAATACGACACCCGCGTGGACCGCGAGAGCGCCTTCGAGATGCTGACGGCGCGGGCCGGCAAGGCGGCGCGGCAGGCCGAGGCCGAGGCCGAGGCCGCGGACGGCGGCAGCGACATCGGCGGCGCGGTGCGCGAGTTCAACGCCGGGCGGCGCTGGTCCGGCGGGCGCTCGGGCGGCGGCACGGCGGCTCCGCGGCGGCCGAAGGACACGCTGGGCACGGCGATGACCGAGGCGCTGATCAAGGAACTCAAGGGCACCACCGGCCGCCGCATCGTGCGGGGGATATTCGGCACGATCTTCAAGGGGCGGTGAGGGCGCGGGTTCCGCCCGCCTGACGGCGGCCGGCAAACCGGGGGCATTCTGCCCCCGGACCCCCTGAGGATATTTGGAAAGGAAAGTTGGCCCGGGAGGTGCGCCTGGGATCGGGCCAGAGCCCTCCCCGGTTGCGGGGAGGGCCCCTTTCCTTGCGGTCATCGGCGTCCCCGCCTGTACCGCCCCTCCACGGTGATGCGGATTGGTTGACTAAAGGTAAACATCGGCCAGAACTTTCCTTTTCAAATATCCCCGCCGGAGGCGGCACGACGGCGCCGCCCGCGGCCCGTCAGTCCTGGGGCACCAGCGTCGTCACGCCCACCGAGGCGGCGCGGGCGAGGTCGGGGTCTAGCGACATGGGGATGTACTCGCCCCGCCGCCAAAGCTCGCCCAGGTCGTCGTAGTGGCGGCTGAGGGGGTGGCCCGACTGGCCCGTGGAAGTGATGAAGACCGACGAGTCGGGGTCGGCGAAGTCGTAGACGCCGCGGTAGCCCGCGCCGTGGACGTTGTGGAACGGATCGGGCGCCTGGCCCGAGGTGCGCCCGCGCAGGAGCGTGTTGTCCCCGCCGGAGGTGGACTGGCGGATGTTCACGACCCAGCCCAGCCCAGGCACGTCGCCCAGGACGGGGTGGTCGTGGGTGGCCTGGTGCGCGTCGCCCCAGCGCAGGGATTCGAGCGCCGTGCCGTAGCGCTCATCGATCCAGACGAGCGCGTCGTCGAGGGCGAGCCGCGCCATGTCTTCGCACGTCTCCTCGCGTGCCGATTGGCGGATGTCGCACCAGGATGCGGCGCCGCCCACGTTGCGGAAGACCCGCTCGATGAAGAGGGGTTCGACATGGGCGAACTCCTCGGACAAGGGGCCGACGTCGTCCTCGATCAGCCGCGCCTGGAGCGCGCGCAGCCAGGCGGCGTAGATCAGGGGTTCGGGCAGATGCTCGTTCATCTCGCCGTTCCACGACGCCAGGAGCTGCAACGCCCGCTGCCGCAGCCGCTCGGGCGTGCCGTCGGGGGCCGCCTCGCCGGTGAACCACAGATCCGCCCCGATCAGCGGGAGCAGCGTCCGGGCGGTGAAGCTGACGGTGTCGAGCTGCGCCTCGATGAAGCTCTCGCGGGTGTGCACCTCGCGGTTCTGCATCAGCCGCCGCCAGCGCTGCACCCTCTGGGTGTCGCCCCAGGCGTAGCTGACGTGGAGCGGGAAGGGGCGGTTCACCGTCTTGTTGTTGGTGTTGCCGAGGATGCCGCCCGCGGGCGACACGAACTCGGGGTTGGCGGTGTAGGGCAGGCGTCCCTGCCAACGGTTCTCGGACAGCCATCCGGGGGCCGGCAGGCGCCCCTTGGACTGGTGCGCGTCGGTGCGGGCGGGCAGGGCGCCCACCGTCTTCATCGCGATGGTCTCGGCGTCGACCAGGATCAGGTTCTGCGCCGGGGCGACGAAGTCCTCGGCCGCCGCGATCGCCTCGGCCACGCTGCCCGCACGCATCAGCGCCAGGGCGGCGGTCATCGACGTGTCGTCGGGCGACAGGGCGGTCCAGGCCAGCGACACGACGTGCCCCGGCGGCGTGATCTGGTCGAGGTCGAACTGGTGGCCGGGCAGGATCGGCCCGTTTTCGGACCACCTCAGCGTCAAGGTCACCGGCTCGGCGTCGGCGACCTCGATGATGGAGGTGCGGGTGCGCAGGGGGGCATAGCCCTCGGGCGTGGCGACCTGATCGCGGGCGTCGGGGTTCAACTGCTCGATATAGAGGTCCTGGTCGTCGGCATAGGCCGAGGTCAGGCCCCAGCCCAGGCGCGCGCTGCGGCCCACCAGGACGGCGGGCATCCCCGGAACGGTGCCGCCGATGACCCCGCCCGAGGACAACTCGAGCCGTGCCAGATACCAGATCGCCGGAGCGGTGAAGCCCAGATGCGGGTCGTTGGCCAAAAGCGTGCCGCCGGAGGCCGACCGGTCCGCCGCCGCCGCCCAGCCGTTGGAGGCGCCACCCAGACCGCGCGGACGCACGGGCATCAGCGGATCGACCGTGCGATCCGCGCTCGCCACCCGCTGCGGTGCGTCGGGAAACAGCGACGCGAAGGCGGGGAGCGCCGCGACCCCCGCGCCGGGGTCGTCGGGCATGATGTCGCGCAACCGCCCGGGGTCGTCGAGGGTCAGCGACACCCGGGCACGCAGCACCTCCTCGACCAGATGCGAGGAGAGTTGCAGCGCCATGAGCTTGACGATGGCCAGGCTGTCGGCGGGCTGCCACGGCGCGATCCGGGGCGAGAAGACGAAGAACTCGGGCGCGCCACGGCCGCGGGCCCCGGCGTTGACCTCTTCCAACCAGGCGTTGACCCCGGCGGAGTAGGCCTCCAGCGCCGCGCGGGTGGCGTCGGACTGGGCCGGGACCGAGCGGACGGCGAGGTTGTAGAGGTCGAGCCGGCGCAGCAGGTCGTCGATCTCGACCGTCCGGGGCCCGAAGAGTTCGCTGAGCCGCCCCTGGGCGGTGCGCCTGAGCATCGTCATCTGCCACAGCCGGTCCTGGGCGTGGGCGAAGCCCAGGCCGAAGAACACGTCCGCGTCGCTCTGGCCGAAGATGTGGGGGACGTTGGCGTTGTCGCGGACGATCTCGACGGGCGCGTCGAGGCCCGCGACGGTCAGCGTGGTGTCGTAGTCGGGAAGCGACCGTGCGGCGAACCAGTAGACGCCGACGAGCGCCACGAGGATCAGACCGGTGAGGCCGAAAAACAGCCGCAGGAGCCAGCGGAAGGTTTTGGCCATGGGAACGCGGGGCAGTCCTGGGGGCGGAAGTTGACGGGTGGGGCGGTTCGGTTAGGTAGGGCTTAGGCGATTTGACCACGGGAGGAAAGACATGGCGAAGGTGGCGTTTCTGGGACTGGGCGTCATGGGCTTTCCGATGGCGGGGCACTTGCGGGCAGCAGGCCACGAGGTGACCGTCTACAACCGCACCTCGTCCAAGGCCGAGGCCTGGGCGGCCGAGCACGGCGGCGCGGCGCGGACGACCCCGCGTGAGGCGGCCGAGGGCGCGGAGTTCGTCATGGCCTGCGTCGGCAACGACGACGATCTGCGCGCGGTCTGTCTGGGCGAGGATGGGGCGTTCGCCGGGATGGGCGCGGGCGGCGTCTTCGTCGATCACACCACGGTGTCGGCGGCGGTGACGCGCGAGCTGTTCGAGGCCGCGGCCGAGCGGGGGGTCGCGTTCGTCGACGCGCCGATCTCGGGCGGGCAGGCGGGGGCCGAGAACGGCCAGCTCTCGATCATGTGCGGCGGCGACCAGGAGTCCTATGACCGGGCCGAGCCCGTGATGGATGCCTATGCCAAGATCTGCCGCCGGATCGGCGCGTCGGGCGCCGGGCAGATGACGAAGATGTGCAATCAGATCGCCATCGCCGGGTTGGTCCAGGGGCTGAGCGAGGCGTTGCATTTCGCCGAGACGGCGGGGCTCGACGGGCGCGCGGTGGTCGAGGTGATCAGCCAGGGCGCGGCTGGATCGTGGCAGATGCAGAACCGCTATGAGACCATGCTGGACGACCGGTTCGACCACGGCTTCGCCGTGGATTGGATGCGCAAAGACCTCGGGATCTGCCTCCAGACGGCGGACGAGACCGGCGCCTCCCTGCCGGTGACCGCACTGGTCGATCAATTCTACAAGGATGTGCAGCGGATGGGCGGCGGCCGCTGGGACACCTCCTCGCTGATCAAGCGGCTGAGGGCGGCGGGGTAGGGCGGCGTCCTTGTCCTGGCACGGCCTGATCGGACCGGCCGAACCGCCCCCCGCGCGGAACAAGGCCGTCAGGCCGCCGCGCGACCGCCGACCCGCCCCCACGGGGCGGCGGTTGGGTGCCGTTAGCGCTGAGCTTTGAGGTTGAGCTACCACGGCGACCATAAACCGCGCCGCTCAGGAGGTCGGGCCGCCACCCCGCGGGTCGGCGGCCGCGCGGCTTTGCGCCTCTATCGGTGGACTCGGCAACTCCACGTCTTGGATAAGTTGCTCGTTCTTCGGACCGTTTGAGCAACTCCCCGCGCGGAACAAGGGCGTCAGCCCGCCGCGCGACCGCCGACCCGCCCCATCGGGGCGGCGGTTGGCTGCCGTTGGAGCGACGCTCTGAGGTCGAGCTACCACGGCAGCCATAAACCGCCGCGCTCGGAGGTTCGGACCGCCACCCCGCGGGTCGGCGGCCGCGCGGCTTGGCGCTCTATGAGGAGTGGATGGGGGTGGGGCAGCGCATGGGCACGAAGGTCGGCGTGAAGTCGTGGCGACGCCCCGCCCTCGGCGGCCGCGCGGCTCCTCCCAATGGGCCCTCAGTCCTCCGTCACCGTGCGGTCGCTGTCGAGGATCGCGGCGATGGGGTCGGGGAGGGTCAGGCCCCCGGCGATCTGGGCGTCGAGTGCGGCCTCGGCCTCCTGGACGGCCGCGAGCGCCTCCAGCACCGCGTCGATCTCGGCGAAGGGCACCACCGCCACGCCATCGTCATCCGCCACGATCATGTCGCCCGCCGCCACCGTCTGTCCGCCGATCTGAAGCGGATGGCCCACCCGCCCGGGTCCGGTGGTGAAGGGCGAGGCCGGGGTCAGACCGGCGCACCAGCAGGGCAGGCCCGTGGCCAGGATCCCGTCCCGGTCGCGCAACGGCCCGTCGGTCACGAATCCCGCCACGTCGGCGTTCCTGAGCATCCCCGCCACGCGATCCCCCGCGGCGGCGCAGCCCCGGTGCCCCCCGGTCGCGGCCACCAGCACGTCACCGGGGCGCGCGTAGCGCAGCGCGGCGAGCGTGGCCAGGATGTCGGCCGGCGGGTTGTCGGCGGTCAGCGCGGGCCCATGCGCGCGCATTCCCCACGCCAGCGGCACGATCTGGGCGTCGAGCGCGCCGAGCCCGCGCCGCGCGTCCACCACCATCGAGGCGGCGGCCCCGGCGAATCCGTCGATCTGCGCCTGGGTGGGTCGTGGCCGTGTGGCCTTGATCCGCAGAAGCGGCGGTTCTTCGATCATGGCGGGCCTCCCTCGTCGTCACCGCCGCCACCCTGGCGCTCCGGCGCGGTGGACGCAAGCGCGGGTGCGTCGCCCAGCAGGTAGCGCGGGCCCGGCCCGCCGCGCCGCGCCCGGTCGGCGGGGTTGTAGAGCCCGCAGGAGTTCAGCGACAGGCAGCCGCAGCCGATGCACCCGTCGAGCTTGTCGCGCAGTGCCTCCAGTGCCGCGATGCGTGCGTCGAGCCCCGCGCGGAACCGCGACGACAGGCGCGCCCAGTCGGCCCGCGTGGGCGTGCGCCCCTCGGGCAGGGTGTCGAGCGCTGCCCGCACCTCGGCCAGAGGCACGCCCAACCGCTGCGCGATCATGACGAAGGACAACCGCCGGATGTCGCCGCGGTCGTAGCGGCGCTGCCCGCCGGCGGTGCGCAGGGGCGCCACCAGCCCTTCGGTCTCGTAATAGCGGATCGCCGACACTGCCAACCCGGTGCGCGCCGCGATCTCGCCGATGCTCAGTCCCGCCATCGCTTGACCTCAAGTTAACTTGAGGGATTAGAACCGATTCGTCAGAGACTTCAACAGAAAGGACGGCGCCCATGCCCGCCACACTCGAACACGTCAACGTCACCGTTCCCGACCCCGATGCCACCGCGGCCCGGCTCTGCGACCTCTTCGGCTGGCACGTCCGCTGGCGGGGGGCGTCAATCCACGGCGGCACCTCGGTCCATGTGGGCACCGACGACAGCTATGTCGCCGTCTACAGCGGTCCCGGCCCGCAGACGCCCCCCGACGACACCTATCGCCAGATCGGCGGTCTGAACCACATCGGCGTCGTCGTGGACGACCTCAGCGCCGCCGAGGCGCGGGTCGAGGAGGCCGGCCTGACGCCCCACAGCCACGCCGATTACGAGCCCGGGCGCCGCTTCTATTTCCGCGACGGAGACGGCGTGGAGTACGAAGTGGTCAGCTACGCCTGAGACTGGACGGACGGGGGGCGGCCTGCTAGGACGTCCCCCATGACCGCGTGCCGCACCATTATCTGCTGCATTCCCACCTGACACCAGGGCGGGCCGGTCTTCTTCATTTCCTCACACGATCGAAGCTGCTAGGTCCGCCCGCGCACCCCTTGCGAGGCCCTGCCATGACCGAGATCAGGCTGACCAACACCCGCACCCGGACCAAGGAGCGGTTCGTCCCGCTCGATCCCGGCGCCGTGCGGATGTATGTCTGCGGGCCTACGGTCTATGACCGCGCGCATCTGGGCAACGCCCGTCCGGCCATCGTCTTCGATGTGCTCTATCGGCTATTGCGCCACGTCTACGGTGCGGACGCCGTGACCTACGTGCGCAACATCACCGACGTCGACGACAAGATCAACGCGCGGGCGGCCGAAACGGGTCGCTCCATCGCCGAGATCGCCGACGAGACCAGCGCCTGGTATCTGGACGACATGGCCGCGCTCGGCACTCTGACGCCCACCCACACGCCGCGGGCGACGCAGTACGTGCCCGAGATGGTGGCGATGATCCAGACGCTGATCGCCCGCGGCCATGCCTATGCCGCCTCGGGCCACGTGCTGTTCCGGGTGCGGTCGTTTGCCGAGTACGGCCGCCTGTCGGGGCGGTCGGTGGATGACATGATCGCCGGTGCCCGGGTCGAGGTGGCGCCCTACAAGGAAGACCCCATGGACTTTGTCCTGTGGAAGCCGTCGGGGCCGGACCTGCCGGGCTGGGACAGCCCGTGGGGCCGCGGCCGCCCGGGCTGGCATATCGAATGCTCGGCCATGGCCGAGGCCCTGCTGGGCGAAACCTTCGACATCCACGGCGGCGGCAGCGATCTGCAGTTTCCCCACCACGAGAACGAGATCGCGCAGAGCCGCTGCGCCCACGGCACCGAGGCCATGGCGCGGGTCTGGATGCACAACGAGATGCTCCAGGTCGAGGGGCGGAAGATGTCCAAGTCGCTGGGCAACTTCTTTACCGTCCGCGACCTGCTGGACCGCGGCGTGCCGGGCGAGGTGATCCGGTTCGTCTTCCTCCAGACCCATTATCGCAAGCCGATGGACTGGACGGAGGGAAAGGCGCGGGAGGCGGAGGCGACGCTGCGCAAGTGGCGGGCTCTGACCGAGGGCGTCGCGGCGGGCGAGCCGTCCGGGGCGGCGGTCGCTGCGCTGGCCGACGACCTGAACACCCCAGGCGCGGTGGCCGAGTTGCACCGGCTGGCGGGGGCGGGGGACGCGGCGGGGCTTTTGGCCTCGGCGGAGCTTTTGGGGCTCCTGTCGCCCGAGATGGGCGCCTGGGCGTCGGCCACCCCGGACCTGAGCGGCCTTGCCGGGCGGCTCCAGGCGGCGCGGGAGGCGGCGATGGCCAGCAAGGACTTCGCCGAGGTCGACCGCCTCAAGGCGCTGCTGACGGAGGCGGGGGTTGAGGTGCGGATGTCCAAGGCCGGGGTGGACCTCGTGCCCGCCGCGGGCTTCGACGCGGCGAAGGTGGAGGCGTTGTTGTGACGCCCCTTCCCCGCTTCGCGCCGAGGGCGTCGGCCGCACCGAGCAGTGGCCGGGAACGGCCGGTCGCCATCGTCGCGCCATCGGTCCGAGAGACGATGGCGACGGGTGGCGACGCGGCCGTCGCCCGGCGGTGCCGCCGGGCACGCAATCTGTCACGCGACGCGCTCTGTGTCCGGTGTAGCCGCCCGGCCGCAGGCCGGGCGATGCCCGCACCGCCCCCCCGGGGCGGGCATTCGCCCACCCCGCGGTGCGGGCATCGCCCTCCACGCCCCGCTGTCCACGCAGTTTCGTATGCAAGGTCGGCCCCATGACCGACCGCCTCTCCCTCTACGACACCACCCTCCGCGACGGGCAGCAGACGCAAGGGGTGCAGTTCTCCACCGAGGAAAAGCAGCGCATCGCGGCCATCCTCGACGCCCTCGGCGTGGATTACATCGAGGGCGGCTGGCCCGGCGCCAACCCGACCGACAGCGCCTTCTTCGACGCCGCGCCCGCGACCCGCGCCACCATGACCGCCTTTGGCATGACCAAGCGCGCCGGGCGCTCGGCGGCCAACGACGACGTGCTGGCGGGCGTCCTGAACGCCCGCACCCCCGCCGTCTGCCTCGTGGGCAAGACTCACGATTTCCACGTGGAAACCGCCCTCGGCATCGGGCTGGACGAGAACGTGGAGAACATCCGGGCCTCCGTCGCGCATCTGGTGGCCGAGGGCCGCGAGGCGCTGTTCGACGCCGAGCACTTCTTCGACGGCTACCGCGCGAACCCGGCCTACGCGCTCGACTGCCTGCGCGCCGCCCATGACGCGGGCGCCCGCTGGGTGGTCCTGTGCGACACCAACGGCGGCACGCTCCCGTCCGAGATCGGGCGCGTCACGGCCGAGGTCATCGCCGCCGGCATCCCCGGCGACCGGCTGGGCATCCACACCCACGACGACACGGGCCAAGCGGTGGCGGGCAGCCTCGCCGCCGTGGACGCGGGCGCGCGGCAGGTGCAGGGCACGCTGAACGGTCTGGGTGAGCGCTGCGGCAACGCCAACCTGACGACGCTGATCCCGACGCTGCTGCTCAAGGAGCCCTACCGCAGCCGCTATGCCACCAACGTCCCGCTCGACGCGCTGACCGGCCTGACCCGCGCCAGCCGCCAACTTGACGACATCCTCAACCGCGTGCCCCTGCGGTCGAGCCCCTATGTCGGCGCCTCGGCCTTCGCGCACAAGGCGGGCCTGCACGCCAGCGCGATCCTCAAGGACCCGACGACCTACGAACACATCGCCCCGGCCGCGGTGGGCAACGCCCGCATCGTGCCCATGTCGAACCAGGCGGGGCAGTCGAACCTGCGCACGCGGCTGGCCTCCATGGGGCTGGAGGTCGCGCGGGACGACCCCGCACTCGGCCGCATCCTCGACGAGGTCAAGACGCGCGAGGCCCAGGGCTACAGCTACGATACCGCGCAGGCGAGCTTCGAGCTCCTGGCGCGGGCGGCGCTGGGACAGCTTCCCGCGTTTTTCGAGGTCAAGCGCTACCGCGTCACCATCGAGCGGCGCAAGAACAAGTACGACCGCATGGTCAGCCTGTCGGAGGCCGTGGTGGTGGTCAAGGTCGGCGGGCAGAAGATGCTGTCGGTCAGCGAGAGCATGGACGACGGCGAGGACCGCGGCCCGGTCAACGCGCTGGCCAAGGCGCTGGCCAAGGATCTGGGGCCCTACCAGGTCTATATCGACGACATGCGGCTGGTGGACTTCAAGGTGCGGATCACCGGCGGTGGCACCGAGGCGGTGACGCGGGTGGTCATCGACAGCGAGGATGGGCAGGGGCGGCGCTGGTCCACGGTCGGCGTGTCGCCCAACATCGTGGACGCCTCGTTCGAGGCGCTGCTGGACGCGATCACATGGAAGTTCATCCGCGACGGCGCGCCCGAGGCCCCATGACCGTCACCTTCTGGGACATCCACGACGGCCTGCCGCGGGAGGGGCCTGGGGAACCGGCCGACATCGCCTGGGCGCTGGAGGTGGCGGGGACGCCCGCAGAGGCCCGCATCCTCGACGCCGGATGCGGCCCCGGCGCGGATCTGGAGACGCTGGCCGCCCTCCGCCCCGCCGCCACCCTGACCGGGATCGAGGCGCACGCCCCCTTCGCCGCCGCGGCCCAGGCGCGGCTGGGCGACCGCGCCACGGTGCACACCGGCGACATGGCCGACCCCGGCGGCCCCTACCACCTGATCTGGTGCGCCGGCGCGCTCTACTTCCTCGGCGTGACCGAGGGGCTGACCGCATGGCGCGGCGCCCTGGCCCCGGGCGGCCATGTGGCCTTCTCCGAGCCTATCTGGGTCTCCGCCGATCCGCCCGAGGCCGCGCGCGCCTTCTGGGCGCAGTATCCGGCGATCACCGACCGGGATGGCCTCGACGCCCGCATCGCCGCGGCAGGCTATCGCGTGCTCGGCCGCCGCCTCCTGTCCCCCGCGGGGTGGGAAGCCTATTTCGGCCCACTGGAGGCCCGCCTCGACACCCTGCGTGCCGCGGGCCACGGCGACGCCTCTGCGGTGGCGGAGGAGGCGCGGGAGATCGCGCTCTGGCGGCAGGCGCCCGAGGCCATCACCTACGCCCTCACTGTCGTGGCCCCGGCATGACGGTCCTCGCCTGTGCCGAACAGGTCCGCCGCGGCGACCCCGATCGCTTCCTCGCCGCGATGGCCGCGCCGCCCGCCGCGCGGGCCGTTCTCTTCCCCCTCTACGCCTTCACGCTGGAGGTCGCCCGCGCGCCCTGGGTGACCAAGGAGCCGCTGATCGCCGAGATGCGCCTGCAATGGTGGCGCGACGCGCTGGACGAGATCGCGGCCCGGGGCCTCGTCCGCCGCCACGAGGTGACGACCCCCCTGGCCCAGGCCATCGATGCCGACGGCGCGCGGCTCCTGCACGCCACCGTCGAGGCGCGCCGTTGGGACATCGAAGGGCGCGCCTTCGCCGACGCCGGTGCGCTGCACGCCCATATCGACGCCACCGCAGCCATCCCGATGTGGGTGGCCGCCCGCGCCCTCGGCGCTCCGCCCGCGGACGAGACGGCGGTGCGCGCGTGGGGCGCCGCCGAGGGGCTGACCCGGTGGTTCCAGGCCGTCCCGGCGCTGGAGGCGGCGGGTCTCCACCCCCTCCACGACGGCCGCCCCGCCGCGGTCGCCCGCCTCGCCCGCACTGCCCTCGCCGACCTCTCCGGGGCCAGGGTCTCCCGCGCCGCCGCCCCAGCCACGCTCGCCGCATGGCAGGCCCGGCCCCTCTTGCGCCTGGCGGCCCGCGCGCCGCACCGGGTCGCCGACGGCACCCTGGCGCTCTCCGAGGCCGGTCGCCGCGCGCGGCTCCTCATCGCCCAGGCCCGCGGACGGCCGTGACAGCTCCTTCATCTTGGCAAAAATACCCCGGGGGAGCCGCCGTAGGCGGCGGGGGCGGAGCCCCCCTTTCGGCCCGGCCCATCCTACTCCGCGGCGACCGGATCCTTGGGCCGCAGCCACAGCCAGATCAGCGCGCCGCCCGCCAGCGCCAGGAACGGCGCCATGGCCAGGTTCACCGCCGTCCAGCCCTCCTGCGCCGAGCCGCCCGAGCAGTTCATCAGACCCCCAGAGGCCAGGCTCGCCACGGTCACGCAGCCGAAGACGATCATGTCGTTCATGCCCTGCACGCGGCCCCGCTCTTCGGGCGCGTGGGCCTCGGCCAGCATCGCCGTCGCTCCGATGAAGCCGAAGTTCCAGCCGATGCCGAGCAGGATCAGCGCCACGAAGAAGTTCTCCAGCGCCACGCCCGCCAGCCCCACCGCCCCCGACGCGGCCAGGATCGCGAGGCCCAGCGCCATGATCCGTTCGACCCCGAAGCGGGCGATCAGATGACCGGTAAAGAATGACGGCGCGAACATGGCCAGGACGTGGGCGCTGACCACGTCCGCCGCGTTGTTCTTGTCGAACCCGCAGCCCACGACGGCCAGCGGCGTCGACGTCATCATCAGGTTCATCAGCGCGTAGGACACCATGGCGCAGATGATCGCGACGGCGATTCGCGGGGTGGTCAGGAGCTGCCAGCGGGTGCGGCCCTTGGGGCTGTCAGCCGAGGGCTTGGGCGGCGTCGGGATGCGCAGCCCGAGAAACAGCAGCGATCCCACAGCGTTGATCCCGATCACCGCCAGGTAGGTGCCGAGGAACGGCACGACCATCGCGTCGGCCGTGACCTTGACCAGCTGCGGCCCGATGACCGCCGAGACCAGACCCCCCGCCATGACGTAGGAGATGGCCTTGGGCCGGAACGCGGCCGGCGCCGTGTCGGTGGCGGCGAAGCGATAGAACCCCTGCGCGCTCATATACATGCCGGTAAAGAACGAGCCGAGGAGGAAGAGGGGGAAGGATGCCTGCATCAGGCCCCAGGCGCCGATCGCGGCCCCCAGGGATCCGCCCGCGGCGCCGATGAAGAACCCCGCGCGCCGTCCGAACCGCTGCATGATGGCGGCCATCGGCTGGGCCGACAGCATCGAGCCCAGGACGATCAGCGAGATCGGCAGCGTGGCAAAGCAGACGTTCGAGGCCAGCGTCTGTCCCGCAAGCCCGCCGATGGTAAAGATCATCGGCATCTGCGCGCCCAGGAACGCCTGGGCGCAGACCAGGATGACCACGTTGCGGCGCGCGGTGCCGTGGGCGGCGGGGCTATCGGTGACGGACATGCCTCTCCCTACCGCCGCCGCGGCGGGAAGGGAAGTCACCTCCAGCGGTCGATCAGGTGGGCGAAGCTGCCGCAGACTCGCCCGGCGTGCAGGCCCATCGCGCGCAGCTCCGTGCCCTCGGCGTCCTCGGCGCGAAACAGCGCTGAGCCGTCGGCCCTCACGGTGGTGGCGTAGTGGAACTCGTGCCCGGCCCAGTCCCCGGCAAACGGGCCCGCATCGGCGGTCAGGCGGCGATATCCCAGGTGCAGCCGCCGCCGGGCAAAGCTCGTCTCCAGCCGCAGCAGCCCGGCCATCCCGTAGGTCTTCCCGTCTGCATCGGTGAGGGCATCTCCCAGGACCATATAGCCTCCGCACTCTCCATATATATCAGTGCTCTGTGAGCAGAACTTCAAGCTTTGCAGAAAGGTCCGCGCCGCCGCGATCCGGCCCGCGTGCAGCTCGGGATAGCCGCCGGGGAGGAACACCAGATCGGCGGCGGGCACCGGTTCGTCGGCGAGCGGCGAGAAGGGGCGCAGCTCGGCCCCCGCGGCGCGCCAGTCGTCCAGCAGATGGGGATAGGCGAAGCTAAAGGCGGCGTCCTGGGCCAGCGCGATGACTTGCGCCGGAGGGCTGACCCGCGGGGCTGGGGCGGCGTTCGGCAGCGGGGCTGCCAGGGCCGCCAGCGCATCGAGGTCCACCGCGGCGCCGACCATGTCCGCGACGGCGTCGAGCCAGGGGTCGAGATCGGGTCGTTCCTGCGCCTGAACCAGCCCCAGGTGGCGCGAGGGGTGGGCCATATCGGTGCCGCGGGGCACCGCGCCCAGAACAGGAATGCCAAGCGGCGCCAAGGCGTTGCGCAGCATCCGGGCGTGCCGGTCCGAGCCGACGCGGTTCAGCACCACCCCGGCGACGCGCACGGCGGGGTCGTGCGCGGCAAAGCCCGCGACCAGCGGCGCCACCGATTGCGCCATCCGGGCCGCGTCGACCACCAGGACCACCGGAAGGCCCAGGTGGCGGGCGAGATCCGCCGTGGCGCCGCGCCCGTCCGGCGGCGCACCGTCGAAGAGCCCCATGGCGCCTTCGACCAGCAGAAGACCCTCGCCCGCCGCGAGGGCACAGAGCCGCGCCGGCGCCATCGCCCAGGCGTCGAGGTTGGGACAAGGAAGGCCGCAGGCCGCCTCGTGGAACCGCGGGTCGATGTAGTCGGGCCCGGACTTGGCCCCGCGCACCGCGCTCCCCCGGCGCGCGAAGGCGCGCAGCAGGCCTAGCGTCACCGTGGTTTTGCCGCTCCCCGACGAGGGTGCGGCGACGATCAGGCCGGGCATGGCCCGAAACCGTCCGATTGCGGGAAATCCACAGAAATACGGGTGCGAACATGCGCTTCGGGGGGCGAAGTTGTCGGATTTGTGCAATCCGTCATGGCGGGCTCAGGCGCTGTCGGCGGCCCGACCGCGGTTCAGCGGGTCGAGATCGCGGGGCGCGTGGCCGGCCGCGAGCGCCTGCCAGTCCAGCACCTGCCGCATCAGCGTGGCGCGGCCGACGCAGATGATGGCCGGGGGGTCCAGCGCCGCCCCGGCGATGTCCTCGGCGCAGGTTCCGAGCGTTGTCTCCAGCACGGTCTGGTCGGCTGTCGTCGCCTGCGTCACCACCGCGACGGGCTCGGACCGCGCGCGCCCCGCGGCGATCAGCGACCCGGCGATCTGGGCGATGTGCTTCATCCCCATGTAGATCACGATGACCTGGCTGCCGCGGGCGATGGCGGTCCAATCGAGCGCGCCGGGCGCCGCCCCTGACTGGTCGTGGCCGGTGACGAAGGTGACAGACTGGTTCACGTCGCGGTGGGTCACCGGGATCCCCGCATAGGCCAGGCCGCCGATCCCGGCGCTGATCCCCGGAACGATGCGCACCGGCACGCCGTGCTGGATCAGCGTCTGCGCCTCCTCGCCGCCGCGGCCGAAGACGAAGGGATCGCCGCCCTTGAGCCGCAGCACACGCGCGCCGCCACGGGCCAGGTCCACCAAGTGCAACGAGATGTCGCGCTGCTTGGGCGAGGGCTTGCCGCCGCGCTTGCCCGCGTAGATGTGGCGCGCCTGGGGCGCCCAGTCGAGGATCGCGGGTTGCACCAGGGCGTCGTAAACCACCACGTCTGCCTGGCGCAGCGCGTTCAGCGTATGGAGCGTGACGAGGCCGGGATCGCCCGGTCCCGCACCGCATAGCCACACCCAGCCCGGCAGCAGCACGGGCCAGTCGGCGTCGGGGAGGCGCAGCGCATCGGTCATCGCCCCGTTATGCGGCGATGCGGCGTCGGTGAAAAGCGGCCATTGCGACGTCGCGGGGGTCGT
Organism: Rhodobacteraceae bacterium CCMM004; assembly: GCA_004005435.1. Classification (GTDB taxonomy): domain Bacteria; phylum Pseudomonadota; class Alphaproteobacteria; order Rhodobacterales; family Rhodobacteraceae; genus CCMM004. The sequence continues at coordinate 581,420 of RZWH01000003.1, read as the reverse complement.
CCGCGTCGCTGGCGCCCCCGGCGGGCGGGGCTATAGTCGGCCCATGCCCCGCACCCCGACCCCGACCCGAGCGCTGCGCCGCGGCTGGACCACCGGCGCCTGTGCCGCCGCGGCGACGCGCGCGGCCTTGATGCGGCTTTGGGGCGGGGCGTTTCCCGAGACGGTGCAGATCACGCTCCCGCGGGGTGAGACGCCGCGGTTCGCCCTGGCGCACCGCGCCGCAGGGCAAGGGTGGACCGAGGCGGGCATCGTCAAGGACGCCGGAGACGACCCGGACGTGACCCACGGCGTGACCGTCATCGCCCGCGTCGCCCCGGCCGGGCCAGGCGTCAGCTTCCACGCGGGCGAGGGGGTGGGGACGGTGACGCGCCCCGGTCTGCCGGTCCCGCCCGGAGAGCCCGCGATCAACCCCGCGCCGCGGCAGATGATCGCCGCCGAGGTTCAGGCGCTGGCCGACCTCCACGGCGTCGCCCCCGACATCGCCGTCACCGTCTCGATCCCCGGCGGCGCCGAGATCGCGGCCAAGACCTGGAACCCCCGCCTGGGCATCGTCGGCGGGCTGTCGGTGCTCGGGACCACCGGCGTGGTCCGGCCGTTCTCCTGCGCGGCCTGGATCGCCTCGATCCATCGCGGCATCGATGTGGCGCGCGCCGCCGGGCTGACCCACGTGGCCGGCTGCACCGGCGCTCAGAGCGAGCGGGCGGTGCAGACGCTCCACGGCCTGCCGGACCATGCGATGCTGGACATGGGCGACTTTGCCGGGGGGTTGATCAAGTATTTGGTGCGCCACCCGGTCCCGCGCCTGACCATCGGCGGCGGCATCGCCAAGCTGACCAAGCTGGGACAGGGCGCGCGGGATCTGCACTCGGCCCGCAGCCAGGTGGACTTTGCCCGTCTGGCCGAGTTGGTGGGGCGGCCGGAAATAGTTTCATCCAATACCGTGCTCGACGCGTATCAGCTTATCGGACGGCCGCTCGCCCATGCGGTCGCGCGGGAGGCGAAACGGGAAGTGGAGAGCATGGTGGGCGCAGGCCACATCGAGGTCGACGTGGCGGTGTGCGACCGCGGCGGGACGATCCTGGCGCGCGCATGACCCGCGTGCTGCTTCTGGCAGGGACGCGGGAGGCGCGACAGATCGCCGGGGCGGTGGCGCAGGAAGAGCGGGTGTCGGTCGTGGCCTCCCTGGCCGGGGCCACGCGCACGCCCAAGCCTCTGGGGATCCCCACGCGGATCGGCGGCTTCGGCGGGCGCGACGGGTTTCTGGCCTACCTGCGTGACGAACGGATCGGCGCGGTGCTGGACGCCACTCACCCCTTTGCCGTGGGGATCAGCCATCGCACGGCCGAGATCTGTGCCGAGCGCGACATCCCCTATCTGCTGGTGCTGCGCCAGCCTTGGATGCCGGGGCCGCAGGACACCTGGACCTTTCTCCATCGCGAGAGCGATGCGGCGCGGCACGTGCCCGAGGGCGCGCGGGTGTTCCTGGCCACCGGTCGGCAGCGGCTCGAGGCGTTCGCCAACCTGACCGGCCGGACCCTGTTCGTCCGCCAGATCGACCCGCCGTCCGAGCCGTTTCCCTATCCCGGCGGCCGCTTTGTCGTCGGCCGCCCGCCGTTTTCCATCGCCGAGGAGGTGGCGCTGTTCGAGCGGCTGAGGATCGACTGGCTCGTGGTGCGCAACTCCGGCGGCACGGCCAGCCGGAGCAAACTCGACGCCGCGCGCCGGTTGGGTCTGCCGGTGGCGATGATCCGCCGTCCGCTCCAGCCCGAGGCGCCCAAGGTCGAGACGGTGGCGGCCGCGCTGTCGTGGCTCAGACGCCTGCCGTGAGCCGTGGCGAGCGGGTGATCGGCGGCCCCAGCTGCGTGGCGGAGGGCGCCGCATGGCTGACGTCGCGGGAGCCGCGATTCGCCGCGGTGTTGGAGCGGACGGGGCCGTGGCCGACGCGGCTCAGGCCCCCGGGCTTTGCCGGGCTGGCGGCGGTGATCGTGGGTCAGCAGGTCAGCACGGCCTCGGCCGCCGCGATCTCGGGCCGGATGGCCGCGGCGGGGCTGACGACGCCCCAGGCGGTGGCCGCAGCCGACGACAGCGCCCTGCGGGCCTGCGGGCTCAGCCGGCCCAAGATGCGCTATCTGAGGGCTCTGGCCGAGGCCGATCTGGACCACGCCGCGCTGGCCCGGGCGCCCTCGGACGCGGCGCGCGCGGCGCTGACGGCGGTGCCGGGGATCGGGGTCTGGACCGCCGAGGTCTATCTCCTGACGTGCCTCGGCCGCGCCGACGCATTCCCGGCCGGGGACCTGGCGTTGCAAGAGGCGGCGCGCGCCCTCTTCGACCACGACGTCCGGCCCGGCGCGGGGGTCTTGGCCCGGATGGCCGAGCCGTGGCGACCCTGGCGCGCCATTGCGGCACGGGGGCTTTGGGCCTACTACCGCGTCGTCAAAGGGCGGGAGGGACTATCGTGACGCGTATACTGGACGCAGGCCGCAAAGGTCCACCGGTGGGCGAGGCCACCTCGCTCGTCGTGTTCCTGCACGGCTATGGGGCCGACGGGGCGGACCTGCTGGGGCTGGCCGATCCGCTGGCGCCGCACCTGCCCGGAACCGCCTTTGTCGCCCCGAACGCGCCCGAGGTCTGCGCCGTCAATCCCGGCGGGTTCCAGTGGTTTCCGATCCCCTGGATCGACGGATCGGATCCGGCGGCGGCCGAGGCGGGGATGGCCGCCGCGGTGCGCGACCTCCACGCCTATCTCGACGGCCTGGCCGAGGAGGAAGGCGTGCCGCCCCCGCGCACCGTCCTGGTCGGCTTCTCCCAGGGCACGATGATGGCGCTCGACGTGGCGCCGCGGCGGGCCGAGGCGTTCGCCGGGATCGTCGGCTTCTCCGGCCGGCTTCTCCGACCCGAGGCGCTGGCCGAGGACGTGCAGGTGCGCCCGCCCGTCCTGTTGATCCATGGCGACGCCGACGATGTCGTGCCGCCCGCGTCCCTGCCCGAGGCGGCCCAGACGCTCCAGGCCGCGGGTTTCGACGTCTACGCCCATGTGATGAAGGGCACGGGCCACGGCATCGCGCCCGACGGCCTGAGCGTCGCGCTGGCCTTCATCCGCGAACGGCTGGATATCGAGGCGTCCTAAGGGGGCGGGTGCCCGCTCCATGGCCCTTGTGCAACGGCACATCTCCGTCGCGGTGACGGCGTTTCCAAAGCGCTTGCAGTTCGCCCGGAAAAGCGGTCTGCCCTGTGCCAACGACCGGCTCCGGCGCCCCGTGCTCCGGGGTTCCGGCACGCATGTAGGAGACCCCAAACCATGACCGCGACCGCCTTTCGCGACGACGTCCTGAGACACCTGAAATATACCATGGGCAAAGATCCCGAGCACGCCCAGGTCTCGGACTGGCGCCTGGCGCTCAGCTATGCCGTGCGCGACCGCATCGTCGATCCGTGGTTCGCGGCCACCCGCGCCAGCTACGATCAGCAGGCCAAGAGGGTCTATTACCTCTCCATGGAGTTCCTGATCGGGCGGCTCTTGGAGGACGCCATCGTCAACCTCGGGCTCCTGGACGAGGCCGCGCGGGTGATGGACGCGTTGGGCGTGCCGCTGAGCGAGGTGATGGACGACGAGCCCGACGCGGCACTGGGCAACGGCGGCCTGGGACGTCTGGCGGCGTGTTTTCTGGAGTCGCTCAGTTCCATCGGCGTGCCGTCCATGGGGTACGGCATCCGCTACGAACACGGGTTGTTCAAGCAGGGCTTCCGCAACGGGCGGCAGACCGAAGAGGCCGAGGCGTGGCTGGCCCGGCCCGACGCCTGGGCGTTCGAGCGGCCAGAGGCGGCGTTCCACATCGGCTTTGGCGGCGATGTGCGGCGCTCGGGGGGCAAGACCGAGTGGATCCCGGCCGAGGCGGTGGTGGCCGAGGCGTTCGACACCCCCATCGTCGGCTGGCAGGGCGCCTGGGCCAACACGCTGCGCCTGTGGTCGGCGCGGCCAGAGAGCCTGTTCGACCTGGAGCGGTTCAATCGCGGCGACTATTCCGGCGCGGCCGAGCCCGAGGCGCTGGCGCGCACGATCTCCCGCGTGCTCTATCCCGACGATACCACCGACGGGGGCAAGAGGCTGCGGCTGAAGCAGGAGTTCTTCTTCACCGCCGCGTCGCTGCGGGACATCCTGCGGCGGTTCCGCAGCGAATACGGCCGCGACTACGACCGGCTGCCGCAGAAGGTGGCGATCCAGCTGAATGACACGCACCCCGCCATCGCCGGGCCCGAACTGGTGCGGCTGTTGCACGACGAGGAGGGGTTGGATCTGGCCCATGCCATCGGTCTGGCGCAGGGCACGTTGAACTACACCAACCATACGCTCCTGCCCGAGGCGCTGGAACGCTGGCCGGTGGGGCTGATGGCCGACCTGCTGCCGCGGCACATGGAACTGATCGAGGACATCGACGCGGCCCATGCCCAGATCCATCCGGGCCGCGGCGTGTCTCTGGTCGAGCACGGCGAGGCCAAGATGGGCGAGTTGGCCTTCGTCATGGCCAACCGGGTGAACGGGGTGTCGGCGCTCCACACCGGCCTGATGAAGGAGACGGTGTTCAAGGACCTGCACGCGCTCCACCCCGAGCGGATCGTGAACCAGACCAACGGCGTCACCCCGCGCCGCTGGGTGCTGTCGGCCAACCCGCGGCTGTCGGCGCTGATCACCGAGGCGATCGGCGACGGCTGGGTCGGCGACCTGGAGCAGCTCTCCGAACTGGAACCTTTCGTGGATGACGCCGGGTTCGTGGAGCGCTACGCCCAGGCCAAGGCGCAGAACAAGGCCGACCTGGCCCAGTTCCTGCGCGAGGATCGCGGTCTGGTGCTCGACCCCGACGCGATGTTCGATGTGCAGATCAAGCGCATCCACGAATACAAGCGCCAGCACCTCAACATCCTGGAGACCGTGGCCCTCTGGCAGGAGATCCACGACGACCCCCAGGGCGACTGGACCCCGCGGGTCAAGATCTTCGGCGGCAAGGCGGCGCCGGGATACGTCTTCGCCAAGGAGATCATCCACCTGATCAACTCGGTCGCGGCGCGGCTGAACGACGATCCGGTGACGTCGAAATACCTCCGCGTGGCCTATCCGGCGAACTACAACGTGAGCCTGGCCGAGCGGCTGATCCCGGCGGCGGATCTGTCCGAGCAGATCTCGACCGCGGGCAAGGAGGCGTCGGGCACCGGCAACATGAAGTTCGCGTTGAACGGGGCGCTGACCATCGGCACGCTCGACGGCGCCAACGTGGAGATCCGCGAGCGGGTGGGGGAGGAGCACTTCTTTCTCTTCGGGATGACCGCCGACGAGGTGACGGCGCGGCGGCGGATCGCCGGCCACGCCGCTCAGGCCATCGCGGCCGACCCGCGGCTCCAGCGCGCGCTGGCGGCCGTGCGCGACGACACCTTCGCGCCGGGCGAGCCCGGGCGCTTTGCCGGGATCGCCGACAACATCGCCGGGCCGGACTATTTCCTGGTCGCATCGGACTTCACCGACTACTGGCGCGCCCAGCGCGAGGTCGACGCGGCCTATCGCGACCCCTCGGGGTGGATGAAGAGCGCGCTGTTGAATACCGCGCGGTCGGGCTGGTTCTCGTCCGACCGGACCATCCGCGGCTACATGGCGGACATCTGGGACGCGCGGCCGGTGGCGGCCGAATAGGGGGAACCGGGATCGCGATTGGCGGTTTGAAGCCATAAGTCAATTAACATACCGTGAGGGTCATGACAGACGCCGAGAAGCCTAAAAAGCCCCGCAAGACGTCCAAGCCCTCCACCCCGGCGGCGGCCCGCGCCGCCGCAGACGTGGCCAAGACCCCGCGCCGCCCCGCCGACAAGGGCGCGGGCGCGCCCGAGACCCCTCCGGTGACCAAAGCGTCACGGCGTAAGGCGGCCAAGGTGCCGCCCATCGCCGACGCGCCCGCGGCCGCGGCGCCTCTGCCCGAAACCCCGCCGGTCACAAAGGCGCCGCGCCGCCGCCCGGCCGCCGCTGCCGATCCCGCGGCCGCCGGCGCCCCGCGCAGGGCAGCGGCCAAGGCGCCCGCCGGCCCTGCCGTCGCCCCCGACGACGCCCGCCGCATCCAGGACGGACGCCACGACGATCCCTTCTCGGTCCTGGGGCCGCACAAGCGCGGCCGCACCACCTGGGTCACCGCCTTCGACCCCGGCGCCGACCGGATGGAGGCGGTCGTCGGGGCCAAGACCTATCCGCTGGAGCGGGTGGTGCCCGACTGTGCCGTCTTCTCCGGCAAGGTTCCGGCGAACAAGGACTATGTCCTGCGCGGCACCGACGCGGACGGGCGGACCTGGGATCTGGAGGACGCCTACCGCTTCGGCCCAGTGATCGGCGAGATGGACGAGTATCTCCTGGGCGAGGGCACGCATCAGCGCATCTGGCAGGTGCTGGGCGCCCACGTCATGGTGCACGAGGGCCGCGAGGGCACGCATTTCGCCGTCTGGGCCCCGAGCGCCCAGAGGGTCAGCGTCGTCGGCGGATTCAACCACTGGGACGGTCGCCGCCACGTGATGCGCAAGCGGGGGATGACCGGAGTGTGGGAGATCTTCGTCCCCGGTGTCGGCGACAAGGAGCTCTACAAATACGAGATCGTCGGCCCCAACGGCACGCTTCAGCCGCTCAAAGCCGATCCCGTGGGCTTCGGCAGTCAGCACCCGCCCGAGACTGCGTCGATGGTGCGCGACATCCGCGGCTTCGGCTGGCAGGACGGCGATTGGATGAGCACCCGCAAGGGGCGCCACGACACGACCGCCCCGATTTCGATCTACGAGGTCCATCTGGGCTCGTGGCGGCGCAAGGCCGAGGACGGCAACCGCCCGTTAAGCTATGTCGAGGCGGCCGAGGAGCTGGTCGACTACGTCGCCGACATGGGCTTTACCCACCTCGAACTGCTGCCGATCAGCGAGTTTCCCTTCGAGGGATCGTGGGGCTACCAACCCATCGGCCTCTTTGCGCCCACGGTCCGCCATGGCCCGCCGCACGAGTTCCGCAATCTGGTCGAGGCGGCGCATAAGCGTGGCATCGGCGTCCTGATGGACTGGGTCCCCGGCCATTTCCCGACGGACCCGCACGGTCTTGGTCTCTTCGACGGCACGCATCTCTACGAACATGCCGACCCGCGCGAGGGGTTCCACCAGGACTGGAACACCCTGATCTACAACTACGGCCGCATCGAGGTCGCCAACTATCTGATCTCCAACGCGCTCTATTGGCTGGAGGAATACCATGTCGATGGCCTGCGGGTCGACGCGGTGGCGTCGATGCTCTACCGCGACTACTCCCGCCAGGACGGCCAGTGGGTGCCGAACAAGGACGGGGGCCGCGAGAACTATGAGGCGATCTCGCTTCTGCAACGGGTGAACCAGATTGCCTATGGCGCCGCGCCGGGAATCATGACGGCGGCGGAGGAGAGCACCAGCTTTCCCAAGGTCAGCCAGCCCGTGGACGAGGGGGGCCTGGGCTTTGGCTACAAATGGAACATGGGGTGGATGAACGACACCCTGGAATACATCAAGAAGGATCCCGTCTACCGCAAGCATCATCACCACCAGATGACGTTCGGCATCCACTATGCCTATAGCGAGAACTTCATCCTGCCGATCAGCCACGACGAGGTGGTGCACGGCAAGGGGTCGATGCTGGCGCGGATGCCGGGCGACGACTGGGAGAGGTTCGCGAACCTGCGCGCCTATTACGGCTTCATGTGGGGGCACCCGGGCAAGAAGCTGTTGTTCATGGGCCAGGAGTTTGCCCAGGGGCGCGAGTGGAACCACAACGCCCAACTGGACTGGGGCCTCCTGGAGCATCCCGCGCACAAGGGCGTCCAGTCGCTGATCCGCGATCTCAACACGCTGATGGCCGCCGAACCGGCGCTGCACGTGAAGGACTGCGATCCCGACGGGTTCCAATGGATCGACGCCGACGACGCCGACCATTCCATCTTTGCCTGGATCCGCCGCGGCGGCAGCTACGACGATGCCGAGGTCGCGGTGGTCTGCAACTTCACCCCGGTGGAGCGAAACGGCTACCGCCTGGGCCTGCCCCAGACCGGGCGCTGGCGCGAGGCGGTCAACACCGACGCGGGCGTCTACGGCGGCAAAAGCCGGGGCAACTTCGGCGGGGTCGCCGCGGAGGCCAAGCCGCATCAGGACCAACCGGCCTCGGCGCGCATCTATCTGCCGCCGCTGTCGACCCTGATCTTCGTGCACGACAAGTCGGCGCAGACCGACCAAGATGACGACACGGTCGCGGACGGCGATGCCGGCTGACCGCCGAAGTGCAACGACACCCTTGGGAGGATTGACATGGCGACACCGAATGCGCGGCTCTCCAGCCGTTCGATGGCCTTCGTTCTGGCGGGCGGGCGCGGCAGCCGCCTGAAAGAGCTGACGGACACCCGCGCCAAACCCGCCGTGTATTTCGGCGGCAAGACGCGCATCGTCGACTTCGCCCTGTCGAACGCGCTGAACTCCGGCATTCGCAAGATGGCTATCGCCACGCAATACAAGGCGCATTCGCTGATCCGCCATTGCCAGCGCGGCTGGTCCTTCTTCCGGGCCGAGCGGAACGAGTATCTCGACATCCTGCCCGCCTCGCAGCGGGTGAACGAGGACCGCTGGTATCGCGGCACCGCCGACGCGGTGACCCAGAACATCGACATCATCGACAGCTACGACATCGACTACGTGCTGATTCTGGCGGGCGACCACATCTACAAGATGGATTACGAGGTCATGCTGCAACAGCACGTGGACAGCGAGGCGGACGTGACCGTCGGCTGTCTGACCGTCCCGCGGATGGAGGCCACGGCCTTCGGCGTCATGCATGTGGACGAGGACGACCGCATCACGTCGTTCCTGGAGAAACCCGCCGACCCGCCCAGCATCCCCGGCGACAGCGAACACGCGCTGGCCTCGATGGGCATCTACGTCTTCAAATGGACCTATCTGCGCGAGCTCTTGACCCGCGACGCCGAGGATCCGCATTCAAAGCACGACTTCGGCGGCGACATCATCCCGTACGTCGTCGAGCATGGAAAGGCGCAAGCCCACCGTTTCTCCCGCTCATGCGTCAAGCATGAGCCGGGCGCGCCGGCCTATTGGCGCGACGTGGGCACGGTGGATGCATTCTGGGAGGCCAATATCGACCTCACGGGGTTCAAGCCCGATCTCGATCTCTGGGACCGCAATTGGCCGATTTGGACCTATTCAGAGGCGGTGCCGCCGGCCAAGTTCGTGCACGACGAGGCCGACCGTCGCGGCTCGGCGGTGTCGAGCCTGGTGTCGGGCGGCTGCATCGTGTCGGGGACGGAAATCCGCCGCTCGCTGTTCTTCACCATGGTGCACACCAACTCATACTCCAGTGTCGATCTGTCGGTGGTGCTGCCTTATGTCCATATCGGACGCCATGCGCGGCTCACCAAATGCGTCGTCGACCGCGGTGTGCAGATCCCCGAAAACCTGGTCGTGGGCGAGGATCCCGAGGAGGACGCCAAGTGGTTCCGCGTCACCGACGCGGGCGTGACGCTGATCACCCAGCCGATGCTGGACAAGCGGACGGAGGCGCTGAGCTGATGCGTGTCCTGTCGGTGACGTCGGAATGCGCCCCGCTGGTCAAGACCGGTGGGCTGGCCGACGTCGCCGGCGCCTTGCCCGCGGCACTGGCTCGCGAAGGGGTCGAGATGCGCACGATTCTGCCGGGCTATCCGGCGATCATGGCGCGGCTGGGCGAGACGAAGGTGGTGCTGGAGGACGCGGGCCTGTTCGGCGGCCCGGTCAGGGCATTGTCGACGCAGCTCGCGGGGCTCGACCTCTATGTGGTCGACGCACCGCATCTCTACGACCGGCCCGGCGGGATTTACCTGCGCCCCGAGGGGGGCGACTGGTGGGACAACCCCGAGCGATTCGCCGCACTGAGTTGGGTGGCCGCCCGGATGGCGGCTGAAGGGGCCGACGGCTGGCGGCCGCACGTCTTGCACTGCCACGATTGGCAGGGCGGGTTCGCGCCGCTCTATGCCCGGGCGATGGGCGCCGGCGCGGGCAGTGTGATGACCATCCACAACATGGCGTTCCACGGGCCCGCGCCCGCCGACCGCCGCGGCACGCTGCGCCTGCCCGGATGGTCGTGGCACCCCGACGGGGTTGAGTTCTACGGCCACATCTCGGCGCTGAAGGCCGGGCTGATGTATGCCGACCGCATCACGACGGTGTCGCCCTCCTATGCGCGCGAGCTGATGACGCGGGACTTCGGCATGGGCCTCGACGGGGTCATGCGGGCGCGGCGCGACGCGGTGTCGGGCATCCTCAACGGCATCGACACCGACGTGTGGAACCCCGCCACCGATCCGGCCATCGAGACGTTCGAGGCGCCCACGGGCAAGGCCGCGGCGCGGGCCGCGCTGGTCGAAGAGTTCGGGCTCCCCCAGGGTGACGGCCCCATCGCCGTGGTGATCTCGCGCCTCACCGCGCAGAAGGGGCTGGACCTCCTGCTCCAGGCGCTGCCGCGGTTCGCCGGGCAGGGAGGCCGCGTCGTGCTCCTGGGCTCGGGAGACCGGGGGCTGGAGGACGGCTGGCGCGCCGCCGCCCACCACCTTCCGGGGGTGGCCGCCCACATCGGCTACGACGAAGCGATGAGCCATCGCCTGATCGCCGGCGGCGACGCGGTGCTGGTGCCCTCGCGGTTCGAGCCCTGCGGCCTGACCCAGCTCTACGGCCTGCGCTACGGCGCCGTTCCGGTGGTGGCGCGGACCGGGGGTCTGGCCGACACGGTGATCGACGCCAACGACGCCGCGCTCAAGGCGGGGGTGGCGACGGGGCTGCAGTTCGCCCCGGTCACGGCCGAGGCTCTGTCGGCCGCCCTGGATCGGCTCCTGGAATTGCACCGCGACTCCGAGATCTGGGCGCAGATCTGCCGCAATGCGATGGCACATCCCGTGGATTGGGGGACATCCGCCGCGGCCTACGCCGCGCTCTACAAAGGCATCGCATCCGACACATGACCCGCATCTTTCCGATCAGCGCCGGGCGGGCCGCGCCGCTCGGCGCGACCTTTGACGGCGACGGCGTCAATTTCGCCGTGTTCTCAGAGAACGCCACGCGGATGGAGCTGTGCCTCTTTTCCGAGGATGGGCGGCACGAGGTCGGCCGCCTCGACCTGCCGGAACGCGACGGCGACGTCTGGCACGGCTACATCTCGGGGCTGCGGCCGGGCCAGCTCTACGGTCTGCGCGCCCACGGGCCCTTCGCCCCGCATGAGGGGCACCGGTTCAACCCCAACAAGCTGCTCATCGATCCCTACGCCAAGCGGCTGACCGGCCATCCGAAATGGCACGATGCGCTGATGGGCTATACCGTCGGCCACGAGGCCCAAGATCTGAGCCTCGACCCCCGCGACAGCGCGCCCTGGATGCCGCGCTGCGTGGTCGAGGATCCGGCCTTTTCCTGGGGCGCCGACCGCCACCCGATGACTCCGGTGGAGAGCAGCATCATCTACGAGGCGCACGTGAAGGGTCTGACCGCGCTCCGCGGCGACGTCGAGGCGCCGGGCACGTTCCTGGCGATGTCGTCGGACCCGATGCTGGACTACCTCACCGATCTGGGGATCACGGCGATCGAACTGCTGCCGGTGCAGTCGTTCCTCAACGACCGCTTCCTGGTGGAAAAGGGGCTGACGAACTACTGGGGCTACCAGACGCTGGGCTTCTTCGCGCCCGAGCCGCGCTATATGCAGCGCGCCCAGATCGCCGAGTTCCAGCAGATGGTGGCGCGGTTTCACTCGGCGGGGATCGAGGTGCTGCTCGACGTGGTCTACAACCACACCTGCGAAGGCAACCACCTGGGCCCGACCCTGGCCTATCGCGGTCTCGACAACGCCGCCTACTACCGGCTGGCGCCCGACCGGCGCTATTACGTCAACGACACCGGCACAGGCAACACGGTCAACGTGGACCATCCCATGGTCCTGCGGATGATCATGGACAGCCTGCGCTACTGGGTCGAGGTGATGCATGTCGACGGCTTCCGCTTCGACCTCTGCTCGACGCTGGGGCGGGTGGGCGACGGCGGCTTCGACCGCGGTGCGGCCTTTTTCGACGCGATCCGGCAGGATCCCGTTCTGACCCGGTGCAAGCTCATCGCCGAACCTTGGGACATCGGCCCCGGCGGCTATCAGTTGGGCGCATTCCCGCCGCCGTTTCTGGAGTGGAACGACAAGTATCGCGACACCGTGCGCCGGTTCTGGCGCGGCGACGCGGGGCAGGCGCCGGGGCTGGCCGACCGTCTGACCGGCTCGGCGCTGCAGTTCGACCATTCTGGCCGCCCGGCGACCGCGTCGGTCAACCTGTTGACCGCCCACGACGGGTTCACCCTCCACGACGTGGTCAGCTATCAGCGCCGCCACAACTCGGCCAATGGCGAGGACGGGCGCGACGGCCACGGCGAGAATTACTCCGACAACCTCGGCGTCGAGGGGCCGACGGGCAAGGACGCCATCGTCACCGCCCGCGCGCGGCGCAAGCGCAACATGATGGCGACGCTCATGCTCAGCCAGGGCACGCCGATGCTGCTGGCGGGGGACGAGATCGGGAACTCGCAAGGCGGCAACAACAACGCCTACAACCAGGACAATCCGACCTCCTGGATCGATTGGGAAGAGGGCGATCCCGACTTCCACGCCTTCACCCGCCGGATGATCAAGTTCCGCAAGGCGCACCCGATCCTTCGGCAAAAGCTGTTCCTGCACGCCCGTGAGCGCGCCGTGGACGGCAAGGAGGACGTGTTCTGGCGCCGTCCCGACGGACGGCACATGACCGACGCCGACTGGCAGAGGCCAGACCTGCGCTGCATCTCGGTCGAACTCAGGACCGCGGGCGGCACGCCGGAATATGCCGAGACCGAGCAGGCGATCTTTGCCGTCTTCAACGCCGGCGAGGCGTGCGAGGTGGTGCTGCCGGACGCGCCCGAGTTCTCGCGCTGGTCCTGGCGGATCGACACCTCGCACAACACCGGCGCGGCCGGAGAGGTGGGGGGGCAGCGCTTTGCCATGCCCGCCGACGCCGTCGCGGCGTTCGTGCTGAGACCCAAGGAATGAGCCAAGCTCTGGACGATCTGGCCGAGGCGGCGGGGATCCTCCCCAGCTATGTCGACCAGATGGAGGCGCGGCGGGTCACGCCGCCCGAGACCAAGCGCGCGTTGCTCGCCGCGATGGGGATCGACGCCTCCACCGACCGCGCGGCCGCCGGGGCGCTGGCCGGCCGGCCTGTGCGGCGGCTGCCGCGATGGGCGGTCTGTGTGCCGGGCGCCGAGACCGAGATCGCGGGGCTCTCGGGGGACTGGACGCTCCGCTGCGAGGACGGGTCGGCGCGCGAGGGTGCGGGCGCCCGCGTGCCGGGCCTGCCGCTGGGCATCCACGGCCTGCGCAGCGCAGGCGAGACCTGCTGGCTCTTGGCCGCGCCGCCGCGCTTGCCCGATCCGCCCCGCAGTTGGGGCGTGACCCTGCCGCTCTACGGGCTCTTGGGCGACGGTCCGGTGGGCAGCTACCGCGACCTGGCCCACGCCGTGGCGTCGCTGGGCGCGGCGGGGGCGGGGTTCGTGGGGATCAATCCGATCCACGCGGGCTTTCCCACCGATCCCACCGCCTACAGCCCCTATTCGCCGTCGAGCCGCCGGCGGCTCTCGACCCTGCACATCGCCGCGGGCGCCGATCCGGGGGCGGGCGGCGACCTGGTCGACTACGCCCACGCGGTCCCGGCGCAGAGGGCCGCGCTGCGCGCCCTCTGGGAGGCCGAGGGGCCGCCGCCCGACCTCGACGACTGGATCGAGGGGCAGGGGCCGACGCTCGCCCGCTTCGCCCTGCACCAGGCGCTGAGCGACCGGTTCGTACCCTATTGGCCGGACTGGCCCGAGGCCTATCGCAGCCCCGACAGCCCCGCCGTCGCCCGCTTCGGCGCCGAGGCGGCCGGGGAGGTGCGGTTCCACGCCTGGGCGCAGTGGCTGGCCGAGCGGCAGTTGGCCGAAGTGTCGCAGGCGGCGGCGCCCATGGCCCTGGGTCTCTATCTCGACCTGGCCGTCGGCGTGCATCCGCAAGGGGCCGAGACCTGGGCCGAGCCCGACCTCTATGCGCGGGCCGTGTCGCTGGGCGCCCCGCCCGACGGGTTCGCGCCCGAGGGGCAGACCTGGGGCCTGGCGCCGCTCCGGCCCGATGCGCTGATCGCCGCGGGATTCGCGCCGCTGGCCGAAATCCTTCGGGCGCAACTGGCCCATGCCAAGCTCCTACGGATCGACCACATCCTGGGGTTCGAGCGCGCATTCTGGGTGCCCCAGGACGCGCCCGGCGTGCCCGGCGCCTATGTCGCGATGCCCAAGTCGGCGATGCTGGCGGTGGCGCGGATCGAGGCGGCGCGCGCTGGGGCGACCATCGTAGGCGAGGATTTGGGCAACATTCCCGAGGGGTTGCAGGACGACCTCGAAGCGTCCGGCCTGCTCGGCTGCCGCGTGGTGATGTTCGAGCAGGAGGGCAAGGGCGCCAAGCGGCGCTTCACCCCACCCGAGGACTACGACGCGCAGACGCTGACCTCGTTCTCCACCCACGACCTGCCGACCTATCTGGGCTGGCGGGCGGGGCGCGAGCTGACCTGGTGGCACCGGGTCTCGGGCCACAGCGACGACTGGCTCGCCACCGCCCGTGCCGAGCGCGAAAAGGACGTCGCGCGGCTGGACGCCGCCGGGGGCGGACCGGATCGCGACCGCCTGATCGCGTTCCTGGCCCGAACGCCTGCGCGGCTGGTAGCGGTGCAGATCGAGGACCTCCTCGACCTCACCGAACAGCCGAACCTGCCCGGCACGATTTATGAGCATCCGAACTGGCGCCGCCGCATCGGCGTTGACCCTGCACGGTTGGGCGCGCTGCCCGCCCTGCGCACAACCACCGCCATCATGGCGCGGCATCTGAGATAGGAGACCCCGATGGAGACGCTGACCGTATCGACGACGCCGATCGAGGGCCAGAAGCCCGGGACCAGCGGCCTGCGCAAGCAGACCCGGACCTTCATGGGCCCGCACTATCTGGAGAACTTCGTCCAGGCGATCTGGAACGGGATCGGCGGGGTCGAGGGCAAGACGCTGGTGCTGGGGGGCGACGGGCGCTACTTCAACGACCGCGCGGCGCAGGTGATCCTGCGGATGGCCGCCGCAAGCGGGGCCAAGAAGATCATCGTGGGGCAGAACGCGCTGCTGTCTACGCCCGCGGCGTCCAACCTGATCCGCAAGCGGGCCACCGATGGCGGTATCATCATGTCCGCGAGCCACAATCCCGGCGGGATCGACGAGGATTTCGGGGTCAAGTTCAACACCCCCAATGGCGGCCCGGCGCCCGAGGACGTGACCAACCGCATCTTCGAGGCGACCAAGACGATGTCGGAGTACCGCATCCTGGAGGCGCAGGACGTGGACCTGGCGGCGCTGGGCACCAGCGACCTGGGCGGGATGACGGTCGAGGTGGTGGACCCGGTCGAGGACTATGCCGCTCTGATGGCGGAACTCTTCGATTTCGAGGCGATCCGTCGGCTGATCGCAGGGGGCTTTACGCTCCGTTTCGACGCGATGCACGCGATCACCGGGCCATACGCCAAGGCGATCCTGGAGGGCACGCTGGGCGCGCCCGAGGGCAGCGTGGTGAACGGCGTGCCCAGCCCCGACTTCGGCGGCGGCCATCCCGATCCGAACCCGATTTGGGCCAAGGATCTGGTGGACCTGATGATGTCGGACGACGCCCCGGACTTCGGCGCCGCGTCGGACGGGGACGGCGACCGCAACATGATCCTCGGGCGCGGCGTCTATGTCACCCCCTCCGACAGCCTGGCGGTGCTGGCGGCGAACGCGCACCTGGCACCGGCCTATTCCACCGGCCTGGCCGGGGTTGCACGCTCGATGCCCACCTCGCGGGCGCTCGATCGGGTGGCCAAATCCAAAGGGCTCGACTGCTACGAGACGCCGACGGGGTGGAAGTTCTTCGGCAATCTCCTGGACGCGGGCAAGATCACGCTCTGCGGCGAGGAGAGCGCGGGCACCGGCAGCGACCACGTGCGCGAAAAGGACGGCCTCTGGGCGGTGCTTCTGTGGTTGAACGTTCTGGCCGAGCGTAAGATGTCGGTGAAGGAGATCCTGGCTGAGCATTGGGCGCAATACGGGCGCAACTTCTATTCCCGCCACGACTACGAGGCGGTGGACGCGGCCCAGGCCAACGCGATGATGGACGAACTGCGCGGCCGCCTCGGGGATCTGGTGGGGCAGAGCTTTGCCGGCCGCAGCGTGATCTCGGCCGACGAGTTCGCCTATTCAGACCCGGTGGACGGTTCGCAGAGCGCGGGGCAGGGCCTGCGCATCGGACTGAACGACGGCGGGCGCATCGTCTATCGGCTTTCGGGCACCGGCACCGTGGGCGCCACGCTCAGGGTCTATCTCGAAGACCTGAGCGACGACCCCGCGACCTTCGACGCCGACCCGCAAGAGGCGCTGGCCGACGTCATCGCCGCAGCGGATCAGATCGCCGGGATCGCGCGCCATACCGGCCGCGACGCGCCCGACGTCCGCACATGACATCGAGCGAGGATCGCGCATGTCGCTGAAGGACCGCATTTCCGCCGACACCTCCACCGCCGAAGGGCTGGCGTGGAAGTGCCGTCAACATCTCAACACCGCAGACAGCGCCTTCGACGCGCACCAGAGCATCGCCCCGATGCTGGGCGCCCATTGGGACGGCACGCGTGCGACCTTCGGGTTCTGGACTCCGGAGCTGCTCGATCATCGGGTGCCTGACGGCGACGTCTTTCTCGAACTGTTGTCGCCGCGCGATCCCCTGGACCTGACCCGGTCGCATCAGACGGTGCGGTTCGACCGCATCTATCTGCCTGTCGCGCGCTACGAGGCCCATACCTTTGCCGCGGCGACCGGAGTGCGTGCGGGCAGCCGCGAGGCAGGCGGCGACTTCTACGCGCTGGTGTGGCGCGACGCTCAGGACCAATGGCACCGCATCCTCGACCCTCTGGCCATGTCGCTCCCTTTCGGCGCCTTCGCTCCGGCCGAGCTCTACGACGTCGACGGGATGCTCGCGGCCCGCCGCGACACCGCCTATTGGCAGGCCCTCGCCGGAGACGCCCCGCACAAGTTCGGCGCCCCCACCAACATTCTGCAAATCCACGTGCCCACCGCCACCGCGGGCGGCACCCTGGCGAGCCTCGCGCGCCAGTTCGAGCGCCTGGGCGAGCGGGTGGAGAAAGGGCTCCCGCGCGAGCCGCTGGACGAGATCTATCTGGGCTACGACGCCGTGCAGCTCCTCCCGGTCGAGCCCACCACCGTCTACGAGGCGGGCGGCGATTTCTGGGACGAGGCCGTGGGTGGCACCGACGCCGAGGTGACGGTGCGCCTGACCCGCCCCGACACCACCAACTGGGGCTATGACGTGGTCATCTCGGGCATGGGCACGGTCAATCCCGTGCTGTTGGAGACGGGCCGCCCCGACGAGTTGGTCGACCTCGCCGCCGCGCTCCACAACTTTCCGACCAAGCCCAAGATGCTGATCCTCGACGTAGTCTTCGGCCACGCCGACAACCAGGGGCTCAACGCGCTCAACCCCCACTTCTTTGCCGGGCCGAACATGTACGGCCAGAACATGGACTACAAGAACCCGGCCGCCCGCGCGATCATGCTGGAGATGCAGCGTCGGAAAGTGAATTTCGGCGCCGACGGCGTGCGGGTGGACGGTGCCCAGGACTTCAAGTGGTGGGATCCCCAGGCGCAGAAGCTCCAGCACGACGACGACTACCTCCAGCAGATGGCCGACATCGTGCAAGAGGCCGGGGGCGTGCGCTATCGCCCCTGGTTCGTGTTCGAGGACGGCCGCCCCTGGCCGCAGGAGGACTGGGAGCTGTCGTCGACCTATCGCGCGGTGATCGAGACGCAGCACGACGGCGACGTGTTCCAATGGGGCCCTCTGACCTTTGCCCACAACACGCCGTTCATCTACGGGTTCTGGCTGTCGAAATATTGGCGCATCCGCGAGATCCTGACCGTCGGCGCCAACTGGATCTCGGGCTGCGCCAACCACGACACGCTGCGCCGGGGCACCCAGGTGAACCCCAAGTTGAACATCAACACCCGCCTCGGCGACACCAAGATGGAGATCCTGGAAAAAGCCTACGACAACCCCGCGGTGTCGATGCTGACCTATGCCGCGTTTCCGGGCGTGCCCATGGACTTCATCAACGCCACGGCGCGGGCCAACTGGGGCTTCATCCGCAACCAGGATGACAAATACGGCGTCAAGGTCGTGGCCGAGGAGGCGATCAGCCTCAAATGGCAGGTGGACGAATACGCCTATTCGATCTCGGGCAACTTCGCGCGGCTGAAGGATCTGGGGTTCGAGACGCGCGAGGATCTGGCGCGGTTTTTCGAGTTTCTGCCCGCACTGGTCGAGGTCACCGACTACGATCTCGATCACATCGCCAAGCTGCTGAACGGGGTCGAGCCGCCGCTCGCCGGGCCCGGACGGTTCACACCCCGGCAGCTCAAGATTGTCGCCCGCGCCTGGATGGACGACATGCACGAATACTGCAACGTCTCGAACACGGTCAGCCAACTCGACCCGCGTCAGACCCGGTTCATGTTGGCCCTGCGCAATTTCCGCCGCGAGAACCCCTGGCTGATGGGCAATCTCGGCCCCGAGGACCATTTCGACTATCTCCAGCCCATCGACGGGCGCACCGTGTTCACGTCGTTCCGCAAGGGGCCGGAGGGGCAGGAGGTCTTCACCATCACCCATATGGAGGGGGGCGAGACCGACGATTTCGATCCCCTGCGGCTCAAGATCCCGGGATTGCAGGGGTCGGGGTGGCATTGCACCTTGCGCACCCCCAACATCGGAGACGACTATATCTCCGGTCCCATCGTGCTACGCGACAGCATGGGGTTGGTATTTACGAGGAACATGTGAGCTATGGGTCAGGTCGGGGGACTACAGCGCTACACCTTTTTCGCAGGGATCGTGGCGCTGCTCGTGGTGTCGCTCATCGGCCTGATCTGGTCGCCCTGGTTCTGGATCGGGGTGGCGGTGTTCGGCGCCCTGACGGCGCTCGGCGTCTACGACGTGACGCAGTCGGGCCATGCAATCCTGCGAAACTACCCCGTTCTGGGGCACATGCGGTTCGTGTTCGAGGGGATCCGCCCAGAGATCCGGCAGTACCTTCTGGAGGGTGACCAGGAAGAAGAGCCGTTCAGCCGCGAAGACCGCTCCATCGTCTACCAGCGTGCCAAGAACGCCGAGGCCGCGCGCCCCTTCGGCACCAAAAAGTTGGTGTATGAGGGCGGGTACGAGTGGATGACCCACTCCATCGTCCCGACCCGGCTGGAGCAGAAGACGTTTCGCGTGCGTATCGGCGGCCCGGACTGCGTGCAGCCCTACGACGCCTCGCTCTATAACATCTCGGCCATGTCCTTCGGCTCGCTGTCGGGCAACGCGATTGCGGCGCTGAACAAGGGCGCGGCGATGGGTGGGTTCGCCCACGACACCGGCGAGGGATCGGTCAGCAAATACCACCGCCAGGGCGGCGACCTGATCTGGGAGATCGGGTCGGGCTATTTCGGCTGTCGCACGCCCGAGGGCGCGTTCGACCCCGACAAGTTCGCTGACCAGGCGTCGGACCCGCAGATCAAGATGATCGAGATCAAGCTGAGCCAGGGCGCCAAGCCCGGGCATGGCGGGATGCTGCCCGCGGCCAAGATCACCGAGGAGATCGCCGAGGCGCGCGGCATTCCCATGGGCCAGGACTGCGTATCGCCAGCGGGTCATTCGGCGTTCTCGACCCCGCGGGACCTGTGCGACTTCATCGGCCAGTTGCGCGCGCTGTCGGGGGGCAAGCCCGTGGGCTTCAAGCTCTGCATCGGGCACCGGCGGGAATTCATGTGCATCGTCAAGGCGATGCTGGAGACCGGGATCGCGCCGGACTTCATCGTCGTGGACGGCAAGGAGGGGGGCACGGGTGCTGCGCCCCTGGAGTTCGCCAATCATGTGGGGATGCCGCTGAGCGAGGGGCTGACCTTCGTGCACAACACCCTGCGCGGGGCGGGCCTGCGCGACCGGGTGCGGATCGGTGCGGCGGGCAAGCTGATCCACGCCTTCGACATCGCCCGCGCCTTCGCCCAGGGGGCGGACTGGGCCAACTCGGCCCGCGGGTTCATGTTCGCCGTGGGATGCATCCAGGCGCAGGCCTGCCACACCAACGAGTGCCCGACAGGGGTTGCGACGCAGGATCCGCTGCGGCAGAGGGCGCTCGACGTGGGCGACAAGGCGCAGCGGGTGGCGAACTTCCACCGCAACACGATGGAGGCGCTGGTGGAGATGGCTGAGGCCGCGGGGTTGGACGACCCCCGCGCCTTCCTGCCGCACCACTTCATGAAGCGCGAGGCGGACGGGACCATGGCGACGGGCGAGCAGGCGTGGCCCTATCTGCCCATCGGCTTTCTGCGCGACGGCAAGGAGGATCGGCAGGGGTATCTGGAGCGCTGGAACCGGGCTTCGGCCGAGACCTTTGCCCCGCCCGAGCCCGACGGCCGCACCGCCAAGAAGCGCGACGTGCAGCGCCTGGGCGCGACTTGAGCTGCCTGCGCGGCCGCGATTTTTCGTCGAAAAATCGTCGCCGCGGCGGGCGTTTGCCTGATTGAGGACGGGGGCGCTCAGTAGCCCGCAGGCCAGTGCTCCTCGAACAGGGCGATGTCGCCTGGCGCATCGGCGAAGGGGTCGCGGAACCTGGCGGGGCGGCGGCCATGGCGCTTGCGCAGGGCGTTGACCCGGTCGTCGATCCCCATGGCCTCGATCAGCGTGCGCAGGTGGCCCACCTGCATCCCCAGTGCCTGCGCCGTGGGTTTCGCGATCGAGCCGGCATTCCGCTCCACCGCGGCCAGCACCCGCTCGGGGCTGACCTCCCACGCGCCGCCGAAGGCGTCGCTCCACCGCCGGTCGGCGTAACCTGCCATCACCCCGTGCCGCGTAGCCACCCGCCGGACGCCTGCGTAGGGGCAGCCCTGCGGCGTATCGGCCACCACCGACAGCGTGGGCGCCAGGTCGGCATAGAGGTAGACGCGGTAGCCCGTGGCGCGGTGGGGCCAGAGCCCCCTAAGCCGCCCGCGCCAGTGGTCCGTGACCGTGCGGGCGAAGGCGACGCGGTAGTCGGTGTCGATCCAGTCCAGCCGCTCGGCCCACCATTCCAGCGCCCAGAGGTGGACGTGATTGTCGGCCGAATGCCGCCACGGGTCGGGGCCCTCGAACCGCAGCGGCGCGGCGCACGCCGCCTCCAGCGCGTCGGCCAACTCGGGGCAGCGCGCGCGCGTCTCGGCGCGGACGTCCCTCACATGGCGTCGAGCGCGCAGGCGCAGCCCGTCAGCGCGGCATAGTCGTCCTCGATCACCGAGACCGAGAACCCCTGCATGAACCCCGAGAACCGGCCCTTGTCGCGGAACGCCGCCTCGAAGCCGAAGCGCGAAAAGAACGGCGCCACCGCCCGCGCCATGCCGCCGGCTAGATAGATGCCGCCGAAGGGCAGGTGGATCAGCGCCAGGTTCCCCGCCTCGGTGCCGAGGATGCGGATGAAGGTCGCGACCGCCTGGGCCGCCACCGCGTCGTCGTCGATCGCGGCGATGATGTCGGCGCCAGACAACTCCGTCGGCGCGCCCGCCTCGTGGCTGATCCAGCGGTGGATGCGCACCAGGCCGCGGCCCGACAGCACGTCCTCGACCGCCGGAAAGCCGTGCGCGGTCTCGACGAACTTGCACAGGCGCAGGTCTGCCTCGGTGCGGATCGGCATGTTGGCGTGCCCGGCCTCGGACGGGGTGACGGCGCGGCCCGCGGGCAGGTCGTAGACCGGCGCGGCGTTGAACCCGGTGCCGACCCCGATCACCAGCCGCGTGGGGTTGGGCGACAGCGGCACCGTCCCTGCGATCACCGTCTTGAGGTTGCTCTCGGCGATATGGCCCAGCGCGTGGCCCTGCGCCTGGAGGTCGTTGAGGATCGCCACCTTCTCGGCCTGGGCCGCGCGGGCAAGGGTGTCGCGGTCGATGGTCCAGTCGAGGTTGGTCAACGTGCCGCGCCCGTCGTTCACCGGCCCCGCCACCGCGACGCAGGCGCCGATGCAGTCGGGGTCGCCGTTGTCGCCCAGATAGCGGCGCAGCACCGACTCGAGCCCTGGGTGATCGGCATTGCGGAACCGCTGGATCGTGTCCTCGCGGATCGTGCGGCCCTCGGCCAGGGCGACGCGGGTGTTGGTGCCGCCGATGTCGGCCACGAGCGTCTGGGTGTTCGGGGCAGGGGTCATGGGCCGGGACCTTTGCGTCAGCGTTTCAGGGCGTCTTTCAGGGCGTGGTAGGACGCCTTGGGCGTGCGCTTGAGTGTCTTGTAATCCACGTGGACCAGGCCGAAGCGGGGGCCGTAGCCCAACGCCCATTCGAAATTGTCCATCAGCGACCAGACGAAGTAGCCCTTGACCGGCAGGCCCTCGTCGGCGGCGCGCTTTACCCGCTCCAGGTGGTCCTCGATATAGGCGATGCGGCGGGGGTCGCTGACCGTGCCGTCGCGGGCCACCTTGTCGTCCCAGGCCATGCCGTTCTCGGTGATGTAGATCGGGATGTCGCGGGCATAGGCCTCGTGCACCCGCTTTATGAAGGCATAGAGGCCGTCGGGATAGATCTCCCAACCCACCTGGGTCTTGGGCAGGGTGCCCGGCACCTCGCCATGGCCGGGCCAGGGGCCGTCCACCGGACCGATCAGCTTGCGCGTGTAATAGTTGATGCCGATCCAGTCGATGGGCGCGCGGATGGTGTCGAAATCGTCCTGCCAGCCCTTGGGCAGGTGCGGCTCCAGCCCCACCAGAACGTCGGCCGGATAGCTGCCGTTGAACAGCCCGGAGACGAAGAAGCGGTTGTAGTAGCCGTCGTAGAGCGTCGCGGCCTTCTGCGCCGCGGGCGAGGCGTCGGCGGGGATGACGTATTCGAAGTTGCACACGGCGCCGAGGTTCTGCATCCCCAGCCCGCGCATCACCTCGATGGAGCGGCCGTGGGCCAGCAGGATGTGGTGCATGGCGCGGGCGGTGGCGCGGATATCGCGCATCCCGGGGGCGTGGGCGCCCAGGAAGTGGCTGAGCCAGCCGACGCAGAACGGCTCGTTGATCGGAGCGGCCGACCAGACCCGGTCGCCGATGCGGCCCATGACGACCTCGGTGAACTCGGCGAACCAGTCGCCGATGTCGCGGTTGCGCCAGCCGCCGCGGTCGGCCAGCGCCTGCGGCAGCTCCCAGTGATAGAGGGTCGCGGCAGGCTTGATCCCGCGCTCCAGAATCCCATCGACGAGGCGGTCGTAGAAGTCGAGCCCCTCGGCGTTGGGCGTGCCGGTCCCTTCGGGCAGGACCCGCGCCCAGGAGGTGGAAAATCGGTAGACGTCGAAGCCCGCGTCGCGGATCAGGTCCAGATCCTCCTCCCACCGGTTGAGGTGGTCGCAGGCGATGTCGCCGTTGTCGGCGCCGACGACGTTGCCGGGAGTGGCGGCAAAGCTGTCCCAGTGGGTGGGGCCGGCGCCGCCCTGGGCGTGGCCCTCGATCTGGTAGCTCGACGTCGCCGTGCCGAAGAGGAAGTCGGACGGAAAATCGGCGCGGCGGAACTTCATGGACTTACCCCTGTCTGACGGCGCGCGGCGGCGGCGGCGGCGCTCGCCCCGTGGATTGGCCCAGGCGCAACTCGGCTTCAAGCAGTTCTTGCAGCGGGCCCTCTTCGGGCGTTTCGATCAGACGCAGGAGCATCGCCGCCGCGCGCCGCCCATGCTCGCGCACCGGCGAGCGGAGCGAGGTAAAGTAGGGGTCCGACCGGCCGTTGCGGAAGTAGCTCAGATCGTCGTCGTGGGAGACGATTGAGACGTCGCGGGCCAGCGAGAGGTCCCGCTCTTCGCAGGCGCGGCGGATGCCGATGGCGGTGATCAGCGAGGAAACGAGAAAGGCGGTGGGCGCGTCCGGCCCGTCGAGCAGGTCGGCCGCCGTCTCATACCCGTATTGCTCGGTCATCTCGCCCCAGCGGCAGCAGTCCGCGGCGGCGAGGCCCGCGCTGTCCAACGCCTCGGCATAGCCCGCGTGGCGGCGGATGGCGAAGTCCATGCCGTCGAGCCCGTTGATCAGGGCGATGCGGGTGTGGCCCAGGTCGATCAGGAACTGGGTCGCGCGGCGAAAGGCGCGCCGGTTGTCCATGTCGAGCCAGCTATAGTCGCCCGACCCCTCGGTCGCGCGGCCGTGGACGACGAAGGGCAGGCCGATCTCCTTGAGCAGCGGCACCCGCGGATCGTCGCGCAGGGGCGCGTGGACGAGGAGGCCGTCGACATTGTGCCGGGCGCCGAAGCTGCGATAGAGCCGCTCCTCTTCCTCGGCGGCGACGACCGACAGGAGCATGTCGTAGCCGGCAGCGGAATAGACCTCGCCCGCCCCGGCGAGGAAGTCGGCGAAGACGGGGTTGACCATCTCGTGCGTCGAATTGACCGGGATGACGTGGGCGATGGCGTTCGACCGCCCCGTCGCCAGCCCCTTGGCCCAGGAGTTGGGCGTGTAGTTATGCAGCCGCGCGGCATCCTGCACGCGGCGGCGCGTCGCCTCGCTGACCTCGGGGTAGCCGTTCAGCGCACGGCTCACCGTGGTCTGGGAAAGTCCAAGTTTCTCAGCAAGTTGACGCAGGTTCATTGGGGTCTTGCCGGCTCCAAAGCGCTTTCAATTCGACGCTGAATCTAGCCAGTGCCGGCCGCCGCGTCAAAGGGGCCTCGTTTCTGCGGCGCAGCATCGGCGTCGCAATTATAGAAATGAATATAATGGGTTGTAGACGGAGCATTTGACACTGCCGCCGCGATGGGCGAGGCTCGCGCAGCTTCAAAGCGCTTTGAGCGAATCTCCTGCGCACGAAGTCTGAATAACCGGCGGGTAACCGCCGCCATTTCGGGAGGAATGAAATGACACGCACGCTCTATGCCAGTGCCGCTGCCATCGCCCTGACCGCGGGCCTGGCCCACGCCGACAGTCACCTGACCTTCACCCCGGGCGAGGGCAACTTCAACTGGGACAGCTACAATGCCTTCGCCGAGGCTAACGACCTCGCGGGCGAGCAGGTGACTGTCTTCGGCCCCTGGCTCGGCCCCGACCAAGAGGCGGTCGAACAGGTGCTGGCCTATTTTGGCGAGGCGACGGGTGCCGATGTTCGCTACGTCGGCTCTGACAGCTTCGAACAGCAGATCATGGTCGACGCCGAGGCCGGATCGGCCCCGAACATCGCCGTGTTTCCGCAGCCCGGCCTGGCCGCCGACATGGCGCGCCGCGGCTTCCTGACGCCGCTGGGCGAGGACACCGCGACATGGATGGCCGACAACTATGCCGCCGGTCAGTCCTGGGTCGATCTGGGCACCTACGCGGGCGCCGACGGCTCCGATGCCTTCTACGCCTTCCCCTACAAGGCCGACGTGAAGTCGCTGGTTTGGTACGTGCCCGAGAACTTCGAGGACTTCGGCTATGAGGTGCCGGAGACCATGGAAGACCTCAAGGCGTTGACCGAGCAGATCGTCGCCGACGGCGAGACGCCCTGGTGCATCGGCCTGGGTTCGGGCGGCGCGACCGGCTGGCCCGCGACCGACTGGGTCGAGGACATGATGCTGCGCACGCAGACGCCCGAAGTCTACGACCAATGGACCACCAACGAGATCCCCTTCGACGACCCGCGCGTGGTCGAAGCGATCGAAGAGTTCGGCTGGTTCGCCCGCAACGACGACTTCGTCGCCGGTGGGGCCGGGTCTGTGGCCGCCACCGACTTCCGCGACAGCCCCCGCGGCCTCTTCGACGCGCCGCCGCAGTGCTACATGCACAAGCAGGCGTCGTTCATCCCCGCCTTCTTCCCCGAGGGCACGATGATCGGCGAGGACGTCGATTTCTTCTACTTCCCCGCCTACGAGGGCAAGGATCTGGGCCAGCCGGTGCTGGGCGCGGGCACGCTGTTCGCGATCACCAACGACAGCCCTGGCAGCCACGCGCTGATCGACTTCCTGCAAACGCCCATCGCGCATGAGGTTTGGATGGCGATCCCCGGCCAGGGCTTCCTCACGCCCTTCACCGGCGCCAGCCCCGAGACCTACTCGGACGACACCAAGCGGAGCTTGGGCGAGATCCTGACCTCGGCCACCACCTTCCGCTTCGACGGGTCCGACCTGATGCCCGGCGGCGTCGGCGCCGGCACCTTCTGGACCGGAATGGTGGACTATGCCGGCGGGGCGGATGCGGCCGGCGTCGCCGGTGAGATCCAGTCGAGCTGGGAAGGGCTTAAGTAATCCCGAGTTGTAAAATCTCACGCAGGCGGACCTTGGCGTTCGCCTGCGACGTTCCGTCAAGAGACAAACGACATCGCGGGGCCAACCCGCTAGACTAGCGGACGCAGCGGGGCCAACCCGCACCGCAGGCACAATGCGCCCGCAGCGGGCGCGGCGACAGGGGAGGAGAGGAATGAACCCGGCACTCGCAGGTCTGGTGACCATCATCGTCGGCGTGGGGGGATGCCTCGCGTACTTTTATTTCTCAAACCTCGTCCTCGACAAATTCATCTTTCCGGCCAGGGGGCCGCAGGCGGGCAAGAACATCAACCGCGCCAACATGGTGCGGCCCTGGCTGTTCCTCTTTCCGGCGCTGTTCGCCTTGGGCCTCTACCTGGGCTACCCCGTGGTCGAGACGCTGCGGCTCAGCCTGACCGAGCGTGTGCCGGGCGGCGGCAGCGAGTTCGTGGGCCTGCGAAACTATCAGCAGATGTTCGGCGAGTCGAAGTTCTGGGAGGCGATGCGCAACAACATGTTGTGGCTGATCGTGGTGCCGGCGGCATCCACTGCCTTTGGCCTCCTGGCGGCGCAGCTCACCGACCGCATCGCCTGGGGCGCGCTGGCCAAGTCGCTGATCTTCATGCCGATGGCGATCTCGTTCGTCGGCGCCTCGGTGATCTTCAAACTGATCTACGACGCCCGCCCCGAGGATCAGGAACAGATCGGCATCCTCAACGCCGTCTGGCTGAACTTCGAAGGCGGCATCGGGTCGTTTCTGATGCTCAAGCTGCTGCCGACGCTCCTGATCCTCGCCTTTGCGGGCACGGTCGCCTACTGCGCCTGGCTGCTGGTGCGGCGGCTCATGGCGGGGGGCAACGCTCTGTTCGCCGTGATCCTTCAGGGCATCCTGCTGCTCCTGCTCGTTTGGCTCCTGTGGCAGAGCCTGCGCGGTCTGATCGGCGTGTGGGTCGTGGACCTGCCCTATGGCGAGCCGCAGCAATGGTTGACGCTGCCGATGTGGAACAACTTCTTCCTGATGATCGTGCTGATCTGGATCCAGACGGGCTTTGCCATGGTCATCCTCTCGGCCGCCTTGCGCGGTATCCCCGAGGAGACCGTGGAGGCCGCCATCGTCGACGGCGCCAACCCGTTCCAGATCTTCTTTCAGATCAAGATCCCGCAGATCATGGGCACCATCGTCGTGGTGTGGACCACGATTACGCTCGTCGTGCTCAAGGTCTTCGACATCGTGTTCGCCATGACCAACGGCCAGTGGGAGACGCAGGTTCTGGCCAACTACATGTTCGACAAGCTGTTCCGCGCCAACGACTGGGGCGTCGGATCGGCCTCGGCCATCGTCATCATGATCCTGGTCAGCCCGATCCTGGTCTGGAACGTCTACAACGCCCGCAAGGAGATGCGCTGATGGATAACATAGCTGGCAGCAAATCGTCTCTGGGCTGGGCCGTCCAGATCTCGGTTGTTCTCCTCGTGGTCCTGTGGCTGTTCCCGACCGTGGGCCTGTTCGTGTCGTCCTTCCGCACGGCCGACCAGATCTCCAGCTCCGGCTGGTGGGCCGCGCTGTTCCCCGCCGAGCAGAGCGAGGTTCTGCGCACCGCCGATCCCGACGACGAACGGCAGCCCGACGGCGACATGTTCGTCGTCGCCGGCAACCTGTTCCCCGAGGACAGCGAGAAGACGATCAGCACCTGGGGCACCTCGGCCAGGGACGTCGCCGCCTATACCGCCGGCGATACGGCGGACCTGGGCGACGACGGGATGCTGACGGTGAACGCCGATGGCTCCTATGTCTGGCGCGGGTCCGACGACGCGCTGTCGGGGCGGGGCGAGCGGGTGTTCGTGACCGCCACGGCACCGCCGGAGTTCACGATGGAGAACTACGAGAACATCCTCTTCCGCGGCGGCACCGACGACATGGCCAAGGCGTTCTTCAACACGCTGACGGTGACGATCCCGGCCACGATCATCCCCATCGTGATCGCCGCCTTCGCGGCCTATGCGCTGGCCTGGATGGACTTTCCCGGTCGCGCTCTGCTCATCGCCGCGGTGGTGGCGCTGCTGGTCGTGCCGTTGCAGTTGGCGCTAATTCCGCTTTTGCGCCTCCATCTGGGGATCGGCATCGGCAAGGGGTATCTGGGCACGTGGCTCGCGCACACAGGGTTCGGCCTGCCATTGGCGGTCTATCTCTTACGTAACTACATGGTCGGATTGCCACGCGACATCATCGAGAACGCCAAGGTCGACGGCGCCACCGACTTCCAGATCTTCACCAAGATCATCCTGCCCCTGTCGTTCCCCGCGCTGGCCTCCTTTGCGATCTTCCAGTTCCTGTGGACATGGAACGACCTCCTGGTGGCCAAGGTGTTCCTGATCGACGCCACGGGCGAGACCACGGTGATGACCAACCAGATCGTGGAACTCCTGGGCACGCGGGGTGGCAACTGGGAGATCCTGGCCACAGCGGCCTTCGTCAGTATCGCGGTGCCCCTGGTGGTGTTCTTCACCATGCAGAGGTTCCTGGTCCGCGGCCTGTTGGCCGGCTCGGTGAAGTAACGGAGCCCGCCCGTGACCTTCTACGACGACGCTCCGGCGGCCGAGCGCCCGCCGGAGGCAGGCCCCGCCGGCCGGGACTGGTGGCGGGGTGCGGTGATCTATCAGGTCTATCCGCGCAGCTATCAGGACAGCAACGGCGACGGGATCGGCGACCTGAGCGGGATCATTCACCGCCTGCCGCACATCGCGACCCTGGGCGTCGATGCGATCTGGCTGTCGCCGTTCTTCAAGTCGCCGATGCTGGATTTCGGCTATGACGTGTCGAGCTATCGCGACGTCGACCCGATGTTCGGCTCCATCGGCGACTTCGAGGCGCTGGTGCGCCGCGCTCACGACCTGGGCATCCGGATCATCATCGACCTGGTGTTCTCGCACACCTCGGACCAGCACCGCTGGTTCCGCGAGAGCCGGGCCAGCCGCGACAACCCCAAGGCCGACTGGTATGTCTGGGCAGATGCCAAGCCCGACGGCACGCCCCCCAACAACTGGCTCTCGATCTTCGGCGGGTCGGCGTGGGAGTGGGAGGGCGAGCGGATGCAGTACTACCTGCACAACTTCCTGCCCGAACAGCCCGACCTGAACTTTCACTGCCCCGAGGTGCAGGACGCGCTCCTGTCGGTGGCGCGCTACTGGCTGGACAAGGGCGTCGACGGCTTCCGCCTCGACACCGTGAACTTTTATGTCCACGACAAGCAACTGCGGGACAATCCGCCCCTGAACCCCGAAGAGCGGAACGCCAATACTGCGCCCGCGGTGAACCCCTACAACTTCCAGGACCATCTCTACGACAAGACCCAGCCGGAGAACCTGGAGTTTCTGCGCAAGCTGCGGTCGGTCATGGACGAGTACCCGGCGATCACCAGCGTGGGCGAGATCGGCGAGAGCCAGCGGGGGATGCAGGTGCAGGCCGAGTATACCTCGGGCGGCGACAAGCTGCACATGGCCTACGAC
The DNA here is from genome assembly GCA_004005435.1 of Rhodobacteraceae bacterium CCMM004. Lineage (GTDB taxonomy): Bacteria > Pseudomonadota > Alphaproteobacteria > Rhodobacterales > Rhodobacteraceae > CCMM004. The sequence continues at coordinate 551,503 of RZWH01000003.1, read as the reverse complement.
TTCGACTTCCTGTCGCCGGTCCACCCGACCGGGCCGCGGATCAAGGAGGTGATGGAGCGCTTCGACCGCATCGTGACCGAGGGCTGGGCCTGCTGGGCGTTCTCCAACCACGACGTGGTGCGACACGCCACGCGATGGAACCTCGGCGTCCCCGAGCGCAAGCTCTATGCGGCGATTTTGCTGTGCCTCAAGGGCACCATCTGTCTCTATCAGGGCGAAGAGCTGGGACTGACCGAGGCCTATGTGGCCTATGAGGACCTCCAGGACCCCTACGGCAAACGCTTCTGGCCCAAGTTCGCGGGCCGCGACGGATGCCGCACGCCGATGCCCTGGGTCCGCGACAACGCCAATGGCGGCTTTTCCGACGGCAAACCCTGGCTCCCCGTGGCGATGGAGCACCTGGAGCACGCGGTGTCGGTGCAGGATGGCGACGCCGACAGCGTTCTGAGCTTCTATCGCGCCTTCATCCATTGGCGCAAAGGGCAGACGCCGCTGATCAAGGGCGCGTTCAAGGTGATCGACGCCACCGATGATCTTTTGCTCATCGAGCGCGTGCACGAGGGGGCGCGGATCCTCTGCGCCTTTAACCTGTCGGCCGAGCCGATCACCGTGCCCTTGCCGGACGGCGACTGGCGCCACGACGACACCGCGCCCTTCGGCGGGCGCATCGACGGCACCGACATGCTCTTGCCGGCCCACCAGGGCCTCTTTGCCACGGCGGCGGCATGATACAAGGAACGAGAAAAGGGAGGATGACATGGCCGATCTTCTGCTGACGGACGTTGCCAAGTCGTATGGCAGCGTCGATGTGCTCAAACACATCAACCTCGACATCAAAAAGGGCGAGTTGATCGTCTTCGTCGGGCCCTCGGGCTGCGGCAAGTCCACGCTTTTGCGGATGATCGCGGGCCTGGAAAAGATCACCGGCGGCGAGTTGCAGATCGACGGTATGGTGGTCAACGACGTGCCGCCGGCGCAGCGCGGCATCGCCATGGTGTTCCAGTCCTACGCGCTCTATCCGCACATGACGGTGCGCGACAACATGGCCTTCGCGCTCAAGATCGCCAAAAAGAGCCCCGAAGAGATCGACGCGGCCATCGCCAAGGCCGCGCGGATCCTCCAGTTGGAACCCTATCTCGACCGCCTTCCCAAGGCGCTGTCGGGCGGTCAGCGGCAGCGGGTGGCCATCGGTCGCTCGATCGTGCGCGACCCCAAGGTCTATCTCTTCGACGAGCCGCTGTCGAACCTCGACGCCGCCCTGCGTGTGGCGACCCGGATCGAGATCGCGCAGTTGAAGGAGGCGATGCCGGACTCCACCATGATCTACGTCACGCACGACCAGGTGGAGGCGATGACGCTGGCCACCCGCATCGTGGTGCTGGCGGGCGGCGGCATCGCCCAGGTGGGCAGCCCGCTGACGCTGTATGAGAAGCCCGAAAACGAGTTCGTGGCGCAGTTCATCGGCTCGCCCGCCATGAACCTTCTGCCGGGCAAGATCACCGGCACCGGGCAGCAGACCACCGTGTCCTTCGAGGGCGGCGGCACCGCGATCTCGAACTATCCCTCGAACGACGCCGACATGGGTGCCCAGGTCAACGTCGGTGTCCGGCCCGAGGACTTCGTCGAGGCCGGCGAGGGACAGCCCTACGCCTTCGAGGGGACGGTGGACATCACCGAGGCTCTGGGCGAGGTCACGCTGCTCTATTTCGAAAAGCAGAACGACGCCGACCCCGTCATCGGCAAGCTGGCGGGGATCCACTCGGACCTGCGCGGCAACAAGGTGCGCCTGACTGCCGATCCCGGCAAGGTCCATGTCTTCCGCGACGGCGAGTCGCTGCTCTACCGGCAGGGGGGCCTGGAAAAGACCGCGACGACGACGAACCTGAACGTCTCGGTCCATTGATCCGCGGGCCGGGGTCGCGCGCGCTCGTCGCTCTGCGGCGAGGTCTCTAAGTGCCCCGCCTAGCCTCCCCGTCCCGCCCGGCGGCAACGCCGGGCAGCGCCGTCCCGCCCCCCCGGGGCGGCGCTTTTGGCGAAGGTGGTGCAGCCGCCGCGAAGCCGGGGCTTTTGGAGCCGCCGCGCGCCGCTCAGGCGGCCCCGGCGGGACGGCGCCGCCCTCGTTTTCCGCGCAGGCGCGATGTCTCCTTTCTCTCTGGATGAAATCCACGCGTTTCGCCCAGCCTCCCCGTCACGCCCGGCGGCAACGCCGGGCAGCGCCGTCCCGCCCCCCCGGGGCGGCGCTTTTGGCGAGGACGGTGCAGCCGCCGCGGCGTCTATGCTTGGGGGCGCCGCCGCGCATCGCTCGACCAGCCCCGGCGGGACGGCGCTGCCCTCGTTTCTCGGCGGATGCTGGAGCACTCCGCGCGAAGATGGGCTGCCCTGCCGCGTCCGACCGAGGGCACCTCGATGCTCCGTCAGGGGCGGCGCCCCCAGCGCGGGATCGGCCCCTGCCAGCGCGACCTATGAGCCGGCGCGGCTGGTGACCCGGGCCAGCGCCGCGATCTTGGCCTTGGCCGCGCCGCTGTCGATGCTCTCGCGTGCGATATCGGCGCCCTCGGTCAGGCCCGTGGCGCGCCCGGCGATGACCAGCGCGGCGGCGGCGTTGAGCAGCACCGCATCGCGATAGGCGCTCGCCGCGCCGTCGAGGAGTGCCCGGAACGCCCGGCCGTTTTCGTCCGGCGTCCCACCGCGGATCGCGTCGAAGGGGTGGGGCCTCAGCCCTGCGTCCTCGGGTGCGATCTCGGTCTCGGTCAGGACGCCGTCCTCCAGCGTCACCACCGCCGTCGGCCCGGAGATGGCGATCTCGTCTGTGCCGTCCGAGCCGTGGACCAGCCAGGCGCGGATGCTCCCGAGCGCGCGCAGCACCTCGGCCATGGGCCTCAGCATATCGGCCGAGAACGCGCCGGTGAGCTGCCGTGTCACGCCCGCGGGGTTGGTCAGCGGCCCCAGGATGTTGAAAATCGTGCGCGTGCCCAACTCGGACCGGGTCGGCATCACATGCGCCGTCGCCGGATGGTGCATCGGCGCCATCATGAAGCCGATGCCGACCTCGTCCAACGCGCGCTCCACCACGTCCGGCCCCACCATCACGTCGATGCCCATCTGGGTCAGCGCATCGGCCGCGCCGCTCTTGGAGCTGAGGTTGCGGTTGCCGTGCTTGGCCACCGGCACGCCGGCGCCCGCCACGACAAAGGCGGTGGCGGTCGAGATGTTCAGCGTCCCCTTGCCGTCGCCCCCGGTGCCGACGATGTCCATCGCGCCCTCCGGCGCGCGCACCCGGCGGCATTTGGCCCGCATGACCGCGGCCGCGGCGGCGTATTCGTCCACCGTCTCGCCCCGGGTGCGGAGCGTCATCAGCAGGCCGCCGATCTGGCTGGGCGTCGCCTGGCCCTCGAAGAGCAGGGTGAACGCGGTTTCGGCCTCGGCGCGGGTCAGGGGCCGCTCCACCGCCGCGGCGATCAGGGGCTTCAACCGGTCGCTCATACCGGCACCGCCGCGCGGTCGAGGAAGTTGCGCAAGAGCGCGTGACCGTGCTCGGAGGCGATGGATTCGGGGTGGAACTGCACCCCCTCGATGGGCAGGTCGCGGTGGGCCAGGCCCATGATCGTGCCGTCCTCCAGCTCGGCCGTCACCTCCAGCGCGTCCGGCAGGCTCGCCCGCTCGACGATCAGGCTGTGATAGCGGGTGGCCGAGAACGGCGAGGGCAGACCGGCGAAGACGCCGCGCCCGCCGTGCCGGATCGCGCCCGCCTTGCCGTGGACGATCGCGTTGGCGCGGATCACCCGGCCGCCGAACGCCCGGCCGATGGCCTGGTGCCCCAGGCACACGCCGAGCAGAGGCACCCGCGCCTCCGCGGCCGCGGCGACCATGTCCAAACAGATGCCTGCCTCGTCGGGGGTGCAGGGGCCAGGGGACAGCACGATGGCCTCGGGGCCCAGGGCCAGCGCGGCGTCCGGGGTCAGGGCGTCGTTGCGGCGCACCGCAACCTCGGCGCCGAGCTCGCCCAGATAGTGCACGAGGTTGTAGGTAAAGCTGTCGTAGTTGTCGATCAGCAAGAGCACGTCGGCGGTCCTTTGCGCGCGGGGCCGGGGAATGGGGCTGGCCCCGCGGGGTTGGTCCGCGGTATACATGCCCAAAGGCGCGGCACAGCGTCAAGCGGCGATACCGCCGTCCAGGGGCAGGGGACCGGGGCGTCCGGCGCGAAGGCCGGGCGCGGCAGGAACGGAGTGATCGCGTGGCGCGCGGGATTTTTTCTGGCCTTCTCTGGGGTATTCTCGTCGGTGTCGTCGCCATGGTCGCGGCTGCACTGATCGTGGATGCGCCGAGGGTCGTCGTGCCCGTGGCGCCGCCGGAGGTGCCGGGCGCGCCTGCGGCGCCCGACGTGCGGGCCACCGCGCCGCCCGTGGCGATGCCCACGCCCGATGCGCCCGCGGCGCCCTCGGGCACGCCGCCCGAGGCGCCCGCGGTGGCCGACGGTCCCACGACCGCGCAGCCCGTCGCCCCGGCCCCTGGGGGCACCGCGCCGCGGCGGCCCGCCGCAGCGGACGCGCCCTCCGCCCCCGTCGCGCCGGGCGTCGTGGTGCCGTCTGCGCCAGATGCGGTCGCCGGAGCCGCACCGGCGCCGCGCTCGGGCGACCCGACCCCGGTGCTGCCCGCGCAGGGCCCCGAGGTCGCCGTCGCCCCCGCAGCGCCGGAGATCGCCCAGCCCGTCGCGCCTGGCACGGATGCGGCGCCACTGTCGCCTGCGGGGGCGGATCCCGGTCCCGCGCCACCCTCCGGCGACCCGACCCCTGTGCCGCCCGCCGAGGACACCGAGGTCGCCGTCGGCCCCCCAGCCCCCGAAATCGCCCAGCCCGTCGTGCCCGGAACGGATGCCGCGCCGCCCCGGCCTGCGGGGGCGGAGCCCGGGCCAGCGCCAGATATTCCCGAAGCGGCACGCCTGCCCGCCGTGGAAGAGACCCCGCCGGAGGGGCCCGAGGCGGCGGCCGCCCCGGCCGTGCCCGCGGTGCCCGCAGCGCCCGGCTCGGCCGCACCGGCGGGGCCGGAGGACCCGCCGCGCGTCGCGGGCAACGCAGCTTCCGACCGGCCGGGCGGCGCCGCTCCCACGGCCCCCGGCGTGCCCGCGCTGGCGCCGTCCGTGGTGGCGGCGGCGCCGGACCTGGGCGCCCCGCCGGGGCCGCCGTCCGATGCCCCGGACGCCCCCCGCGTCGCGGCTGCGCCGACCCTGTCCGGCGCGGGCGTCCGGCGCCTCGATCCGGTGGCGGCGGTCCCCGACATCGGCGGTCCCGACGCGGCGCCGCCCGGGCGCGCGATCGTGGCCGCGGCCGCACCCGGCCTCGGCCCGGTGCCCGCGGTCGGCGACGCGGCGGGCGTGCGTCCCGGCGCGGCCGATCCGGTGGCGGTCGTCGTCGCGCCGCTGGGCCCCGAGGCCGCCGCGCCGCCGCCGCCGTTCTCGATGCCGGCGCCGCCCGAACAGGTGGCGGTGGTCGGACCCGTCGCGCCTGCCGCCGCGCCGCCCACGGCTTTGGGGGGGGGCGCGCCGGTGCCCGGGGACGGAGCCGTCGTGCGGCGCGCCGATCCCGTCGCGCCGCCCGTGCCCGGCCCCGACGCCTTGCCCGCTGCGCGCCCCGCGCCGCCCGCGCCCGCGCCGGTGCCGCCGCCCGCGGTGGCCGCGGTCGCGCCGGACTTCGCGGCGCCACCCGATGGGGCGGAAGGCGCACCGGCCCCGCCCGCTGCGGACGACGCCCCGCCCACACGGGTCGTCGCCGCATTGTCCGAGCCCGCCGTCGCGCCGTCCGGCCCCGTAGCCGTTGTGGCGCCGCCCATCGCGCCGACCGCGGCGGGGAGCGGCGGGACTGCGCCCCCGGTGCCCGCCGCGCCTGAGGCTGCGGCGGCCGCGCTCCCGGGCGGCGCGCCCCCAGCCGCGCCTCTGGCCACGCCAGACCTTCCGCCCGCGGCGCCGCTGGACGCAGCCGCGCCCGCCGTTCCCGGCCCGCCCGCGGCGCCGACGGGCACCACCGGCCCCCGCCTTGCGGTGCAGGTCGCCGAACCCGCCGCGCCGCCCGACGGCGATGCCGCCCCGGCCATGCCCCCGGTTGACGACCCGCGCCGCGCCGAGCTTGCGGCGCCCGACGGCCTGCTCCCGCCGGCGACCGAAGCCGACCCGCGGCCGGGCGGCGCGCCGATCCCGATCCTCGCCTTCTCCGGCCCCGACCGCCCGGCAGGCGCCGTTGCGCCGGTTGCGCCGCCGGCGCGGCCCGCTGCGGTGCCAGAGGCTCCGACGGCGCAGCGGGCGGCGCTGCTCGACGCCCCCGAGGCGGCGCGGCCCTTCGACGGAGAAACGGCGCCGCCGGGCCGCGCGCCCGTGCAGACGGGCCCCACCGTGGCCGCGACGGCGCCGGTTCCGCCGCGGACGGCACCCCAGGCCGCGCCGTCCGACGCGCCGCCGCCGGGCCCCGCCGTCGTCGAGGACGCGCCCGCGCCGATCCGTGTCGCGGCGGCGCCGCCAGCGCCGGCCAGCGCCGCACCCGTGCCGCGGCGAACGCTGGCCGTCGACGCAGCGCCCGCGCCGCGCCCGGCGATGCCCGGCGTCCCGACGCCGATCCCGGCGGCGGCCGCCGCGGCGGTGCCCACGGCGCCCCTGCCGGGGGGCGAGACCCCAATCCTGCCCGGCCCCCTGGCCGTTCCGCCGGCGGTGCCCGGCGCCGGCACCGCCCCTGCCTCGGACGCGCCGCCCGAGCCCCTGGACCCCGCCGCACGGGTCATCACCGGGCGGCTGCCGCAGATCGGCGTCGCGCCGGCCGACGCCGCACCGGCCACCGGCACCGCCGCGCCGGCGCTCCGCCGCAACGCCGCCGACTTCGTCGCGCCCGCGGGCTTGCCCCTCCTGGCGGTCGTGCTGATCGACACCGGCGGCCCGCTGCCCTCGGCCGACCTGCCGATCGCCGTGGCCGTCGATGCCGCCGATCCCAACGCGGTCGCTCGCGCCGCCGCGCTGCGGGCCGCGGGGGTCGAGGTCGTGCTCCTCCCCGATCTGCCGCGGGGTGCCAGCGACACCGACACCGAGGTCGCGATGGAGGGCAGCCTGCGCCTGGTGCCCGGGGCGGTGGCGGTGATGGCGCATCCCGACACCAGGCCCGATCTCTCCGCCGCCGTGGGGCGGCTGTCGCAGAGCGGCCATGGCCTTCTGACCCTGCCGCGGGGACTGGGCGGGGCCGAGCGCGCGGCCGCGCGGGCCGGAGTGCCCACCGCCACCGTCTACCGCGACATCGACGGCGCCGGGCAGGACCGCCGCGCGGTGATGCGGTTTCTCGACAACGGCGCGTTCCGCGCGCGCCAGCAGGGGACGGCCATCGTCCTCGGCCGCACCCGCCCCGAGACCCTGGCCGCGCTCGAAGACTGGATCGCCAGCCGCCGCGCCGAGGGCCTGACCCTGGCGCCGGTCTCGGCGCTGTTGGCCGACCGGGAGTGAGCGTCGCCGCCCGTGGCCTCGCCGCGATGCTGGGGTGCTGCCTGATCTGGGGCCTGTCGCCGCTCTATTACAAGCTCCTCTCCCACGTTCCGGCCACCGAGGTGCTGGCCCACCGCACGCTGTGGTCGGCGGCGTTTCTGGTCGTAGTTCTGGCGTTCCAGGGGCGGCCCGGCGCGGTGCGCACGGCGCTGGCGCCCGGCCGGCGGGGCCTCCTGCTGACCCTGGCCGCGGCGATGACGATCTCGGTCAACTGGCTCCTGTTCATCTGGTCGATCCAGGTGGGCGTCGCGCTCCAGGCGAGCTTTGGCTACTACATCTTCCCGCTCCTGGCGGTGGCGCTGGGGGTGGCGGCGTTCGGCGAACGGCTGTCGCGCGCCGCCGCCGTGGCGGTCGCCCTGGCCGTCGCGGCGGTGGGGGTGCTGACGGTGGGGCTGGGCGCGCCGCCGGTGGTGGCGCTGGCCCTGGCCGCGAGTTTCGCCGCCTACGGCGCGCTTAAGCGGCTCTCGCCCGTGGGCGCGGTGGTGTCGGTCACCGCCGAGGTTCTGCTCCTTGCGCCTCTCGCAGGGGTCTGGCTGTTCGCCGTCGTCGGGTGGCCCGCCGCACCCGGCACCGCGCTGTTGCTCATCGCCTCGGGCCCGCTGACCGCGACGCCGCTGATGCTCTTCTCCTATGCCGCGCGGCGGCTGGCGATGACCACGGTGGGGCTGATGCAGTATCTGAACCCGACGTTGCAGATGCTCTGCGCCACATTGGCCTTCGGCGAGCCCTTCGGGCCATGGCAGGCGGCGGGCTTTGGCCTGATCTGGATCGCGCTGGCGCTCTACTCCGCCGACGGGCTGCGCCGTCAGAGGAGCGCGCGCAGGCGGGCCACGGCCGCCGCCGCGTCCGGCGCCCGCGTCACGTAGTCGCGCAAGGTCGGCGCGGCGAAGCCATAGGCGATCACGTGGTCGAGGAGCGCCGCGAACGGCGCCCAGTAGTCCCCGACGTCGAGCAGCACCACTGGCTTGTCATGCAGCCCGAGCTGGCGCCAGGTCAGCACCTCGAAGAGCTCGTCCAGGGTGCCCGCGCCGCCGGGCAGGACCACCACCGCGTCGGCGTTCATGAACATCACCTTCTTGCGCTCGTGCATGGTTTCGGTGACGACGGTGTTTTCCAAGGCCGCCAGCCGTTCGCGGCCGAGAAGGTGGCGGGGGATGACCCCCAGCGACCGCCCCCCGGCCCGCGCCACGGCCGCCGCCGTTCGGCCCATCAGCCCTACGTCGCCCGCGCCATAGACCAGCCGCCAGCCCGCCTGCGCCAGGGCGGTGCCGAGGGCGTCGGCGGCCTCGGCAAACGCGGGGTCGGTGCCGTCCCTTGAGCCACAGTAGACGCAAATGCTCGTCATCGGACCTTGCATTGCCTCCGGTTTCGCATTTTGACCCTGCTTATCGCGACTGATATGGTCGCTCAACTGCGGGATGACGTGCTGGGGGGCGCGCGATCTTGGGACGTCGGACATGATCGGCATGGGGCTCGCGGGGCGCGTCCTGATCGGGGCAGCCGCGGCGGCGGCGCTGCTCGGCGGCGGCTATGTCGCTCTGCGCCCGGCGCTGCCGCCGGTGCCGGGGCCGGAGGAGGCCGCGTTGGCCCCACCCACCGCCGGGTCGGCCACAGCACCGGCGCCCGACGCGCCGGCCGCCGTGGCGGACGGACCCGAAGCGGAAATCACGGCGCCCGAGGAGGTCGCATCGCTGCCACCCGGCGCGGGACAGGCGCCCGCCGCGGCCGCACTCACCGATCCGGGCGACATCGCGGCGCGCAGTCCCGAAGAGCCGGGTGCGCCCGTGCCGAGCGGGATGGAGACCCCCAATCCAGACGACCGCACCGCGGCCGCCGCGAGCGATACGACTTCACCCGATCCGGCCGCACCCGGCGCGGGCGGCACCGCTCAAGGGGCCCAACCCGGCACCGTCGATCCGCCGCCGCCGGTCACGCCGGTCCCGCCCCAGGCGCCGCGGTTCGACCTGGTGCGCATCGACCCCGACGGCACCGCCCTGGTCGCCGGGCGGGGGGCGCCGGGGGCGCGCATCGGTATCCTCCTCGACGCAGACGAGATCGCGCACGAGACCGCGGACGGCGGCGGCACCTTCGTCAACGTCACAACGCTGGAGGCGTCGGACCGGCCGCGCGTCCTGTCCCTCCTGGCCGAGGGGCCGGGAGGCATCGCGTTGCGCTCGCCGCAGACGGTGATCATCGCGCCGAACCCGGCGCCGCTCGACCCGGACACCGTCGGCACGGACGGCGCCCCGGAGCGGATCGCTGCGGCCTCCGGCGCCCCGAATTCGGACGGCGCTCCCGGCGCCCCGACCGGCCCGGCACCGGACGGCCTCGGTGCACCGGAGGAAGCGGGCGCGCCCCAAGACCCTGCCGCTCCCGCCGAAGACGGCCTGTCCGACCCGGCAACGGCCGACTTGCAAGCGCCGGGGGCCGGTTCCATGCCCCAAGACCCTGCCACCCCTGCCCGGGATGGCCTGTCCGGCACCGCCCTCGCAGCCCTGGACGCGCCGGATGCGGGTGGTGCGGCCGCGGGCCCCGGCATCCTTGGCAGCGACGGCGCGTTCGACCCGCCCGTCGCCGAGGCGCCGAGCGCCGGCGGTGCGCTCGCCGATCCCACGGCTCCGGTCGGCGGCGTCTCCGACACCTTGGCGGCGGGCACGATCGGTGCGCGCCCCGATCGCACCGGTCCTGCCGCGGAGGGGCTCACCGATCCCACGGCCGCTGGAGGTCCCCAGGCCCCCGCCGCTGTGGCCGACGGGCCGACCGAGCAGGCGGCCGCGGCTGCCGGACCGGCTGCTCCGGTGCCCGGACCGGGCGCGCTGCCCGACACCGACAGACCCGCACCGGGCGGCGGGACGGCGGCTCTCGATCCCGGCGGGGCCGCGCCGACCGGCGGGGGAGCGCCTGCGGCGCCGCCCGCCGGGTCCGGTGCCGCGCCGGACGCGGCCGATGTGGCGGCGCTGACCCCGCCCGCGCTGCGCCCCGCGCCCGATGTCCCCACCGCGCCCCCCGCCGTCGCGCCGCAGACGGGCGCCGCGACGCCCGGCGCGCCCGCGGTGGGGCAGGGACCTGCGGTTCCCGGCACCCCGGGCACCACCGCCCCTGTGCCGCCGCCTGACGGACCCGCCGACCCTGCGGGGGCGGCCGCCCCAGTGGTGGCCGCCGCCCCCGATCCGGTCCGCGCCGGTCAGGAGGTCGCGGGGACCGCGGCGCCAGGCGTGCCGCGCCCGGCCGCCGCGCCCGAGGGCCAAACCGCCCCGGCGCGCGCCGCCGCCGGACCGCCCACGGTGATGGTCGCCGACGACCGCGGGGTGCGGGTGCTGCAAGGCCCGGGGACCGCCCCCGAGGCGGCCCACAGCCTCTCCATCGACAGCATCTCCTACGACACCGCGGGCGACGTGGTTCTGGGCGGCCGCGGGGCGGGCAGCGGCCTCGTCCGGGTCTATCTCGACAACGCGCCTGTGCGCACCGCGCCCATCGGCCCCGACGGGCAGTGGCAGGCCGACCTGCCGCGCATCCCTTCGGAGGTCTACACCCTGCGGGTCGACGAGCTGAACGCCGAGGGCGAGGTGGTGAGCCGCGCGGAGACTCCGTTCCAGCCCGAGGCGCCCGAGACGATCGCCGCGCTGGAGACCGCCCAAACCGGCGACGACACGGTGTCGCTGGTGACCGTACAGCCGGGCTTTACCCTCTGGCGCATCGCCCGCGAAAGCTATGGCGAGGGCATCCTCTATGTTCGGGTGTTCGAGGCCAATGCCGACCGCATCCGCGATCCCGACCTGATCTACCCGGGCCAGATCTTCACCGTCCCCGAGTGACGCCCCCGCCCGCGGGGGGGGACGATTTTTCGTCGAAAAATCGCGCCCCTGCCGGGCCGGGTGGTCATTGCCCCGCCGCCGTCCTAGGCTCGGGCCCAGCCTCCATAGCCAGGTCCTCCATGTCCCAGCCAGATCCCGCCGCCGCCTCCGGCCTGTCCGTCATCGCCCGCGTCGCCCCCTATCTCTGGCCGGCCGAGCACCCTTGGGTGAAAAGGCGGGTGGTGCTGGCGATGATCGCCCTGGTGACGGCCAAGGTCGTCGCCGTCGCCACCCCGTTTTTCTACAAAGCCGCCGTGGACAAGTTGGCGGGCGAGGGGCAGGACGCCGCTTGGATGCTGGGCGCGGGGGCGGTGGGGCTGACCGTCGCCTACGGCCTGGCCCGGCTGATGAACGTCGGCTTCCAACAGCTCCGCGACGCGCTCTTTGCCGCCGTCGGCCAGCGCGCGCTGCGCAAGATCGCGCTCCAGACCTTCGGTCACATCCACCGGATGTCCCTGCGCTATCACATCAGCCGCAAGACCGGGGGCCTGTCGCGGATCATCGAGCGGGGCGTGAAGGGGGTGGAGTTCCTCCTGCGCTTCCTTCTGTTTTCCATCGGCCCGCTGTTTCTGGAGCTCCTGATGATCGCAGTGGTGCTCGCCGTGGTCTTCGACATCCGCTACCTCCTGGTGGTGGTTCTGACCGTCGCCCTCTACGTCGCCTTCACGTTCAAGGTGACGGAGTGGCGGGTGAAGATTCGGCGCGAGATGAACGCGCAGGACACCGACGCCAATCAAAAGGCGATCGACAGCCTCCTGAATTTCGAGACGGTGAAGTATTTCGGGGCCGAGGCGCGCGAGGCCCAACGCTATGACGGGGCGATGGCGGGCTATGAGAAGGCGGCGTTGAAGACCTCCTACTCGCTGGCCTTCCTGAACTTCGGCCAGTCGCTGTTGATCACCGCGGGCCTCGTCATCGTGATGGTGATGGCGGCGGTGGGCGTGCGCGACGGCGGCCTGACGGTGGGCGACTTCGTCATGGTGAACGCCTACATGATCCAGATCACCATGCCCCTGAATTTCCTCGGCACGGTTTATCGCGAGATCCGCCAGGCGCTGGTAGACATGGGCGAGATGTTCGGCCTCCTCGAGCAGCCGGCCGAGGTCGCCGACAAGCCCGGAGCGCAGCCGCTGGAGGTGATGGGCGGGACGGTGGAGCTGGACGGCGTCGTCTTCGGCTACGAGCCCGAGCGGCCGATCCTCAGGGGCGTGTCGCTGACGGTGCCTGCGGGGCGGAGCGTGGCCATCGTCGGCCCGTCGGGGTCGGGCAAGTCGACCATCGGGCGGCTCCTCTTCCGCTTTTACGACGTGGCCGAGGGGGCGGTGCGGATCGACGGGCAGGACCTGCGCGACGTCACCCAGGACAGTCTGCACGCCCGGATCGGCGTGGTGCCCCAGGACACGGTCCTGTTCAACGACACCATCTATTACAACATCGCCTACGGACGCCCCGAGGCCAGTCGCACCGAGGTGGAGGCGGCGGCGCGGGCGGCCAAGATCCACGACTTCGTCGCCTCGCTGCCGGACGGCTACGACACCACGGTGGGCGAGCGGGGGCTGAAGCTGTCGGGGGGCGAGAAGCAACGGGTGGGGATTGCCCGGACGCTCCTGAAGGACCCGCCGATCCTGCTGCTGGACGAGGCCACCAGCGCGCTCGACACCGAGACCGAGATGGGCATCCAGTCCGAGCTGAAGGCGATGGGCGAGGGGCGCACGGTGATCACCATTGCGCACCGATTGTCGACCATCGCCGACGCCGACCGGATCGTGGTGCTGGAGAACGGCGAGATCGTCGAGGAGGGGACCCATGACGCCCTCCTGACCCGCGGCGGGCGCTATGCGGCGCTGTGGTTCCGGCAAGCGGCCGAGGAGGACGCGGCGGCCTGATGGGTGGCGTGGGTGGCGGGCCCCCGGGGGCTCTGCCCCCGCCGCCTGCGGCGGCTCCCCCGGGGTATTTGCGCCAAGATGAAGGAGGGGGTGGTGTTGGTGGACCCCGGGCGCAGATGACGGGAGGACGGGGGTGCGCAAGGGCTACCCGGTGACGCCGGACGGGCGCTATTTCGTGGCGCGGGGGCGGCTTTGGCGGCGGACCGATCCGCGTCTGCCGGAGGCCGAGCGGCGGGCGGCGGTGAAGGCGCTGATGCAGGCGCGGCGCGACGTGCATCTGCGGCGGGACGATCCCGGCGCGGTGGCCGAGGCCCGCGGCCGGGTGGATGCGGCCAAGCGGCGGCTGGGGGAGCGGGGGCCGGTGTGGTGGGACGACGGCGCCCCCGACGAAGGGGGACGCCATCCGGGCAACAGCCGCTATGCCGACTGGTGGGCGGGGCTGGCCGAGGACGCGCGGGCGGCGGGCGCGGCGATGCGGAAGTCCTGATAGACGTAGCCCGAGGGCAGGTGCGCGGCGTCCTCCAAGCTCAGGTCCAGCGCCAGCGGCCGGTCGAAGAGGGGGATGCCGCGGCCCAGGACGATGGGCGCGCGTTTGACCCGCAGGCGGTCGAGGAGGCCGGCCGCGGCGAGGCAGCCCGCCAGCCGTCCGCCGCCACAGAGGTAGACGGGGCCGGCGGCCCGCGCCTTGAGACCCGCCACGGCGGCGACGGGATCGGTGGCGATGCGTGTCACCGCGGCCTCCGCGGGGAGGCGCAGCGCGGTCGAGACCACGTGGGTGTCCATCGCGGGATAGGGGTTGGCGCCGAGGGACAGGCCGTGGTCCAGGCCGACCTCGTAGGTGGCGCGGCCCATCACCGAGACGGCGTAGCCCGCGAGGCGGTCGAAATAGGCGGCGACGATGCTGTCGTCGGTGGGGAAGGCGGAGAAGTCGCCGCTTTCGGCGGCGATGAAGCCGTCGAGCGAGACGGCCACGTCATAGACGAGCTCTTGCATGGGATGCTCCGGGGTTTGACGGTCGAGGGCCGCGGCGGGTGCGGCGCGAAGGGTCGTCAGACGCGGAGGATCATCGGCAGGGCACTCCCGGTTGCGGGGCGTCTCTATCCCGGCGCGCGCGCCGGGACAAGGCTCATTCGGCGGCGCGCAGGATCGGGGCGGGGGTGTCCTCGATGCCCGGGCTCGGGTCGGCCTCCACGTCCCAGAGGATCTCGGGGCTGCGGATCTTGCGCGCCGAACGGTTCAGCGCCAGGTCGCGCGCGGTGCGCGAGGAGGCCAGCGCCTTGAGCCCCCGGGCCGAGCGATAGGCGCCGGCCGAAATCCACACGCGCAGCGCCAGCATCGACGGGGTAAAGACCAGCGTGAGAACCGTGGCGATCCCAAGCCCGAAGACCACCGCCGTCGCCAACTGCTTCCACCACAGCGCGGTGGGCGAATCGATGGAATAGCCGCCGCCGATGAAGTCGAGCGAGAGGCCGAACATCATCGGCGTGAGGCCCGCCATGGTGGTGATCGTGGTCAGCAGCACCGGGCGGATGCGATCCTCGGCGGTGCGCACGATGGCCTCGATCCGCGGCATGTATTTGGAGTATTCCTGATAGGTGTCGATCAGGACGATGTTGTTGTTCACCACGATCCCGGCCAGGGCGACGATCCCGGTGCCGGTCATGATGATCGAGAACGGCTGGTTCATGACCAGCATCCCGATCAGACAGCCGGTGGTGGACAGGACCACGGCGAGCAACACCAGCACGGCGTTGTAGAGCGAGTTGAACTGCGCCAGGAGGATGATGAACATCAGCCCCAGCGCCCCGGCGAAGGCCGACATGAGGAACGCCTGGCTCTCGGCCTGGTCCTCTTGGTCGCCGGTCCACTCCCAGGACACGCCGGAGGGGAGGGGGGTATCGGCGTCCAGCCACTCGGTCAGAACGCCGATCCGCTCGTTGGGGTTGATCGGCACGGTGCGGGTGCCGCCGTCGCCGTCCGGCACCTCCTTGGTCAGGCCGGGGGCGACGTCGGCCTTGACGTCGTAATAGCGCTGCTGGTCGACGCGGTCGATCTGGCCCAGCTTGGCCACCGGCTGCCGGGTGATAAAGTTCGACAGGGGGATCAGGCCGTCGGCGGTGCGCACCTTGAGCGTGTCGAGGGTCGACAGGACCCGGTCCTCTTCGGGCAGGCGCACGCGAATCTCGATCTCCTCGTCCGAGGAGGGCACGCGCATGGTGTCGAGCAGGATGCCGCGGGTGACGAGCTGGACCATGCCGCCCACGGTGGCGACATTGGCGCCGAAGCGGCCGGCCTTTTCCACGTCGACGTCGATCTGCCAGTCGATGCCGGGGAGGGGGCGGCTGTCCTCGATGTCGACCAGTCCCTCGGTGTCCTCGTATTTGGCGCGCACCAGGGCGGCGGCGGACTGGAGCGCCTCCAGGTCCTCGCCCTTGAGCCGCAGGTGCACAGGCTTGCCCGAAGCGGGGCCGCGGCTGAGGTTCAGGATTTCGGTCTCGACGCCGGGCAGGGTGGCGAGGCGGCGCTCCAGCTCGGCGATCACCAGGTCGCCGTCGAGCTGCGCCAGGTCGACGCCCTCGGTGGCGCGAGCATAGGCCGGGCGGTCCTCCCACGGGATCAGTTCGAGCTGGATTTGGCCGACCGCGTCCAGCGGTCCCTCGGCGCCGCCGGTGTTCGAGTTCAGCCCGCCGTCCCCGGCGAAGGCGAAGGCGCTGTCGATCCCCTCGACCGACAGGACGATGTCCTCGGCCTCTTTCAGCAGAATGTCCTTCTCGGTCAGGCTGAGGTTGCCGCGGGCGCGGACATAGACGATGGCCTGCTCGGGCTCGCTCTCGACGAAGAACTCGACGCCGTTGTTGTTCTGGCCGAAGTAGCCGAAGACGATGACGACGAAGCCGATGACGGCGGCGATGGCGACCACAGGCATCACCGGGTTGCCCGCGATGGCCTTGATCAGCCAGCCGAACGGCGTGCGGCGGCGGCCCGCGCGGATGCGGCGGGGTTTACGCTCGATCCGGGCCGCGCCCATGGTGATCGCGGTCAGGATGGCGCCCGCGGTGAAGATCAGCGCGCCGGGCAGCACGGCCAGCGCGTCGGGGACCGTGGGCGGCATGGGGAACAGGTAGGCGGGGTTCAGCGCCTTCATCGCCCCGAGGAAGATCAGGTAGGCGGCGGGGACGACCAGCACGGCGCGCACGACCCAGGGCAGGGTGCGGCGCAGCGCATCGCTCGACCGTTGGAACATCCGGCTCATCCGGCCAGCGACGCCGCCCATGACGGGGAGGTAGACCAGAGCGACGACGAGGCTCGCCGACAGCACGAAGATCAGCGTGACGGGCAGCATCCCCATGAACTCGCCCGGCACGCCCGGCCAGAACAGCATGGGCAGGAACGCGCAGAGCGTCGTCGCGGTGGACGACACGATGGGCCAGAACATCCGCTTGGCGGCCTCGGTGAAGGCGGCCATGGGGCCCGCGCCCTCCTCGATCCGGCGGTCGGCGTATTCGACCACCACGATGGCGCCGTCGACCAGCATCCCCACGGCCAGGATCAGGCCGAACATCACGATGTTCGAGATGGTGATGTCCATCACGCCCAACAGGACGAAGCACAAAAGGAACGATGTCGGGATGGCGAAGCCCACCAGCAGGGCCGAGCGGATGCCGAGTGCGGCCAGCACCACGATCATCACAAGCGCGATGGCGGTCAGGACCGAGCCTTCGAGCTGGGACACCATCGAGGCGACGGTGCGGGACTGATCGTTCGACGTGCCGACCTGAACGGCGTCCTGCAACTCCTGCGGCCAGGAGGCGACCTCGGCCGCCACCTCGTCGCGCACCAGTGCGGCGGTGTCGATGAGGTTGAATCCCTTGCGTTTGACCACCTGCAGCGCCACCGTCGGCTCGCCGTTGAAGCGGGCGGTGCCGATCCGGTCCTCAAAGGTTAGGCGGATCTCGGCCAGATCGCCCAGCGTCACCACCCGGTCGCCGTTCACCTTGACCGGCAGGTCGTAGATGTCGCGTTGTTCGTCGAAGGACGAGGGGATCTTGACGCTGAACGTGCCCTGGTCGGTCTCGACCTCGCCCGCGGCGATCAACTGGTTGTTGTTCTGCACGACCGAGATCAGCTCGGCCGCGGTGACGTTGTAGGCCTCCAGCCGCAGGGGGTCGATCACCACCTCCAGCATCTCGTCGCGGTGACCCGACAGCGCGGCCTCCAGCACCGGCTCCAGCGCTTCCAGGCGGTCCTGCATGTCCTTGGCCACGCGCAGGAGGGTCCGCTCGGGAAGATCGCCGGTCAGGTTGACGATGATGATGGGGAACTCGGAAAAGTTGATCTCGTTGATCGAATACTTGTCCGCGCCCTCGGGGAAGTCGGCCTCGACCGTGTTCATCCGGTCGCGCACGTCGGCGATGGTCTTGGTCTTGTCCCAGCCGAACTCGAACTCCATCGCGACGCCGGCATAGCCCTCGGACGCGGTGCCCGACATCGTCTTGAGCCCGTCGAGGTCGCTCAGCTCGGTCTCCATCGGCTTGACCAGCAGCTTTTCGCTGTCCTCGGCCGAGATGCCGGGGAAGGGGACCGAGACGAAGAGCGCGGGGATCTCGATGTCGGGCTCGCCCTCCTTGGGCAGGCCGGTATAGGCGAGCACCCCCGCAACCAGCGACAGCACGATGAAGGCCAAGACCATCCGCGCCCGGTCGGCGGCCCAGTCGACGATGCCGGTCATTGCGCGGGCTCCCGCCAGGTGGCGGCGACGCGCACGCCGTCGGTCACGAACTCCTGGCCGACGACGATCACCTTTGCGGTGTCGGACAGTCCATCGACCCACACGCCGTCGATCGTGTCCCGCAACAGCGTCACCGGGCGGAACGCGGCGCGGTCGTCGGCGTCGACCACCCGCACGCCCAGGTCGCCCGCATCGTTCAGGGTCAGCGCCGACTGCGGCAGGAGGTGCGCGGCGCGGCCGGCGCTGGCGACGAGGATCTCGGCGGTCTGGCCGTCGCGGATCGACAGATCGGCGTTGGCGACCTCGATCTCGGCGCGGAAGGTGCGGGTCTGCGCGTCCGCGGAACGGCTGAGGAACGTCACCCGCCCCGTGACCTCGCGCCCGGTGGCCAGGCGCGCCCCGGCCATGGCGCCCACGGTGATCCGGTCCACCTCGGTCTCGGGGACGAAGCCCACGAGCTTGATCGGGTCGAGCTGGATCACCGTGGCGCAGTGGCCGCCGGGCTGCATCAGCGCGCCCAGCTCGGCGGTGTCGCTCTCCAGCAACCCGGCAAAGGGCGCATGGATTTGCAGCCGCTCGATCTCGCGCTCGGCGGCGGCGACCCCGGCCTCGGCGGCCTCGACCCCGGCGGCGGCCGAATCGAGCCCGGAGCGCGCCGCCTGCACCGCGGCCTGCGCCGACTCCACCGCCGCGCGGGTGTTGGCGACCCGCGTTTGCGAGGCAAAGCCGCCCTCGCTGAGCTTGGACGCGGCGTTGTCGTTGATCCGCGCCTCCGCCAGCCGCGCCTCGGCCTCGGCGACCCGGGCCTGGGCCTCGGGGCCCCGCGCCTGAGCCTCGACCAGCCGGGCGCGCGCCTCGGCCAGGGCGGCCTCGCGGGTGCCGGGGTCGAGCTCGCACAGCAACTCGCCCGTCTCGACGAAGCGCCCCTTGCGCAAAGGGGCCGACACGATCTTGCCAGAAGTCTCGGCGCGAACGTCCACTTGGCGGGCCGCCTCGGTCCGGCCGCGCAACTGCACAGCCCCGTCGATGGATTGCGCCTGCGACCGCAGCGCGACCACCGCCACCGCCCGACTGTCGCCGCTGATTTGGTCGGCGCTCTCCGCGCCCTGTGCGGCGACCGTGCCCCCCGCGAACTCGATGAGCGCCGTCCGCTCGAAGACCAGCAGATACAGGCTCGCCCCCACCAGGGCCGCAGTCAGGAGAGAAAAAAGTCGCATATGCTGCGTCTCCGGGGTCGCTCAGCGTTTCATCGCCGATGCATGGGGCGGGACATAGGCCCCGCATCGGCACGTTGAAACCCCTTACGCTAAACTAATCGGTTTAGATTAGATTTTTCTGCCGTTCGGCGCAAGGCTGCATAAAAAATGGGCCGTTCGGCGGCCTTGGCATTGCTGCGGGCCTCGGGGTAAGAAGCCACGAGCCCTGCGGGAGAGACCCATCGTGAGCAACACCGACAGTTTCATCGACGAGGTCAGCGAGGAGGTGCGCCGCGACCGCCTGTATCGGCTGATGCGCCGCTACGGCTGGATCCCGGTGACGCTGGTGGTGCTGGTGGTCGTCGGTGCGGCGGTCAACGAATGGCGCAAGGCGCAGGCGCGGGCCGAAGCGCAGGCCTTCGGCGACGCCATCGTGACCGCCCTGGCCATGGACGACGCCGCGGCCCGGCGCAGCGCGCTCCTCGACATCGAGGGGGACGGCGCCCGCGCGGCGCTGATCGCGATGCTGGCCGCCGACGGGGCCGCCGCCGCGGCGGACGCCGAGACGGTGAGCGCGGCCCTGGATGCGGTGCGCGCGGACCCCGACATCCCGCCCGTCTACCGCGAGCTGGCCGACCTGAAATATGCGATGCTGAACCTCGGCCGCCTGGACCTGGACGCCGCGCGCGCCCGGCTGGAGCCTCTGACGATCCCCGGCGCGCCGTTCCGCCTATTGGCGACCGAGCAACTCGCCCTGGCCGAGGTGCAGGCGGGGGACACCGAGACGGCGCTGGAGCGGCTGCGCGCGCTTCTGAACGATGACGAGGTGACGCGGGACTTGCGCCGCCGGGTGTCACAGTTGATTGTCGCGCTGGGCGGTTCGCTGGACGCGACCTGACGACATGGCACGCCGGCGAGCGGGGAGAGGCATGGCAAGGACGGGATGGATCGCAGTGGCGCTGGCGACGGCGCTCATGGGGTGCGCCGAGCGCGAGATCGTGCTGACCGGCGAGCGGCTGGACCTGCGCGCCGATCTGTCGTCCGAGGCCGCGGCGGACAGCGCGCCGCCGCCGCCCCTGTCGCTCGCCGCGCCGGTGAACGTGGCCGAATGGACGCACAAGGCGCTCAATCCCCTTCACGCGCAACCGCACCTGGCCTTTGCCGCGATGCCCAGCCTGCGCTGGACCGCGTCCGTGGGCACCGGCGAGGGTCGCAAGCACCGCATCTCGGCCGATCCCGTGGTGGCGGGGGGGCGGATCTTCACCGTCGACAGCCGTGCCTTGGTCAGTGCGGTGTCGACGGCGGGCGGGACGCTGTGGGCGCGCGACCTGACCCCGGCGGGCGACAGCTCCGACGATGCGTCGGGCGCGGGCCTCGCCGCCGATGGCGGGCGGCTCTACGTCGGCACGGGCTTTGGCGATCTTTGGGCCCTCGACGCCGCCACCGGCGCGGTGATCTGGCGGCAGGAGCTGGACGCCGCCGTCTCCGGCGCGCCGACGGTGGTGGACGATCTGGTCTACGTCGTCACCCGCGACGGCACCGCCTGGGCGGTCGAGACCGACGATGGCCGCATCCGCTGGACCCTTGCGGGCACCGACGACGCGGCCGGCGTGGTCGGCGGCGCGGCGCCCGC
This sequence comes from Rhodobacteraceae bacterium CCMM004, assembly GCA_004005435.1. Taxonomy (GTDB): domain Bacteria; phylum Pseudomonadota; class Alphaproteobacteria; order Rhodobacterales; family Rhodobacteraceae; genus CCMM004. Next base: position 530,695 of record RZWH01000003.1, on the reverse strand, counting down.
GGTGACCGAGCGGCTGGCGATCCTGCCGTTTTCGTCGGGCGAGATCGTGGCGGCCCTGCGCCAGGGCGGCACCCAGGTGTGGAAGACCAACGTTGTGGGCGAGCGTCTGGGCAAGGTCTATGCCGCCTTCGGCGACATCGCCGGCGATCCGGTGGTCAGTGGCGATCGCATCTTTGCCGGCAACCCCTCGGGCCGGATCAACGCCGTGGACCTGGCCACCGGCGCGCAGCTCTGGTCGACCCGCGACGGCGCGATGTCGCCCGTGGTGGTGGCAGGCGGGTCTGTCTTTGCCGTCACCGACCTGGCCGAGCTGATCCGCCTGGACGCGGCGACGGGCGAGCGGCTCTGGGGCCGCGAACTGCCGTTCTTCGAAAAGGCCCGGATCCGGCGGCGCAAGGACGTCTTCGCCCATTACGGCCCGGTGCTGGCGGGGGGGCGTCTGTGGGTGGCGTCGACCGACGACACCCTGCGTGCCTTCGACCCCGCGACCGGGGCGCTGCTGGCCACCGTGCCGCTGCCCGGCGGGGCGACGACGAACCCCGTGGTGGTGGGCGGCACCATGTATCTCGTCAACACCAAGGCGCAGCTTCTGGCTTTCCGCTGACGGCAAAGGGGTGTAAGGCGCCGGGTCTGACCGATCGGAGGGGCGCATGAGCTTTACCCTGGCCATCGTGGGCCGCCCCAATGTGGGCAAATCGACCTTGTTCAACCGCCTGGTCGGGCGGCGTCTGGCGTTGGTGGACAACCAGCCGGGGGTCACCCGCGACCTACGCGAGGGGCAGGCGCGGCTGGGCGATCTGCGCTTTACCGTCATCGACACCGCTGGGTTGGAAGAGGCCACCGACGACAGCCTCCAGGGGCGGATGCGGCGGCTGACCGAACGGGCGGTGGCGTCGGCGGACGTGGCGCTGTTCCTCATCGACGCGCGCGCCGGTGTGCTGCCTGCGGACGAGGTGTTCGCCGATATTCTCAGGCGCAAGGCCGCGAAAGTGATCCTCGCCGCGAACAAGGCCGAGGGCCGGGCGGGCGAGGCGGGCCTGCTCGAAGCGTATTCGCTGGGGCTCGGCGAGCCCCTGCGCCTCTCCGCGGAGCACGGAGAGGGCATGGGCGAGTTGCTCAGCATTCTGCGGGGGGTGTCCGAGGAGTTCGCCGGGCGCGAGGCGGCCGAGGCGCCGCTGATCGACGTGGATGCCGAAGACGACGACGGCCCCCGGGTGCCCACCCGCGAGCGACCGCTGCAAATCGCCGTCGTAGGCCGCCCCAACGCGGGAAAGTCCACGTTGATCAACGCCTTGATTGGCGAAGAGCGGCTGTTGACGGGCCCCGAGGCGGGGATCACCCGCGACGCCATCTCGATCCCCTTCGATTGGAACGGCACGCCGGTTCGGATGTTCGACACGGCGGGAATGCGCAAGCGGGCCAAGGTCCAGGAAAAGCTGGAGAAGCTGAGCGTCTCGGACGGCCTCCGCGCGGTGAAGTTCGCCGAGGTCGTCGTGGTCCTTCTGGACGTGGAGGTGCCGTTCGAGAGCCAGGATCTGCGCATCGCCGACCTGGCCGAGCGTGAGGGCCGCGCGGTGGTGTTGGCCGTGAACAAGTGGGACCTGGAGCCGGACAAGTCCCGCAAGATCAGCGAGCTGCGGGAGAAATTCGATCGGCTCCTGCCGCAGCTCCGCGGGGCGCCGATGGTCACCCTCAGCGCTAAAACTGGCAAGAATCTGGACCGTTTGCACGCCGCCGTTATGAAGGCGCATGAGGTTTGGAACAGAAGGGTCTCTACGGCCAAGCTGAACCGCTGGCTTGCGGCGATGGTCGAGGCGCATCCGCCCCCGGCGCCCGGCGGGCGGCGGATCAAGCTGCGCTATGCCACCCAGGCCAAGACGCGGCCTCCGGGCTTTGTGGTGATGTGCAGCCATCCCGACAAGCTGTCAGAGAGCTATGCCCGCTATCTCATCAACGGGTTGCGAGAGGATTTTGACATGCCGGGCACGCCGATCCGGCTGTGGTTCCGCGGCCAGGGCGACGCGAACCCTTTCAAGAACCGCACGAAGTCGACGCCGTCGCGGCTGCGCAAGCACTTGGGCAAGGGGCCGGCGAGCGAGCGCTAGGCGGCACGCGGTCCGAGGGCGGAGCGGGCGGCGAGCGCTGCGACGCCCGCCGCGCCGATCCCCGCCAGGATGGCGACCGAGACGGCGCCGCCCAGGTTCTGCACCACCACCGCGATCAGCGCCCAGATCACCGCGGCGGCGTAGGGCAACGACGGCCGTGCCGTGTGGATCGCGGTGGCCAGGATCAAGGCGATCACCAGCCCGATCCAGGCGGCGGTCCGCGCGTCGACGACCCCCCACCCGGCCAGAACCAGCCCAACCGAGACGCTCGACGCGGCGGTCAGCCACCCGGCGTAGAGGCCCACGGGCGCCTCGGCCCACCAGCGGTCGCGCTCTGGCGCCCTCAGATAGGCGCCCGCGGCCGCCACGAGCATCACCCAGATCAGCACCGTGGCCCAGATCGGGCTCGCCACCGCGACGGCCAGCCAGACCGTCCCGACCGCGAGGCTGCCGATCAGGGGCGTGCGCATTGGCTCCCAATCGGGGTCGTCCCGGCGTTTCCAGACGCCATAGATCCCATGGGCGATGAGCCACAGGTAGATCGGCCCCCAGATCGAAAAGGCGTAGCCCGCGGGCTGAACCGGCGGATCGGTCTGGGGCACGGGATACTGCTCGGGGTCGAAGCCGCCGAAGTCCGGCACGAGGAGGGGCGAGGCGGCAAAGGCGACGGCGAGGATGAGAACGAAGAGGCTGGTCATGGGCGGAAAGTGGGGCGCGGCGGCACGGGGACAAGGGCTTGCAGCCCCGAACGGGCTGGGATATTAGCCAATACGCTAATTAGGAATCACCCGAACGATGACGGACCTGTTCAAGGCGCTGGCCCATCCGTTGCGGCGCGACATCCTCACCCATCTGCGGGTGGGGCCGTTGAGCGCCGGGGCGCTGGCCGACCGCTTCGACGTGTCCAAACCGACCATGTCGGGCCACTTCGCCGTTCTGCGTGCCGCCGGTCTGATCCGGGCCGAGCGCAGCGGCACGACGCTGACCTATCACCTGCAACTGTCGGTGCTGGAGGACGGTTTGGCCGGGGCGATGGATCTGTTCGGGATCGGGCAAGAGCAAGGAACAGGCAGCGATGCAAAGACGACAAGAGGTTGAACGGGCGCTGGCTCTGATCGCGGCGGTGGCGGTGGCGGCGTCTGCGCTCGCGTGGATGGCGATGCCGGCCGATGTGCGGGTGCCGGTGCATTGGGGGATCGACGGCAGCCCCGACCGCTGGGGCGGGCGGTGGCAGGTGGCGCTGAGCCTCCCCGTCGTGCTGATCGCCATGGCGGTGGGCGCACGCTGGCTCGGCCGGACCCCCGCAGGAGAGACCGCCATCGTCGCCTCGCCGCATGCCTGGCGGGCGGGCTGGATCGGCGCCGGGCTGGTGGTGCTGGTGGCGCATCTGGGGATGGTGGCGCTGGCCGCGGGCCTGATCGCCGAGACGCCGCTGCCGGTGGTGATCGCCTCGGCCGCCCTGATGATCGTGTGGATCGGCAACGCCGTGGCCAAGTCGGCGCCGAACCGGGTGACCGGCGTGCGGACCCGCGCGACCCTCTCAGACCCCGCGGCCTGGAGCGCGGCCAACCGGCTGGCCGGGTGGACGCTGGTGCTGACCGGGCTCGTGGTCCTGGCGCTGACCCTGGCGGGACTGGTGACGTTGGCGGCCCAGGCGCTGATCGCCGGGGCGGTGGCCACCGCGGTCGTCGCAGCGCTGGCGGGCCTCGCGGCGCGGCGGCGGTCCTGACCTCGGGGCCGGCGCTCAGTCCCCCGGCCGCCACTGCCCGACGAAGGCGTCCGGGCTCTGGAACTCGTTAAAGTCCACGGCCCGTCCGCCGCAGGTCCCGTGCAAATACTGCTGGATGTCCCAGGATCCGGCGCTCAGCGCATCCTGGGTGCCGGTAAAGCCGTGGCTGTGGCTGAGCCAGCAGAACCCCGCCAACCCCTCGCCGATCAGGGTGAAACAGGTCTCGCCCGAGCCGTAGACGCCGATGGTATAACCCACATTCTCTTCGTAGAAAACTCGGTTGATCTCTTCGAAATAGCCGATCACGTCGTCGGTAAAGAACGGCGCGCCGCGTCCGGGCGGACCGACGAAGTCGCCATCCACGCCGAAATAGATCGCCGAGGTCTGCGGCTGTTCCATCCGCGCCGCGAGCTTCAGCGCCTCGCGGGCGTCGGCGGGGCCGCGGTTGCGCCAGTCCTGAAACGTCGCCGCCTTGTTGTTGTTGTGCTGGAACACCACCGCGACGCTCATGCCGTAGCGGGCGATCAGGGGCAACTCTTCGGGACGCAGGCGTTTGCCGGTGATCGTCTCGTTCTCGTAGTCGTAGTAGCGGGCAACGGTCGAGACCCCGACCTCCTGCATCTTGGTCAGAAATTCGTCGGTCACGATGGCGGAGGTGTCGACCATGTGGACGCCCGACGCGGGGCGGCAGTGGTCGTCGGATTTCTTGACCTGACCGGCGGCGGGCAGGGCGCTCACCAGCGCGGCGGCGGCGGCGAGCGCGAGGGGCTTGATCGGGCGCATGGCGGTCCTCTCGTCTGACTGCGCCCGAGAGTGGCGGATTGTCGCCTGCGGACCAAGAGCCTTGTCGCAGGCGCGGTGCGGGAGGAAACCCCCACCCCCCCCCATGCGTTGATCTGCCACAGCCCCGGTTGGAGCGGGGCGGATGTCAGTAATGAGGAGTGAACCGATGAAGCGCAGTGTTGCGATGGGTGTAGCCGCTCTGATCTTATCGTCAGGTGTGGCGTCGGCCGAAATGATGGCGGTCGCCTCGACCGATCTGACCGTCCGGTCCGGTCCGGGATCGAACTACGACGCGGTGACCACGATCCCGACCTGGGCCGAGGCCGAGGTCGAAGGCTGCCTGGTCGACACCGATTGGTGCAAGGTCGGCTATGGCGGCGTCGAGGGCTGGGCCTGGGGCGGGTATCTGGTGAACAGCCAGGCCGACCCCGAGCCGATCGTCGCCCTGGACACGCGGACCGTGGCCGTCGTCGTGGCCGACGACGCGATGCCGGTCAGCGCGACGACCGGCCGGTTGCTCGCGCCGGTGGACACCGTGGCGGTCGAGCCCTCTCCGGCGATCCGCGCCTTTGTCGAGGGCAATCCCCTGCCGCCGCTGTTCCTCGACGGCGAGGTGATGCTGGGCGTCGGGATCCCCGAGGGCGTGACGCTCTATCCCGTCCCGGACAGCGACCTGACGTATCTCTATCTCAACAACGAACTGGCGCTGATCGATCCGGGCACGCGCCGCATCGTCGGCATCCTGCGCTAAAACCTGCCGACCGCCGCCCGGTCCGTCGGCGCCTCGGCGCCAGTCCGGGCGGTGATGGGGGGACGGCGCGAACCGCCGCGCCGGCCCCGCGTTTTCGAACCGTACCGCGGCCGAGGCCGCATCATGAAGACCCGTAAACAGAGGTATCGAGTAATGAAACGTTCTGTTCGACTGACTGCCGCCGCTGCCGTCGCCGCCGGTCTCGCCGTCGGCCCCGTCGCCGCCGCGACCGAGGCGATGGCGACCACCGACCTCAACATCCGCTCCGGCCCCGGCCCTCAGTACGAGGTGCTGGGCGTGATCTCGGGCGAGGATATGGCGATGGTCGACGGCTGCCTGGCCGAGCGCAACTGGTGCCGCGTCAGCTATGAGGGGATCGAAGGGTGGTCCTACGGCGCCTACCTGACCGAAGGGGCCGAGACGCCGGTGGCGATCGTGGCGCCCGAGACCCGCACCATCGAGGTGGTCGAATACGATGCCGCCGACGAGACCTCGGCGCTGGCCGGGGCGGGCTTCGGCACCTTGGCGGGCGCTCTGATCGCCGGTCCTGCGGGCGCTGCCCTCGGTGCCGTGGCGGGGGCGGCCGCGCTCGACGCCGCCGATCCGCCCGAGGCGACCATCGCCTATGTCCGAGACAACCCCGTCGATGTCGTCTACCTCGACGGCGAGTTGGTGGTCGGCGCCCAAGTGCCCGAAGAGGTGGTGCTGACCCCGGTGCCCGACAGCGCGTATCGCTACGTCTACATCAACAACGTGCCGGTGCTCGTTGCCGCCGACACGCCCACCATCGTGCGCGTCATCCGCTGACGCGCACGGCCCCGGCCGGCCGGCGAGGGGGGCCGGCCGGGGCTCAGGCCAGATCGCCCTCTGGCGTGATGCGGGTCTTGCCGCCCAACCAGGCGCTCAGCGCCTGCGGCAGGGCCACGCCGCCGTCGGCGGTCTGGCCATTTTCCAGGACGGCGATCAGCGTCCGCCCCACCGCCAGGCCCGACCCGTTCAGCGTGTGGACGAACGCGGGCTTGCCCCCGTCCGCCGGGCGATAGCGGGCATTCATCCGCCGCGCCTGGAAATCGCCGCAGGTCGAGACCGAACTGATCTCGCGATACCGATCCTGGCCGGGCAGCCACACCTCGATGTCGTAGGTCCTCCGCGCGCCGAACCCGGTGTCGCCGGTGCAGAGCTTCACCGTGCGATAGGCCAGGCCCAGCCGGTCCAGCACCGCCTCGGCACAGCCCAGCATCCGCTCCTGTTCCGCCTCGCTGTCCTCGGGCGCGACGATCGACACCATCTCGACCTTCTCGAACTGGTGCTGGCGCAGCATACCCGCCGTGTCCTTGCCCGCGCCGCCTGCCTCGGAGCGGAAGCAGTTGGAATGCGCCGTCAGACGGATCGGCAGGTCGGCGGCGTCCAGCACGCTCTCGCGCACCGTGTTGGTCAGCGTCACCTCGGAGGTCGGGATCAGCCACATGCCCTCTTCGGTGCGATAGCTGTCTTCGGCGAACTTGGGCAGCTGGTTGGTGCCCACCATCGCCTCGTCGCGCACCAGAACCGGGGTGATCGCCTCGGTCAACCCGTGCTCGCCGGTGTGCAGGTCCAGCATGAACTGCGCCAGCGCCCGGTGCAGCCGCGCCATCGCCCCGCGCAGCAGGACGAATCGGGAGCCCGAGAGCTTGGCCGCCGTCTCGAAGTCGAGACCGCGCGCGGCGGGCAACTGGTAGTGCTCCACCGGCGGGAAGTCGAAGTCGGGCGGCGTGCCGCGGCGGTGCATCTCGACATTGTCGTCCTCGTCCGCGCCGTCCGGCACGTCCGGGGCCAGCACGTTCGGCAGGCCGAGGAGGAGGTCGGTCAGCGCCGCGTCCTGCTCCCGCGCCGCCTGCTCCTGTGCGGCGACCTCGGCCTTACCGTCCGCCACGGCGGCCCGCAGCCGGTCGAACGCGGCGTCGTCGCCGCGCGCCTTGGCCGCGCCGATCTCCTTGGCCGCGGCGTTCTGGTCGGCGCGCGCGGTCTCGGCGGCGTGGATGGCGGCGCGGCGGGCGGCGTCGAGCGCCAGCACGTCCTCCGACACCCCCGACAGCCCCCGCCGCGCCATGGCGGCGTCGAAGGCATGGGGGTCGTCGCGGATGATGCGGATATCGTGCATGGCCCTTCTCCGGTCGGGGTGACTCAGGCAGGCTTATGACCGATCTTCGCGGGGGATGTAACCGATCCGGCGCTGGTGGGCGCGCCACTCCTCCAGGAACCTGCGAACGTCGAGGTCGTCTGTCGCCCAGTGCGCCAGATCGCCCTCACCCGCTTTCAGCCCCTCTGGCAGGCGGACACTGTCGTCGCCGAACGCTTCGCAGAAAACGACTGATGTGGTATGCGTAAGATCCACCGTCTTCAAACCGGCACCTCGAAGAGTAGCCGGTTTGAAGACGGTGGAGGCATCCAGATGCGCCCCCCTGAGGTCCGCCCCCTCCAGACGCGCCCCCCAGAGGTTCGCCCCCTCCAGATGCGGCCCCCTGAGGTCCGCCCCCTCCAGACGCGCCCCCCTGAGGTCCGCCCCCTCCAGACGCGCCCACCCGAGGTTCGCCCCCTCCAGACGCGCCCACCCGAGGTTCGCCCCCTCCAGACGCGCCCCCCTGAGGTCCGCCCCCTCCAGATGCGCCCCCCTGAGGTCCGCCCCCTCCAGACGCGCCCCCCTGAGGTCCGCCCCCTCCAGATGCGCCCCCCCGAGGATCGCCCCCTCCAGACGCGCCCACCCGAGGTCCGCCCCCTCCAGACGCGCCCCCCTGAGGTCCGCCCCCTCCAGATGCGCCCCCCCGAGGTCCGCCCCCTCCAGACGCGCCCCCCTGAGGTCCGCCCCCTCCAGATGCGCCCCCCCGAGGATCGCCCCCTCCAGATGCGTTCGCTCCAGACGGGCGGCGCCCAGGGACGCGGCGCGCAGGTCTGCCCGGCGAAGGTCGGTGCCGCGCAAATCGAGAGTGAACCCGATTTCGCTGCCCGGCACCTCGGCGGCCCGCTCGTACGCGACCTGCGCCGGGCTGCGCCGCCCCAGCACCGTCAGCGCCGTCTGGATGTCGAGGCGCGGCGGCGGCAGCTTGCGCGCCCAGAGATCGCGCATGTTCTCCACCATCATGTCGGACGGGTCGCTGCCGTAAGTGCGGACCTTCTGGAACCGCTTGTCTTCCCATGCCTCGGTTTCAGTCATAGGCGGCGAGTCGTCGTCCGGATTTACCAGCCCCCAGAAGACGTGGTGCGGGTTGTCTTCCTCGGTGGGCGCCGGGGCGTTCTGGCGGATATAGGCGCAGAGGATCTCCATCACCTGGATGTGGTAGTCGAGGTTCTCGCGCGCGATCCGCTCCAGCGCGTAGATGGCGCCGACGCGGACCTCCAGGTTCGGCCGCGTCTCCTCCACCCCGTCGGTCTTGACCGTCTTGTCCGCACCCAGGTTCGCCACCGCCGCGTTGATCCTGTCGGTGACGAGGCCTTGTTCGGTGGCGTGCGTCGACCGCTCGGTCATCCACACCCCGACCAGGCGAAAGGCCAGCGTCGCCGCCGCGGCCAGCGCGCCCAGCAGGACCGCCGCCGCCAGCGCCAGATTGCGCGCGTCCTCGGCCGGCATGTCCCGCGCGCCAAGGCGCAGACGATCGACATAGGCCTTCACCACCCACCCGATCTCGACCAGATAGAACGCCAGCGCCGCGGCAAACAGCGCCGCGCCCACCGCCAACATCGCCTTCCAGTAGTTCCGGCGCAGCCAGTCGGCGGTCAGCCAGCGGGGCCGCACCCCGCCCCCCGGCACAACGCCCAGCGCCAGCGCCACCGCCAAAGCCGCCAGCCCGGCCAGGAGAATCGTCACGACCGTTGTCACATGGCGATACTGCCGCAGGTCGCCCCGCGCTGGCCAGCCGGGCGCGCGCCCCTGCCGACTTTCCTTTCCAAATATCCTCGCCGAAGGCGCACGTCTCCGCCCGCGCGCTCCCGCTGCGGCGCCTATCCCCGGCGCCGCCGCCGCCGTCCGCCGTCCTCGCCGCCTGCGTTGAACGCCACATGCGGCAGCGTCACCTCGCGCGCCAGTTCGGGGAAGGGGTCGCTGGCGTGGGGCAGGGCGTTGGCGGCGACGAAATGCTCCTGAAACCGCGGCTCGATGGCGGTCTCGACCTTCACGATCTCGCGCACCGTCGCCTCGATCTCGGTCCGCGACGCGGCGTTCAGCAGCGCGATGCGCGCGCCCGTCCCGGCGGCGTTGCCCGCGCTCGTCACCTTGGCCAGCGGCACGTCGGGGATCATCCCCAGCACCATCGCGTGCAGGGGCGAGATATGGGCGCCGAAGGCCCCGGCCAGCACCACGCGGTCGACCTTGTCCACCGCGCGCTCGTCCATGAGCAGCCGCGCACCTGCATAGAGCGCGGACTTGGCCAGCTGGATGGCGCGGATGTCGCCCTGGGTCACGGTGATCCGCGGGCCGTCCGCGCCCCCGTCGTGCAGCAGGTAGGCGTGGGTGCGCCCCTCTGGCAGGCTGCGGTCGGTCCCGGTCTGCGCGGCCGAGCCGATCAGGCCGGAGGCGTCCACCAGGCCCGCCATGCGCATCTCGGCCACCGCCTCGATGATGCCCGAGCCGCAGATGCCGGTGATCCCGCTCTCGGCCGTGGCAGCGGCAAAGCCCGGATCGTCCGACCACAGATCGCAGCCGATGACGCGGAACCGGGGCTCCTTGGTCGCGGGGTCGATGCGGACGGCGTCGATGGCACCGGGCGCGGCACGCTGACCGGACGAAATCTGCGCCCCCTCGAAGGCCGGGCCGGTGGGGGAGGAGCAGGCCAGGACGCGGGTGCGGTCGCCCAGCAGGATCTCGGCATTGGTGCCCACGTCCACCACCAGCACCAGGTCCTCGGACTTGCCCGGCGCCTCGCTCAGCGCCACGGCGGCGGCGTCGGCGCCCACATGCCCGGCGATGCAGGGCAGGAGGTAGGCGCGGGCGGCGGGGTTGATCGTGGACAGGCCCAGGTCCGTCGCCGCCAGGTTCAACGCGCCGGAGGTGGCCAGCGCAAAGGGCGCCTGACCCAGCTCCACCGGGTCGATCCCGAGGAGCAGATGGTGCATGACCGGGTTGCAGACCACCACCGTCTCGACCACCGCGCGGGCATCCACCTGCGCCTCGGCCGCGATCTCGGCGGCCAGCGTCGCCAGGGCCTCCTGCACGGCCGCGGTCATCTCCACCGCGCCGCCGGGGTTCATCATCGCATAGGAGACCCGGCTCATCAGGTCCTCGCCAAAGCGGATCTGCGGGTTCATGATCCCGGCCGAGGCCAGCACCCGCCCGTCCGACAGGTCGCACAGATGCGCCGCCACGGTGGTCGAGCCCAGGTCCACCGCGAGGCCGTAGAGTCCGCCCTCGTAGAACCCCGGCCAGAGGTCGATCAGGCGGGCGGGCTGTCCCGGCGGCGCGTGCACCGCCACCGTCGCCTGCCAGCCGCCCTGGCGCAGCACCGGCTGGAGCTGGGTCAGCACCGACAGCGGCGCCGTGACGGGCCCGACGCCCCACTGATCGGCCAGCGCGGCGTTCAGCCGCTCCAGATCGCCCGACGGCTCGTGCATGTCGGGCTCGGCCACCTCGACGAGGTAGAGCCGCGTCGCGGGGTCCATGGTGATGGCGCGCACGGCGGCGGCCTTGCGCACCACCTGGCGGTGCACCTGGCTCTCCGGCGGCACGTCCAGCACCACGTCGCCGTGGATCTCGGCCTGACAGCCCAGGCGGCGGCCGGGCTTCAGCCCCCGCTTGTCGTCATAGCGCTGCTCCACGGCGTTCCAGGGCCCCAGCGCATCCTCGGCCACAGTCACCCCGTGCTTGGAGAATGCGCCCTTGCCCGGCGTCACCTGGCATTTCGAGCAGATGCCGCGCCCGCCGCAGACGCTGTCGAGGTCCACGCCCAGCCGTCGGGCGGCGGCCAACACGGTGGTGCCGGCGGGCACGCGGCCACGCTTGCCGGACGGGGTGAAGACGACGAGCGGGTCGGTGGTCATGGCGGCCTTTCGGTGCTGCGGACGCCCTGGGTTATAGGGGCTGAGACGGCGGGCGAAAGGGCCAAGAGCGGCGTGCGGCGCCCCTGCGGCGACGGGGCCCGGCACACGACGCGCTTTGCGTGAAACGGCGCCTCTGAGAAACAAGTGCGGCGCCGTCCCGCCGGGGCTGGGTCGGGCGCAGCCGGACGGTCCCAAAGGCCCCGATGCCCAGGCCACCGCACCGACCTCGCCAACAGCGCCGCCCCGGGGTGGGAGGGACGGCGCTGCCCGGCGTCCCGCCGGCGGGACAGGGGGGGGTGGCTGGGTCCCTCCACCTTCACAGAGCCCGTATCTCGGACCCCCGATCGAGAGGAGAGACGCCGCGGCGTCAGCCGCCGCGGTAGTGGGCGAGGACGTGCACCCGGATGGCCGAGGCGAGGCCCATGCCAGGCGGGCGAGCGGCGTCGATCTCGGCCGCGAGGTCGTTCAGCGCCCGGCCCTCGGCTGCGGCGATCTCGCGGAACGCCTGCCAGAACGGGTCTTCCAGGCTGACGCTGGTGCGGTGGCCGCGCAGCGTCAGCGAGCGTTTGCGCGGCCGTCCGGTCATTCCTCGCGGCGGTGGCCCTCGTGGCGGGCGTCCTCGGCGGCCTTCCCGGCCGCGTCCGCCGCGCGCTCGGCCTTGGTCCGTCCGTGCTTGGCCGCATTGGCGTCGGCCCGGCGCCGCGCCGCCTCCCGCGCCCGGTCCTTGCGGACGCGGTTGAGGTTCACCGGCTTGCTCACTTGGGGCCGATCATCTGTTCGGGGCGCACCACCTCGTCGAACGTCGCCTCGTCCACAAAGCCCAACTTGACCGCCTCCTCGCGCAGGGTGGTGCCGTTCTTGTGCGCGGTCTTGGCGACCGTGGTGGCGTTGTCGTAGCCGATGGTCGGCGCCAGCGCCGTCACCAGCATCAGGCTCTCGCGCATCAGCTGGTCGATGCGGGCCTCGTTGGCGCGGATGCCGCTGACGCAGTTGTCGGTAAAGGCCACGGCCGCGTCGCCGATCAGCTGCATGGATTGCAGCACGTTGTAGGCCATCATCGGCTTGTAGACGTTCAGCTCGAAATGCCCCTGGCTGCCGGCGAACCCGACGGCGGCGTCGTTGCCCATCACGTGGGCGCAGACCTGGGTCATCGCCTCGCACTGGGTCGGGTTGACCTTGCCCGGCATGATCGACGAGCCCGGCTCGTTCTCGGGCAGCAGCAGTTCGTAAAGGCCGCAGCGCGGGCCCGAGCCCATCAGGCGGATGTCGTTGGCGATCTTGAACAGGCTCGCGGCCACGACCTTGAGCGCGCCCGACATCTCGACCATGGCGTCGTGGGCGGCCAGCGCCTCGAACTTGTTGGGCGCGGTGACGAAGGGCAGGCCGGTGATCTCGGCCATGTGGCCCGCCACCGTCTCGCCCCAGCCCTGGGGCGTGTTCAGCCCGGTGCCCACCGCCGTGCCGCCCTGGGCCAGCTCGTAGATCCGCGGCAGCGCGCCCTCGACCCGGGCGATGGCCATGGCCACCTGGTGGGCGTAGCCCGAGAACTCCTGCGCCAGGGTCAGGGGCGTGGCGTCCATGGTGTGGGTGCGGCCGATCTTGATGATGCCGTCGAATTCTTTCACCTTCGCCTCAAGGGCTTGGTGCAGCTTCTTCAACCCCGGCAGGGTGACGTCCCGGGCCGTGGTCGCGACCGCGATATGCATGGCCGTCGGGAAGGTGTCGTTCGACGACTGGCCCATGTTGCAATGGTCGTTGGGGTGGACGGGGTCCTTGGACCCGATCTCGCCGCCCAGCATCTCGATGGCGCGGTTGGCGATGACCTCGTTGGCGTTCATGTTCGACTGCGTGCCCGATCCGGTCTGCCAGACGACGAGCGGAAAGTTGTTGTCGAACTTGCCCGCCACGACCTCGGCCGCGGCAGCAATCACCGCGTCGCCGATACGGTCGTCCAGCGTGCCGCGGGCCTTGTTGGCCATCGCGCAGGCCTGCTTGATGACGCCGAGGGCGCGGACGATGGCGACCGGCTGACGCTCCCACCCGATGGGGAAGTTCTGGATCGAGCGCTGGGTCTGCGCGCCCCAGTACTTGTCGGCGGGCACTTCGAGGGGGCCGAAGCTGTCGGTTTCGGTGCGGGTGTCGGTCATCGCGCTCTCCTTGTCCTCAATCGAGAGCTATAGGGGGCCGTCGGCTCCGGCGCAATCGACCGGGACGCGCCACCCGCTGGGCACGGGGCGTGAGATCGGCCGCGGGGGGCAAGGCCGTTCGAACGGCCTTGGCCCAAGCCGCTTCCAAGCGGCTTGCGCCCCGCGGGACCGTCGAAGCGTTGGCAAGCCGGGCGCGTGGCGGTAGCGTTGCGGTCGACGCGTGGGACACCCCGTGCCGGAGCCGCCATGACCCCCTCATTGCCCCGCCCGAAGCGCGCTATCAGCCCGAGCCTGCCCACACCCACGGGCAGAGCCGCGGCTATATCGTCAACCAGCGGCGGCTGGCCTCGATGGTGGGGGTGGCGGCCTTTGCCCTGCCCACGGTCCTGAGCCTCACCGTCCTCGCGGACGCCTGCGCGCGCCACACGATCAGCCACTACTACTACGAGGGGCTGTGGGGCGCGGTGTTCGTGGGGGCCATCGCGTTCATCGGCGCGTTCCTCTTCGCCTACGCGGGCGAGACCCGGGCCGAGGACGTGCAGACGAGCCTCGCCGGCCTCGCCGCGGTCGTCGTGGCCCTTGTCCCCACCAGTGGACCGGGGTGCAGCGCGCCGGCCTTCGGCGGCCGCGTCTTTGCCGACGTGACCGGTGCGGGGCCGGTCCTGGCGCCGCCGCGCGGCGGCGATCCGGCGAGCCATTTCGCGCTCTTTCCCGGCGCCGACTGGATCCATGGCCTCGCCGCGGTCCTGCTCTTCGCCTGGCTGGCCTATACCTGCCTCGTCGTCTTCACCCGGGTGAAGCCGGACCAGCAGGACACCCAGGGACGGCGCCTGTCCAACAAGCGGCGCCGCGATCGCATCTACCGCGTGAGCGGGGCGGTCATCGCGGCCGTGGTCCTGGCCATGGTCGGCCGGGCGGCGTGGCTGACCCTGGGCGGTGGCAGCTACGACGATGGCTGGACCGCGCTGCGCCTGACGTTCTGGGCCGAGTCGGTGGCGCTCTGGGCCTTCGGCGTGGCCTGGGTGGTGAAGGGCAAGGTCTTCGACACCTCGCTCAAGGATCGTGGCGCCGTCTGAGCCCTATTTGCGGAAGCTGTCGAGGCTGACGACCTCGGCCTTCTGCGGGGGCTCCTCGGCCTCGGCAAAGGGCGCCTCTTCGACCTCGGCCTCGTCGGCTTCGTGTTCCTGCGTCTCGAAGCGCAGGCCGAACTCCACCGACGGATCGACGAAGGTCTTGATGGCGTCGTAGGGGATATAGAGCGGCTCGGGGCTGTCGCCGAAGTTCAGCGTCACCGAGAAGCCGTCGTCGGTGACGTCGAGGTTGTCGAACCAGTGCTGCATCACCACGGTCATCTCGTCGGGATAGCGGTCCGACAGCCAGTCGGCGATCTCCACGTCGGGGTGCATGGTGTCGAAGGTGATGAAGAAATGGTGCTCTCCGGGCAGGCCATGGGCGGCCACGTCGGTCAGCACCTCCTGGATCAGACCGCGCATGGCCCGATGCATCAGGTTCCCATAGTCAATGGCGCCTCTGGCCATGGCAATCCCCCGTCTTGGGGCCAGCATAGGGGATTCGGTTCCGATGAAAAGGGCGTCCGGCCGCGGTGCCGGACGCCGTAGGGTCACCCGGGGGCGCGGTGGAAGAGGGCGCCGAAGGCGGCCCAGTCGGGCGGTCCCTCCGCCGCGCGGGCGAGCCAGCGGTCGAAGGCGGCGCGGCGGCCCTCGGGCACGGCGGCGACCAGCGCCGCCAGGTCCGGCAGCGGTGTGGGCGCGGCCTGGTCATAGACGATTCGGCGCCGTCCGGGGCGGAAATCGGCCAGGCTCTGCGCCATCTCGGTGCCGGGCCAGAGGAGGCGCATGGCCCGCGCCACAGGGTCGTAGTCGGCGGTGAACAGCGTGCCGAAGCCGCCCGCATAGTCGCCCTGGCGGAGCGGCGGCGCGAGGAACCGCGCGGCCAGGTCGCCGGGCGCGGTGCCGTCGGCCATCATGCGCTCCAGATGCGCCCGACGCTCCAGCGTGCGGGTGAAGCCCGGGCGGTCCGCCGGGGCGGGGCCGTGCTGGTGGTTCGCGGCGATGGCCGGGCGCACGGCGGTGGCGCCGCCGCCGGGGTGCAGCTCGACCGAGGCAGTGCGACCGGCGGCGTCGGCCAGCACCACGTTATAGGCCATGTGCGACGGCACACGGCCCAGGACGGCCAGCGCCGCGGGCACGTCGGCGCAGGTCTCCAGCACATAACGCAGGAGCGTGCAGATGCCGAAGCCGGGGGCGGTCTCGCCCCGCCCGCCGAAGGCCAGGGCGACGGCGAGGCCCGCGGCGTTGATCCCGTCCGAGAGACCCCAGAGGAACTCGACCATCCCCATCACCGGCCGCCCGGTCCAGGCCGAGCGCAGGAGCAGCCCCTCGTTCAGCTCCGGCGACAGGTCGTAGTTGCGCACCAACCGGACCGCGCCGCCCTCGGCCTGCGCGGCCACCGAGCACCCGCCCAGATAGGGCGGCGGGCACCAGGTGGCGAGGAACCGCGCCTCCAGATCCCTGCCCCCGGCCAGGCGGGTCAGGCGGGTGTGGACCGGCACCAGTTCGGGCATGTGGCGGGCCAGCGCCGCCTCGGCCTGGGCCCGGTCGGGCGCGTCCGTCCTGTCCCGCGCCAAGAACCAGGCGCGGTAGTCGGGCCAGGTCGCGTCCCACCGGGCGCGCCAGGCCGGGCCGGGCCGGGCCTCGTCCACCGCGTCGAAGGTCAGCGCAGGGGTCACGCGCGCACCTTTTGGGCCAGAAAGAACCGGACCATCTCGGCGGATGCGTCGGGGCCTGCGGCGTCGGTGTAGCTGCCCGCTGGATCGCCGCCGGACCAGGCATGGCCCAGGCCCTCGATCCGCCACAGCTCGCTGTCGTCGGCGGTCAGCCGCGTCCAGCGGCGCCCCTGGCCGGAATGGCTGGTTTCGATCCCCGCGCCGGGGACCAGGGCGGCGCCGTTGGCGGGCACCACGGTGCGGTCGGCGCTGCCGTGAAAGACGATCAGCGGGGCGCCCTTACGGGGCCGGGGGGCGGGGGCGGCCTGACCGTTCATCGCGGCGAAGGCCGAGGCGACGTCGCGGGCACTGCCGGCGGGCAGGCCCGAATGGACCCCGGCGGCGACGACCAGGTCGGGATGGGTCTCGGCCAGGATCGCCGCCATCGCACCGCCCGCCGACAGACCGGCGACGAAGACGCGGTCGCCGCACGCGTGCGCGCCCGCCACCTCGCCCGCCAGCGCCGCCAGCAGGGCAGGCTCGCCGCGCTCGCGGGTCTGATCCTCGGGACGGAACCAACTCCAACAGCCCTGCGGGTTCTCGGTCCGCGCCTGTTCGGGATAGGCCACGACCAGGCCGTGCCGCTCGGCCAGCGCGTTCATCGCCGTGCCGCGGGCGAAGTCCTCGGCGCTTTGGGTGCAGCCGTGCAACATCATCACGAGCGCCCCGTGGCCCTCGGGCCGCGGCGACGGCACGTAGAGCAGGTAGTCCCGGCGGCCGTGGGGGCCGGCATGGGTATGGCGGGTGAACCGGGCGCCGTCGGGCAGGCCGGTCGCCGCGGGCTCGGCCGCCGGGCGGGCCGGTCCGCGCAGCGGAAGGGCGCCGCCCTGGGGCAGGGAGCGGCCGTTCAGCGCCGCCTGGATCGTCGCCGTGGCGGCCGCAGGATCGCTGGCACGCGTCTGCTGGAGCGCCTGGCGCAGGGCCGACGCGAAATCGTTACTCATGGGGTCGGTCCTTTCGGGACGGAGGGTCAGGTCATGCGGTCGGCGAGGGCGTCCTTGACCGCCTTGGGGGCTTGCAGGGCGCCGAGCACGGTCAGCTCGGCGATGGTTTCGCGCGCGAGGTCAGGGGTCACGTCGGCCGCGATGCGCGCGAGGCCGACGACGTTGAGGTGGAGCGTCTCTCCCGCGTCCCGCAACGCCTCCAACTCCGCGCGGGTGACGTCGAACAGGCCCAGCTCATAGCGGTGCCGGGCGATGGTCCGGTCCAGCTCGGCGGCGTGGGTGCCGAGCTGGCTGCGAATCGCCGTGCGGATGAAGTCGGTGCGGTTGGAATAGAACCCCTCGCGCACCAGCAGGTCGATCCGGCCCAGGTCGATGGGGCCGAGGTTGATCGTCACCTTCTCCGTCTCGGCGGCGCGGTCGGGCAGGCGGTGGATCTTCGGCATCGGCTCATCCTCTTACCATCCAATTGGAAGGTATGTGGAGGCCGCGTTCGATGCAAGAGGGATCGTGCCGCACCGCGGCGATATTTTGCGGGACGCCGCACGGAGCCGTTCGACGGAAGCCCCCGACCCATCCGGACCTGCGCTCCGATGGCGAGTTGTTCGCCCGACCGGGGGCCCCTATCGTCCGGCCATGATTGCGGCGGACGAGGTCAGGATCGCCACCGGGCGGGTGGTATCGCTCGCGGTGGCGCGGGGCGAGGGACTGGTCCTCGCCGGGGCGTCCGGGGCGGGCAAGAGCCTGCTCCTGCGCCGCTTGGCCGATCTCGATCCCGGCGCGGGGCGACTCACGCTCGACGGTCGCGACTGCGCCGCAATCTCCGCCCCGGACTATCGCAGGCGCGTCGCGCTGGTCCCGGCCGAGCCGGCGTTCTGGCGGCCGAGCCTGCGCGACCACGCCCCGGACGCGGATTTCGAGGCGGTGGGGCTCGACGGCGCCCGGCCCGCCGCGCCCGTCACTTCGCTGTCGTCGGGCGAGCGGATGCGCGGAGCGATCGCCCTGGCGGTGGCGCGGAACCCCCAGGTCCTCCTGCTGGACGAGCCCACAGGCCCGCTCGACCCCCGCGCGACGGGCGTGATCGAGGCGCTCCTCTTGCGGCTGACGGCCGCGGGCACGGCGGTCATCCTGACCTCCCACGACCCCGAGCAGCCGCGGCGCCTGGGGTTCCGCCTCCTGTCATTGCCATGACGCCGGATCTCACCCCGTTCGACATCGCCGCCGCCTCGGCGCTGCTGTTCCTGGGCGCGGGCCTCTCGCTCGTGCTGTCGCTGCATGTGGGGCGGGGCCTGCTGGTCGCCGGCGCGCGCATGGTGGTGCAGCTCGTGGTGCTGGCGACGCTTCTCGGCCTGATCTTCGCCGCCGCAAATGTCTGGGTGACGCTCGGGGCGATGGCGGCGATGGCGGTGTTTGCGGGGTTCGAGGTGCTGGCGCGGCAGGACGCGCCGGCCGGGCGCCGCTGGACCGTCGCCGTCGGCGCCGGGGTGATGATCGGGGCCGGGTGGGTCGTCGTCCTGCCCGCCCTGGCGCTGCTGATCGAGGCGCGGCCCTGGTATGCGCCCCAGGTGGCGCTGCCCGTCTTCGGCATGGTCGCGGGGAGTTCGATGACCGGGATCGCCCTGGCGCTCGACACCTTCTCGACCGCGATCCGCCGCGATGTGCGGATCGTCGAGGCGCGGCTGCTGGCCGGGCATACCCGGGGCGAGGCGCTGTCCGATCCGGTGCGCCAGGCGATTCGCACCGGGCTCATGCCGACGATCAACGCGATGTCGGCCATCGGGCTGGTCACGATCCCCGGCATGATGACCGGCCAGATCCTGGCGGGCGCCGACGTGATGCAGGCCGCGAAATACCAAATGGTCCTGATGTTTCTGATCGCGGGGACGTCGGTGCTGGGCGTGGTCGGCGCGGTGCACGCCATGGCGCGCCGGATGACCGACCATCGCCACCGGTTGCGTCTCGACCGTTTGCGCACCGGGGAGTAGGGCGGGGGTCGGAGGGAGTGGATGTCCTCAGCCTCCAAGGCCGTCCCTCGGCCCCGGGGCGGCGCGTCTGGCGAGGACGGTTGGGCCGCCTCGGCGCGGTTGCTTGAGGAGATGCCGCCAGCCGCCCGTCCGCCGCCCTGCGGGCCGGCGCGGCCCTCACCGCGAGGACGCGGACGGTCCGTCTCGCGATGATGCGGTGCGGCCCTTTCGGCGCTTCTGCCCCCACGACCCTGCTCGGTGCCACGCCGGGCAGCGCCGTCCCCCCCGCGGCAGCGCTCTTGCCGAGGAAAGTGCAGCCGCCACGTCGTCGGCGCTTTTGTCGATACCGCGCGCCGCACGACCGAGCCCCGGCGGGAAGGCGCTCTCCTCGTCGCCAAGCGTGTAGCGGGCGACCAGAGCGCTAGCCCACCAATCGCGACGCGCTCTGCGCGATCCCCGAGACCCCACGCCCCGCCTGCCGGTGTCTCCATCGGGGCGGCGCTGTCCTTTTCTCCACGTGCCGCCCGCGCCAGGCGCTACTCGGTCACCACGAAGGGGCGCCCGGACTTCGGACGGGTCATGACGGTGCAGGGGATGTCGAAGACCTGGGAGATGAGATCGGCGTCGAAGACCTCGGCCACGGTGCCCTCACCGGCGATGCGCCCGGCTTTCATGAAAACGATCCGGTCAGCGAAGCCCGCGGCGAGGTTCAGGTCGTGCAGGACGACGAGGACGGTCAGGCCCTGATCGTCGGCCAGCCGCCGCACCAGCCCCAGGGTCGACAGCGCGTGGCTGATGTCGAGATGGTTGGTGGGCTCGTCGAGGAACAGGATCGGCGCGTCCTGGGCCAAGACCATGGCCAGCCACGCCCGCTGCAGCTGCCCACCCGACAGCGCGCCGAGGGGGCGGTCGAGGAGGTCGTCCAACTGCGTGGCCGCAACCGCGCGGGCGATGGCGGCACGGTCGTCCGCGCCCAGGCGCCCGAACCCCGCGCGATGGGCGTAGCGGCCGAGCGCCACCAGGTCGCGCACCGCCATGTCCTTGGGCGCGTCGGGCGCCTGGCCCAGCATCGCGATCCGGCGGGCCAGCGTGCGATGCGGCGCGCGGCTGAGGTCGTCGCCCCACAGCTCGACCGTGCCCGTGCACGGGACCAGGCGGCGGATGGCCTTTAACGCCGAGGACTTGCCGCAGCCGTTGGGGCCGCAGAGCGCCGTGACCTTTCCCGCGGGGACGTTCAGCGCAATGCCGTCCACCGCCGCCACGCCGTCGTAGCGCACCGTCAGGTCGCGGATGCACAGGGCAGGGGGTGGGCGGTCGTCACGCATGGGCCTGGCCCCGCCGCACCATGACATAGAGGAAATACGGCGCCCCGATCAGCGCGGTCAGCGCGCCGGCGGGCACCTCCAGTGGCTGGAAGGCGAGGCGCCCCAGGAGGTCGGCGCCCACCACCATGATCGGTCCGATCAGCGCCGCGCCCAGCATCTGTGCCCCGATCGCGGAGCCGAAGAGCAGGCGGGCCAGGTGCGGCGCGATCAACCCGACAAAGCCGATGCCGCCGACGACGCTGACCGCGGCGGCGGTCATCAGCACCGACACCGCCAGGGCGGAAACCCGCGCGGCGTCGACCGAAAGACCCGAGGCGCGGGCGCTCTGGTCGTCCAGACGCATGTGGTCGAGCGGGCGGATCAGCAACAGCGCGGGCAGGCTCAGCCCAGCCAGGCAGAGCGCCAGGATCTGCACGTCGCGCCATTCCGCCGTGTGGACCGACCCGGCGAGCCAGATCAGCGCCTGGCTTGCCCGGAACACCGGCCCGGCGATGATCAACAGCACGACCAGCGCGTTGGCCAGCGCCGCCAGCGCCACGCCGTAGAGGATCAGCCGCATGGGGCTGTGCCTCTCGCGCCACCACAGCAGCGCGACCGCGGCGGCGAAGACGCACGCGCCGATCCCGGCGGCCAAAGGCTGCCAATAGACCGAGACGGTCAGTGCGTTCGCGGCGTCCGAGAAAATCAGGAGGAACAGCAGAACGCCCAGAGCGGCGCCGTCGACGATGCCCAGGACCGACGGTGCGGCCAGCGGATTGCGCGTCGCCCGTTGTAGGAGCGCGCCCGCGACGCCCAGAGCGGCCCCCGCCAGGATCGCCAGGGCCACCCGCGGCAGACGCAGGTCCCAGACGATGATCCCGTCCATCCGCGCGCCGTGTCCCAGGAGGCTGGCGATCACCCGGTCCACGGGCATCGCCGACGACCCCAGCGCCACCGCCGCCACCGTCAGGCAGGCGAGCGCCAAGGCGATGGCGGCGAGCGGGCCGGCGCTGCGGATCATGCCGCTGCGATCCGGCGGCGGCGCAAGAGCAGCACCAGAAGCGGGACGCCGACCATCGCCATGACGGCCGAGACCGGCGCCTCTGACGGGTAGAGGACGAAGCGGGCGAGGATGTCCGACGACTGGGCCAGGACCGCGCCCCAGAGCATCGTCAGCGGCAGCAGCGCGGCGGTGCCGCGCCCGCCCGACAGCCGCGCCAGATGCGGGGCCACCAGACCGACGAAGGCGATGGGCCCCGCCAGCGCCACCGACGCCCCCGACAGCAGCGCCACCGCGCCGAGGAACCCCAGCCGCGTGCGCAGGACGTCGACGCCCAGGGTCGCGGCCGTCGCGTCGTCCGTCCCCAGGACGTCCAGCGCGGCGCGAAACCGGACCACGGCGAGGGCCACCAAGGCCAGGAGGGGCAGGGCGATCCACAGGCCGTCGATCGGGCGATCGACGAAGGCCCCGGCGAGCCAGAACAACAGCTCCTCCATCACCGCCTCGTCGAGGAGGATCAGCACCTGGAGCCCGGCGTTGAGGAGCGCGGCGATGGTCACCCCGGCGAGGAGAAGGAACACCGGCGACATCCCGCTGGCCGTCGACAGCGCCAGACCCATGACGCAGACCACCGCCACCGCCGCGCCTAGGGCGGCGGTCAGCATCACCTGCGTCATCGCCGCCCCAGGCACCAAGGTGAGGAGGAGGACGACGGCGAACGCCGCTCCGGCGTTGACGCCCAAGAGCCCGGGCTCGGCGATGGGGTTACGCACAGCGGTCTGCATCAGCAGACCGGCCAGTCCCAGCGATGCGCCCACAACCACCGCCAACACCGCCCGCGGCAGCCGCAGAGACTGCACGATCAGCGCCGCCTGACCCTCGCCGCGGCCCGCGAGCGCGGCCAGCACCTCGCCCGGCGGCGTGAACCGGACGCCCAGATGCAGGCTGGCCAGGGCCAACCCCGCAGAGGCCGCGATCAGCGCTGGAACGGCGGGGCGCATGTTGCGGGTTGCTTTCCTGAGTGTTTTGGTCAACCTCTTTAAGCACCATTTCGTCCCAAGGGAAAGCTTCATGTCGAGACGTCTGTTTCTCACCGCCGCCGCCGCGCTTCTCCTGGCGCCCGCCGTCCATGCCGGCACGGTCACCCACGCCATGGGGGACACCGACGTGCCGGACGCCCCCGAGCGGGTCGTCGTCCTGACCAACGAGGGCACCGAGGCGGTCCTGGCCCTGGGCGTCACGCCGGTCGGGGCCGCGACCTCGTGGAACGGCGATCCGTGGTATGCCCATATCGCCCCGCGGATGGACGACGTGGCGCCCCTGGGCAAGGAGAGCGCGATCAACCTGGAACTGGTCGCCGCGCTGGAGCCCGACCTGATCCTCGGCAACAAGCAGCGGCACGAGGAGATCTACCGGCAGCTCTCGGCCATCGCGCCCACGGTCCTGTCCGAACGGCTGCGCGGCGACTGGATGGTGAACTTCGCGCTTTATGCCGAAGCTCTGGGCCGCGTCGAGGAAGGGCAGGCGGTGATGGACCGCTTCGAGGCCGACGTGGCCGCCACCTCGGCGGCTCTGGGCGATTCCCTGCAAGAAGAGGTGTCCGTGATCCGGTTCCTGCCCTCGCAGATTCGCATCTATCAAAAGGACAGCTTCTCGGGCGTGCTCTTGGACCGCCTCGGCTTTGCCCGGCCAGAGAACCAGGACGTGGACGACTTCGCCCTGCGGGTGGGCAAGGAGAGCATCCCCGACATGGACGGCGACCGCATCTTTCACTTCACCTGGGAGACGGGCGACGGCAAGGGCAGCGCCGCGGCCCGAGAGGCGCTGGCCGATCCCCTTTGGCAGACCCTCTCGGCAGTCCGGGCGGGCCGGGTTCACGAGGTCGACGACGCCATCTGGAACACCGCAGGCGGAGTGATCGCCGCCGATCTGATGCTGAAGGATGTCGCCCGCATCTACGGGGTGACACCGGAATGAAAGCTCGGAATGCGATGACCGAACGGGACGCGCGCGGTCGCGCGACCTGACCGCGACGGCCGCGGCCGCGGAACACGGACTGTCTGCCGGATGGGACCGAACGACCGACGCGCCGCGGTCTCAGGGGCGGGTGTGGAAGCCGAAAAGGAGCGCGCTCGGCGCCCACCGCGGCCGTCGCGCCCGCGTCGGCCTGGCCCTGACGGACGCCAGAGGCGGGTCCGACTGCGAAAGGCCGAATTCCCCGTTCGGGTCGGCAGGGAGGGCTTGACCCCAGGGATATTTGTGTATCCGATAAAAACTATCGGAAATAGCCTGACCGGCCGGATTGGGGCGCGGAGCGCCAGCGAACATCCGTCGGACCGTCCCAAACGGAGGGCCAAGATGCTCAGACACGACGGGCCCAAGGTGGGGGATCCCCGCCGAGACGCCGACCGCCTCCCGCCGCGCCGCGCACTCCCGCGGGGCCAACACGGCCCGGTGCGGGAGCGACGGGCATGACCCGCACCGCGCCCTCTGCGGGCGGCGACGCGAAGGAGCGGGGCGACGTCCCCACCTACGATGCGCGCGACCTGATCCGCGGCGGCGTCCAGGCCCGCATCGTGCTCGACACCCAGGTCTACTGGCTGCGCATCACCCGCGCGGGCAAGCTGATCCTCACCAAGTGACCTGGGCCGGGCGAACCGAGAGGCGGGCGCGATGACGGCCGAGACCCCCATCGCGGCCGACCCTTCCGCGCCCGCGTTCTGCACCGAGCACAGTGCGGCCGCGGGAGAGCCGTTGGCCGGATGGGGGGCACACGACGCGGCGACCGTGCTCATCCGCTGGCCCAAGGCGAAGTGGCGCCATTCGCTGCGCATCGCGGGGGGGATGGACGGCGGCGTGCGCGCGGCCATCGCGCGCGTGGTCGCCGCCGGGCGCCGGGTGAACCTGATCGACCGCAAGCCCTATGACGGCGACGGTATCGCCGTGTTTCTCATGCCCGAGGCGGTGAGGATCGACATCGCGGCGGCGGAGCTGCCCGCGGTCCTGGATGCCGTCGGGGGCGAGCCCTCCCGGCTGGATCGGTTCCGGCCCGTGCCGGTGGCGGCACCCCTGGTGCTCTGCTGCACCCATGGCAAGCACGACCGCTGCTGCGCGAAGTGGGGCTTTGCGCTCTACAAGGCCGTGGCGGCCGAGGCGGAGGCCCGGGGGCAGGACTTCGACGTGTGGGAATGCACGCATCTGGGGGGCTGCCGCCTGGCGGCCGGATTGCTGGTTCTGCCCGCGCTGCGCAAATACGGCCGTCTGGTCCCCGCCGACGCCGCGTCTCTCCTCGCCGCCGAGGCCCGGGGGCACCCTTACGTCCCCCGCTACCGCGGCGCGTCGACGCTGAACCCCGCGGCCCAGGCGGCCGAGGTCGCGGCGCTCGGCGCCGTCGCGCCCGCAGGTTGCTATAGTCCGCAGGTCGCCGAGCTGGGGGGGACAGGGCGGGCGCGGCGCTTTGCGGTAACGGTGGGCGGCCGCGTCGTGCAGGTGGCCTGCCGTCCCGGCCAGGTCCGCAGCTACGGCGCCTGCGACGACCTCCGCGCGGCCAAGCCGTTGGAGGCCAAGGAGATCTGGCAAGCCGAGATTCTGTCGGTCGGGCCGGGAGGCGACCCCGCCCGTTGACGGCGGCGGGGTCCGGGCGCCGCCTGGGCCCGCGTGCCGCCCGGCGCGTGCCGCCGCACGGTCATAGGCGCACAGCGAGGTCGAGGAGCAGGTCGCGGTCGCCGAAGCCCCCGGACTTCGTCACGATCCCGGCGCGGTCCAGGCGCCCACCCCGAACGGTGGACAGGGGAAGGCCGGGCGCGAGTTCGCCGATGCAGTCCAGCCCGACCGCTCCCGACGCGTCCAAAACGCGGGCCAGCGTGTCGCCGCCGGTGACGAACAGCGTCAGACCGTCCATCGGGCCGTCGAGCCGGCCGACAGCTTCGGCGACCGCGGCGGAGGTCGCGGCGGCATCGGACGCCTGCGGCACGGGATCGAGCATCCGGCTGCGCGCCCGGTCCAGCCGCACGGGGCCATGGGGCGGAAAGGGCGCGGTGCGGGGCCGGAGCGCCTCGGCCTGCGCGCGGCTCACCCGATGGTTGGTGCCGAAGACGAAGAGCGAGACCGCGGGCCGGGGCAGGAGGGCGGCGCGCGGTGCGAGCGCCTCGGCCAGGCCCCGGCTGCCGGCCCAGAGGAGGCGCCGCCGGTGCCCCAGCCGGACCACGGCAGCCCGCAGGTCGTCCTGCGTCTCCGCGTCGAGCAGCAGGACGGTCTCGGCGCCGTCCTCGCCCGTGCCCGCCCGCACCCCGAGCGCGGCAAAGGCCGCCGCCAGGTCGCTGTGCGGCGTCGGCGCCCACGATCCCGAAGGGGATTTGGCGAGGTGCCGCCCGCCCCGGGTGATCCGCCCCATCTCGGGGAACGCCGGGGCGAAGACGCACCGGGCGAACCCGCCGAGCCGCATCAGGTGCAACGTCTCTTCCAGCGGGTGACCTCTGAGCACGCTGTCGACCTTCTTGAACACCAGGTCGTCCGCGGCGGCCCCGCCGAGGCGGGACCAGGCCGATCCGACGCGCTCTAGCGCCGCGGGCAGGGGCAGGTCGCGGCTCTCGCTGCTCAGCGCGACCGACCCGGCGGGACGGCCCGGTCCCAGCGGCACCTGCACGGGCGTGCCGGGCGCGGCGAAGGGCGCGGCCGCATCGAGCGCGCCGGTCAGATCGTCCGCGACGAGGCGGAGCCGCCGGCCGGTCGCCGGACCCATCACTCGACCTCTGACACGGTGTCCACGGCGACGCGCGCGCGCAGGGCGTCGAGGTCGCCGGGGGCGATGCGCGCGTCCGTGATCACCCGTTCCAAGTCACGGGTGCGCGCGAAGCTACAGAATGCGCGGCTAAAGACCTTGGAGCTGTCGACCACGGCGACCGCCCGGTCGGCGGCCAGGAGAAACGCGCGTTTCAGGTCCGCCAGCTCGACGGAGGTGTCGGACAGTTCGTCGGCCGTCAGCGCGTGGGTGCCGATGAAGACCAGATCGGTGCGCAGCCGTGCCACGGCAGTCATCAGCTCGGGTCCGAGAAGCGTCGATGTCCCCGTCCGCACGAAACCGCCGACGACGAGGACGCGGATCGTCGGCGTGGCTGACAACAGCCCGCCGATGGCGAGGTCGTTGGTCACGGCGGTGAAGGGCACCCCCCGCTCGCGCGCGGCACGGGCAACGGCGGCGGTGGTGCTGCCGCTGTCGAACATCACCGTCTGGCCAGGTTTGATCAGTTCGGCCGCCCGGCGCCCGATGGCGCGCTTGGCGTCGCTTTCGAGTTCGGTGGCGATGGCGGGCTCCAGCTCGACCGCGCTGCGCCCCTCCTCGTTCAGCATCGCGCCGCCGTGGGTGCGCTCCAAATGGCCGCTCTCGCAGAGATAGTCGACGTCGCGCCGCAGCGTGGACATGGAGACGCCCAGCGCGATCGACATGTCCTTGAGCGTCGCGACCTTGTCCCGGCGCAGAAGCTCCAGGATGCGCGCTCGTCGCATGGGGGGCAGCATTCGTCGTCTCCCTCGATGTTCGGTCCTGCACGCGACCGATTTCAATAGCTTCCATAAAATTCCAAAGGTTTCACCTTTTTTCTTCCAAAACGTTTCACGACGCGCCAAGGTGGTGCTGGGGGATGACGGTCGGGAATCGGTCGCAGGCGGTCCGCGTCGTCCCGATTGATTAGGGAGGAGACCGAGATGAACAGACTTCTGAAGGCGACGGCCGCGGGCGCGCTTGCCGTCGTGGTCGCTGCCCCGGCGCAGGCCGAGAATCCCGACATCGGGGTGATCGTGCCGACGCTGGATGCGCAGTTCTGGAATTCCTACGTGGACTTCATGCGCGCGGGGGCCGAGGAGCTGGGGGTCGATCTGACCGTGCTCAACGCCGACAACAATCCTGACCAGATGATCCGGTCCTTGGAGGATCTGGTCGCGCAGGGGGTCGACGGCATCATCTACACGCCCTACTGGGCCACCGCCGTGCCGGGCCTGACGCTCACCCGCGACGCGGACATCCCGGTGATCCTGACCGACACCTATGCCGATTTCGAACCTCAGGATCCGATGTTCCCGAACTACCTGGCCTTCGTCGGTCCCAGCGACCGCGACGCCGGACGGCAGATGGCCGAGACTCTGTTCGACGCCATCGAGCCCGACGAGGACGGCAAGAAGCATATCGCAGTGGTGAACGGCACTGCCGGAACCTCGGTCGCCATCGACCGCCGCGCTGGGCTTCAGGACGCGCTGGACGCGAACCCCGACGTCGTCGTCGTGGGCGAGGTCGACGGCAACTTCGTCCGCGACACCTCGCAGACCGTGTTCGAGAGCCTCTGGCAGGGCAATCCCGAGATCCAGGGCGTTTGGGCCGCGAACGGCGGCACCGCCACCGGCGTGATCGCCGCCATCACCAGCGCCGGCCAGACGGCAGGCGAGGACATCGTCGTGGTCGGCATGGACCTCAACCCCGAGAACGTGGACGCGGTTGAGCAGGGAACGCTGCTCTTCGACATCGGCGGGCATTGGCTCCAGGGCGGGTTCGCGCTGGTGATGATGTACGATCACCTGAACGGCAATGCGCTCCCGGCCGAGCAGGCCAACGTCAAACTCGACCTGCTGCCGCTGACCCAGGATCTGGTGCCGCAGTTCCGCGCTGACTTCCCCGGCGGGGTGCCCGAGTACGATTTCAAGGATCGTTCGCGGACCTACAACCCGGATGCCGAGACGGCTGTGTTCGAGATGACCTACAGCCAGTGACCCTGACGGAGGGCGCCGCGACGGGCGGCGCTCTCCCTGCCTCTCGCCCCACCGTTCCAACCGAGGTTCTGGACCCGTGCTCTCAGCCCGTCGCATCAGCAAGATCTATGGGACGACCTGTGTCCTGGACGCGGTGTCGGTCGATTTCCATCCCGGCGAGGTCGTCGCCATCGTCGGCGAGAACGGGGCGGGCAAGTCGACGCTGCTCAAGGTTCTTGCGGCGATCGAACCGCGCTCGGGGGGCGAGGCCATGCTGGACGACCGCGCCTATGCTCCGCGCACCCAGCGCGAGGCCGAGCGGCTGGGCGTCGCGCTGGTCTTTCAAGAACTCAACGTGAACCGCGCGGTGTCGGTCGCCGAGAACGTGATGCTGGGGCATCTGGGCGACTATGGGCGCCTGGGATTTCTGAACTGGACGCGGCTGCGCGCCGACGCCCAGGCCATCCTCGACCGGATCGGCGCGGATTTCTCGGCCACCGACGACATCGCGGGCCTCGACCTGGGGCAGATCAAAACCATCGAGGTCGCCCGCGCCCTGGCCACCCAGCCCCGGTTCGTCTTCTTCGACGAGAGCACCGCGTTTTTGAACCATGACGAGGCGCGGCGCCTCATGGGCGTGATCCGCGAGTTGCGGAGCCAGGGGATCGGCGTCGCTTTCGTCTCGCACCACCTCCAGCAGGTGTTCGAGATCGCAGACCGCCTGGTGGTGCTCAAGGACGGGGCGCTGGTGGGGACCTATGCCGCAGGCGAGCTGACCGAGGATCGGCTCTACGAGCTCATGGTCGGCCGGGATCTCGCCGGCGGCCTCTTTCCGCCTAAGAGGGGCGAGCAGGGCGGCGACACGGTTCTGTCGGTCAGCGGCCTGACGACCCAGGGCGGCGTCGGGCCCCTGGCCTTCGACCTGCGCCGCGGGGAGATCGTGGGCTTCGGCGGGTTGAAGGGCTCAGGGGGCGAGGCGATCCTGGGCGCGGTCGGCGGGTCGGTGAAACGCAGCGCCGGCGACATCCGGCTGCGCGGGACCCCGTTCCGCCCCAAAAGCCCGCAAGATGCCTGGCAGGCGGGGATCGCCGCGCTGCCCGGCGACCGCACGGGCGAGGGCATCATCACCGAGTTCAGCGTGCTGGAGAACCTCACGCTCGCGGCGCGCCCGAGGCGGGCGCGGGCGTTTTCCGACCGCAGGCGAATGCGCGCCATGGCGGATGCGCAGGTGGGATCGCTGGGGATCAAGACGCAGACGCTCGACACCCCCGTCGGCTCCCTGAGCGGCGGGAATATGCAGAAGGTCGTGTTGGGCAAGTGCCTGGCGGCCGAACCGCAGATATTGCTGCTGAACAACCCCACCCGTGGCGTCGATGTCGGCGCCAAGTCCGAGATCTACCGCGTGATCCGCGCGCTCGCGGACAAGGGGATGGCGGTTCTGATGGTCACCGAGGATCTGCCCGAACTGCTGGCCCTGTCCGACCGGGTGATGGTGACCCGCAAAGGCACGATTTCCCAGAGTTTCGAGGCCGGGGCGGACCTGGACGAGGAAGAGGTTGTGAAATGGATGATGTAGCCCAGCCCAAGACCGACACCGCCGGACGGGCCCGTGGCCGGTCGGCGGTGGACCGGCTGCGGAACTGGTTCCCGCTGGCTCTGCTCCTGGTTCTATGCCTGGGGTTCGGCGTGATGTCCGACCGGTTCCTGTCGGTCAACAACGCCCTCATCGTGATGCAGCAGAGCGCGGTTTTGCTGGTCGCCGCGCTGGCCATGACGTTCGTGATCATCAGCGGGTCCATCGACCTGTCCGTGGGCTCGATGGTCGCGATCAGCGCGCTGGCGGCCTCGGCGCTGTCGGCGACCCTGGGGGTCTGGGCCATTCTGCCGGCCATCGCCGTCGGCTTTCTCTGCGGTGCGGTGAACGGCGCGCTCTTTGCCTATGGCAAGATCCCGTCCTTCATCGTGACGCTCGGCACGCTCGTGATCTTTCGTGGCGTCGTGCTGCTCTATACCGGCGGCGCGCCGGTCTCGATCACCGACCGCGACTTCCTGGGTTTCTACACCGGGCGCACGTTGGGGGTGCCGAACACGGTTCTGATCGCGCTGTCGGCCACGGTGGTTGCGGCCGCCATCCTCAATCAGACGGTGTTCGGCCGCGAAGTGCGCGCCATCGGCGGCGGCGAGCGCGTCGCGCTCCTCAGCGGGATCAACGTCAATCGCGTGAAGTTCTGGATCTTCGTGCTGGCCGGTGCGCTCTGCGGGCTGGCCGGGCTGCTCCAGAGCGCGCGGACCATGGCCGCCACCGCGCAGCTCGCGCAGGGGTTGGAACTGGACGTGATCGCGGCGGTCGTCGTCGGCGGGACGCCCCTGACCGGAGGCGTCGGCCACATCCGCGGGACCGTCCTGGGCGTCTTGATCATCGCCATTTTGTCCAACGGGATGAACATGACCGGCGTGGATCCGTATTTGCAGAATATCGTAAAGGGGCTTGTGCTGATCGCGGCGGTGTTCCTGACCATCGACAGATCGAAAATCTCGATAATCAAGTGAGGTCGCCCCCCGTGTCCATTCCCATCCTCGCCATAACGCTGGGTGATCCCGCCGGGATCGGTCCCGAGATCGCGCTGAAGGCCATGAACGGTGTCAGCGCCCGGCTGGCCGAGCGGGAGTTCGCGCTGCTGCTCGTGGGCGATCCCGAGGCGCTCGACCGTGCAGGCAAGGTCCTGTCGATCGCACCGCCGGCGACGGTGGACGTGGACGGCATCGCCGGCCTGACCGGGGCGGCCGTCCTTCCCACCCCGTCGGGGGGCAGCGACATCCGCTGGGGCGAAGTCTCGGCCGCGGCCGGCGAGCAGGCCTATCAGGCGGTGGCCCTGGCCACGCGCCTGGCCCAGGACGGCCGGATCACCGGGATCGTCACGGCGCCGCTGAACAAGGAGGCGCTGCACCTGGCCGGGCACGACTACGCCGGACATACCGAGATGCTGGCGGACCTCACCGGCGTGCGCGACAGCGTGATGATGCTCGCCCACGGGGATTTCCGGGTCTCCCATGTCTCGACCCATTGCGCGCTGGCCGATGTGCCCTCGCGCGCGACCCCCGAGCGCATCGCGCGGGTGGTGGACCTCACCCTGGCCACGCTGCGCAGGCTGGGACTGTCGCAGCCGCGGATCGCCATCGCGGCGCTGAACCCCCACGCGGGCGAGGGCGGCATCTTCGGCCGCCACGACATCGACGTCACCGAACCGCTCGTCGCGGCCTATCGGGCGCGCGGCGAGGCGGTCCTCGGCCCGGTTCCCGGCGACACGGTGTTCGTCAAGCTGCGGGGCGGGGCCTACGACGCGGTGATCGCCATGTATCACGACCAGGGGCATATCCCGGTCAAGCTCTTGGGCTTCGGCGTCGACCCCGAAACGGGCAAGTGGACGGTGTTGAACGGCGTGAACGTGACCCTGGGGTTGCCGATCATCCGCACCTCGGTCGACCACGGCACCGCATTCGACATCGCCGGGCAAGGCATCGCCGACGAGACCAGCCTGATCGAGGCCATCGACTACGCCCTGAGGCTCGCGCGCCCCGATGCCGGGCAGGCGGCCGCCGAGGGTCAGGCATAGTGCAGGAGAACCGACAATGAGCGACTACGACAGCATGTGGATCGACGGAGCGTGGGTGCCCGGCGCCGCCGGAACGCGGCCGGTGCTGAACCCGACCGACGGATCGGTGATCGCCGAGGTCGCCGAGGGCGATGCCGACCAGGCCCTGCGCGCCATCGACGCGGCGCGCCGGGCACAGCCGGCCTGGGCCGCCCTGGCGCCCGTGGAGCGCGCCGCCGTCATGCACCGCATCGCCGGGCTCATCCGCGATCACGCCGACCCCTTGGCCCGCCTGGTCGTGACCGAGCAGGGCAAGCCCATCGCCGAGGCCCGCGGCGAAGTGGCCGGGGCCGCCGAGTTCTTTACCTACTTCGCCGAGTTCGCGCGCCGCATCCAAGGCGAGATCTTTCCCTCGGACGCCCCGGACGAGCAAATCTGGATCCAGCGCGTCCCGGTGGGCGTCGTGGTCGGGATCATCCCGTGGAACTATCCCGCCGCTCTCGTCAGCCGCAAGGTCGCGCCCTCGATGATCGCAGGCAACGCCATCGTGCTGAAGCCGCACGAGGAGACGCCGCTGTCGGCCCTCTACATGGCGCGCCTCTTTGCCCAGGCGGGCGTGCCGGACGGCGTCGTCAACATCGTGACCGGACCGGGCGACACGGTGGGCGCCGCCCTGACCGCGCATCCCGAAATCGACCTGATCACCATGACCGGCAGTGTGCCGACCGGAAAGCGGATCATGCAGACCGCGTCGGCGAACCTGGTGCCCGTGTCGCTGGAACTGGGTGGCAAGGCACCTCTGATCGTCATGGACGACGCCGATCTCGACCTGGCCGTCGCCTCCGCGGTCACGTCGCGGTTCATGAACTGCGGCCAGGTCTGCATCTGCAACGAGCGGATGCTGATCCAAGAGGGCATCTTCGACGCGTTCGTCGACCGCTTCGTCGAGGCGACTCGCGCGCTGCGCATGGGCGATCCGATGCTCGACACCACCGACCTGGGGCCGAAGGTGTCGCAGCCCGAGCTGGAAAAGGTCGAGCGCATCACGCAAGAGGCCGTGGCGGCCGGTGCCGAGGTGCTGTTGCAGGGCGGCAGGCCCGACACCCCCCCGGTGGCCGGTGGCAACTGGCTGAAACCCACGATCCTGGCCGGGGTGCGCGCCGACATGCCCATCATGCGCGACGAGATCTTCGGACCCGTGGTCCCGCTAATGAAGGTTGCCGACTTTGACGAGGCGGTGTCGATCGCCAACGACAGCCGCTACGGTCTGTCCGCCTACCTGTTCACCAACGACTTCTCGCGGATCATGCGTGCAGTGCAGGATGTGCGGTTCGGCGAGGTCTACATCAACAGGGTCGGGCCGGAGGCGCTCCAGGGCTACCATACCGGCTACCGCAACAGCGGTCCCGGCGGCGACGACGGGATCCACGGGCTCGACGCCTACCTGCGCAAGAAAACGGTCTATGCGAACTATTCGGGCCGCTCGCCCGTGGCGCTGATGCCCTGGTGACGGCGGGGCGTCGGGCGCCTGACGGACCACCGCCTGGCCACCCCGGGAGTATGGGCGGGCCAGGCGGCGCCCGGCGCCCACCCGCATCGATGCGCCGGGGACCGGGCGGAACGTGCAGCGCGCGGTCCGCTCACATCTGGCTCGGCAGCCACAGCACGATCCCCGGCACCGCCACCAGCGTGGCGATGGTGATCGCGTCCGCCACGAAGAACGGCGTCACTCCGCGGAACACGTCCTGAACTGAGATGTCGTCGCGCACGCCGGCGACGACAAAGCAGTTCAGCCCGATGGGCGGCGTGATCAGACAGAACTCGGCCATCTTGACCACCAGGATCCCGAACCACACCGCGCACATCGGGCCCGACATGCCGAAGGTGGACTCCGCCGCCGTCACGTAGGGCCCGCCGTTCAGCGCCATGACCGCCGGATAGACCACCGGCAGGGTCAGCAGCAGCATCCCGATGGCGTCCATGAACATCCCCAGCACCGCATAGGCCAACAGGATGCACACCAGGATCAGCATCGGCGCCATGTCCAAGGACTGGATCCAGTCCGAAAACGCCCCCGGCAGGTCGGCGAAGCCCAAAAACCGCACGTAGATCAGCACGCCCCAGATGATAGAAAAGATCATCACGCTCAGCTTGGCCGTTTCCAAGAGCGCGTCGCGAAACTGCCGCCACCGCATCCCCCGCCAGAGCGCCATCAGGAACACCACGAACGCGCCCAGCGCGCCGCCCTCGGTCGGCGTGCCCCAGGCGTCGCCGCCGAAGGGGTTGTAGATGAAGAAGATGATGATCACGACCACGAACACGATGGGCAGCGCCGGGGGCAGGGCGATCAGCCTCTGGCCCCAGGTGAACCCCCGCACCGGCGGGCCGAAGCCCTTGATCGTCAGCGCCATTCCGACGATCAGCGCGCCGTAGATCAGCGCCGAGACCACGCCGGGGATGAACCCGGCGAGCAACAGCATCCCCACATCCTGTTCCACGATGATCGCGTAGATCACCAGGATCGCCGACGGAGGGATCAGCGACGCGAGCGTGCCGCCCGCCGCCACCACGCCCGCGGCAAAGCGTTTGTCGTAGCCGACCTTGAGCATCTCGGGGATGGCGATGCGCGCGAACACCGCCGCCGTCGCCACGCTCGCCCCCGAGACCGCCGCGAACCCTGCAGTGGCAAAGACGGTCGAGACGGCGAGCCCCCCGGGCAGCCACCCGACCCAGCGCTTGGCGGCCTCGAACAACGCCCGGGTCAGCCCCGCATAGTAGGCCAGATAGCCGATGAGAATGAAGGTGGGGATCAGGCTCAGCGCCTGGCTCGCCACCTTGGAATGGGGCACCTGTCCGGCGGTCTTGACCGCGACGGTCAGCGCCCAAAAGAACTCGTCGCCCGCATAGCCCTTCCGCGCCCAGAAGATCCAGACGAGCCCGATCAGCCCTGCGAACGCGGCGGCGAAGGCCACGCGCATCCCGAGCACCACCAGGAGGAACAGCGCGCCGGTGCACCACAAACCGATGTCGATAGGATCCATGGGCTCAGTCTCCGTCCGACATGGCGCGCGCCTCGGCGGCGGCCTGTTCCGCCGCGCTCATCACCAGGGGCACCGCCACCGGTTCGCTCAGACCCAGAAGGAACGCGCGGCCGAACCCCCAGAGTTGCAGGAGCAGCCTGAGGCACAGAACGGAGAACGCCACCGGTGCCAACAGCTTGGCCGGCCACAGGGGCAGGTTGATGTCGAACGAGGAATCCCGGCTCCACATCGGCGCGCCGAAATCGAAGGAGCGCAGGAAATGCGCCCAGGACCCCCAGACCAACAGCGCCATCAGGATCAGCACCGCCAGCGTCGTCACGAACTCGGCGGCCCAGAGCGGACGGCCCTTGAGCGCGCCCACCAGGATGTCCATGCGGATGTGCCCACCCAGCCGCTGGGTATAGGCGATGCCCATGAAGGCGATCAGCGGCATCGCCTGCTGGATCCAGTCCACATAGCCCGGCAGCGGTTGGTTGAAGAAGTTGCGCCCGCCCACCGAGATCACCGCCAGCACCATCAGCCCGAACACCGCCAGGCCCGAAATCAGCGCCAGCCACCCCTCCAGACGGAACAGCGCCCGGTCGAGACGGCTCAGGGTCGAGCCGTCCTCCAGGATCGCGGCGGCCCCCGCCACCTCAGACGCCCCGCCACATCATCGCGCCCGCTCCTTCATCTTGGCCGAAATACCCTGCCGGGGGTCCGGGGGACGCAAAGTCCCCCGGGTGTCCGCCATGGGCGATGTCGCCAGGCTCACGAGCCCTCGGCGATCATCCCCGTCACCATGTCGTAGAGCTCCTGTGCGGGAATGCCCCGCGCGGCGTTCTCTTCGATCCACGCCTGGGCCGAGGGGGCCGCGGCCGCGTCGCGGAACGCGGCGAGTTCGTCTTCGGTAAAGGTGATCTCTTCGATCCCCTTCTCCTCCAGCACCCCGGGCCAGCGCGACATGGTGTCGTTGTTGTAGAAGTCGATGTAGTGGTCCAGCGCCTCGTCGACCGAGCTCATCAGCGCCTCGCGGTGCTCCTCGGAGAGATCGTTCAGCGCGTCGGTGTTCACCACCACCGGGCAGTTCACGGTGCCGGGGTTGAGGTTCGTGGTCCACCACTCGCCGGTCTCGACCGTGCCGAAGGACATGTGCGCGTGCGGGGCAAAGCTC
Source organism: Rhodobacteraceae bacterium CCMM004 (assembly GCA_004005435.1). Taxonomy (GTDB): domain Bacteria; phylum Pseudomonadota; class Alphaproteobacteria; order Rhodobacterales; family Rhodobacteraceae; genus CCMM004. The sequence goes on along the minus strand of RZWH01000003.1, from coordinate 494,655 downwards.
ACGCCCTTGACCACGCCGGAATCCAGCGCCTGGCGCACCTCGGAGGCGGACATCGACGTGGGCACCGCACCCAGTTTCTCCATCGCGGCGCCGATGCCGCCGGTGGCGCGGACGTTGAAGCCTGCGAAGTCGTCCAGGGTCTTGGGCGCCTCGCCGACGCCGACGATATTGTATTGCGGCAGCGGCGAGGGCATCAGCGGCGTGGCGTTCCAGCGGCCCAGATCCTCCTGCACCGCGGGGTGCTCGTAGAGCGCCATGGACAGCTCGCGCTCCTGCTCCAGGCTGGACACGCCCAGGAACGGAAGTTCCAGGACGGTGATCGTGGGGTTCTTGTCGCGGTGATAGCCGGCACAGAACTGCGCCATCTCGAAGGCGCCGATGGAGATGCCGTCGAGGTTCTCGGTGTTCTGCGACAGGCCGCCGTAGCTGATGTTGAGGGTGAACTCGCCGCCAGTCTTTTGATCCACGAGTTCTGCCAGCTTCTCCACGTGTTCGGTGAAGGCGCGGCGCTTGCCCCACAGCGAGACGTTCCATTCGGTGGCCAGCGCCTCGCCGGCGAAGGCGGTGGCGATGGCGGCGACGCAGACGCGCCCGAAGAGCGTATTCAGAGACATGATCTTCCTCCCAGAAGTCTTGTTATGGCGCCCGAGCCTAAGGCAAGGGCGGGCGGCGTCAAACCCTTAGTCGCGGCCATTGGCAAAGCGGTTGAAATCGGGGAGGCTCCGCCCGAAAAGGCAGCGCCGAGGAGACCGCCCATGCCCGCCCCCAGGAACGAACTCAAGGCCGCGCTCGGGCGCGGCGAGGTCCGGTTCGGGCTGTGGATGGCCTTTGCCCATCCGACGGCGGCCGAGATTGCGGCGCGGGCGGGCTACGACTGGTGCCTCATCGACGGCGAGCACGGGCCGAACGACCTGCCCTTGATCCTGAGCCAGGTTCAGGCGATGGCGGGGGGTGGCGCCGAGATGTGCGTGCGGGTGCCGGTGGGCGATCTGCGGATCCTCAAGCAGGTGCTGGACATCGGGCTTCAGAACATCCTGGTGCCCATGGTCGACACGCCCGAGGACGCCGCGGCGATGGTCCGCGCGGTGCGCTATCCCGGCGCCGGTCTGCGCGGGGTGGGGGCGGCGCAGAGCCGCGCCACCGGCTACGGCGCGATTCCCGACTACGTGGCCAACGCGGGCGACGAGATCTGCCTGATGGTGCAGTTGGAGAGCCGCACCGCGCTCGACAATGTCGATGCCATCGCCGCGACCGAGGGGGTGGACGTGGTGTTCGTCGGCCCCGCCGACCTCGCCGCGTCCCTCGGCCATCTAGGGAACCCCGGCCACCCGGAGGTTCAGGAGGCCATCGCCCACGCCGCCGCGCGGATCCGGGCGAGCGGCAAGGCGCTGGGCATGATCACCTTCGACACCGCCGGAATCGCTCCGGCAGCCGAGGCCGGGGCGACCTTTATCGCCGTGGGCGGCGACGTGGCGATCTATGCCGCGGGGGTGCGGACCCGCGCCAAGGAGGCGGCGCGGATCCTCGGCCGTTAGGCGCCGCGCTCAGCGGTCCTCGACATCCACGTAGTCGCGGAAGGTCGGCCCATGGTAGAGCTGCCGCGGGCGCCCGATCTTGAGCTGCGGGTCGCTGATCTGCTCCTTCCACTGCGAAATCCAGCCGACCGTCCGCGCCAGGGCGAAGATCGGGGTGAACATCGAGGTGGGAAAGCCCATCGCGTCGAGGATGATGCCCGAGTAGAAATCCACGTTGGGATAGAGCTTCTTCTCGGCGAAGTAGTCGTCCTCCAGCGCCAGTTTCTCCAGCTGGATGGCGACCTGGAGGGTCGGGTTGTTCTCGATCCCCAACAGCTCAAGCACCTCGTCGGCCGACTGCTTCATCACCGTCGCGCGGGGGTCGAAGTTCTTGTAGACCCGGTGGCCGAAGCCCATCAGGCGGAACGGATCGTTCTTGTCCTTGGCGCGGTCGATGAACTCGGGGATGCGATCGGGGGTGCCGATCTCGCGCAGCATTTCCAGGCAGGCCTGGTTGGCGCCGCCGTGGGCCGGACCCCAGAGACAGGCGATCCCGGCGGCGATGCAGGCAAACGGGTTCGCGCCCGAGGACGACGCCAGCCGCACCGTCGAGGTCGAGGCGTTCTGCTCGTGATCGGCGTGCAGGGTAAAGATGCGATCCATCGCGCGGGCGAGGATCGGGTTGACCACGTATTCTTCGGCCGGGACGCTAAAGCACATGCGCAGGAAGTTCGACGCATAGTCGAGGTCGTTGCGCGGATACACGAACGGCTGGCCGATGGAGTATTTATAGGCCATCGCCGCGATGGTCGGCATCTTGGCGATTAGGCGGATCGAGGCGACCTCGCGCTGCCAGGGATCGGAGATGTCGGTGGAGTCGTGGTAGAACGCGCTCATGGCGCCGACGACGCCGACCATGATCGCCATGGGGTGCGCGTCGCGGCGGAACCCGCGGAAGAAGTTGTGCATCTGCTCGTGCAGCATCGTGTGGTTGGTCACACGGCTCTCGAAGTCTTCGAGTTCGACGGCGGTGGGCAACTCGCCGTAGAGCAGCAGATAGCAAACCTCCAGAAAATGCGATTTCGAGGCGAGCTGGTCGATGGGATAGCCGCGGTGCAGCAATTCTCCCTTGTCGCCGTCGATATAGGTGATCGTGCTGTCGCAGGCCGCCGTGGAGGTAAAGCCGGGATCGTAGGTGAACACATCGCCCTGGGCATAGAGCTTGCGGATGTCGATGACTTCCGGGCCGGCGGTGGGGGCATAGATCGGCAGGTCGAGGGTCTTGTCGCCAATGGTGAGTTTGGCGGTCTTCCCAGTGTCGGACATACAGTTTCCCCTTCTGTTCAAGGCCTTGTTGCAGCGGCCTGTCTCACTTCGCCGGTGGCGGAGGCTATCCGGCGGCGTCTAGGAGCCGGGCGACGGTCTCCTCCCGCCCAAGCACGATCATCATGTCGAAGACGCTCGGCGTCGCTGTTCGGCCCGCCAGAGCCGCCCGGAGCGGCGCCGCGATCTTGCCCAGCCCCAGCCCGTGCGCTTCGGCCAGCCCGGCGACCAGAGCCTCCAGATTGTCCCGCGCCCAGGTAGCATTTTGCAACTGCGGCGTCAATTCGGACAGTATACCTTTGGATACCGTGTCCAGAGCCTTCGCCGCCTTGTCATCCAGCGCGACGGGCCGGTCGATCAGGGCGAAGTGGCCCTTGTCCAAGAGATCGCCATAGGTCTTGGCCCGGTCCTGGAGGTGGGGCAGGGCGCGGCGCAGGGTCTCGGCCTTGGCCGCAGAGAGCGCCGCCGCACCGACCGCCGCCCGATAGGCGGCGAGACCGGCCATGAGCGCGTCTGCGTCCATCGCCGCGATGTGGCGCCCCGAGATGTGCCCCAGTTTCTTGAAATCCAGCCGCGCCGGTGCCTTGCCGATCCCGCCCAGGTCGAACCACGCCTGCGCCTCGGCGTCGCCGAAGATCTCGTCGTCGCCGTGGCTCCACCCCAGCCGCGCCAGATAGTTGCGCATCGCCTGCGCCGGATAACCCATGGCGCGGTATTCCTCGACGCCGAGCGCGCCGTGCCGCTTGCTCAGTTTCTTGCCGTCCTCGCCATGGATCAGCGGGATATGCGCCCAGACCGGCACATCCCAGCCCATCGCGGCATAGACGGTCATCTGCCGCGCCGCGTTGTTGAGGTGGTCGTCGCCGCGGATCACATGGGTCACCCCGGCGTCGTGATCGTCGACCACGACCGCGAGCATGTAGGTCGGCGTGCCGTCCGAGCGCAGCACGATCATGTCGTCCAACTGGTCGTTACGGATCGTCACCCGGCCCTGCACCGCGTCGTCGATCACCGTCTCTCCGGTCTGCGGCGCCTTGACGCGGATCGCGCAGGCGGCGTCGGGGTGGTCGGCAGGATCGGCGTCGCGCCAGGGCGAGCGGAACAGGGTCGAGCGGCCGGCGGCGCGCGCCTCGGCGCGGTGCGCCTCGATCTCTTCGGCGGTCGAGAAGCATTTGTAGGCGGCGCCGCGCTCCAGCATCTGCTGGGCGACCTCGGCATGGCGGGGGGCGTTCGCCGCCTGACTGGTCGCGTCGCCATCCCAATCGAGGCCCAGCCACGTCAGCCCGTCGAGGATCGCCGCGGTCGCCTCGGGCGTGGACCGCGCGCGGTCGGTGTCCTCGATCCGCAAAAGGAACCGCCCCGCGCGCCCGCGGGCGTAGAGCCAGTTGAAGAGCGCCGTGCGCGCGCCCCCGATGTGCAGAAAACCGGTGGGCGAGGGGGCGAAGCGGGTGACCACGGGGGCCTGCGACATGACCGCGTTAACCTTCTGGCAACCATTGGGGAAGATGCTCGGAAGGGTCTACTGTTTCGGACTGCGGAGGACAAGCGTGGCGCCCCTGCGCGGGCTCTTGACGACGGCGTCCGGCGCGCTGGAGGCGCAGCGCGGCGGGCTGTTCCCGTGGGTGCCGGTGTGCCTGGCCACCGGCATCGGCGGCTATTTCGCGCTCCCGGCCGAGCCGGGGGTCTGGGGCTGGGCGCTGGCCGGCGGCACTTTGGCGCTGGGGCTCGCGGCGGTTGCGGCGGGCGCCTGGCGGCGGCCCTGGGCCGTGGGCCTGGTCCTGATCCTCTTCGGCCTGTGCTGGACCGGCGCGCGGGCGCATCTGGTCGCCGCGCCCGTGCTCGACTGGCGCTACTACGGCCCCGTGGAGGGGCGCATCGTCGCCGTCGACCGGTCGGTCAGCGACAAAGTGCGGCTGACGCTCGACCGGGTGGTGCTGGGGGACGTGGCCCGCGACCGCACGCCGGGACGGGTGCGGGTGTCGCTGCACGGGCGGCAGGATTGGATCGACCCAAGGCCGGGCGCGACGGTGATCTTGACCGCCCATCTCGGGCCCCCTCAGGGGCCGGTGGAGCCCGGTGGCTTCGACTTCCAGCGGATGGCGTGGTTCAGCGGGCTGGGCGCTGTCGGCTATACCCGCAGTCCGGTCCTGGAATGGGCGCCCGCCGGCCGTACGCTGCCGGTGGCGCGGCTGCGCATGGCGGTCTCGTCGGCGGTGCGCGCGGCCCTGCCGGGGGAGGCCGGCGCCTTCGCCGCGGCGATCACAACGGGCGACCGCTCGGCGATCGAGCAGGGCACCATGCAGGACCTGCGCGATGCGAACCTGGCGCATCTGCTGGCGATCTCGGGGCTGCACATGGGCCTCCTCACCGCCTTCGTCTTCGGCGCGATCCGGCTGGGCCTCGCGGCGGTGCCGGGTATCGCGCTGATCCGGCCGATCAAGAAATGGGCGGCGCTCGGCGCTTTGGCGGCGGCGACCGCCTACCTGGCCCTGTCGGGCGGCAATGTGGCGACGCAGCGGGCCTTCATCATGGTGGCGGTGATGCTGGGCGCGGTGCTGATGGACCGGCGCGCGCTGACCTTACGGGCCGTGGCGGTCGCGGCGGTGATCGTCCTGCTCTGGCGGCCCGAGGCGCTGATCGGTCCTGGGTTCCAGATGTCGTTCGCGGCGACGGTGGCGCTGGTGGCGGTCTTTCGCCTGATCCGGGACCGCGCGCCTGGGCGGCTGCCCCGATGGGCGCGTCCGGTGGCAGCGGTGGTGGTGTCGTCCGCGGTCGCCGGGGCCGCGACGGCGCCCATCGCCGCGGCCCATTTCAACCAGATCGCGAGCTACGGCCTGATCGCCAATCTCCTGACCGTCCCGCTCATGGGGACGCTGGTGATGCCCGCGGCGGTGTTGGCGGCGTGCCTCGCGCCGCTGGGCCTGGCGTGGCTGGGATTGCAGGCGATGGCGCCGCCGATCCACTGGATCCTCGGCGTCGCCCACCGGGTCGCCGACCTGGACGGCGCGCTGCGGCTGGTGCCCACCCCGCCGGGGTGGGTTCTGCCGGTTCTGGCGCTCGGGGCCTTGTGGATCGTGCTCTGGTCGGGGCGGGCGCGGGCGGGCGGCGCCGCGGTTGCCGCCGCCGCCCTGATCGGCTGGGCCGGGGTGGAGCGGCCTGCTCTGCTGATCGGCGCCGACGCGGGGCTGATCGGCGTCATGACCCCGGAAGGACGGGCGTTGAGCAAGCAGCGGGGCAGCGGGTTCGCCGCCGCGAGCTGGCTGGAGAACGACGGCGACGGCGCCGACCAGGCCGCTGCGGCGGCGCGAGAGGGGATCGGTGGCGCGCGGCCCGAACAGAGGTTCAGCCTCGGGCCGGTCCCGGTGCGATACCTCAGCGGCAAGGGCGCGGTCGCGCGCCTGTCCGCCGTTTGTGTCGCCGACACCGTGGTCGTCGTCGCCGCCGAGGTCGACGATCCGGCGGCGCCCTGCCTGCTCATCGACCAAGCGTTCCTGCGGCGGACGGGTGCCGTGGCAATGGACCTGCGCCCCGACGGCAGCGTGGCCCTGCGCGCGGCGAAGGAGGTGACGGGTCGGCGCCTCTGGAACACTCCCCGCCGCCGTGCAGGGTCGGTCGCCGCGGCTCAGTAAGTGCGGATCAAGCCGACGAGGCGCCCCTGCACCTGGACCTGGTCGTCGCGGAACACGCGGGTTTCGTAGGCCGGGTTCGCCGCCTCCAGAGCGACGGTGCCGCCCTTCCTGCGGAACCGCTTCAGCGTCGCCTCGTGCCCCTCGACCAGGGCGACGACGATGTCGCCGGTCTCGGCCGTGGCCGTCTCGCGGATCACCACGACGTCGCCGTCGTTGATGCCGGCGTCGATCATCGAATCGCCGCGAACCTCCAACGCGAAGTGCTTGGCCGTGGCCGTGACCATCGCCGCGGGCACCGCAACGCGGTGCGACACCTCGCTGATCGCCTCGATGGGCACGCCCGCCGCGATCCGCCCCATCACCGGCAACTCGACCGCCTCGGCGATGGGGAAGGACGGGACCGCGGGCGCAACGCCGTCGTCGTCCCGGTCGCCGTCGATCACCCGGGGGGTGAAGCCAGGCGCCCCACCCATCGCTTCGGGCAGTTTCACGATCTCGATGGCGCGGGCACGGTGCGCGAGGCGGCGGATGAAGCCGCGTTCCTCCAGCGCCGTGATCAGGCGGTGGATCCCGGACTTGGATCGGAGGTCCAGCGCCTCCTTCATCTCGTCGAAGGAGGGCGGCACGCCGTCGCGTTGCACCCGTTTGTGGATGAAGTTCAGAAGGTCGAGTTGCTTGCGCGTGAGCATCGTGGCGAGTCTCCCAAAGACACGGCATCGTTGCTCGGATGTTCTAGAGGCGTTCCCGCTTTGTGTCAATCCCGATCGCTAAAGGTCGACATACTCCACGATCTCTCCGACGGCGCGGGCGGGATCGTGGGGCGGGCGGACGGCCAGGGCGTCGGCGTCGGCCAGGACGCTGAGTAGGGCGCTGTCCTGACGGTCGAAGACGGCGAGGCCGTCCTCGGTCAGGCGGGCGCGCATGTAGTGCTCGCGCGGACCGTTGGTGCCGACGTCATGGGCCAGCGGGGCCCGCCTGCGGGGCGCGGGCGCGGCGCCGAGGCCCAGCATGGCGCGCAGCGCAGGCAGGATGAAGATTTGCCCGCAGACCATTGAAGACACAGGGTTGCCCGGCAGGCCGATCATCGCGGCGCCGTCCAGGCGACCGGCCATCAGCGGCTTGCCCGGGCGCATCGCGACCTTGTAGAACGCCCGCTCCATGCCGCGGGCGGCGGCGACGTCGGCCACAAGATCGTGGTCTCCGACCGAGGCGCCGCCGATGGTGACGACCAGGTCGGCGCCGCGGGCGAGGTCGAAGGCGGCCGAGAGGGCCTGCGCGGTGTCGCGGGCGATGGGCAGGACGCGGGGGACGGCCCCCGTGGCGGCGACCGTGGCGGCGAGGCCCAGGCCGTTCGATGCGACGATCTGGTCCGGGCCGGGGGTCTCGCCGGGGGCCACAAGCTCGTCGCCGGTGGCGATGAGGGCGACCTCGGGGCGGCGGACGACGCGGATCTGCCCGTGGCCCATGGCCGCCAGGAGCGCCACGTCGCCGGGGCGCAGGGCGCGGCGCGGGAAAACCTCGGTTCCGGCGGCGAAGTCATTGCCGGCGGGACGGATATAGGTCTGGGGGTCGAGGCGGTCGCCGAGCGTGATGGTGTCGCCGTCGCGGCTCACGTCCTCCTGGATCACGACGCGGCTGGCGCCGGGCGGCACCGGGGCGCCGGTGAAGATGCGCACCGCTTCGCCCGGGCCGACGGGGCCGGGATGGCCGTGGCCCGCCGCCGACTGGCCCACCACGCGGAACCGGGCGCCGGGACGGACGGCGTCGGCGTCGACGGCATAGCCGTCCATGGCGGAGGCGGGAAAGGGGGGCTGGGTCAGGCGGGCGGCCACCGGCGCGGCCAGCACCCGGCCCGCGGCGTGCGACAGCGGCACCTCTTCGGCGTCGAGGGGGGAGACGAGGGCAAACACCCGCTCCAGCGCCTCGGCGACAGAGATCACGCCGGTGCCTCGTAGCGGCCGGACTTGCCCCCCTCCTTGAGCGTCAGGCGGAGGCCGCCGATCTCCATCCCCTTTTCCGCCGCCTTGAGCATGTCGTAGACGGTGAGGCAGGCGGTGGAGACGGCGGTGAGCGCCTCCATCTCCACCCCGGTCTTGCCCGCGGTCTTGACCGTGGCGGTGACGCGCAGACCGGGCAGGGCGTCGTCGACGGCGATGTCGACGGCGACCTTGGCGATGGGCAGGGGGTGGCAGAGGGGGATGAGGTCGGCGGTCCGCTTGGCCCCCATGATGCCCGCCAGGCGGGCGATGCCGATGACGTCGCCCTTGTCGGCGCGGCCCTCGGCGGCCAGCGCCAGGGTCTCGGGCGACATCCGCACCCAGCCCTCGGCGACGGCCAGGCGCGCGGTCTCGGCCTTGTCGGAGACGTCGACCATGTGGGCGCGGCCGGCGGCGTCGAAGTGGCTGAGGCTCATGCCCGTCCCTCGGGGCGCAGGGGGTCGGCCAGCAGGTCGCGGGTGGCCTGGGCCACGTCCGGTTGGCGCATGAGCGCCTCGCCGACCAGGAAGGCGCGGGCGCCGTAGCGGGCGAGGTCGGCAAGGTCGTCGGGGGTGGAGAGGCCCGACTCGGCCACCAGGGTCCGGTCGGTCTCGGCCAGGCGGGCCAGGCGACGGGTGGTGTCGAGCGAGGTCTCGAACGTCCTCAGGTCGCGGTTGTTGATGCCGATCAGCGGCGAGGCGAGCTTGTGCGCGCGCTCCAGTTCCGCCTCGTCGTGGACCTCGATCAGGACGGCCATCTCCCAGTCCCGGGCCGCGGCCTCCAGCTCGGCCGCCTGGGCGTCGTCGAGGCTGGCCATGATCAGCAGGACGCAGTCGGCGCCGAGGCTGCGGCTCTCGGCCACCTGCCAGGGGTCGTAGAGGAAGTCCTTGCGCAGCACCGGCAGGTCCACGGCGGCGCGGGCGGCGGTCAGATAGTCCTCGTGGCCCTGGAACGACGGCGCGTCGGTGAGGACGGACAGGCAGGCCGCGCCGCCCTCGGCATAGGCGCGAGCCAGCGCGGGCGGGTCGAAGTCGGCGCGGATCAGGCCCTTCGACGGGCTCGCCTTCTTGATCTCGGCGATCAGCCCATAGCCCTCGCGGCTGGCGGCGTGCAGCGCCTCGGCGAAGGGGCGGACCGCGGGCGCGGCGCGCGCGGCGGCCTCGACGTCGGCGAGGGGGGTGTCGGCCTTGCGCGCGGCGACCTCGTCGAGCTTGTAGGCCTTGATGCGATCGAGAACGGTCATGGGTCTACGCCCCCTGGCAGGCCGGGTCCTGGGGGCAGTCTGCCCCCGCGCCTGCGGCGCCCCCCTGAGGATATTTGGAAAGGAAAGTTGGCATAGGGGTGCGCCTCAGTCTGTGAGCGTCACGAGGGCGTGGCGTTTGCGGCCGGCGGAGAGTTTGACCGGCGAGGCCAGCGCGGCGGCGTCGAGCATCAGGCCCGCGTCGGTCAGCGGCGCGTCGTCGAGGCGCGCGCCGTTCTCGGCGATCAGGCGCTTGGCCTCCTTGCCCGATTTGGCCAGGCCCGTGCGGACGATGAGCTGCACGACTGAAATGCCGTCCGCGACCTCGGCCCGGTCGAGGGCAAGGGTGGGCAGGTCGGCGCCGATGCCGCCCTTCTCGAACACCTCGCGCGCCGTGGCCTCGGCCGCCTCGGCCGCGGCGCGGCCATGGCAGAGGGCCGTGACCTCGTTAGCCAGCACGATCTTGGCGGCGTTGATGTCGGCCCCCCCCAGCGCGCCCAGGCGGTCGCATTCGTCCACCGGAAGTTCGGTGTAGAGCCGGGCAAAGCGGCCCACGTCGGCGTCGGCGGTGTTGCGCCAGAACTGCCAGAACGCGTAAGGGCTGAGCATGTCGGCGTTGAGCCACACGGCGCCTTGGGCGCTCTTGCCCATCTTCTTGCCGTCCGAGGTGGTCAGGAGCGGCGTGGTCATCCCGTAGATCTCGCTATCGAGCACCCGGCGCGTCAGGTCGATGCCGCCCACGATATTGCCCCACTGGTCCGAGCCGCCGAACTGCACCCGACAGCCGTAGCGGCGGTTCAACTCGAGAAAGTCGTAGGCCTGGAGGATCATGTAGTTGAACTCGAGAAACGACAGCGACTGCTCGCGGTCGAGCCGCGACTTGACGCTTTCAAAACTCAGCATCCGATTGACCGAGAAGTGGCGGCCGATGTCGCGCAGGAAGTCGAGGTAGTTCAGGTCGTCCAGCCACTCGGCGTTGTTCAGCATCAGCGCGCCGTTCGGCCCGTCTCCATAGTCGATGTACTTGGCAAAGACCTGCTGGATCCCGGCGATGTTGGCGTCGATGGCGTCGGGTGTCAGGAGCGGCCGCTCTTCGGCGCGGAAGCTGGGGTCGCCCACCTTGGTCGTGCCGCCGCCCATCAGCGTGATCGGCTGGTGGCCCGTCTTCTGCAGCCATCTCAGCGTCATGATCTGGATCAGGCTGCCCACGTGCAACGACGGCGCCGTGGCGTCGAAGCCGATATAGCCCGGCACCACCCCCGCCACGAGCGCCTCGTCCAGGCCCTGATAGTCGGTGCAGTCGGCGAGAAAGCCGCGCGCCATCATCACGTCCAGGAAGTCGGATTTCGGGTGGTAGGTCATCGGGGCATCGTCCATTCTGACGTCGGCCCGCGGGGTTATAGGCCCGCGCAGAGCGAAGGGGAAGGGATGTTGAAGACGGCCCTGGCCGACGGACCGGTGTGGGCGCTGGGGGCGATGTCGGGCACGTCGCTCGACGGGGTGGACGCGGCGCTGGTGCGCACCGACGGAGATACCCTGCACGGCTTCGGCCCCACCGCCTATCGCCCCTACTCCGACGCCGAGCGGGCGGTGCTGCGCGCCGCCCTCGGCCGCTGGGACGGACCCGAGGTGGCGGCCGCGGCCGAGGTGGTCGAGACCGCCCATGCCGAGCTTCTCTCCGGGGTGGCGGGGGCGGACATCGTGGGGTTCCACGGCCAGACCCTGGCGCACGAACCGCGAGGGCGCGGCACGTTACAGGCGGGCGACGGGCGGGTCCTGGCGGCGGCACTGGATCTGCCGGTGGTCTGGGACTTTCGCTCGGCCGACGTGGAGCTGGGCGGCGAGGGCGCGCCGTTGGCGCCGTTCTATCACGTGGCGCTGGCCCGGCATATCGGCGCCACCGCGGCCCTGGCCTTCGTCAACCTGGGCGGTGTCGGCAATCTCACCTGGATCGACCCCTCGGCCCCGGGGCCCGCCGCGCCCGGGGGGTGCCTGGCCTTCGACACGGGGCCTGCAAACGCCCCCGTCGACGACCTGATGCGCGCCCGCCGCGGGGCCCGCTGCGACCGCGACGGCGCCTTGGCCGCCTCGGGACGGGTGGACGAGGCGGTGCTGGAGCGGCTGCTGCGCGATCCCTATTTCCGCCGCGTCCCGCCCAAGTCCTTGGACCGCGACGCCTTTGCCTGGCTTGGCGGCGCGGTCTCGGCCCTCTCCGACCGCGACGCGGCGGCGACGCTGACCGCCGCCGCCGCGGCCTGCGTGGCGGCGGGGATGGAGCATTGCCCGCAGCCGCCGCAGAGGCTCCTGGCGACTGGGGGCGGGCGGCACAATCCGGTGCTCATGGGGTGGTTGGCCGAGGCCGTCGACTGTCCGCTCGACCCGGTGGAGGCGGTGGGCCTCGACGGCGACATGCTGGAGGCCCAGGCCTTCGCCTATCTCGCGGTGCGCGTCGCGCGGGGCTGGCCCACCACGGCACCGGGCACCACCGGCGTGGCCGCCGCGGTGGGCGGGGGCGTGATCTCGACCCCCGGCGACGGCTGAGCCCTTTTCCCCCGCACCGGCCCGCGCTACACCCTGCGGTGTGCGGGTGTGGCGGAACTGGTAGACGCACTTGGTTTAGGTCCAAGCGCCGCAAGGCGTGGGGGTTCGAGTCCCTTCACCCGCACCACCACAGACTCTGGGCTGTCGTAGACCCTTTAAAGCTTTGAACGGAAACGCTATTTTGGCGGATCGTGGACCCGTGTTTCGGTCGTATGCGATGCGATCGAGGAAGGCGAGTTTCCGCACCGCTCGGCGCAGGTGGATGCTGCCGGTTTCCAAAAAAGTTCCAGGGGTTTGCGAGGAACATGAGGCCCGGCTCTAGGTGGTCGTCGAACGATCCCCTCGGTTCGGTCTGATTCGGCAGTTTTTCGGCCGAGACGAGCTTCTGGCGTCCGAGCTTGGCGATCTTGTCTTCATACGGGCGAATGACGGTCGGGCTCCTGGCCTCGATCACGCGGTCAAGAAGGCCGTGGATCTGTCTTTCGAGATCGGCGATCTGACGCTTGCCGCCCGCGACGATCTGCTTGCTTTGCGCGATGCGCAAATCCCATGCGTTGCGGACCATCGCTCAGCCGTATGCGCGACGCGTGCGATCGACGTCTTGCAGGTCGGACCCTGTGCGTGAGCATGGCGTGCCCACGACGCCCCTGTCCCTTGCCGCCTTGTTCCGGCGGAAGGACCACACCATCAGGCAGGGCGCGATTTCGCTAGAGCCCGAGACGGTCGCGCAGCGCGAACCAGCTCATCGCCAGCGCCAGGAGCGGCGGGCGCAGCCGCGGGCCGCCGGGGAAGGGGGGCACCGCCACGCCGGCCAGGGCGGCGAATCCGTCGGACGGGGCCTGCGCCTCTTCGGCCAGCAGCCGCCCGGCGAGCGTCGCCATCGCCACGCCGTGGCCCGAATAGCCGCCGGCGACCAGAACCCCCGGCGCGGGCGTGCCCACCACGGGCATCCGGCTTCGGGTGATTGCCAGGGTGCCGCCCCAGGCATAGTCGACGCGGACCTCGGCGAGGTCGGGATAGAGCGCCGCCAGGGGCCGCCGCACCACCGCAGCGATGTCGCTGGGGAACCGTGCGCCATAGCTCTCGCCGCCGCCGAAGAGGAGCCGTCCGTCCGGCGTCTGCCGCCAGTAGTTCACGACGAAGCGGTCGTCGGCCGCGGCGACATCCTGGGCCAGGGGCGCGCGGACGCCCAGAGGCTCGGTGGCGACGATGAAGTTGTTGATCGGCATCACCCGCGCGGCGGTCCAGGGGTCGAGCCCGCCGAGGTATCCGCCCGCGGCCAGGATCACCGTGTCGGCAGAGACGCGCCCCCGGTCGGTCTCGACCGCCGGGCGGGGACCGGGGATCAGGCGCCGCACCCGGGTTCCTTCGCAGAGTCGCGCGCCCGCCGCCGCGGCCGCCCGCGCCAGGCCGAAGCCGTAGGCCAAGGGATGCAGATGCGCGCCGCCCCGATCCAGCGCGCCCCCCGCCACCCGGTCGGTGCCCAGAAGGCTCTGCGCCGCCCCCCGGTCCAGCACCTCGACGCGGTCGTAGCCATAGACCCGCGCCATGTGGTCGGCCTCGGCGGAGGTGCCGCGGGCGGCGGCGGCGCTGCGGTCGGCCTGGACGATGCCCGGGGTCCAGCGCGCCTCGGGCGCATGGGTCCGGGCCAGCCGCTCGGTCAGCGCCTTGGCGTCCTCGGCCAGGTTCCACAGGTGCCGGGCGGCGGTGGCGCCGCAGTGCCGCTCTAGCCAGGTCTGAGGCTGCCGCTGGCCGGTGTGGACCTGTCCGCCGTTGCGCCCCGACGCGCCCCAGGCAACGCGGTGCGCCTCGATCAGCGTGACGTCCACCCCCGCCTCGGCCAGATGCAGCGCCGCCGACAGCCCGGTGTAGCCGCCGCCGACCACCACCACCCCGGTGCGCGCATCCCCGTCGAGCGGGGCGAACGGTCCGGGCGGCGTGGCCGTGGCGGCATACCAACTGTCCGCATGGGCGCCGGGGCGGTCGTTGACGTCGAGGTGGCTCATCGGCGGGGGATCCGTCGCGGCGGGATCACACCGTGGTCAGCAGATGCTGCCGCTCCCACGGGCTGATCGCCTGGAGGAACGCTTCGTATTCTGCGGTCTTGACGATCGTATAGACGCGGGCGAACTCGGGCCCCAGGAGGTCGTGCAGACGGGGCGAGGCGCGGAAGGCGTCGAGGGCGCCGAACATGTCGCGCGGGAACGCCTCGTCGGCGTCGTAGGCGTCGCCGAGCAGCTCGGGCGTCGGATCCACGCCCTCGACCAGACCCAGCAGACCGCAGGCCAGCGACGCCGCGATCCCGAGATAGGGGTTGCAGTCCATCCCCGCCAGGCGGTTCTCCACCCGCCGCGCGCCGGGGTCCGAGATCGGCACCCTGAGACCGGTGGTGCGGTTGTCCCGCCCCCATTCCAGGTTGATCGGCGCGGCGTGGTCCTTCACGTAGCGGCGGTAGGAGTTGACGTAGGGCGCCAGCACGGCGATGGCCGCTGGCAGGTGCCTCTGCATCCCGCCGATGAAGTGATGGAAGGCCGGCGTCTCGGTTCCGTCGGGGGCGGAGAAGATGTTGTGCCCCTCGGCGTCCAGCACCGAATGGTGCAGGTGCATCGCGCTCCCCGGCTCGCCCTCGATGGGTTTCGCCATGAAGGTGGCATAGCATTTGTGCCGCAGCGCCGCCTCGCGGATCAGCCGTTTGAAGTAGAAGATCTCGTCGGCCAGTTTGATCGGATCGCCATGGCGCAGGTTGATCTCCAGCTGGCCGGCGCCGCCCTCCTGGGTGATCCCGTCGATCTCGAAGCCCTGCTTCTCGGCGAAGTCGTAGATGTCGTCGATGACGTTGCCGTATTCGTCCACGGCGCTCATCGAATAGGCCTGGCGCGCGGCGGCGGGGCGGCCCGAGCGGCCCATCATCGGCGCGATCCCGCGGGCCGGATCGGTGTTGGGCGCGACCAGGTAGAACTCCATCTCCGGCGCCACAACCGGGGTCCAGCCGCGCGCATGGTAGGCGTCAACCACCCGTTTGAGCACGTTGCGGGGCGCCATCGGCACCGGCGCCCCCTCCTGGGTCGAGATGTCGTGGATCACCTGGAGCGTCCAGTCGGCGGTCCAGGGCGCGGCGGTGGCTGTGGAGTAGTCGGGAGTCAGCACCATGTCTGGTTCGGTGAAGCCCTCGGGGCCCGCCGCCTCGGCCCAATCCCCGGCGATGGTCTGAAAGAAGATCGAGTTGGGCAGGTAGAACCGGTCCTGGCGGGCGAACTTGGTCGCGGGCATCGCCTTGCCCCGCGCGATCCCGGGGAGGTCCGAGACAATGCACTCCACCTCGTCCAGGCGGTGACCGTCGATATAGGCGCGGGCGGCCGGAGGGATATGGTCGGTCCAGTCGCTCATCGCCGCCACCAGGGTTGGGATCCGCGGCTCATGACCCGGCCGCTCCGGCGCCGCGCCGCGCGTGCGCCTGTTTCAGGAACGCCCCCAGCCGGTCGCCCATGGCGCGGTTGTCGAGCGGCAGGTCGAGCGCCGCCTCGGCCCGCGCCAGCACCGCATCGGGCACCACGCCACGGCCGCGGCTCTCGATCAGGTCGGCGGTGAAGGCGGCGCTGAACTCCGGGTGCGGCTGCACCGTCAGGATGTGGTCGCCATAGGCCAGGGCGGCGTGTCGGCAGACGTCGCTGGAGGCGACGCTCTGGGCCTGTGCGGGGGGCGCGACGACCTGATCCTGGTGCCAGCCGTTCAGGTGCCAGGTGTCGTCGCCCCAGACGTAGGCCCGCCGCCCCACCGACCAGCCTCCCGCGAACTTCTCGACCCGGCCGCCCAGGGCCTGGGCGACGATCTGGTGGCCGAAGCAGATGCCGACGAGCGGCCGGCGGTCCGCGTCCAGCGCGCGGATGAACGCCTCCAAGGGTGCGATCCAGGGCAGGTCCTCGTAGGCCCCGTGCTTGGACCCCGAGACGAGCCAGCCGTCGGCGGCGTCGATGGAGGGCGGGAACACGCCGTCGCAGACCGTCCAGTCGGCGAAGTCGAAGCCGTGGCCGGTGAGCAGGTCCGCATAAAGCCGTGGATAGGCCCCGTGCCGGGCCGCGATGTCGGGCGGGAGATGCCCTGCGGAGAGGATGCCGATCTTCATGGGACCTCGGGCGGTGGTGTCGCCTGCCTGTCTAGAGCGGATATCCGCGAGTTGGAACGGCTTTGCTGCACGGGGAGGGGGGCGATTGCGAGGCATATGCCCGGACCCCCGGCGGTCAAGCGCCCGGCGGACCCTTTGTTCGGGGAGGGCAGCGCCGTCCCACCGGGGCGGGCCCGTGCGGCGCGCAATGCTCCACAAAGCCTCACACCCTCGGCGGCGGCCCCGTCGTCGCCCAGAGCGCCGCCCCCGGGGGACGGGACAGCCCCGCCGGCGGTGCTCGCCGGGCGGGGCATGGGGGCTGGGCGGCGTGCCTCGGAGGCATCCGGCGCGCGGGTCGGACGGGCGCGCCGCCAGGTCTGGGGCCAGAAGGGTGGCGGCTGCTGGGCAACCCCCTGCGCATGGGCGCGGCCCTCCGATACCGTTCGCCCGGCCCGCCGACGTTTACGAAGGGTTAACCGCCCTGCGGCAGGGTGGGCGCATGAACGCGCGCGCCACCTGGTATCTCGTCATGGGCCTCTTCGCGCTCGTGGCGCTTGCGACCCGGGGGTGGGGAGGCCGTGCTGGTCTTCGCCGTCGTCGCCTGGCTCCTGGCCGCGTGGCTCTGACCTCAGGCGCCTTCGAAGGTGGCCAGCACGTGGACATCCTGGCCCATCGCCTCTAGCCGCGCGCGGCCGCCCAGGTCCGGCAGGTCGATGACGAAGGCGCTGCCCACCACCTCGGCCCCCAGCCGCTCGATCAGCTTGATCCCCGCCTCGGCCGTTCCGCCTGTGGCCAGGAGGTCGTCGACCAGCAGGATCTTCTCCCCCGGCTTCAGCGCGTCGTCGTGGATCTCCATGACCGCGCTGCCGTATTCCAGCTCGTAATCCTCGCTGATCGTCGCCCCCGGCAGCTTGCCCTTCTTGCGCACCGGGACGAAGCCGACGGTGAGCTGGTGGGCGATGGCCCCGCCCAGGATAAAGCCGCGCGCCTCCAGCCCCACGACCTTGTCGATTTGCATCCCCGCGTAGGGGTCCAGGAGCTGGTCGATGCAGATGCGGAACCCCCGCGGATCGGCAAACAGCGTGGTGACGTCGCGAAACAGGATCCCCTCATGGGGGAAGTCGACGATGGTGCGGATGTAGTCTTTGATCTCGCGGCGTTTCTGCATCGCGCGGCTCCGTCTTTGGTCTGGCCGTCCTCTCACTGGCAGCAATCCCGCGCCCGCGCAATCGCCAAGCCGGGGCAGGGGGCCGGGCATACGTGCCGTGCCGGAAAAACGGGCACGCGCGGGCGGGGGGTCAGAGCACCCGCCCGGCCACGGCGTCGAGGCGGGCCAAGAGCGCGGGGTCACGGGCGTCGGGTCCGGTGAGGATGGCGTGCTCCAACGCCCGGTCGCACCCATGGGGGCAGGGCGCGCGGGCGCCGCCCAGCCGCGGCGGCAGACCCCGCACAGTTTCGCGGGCGCGGTCGGCATTGCCGGTTAGAATGGCCACGATCTCGGTGATGTCGACGCTGCCGTGCTCGGGGTGCCAGCTATCGTAGTCTGTCACCATCGCGACGCTGGCGTAGCAGAGTTCGGCCTCGCGGGCGAGCTTGGCCTCGGGCATGTTGGTCATGCCGATCACATGGGCGCCCCAGGCCTCGCGGTACATGCGCGACTCCGCCGCCGTCGAGAACTGCGGCCCCTCCATCGCCAGGTAGGTGCCGCCCTCGTGCACCGTCACCCCCGCCTCCCGCGCCGCCTCTGCCGCCGCGGCGCCCAGCCGCGCGCAGGTCGGGTGCGCGACCGAAACGTGGGCGACGCAGCCGGTGCCGAAGAACGACTTCTCGCGGGCGAAGGTGCGGTCGATGAACTGGTCGACCACGACAAAGTCGCCCGGCGCCATCTCTTCGCGGAACGACCCGCAGGCCGACAGGCTGACCACGTCCGTCACGCCCAGCCGCTTCAGCGCGTCGATGTTGGCGCGGTAGGGGACGGTGGTGGGACTGTGCACGTGGCCGCGGCCGTGGCGGGGGAGGAAGGCCATGGGCACGCCCCCGAGCGTGCCGGTCAGGATCTCGTCCGAGGGCGCGCCCCACGGCGTCTCGACCGCGCGCCAGGCGGCGTCCTCCAGCCCGTCGATGTTGTAGAGGCCCGAGCCCCCGACGATGCCGATCATTGTGTCGCTCACGGCTGGCCTCCTGCACTGCGTCCGGCTCTGCGCCCTGCCTAGCCGACGCCGCCGCCGCGGAAAAGCCGGTGCGGCCGAATCCATGGGGCGCTATGTCTTGAGACATGCTACTCTGTGCGGATCGTAGGCGATCCGGGGGGTGGCGCATGGGCAGGCAACTGAAGAGAGGGCGGCCCGACTTTGCCCACCCCAGTTGGAACCACTCCCTGATGGGGGCCACGGCGCTGGTCGATCCGGGCTGGTGGTCGGGCAGCTATCAGGCGCTCCAGACCCGCGTCACCACGGCCTTCGACAAGGCCGCGTCGGCCTACGGCAAGCTAGGCAAGCACCCCAAGCCGCCGATGAAGACCAAGGTGCGGCAGTGGGCCGATACGCTCGACGGCTACATCCGCCCGATCGCTTATCAGGAGGCGGCCGCGGTGGCGCAGGCGCTGGAGGCGCTGGCCCAGGAGATCGGGGCCCAGGCCGCCAAGGACGAGACTGCGCCCAAGCCGGCGGCGGTGCCGAAGACGCCCGCGGCGCCCGCCCATGGCGCCAGCGCAAAGGGCGGCGCGCGGGCCTCCGGAAAGGAGGAGGAGGAGGACGAAGGCGACGCCGACGTTTCGGCGGCACAGATGGCCGCCGCCTTGGGCCACAGCGTCGCCACGGCCAGGTCTCGCCCACCGGAGGTTAAGGCCAAGCCGCCGCGCAAGCTGACCGCCGAACAGCAGAAGGCCGAGGACTGGCGGCACAAGCAACGCCAGATGGCCGGACAGTGCGACAGCACCATCCGCTTCGGCGCCCACGAGGTGACGCAGGACAGCGTCCTTGACCGGCTCGGCCCCGGCCCGCATGGCCGTGTCTGGCAGGGCCGTGACACCCCCGCCAACACCCATCGACGGATCATGTGGAGCGACCAGGGCGACCTCTGGACCGACGGCCTGAGCCATCGAGAGAGGCGCGACAGGGGCGAGTACTCGGTCTATCTGCGCGACGGGGCCAAGAACAGGTTCACCCACGTCTCGGGCCACAAGCTCAAGGAGGATCCGACCTGAGCCGCGGGCGAGCCTCCCGCCACACACATGGCCGGTATACGAAAATAGACCGTGCAATCCGGGCGCGGGGGCGCTAACAGCGCCAGTTCATGCGCACATCCCCCGAAGAGACGACAGGCGAGGCCCGATGACCCGCACCCTGATGGCCGTGTTCGGCGACAATCTGGCCCGGACCGCACCCGGCGGGCGCCCCGATCTCGGCCGCTGGAAGATCGAGCTTCTGGCGGGCCTCACCGTCGCCCTTGCGCTGGTGCCCGAGGCTGTGGCCTTTGCCTTCGTGGCCGGGGTGCACCCGCTGGTCGGCCTCTATGCCGCGTTCATCGTCGGGCTGATCACCGCCGTCTTCGGCGGTCGCCCTGGCATGATTTCGGGCGCCACGGGCGCGCTGGCGGTGGTCATGGTCAGCCTCGTGGCCGAGCACGGCGTCGAATACCTCTTTGCCACCGTGGTCCTGATGGGGCTGATCCAGATCGCCGCAGGGCTGCTCAGGTGGGGCAAGTTCATCCGGCTGGTGCCGACGCCGGTGATGCTGGGCTTCGTCAACGGGCTGGCCATCGTGATCTTCCTGGCGCAGTTGACCCAGTTCCAGGTGCCGGGCACGGCCGAGGTCTCGGGCCACGGCATGGCCGGCGGCGAATGGCTGTCGGGCGCGCCCCTGTGGATCATGCTGGCGCTGGTGGCGCTGACCATGGCGATCATCTGGCTGCTGCCGAAGCTGACCACCGCCATCCCCGCGCCGCTCGCCGGGATCGCCATCACCGCCGCCATCGTCATCGTGTTCGGCGTGGACGTGCCGCGGGTGGGCGACATGGCGTCGATCCAGGGCGGGTTGCCCACGTTCCACATCCCCCAGGTGCCGCTGACGTGGGAGACGTTCACGATCATCCTGCCCTACGCGGTCATCCTGGCCGCCATCGGCCTGATCGAGAGCCTGCTGACGCTGAACCTCGTGGGCGAGATCACCGGCCAGCGCGGCGGCGCCTCGCGCGAATGCCTGGCCCAGGGCGCGGCCAACACCGTCACCGGCGTCTTCGGCGGCATGGGCGGGTGCGCGATGATCGGCCAGTCGATGATCAACGTAAAGTCCGGCGGCCGCACCCGGCTGAGCGGCATTTCGGCGGCGCTGTTCCTGCTGGCGTTCATCCTGGTCGCCGCGCCGCTGATCGAGATCATCCCGCTGGCCGCGCTGGTCGGCGTGATGTTCATGGTGGTGATCGGCACCTTCGCGTGGAACTCGCTGATGATCCTGCGCAAGGTGCCGCTGACCGACGCGTTCGTCATCGTGCTGGTGACGGGCGTGACCGTGGCCTACGACCTGGCCACCGCGGTCGTCGTCGGCGTCATCGTCAGCGCGCTGGCCTATGCCTGGCAGAACGCCACACGCATCCGCGCCCGCACCTACGACACGCCCGAGGGCGCACGGGTCTACCAGGTGCAGGGGCCCTTGTTCTTCGGCTCGGCCGAGGGATTTCTTGAGATGTTCCAGCCCGCGACCGATCCCTCGCGCGTGATTGTCGACTTCGCCGACAGCCGCGTCGCAGACCAGTCCGCCCTGACCGCCATCGAGACCGTGGCGCAGAGATACGAGGCCGAGGGCAAGACGGTGGAGCTGCGCCATCTCAGCCGCGACTGCCACTACCTGCTGAAAAAGGCGGGCCAGCTCGTCGTCGACAGCGACGACGACCCCGACTACCAGATCGCGGTGAATTATGGCGTGCGCACGGGGCAGTTGGCCGGCGGGCACTGAACCGCCGGGCTCAGGCTTCGGCGTCCCGCGGCATCGGGTTCCAGTCGAATGCGGCGCGGACCAGCCCATGGTCGCTGGCGCCTTCGGTCTCTTCCAGTTCGGGGCGGTTGAGGTGGTCGTTGTAGACCTCCATCTCGCGGAACGACCACTGCCGCCGCAGGGAGTGGTCGTAGAACTCTTCGCTGACCAGGATGTGGTCGAGGCTCTCGCGCTTATGCTTGTAGATGTAGGTGTAGTAGACGTGCCGCATCGAGCGGAACTGCTGTAGCCGCTCCACCGAGTAGAGGCCGCGGTTGGTGCGTGAGCCCGCCCGGCCCTTGGCCGCCACGCGATAGGTGGGCTGGGCCGAGATCATCTCGTTCGTCACCGACAACGTGTCGTCGTTGAGATCGCCCAGAACCACCGTGGGCGATAGGGCGTCGTCATCGGCGGGTGCGGTGATTTCGTCTAACAGGACCCGCAGCGCGCCCGCCTCCATCACCCGGCGGATATGGCTGGCGGCGGACCGGGCCAGCGATGGGTGCCGGTCGAGCACCTCCGCCCGCGGGCGGGCAAAGGACAGGCGCGCCGGCCCCTTGGACTTCAGGTGCGCGACCAGGACCGTGACCGGCGGCGGCGTTGGCCGCACGCCCTCGGCCCGGATCGTCGCGCGCAGGAGTGGGCGGGAGAAGGCGTCGACCGTCACCGTGATCTCTTCTTCCGCGCCGTCGGTCTCGCGCAGGCCGTCGAGGCGGAAACTGGGCGGAAACGCGGCGATCCAACCGGCGCCCGCGTCGACAAGGCTGCGTCCGCGGCGGTCCTTGCGGACGGCCAGCGCCACCTGCGGGCGGCCACGCCCCGGCGCGTCGCGGGCGATGAGATCATAGGCGTCGGTCAGCCCGGCCCGGTCGAACGCATCGACCAGCGCCTGCCGGGCCCAGAGCTCCTGAAACCCGATGATCCTTGCGTCGAGGCGCCGGATCTGCGCGGCGATCCAGGCGATGCGCCGGTCGTAGGCGGCGCGCCCGGCGGCGTCGTCCGCCAGGTCTGGCCCCGGTCCATAGGTCACGCCCCCGGGAACCTGGAGGTTCCTCAGGTTGAACGTCGCAAAGCTCAGATCGCGCATGTTGGCCCGCGCCATCGGACCCTCCCGGCATCGGCCCGCTGCATCACGGTAGCGCAGAATGGAGAGGAGTGGAATCGCCGCGCCCAGGCGCACCCGCCCGGCGGCCCGCGCGGCAACGCGGCCGTCTTTCCTAACGGGGGCGTTTCACGCCGAGCCCGCTCTACCGATCACGTGCGCCGCTCCGCCGCTACTCGCCCGGGCGCTCGATGCGGAACACCTCGGTGATCCGGCTGTAGTCGCGGTAGCCTAGGCGGGTCAGGGGTTGGAACGTGGTCACGTCGAAGAGGCCGTCGCGCAGGCAATCGTCGCGCAGATGCACGCCCGTCACCTCGCCGAAGACCACGACATTCGCGTCGCCAGGCAGCTGGACGATCTGGGTCAGACGGCATTCGAGGTTCGCCGGCGCGTCGGCCACGCGCGAGCAGGCGATGGTTTCGCACGCCTCCCGTGCCACATCGGCCTTGTTGAACTCGTCCACCTCGCGCGGCCAGGGGCCCGAAGTCAGGTTCATCACGTCGCGCATGGCGTACTCCACCACGTTCACGCAGAACACCGACGTTTCGCGGATGTTGGCGACGCTGTCCTTGGTGCCGTCGCGGTCGGGCTTGGCACTGGTCGAGGCGAACATGACCTGCGGCGGCACGTAGGCCACGGCGTTGAAGAACGAGTAGGGCGCCAGGTTCTCCGACCCGTCGGCCCCGCGGGTGGAAATCCAGCCGATGGGCCGCGGCGTGACGATGGCGTTGAACGGATTGTGCGGCAGTCCGTGGCCGTCTTCGGGGCGGTAGAACATCGGGGCCTCGCGATCTGATTGCCCCCCGACCTACCCCCATGCTAGGCGCGCGGCCAGTCGAAAGGGCAGGCGCGGTGGCATACGATCTGAGGCGGGAAGAGCCGGGCGACGCCTGGGAGGTCGAGGCGCTCTTCGACCTGTGCTTTGCGCCAGGGCGCGAGGCGCTGTCGAGCTATCGTCTGCGCGAGGGCGTGGCGCCATTGGCCGGCCTATGCTGCGTGGCGCGGGATCCCGACGGCGTGCTGGCCGCAGCGATCCGCTATTGGCCGGTGCGGGTGGGCGAGGCGGCGGCGCTGCTCCTCGGTCCGATCGCGGTGCATCCGACGCGCCAGGGCGAGGGGCTGGGCGCGCTGATGCTGCAAGAGAGCCTCGGGCGCGCGGCTGCCGCGGGCCACCGCCGGGTGCTTTTGGTGGGCGACGCGCCCTATTACGGCCGCTTCGGATTCTCCCGGCTGGACGGCGTCGAGATGCCGCCGCCGACCAACCCCGCCCGCGTGCTGGGCCTGCCCCTGGTTCCGGGGGCGTGGGACGGCGTGGCGGGGCCGGTCGGGCAATGGCGGCCATGAGACGATTGCAATCGCCGCGCGATCCCCCACATTCTGGGGCATGGACCAGACCGCCGAAACCCGCCCCGAACCCGTCCGCGAGCTGACGCCAGAAGTGTCCGCCGCCCTCGACCGCCTCGCCGACCGCTTTCGCGGTGCCGACGGGATCGGGATGCAGGTCTTGGGCCTCGTGGGCGGGCAGGCCGAGAACTTGCTCGAACGGCTGCCGGGGCCGGTCCGCACGCAGTTGGACCAGGCCACCCGCAAGGCGCTGGAGGTGGCGTTTGACGCCGCCCATGCCAGCCGCAACCGGCTGCGCGACGGCTCGGACTGGCTGAACACCGTGGCGACCACGGCCATGGGGGCCGCGGGCGGCTTCGGCGGGCTGCCCACGGCGCTGGCCGAACTGCCGGTGACGACCACGGTGCTGTTGCGCGCGATTCAGGGCATCGCCGCCGACGAAGGCTTCGACCCCGAAGACCGGACGGTGCGGATGCAATGCCTCCAGGTCTTCGCCGCCGCCGGGCCCCTGGCGCGGGACGATGGCACCGACGTCGCCTTCCTGACCACGCGGATCACCCTCACGGGGGCCGCGGTGCACGGGCTGATCGCGCGGATCGCGCCGCGCCTGGCCACGGTGCTGGGCCAAAAGCTCGCCGCCCAGACCGTGCCGGTGATCGGGGCCGTGGCGGGCGCGGCCACCAACTATGCCTTCACCAGCTACTATCAGGAGATGGCGCGGGTCTATTTCGGGCTGCGCCGGCTGGCCCGCGACAGCGGCCTGGAGGTCGACGTCCTGTTGCGCGAGTTCCGGCTGCGCGTCGACCCACCCAAGCGCATCGCCTGAGCCGCGGGGAACCGGACATCGCGCGATGTCCGGCAGGATTTTTCGTCGAAAAATCCCGCGGCAGCCCGATCCTTGGCTTGGCGAACGTGGCTGCGGACCGCACCGCCCGACCCGGCGGCACGGAGATTTTTCGACGAAAAATCGCCCGTCTCACCCCAGGCCGCGCAGCCACTCCATCACCGCCGGGCGCACGGACTGGTCGCCCGATCCTCGCGCCGCGTCGATGGCCTCCTTCGCCTCGTCGAGGTTCACCCGCCGCAAGAGGCTCTTGACCGGCCCGATCGACGCCGGCCGCATCGACAACGTCCTGAGCCCCATGGCGGCGAAACACATCGCCTCCACCGGCCGCCCCGCGTCCTCGCCGCAGAAGCTGAGCGGCGTTCCGGTCTCGGCGCAGCGCTTCACGATGTGCTCGATCAGCGTCAGAAAGCTGACGTTGAGCGTGTCGTAGCGGCGGCGCACGCGTTCGTTCTCGCGGTCGGCGGCAAAGAAGAACTGCTTGAGGTCGTTGCCGCCGATGGAGACGAAGTCTGCCATCTCGAAGAACTGCCGCGGGGCGAAGGCGAGGCTGGGGGTCTCCAGCATCGCCCCGATCTCGACCTCCGACGGCAGCACATGGCCGAGCTTGCGCTCGCGCTCCAGCTCGTCGAGGAGGTGCTGGCGGGCGGCGCGGTATTCGTCGAACTGCGCGACGAAGGGAAACATGACGCTCAGGGGGCGGCCCGCGGCGGCACGGATCAGCGCCTGGAGCTGCATCCGCATCACGCCCTTCTTGTCCAGCCCCACCCGGATCGCGCGCCAGCCCAACGCCGGGTTCGGCTCCTCCTCGCGCTTCATGTAGGGCAGGACCTTGTCCGAGCCGATGTCGAGGGTGCGGAAGACCACCTTGCGCCCCTTGGCGGCGTCCATGACCCGGCCGTAAAGGGCGGCCAGATCGCCGCGGCGAGGCACCTTGTTGCGGGCCAGGAACTGGAGCTCGGTGCGAAAAAGTCCGACGCCCTCGGCGCCCGACCCTTCGAGGCTGGGCAAGTCGGCCATCAGTCCCGCGTTCATCATCAGCCGCACCGTGGTGCCGCAGAGCGCCTGGGCCGGCTTCTCTCGCAGATCGGCATAGCGCTCCTGCGCCTTGGCCCGCATCGCCATCTTGTCGCGAAAGGCTGAGGCGACGTTCTCTTCGGGACGCAGATGAACGATGCCCTGGTCCCCGTCCACGAGGATGGCGTCGCCGTTCAGCGCCTCGGTCGAGATCCCGCGGGCGTGGATGACGAGCGGGATCGCCAGCGCCCGGGCGACGATGGTGGCATGGCTGCCCACCGACCCCTGCTCCAGCACGATCCCGCGCAGCGACCGACCGTAGTCCAACAGCTCTCCGGGACCGATATTGCGCGCCACCAGGATCGGGCGGTCGGGCATCTGCGCGCCGGTGTCGCCGCCCTGTCCCGTGAGGATGCGCAGCAGCCGGTTCGACAGGTCGTCGAGGTCGTTGAGCCGCTCGCGCATGTAGGCGTCGGGCTGGGATTGCAGGCGGGTGCGGGCGGCCGACTGTTCCTTCTCCACCGCCGCCTCGGCCGAGAGCCCGCGCTCGACCGACGCCGTCATCCGCCGCGTCCAGCCGCGGGAATGGGCAAACATCCGATAGGTCTCCAGGATCTCGCGCTGGTCCTTGTCGCCCTTGGGCACGGCCGCCAGCAGGTCGTCCACCGACAGGCGCAGCTGGTCCACAGCCTCGGTCAGGCGCTGGGTCTCGGCCTCGACGTCGTCGGCGATGGGATTCGTCACCACGACCCGCGGTTCGTGAAGCCACACCTGACCCATGGCCGCGCCCTCCTGCGCCGTGGCGCCCCGATAGCTCACGGGCTGGGTGTGGCGGGCCTGGAGCGCCGCGCCCTCGCCGGTGAAGGCGCCGAGCTCGGTCATCTCGGCCAGGACCATCGCCACGACTTCGAGCGCATAGACCTCGTCCTCGGAATACTCCCGCGCCTCGCGCGACTGCACCACCAGGACGCCCAGCCGTTCCCCCAGCCGCTGGATCGGCACGCCGAGGAAGGACGAGAACCGCTCCTCCCCCGTCTCGGGCATGAACCGAAACCCGCGCTCGGACGGGGCGTCGGCGGTGTTCACCGGCCGGGCCTGCCGCGCCACGCGGCCGACCAGACCCTCGCCCATGCGCATCCGCGTCTGATGCACCGCCTCGGGGCGGAGCCCCTCGGTGGCGCACAACTCCAGCGTCTCGGCGTCGCGGAACAGGTAGATCGAGCACACCTCGGTGTTCATCGAATCGGCGATCAGATGGGTGATGCGGTCGAGCCGCGCCTGTCCGGCGCTGTCTTCCGCCATGGCCTCGCGCAACCGGCGCAGGAGCTTGCGGCTCTCGATGTCGGTTTGATCGGCCATGGCCTGCGTCCCTCGCCGGGGGCTGTTCCGGCAGGGCAGGTAGAGCACATGGGGGCCGAGAGGGAAACGTTCTTTGCCGCGGTCAGGCGGGGGTCGCGGCCCGCGTGGCGGCGGGGACGGCGCCGCGATGGGCGATGGCGGCGGCCAGGGCCGCACCGCTGGGCGTCGTGCGAAGGCGGGGCAGCACCTGCGCCAGGGGGCGGGGGTCAAGACGGTGAGGACGGGCCCAGAGATAGCGCATCTCGCACAGATGCCGCGCCATCGGCCAGACCGGCGCGGCCAGCCGCAGCACGGGCCAGGGGAACGGCGCCGGCCGCAGGGGGCGGCCCGCCGCCTGGGCCAACCCGGCGATCAGGTCGGCCCCGGTGAGGGTCAGCCCGGCGAAGGGCAGGTCGGCGAAGGCGGGCAGGTCTGCCCGGACTTCCGCGAGCGCCACCGCTGCGCGCGCCAGATCCGGCAGGAACGCCCAGGCATGGGCGCGGTCGAGCGGCCCGGGATAGCGGACGCGGCCGCGGTCGAGGGGCGCCGTCACCACCGCCTCGAACCAGTTGCCGCCGGGGCGGGTGTCGATGAAGTCTCCCGCCCGCAGCACGATGGTGCGCACCCCCGCGGCACGATAGGCCGCCTCCATTTCCACCCGCACCCGGCCCAGCGGATTGCGTGCGGCGTGGGGGGTGTCGGGAGAGAGGCGCGCCGGTGCCTCGGCACCGTAGACGTAGATGTTGCCGGGCAGGAGCACGGTGGCGCCGCTGGCACGCGCTGCGGCGATCACCGCCTCGGTCAGGCGCGGCACCTCGGGCCGCCAGCGCGGGTAGGGCGGGTTCCAGCCGTTGACGATCAGGTCGGCGCCCCCTGCCGCGTCGATCAGCGGCCGGTCCCCGGCCCGATCGTAGAGCCGCACACGCCACCCGGCGTCCCAGAAGGCCTCGGCCGCGTGGCCGCCGAAGCGTCCGGAGGCGCCGAGGATCAGAACGGTTCCGGTCATGGCGCGGTCTCCCTGTGCTGTCGCAATGGCGGGACGATGCGCCATTCGCCTGCGTTGCGGAATTGACAGATTTCGCAGATCTGCCATTCAGGATCGCATGCCCCGTGCCCCCGCTGCTCTCGACTGGTCCCGCGTCCAGGTGTTCCTCGCCGTGGTCGAGGCGGGCTCGCTCTCCGCGGCGGCCCGGACGCTGGGGCTGAGCCAGCCGACGGTGGGCCGCCACATTGCGGCGCTGGAGGCGGGGCTGGGTGCGGTCCTGTTCCGCCGCCGCCGCGACGGGCTCGACCTCACCGAGGCCGGTGCGGCGCTGGTGGAGCCCGCGCGCGCGATGCGGGAGGCCGCCGAGCGGCTGGGCCTGGCGGCCGCAGGCGGCGATGCGGGGCTCAGCGGCACGGTGCGGGTGACGGCCAGCGTGTTCGTCGCCCACCACGTGCTGCCGCCGATCCTGGCCGAGCTGCGCCGCGCCCATCCCGAGATCGCACTGGACCTCGTGGCGAACGATCTGAGCGACAACCTGCTCTACCGCGAGGCGGACATCGCGGTGCGGATGTATCGCCCGACCCAGCTCGACATCGTGGCGCGGCATCTAGGCGACGTGCGCCTCGGCCTCTTCGGCGCGACGCGCTATCTCGACCGGGTGGGGCGGCCTCAAGGGACGGCGGACCTGGCCCGCCTGGACGTGATCGGCTACGACCGCAACGACGAGATCCTCCGCGGCTTCCGCGCTGCGGGGTGGGAGGTGGACCGCGACTTCTTCGCCGTCCGCTGCGACCACCAGACCACCTATTGGGAACTGGTCCGTGCCGGCTGCGGCGTGGGCTTCGGCCAGAGGGGGGCGGGCGGCGACGGGATCAAGGAGATCGCGCTGGATATGCCCCTGCCGGTGCTGCCGGTGTGGCTGGCCGCCCCAGAGACCGTCCGGCGCATCCCGCGCGTCGCGGCGGTCTGGGACGCGCTGGCACAGGGCCTGACCGCCCACATCGCGCGCGCGACGGCGGCCCCCTGAGCGGGCAAGGATTTTCGAAAATCCTTGGCAAGGGCCTTCGAAGGCCCTTGCCCGCCCAGCCCCGGCGGCGGCGTCAGGTGCCCGCGCGCTCCAGTTCGAACGAGTCGTGCAGGGCCTGGACGGCCAGTTCCATGTATTTGCGGTCGATCAGCACGGAGATCTTGATCTCCGACGTGGTGATCACCTTGATGTTGATGTTTTCATCCTTGAGGCACTTGAACATCTGCGCGGCCACGCCCGCGTGGCTGCGCATCCCGATGCCGACGACGCTGACCTTGGCCACGTCGGTGTCGGCGACGAGGTCGTGGAAGTTGATTTCGCCACGCGCCTTGGCCTCCTGCATCGCCTTGTCCGCCCGCGGCACCTGGTCCACGGGGCAGGAGAAGGTCATGTCGGTGCGCCCCTCCTCTGCGATGTTCTGAACGATCATGTCCACGTTCACCCCGGCCTCGGCCAGCGGGCCGAAGATCGCCGCGGCGATGCCGGGGCGGTCGGCGACCGAAATTAGCGTCATCTTGGCCTCGTCGCGGGAATAGGCGACGCCCGCCACCACGTTGCTCTCCACGATTTCCTCCTCGGGGCAAACCAGCGTGCCCGCGTGTTCGTCGTTGTCCTCGAAGCTCGACAGCACCCTGAGCCGCACGCCATAGCGCATGGCCAGCTCCACCGACCGGGTCTGGAGCACCTTGGCCCCGAGGCTCGCCAGTTCCAGCATCTCCTCGAAGGCGATGCGGTCGAGCTTGCGCGCCTTGTCGGCGATGCGGGGGTCGGTCGTGTAGACGCCGTCCACGTCGGTGTAGATGTCGCAGCGGACCGCGCCGAATGCGGCGGCGAAGGCCACCGCGGTCGTGTCGCTGCCGCCGCGGCCCAGGGTCGTGATCCGGCCCTCGGGGCTGATCCCCTGGAACCCCGCGACCACCGCGACCTTCATGCCTTGGGCAAACTTGGCGCCGATATTGTCGGTGGGGATCTCGCGGATCCGGGCCGCGCCGTGCTGGCCGCTGGTCCTGAGCGGGACCTGCCAGCCCTGCCAGGAGCGGGCGGGGATGTCCATCTCCTGGAGCGTCAGCGCCATGAGGCCCGCGGTGACGTTTTCGCCCGAGCTCACCACCGCGTCGTATTCGCGGGCGTCGTAGAAGGGCGAGGTCTCGCCCACCCAACCGACCAGTTCGTTGGTCTTGCCCGCCATGGCCGAGACGATGACGATCACGTCGTGCCCCTGCGCCACCTCGCGGCCCACACGCTTGGCCGCGCGGCGGATGCGGTCGAGGGTGGCGACCGAGGTGCCGCCGAACTTCATCACCAGAATGGACATCGCGGGGTCCGGGTTGAAACGTTTGCGCGTTCCTAGGGGGGGCGGGCGGCGGGCGCAAGGCCGCGGGCAAGGGCCTTCGAAGGCCCTTGGGCCAAGGATTTTCGAAAATCCTTGCCCGCGCAGGTGGCTGCCGTCGCGCCGGAGGGCGTTGGGGGCGGCTCAGACCGGGTGGTCGCGGCCGTCCCAGGTGCGGAACGACCCGGTGGTCTCCAGGCTCAGCCGGGCGAACTCCGCGGCCAGGCCGTCGGCGGCATCGACGGCGGTAACGTCGGCCGCGGCCCCGCCCATGTCGGTCTGCACCCAGCCCGGGTGCCAGGCGCCCACCGCGATGCCGTCGCCCCGCAGGTCCGCGGCGAGGTTCAGCGCCAGGTTGGTGGCCGCGGCCTTGGACGCGCGATAGATATAGCCGCCGCCGCCGGCCTTCTGCGAACTGCCCATCTGGCTGGAGATCACCGCCACCTTGCCCCGCGCGGCCCGCAGATTGGGCAGGAGCGCCTGGACGGTCAGAAACACCCCCGTCACGTTGACCGCGAACGTGCGCGCCCAGAGATCGGCGTCGTATCCGGTGTCGAGGGCGTGGCCCTTGTCCAGATACACGCCGGCGTTGCAGACGAGGAGGTCGAGCGGCCGGGCGCCGAAGGCCTGCGCCATCGCCGTCACCGACGCGGGGTCGGCGACGTCGCAGGCGAGCCAGCCGTCGGGCGGCGTGCCGCGGACCGTGCCGATCACCTCGTGGCCGTCGGCGGCGAGCCGCCGGGCCAGAGCTGCGCCGATGCCGCGGCCCGCGCCGGTGATCAGCACGCGCATCAGTTGGACTTGCGGCTGGGGATGAAGGGCAGCGGGGCCACCGGCACCCCGTCCTCGATCAGGGCCCGCGCCTCGGCCGGGGCGGCTTCGCCATAGATCGACCTCTCTGGCACCTCGCCCTCGTGGATCGCGCGGGCCTCGCGGG
Organism: Rhodobacteraceae bacterium CCMM004; assembly: GCA_004005435.1. Lineage (GTDB taxonomy): Bacteria > Pseudomonadota > Alphaproteobacteria > Rhodobacterales > Rhodobacteraceae > CCMM004. Next base: position 463,436 of record RZWH01000003.1, on the reverse strand, counting down.
CAAAGTCGCGGCCGACATAGGTGCTTTCGGCCTCGATCTTGCGCTTCAGCGCGGCGAGCTTGCCATCGGGCGCGGGCGCGGGGGTCGCCGCCTCCCGCCGCCCGGCGGCGACGGGCGGCGCCATCGGCGCCTTGTCCACCGCGGCGCTGCCGCAGGTCGGGCACTCCAACTGCCGCGCCGCGGCCAGCGCGTCGTAGGCCGCTGCCGACTGGAACCAACTGTCAAACCGGTGCTGGCGGTCGCAGTGCAGGCTGTACTTGATCATGCCGATCCGTTCCCTCAGACCCCCCAAGATAGGCCGCACCGGCGGCGATGCAAAGCCCGCGGACCGTGGGTCACAGGCGGGCGGGATCGAAGTCCAGGATCAGCCGCGCCAGTTCGGGGGCGCGGAGCAGCGCCGCGGCCTTCTTGCGCCGGACCCAGCGGCGGCGGCGCTGGCCGCGCTCGGGCCACTCCTCGTGCTCGTCCGTGACCCGCAAGGGAAAGACCGCGACGACCCGCGGCACGTCGCCGCAAGCCCGCGCGGGCGGCGCGGTGTAGATGCCCAGGCAAACGTCGCCCGTCTCGCCGCTGACGCCCGCCTCTTCGAAGGCCTCGACCGCCGCCGCCTCGGCCGGGGCGTGGCCGGGCATGGGCCAGCCCCGCGGCAGCCCCCAACGGCGGCTGCGGCGCCCGGTGATCAACAGGAACTCGGGGCGATCCTTGCGCATCCGCCAGCAGAGCGCGGCGAACTGCGTGCGGACCTCGCGGGTCTGCTGCGGGGTGAGGCGCAGGGGCCTGGGGCGCAAGCGGTTGAGCTTCATCGGCGGGATTCCTGCACGCGACCGACCCGTGGCCCGACGCTAGCACGCGCCGGGACGCCTGCAAACCGGCCGGGTTGACCCGTTGCCGAACTGCCATAGCTGAGGCGCAGAGTGCGGAGGAGACCCATGCGCCAGGCGATTTTTTCCTTGATCTTGCTCGTGTCGGGCGCGGTGGCGGCGGCGGCCGGCACCTTCCGCTTCGACTCCATCGACGGCGGGGACATCGACCTGGGCGCCTGGCGCGGCAGTCCGGTGATGGTGGTGAACACCGCTTCGCTCTGCGGCTTCACCCCGCAATACGAGGGGCTGCAGGCGTTGTGGGAGGGCTATCGCGACCGCGGGCTCAAGGTGCTGGCCGTGCCCTCGAACACCTTTCGGCAGGAGCTGGAGGACGAGGCCGCGGTCAAGGATTTCTGCGAGCTGACCTTCGGCCTCGACCTGCCGATGACCGAGATCACCGAGGTGCGGGGGCCGAACGCGCATCCCTTCTACCGCTGGCTCGCGGCCGAGACGGGGTGGGCGCCGTCATGGAACTTCAACAAGGTGCTCCTGGACGGGCAGGGCCAGGTGGTGGCGACATGGGGTTCGGCCACGCGGCCGACGTCGCGCGCGGTGACGTCTCGGATCGAGGCGCTCCTCGATTGAGCCCCGGCGCCGCGCCGCGGTTCATCGGCTCGACCATCTATCGCGGCTCGTCCTACGGACCCCGACATCCCCTGCGGGTGCCGCGGGTGCCGACGGTGATGGACCTGACGCGCGCTCTGGGATGGCTCGGTCCGGCGCAGTATCTGACCTCGCCGCGGGCCCGCCCCGCCGCGCTCGCCGCGTGGCACACGCCCGGCTATCTCGCGGCGCTGGAGCGGGCAGAAGCCCAGGGCCGGGTCAGCGCCGAGGTGCGCGCCCGCCACGGTCTCGGCACCCTGTCGAACCCGGTCTATGGCGAGATGTTCCGCCGCCCCGCCACCGCCGCGGGCGCCTCGATCATGGCCGGGCAGCTCCTGCGCGACCCCGGCGTGATCCATAGCCCCGGCGGCGGCACTCATCACGGCCTGCCCGACCGCGCCAACGGGTTCTGCTATCTCAACGACCCCGTGCTGGCGATCCTGTCGCTGCGCGCGGCGGGGGTGCGGCGCGTGGCCTATGTGGACATCGACGCGCACCACTGCGACGGGGTCGAGCACGCCTTTGCCCGCGACACCGACGTTCTGATGGTGTCCGTGCACGAAGAGCGGCGCTGGCCCTTCACCGGCGCGCTGGAGGATCGGGGCGCCGGGACCGTCTGGAATCTGCCGGTGCCGCGGGGCTTCAACGACACCGAGTTCCAGGCGGTGCTGGAAGGTCTGATCCTCCCGCGGCTCCAGGACTTCGCGCCCGAAGCGCTGGTCCTGCAATGCGGGGCGGACGCGTTGTTGGAGGATCCGCTGTCGCGCCTGGCGCTGTCCAATAATGCCCATTGGGCCGCCGTCGCGGCGCTCAGGCCCGTGGCGCGACGCCTGTTGGTCCTGGGCGGCGGCGGCTACAACCCGTGGTCGGTCGGGCGCTGCTGGACAGGGGTGTGGGCGGTGTTGAACGGCATCGAGATCCCCGACCGGCTGCCTCCCCAGGGCGCGGCGGTGCTGCGCGATTTGAGGTGGGAGGGGCACAGCCGCGGCCGCAACCCGCCTGAGGTCTGGTTCACCACCCTCCGCGACCCCCCGCGGCCGGGGCCCGTGTCCGACGCGGTGCTCACGCGGCTGGCTACGCTGACCCAGCGGGCACTGGTCTGGGTATGATCACACCCGCGGCGTGCGCCCCTCCAGGACCTCGATCATCCACGCGGTGTCGATATTGCCGCCGCAGAGGATGACGGCGGCCTTGGCACCCGCCTTCTCCGGCCCCTCCTGGAGGAGCGCTGCCAGCGGCGCCGCGCCGGCCCCCTCGGCCAGGTTGTGGGTGTCGCGATAGTAGATGCGGATGGCCTCGGCCACCTCGTCGTCGCTCACGCTGACGATCCGGGCCGCGCCCTGGGCGTAGATGTCGTAGGCCTCCTGCACCGGGATCCGCACCGCCATGCCGTCGGCAAAGGTGCGGGCGCTGTCGGTGGGCAGGAGATGCCCGCTCTCCACCGATAGCTTGACCGTTGGGGCGCGGTCGCTGACCACACCGACGATCCGCGCGGGGTGGCCCAGCGCGTCGCGCGCCGCGATCAGCCCGCAAATCCCGCTGCCGCAGCCCACGGGCACGTAGATCGTGTCGAGATCCGGGACCGCCCGCATCAACTCCAACCCGTAAGTCGCGACGCCACGGACCAATTCCTGGTGAAACGGCGGCACGATGAACAGCCCCTCTTCCGCGCCCACGCGGAACGCCTCTTCCCGCGCCTCGTCGAAATCCTCGCCGAACTCGACCAACTCGGCGCCGAAGCTCTTCATCGCCGCGTTCTTCTCCACCGAGTTGCCGCGCGGCACGTAGACCAGCGCCCGCAGCCCCGCCCGGCGGGCCGCCCGCGCCTGGCTCTGCCCGTGATTGCCGCGGGTCGCGGTAACGATGCCGGGGCTGTCGGGGTGCGTCCGCGTCAGCCAGTCGACGAAGGTGATGCCGCCTCGCACCTTGAACGCGCCGGTCGGCCCGTGGTTTTCGTGCTTGACCCACACCTCGCAGCCCGCCCGCGCCGCGAGTTGCGGCCAGGCGTATTGCGGCGTCGGCGCCATCTGCGTGGTGACCAGGCGGTGCGCCTCTTCGAGGTCGGTCAAGCTGAACATTTGGGGCCCTCATTTTCCATGGCATCCGGGTCGGCAACGCCGTATGCCCTGACACGACGATGACGAAGGTGCCCAGTATGTTCAACGGCAAGAATATCCTCATCACCGGCGGCACCGGCAGCTTTGGCCAGACCTATGTGCGGCGGATCCTGGAGCGCTGGACCCCCAACAAGGTCATCGTGTTCAGCCGCGACGAGCTCAAGCAGTTCGAGATGGCGCAGAACTACGACGCCCCGGAAATGCGCTATTTCCTAGGCGATGTGCGCGATGGGGCGCGGTTGCGCGAGGCGATGACCGGGGTGGATTTCGTGATCCACGCGGCCGCTCTGAAACAGGTCCCGGCGGCGGAATACAACCCCTTCGAGGCGATCAAGACCAACATCCACGGCGCCCAGAACGTGGTGCGGGCGGCGCTCGACGCCGACGTGGACCGGGTGATTGCGCTGTCGACGGACAAGGCGGCGAACCCTGTGAACCTCTACGGCGCGACCAAGCTCTGTTCCGACAAGCTCTTCGTCGCGGCCAACAACATGGTGGGCGCGCGCCGCACCCGCTTTGCCGCCGTGCGCTACGGCAACGTGGTGAACTCCCGCGGATCGGTCGTGCCCTATTTCCGCAAGCTGATCGCGGCGGGCGCCGAGGCGCTGCCGATCACCCATCCCGACATGACGCGGTTCATGATTACTTTGGACCAAGGCGTTGACTTCGTTCTGAAAAATTTCGAAAGGATGCAGGGAGGCGAGATCTTCGTGCCGAAGATTCCGTCGATGAAGATGACCGATCTCGCCCACGCCCTGGCGCCCGACCTGCCGCACGATATCGTCGGCATCCGGCCGGGGGAGAAGCTGCACGAGGTCATGTGCCCCTCCGACGACAGCCACCTGACGCTGGAGTTCGACGATCACTACGTGATCGAGCCGACGATCAGCGTGGGGTTTGCAGTCGACTTCTCCGTCAATCGGCTGGGAGAGAGGGGAGTGCGCGTGCCCCTCGGCTTCGAGTACAATTCCGGCAGCAACGACCGATGGTTGAGTCGCGACGCGTTTCTGGAGATGGTGGGATGATCCCCTATGGACGGCAGGACATCACCGACGCGGACCTTGCGGCGGTGCGTTCGGTTCTCACGTCCGACTTCCTGACCCAGGGGCCGCAGGTGCCTGCGTTCGAGGCCTCCGTAGCCGCCGCCGCTCAAGCCCCCCATGCCGTGGCGGTGAACTCTGCCACCTCCGCCCTCCACGTCGCGTGCCTGGCGCTGGGGCTGGGGCCGGGGCGGCGCCTCTGGACCTCGCCAATCACCTTTGTCGCCTCCGCGAATGTTGGAAAACTCTGCGGCGCCGCCGTCGATTTCGTCGATATCGACCCCGAAACGTTCAATATGTGCAAGGATGCGCTGGCCGAGAAGCTGTCGGCGGCTAAGCGCACGGGCACGCTGCCGGACGTGCTGATGCCGGTCCACATGTGCGGCCAGTCCGCCGACATGGCCGAGATCGGCGCACTGGCCCGGCGTTATGGTGTCCGCGTCGTCGAAGACGCCAGCCACGCCATCGGCGCCACGTATCAACACCGCCCGGTAGGGTGCTGCGATCACTCCGATATTTGCGTGTTCAGCTTTCATCCGGTGAAGATCGTGACCACGGCCGAGGGCGGTGTAGCGACGACCGCCGACCCGCATGTTGCCGCCGCCATGGAGCTCGCGCGGAGCCACGGTGTCACCCGCGATCCCGCGCTGATGCAGGGCGACAGCGACGGCGCGTGGTATTACCAGCAGATCGCGCTCGGCCTGAACTACCGAATGACCGAGCTCCAGGCCGCGCTGGGGGTCAGCCAGATGATCCGCCTGGACGACTATGTTGCCCGCCGCACCGCTCTGGCGGAGCGCTACGACGCGCGCCTCGACGGGCTGCCCCTGGCGCGTCCGGGACGGCTCGACGGCGCCCGGTCGGCCTGGCACCTCTACGTCGTCCGCGTGGACCCGGCTCGGCGGCGGGAGGTCTTCGACGCCCTGCGTGCGGACGGCATCGGCGTCAACGTCCACTACATCCCCGTGCATCTCCAGCCCTGGTGGCGGGCGCAGGGGTTCGCGGAGCGGGATTTCCCGAACGCCGAGGCGTATTATGCCTCGGCCATCTCGATCCCGCTCTTTCCGACGATGACCGAGGCGGATCAGGACGCGGTGATCGACGCGCTGGCCCGCGCGCTGGCGTGATCTGTCTGATCCCGGCGCGGGGCGGATCCAAGCGAATTCCGCGCAAGAATATCAAGAGCTTCGCGGGCAAACCTATGATCGCGTGGTCGATCGAGGCGGCGCGCAAGGCAGGCGTGTTCGACCGCATCCTGGTGTCCACCGACGACGACGAGATCGCCGAAACGGCGCGGCAGGCCGGCGCCGAAGTGCCGTTTCGCCGCCCGGCAGATCTCTCGGACGACCACGCCACGACCGCCGCCGTGATCGCCCATGCGCTGGACTGGCTGGGCGCGGGGGCGGGCGACGGGCTCTGTTGTCTCTACGCCACGGCGCCGTTCGTGAGGGCGGGGGACATCCGCCGGGGCGCCGAACTCCTGACCGACCACGATTATGCCATCCCGGTCACCACCTTCGCCTTTCCGATCCAGCGTGCGGTGCGGATCCTGCCGGAGGGCGGACTGGAGATGTTCGACCCCGCAACCTATTCGACGCGCTCGCAGGACCTCGAAGAGGCCTGGCACGACGCCGGGCAGTTCTATTGGGGGCGCAGCGAGGCGTGGCGCGAAGGGCGGCCGCCGTTTGGACCGCGGACCGCGCCGATCCGCTTGCCCCGCTGGCGGGTCCAGGACATCGACACGCCCGAGGACTGGACGCGCGCGGAACTGATCGCTCAGGCCTTGATGAGCCGCGGGGACTTGTAGACGTAGAGCGCGAACTCGAACGGAAACCCGCCCTCCCGCAGCACATAATCGTGGACGAGGACGGGGTGGCCCCCGAGCGCGGACTTGCAGAAAGCCAACACTTCGCCCGGATCGACATACCATAAACCGGGGTCGCGGTAGTCCACATGCGATGTCATGGCATTGAAGGCGATGCCTTTCTCCGCCGCCGCCCACATCTGCCGCAGCACCGCAGTCATGAAGCCCCAGTTGTCGTCCATGGCGTTGTTGAACACCCCCGACAAGAGTGTCCAGTCGTAGCCCTAGGGCAGCGGGGCGTCGGCCCGGCCCAGGCTGACCTCGGCGCGGGCGTCCTCGGCCATCGCCGTCGCGGCCAGCTCCACGAACTCGGGCACCACGTCCACACCGTGGTATCGCGCATCGTCGCCCCGGGCCCGCAGATACTGCCAGAGGGCGCCCGATCCGCAGCCGATGTCGAGGACCGAGCCGAGCGGCGCGGCCACGTCGCAGAGCACCGAGAACCGCGCGAGATGGGTGTCGCGGTCTGCGTATTGAACGGCCTGCGAGCCGGGACCGTGCTCCGCCAGCAGGGCGCGGTAATGCGATATCAGGTCGTCGCTCATTTCGTCACCTTGATCAGCCAGTCCGACTGCCCCGTCGCTCCGGCACCGTGGGTTGTCTCGTATGTGTCTCGTTCCACGTGAGAAAACGGCGTCATGAGAGCGTCGGCGTCGGCTGCGCTGTAGCCGTGGATCATCGCCGAGGCGACCGGATCGGACAGGCGGAAGTCGCGGTCCGTCGCCATCGCAAAGAGCGCGCGGCCGCCGGGCGCGAGAACCCGCGCGATCTCGGCGGTCGCGCGGGCCGCCGTTTCGGGGCCGAGGGCGTCCAGGACGCCGACGCAGATCACCAGGTCGGCCGAAGCGTCGGGCTGTTCGATGCGGTCGGCCGGCTCGCGGCGGAGGGTCGCGTGCAGTCCGTCGGCGCCGAGCCGCGCGCGCGTCCGCGCGATGGCGTTGGGCGAGAAGTCCGTGGCGGTGACGCAAAGCCCTCGCGGGCCAGAAACCAGGTGTTCGGACCGGACCTGCAGCCTACGTCCAGCGCCCGCATCCGGTGCCGCGCCTGCTGGGCGAACGTGCGCAGGCAGAACTGAATCACCTTTGCATGGGGGTAGTTGGGGGCATGGCCGTCGTTCCACGCATCCCAAACCTCGACTCCGGCCGGCTGGGTCATGGGGTGCGCGCCTGGGCTGCGGACAGGGACAGGTCCGGCCGGCATCCCGCCCGCATCGTCTCGGCGAACGCCGAGGCGCCGAGGTGGGCGAAGGCGTCGATGGCCCCCAGATGCGAGACGAAGGGCGGGTAGGATTGTGGATATTCTTCAGGGTGGTAGTCGAAAATCTTCACGTCGATCTCCGCGTCCTGGAGGGTGCTGTCGTCGCTCAGATACGCCACCGCACCGGGCGGCGACACATAGGTGTCCGCCCCGCAGGCAGCGCAGATCGCCGCGAGCCGGCCGGTGCGGTCGACGGTGTCCAGGGTCAGGTCCGAGGCGCGGCTGCGCGGCGTCGTCAATCCGGCGGCGTCGCAGATCCGCTCGATGATGCCGATGTTGAGGTGCAGGAGGCTGTCGCCCGCGGCGTCGAGCGCGTCGCGCAACAGCGCCACAGCCGCGGTCCCGTGGGGCGCTCGGCCCAACAGGTGGTCGGCGGTCGCGCGCAGCTTTTCCCGCCAAGGGCCTTCGGCGAGTTTTGCCTCCATGATCAGGGGCTTGGAGGGCTTTCTCGCCACGGGAAGCGATAGCATGACGGCGCCGTCAGGCCCTTTGAGCCGGTTGCGGGTCTGCCAACTCTGGCGCGAGAGCTGCACGTCGTCGAGATAGACGAAGCGTTCGACCTGGTCGATCAGGGCGAAATAGCCGATCCAGGGCAGGAACGTCGGCTGCATGATCGCGATCGAGGTCATGCCAGATCGTCGTAACCGATGGGATGCCCGCGGGCAACGGCGCGGGCCAGCCGCGCGCCGCGCAGGGCGCCGGGGTCGTTGGCCGGGATGCCCGCGCCGGGCCGGACGAAGCGATAGTCGCCGTCGCCCAGCGCCGCCCCCGCGGAGAGGTCGCGCAGGGCAAAGGCCGAGCGGCGGCCCAGCGCCTTGTTCTCCGCCTCGGCCGGGGTCGTGCGTTTTTCCGGCGACCCGCGCAGCATGTGGATTTCGGCGACCCCGGCGGCGATCTCGGCCATGACCTCGGGCGTGGCCGAGAACCGATGATCGGGACCCTGGCGGGTGGGATCGTTGGTGAAGTGTTTTTCGATGGCGACGGCGCCCATGGCGGCAGCGGCGAGGGGCGCGCGCGCGCCGATGGTGTGGTCGGAGAACCCGGTCATCCGGTCGAACCGCGCCCCCATGGCGGTCATTGCGTCGAGGTTCACGTCCTCGGGCGGCGCGGGATAGCTCGACGTGCAGTGGAGCAGGATCACAGGCCCCGATCCCGCCCCGTCCAGCACCTCCAACGCGTGCGCCACCTCGTCCAGCGTCGCCATGCCGGTCGACAGGATCACCGGTTTGCCCGTCTGCCCGACGGCGGCGAGCAGGTCGTCGAAGGTCATCTCGAAACTGGCGATCTTGTAGACCGCGCAGCCCAGATCCTCGACGAAATCCAGGTCGCGAGGGTCGTAGACCGAGGTGAAGGGCAAGAGCCCCCGTTCGCGCGCCGCGGCGAAGAGGGGGGCGTGGAACGCCATCGGCATCCCAGCCGTCCGGTAGAGGTCGTAGAGCGTGTCGTGGCCCCAGACCTTGTCGATCCGTATCGACGGGTGGTCGGAGGGGATCGTCAGGCTGTCGGCGTCGTAGGTCTGGAGCTTGAGCGCGTCCCACCCCGCCTCTGCCGCGATGTCCACGAGCGCCAGCGCCTGGTCCAGGTCGCGGTCGTGGTTGGCGCTGAGTTCGGCGATCAGCAGGGGCTTGGCCGCGGGGCCCAGGGTCTTGCCTTCGAGCGTGAGGGTCATGGCGCGGGTCCGGTCAGGGTCAGGAGCAGGTCAACCACATTTCGCGCGCCTTGGCCATCGACGGCGGCCAGCGCGGCGCGGTTGAGGGCAAAGTCGGCGGGGTCGGTTCCCAGCCGTGCCAGGCGGTCGAGGAACGGACCGTCGCCCAGCGGCGGGTCGGAATAATGGATCTCGGCGAGCCCCGCGGCGGCGAAACGGTCGAGATACGGCCGGTAGGCGGTGCTTTCATGCAGGTAGATGCCGGAGCGGCCCAGCGCGGCAGCCTCGTAGCGCAAAAGGCCCAGGCGGCCGACCACAACACCGGCGGCTAGGATCGCCTGCGCCAGCCCCGGTTGCGGCGGCAGGAGGCGCAGGTTGGGGTGCGCGGCGGCGAGGCGGCTCAGCTCTGGCGAGACGGAGGCGAGGGGGCCGACGACGAGGTCGATGGCCAGACCGGTGGGCGCCAGGCTCCGGGCGATGCGGGGGGCGAGCCCGGTGGGATCCGACCCGCCGCAGGACACCAAGACCCGCCGGGGCAGCGGCTCGGACACCTGGGGCCTGAGTGTGGCATAGGCCGTGCCGAGGATCGCCAGGTGGGCGCCCGCCTCCCACCGCGCGGCGCGCGGGGCCGGGCGCAGGCGTCGGGCGCCCAGATACGGGGTGACGACGAGGGCCGGGGGCACGCTGTCGGGCAGGGCGGTGAAGTGGTCCGGCGGCACCGCGTCGATCACCGCCACGCGCCGCCCGGCCGCGGTCAGGGCCGCGATCTCGGCCGCGGCGGCGGGCGCGCCGCCGTGCCAGTTGAGGTCGGTGACGATTAGGTCGGCGTCGGTGCCGGCGGCCCAGGCTCCACCGGGGTCGGCTGCGATCAGCTCACCCTCGGGCCAGCCGATGGACAGCGCCGCCGGCCGGGTGTCGTCGGCGCAGGCCAGCCCGATGCCGGCTCCGCGGGCGCGGATCGCGTGGGCCAGGTCGGCCATGCGCCGGAGGTGCCCCAGGCCGATCTCGGGGCGGGCGTCGGCGCGCAGGACGATCGTGGGCTCAGTCATGGCCGCGGAGGAGTGGCGCGAGGGCCGCCATAGACCGGGCCGCGGCGCCCTTGTGCGCGTCGGTCAAGCCGCGGGTCCGTGCCTGGAACGCCGCCAGCGCTGCGGGATCGGCGAGATAGGTCGCCACCGCGTCGCCGAGGGCCGCGGCGTCGGGGTGGACCTCCATCGCTCCGGCGGCCTGCGCCGCGTCCGACGGCGCCGGGATGCCGAAGACCGAGGGGCCGGTGACCACGGGCCGCTGCAACGCCAGCGGCTCGGTGACGTTATGCCCGCCCCAGTCGGCCAGGGTGGCGCCGACGAAGACCAGATCGCCCAAGGCATAGGAGAAGTCCATCTCGCCCAGGCTGTCGGCCACCAGAACGTCGGCCGCGGGCGGCGGGGCGGCGGGCGGTTGGGTCAGGTCGGCCGGCAGGTCGCGGCTCCGCCGGAGCACCCGCAGACCCGCCGCCTCCAGCGCCGCCGCGACGGAGGCGAATCGCTGTGGGCTGCGCGGTGCCCAGACGACGAAGGCGTCCGTCTCCGCCCAGAGCCGGCGCACCATCGCCACCAGCGCCGCCTCCTCCGGCTCGATCGACGAGGCGACGGTCAGGACCGGGCGGTGCCGGGCCAGGGCCGGGCGCAGCCGCCCGGCGGCGACCACCAGATCCTCCCGGATGGGCAGGTCGAAGCGCAGCTCGCCCACCGCGGCAATCCGGCCCGGATCCACCCCCGCGGCAACATAGCGCTCGGCGAAGGCGCCGGTCTTGGTCAGCACGCGGTCATAGCCCTGGAGGAACCACAGGCGGAACCGGCCAAGCGCGCTCTTGAGGTCGCGGTCGACCGCGCGCTGGGTGAGGGCGCCGTTGATCTGCGCCAGCGGCACCCCGGCCGCCTCGAGCGCGGCGACGAAGCCCGGCCAGAGCTCGGATTCGCCGACCAGGGCGGCGGCGGGGCGGTGCCGCCGGATCGCGCGGGCGAGGAGCGGGACCAGATCCAGCGGCTGATACGCCTGGACGACGCGCCCGGCCGCGATCTCGTCCGCGAACTGCCGCCGCCCCTCGGTCAGCCCGGCGGGCGAACTGTGGGTCAGGAGGATCCGCCGCCCCTCGGCCAACAGCGCGCGGATTAGCGGTGACGCCGCCCGGGTCTCGCCCAGCGACGCGGCAAAGACCCACACCGCGCCGGGGCCGCAGGGCGCGGGCAGGGCGCCGAAGCGGTGGCCGAGATGCGCGCGGTAGAGCGGTTCGCGGCGGCTGCGCCACAGGACCAGCGCCAGGACCGCCGGGACGGCCAGCGCCATCGCGGCCTGGTAGAGGGCGAACCCCGCCCTGCGGCCCCGCGTCCACGGCAGGCGCGCCCGGGGCGCGGGAGAGGGGGGGGGAAGGGCGGTCACGATGGGCCCGGTAGTAGTCGCGCCGGGGCGCCCGTGCAAGCCGCCCTTCACGTCCGTCCGACCGCGTAGGATGGGCCTCGGGGTCAAGTCGGTCGCCGCCGGTCAGATCATTCCACCGCGGCCTCGATGGCCGCGCAGGCCTACGTTTCGAACGAGTCGTTAGGGCAGGATGCGCTTGGCGCAAACCGCATGCGCTTGGAGCGGAGGGTTGCGCCGCCCCGTGGCGGGAGGGACGGCGTGTGCCGCCGGGTGGTTGCCCTGGGACTGGGTGCGTTCATCCTTCGGCATCCGTCCGTAGGCTGCGGCGGAAGCGAGACCACGCTCCCGTCCACACACCGCCGCCCGGTCAGTCGGGGAGCGCCGCCTCGGCCTCGATCTCGACCCGGTGGTCGCCGATCAGGCCGGCCACGACCACCAAGGTGTTCGCGGGCCGCACTGCGTCGAAGACTCGTCCGTGGGCGCGGGAGATCGCCTCCACGTCGGCGGGGTCGGTGATGTAGATGCGGGTGCGGATCACGTCCTCGGCCGACCCGCCCAAGGCGGCGATGGCGGCGAGGATGCGGTCGAGCACATAGGTGGTCTGTGCCCCGGCGTCCTCCGGCGCCACCGCCCGGTCGGCGCCCGCGGTGGCGGTGGTGCCCGAGACGACGATGCGCCGGCCCTCGCGCCGGGCGCGGCAGTACCCGGCAATGTCCTCCCACACCGTGCCGCTCGACACGCGGGCGGCGTCTCGGCCGGACAAATCCTCGGCCGGGTGGGCCTGGGGCACGGCGTCCAGGTGGTGGCTGAGGTCGCCCGACGCGGTGAGGAAGGGCGGGCGGCGGTACTCGTCGCCGCAGTCGCCCGGAACCATCTGAGTTCCGGCAAAGGCCGCCTCCAGTTCGGCCTTGTCGGCGTCGGTCAGAGCAAAGGAGAACAGGCGCGCGTTGTCGTCCGCGTGGTCGGCCTCGCCCAGCCGCGCGCCGACGATGACGCCGGCGACGGCGGGCTGCTCCAGCACCCACCGGGTGGCGACGTTGGCGAGGCTGACCCCGTGGCGCCGGGCCACCGTGTCGGCCGCACGCAGGACGCCCTGGAACGCCTCCCAGCCGCCCGCGGTGTCGATGAAGCGGCGGTACTTCATCTTGGACCAGTCGCCGATCCGGGCCGGATCCTCGGCGCCCAGCCAGCGCTCGCTGAGGAACCCGCCGCACAGCGTGCCGTAGGCCAGCAGGCGGCAGCCGGTGTCGGCGCAGACCGCGCTCAGCGCCCCCGCCGCGCGGCGGTCGATCAGCGAGAACGACACCTGGTTGCTGACAAGGGGCACACCGTCCGACAGCGCCAGCCGCAGGTGCGCGGCGTCGAAGTTGGTCACGCCGATCTCGGCGATCAGCCCCTCGTCGCGCAGGCGCGCCATCTCGTGCAGCGCGTCGAGCCAGGCGGGGTGGGCAAAGCTCCACCAGTGGAACTGCAACAGGTCCACCCGGTCGACGCCCAGCCGCGCCAGCCGCTCCTCGACCCCGGCGCGGACCACGTCGGCCGTCATCGGCCCCGGCGGGGGGCACCACTTGGTAAAGGCCAGCGGCCGGTCCGCGCCGTCGTGGCGCGACAGGAGGCGGCCCGCGACGATCTCGGCGCTGCCGTAGTGGTCGGCCATGTCGAAGGTGTCGAACCCTCGCGCCACATAGGCCGCCAGGGCGTCGGCCCCGGCCTCGGGGTCCATCGCGGTGCCGTCCTTCTCGATATCGGCCACCTGCCACAGGCCGGTGAGGATGCGGCTGATCTCCAGCCGGGGCGAGAGGGACAGGCGGTCGGGCGCGGTCATGGGCGGCCTTTCTCGGACAACAGGAACTGAAAGCTGCGCTCGACGTCGAGGGTCAGCGCGGCGTGGGCGGTATCGCGGTCGCCCCGGGCGAGCGCATCGACGATGCGGTGGTGGAACTCGTGCTCGGCCACGTCGGCCGCGGCGGGGCTGTGCACGACCTGACCCAGGTAGGCGCCGTATTGCAGCCACAGCGCCCGGACCATGGGCAGGATCACCGCGCTGCCGCCGATCCGGTAGAGCGCCATGTGAAAGGCGTGGTTGGCGCGCAGGTCGGGGGTGCCGTCGGCGTCGCGGCCCGGGGCGGCGATGAGCGCGCGCAGGGTGGCCAGGTCGTCGGGCGTGGCACGCTCCAGCGCCTGGTCGAGCAGCAGGCGCTCCAGCGCGAGGCGGGCGGACTTCAACTCCACCAGCCGGCGTTCGTCCCAGGCGGGCACGGCCAGGCTGCGGCGCGGGGTGTCGACCAGCGCGCCCTCGGCCACCAGCCGCCGCACCGCCTCGCGCACCGGAGTCATCGAGACGCCGAGCCGCTCGGCCAGGTCGCGCAGGGACACCGTGTCGCCGGGCGCATAGGCGCCGCGGGCAAAGGCGTCGCTGAGCGCGGCATAGGCGCCGTCGCGCAGGGACGACTGGTCGAGGGGGGCGATGTCGGGGGCGGCCATGGGCGGTGATGCGATTCCCGGATTGACAGGACGGGCGGATTGCGTGCGATAAAATATCACAGATCACAGCGGGGGCGGTCAATCCACCATGAGCGACGACACGGAGTTCTGGCTCTGGGACCTGGAGGTCGAGACGGTGCTGGACGGCCGCACCCCGGTCTGCCGCCATGTGGAGGGCGAGGCGTTCCGGGTCGAGGGCGAGGCGCTGGTGTTCCCCGAGGGCGCGCGGGTGTCGATGTATGCCCTGGCCGCGCTGCTGCCGCTCCTCCCCGCCAAGCAGCGCCCGACCGATCCCGCCGACTGGATGTCGACCGACGCCGAGGTGGCCTGTCCCGATCCCCACTGCGGCGGGCGCTTCCGCATCCGCCGCACCGCGCGGCGCACGTTCTCGCACGCCGCCACGACGGGCCTGCCGGACCGGCGCGGCACCCCCTATTGGGAGGACGAGGCATGAGCGTCGAGACCCGCGCGCTGGCCGAGGGCCTCTCCGTCAGCCGGGTGATCAAGGGCGGCTGGCAGCTGGCGGGCGACCACGGGCCTGTGGACCGCGCCGCGGCCATTGCCGACATGACCGCCTTTGTCGACGCCGGCATCACCACTTTCGACTGCGCCGACATCTACACCGGCGTCGAAGAGATGATCGGTGCCTTCATCGCCGACCTGCGCGCCACCCGCGGGGCCGAGGCCGCCGACCGCGTCGTGGTGACGACCAAGCTGGTGCCGGACCTGTCGCGGCTGTCCGACCTGCGCGCGGACGAGGTGGAGGCGATCGTGGACCGCTCGCTGGCACGCCTGAACCTCGACCGCCTGCCGCTGGTGCAGTTCTACTGGTGGGATATGGCCCAGGGCGACCCGGTGGCGGCGATGGAGGTGCTGGCGCGCTGCCGCGACAAGGGCAAGATCGCGCATCTGGGCGTGACCAACTGGGACGTGGCGGAGACACGGGCCTTCACCGACGCGGGCGTCGACCTGGTGTCGAGCCAGGTGCAGTACTCGATCCTCGACCGCCGCCCGGCCGGGACTCTGGTGCCGTGGGGGGCCGAGGAGGGCGTGCAGTTGCTGTGCTACGGCACGCTGGCGGGCGGGTTCCTGACCGAAAAATGGCTGGGGGCGGACGATCCCGGCTTTGCCTTCGACAACCGCAGCCTGGTGAAATACCGCCTGATCATCGACGAGTTCGGGCCGTGGGAGGTGTTTCAGGACCTGCTGCGCCTGCTGGCCGAGATCGGCGCGGCGCACGGGGTCAGCCTGTCCTCCGTGGCGACGCGGTGGGTGCTGGACCAGCCGCAGGTCGCCGCGGCCATCGTCGGCGCGCGCTATGCCCGGCACCTGCCCAAGACGCTAGAGGTGTTCGACCTGACGCTCAGCGAAGCCGACCACGCCCGCATCGTCGCCCTGCTGGCCGAGGCGCCGGGGCCCCAAGGCCCGGTCTTCGGGCTGGAGCGCGACCGCAGCGGGCGCCACGGCCGGATCATGAAATACAACCTCAACACCAAGCCCGACGACCGGGTGCTGGGCGAGGCCGGTGGCTGACGCGATCCTCACGACCCGCGGCCTGTGTCGCAGCTTCGGCGCCCTGCGCGCCGTGGACGACGTGACGCTGGACGTCCGCCGCGGCTCCATCACCGGGCTGATCGGGCCGAACGGGGCGGGCAAGTCCACGCTGTTCAACCTGCTGGCGGGCGTGCTGCCCCCCGACGCGGGCGAGATCGCGCTGGAAGGGCGGCCGCTGAGCGGGCCGCCCGAGGCGCGGTTCGCCGCCGGGCTGGGACGGACGTTCCAGATCCCGCGTCCCTTCGCCCGGATGAGCGTGCTGGAGAACGTCATGCTCGCCCCCATGGGCCAGACCGGCGAGACGCTGTGGGGCGCGATCCTCGGCCGCGGCAAGGTCCGGGGCGAGGAGGCGCGGCACCGGGCGCGGGCGATGGAGATCCTCGACTTCGTGACGCTGGCGCCGCTGGCCGACCACCCGGCGGGGCAGATCTCGGGCGGGCAGATGAAGCTCTTGGAACTTGCCCGCGTGCTGATGGGCGATCCACGGGTGATCCTGCTGGACGAGCCCGCGGCGGGGGTGAACCCGGTGCTGACCGAGACGCTGATCGGCAAGATCGAGGCGCTGAACGCCGCCGGCACCACCTTCGTCGTGATCGAACACGACATGGATTTCGTCATGCGCCACTGCGATCCGGTGATCGCGCTGGCCGAGGGGCGGGTGATCTTTCAGGGGACCGCGGCCGAGGCGCAGGCGAACCCCGCCCTGCTCGACGCCTATCTGGGGGCGCCCGTCGATGCTTGAGGTGGCGGGGCTGACGGCGGGCTACGTGCCCGGGCTGCCGATCCTGCGCCAGGTGTCGCTGACCGTGCCCGAGGCGAGCCTGACAGCGATCATCGGGCCGAACGGCGCGGGCAAGTCCACGCTGGTCAAGGCGGTGGCGGGGCTGGTCCCGGTCGAGGGCGGCACGGTGCGGCTGGCGGGGCGGGACATCACCGGCATCCGCCCCGACCGCATGGCGCGGGCCGGGGTGGCCTATGTGCCGCAGAGCGACAACATCTTTCGCGGCCTCACCGTGCGGCAGAACCTCGACCTGGCGCTGCGCGCCCATCCCGGCGCGGCCCGGGGTCGCGTGGCCGAGCTGGAGGCGGACTTTCCCGTCCTGGCCGACAAGGCGCGGGTGCGGGCGGGGGCGCTGTCGGGCGGGCAGCGGCAGATGCTGGCCGTGGCCATGGCGCTGGCCGGGCGGCCGCGGCTGATCCTGATGGACGAGCCCTCGGCCGGGCTGTCGCCCCGCGCGGCGGAGGAGGTGCTGGACCTCGCCCGCGGCCTGACGGCGCGGGGCGTCACGGTCCTGCTGGTCGAGCAGAACGTGAAACAGGCGCTCAAGCGCGCCGACCATTGCTATATCCTGGCCGAGGGCCGCAACCAGGTGGACGGGCCGCCCGCGGACCTGATGGCGGACGGCGTGGTGGCCAAGATCTATCTCGGTCACACGCGGATGGCGCCGGCATGATCCAGCATCTGGTCGACGGCATCCTCGTGGGCTCGCTCCTGTCGCTGGGGGCGATCGGGCTGACCATGGTGATGCACATCCTGCGCTTCGCCAACTTCTCGCACGCGGAACTGTTGAGCCTCGGGGCCTATGCCGCGCTGGTGTTCGACGGAGTGTTCGCCGCGATCCTGCCGCCGCTCGCGGCCCAGATCGGGCCCTTGTCGATGACCGGAGCGTTGGCCCTGGCGGTGCTGGCCTCGATGGCCTTCACCGGCGCGTCGGCCCTGGTCATCGACCGGCTGGTGTTCCGCCGGGTCCGGGCCAAGGGCGGAGAGCTGTCCATGGTCTTTGCCTCGTTCGGGGTGGCGCTGATCCTGCGCAACGCGGTCGGCCTGATCTTTGGCCTGCACGGACAGCTCTATTCCAAGGACATCGTGTTCGCGGTGGTGCTGAGCCGCGATCCGCTGCTGTTGGTCAAGCCAGACCAGATCGCCGCGCTGGCCGTGGCGCTGGTCCTGATGCTGGCGCTGCACCTTGTGCTGTCGCGCACGACCTTCGGCTATGCCCTGCGCGCGGTGGGCGAGAACCCGGGCCTGGCGCAGGTCCACGGCGTGAACCTCACCGCGACGATCCGCTGGGTCTGGCTGATCGGCGGCGGGCTGGCGGCGGTGGCGGGCATCTTCTATGGGCTCAGCTATCAGATCACGCCGGTCATGGGGCGCGACCTGGTGCTGCCGATCTTTGCCGCGACCATCGTCGGCGGGATCGGCAGCATCTACGGCGCGGTCCTGGGCGGGTTCGTCGTCGGCATCGCGCAGAACCTGGCGCTGGTGGCGCTGCCCTCGGGCTACAGCCCGTCGGTGCCGTTCCTGATGATCCTTCTGGTTCTTCTGATCCGCCCGCAGGGCCTGTTCGGGGAGGGGCGGGCGTGATCGGGCTGATCTCGTATCTGGTGTTCTTCACCACGGTCGCGTCGATTCTGGCCATCGCGGTGATGGGCCTGAACCTGCACTGGGGGTTCACGGGGCTGTTCAACGGGGGCGTGGTGGCGTCGTTCGGGGCAGGGGCCTATGCCACGCTGATCCTCGGGGGGACGCCGCAGGCGGGGCACCTGGGCGGCTACGGCTGGCCGTGGCCGCTGGCGCTGGCGGGGGGTCTCGTGGCGGCGGGGGTGCTGGCCTGGATCGTCGGCGTGCTGACGCTGAGGCTCAGGCGCGACTACCTCGCCATCGCCACCTTCGGCGTCGCAGTCACTTTCGAGAACGTGATGCGCAACGCGCAAGGTCTCGCGGGCGGCGCGCAGGGCGTGCGCGGGTTCGAGCGGCCGTTGCAGGACGTCATCGGCACCGGCCTGAGCTACAACGTCTTCTTCCTCGCCGTGACGCTGGCGGCGCTGATCCTGACCTATGTGGTGCTGGAGCGGCTGGTGCGCTCGCCCTTCGGCCGCCTGCTGCGGGCCATCCGCGAGGACGAGGAGGCGGCACGCGCGCTGGGCAAGTCGCCGACGCGCGTGCGCCTGACCTCGTTCGTCTTCGGCTCGGTGGTGATCGGGCTGGCCGGCGGGCTCTACGGCACCTTCTACGCCTTCGTCAGCCCGCAGGACGTGCTGCCGATCCTGACCTTCCAGATCTGGGCCATGCTGATCGTCGGCGGCGCGGGCAACAACCGCGGCGCCGTTGCGGGCACGTTCCTGATCTGGGGCGCGTGGACCGCGTCGGGCTGGGCGCTGGCGCGCTTCGCCCCGGTCGAGGCGCAGCTTTATACCGGGTCGGTGCAGTTCATCCTGATCGGGCTCGTCATCGTCGGCATGCTGCTCTGGCGGCCCGAGGGGCTGTTTCCGGAACGGCTGGCGCCGGCCTCGAAAACCGCGGATGATCGCGGAAAACTTGAACCAGGGAGTGTAACATGAACCTCAAGCATACCACGGCCGGCCTGGCGCTGGCCGCGGGCCTCTCGGCCCTCGGCGGCGCGGCGGCGGCGCAGGACTGCACCACCAAGATCGGCGCGGTGCTGCCGACCTCGGTCGACTGGGGCCGCCCCATCGCCGAGACGGCGCAGTTCGCCGTCGACCAGGTGAACGCCGCGGGCGGCGCGGCGGGCTGTCAGATCGAGATGGTGCTGCGCGACACCCAGGTCGACCCCAAGGTGGGCGTCGACGCGGCCAAGGCTCTGGTGGACCTCGAAGGGGTCAAGGTTCTGCTGGGCGCGGTGTCGTCAGGGGTGTCGATGCCGATCCTGACCTCCGTCACGGTGCCCGCGGGTGTGATGCAGATGTCGTGCTGTTCGTCCTCCACCGCATTCACGACGCTGGCCGAGGAGGGCAAGGACAACGACCTGTGGTTCCGCACCTTCGCCACCACCGGCGTCCAGTCGGCGATGGGCGCCAAGGTGGCGCAGGACCAGGGCTATGGCTCGGTCGCGGTGCTCTACAAGAACGACGACTGGGGGCAGGACATGGCCCGCCTGATCGCCGCCGATCTGGAGGCCGTTGGGGTCGAGGTGACGGGGACCGTGGCCATCAACGACGCCCAGCCCAGCTATCGCGCCGAAGTGACCGAGGCGCTGGGGGGCAACCCGGACGCGCTGTATCTGGCGCTTTACCCCGTCGAGGGGACCAGCGTGGTGCGCGAGTGGCTGTCGCTGGGCGGCACCCAGAACATGATCGTCGCCAACGCGCTGAAATCCGACGAATTCCGCGAGAATGTCGGGATGCAGTATCTGGGCAACGTGCTGGGCACCGACACCGCATCGCCGCGGTCCGAGAGCGCCGACGCCTTCCGCGCGGCGTATCAGGAGCGCTTTGGCTCCGAGCCGAACGGGCCGGGCCTGGCGAACTCCTACGACGCCACGATGATCGCGCTGCTGGCGATGGAGGCCGCGGGGCCCGATGCCGACGGCGCCGCCATCGCCGCCGCGGTGCCGCGCGTGACCGACCCCGAGGGGACGCCGGTGCCGGCCGACACCGCCGGGTTCGAGATGGCCAAGGGGATCCTCGCCGAGGGCGGCACGGTGCTCTATCAGGGCGCCACAGGCAACGTGCGGTTCGACGCCAACGGCGACGTGTCGGCGCCGGCGGTGATCTGGGCCTTTACCGAGGACGGCGTGGACGAGCGCGAGTACCTGTCGCTCGACGACGTCGATGCCTTCATCGCCGGGCTCAAGTGATCCCGGCCCCTCCTCGCGCCCGCGGGTGTGGGGAGGGCTGGCGTCCCCTGGCCCCCTGCGGCTATGACCGGCGCGCAGGACGGGGCAGGCGACGATGGCGGAACTGGCGCAGAGATCGGCCGAGCTGATCCGTGCCGCGGGGCTGGACCCCGCGGCGCTGACATGGCTGCCGGGCGACGCCTCGGCCCGGCGCTATGGCCGGGTGCGGGGCAGCGGTCTGCTGCTGATGGAGGATCCCGGCGATCCCGAGGGCTTCGACGCCTTCGTTCAACTCTCCGCTCATCTGCGGCGCCTGGGGTTTCGTGCCCCGGCCGTGGCGGCCGCGGACCAGCCCGCGCGGATCGCGTTGATCGAGGATTTCGGCGACGACACCTTCACCCGGCTGCTGGCCGCGGGCGCCGACGAGCATGCGCTCTACGCCCTGGCCGTCGATACGCTGGCGCGGCTCCATGCAGCGCCCGAGGCAGCTGAGGTCGCGGTGCCGCAAATGGACGCCGCGCGGCTCGCCGCCGACGTGGCGCTCTTCGCCGAGTGGTATGTGCCGGCCGCGGGCGGGCGGGCGGACGCGGACTGGACCGATTCGGTGGCCCGAGCCTGGGCGGACCTCTTGGCCCCGGTGGACGGCGCGCCCCAAACGCTGGTGCTGCGCGACTATCACGTGGACAACCTGATGCGCCTGGCGGACGGGGACTGCGGGATCCTGGACTTCCAACTCGCGTTCCGCGGGCCGCCGGAATACGACCTGGTCTCGCTTCTTCAGGACGCCCGCCGCGACCTCTCGCCGGGGCTGGAGGAGGCGATGCTGCGGCGCTATCGCGGCGGCGCGGGGGAGCCGGCCTCCGAGACGCGCTATTGGGCCCTCGCGGCCCAACGGCACGCCCGCATCGCGGCCGTCTTCGTGCGGCTGGCGCGGCGGAACGACAAGCGCGGGTATCTGCGGCACCTTCCCAGGGTGATGGCCCATCTGGGGCGGAGCCTCGCCCGCCCCGAGGGCGCAGGCCTGTCCGCCCTCCTCGCTGCCGCGCTCGGCCCCGATTGGACCCGCGTGCCTGCGGTCCTCGCGCTGGCGCCCGAGTAGGTTCGCGAAGAGCCCAGTGCCACGCCCCCCCCGGCGGCACGCCGGGCAGCGCCGTCCCGCCCCCCCCGGCGCGGCGCTTCTGACGAGGACGGGGCAGCCGTCGCGGCGCTGTCGCTTGAGTCTCCGAACCGCGCCTCCCAATCGCGCCACGGCGGGACGACGCTTCCCTTCATCCTGGGCAGATACGGTTCGATCAGGGGACGTGCGCGCCTGCATCGCTGACGATCCGCTCACATCGCCCAGTCCCACGCCCCGCCCGGCAGCGCCGTCCCGCCCCACCGATGCGGCGCTTGGGGCGAGGACGGGGCAGCCGCCGCGGCCTCGGTGCTTGTGGTTCCGCCGTGTGCCGGCCCGCCGTGCCCCGCCGGGACGGCGCTGTCCTCTCGCGATGAGGCGCCTTAACCGGCAGGCTCAGCCCATGGCGGCGATCAGCCGCCCCAGGGCCGCGGCGGGATCGTCGTCGCGCCAGATCTCCTCGCCCAGGGCGAAGAAGTCGGTGGCGGCCAATAGGGCGGCGATAGCCTCGGCATCGACGCGGCCCTCGGCCACGACAGGCAGTTCGATGGTCTCGGACCACCATTGGAACAGATCGAGCGGCGCGCGGTCGTCCTCCAGCGCCGAGGCGCCGACCGGGCCGAACGCCACATAGTCCGCCCCGGACTCGCCTGCCGTCATCCCGTCGTGCCGCGACTGGCCGCAATGGGCGCCGACGATGGCGTCGGCCGGCAGCGCCTTGCGCGCCTTGCGGACCGACCGCGCACCGTCGGTCAGGTGCACCCCGTCGAGGCCCAGCCGCGCGGCCAGGCCGCTGCGGTCGGTCGACACCAGGGGCACGTCCCGGGCATGGGCCACCTCGCGCAGCGCGTCGGCCGCACGCGCCTGGCGGTCGTCGTCGCCGGTGGTCAGGGCCAGACGCAGGCAGGCGACGGGATGCGCGTCGAGCACCGCCGCCAAGGTGTCGGCAAAGGGCGCGGGGTCGAACTCGGGCGGGGTGACGAGGTAGATCTGCGGGCGCGCGGCGTCGTCCATCGGGGCTCCTCTCCGGGGCGCGGGGTCGGGGCGCGCTATAGCAACGCCTGCGCGGTTTGGCTACTTCGGCGGCAGCCCCGCGACGAAGCTGCGGGCCAGCGCCATGAGCTGTCCCCGCCGGGCGTCGTCGGCCATCGCCGCGGGATCGGCCCGGACCATGCCGCCCATGGTCCGCCCGCCCATCACGATGGGCGTCGTGCCCTCGATGCCGAGCGCCGCATCGACCGCGTCCTTGCCCACGCGGAACATCGCGCCGGCCTGCATCGCGCCACAGACCATGTGCCCGCGGTGGAGGAACGCCAGGCCGCCGAACATCCGCCGTTCGACCACGTCGTCGAGATCGGCCAGGTCGTCGCGCAGCGTCTGCGCCTGTCCCTCGTCGTAGGCCATCGGCTTGCCCTCCCCGAGCGGCCAGCTTATCACGCCCCGCGCCCCAGATCGACGGATCCGTCCATGACCGAGCCCGCCTTCGTCCTCGTGCGCCCGCAGATGGGCGAAAACATCGGCGCCGCAGCGCGGGCGATGGCGAACTTCGGGCTGTCGTCGCTGCGCCTGGTCGATCCGCGCGACGGCTGGCCCAACGCCCGGGCCGTGGCCCTGGCGTCGGGGGCGGCGGGGATCCTGGACGCGGCCCCGGTCCACGGATCGACGGCCGAGGCGGTGGCCGACTGCGCCTTCGTCTTTGCCACCACGGCCCGGGCGCGGGGCCTGACCAAGCCGGTCTTCACCCCCGAGGCGGCGATGGACAAGGCCCGCGGGATGGCCGCCGAGGGGCGGCGCGTCGCGGTGCTCTTCGGCCCTGAGCGGGCGGGGCTGGAGAACGACGACATCGCCCGCGCCAACGCCATCGTCAACGTGCCGGTCAACCCCGACTTCCCCTCGCTGAATCTGGCGCAGTGCGTGCTGCTCACGGCCTACGAATGGCGCCGTCGCACGGTCGAGATCGCGGCCGAGCGGCAGGACGGCGAGGGCGACCCGGCGACGGCCGAGGAGGTTGAACGCCTGGCCGCCCATTGGCAGGAGCGGCTGGAGGCCGCCGGGTTCTTCTTTCCACCGGAAAAGGCGCCGCACATGCGCCGGACCCTGCGCAACCTGTGGTCGCGGATGCCGCTCCTGCGGGCGGACGTGCAGATCCTGCACGGGGCGCTGCGGCAATTGGTGCGGCGCCGGGACTGAGCGCCGCGAGCGGCTTGAAGGCGGCGGGAGGCGGCACTAGGGTCCGGCCCGAACCGATGGCCGCGCGCGGTCGCGGTCCATCCTCGCGGAACCGGACGCTGTGCGCAGCCCCCGCACCGCGGGGAGAGCGATGAGCGTCCGGGCCCGCGGGGGGCGGTGCGGACGCGGTCCGGCGGGACGCCGGGCGGGTGCAGTCCCCCCCAGCAGACGGATAACGCCGGATAGCGTCATGGCCCAAAAACGATCCATCTTCGAAGACGTGGCCGAAGCGCCGATGCGGGACGCCCCCCGCGGCGGCATGATCGACGCCAAGTCCCGTGGCGCGCGGCGTGGCATCCGGCTGTGGCTGTGGCTGCTCTTTGCCCTGGTGGTGGTGATGATCGCGGTGGGCGGGCTGACCCGCCTCACCGACAGCGGCTTGTCGATCACCGAATGGGCGCCCCTGAGCGGGGCCATCCCGCCCCTATCCGAAGCCGACTGGCAGGCCGAGTTCGACCGCTACCGCCAGATTCCCGAATACCAGTTGCAGAACCGCGGAATGAGCCTCGACGCGTTCAAGGTGATCTATTGGTGGGAGTGGGGGCACCGGCAGCTCGGGCGGGTGATCGGCCTCGTCTGGGCCGTGGGGTTCCTGGGCTTCCTCGTCGCGCGCAAGATCCCGGCGGGCTGGACCGGGCGCCTGCTGCTGCTGGGCGCGCTCGGCGGGCTGCAAGGGGCCATCGGTTGGTGGATGGTGGCCTCGGGGCTGACCGGCACGATGCTGGACGTGGCGTCCTATCGGCTGGCCGTGCATCTGGGCCTGGCCTTCGTCATCCTGGGCCTGATCGCCTGGTATGCGACGATGCTCGCCCGTCCCGAGGCGGCGCTGATGCAGGCGCGCAGGAGCCGCGACACACGCCTCATGGGATGGACCGGCGCGCTCCTGGCGCTGAGCTTCGTCCAGATCCTGCTGGGCGCGCTGGTGGCTGGGATCGACGCGGGCCGCACCTATCCCGACTGGCCGCTCATGGCCGGGGGCTTCCTTCCGCCCGAGCCGTTCGAGCTCAGGCCCCTCTGGCGCAACTTCTTCGAGGACGACGGGCTGGTGCAGTTCATGCACCGGATGACCGGTTATCTGGTCCTCGCGGCCGGGATCGCGCTCTGGTGGCGTGCCCGCCGCTCGCCCAATGCCGCCGCCCGCTTTGCCGTCAACGCGGTGCTGGCCGCGCTCCTCGTGCAGACGCTCCTGGGGATCGTCACGGTGCTCTACTCGGCCCCCTGGACGCTGGCGATTCTGCACCAGTTCGGTGCCGTGGTGCTCTGGACCCTCTTGGTGCGCGCCCGCCACCGGGCCGCCTATCCCCTGCCGCAATCCGTGCGCGGCTGACAAAGGACGTTGAGATGACCGCCTACGACGATTTGATGAGCTTTCAACGCGAGACCGAGGCGCTGGGCCAGATCGCCGGCCGCCTGATGTGGGATCAGGAGACGATGATGCCCCCCGGGGCGGCCGAGCAGCGGGGCGAGGAGATGGCGGCGATCGAACACGTGCTCCACGCCCGCCGCACGGATCCGCGGGTGGGCGACTGGCTGGCCACGGCCGAGCCCGCCGACGCCCTGGCCGAGGCGCAGCTCCGCCTGATCCGCCGCCGCTACGAGCGCAGCGCGCGGGTGCCCGCCCGCCTGGCCGCCGAGATCGCACGCGTGACCAGCGTGGCCCAGGGCAAATGGGCCGCCGCCCGCGCCGCCGAGGACGTTGCCGCCTTTGCCCCCGTGCTGGCCCAGGTCGTGGCGCTCAGGCGCGAGGAGGGGGCGGCCCTGGCCGACGGCGGCGACGTCTACGACGCGCTGCTCGAGGATTACGAGCCCGGCGCCACGGCCCAGAGCCTGGCGGCCATGTTCGACGGTCTGCGCCCGCGCCTGGTGGCCCTGCGCGACCGCTGCCTCGGAGCCGAGGCGCAGCCCCCGACGCTGACCGGCGAGTTCGGCGAGGCCGCCCAGCTCGACATCGCGCGCGAGCTGGCCGCCGCCTTCGGCTACGACTTCCACCACGGACGCATCGACAAGGCGGTGCATCCGTTCTCGTCCGGTTCCGGCACGGACGTGCGGATCACCACGCGGACCTCGGCGGCCGATCCCTTCAACTGCTTCTACTCGACCATCCACGAGGTCGGTCACGCCGCCTATGAGCAGGGCGTCGACGATGCCTATCTGCTGACCCCGGTGGGGCAGGGCGTGTCCATGGGCGTTCACGAGAGCCAGAGCCGCATCTACGAGAACCAACTCGGCCGCTCGCGCGGGTTCACCCACTGGCTGCACGGTCGGATGGTGCAGTTCTTCGGCGACCTCGGGATGGACGAACCGGCCTTCTACGGCGCGGTGAACCGGCTCCACCGGGGCTATATCCGCACCGAGGCGGACGAGGTGCAATACAACCTCCACGTCATGCTGCGCTTCGATCTGGAACGCGAGCTGATCGCCGGGCGGCTGGCGCCCGAGGATCTGGAGGAGGCGTGGAACGCCCGGTTCGCCGCCGATTTCGGTTATCCCGTGGACAAGCCCTCGAACGGCTGCCTCCAGGACGTGCACTGGTCTGTGGGGCTCTTCGGCTACTTCCCCACCTATTCGCTGGGCAACGTCTATGCGGGCTGCCTGCACGCGGCGATGCGGCGCGACCTGCCCGATCTCGACGCCGCGCTGGAGCGGGGCGACCCGTCGCCCGCCACCCATTGGCTGCGCGACAATCTCCAGTGCCACGGCGGCCTGCGCAGTCCCCGCGACACCATCGCCCATGCCACGGGGGCCGCGCCGTCCGAGGCGCCGCTCCTTGACTATCTCGACGATAAGTTCGCGGCGATCTACCGGCTCTGACGGGGCGGGGGTGGAGGTCTTTGCCTACACCCTGGCGCCGCCCGGTCCGGCGCCCCTGGGGCTGATCGTGCTCCAGGCGGACCGGGTGATCGAGCGCGACATGGCGCGCCTCTTGCCGCGCGCGGCGCTCCACGTGAGCCGGGTGACGAGCGGTCTAGAGGTGGGCGGCGACACCCTGGCGGCCATGGCCCGCGACTTGCCGGCGGCCGCGGGACTGCTGCCGCGGGGGGTCGGGTTCGGCGTCGTGGGTTATGGATGCACCTCCGGCACGGCGGTGATCGGCGCGGCGCGGGTGGCGGCGCTGATCCGGGAGGGCGCCCCGGCGGCCCATGTCTCCGACCCCCTGACCGCGCTGACCGCGGCCTGCCGGGCCTTGCGGCTGCGACGGCTGGCGCTCTTGTCGCCCTATGTCGCCGAGGTGTCCGACACGCTCCGCGCCGCGCTGGTGCGCGAGGGGATCGCGACGCCGGTGTTCGGCACCTTCGCGGTGGCCGAGGAGGCGCGGGTGGCGGCCATAGACGCCGCCTCGATCCGTCGCGCCGCGCTGTCGCTGGCGGCGCAGGGCGGAGCCGACGCGCTGTTTCTGTCCTGCACCAATCTCGACGCCCTCGACCTGATCGCGCCTCTGGAGGCCGAGGCGAGCCTGCCGGTCCTCAGCAGCAATCAGGTGCTGGCCTGGCACATGGCGGCGCTCGCCGGGGTGGCTGCGGCGGTGCCGGGGAGGCTGGGGCAGACCGCCCGCGCCTGACCCCGCGACATGCGCCCTCAGGCCAGCATGGCCATGGGCGATTCCAGGTTCGTCTTGATCGCGTTCAGCAGTTCGGCCCCCAGGGCGCCGTCGATCACCCGGTGATCGACCGACAGGGTCACCGACATCACCGTCGCCGCCGCGATGTCGCCGTCGTGTGACACCACCGGCCGCGCGGTCCCGGCGCCGACCGCCAGGATCGCCCCATGCGGCGGGTTGATCACCGCGTCGAAGTTGTCGACCCCGAACATGCCGAGATTGGAGATGGCAAAGCTGCCGCCCTGATACTCGTGCGGGGCGAGCTTGCGGTCGCGGGCGCGTTGGGCGAGGTCCTTCATCTCGTCGGACAGCGTGCCGAGGCTCTTGAGATGCGCGTCGCGCAGCACCGGGGTAAAGAGGCCGCCCTCGATCGCCACGGCCACGGCCACGTCGGACGGTTTCAGCCGCAAGATCCGGTCGCCGGCCCAGACCGCGTTGGCCGCCGGCACCTCCTGGAGCGCGAGCGCGCAGGCCTTGATGATGAAGTCGTTGACGCTGAGCTTGACCCCCCGCGCGGCGAGCTGGCCGTTGATCTTGCCCCGGAACTCCAGGAGCGGGTCGAGCAGGATATCGCGGCGCAGATAGAAGTGCGGGATGGTCTGCTTGGCCTCGGTGAGGCGCTGAGCAATGGTGCGCCGCATGCCGTCGAGCGCGATCTCTTCGGTTTCGCGGTCGGCATACATCTTGAGCACCTGCTCGGTGCTGGGCCCGGAGGGGGCGGCCGCGGCTGCGGCGGCGGGCTGTTTCTGGGGCGCGGCGGCGACGGCCGTCGGACCGGCCGCCAGCGCCGCCTCCACGTCCGCCTTGACGATGCGCCCGCGAGGGCCCGATCCGGTGACGGTGGCGAGATCCAGCCCCTTGTCGGCGGCGATCCGGCGCGCCAGCGGCGTCGCGAAGAGGCGTTTGCCGTCGGCCCCGGCCGCCGGTGCGGGGGCGCTCGCCGGGCCGTTGCCGCCGGTCTCTGCCCCGCTCGGGCCGCGGCCGTAGCCCTGGGCGGGCGCGGTCTCGGCACTGGCGGCCGCCGGAGCGGCGTGGCTGTCCGGGGCGGGGGTGTCGGGCGGTGCGGCGTCGGCGTCCGAGATGTCTCCGGCGCTCTCGCCCTCGGCCAGAAGGACGGCAATGGGGCTGTTGACCTTCACCCCTTCCGTGCCCTCGGGCACCAGGATGCGGCCCAGCACGCCCTCGTCCACGGCTTCGAACTCCATGGTCGCCTTGTCGGTCTCGATCTCGGCCAGGAGGTCGCCGGCCGAGACGGTGTCGCCCTCGGACTTGAGCCATTTGGCGAGCGTGCCCTCCTCCATGGTGGGCGACAGCGCGGGCATCAGGATCTGCGTGGGCATCTCAGTCCTCCAGCAGGGTCAGGCGGTCGTAGGGCGGGCGGGGCGTCTCGCCGCGGGCGCGCCGGGCGAAGGCGCGCTCGATCTGGGCGCGGTGGGCGGCGATCCATTCGTAGACGGCGCGGTGCGACGGGCGCCCTGGGGCCACCAGGGTCTCGGGAACCTCGCCGCGGCGCTCTACCCCGTCGAGCACGAAGCGGACGCGGTAGTGCCCGGTGGCGATGTCACGGCCGGCGATCTCCATCAGCGGCACCGCGGGCCGGCCGGCCGGGGAGGGGGGCTCGCCGCCCCCCGCCCGGCGTTGCCGGGCTCCCCCGCGGGTATTTCGGCCAAGATGAAGACAGGGCGGGTCATGGGCCTAGCGATAGGTGATCTGGCGGGCGGCATCGACGATCTCGTCCACGGTGACGAGGGCCAGCTTTTCGAGATTGGCGGCATAGGGCATCGGCACGTCCTTGCCCGTGCAGCAGAGGACGGGGGCGTCGAGCCAATCGAACGCATCGCGCATGATCACATAGGCGATGTGGTTGCCGACGGCACCTTGGGGGAAGCCCTCTTCGACGGTGAGGCAGCGATTGGTCTTCTGCACGCTCTCGATCACGGTCTGGGTGTCCATGGGGCGGAGCGTGCGCAGATCGACCACCTCGGCCTCGATCCCGTGGTCGGCGGCGAGGCGGTCGGCGGCCTCCAGCGTGTGGGTCATGCCGATGCCGAAGCTGACCATGGTGAGGTCGGTGCCCTCGCGGGCGATGCGGGCGCGGCCCAGCGGCACGGTCCAGTCCTCGACCTGAGGGACGGGGAAGGTGCGGCCGTAGAGGATCTCGTTTTCGAGAAAGATCACCGGGTTGGGGTCGCGGATGGCGGATTTCAGCAGGCCCTTGGCGTCGGCGGCGGTGTAGGGTTGCACCACCTTGAGGCCGGGGATGTGGGAATACCACGCGGCGTAGTCCTGGCTGTGCTGGGCGGCGACCCGGGCGGCGGCGCCGTTGGGGCCTCGGAACACGATGGGACAGTGCATCTGGCCGCCCGACATGTAGAGCGTCTTGGCCGCCGAGTTGACGATCTGGTCCATGGCCTGCATCGAGAAGTTGAAGGTCATGAACTCGACGATGGGGCGCAGCCCCCCGAAGGCGGTGCCGACGCCGAGGCCGGCAAAACCGTGCTCGGTGATCGGCGTGTCGATGACCCTGCGGGCGCCGAACTCGTCCAGGAGGCCCTGGGAGACCTTGTAGGCGCCCTGGTACTGCGCCACCTCCTCGCCCATGAGGAACACCCGCTCGTCGCGGCGCATCTCTTCGGCCATGGCGTCGCGCAGGGCCTCGCGGACGGTCATGTCGCGCATCTCGGTCCCGGCGGCGACCTCGGGCTCTTTGGGCCGTGCGGGCGCGGGGTGCTGGCGGGTGTCGGCGGGCATATCCTCAGACGTGGGCGGATCCTCGGCCGGAGCGGGCTGCTGGCCCGCGTCGGGCAGGGTGTCGGGCACGTCCTCGCCCTCGTCGACAAGGATGGCGATGGGGGCGTTGACCTTGACCCCCTCGGTGCCCTCGGGCACCAGGATGCGGCCCAGGACGCCCTCGTCCACCGCCTCGAACTCCATGGTCGCCTTGTCGGTCTCGATCTCGGCGAGGATGTCGCCCGCCGACACGGTATCGCCCTCGGATTTGAGCCATTTGGCGAGCGTCCCCTCCTCCATGGTGGGCGACAGGGCGGGCATCAGGATGTTGGTGGCCATGGGGCGGGCGATCCTCTGTTGCGATGCGGCGGGGGCTAGCCGCCGGCCGCGCAGGTGGCGGCGCGGATGGCGGCGGCACGGGTCGGCCGGGCCGCGGACGGAAGGGGGCAGGGCCCGGGCCTGCCGGGTGCGGCGGCGTGCCGGGTCATCCGCCCGTCCCCTGGTCCGAGCGCCGCGAGCCGCCGGAGCGGCGCTGGGCGGGTGCGGCGCACGCCGCGGCATGGGCGGCGAGCGCGTCGTGCACCAGCACCAGGTCGTCCATGCCACGCTCGTCCGTGGTTTCCATGCTGAAGACGACGTGCGGCTCTTCCATCGTGGCGGTGCAGACGCCGCTCTCGCAGGTCGCGTCGAACACATCGGTCACGAAGGCGACATCGCGGTCGTCCAGCCCGCGCCACGCGACCTCGACCACCGTGCCGCCCTCGATGGGGAGGAAGCCGCGCATGTCCGGCAGCGCCACCTGCGGGCGCCAGCCGTCGAAGTCCACCGCGTGCACGTCGAAGACATAGCGCGACAGCATCGGCGCGCTGCCCGCGGCGCCGACGGCCGCGGCGCTGGTCTCCAGCGTCACGGTGCACCCCTCGGCCGTCAGCACGTCGCCGGCATCGAGCTTGGCCTGTGCGGCGATCAGGGGGGCGTCCTCCGCCGCGACGGCGGGCAAGGCGAGGCCCAGGGCCAGGATGGACGCGGCGGCGTGCCTCATACCTGGGCCGGCTCCGGGTCGGTCTCCATATAGACGTCGGTCCAGAGTTCGCTTTCGGGCGGTTCGGGGCTCTCGCGGGCGAAGTCGGCGGCGGCGTTGACGATCTCCTTGATCTCGGCGTCGATGGCCTTGATCTTGTCCTCCTCCACCCCCGCCTTGACCAGCAGTTCGCGCACGTGGTCGATGGCGTCGCGGGTCTCGCGCACCTTCTGCACCTCCTCGCGGGTGCGGTATTTCGCGGGGTCCGACATCGAATGGCCGCGGTATCGGTAGGTCTTGACCTCCAGGATGTAGGGCCCCTTGCCGGACCGGGCGTGCGCGACGGCGCGCACTCCGGCCGCCTTGACCGCCAGCACGTCCATACCGTCGACCTCTTCGCCCTCGATGCCGTAGGCGACGCCACGCTCCCAGAAATCGGGGCTCTTGGTCGCGCGGGCGACGGAGGTGCCCATGGCATACTGGTTGTTCTCGATGACAAAGATCACCGGCAGGTCCCAGAGTTCGGCCATGTTGTAGGTCTCGGCAACCTGGCCCTGGTTCGCCGCGCCGTCGCCGAAGTAGGTGAAGGAGACGCGGTCGGTCCCGCGGTATTTCTCGGCGAAGGCGAGACCGGCGCCGATGGGCACCTGCGCGGCGACGATGCCGTGGCCGCCGTAGAAGTCCTTTTCCTTGGAAAACATGTGCATCGAGCCGCCCTTGCCCTTGGAATAGCCGCCGATGCGCCCGGTCAGTTCGGCCATCACCCCCTTGGGGTCCATCCCGCAGGCCAGCATGTGGCCGTGGTCGCGGTAGCTCGTCACACGCGTGTCGCCCTCCTCGGCCGCGGCCTCCAGGCCCACGACGACGGCCTCCTGGCCGATGTAGAGATGGCAGAAGCCTCCGATCAGTCCCATGCCGTAGAGCTGACCCGCCTTCTCCTCGAACCGCCGGATCAGCAGCATGTCGCGGTAGTAACCGAGAAGCTCTTCGGGCGTCGCTTGGGCGGTGTCGGCCATGGGGTCCTCCGGGCGGGTCGGGTCGCGGCGCCATTCAGAGCACCGATCCGCGCCGGGGAAAAGGGGTCGGTTGCGCCGCAGCGCGGCATCGGCGCGGGCGGCGGACCGCCAGGGCCTCAGCGCAGCACGATCTCGTCGCTGCGCACCAGGCCCAGAACGCTGCGCGCCTGCTGGTCCAGGAGGTCGAGGTCGAGATAGCCGTCCGACAGGCGCCGCGTCTTGTTGCGGAGGCTCGCCACCTCGCCGCGCAGGGCGGTGAGGTCGGCGGTGAGTGCCGCCGCCTCGGCGTCGAGCTGGATTCGGCGGAACAGGCCGAAATCCCCCTGCACACTGGCGAAGGTGAAATACATGGCCAGGACGAAGCTGGTGGTGAAGTAGATCACCGTGCCGATTGCGGGCGGCCGTCGGGATGCGCTCATGCTCTGCCTCTCGTCAGGCCTCTGCCGGGCCGTCTCGGAGCGGAGCATGGCACAGAGCGGGCGGCAGCGGAATCCCCGTCGCGGGATTTTCTGCGACGAATGCGGTAGGATGTGGCCGGGAGGTGCCGATGATCCCGCCGACGGACCGCCTGGAGACCCACGAGGTGACGAACCAGCCCCCGGTCAGGGGGGATGTCGATCTGTGGGCGCGCGATCCGGTCCTGCGCACCTATGCGGGCGGAGGCGACGGCGCGACCCTGGCCCGCCACGGCGCCGAGTTGGGGCGCGCGGTCTGGGCCGAGACGGCGCGCGAGGCCGAGCGGCCGGGCCCCGAACTGCGCCTCTTCGACGCGGGCGGGCGGCGGCTGGACGAGATCGCCTATTCCGATGCCTATCACCGGCTGATCGCCCTGGGTCTCGGCGCGGGCTATGCCGCGTCCGGCTGGGAGGGTCGCGCGGGCGGCCACGTCACCCACGCCGCCATGGTCTATCTGCACAGCCAGGTCGAGCCCGGCACTTGCTGCCCCATGACGATGACCTATGCCGCGGTGCCCGCCCTGGCGGCCGATCCGGGGCTGGAGGCGCTCTGGCGGCCGCGGTTGACCGCACGCGCCTACGACCCGGCCGTCGCGCCGCTGGAGGACAAGGCCGCGGCGACCATGGGCATGGCGATGACGGAGAAGCAGGGCGGCTCGGACCTCCGCGCGACCGCGACCCGGGCAGAGCGCCACGGCCACGCCTGGCGGCTGACCGGGCACAAGTGGTTCTGCTCCGCGCCCATGTCGGACGGGTTCCTGACCCTGGCGCAGGCGCCTGGCGGGCTTACCTGCTTCGTCGTGCCCCGGTGGCTGCCCGACCGGCGCAACGCGGTCCGGCTGATGCGGCTCAAGGACAAGCTCGGCAACCGCGCCAACGCCTCGGCCGAGATCGAGTTCGCGGGGGCCGAGGCGGCGCGGCTGGGTTCCGAGGGCGACGGGATCCGCACGATCCTGACCATGGTGCATCACACCCGGCTCGACACCGCGATGGCGCCGGCCGGGCTGATGCGGGCGGCGCTCGACGCGGCCTGGCATTGGTGCCGTGGGCGCCGGGCCTTCGGCGCGCCGCTGGCCGACCAGCCGCTGATGCGCGCGGTGCTGGCCGATCTGGTGCTGGACTGGGAGGGGGCGACGGCGCTGGGGTTCGCCGTGGCCGGGGCGTTCGACGCGGGCAACCGCGGGTTCGCCCGGATCGGCGTGGCGCTGGCCAAGTTCCTGGCCAATGCGATGTGCCCTCCGGTCGTCGGGTCCGCGATGGAGGCGATGGGCGGCATCGGCTATGTCGCCGACACGCCGCTGCCGATGCTCTGGCGCGAGGCGCCGCTGAACGGCATCTGGGAGGGGTCGGGCAATGTGATCTGCCTGGATATCCTGCGCACGCTCGCCCGCGACGCCGCGGCGGTCGAGGCGTTGGCGGCGGCGCTGGAGGCGGGCAGGGGCGCCGTTGCGGGCTACGACGCCGCGCTCGCCGCCCACCGCGACCGCTGGCGGCAGGGGGCCGAGCCGGGCCAGGCCCGCCGCCATGCCGAGGAGACCGCGACGCTCCTCACCGCCGCGACGCTGATCGGCCGGGCCCCGGCGGCGGTGGCCGAAGCCTACGTGTCGAGCCGCCTCGCCCCAAGCCTGTGCCGCCTTCCCGGCAGCCGCTTTTCCGGCGATCCTGCCCAGGTGCTCGCCCGCCTCGGCCCGGGCTGAGCGGTGGCGGGGGCACCCGCCGCGCGCGAGGAGGTTGCCCGTCCGCCAGCACCCATTCAGAGGTCCGGTTGCCCCTCCCCGCGGGTCGGCGGCCGCGCGGCTCCGCGCACCGACATTCTGATTTCCCCCGTATGCGCGGGGTGTAGATCGCCCATCCAGCTTTCTCCGAAGGAGAACGGGTCGGGTCTCCGCCCCGCGCGGGAGATAGGGCCTCAGCCCGCCGCGCGGCTGCCGAACCGCCCCCCGGGTCGGCGGTTGGTTGACGCTGGTGGGACGTTCTGAGGTCGAGCTACCACGGCAACCACAAACTGCACCGCTCAGGGTTCCGGCCCGCCACCCCGCGGGTCGGTGGTCGCGCGGCTTGGCGCTTAGGTCCGGCCCGTCGCGGCGGAGCGCGACGGTGCCCGGTCAGGGGCGTCCGACGACGTCGCCGTACGCGGCGTCAAGGTATTGGACCGCCACCTTCCTGGGTGGCGGCCCTAAATGCGCCCGGCCGCGCTCAGTCTTTGCCTTTGTAGATGTCCATCAGCTTGTCGAACATCGCCAGAGCTTCGGACTTCTCCCGCTGGAACGAGTTGCGGCCGATGATCGAGCCATGGCCGCCGCCGTCGCGGATCGCGCGGGCATCGTCGTAGACGCTGTCCTCGCCCTTCTTGGCGCCGCCCGAGAACACCACGATCCGGCGCCCGTCGAAGGCCGAGCGCATGCACTCGCGCACGCGCGCGGCCTGGGTCGAGATGTCGATGCCCTGTTCTTCGAAGACCTTCTTGGCCTCGGGCACCTCCAGGTGGTCGGTCGACAGCTTGATCTTGATGATGTGGGCGCCCAGCAGCGCCGCGATCTGCGCGGCGTAGGCGGCGACGTCGATGGCCGTCTCGCCGTCCTTGGAGATCGCCTCGCCGCGCGGATAGGACCAGATCACGGTGGCGATGCCGACCGCCGCGGCCTCCTGTCGCATCTCGGCGATCTCTTCGTACATGCCGAGCTGGGTGTCCGAGCCGGGATAGATGGTAAAGCCGATGGCCGAGCAGCCCAGCCGCAGCGCGTCGTCGACCGAGGCGGTGATCGCCTGGTTCTTGCCCGCGGTCTGAGACATCAGCGAGTTGGCCGAGTTCACCTTCAGGATGGTCGGGATCTGCCCGGCGAAGGTGTCGGCGCCCGCCTCGAGCATACCAAGGGGCGCGGCGTAGGCGTTGAGGCCCGCTTCGATGGCCAACTGATAGTGGTAATGCGGATCGTAGGCCGGGGGGTTCGGCGCATAGGTGCGGGCGGGGCCGTGCTCGAAACCTTGGTCCACGGGCAGGATAATCATCTTGCCGGTGCCGCGCAGACGGCCATGCATCAGCATCTGGCACAGCTTGCCCTTCACCCCGGGCGTCTCGCCCTCGTAGTTTGCGAGGATCTTCTTGACGATGTTCGAGGCCTTCATCTGCGTCTCCCGTTGGCGTGAGCGTTCGCGCACGGGCTTAGGCAGCCCGGGCGCCGGGTGCAACGGGTTTGGCGCTAACGGGCCGCGATTCGGCATCGCCCCGCGCGGTCATTCCCCACCGAAGCGGGCGGGCAGGTCCTGACCCAGCCAGGCCTCCATCGCCAGGGCGGCGGCGTCGGTCTCGGCCGCGGCCCAGGCAGCGCGCCCGGCCTCGTCCGCCCCGGCGGCCATCTCGTCGAGATCGGCCAGGATGTCGGCGGTGGCGGCATCGCCCGCAGCAGCACCCAGCAGCGCCCAGAGCGCGGCGATGGGGTAGGAGCGGACCTGCCCGGCGCCGCTCAGCCGCTGCAACGCCTGCTCGCGCAGGCCAGACACGCGCTGAAGCGCCGAGAGCGGGTGCTGCACGTTGCCCACCGCCTCGGCCTGGAGCGCGAGAATCTGGGCGAAGGGCAGCTCCTTTTCCAAACGGTCGAGCCGCGCGCCGGCACCGAAGCGGCCGTCGGCCGCCGCGACAAGGGCCCAGCGATACGCCGTCTCCGGGTCGCGGTGCTCCAGCGCCCCGGACAGGATATCGGCCGCCCCCAGATCGCCCGCCTCGGCCAGCGGGAGGAGCAGCGCGACGCCGGCGTCCAGATCGCGCGGCGCGCCGTCGCCGGTGATCAACGCCGCGCCCACCGTCCGCCGCTCGTCGGCCGAGAGCTGGGGCTCGGTTTGGGAAATGGCCTGGCGCACCAGGGCGGCGGGCAGGGCACTGCGCGCCGCGACGCTCGCCCGTCCCACCCGCGGCTGCAAGGTGGCGAAGACGGCGCGCGGATCCTCCTCGAACGCGACGAAGTCCAGCCATTGATCGTTCTGCGGGTCGAAGCCGGTCTCGACCACCAGCTTGCCCGGGCTGCGCAGGAACTCGGCCCAGGCGGCGGCGGCGCTGTCGACGAACGCGCGCTGTTCGGGGCTCAGCGCACTGGGATCGGCGCCGCCCTCCGCCGCGCCGGCTGCATCGCGGTTGGCCGAGGCCAGCATCTGCCCCAGCAACCCGGTCACCGACAGCTCCGCCTGGTCGGGATTGGCGAAGGGGGGCGGGACCAGGCCGCGCGCCAGGTCCCAGCCGCCGCGGTCCTCGACCTCGAGCGCGGCGTGGGAGAGATAGGCCACCGGCTGTGGCTCCTCCATGTCCGCGCGTCCGTCGAGCGCGAGATAGGTGAACGAGGCGGTCATCGACAGCGCCGCCAGGTCGGTCAGGTCGGCATGGACCAACACGTCGGCCTCGGCCGAGGGGATGTCGTAGTCGAACGACATGGTGAGCTGCGGCGCCTCCAGGCCCTCCAGTCCGGCGGCGGCCAGGCTCTGCTGCGCGGGCGGGGGCAGGCAGGCGAGGTCGAGATAGGCGCCCCAGGCCTGTGCCTTCACTGCGATCGCCTCGGGGCTCAGGATGTCGGACCCCCTGAGCGTCAGGCGCGGGATCTCGATGGTGCAGTCGCCGGTCCTGTCCCACTCGAAATACGGCCACATCTGCACGTCGGTCAGGGTGACCCGGCCGCTGCGCAGGTCGACGTTCATGTCGACATACTTGATGTCGAACTGGCTGCGCAGGGCGAAGATGCCGGCCTGCACCACCCGCTGGACCAGCACGTCGGGATCGAGCAGAGCCCACCAGCTGGGCTGACCGCGCTCCTGCGCCGAGGCGAGC
This sequence comes from Rhodobacteraceae bacterium CCMM004, assembly GCA_004005435.1. Taxonomy (GTDB): domain Bacteria; phylum Pseudomonadota; class Alphaproteobacteria; order Rhodobacterales; family Rhodobacteraceae; genus CCMM004. The sequence continues at coordinate 426,053 of RZWH01000003.1, read as the reverse complement.
GCGGGGATCAGGGCGGCTAGGGCGACGGCGGACAACAAACGGGGCATCGGAAATTCCTTGGCAGAGGCGGAGCAATACTCCCAGGAAACGCCGGACGCGCCTGCGGATCAAGGGGCTTGGCTCCGCCGCGGCCGCGCGGCCTCTGCATCATGGCGCAAGAGTCGGACGCGTGGACGCGCTCAGCCCGCAGGCCCCGCGCGGCGGAAACGCCGGGCGCCGCGGCCATGGTCGCGTGAAACGATGGCGCGGCGATGACGACCCCGCCTCTTCGGCGCGCGCTTTCGCCGAGGAGGTTGCGGTCGCCGGGACGTGGGTGCTGGTGTCGCCGTCGCGCGCTGCTCGACCGCGCCCCCGGGGGGACGGCGCTACCTTTACCGAAAGGAGATCCCGTCCCGCGCTCGATCATGATCCGCATCGCTTGGCTTCGCCCCCATCGGCACCCGCCCGACGGAAACGCGGCGCAGCGCCGTCCTGTCCCTCCGGGGCGGCGCTTCTGGCGAAGGTCATGCAGCCGCCGCGGCGGTGATGTTTCTGGGGCTGTCGCGCGCCCCGCCCCGGCGGGACGGCGCTGCCCTCGGCGCGAGGAGGAGGGGGGCTTTTCCCACCATGCCACGGCGACCGCCCGACCTCTCAGCCGCCTTGCTCCGGCCGGCGGCACGCTGGGTCGCGTCGCCATCGTCTCTCCAGCCCATGGCGCGGCGATGACCACCCTGCCGCCGGGCTCAGCGACGCCGGGCAAGGTCTTGCCCCTCGTCCACTCCAGGACCGCCCCGCCCGCGGTCGGAAGGCAGAAGGCCCGGCTCCCCGGGCGCGGTTCGGTGCGACCACGGTATTGCCGCGGCCCGGGTCGGTCAGGTCCGCGGGGCCGCTCCTAGCCTCCGAGTGCCGCGACGCCCGGGAGGGTCTTGCCCTCCATCCATTCCAGGAACGCGCCGCCTGCGGTGGAGACGTAGGAGAACCGTTCGGCCACCCCGGCGCGGTTCAGCGCCGCCACGGTGTCGCCGCCGCCGGCCACCGAGGTGAGCCCGCCCGCCTCGGTCAGCTCGGCCGCCTTCTGCGCCGCGGCGTTGGTGGCGGTGTCGAAGGGCGCGATCTCGAACGCGCCGAGAGGGCCGTTCCAGATCAACGTCTTGGCCCCGCTGAAGACCTCGGCGATTCGGGCGATGGTGTCCGGCCCGGCGTCGAGGATCATCGCGTCCGCGGGGCAGTCGGCGGCGGCCACGGTTTGGGACGCGGCGCCGGCCTCGAACTTCTCCGCCACCACCACGTCGGTGGGCAGCACGATGTCGCAACTCGCCTCGCCCGCGGCCTTGAGGATGTCGCGGGCGGTGGCGGTCATATCGTGCTCGGCCAGGCTCTTGCCCACATCGATGCCTTGGGCGGCGAGGAACGTATTGGCCATGCCGCCGCCGATCACCAGGTGGTCGACCTTGCGCACCAAGTTGGCCAGGAGGTCGAGCTTGGTCGACACCTTGGCGCCGCCGACGACGGCAACCACGGGCCGCACGGGATTGCCGAGGGCGGCCTCCAGCGCGCTCAACTCGTCGGCCATCAGCCGCCCGGCGCAGGCGGGCAGGAGCCGCGCGATCCCCTCGGTCGAGCCGTGGGCACGGTGGGCGGCCGAGAAGGCGTCGTTGCAATAGACGTCGCCCAGCGCCGCCAGCGCAGCGGCGAAGGCGGGATCGTTGGCCGTCTCGCCGGGGTGGAAGCGGGTGTTTTCGAGCAGCAGGACCTCGCCCTTGGGCAGGGCCGCCACCGCCTCCTTGGCCGGACCGCCGATGCAGTCGGCGGCAAAGCGGACGGGCACCCCGAACACCCGCTCCAGCGTGGGGCAAAGGGGTTCGAGCGACATCTCCGGCACGATCTTGCCCTTGGGGCGTCCGAAATGGGCCAGGAGCACCGGCTTGCCGCCCTGGTCCAGGATCGCGGCGACGGTGGGGGCCACCCGCTCGATCCGCGTCGCGTCCGTGACCTCGCCGTTCTCCACCGGCACGTTGATGTCCACTCGGGTCAGGACGACCTTGCCCGCGAGGTCCATGTCGTCGAGTGTCTTCCAGGCCATGCGCGCCTCCGATCTGTCGTTGTCGCGCAGGTTGTGCCCGGTTGCCGGGGCGGAGACAACCGCCCCGCGCGGGTTTCGGCGGCGGGTAGTGTTGGGCGACGCTACCGTTGGCCCCGTTCCGCCCGGCGGCACGCCGGGCAGCGCCGTCCCGCCCCCCCGGGGCGGCGCTTTGGCGGAGGTGGTGCAGCCGCCGGGACGTCGATGCTTCTGGGACTGCCGCGCGCCGCTCGACCGCGCCCCGGCGGGACGGCGCTGCCCTCTGCGCGGGGGACGTGCGGGTCGGCCGAAGTCCCGGTGCCCAAACGCGCATTCGTCCACAAATGCGTTTCAACCCGGGCGCATCCTGCTCTAGGGTCCGCGCGACGCAAACGACAGGAGGCCCCCATGGCCGAGATCACCGATCCCGAGAACACCATCCTGATGGAGCTGAAGGGCGGCACCGTCGCCATCGAACTCCTGCCCGACGTGGCGCCCCAGCATGTGGAGCGGATGAAGACCCTGGCGCGCGAGGGCGCCTACGACAACGTCGTGTTCCATCGGGTGCTCGAGGGCTTCATGGCCCAGACCGGCGACGTGCAGAACGGCAATGCCGAGGACGGGTTCGACCTCCGCCGGGCGGGGACCGGAGGGTCGCAGCATCCCGACCTGCCCGCCGAGTTCTCCAAGCTGCCCCATGCCCGCGGCACCCTGGGCGCGGCGCGGTCGTCGAACCCGAACTCGGCCAACAGCCAATTCTTCATCAACTTCAAGGACAACGATTTCCTGAACGGGCAATACACCGTGTATGGACGGGTGATCGACGGGATGGAGCACGTGGACGCCATCGCCCGCGGCGAGCCCCCCGCGGATCCCGACCGGATGATCAGCGTCAAGGTCGCCTCCGACGCCTGAGCGCGCACGGGGGAGCGGCGGATCCGCCGCTCCCCGCCGCTGCGTCAGAGGGTCACCGCCTGGCCGAACCCCTGGTCCCGCGCGACCCGCACGGCCACTTGCGCTGCGGCGAGATCCTGGAGCCCCACGCCGGTCCCGTCGAAGAGCGTGATCTCGTCGGCATCGCTGCGCCCAGGCGCCTCTCCGGCGATCACCGCACCGATCGGGATCAGCGCGTCTGCGGCGATCCGCCCGTCGGCCACGGCATGCTGCGCCTCGCCCAGGGTGGCCGACTGCGCCGGTTCGTCGGTAAAGACGCGGGCGCGGGCAAAGAGCGCGGGATCCACCTCCTGCTTGCCCACGGTATCGGTGCCCATGCAGGCCAGATGCGTGCCGGGGCGGATCCAGTCGGCGCTGAGGAGCGGCTCGAACGCCGAGGTGATGGTGACGATCACGTCCGCCTGAGCGCAGAGCGCCTCGCGGTCCACCGCGTCGAAGGCCAGGTCCAGCTCAGCCGCCACCGCCGCCAGACGGTCCAGCCGCGCGGGGCTCTGGTTCCACGCCACGACCCGCTCGAACGGCCGCACTGCGGCGGCCGCCCGGAGCTGATAGGCCGACTGGTGCCCGGCGCCGACGATCCCCAGGACGCGCGCCTCGCGCCGCGCCAGATGGGCGATGGAGACGGCCGAGCTGGCCGCGGTTCGCACCGCGGTCAGGTAGTTCCCCGCCACCAACGCCGACAACTGGCCCGTGTCGGGGTCGAAGAGGCAGACCGTCGATTGGTGATTGGTCAGGCCGCGGTCGGCATTGCCGGGCCAGTAGCCCCCGGACTTGACCCCCAGCGCGCCGCCGTCGCGGTCGAACCCCGACTTGAAGCCGTAGAGCGCATCGGCATGGCCCAGCGCCTCCCGCACGACGGGGAAGTTCCGGGCCCGGCCCCGCGCCATCGCGGCGAACACGGCTTCGACGGCGGCAAAGGCCGCATCTCGGCCGACCGCACGTTCGCAGTCGGCCTCGGTCAGGATCAGAACCTCGGGCATCAGTAGGCCTTGCCCCGCGCTGAGACCGGCCACAGCGTCTCGACCTTGCCGCCGCGGACGCCGACATACCAATCGTGGACGTTGCAGGTGGGGTCGCAATGACCCGGCACCAGCCGCAGCTTGTCGTTGACGTCGAGCACGCCGTCGGGGTCGGCCACCACGCCGTGCTCGTCGGAGCATTTGACGTAGTCCACGTCCGTCCGGCCGTAGATCACCGGCAGCCCGGAATCCACCGACTGCGCCTTGAGCCCGGCGTCGACGATGGCCTTGTCGGCCTTGGCGTGGCTCATCACGCTCGTCAGGATGAACAGCGCGTTCTCCCACTCGCCGGCGTCGATGCGGTTGCCCTCGGCGTCGCGGATACGGCCATAGTCGGCGTCCATGAAGGCGTAGGAACCGCACTGCAACTCGTTGTAGACGCCCGACGTGCTCTCGAAATAGTAGCTGCCGGTGCCGCCGCCGCCGACGATGTCGCACGCCAGCCCCTCGGCCTGGAGCGCTTCGACGGCGTCGCGGACCATGGCCACGGCCACGTCGATCTTGGCCTTGCGGTCCTCGTAGGCGTCGAGGTGCTGCATCGCGCCCTGATAGGCTTGGATCCCGGCGAACTTGAGCCCCGGCGCGGCGTCGATGGCGCGGGCGATCTCGACCACCGCCGGCGTCGTCGTCACGCCGCAGCGCCCGGCACCGCAGTCGATCTCCACCAGGCACTCGATCTCGGTGCCATGCCTCTGGGCCGCCTCCGACAGGTCGGCGACGTTCGCCACGTCGTCGACGCAGCAGAGCGTGCGCGCGCCCAGCTTGGGCAGCCGGGCCAGGCGGTCGATCTTGGCCGGGTCGCGGACCTGGTTCGACACCAGCACATCGGCGATGCCGCCGCGGGCAAAAACCTCGGCCTCGCTGACCTTCTGGCAGCACACGCCGCAGGCGCCGCCCAACTCCATTTGCAGGCGCGCCACGTCCACCGACTTGTGCATCTTGCCGTGGACGCGGTGGCGCATCCCGTGGCTGCGGGCGTAGTCGCCCATCTTGCGCACGTTGCGTTCCAGCGCGTCCAGATCGAGGATCAGACAGGGCGTCTGGATCTCGGCCTCGTCCATGCCGGGCAGGGCGGGGATGTCATAGCCGACCTCCAGGCCGTCGAGTTGCGATGCGTCTTTCATGGGGGGTCCTCCGAACTGTTGGGGGCGGCGGATCGGCTCAGCCGCCGATCCAGGGCAGCCGGTCGAGGTCGACGTTGCCGCCGGTGATGATCACGCCCACGCGCTGGCCGCGATAGACGTCGGGGTTGCGTAGGATCGCCGCCAGGGGCACGGCGCAGGATGGTTCGATCACGATCTTCATCCGCTGCCAGGTCAGCTTCATCGCCGCGACGATCTCGTCCTCGGCTGCGGTGTGGATGTCGGTCACGTAGCGCGAGACGAAGTGCCAGGTGTTTTCCTTCAGCGGCACCTTCAGCCCGTCGGCCACTGTCTCGGGCGCGTCGTCGGCGATGATGTGTCCGGCCCGGAACGACCGCGCGGCGTCGTCGGCGCGGTCGGGCTCGGCGGCGTAGATGCGGACCTTGGGCGCGAGATGCGACAGCGTCAGGCAGGTGCCCGAGATCATGCCGCCGCCGCCGATGGGGGCGATCACCGCGTCGAGGTCCGGCACCTGCTCGATCAACTCGGCCGAGCACGTGGCCTGCCCGGCGATGACGCGGGCGTCGTTGTAGGGATGCACGAACTCGGCCCCCGTCTGCCGCTCGACCTCGGCAAAGGTCTCTTCGCGCGATGTGGTGGAGGGCGCACATTCCGTGATGAGGCCCCCGTAGCCGCGGACGGCGGCCTTCTTCGCCTCGGGGGCGGTGCGGGGCATGACCACATGGCAGGGGATGCCACGCCGCCCGGCCGCGTAGGACAGGCTGAGCGCGTGGTTGCCGGACGAGTGGGTGGCGACCCCGCGGGCGGCGGTGGCGTCGTCCAGGCCGAAGACGGCGTTGCAGGCGCCGCGCACCTTGAACGCCCCCGCCTTTTGGAAGTTCTCGCATTTGAAGAACAGCCGGGCTCCGGTGAGATCGTCCAGATAGCTGGAGGTCAGCACCGGTGTGCGATGAACATGGGGCGCGATCCGCTCGCGGGCGGCCTCCATGTGCGCGAGGGTCAGGTCGGCGGCGGGGGTGGTGCGGTCGAGCATGGGTCGATGTCCTCAGGCGGCGGCGGCCACGGGGGCGGTGCGGGTGGTGCGATAATGCTCTTGCGCGGCGGCGACGCCAGAGCCCAGTTCGACCCCCATCCCCAGATCGGCCATCGCCATCTCGGCCGTGGCCAGGCCCGAGAGCACCATGACGTCGGTGAGGCTGCCCAGATGCCCGATGCGGAAGGCGCGTCCGGCCAGAGGCCCCAACCCGACGCCGAAGGACACGCCGTAGGCGGCATAAGCGTGGTCGGTCAGGGCGGTGGCGTCGACGCCCTCGGACACCGCGATGGCGGTGACGGTGTCCGACGCGATCTCGGGCCGCTCGGCGATCAGGCGCAGGCCCCAGGCATCGACCGCCCGGCGCACGCCATCGGCCAGCCGCCGGTGCCGAGCATAAACCGCGTCGAGCCCCTCTTCGAACAGCATCTCCAGGCTCTCGCGCAGGCCGTGGATCAGGGCCAGGGGCGGCGTATAGGGGAACCCGCCGGTGGCGTTGGCCGACATCATGTCGCGGATGTCGAAGAATCCACGGGGCAGCCGCGCCGTCTCCATCGCCGCGCGCGCCTTGGGGCCGACGCCGAGGATCGCCATCCCTGCGGGCAGCATGAATCCCTTCTGCGACCCCGACACGGCGACGTCGACGCCCCAGCGGTCCATCTCGAACGGCATCGACGCGAGCGAACTGACGCAGTCGACGAAGAGCAGGGCAGGGTGCCCGGCCGCGTCCATCGCCGCGCGGATGGGGGCGATGTCCGAGCGGACGCCGGTGGCGGTCTCGTTGTGGGTGACGAGGACGGCTTTGATCGTGTGGGCGCGGTCGCTCTCCAGGGCGGCGGCATAGCGGTCGGCCGCGGCCTCGGCGCCCCAGGCGCAGTCGATCACCTCGACATCCAGGCCGTGGCGGCGGCAGAGGTCGATCCAGCGGGCGCTGAACATGCCGTTGCGGGCCATCAGGACGCGGTCGCCGGGGGACAGGGTATTGGCGACGGCCGCCTCCCATCCGCCGGTGCCGCTGGCCGGAAACAGGACCGCGTCGCCCCCGGCGGTGCCGAGCACCCGCTTCACCCCGTCGAGCACGGGCGCAAACGTGGCGGCGAAGTCGGGCGCCCGATGGTCGCTGGTCTGCACCAGCATCGCCCGCCGCACCCGGTCGGGGATGTTGGTGGGGCCGGGAATGAACACGGGGTTCTGATCCGACATTGCGCGTCCTCCTCTGATCTCGATGCCAGAATACAGACCCGCGCGCCGGGTGCAATTTTCTCGAAAAACGTTTCCATTTTTGCTTGAAAAATCGTAATCACCTGAGAGTGGGCGATTTTTAGTTTTTCATTCCATGGGAGGGTGCGATGGGCGAGGGCGCGGCGAACGGGCGGAGCCGACGATGAGCGGCGCGGCGCGGCCCCGTGGGCGGCCCAAGGGCAGCGGCGCGGGCGGCGGGACCGCGCCCATGCAGGCGCTCGACCGGGCGCTGAGCGTGCTGACCGCCGTGGCGCGCGGAGGGCGCAGCAGTCTGACCGACTTGGCCCACGGGGTCGGTGTGCCGACCGCCACCACCCACCGCATCCTCACGACGCTGGAAAAGCGCGGCTTCGTGGCCTTCGACCCCGACGCCCAGCTCTGGTCCGTGGGAATCGAGGCCTATCGCACCGGCGCGGCCTATCTCAGCCGCACGAGCCTCATCGACGTGGGCCGCCCGCTGTTGCAACGGCTGATGGACGAGACCGGCGAGACGGCGAACCTGGCCGTGGCCGACGGCGCTTCGGTGGTGGTGGTCGCGCAGGTCGAGGCGCGGAACCCGGTGCGCGCCTGCTTTGCCCACGGCGCGCGCACGCCGATGCACGCCTCGGGCACCGGCAAGGCGATCCTGGCCGCGCTGCCCGAGGCCCAGGCGGCGCGGCTCCTCGCCGGGGCGGGGCTGACGCGGTTCACCGAGCGGACGCTGGCCGAGCCCGAGGCCCTCGTCGGCGACCTCCGGCGGACGCGAGCGCGGGGCTGGTCCTTCGAGGCCGGAGAGCGCCACGCCGGCATGTCCTGCGTCGGCGCGGCGGTCTGGGATGAGAGCGCCCGGCCGGTGGCCGGGGTGTCGATCTCCGGCCCATCGGCGCGGTTCTCGCCCGATCATCTGCCCGGCCTGGGCGCCGCCGTGGCGCAGACGGCCACCGAGATCACCTCCGGCATCGGTGGCCGGCCCCCGGAGGACGCGGGGTAGGGCGGCGGTCGGCCCGGGTCGCTCCCGCGGTCTCCCCGGCGGCAGACCCGGGCAGCGCCTCGCTGTGGGCCGGTGTGGCACGGATGTGCGGCGCGATCCGATTGGGGAGCGCCCGAGCGATCCGCCCAGCCCCCCTGTTCCGCCCGGCTACCGCCCAGGGCAGCGCCGTCCCGCCCCCACGCGGCGGCGCAATCTGCGGGTTCCCACGGGACGGCGCCGCCCTCCGTTCTGAGCACCGACGTCTCTGTAGATGTGTCGCGGTGGCTCGGCAGAGGGCGATGCCCTGGCTTCGCCGGCCTCCGCGCCCGGCGCGCGTATCCAATCCGAAACCGGAAAATATGACACCCAGACCCGCGGACCCGCGTTATGATCAAGGGAGCCGCGGGTGGGGGGCGGCTCACTCCACCCTGAGCCGTTGCGGGTGATGAAGGCACCCCCACTCCGCCCGCGTCGGTCGTCCACGGATGGCGTGCCGTGGGGCGTTGGGAAACAGCGCTCCTGACGCGCCGTCTGCGCGCCGCTCGTCCAGAAAGGATCGGACATGTCACCGCTCGTCTTTCGCGCCGTGACTCAGGCCGAAAGCCCGCAATCGGTGGATGCTGAGCCTAGACCGCTTTGGTGAAATCTCTCAAGGCTTCCATCACCTTCACCAGATCTCGTTGCAGGCTCACGAACCGTGGCGATTTCTCACGGGTGGCCTCATCCATGTACAGGGCTCGGTTCAACTCGATCTGCACGCTGTGGCGCCCCTGCGCCGGGTCGCTGTAGGCCCGCACCAACTCGGCCCCTTTGAAGGGTTCGTTGCGTTTGACGGAGTAGCCGAGGCTTCGGACCGCCCCTTCGAGGCAATCCACGAACGCCGGATCGCAGCTGGTGCCGTCCCGGTCTCCTATGACGACATCGGCGCGCGCCGTTCCAGCGGGATCCGGCGAGAGCTTGTGTCCGAAGGCCGGCATCGAGTGGCAGTTCACGTGATAGACCCGATCATGGGTCCGGTGCGTATGATCCAAAAGCGCCTTCAGCCTGGTGTGGTAGGGGTGCCAGAAGGCCGTGATCCGATGCTGCATCTCGGCCACCGTGATCGGGCCGGCATGCATCAGGACATCCCCCCATGCGTATTTCCAGGCCAGGCCCATGCCACGTTCGCTCGCCGCGCTCGGGCGTGTGCGATGAGGCCAGTCGCCTGCGATCATCGAGACGTCCACATCATCGACTGCGCGGTTCACGTCCAGGTAGCTGCGCGGAAACTCCGCGACCAGAAGCGGCGCTCCGATCCGAGGAGCGGCGCTGAACAACTCGTCCACATACGTGTCGCTCGACCGTCGGACCATCGCGGCATCCACCGCCGGCTGGAACCCCTCCGGCAGCGCCAATCCGCTATGGGGGCTGTCAAAGACCAGCGGTCCGGCGGGGGGCTCAGGGGCGAGGACATGCAAGGTTCCCGGGACGGGGTCCAGTAGCGTCTGGGGCAGGCTCATTGCGCTGTCTCCGGTCTGCAGGCCGCCGCGAAGGCCCCTGGATAAGAGATATCGGGCACACCCACGAACGCCGCGCCCTCCCGCCCGATCATCGAAGGAGATCCAAAGGGCCGCGGCATCACCGTGGTCTGCATCGGCGTCAGCGGGCCCAGGGCCTCAAGCGCGGCGATTTCGTCCGGGCGCATATCCACATTCACGACCATCTTGCCCTCCGGCCCCAAATGCAGGCGCGGGCGGTGCGCCGCCTCGCTCACCCCCATGCCAGCGCAGAGGTGCAGGGCGATCAGTTGCGCGACGGCGGGCACGATCATGTTGGCCCCGGAGGCGCCGACAGCCAGCACCGGCGCATCCCCTTTTGTCACGATGGCCGGGCACATGTTGGAATGCGCGTACATCTGTGGGGTCATGGAGGTTGTGCGGCCCGGTCGCGGATCATACCAGGCCATGCCATTGTTCAGAATGATGCCGGTCCTGGGCGACAGCACGCACGCTCCGAACCGGGCGAACAGCGTGAAGGTGACGGATACGAACCTGCCTTTTGCATCGACCGCGTTCACCTGGGTGGTGCTGCCCGCTACATCCCGATCCGCAGGCACCGCGGGTTTCACGGCATCCTCGAACCCGGCCGAGATCGCGCGGGCTATGGCGGTGAAGAACGCCGGGGAAACCGGACCGGCACCGTGCAGATCCATGAACTGCGCCATGGTTTCATGAAGCCGGGCCCCGGCGCTGGTCTCGCCTGCGGTATGAAGACGGTAGGCCCCAAAGCGGCTGACCTCCGCGGGATAGGTCAGGGGGCGGTACCCCTCCATATCCTCAAGGGTGATGCCATTGCCGTTTTCCTGAAGATCGGCAACCAGATCGCGGGCGGTTCGGCCGTGGTAGAGGTCGTCCGGTCCGTTCGCGGTCAACCGCTCAAGCGTCGCGGCGAGCGCTGGCATGGCCAGCACCTGGCCGGGCTGCGGGATCGCCCCCGAGGGCAGGTAGACGGCGCTGAGCCCGGGGTCGCGGCGAATGGCCTGCTCGGCCAAAGCGATGGCAAGGGATGTGTGCCAGTCGACCGGCATACCCGCTTTGGCGCGGCTGAGCGCCGGGGCCAGCGCACGGGCAAAGGAAATGGTGCCGAAGCGTTCCAAGGCATGGGCAAAGCCCCGGACGCAGCCCGGGATCGCAGCGGAGGTAAAGCCGCGGATGTTGCTCTGATCGCGGGAGATGGCATTGCCGTTGAAGAACATCGCCCCGCCTGGGTCCGGCGCATAGGTCTCCATGTCGAGGACTTCGGGAAGGCGACCCGTGAACTCGACCGTCTCGACATGTCCATCGGGCTCCGCGACCAGCATGTAGCCGCACGCGCCCAGGCCCGACATCCAGGGCTCGGCCGTCTGCAAGGTGAGGGCAGCGGTGACGGCGGCATCGACCGCGTTGCCGCCTTCGTCCAACACCGTCGCCCCCGCCTCGGCGGCTGCATAGTGCTGTGCGGTCACGACACCTTTGGTGGATCGCGCCGCTGTCTTGGATCGTGTCCAACGCTCCACCCGGGCGGCTTGCAGAGCATCGGGCGTCATGACCCAGCCTCGCTCAGGGCTTGTTCCACAATGGCGACGGCGCGGGACTTGGGACGGTCATCCGGCGGCAGGTCGAGGAAGGCCGTCGCCGCAGCCTCCCGTTCGGCGGCGGCGCGGTAGATGTCTCTGGCTTCCGCGCGGGGCAGAACGATCAGGCCGGTGTTGTCCCCCATCACCACATCACCCGGCAGAACCGGCACATTGCCGAGCGCCACCGGGACATTGAAGGCACCGCCCAGATCGCTGATCCGTGTGGTGAGGGCCGTCACACCACGCCCCCAGATGCCCAGATCGATCTCCGCCATCTCACCGGGATCTGTGCAGGGCCCGTCCACGGCGACCCCGACCGCTCCGGTCGCGGCAATCCGCGCCGCGACGCCGCCGCCGACGCAGGCATAGCGGTCATCGCCGACCCGATCGATCACCAGGAAATCGCCCGCGCGCAGATGGCTGATCGCATAGTGCAGCATGGTACCGTCACAGGCGGGCAGGCTGACCGTGACCGCGGTGCCCACGAGTGTCTTCGGCTGCGGCGTGAACGCCGCAATATGTCGGTCCACAAAACCCCGATGCCGCAGATGCCCGACGGTGGCCAACTCAATGCTGGACAGAGCCTCCACCAGATCGGCTGGCAAAGGGTCCGGCATTGCGGCAACTTCATATTTCTTGATCAAGGGTCCGAAGTCCTTTTGCACATCGATACAAGGGGGGTGCGGGGCATCATCCAAAGACCCGCGTCGCACCCGGAACGGCAGCCAAAAGCGCGCGGGTATAGGCCTCTTGCGCATTGGCGAACAGCTGATCGGGCGCACCGCTCTCGACGATGCGACCTTGCTGCATGACGCAGATTCGGTCGCAGATCTGACTTGCGACGCGCAAGTCATGGGTCACGAACAGCATGCCGAAACCGCGCTCGGCCTGAATTTCGGACAGCAGTTTCAGGATCTGCGCTTGGACCGACACATCCAGCGCCGAGACGCTTTCGTCGGCGATGAGCAGGTCCGGTTGCAGGGCGAGGGCGCGGGCGATGCAGATCCGCTGCCTCTGACCGCCGGAAAACTCGTGCGGATAGCGGTCGGCCGCGACCGGATCGAGGCCCACCGCCTCCAGCAGGTCATGGCTGATGCGTGTGGCATCGCGCGTGGACGCGCCGTGGATCACCGGGCCCTCTGCAATCGCATCGCCGATCTTCTGTCGCGCATCGAGCGAGGTGTAGGGGTCCTGAAAGATGATCTGCACCCGTCGCCGCGCCGCCCGCAGGTGTTTGCCCTTGAGTGCCAGAAAATCCTGGCCCGCGATTTCGACCTTGCCTTCGGTGGGCTCGACCATGCGGATAATGCATTGCGAGAGCGTGGTCTTGCCCGATCCGCTTTCGCCGACAACGCCCAGGGTCTCGCCCGGGCGGATTTGCAGGCTCGCATCGAGCACTGCCTGCACTTCGCGTCGGGATCGCCGCAGAACTCCGCCGGAGCGATAGGTTTTCGACAGGGACTCGACCCGCAGGACCGGGTCACCGCTGACGGGCCGCGATGCCCGGGGGGCGAGCTTGGGGACCGCGGCCAACAGCGTCTTGGTGTAGTCGTGTTGCGGGTCTGTGAGGATCTGCTCCCGCGGTCCGATCTCCACAAGTTCACCGTAGCGCATGACCGCGACCCGGTCGGCGATCTCGCTGACCACGCCGAAATCATGCGTGATGAACAGAATTCCGGTCCGATGATTGTCCCTCAGCGTCAACATCAGCGACAGAATCTGCGCCTGGGTGGTGACATCCAGCGCCGTCGTCGGTTCATCCGCGATCAGCACCGCAGGGTCGAGCGCGAGCGCCGAGGCGATCATCACCCGCTGGCATTGCCCGCCGGACAGTTCATGGGGGTAGGCGCGATAGATCTGCTCGGGATTGGGCAGGCGCACCTCTTCGAACAGGGCCAGAACTTTGTCGCGGATCTCCGGCGCAGGTCGCGTGGAGTGGGTACTGATCGTCTCGGAGACCTGCGCGCCGGCGGTGTAGAACGGGTTCAGAGATGCAATCGGCTCCTGAAACACCATCGACAGTCTGGCACCGGTCAGATGGCGCCGTGCCTCGGGTGCCAGGGATGTGAGATCCTTGCCGCCGAACCGGATCGCGCCGCTCGTGTGGCTCATCTCACCTTTCAGCAGACCCATCGTCGCCAACGCGGTGACCGATTTGCCGGATCCGCTTTCGCCCACCAGGCAGAGGACCTCATTCTGCTGGAGATCCAGCGTCAGGCCCTGCACCGCATAGGGCCGGTCCGCGCCCGTGGGCAGCGGCACGCTCAAGCCTTCCCACCGCAAGAGCGGCGCGGCGCCCTGTGCCACCGGGGACGCGGTTTCCGGGTGCAGGTCGGTCATAGGCTGCGCGGATCCTGAGTTTTCAGATGTGCGACGAGATCCGCGATCTGGCCGACGACATGCTCGACGATCTGGGCGCCTTTTTCGGGCGAGGAAAACGACGGGTCTCCACCGAGAATACCGGCGGCATTCGCGTCCTTGGCCGACAGCGGCATGTTGACCGTCCCGGTCCCGAAGCCGACGCCGCGCGGGCCTCGCACGGGCAGGCCAAAGGCGGTGCCGTTGGGCTCGATCGTCACGCGGTCGAGATGGACCTGATCGGGAAAGAAATGCATGTAAACCGAGGTCATCGGGTCGGCGCCATGGCCCCGCGCGGCGGCCGCGTTCTCACCATGGATCCTGGTCCAGGTGGCCGAATCGAGCGATTGCCAGATGTCCATGGAAACCAGGTAAACGCCCCGCTCGCGCTGCAGTTTGCGCATCACCTCATCGATCAGAAAACTGTTGGTGGTATGGCCGTTTACGATGATCAGCCGCTCAAGCCCGTGCTCCAGGAATGACACCGCCACGTCCTCGACCACCGCTTTGAAGGTGTCGGACCGGAGCTGGATGCCGCCTGCAAAGGCGCGAAAGAAATCGGCATAGCCGAAGGGGATGGTGGGGGCGACAATCGCCCCCGACCTTTGTGCCGCCAGATCGGCGATTTCTCGGGTCAACCGATAATCGCCCATCGGCGCGTGGGGCCCTTGCTCTTCCTGACTGGCAAAAGGCAGCAAGATGACCGGTTCCTCGGCCATGGCCTCGCGGAACTCGACAAAGCTCAGATCGCTCAACCGGTGGGATCGGGTCATCTTGCGTACGCCTTTCAGGGGTCAGGTGATGCGAAGGTAATCCCCGTACATCCGCATCTCGCCCGAAGACGGTGTCCAATTGATGCCGGCGCGATGGGCAAAGCTGAACAGACGCTTCCACATATACATGCCGGGCGTGACGTCCTGCCATTCCTTCGAGAGCGCCAGATAGGCCGCACGCCGCTCCTCGAACTCGACGGCCCGGACGAACTCTGCGCCCAGTTCCACGAAGCGGTCGGTCGGATCCCAGACCTTCCAATCGGCCGAGGCGCGGGTGGAGTTGGGGTTCCAGTCCAGCCAGAGCGGTTGATACGGATCGCCCGGGATGAAGGCGGTGCCGTTGGACATGTTCAACAGGTGGAACGGGCGCTGGTAGGCGAGCGAGAAGTTGTCGACCACCACCATACGCACGTTGATCCCGATCTCGGCCCATTGCGCGATCATGATCTCGGCGGCGGTCTCGTAATTGTCGTAGAAGCCGCGGGTGATGTGCCAGATCAGCTCTTGCCCGTCATAATCGGTCTGCTCCACCAGCGCGCGCGCAGCTTCTGGATCGTAGGGATGCGGATCGACCATGTCGGGGTCGTAGTAGTCGCCGTAATCGGGGAAGTTGAACGGGATCGCCGGGTGGAACGTCTCGTCGCCAAAGAGCGCCTGGACGATGGTGTCCATATCCACGCCCTGGATCATCGCATGACGCAGGCGCACATCGACCAGCGGGTTGTCCTCTGGGTCGGGTCGGGTGTTGAAGGCGAACATCACGTAGTTTGGCGCGGTGGTGTTCACCAGCACCACGTCGTCGAACCTGCGCACCTGCTCTTGTTGATCGAACGGAATGTTCACCGCGAAATCGTAGTCGCCGGCCACAACGCCCGCGATCCGACCCGCATATTCCGGCACGATCCGCCATTCGAGCGAGGCGGCAGGCGCCGGCGCGCCCCAATAGTCTTCGAACGCATCCATGGTCATGACCTCACCGGGCCGGAACAGCGTGACCTTGTAGGGACCCGTGCCGATGGGGTTCTGGCCGAACTCGTCCACACCGACCTCGAGGTAATAGTCCTTGGGCACGATCTTGGCCTGCGGTCCCGAGAGCTTCTGAGGCATGTTGGGGTCCGGGGCGTCGGTCTCGATTTCGAGCACGTATCGGTCGACCGCCTCGACACGGACGAAGTTCGAGGTGTAGATCGCGCCGCGCGGCTCGTAGGCCTCTTCTGAGCGGTAGCGTTCTTCCGACAAGGTAAAGGCCGCATCCTCGGCGGTCATCTCGACGCCGTTATGGAACATCACGCCCTCGCGCATGGTGAAGCGCCAGATATTGCCGTCGCGTTCCCAGCTTGTCGCCAGCTTCGGCACCACGGACGCGCCGGTATCGTCGTTGAACCAGTCCACCTCGGTGAAGGTCTCGTAGAAGTTGATGTTGATCCGGTTGCCGGTGGTCGAGAGACCGTTCATCGGCGACATGGTGCGCCAGAGGTTGTCGACAGCGATCCGCAGCGCCGGTCGCTCCTGGGCCAACAGCTTACCTGGCCCCCCGGCGGTCAAGGCCAGAGCGGTGGTCCCCATCAAGTACTTATGTAGGGTACGGCGTGTGATCATGGTCAGTTCTCCTCTGTGTCTGCTTATGTCCGGCGCGTCTTCAGGGTCGGGTCGAACCTGTCGCGCAGCGCATCGCCCACGACGCCGACGGACAGGGTAATGGCGAAAATGAGAAATCCGGGGAACACGGCGATCCACCAGGCGGATCCCAGATAGTCGCGACCCTCGCCCAGGATCTGGCCAAGGCTCGTATTGGGTGGCTGAACGCCGAGCCCGAGAAAGCTCAAGGCGGTCTCCAGCAGAATGATCGCAGGCACCGTGAGCGTCAGTTGCACGATCAGCGCGCTGGCGATGTTGGGCAGGATATGGCGCCCATAGAGACGTGCCGATGTGGCCCCCAGGGAAACGATGGCGGCGGAGTAGGCCTGCCGCTTTGCCGACAGCACCAGACCGCGGGTCAGGCGGGCATAGGTTTCCCACCCGAACATGCCCATCAAAAGGATGAAGAGCGCCAGCGAGTTGCCGAAGAACGCCAGAAGCGTCAGCGCGATCAGGATGAAGGGCAGGGACAGCTGGATATCGACGATCATCATCAGGGCATCATCGACCCAGCCCTCGAAATGGCCGGACACAAAGCCCACAGCCGTGCCCACAACCGCGCCGATCGTGGTGCCCAGAAGCGCAACGCCGACCGACATCTGGAGTCCGACGATCAGGCGAGACAGCAAATCCCGGCCGAGCCGGTCGGTGCCCAGAAGGAACTCGGCGGAGCCTTCCTCGGTCCAGGCGGGGCCGGTGAGGCGGGACAACAGGTTCTGCTGATAGGGGTCATGGGGCGCGGCGTAGGGCCCCAGGATTGCAAGCACTGCGACGATCACCAGAAACGTCGCCGCAACTGCGGTGATCGGATTGATCCGGCTCATCATGTGGAGCGCCTCGTGCGCGGGTCCAGCATCCGGTAGGACAGATCGACCGCCAGATTGATAAGAACCATCGCCGCCGCGATGACGAAGACGAGCGCCTGCACCACAGCCAGATCCTTCGACGAGATCGCACTGACCAGGAGCCGCCCGATGCCGGGCCAGGCAAACACCGTTTCCACCACCACCGTGCCCGCGACCAGGTTGCCCAGGATCAGTCCCATGATGGTGACCACGGACAGCGCGGCGTTGGGCAGGGCATGAAACAGCGCGCGGCGCGCCGGACGGACCCCTTTGGCTTGAGCCGCCAGCATGTAGGTCTTGGACAAGACCTCCAGCATCGCGGAGCGGGTAAAGCGGGCGAGGATGCCGGCCAGAGTCAAGCCAAGGGCAAAGGCGGGCATGATCACATGCTCCCAGGAACTGGCGCCGGAACTGGGCAGGACCTGCCAGATCAGCGCGAAGAGCAGGATCATCAGGATGCCGAGGAAGAAGTTCGGCAGGGCAAAGCCCACAACCGACACCACCATGATCGCCCGATCAAAGATCGACCCGCGATAGAGCGCTGCCAGGATGCCCGCAGGGATCCCGATGAGAACCGCGAACAAGTAGGACACGCCGCCCAACCACAAGGTGTAGGGGAACCGCTCGGCGATCACTTCGAAGACCGGGCGCCCGTCGCGGAAGGAGTTCCCGAAATCGCCGCGCAGCGCGTTGCCGATATAGGTCAGGTACTGCTCGATCAGCGACTTATCTAGGTTCCAGCGTTCCCGGAAGAGTTCGATCTCGCGGTTCGTCGCGTCCGGACCCAGCATCGCCACGACAGGATCATAGGAGGTGCGCAACACCACGAAGGTCAGCGTGACGACGACAAACAGCGTGAAAGCCATCCGGACGGTGCGTGCAAGCCAGAACTCCAACACTCCCCCCCGCGGCTGAATGCTATGAACCCTCAGAGGATAGGCAGGAAAACTCAGACCCAAAAATGGGGTAGTAGATATATAATTAGGTCGCTAGACGTATGAGTGGGGGCACGGTGCGCACGGGTTCGGCCGCAAGACCGATGGGAAGATCACATGCAACAGCATATCGAACTGCGTCATCTGCGCTATTTCTGGGTCTTGGCCCACGAGTTGCATTTTGGCCGCGCCGCCGACACGATCGGCATCTCGCAGGCGCCCTACAGCCAACAGATCAAACAGCTCGAAGATCGCCTGGGCACGAGGCTCTTCGAGCGCACGACCCGGCGCGTGTCCCTGACGGAAAGCGGGATCCGGTTCCTGGAATACTGCGAGACCATTCTGAAGACACTGGAGGAGGGGGTCAGCCATGCGCGCGCGGCCAGCAGCGAAGAGGGCGGGCGGCTGCGCGTGGGCGCGATTCAGATTGCTGCCAGCTATATCCTGCCGCAAGCGCTTCGCCGGTTCCGCGAGCGCTATCCGGCGGTGATCGTCGAGATTTTCGGGGTCACCACCGGGGTGCAACTGAGGATGCTGGAGGCCGGTGATCTTGACGTCGCCCTCGTGCGCCCCGCCAGCATCCCTGGATCCTTCGTGGCCGAGGTGATTTGCGAGGAGGGCCTCTGCGCCGTGATCCACGAGGATCACCCGTTGTGTCAGAAATCCGAGCTCAAGCTCGCCGATCTGCACCAGCAGCCGATGGTTCTGTTCTCGGACAAGGTGGGGACGGACTATAGCAACGCGCTGCGCGCCGCCTTTCGCAGACATGCGGTCTCTCCCAACATCGTTGGCGAGTTTTCCGACACGATTGGCGGCCTTTGCCTCGTTGCCTCGGGTCTGGGCATCGCGGTGCTGCCCGAGGCCTCCCGGTCATCGGCCTATCCGGGCGTTGTCTACAGACCGATCGAGGTCCCGGACGTCACGCCCAAGCTGATCATGGTGCAGCCGGACAGGGACGCCAGCCGGAAAACGGACGATTTCGGTGCGATTGTGCGAGAGATCGGAGCGACCACGCATGGATGGCGGATGACCTGACCGGGCATCGCGGGGACGAGATCACGCCTCAGAGGCAAACACGTGCTGAGGTGGGACGGTCTTGGGAATGAGACCCTGCTCGAACGCCGTCTGGATGAAGGTCGCGAGCATCTCGGCGTTTTTATCGACACCGCTGGCGTCCCAGTCGTCTGGAAGATGGCGACCGACACGCAAATGCTCATCGAACAACCAGGGCGACGTATCGGAGTATCTCTGTCGCTTGGCCGTCCAAAGCGCGCGGGACGTCTCCAGAAGGTCGCTTAGCGCCTGAGGCAGCCAGGGATGGTCTTTGACGATCGACTGTTTCAGGGCCATGGCATGAATCCCCGGCACGAACCCGTGTCGGCCGAAATAGTCCATCTCTGCGCCGACCAGATCAGGCAGGACCGGCCTGAAGCTTGCGCCGGTCCCGAAAAAGCCCTCGGGCATGAACGGCGCGAACACCGCATCCAACGCCCCTTGCTCCAGCAGGTCCAGCAGGGGTGTGTCGTCCGCGACCGGGTCGATCCGCCCCGGTTCGGCAAATTGGCCAATCCCGTCACTCACGGGATCCGCCGATGTCATGCGCCCCATGAACCAATGTATCTCGTCCAGCCCGACACCCGCCGAGACCATCGCGTGCCGCGTCCATGTGTTGCCGCTGTCTTGCCAGCCGGCGACGCCGATCCGACCACCGCGCAGCGCCTCAAGGGACTGGGCGGGATGGGATTTCCGCGTGATGATGCAGCGGTGGCGAAACGCCCGCATGGGAAAGCTGGCCACGCCCACGTCCCGTGCATCGCCACCGACGCGCTTCGCGACCAGTCGGCTGACGGAGACTTCCGCTCCGTCGATGCCATCGTGGGCGGATGGAAAGCCGGGAAGGGTCGCCACCCCCCTCAGGTCCAGCTCGATGCGCGGATCGCTTAGCTCGCCAAGAAGCAGGGGCGTCACAAAATCCCAGTCGCGCATCACAATGGTCAGGTGGAGGGGCATGTGAATCCTAAGCGAAAACCTGTCGGTCGAGAACCTAGAGCCTCGTCACCGATTAGGCAATTTTGAAGACTTGGACGGTATTTCAAGGTTTTAGCCCAGCCTATCCGTCAGCCGCCGGTCGAGAACAGCACAGTCGGCAAAGCTTTCCGAGACGCGCTCATGGGCCGGATCGCTATTCGGCACCCGTTGGGCGGTCGCCCGGATGGCGATGGCGACCGGCAAGGAACGCCGCATCCAGCGCACCGGGGTCTGCCTCAGGTATTCGACGACGATGGTCGGTGTCCGGTAGAACCGCCCGTCAGCGGCGCGATCCTGGTGAAAGTCACAGGGTCAGACATGGTCGGGCCGCTTTGGCCGTGCAGAACCTCGACCTGCCGAAGCTTCGATGCGATCGCTTCGGGCTTTTCTCGTTTTCCAGCCACCGCCGATCCTCCAGTCCACGGGACGATCTACTCAGGCTGGTGCACCCCTTTCACGGAACTGCCCCGCCCGTTTGAATCGCCGCCAGCGCCTGCCACTTCTTGCGGTAGGCGCTGGCCGAAAGTCCGACGCGCTTTCGAAATGCGGTGCGGAAGCTCGACGGCTCGGAGTATCCGACTTCGGCCGAGATCACCTCGATGGACGTCGCCGTCGTCTCCAGCATCTGTTTGGCTTCTTCGATCCGTAGCGTCTGAATGTAGTCCGCCGGCGCCTGGCCCGTTGCCTTCTTGAAGCGCCGCAGAAAGCCGCGTTCGGTCATCTGGGCGCGCTCTGCCATGACGGCGACCGGGCTTGGCGCATCGTAATTCTGTGCCGCCCATGTCTGCGCCTCGGCAATCAACTGGTCGTCATGCTGGCGTCCCGATGTCAGCGACGCATAGGTCAGTTGCCCTTCGCTGTGCGGATCGATGAGGTAGATCTTGGCGATGCGACGCGCCTCGTCCGCGCCTGCATGGCGCGCGATGAGATAGAGCATCAAGTCCGCCCAGGCGGACACTCCGCCGGCGGTGACGACCCTGTGGCCGTCGCCCGATGGGACAAGAATCCGCTCGCGGCAGACCTTCACTTCGGGAAAGTTGCGGCCCAACATCTCGGCATAGCCCCAATGCGTCGTGGCCTCCTTGCCGTCGAGCAAGCCGGCCGCGCCCAGCAGAACCGCCCCTGAGCAGACCGACGTGACGATTGCGCCCCGCGCATGCGCCTCGGCGATCCAATCCGCCATCGGCCGATACTCTTCGGGAAAGCCACCGTTCGGATCGAAATGCATGTCCGGCACGATGATGACGTCCGGTTCAGGCCGCTCGTCCAGCATCGCGTCGGGCGTGATCTTGCGGCCGTTCACGTCCCAATAGGGTGCGCCATTGATCGTCCTGAGGCTGACCTGGAACACCGGCAGCTTTGCCGGCAGTCCGTGCAGCATTTCCCAATCCCGCCCGACGGAGGCCAGCACATCGAGGATGCAGAACAGCACCGACGTGCCTGCAAGGGGCGATCCGATTACGGTCGTGTTGACGCTCATTTCTGCGAAATACCCCCCAAAGCGTTCCGATTATCACCGTTTCGCTCCTGTGCCCTTCTAACGCGATGACGCAACTTGGTCCATCACCCACCGCAGATGAGCGGCAGCGCCTGCCGCCCGAACCACCGCCTTCAGGAGCGACTTATGACATACCAAACACAACTCCCCTCCTTCGATGACGCCAGAGCCGCAGCCTTTGCGAACCGCTTCGTCGGCACGCTGAACGAGGCGGCGCTTGCCATCATGACCTCGCTTGGACATCGGGCAGGTCTCTTCGATGCGCTGGCGGCCCATCCCGGCCTCACCTCGGACGCACTGGCCGACCGGGCCGGAGTGACCGAACGCTACCTGCGCGAATGGCTCGGCGTGATGGTGACCTCGGGCGTCGTGGACTACGACCCGGGCAACCGCACCTACACGCTGCCCCCGGAGCATGGCGCCTTTCTGACCCGCGCGGCCAGCCCCGACAACATGGCCGTCACGACGCAGTTCATCGGCGTCGCGGCCTCGGTCGAGGACGAGATGTTGGAGCGGTTCCGCACCGGTGCCGGTCTTTGCTATCACCACTTCGACCGCTTCCACGAGGTCATGGCCGAAGACAGCGCACAATTGGTGGTCGCGAACCTGACCGGCGCGATTCTGCCGGTGGTCCCGGGCCTGATCGAACGGCTTGAAGAGGGCATCGACGTCGCCGACTTCGGCTGCGGCGGCGGTCGGGCGATGCTGGCCCTGGCCCGTGCTTTTCCCAACAGCCGCTTTCACGGCTTCGACCTGTGTGAGGATGCCTTCGAGGCAGCACGCGCAGAGGCGTGGAAGGATTGCATCGCCAACCTCCGCTTCGAGCCGCGGGACCTTTCGTCCGGCGCGGCGCTCGGCCCCTTCGACCTGATCTGCGCCTTCGACGCGGTGCACGACCAGGCCGATCCCAAGGGGTTCCTGCGGATCATCAAAGGGTCGCTGCGGCAGGGGGGTGTCCTTCTGATGCAGGACATCGGCGGCTCGCGCGATCTGGAAAACAACATCGCCAATCCGTTCGCGCCGCTCCTCTACATGATTTCGAGCATGCATTGCACGCCGATCTCGATCGGTCAGGGCGGTCCCGGACTCGGCGCGATGTGGGGGGTCGAGACCGCCGAGGAATACCTCGCTGAAACCGGCTTTGCCTCCGTCGAGACGCACAAGCTGCCCCACGACGAGATGAACGCTTACTTCGTCGCCCGCGCCTGAGAGGCACCGAAAAGGATACGGGATATGACACTGATTTCATCCGATGTGGGCGCGCCACGGCGCGATCTCCCGACCATCGCACAGTCCATTCGGACCTGGTGGGCGGTGCAACGAGCGCGCCGGCGAAGTCGCAACCACGGGCGCCACCTTGCGCGGCTTCCCGATCACCTTCTTCGCGACGCCGGACTCGAACACTTCATCGCGCCACGCAGTCCCTCAATCCACGCGTTCTGGCGATAGCTCACTGAAAGACAGACGATGACACATACCAACCCACACACGACGGTCGTGATCGGGGCCGGGCTTTCGGGCCTCGCCACCGCGCGGGCGCTGACCGAGCGCGGCTGTCCCGTCACCATATTGGAAGCGCGCGCAGATGTCGCCCAACCATGGCGGTCGCGGCACCCGGCGCTCCGGCTGAACATCCATCGGAAGTTCGCGGGCCTGCCCGGGCAGGCGGCACCGAAAGGCGATGGCGTCTACCTGCGCCGCGACACCGTCGTCGAGCATATCGAACGCTATGCCGCGACCCTGGACGCTCCGATCCATTTCGGCGTGACGGTGACCGGGATTTCCCGGGCGGCAGAAGGCTGGCGGGTAGACACCGAGACCGGTCCCTACCGCGCCGCGAACGTCGTCATCGCCACCGGCCGCGACAGCAGTCCCCACATCCCGGACTGGCCGGGATGTCAGGATTTCGCGGGCGAACTCATTCATGCCCGCGACCTGGGCGACGTCTCTCGCTTCGACGGCAAGCGCGTGCTGCTCGTGGGTGCCGGAAACTCCGGTACCGACGCGCTTAACCACTTGGCGCGCCACAGACCGACGGAGGTTTTGGTGTCCGTGCGCTACGGGCCTGCGGTCGTTCCCCAGCGGATCTTCGGCTATCCACTCCACGGTCTCGCGCGGGTCTTCGCTGCACTTCCGACGTGGATACTCGACCCCGCCTTCCGACTGACCGAGCGACTGTTTCTGGGCAACCTGCGGCGGTTGGGGCTGAGCACCCACCCTGAGGGTGGCGGGACACGGCTGCTGCGTGACGGCGTAACCTTCGCCATCGACGACGGCTTTGTCGCCGCATTGAAAGCCCGGCGCTTTCGCATCGTGCCGCGGGTGGACCGAATGCTCGGTGAGACCGTCATCTTGGCGGATGGATCGGCTGTCACGCCCGACGTCGTGATCGCAGCAACCGGCTACCGGACCGGTCTCGAGCCGCTCTTGGGCCATCTTGGCGTGCTGGACGACCAGGGCCGGCCCCAAAGGCCCATGGGCGAGCGTGACCCCTCCAATCCGGGACTTTGGTTCACTGGGTTCAAGCCGATCTTCACCGGCTATTTCGACGCCGCCGGCCTCGCGGCGAACCGCATCGCCGCCGCCATCGCCGAAGAGCCCGGCAGAGCTCGGGCTGTCGGCACGTTCGCTGCGCCGGACGACCGCGCCGTGACTGACACGACCTTCCTCGCGGGCGCAAACCCGCACTAACCTTCGAAAGGAATCGACCAATGAAACACACGAACCTGATCCTCGCCGCCATTGTCGTAGCGGCTCCGCTTGCGGCCCACGCAGATCCGCTGGCCGGATTCGACGTCGCCGAAGACCTCTCGCGCTTCGTCTACGCCAACGCTCCGGTCTTCGACGACGGCATGCCCGCGTATGGGAATGCCTTCGTCACACAGGGGTACATCTATCCCGCCGGAACGCTCGATGGCGGTGTCGAAGGAACGCTCGCGAATGGCGACCCGGCCTTTCCCGATCTCGTCATCGGCGAGTGGACCTGTGACGGCTATTTCGTCGCTGACGGAATGCGCACCGAAACCGGCGCCATGGTCATTACCCGGCAGATCTATCGCTTCGACAATGGCGATCTGCTGATCAGCCACGGCCCCGAGCTGGCCGATCCGGGCGTATCGGTCACACGCGCGGTGACCGGCGGCACCGGCGACTATGCCGAGGCGCCAGCTGAGATCGAGCAAGTCCTGCTGGGCATGAGCGACGGCTACGGCGTGCGCTTGCAGATCGAGCTGACGTCGGACAGCGCGTCTTGAATCACGGCGCCGGCCCCTGTCTTTTCGGGGGCCGGTCCACACCGAATGGACGGAGATCATGACAACCGAACGCCAGGGTTTGCACGATGAAGAGTCTGGCCGCCTCGCGATGTATCGCGAGATCCAGCGGTCGATTCCCGGTCTCGATACGATCTACCGGCTTGCGGCGGCATTGATCGCCGCCCACGCCTCGCCGGCGCCCAGAGTGCTTGTCGTCGGTGCCGGTGGCGGACGTGAGATCGAGACGTTCCTTGCCGACGTTCCGGCGGCCTCGATCACGGCGGTCGATCCGTCGGCGGGCAATCTCGCGCTGGCGAGGCACGTTGCCGGAAACGCGAACGGCGTCCATTTCGTCGAAGGCCGTATGGAAGATCTGCATACCGACGCTGAGTTCGATGTCGCGACCTCGCTTCTCGTCATGCACCAACTCCCCGACGACGGTGCAAAACTCTCCTATTTGTGCGCCATCCGGGATCGGTTGGGTGTCGGAGGTGCGCTTGTCCACGCCGATGTCTGTTTCGACGATCCAGACGAGTTCGAGCGCCTCGTCCCGATCTATCAAGCCTACGCTCGTCACATCGGCGCATCCGCCGAGGCAACGCAGTTGGAGCTGGGGACCATTCCGGCGCTACCGGCGGTTTCGTCGGACCGCATCCGCGCCCTGTTCGAGCAGGCCGGCCTTGCCTCGCCGCGGGAAGTATTCCGATCGCTTTGGTATCGTTGCTGGGTCAGCGGACACGCTCCCACCTCATCGAAGGTATTGCTGAAATGACCCCGTCCAGACTTCAGTTCATTCTTGCCTCCATCTTCCTGCTCCTCGGCGGTTGGTGCCTACTGGCCCCGGCCATGGTGATCCGCCTGACGTTCCTGCCTGAGTTCGCGACGGCCACGGAGCAGGCGCGCTTTATCATGGGCTGCTTCGGCGCGCAGGCCGTCCTGACCGGAACGCTGATGCTGACAGCGCGGTTCACCCCGGCGACCTTTTTGATCTTCGGCTTGGCGGGTTCGATCCCCTTTTTCGCCTTTAACTACTGGTTCGTCTTTATCGAACCGGTCCTGAACCGATGGATGTTGCTCGACTTCGTCGGCAACCTCGGGATTCTGATCACGGGGGTTTGGGGATGGAGGCTCAGCAGGCGGGCACAGCGGTCCTAGACGTCGACGATCGCTCGACCGGTTGGAGGTGAAGTCTCCACGGTTTCGTGGATACCCTCTGGTTGCGATGGGCCGATGGTCAGATGCGGCAGGCCGACCTCCCGAGGAGCGCGAAGTGCTTGGCCGCCTGCGCCTTGAGAGCTGCCAGCCGCGCCGGGAGCGTGACATCCTCTCAATGGGACGTTCATTGTGGGCGCCGCTGGTTCAGGCCCGATGGGCGACGCCTGGTTGGCGCGGCACGACGTGACCGGTCCCACGCCTGTCCAAGACCGGCTCGTGAAAGAAGACCTCTGCTCACCGCAGCCAGAGGCGGGCCAGAAGATCGCCGCCTGGCCGCAGGACAGCCCTCGCCACAGACCCCATTCGTCCCTCGGCAATCGCACGGCGCAGGAGTTCACGGCAAAAGCCAGACAGCAAAACAAGGTCGCATGAGGTCAGACACCAGCCGAAGGATTCTTCCAACAGCTTCGGCGAAGGCGGACCTTGCGTCAGGTAGCGCTGGGGCAATCCCTCAACCCTGGCAAGCGCGTCCATAAGATGTGGTCTTTGCGGGGAGGATGGTGCTGCTGGAGAGAATTGAACTCTCGACCTCTCCCTTACCAAGGGAGTGCTCTACCTCTGAGCTACAGCAGCCCGCTGTTTTCCAGATAGCTACCCCGGGCGTTACCCCGATGCAAGCGGGCTCTGGAAAAGCCCTTTAGTTTCAGCCACCTCTGCGCCCGGAGCCGCCCTTTTTCCAGAGGAGTGCTCCACCCGTATCTACGGCAGCGCGGGTGCGGGGCGTTTTACTCGGCTTGCGCCGGAGCGCAAGGGGTTTTCTGGGGCCGCTGGCGCCGCGGCGGGGCGGCTGGACTGGGGCGCGGCGCCGCGGTATGAGCCGGGGGATGACATCGCCCCGTGCGCCAGACCGGACCCCGCCCCGCCGAGAAGACAGGCTCAAGGCCGCGCTCAAGGCGAACTTGGCGCGCCGCAAGGCGCAGGCCAAGGCGCGCGAGGCCGCCGAGTCCGAGACCACGGACCGGCCCGACGAGGACGAGTAGGCAGGCTTATGGATTCCATCATTGTGCGCGGCGGCGCCGAACTCAACGGCTCCATCCCGATTGCCGGGGCCAA
The DNA here is from genome assembly GCA_004005435.1 of Rhodobacteraceae bacterium CCMM004. Lineage (GTDB taxonomy): Bacteria > Pseudomonadota > Alphaproteobacteria > Rhodobacterales > Rhodobacteraceae > CCMM004. Next base: position 399,024 of record RZWH01000003.1, on the reverse strand, counting down.
GAATGCGTGTCTGACGCTGATGCCGGCGACGCTGTTGACCGACGCGCCGCTGACGCTGACCAATGCGCCGCGGCTCAGCGACATCGCCACGATGGCCAACCTGCTGCGGTCGCTGGGGGCCGAGGTCAGCACGCTCCAGGACGGACAGGTGCTGGCGCTGTCGAGCCACGACCTGACCTCGCACCACGCCGACTATGAGATCGTGCGCAAGATGCGGGCGTCTATCCTGGTCCTGGGGCCGCTCCTGGCGCGGCTGGGGCAGGCAGAGGTGTCGCTGCCGGGCGGATGCGCCATCGGAGCGCGGCCCGTGGACCTGCACCTCAAGGCGCTGGAGGCGCTGGGGGCCGAGCTGGACCTGCGCGACGGTTATGTCCACGCGCGCGCGCCGCAGGGCGGGCTGAGGGGCGGCACCGTCACCTTCCCCCTGGTCTCGGTCGGCGCGACCGAGAACGTGCTCATGGCCGCCACCCTGGCGCGCGGCACCACGGTCATCGAGAACGCCGCGCGCGAGCCCGAGATCGTGGACCTCGCCCGCTGTCTGTCGCGGATGGGTGCGCGGATCGACGGGGCGGGGACCGAGACCATCACGGTCGAGGGGGTCGACCGGCTGGAGGGGGCCACGCACCGGGTGGTGACCGACCGGATCGAGCTTGGCACTTACATGCTGGCGCCCGCGATCTGCGGCGGCGAGGTGGAGTGCCTGGGCGGGCGCATCGACCTGGTCGAGGCGTTCTGCGAGAAACTCGACGCCGCCGGGATCGACGTCACCGAGACCGAGACCGGGCTCAAGGTCGCCCGCCGTAACGGCCGCATCCAGGCGGTGAACGTCGAGACGGCGCCGTTCCCGGGCTTCCCGACCGACCTCCAGGCGCAGATGATGGCGCTGCTCTGCACCGCCGAGGGCACCAGCGTGCTGGAAGAGCGGATCTTCGAGAACCGCTTCATGCACGCGCCCGAGTTGATGCGCATGGGGGCCAAGATCGACGTCCACGGCGGCACCGCGCGGGTCACCGGCGTCGAGCGGCTGCGCGGCGCGCCGGTGATGGCGACCGACCTGCGGGCCAGCGTCTCGCTGATCCTGGCGGGTCTGGCGGCCGAGGGCGAAACGGTGGTCAGCCGGGTCTACCACCTCGACCGCGGCTACGAGCGGGTCGAGGACAAGCTCGGCGCCTGCGGGGCCCGGATCGAACGGGTGCAGGGGCGATGACCGACGACGCGCGGTTCGCGGACGGGGCGGACCGCCCCCTGCGGCTGCGCGCCATGGACGCGGCCGACCTCCAGGTGATCTCGAGCCTGGTGCAGGACGCGGTGTTTCCGATTGCCGAGATGCGCTGGGACCGGCGGCGGCGGCGGTTCGGTCTGCTGGTCAACCGCTTCCGCTGGGAGGACGCGGCGGCGGCGGCGCGTCGCCGGCGCCCGTTCGAAAGGGTGCAGTCGGTGCTGGCCATCGAGGACGTGATGGCGGTGCGGACCCAGGGGATCGACCGCGGCGATCCGGACCTGGTGCTGTCGCTCCTGGAGATCGGGCTGGAGGCGCAGGGCGAGGTCGGCGGGCGGCTGATCCTGACGCTGGCCGGCGACGGCGCCATCGCGCTGGAGGTCGAGGCGCTGGAGGTCACGCTGCGCGACGTCACCCGCCCCTACGAGGCGCCGTCGGGGCATCGCCCCGAGCATCCAGGCTGAGCCTGGCGGCGGGGCGCCGCCGTCCGCGCGGCCCCGCACAAGGCGGTTCAATCCGGCGCGCAAACCGGATAGCCCAAGGGGGATCCAAAGGGACGGAACACATGGCACAGGTCCTTTCCACCTCCGACGACGACTTCGAAGCGCGCTTCGCCGCGCTCATCTCCATGAAACGCGAGGAAGACGCCGACGTGGACGCCGACGTCGCCGCGATCATCGCCGACGTGCGGGCGCGGGGAGACGCGGCGGTGATCGAGCTGACGCGCCGCTTCGACCGCCTGGACCTGACCCCCGCGACGCTGGCGTTCTCGGCCCGCGACATCGCCGCCGAGATCGCCAAGGTGCCGGCCGACGAACGCCGGGCGCTGGAGCTGGCGGCCAAGCGCATCCGCACCTACCACGAGAAACAGGTGCCGGAGGACCGCAGTTGGGCCGAGCCCTCGGGGGCGGAACTCGGCTGGCGCTGGACCCCGGTGGCGGCGGCGGGGCTCTACGTGCCGGGGGGGCTGGCGTCCTATCCGTCGTCGGTCCTGATGAACGCCATTCCCGCCCAGGTGGCCGGGGTGGGGCGCCTGGTGATGACCGCGCCGACGCCGGACGGGCGGGTCAACCCGCTGGTCCTCCTGGCTGCCGATCTGTCCGGGATCGAGACGGTCTATCGCATCGGCGGGGCCCAGGCCATCGCCGCGCTGGCCTACGGGACCGAGACGGTCGCCCCGGTGGACAAGATCACGGGCCCCGGCAACGCCTGGGTCGCGGCGGCCAAGCGGCGGGTCTTTGGCCGGGTGGGGATCGACATGATCGCCGGCCCGTCCGAGATCCTGGTGATCGCCGACGGCGACAACGACCCCGACTGGATCGCCTTGGACCTGCTGAGCCAGGCCGAACACGACGCCGCCGCCCAGGCGATCCTGATCACCACCGATGCCGACCTGGCCGACGCCGTGATCGAGGCCGTGGAGGCGCGGCTGGAGACGCTGGAGCGGCGCGAGATCGCAGGGGCGAGCTGGCGCGACTTCGGCGCGGTGATCGTGGTCGCCAACCTGGGCGAGGCGGCGGCGCTGGCCGATCAGATCGCGCCGGAGCACCTGGAGCTTTGCGTCGGCGAGCCCGAGGCGCTGGCAGCCAACATCACCCATGCGGGCGCGATGTTTTTGGGCAAGTGGACGCCCGAGGCCATCGGCGACTACGTCGGCGGGCCGAACCACGTCCTGCCCACCGCGCGATCCGCGCGGTTCTCGTCCGGCCTGTCGGTCCTCGACTTTATGAAGCGGACGACGATGGCGCGGATGACGCCCGCGGCACTCAAATCCATCGGACCCGCGGCCGAGACCCTGGCCCGCTCCGAGAGCCTGGAGGCCCACGGCCTGAGCGTGTCGGCCCGCCTGGACCGGGTGAACCGATGAGCGACGCCAAGGCGACGTGCCGCCTCACCGACATCGCCATCGACGACGTGGGCCTGCCCGTGCCCACGCCTGAGATCGAACAGGAGCGGCGCGTCGCGATCTTCGATCTTTTGGAAGACAACTCCTTCGTCCTGCCCGAGGGTGCCCCTGAGGGGCCCTACCGGCTGACCCTGGCGATCCGCGAGGGGCGTCTGGTGTTCGATGTGGCCGACGCGGACGCCACGCCGATCACCGCCTATCACCTCTCGCTTGGGCCCTTCCGTCAGGTGGTCAAGGACTACTACCAGATCTGCCAGTCCTACTACGACGCGGTGAAGACGTTGCCGCCGGCGCAGATCGAGACCATCGACATGGCCCGCCGCGGCATCCACATGGAAGGCGCGCGGGTCGTCGAGGAGCGTCTCGATGGCAAGGTCGCGGTGGACACGGACACCGCGCGCCGCCTCTTCACCCTGATCTGTGTGCTGCATTTCGGCGGCTGAGGTGGGCGGCTTTCCGCAATCCGTCCTGTTCTGCTGCGACCACAATGCTGTCCGCTCGCCCATGGCCGAGGGGCTGATGAAACGCTTTTACGGCCACCGCGCCTATGTCCAGTCGGCAGGCGTCAAGGGCGAGTTGGAGATCGACGGTTTCGCCGTCGCCGTCTGCCGCGAAATCGGCGTGGAACTGGAGCGTCACCGCACCCGTTCCTTCGACGAAATGCAGCAGTGGGGGGACGATCTGGGCGGTTTCGATCTGGTGGTGGCGCTGTCTCCGGCCTCGCAGCGGCGGGCGCTGGACCTCACCCGCTGGGTCCACCTGGAGGTGGAGTATTGGCCGATCCTAGACCCCACGGGTCTGGGCGAGGGGCGGCAGGCGAAACTGGCGTCCTACCGGCAGGCCCGCGACCAAATCCGCGACCGCATGATCGCCCGCTTCGGCCAACCGACGGAGCAATGATGAGTCTCGACACCCAAGGGCCCGGCGCCCTCGACATCCGCGTGATCACCGGCCAGGACGTGGAGGACGCCCTGGACGACCTCGCACGCCTCAGGATCGCCGTGTTCCACGATTTCCCCTACTACTACGACGGCGATTTCGCCTACGAGCGACGGTATATGGAGAGCTATCGCGACAACGACCGCGCGGTGCTGGTCGGGGCCTTCGACGGCCGCCGCATCGTCGGCGCGGCCACGGGCATGCCGTTGGAGGACAACGAGCCGCAGTATGTGCAGGCCTTCACCGAGGCGGGCTACGACCCCGACACCGTGTTTTACTGCGCCGAGAGCGTGCTGATGCCCGACTACCGCGGGCGCGGCGTCGGCCACGCCTTCTTCGATCACCGCGAGGATCATGCGCGCCGTCTCGGCCGCCGCTGGTCGACCTTCTGCTCGGTGATGCGGCCCGACGACCATCCCGGTCGCCCCGAAGACTACGTGCCGCTCGACGGCTTCTGGGAGAAGCGGGGCTATGCCCGGATGGATGGGCTGACGACCTTCTACCATTGGAAGGACCGCGGCGACGACGCCGAGACCATCAAGGAGATGCAGGTCTGGATGAAGGACCTGTCGGCCTCGTGAGGATCGCCGCTGCCGCCTATCCCGTCGACTGGCACGACAGCCCGGCGTCCTACGAGGACAAGCTGGCGCTGTGGGTGGCGATGGCGGCGGGGCAGGGGGCCGATCTGCTGGTCTTTCCCGAATACGCCGGGATCGAGGCGTCGCTGATCGGCCCGCCGCGCGAGGCACCGCAGCCCCACGGCTGGGCCGAGGCGGCGGCGTCGGCGGCGGACCTCTGGATCGGCCCGATGGCGGCGCTCGCGGCCGAGCACGGGGTGCACATCCTGGCCGGCAGCGGACCTTGGACCGCCGAGGGCGGCCGGATCGTCAACCGCGCGCATCTGATCTGTCCCGACGGGCGCCGCGGTTGGCAGGACAAGCAGATCCTTACCCCCTGGGAGCGGCGCGAGACGCCGCTCTCACCGGGCGAGGGGCTCTCGGCCTTCGACACCGATCTCGGCCGGATCGCCATTCTGATCTGCTACGACAGCGAGTTCCCCCTGCTGGCCCGCGCCTTGCCCTGCGATATCCTGCTCGTGCCCTCCTGCACCGACAGTTTTGCCGGGTTCACCCGGGTGCAGGTGGCCGCCCGCGCGCGCGCCCTCGAAGGACAGTGCGTCAGCGTCCAGGCGGCCACCGTGGGGGCGACCGCGCTCTGCCCCTATCTCGACGAGAACGCGGGGGGCGGCGGGATCTACGGCCCCCCCGACACCGGGTTCGAGGCCAGCGGCATCCTCGCCGAGGGGGTGGTGGATCAGCCGGGCTGGACCTATGCGGACGTGGACGTCGCCGCGCTGCCCGACTATCGCGGTGCCGCCCAGGTCGCGGTGGCCGAGCATTGGGACGAGCAGCTCGACCGGGTGCAGAGCATCCTGCATCGGCCTCTCGACCACATCGAGCCTTGAAAACCGGGCGGTTTCGGCCCATTTAGGCGCACGCCCGCACAATGGCGGGCCGCAAACCGGAGTGACCATGGCCAAGGAAGAACTGCTCGAATTCCCCGGCGTCGTGAAAGAACTCCTGCCCAATGCGACGTTCAGGGTCGAGCTGGAAAACGGCCATGAGATCATCGCGCATACGGCAGGCAAGATGCGCAAGAACCGGATCAGGGTGCTGGCCGGAGACAAGGTGCAGGTCGAGATGACGCCCTACGATCTGACCAAGGGGCGAATCAATTACCGCTTCAAGTAGTCGCGGCGCGCCGACGGGGGCGGTGCGGTGCCGGATTTCGCACGAAATCCGGCCGGAAATCGTGCGATTTCCGGCGCCCCGCCGATGGCGATGCGCCTGATCCTGGGGTCGGGCTCGCCCCGCCGGCGCGACCTCCTGGCGCAGCTCGGCGTGACGCCCGCCGAGGTGCGCGCCCCCGACATCGACGAAACGCCGCAGGCTGGCGAGGGGCCGCGCGCCTATTGCATCCGCATGGCCGCGGAGAAGGTCGCGGCTTTGGCCGTGAGCCCCGGCGAGGCCGTGCTCTGCGCCGACACGACCGTTGCCGTGGGACGGCGCATCCTGGGCAAGCCCGCAGACGCGGACGAGGCGGCGGCGTTCCTGCGGCTTCTTTCGGGGCGCCGGCACCGGGTGATCACGGCGATCGCCCTGCGCACCGTCCAGAAGACCTGGCAGCGCGACGTGGTCAGCACCGTCCGGCTGAAGCGCTTGAGCGCAGACGAGATCGCCGCCTATCTCGCCACCGGCGACTGGCGGGGCAAGGCGGGGGGCTATGCCATTCAGGGGCCCGCCGCGGCCTTTGTGCCGTGGATGCAGGGCTCGTTCTCGGGCGTCGTCGGTCTGCCGCTGGCTGAGACGGCGGCGCTGTTGCAAGCCGCGGGCGTGGCGGTCTGGAGGGCGGCGTGAAGGGGCGGCTCGTGGTGCTCGACCAGATTGCCGGGCGGCTCGCCGCGGCGATGCTGGTGGACGGGCGGCTCGACGACCTCCTGATCGCGGCGCCCGAGGATCGGCCCGTGCCCGGCGCGCTCTTCCGCGCGGTGGCGGACCGGCCGATGAAGGGGCAGGGCGGGCTGACCCTGCGTCTGCCCGACGGCGGCCGCGCCTGGCTGAAGCAGGGCAAGGGCATCGCGCCGGGCACCCCGCTCACGGTCCAGGTCACGGGCTACGCCGAGGCGGGCAAGGCGGTCCCGGTCACCGCGCGGCTCCTGTTCAAGTCGCGCCACGCCATCGTCACGCCGGACGCGCCGGGCTTCAACGTCTCGCGCGCGATCCGCGACGACGACCGGCGCGAGGCGCTCCTCGCCATCGCCCACGACGTTGCCGGGCCGCCGGGCGATCTGGGTCTGATCCTGCGCTCCGCCGCGGCCGACGCCGATGACGAGGAGGTGGCCACCGACATCGCCGCGATGATGGACCTGGCCGCCCGCGTGGTCGGCGAGGAGGGCGCCGAGCCCGCGCTCCTCGTCGACGGGCCCGATCCGCACATGCTGGCTTGGCGCGACTGGCCCGAGCCCGACAGCATCGCCACCGAGCCGGGGGCGTTCTCCGGCCACGGGTTGCGCGACCGCATCGACGACCTGTCGCGCCCTGTGGTGGAGTTGCCGGGCGGCGCCTGGATCGCCGTGGAGCCGACCCGCGCCCTGGTCGCGGTCGACGTCAACACCGGCGCGGACGGGTCGCTGGCGGCGGGGCTCAAGGCGAACCTGGCCGCTGTCCGCGCGCTGCCGGCGCAACTGCGCTGCCGCGGCCTCGGGGGGCAGATCGTTCTGGACCTCGCGCCGATGCCGCGCAAGGACCGCCTGAGCCTGGAGAACGCGTTGCGCGCCGCCTTTCGGGCCGATCCGGTGGACACGGTGCTGGCGGGGTGGACGCCGCTGGGCCACTACGAGCTTCAGCGCAAGCGCGAGCGCCTGCCGCTGACCGAAACCCTGGGGGCCGCGCCATGACGTGTCCGATCTGCGGCGGAGAGACCCTGCGCCGCTATCGCCCATTCTGCTCGCGCCGCTGTGCCGATGTCGATCTGGGGCGGTGGCTGACGGGGGGCTACGCCATCCCCTCCGACGAGGCCGAGGGCGAGGACGGCGACGACCGCCCGGACATGCACCCGCCGATCCGTCCACATTGACCCCGCCGCCTGCGGCGCGGGGGCTGGGAGCGGTTCCCTTCACCCGCGCGGCGCTTTAGATCGGAGCCGGGAGGGCCCTGCCGATGGACGCCGATACCTATGCTGTCGAGGCCGAGATCGAGGCCGATCACTGGTGGTTCGCCGGGCGGCGGCGGCTGTTTCTGGCCGAGATGACGCGCGGCGGGATCCCGCGGGAGGCGGAGATCCTGGACGTCGGCACCTCCACCGGCACCAATCTCAGGATGCTCAGGGACGGTGGGTTCACCCGGGTCACCGGGCTCGACGCCTCGCGCGCGGCCATCGACTTTGCCGCGGCCAAGGGGCTGGGGACGGTGCGCGAGGGCGACATCTGCGCCATGCCCTTTGCCGACGGGGCGTTCGACCTGGTCCTGGCCACCGACGTGATCGAGCATGTGGACGACGACGCCGCCGCCCTGGCCGAGATCGCGCGGGTGACCCGGCCGGGCGGTGCCGCGCTGATCACCGTGCCGGCGTTCCAGAGCCTCTGGGGCCTTCAGGACGAGGTCGCCCAGCACAAGAGGCGCTATCGCATGGCGCCGCTGCTGGCGCGGGTGCGGGCGGGGGGTCTGACGCCCCTGCGCTACTATCACTTCAACTATCTGCTTTTTGCGCCGATCTGGGCGGCGCGGCAGGTGCTGCGCCGGACCCGCCCGCGGATCAAGTCGGAAAATCAGATCAACACCCCCGCGCTGAACGCGGTTCTGGGCGCGGTCTTCCGTGCCGACGTGGCGACGGCGCCGCGGCTGCGCCCGCCCTTCGGCGTCTCGGCCCTGGTCTGGGCGGTTCGGCCATGAGTGCCCTCACTCCGCCGATCCGCAGCGTGTCGGTGGTCACGCCGGTGTTCAACGAGGCCGAGAGCCTGCCAGAGTTCCTGCGCCGCCTCTTCGCCGCGCTCGACCCCCTGGAGCAGGAGGTGGAGGTCATCGCCGTGGACGACGGCAGCGTCGACGGCTCGGGCGCCCTGCTGGAGGCGGCAACCCAAGAGTATCCCGCCCTGACCGTCGTGCGGTTCCGCCGCAACTATGGCCAGACCGCGGCCCTGATGGCGGGGATCGACGCGGCGCGGGGCGACGTGGTGGTGACGCTCGACAGCGACCTGCAAAACGACCCCGCCGACATCGCCCGCCTGCTGGAGACGCTCGATCAGGGCTACGACGTGGTCTCGGGCTGGCGCAAGGATCGCAAGGACGCCGCGATCCGCCGCAACATGGTCAGCCGGGTGGCCAACCGGCTCATCAGCCGGGTGGTGGGGGTCCCGCTCCACGACTACGGCTGCACGCTCAAGGCGTATCGCCGCGACGTGCTGTTGGGCAACCGGCTCTATGGCGAGATGCACCGCTTTATCCCGGTCTATGCCGCGCAGATGGGCGCGCGGGTCACCGAACTGCCCGTGCGGCACCATCCGCGGCGCTTCGGCGCGTCGAAATACGGGCTGGAGCGGGTGGTGAAGGTCGTGCTGGACCTCATGGTGGTCAGCTTTCTCTCCCGCTACTTCGCCCGGCCGATGTATGTCTTCGGCAGCTTCGGCCTGGCCTCGCTCCTCGCCAGCTTCGTCTGTCTGGCGCTGATGCTGTGGCTGAAGTTCGTGAGCGGGGTGGCGATGGTGCTGACGCCCTTGCCGGTGCTGGCGGCGATGCTGTTCCTGGTGGGGGCGATGAGCCTGTTGATGGGGCTTATGTCCGAAGTGCTGGTGCGCACCTACTTCGAGAGCCAGGGGCGCAAGTCCTATGCCGTCGCTCGGGTGACCCGGGGGGCCGGAGGGCTGGACGCCGCAGACGAGCCGGTGCTGGACGCGGTCTGAGACGAACGCCGGTCCGGCGTCGAGGGATGGCGTCGCCTCACCGCCCGCTCCATTGCAGCGCCAGCCAGCAGAACAGAAACAACCGCCAGTCGGCGCGGCCCGCCCGGTGCGCCGCCCAGGCTGCGCCAGCCCAGCCCGGATCGGCGCCGCCCACCGGCGCCAGGGGCGGATCGCGCGGCACCTCGCGCAGCCAGGACGACACTGGAATGCCGAATCCCTTCTTTCGGCGGTGGACCAGGTCGCGGGGCAGGTGGCGCTGGGCCACCTTCTTCAACAGATATTTCCGGGTGCCGCCCCGCATCTTCCACCGCGCGGGCAGGCGGGCGCAGAAGTCGACGAGGTCGTTGTCCAGAAACACCGCGCGGGATTCCAGGCCGTGCAGCATGGTGGCGCGGTCGGTCTTCACAAGGATGTCGTCGGTGAGGTAGAGGCGGGTGAAGTAGGTCAGCGCCCGGTCGACGTGGCCCAGGTCGGGGCGGGACTGCCAGAGGTCCACCGCCTCGGACCACAGATCGTCCGCCGCGACGGGGCGGCGCATCAGTTCGCCCACCTCCTCGGGCTGCAACGGGGCCATCCAGGCAGGCAGGCGGCACGGCCAGGGCCGGGCCATCCCCAGCGCGAAGCGCCGGAGCTTGAAGTCGAGCGCCATGTAGCGGTCCGAGACCGGCAGCCGCCCGGCCAGCCGCAGGAGCGGCGGGGGCAGCACCGGACCGGCGATCCGTGCGGGGCCCAGGGCCGCGAAGGGGTCGTATCCGGCGAAAAGCTCGTCGCCGCCGTCGCCGGCCAGCGCCACCGTCACCCGCTCGCGCGCGAACCCGGCCAGTTGCCAGGTCGGCAGGATCGAGGCGTCGCCCAAGGGTTCGGACAGCGCCGACAGCACCGGCTCCAACGTCGCGCGGGCGTCGGCCAGGGTATGGCGGCGCAGGTGGTGGCGGGCGCCGCAATGGGCAGCGGCCCGGGCGGCAAACGTGCTCTCGTCGTAGGAGGGCTCGTGAAACCCAATGGTGAAGGCGTCCGGCGCGGCGTCCCTGAGACTGGCCAGGATCAGCGAGGAATCGAGCCCGCCCGACAGGAACACCCCCAAAGGCACGTCCGACATCAGCCTTCGCCGCGCCGCCTGGGCCAGCAGGTGATCCAGCTCGTCGACCAGCGCCGCCTCGCCCGACCCGCCCTCGGGTGCCAGGTCGAACTGCCAATAGCGGCCCTGCCGCCGGGCGCCGGTGTCGGTGGCGATCCGCATCCAGCCGCCCGCCGGCAGCTTCTTGACCGCCGCGAGGTGGGTGAACGGGGCGGGGATGAACCCGTAGCCAAAGAACTTGGCGACCCCCGCTGGGCAGGGCGCGCGGTCCAGCCGGGGATGCGCGGTCAGCGCCGCCATCTCGCTGCCGAAGAGCAGCGCGCGCCCCGCCTCGCCCCAATAGAGCGGCTTCTCCCCGAACCGGTCGCGGGCCAGGATCACCTCGCCCCGGCCCGCGTCGTGGAGGGCGAAGGCGAACATCCCGTTCAGCCGCGGCAGCAGGTCCAGCCCCCAGGCCCGCCAGCCATGCAGCAGCACCTCGGTGTCCGAGTGGTCGGTGACAAAGACGTGGCCGCGCGTCTCCAACTCGGCACGCAGCGCGGCGTGGTTGTAGATCTCGCCGTTGTAGCTGACCGTCAGTGCCCCGTCGGCGGTGCGCATCGGCTGGGCCCCGCCGTCGAGATCGACGATGGCCAGGCGCCGATGGCCCAGGTGGACGCTCTGGTCGGGATCCGACCAGTGCCCCGCGCCGTCAGGCCCGCGATGGGCGATGGCGTCGGTCATGGCGCGCAAGGTCTGCGCGTCGCCCGGCCCGACAATGCCCGCGATCCCGCACATCAGGACCGCTCGGGCGCGAAGGCGAAAAGGCGCGATCCGGCGAAGACCGTGATCGTGAACGCCGCCATGGCGACGACCTGGGCCGCGACGAAAGGCACTCCCAGCGGCCCGTAGAGCAGGTGCAGGACGCCGAGGTTCGCGGCGTATCCCGCGGCCATCACCAGGGCGTAGCGGGGCAGGCTGCGGCCGTGCCGCCCGCTGTGGCGAAAGGTCCAGCGCCGGTGCAACCCATAGCTCACGGCAAAGCCGATGGCATAGCCGATGGCGTTGGAGGCGGTGGCCCCCAGGCCCAGCCCGTAGAACGCCCCCAGGATCGCGGCGAAACCGACGACGGTGTTCACCGCCCCCGCGGCGCCGAACCGCATCGCTTGCCGGATCAGGGTGTCGTCGCGGGTCATCGGCCTCTCGCGCGGGGGTGTGGTGCTGGGGTAACGGCGCGGCCGCCGGGCGTCCAGAGCCGCTTGCCCCCCGCGCCCCGCGCCGCCTATGGGCCGTTGTAAGAGAGGCGCGATGACCGGTCACTGGATGCGGCGGGGGGATCTGTGGTTCGCGGCGGCGATGGCCGCGCGCTATCTGCTGCCCTTGGCCGTGTTCGGCGGGGTCGCCGCGACGGTGCACGACAATCTCGACAGCGATGTCGTCTACAGCATCGTCATCGGCCGCTGGCTGGCCGGAGACGCGGCGGCCTTCGACGTGTTCCTGGGCGGCGTTCTGGACTGGCGGTGGTTCGCCCGCAGCACCCAGCCGATCAGCCTCATCTACGCCGCGCTGCCCCCGGTCTGGGCCTATGCGGTGACGGAGATCCTGGTGGCCGTCCTGGCCTACGCGGGGATGCGCACGCTGTTGCGGACCGCCCTTGGCCCCGACGCGCCGCTCTTGCCGGCGGTGGTCTATGGCCTCGGCCTGTCGTTTTCGTCCTTCGGTCTGGGGCTGGCTGCGGCGCCGTGGTTCGCCTGGCTCTTGGTGCGCGAGCGGCCGCTCCGGCCGGTCCACTGGGCGCTGGCCTTCGCCCTGGGATGGAACACCGCGCTGGCGCTGCACGCGCTGTTCCTGCCGGTGGCGTTGCCCGCGGTGGTGTGGGCGCTGGGCCGCCGGGTTCCGTGGGGCCGCTGGGCGGCGACCCAGGCCGTGGCGCTGGCGGGCGCGGCGGTGGGGGCGGCGGGCCTGATCTGGCTGTCGCTCGCCGGGGTGGAGTCCCACCGCGCCGATTGGCCTGCCCCCGCCGTCGAGGGCCTCTGGGCCGCGTTCTTGGGCGACCTGGCGAGCGATCTGGCGATGCTCGGCAGCCACTACCACGCGGTGGTGACGCCCGCGCTCTACGCCGCACCGATCCTCCTGGCGGGGGCCGTGCGGGGCGGAGCGGCGGCCCGCGCGGCGGCCGCGGCGGCGGGACTGATCGCCCTCTCCGCCGCCCTCTCCGGCTTCGCTCCCCTTTACCGGTCCCTGCTGCCGGGGGTCCTGGCCAGCCTGCAATGGGACCGCGTCGGCCTCTTCGCGCCCTTGGCCGTGCTGGCCGCAGGCGCGGTCCTGTTGTCCCGGACCCCGCGGGCGCCCTGGGTCCGGGGCGTCCTGGTGCTGTCGGCCGCGCTGGCCTGGCTGGCGCATGTGGGCGTGTCGCCCGCCGCGGTCAAGCCGCTGTTGCCGCCCGGCGCCCGCGACGTCCTGGACGAGGTCCGCGCCGGGGCGCCCTGGTCGAACCTCTGGTCCGAGCGCGCTCTGGGCGGCGTCCCCAGGGACCGCGCCAATCTGCGGCGGGCAATGACCGTGGGTGGGCATTTCCGGGCCGACGCCTATGCCTGCATCGCCGACGCGGTGGGAACCGCGCGGGTGATCTCGGTCGGGGTCGATCCGATGATCGCGCCCGCCAACGGCATCGCCGCGGTCGACGGCTATCACAACCTCTATCCCCTGGCCTACAAGGCCGCGTTCCGCCCGGTGATTGCGGCCAAGCTCGCGGCCTCGCCGCCGCTCCGGCGCTACTACGACGACTGGGGATCGCGCGTCGGCACCTTTGCGCGCCGGGCACCCGAGGTTCCCCCGGAACTGGGCGCCGCCCGCGCGCTCGGCGCCCGCTACGTCGTCGCCGCACGGGCGCTGCCGGACCCGCCCGGCGCGGAGCCGGTCCCGCTCGCCTGCCTGGAGCGCGCCGACGTCACCCTCTGGCGCCTGCCCGACCCCGACGGCCGCTAGAGGTCATCAGCGCATTGCCCGACGCGAACCGGGGCCTACGGCGTCGACCCCGCCCGAGCCGATCCGCCGCGGCCGACCCGTGCGGTCGCACCCCGCAACCGACCCGACCTTGCCCACTGCGCCAAACCGAGACGCTCGGCCCGCCATGGACCGAAACCACGACAGCCCAGCGACTGAGGCTTCGACCTTTGCCAGGTTGTCGGGGGGGTGTCCACGAGACCATCTGGCGCATCGGGGCCGTGCCGCCGACCAAGTCGGGCCAGAAGCTTCGGCGCCAGAAAGCCCGGCGCGATGTTGAGCCCCAGCATGGTCTCGAGCCACGCCCGCTCCCGGATCGCATCCTCCAGTTGCGCTTGCGTCGCGAGACCCTCGCGATAGGCCTCATCGACCACCGCCACCCGGCATTCGGTGGCCAAAACGTAGTCGGCGAAGGCCTCCGCCGGCTCCGGCGCATTGCGAAACGCTTCGACGAACGTGGCGACGGCGGCGTCCATCCGGCTCCGTATCTCGGCAGCTCTTCCGCCTCTCGCGGCGAGCGCGCGCCCATGGCCTCTTCGACACGAAGCCGCCGATAGCGCCCCACTGCGCGAGCCTGGTCGGGGAGATCGGAAACCGACGTCACGACCTGCCCGTGGACGTCGCCGACGGCATCCCGCTTGCCATCCCATTCCGCCGTCGCCCGTCCCGCCCAATACGCCACGCCCGTGTCAGGCAATAATCGGGCTCATCGGGCAGATGGGGCGCCGCCCAACAGCGACAGTTGATGTCCTGGCCCGGGTGCTTGCCCTCCGGTGGCGGCGTGTTCCAATCGAACACCTGGCCGGACTACTGCGCGTGGCTCTAACGAACCCTGCCGTCCCCCAGCGACCTCCAGACATATTGCTCGATCCAGAGCGCGCGCTGGCGCAACTCGTTGACCAGCCCGCGAAACCCGAGCGCGCGCCCCTCCTGCATCGCCTGCCGCACCGGCCGGAGCCGGGCGGGATGCGACTCCCATTCCTCCCACAACGCGTCCATCCTCCGGTCCCAAGCGTCCAGCGCTGCCCCGCGGGCCTCGGACAAATCGGCCAGGTCGTCGATGGCCAGAGGTGGCGAGAACGCGTCTCCGATCGCCGCGAGCAGCAGCCTGGCGTTCTCGGCGGCGATGTCGTCAAGCCGCTTTGCGAACTCGGACCGAAGCCTCTGGTAGTATGGGATCTCGGCCTCGATCGACAGATCGACCCGGCGCCCGAACCAGCCATGCGCCGATTTCGATAGCACAAACTCGCCGTTGTCCCCTGTCCGAAGAAACCGGTTGAAATCGCTCTGCATCAGGACACCGGTCACGGCTATCTTGGCCGGCAGCATGCCGCCTGCCAGTTGACGGGTCGGCAAACGTGCGTGCGCACCCGATCAACAGTTGGATTCCAGGGGCGTGCGGGTGGCGGAGAGAGAGGGATTCGAACCCTCGAGACGGTTTCCCGCCTACACACTTTCCAGGCGTGCGCCTTCGACCACTCGGCCACCTCTCCGCGTAGGCGGGGTGTAGAAAAATCCGGCAGGCGCGACAAGTCCCTTGTTGGCGGCGCCGCGGCCGTGCCCGGCGCTTGCGTTTCGCGCGCCGGGGCGACAGGGTGACGGGGCAGGGCAAGGCGGAGAGCGAAGTGGCCGCAGAAGGGGTAAGCGACGCGCGCGCCGGTCTAACCCTCGTCGCGCCGCCGCTGTTGTTTGCGCTGCTCCTGCTGGCGGTGCCGCTGGCGGCGATCCTGGCCTTCAGCTTCTGGACCCAGGACTTCCTGACCATCGACCGCACCTTCACGCTGGACAACTACCGCTCGGCGGTGACCGAGCCGATCTACCGCGAGCTTTTGTTCCGCTCGCTGTGGATCGCGGCGGCCGTGACGGCGGCGACGGTGATCCTGGCCTTTCCGGTCGCCTATTTCGTCAGCTTCCACGTCCGGCCCGAGCGCAAGTCGCTGTGGCTGTTCCTGATCACCATCCCGTTCTGGACCTCCTACCTGATCCGGGTGTTTTTGTGGAAGGTCATCCTGGGCTTCAACGGCGTTCTCAACACCTCTCTCCAAGGGGTTGGGATCATTGACGAACCGCTGACCTTCATCCTCTACAACGCGAACGCCGTGGTGATCACTCTGGCCCATGCCTTTGCCCCCTTTGCGATCCTTCCGATCTTCGTTGCGCTGGAGAAGATCGACCGCTCGCTGCTCGAAGCCGCCCAGGACCTGGGCGAGAACCGCGTGATGACGTTCCTCAGGGTGACGCTGCCGCTGGCGGTGCCGGGGATCGTGGCGGCGGTGCTGATCGTGTTCATCCCCGTCATCGGCGATTACGTGACGCCGCGGCTGGTGGGCGGGCCGGACGGGCTGATGATCGCCAACATGATCCAGACCCAGTTCCTGCGCCTCAACAACGCGCCCATGGGGGCGACGCTGGCGGTGATTTCGATGCTGTCGGTGGGTCTGTTGGCCCTGATCTTTGTCTGGCTCATGCGCCGCTGGTTGAGGACGCGCGGATGAGGACGCTCCAGGTCTACGTCCTTCTCTACCTCCTGTTCCTCTACGCCCCCATCGCGCTCCTGCCGCTCTTTGCCTTCAACGAAGGCACAATCATCGCGTTTCCGCTCCAGGGCTTCACCACGCGCTGGTTCGCCGAGCTGCCGGAGACGCCGGCGCTCTTGGCCTCGGTGCGGACGTCGCTGACCATCGCGGTGATCACGGCCGTCCTGTCGGTGCTGCTGGGCATCTGCGCGGCGCGGGCCGGGGCGCGCTATCGCTTTCCGTTCAAGGGGCCGATCCTGGGGTTCATCATGGTGCCGCTCGTGCTGCCCGAGATCATCGTGGCGGTGGCGCTCTTGGTGGTGCTGCTGGCGCTGGGGCTGAACCTGTCGTCGTGGACGGTGATCCTGGGCCACACCCTGATCTGCACGCCGTTTTGCATCGCCATCCTCAACTCGGCGTTTCAGAGCCTCGACCCCGCGCTGGAGGAGGCGGCGCAGGATCTGGGCGAGGGCAAGTGGTCGACCTTTCGCCTGGTCACGCTGCCGCTGGTGATGCCGGGGATCGTGTCGGCGCTCCTGATCTCCTTCACCATCAGCCTCGACGAGTTCATCATCGCGTTCTTCCTCACCGGGGCGGACCCGACGCTGCCCGTCTATCTCTGGGGCCAACTGCGGTTTCCGCAGAAGATCCCGGTGGTGATGGCGCTCGGCACGATCCTGGTGGCGGCGTCGGTCATCCTCATCACCCTGGCCGAGATTTTCCGCCGCCGGGGCGTGGCCCGCATGGGCGGTCAAGACCGCGGAGGGTTCCTGTGAAATCCCCCATCGTCGCGCTCAAGGGCGTGCAGAAATACTATGGCGACTACCACGCCCTGCGCGACATCTCGCTGGAGATCGCCGAGGGCGAGTTCTTTTCCCTCCTGGGACCCTCGGGCTGCGGCAAGACCACGCTGCTCAGGGCCATCGCCGGGTTCGAGAGCGTCAGCGAGGGCACGCTGCATCTCGACGGGCGCGACGTGCGGGGGGTGCCGCCGAACCGGCGGCCGACCAACATGGTGTTCCAGTCCTACGCGATCTTTCCGCACCTGAGCGTGGCCGAGAACGTGGGCTTCGGCCTGCGCCGCCGCGGCGATCTGAACGCGACGGCCAAGCGCGCGCTGGTGGAGGACGCGCTCGACATGGTGGGCCTCGACGGATACGGCGGCCGCGCGGCCCATGCGCTGTCCGGCGGGCAGCGGCAGCGGGTGGCGCTGGCCCGTGCGCTGATCCTCAAGCCGCGGGTCCTGCTCCTCGACGAGCCCCTGTCGGCGCTCGACAAGAAGCTGCGCGAGACCATGCAGGCGGAACTCAGGCGCCTGCAACGCCATGTCGGCATCACCTTCGTCCTGGTCACCCACGACCAGGAGGAGGCGCTGATCATGTCCGACCGCATCGCGGTGATGTTCGAGGGGCGCATCGCGCAGGTCGCCGGGCCCCAGGCGCTCTATCGCCGTCCGGCGGACCGGCGCGTGGCCGAGTTCATCGGGATGATGAGCTTTCTGCCCGCCACCGCGTCGGGCACGCGGGTCGAGGTCGCGGGCCTCGGCACGGCCGAGGTGGCGCCGGACCAGGCGCCGGGGGGCCTCGCCGACGGCGCGGCCGAGGTGGGCATCCGCCCCGAGCTCCTGACCCTGGTGCAGGGGGGCGAGAGCCGCCCCCACACCGCCCCCGGCACCGTGGCCGAGGTCCACTACTACGGCGACATGACCTACTACGAGGTTGCCTTCGACGGCGTCGACCGCCCGGTCACGATTTCGATGAAGAACCTGCCCGGGCGCCCGGTCCTGGAGCGGGGACAGGCGGCGATCGTCGGCTGGGACCCGCGGGGCTGGGTGGTCTTCGGCCAGAGCTGAGCGGCACATCCAGTCAACTGATGCGTGTGCGGTCCATCTCTGGTAGAGTTGCGCCATTGCAATCGATTCCATTAGGTGGACGCCCATGTTTCGTCCGATCCGGCCCATTCTGGCCGCGGCAGTGCTGGCGATCGCATGGGCCGCCACCGGTGCCAGAGGTGATCCCATGACCGACTTCACGTCCGCCGCGCAGCGCGTGCTCGACGACCCGCGGCTGACGCCGTATTTCCACTTCGACCACCGCCCGCCGCCTTTGCCGCTGCGCAACGATACCGGCGCCGATCTCGACGTGCCCGCGTTGACGGCGGACGGGCGGGAGGTGACGGAGGACGGCGCGGACGACCACGCGCTGCACGTGGTCTCGTGGAGCGACGAGGGCGGGCACGGCGCGATGGCGCTGCGCTATCCGGTCGAGGGCCTTTCGATCACCGCGCGGCTGATCCGCGACGGCGAGGTCTGGCGCGTCGAGGCCCTGGACCTCGTGGAGCGCTGAATTTTTTCGAAGATCGATTTGAGTTTAGGAGTTTGACCCATGCGAATGTCATTCGTCGATCAGGCGCTGTTCAGGAAATTCCGCACCTATGTGAAAGACGACATGCCCGAGGTGGCCAAGGTCGGCAAGATCCGCCGGGCGTTCCAGCGCTACGGCCAGCTGGACCGTGCCTCGCTGGAGCGCGCCCTCAGGTGGGGCGAGCAGCCGACCATCGACGTCACGCCCCTGTCGGGCTCTTATGGCGAGTTCGTGCCCACGCCGGGCAACAATGTCATAAAGATCGACACGGACCTGGTGCGCAAGTTCGAGGCGGGCACGGATCTGGTCAAGACGCGCTCGGGCGCCAAGGTGCACCTGGCCGGCGTCACGATCCTGCACGAGATGATCCACTGGGCCGACAATATCGACGGCACCGACTATCCCGGCGAGGAGGGGGAGAAGTTCGAGCGGATGGTCTACGGCAAGGTGCTGCACCTCTGAGCCGGCATCACGCGTCCGGCGCCACCAGGCCCAGACCGCGGAGGTAGATGCCGATGCCGGTCTCCAAGAGGTCCTCGGGGGGAAAGGGCGACTTGGTGCCGGGCGAGCCGCGGGCGAAGAGCTCGACCACACCGTGACTTAACGCCCAGATGTGGGACGAAAACATCTGCGGCGGCGGGCGTTTGCCCTCGGGGATGTGTTGGCTCAGATCGGTGGCGGCGCGCTCCAGCACACCGTTGGCGCGGGTCGCCACGGCGTGCAGCTCGGGCGTGCGGGTGATCGGGATGCCGCTCTCGAACATCGCGACGTAGTGGCCGGGATGCTTGCGCGCGAAGGCCAGATAGGCCCGGCCCGTCGCCTCGAACGAGGCCAGCGCCGAGGGCTGCCCGCTCTGATACGCGTACTCCATGAGGTCGGCAAAGATCTCATAGCCCTGGCGCGCGGCCTCTGCGATCAGATCCTCGCGTCCCTCGAAATGGCGGTAGACCGCGGCCGGGGTCACCCCCGCCTGCTTGGCCGCCTCCGACAGGGTGAACCCGGTCGGGCCCTTGTCCCGGATCAGTTCGAGCGCGGCGTCGACGAGGGCCTGGCGCAGGTTGCCGTGGTGGTAGCCGCGCTTACCCATGGGCTCCGGCGGTCCACATCTCGGGCCCGCCGCAGATCGCCGGGTCCGGCGCGGGCACGCCGGTCTTGCCATCGAACTCGGCCGCGGCCATGACGGCGGCGATCGCCGATATCCGCGCCCGCCGCTTGTCGTCCGAGCGCACGATCGTCCAAGGGGCGGCGGCGGTGTCCGACCGCTCCAGCGTCTCGGCAATGGCCTGGGAATAGGCCTCCCAGCGGGCGAGCCCCTCCACGTCGATGCGGCTGAGCTTCCATTGTTTGAGCGGATCGGCCTCGCGCTTGAGAAATCGGCGGAGCTGCTCGGCGCGGCCGACGTTCAGCCACAGCTTGACCAGGGTGATCCCCTCGGCCACCAGCATCCGCTCGAACTCGGGCACTTGGGCAAAGAACTGCGCGCGCTCCTCTTCGGTGCAAAAGCCGAAGACATGCTCGACCACGCCGCGGTTGTACCAGGAGCGGTCGAACAGCACCATTTCGCCCGTCGTCGGCAGGTGGTCGATGTAGCGCTGGAAATACCACTCTCCACGCTCGCGGTCGGACGGCTTGGACAGTGCCACGACGCGGGCGACGCGGGGGTTGAGGTTTTCCCGCAACCTCTTGATCGTGCCCCCTTTGCCGGCGGCATCGCGGCCCTCGAAGACGACGACCAGGCGCCGGCCCGACGCCTTCACGTCGGCCTGCAGGCGCACCAACTGCAACTGCAACGCCGCCATCGCGTCGTCGTAGTCCGACCGCTTCATCCGCTCGTCGTAAGGATAGGAGGGGTCGAGGATATCTTTCTTGCCCGCGTCGGCGATGGCGCGGCGCACCGGCTCGGGCGCCTCGGTCTCGTAGAAGCGGGTGATCGCACCGTCGAAGGGCAGGGACATGGGACGGGCCCTTTCGCCTTGGGATTTCGTATACTTAAGCGTCCTGAGGGGTCAGCGCAATCCGGCGCGCCGCGCGGCGCGGTCGATGGCGGCGACCACGTCGGTCTGGGCCACGTGGTGCGGCATGTGGCCGATACCCGCCAGGCGCACCAGGTTGGCGCCGGGGATCTGCTCGGCCAGGGGGTCGGAATGGATGTGGATCGGCACGGTGCGGTCGGCGACGCCGTGCACGATCTCCACCGGCAGGGTCAGCGATGGATAGCGCTGGGACATCTCCACCAGATGGGGGCGCAGGGTGTTCACCTGCCGCGCATTGGCGCGAAAGCTCGCCCGCCTGAGCGTCAGTGGCGCGCCGATGTGATCGTCGTAGCCCTCGGGCGGGGACTGCGGAGCGAAGATGCTGCCCAGCGCCGTCTCGACCCGCCCCAGAGGCGCAAAGGCGGTGATGAGCGGCACCAGGCTCGCGCCGCCGAAGGCCGACCCGGCAAGGCCGTAGAGCGGGCCCAGATCCCCGGGCCAGGGTTGGGTGGCGCCCGAGACGATCACCACCGCGGCCGGGTCGTGCTCCAGCGCCCAGGCCATCGCCACTGCGCCGCCGTAGGAATGGCCCAAGACCACCGGCCGCCGCACCCCGATCTGCCGCGCCGCGGCCGAGAGGAGCGCCGCCTGCTCGGCCGGGCTCTCGGCCGCGGTGACGGTGGCGCCGACATAGCGGTCGTCGGTGCGGTCGGTATAGCCCAGGCCAGGCCGGTCGAAGACGGTCACCCGGTAGCGGTCGCGCACCGCGTCGACGAAGGCGAAGGTGAAGTCGCGGGTGTTGCCGCTGGCCCCGTGCAGCAACACCAGGTCGGGCCCGCGCCCCTCCTGCACGTAGTGCACCCGCCGTCCGCCGACCTCGACGAACCGGCCCTCGGGGGGATAGGCCGCTTCGGCCGCCGCCTCGCGCCGGTCTGCCCTGGTGTCGATGAACGCGCCGCAGCCCGCCAGGGCCGCAGCCGCCAGCCCCAGGCTAAAGGCCAATTTGGTCAATGTCATACGGCGTGGTCTGGTAAATCTGGTTGATCCAGTTGCCATATAGAAGATGCGCGTGACTGCGCCAGCGGTTGAGCGGCCGCTGCGACGGATCGTCTTGGGGATAGTAGTTCAGCGGCACGTGGATCGGCGTGCCGGCGGCGATGTCGCGGTCGTACTCCTGCTTGAGCGTATCGTCGTCGTATTCGAAGTGATTGAAGATATAGAGCGCCCGGTGTCCGGGATCGTCGACCAGCGCCGGGCCCGCGACGTCCGAGTGGATCAGCGTTCTCAGCCCGCCCGCGGCGTCGATCTCGTCCTGGCGCATCTCGGTCCAGCGGCTGACCGGGATGACGCAGTCGTCCGAAAAGCCGCGCAGATAGGGCGAGGCGGGCGCGAGGTTGGCGTGGCGGTAGCAGCCAAAGAGCTTGGCCGGCAGCATGTGTTTGGCCACGCCGTGGAAACGGTGGATCATCGCCATCCCGCCCCAGCATACGCCGAAGGTGTGGTGCACGTTGGTTTGGGTCCAGGCCATGACCTCGCACAGCTCGTCCCAATACGTCACCTCTTCGAAGGGCAGGTGTTCGATGGGGGCGCCGGTGATGATCAGACCGTCGAACTTCTCGCGCTTGACCTCCTGGAAAGGGCGATAGAACGCCTCCATATGCGCCGCGGCGGTGTTGCGGGTGCGGTGCGCGGACATGCGGATCAGATGCAGGTCGATCTGGAGCGGCGTCGCGCCGATCAGGCGCGCGAACTGGGTCTCGGTCTGGATCTTCTTGGGCATGAGGTTCAGCAGCCCGATGCGCAGCGGCCGGATGTCTTGATGCGCGGCCAGCTCTTCGGACATGACC
Organism: Rhodobacteraceae bacterium CCMM004; assembly: GCA_004005435.1. Taxonomy (GTDB): domain Bacteria; phylum Pseudomonadota; class Alphaproteobacteria; order Rhodobacterales; family Rhodobacteraceae; genus CCMM004. The sequence continues at coordinate 376,740 of RZWH01000003.1, read as the reverse complement.
ATGACGCCCTCGTCGGTGAGGACGCGGTAGGCGGGCAGGTCGGCGGGCAGGCGGATCGGCATCGGGCTGGGTCCTCGGATCGAACCGCCGACATAGGCCGCGGCGGGGCGGATTGCCAGGGGCCGGGGGTCGGCGGCTCAGGCCCGCCGGTCCAGCGCGCGCGCCACCAGGGCGGTGAAGTCGTCGGCGTCGGTCACCGCCGCGGCCTCGGCCGCGCTCACCGTGACGCCCCAGTTCCGGGCGATGGCGGCATAGAGCGGCTGGCGGTGGGCCAGGGCGCGGGCATAGGTCCAGCGGACGAAGGCGTCGGGGTCCACGTCGTCGCCGTCCGCGGCCTCGGCGTCGAGATAGGCGTTCCACTGGGCGTTCAGGAAATCGGGGCGGTAATACATCGGTTTGGGCGCCCGGTCGAAGCGGCGGATCAGGTCCGAGGTGTGCCGCGCATCGCCTTCGATCCAGACGAACAGGAGATGCCGGGTCAGCATGGTCAGGAGCGGATCCTCGGGATCGTCGGGGTCCACGACCTCGCAGATCGATCCGCCGGTGTCGCAAACGAAATTGCGGTAGCCATAGAGCGCCTCGGCTCGGTCGATGAAGGGCACCGTGTCGCTCAGCGCGGCGATCTCGGCCGCGCGGTGCTGCTCCTGGCGGCGCATGTATTCGTCGAAGGGCAGCCCGCCCTTGGTCGGATCCCCGGGCTTGCCCAGATAGGTCGACAGCGGCGCAAGGTTTTCGAAGGTGATGTTCGACTGGATGTAGACCGAGTCCGACAGCAGCAGTTCGCGCAGCAGCGGCACCCGCATCGCCTCGCGTTTGAAGTTGTCGGCGATGTGCTCGCCCATGTAGCGGGTGCCGATGCGGTAGTCGATGGAGTAGTGGAACCACCCGCCCGCCGCCCGCAGGAGCGCGGCGAGGCGGGTCTTGCCCAGGCCCGACATGCCGAAGAGCAGCACCCGCTTGCTCGGGGCGGCGGTCCACGCCGCGCCGCTGTCATAGATCATCGCCGCCGTCTCCCTGCGCTCTACGGGTCTCCGCCTCTCCCCCCCGTGGATACCCGATCCACGCCATGGGGAAAGGGGGATCGGCCCCGGCGCTCAGGTGGGCCGGGGCCGCCGGCCCGGCGGGCGGCGGCTGAGGACGGCGAGCCCCGCGCCGAGGAGGACAAAGCCCAGATAGGCCGTGGGCGCCAGGCTCTCGTCCCGGACCCAGGCGCCCAGGACGATCGCGACCGGCGGGATCAGGAGCGTGGTGAGCATCAGATTGCCCGCCCCCGCCGCCGCCAGCACCCGGTAGTAGAGCAGGTAGGCCAGCGCGGTCGCCACTCCGGCGTAATAGCCGATGGCCAGGAGCGTGTCCGTCTCCAGGTCCAACCGGATCGGACCCTCGACGACCCAGGCCGCGGGCAGCATTACCAGCGACGACGCCGTCAGCATCCCCGCGGCCGCCACCGTGGGCGACAGTCCGCCCAGCCGGATCCGCGCCCAGGCGCTGGCCAGCGCATAGCTGACCGTCCCGGCCAGCACCGCCAGTTGCGCCAGCGAGCGGATGTCGAACCGCGCCAATGCCTCCAGCCCGATGGCCACGGCCACCCCGGCGAAGCCCAGGCCCACGCCTATCGCCCGGCGCCAGGTCAGGCGTTCGTCGGGGAACACCGCCGCGGCCACCAGCACGCCGAAGATCGCCGTGGCGGCGTTGAAGATCGAGGTCAGCCCGGTCTCGATATGGAGCTGGCCCCAGGCCATCAGAGTGAACGGCACGACGTTGTTCAACAGGCCCATGACCGCCAGCGCGCCCCAGATCCTGAGGTCCCGGGGAATCGGCAACCGCCTCAGCGCGATGACCACCCAGAGGATCGCCGCCGCCCAGGACACGCGGTGCGCCACCGAGGTCAGCACCCCGATCTCGTCCAGCGCGATGCGGATCGACAGAAACGACGCCCCCCAGATCAGCGACAGGAGGCAGAGTTCGGTCCAGGCGCGGGGCGAGAGGCGGCGTTGCTCGGTCATGGCCCAGAGCTACGGCGGGCAGGCGCCCGCGCCAATCCGAACCTTGCGCCATCCCACAAGAAAACGGCCCCAGCCAGAACGGGCGGGGCCTCTGACAGGTCGATGGGGCGAGTGAAGGATGCACCCGGTGAGAGTCCGATACGCTCGGAGACAAGAGCGGTGCCGTCCCAAGGGGGTGGGGGGCGCCGAAGCGCCGCCCCGCGGGGGTGGGACGGCGCTGCCCGGGCCGCGCCCAGGCGACGATGGATCGGTTGGGGCCTTAGAACTTGTAGCCCAGCTTGATCCCGATGGCGAAGGCGTCGTTGTCGGTGAACGAGGCGCGCGCCACGTCCGGCGTGCCGGTCTCGGGCTGCGCGTCGCCCAGCCAGGTGTAGCTCGCACCGCCCGACACGACGAAGTTGTCGGTGACGTTATAGGCCATGCCCAGCGCCAGAGAATAACGGCCGTTGGTCGGCGACAGCGGCGACACCAGCGGATCGCTCTCTTCCTCGTAGCCCACGGTGATCGAGCCCGAGAGCTTGTCGTTGAACCGACGGCCCAGGCCCAGCGAATAGCCGAAGCCCGACTCGATGTCGGTGAGGCTGCTGTTGGGGCCGCCCACCGCGCTGTCGAAGAACTGCGGCGACACGATGGTCTGCTCGTAGCGGGCGTAGCGGATCGAGCCGAAGAGCAGGGTGTCCGGCGCGATGCCGGTCTGGAAGTCCAGGTTCAGGCTCTCGGGCGAGCGCACCGTGGTGGTCGAGGTCGCGGGCAGCGCGCCGCCCGACAGGATCGACACGGGAATGCCCTGGACCGTCTCGACGGTCGGCAACTCGTGCGTGATTGCGCTGTTGTAGGTCAGCGCGACGCGCAGGGCGATGTCCGGCCGCTCGTAGGCGCCGCCGATGACGTAGCCCCAGGCGTCGTCCCCGTCGAACGACGCGTTGTAGCCGTTCAGCGTGGGCAGAGCGGCGGGACCGTAGGCGAGCCCGCCCAGCGACACGTTGGCCGAGATCTGCTGATACCGCAGGCCGCCGTGGACCGAGAAGTTGTCGGTGAACTTGTAGCGGGCCAGCGCGGTGATGGCGTGGCTGTCGACGATGGCGCGGGTACCGCCCAGGGCGACCGACCCCGGCACCGGATAGGAGATGTCGGTGCCGTAGGGCTCGTCCACGATGACCGCGAAGGACAGGTCGGGGGTCAGGTCCGCTTTCACCCCCAGGCCCCAGATCGTGTAGTCCTGGGCGACGTTGCCCGAGGGCTGACCGCCAAAGACGGCGACGTCGTTGCCATCGACCGACGGCATCACATGGCCGAAGGACAACTCGGCGATGCCGCCGTCCTCGAAGAGAAGGCCGATGTCCTGCGCCGAGCGGTCGAGACCCAGGGCGGCGGCCATCGAAGTAGTGGCGAGCAAAACCGCAGCGCCGCTGGTTATGATACGCATGTTGTCATCCCCAAACTGATGATCCCCGTTGCACACAGCGTTGCGGCCTGATGGCTTTTCGGTCAATTCGTGACACCGCGTCACGGCCGCTTTCCCCAGCGGCAACCTAGGGATGTGTTACTCTTTTGCCATGAACCTGTGCCGCCGGGGACGCGACTCGACCCAGAGGTTCAGATAGTTGGCGGCAAAGATCACCCCGGCGCCCACCAGAACCCAGACATCCAGCGTCTCGCCGTAGAGCGCCATGCCCACCGCCGCGATCACCGGCAGGCGGAGAAAGTCCATGGGGATCACCAGGGTCGCGGGCGCGATGGTCAGCGCCTTGGTGATGCAAAAATGCGCGACCAGGCCGGCGCAGCCGATCAGCCCCAGCCAGGGCCAGTTCTGGGCCGAGGGCCAGGTGACGGGGCCGAACCACAGCGAGAACGCCACCCCCATGGCCGCCTGCATCACGGCGAGCCAGAACAGGATGCAGGTGATCGTCTCGGTGCGGGTCAGCAGCTTGGTGAAGATCGCGGAGCCGGCAAATCCGATGGCGGCGGCGGCGGCGGCGATCTGGCCCTCCGAGATGCCGTCGACGGTGGGCCGGGCCACGATCAGGATCCCCAAAAACCCCATCACCGCCGCTCCGACGCGCACGGTCGTCAGCCGCTCGCCCAGGATCAACGGCGCGGCCAGCGCCACCCAGATCGGGCTGGTGAACTCGAAGGCGAAGACCTGTGCCAGGGGGATCGCGCCGATCGCATAGAACCACAGGTTCTGGCCGGTGAAGTGCGAGGCGTTCCTGAGCGCGTGCAACCCCAGCCGCGCGCCGCTGATCTGACCCAGCGTCCCGGCGGCGCCGCCCACCGCGAGCACGATGGCGATGCCGATGAACGAGCGATACATCATCAGCTCGAAGGTCGAGAGTTCGAACGACACCTCCCGCCCCGCCACCGCCATGGAGGTGAAGGACACGATGGCGCCGGTCATCCAGGCCGCGGCGGTCAGCAGGACGCGGGGCGGGGTGCCGCTCACCGGACGACCTCGCAGCATCCCGTCAGCAGGATCGGCGTCGTGCCGCGCTGGGTCAGGACGTGGGCGGTGACGGGGTGGGCGTCGCACTGGAGGCGGTCGAGCACCACCACCGCGCTGTCGCGCAATCCGATCAGCGTCAGCGCCCGGGGCCAGTCGCGCCCCTCGGCCCGGGCGCGGTGGGGGATGTCGAAGTCGATCTCGCGCGTGGTCCTCAGCCGCGCGGTGTCTCCGGTGATTCTGAGCGACCAGTTCGGCGCGGTGCCGAGGCACACCACGTCCTGGGCCGCCGCGGGGGCCGCCGCGCAGAGCGCGAGGGCCGCGGCGCGGATCATTCCACAGGCTCGAAGGTGAAGGCGAAGCGATAGCGCAACAGGCCCAGCCCCGCGATCAGCCGCGCCCCCGAGATCAGCTTGGTGTCGAACTCCGGGGCGACGATCAGGCCGCGGGGCAGGGTGCCGGTCTCGTCCTGGAGGTCCGCCATGTAGGCGGCGATCTGGCCCAGCACCTCGCGTTTCGCCGTCACCGCCTTCAGCTCGATGGCGACGAGCCCGCCCCGGGCGTCCCGCGCAAGGACGTCGAGGAGACCCGAGGGCAGCGACCGCTGCTGCTCCACCAGCGTCAGCCCCGGCTCGATCTGCTCCAGCGATCGCGACAGCGCCGCCTCCAGGTCTTGTTCGTAGCGGAAGCGTTGTGCCGGTCCGGCGTCCGCCTCGACCTCCTCGGCGATGAGGTCTGCCGTCTCACGCTGGTCGAGATAGGCCAGATACTTGCGAAGGTGGGTGCGATACGATGCGAGATTGCTGGTGACATCCCCCTCGATTGGAATGCGCGACGGATTGGGTTCTCCGCGCCGCGCGTCTGAGGTGCTGTAGGACAGTTCGGTCAGGATCGACTCGCACAGATCGTCGGAATGCGCCAAATCCAGGTCGCCGTAATGCTTCTCGATCCGGCGCAGCATGGCGAAGCGCGTGTTCACCGTATTCGGCGCATCGCCCGTGCGCTCCAGCCAACGGCGGAAGCCTTGGTCATCCATCGCTCACTCCCACTCGATGGTGCCGGGGGGTTTGGAGGTGATGTCGTAGGTCACGCGGTTGATGCCGCGGACCTCGTTGATGATCCGCGTCGCGGTCTCGCCCAAGAACTCGTGGGTGAAGGGATAGACGTCGGCCGTCATCCCGTCGACCGAGGTCACGGCGCGCAGGGCGCAGGCGTAGTCGTAGGTGCGGCCGTCCCCCATGACGCCCACGGTGCGGACGGGCAGGATGGCGGCGAACGCCTGCCAGATCTCGTCGTAGAGGCCGTGGCGGCGGATCTGGTCGATGAACACCGCGTCGGCGCGGCGCAGGATCGCAAGCTTCTCGCGGGTGATCTCGCCCGGGCAGCGGATGGCGAGGCCGGGGCCGGGGAACGGGTGCCGCCCGATGAACGCGTCGGGCAGGCCCAGCTCGCGGCCCAGCGCACGGACCTCGTCCTTGAACAGCTCGCGCAGGGGCTCGACCAGCTTCAACCCCATCTTCTCGGGCAGGCCGCCGACGTTGTGGTGCGACTTGATCGTGACCGACGGACCGCCGGAAAAGCTGACCGATTCGATCACGTCCGGATAGAGCGTGCCCTGGGCCAGGTATTCGGCGCCCTCGATCTTGCCCGCCTCGCGCTGGAACACGTCGATGAACAGCCGCCCGATGGTCTTACGCTTCTCTTCGGGGTCGCTGACGCCCTCCAGCGCGCCCAGGAACAGCTCCTGCTCCTCGGCGTGGATCAGCGGGATGTTGTAGGCGTCGCGGAACATCCCCACGACCTCGTCCGCCTCGTTCTGGCGCAGAAGGCCGTGGTCGACGAAGACGCAGGTGAGTTGCTCGCCGATGGCCTCGTGGATCAGGACCGCCGCGACCGAGGAATCGACGCCCCCCGACAGGCCGCAGATGACGCGCGCCTCGCCCACCTGGTCGCGGATCCGGGCGATGGCCTCGTCGCGGTAGGCGCCCATGGTCCAGTCGCCGGTGAATCCGGCGATCCGCACGAAGTTCTCATAGAGCGTGCGTCCGTTCGGGGTGTGATGCACCTCGGGGTGGAACTGCACCGCGTAGAAGTGGCGCGCGGGGTCGGCGGTGACGGCGAAGGGCGCGCCGGGCGAGGTGGCGTAGACCGCGAACCCCGGCGCCAGGGCCGAGACGTGGTCGCCGTGGCTCATCCACACCTGCTCGCGCGCGTCGAGGAACCAGCCGGTCAGCAGGTCCAAACGGTCGCGCGCGGGCGTGACGTAGGCGCGCCCGAACTCGGCGGTGCCGTCGCCACGCTCCACCTGTCCGCCCAGCATGTGCATCATCACCTGCTGGCCGTAGCAGATGCCGAGGACCGGGACGCCGATGGTGAACACGTCCTCGGGGGGCCGGGGGCTGCCGTCGTCGACGACGCTGGCGGGCCCGCCCGACAGGATCACCGCGCGGGGGGCGAAGTCGGCCAGGAACGCCGGCGTCACCGCCTGGAACGGGTGGATTTCGCAGTAGACGTTCAGCTCGCGCAGGCGGCGCGCGATGAGCTGCGTCACCTGAGAGCCGAAGTCGACGATGAGCAGGCGCTGGTGGTCGGGGGCGGCGAGGGTCATGTCGGCGGGATAGGGCAGGGCGCGGGGCCGCGCAAGGTGTCGGCGATCAGCGCCGCCAGCCCGTCGGGAAACAGCGTCGCGCGCCCGGAGGCAAAGTCCTCCCACGGCACCCAGGCGGCCTCGGCCACGGCAGCCTGGTCGCGCAGGACGAGGCGGTCCGCGGCGGCCTGTCCGGGATCGGCCAGGCGCCCCTCCCAGACCACGACGATCTCGTGGCCCATGTGGCCCTGGTGGTGAAAGAGGTTTTCGAGCACCCCCAAGCGCCGTTCGGGCACGAACCGCGCGCCCAACTCTTCGGCCAGCTCGCGCTGGACCGCTGCGGCGGAGGTCTCGCCGAACGCGATGCCGCCGCCCAGGGGGCGCCAGCCGCGCACCGCGCCCGCGTCGTCGATGACCGCCGCCGCCAGGAGCCGCCCCTCGCGCCAGACCACCGCGATGGAAATGGCGCGGAGCTGCGCGCGCGGGCGCCACGGAGCGGGGATGGGGTCCATGCACAGCACCCTGCGCCAGGCGCGGCGGGACGTGCAACGGTGCGGGATGTCGTTTTGATCTGCCGAATGCCGGAATGAGACAGCGCCCGCGCCCGCGGCGCGGTCATATACCACGCAACGCGGACGCTCGGAGGCGCAGATGGCAGAAGTTGAGCAGCGGCGGCGCGCGCGCGGCGGGGGCGGTGCGGCGCGTCGGGCCGAGCGCACCGCGGTCAGCGTCGAGACCGCGCGCTACATCACCCGCAACGTGCCGAACCTGGAGGTTCTGAACGACGAGGCGCTGGAGATCATCGAGGCCAACGCCGAGACGGTGTTGGCCGAGATCGGCGTGAACTTTCCCGAAAATCCCGCCGCGCTCGACCGCTGGCGCGCGGCCGGGGCCGAGGTCGAGGGCGACCGGGTGCGCCTGCCCCGGGGTCTGGCGCGCCAGCTTTGCGCCACTGCACCGGCGCAGTTCACCCAGCTCGCGCGCAATCCCGAACGGTCGGTCGAGATCGGCGGGCGCAACCTGGTCCTGGCCCCGGTCTACGGCCCGCCCTTCGTGCGCAGCGTCGACGGCGGCCGCCGCTATGCCACGCTCGAAGATTTCCGCACCTTCGTGAAGCTGGGATACATGTCCCGCTGGCTGCACCATTCGGGCGGCACGGTGTGCGAACCCACCGACGTCGCGGTGAACAAGCGGCACTTCGACATGCTGCTGGCGCATATGACGCTCAGCGACAAGCCGTTCATGGGGTCGGTGACCGAACCCAGCCGCGCCCGCGACTCGGTCGAGATGTGCGAGATCCTCTTCGGCAAGGAGGTGGTGGCCGAGAACTGCGTTCTCACCTCCCTGGTCAACATCAACTCGCCCCTGACCTTCGACAACACGATGATGGGCGCGCTGGAGGTCTATGCCGCCGCCGGACAGGCCTGCATCCTGTCGCCCTTCATCGTGGGCGGAGCGATGGCGCCGGTGACGGTGGCGGGCACGCTGACCCAGGTGCTGGCCGAGGTGATGACCGCGGTGGCCTATTCCCAGCTCATCCGCCCCGGGGCGCCGGTGATCTTTGGCGCTTTCGTCACGTCCATCGACATGAACTCCGGCGCGCCCACCTTCGGCACGCCAGAGGCGTCTCTGATCACCTATGGCGCGGGGCAATTGGCGCGGCGCATGGGGCTGCCCTATCGCAGCGCAGGGGCGTTCTGCGGGGCCAAACTGCCCGACGCCCAGGCCGCCTATGAGAGCGCCAACTCATTGAACATGGGGTTCCTGGCGGGCGTGAACTTCATGCTTCACGCCTGCGGCTGGCTGGAGGGCGGGCTGGTCGCCTCGTTCGAGAAGTTCGTGATGGACGCGGATCAGTTGGGCGTGCTCCACGGGCTGGCGCGGGGAATCGACCTGACCGACAACGGCCAGGCGATGGACGCCATCCGCGAGGTGGGGCCGGGCGGACACTACCTGGGCTGCGCGCACACGCAGGCGAACTTCAAGTCGGCGTTCTGGCGGTCGGACCTCCTGGACAACAAGCCCTTCGAGACCTGGTTCGAGGAGGGCGCGCGCGACACCCAAGCCCTGGCTCGGGCGCGGGTCGACAAGCTGCTGACCGACTACCGCCAGCCGCCCCTGGACCCGGCCATTGCCGAGGCGCTGAGCGCCTACGTGACCGAGCGCAAGGCGTCGATGCCCGACGCCTTCGGCTGAGCGCGCGGCCCCCGGGGAGGGGGAGCGACCCGCTGGCACAGGGCGGGAACCGATACCGCCCGGCCCTCTTGAGCCAGAACACTGGACAGGAGGCAGAGCATGGAACGGGCAATCGTCCTAGGCGGGACGGCGGGCGTCGGCCGCGCCGTGGTGGACAAACTCGTGGCGCGTGGCGCGCGCGTCGGCGTGGTCGCCCGCGGAACCGCGCGGCTGGACGCGCTGCGCGAGGCCTATCCCGGCCACGTTGCCACGGCCGCCGCGGACGTCGCCGACGCGCAGGCGCTGGCCACAGCGGTCGACACCCTCGTGGCAGAGATCGGCGCGCCAGACGCTTGGGTCAACGACGCCATGGCCACGGTGTTTTCCCCGTTTTCGGAGGTGACGGCGGAGGAGTTCCAGCGGGTCGTGGACGTCACGCTGATGGGCCAGGTCAACGGCACACGCGAGGCGCTGCGGGTGATGCCCCATGGGCGCATCGTCTGCGTGGGTTCGGGGCTCGCCTATCGCAGCGTTCCGTTTCAGTCGGCTTACTGCGCTGCCAAGCACGGCATCAACGGCTTCGTCTCGTCGCTCCGCTCAGAACTGATCCGCGACAACGCCCCCCACAGCCTGCACCTGGTCCAGTTGCCGGCGATCAACACGCCTCAGTTCGACTGGGCCCGCAACCGCATGTCGGAGAAACCCCAGCCGGCGCCGCCGATCTTCTCGCCCGAGGTGGCGGCGGACGCGGTGATGCGGGCGCTGGACGACGGGCCGCGGGAGCTGTTGGTGGGCAAGTCGGTGATGCAACTGGTGTTCGGCAACTTCGCACTGCCCGACTGGCTGGACCGCAAGCTGGCCAAGGAGGGCGTTGGCGCGCAGAAATCTGGGCGGCCGGCCGAAGGGGGCGAAGACAACCTGTTCTCCCCCGCCGACTATCCCGCCCGGGCCACCGGCAGCTACGGAGACCGCGCGTCCGACAAGGCGTGGGTGGTCGACGGCGACCTAGCGCGCAAGGTGGCGTTTTTCGGCATCCCCGCCGCCGCGTTCCTTCTGGGCCTCATCTTCGGGTGACGAGCGCCCCGCGCGGCGCCAGGCGGCCCTCGGCATGTCCGGTGGAAAGGAGCGGCGCATCGCCGCCCTCGACCGCCACATCGCCGTCGCCAAAGTTGTAGCGGGCGACGTAGCGGCCGGCGCTCGTGTCGATCCGCACGGTCATCAGGTCGCCCGAGACGTCCAGGTCGATCCGCTCGGGCCGGGCGAAGCTTGCCTCCCGCCTCAGCGCCAGCATCCGGCGGTAGAAGGCGAGCACGCTCTGCGGATCGCCCTGTTGCGCCGCGACGGTGTGGCGGGACTCCCATCGCATGGGCATCCAGGGCGTGGCGGTGCTGAAGCCCCAGCCAGGCGCCGTTCCGTTCCAGGGCAGCGGCACCCGCGCCCCGGCCCGCCCCGGCCCGTCGGGCCAGAAGGTGAGGTCGAAGGGATCTTCCACCTCGCTCTTGTCGAGGTCCGGCTGCGGCAGGCCCAGTTCCTCCCCTTGGAACAGCATCAACGGCCCGGGCATGGTGCACATCACCGCCGCCAGGAACTTTGCCGTCGCAGGGTCGCCGTCGCCGTGGGTGGTGGCCGCGCGGGCCTGGTCGTGGCTGGAGAACCACCAGGGCACCCGCCACCGCCCGTCGAGCCGCTCAAAGATCCGTTGGTAAGCCGCTGGCGTGGAGGCACATTCCACGATATCGGTGGTGTAGACGGCGTCGAGCCGGTCGTCGCCGGAGAAATCCAGCGCCACCTGGAGCGACTGGTTCCCGGTGTTGCACTCGCCCACCAGCCACATCTCGGGCCCCGCCCAGTCGCGCACCTTGCAGGCGTAGCGCCACGCCTCGCCGGGCAGCAGGTCGTAGACGTGGTCCTGATAGCTGTAGGGCCGGGCGTCGGGGCCGTCGATCTTGGCCCGCACCTCGTCGGAGGCGGGGGGGTTGTCGCGCAGCTCGGGATCGAAGGCATAGGCGGTCACGACGTCCAGCCGGAACCCCGCCACGCCCCGGTCGCGCCAGAACGCGATGGTGCGGGCGTGGTCCTGCTGCACCTGCCCGTTGGCGAGGTCCAGGCAGGGCTGCGCGCGGAGATACTGGTGGAAGTAATACTGCCGCCGCGCCGGGCTCCAGGTCCAGGCCGGCGGCCCGACGAAGGACTGCCAGTTGTTGGGCGGCGTGCCGTCGTCCTTGGCGTCGCGCCAGACATAGCGGCGGGCGGCGTCCTCGTCGCCGTCGAGCGCGGCCTGGAACCATGGGTGCCGGTCGCTGGTGTGGTTAAGCACCAGATCCACCAGCACGCCCATTCCCATCTCGCCCGCTTTGGCGACGATGGCGTCTATATCGTCCAGGCTCCCCAGATCGGGATCGACGGCGCGGTGGTCGACGATGTCGTAACCGCCGTCGACCATGGGCGAGCGATAGAACGGCGCCAGCCAGATCGCGTCGACGCCCAGGTCGCGGACATGGCCCAGGCCATCCAGCACGCCCTTGAGATCGCCGACGCCCGTGCCGGTGGTGTCCCGGAACGAGCGCGGATAGACCTCGTAGACCGTCGGGGCGGTGAGGCGCCTAGGCACCGACCACCATGCCGCCGTTGGGGTGCAGGGTCTGGCCGGTGTAATAGCTGCCGTCCGACGAGGCGAGGAACAGATAGGCCGTCGCCACCTCCCATGGCTGGCCGCAACGGCCCAGCGGCGTTTGGCTGCCGAAATCCTCGACCTGCTCGGCGGGCATGGTGCCAGGGATGAACGGGGTCCAGATCGGGCCGGGCGCCACGGCGTTCACGCGGATGCCCTTGTCCGTCAGGTTCGCCGCCAGCGACCGGGTAAAGGCCAGCGAGGCGCCGCGCGTGGTGGAATAGGCAATGAGCGACCCCATCCCCGCAAAGGCGTTGACCGAGGTTGTGTTGATGATCGACGCACCTTCCTTGAGATGCGGGAGCGCTGCCTGGGTGCAGAAGAAGTAGGACATGACGTTGGAATCGAAGGTCCGGCGCAGCCGCTCCTCGCTCAGCTCGGTCAGGTCCTCGTCCAGCCACTGCTGCGCGGCGTTGTTGATGAGGATGTCGAGGCCGCCGAAGCGCGCGACCGTGCGGGCGACCACGTCCTCGGCATGGGCCTTTTCGCTCAGATCGCCGGGGAGCAGCAGCGCCGCGCCCGCTTCGTCCTCTTCGACGATGCGACGGGTCTCTTCGGCGTCCTTGTCCTCGTCCAGGTAGGCGATGGCGACCTTGGCCCCCTCACGGGCGAAGAGCGCGGCGATGGCCCGCCCGATGCCGCTGTCGCCTCCGGTGATCAGCGCCACCTTGCCCTCAAGCTTGCCCGCACCGCGGTGGCGGGGGGCATAGTCGGGCGCGGGGTCCATCCGATGCTCGTCGGCTGGCATCGCGTCTTGCTCCTGCGGCGGGATCTTCACCTCTTCGTTCATGTCCTGTCCGTCCTCTCAGATGTTCATCGCCGCCACGGCGCCGCCGTCGACCCGGTAGGCCGACCCGTTGGTAAAGCTCGCCAGGTCCGAGCACAGGAGCGCGATCACCGCCGCCACCTCCTCGGGCTTGCCCCGGCGTTTGAGCGTCAGATAGGGCCGCTCCTCTTCCAGGAAACTCTCCACGGCCTCGTCGAAATCGACGCCCAACTCCTCGGCCCGCTTTTCCATCATCTTGTCCGTCATCGGCGTTTCGATGAACGCAGGCGCCACGGTATTCACGAGGACCCCCTTGGGGCCGTAAGCCAGCGACACGGCCTTGGTGAAGTTCAGGAGCGCGGCTTTGGAGGCATTGTAGACCGCCTCGTCCGGGTAGGGCTGGACCGCGTTCTCGGAGGTGACGCAGACGACGCGTCCCCACCCCTGGTCGGCCATGGGCTTGACGAAGGTGCGGCAGAGGCGGACGGCGGACATGAAGTTCGTCTGCCAGGCGTCCTCGAAATCCGCGTCGGTCATCTCCAGCGGGTCGCCCTTGGCCCCCGTGATCCCGGCGGTGTGGACCAGGATGTCGACCGGCCCGACCTCCGCAGCGGCCTGCGCCAGACTCAGAACGCCGGTATCGTCAGTCAGATCTGCGACCAGGGCGCGCGTGTCGCCGTCGAACTCGGCGCGCGCCTGGTTCAGCGGCTCCTCCTCGACATCGGTGAGGATCAGGCGCACGCCCTCGCGGTCGAGAAAGCGCGCGGCGGCCAAGCCCAGGCCGGTGGACGCGCCGGTGATGAGCGCGACCCGTCCACGGATGTTCAGATTCATCGGGTGTGCTCCGGCAGGAGGGTGCGGGGGGCGCCCGCGATAGGGGCCGGGCGCGCGGGGGAGGCGCGCCCGGCGGGGTCTCTAGGTGGCCGAGCCGCCGAGGTTCTGACGGTCGGCCTCGGCCTTGGCCGCGTCGCCCACGCGCTGGGCGGCCTCGCGGGCCTTTGCCTCGGCCCTGTCCACCGCCTCCTGACCGTGGGGCGTCTTTTCCTTGGCGCCCTCGACGGTCTCGCCGGCGATGGCCTTGCCCTCTTCGGCGGCGGCCTGGGCGACCTTCTTGAGCTTGGCGCTCTCCTCGCGGAAGATGCGGTCGGCCTCGTCGAAGGCCTGGTCGCGGTAGCCGCCGATGGAGCGGTCCTCAACCTCGGTGCGGGGCATCATCGCCCCGGCCGCAGCGCCGAGCGCCAGGGCAATGGCGCCGAAGACAAGCGGCTCGTCCCTGTGCATCCGCTCGACCCGGTCAGCGCCGCGGTGCGCTGACCGCTCGATGTCGCGCTGCATCTCGTAGGCCCGCATCCGCGCGGCGATCACGCGCTCGCGCGCCGCCTCGGACATGCTGTCGGTGCCTTCAGAGATGCGTGCCCGCATCTGCGCCGCCGACATGTAGGCCTGCTCGCGGGACCGCGCCGCCCGGTCGGCGGCCGAGCGATACGCGCCCTGGGCTCCGCCGCGGGCCGAGGCGGCGGCACCGGAGGTGCCCTCCCAGGCCGAAGAGGCGGCGCCGGTCACGCTGTCGCGCGTCGCCTCCGCACCGCTGCGCACCGACTCGCCGAGCGAGGCCGCGCCGTCCTTGATCCGACCCCAGAGCGACGGGCCGTCGTCGTCATCGTCGCCGTAGCGCTCGCTGCGCATCGCCGCATCGGCGGCCGCGATCCGGTCGTCGACCCCGGCATAGGCCGGGCCCTCCGAGCGGAAGCCGGCGGCGGTCGGCCGGGTGCGCGGATCGTAGGCGACCGCGGGGCGGCGGTCGCGGTCGTCCCAGTCGTCGTCGTCCCACCGCCGGCGGCCGCGCGATCCGCTGCCCGAACCGGCGATCAGCCAGGCGATCCCCACGCCGGTCAGCGCCAGCGCGATGGGGTTGTCCTTGGCCGCGCGGCCGATGGAGCGGGCCATGTCGCCCCCGTTCTCGCGGAACTGCGCCGTCACCGTCTCGACCAGCCGCTCGGGCGAGAACTGATCCTGGAGGCGGTCGATGCTGTCGGTCAGCGCCGATCGCTCCTGCTCGATCTCCCGCTCGATTTCGGCGGAACTCTTGTGGTCGGTCATCAGAGCGTCTCCTTCACCGCCTCGGCGTCCCGCTGCACGTTCTTGACCGTGCGGGTGGGGGCGAGGCTCTGCAATTTGAGGTCGTTGAGGCCCTTCATCATCATGCCGAAGGCGATGGCGGCCAGCGCCACGCCGACGATGAGAGAGGCCCAGCCAGCGTCGAGGCCCAGCTCCGTGAGCGCGGCGACCAGCGCCGCGGCCAGAACGTTGAGCGCCACCAAGACGATGATCGCGGCGCCCGCGATCATGCCGACCGCCACACCGGCGCGGGACAGGTTCTCGTTCACCTCGGTCCGGGCAAGATCCACCTCCTTGCGCACCAGGGTCGACAGGTGCGTCATCACGTCGGCGATCAGCGAGGGGGTCGAACGGTTGTCGGTCTCGTCGCTCATGACGCGCCTCCTTCCTTCACGGGGTGGACCGAGGGGCTCATCGGCGGTGTCGCGGGCGCCCCGGCTGCCGGGGCAGAGGATGCCGGGCCGGACGCGGAACCCGCCGGCGCAGGCGTGGCCATGGCAGGCTGGGTCGGCGCGGGCGCGGCGCGGCGGGCGCCGTCCCAGTCGTCGTTCCAATCGTCGTCCCACGCCTCGTCCTCGTCGCGCTTGCGCTCCGAGGCGACGGCCATCCGCGCCAGGGCGAAGCCCAACAGCGCGGCGCCGCCGTAGAACATCGCCGGATTGCGGCGGGCAAAGCGGCGCAGATCGTCGGGGATGTCGGCCAAATCCTTGCCGCGGATGCTCTCGGCGATGTCGCCCAACCCGTCCGCGAGTTGCGTCGCGGCTTGGCGGCGGAAATCGCCCTGGTCGAACCGCTCGCCCGCGGCGCGCAGGGCCTCGGCGGTCTCTTGCGCCTCGTGAGCGGCGCCGTGCTGCGCCTCCTCGGCCTTGGCCTGCGCCTTATCGCGGCCGTAGTCGAGGGCGGACTGGGCCTCGGCCTTGGCCTTCTCGGCCAGGGTCTCGGCCCGCTCCTGTGCGGCGTCGCGGGTCTCCTTGGCCATCTGGCTTGCGTCTTTCGACGTAGACCCGGGCGTGCCGGGGGCGGGGGTGTTCGGGGAACTGCTGTCTGTCACGGACTGATCTCCACTCGTTCTGGGGTTCACGCCACCGCGCCGAGGACGGCGAGGATGATGACGATGAGCCCGACCAGATAGAACACGTTGTGCATTGCGGAACTTCTCCATCATGGCGCCCGAAGCGTCTGTTCATAGGGCCGCGACGACGGCGGCACAGGCCTCCCGCCGCACACCGCGCGCGGGCGCCGACCGGTCGAGGACCCGTCCGTTTCGGACATCGTTCTAGCGACCAACTGCGCGGGGGGGAGGGGGTTCCCTCAGCCTCCGCCGAATGGCTGGGAACTTAATGTGGTTTAAGGTTTGGCGAAATTGCCGCACCCTTTGAATGTCGCAAGACATATCTCTGTGCTGAGTCCATGGGCGGCGCGCCGAAGGCGCGGGCGACGGATCGGCCCGCGCCGCGGCGCGGTCCCGTCGCCAGGAACCGCGGCGCCACGGCCGCGTTGCGCCCCCGTAACGATATCCGCCGCCGCCCTGCCAGACCCGATCCGGCGCGGTCCAGGCCCGCCACGGAGGCCCCCATGAGCCGCAGCCGAACCGTCACCTCGCCCGGCGATCTGCCGCCCCGCGCATGGAAGAACGTCGCTCTGGCCGTTAAGGACGAGCTGGCCCAGGACCAGGTCTCCCTGATTGCCGGTGGTGTCGCCTTCTACGGCTTGCTGGCGCTGTTTCCGGCGATCACGGCGATGGTCGCGATGGCCGGTCTGATCGTCGAGCCGGACACCATCGTTGGCGCCGCCGACACGCTCGCCGCCGCACTGCCCTCGGACGCCGCGACGATCATCATCGACCAGATGAAGGCGGTGGCGGGGTCGGACAAGGGCGGCCTGGGGCTCGCCGCGGTGCTGGGCATCCTCGTGGCGATCTATTCGGCGTCCAAGGGGATCGACAATATGATCCGCGGCCTCAATGTCGCCTTCGACGAGACCGAGAGCCGCGGGTTTCTCCAGCTCAAGCTCACATCCCTGGCGCTGACCCTGTCGGTGCTGGTGGGGCTCTTGATCTGCCTTGGATTCATTGCCGGGCTGCCCGCGCTCCTGTCGTTCCTCGACGGGGTTCCGCAACTGCGCGATGCGCTGACGCTGCTGCGCTGGCCCGCGCTGTTCGTCATCGGGGTGGGCGGGATCCTGATCCTCTACCGCTACGGGCCCTCCCGCGATCCGGCAAAATGGCGGTGGCTGGCCCCTGGGGCTCTGATCGCGTGCGCATTGTGGGTGCTGGCGACATTGGGGTTCACGCTCTACGTCACGTACTTCGGTTCGTATAACGAGACCTTCGGCTCCCTCGCCGGGGTGATCATCCTGCTGATGTGGCTGTGGATGTCGGCTTTCATCCTGCTGCTCGGCGCGGAGATCGACGCCGAACTCGAAGACGAGGCCGACGTCTAACAGCCGCAGACGGCGGACCGACGCCCCAGTCCGATCCTCACGCCCTGGCCGATCCGGCCAGAATCCTGACTATTTCTGTCGGATTGACATACCTGACAGAATCACTCAGCATTATCGGGACAGTCGGGCGCGCCCTGCGCCGCCGACCCCCTCCGCGGAGTGACCGATGCGCCCGATCTGCGAGCGACCCGTCCCCTGGATCGACCCTCCGTCCGCACCGGCGCCGGGGCGTCGGCGATGACCGCGCCGGGTCGCGGGCGCGGGTCGGTGCCGATCGGCCATCTCCATGCTCTGGACGCGGTGGAGGCCGACGCCATCCACCTCCTGCGTCGCTGGTGCGCGGGCGTCGAGCACCAGGCCGACATGACCCGCGACCTCGAACAGGCGATGGGCGCCGCGGCGGGCCGGGCCGCTCTGGCCGCCCTGGAGACGCTCTGCGACCTCTGCATTCGCTACGCCCGCCGCCCCCTGATGCGTCGACCCATCGGCTGCGGCTGCGTCGGGGCCGACGAGAGCTGTTTTGCCGCCCTGATCGGCTGCGCCGCCGAGGGCGCCCGGGACGACGCGCTGATGATCGCGGTCGCGATGGTCCGCCCCGACGCCGCGCCGCTGCTGATCGGCCCGGCTGAGGACCTGGGCCTTGCGCTCAAACAGGCCGCCGTGCGCCGCCGCGCCGCGCCCCTGTCCCATGCCCTCCACTGACCGAAAGGACACCGATCCGATGACACGCCTCACCCTTGCCGCGGGCGCCCTCGCGCTCGCCGCCGCGCCCGCGGCCCTGGCCGCGCCGCCCGACCGGTCTGCGGTGGTCGAGACCTATGCCGACATCGCCGCGGCGAAATACGCCGACAGCCTGGCGTCGGCCGAGCGGTTGCAGGCGGCGGTCGATGCTCTGATCTCGGCGCCCTCGGCCCAGGCGCTGGAGGCGGCCAAGGACGCCTGGGTGGCCGCGCGGGTGCCCTATCAGCAGTCCGAGGTCTACCGCTTCGGCAACGCCATCGTCGACGACTGGGAGGGCAAGGTAAACGCCTGGCCGCTGGACGAGGGCCTTATCGACTATGTCGCGCCTGCCCATGGCTTTGCCGAGGGAGAGAACGACCTGGCCCAGCTCAATGTGGTCGCGACACCCGCGTTCACCCTTTCAGGCCAAGAGGTTGACGCCGCCGAGATCACCGCGGCCCTGTTGCAGGACGTCCTGCACGAGGCCGACGGGGTCGAGGCCAACGTCGCGACCGGCTATCACGCGATCGAGTTCCTGCTCTGGGGGCAGGATCTGAACGGGCACGGACCCGGCGCCGGGACGCGGCCCTGGACCGACTACGCGCAAGGGCCGGATTGCACGGGCGGCAACTGCGACCGGCGCGCAGAGTATCTGCGCGCGGCCACCGACCTGCTGGTCTCCGACCTCGCGTGGATGACCGCGCAGTGGGCCGAGGACGGCGCCGCCCGCGCCGCGGTGACCGAGGACCCCAGCTCCGGGCTCCTGGCGATGCTCACCGGCATGGGATCGCTCTCCTACGGCGAGCAGGCGGGCGAGCGGATGCGGCTGGGCCTGATGCTGAACGACCCCGAGGAAGAGCACGACTGCTTTTCCGACAACACCCACAACAGCCACTACTACGACGGGCTGGGCGTGCGGAACGTCTATCTCGGCCGCTACGTGGGGATCGACGGGCGGGTCGTGTCCGGGCCGTCGCTGTCCGACCTCGTGGCGGCCGCCGACCCCGCGCTCGATGCCGAGTTGCAGGGCGATCTGGCCGCGACCATGGCGGCACTCGGCGACATCAAGACCGCGGCCGAGGCCGGGTTCGCCTACGACATGATGCTGGAGCGGGGCAATGCCGAGGGCGAGGCGCTGATCATGGGCGGAGTGACGGCTCTGATCGAGCAGACCCGCGGGATCGAGCGGGCGGCCGAGGTGCTGGGCCTGCAAGCGTTGGAGGTCGAGGGGTCCGACAGCCTGGACGACCCCGAGGCGGTGTTCCAGTAATCCCAACGCGTCGGGAGGGGCCGGCACCGCGCCGGTCCCGCCCGGAGGAGAGCCCCACCATGACCCGATCTCTGCCGCTCATCGTGCTGGCCCTGGCGCTCGCTGCACCGGCCGCCGCAGATCCCCTGGACGAGCCGCATCTCGACATCGTCCCGCGCACCCCGGCCGAGGCGGCGCGCATCGCCGCCGCGACCGCCGCGCCCGAGAGCTTCGATGCGGCGCAGCCATTCGAGGCGCGCCCCGGCGGCGCCGCCACCGTGCGGGCCACGTCGGACGCCAACGCCTTCTCCCTGCCATCGGCCAACCTGGGCTACGAGGGCGAGCTGCGCTTCAAGGTGGGCAACGGGCTCTTTCGCAAGATTTGGGTCTCGGCCCCCGCATCGACCCTGGCGTCGGACGGGCTGGGGCCGCTCTACAACGCGCGCTCCTGCCAGCGCTGTCATCTGAAGGACGGCCGCGGACATCCCCCCGAGGGGCCGGAGGACGGGGCGGTGTCGATGTTCCTGCGGGTGTCGATCCCCGGCGGCCCCGAGGACGCCCGGGCCGAGATCGAGGGGTATCTGGCCTCGCGTCCCGAGCCCACCTACGGCACGCAGCTCCAAGACTTCGCGCTGCCCGGCCATGCCGCCGAATACCGTCTCGCCGTCACCTACGAGGAGATGGAGGTCGCGTTGGCAGGCGGCGAGGTGGCGACCCTGCGCAAGCCCACCTATACCGCCGCCGATCTGGGCTACGGCCCTCTGCACCCCGACGCGATGCTCAGCCCCCGCGTGGCGCCGCAGATGATCGGCATGGGCCTGCTCGAAGCGATCCCGGCCGCCGACATCCTGGCCGCCGCCGATCCCGACGACGCCGACGGCGATGGCATTTCCGGGCGGCCCAACATCGTCTGGTCGGTGGAGTTCGATCAGCCTATGCTCGGCCGCTTCGGCCACAAGGCGGGCAATCCGACGATCCGCGAGCAGACCGGCTCGGCCTTCGTCGGCGACATCGGCATCTCCAACCCTCTGTTTCCCGCAGGGTCGGGCGAATGCACCGACCTCCAGGCCGACTGCCTGGCCGCCGTCCATGGCGACGGAGATGTGCGCGAATTCGAGATCGACGCCGAGGGGCTGGATCTCGTGACCTTCTACAGCCAGAACCTGGGCGTTCCGGCCCGACGCGATGTGGACGACCCCGAAGTCCTGTGGGGCAAGGAGCTGTTCCACGGGGCCGGCTGCGCCTCCTGCCACCGTCCCGCCCATGTGACCCATCGGCTGGGCAATCGGCCGGAGCACAGCTTTCAACTGATCTGGCCCTACACCGATCTGCTGCTCCACGATATGGGCGAGGGGCTGGCCGACGACCGCCCAGAGGCGCGGGCGAACGGACGCGAATGGCGCACGGCGCCGCTCTGGGGCATCGGTCTGACCCAGCAGGTCTCTGGCCACACCTATTTCCTGCACGACGGGCGGGCGCGGTCGCTACTGGAGGCGATCCTCTGGCACGGCGGCGAGGCGCAGGAGGCGCGCGACACTGTGGTGGAGATGCCGCCCGAGGACCGCGCCGCGCTCATCCGGTTCCTGGAGAGCCTCTGAAATGCGGGGCCTGCTCGTCGGACTGCTGCTGGCCGTCGCCCCGGCGGCGACGGCGGCGCAGACGCCCGATCCGGGCGCCATCGTGGACGCTCACATCCTGCCCGGCTATCGCACCCTCGCGGCGCGGGCGGCGGAGCTTGACCGCGCGGCCGAGGCCGACTGCGACCCGTCCTCGGCAACGCTGCGGCAGGCCTATGGCGATGCCTTCGACGCCTGGGTGCGGGTGTCGCATCTGCGCTTCGGCCCCTCCGAGGAGCACGACCGCGCCTTCGCGCTCGCCTTCTGGCCCGACCCGCGCGGTGCCGGGCCCCGCACCCTGGCCGGGTTCCTGCAGGAGGGGGGCGCGGAGGTTGCGGACTTGGCGGCGTTCCGGGACGTCTCGGTCGCGGCACGCGGGTTCTATGCTCTGGAGCGATTGCTCCACGACCCCGACCTCCGCGCGGCCGCGGCGGGGGACGACGCCCGTGTCTGCGCGCTCATCCGGCTGGTGGCGGCCGACATTGCCCAGGTGTCCGCCGCGCTTCTGGTCGCCTGGGTCGACGGCCATTCCGACCTGATGCGCGGCGCCGGGGACAATGACGTCTACCGCAGCCGCGACGAGGCGCTGCGGCAGCTCTTCACCGCGCTATCGACGGGCTTGGAGTTCACCTCCGCCGTCCGGCTCGGACGGCCCCTCGGCACGTTCGACCGGCCGCGTCCTCAGCGGGCGGAGGCGTGGCGCTCGGAGCGGTCCCTGCGGCATGTGCGGCTGTCGTTGGAGGCGACGCGGGATCTGGCGCGGCACCTTTCAGCCGGCGATGCGGCGCTCGACGCCGCCTTCGCCAGGGCCATCGAGCGGGTCGACCGCCTGGACGATCCGCGCTTCGCCGGTGTCGCCACGCCCCAGGGCCGGGTGCGGGTCGAGG
Source organism: Rhodobacteraceae bacterium CCMM004 (assembly GCA_004005435.1). Taxonomy (GTDB): domain Bacteria; phylum Pseudomonadota; class Alphaproteobacteria; order Rhodobacterales; family Rhodobacteraceae; genus CCMM004. Next base: position 355,063 of record RZWH01000003.1, on the reverse strand, counting down.
CGGTGCAGCGGGCCGTCAACGAGATCCGTGCGCAGATCGCGGGGGAGTTGGGGCCGCGCCTGGGCATCTCCGCGGGTTTCAACGCTCTGGACGGCGACTGATGCCGGGGCGCCGCGCCGTCCTGTCGGGCCTCTTGGCCAGCGCGCTGGTTCCCGCCGCGGTCTGGGCCGATGCCGGGGCGCCCGCCTATCTCTCGGCGGCGCGGCGGCCCGATGGAACCTATGCGCTGTGCGGGCTGGACGCGGGCGGCAGCATCGTCTTCGAGATCGCGTTGCCCGGCCGGGGGCATGCCGCCGCCGCCCATCCCACGCGGCCCTTGGCGGTCGTCTTCGCCCGCCGACCCGGGCGCTTCGCCCTGGTGATCGACTGCGCCACGGGCCGCGTCGCCGCGCGCCTCGCCGCGCCGGAGGGGCGGCACTTCTACGGGCATGGGGCGTTTTCGGGGGATGGCGCCACGCTCTTCACCACGGAGAACGATTTCGACGGCGCCAGAGGGCTCCTGGGGATCTGGGACGCGGAGGGGTTCGCGCGGCTGGGCGAGGTGCCGTCCGGCGGTGTCGGCCCCCACGACATCGCTTGCCTGCCGGACGGGGCCACGCTGGTCGTGGCCAACGGCGGGATCGAGACCCACCCCGACACCGGGCGCGCAAAGCTGAACCTGGCCACCATGCGGCCGAACCTGAGCTTTCTCGACCTCGGCGGGCGGATCCTGGAGCGGGTGGAGGCCGCCCCCGCACTGCACCGCAACTCGATCCGCCACCTCGCGGTGGACGCGCAGGGTGGCGTGGTCGCGGCGATGCAGTGGCAGGGCGACATGTCGGCGCGCCCGCCGCTGGTGGCGACCTGCGCCCGCGGCGCGGGGGCGCTGACCCCGGCGTTGGAGGGCACCGCCGCCGACCCGCTCCGCGGCTACGTGGGTAGCGTGGCGGTCTCCGCCGACGGCAGGACGGTCGCGGCCACCTCGCCCCGCGGCGGCGTCTGTGCGGTGGGCGCGCCCGGCGGCCCCTGGCGCACGATCCGCCTCGCCGACGTGGGCGGGGTCGCGGCGGCCCCCGAGGGGTTCGTCGTCACCACCGGCACCGGCCGGATCGCCTGCATCGACGGCGTCCGCATCCTCTGGTCCCGTGAGCACCCCCGGCAGTGGGACAACCACATCGTCGCCGTGCCGCCGCCTGCTGGCGCGGTCGGCTGAAAACGCGCCTGACGCAACGCTCCGCCCAAGCGACGAGGGCAGCGCCGTCCCGCCGGGGCTGCCTGGGCGGCGCGCGATGGTCCCAATAAGCATCTGCGTCCCGGCTGCTGAACCGCCTTCGCCAAAAGCGCCGCCCCGGGGGGGCGGGACGGCGCTGCCTGGCGTGTCCGCCGGGCGGGACAGCGGGGAGGGGCGCCTGTGTGGCAAGCCATCTTAGAGCAGCGTGGCACCCCGTATCGCTCAACGCGGAGGGCAGCGCCGTCCCGCCGGGGCGGGGTTGGGCGGGGCACGTCGGAGACGCAAGCATCCACGTTGGAGCGGCTGCACCGTCTTCGCCAGAAGCGCCGCCCCGGGGGGGGCGGGACGGCGCTGCCCGGCGTGCCGCCGGGCGGGACGGGGAGGCGGAGCGGGCGCGCTGGGGGCCTTGCGTGTGGACTGCGCGGGTCTCTGGAATGGCACCCTGGTGCGGTCCAACCGCCCCGAGCGGAACCTCGCGCCGTCTGCCGACCGGCTACGCCGCCCCCACCCGCATCCGCCCCAGCTCCCATAGGAGCGCGGCTCCCGTGCGGATGCCGTTGTGGAACAGCCGCAGCTCCATGTTCTCGTTCGGCGCGTGGTTGGCCTCGTCGGCATTGGCGTAGGGGGTGACGTAGGCGGGCACCCCGAGGATCTTGGTGAAGACGTAGTCGGGCAGGCTGCCCCCCACCACCGGATAGATCAGCGGCTCGACGCCCATTCCGCGGGCCACAGCCGCCCGCACCGGCCCGGCGAAGCGGTCGTCGAGCGGCGTCTTCGACGGCAGCATCCCGCCCATCCGCACCACCTCGACCTCCGGCGCGTGCTTGGCCACATGCGCCTCGACGCAGTCCAGCGCCTGATCGGGGGTCATCGCCTCCACAAGGCGGATGTCGCATTTGGCCACCGCCTCGGCGGGCAGCACCGTCTTGGACCCCGGCCCCCCATATCCGCCATGCAGGCCGTTGATCGTCAGCGTGGGGTGGAACATGGTCCGGTCGTAGAATGGCCGATCCTGCGGCGCGTCCAGGCGATCCATGCCAGTGTCCGCCAGGAACCGGTCCAGGTCCAGCGGCAGGGCGGCGGCGGCGGCGCGCTCGGCCTCGGTGGGCGGGATCACCGGGTCCGCCAGACCCTCGATGGCGATGGTGCCGTCGGGCCGCTTCATCGTCGCCAGGAGATGCACGAGCGTCCAGAGCGCGTTGGGCATGACCCCGCCATAGTTGCCGGAATGCGCGTCCGAGCGGGCGGTGCGGGCGCGCAGCTCGAACCCCGCCATGCCGCGCACGCCGAAGGTGACGATGGGTCGCCCCGAGGGGTGTTGCGGCCCGTCCGCGGTCACCACCAGGTCCGCGCGCAACCGCTCGGCATGGTGCCGGGCGAAGGCGGCGATGTGGGGGCTGCCCACCTCCTCTTCACCTTCGAGCAGGACGATGACGTTGCAGGGCAGGGTGCCGTGAACGGCCAGGTGGCTCTCGAGCGCCAGGATCTGGGCCAGGTGCTGGCCCTTGTTGTCGCCGGCGCCGCGGGCCCAGATGCGCCCGTCCCGGATCGTGGGCTCGAAGGGCGGGGTGACCCACGCCTCCAAAGGCTCGGGCGGCTGCACGTCATAGTGACCGTAGAGCAGGACCGTGGGGCGGTCCGGCACCTCGGGCCCGCGGGCCATCACCATCGGATGGCCGTCGGTGGACACCGCCTCGGCAGCGAAGCCCAGGTCGGACAGGCGCCGGACCAGCAGCGCCGAAACCTCGCGGATCCCGATGTTCTGGGCGCTGATCGACGGGTGGCGGAGATACTCGGTGAGTTGGGCGACGAACGCGTCGCGTTGCCGGTCGATATGGTCGAAGACGGCGGCGAGGTCGGGAGCGAGGTCGGTGTCGGGTGCGGTCATCTGGCGGATCCCTTGGACTGGCGGTCTGAGACGGCGGGCGTGGCGCGGGGGAACGGGGCGGCCCCCTGCCGGTGCCGTGGCGGTGGCGGTGTTGCGCGGTGATGGCTCATTCCGGTGCCTCGGTGCGGTCGAGGATCAGCGCGCCGCTGTCATGCACCCGCGCGGTCCAGCCCGGGGCGAGCAGCACCGTCGTGTCGAGCTGGGTCAGGACCGCGGGCCCGGCGACCTCGGCCCCCGCAGCGAGCATGCCGCGGGCGATCACGGGCACTTGCCGCGGACCGTCGGGCAGGATCACCTCGGTCTCCTCCGCCTCCCCTGCGGGCGCGGGGCGCAGGGGTTCGGGGCGCGCGGGGTCCGCCGCGCCCACCGCCTCGACCCGCAGCGTGACCAGCTCGATCGGCGCGTCGAGCACAAAGCCGTAGAGCCGCCGATGTGCCCCCGCGAACCCCGCGTCGAGCGACCCCTCGGCCATCGGCACGGCCAGCTCGGACCCCTGGCCGCGGTAGCGCATGAGCGCCACGGCCGCGGTGCGGCGCCGGTCGGGCGCGACGCCCTCGGCCGCGAACCACGCCGCCGCCTGCGCCTCCAACTCCGACAGGATCGGCGCCGGATCGGCGTCCGCGACCGCCACGGCTTCGGGCAGGGCGCGGCTGAACTCCGCCTTGAGGTCGGCCTCCAGCAACCCGTCGGCGCAGAGCACCCCCGGCGCGCGCGGGATCAGCACCCGCCGCGCGCCCAGGAGGTCGGCCAGGGCGCAACCGTGCAGCGGCCCGGCCCCGCCAAAGGGCACCAGCGTCAGTGCGCGCGGGTCGTGCCCGCGCTCGACCGACACCACGCGGAGCGCGCCGGTCATCGCGTTGTCGGCGATGGCCAAGATGCCGCGGGCGGCGTCCTCGACCGACAGGCGCAGGGGGCGCGCCACGTGCCGCTCGACCGCCGCACGGGCCGCCTCGCGGTCGAGCGCCATGCGCCCGCCGAGAAGGCGCGCGGGCAGGTGTCCCAGCACCACATGGGCATCGGTCACCGTGGGCTTGGTGCCGCCGCGGCCGTAGGCGGCGGGGCCGGGCAGGGCGCCGGCGCTCCGAGGCCCCACGGTCAGGGTGCCGTCGTCGCGCACCGCCGCGATCGAGCCGCCGCCGGCGCCCAGCGTCACCATGTCCACCATCGGCAGGGGCAGGGGCCAATCGCCCACATGCCCCGCTTGGGTCAACGCGATCTCGCCGCCGCGGATCAGGCTGATGTCGGCGCTGGTGCCGCCGATGTCGACCGTCACGATGTCGTCGATCCCGGCGAGCCGCGCCTCGGCCAAGGCGCCGACCACCCCCGCCGCCGGACCCGACAACGCGGTGAGCGCGGGGGCGGCGCGAATCTTCTCCGCGCCCGCGACGCCCCCGTTCGACTGCATGAGGAGGAGCGGCGCGGCAACCCCCGCGTCCGCCAGCCGCCGTTCGAGCCGCGCCACGTAGGACGAGATGCCCGGCATGACGATGGCGTTCAGCACCGCGGCGAGGGATCGCTCGTATTCGCGCACGACCGGCAGCACGTCGGTGGCGGCGGTGACGGCGACGCCGGGCATCTCGCGGCGCAGGATCTCGGCCACTCGCCGCTCGTGCGCGGGGTTGGCGAAGGCGTGGAGCAGACAGACCGCCACCGCCTCCACCCTGGCCTCGGCCAGGGCCTCGGCGGCGCGGACCGCGCTGTCCTCGTCGAGCGCTGCCAGAACGGTGCCGCCGGGAGCCACACGCTCGTCCACCTCGACGATGCGGTCGGCGGGCACCGGGCGCTCGGGCTTGCGCCAGGTATACAGGTTGGCGCGGCGAGGGATGTCCTGGCGGCCGATGGTCAGCACGTGGCGAAAGCCGAAGGTGGTAACGAGGCCGGCGCGGGCCCCCTTGCCTTCGAGGATCATGTTGGTGGCGACGGTGGTGCCGTGGATGACCTCGCCCACCTCCGCCGCCGTCCGCTCGGCGGTCGCCAGCGCGCGATGGATTCCGTCGAGGAACGCCTCGGAGGGGTCTGCCGGGGTCGAGGGGGTCTTGGCGCGCCACACCCGGCCGGTGTCGCGGTCGCGGAGGGCGACGTCGGTGAAGGTGCCGCCGATATCGACGGCCAACGTGAGCGGCGCTTGGGTCATCGGCGTGCGCCCGCGCCGCCGCGATGGGGCACCGAAAATCGCGCGATTTTCGGCCGGACGTCGCGCGACGTCCGGCGCACGCCCGTCGCCGATGGCGGGGCGACGCTCCGGGCCCGCTCGCGGCGGGGCGTTGCCGTGGTTCCGCGCCGGTGCCTGCCCGTCCACGCGGTGCCCGACCGTCGGACGTTGCGAAATGGGATCGCCGGCGGTGGCCGGTGCGGGTGTCTGTGGGGGGCGTCCATCGAAGACAGCGGCGCGACGGTCATGGAGCTCTCCTTGCAGCGCGCGACAGCGAAGCGCCGCCCGGGCCTGGTGTTCGGGCGCCGAAAATCGGACGGTTTTCGGCCGGACGTCGTGCGACGTCCGGCTCCGGCCGCCGGGCGCGCGGGTGGGGACGTTGGCGGGACGTCGGTCATCGCGACCTCCGGCGCAGCGGATCGGCGTGGGTCCCTCGTCTGCCGTGAGGGGCGCGAAAATCGCGAGATTTTCGGCCGGACTTCTCGCGAAGTCCGGCTCTGTGGCGCGCGGCGCACGTCAGTCGAGGACATCGGCGTAGGCTCCGCGGTGGAACTGCGCGGTCGCGGGTCGGTCGGCGCGGAGGCGTCGAGTGGCCTCTGCGTCGACCCGGGCGCCGGCGAGGGCGACGCCGTAGTCCCTGCGGGCGGCCTCGATGCCCACGAACCCGCCGAGCACGTCGCGCAGCACGGCCTCGGGCGGCCGGTCGAAGGGGTGCCCATGGCCGCCGCCGCCGCCCGTCTCGATCCGCAGGACGTCGCCCCGGCGCAGGGCGTTGCCGTCCGACAGCGGCCGCAGCCGCCGTTCGGCCTCGGTGCCGGGGTTCACCGTCACCCGGCCAGGCCCCCCCGACCGGCCGCCGCCGATGCCCCAGGGCGGGTTCTCGACGCCGTCGATGCGGATGCCGAGGGTGCCGGTGTCGGCCAGGATCTCGTACTCCCGCACGATGCCGACCCCGCCGCGCCAGCGCCCGGGTCCGCCAGAATCGCGCACCACCCCGTACTCGCGCAGGCGCACGGGATAACTCAGTTCGAGAAACTCCACCGGATAGTTCTCTTGGGCCACGAAGTAGACCGCGTCGATGCCGTCGGCGTCGGGCCGGGCGCCGTAGCCCACCCCGATCCCGTCGGCCAGGAGAATCGTTCGGCCGCCGAGCGTCAACCGCAGGATCGCGACCACATAGGCCGCGTGGGCCGCGGGCGCGCCGCCGCCGGCGACGTTGACCAGGCCGTTCAGCGCCGCAAGCGTCCGCATCATCGTGAGCCCGCGCATTCCCAGGGGCGCCGGCCAGGCGGGCTGCACCAGCGAGCCCTCGCGCAGCCGCACCGCGTCCAGCGCCTGAGGCCCGCCGGCGTTGCAGACCATCGCGGGATCGCCGCCCAGATAGTAGAGGCCCAGGGCCATACCGGGGACGCCGGGGTTCATCAGAAAGTTCACCGGCCCCGGCGCCTGGTCGTCGGTCTCGGTGGCGTCGAAGACGAAGCGGTCGCCGTCATCGCCCGCCTCCCGCGTCAGGGCGAAGCGCAGCCGGTAGGGGCCGCCGCCGTGCCCGTCGCCGTCGATGCGGTCGGTGAACCGGTGGGTGCCGTAGTCGAACGTCTCGGCCAGCCGCCGCCGCACCAGGCCCCGCGTGCGCTCCAGAAGCTGAGCCAGCCCGTCGGCCAGCACCTCGGCGCCGAAGCGGTCGATGATCTCGGACACCCGCGCCGCGCCCAGGTCCACCGCCGCCATCAGTGCGGCCATGTCGCCCCGGCTCTGTTCGGGAAAGCGCGAGTTGCGGTGGAAGATCGCCAGGGCCGCGTCGTTGGTGACGCCGGCGTCGATCAGCTTGGTCGGCGGGACGATGATGCCCTCTTGGAAGATCTCCGTGGTGTCGGGGCTGATCGAGCCCGCGCGCATCCCGCCGATGTCCGCGAAATGCGCCCAGCCCATGACGAAGGCGGCGAGGCGGCCCGCGGCGAAGACCGGCTTGAGCAGCACCTGGTCGTTGGAGTGGGACACCGCCCCCTGGCTGCCGTAGCAGTCGTTGTACCAGTAGAGGTCGCCGTCGCGCATGGCGTCGCGGGGAAAGTGGCGGAACACCGGGCCGGTCATGTCGCCGAAGACCGGGACCATCGAGCCCACGGCCATCACCCCCTCGGCGTCGAAGAGGGCAGTGTAGAAGTCCTTCTTCTCGCGGATGAAGGCCGAGATGGCGGTGCGCTCGATCAGCGCCTCCATCTCGGCCTGGGCGGCGGCGACGGCGCCGCGGATGATCTCCAGCGCGACGGGGTCGCAGGGGCGGGGGGCGTCGGTCATGGGCGCTCCGGTGCAGCGGCGGGCGCGGGGTGGCGGGCCTGCGCGGCGGGCCGTCTGCCCCCCACGCGCCTGCGGAGCGCCCCCCCGAGGATATTCGCAAAGGGAAGTTCGGGCAGGGGGTGTGTCAAGATGAGACCGTCCTGCTGCGGCGGGCGAGAGCCTCGGCCGTCTCGACGGGTCCCCCGCATCGTGGGACCGGGAGGCCTGCGGCGGGGGCGCGCAGAGCGGCGGGTCGTCTGCCCCGCGGGTGCACGAGGGTACTCGGGCGGGGACGCGGGAGTTGGGGATGCGTCAAGGTGTGACCACCACATTGCCGGAGGCGCCGGCCTCGACCATCTCGTGGGCGCGGGCGGTCTCGTCGAAGGGGAGAACCGCCGCGAGGTCGGGGCGCAGCAGCCCTGCGGCCAGAAAGGCGCCGATGCACGCGGCCGCGCCGGAGAGCTGGGCCGGGGTCAGGAGGTTGCCCTGAACGAAGTCGAGCCGCGCCGATTTCCGCGCGAAGGCGTAGTAGTCGAGGGCGGGCGTGCGGTCGGTGGAGCAGGAATAGGCGGCCACCGTGCCGTGGTCGGCCAGGGCGGCCAGGGTGACCGGTTGGTTGGCGCCGAAGTCGACGTCGACGATTCGGTCGGCCCCGCGCCCGCCGGTCAGGTCCAGCACCGCCGCCGCCACGTTGTCTGCGCGGCGGTCGAGGACCAGATCCGCGCCCTTGGCCGTGGCGATCGCCCGGCTGTCGGCGCTGCCTGCGGTGGCGACGACTCGGGCGCCCGAGCGGTGGGCGAGCTCCACCGCCACGCGCCCCACGGCCCCGCCGCCGCCCTGGATCAGCACCGTCTGTCCGGTCAGCGGGCCGTCGGCCAGGAGAGCCAGCCAGGCCGTCACCGCGGGCACGCCGAGCGCTGCCCCTTCGGCGAAATCGCATCCGTCCGGCAGGGGCTGTGCCCGGTCGGCGGCGATGCAGACGGCCTCGGCCGCGGTGCCCTCGGGGCGGGCGCCGATGAGCCACACCCGCGTGCCGATCCGGTCGGGGTCCACACCGCGGCCGACGGCGTCGACCACCCCTGCGCCGTCGCTGTGGGGGGTGATCCCGTCCGGCGGCATGTCGGCGCCGGTCCAGCCCGAGCGCCTCTTGGTGTCGTGGGGGTTCACGCCCGACGCGCGGACGCGCACGCGGACCTCGCCGGGGGCGGGGTCGGGCACGGGGCGCGCCACGATCTCCAGCACCTCGGCCGCGGGGCCGGTCCGCCGGTAGCGGACCGCGCGCATGGTCTCGGCGCTCAGAGCGCGGCCTCCACCACGCGCGTCGCCTCGCGCAGCGCCGCCACCAGGCGGTTGCGCCCGCGCAGAAGTTGGGTCAGCGCAAACCCCATGTGGTCGTCGCCGATCCCATCGAGCTGGGCCGCCTCGGCGATGGTCGGCAGGGGCGGCACGTTCAGCGCCGGATCGTGGGTAAAGCGCGGGCCACGGGTATAGTTCAGCGGCACCAGGATCCGGGCCAGGGCCTTGTTCACCCCATTGATCGCGGCCGGCGGCAGCGCCTTGGACTCCGCGGCGTCGTGGAACCGCGACAGGGCGGCCGACAGGGCCGCCACCGCCTCGGACGCCGGGGCGAGGTCGAACCGGTCGCCCGCCGCCTGGGCATAGCCGTCGACGGTTTCGGCGAACTCGGCCGCGGTCCGGCGCCAGTCCACCGGCACGATCTCGTCGTTGGCAAAGCGCAGCACGGCTTCGAGATAGAGGTTGATGTCCGTTTCCAGCACGTCGCGGTCGGCAATCTCGAACGTGTCGGCCTCGGTGTGCCAGGCGATGTTGCCGCCGCAGCCGCCGACGACGTAATAGCCCACCTCGGCCCGCTTCTCGTCGGTCATCATCGACGAGGCCATGAAGCACGCGGAAATCCCGATGTTGTTGAAGGTGTAGTCCGAGTTGCGCTGCGGACGCTTGCGCTTGGCCGTTTGACCGGTGACCTCGGACACCACTTCCTGCACCAGGGGCAGGGTTTCGGACATGCAGGAGATGTTGGAGTAGTCGGTGGCCCAGCGGCAGCCGGGGCTGTCGCAGTTCATGTGCGCCACGCAATTGTCGGCGAGATCCAGCGCGAAGGCGTCGGCGAACCAGGCCGATCCGCCGTAGCGCCCGGTCGAATGCCCCGCCCACCAGGCCAGCCGCACGCCGCGGCGCAGGTGGTCGCGGTTCTCCCACAGGACGCGGGCGATCTCCAACATGCAGGCGTTGCCGGTGCCGTTGTCGCCGACGCCCTCGCGCCAGGAATCGTAGTGGCCGTGAAGGAGGACGAAGTCGTCGGTGCCGTCGGTGCCGGGGATGTCGACGACGGGCACGTATTGGGGATACCAGCCGGTTTCGAGTTCGGTGGCGATGGTGGCGCGGCCGCCCTCCTTGGCCAGCGCGATCAGCGCCTCGCCATCGGGGCGGTTCACCGCCGCCGAGGGAATGCGCGGGAAGCGGGCGATGTCGTCCGGCGTGGGCGTGCCCCAGATGGTCGACACGGTGCCCCAGTGGATCATCTCGCCCGGGTTGACGGCGATGACCCCGGCGGCGCCCGCGGCCTCCAGACCGGCGACGAAGTTCGGCAGGGCGAAGCCCTCGATCACCGCGATCTTGCCCTTGACGTCGTCGAGGGCCCCCGAGGCGGCGGGGTTGCGGTCGAGCGGGGTTCCGCCCGACGCCTGCGGCAGGTAGACCAGCGCGCCCTCGACCCCCTCGGGCACCGACGCGCAGAACGCCGGCGGCTTGGCGCGGAAGGTGACGCCCCCGGCCGTCACCGAGGCGTCGATGGGCATCGACAGCCAGAGCGTCGGGCGGTGCATGGTCACCGGCACGCCGTGCCGCTCCAGCGCCTGCGCGATCAGCTGGGCGCCGCGGTCGGCATCCTCGGGCTTTTCCCGCTCCTGGCTGGCGAAGGCTTCGACCAACGCCCAAGGCGCGTCCATACTGATGGCTTTTCGCAGGTCCGCAGTCACGGTATCCATAGAGACCCTCCGGGTTTCGACTGTTGAAACGCTGTTTCGGATCAGAATAAACGCATGAATGGCCCCAAAGAAAGAAAAACCGGCGATCCCGGCGACGCATATGTGGTTGCGTCGGTCGAGAGGGCTGCGCAACTGCTTCTAACACTTGCGGAAATGCCGGATGCGGGGGTGACGGACCTGGCCGAGGCGACGGGCACGACGAAGAGCCTGACCTTCCGCCTGCTGTATACGTTGGAGCGCAACGGATTCGTTCGCAAGGACGCCGAGCGGCGGACCTACACGCTGGGATACCGCACGCTGGTGCTGGGGGACCAGTCGCGGAGGCAATCGCAACTGATCGCAACGGCCGAGCCGGTATTGGAGAGCCTGGTCGAGGAGACGCGCGAGAATGCGCTTCTCTTCGTGCGGGAGGGGACCAAGGGACTGTGCGTCGCACTGCGGGAATCGCCGCAGCCCTTGCGCATCTTCGCCTCGGTGGGCCGGCTGGTGCCGCTCTATGCCGGGGGGGCGACCAAGGTGCTGCTGGCCTATGCGCCCGACGAGGTCCAGGCCGAGGTCGCCGCGGGCCCGTTGGAGCGATTCACCCCCAGCACGCCTTCGGACTCCGCGTCGCTGAGCGCGGCGTTGGAGCGGATTCGGAGCGACGGCTATGTCCGCTCGGTGGGCGAGATCGAGCCGGACACCTGCTCGATCGCGGCGCCGGTGCGGGACCAGACCGGCGGGGTGATCGCAGCTCTGGGCGTCAACGGCCCGACCGCGCGGATGACCGACGCGGTGACCGACGCCGCGGCCCTGACCGTCATGTCGGCCGCGGCCGGACTGAGCCGCGCCCTGGGATGGCGGCCGGGACCAACGGGCATGGGCTAGATCCGGGCGGGCACAGTTCGGACTTGATTTGCGCAGCGAACCGCGTTTTCATTCTGCGAAACGCCGTTTTGACCAGCGCGAAGGGATCCGCCTGTGACCGTCACCGACACCGACCTCTTGAACCGGGTCACCCTCGACGCTCCTTGGAGCCTTGTGGAAGACTTCGCCCAGATGCCGCGGTGGAAGCCCGACGACGTCACCGCCGCGGGGCAGGACATCGCCCGAAGGCTGGGCGATCTGGGGGTGCCGGTGACGCTGCACCAGGCGCGGTTGCACCTCTCGATCCCCTATGACGCGCGGGTCGAGGCAGGGGGGCGGACCTTTCGCGCCAAGCCTCCGGCCTATTCCACCGACTGCCGCGACGGCGTCACGGCAGAGCTGGTGCATGTCCCGGCGACCTTCAGCACCTCCATCGACACCCTCTTCACCAAGAACCAGGACCAGGACGCCTCGGCCGAGGAGCGCATCCGCGGCAAGATCGTGATCTCCGAGGGCTTCTCGTTCCCCGGCAAGATCCGCGAGTTCGAGGAAAAGGGCGCGGTGGGCGTCATCGCCATGAACCCGGGCGTCGATTCGCACTGGGGCATCTGCACCACGATCTGGGGCACGCCCGACCTCGACGACCTGCCGCGGCGGCCGACGATCCCTGTGGGGGCGGTCAGCAACCCCGACGGCCAGGCGCTGTTGGAGATCGCCGCCGCGGGGGGCCAGGTCACGCTCTTCACCGAGATGGACGCCGGCTGGTTCGATCAGCCGCTGCCGGAGGTGGTGATACCGGGGACCGAGGATCCCGACAGCTTCGTCCTCCTGCACGGCCACTACGATTCGTGGGACGTGGGCGTGGGCGACAACGCCACCGGCGACGCCGCGCTGCTGGAGATCGCACGTGTGCTCTGGGAGGGGCGCGCAGGGCTCAAGCGGACGGTCAAGATCGCGTGGTGGCCGGGGCATTCCACCGGGCGCTATGCCGGGTCGACCTGGTATGCCGACACCTTCGCCATGGACCTCGACGCCCACTGCGTGGCGCAGGTCAACTGCGACAGTCCGGGCTGCCGCTGGGCGACCGAGTTCATCGACGTCTCTTGGATGGCCGAGACCGAAGCCTTCTGCCAGGACACCATCCGCCGCGTGACGGGGCAGGACAGTGCGGGCGAGCGGCCGCACCGCGCCGGCGACTACGCGTTCAACAACATCGGGCTCAGCAGCTTCTTCATGCTGTCCTCGACCATGCCGCACGACCTGCGGGAGGAGAAGGACTACTACGTCGTCGGCGGCTGCGGCGGCAACATCGCCTGGCACACCGAGAACGACACGCTGGAGATCGCCGACCGCGATATCCTCCTGCGCGACATCAAGGTGTATCTGGCCGCGGTGCTGGGCGTGGCCAATGCCGCGGTGCTGCCGTTCGACTGGCGGGCGCAGGCGGCTGAGTTCCGACAGACCATCGCCGACTATGCCGCGGCGGCCGGGGATCTGGCCGAGCTGTCGCTGGCCGAGGACGCCGCCGCGGCCCTCGCCGACGCGCTGGAGAGCTTCTATCGCGGGGTGGAGGCCGGGACGATCCGGCCCGACGCCGCCAACGACGCGATCCGGCGTCTGGCGCGGATCCTGGTGCCGGTGAACTACACGACCGAGCCGCGGTTCCGCCACGATCCGGCGGTGCCGGTGCCGCCGCTGCCCGCCCTCGCGGCGGCCAGGGACCTGTCCCGCCACGGCGAGGACACGTTGGGCTTTGCCCAGACGCAGATGCTGCGCGGGGTCAACCGGGTCGCGGCCGCCCTGCGCGAGGCCGAGCGTCTGGTGCGGGGGGCGTCGGCATGAGCCGCGAGGGCGCCATCGCGCGGGTGCGCGCGGGCTTCGACGACGGCACCTTCCTCGACACGCTGCGCTGCCGCGTCGCCATCCCGACCGAGAGCCAGGAGCCCGAGCGCCTGCCGGACCTGCGCCGCTATCTGACAGACGAGATCGCGCCGTCCCTGGCGCCCTCGGGCTACGACTGCACCGTGGTGGACAACCCGGTGGAGGGGGGAGGGCCGTTCCTGATCGCCTCCCGGATCGAGGATCCGGCTCTCCCCACACTTCTCACCTACGGCCATGGCGACGTGGTGCGCGGGATCCCCGAACAGTGGCGCGAAGGGCTAACCCCCTGGGACATCACCGTCGAGGGCGACCGATGGTATGGCCGCGGCACCGCCGACAACAAGGGCCAGCACTCGATCGTCATCGCCGCTCTGGAGGCGGTGCTGGCCGAGCGCGGGCACCACGGGTTCAACTCCAAGATGCTGATCGAGACGAGCGAGGAGATCGGCTCGCCCGGGCTCGACGCGGTTCTCGCGCAGGAGGCCGACCGCCTGGCCGCGGACGTGCTGATCGCGTCGGACGGGCCGCGGATGGACCCTGGGCGGGCCGACGTGAAGCTGGGCAATCGCGGCGGCATCGCCTTCGACTTGCGGATTTCCCTGCGCGAGGGCAGCCGCCATTCCGGTCACTGGGGCGGGGTGCTGGAGGATCCCGGGATCCTGCTCGCGCAGGCGCTCAGCACCATCACCACCCCACGCGGTCGGATCCTGATCGACGACTGGCTGCCCAAGGCCATTCCCGACAAGGTGCGCGCGGCGCTGAAGGACCTGCGGATCGACCCCAAGGATCCCACCCTGGTGATGCCCGACGACTGGGGCGAGCCGGGCCTCAGCGTCGCCGAAAAGATGTATGGCTGGACCAGCTTCATCGTGCTGGCGATGGTGACGGGACGGCCGGAGAACCCGGTGAACGGCGTCCAGCCCGACGCTTTCGCCCGCTGCCAGCTGCGGTTCACCGCGGACGCCGATCACACCCGGTTTCTTCCCGCGCTGCGCGAGCATCTGGACGCCCACGGGTTCGGCATGGTCGAGGTGACGCCGGTGCGCGAGAACTACTTTCCCGCCTGGCGCACCGACCCCGAGAACCCTTGGGTCGACTGGACCGTCGCCAGTGTCGCGCGGACCACCGGCACCCCGCCGACGGTGGTGCCGAACTCGTCGGGGGGCCTGCCCAGCGAGCTCTTTGGGCGCAACCTCGGCTGTCCGGTCCTCTGGATCCCGCACTCCTACGGCGGCTGCCGCCAGCACGGGCCGGACGAGCACCTGCTGGCGCCGCTGACGCGCGAGGCGTTGTCGATCATGGCCGGGGTCTTTTGGGACCTGGGCGAGCCCGAGGGGCGTCCGCGGTGACCGCGCGCGCCTCCGATCCCACCGACGCTCCGGCGCCGCCCGCCGTTCCCCCCACCAACGTAACGAGGTTCCGCCCATGACGACTGCCGCCGATACCCAAGAGCTCCTCGCCGGAATCCGTCGCTGGGTCGAGATCGAGAGCTACTCCACCGATACCGCCGGGGTGAACCGGATGGCCGACCGCGTGGCCGAGGACTATGCCGCCTGCGGCGCCGAGATCGAGCGTGTCCCCGGGCGCGACGGCTGGGGCGACCATCTGATCGTGCGCGCGCCGTGGAATGCGGGCTCGAACGCGCCCGGTATCCTGATCCTCAGCCATATCGACACCGTCCACCCGGCCGGCACGCTGGAGTGGTTTCCCTTCCGCGTCGAGGGCGACGTGGCCTACGGGCCGGGCATCTACGACATGAAGGGGGGGGCCTACATCGCCATGGCCGCGGTTGCCGATCTGGCCGCGCAGGGAGGCGCGCCGCTCCCCGTCACGCACATGTTCGTGGCCGACGAGGAGGTGGGCAGCCCCACCTCGCGCGAGATCATCGTCGAACTGGGCCGCGCGGCGAAATACGTGCTGGTCACCGAACCGGCCCGCGAGGGGGGCAAGATCGTGACCGCCCGCAAGGGCGCCGTGCGCTACGAGGTCACGACCAAAGGCCGCGCCAGCCACGCCGGGTCGCGCCACCAGGACGGGGCCAGCGCGATCCGCGAGATGGCGCACACGGTGCTGAAGTTCGAGGGGCTCACGGATTACGACCGCGGGATCACCTGCAACGTCGGGCTGATCCGCGGCGGCACCGGCACCAACGTCGTGCCCGCCGAGGCGTGGTGCAAGGTCGACATCCGCATCCCCGATATGGAGGCGCTGGAGACGGTCGAGCGCTTCATCGCCGACATCGCGCCCGAGAACCCCGAGGTGACGGTCGAGATCAACGGCGGCCTGGACCGCCCGCCCTACGAACGCTCCGAAGGCATCGAGCGGCTGTTCGCGCTGGCGAGCGAGATCGCGGGCGAGATCGGCTGGGATCTGGAACAGCTCAAGACCGGGGGCGGCTCCGACGGCAACTTCACCGCCGCCCTGACCCCGACGCTCGACGGTCTGGGCGTCGACGGCAAGGGTGGGCACACCGACTATGAACAGCTCTACGTCTCGTCGCTTGAGCCGCGGCGGCGGCTCATGCGCGGGCTCCTGGAGCGGCTGAGGTGAGCGGCAGCGGATCGCTCAGGCTGGGCTGCGACGTCGGCGGCACGTTCACCGATTTTCTGTTGCAGGACCCCGAGACGGGGGCGATCCACGCGCTGAAGGTGCCGACCACGCCGGACGCGCCCGAAGCGGGGGTCATGGACGGGGTTGCGCAACTGGGCGCCGCTCGTCCCGGCCTCGCCGCCGACCTGGGCGCGCTGATCCATGGCACCACCCTGGTGATCAACGCCATCCTAGAGCGCAAGGGCGCCGAGACCGCGCTGATTGCCACCCGCGGCTTTCCCGACATTCTGGAGACGCGGCGCGAGATCCGCTACGACATCTACGACATCCGCCAACGCTTTCCCCAACCTCTGATCGCACGCCGCCGCCGCCGCGAGGTGACCGAGCGGATGCGCGCCGACGGCAGCGTCGACACCCCGCTCGACCGCGACGAGGCGCTGGAGGTCTTGCGCGACCTGGTCGCCGACGGGGTGACGTCCGTGGCGGTGTGCCTGCTGCACGCCTACGCCAACCCAGCCCACGAGCGCGCGATCGCCGAACTGGCGGCCGAGCACGGGTTGCCGCTCGACGTATCGCTGTCGTCCGAGGTGCTGCCTGAGATCCAAGAGTTCGAGCGCACCGCGACCACTGCGATCAACGCCTACGTCCGGCCCAAGATCGACCTCTATCTCCAGCGGATGGAGGAGGGGCTGCGCGCCGCCGGCTATGCGCGGCCGCTGTTTCTCATGCAGTCGGGCGGCGGGGTGATCGCGGCGCCCACGGCGCGGGCGGCGCCCGTGCGGCTGGCCGAGTCGGGGCCGGTGGGGGGCGCGCTGGCAGCGCGGATGCTGGCTGCGGCGGCGGGGCACGACGACGCCGTCGCCTTCGACATGGGCGGCACCACGGCCAAGACCTGTCTGATCGCCGGCGGCGAGATGCCCGTGACCCGGAGCTACGAGGTCGACCGTGTGCACCGCTTCAAACGCGGCAGCGGCACGCCCATCGCCGTGCCCACGGTCGACCTGATCGAGATCGGCGCAGGCGGGGGCAGCCTGGCCAGGGTCGACGCCATGGGCCTGATCCGCGTCGGACCGGAGAGCGCGGCGGCCGATCCCGGCCCCGCCTGCTATGGCCGGGGCGGCACCGGCGCGACCGTCACCGACGCCAACGTCGCCTTGGGCTATCTCGACCCGGCGGACTTTCTCCAGGGGGCGCTGACGCTGGACCCGGAGGCGGCCGAGGCGGCGCTGCTGCGCGACGTAGGCGCGCCGATGGGCCTGAGCGCGCTGGAGGCGGCCGCGGCGGTGATCGAGGTGGTGGACGAGAACATGGCCCAGGCCGCGCGCATGTATGTGGCCGAGCACGGTGGCAACCTGTCGCGCGCGGTGATGGTCGCCTTCGGCGGCGGCGGGCCGCTCCACGCCCACACCGTGGCGCGCAAGCTGGGGCTGCGCGAGATCCTGATCCCCGAGGCGGCGGGTGTGTTTTCGGCGCTCGGGATGCTGGCCGCGCCGCCCGCCTACGAGGTCGCGCGCAGCCGCCCCATGCGGTTGGCCGACGCCGACCCGGCGGAACTGACCCGCGCCTTCGAGGCGCTGGCGGAAGAGGCCGATTCAGTGGTGTCCGAGGCCGCGCCGGGCGCGCCGATCCGGCGCCGCCTCATGGCCGAGATGCGCTATGTCGGACAGGGCCATCAGCTGCGCGTGCCGCTCGGACCCTTGGAGCCCGCCGCCATCGCCGAGGCCTTCGCCCAGACCTATCGCGCCGCCTATGGCTATGCCTACGACGACTTGGAGCCCGAGATCGTGACGCTGCGCCTCCTGGCCGAGGCCGAGGTCGATCTGGCCGCAGTGGCCGGACGCCGCGACGTGGTGCCCGCGCCCGAGACCCGCCGCGACGCTTGGGATCCGGAAGCGCGCGAGATGGTGGCGCACCGGGTGCTGCCCTTCGCCGCGCTGTCGGGGCGGATCGAGGGACCGGCGCTGTTGGGCCAGCCCGGCGCCACGATCCGTGTCGGCCGCGGCGCCTGGGCCGAGCGCGGGCCCGGCGGCTGGCTGCGCATCGTGTTGGAGGACGCCCCATGACCGATCCCACCCAGGATGCTCTGAGGTTCCAGGTGATGTGGTCGCGGCTGATCTCGGTCGCCGACGAAATCGCCACGACGCTGGTGAAAACCGCGTTCTCGCTGATCGTGCGCGACAACCACGACTATGCCTGCGGGCTCTACGACAGCCGCGGGCGGATGCTGGCCCAATCGACCCAGTGCACGCCCGGCCAGGCGGGCAGCACACCCACGGTGCTGGGCGACATGCTGCGCGTCTATCCGGCCGAGGCGCTGGAGGACGGCGACGTCCTGATCTGCAACGACCCCTGGATCGGCGCTGGCCATTGTCCCGACGTGTTCATCGCCACCCCCGTGTTCCACCGGGGCGCGCTCAAGGGCTTCACCTGCACCTGCGCGCATCATGTGGACATGGGCGGGCGTCTGGGCGGCACCGACGCGCGCGAGGTCTACGAAGAGGGCGTCATCATCCCGGTCAGCAAGCTGATCCGCGCGGGCACGCCCAATGACGAGCTGATGCGCCTGATCACCCGCAATGTGCGGATGCCGGACAAGGTGGTGGGCGATCTGAGGGCCCAGATCGCGGCCAATCACGTGGGCGCGGCGGGGCTGAGGCGGATGATGGACGAGTTCGACCTCGACGGCCTGAACGACTTGGCCGACGCGGTCTGCGCCCGCTCGGAGGCGGCGCTGCGCGAGGCGATCGCGACCCTGCCCGCGGGCGAGGTGCGCCACGAGGTGGCCCACGAGATCACCGACGACGCGGGCGATCCCATCCGCCTGCGCCTGCGGCTGACGCTGGACGGCGACGGCGCGCATCTGGACTTTGCCGGGACGTCGCCGCAGGTGATGAAGCCGGTGAACGCGGTCCTGAACATCACGCGCGCCTATTGCGTGTTTCCGTTCATCGCCACGCTGTGTCCCGATCTGCCGATGAACGCAGGCGCGTTCCGCCCGATCCGGGTCGAGGTGCCCGAAGGCACCGTGCTGAACCCGACGTATCCGGCGGCGGGGATGTATCGCAGCCTCCTGAGCTACTTCACGGTCGAGGCGATCATGGGCGCGCTGCACAAGATCGCGCCCGAGCGGGTGATGGCGCCTTCGGGCACCTATCCTCTGTGGATCCAAAAGTTCTCGGGCCGCGGCGCGGACGGGCGCACCTTCGTCACCCATTTCAACGCCCAAGGGGGGCAGGGGGCCTTTGCCGACCGCGACGGGGTCACGGCGGTGGTCTTTCCCGGCAACATCGCGTCCACCTCGGTGGAGCTCTTCGAGCACGAGACGCCGATGATCGTGCGCCGCCGCGCGCTGATCCCCGATTCCGGTGGACCGGGGCGGCACCGTGGCGGCCTGGGGCAGGAGACGGTGATCGAGAACGCGGCCGAGGGGCGGGTGCGCTGCGCCCTCTCGGGCGGCCGGTTCCATGTGCCCGCGCCGGGGCTGTCCGGCGGGGCCGCGGGGGGCCGTGGA
This sequence comes from Rhodobacteraceae bacterium CCMM004, assembly GCA_004005435.1. Lineage (GTDB taxonomy): Bacteria > Pseudomonadota > Alphaproteobacteria > Rhodobacterales > Rhodobacteraceae > CCMM004. Next base: position 335,743 of record RZWH01000003.1, on the reverse strand, counting down.
GCGATCCGGGTGAACGACGGGCCGGACTTTGCCCGTCCGGACCGGGCCGATCTCGCGCCCGGCGACGTGGCGGTGCTGTGCCAGCCCGGCGGCGGCGGCTTCGGCCGCCCCGACCTGCGCGACCCCGAGGCGGTCGCGGCGGACGTGGCCCAGGGCTATGTCACCGCCGAGGCGGCGCGGCGCGACTATGCTGTGGTGTTGGACCCCGCCACGGGGCGGGTGGACGCGGCGGCGACGGCCGCTCTGCGCGACCGCACCCCCGCCACCGCCGAGGCCTGAGCCGCCCACCCAGCCGCCGCGCCCGATCAGCGGCGGCGGCCGGGCCCGGGCCGTCGATCAGGCGTGCGCCGCCTCGACCATCGAGCGGGCCTGGCGCAGCGCCGCCACCACGCGATTGCGCGCCCGCAGCGCCTGGGTCAGGGCAAAGCCCCGAGCGCCCGCGTCGAACTCGCCGAGCGCGGTGCACACGTCGAGCACCGGCAGCGGCGGGCAGGTGATCGCCGGGTCGTGACGGAACCGCGGCACGCGGGTGTAGTTCAGCGGCACAAGGATCCGGGCGAGCCCCATGCGCAGGGCGTTGGCCCGCTCTGCCGGCACCTCCCCTCCGTCGACCGCGGTGTCGAACGCAGCCAGAGCGGCGTCCAGCGCCTCGACCTCGGCCTGGGCCGGGCTCAGGTCCACCGCCTCGCCCGCCGCCTCCTGATAACCGTCGAGGGTGTCGCGGAACTCGGCCGCCGCCTGCCGCCAGTCCATCGGCAGCACCTCGGGCAGCACCAGCCGCAGGAGCGACAGGAGATAGATGCGGATATCCGTCATCAGCACGTCGCGGTCGGCGATCTCCAGCGTGTCGTTCTCCGTGTGCCAGGCGATGTTGCCGCCGCAGCCCGAGACGGCGTAATAGCCCTTTTCCTCGCGCAGATCGTCCGGCATCGTCGAGGACAGCATGTAGAAGCTCGACAACCCGATGTTGTTGAACGAGTAATCCCCCGCCTGGTTGGGTCGTTTGAAGATCGGGGTCTGGCCTGCGATCTCTTCGATCACTGCCTTCACCAGCGGTTTCATCTCGGCCATGCAGGTGGTCTGGTGATAGCTGGTGGCCCAGCGACAACCGGGGCTGTCGCAGTTGACCTGGGCCACACAGGCGCGGTCGAGGTCCTGGGCAAAAGCGTCGGCGAACCAGGTGGACCCGGCATAGCGGCCGGTGGAGTGCCCGGGCCACCAGGCGATCCGCACCGACCGGCGCAGATCGCCGCGGTTGGCCCAGAGGACGCGCGCGATCTCCAGCATCGTGGCGTCGCCGGTGGCATTGTCGCCCACGCCCACGTCCCACGAATCGTAATGGCCGTGCAGGAGGACAAAGTCCGCCTCGGCGCCGGGGATCTCGACCACCGGGACCGCCTGCTCGAACCAGCCCTCGTCCAGCTCGGTGCGAATCGTCGCCGTGCCGCCGCCCTCGGCCTCTGCGATCAGGGCCGCGCCTGTCTCCTTGTTCACCGCGATCACGGGGATCGTCGGCTTGCGCGGCAGGTCGTCGAGGTCGGGGGTGCCCCAGATCGTGGTGCAGGTGCCCCAGTGGATGTCGACGCCAGGGTTGACGGCGATGAGGCCCACGGCGCCGTGCTCATGGGCGATGGCGGTCAGCGCAGGGTTGCCGAAGCCTTCGGTCAGCAGGATCTTGCCCCGCAGACGGTCGCCCAGATCGGCGCCGGCGGCGCCGAAGAACGCCGTCGCGCTCTTGGTATAGGATCGCAGGGACGCCTTTTGCGATGGCAGATACACGAGCTCGGCCGTGACGCCTTCGGGGCAACTCAGCGACGACGACGGCGGCTTGGCCCGGTGCCGGACGCCCGCGACCTCGACCGAGGCGTCCTGGGGCACGCTGAGCCAGATCGTCGGGCGGTGGACCTCGACCGGCACGCCCATTGCGCGCAGACGCTCGGCAATTAGGTCGCCGGCGGCGTTGACGTCGTCGGGCCGCCACCGGGGCATCCCGGAAAACGTTTCGACCAGTTCCCAGGCGGTTTCGATGCCGGCCTGCTCCAGAATGCCCGTTTCTGCGGCGCTCGCCATGATGTTCTCTCCCTCAAACCGATAAAAAGTGTTTACCGAAGGGAATGCTTCCTGCACAGTAAATAAAACAGCGTTTCGGTAGGCGAAATCATTAGGTGGGATCAACCCGCCGCCCGGGCAAGATCACAGACCCAAGATCGGGCCCATCGGGCTAGGTCGCAACATGGAGGACCAGATGCAACTGACCAAAAGAGGGCTGCTTCGTACCGCCCTGAGCACCGCCGCAGCGGTCGCGCTCGTCGGCGCGGACGCGCGCATCGCCCAGGCCGAGGCCGGGGATGCGATTCGTCCCCTGACGCTCATCAGCCGCGCCCAGGCGGCCAACCCGCAGCAATACCAGGCGGCCGAGCTGATCGCCCAGGCCTGGCGCCAACTGGGGCTCGAAATCGAGGTCCAGGGCCTACCGCGTCCGCAGCAGTCCGATGCGGTCTGGTACAACCGCGACACCTGGGATCTCACCATGTGGCAGATGGTCGGCCGGCCCGAGCGCTCCGACCCCGACGAGTTCGTCTATAACCTGTTCCACTCCACCACGATGGAGAAGGGCTATAACTTCGTCGGCTACGTGAACCCCGAATACGACAAGATCGCCGAACAGCAGCGTCTCATCACCAACAAGGACGAGCGCAAGGTGCTGATCGACCAGGCGCAGGACATCATCGACCGCGATCAGGTCTATGCGTTCCTGGTGCACCCGATGAAGGTCTACGCCTTCGACAGCTCGGTCTGGGCCGCGGACTCGATGGTCGAGCAGCCCGGACTGGGGATCAAGAACTTCTGGACCTTCGTTGGGGCCGAGCCGGTGGGCGACACCAAGGACATGATCCTGAACTCGTCCGACGAGCTGAACGCGATCAACCCGTTCTACATCTCCGGCGCCACCGACAGCTGGATCACCGAACTGATCTGGGACCGGATGATGCGGATCGGATCGGACGGTCTGCCCAAGCCTTGGGCGGCCGAGAGCGTCGAGTGGTCCGACGACGGCACCGAGGTCACGCTGACCCTCCGCGAGGGGATGATGTGGCATGACGGTGAGCCGGTGACGACCGACGACGTGATCTTCTCGTTCACCGCGCCGGCCGAGGGCACCAACGCCCCGATGTACAAGCCGTTCGTGTCGAACATCGCCGGCATCGAGGCGACCGACGACCGCACCGTGGTGATGACCCTGAACGAGCCCAACGCCGCCTTCGAGACCTCGACCCTGGCCAAGCTCAACCTCGTGCCCGAGCACGTCTGGGCGCCGCTTCTCGAAAACCTGACCGAGGGCGAGACCGCCGAGGCGGTGCTGGAAGAGAGCCGCATCGGCTCGGGTCCGTTCAAGTTCGACCGCTGGGTGACCCAGCAAGAGGTCGTGCTGTCGGCCAACGCGGACCATTGGTCGGCGCCGAAGATGGACCGCTGGATCCTGCGCATCGTGCTCAACGTCGAGGCGGCGCTGGGGATGCTCCGGTCGGGCGAAGTCAACTTCATGTCCGACTATACCGGCGATCCGGAGCTGCTGTTGCAGGCGGCCGAGGAGGATGGCGACCTGGAGGTCGTGCAGTCCGTCGACATCGGGTTCCAGTATCTGGCCTTCAACCTGCGCCGTCCGCCCTTTGACGACGCTGCCTTCCGCCGGGCCCTGTCGGCCGCGATCAACCGCGACCTGATCCAAAAGGCCGCGTGGAACGGTTTCGCCGTCAAGGCCAACAGCCACGTCTCTCCGGCGCTGGAGTTCTGGCACAAGGCGGGCATCGCCGACGGCCTGCAAACCGGCATGGACCTGGCCAAGTCGATCCTCGACGAGGCAGGCTATGAGATGGTCGACGGCCGGCTCCACTATCCCGCAGGCGGCACCGAGCAGTTCGCGGACTGATCGACAGCGACAACGAGCGAGAGGGCGTCCGGCATGGGCTACGTGGCCAAACGGTTCTTACAGATGATCTTCGTCCTATGGACGGTGGCCACGATCCTGTTCTTCATGTTCCGGCTGATGCCGGGCACCCCTCTCGCCGCGTTCATCGACAACACGACGACCGCAGAGCAGCAAGATGCGCTGATCGCTCAGTTCGGACTGGATAAGTCCTTGGGCGAGCAGTATTTCCTGTTTCTCTGGAACCTGCTCCAGGGCGACCTGGGGCAGTCTTTCTTCTTTAAGAAGCCGGTGCTCGAAGTCGTTTGGCAGGTGTTTCCGAACTCGGTCATCCTGACCCTGACCTCGCTGATCATCGCGTATCTCTTCGGCATCGTCGTCGGCGCTTATCTCGCGTGGAAGCGCGGAAGCTGGGTCGAGGGCGTGGGCATCCCCCTGGTCCTGACCACCCGCGCGGCGCCTGAGTTCTGGCTGGGCATGGTGCTTCTCGCGTTCTTCAGCTTCCACTTGGGCTGGTTCCCCTCCGGCGGGGCCAACACATCGGGCAGCGAGTGGCAGAGCGGCTGGTCGCGGCTGACCTCGGCCGACTTCCTTTCGCACCTGGCGCTGCCGGCGATCACTCTGGCGATCTATCTCCAGGGCCTGCCGCTCCTCCTCATGCGGTCGAACATGTTGAACGTCCTGCAAGAGGAGTTCATCACCATGGCCCGGATGAAGGGCCTGTCGACCTGGACCATTGTGATGCGCCACGCCGCGCGCAACGCGCTTCTGCCGGTCGCGACCGCCTTCGCCCTCGGGATCGGAGGCGCGGTGGGCGGCAACGTCGTGGTCGAGACCGTGTTCTCTTGGCCCGGCATCGGGCGGCTTTTGGTCAACGCGGTCTCAGCCAGCGACTATCCGTTGGCGCAGGGCGCGTTCCTGATGATCACCTTCGTCTTGGTGGTGATGAACTTCATCGCCGACATCACCTATCACCTCCTGGACCCGAGGGTGCGCGTTGCAGCGAACGGATGACATTCGACTCCCCCGGCACGGGCGCACCGCCCTGGCCGGGATCGCCCGCGCGCTGCGCGGAGTGTGGGAAATTCCCCGGCGCGATCCGTTCGCGGCGGCCGGGGTGATCCTCTATCTGCTGTTCATCCTCGTGGCGCTCTTTGCCGACCACCTGGTGACGCACGACCCCAGGGAAATCCTGTTCGACGAGAACTACGACCTGGCGCGGAACCTCCTCCCCTCGGCGGACCACTATCTCGGCACGACCTATTCGGGGCGCGACATCTACTCGCAGCTCGTCATGGGCACCCGCGGCGCGCTGATCGTCGGTCTGACCGCGGCGATCTCGGTGGTCACGATCGGCACCGTCATCGGCCTCATCGCCGGGTTCTTCGGCGGCTGGGTCGACACTCTGCTGATGCGGCTCGCCGATGTGGCCCTGGGCGTGCCGTTCCTGCCCTTCGTCATCGTCCTTGCGGCGATGATGGAGCCGAGCCAGTGGAACGTGGTCCTGGGCATCGCGCTCCTCCTCTGGCCGCAGTCGGCGCGGGTGATCCGTGCGCAGGTCATGTCCTTGCGCGAGCGCGCCTTCGTCGAGGCGGCGCGGGTCACCGGAGCGGGGCCGTGGCGCATCCTCTTCGTCCACATCGCGCCGAACGTGCTGGCTCTGTCGTTCCTCTACGCCTCCATCGCCGTGGGCTGGGCGATCCTGACCGAGGCGGCGATCAGCTTTCTCGGCTTCGGTCCCTCGAACACGGTGACCTGGGGCTACATGCTCCAGGACGCCTATGCCTCCCAGGCGCTGGGGCGCGAGCAGTACTACTGGTTCGTGCCGCCCGGCCTATGCATCATCGCCGTCGTCGTCGCAGGCTTCTTCATCAGCCGGGGCTACGAAGAGATCCTCTTCCCCAAGCTGCGGGACTGAACCCATGCTGTTGAACGTGCGCGACCTTGTGATCGACTATAAGACGCCGCGCGGCAACGTGCGCGCGGTGGACGGCGTCAGCTTCGACGTGCCCGCGGGCGCGGTCGTCGGCGTGGTCGGCGAATCCGGCTGCGGCAAGACCACGGCTGTCCGCGGCATCACCCGGGTCATGCCCGGCGCGGCCCGGTTCGCCGGCGGCGCGATCGAGTTCGAGGGCCGCGACATCGTCACCATGTCCGAGCGCGAGATGCGCAAGCTGATGTGGCGCGAGATCGCCTATGTGCCGCAGTCGGCGATGAATGCGCTGGACCCGGTCTGGCGGGTGGGCAAGCAGATCGAAGAGGTGCTGCGCGACCGCGGCGGGATGGGCAAGCGCGACGCCCGCGCGCGGGCGGCCGAGCTGTTCTCGATGGTCGGTCTGGACGCACAACGGCTCACCGACTATCCCCACCAGTTCTCGGGCGGGATGCGGCAGCGCGCCTCCATCGCGCTGGCCCTGGCGCTGAGCCCCAAGCTGGTGATCGCCGACGAGCCGGTGACGGCGCTCGACGTGGTGATCCAGCGGCAGGTGCTCGACACCTTCGCCGAGTTGCAGGCGGCGCTGAACCTCTCGGTGATCCTGGTGACCCACGACATCAGCGTCGTCGCCTATGTCTGCGACTACGTGGTGGTGATGTATGCGGGCCGGGTGGCCGAGGCCGGGCCGGTGGCCGAGGTGCTGGCCAACCCCGCGCACCCCTACACCATGGGCCTCTACAACGCCTTTCCAGAGCTGTCCGGCGACGACCGCGAGTTGTCGCCCATCGAGGGCTCGCCGCCCGATCTGTTGGACCCGCCCGCCGGGTGCCGGTTCCGGCCCCGCTGCCCGTTTGCGCAGGAGCGCTGCGCGCAGGAGCCGCCGGACGTGGCGGTGGGCGACGGGCACCGGGCCCTATGCCATCGGGCCGACGAGGCGGCGGCGCTGCGCGACGTGGCCAAGAAAGTGGACACCTGGACCGGAGTGAGCGCCGCATGACCGCAGACGCCCCCCTGATCGAGGTCGACAGCGTCTCGCGCAGCTTCGACGTCAGCCGCTCGGCCGCCGACATCCTGCGCGGCCGCCGGCCCCAGATCCATGCCGTCACCGACGTGGACTTCACCCTTCGCCGGGGCGAAACCCTGGGCATCGTGGGAGAATCCGGCTGCGGCAAGACCACGCTGGGCCGGATGCTGATCAAGCTGATCCCGCCGACCTCGGGCACCGTCCGGTTCCAAGGCGCGGACATCGGCGAGATGGACCGCCAGGCGGAACTGGCCTTTCGCCGCCGGGCGCAGCTGGTGTTCCAGAACCCGTTCGACGCGCTCAACCCGCACTTCACCATTCTGCGCAGCCTGCAAGAGCCCCTGCGCAACGCCCGCGTCCCCGCCGCCGAGCACGAAGAGCGGATCGCCGAGGCGCTGCGCATGGTCCACCTGGCCGCGCCCGAGCATTTCCTGATGAGCTTTCCGCATCAGTTGTCCGGCGGCCAGCTTCAGCGGGTGGTGCTGGCCCGCGCGCTGGTTCTGCGGCCCGACTTCATCGTCGCGGACGAGCCGGTGTCGATGCTGGACGTCTCGGTGCGCGCAGGGATCCTGAACGTGCTGCGCGAGGTGCGCGACCGGCTGGGTCTCGCCGCCGTCTATATTAGCCACGACCTGTCGCTCGTGCGCTATGTCTGCGCCCGGACAATCACCATGTATCTCGGCACCGTGGTCGAGGACGGGCCGACGCGGGATTTGATCGAGTCCCCGCTGCATCCCTACACCCGCGCTCTGGTGCAGGCGGTGCCCGTGCCGGATGTGAATCAGTCGCACGACCCGCTGCCGATCAAGGGCGGCCTGCCGGACGCGCGCAACCCGCCGTCGGGTTGCCGGTTCCGGGACCGCTGCCCCCTGGCCGAGGCGCGCTGCGCGGCCGAGGTGCCGCGGCTGCGGGAGGTGTCGCCGGGTCGCCGGGTCGCCTGCCACGTCGTGGCCTGACCGGCCTCGGCCTATCTGCGGCGGCCGTCGACGCCCAGAGCGGCGACCACGATCAGCGCGCTGCCCGCCAGGGTGGCAACCCCCGGCACCTCGCCGAACAGCGCGAGCCCCGCCGCGATGGAGAACACCAGCCGCAGGTAGGGGACCGGCGCCAGGGCCGACACTTCGCCCACGCGGTAGGCCTCGATCGTCGCGAGCATCCCGAGCGCCCCCAGGCTCCCCGCGACGGCGAGGAGCGCCGCGTCCCCGGCGGTGAGTGGCCGCCACCCCGCGACGGCCACGGGCACCGTCGCCAGGACCGCGACCACCGCGATGTAGAACATGATCGTCGCGGTGGATTCGGTGCGCGACAGGATGCGGTTCTGAAAGATGAGCGAGGCCATGGCCAGCGCCGCGCCGAGGCCGAACAGCACCCCGGGCTCGATGCGCAGCCCGTCAGGCTGGGCCGCCAGGACCACGCCGGCAAAGCCGACCAGGGTGAGGATCCAGCGCCGCGCCCCTACACGCTCGCCCAGAATCGGGCCCGCCAGGACGACGACGAAGAGCGCGCTGGAGAAGGTCAGAACCGTGGCCGTGGCCAGGTCCAGACGGGCGAAGCTGCTGTAATAGAGCCACCAGCTCACCACGCTGGTCAGGCCCCGGGCGAGATGGCGGCCCGGCCGCGCCGTGGCCAGGAGCGGCGCGCGGACCCAGGCGGCCCAGAGCACCACGGCGCCGAGCTGTGCCAAGGCGCGGGCCAGCACGATCTGCGATTGCGGCGTGCCGGGGTCGAGCCAGCGCACCGCGACCACCTCGGCCGTAAAGCACAGGCCCGCTGCGGCGAGGAGCAGGCCGCCGCGCAGGTTGTTGGCCGCGGGGGCGGCCGCGGTCACCCGGACCGGCCGTGCCTGGGGCGGCCGGGTGGGCTCAGTCGCTGCACGGGATCAGCGCGGCGAAGGTGTCGGGCGACATGGGGCGGCGACCGGTCTCCACGTCGCGGATCAACCCATGCAGGCGGTCGAGATGCGGGGTCGAAATGCCGTGGCGGCGGCCCCGCGCGATGACGGCGCCCACCTGTCCGTCGACCTCGGTGGGTCTCTTGCGGACGGCGAGATCGCGCCAAATGCCCGAATGGGTCTTGGCCGAGCCGCGGTTGAACGCGGCGAGCGCGGCCAGGCTCGCCTCCGCCGCGCCCGATGGCGCCTCGAGGGCAAAGGCCGCGGGGTCGAACCCGTCGAAGCCGCGGGGCGTCACGCCCTCGGCCCGGGCGACGGCCGTCACCTCGCGCCCCAGCGCGATGAATGCGGGCCCGCGGGCGGGGTCGGCGAAGTTGTGGGCGATGCTGTCGTCGGTCAGCGCGGTGGCAAAGAGCATCGCGCCGTAGCCGAGCTTGCCCCACAGATAGGACCAGATGTCGTCCGTCAACACCGCCTCGGGCTCGAACAGACGGAGGAGCCGGTGCATGTCGCGGGTGCGGGGCCGGACGCTGCCGTCGAGTTCGCCCACCACCACCGCGCCGCGGTTGCCGAACAAAATCTCGCCCGGCCCGTGCCAGTCCGCCCCGAAGTTGACGAAGGCGCCCATGGTCCGCTCCGCCCCGACGATACCTGCGATGACATGTTCGCAGAGCCCGTTCTGCGCCGACAGGACATAGCCGTCCGGCGCCAAATGCGGCCTGAGCGCCGCCGCCGCGGCCTCGGTCGCGGGCGACTTCACCGCCAGGACCACGCGCCTCCAGACGCCGCTCAGTGCGGCGGGCGTGACGCACGGCACGACCTGGGTGAAGGTCTCGACCGATCCGCCGATCCGCAGGCCGTCGGTCGCGCACGCCGCCGCGTGCTCGACCACCGTATCGACCATCCGCACCGGCAGCCCGGCGCGCGCCCAATAGGCGCCGAGCGTGCCGCCGATGGCGCCCGCGCCCCAGATCAGGACCTCGTCGGTCATGCGGTGCCGAAGTCGGGCCAGGGCCCCTGGATTGCGGCGCGGGTCTCGGCGACGCCGACCTTCCACAGTGCATCCATCTCGGCGTCCGAGCGCTGATAGGTGCCGCCGAACGCGCCGTCGCCCAGATAGTCGCGGGCCATGTCGGGAGGGCGGCATTTCAACTCGGCATAGTCCACCGGCGGTTTCGCCTTCATCGGCGCGGCGCGGTTGCCGAGGCGGGTCCAGGGGAAGTTCTCCATCCAGTTGGCGTGGCTGCCGGTGGGGTCGATCTCCTGCGCCTTGGCCCAGGTCTTGGGGGCCTTCCACCACTCGTGGAACCGGATCGACACGTCGCCCCAATCGGCCATCAACTCGTGCCCCAGCGCGCCCACAGGCGCGTTGCCGCCGTGCCCCGAGACGATCAGGATGTGGCGGAATCCCGACCGCCGGGCCGAGGCGCAGAGGTCGCGCATCACCGCCAGAAGCGTCTCCAGCCGCAGGGTGATCGTGCCGGGAAACCCGCCGAAATAGGGCGCGTGGCCGTAGGGCATCACCGGGAACACCGGCACGCCGAGCGGTTCGGCCGCCTGGACCGACACCCTCTCGGCCAGGATCATGTCGACGCAGAGCGACAGTTGCGCGTGCTGCTCGACCGAGCCCACGGGGATCACGCAGCGCGGATCGCGCGCGGCGTGCGCCTCCACATCCGCCCAACTCATGTGTGCAAGTCGCATCTCGTCGTCTCCATGCGCGCCCCGTGTCGGAACGGCTGTGCGGGGCGGCCCGGCGGTGCGCGGGTGTGTCGCGGTCGCGCGCGCCGGTCTGACGGGGGCGGGCGCATCCCCCCGCGCCGCCGGGCCGAGCGTAACCGGCGGACGCCCCGTGGCAAGGCGCAATCGGCGGGCGGGGCAGGGCGCGGCGTCGCAGGGCGTGAGGTCGTCCGGCGCCCGGCCGCGGCGCCGACCTGCGGGCCTTGCTGGACAAGGGGCGGGGCCACAGATAAACCCGGACCGCGATGACAGACGGGGCCCTCGACGGGCCCCTTTCACAAAGGACCCTGCCCATGTTCGTCACGCCTGCCTTTGCGCAAGCGGCCGGAGGCGCCGGAGGCGCGTTCGCGAGCTTCATTCCCCTGATCCTGATCTTTGCGATCATGTATTTCCTGCTGATCCGCCCGCAGCAGAAAAAGGTCAAAGAGCATCAGAAAATGGTCGAGGCGCTGCGCCGTGGCGACCAGGTGGTGACCGCCGGCGGCCTGATCGGCAAGGTCTCCAAGGTCAAGGAAGACGGCGAGGTCGAGGTCGAGGTCGCCGAGGGCGTCCGCGTTCGGGTGGTCAAGCACACCATCAGCCAGGTCCTGAACAAGACCGAGCCGGCCAACTCGTGAGCCGCTGCCCCGGCCGCGTGGGCGGCCGGACCCGCGCCCCCCGGCCCTTGCAGGAGAGACGACCCAGGCGATGCTGAACATCTCCACCTTTCGACGGATCATGATCTGGGGGCTTGTCGCCCTCGGGCTGATCCTCGCCCTGCCCAACGTGTTCTACACACGGGTCGAACAGCACAACGACGCCCTGGCCGAGATCGAGGCGATGGGCGCGACGCCCGAGCGGGAGGCGGCCGCCGCGGGCTGGCCGGACTGGATGCCGGCGAGCCTGGTGAACCTGGGTCTCGACCTGCGCGGCGGGGCGCATCTGTTGGCCGAGGTGCAGGTGGAGGACGTCTATGCCGACCGGCTGGACGCCATGTGGCCCGAGATCCGCGACGCGCTGCGCGACGCCCGCGACGAGGTCGGCACGATCCGCCGTCAGGACACTGGCGGCGACGCCCTGCGCATCCGCCTGGGCGATCCGGCCGGCATGCCTCGCGCGTTGGAGATCGTGCGCGGCCTGGCCCGGCCCATCGTCAGCCTGGGCGGCGTCGGCGCCAATGACATCGAGGTGGCGGGGCAGGGCACCGATATCATCGTCACCTTGTCGGACGAGGAGCAGCGCGCCACCGACGACCGCACCCTCCAGCAGTCGCTGGAGATCATCCGCCGCCGGGTCGACGAGGTCGGCACCCGCGAGCCGACGATCCAGCGCCAGGGCGCCGACCGCATCCTGATCCAGGTGCCGGGCATCGGCTCGGCCGAAGAGCTGAAGGCGCTGATCGGCACCACGGCGCAGCTGACCTTCAACCCCGTGGTGGGCCGGACCTCCGAGGCCGACGCCCCGGCAGGCGCCCGCAACGTCGTCTATCCGTCGCTGGACGAAGAGGGCGTCTATTACATCATCGAGCGCTCCGCGGTCGTGACCGGAGAAGAGCTGACTGACGCGCAGCCGTCCTTCGACCAGAACGGGCGCCCGGCGGTGAACTTCCGCTTCAATCCCACGGGCGCGCGCAAGTTCGGCGACTACACCGCCGAGAACATCGGCTCGCCCTTTGCCATCGTGCTGGACGAAGAGGTCATCTCGGCGCCGGTGATCCAGGACCACATCCCCGGCGGGTCGGGGATCATCACCGGCAACTTCACGGTGGAGGAGTCGACGCAACTGGCGATCCTGTTGCGCGCCGGGGCGTTGCCCGCCGAGCTGGTGTTCCTCGAAGAGCGCACCATCGGCCCCGAACTGGGCCAGGACAGCATCGACGCGGGCAAGGTCGCCACGGTCGTCGCCTTTGCCGGGGTGCTGGTGTTCATGGCGCTCAGCTATGGTCTCTTCGGGCTCTTCGCGAACGTGGCGCTGATCCTGAACATCGCGCTGCTCTTCGGCGTGCTCAGCCTCATCGGCGCGACGCTGACCCTGCCGGGGATCGCCGGGATCGTCCTGACCGTGGGCATGGCGGTGGACGCCAACGTCCTGATCTTCGAGCGCATCCGGGAGGAGCTGAAGACCGCCCGCGGTCCCGCCCGCGCCATCGAGCTGGGCTATGAAAAGGCGCTCTCGGCGATCATCGACGCCAACATCACCACCTTCATCACCGCCGTGATCCTGTTCGCCATGGGCTCGGGTCCGGTCCGCGGCTTCGCCGTGACGCTGGGCATCGGCATCCTGACATCGGTATTCACCGCGATCTTCGTCACGCGCCTCTTGATCGTGATGTGGTTCGAGCGGCGGCGCCCCAAGACCATCGAGGTGTGAGATGCGCCTGAAACTCGTCCCTCAACAGACCTCCATCGACTTCTTCTCCCGCTGGCGCATCTGGCTGGGCGTGTCGGGGCTGTTGATTCTCGTCGCGCTGGGGTCGTTCTTTCTCCAGGGGCTGAACTACGGCATCGACTTCCGCGGCGGCACCACCATCCGCACCGAGAGCGCGCAGCCGGTGGACGTCGGCGCCTATCGCGACGCCCTCGCCGCGTTGGAGCTGGGGGACGTGGCGATTTCCGAGGTGTTCGACCCCACCTTCGGCCCCGATCAGAACGTCGCGATGGTCCGCATCCAGGCGCAGGAAGGGCAGGAGAGCGTCACGCCCGAAGTGGTGAACGCCGTGCAGGACGCCCTGCGCACCGTCGCGCCCGACATCACCTTCCCCAGCGTGGAGAGCGTGGGGCCCAAGGTTTCGGGCGAGTTGATTCAGACCGCGGCCATCGCGGTCCTGCTCGCCATTGGGGCGGTGCTGATCTACATCTGGCTGCGCTTCGAATGGCAGTTCGCCCTGGGCGCCGTGGCCGCGCTGGTCCACGACGTGATCCTGACCATCGGCATCTTCTCCGAGCTCCAGATCCGCTTCGACCTGGCCATCATCGCCGCGCTCCTCACCATCGTCGGCTACTCGTTGAACGACACCGTCGTCGTCTTCGACCGGGTGCGCGAGAACCTGCGGAAATACAAGCAGCGGCCGCTCAAGGACGTGCTGAACCTGTCGATCAACGAGACGCTCAGCCGGACGATGATGACCAGCGTGACGACGCTTCTGGCGCTGATCTCGCTCTACATCTTGGGCGGCGACGTGATCCGCGGCTTCGTCTTCGCGATGATCTGGGGCGTGATCGTGGGCACCTACTCGTCGATCTTCGTGGCCTCCACCATCCTGTTGTGGCTGGGGGTCAAGCGCGACTGGTCCAAGCCCGACAAGACCGAGGGCAACCAGTTCGCCGACGTCGACGCGTGATCCCTGCGCCGCCCCGGCCGGGATGAGGGCCGGGCGGTGATCCCATGGAGCGATATGGCCTGGCTCTGGGCCGCGGCGGCCGTGGCCGGTGTGGTGCGGGGGTTCGCGGGCTTTGGCACCGGGATGGTGTTCCTGCCGGTGGCGGCGCGGGTGCTGGATCCCGTGTCCGCCCTGGTCGCCCTGGTGGTGATGGACCTGGTCGGTCCCCTGCCGGCCGTGCCGCGGGCGCTGCGCGACGGCCATCCCCCGGACATCGCGCGCCTGGGGCTGGCGATGGTCTTGGCCATGCCCCTCGGCCTCTATGCCCTGACACAGGTGCCGCCGGAGGTGTTCCGCTGGGGCGTCAGCCTCGCCGCGCTGACCCTCCTCGCCGCGCTCGTCTCGGGCCTGCGCTATCGCGGACGGCTGACGCCGCCTCTGGTCTGGGCCACCGGCGCGGCGGGGGGCGTCCTCGGCGGCGCTGTGGGCCTGGGCGGGCCGCCGGTGATCCTGCTCTACCTCGCCTCGACGCTGCCCCCGGCCGCCGTGCGCGGCACGATCACCGTCTATCTGATCCTCACCGACGTGGCGCTCATCGCGCTCCTGGGCCTCATGGACCGGCTCACCTGGGCCGCCGTGGCGACCGGCGCGGCGCTGATCCCTGTCTATCTCTTGGCCAATCTGGCGGGCGCGGCTATGTTCCGCCCCGAGCGCGCCCGGGCCTACCGCGTGGCCGCCTATGCCATCATCGCCGGGTCGGCCCTGTCGGGCCTGCCGCTCTGGAGCTGACGAGGACGACTCACCCATGCGCCTGAACGAAGTGGATTTCGGTGTCGCCCGCCCGATCGACGGCTACGGGCCGAGCTTCTTCCGCGTCGCCGGCACGGTCTGGGACGGGGCGGTTGCGGTCTTGCCCTCCGGCGTCGCGCTCTGGTCGGGCTACGACGATCCCGCGCCCCTGGTCGCGGCGGCGCCGGACATCGACATTCTGTTCGTCGGCACCGGGGCCGAGACGGCGCATCCGCCGCCTGGGTTCCGCGCCGCGCTGGAGGCGGCGGGGATCGCGGTCGAGGCGATGGCCACCCCCGCCGCCTGCCGGACCTACAACGTGCTGCTGGGCGAGGGGCGCCGGGTGGGCGCCGCGCTCCTCACCGTCGGCTGAGGCTTTCGCCCGCCGCAGCGATGGGTTAGGGCGCCTGTCATGGAAGTGCGGGTCGAGGACTTGGCCGTGTCGCGCGGCGGTGTGCCGGTGTTGGAGAGGGTGTGTTTCGCCCTCCCGCCGGGCCGGGCACTGATCCTGCGCGGACCCAACGGCATCGGCAAGACCACGCTCCTGCGGACACTCGCGGGTCTGCAACCGCCGCTCGGCGGAGGGATGAGCGTGCCCCCCGAAGCGCTGGCCTATGCCAGCCACGCAGACGGCCTGAAATCCGCCCTGACCGTGGCCGAGAACCTGGCGTTCTGGGCGGGCGTCTACGGCACCCGGGACATCGCGCCGGCGGTGGCGGCGTTCGACCTCGGCGCCCTGACCGACCGCGCCGCCCAGCACCTCTCGGCGGGGCAGAAGCGGCGGTTGGGCCTCGCGCGGCTCCTAGTCACCGGGCGGCCGGTCTGGGCGCTGGATGAGCCCACCGTGTCCCTCGACACCGCCAGCGTCGGCCTCTTCGCCGCGGCGGTCCGGGCCCACCTGGCGGAAGGCGGATCGGCGCTCATCGCCACCCATATCGACCTGGGGCTTGAGGCCGACCTGCTGGACCTCGGGCCCTTCCGCGCGGCGGCCGAGGCGGCGGCACCCGGCGGGTTCGACGAGGCGTTCCTATGATCCGTGTCGTCGCCCGCGACCTGCGGCTGGCGTTCCGCGCCGGCGGCGGCTTTGGCCTCAGCCTGGCGTTCTTTCTGATCGTGGTGACGCTGGTGCCCTTCGGCATCGGCCCCGAGAGCGGGCGCCTGTCGGCGGTGGCGCCGGGGATCCTGTGGGTCGGCGCGCTCCTGGCGTGTCTTCTGTCGCTCGACCGGGTGTTCGCGCTGGACTGGGAGGACGGGTCGCTCGACCTCCTGGCCACGGCGCCCATCCCGCTGGAGGGCGTCGCGGCGGCCAAGGCGGCGGCCCACTGGCTGACCACCGGCCTGCCGCTGACGCTGGCGGCGGCGCCCCTGGGCGTGCTCCTGAACCTCCCCGCGCCGGGCTATGGCTGGCTCGTGCTCAGCCTGGCGGTCGGCACCCCGGCGCTCAGCTTCATCGGCACCTTCGGCGCGGCGCTGACCGTGGGCGTGCGCCGGGGCGGGCTGCTGTTGTCGCTCCTGGTCTTGCCGCTCTACATCCCGACGCTGATCTTCGGCGCCGAGATCGCCCGGCGCGGCGCCGAAGGCATGGAGATCGGGCCGAGCCTGCCGCTCTTGGCCGGGATCACGCTGGGCTGTGTCGCGCTGTTGCCCTTCGCCGCCGCGGCGGCGCTCCGCGTCACCCTGCGCTGACCGCCGGGCGGGGAGCAAATCTCTTGCAAGAGATTTGCAAGCCCCTTGCAAGGGGCTTGCCCGCGCCCCTGGGCGGCTGCGGCGCTTCTGCCCCTTGAGGACCGCCGCCGGGCGCCGTAAGTCAAGTCCATGTCGCTCTGGACCTATGCCAACCCAGCCAAATTCATGGCGTTCACCCGGCCGGTTCTGCCGGTCCTCTGGGGGCTCGCGGCGGCCGCACTGGGCGTCGGTCTGATCTGGGGGTTCTTCTTCACCCCCGACGACTTCCGGCAGGGGTCGACGGTCAAGATCTTCTACATCCACGTGCCCTCGGCAATGATGGCGATCAACGCCTGGGCGATGATGTTGGTGGCGTCGCTGATCTGGCTGATCCGCCGCCACCATGTGAGCGCCTTGGCCGCCCGGGCGGCCGCGCCGGTGGGCGTGACCTTCACCCTCATCGCGCTCTTCACAGGAGCGATCTGGGGACAGCCCATGTGGGGCACCTGGTGGGAATGGGACCCGCGGCTGACCTCGTTTCTGATCCTGTTCCTGTTCTACTTGGGCTACATCGCGCTGTGGCAGGCGGTCGACGATCCCGACACGGCCGCCGACCTCACCAGCGTCCTCTGCCTGGTCGGCTCGGTCTTTGCGATTCTCAGCCGCTATGCGGTGAACTTCTGGAACCAGGGCCTGCACCAGGGCGCGTCCCTGTCGCTCGACGCCGAAGAGAACGTGGCCGACGTGTTCTGGTATCCCACGCTCGTCACCATCGCCGGGTTCGTGCTGCTGTTCGTGGCGCTCGTGATCGCGCGCACCCGGACCGAGATCCGCGCCCGCCGCATCCATGCGCTGCGCCTGCGCGAGAGGTTGGCGTGATGCCCGACCTTGGCGCCTATGCGGTGGAAGTGCTGAGCGCCTACGCGGTGTCGCTCTCGCTGATCGTCGGGATCGTCCTGCTAACCGCGTTGCGCGGGCGCCGCGTCAAGCGGCAGTTGGAAGAGATGGAGCGCCGCCGTGGCTAGGATCTCGCCCCTGATGCTGGCGCCGCCGGTTCTGTTCGCCCTGCTGGCTGTGCTGTTCTACACGGGCATGCAGCGCGAGGACCCCGACGCGCTGCCCTCGGCCATGGTCGGCCGCGAGGTCCCGGCGCTGACCGTGACCGATCTGTCGGGCCCCGCGTTCACGGTCGCGGACCTCGCTGCGCCGGGGGTCAAGCTGGTGAATTTCTGGGCGTCTTGGTGCGCGCCCTGCCGGGTCGAGCACCCGAATCTGCAACTGCTCGCCGACGAGGGCGTGCCGATCTACGGCATCAACTACAAGGACGAGCCGGCGAAGGCGTTGGCCTTCCTCCGTGAGCTGGGCGATCCTTATGTCGGCCTCGCCGCCGACGAGAGCGGGCGCACGGGCCTCGACTGGGGCCTCTACGGCGTTCCCGAAACCTTCGTGGTGGACGGGGCGGGCAAGGTGGTCCTGCGGTTCGCCGGGCCGATCACCGAGCGCAGCCTGGAGGGACAGATCCGTCCCGCCATCGCCCAGGCGCAGGCGGGCGGCTGAGCCCCGGTCCTGCGCCGGCCGTGGCTAGCCGTTGAGGGCGAAGACCATCGCCAGGCCCGCCAGAACCGCGAACTCCCAGACCGGCACCGGAACGCCGATGTGGCGCAGACTCGCCCGTATCTTCAGTCGTGACATCATTGCCCCCCAGCAATCGCCTCGAAACGTTAAACGATTCTGAACCGGGGACCAAGAAAAGGCTGCGATTGGGGGTGGTCTGCGGCACGGGACCGAGGCGGGCGCGGGGCGTCCCCCGGCCGGCGGTGGCGTTGTGACACCTCCGGGCCGCTGAGAGACATGGGCAGCGCCGCCCCGAGGGGCAGGGCTGTGCAGCCTGCGACGGCTCTCACAGCCCCTGCGTTGGGCCGGCGGAACCGCCTTTGCCACGAAGCGCCGCACCGGGGAGCGGGGTGGGACGGCGCTGCCAGGCGTGCCGTCGGGCGAGACAATGGGGCCGGGCAGGGCGGTTTGTCGCCATCGGAGCAGAGATGGGGTCCACGGGCACGACCTCGGATTCGCTTGGGAGGCGGGGCGGCTCCGGAGCGACGCGCCGCTCCCTGGCGACATCGCTCGACACTCCGGCGCAGCGCGGCGCGGTGGGAGCGCAAGCGTTCCCCCGGGGGCGGGCCGACGTGCGGCCGGGCAGGGTGGATGAGATGGGCGAGCGACATGGGGACGTTCGGCGGGGTGCGTGGGACGGCCGGGGACCGTGCGCCACCCGGGTCCGCGCCCCACGACCCGTTTAAGCTCAGAGCCGATACCCGCCGGAGACCGTCAGGACCTGGCCGGTGACAAAGGACGCAGCGTCGGAGGCGAGATAGCGCACCGCTGCGGCGACTTCCTGCGGTGTCGCGATGCGACCGAGAGCGGTCTCGCGGGCAAAGGCGTCGACCAGAGCGTCCGCGCGCGGCGCCTCGGGCAGGGCGATGGCGCCCGGGGCCACGGCGTTCACCCGGATGCCGCGCGGTCCCAGTTCCTTGGCCGCAGCGCGGGTGAGGTTCTCCAGCGCCGCCTTGGACGCGCCATAGGCGGCGGCCCCCTGGGGCGGCAGAGCGGCGTTCACCGACGAGATGTTGACCACCGCGGCGCCTGCGCGCAGATGCGGCAGGGCTGCGGTGAGCAGGGCCATGGGCGCAACGGCATTCACGGCGAAAATCTCGGCCGCGGCGTCGAAGCCTCCGGGCTCCATCGGCGTGCCCGCCACCAGACCCGCGTTGTTGACGAGGACGTCCAACCGGCCGAACCGCGCGACAACCTCGGCGATCACCGCCTCCGCCGCGCCCGGGTCGCGCAGGTCGGCCTGGATCG
This sequence comes from Rhodobacteraceae bacterium CCMM004, assembly GCA_004005435.1. Classification (GTDB taxonomy): domain Bacteria; phylum Pseudomonadota; class Alphaproteobacteria; order Rhodobacterales; family Rhodobacteraceae; genus CCMM004. Next base: position 316,610 of record RZWH01000003.1, on the reverse strand, counting down.
CATGGATCCCCGGCACCTCGGCCAACAGCGCGGCGGGGTCGCTGTCGCGGTAGGTGACGGCCACGGGGTGGTCGGCCGCCAGGTCGGCGGCGATGACCCGGCCGAGGCCGCGGGCCGCCCCGGTGATCAGGGCGACCCGCATCGACATCACGCCGCCGAGGCGGTGTCGGCCAGGCGCCGCAGCACGTAGTGCAGGACGCCGCCGTTGCGGATGTAGTCGATCTCGATCCCCGTATCGATCCGGCTCTTGAGCTGGATCTCCTTTTTCGTCCCGTCCGCATAGGCGATGGTCGCGGTGTGGGTCGCGCCGGGGCGCAGGTCGTCGCCGGCCAGCCCGTGGATCGACACCGTCTCGTCGCCGGTCAGGTTCAGGCTGGACCGGGTGTCGCCGCCGGTGAACTCGAACGGGATCACGCCCATGCCGACGAGGTTGGAGCGGTGGATGCGCTCGTAGCTCTCGGCGATGACCGCCTTGACGCCCAAGAGCGCGGTGCCCTTGGCCGCCCAGTCGCGGCTGGACCCCGCACCGTACTGCTCGCCGGCGATGACCACGAGCGGCGTGCCCTGCTCCTGATAGGCCATGGCGGCGTCGTAGATCGGCATCTGGTTGCCGTCCGGCCCCTTGGTGTAGCCGCCCTCGACCCCGTCCAGCATCTCGTTGCGGATGCGGATATTGGCGAAGGTGCCGCGCATCATCACCTCGTGGTTGCCGCGGCGCGATCCGTAGGAGTTGAACTCCCGTGGCTGCACCTGGCGCTCGGTGAGGTATTTCCCGGCCGGCGTAGATTCCTTGAACGATCCCGCGGGGCTGATGTGGTCGGTCGTGACCATGTCCCCCAGGAGTGCCAGGATGCGTGCGCCCTGGACGTCTTCGATGGTGCCCGCGTCCGGCCCCATGTCCTGGAAATAGGGCGGGTTCTGGACATAGGTCGAACCCGAGGGCCAATCGTAGGTTTCGCTGTCCGGCGTCTCGACCCCGCGCCACTTGTCGTCGCCCTTGAAGACGTCGGCATACTTCTCCTGGAAGCTCTCGCGCGTCACCGTGCTTTCGACCAGTTCGGCGATCTCGGCCTGCGACGGCCAGATGTCCTTGAGATAGACGTCGTTGCCGTCGCGGTCCTGGCCCAGCGGCTCGGTGGTGATGTCGACGTTCATGTCGCCCACCAGCGCGTAGGCCACGCAGAGCGGCGGCGAAGCGAGGTAGTTGGCGCGGACGTCGGGCGAAATGCGGCCCTCGAAGTTGCGGTTGCCCGACAGGACGCTGACCGCGATCAGGTCGTTGTCGTGGATGCACTTGGAGATTTCGGGCTCCAGCGGGCCGGAGTTGCCGATGCAGGTGGTGCAGCCATAGCCCACGAGGTTGAAGCCGATGGCGTCCAGGTCCTCTTGCAGGCCCGCGGCCTCCAGATAGGCGCTGACCACCTGGGAGCCGGGCGCCAGCGAGGTCTTGACCCAGGGCTTGCGGTTCAGGCCGAGGGCCCGCGCCTTGCGCGCCACCAGACCGGCCCCGATCATCACATAGGGGTTCGAGGTGTTGGTGCACGAGGTGATCGACGCAATGACGATCGAGCCGTCATGCATCTGAAACGATTCCTTCTCCCCGTCGATGTCGGTGATGGTGGTGTATCCGCGGCGGTGGTGCCCCTCGTCGCCGGGGATGTCCACCGGTTCGGGCTGGCCGCCCTCGGCCTCCCAACGGCCCTCGGCGCGCTCGGAGCCGTCCTTGCCCTCACGCTGGCCCTCGATATAGGCGTGGAAGGCGCTGGCCGCCTCGGTCAGGGCGATGTGGTCCTGCGGCCGCTTGGGCCCCGAGATCGCCGGCACGACGGTGGACATGTCCAGTTCCAGCGTGTCGGTATAGACCGGCTCGTAGCCCGGGTTGCGCCACATGCCGTTTTCCTTGGCATAGGCCTCGACCAGCGCCAGCGTCTCCTCGTCGCGGCCAGTCTGGCGCAGATAGCGCAGCGTCTCGTCGTCGATGGGAAAGAAGCCGCAGGTGGCACCGTATTCGGGGGCCATGTTGCCGATGGTGGCGCGGTCGGCCAGGGGCACGTTGTCCAGACCGTCGCCGTAGAACTCGACGAACTTGCTCACCACGCCCTTCTCGCGCAGCATCTGCACAACCTTGAGCACGAGGTCGGTGGCGGTGGTGCCTTCCGTCATCGCGCCGGTCAGCTTGAAGCCCACGACTTCGGGGATCAGCATCGAGATCGGCTGGCCCAGCATCGCCGCCTCGGCCTCGATCCCGCCGACGCCCCAGCCAAGGACCGCCGCGCCGTTGACCATGGTGGTGTGGCTGTCGGTGCCGACCAGCGTGTCGGGATAGGCCACCATCTCGCCCGACTGGTCGGTGTCGGACCAGATCGTGCGGGCGAGGTATTCCAGGTTCACCTGATGGCAGATGCCGGTGCCGGGCGGCACCACGCGGAAATTCTCGAACGCCTTCTGCCCCCACTTGAGGAACTGATAGCGTTCGATGTTGCGCTCGTATTCGCGGTCCACGTTCATCTGGAACGCGCGCGGGTTGCCGAACTCGTCGATCATCACCGAGTGGTCGATGACCAGGTCGACGGGGTTCAGCGGATTGATCTTCTGCGCGTCGCCGCCCAGGGCGACGATGCCGTCGCGCATCGCGGCGAGGTCGACCACGGCCGGAACGCCGGTGAAGTCCTGCATCAGAACGCGGGCGGGGCGGTAGGCGATCTCGCGATCCGTCTTGCCGCCGTTGGCGGCCCAATCGGCGAACGCCTTGATGTCGTCGGTGGTGACGGTGTTGCCGTCCTCGAAGCGCAAGAGGTTCTCCAGCACCACCTTCAGCGCGATGGGCAGGCGCGAGACGTCGCCCAGCCCGGCCTCTTCGGCGGCGGCGATGGCGTAGTAGGCATAGGTCTTGTCGCCCACGGTCAGGGATTTGCGGGTCTTTGCGGTGTCCTGTCCGACCTCTATGGTCATGCGGCTGTCTCCCTTGGTCTAATGGTGGGATCGCGCGAGCCGCTCGATGCGACTCGATCACGTGGCTGGCGCCTCTGTATACCATTGTGCACAATGATGCCAGCGGCGTTGTAACGCACTCTCTCAAAACATTGATTGGTCGGGGGCGGTCGTGGCACGTATCTACGCAAGGCACCCGGGGGGCGAAGGAGCGCGCCATGCGGATCATACGGACTGTCGCGGCCGCATTCGCGGTTGCCCTGTGGGCCGCCGTGCCCGCTGCCGCCCAGGACAAGCCCGTGGTGGTCGAGCTGTTCACCTCGCAGGGGTGTTCGTCCTGTCCGCCGGCCGACGCGCTGCTGGCGTCGCTGGCCGACCGCGACGACGTCATCGCATTGGCGCTGCACGTGGACTACTGGGACTATATCGGCTGGAAGGACCGCTTCGGCAGCCCTGTCCACACCGCCCGGCAAAAGGGCTATGCCCGCGCCGCCCGGCAGCGCACGGTCTATACCCCGCAGATGATCGTCGGCGGCGTCGACCACGTGGTCGGTTACAAGCCGATGCGCGTCGCCGATCTCATTCAGAAGCACAAGGCGGCGGCGGCGCCGGTGGACCTCTACCTCCGGCGCGACGGTGCGACGTTGCGGATCGACGCGATGGCCGTGGCCGAGGTGCCGAAGCGGATGATGATCCACCTCGTGCGCCTGATGCCCCACGCCAAGGTCGAGATCACCCATGGCGAGAACGCGGGCAAGACGCTGACCTACAGCAACATCGTCACCCAGTGGCGCCAGATCGCCCGCTGGGACGGCGACGCGGCCTTCACCATGACGCTGGAGGTGCGGGGGCCGCTGGCGGTGCTGGTCCAGGCGCCGGGGCACGGGCCCATTCTGGCGGCGGCGAAGGCGCACTAGATCACGACCCGCCCGCCGCGGCGGTCGCCTCGGCCTCGGCAGCGCGGGCCAGTTCGGCCTGGCGCTCGGGCTTCCACCGGCGGTGGATCCAAAACCATTGGTCCATGTGCCGCCGCACCATCCGCTCCAGGCTGTCGTTCAGCCCCTGCATGATCGTCTGCGGGTCTGTCAGCGGCACAGGCGTGTCCAAGTAGGTCTCAAAGCTCAGGCCGTCGGGCTGCCGCACCCCGTAGATCGGGATCACCAGCGCGTCGTATTTCAGCGCCCAGTCCGCGGTCGACGCGGCCGCCGGCGCGGTCTTGCCGAAGAACGTCACCGGCAGCCCCTTGTCCGAGAACACGTCCGTCAGGATGCCGATGGTGCCGCCGTCGGCGAGATAGCGCACCAGCGCGGTGATGCCCTGGCGGGTCGCGGGGAACACCGGCTCGCCGATGGATTTCAGCATCCCCACGTAGTGCGCGTTGAAATGCGGGTTGCGCATCTCGCGGTAAAGCGCGCCCAGGGGATAGCCGCTGGCGAAGAGTGCGGTGCGCAGCACGTCGTAGTTTCCGAAATGCGCGGTGACCAGGAGCACCGGACGCCCTTCGGCCCGGGCGGTCCGAAACGCGGGCAGGCCGGGCCCGTTGAGGGGGGTGTCGGCAACGCGGGACTTGAACTCGGTGCCCGAATAGACCTCGATCAGCATCCGCCCCACGTTGTCGGGCACCGCGCGCTCCAGCCGCCGCACTTCGGCCTGCGGCAGGTCGGGCAGGACATGGGCGAGGTTGGCGCGGATACGCTTGCGCCAGCCCGCGAGGGGGGCGACGACGCGGCTGACCACCCAACCCATCATCGGCACGCGCCAGCGATAGGGCACGGCGAGGATCAGGCCCAGAAGGCCGCGGATCGCCGCGTTTTCCAGCCGATCGCGTCGGTCGTTGCGTGCCATCGCCCCAGGCCCTCCCGTGCGGCCTCAGACATAGAGACCGCCAGGACCGATCACAACGGCAAAGCCGCTCAGACGGGGGTGGCGCCGGTCCGGCGGCGAGAGGGACGTTTGACCGGGCGGGGGGCCTCCGGCACCGCCTCGGCCGCGGCGTGGACCTGCGGGTCCAGCGGCGCGTCCGAGTTCATGTCGATGAAGTCCAGGACCAGCGGCCGGATGTTGTTGCGCCAGGACCGCCCGGCGAAGATGCCGTAGTGGCCCGCGCCCGGCTCCAGGTGGCTGGCCTTCTTCTCGTCGGGCAGGCCGGTGAGGAGGTCCAGGGCGGCCAGGCACTGACCCGGCGCCGAGATGTCGTCGTCCTCGCCCTCGACGATCTTGACCGCGACGGTTGTGATCTTGCCGATGTCCACGCTCTCGCCATTGACGGTAAAGACGTTGCGGGCGATGTCGCGGCTTTTGAACACCCGTTCGACGGTGGACATGTAGAACTCCTTGGTCATATCCATGACCGCGAGATATTCGTCGTAGAAGCGGTTGTGCTTGTCGTGGTCGCCGGCCTGATCCTTGGCCACGCGCAGGATCTGGTCGCCGAACGCGCGCGCGTGCTTGTCGGCGTTCATCGAGATGAACGAGGCGAGCTGCAACAGGCCCGGATAGACCATCCGCCCGGCGCCCGCGTATTTGAAGCCCACGCGCTGGATCACCAACTCGTGGAGCTGGCCCATGGTCACGCGGTTGCCGAAGTCCGTCACCTCGGTCGGCGCAGCGTCGGGGTCGATCGGCCCGCCGATAAGGGTCAGTGTGGTCGGCTGCGCGTCGGGCTGGCGTTCGGCCAGATAGGCGGTGGCCGCCAGAGCGAGCGGCGCGGGCTGGCACACGGCGATGACGTGGATGTCGGGGCCCAGATGCTGCATGAACTCGGCCAGGTAGAGCGTGTAGTCGTCGACGTCGAACTTGCCCTCGCTGACGGGGATGTCGCGGGCGTTGTGCCAGTCGGTGATCCACACCTCGGCGTCGGGCAGGAGCGACACCACGGTCGAGCGCAGCAGCGTGGCATAGTGACCCGACATGGGCGCGACGAGCAGGACGCGCCGCCGCTTGGGCGCGCGGCCCTGGACCTGGAACCGGATCAGATCGCCGAAGGGCTTGGCCAGTTCGGTCACGATCTCGACCACGTGGTCGCGGCCATCGCCGGCGACAACGGTTTCGATGCCCCAGTCGGGCTTGGCCACCATGCGGGCAAAGGTGCGCTCGGTCACTTCGCCCCAGGCGCGGATCATTTGGAACGCGGGATTCGGGACCAGACCGGTGGCGGGAAACGACCCCATCGCCTGTGCCGTGGCGCCCAGCCATTGATTGGTCACCCGGGCCGTTTCCATCAGATCGTAGGTCGCCATGTATCGCATCGCGCGCGTCCTTTCCCGGAACTGCCGGTTGAAATCGCGGGTTTGCCCCCCGTGCCCGCGACGTTAAGCTAGGGCGGGCACCGAAATGCTGCCCTGCAGCAAAACTAGGGGGGAGACAGCGTCATGGCAACACAGGAATCGGGCACCGCCGCCGCAATGTCCGCGACTGCGGCGGAAATGCCGGAGCTGATGACGCAGAATTTGGCCAAGATCGAAGAGCTTTCGGCCCGTCTCATGTCGGCCCTATCCCGCAAACGCGCGCCCAATCCGACGCTCCAGGCGCCGGGTGCGGATCTCTACATGAAGGCCGCGGGCGCCTATTGGGCCGAGATGATGGCGAACCCGTCGAAGATGCTAGAGCACCAGATCGGTTACTGGGGCAAGGCGCTGAAACACTATGTCGAGGCGCAGCAGCAGTTCGCTCAGGGCAAGCTCGCTCCGCCAGAGGACACAGGACCCAAGGACCGGCGGTTCTCCAATCCCCTGTGGGACACGCACCCCTACTTCAACTACATCAAGCAGCAGTATCTGTTCTCGACCGAGGCGGTGCAGGACGCGATCCAATCGCTCGACCACCTATCGGACAAGGATCGCAAGCGGGTGGAGTATTTCAGCCGCCAGATCCTCGACATGATGAGCCCCACGAACTTCCTCGGCACGAACCCCGAGGCGCTGGCCCGCGCGGTCGAGACCGAGGGCCAGTCCCTCGTCGACGGGCTGGAGAATCTGGTGCGCGACATCGAGGCCAACGACGGCGAGCTGCTGGTGACGCTGGCCGACCGCGAGGCGTTCGAGGTCGGCGGCAACATCGCCACCACGCCCGGCAGCGTCGTCTACCGCAACCGCATGTTCGAGTTGATCCAATACGCGCCCACCACCGACAAGGTGCACAAGACGCCGCTGATCATCTTTCCGCCGTGGATCAACAAGTTCTACATCATGGATCTCAAGGAGAAGAACAGCCTGATCAAGTGGATCGTCGATCAGGGCTTCACCCTCTTCGTGGTGAGTTGGAAGAACCCCGATCCCTCCTATGCGGACGTCGGCATGGGCGACTATGTCGAGGAGGGGTATCTGTGCGCCATCGACGAGGTGAAGCAGATCACGGGAGAGGACAAGGTCAACGCGGTGGGCTACTGCATCGCCGGCACCACGCTCAGCCTCACCCTGGCGCTCATGGACAAAAGGGGGGACAGCTCGGTCAACTCCGCCACCTTCTTTACCACGCTCACCGATTTTTCGGACCAGGGCGAGGTGGGGGTGTTCCTGGACGACGACTTCGTCGACGGGATCGAGGCCGAGGTGAAGGCGCATGGCGTGCTCAACTCGTTCTTCATGAGCCGCACGTTCAGCTTTTTGCGGTCGAACGATTTGATCTATGGGCCCGCGATCCGCAGCTACATGCTGGGCGAGGCGCCGCCGGCCTTCGACTTGCTCTATTGGAACGGCGACGGCACCAACCTGCCCGCGGCCATGGCGGTGGAATATCTGCGCGGCCTCTGCCAGGACGACCGCTTCGCCACCGACGGGTTCGACCTGTTGGGCGAGACCCTGCACGTGTCGGGGGTCAAGGTGCCGCTCTGCGCGATCGCCTGCGAGACCGACCACATCGCCGCCTGGAAGTCCTCGTTCAGTGGCATCCAGAAGATGGGGAGCCGATCCAAGACGTTCATTCTGTCGGAGTCGGGCCACATCGCCGGGATCATCAATCCGCCGTCCAAGAAGAAATACGGCCACTACACCAATGGCGACTGGTCGGGGACCGCCGACGACTGGCTCAAGGACGCGGACTTCCACGAGGGCTCGTGGTGGCCGCGGTGGGGGGAGTGGCTGGCAAAACGCTCGGGCAGGAAGGTTGCGGCCCGCGTTCCAGGGAAGGACGGCCGCGACATTCTGGCACCTGCGCCGGGAACGTACGTGATTTCCCAGCCAAGTCACTGATTCATAAACCAGATTATTTTTTGCTGCGGTGCAGCAAAAAGACTTGATATGCTGCGCCGCAGCAGGCATATTCTGTGCAGTCGCAGAAATCGTGCACCGCACGGAAAGGAGAATTCTCATGGCTGCCAAGGCTCAAGACTACAGCAAGATGATGAACGAAATGCTGAGCGCGTTCCCCGTCGACATGGGCGCCATGCAGGACGGCTTCAAAACCTACGCCTCCTTCGGCGAAAAGATGTCGAAGGTCGCTCTGGAAGCCGCCGAGAAGTCGACCGAGATCTCGTCCAAGTGGACCAAGGACACCATCGCCAAAATGGGCGAAGTCACCACGGTCAAGGACGAGCCCGCCGACTATGGCAAGGCGATGACCGACTTCGCCTCGGCCCAGGCCGAAATGACCGCCGAGACCATGGCCGCCTTCGCCGAAGTGGCGAAGAAGGTCCAGATGGAAACCGTCGAGCTGATGCTGGCCGCCGGCAAGGACATGTCCGAGGACATGACCGCCGCCGCCAAGAAGGCCACCGGCGAGATGACCGCTGCCGCCAAGAAGGCGACCGCGAAGTAAGAGTGACCCGGCGGGCCGTGTCCTCCCTCACGGCCGGTCGATTTGGGCGGACCCCAGCGTGGGGCCCGCCCTTTTTCGTCAGAGCGCCCGCCTGTTCGGGCGCTCTTTCTTTTTGCGCTGCGCTGCCGTAAGCTCGTCGCTGCGCCGCAACACGGGGAGGGTGCGTTGGCCGAGACATCCGCACCGCTATTGATCAAACGCTATGCCAGTCGGCGTCTCTACAACACCGAGACGTCGGACTATGTGACGTTGGAGGACATCGCGGGATTCATCCGCGAGGGTCGCGAGGTTCGGATCGTGGATCTCAAGTCCGGGGACGACCTCACCCGCCAGTATCTGCTTCAGATCGTGGCGGAACATGAGTCCAAGGGCGAAAGCGTTCTGCCCCTGGCCGTGCTCACAGACCTGGTGCGCAGCTACACCACGCAGGCCCAGTCGGTGGTGCCGCAGTTCCTGGCGGCGTCCTTCGACATGCTGCGCGAGAGCCAGTCCAAGATGATGGACGCCGCGCTGGGTCCGATGGCGGGGATGGCCGGGTTCGAGGCGATGCAGGCGCAGCAGCGCGCGTTTCTCAAGGCGATGACCGGCGGCATCTCCGAGAACTGGTCCGGGCCCGCCCGCGAGGACGACGAGGACGACGCGCGCGGCACCGACTCGGCCGATCTCGACGAGATTCGCAAACAGCTCGCCGATCTCCAGGCGCAACTGGCCAAGATGAACGGCTGACGGGCCGACCGGGGGCATTCTGCCCCCGGACCCCCTGAGAATATCTGCAAAGGGACGCCGTGACCGGCGCGGAGGCGGCTCAGGCGATCGCCTCGCCCAGGGCCGCGTCGAGCGCATCGCGCAGGGTGGCGAACATCCCGTCCATCTCGCCCTCGCTCAGGATGAAGGGCGGGCAGAGCACGATGGCGGGTCCTATGGGGCGGCAGATCAGGCCGCGGTCCATCGCCGCATTGGCCACCCGCTCGCCGATATTGGGGATCGCCGCGCGGCTCTCGCGGTCGGCCACCACCTCCAGCGCGCCCATCAACCCCTTGCCACGCACCTCGCCCACGTTGGGGTGATCGGCGAACCCTGCGAGCCCCGCCTCAAAGCGGGGGATCAGCGCCTGCGCCTGGGCCATCAGCCCGCCGTCGACGATGAGGTCGATGGCGGCCAGAGCCACCGCGCTGCCCACGGGATGGCCGGAGGCGGTAAAGCCGTGGGGGAACTCCTCGATCCCTTCTGCGGCGCGGGTCAGACGCGCCGCCAGGTCGGGCCCCAGAATCACCGCGCCCATGGGGAAATAGCCCGCGGTCATCGCCTTGGACGCGATCACCGCGTCGGGGGTGAAGCCATAGGTCTCTGCCCCCCACAGCGCCCCGGTGCGGCCGAAGCCGCAGATCACCTCGTCGGCGACCAAGGGGATGCCGTGGGCGGCGAGGACCGGTTGGATCGCCTGGAAATATCCCTCGGGTGGCGGGATCACCCCGCCCGCACCCAGCACCGGCTCGGCCACGAAGGCGGCGATGCTGCCTGCGCCCTCACGTTCGATCACCTCTTCCAACTCGGCGGCGAGGCGCGCGGTGAACTGTGCCTCGCTCTCGCCCGCGCGGCCCTCGCGCCAGTAGTGCGGGCAGGTCAGGTGCAGAAACCCGGGCAGGGGCAGTCCGAAGACGCGGTTATAGGGCTTGCCGGTCATCGACGTCGCGGCGACGGTGACGCCGTGATAGCCGTTGACCCGCGTGAGGATCTTGCGGCGCAGGGGGCGGCCCTCGGCGGCGGACAGGAACCACAACATCTTCACCAGCGTGTCGTTCGCCTCGGAGCCGGAGTTCGTATAGAACACACGCCCGCCGTCGAAGGGGGCCAGCGCGGTCAGCCGCTCGGACAGCTCGACCGTCGCATCCGACATCCGGCCAAAGAAGGCGTGATAGCCTGGCAGACGGTCGTATTGCGCCTTGGCCGCCGCGATCAGGTCGGGGTGGTCGAAGCCCGCGACCATGTTCCACAGCCCGGCATTGGCGTCGAGATAGCGCCGCCCCTCGGTGTCGACCACGTGCGCGCCCTCGCCATGGGTCAGCACCACAGTCCCGCGCTCCGCCAGCGTCGGTAGATCGGTGAAGCCGTAGAAGGTGGCGGCCTCGGCCCGCGCCTGCCAACTGTTGGGAACGTCGTTTCGCATCGGGGAATCTCCGCAACCGGTCGCGGCGACGCTAGCGCCGGGCCGGGTCAAAGGGAACCGCCCGCGCGGGCGGAGGCTCAGTCGTGCTTGGGCAGATCGTCGGCGAGGGGCAGCCAGGCCAGCCGCTCGCCCCAGAAATCGTGCCGCTCGGGCGCGAACCCCGCAGGATCGGCCAGCGTCGCCGCATAGAAATGCGTCTGCCCCGGCAGGTCGTCGGTGGCATAGGCCATGGGGCTGCCGCAGGTGCCACAGAACATCCGCCGCACCCCGGGCGATGACGCATGGCTCGCTGGGGCGGCGCCTGTCCACCGCCAACCGCTGTCGCGCACACCAAAGAAGGTGGTCACCGGCGACGACGTGGCCCGGCGGCAGCTTTCGCAGTGGCAGTGCGCGCGGAACACCGTCGTTTCCGGGTCGAAACTGTAGCGGACGGCGCCGCAGAGGCAGCGACCCTGCCGCGATGCGTCGTGGGTGTTCGATGTCGCGGCCATCGTTCCGGTCCTCGTCGCTTCGCTCACAGACTGCCCGGCCCGTCGGGCGGGGGCAAGGTCAGGTGCCGAAGCGCGGCGCCGGCGCCACGGCCTCGACCGCGCCGATGATTGCGGTCGCCAGGGCGTCGATCTCGGCCGCAGTGGTGCGCACCGGCAGGCGCAGGTCGCAGGCCCGCATTAGCATCGCCCGCGTCTGCGGCAGATCCGGGACGTCGTCCAGGAACCCCCAGTTCCAGAACGCGCGCGCGTTGTCCTCGGACCGGCCAAAGATCGACACCCCCGCGCCGCGGCGCCGCGCCTCGTGCGCAAAGGCGTCGGCCTGCGCGCCGCTGATCCCCACGAGGTTGAACTGGATCGAATCGGGCGCCCGCGCCTCGCCCTCCAGGGGCGCCGGCACCGACAGATGCGGGCAGGGGGCCAGCCGCGCGGCCAGTGCGTCGTGGTTGCGCCGCCCCGCCGCGACCCGCGCGGGCAGGAGCGGGATCTGCGGCCGGATCACCGCCGCCGACAGGTTCGACATCCGCGTGTTGTAGAGCGGCAGGCGGTTCTGCCACCGCGCCATCGCTTCGGTCGGAATGTCGTGCTTGGACCAGTTGTGTTCGTAGGCGCCGGACATGACGATGACCCTGGCCGCCAGATCGGCGTCGTCGGTGATCAGGATCCCGCCCTCGCCGCCGTTCAGCATTTTGTAGGACTGGAACGAAAAGCAGCCCATCGCGCCCAGCGTGCCGATCTTGCGCCCGCGCCAGGTGGTGCCCAGGGAATGCGCCGCGTCCTCGATGAGGGGCACGCCGTGGCGGTCGGCCAGGTCCACAAGCGCGTCCATGTCCGAGGTGTGCCCGCGCATATGGCTGACCAACAGGGCGGAACACCCCGGCAGCTTGGCCGCGACATCGTCCATGTCCAGCCGGTAGTCGGCGCCGCATTCGGCCAGGACCGGCACGCAGCCCGCATGCAGGACCGCCGAGGGCACCGCGGCGAAGGTGAAGGCGGGGATCAGCACCCGCGCGCCGGGGGCGGGGTCCAGCGCCCGAAGCGCTAGGAATAGCGCCGCGGAGCACGAGCTGACTGCGACGGCGTGGCGGCTGCCCAGAGCGGCGGCGAACTCGCGCTCCAACAGCGTCACGGGCGCGTCCGCCGCGGCGGTATAGCGGAACAGATCCCCGCTCGCCATCAGCTCGGCCACGGCGTCGGCGGCGGCCGGCGGGATCGGGTCGGCGTCGTGGGCGGAAGAGCGGGCTGCGGGGGCGTCGGTCATCGGCGGGCCTCGTCTGAGCGCGGTGTCCCGGACCTAGCAAATCGCCGTGGGTCTGGCGAGGGTGGGGGGCGGTCCGGCGGCCACTTTCTGGCCCGGTGCGGCGCGACGCCTCGGGGCTCCGCATCGCCTACCGAGGGTCCGCTGACGCACCGATCGCGAATCACGGCCCTCACGTCGGATGCCAGGCGCAACGCGTCTCGGTTTGCCCGCCGTCGGTGGACGGTGATCTTGCCAGTTACGCCGAACACGCGGCGAGGGTGGATGAGCGCCGTTTTGTGAACGCGAGCCTCTGGATGTCTGCCGCGCTCGCGGGAGCTTTGACGCGACGGCGCCGCGCCCTGGCCGTCGGTGCGGGGCAGAGAGCCGCCTCGAAACGAGCCGGGCGGCGCGCATCGGTGGACCGGGTGCTTGTCGGAGGAAAGTGCAGGCTTCTGTTGCCAGGTGCCTGCGAACCCCGCCTTACGCGGCTAGGCGCAAGGGCTTCAGATTTCGATTACTCGAACCGCTTAAGCGGCCAGAGCAACCGGAGCACGATTGTCGTTGGCAATTATGCTTTGTCGGACCGATAACGGTGGTACCTCACCGAGTGAAAGCTACAGCTTTAGACGTCCGTCGATCCTGTTTCGGCCCCATGGTCCCCCAACGAAGGAGATTTGGTGGAGCCGCCGGGTACCGCCCCCGGGTCCGATCCGCTTATTACCTGCGCGTTTATCACCATAGTCCCGAAGGACATCTTTGAACCTAGGCGACCCGGCCGCCCAGTTCAAGCCATCCCGAGATTGAGACCGAGCGCGAGCGCGGCAACCGCGGCCTCGACGGCAAAGAACACATAGGTCTGCCGGGTGGGGGCGCCGTCGGCGAGGATCGAGGTCAGCCGCCCCAGAGCCGCGCCGCCCCAGGCAAAGCCGATCATCGCGAAGGCCAGCGGCGTGTTCAGGATCAGCGCGCCCGCGCCCAGTCCGACGAACAGAGCGCCCGACGCCGCCCGGATCTCGCTGGTGCCCATGGTGGTGCCGCGCGCCTCCAGGTCCAGCACATCCATCGTGTAGCGCGGCATCAGCCACCCCACGAGGCCAAAGCCGATGCTGGTCAACGCCAGCAGGATATTGAGAATGTCAGCCATCTCTGCCTCATCAACTGTCTAGCTCGACTTACGAGAGGCAGAGGGGATCGGTTCACTTTTTCCACCCGCGGAGCGACGGGCAAGGTGTCGCGCGGGGGAGGGAGGGAAGCGGCGGGCGAAGGAGCGCCCGCCGCATGTCCGGGATCAGAAGCCGACTTTGATGCGCTCGAAGGCCTCGGACTGCTTCTGCCGCAGCTCGGCGGCCATGGGCAGTTGCGCCAGCACCGGCGCGTCGATCTGGCCGAGGCCCACCGAGGTCAGCATCTCCTCACCGAAGCTCTGCATCGAGGCGGCGTTGGAATGGCCATAGCCCGCCTCCAACAGCGGCTGGGTCGACGCCGGCGCCAGCAGGGCGTTCATGAAGTCGTAGGCCTTGTCCTCTGACCCGGGCCCGTCCTTGAGGTTGACGTAGCCGCAGAGCCACAGCGACGAGCCCTCCTCGGCCTCCCGCTGGAAGCCGATGGGAAAGCCCTCGTCGACCATCGTGGGCAGCGTCTCGTTCCAGGCCCAGGCCACGAGCACCTCGCCGGTGGCCAGAAGTTGGGCCAGCTCGCCGGGGTCGGTCCAGTAGGTGCGCAGGTTCGGGTGCACCTCGCGCAGCCAGTCGGTGGCGGCCTGAAACTGCTCTTCGGTGGCCGTCGACCAGTCGGTGGTGCCCGTGGCCAGATAGGCCAGCGCGTAGGCGTCGTCGACGTTGTCGGGCAGCGTCATCCGCTGCGCATAAGCGGGGTTGAGGAAGACGTCGAGCGAGGCCACGTCCTCGGCCGGGACCTCGTCGGCATTGTAGGCGATGGCGGTGGAGCCGAAGTCGGTGGGGATGAAGTAGGTGTCCCCGGCCGAGGCCGACACGTCCTGGCCCGTCAGATCGGCGTTCAGGTCGGCCGCGGCCTCGATCCGGGACATGTCCCAGGGCTCCAGGATGTCGGCCGCCACCCACTTGGTCACGCTGCCCGCGCAGACATGGCTGACGTCGACGCGAAAGCCCGAGACGATCTTTTGAAACGCCTCTTCCTCGTCGCCGAAGAAGGCGAAGGTGGGGCTGGCGCCGTGGGTCTCGGTATAGGCGGTGTGGAACGCCGGATCCTCGAATCCGGAATAGTCGAAGACGAGGAGGTCGGCGTCCTGCGCCGAGGCGGGCAGGGACAGGGCCGCCAGGGCGGTGGCGGAGAGAAGGATGCTGCGGGTCATGTCGGTCCTCCCAGACGCGGATGTTCGGCGAGGGACGCTAGGCTGAGGCGGGGCAGATGCAAGAGGAAACGCATCGGCGACGGGCCACAGACCGTTTGACACCGGCGCGCCGCCGCGAAAACGTGCAGCCCGAGGGGGGCCGGCGATGACACACTCACCGACGAGGCGGCCGTGGCGCGGGGTGGCGTGGTTGGCGTTCTTCGCCGTGGTGCTCGCCGCGTGGCTGTGGCTCTTCGCGATGGCGCGCATGGCGGGGGTCGACGTGCTGGGCCGTCCCGTCGGCATGGGCATGATGGACATGACCCGCTGGGCGCCACTGGCGGGGATGTGGGCGGTGATGATGGCGGCGATGATGGGGCCGACCCTGGTGCCGACGCTCGCGGCCTACGACGATCTGATCGCCGCCGCCGACGGCAGCCGCGCGGGATGGTGGGGGGTCGTGGCGGGATACTTCGCGGTGTGGCTGGGCGTCGCCCTGGCGCTGGCCGCGATACAGGTCGCTCTGTGGCAGAGCGGCGCAGTCGACCGCCTGGGGGTCGCCACGTCGGCGTGGCTGTCGGGTGGGCTGTTGGTCGCGGTCGGCGTCTATCAGTTCACGCATGCCAAGGCGGTGTGCCACGGGGTCTGCCACGCGCCGATGCACTATTTCCTGGGCCGCTGGCGCCGCGGTGCCTGGGGCGGGGCGCGGATGGGTGCCGCGCTGGGCGCCTATTGTGCGGGGTGCTGTTGGGGGTTCATGGCGCTGGGATTCGTCGGCGGCACGATGAGCCTCGCATGGATGGGGCTGGCGACTCTGGCGATGGTGCTGGAGAAGCTGCCTCAGTTGGGCCACCATGTGACGCGGCCCTTGGGTGCGGCCCTGGTCGTGGCGGGGCTGGCCGTGCTGGCCGCGGCCGCCGTTTGAGGGAGGGAGACCCGGCATGACAGACAGAGCGCCGTCGGACAGGTTGCGGGTGCGCGACCGCATCGTCCAGCAGATGGCGAACCCGCTGAGACGCAAGATGCAGCCGACCGCGTGGCGGATGAAGGGTGAGTTGTTCCTCAACTGCTCCTGCGACGTGTTCTGCCCCTGCGTGGTCAGCCTGGGCCAGCATCCGCCGACAGAGGGCCACTGCCACACCTGGATGGCCATCGCGGTGGACGACGGCCATTTCGAGGGCGAGGACCTGTCCGGCCTCAACATCGCGCTCCTCGTCGAGATCCCGGGCCGCATGTCCGAAGGCAACTGGAAGGTCGCGGCCTATGTGGACGAGCGCGCCAGCCAGAGGGCCTATAACGGGATCCTGAAGATCCTGTCGGGGGCGGCGGGGGGCACAACCGGCCTCTTCACCTACCTGGTGAGCGAAATCATCGGTGCCGAGCGCGAGCGGGTCGAGATCGGGCGGGACGGGACCCGCCGCAGCGTCACGGTGGGCCGCAAGATCCAGGGCGAGATCGAAATGCTGGCGGGGGCCGATCCGGCACACCCGGTGATGATTTCCAACAGCAAGTATTGGATGGGGCCCGACGTGATCGCGGCGCGCGGGCGCAAGAGCCGCGTGCGCGACTATGGGCGGGTCTGGGATTTCGGCGGCAAGTCGGCCGAGATCTGTCCCATAGACTGGGGAGGACCGGAGCGATGATCGGCGGCGACTACGTGCGCGTGATGGCGCGCTACAACACCTGGCAGAACGCGAGCCTTCTGACCGCGGCCGACACGTTGGACGACGACGCGCTGGAGCAGAACCGCGGCGCCTATTTCGGCTCGATCCGGTGCACCATGAGCCACCTTCTGTGGGGCGACGCGGTGTGGCTGGCGCGCTTCACCGGGAGCGCGGCACCGACGATCGGGATCCCCGACAGCGTCGACTTCGCCCCGGACTACGACGGCCTGGCGCCCCGGCGGCGGGAGACCGATGCGCGGATCGAAGCGTGGGCCGCCGGTGTGAGCGACGCCGACCTGGAAGGCCAATTGTCTTGGCATTCCGCGGCGTTGGGGCGCGAGGTTGCGGTGCCGCTCTCGGCCTGCGTGGTGCATTTCTTCAACCACCAGACCCACCACCGCGGCCAGATCCACGCGATGCTGACGGCCGCCGGGGCCGTGCCCGACGACACCGATCTGGTGTTTATGCCGGGCTTGGCCTGAGTGGCACGATTGGCGCTCCCGGGGCCGACACGGCACGCGGCCGGCGACCCGGACGCGCGCGCTCCGCGTTCGGGCTGCGGCCCCATGGCGCGCGACGCGGCCGCCCGCGGGCCAAGCCGCTTCGAAGCGGCTTGGCAAGGCCGTTCCAACGGCCTTGCCCCCCACGGCCCGCGCTCGGCGACGGTGCGGCCCCGAGTCCACAGACAACGAAAGGACATGTGATGAGCTTCAGGGCGTTGGTGGTAACGAAGGACGACGAGGGCAAGACCCACGCCGCCGTCGAGGAGATGACCGAGGACCGTCTGCCCGAGGGCGAGGTGACCGTCGCCGTGGAGTTCTCCACCGTGAACTACAAAGATGGTCTGTGCATCGGGCCGGGCGGGGGGCTGGTGCGCGACTATCCCCACGTGCCTGGCATTGACTTTGCCGGGACGGTGGAGGCCAGCGACGACGGCCGCTATGCGCCCGGGGACAAGGTCGTGTTGACCGGCTGGCGCGTCGGCGAGGCCCGCTGGGGCGGCTACGCGCAAAAGGCGCGGGTCAAGGCCGATTGGCTCGTCCCGTTGCCCGAGGGTCTGACTGCGCGGCAGGCGATGGCGGTCGGCACCGCAGGCTTCACCGCGATGCTGGCCGTTATGGCGTTGGAGGACCATGGCCTGGCCACCGGGCAGGGGCCCGTCCTGGTGACGGGCGCATCGGGGGGCGTGGGGTCGGTGGCGACCGCGATCCTGGCCCATCTCGGCCATGACGTGGCGGCCGTGACCGGGCGCCCGGACAACGCCGACTATCTGCGCGACCTCGGCGCGACCGAGATCGTCGACCGGGCCGAGCTGGCCGAGACGGTGAAGCGGCCCTTGGAGTCCGAGCGCTGGGCGGGCTGCGTCGATGCGGTGGGGGGCGCCATGCTGGCCCGGGTGCTGGGGCAGATGACCTACGGCGCATCGGTCGCGGCGGTGGGCCTGGCGGGAGGTCCGCACCTGCCCGCGACGGTGATCCCGTTCCTGCTGCGCGGCGTGAACCTTCTGGGCATCGACAGCGTCATGCAGCCCTACGACAACCGCCTGCGCGCCTGGGAGCGGATCGCCCGCGACCTGCCGATGGACAAGCTCGACGCGATGGTCGAGGCGGCGACGCTGGCCGACCTGGCGCGCCTCGGCGCCGATATCCTGAAGGGGCAGGTCAAGGGCCGCGTCGTGGTGGACGTCAACGCCTGAGGGTGCCCGTCCGGGCGCGCCGGCCGAGGGCGGGCGGCGACACCGCCAATGTCGCGAAAGGGCGGTCAGGGGGCGCATCGGTTTGCCCCCCACCGCGATTCCCTGTTAGCCTGCCTCGCAGGACAACCATCAAACTCACATCGCGCACCCGCGTTCCCAGGGGGATCTCCCCCTAACGGTCCTGTGCGTGCCGGATGTGGGGCACGAGGGGAGGCGCGCGCGATGTTTCACAAGATCATGGTTCCGGTGGACCTGGCCCACACCGACCGGCTGGACCGTGCGCTGAGCTGTGCCGCCGACCTCGCCCGCAGCCACGGCGCCGCGGTGACCTATGTGGGCGTCACCGGCGCGGTGCCGGGGGCGGTCGCCCATACGCCGCAGGAGTATGCGGAGAAGCTTGCCGCCTTCGCCCGGGCCGAGGCGGACGCGCGCGGCATCGACACCCACGCCCACGCCGTCACCAGCCACGACCCCGCCGTCGACCTGGACAAGACGCTGCTCAAGGCGGTGCGCGACACCGGCGCGGACCTCGTCGTGATGGCGACCCATGTGCCGAACGTCACCGACTACGTCTGGGCCGCCCATGGTGCCGACGTCGCCGCCCACACGGACGCCTCGGTGTTCCTGGTCCGCGGCTGAGCCGCCCGCCACACGAACCAAAAAGACAACGACAGGGGACAAGCGCCAATGACCGAAACCACGACACAGCCGGGGATCCCGGATCCCGACGGCGCCTCGGACATCATCGACACCGACTACGACATCGGCCAGGACAACATCGAGGGCAAGGTCGGCCCCTTCGGCTTCGACATCCACAACCCGGTCTTCATGATCTCGGGCATCTCGGTCGTCGCCTTCGTGTTCTATGCGTTGGCACTGCCCGAGCAGGCGTCCAGCTTCTTCGGCTGGCTCCGGCCCGCGCTGACGTCGAGCTTCGACTGGTTCTTCCTGAGTGCGGCCAACATCTTCGTGCTGTTCTGCCTGTTCCTGATCGTGTCGCCCTACGGGTCGGTGCGCCTGGGCGGCAAGGAGGCGACGCCGGACTACGGCTATCCCGGCTGGTTCGCGATGCTGTTCGCCGCGGGCATGGGCATCGGGTTGATGTTCTTCGGCGTGCTGGAGCCGGTCTATTACTTCGCCACGCCCTGGGGCGACGCGCCGCTGGGCACCGTGCGGCCGTTCACCGAGGACGGCGTGCTGATCGCCGAGAACGTCGAGGAGGCGCGGCGCATGGCGCTGGCGGCGACGTCCTATCACTGGGCGCTGCACCCCTGGGCGATTTACGCCGTGGTGGCGCTGGCGCTGGCACTGTTCACCTACAACAAGGGCCTGCCGCTGACGATCCGCTCGGCGTTCTATCCCATCCTGGGCGAGCGCGTGTGGGGCTGGTGGGGCCACATCATCGACACGCTCGCGGTGTTCGCGACGCTGTTCGGGCTGGCGACCTCGCTGGGCTTCGGCGCGCAGCAGGCGAACGCGGGTCTGGAATACGTCTACGGGATACCCAACAGCATCACCGTGCAGGTGATCCTGATCACCGGCATCACCGCGGTGGCGCTGGTGTCGGTGCTGCGCGGGCTCGACGGCGGGGTCAAGCTGTTGTCCGAGATCAACATGGTGATCGCGCTGGTCCTTCTGCTGTTCGTGCTGTTCGCCGCGGGGGCCGGGACCATCGTGTCCGAGTTCGTGATCGGCCTCGGCGCTTATGTGCAGGAGCTGTTGCCGCTGTCGAACCCGATCGGGCGCGAGGACGACGGCTATCGCCAGGGCTGGACCGCGTTCTACTGGGCCTGGTGGATCTCCTGGTCGCCCTTCGTCGGGATGTTCATCGCGCGGGTCAGCCGCGGCCGCACCGTCCGCGAGTTCATCACCTGCGTCATCCTGATCCCCAGCTTCGTCTGCGTGTTCTGGATGGCCGTCTTCGGCGGCGCCGCCATCGAACAGGTGATCGCCGACCCCGAGGGCAGCGCGGTCTACGGCCAGGTGATCGCCGACTACAATCCGCCCCTGTCGCTGTTTGCGATGCTGGACGGTCTGCCGCTGTCGGCCATCACCTCGACCGTGGGCATCGTCCTGGTGATCGTGTTCTTCGTCACCTCGTCGGACTCGGGCAGCCTGGTGATCGATACGATCACCGCGGGAGGCAAGATCGACGCGCCGGTGCCGCAGCGGGTGTTCTGGTGCACCTTCGAGGGGGCGGTGGCCATCGTCCTGTTGATCGGCGGCGGGTTGCCGGCGTTGCAGGCGATGGTGATCTCGACCGGTCTGCCGTTCACTGTGGTGCTGCTCTTGATGTGCTGGGCCATCTTTCGCGGGCTCCAGAGCGAGCGGCGCAAGACCTGAGGGCGGTGCGATGGTCGTCGCCTATCCGGTCACGGGGGCGCGGCGGGACGAGATCGCCGCCGCGACCCTGGTGCATGTGGCGCGGGCCGCGCACCGAGACCTGATCGTCGAGGCCCCGGGCGGCGCGCTGCCGCCGGGGGCCAACTGCCGCATCCGCCTCAAGGCGGGGCAGGGGTGGTCGGTCGCGCCGTTCCGGCTGCTCAGGGACTATTCGGTGCTCGACCCGTTCCTGACGCACCTGAAATCCTATGGCTGCTACACCTATTTCTTCATCGGAGAGCCTGGCTGGTGGGCGGTGAAGAAGAACATCGGGCCCGGCGTGCGCTGGGGCGACCTCGGCCCGGAGGCGGTGGTGTTCCGCGTGGCGGGGCGGGACGTGCTGGCCTGCGCGGATCTGCTGTTCTACCGGCCGGACGACCATGTCTGCGTCATACGCGGCGACTATCGCGGCCCGGCGTGCATGGACCCGCCGCCGTAGCCGCACATCCCGCGATGTGCGGCAGGAGTTCTCGCGAACTCCGGCGCGACCGCCGCGCATCGAGCGCCATCCGCCATGGCACATCGCAGCATTGCCGGCCAGGATCCGGGTGGCCGGTCGCGAGATCTTCAGCGACCGGCGCCATCATGGCGCAGCGCCTGCGATCCGCGGGTCGAGATCGTGAGACCCCCTATTGGCGCCTGCGCAACTGCTTGCGCATTCCGGCGCCGTTCTCGCGCTCCGACCGCGACGCGCACCCGGAAATCGCGAGATTTCCTGCCGAAGTCCGCGCGGACTTCGGCCCTTCGGTCAGGTCAACCGCCGGATCGGCTCGCGGTTGCAGAAGACGACGATCTGCCCACCGTTCTCCACTGAGGAGAAGCCGCGGCGTCGCAACTCCGCGGCGAAGCGGTCGACCCCGACGATCCGCTCGATGTCGCGGCGCTGGCGGCGGATAACGCCGCCCGAGCGGGCGGCCTTCGACCCGAAGAGGTCCATCAAATAGACGTCGGGGTCCCAGAGGGGGGCGGGCAAGGGCATCTGTGGAGCGTGCCGCGGAACCGGTTAAGCACGGGTTAACCGCTGCCCCGATGCGCCTCGTAGGCGGCGAGGGCGCGCTGCCGTCCCTCCCGCAGGTTCACGGCGGGGTCGGGGTAGGGATCGTCGGGCGAGAGCCCCCAGGACCGGGGCACGGCATCGAAATAGCTCAGCGCCGTCGTCGGCGGGTCCGCCTGACCCTCGGCCAGCCAGCGCGCGCGATACCGGCCCTCGGGGTCGAACTTCTCGGCCTGCGTCTCGGGGTTGAAGATGCGAAAGAACGGCGCCGCGTCGGGCCCGGACCCGGCCGTCCACTGCCACCCCAGCGCGTTCGACGCCGGATCCCAGTCGATCAGGCAATCGTCGAACCAGGCCTGTCCGATCCGCCAATGGAACAGGAGGTGCTTGGTCAGGTAGCTCGCCACGATCATCCGAGCGCGGTTGTGCATATGGCCGGTGACGAACATCTCGCGCATGGCGGCGTCGACCACGGGCACGCCGGTGCGCCCCTGCCGCCAGCGCCGGACCTCTGGCGCATCCGCGTCCTCGCGCCAGGGAAATCCGTCCCAGTCCTCGCGCCAGTTGCGGTCCAGCAGCCGCGGCGTGCGGTGGGCCAGGTGGTGGGCGAAGTCGCGCCAGACGAGTTCCTTGAGGAACGTCTCGGCCCCGGCGGCGCCCTCTGCGCGGGCGCGCATCCCGGCGTGCCAGCAGGTGCGCACCGAGATCTCGCCATAGGTCAGGTTCTCGCTCAGCCGCGAGGTGCCGTCGATCGCCAGCATGTTGCGGGCCTCGGCGTAGGCCCCGATCCGTTCGGCGACGAAGCGGTCGAGGCGCGCCTCGGCCGCCTCGGCGCCGACGGTCGCGTGGGGGGCGACCACCACCGCGCCGCGGTTCATGGCCGCGCCCATGGCCCAATCGTCGAGGCGGTCGCTGTCGGGCCAGGAGGTCGGCGCGGCCAGGCGGCGGGGCGCGGACAGGGGGGCGGGGACATCGCGGTCCTTCACCGCCCGCCAGAACGGGGTGTAGACCTTGTAGGGTCCGCCGCTGCCGGTCGAGACCGCCTCGGGGTCGAAGAGGAGGTGGCCCGGATGGGCCCGCGTGGCGACGCCGCGGGCGCCCAGGGCGTCGGCCACCGCCGCGTCCCGGGAGGCGCCGTCGGGATCGTAGGCGCGCGTCCACCAGACGTCGGTGGCCCCGGTCTCTTCGGCCAGGGCGGCGAGGGCCTCGGGCGCCGGTCCGCGCCGAAGGATCAGACGCGCGCCCAGGTCCTCCAGGCTCCGGGCGAAGGCGGCGATGCCCAGGCCCAGCCGCCACCGCGGACACGCCCCGAGCTGCGCGACGGCGTCGTCATGGAGATAGACCGGGATCACGGGCCGGCCGGTCTCGGCGGCGGCGGCCAGCGCGGGGTGGTCGGCCAGGCGCAGGTCGCGCCGGACCCACAGAAGGATCGGGGGGGGTGTCGGGTCCATGGGCGTCTCCGTGCGGCGGGGCGGCGGGCGTGCCGCGGTCGCGCGGGAGACCTAGGGCGCCCCGCGCCGAGGTCGACGGGGCGCGCGCCGGTTGACCGCCGCCGCCGCCCGGGTGCGGTGGGCAAGACGGTCCCGAGCCCCGGGCGGTGCCGCCAGCGGTGGCTGGGTCAGAGCAGTTGGTCGAGGGCCGACATGGCCCGCTCGACCTCGGCGGCCGAGGTGTAGTGAACGAAGCTCAGGCGCAGCACCCCGTGGGCGGGATCGACCCCCACCGCTGCCAGCGGCCGCTGCGCGTAGAAATCCCCGCCCCCCGCCATCACGTTGTGCGGGGCCAGGCGCGCCGCCATCTCTTCGCCCGCCACCTCCAGCGCCAGGGCCACCGTGGGCGCCCGCCGCGCCGCATCCGCCGGGCCGAGGAGGCGCACGGCGTTGCGGTCCTTGAGGTCGTCGAGGATCGGTTGCAGAAGCGCGATCTCCTGCGCGCGCATCAGTTTCGACACCGCCGCGGCGCGCGCCCGCGGCGGCGCCTCGCCGCCGCCGTGGTGGTGGTGCAGCGCGTCGACGTAGTCGGCGATCCCGGCGCAGGCGGCCACCTGGGCGTGGTCGGGGCCTGCCGGGGTGAACCGCTTGTAGAGCGTGTCGCCGTTGAAATGATGCGCCTGGTTGGGGAGGCGTTCGCCCAGCTCGCGGCGGATCGTCATGATCCCCTGATGCGGCCCATAGGTCTTGTAGGCCGAGAACAGGTAAATGTCGGCGCCCAGGGCCCCGACATCGGGCAGGCCGTGGGGCACATAGCTGACACCATCGACGCAGGCGACGGCCCCCGCGGCGTGGGCGATCCGGCAGATCGCGGCGACGTCGTTGATTTCGCCCAAGACGTTGGAGCAATGGGGAAAGCACACCAGGCGCACACGATCGTCGAGCAGCGCCTCCAGCGCGGCAGTCTCCAGCGACCCGGTCTCGCGGTTCACCTGCCATTCCCGCACCTCGATGCCGCGGTCGGCCAAGCGGCGCCAGGGCCCCGAGTTCGCCTCGTGGTCCTGGTCGGTCACGACGATGGCGTCGCCGTCTCCCAGCATCCCGGCGAATGCCTGGGCCAGGACATAGGTGTTGGCAGTGGTCGACGGCCCAAAGCTCAGTTCGTCGGTCTCCACCCCCAACATCGCGGCCAGGCGGCGGCGCGCCTCGTCCATCTCGGCCCCCGCCAGGCGGCTGGCTTCGTAGGGCGCATAGGGCTGCACCTTGCGCTCGGTGTAGAAGCGGGTCAGGCGGTCGACGACCTGTCGGCAGGTATAGGACCCGCCCGCGTTTTCAAAGAAGGCCTGGCCGGCCAGGGCGGGCGTCTCAAAGGCGGGGAACTGGGCCCGCACAAAGTCGATGTCGAATGTCATGGTGTCTCCCTCGGCGCGCACCCTGTCGCGGATCGAAGGCCGCGTCAAACGGCCAGGATGCTGACGGCAGGCTGTCAGCAGGGGTGGCGTAGGGGTGGCGGCATCCGGGGTTCCGGCACGCGGCCCCCGGCTCTACCATTCCTGCCTGAGGAGACATCTACGATGACCTACGCGCCCCAGCATTTCACGGTCTGGACCGAGATTCCGACGACCGACATGGACCGCGCCATCGCCTTCTACGAGGCCGTCACCACGGCCGAGCTGCGCCGCGACGACAGCGGGCCGAACCCGATGGCGATGTTTCCGACCGGCGACAAGGACGGCGTCGCGGGGCACATCTATCCGGGCAAACCGGCGGCCCCCGGCACCGGGCCGACGATCCACCTCGCCGCCCCCGGCACCGCCGAGGAGATCGCCAAGCGGGTGGAGGCGGCGGGCGGCAAGGTCATCTCGCCGCCCATCGCCATCCCGGCCGGGCGGTTCTTCTACGCCGAGGACCTCGACGGCAACTCCGTGGGGTTCTTTGAGGCCGTCGACTGATGCGCCGCGCCGACCGCCTGTTTCGGATCGTTCAGTATCTCCGGGGCGGTCGGCTGATCACGGCCAAGGCGCTGGCCGAGCGGCTGGAGGTGTCGCAGCGCACCGTCTATCGCGACATCGCCGACCTCCAGGCGTCCGGCGTCCCGGTCGAGGGCGAGGCCGGCGTGGGCTATGTGATGCAGGCAGGCTACGATCTGCCGCCGCTGATGTTCACCCGCGACGAGATCGCCGCGTTGACCGCCGGCGCGCGGCTGATCCGCGCGTGGGGCGGGGCGTCGATGGCCCGCGCCGCCGAGGAGGCGCTGATCAAGGTCGCAGCCGTGTTGCCCGAGGCGGTGCAGCGCGCGGCCGGACGGGTCGAAATCCATGCGTTCGCGTCCGAGATGACCGACGCGCTGCGCGACCGCCTCGACACCCTGGAGGGGGCGGTGGAGGCGCGCCGGGTGCTCACCCTAGACTACCGGCGCGCCGACGGGGCCGAGAGCCTGCGCCGGGTGCATCCGCTGGGCCTGTGGTTCTGGGGCAAGGTCTGGACCCTGGTGGCATGGTGCGAGCTCAGGGGCGACTACCGCATGTTCCGGGTCGACCGCATCTCTGGGATGACGGTGGAGGAGGATCGGTTCCGCCCGGTCCGCGGCCGCACCCTGGCGGACTTCTACCGCCGCTGCGAGGCCGAGGGCGCGCCGCCCTTGCCGCGATAGGGGCGCTTGGGGAACCCGTTCACGCTGGGAGGAGCGGGCGGTGCCCTCCGGGGGAGCCGCTGTGCTGCGGTCCCTGCTGGGCAGAGCAGGGGGTGGACGGGGGATTCCTCCATGGGATCGGGACCCAGCGCCCGTGCTCGGACAGATGGTCAGCCCTGTCCCGAGGGGAGGCGCGGAAAGCGTCGCCGGGCGGGGGCGGGACGGCGCTGACCGGCGGTCCCGCCGGGCGGGACATGGGGCGCAGGGGTCGAGTCGGCAGCCCCTGCCACGGGGTGAGACCCCAGGGCATATGCTGACAGGCAAGGGGCGCGCGTCCCAGGGCGCGCACGGCCCGGCGGCGCTCGGTGGCGAGAGCCAGGGGCGGGGCGGACCTCGCCGCGGGCCTCCGCCGTCGCACGAGATCGCAGCCCCGGTGCTGAGAAACGAGGGCAGCGCCGGCCCGCCGGGACGCAGTTGGGCGGCACGTGACCGTCTCAAAAGCACCACCGCCGCGGCGGCCGAACCGTCCTCGACAAGAGCGCCGCCCGCCGGGGGGGGGGAGCCAAATGGATCGCGCCGGCGACGTTGCCGGCGCGGTTGGCACAGTTCCTGTCGGACATCGCTGCGGCGCCCCTCGTGCCCACAGTCGCCGACCGTCGCGCGGCGCTTCCCCCGAGGTGGACACGCCGTCGACCGGATGCCCGCGGCCGCTTCCCATCCTGCCCGACGGCCCGCTCCTCCCCCTGCGTCGCCGGGACGCGGGACTTGCCGTGCCGGGGCGCGGGGTTAGGTTGCGCCAACGACCGGGGATGCGGGGACGTTCATGACTCCACTGACGACGACCGAGGGGCAGGCGGGGCTGCCGCGGTATTTTGCGCAGGTCTACGACGTGACGCGGCAGATGGAGGGGGGGCGGCTGGACTTCGTGCTGCCCGATGGCCGCCGGTTCCGCGCCGAGGGGGCGGGGCCGGGGCCTGCGGCCGAGCTGCACATCCGCAATCCCGACCTCTTTGCCCGGCTGATCCGCGAGGGCGACCTGGGCTTTTGCGAGGCGTATCTGGACGGCTGGTGGTCCACCCCCGACCTCCAAGCCTTCATGGATCTCCTCCATCTGGGCGGCGACGACGTCTACGACGGCTTTCCCGGCATGGGCCTCCTGCGCGCCTACGAGCGCCTGCGCTTCTGGATGAACCGCAACTCCCGCCGTCAGGCGAAAAAGAACATCAGCCACCACTACGACCTCGGCAATGCCTTCTATGGCCTGTGGCTGGACGACACGATGACCTACTCGTCGGCCAAATTCGACACCGGGCAGGAGAGCCTAGAGGCAGCGCAGATCGCCAAATACGCCTCGATGGTCGACGAGATGGGCGCGCGGCCGGGCGACCACGTGCTGGAGATCGGCTGCGGCTGGGGCGGGTTCGCCGAATACGCCGCGCGCGACCGCGGCCTGCGCGTGACCGGCCTGACCATCAGCCAGGAACAGCACGACTATGCCCAGGCGCGGATCGCCCGCGCAGGGCTGTCCGACCGGGTCGAGATCAAGATGCAGGACTACCGCGACGAGCGCGGCAGCTACGACGGCATCGCCTCGATCGAGATGTTCGAGGCGGTGGGCGAGAAATACTGGCCGGTCTATTTCGACGCCGTCCGCGAGCGGCTGAAACCGGGACGCAACGCCACGCTCCAGATCATCACCGTCGAGGATCGCCGCTGGGAGGTCTATCGCCGCGGCGTCGATTTCATCCAGAAATACATCTTTCCCGGCGGGATGCTGCCCGCGCCCCGTGTCCTGCGCGCCGAGGTCGAGCGCGCGGGCCTGCGCGTCGCCCGGTCGGTCGAGTTCGGCGAGAGCTATAGCCAGACGCTGCGCCGCTGGCACGAGACCTTCAACGCCCGCTGGGACGACGTGGCCGATCTGGGCTTCGACGACCGCTTTCGGCGGATGTGGGACTTCTACCTCACCTCTTGCGCCGCGGCATTCCACAGCGGTATCTGCGATGTGACGCAAATCACGGTAAGCCGCCCCGCCTGATGTATCCTACCGCCGCCAAGCTGGTTGCCGCGCTTGCCTTCGCCGCGCTGGCGTGGTGGGTCACCGACCTGGTGAAACCGAACCTGCCCCAGGGCACCCCCATGGACTGGCTCGCGCCGGTCAGCGCCGCGGTGGGCGCGGTGATGGGCTGGCGCGTGATGGGCCGCCGTGCCGGGCGCGGCTACGTCGCCGCGGCGGGGTTCGGCCTGACAACCGCCGTCGCCATCGTGTTCTGGGTCCTGCTGATCTGGGCCGGATACGAGATGCTGCAACGGTCGATGGACCTCTACTACGACGGGCCGGTGGAGGCGCTGGAGAGCGCCCTGGCACTCTACATGGACTACGCGCTCCTGTTGGTCCCCGGTCCGCCGCTGCCGTCCCTGGCGGTGGGGGCGGTCCTGTGCGGGGCGCTGGCGGAATGGGTGGCCCGGCGTGCCTCCTGAGGTTCGCACCGACGTCTTTCTTTTCGGCACGCTGCGCGATCCGTCGCTGCTGGCCACGGTCCTGGGACGGACGCCCGAGGCCGAGGCGGGCGCGCTCGACGGGCACGCGGTGCGGCAGGCGGCGGACGGCGACTGGCCCGTCCTGGTGGCCGCGACGGATGCGCGGGCCGAGGGGCTATGGCTCCTCGGCCTCGCCCCCGGCGACCTGGCGCGGCTCAGCTTCTACGAGGCGGGGTTCGACTATGCGCCGCAGCCGGTGGAGGAGGGCAGCGCCGCGCTGCTCTACCGTCCGCGCGACCCCGAACGCGCCTCGGCGCGGCCCTGGCATCTGGGCGATTGGCAGGAGCGCTGGGGCGCCCTGACCCGCGAGGCGGCGGACGAGGCGATGACGTGGTTCGGTGAGATCGGCGGCGACGCGCTGGCCCGGATCATGCCGCAGATTCGGGTGCGGGCCGACGCTCGCCTGCGCGCCCGCGCGACGCCGGGGCCCGCCACACTGCGCAGCGCGCACGGCCCCGAGGCGGTCGAGACCCTGTCGCGGGACCGCCCCTATAGCGCGTTCTTCGAGGTCGAATTGCGCCGCCTGCGCCATGCCACCTTCGACGGCGGCATGGGCCCCGAGGTCGAGCGCGGCGGGTTCCGCATGGCCGACGCCGCCTGCGTCCTGCCCTACGATCCTGCCCGCCAGAGGGTGCTGTTGGTCGAACAGTTCCGGGTTGGACCGCTGATGCGCGGCGATCCCAACCCCTGGACGCTGGAGCCCGTCGCGGGGCGCATCGACCCCGGCGAAACCCCCGAGGACACCGCCCGTCGCGAGGCGCGCGAGGAGGCGGGGCTGGAGATCGTTCAACTCCTGCCCTGCGCGCGGTTCTACCCCGTCCCCGGCGCGGTGAACGAGTTCGTCTATGCCTTCGTCGGTCTGTGCGATCTGCCCGACGGGGCCGGGGGACTGCACGGTGCCGTCGAAGAGGCCGAGGACATTCGCACCCATGTGGTCGCGCTTCCGCGGCTCTGGGAGCTGATCGACACCGGCGAGATCGCCACTGGACCCCTGATCCTGATCGCCTATTGGCTGGAGCGCGCCCGGCGCGACGGCCGCATCGCTTGAAACCCCGGGCGGGCAGGTCTAGGCAGGGCCGGTCCGAGACAGCCATCGGGGCCCTTTTATGACCATCCACAGCGACCTGGCCGCCGCCGTCGGCAACACGCCCCTGATCCGCCTCCGCGGTCCCTCCGAGGCCACGGGCTGCGAGATCCTGGGCAAGGCCGAGTTCCTGAACCCGGGCCAGTCGGTCAAGGACCGTGCGGCTCTGTGGATCATCCGCGATGCCGTCGCCCGCGGCGCCCTGCGCCCCGGCGGCACCATCGTCGAGGGCACGGCCGGCAACACCGGCATCGGCCTGACCCTCGTCGGCGCGTCGATGGGCTATCGCGCCGTCATCGTCATCCCCGAGACCCAGAGCCAGGAGAAAAAGGACATGCTGCGCCTGGCCGGCGCCGAACTGGTCGAGGTCCCCGCGGTCCCCTACCGCAACCCCAACAACTATGTGAAATACTCCGCCCGCCTGGCCGAGCGCCTGGCCCAGTCCGAGCCCAACGGCGCCGTTTGGGCCAACCAGTTCGACAATACCGCCAACCGCCAGGCCCACATCGATTCGACCGGTCCCGAGATCTGGCTCCAGACCGGCGGCCGCGTCGACGGCTTCACCTGCGCGGTGGGGACCGGCGGCACGCTGGCGGGCGTCGGCATGGCGCTCCAGCCCAAGGGCGTCAAGGTGGCGCTGAGCGATCCGGAGGGATCGGCGATCCACGGGCTCTACACCACGGGCGAGGCCGACGCCTCGGGCAGTTCGATCACCGAGGGCATCGGGCAGGGGCGGATCACCGCCAATCTCGAGGGCTTTACCCCCGACATGAGCTACAAGATCCCCGATGCCGAGGCGCTGCCGGTGGTCTTCGACTTGCTGGCCGACGAGGGGCTGTGCCTGGGCGGGTCGTCGGGGATCAACGTCGCCGGCGCCATGCGGATGGCGCGCGAGATGGGACCGGGGCACACCATCGTGACCATCCTGTGCGACTACGGCACCCGCTATCAGTCCAAGCTCTTCAACCCCGCCTTCCTGCGCGACAAGGGCCTGCCGGTCCCGCCCTGGATGGAGGATACCGGCCGCATCCTCCCCGAAGTGTTCGACGACGGCTAGACCGGGATACCGGAGAGCGGACCGGCCCCGCATCTGAGCCCCCGCCCGGCGGGCACGGCCGGGGGGCGCCGCCATCGTCGCTTGGACCGATGGCGCGGCGATGGCGACCCGCAGGCAACGCTGCCCCTTTTCTCTAAACGCCGGCGCTCGGTGCTGATCCCGTGGCAGCGGCGACCCGAGCGATCCGCCAAGCCCAGATCGCCCGCCGGGCAGCGCCGTCCCGCCCACATGGGCCGGCGCCCCCCTTGTTTCTGAGCGGGGTCGTTCCAAACGAAGCGCGCCGCTCCAAGGGCTGTCCCAGGCCACAAGCCTCCGCGATGACGGCCCCGAGGTCCCGTCTCGCGGTTCCGGCTCCCAGATGGCACGTCTCGATGGACCGGGCCTCGACCGCGATCCCGTCCCGCTGCGTCCTCCGACCGCCGTGCCGACGGCCGCATCCCGCCTCCGCAGCCCGGGGCGGGGAGCAAGGCGGTTCGAACCGCCTTGGCCCAAGGGCCTTCCAAGGCCCTTGCCCCCGGCCCGCGACGCTTGACCCTGCTGCCCGCCTCGGCGCTTACTTGCGCAGACGCAGCGGAGGGAGAGGGCGGCGATGACACGGATCCTAGCGGCGGCACTGGCGGCGGCGGCACTGGCGGCTCCCCCAGCGGCCGCGCAGACGGGCGGCCTGACGGTGGAGTTGAACAAGTTCGAGGCGGGCGAGACCGGCGGCTGCCGGGCGTTCTTTCTCTTCCGCAACCGCACGGACATGACGCTCGAAGGGTTCGAGATGAGCCTGGCGATCCTCGACGGCGGCGGCATCATCGACCGGCTGCTGACCATCGACGCGGCGCCGCTGCCCGCGGCCCGGACGACTCTCAAGCTGTTCGAGATCCCCGAGATCGGCTGCGCCGACATCTCCGAGGTGCTGCTCCATGAGATGACGGCCTGCCGTCCTCAGAACGCCGACGAGATCGACTGCTTCGACATCCTGGAGCTCGAGAGCCGCGCGCCCGCCGCGCTCGTCAAGTAAGCCATGGACGGCGGACTCGTCGCCACGCTTCAGAGCGGGGGGCCCATCGTCGCCCTGCTGATCGTGCTGTCTCTGTTCAGCCTGGCCTTGATCGCGGTCAAGCTCAGGGATCTGTCGGGCGTGTTCGGCGGGGCCGAGCGGCGGGCGCAGGCGCTGCGCCTGTGGTCCCAAGGTGACCGCAGCGGCGCCATCGGGGCGCTGGACGACGGATCCGCCCCGACAGACCGGGTGTTGCGCGAGGCGATGGCGGGCCTGGCGGCGGGGCAGCCGCGCGCTGTGCTGGACACCGATCTGGAGTGGCGGGGCAACGCCGAGGTCGCCGCCCTGTCGCGCCACCTGCCCACGTTGGAACTGATCGCGATGGTCAGCCCGCTTCTGGGTCTGCTCGGCACCGTCCTGGGGATGATCCAGGCGTTCCGCGAGTTGGCCCTGGCCGAGGGTGCGGCCAACGCCTCGATCCTGGCCTCGGGCATCTGGCAGGCGCTCCTGACCACTGCCGCCGGGCTGATCGTGGCGATCCCCGCGGCGGTCGCGGCGACGCTCCTGGCCGCGCGGGTCGAGCGGGCGGGCCAGGCCATGGAGGCGGCGGTCGGCCAGCTTTTTGCGCTGGAGGACGGGCGACGCTAGGGGGGCGGCGATGCGGCTGACACGGGCGGCGCGGCGGGGCAGTGTGCGGGTGTCGCTGGTGGCGATGATCGACGTGCTGATGATCATGCTGGTGTTCTTCATGGTCACCTCCACCTATCTGGACCTCGACATGGTGCCGGTGGCCGACCGCGCGGCGGAGGCCCCTCCGCCCGTCGGTGCGGCGGGGCAGAGCGGCGGCGCGCGGGCGCTGATCCGCATCGGCGGGGACGGGCGGGCGCATCTGGGCGGACGGGCCATTGCGGCGGCGGACTTGCCCGCCGCTCTGGCGCGTCGCGTCGCCGCCGATCCGGGGCTGGAGGTCATCGTTCTGCCCTCGGGCAACGCGCCGGTCCAGGCGCTGGTCACGGTGATGGACGCCGCCACCGGGGCGGGGGTCTCGCGGCTCCGGGTCGTGCGGCTGGAGGGCCGGCCGTGAAGCTCGCCCGCCGCCCCCGCCGCGACCGGCCCGAAACCATCGTGGCGCTGATCGACGTGGTGTTCTTCCTCCTGGTGTTCTTCCTCCTGATCGGGCGGATGGACGCCACCGCGCCGTTCGAGGTCACGCCGCCGGTCGCGCTGTCGGGCAGCGATATGCCGGGGGGCGGCGCCACGGTGTCGGTGGCCGAGGACGGCACGCTGGCGCTTGACGGGAGGGTCTCGGGGCGGACACCGGTGCTGGAGCGGCTGGCTGCCCGCGCCGCGGTCGAGACGGGGCTCTTGGTGCGGATCAACGCCCACGGCGCGGCGCGGCTCGCCGATGTCCTGCCGCTCGCCGCCGAGATCGAGGCGCTGGGGGCGGGCGAGGTGGTCCTGGTGGTGACGCCGGACCCGTCGGGGCAATGAGGTCGCGCGCGCTCCTCTGGGGGGCGGCGCTGGCGCTGTCGGCGGCGGCGAACGCGGCGCTGATCGTGCTGCTCGCGCTGGCACTCGCACCCCAGACCGTGCCGCCGCAGGAGCCGGGGCCCCTGGCTCTCGATGTCGAGAGCTACCGCGTGCCCCAGGACCAGGCCGCCCCGGCCGCGGCAGAGGCGACACCGGCGACGGCCGCGGCGGCGACCGCGGCGCGCATGGCGGCCGGGGCGGTGCCACAGTCCACCGCGGTTCCGGCCACGGTGCGTCCCGGCAGCGCGGTTGAGGCGGCGGTGCCTGCGGCCCCGCTCGCCCCCGCGGCGGCGGTGCCCGACCGCCCCGGCACGCCCCCCGCGGTGGCGCTTGCGGTGGCCGAGGCCACTGCGGCACCGGCGGCGCTGGCCGCGGCGCCCGCCCGCCCGGCGCCGCTGAGCGCCACGGTCGCGGCAGTCCCTGCGGCCCTCGCGGCGCCGACCCCTGCCGGTGCCGCTCTGCCCCCCGCGGCCCCGGTGCCGGAGCGCCCCGCCGAGGCCCGGCTCACGTCGGCCGCCGCGGCGCCTGTCGCCCCCGCGGTGCAGGCGCCCGCCGCCGCACCGCCTCCGATACAGACGGCCGCCGCCGCATCGCTCCCAGCGGCTCCCGCCGCCGCCGCCGACCCGGTGGCCGACGCGGTCGCCGTCGCATCGCCGCCCGACGCCGCGCCCGCACCGGCCGCCGACCCGCCCGTAGCCGTCGCCGCGCCGCCGGCGGCAGCGCCCCCGGCGCGCGTCGCGGCGGGGGTCCGCCCGGATGCCGTCGCCGCGGCCCCCGCATCCCCGGCACCGGACGCCGCGGCAACGCAGCCGCCGCTCGCCACCGCAGCGGCGACCGTCCTCGCCGCCCCATCCGTGGCCCGTCCCAGCCCGACACCGGCCGCGGTGGCGGCGTCCGTGGTGCCCGCCGCGGCGTCCCTGGCCCCGGCACGGGCCGGAGCCGCGATGGCGCAACCCGCCGTGGCCGTCGCGGCGGCGCAGCCGGTCCCATCCGCCCCGCCCGCGGCTGTGGCGGCCGCCCCCGCACCGGCGGCTCCCCTCGCGGTGCCCGACGCGCCTCCCCCGACCGGCGCCGCCGCCGCCTCGGCCCCGGCGCCGATCCCCGCGGCCGCCACCCCGCCACCCGCAGCCGAAGCCCCCGGAGCGGCGCCCGAGGCACCGCCGGCCGCCGTCGCCGCTCCGAACGCCCCCCTGGCAGGGCGCGCCGACCCGGACCTCGCCGCGGCCGCCGACCTCGATCTGCCCGCCATCGCCGGGTCGGCGTCGCTGGCCTGGTCCGGCGGGACAGGGGACGCGGTCGATGCCCAATCGCTCGACGCCATCGCCGCCTTCACCCGCCCCGGCGACCTCGCCGCCGGGCAGCAGGCGGTGCGCGATGGGCTGGAGACGCTCCTCGGAGCCGTCCCCTGCGCCCGCCTCCAGACCGAGTTCCGCCCCGAGACCGGGCGGCTGGAGCTGCGCGGTCACATCCCAGAGGAGGGCCTGCGGGGGCCAGTCCTGGCGGCGTTGCAGGCGCAGGTGGGGGCGGCGATTCCAGTGGCCGACAACGTTCTGATCCTGCCGCGCCCGCAATGCGGCGCGCTCAGCGGGATCGAGCGGGTGGGTCTGCCGCAATCCTCGGATCAGGCCACCGACCCGCGCATCGTCGGGCCCGACGCCCATGCCCGGGTCTACCGCTTCGGCGCCGGGCAGACGCTGTTTCTCGACCTCCAGGGGGCGGACTATCCGGGCTATCTCTACGTCGACTACTTCGATGCGGACGGCAACGTGGTGCACCTTCACCCCAACGAGATCGTGGTCCCCCGGCGGCTAGAGCCGGCCGAGAGAGTGCAGATCGGGGTCGACGTCGCGCGTTGCCCCGCGCCGGGCGAGCCCGTGCCCGAGGCGCTGGCCGCCGAACCGCAGCTCTGCATCACCATCGGGCCGCCCTTCGGGCAGGAGATCATGGCGGCCTTCACCGCATCGCGGCCGCTCTACGACGGCGTGCGGCCGATCCTGGAGCCGGCGGGCCCATACCTGGACTTCATGGCCGCCCGAGTGGCTGCGGCGCGCGCCGCCGACCCCGCGTTCAAGGGCGAATGGGTCTACTTCTTCGTCGAGACCTATCCTCGATAGGCAGGCCGGGCCGCCCTCAGCGGCAGTCGTTCTCCGACCACTGTCGCAGCGCCTGTTTGAACACGCCGCCGTAGGGGTGGAGCTTGGACAGCGCACGGGTGGAGGACGCCGTGGCGTAGGTCTGGGCCTGGGTGCAGAGCGCGTCGCGGGTCCAGGCGTGGCAGGTGCTGCACGGCTGGCCCTTCCACAACTCCTCGGGCAGGCCCTCGATCGGCGGAAAAAGGGGCGAACCGTCGACGGCGGTTTCGATGCTCAGCACCGCGATCTCCGGCGGCCCGGCCCCGATGGGCGTGCCGAAGCTCCTCACAACGCGCAGGGGCGCGGCGGCGGGCGCCGCTTCGGCGGTTTGCGAAGGGGCAGGCGCGGCGGTGGCCAGCGCCGCCAGCTCGGTGGCTGCGATCTCGGCAAAGGCGCCCTGCGGATAGGCGTCCAGATAGGCGCGATAGGCCTCGGCCGTGGTCGCGGACACTGCCGCGTCGAACAGCGCCCGCTCGTCGTCGTCTGGCACCGCGGGGGCCGTCGGCGGCGTCTGTGGCAGGATGGCGGCGACGTCGGCCGAGGGCGCGGGTGGCGAAGTGTCCGGCGCGGTCTCGGCCGCGACCAGCCGGTCGAGCAGCAGCCTGGCGTCCTGGGCATGCGGGCCATCGGGGTCGGCACGCAGGAACAGCAGCACCTTCAGCGGGTCGTCGCTGTCGCGCACCGCGACCCAGACCGGATCCTCGACCGGTTCCGGGGCCGCGTCGACGAAGGCGAAGTCGTTGAGCAGAGACGTGGTCACCCACGGCGTCTGCAATCCGGCGGTGGCGGCGACCACCTCCTGGCGCACCGCCTTGAACAGCGTCTCGATCTGCTGTCCGGGGTCGAGAATGCGGTCGGCCAGGGCACGGGTGAAGGGGCTTGCCCCGTCGAGCCCGTCGAGCGCCACCGCCCCCGGCGCCGTGGCATAGGCGAGAAATGTGCCCGTGGGCGCCTTCATCTCGGCGAGGCCGTTGTCGTCCATCGCCGGCACGGCCTCGAACGGGTTGTCGCGGCAGGCGTCGAGGATCACGATATTGGTCCGGTTCCCGGCCGAGCGCATCTGGCGCAAGACCGCGTTTGCCTCCAGCGCCACCAGGGGCAGGTCCGCGGCGTCCACGAGCGCCACGTCGGTGGGGACGAGGTAGTTGGTGCCGAACGACTGCACCCCATGCCCGGCGTAGTAGAACAGGCCGGTGGCGTCTGACCCCGCGGCGCGCAGGTCGCGGCCGAACTGGGCCACGGCGCGGGCCATGGCGATCTGCCCGGTGTCGGTCACGAGGGTGACGTCGAACCCGGTCTCCTCCAGCCGCCCGGCGATCAGCTCGGCGTCGGTCACGGCGTTGTCGAGCGGCGCGACCGAGGCATAGGCGCCGTTGCCGATCACCAGCGCGATGCGCTCTTCGGCCCAAAGCGGCAGAGCGGCGAGCGCCCCGGAGCAGGCGGCGGCGAGGGTCCGCGCCAGGCGTCTCATCCCGGCACCACGACGAACGAGATCCGCCGGTTGCGCGCCTGCCCCTCGGCGGTGTCGTTGCTGGCGATGGGCTCGCTTTCGCCATAGCCCTTGGAGCGCAGACGCGCGGGATCCACGCCCTTGTCCACCAGATAGGTCACGACCGATGCGGCGCGCTGTTCGCTGAGGCGCTGGTTCTGCGCGTCGGAGCCGAGGCTGTCGGTGTGGCCGCCGACCTCGACCACCATGTCGGGGCAGCGCTGGATGATGCCCGCGAGGCTGTCGAGGAGGGGAAAGCTGGTGGGCCGGATCGCGCGGTTGCCCGACCCGAAGGTGATGTTGTCGGTGCGCGACAGGATCTCAAACCGCCCGGTGCAGGCGGCGGGGTCGAGCATCCCCTCGGGCTCGAGCGCGACCGAGGCGGGGGTCGGCGCGGTCTCGGCCGGGGGAGCCTCGGGCACCGTGGCAGCGGCGACGGCCGGGGCCGGGGCTGAGGAAGCGGGCGCGGTTCCGTCGCGGCGGAAGGCGAAGTCGAAGCTGACCGTCGCCGTCGGCACGATGTCGACGCCCGCCGCCTCTTCGAGCTTGGTGAGCCCGCCCTCTAGCCCGAACTGCGCCACGGGGATCGACACGGGCGTGCCGGTGGACACGAACACGGTGTCGTCGTCGAGCAGGGTCAGCGTGACGTCGGCCTCCAGCTCGCGCGACATGCCGTGAAGGGTCAGGGTGTAGGGCAGTTGCACGCGCTTGCGCCGGACCTGCGGCAGGTCGGTCAGCCAGGACCGCTCGATCCGCGTCGTGATCACCGCCTCGGGATACTCGAAGGTCTCGAAGAACAGAAACCGCATCCGCACGTTGCGCAGGTCG
The DNA here is from genome assembly GCA_004005435.1 of Rhodobacteraceae bacterium CCMM004. Classification (GTDB taxonomy): domain Bacteria; phylum Pseudomonadota; class Alphaproteobacteria; order Rhodobacterales; family Rhodobacteraceae; genus CCMM004. The sequence continues at coordinate 279,275 of RZWH01000003.1, read as the reverse complement.
ATGCGGGTGTCGACCGAGTCGAGCAGCACCCGGACCGTCGCCGTGCCGTCGGCGTCGATGCCGCCCTCCAGGGTGGCAAAGCGGCTCGATTCCGCCTTCACGTCGTTCTTGATCGACTGGAAGGCCAGGACCGACGCCGCGGGGTCCAAGGTCCAGCCGGGGGCGAAGGGATCGACGCTCTGCGCCCCGGCGGCCGAGGTCCAGAGAACGGCGCCGGCGGCCGCGGCGGCGATCGGCGCGAACATGGCAAAACGCATCGGTTTCTCCCGCAGATGGACGTTATGCCGATAGACTACACGATCCCGGCCGCACCGCCTAACGACGTGCGCGATTGCAGGGATGCGCGCGACAATCAGGTGCTGCGCAACAGGATTTTGCTGGAGTCGACCGCTTCCGCGATCTCCTGATAGGCGACGCGGCGCGCGTCTGACGTGGCGGTCGCGCGCAGGAGCGTCGTCTCGGTCTCTTCCAGGATGGCCTCGGCCTCGGCGATGGCGGCCGGCAGTTCCTCGGTCGCGACCGGGATCAGAGGCCGCGTGCTGGCCACCGGCGCGGGCGCGGCGGGGGGCGTGCGCACCCGCGCGGGCCGCTGCGCGACCGAGCGGCGCCGCTGCGCCACCGCGGCCAGGCGCGTCGACGCCTGGCGCAGCGCCTCCTGCGCCTCGGCGTAGTCGCCGGTCTCGGGCATCGCCTCGGCGATCTCTTCCAGCCGCTCGGACAGACAATCGATGTGGTATTCCGACCGCGGGATCCGGTCGCAGAAGCTGCGGGCGTTGGCGATGTTGTTCACCACCTGCTGGGTGGCCACGGGACTCGCCGTCTGGGCGGTCACGGTCGTGACGCCGTTTTGGGTGGTGCCCGCGCCGCCACCGGCCGCGGCCCCCGAGCCCGATGCGCCGCCGCCGGTGGTGCCGCCGCCGCCAGGCGTCGCCGGCAGGACCGGCGCTGGGGCAAAGATCGGCGGGACGAAGACCGGCGGCGGCGCCACCGGCTCTCCGCCGGCCTGGGCGGTGGGCGTCGGCAGGGACAGGACGGCGGCGAGCGCGCCGGCGGAGGTCAGTCGGATGGAACGGTGCATCGGCTTAGCCTCCGAAGAGATCGGCGTAGACGTTGACGGAGAACGTGACGCGCTGGCTGTTTTCCTGGTCGAAGAGGTCGTCGACGGTCACTGACATGTCCAGGTTCTGCACCCCGCGCGGCCGGAACGACGCGCCCAGCGACACCGTCTCGCCGGTCCAGGCGAGCGAGGCGCCAAGAGTCGGGGTGAGCCCTATCCCCGCGCCGAAGAACACGCCGGGGTCATTGCCGTTGTTGCGCACATCGGTGCCCGCGCCCAGGGTGAACATCACCGGATAGGGGTCGCCGCCCGGCGCCAGGTCGAGGAGGGTGAAGCCGGTGACCATCGCCCGCGCAGTGACGTCGCGGCCGTTGGCGTCGCCCCAGTTGGCAAGCTGGCCGAAGGACAGACCGACAAAGGTGGGCACGGCGCCGTCGGCCACCTGGGTCGAGGCCTTGATCTCGAAATAGCCCGAGTCGGCGAAATCGTCCGTGAGCGAGGTGATCAGCGCGGTCGCCTGCACCCCGATCCCGTCGCCTGCGTCGCCGAAGCCCAGGCCCAACGCCGCCGATCCGTCGAAGTCGCTGTTGCCCGCGCGCCGGGTCGTGCCCGACAGCGACGCGAACCCCAGGCCCCCGGGCGCCACGGTCGCCGAGGGAATGCCGAGGAGCGTCACGTTGCGGGGGGCCGATGGCGCCGATCGGTTGGCGGTGTCCTGTGCCGCGACGGGCAGCGCCGACAGGGCGAGTGCTGCGACGAGGGCGCCGATGAGGGGGCGTGGCTGCATGGAAATCCCTGACGGTGTGGGGGTTGCGTCATCTCCCGGCACGTTCGGGGCTGGCCCCCCGCGCTGTCAACCCGCGGGTGCCCCGGGCCGGGCAACGCCGGCCGATGTGCCCCGCGTGCAACGCCCCGTTTGCGCAAGTCCTTGGCCCACCGTCCGATCCGGGGCAGGGTGGCCGGGGAAGAGGGAGGCGGACAATGACCGATCACGGCGCGGCGGGGCAGGCTCTGTCCGCGGAACTGGAGGCGCTGACGGCGGAGCTCTCGGCCCCCGCGGCGACGATCGCCGCGGCTCTGGGGACGGCCGCGCCCCACGACACCGCCCGGATCGCCGCCGCCGGGCGCGAAGTGACGCGCATCGGTCACAAGGTCCACGACTTCTCCGCCCGGCTGACGCGGGCGCGCGCCGCCGCCGCGGCCACCGCCGCCGAGGACCGGACCGACGGCCGCGCCGTGCTGCCCCCCGCCTGGTATCAGCTCGGCACCCGCGCCGACGGTCTCAGACTGGCGCTGAACCGCTGGCCGCGCATCCGCGCTGCGGTGGACGAGGCGCTGCCCGGGCGTCCGCGGCCGCTGTTCCCGCCCCGCCGCCGCGGGGTCGACCCCTGGGCGGGACGCGATGCGGTCGGCGATGCGCTGTTCGGCACGCTCCACCAGGTTCTGGGCGCCCCGGCCCAGGACGCCGACGCCGAGGCCCACGGCTGTTTTGCCGACATCGGCCTGCCGCACAGTCTGTTCATGCTGAACGCTCACGCGGCCTATCGCGTCTGGCTGGCGCTGAGGCGCAAGGGCGGTGCGGACTTCCTCGATGTGGGCTGCGGCGGCGGGCTCAAGGTCTTGTCGGCGGCAGGGTTCTTCGCGCGTTGCACGGGGCTGGAATACGACCCCGGTTATGCCGCCGCGGCGGGAGATCTCCTGCGCCGCGCCGGCACCGGGAACTGCCGCATCCTCAACGGCGATGCGCTGACTTACGACAACTACGACCGCTACGACGTGGTCTACCTCTACCGGCCGATGCGGCACGAGGCGGCGTTGCATGCGCTGGAACGGCGGATCGTGTCGCAGGTCCGGCCGGGCACCATTCTGATCGCGCCCTACAAGGGGTTTGCGCAGCGTCAGGGCGGCGAGGGCTGTCAGCCCCTGGGCGGCGCGCTCTACGTCGCAGGGTATACCGGAGCCGAGGCGCGGCGGCTGCGCCGCCAGGCCGAGTTCACCGGCGGCGCGGTCGTGCACAGCACCCGCGGGGTGGCCGACGTGTTCACCCCCGTCGAGGCGGCGCTGCACGCCAACGGGTTCGACATCGCCGACACGGTCGGCGCGCTCGACGCCTGACCGCGGCCGTTGATAAGGCTGGATTTGTCGAAGCGATCTGTTAGCGTGCCGGTGCGTCAAACGGCTGCACCCGTCTGAGGCTCAGGGGAGATGCGAACTACGATGACCATCGAACTGGTCAACTTCGGCGATGCGGCACCCAGTGGCGAGAACCTGGAATACGAGCCGGTGTTCACCACGCTGGAGGAGGTGGCGCGCCCGAGCGAAGAGCGTCAGGCCGGGGACGAGATCATTCCCGGCGAGGATCCCGACTGGAAGGCGGTGATCGCCGCCGCCGAGGCGGTGCTGGAGCAGAGCCACGATCTGCGCGCCGCGGTCTATCTGGCCCAGGCCGAGCTGCGGTGGAACGGCCTGCCCGGTTTCGCCCCGGTGATGACGTGGATCCACGACGCGCTCACCGAGTATTGGGAGACGGTGCACCCCCAGCTCGACGAGGACGACGGCGATCCGATGATGCGGATCAACGCGGTCAAGGGACTGGCCGCTCCTGGCGCGATGGGCGAGACCAACCCGGTGGTGCGGGCGTTGATGCGGGCGGGCCTTACCCAGAGCCGCGCGTTCGGCGAGATATCGTTACGCGACATCGCCATCGCAGAGGGCGAGATCCCCGCGCCCGATGGCGTCGACGCCTACGATTCCGCCGCCATCGCCGCGGCGTTCCAGGACACCCCCGACGAGGTTCTGACCGCGATCCTGGCCGCCGCGGAGGCGTCCAAGGCGGCGGTGCAGGGGATCGACGCGGTGTTCGACGCGCAGACGCCGGGGCAGGGGCCGGACTTCTCTGCTCTGACCCGGCCGCTCGACCGCATCATCGCCCGGCTGACCTCCGAGACGGGGGGCGATGCCGAGGCGGCCGAGGACGACGCTGCGGACGCCCCCGACGGCGGCGCCGCCGAACCGGCGTCCTCCGGCGGCGGGGGGCTTGGCGCCATCAACACGCCCGCCGACGTGGAAAAGGCGATCGACCGCATCGTCGCCTATTACAACCGCCACGAGCCGTCGAGCCCGGTGCCGGTGATCCTGCTGCGGGCCCGCAAGCTCGTCGGTGCCGACTTCCTCACCATCGTCGAGGACATGGCCCCCCTGGGTATCGACAACGTCAAGCTGATCGGGGGAATCGTGGACGAGGAGTCGGAGTATTGAGGGGATAGTCGGTGGGATTTCGCCCGGCACGAGGCCCGGCACAACCAAAACGGATAGGAGAAACGAATGTCCAGTTCACAGAAGTTCATTGCGAGAAACCGCGCCCCGAGGGTCCAGATCGAATACGATGTCGAGCTCTACGGCGCTGAAAAGAAGGTGCAATTGCCGTTCGTCATGGGTGTCATGGCGGATCTTGCGGGCAAGTCCGAGGTCGCGCAGCCCGGCGTGGCGGATCGGAAATTCCTTGAAATCGACGTCGACAACTTCGATAGTCGGATGAAGGCGATGAAGCCTCGCGCCGCATTTTCGGTGCCCAACACATTGACAGGCGAGGGCAACCTCTCCGTAGATTTGACATTTGAGAGCATGGACGACTTTTCGCCAGCAGCCATCGCGCGCCAGGTCGCGCCCCTCAAGGAATTGCTCGACGCTCGCAACGAGTTGAAGAATCTCGTGACGTACATGGACGGCAAGCCGGGGGCCGAAGAGCTCTTGGCCGACGCCATGAACAACCCCGAGTTGTTGAAATCCCTTGCCGCAAACCCCGCGCCGTCCGACAGTGACGGCGACGAGGGCAAGGATAGCTGAGGGAGATCGCAGTCATGGCCGACGAAGCAACCCAATCCGCCGACGCCCAAGCCGCGACCGAGACGAGCGAAGGCGATTTCGCGTCCCTGTTGCAAAAGGAGTTCCGTCCCCGCACCGAGGAGGCCAAGACCGCGGTCGAGAGCGCGGTGCACACCCTGGCCCAGCAGGCGTTGCAGAACGCCTCGGTCATCTCGGACGACGTCCTGCACTCGATCGAGGGTATGATCGCCGAGATCGACAAGAAGCTGACCGACCAGGTCAACCAGATCATTCACCACGAAGAGTTCCAGCAATTGGAAAGCGCGTGGCGCGGCCTGCACCATCTGGTCAACAACACCGAAACCGACGAGATGCTGAAGATCCGGGTCCTCAACATCTCCAAGAAGGACCTGCACAAGACGGTGCGCAAGTTCAAGGGCACCGCCTGGGACCAGTCGCCGATCTTCAAGAAGCTCTACGAAGAGGAATACGGCCAGTTCGGGGGCGAGCCCTATGGCTGTCTCGTGGGCGACTATCACTTCAACCACAGCCCGCCGGACGTGGAGCTGTTGGGCGAGATGGCCAAGATCTCCGCCGCCAGCCACGCGCCGTTTATCACCGGGGCCGATCCGTCGCTGATGAACTTCGAGAGCTGGCAGGAGCTGACCAATCCGCGCGACCTGACCAAGATCAGCTCGACCCCGGAATACGCCGCCTGGCGCAGCTTGCGCGACAGCGAGGACAGCAAGTATCTGGGCCTGGCCATGCCGCGGTTCCTGGGCCGCCAGCCCTATGGAGCCAAGGGCGATCCGGTGGAGGAGTTCGACTTCGAAGAGGACACCGCCGGCGCCGACAGCTCCAAGTTCACCTGGGTCAACGCGGCCTACGCCATGGCCACGAACATCAACCGCTCGTTCAAGGAATACGGCTGGTGCTCGCGGATCCGCGGGGTGGAATCTGGCGGCACGGTGGCGAACCTGCCGACCCATACCTTCCCCACCGATGACGGCGGCGTGGACATGAAGTGCCCCACCGAGATCGGCATCTCGGACCGCCGCGAGGCGGAGCTGGCCAAGGCCGGTCTGATGCCGCTCATCCACCGCAAGAACACCGACATGGCCGCCTTCATCGGCGCCCAGTCGCTGCACAACCCGGCCGAATACGACGACCCGGACGCCACCGCCAACGCCAACCTGGCGGCGCGGCTGCCGTATCTGTTCGCCACATGCCGCTTCGCCCATTATTTGAAGTGCATGGTCCGGGACAAGATCGGCTCGTTCAAGGAACGGGCCGAGATGGAGCGTTGGCTCAACGACTGGATCCTCCAGTACGTCGACGGCAGCCCCGGCACGTCCAGCGAAAGCGAGAAGGCGCGCAAGCCTCTCGCCGACGCCAGCGTCGTCGTCGAAGAAGTCGAGGGGAACCCGGGCTACTACAGTTCCAAGTTCTTCCTCCGTCCGCATTACCAGTTGGAGGGGCTTTCGGTCTCGCTCAGACTCGTTTCGAAACTGCCCTCTGAGAAGGCGGCGTAACCGCCTTATTCGAAGCGTGCCCGGGTGGCTCCGGGCACGGTCATTACCCAACCGCGGCGGGGATGCTGCGCTTATGAAGGAGATTTGAGATGGCCGTAGACATGTTCCTCAACATCGAGGGCGAGATCGGTGGCGAGAGCCAGGACCACAAGCACAAGGGCGAAATCGACGTCCTGGCCTGGTCCTGGGGCATGAGCCAGTCCGGCAGCTTCCACGTCGGTGGCGGCGGCGGCTCGGGCAAGGCGAACTTCCAAGACATCAGCGTGACCAAGTGGATCGACAAAGCGTCGTCCAAGCTGATGCTCTACTGCGCCAATGGCGACCACTTCTCCAAGGCCAAGCTGACGGTCCGCAAGGCCGGCAAGAAGCCTCTGGAGTACCTGATCATCGACATGACCGACGTGCTGATCACGTCCGTCTCGACCGGCGGCTCGGGCGGCGAGGATCGTCTGACCGAGAACGTGACCCTCAACTTCAAGCACGTGAAGGTGACGTACAAGGAGCAGAAGCCGGACGGCTCGGGCGGTGCCGACATGGTCTTTGGCTGGAAGATCGCCGAGAACGAGCCGCTCTAATCCGATAGACCCCATCCTCCCGCCGCGGGTGCCGCGGCGGGAGTTCCCCCGAACAGCAACGAGCAGGGAGACGGGTTTGCCGGGCGATCCCAAGGAACTTCTGTCCCAAAACGACGTCACCGGCGCCCTCGCGGCGTTGCAAGACCGGGTGCGGGCCGACCCCGCCGACGCCAAGCTGCGCATCTTTCTGTTCCAGCTTTTGTGCGTGACCGGCGACTGGAAGCGGGCGATCACCCAGCTCAAGCTCTGCGCCGAACTGGACGCCGCGGCGATCCCCATGGCCCAGACCTATCGCGAGGGGATCATCTGCGAGGTGTTCCGCGAGCGGGTCTTCGCGGGTGAGAAGGCGCCTTTGATCTTTGGCGAGCCCGAGGACTGGATCGCCTGGATGATCGAGGCGACCAAGGCGCTGGCCGAGGGCCGGGCCGAGGACGCGGCGGCGCTGCGCGCGCGCGCCTTCGAGGCCGCACCAGCGACCCCGGGACGCCTGAACGGCGAGCCGTTCGAATGGATCGCCGACGCCGACATGCGACTCGGGCCGCTGTTGGAGATCGTGGTCAACGGCAAATACTACTGGATGCCGTTCGGCGCGATCCGCCGGATCCAGGCGGACCCTCCGGCCGACCTGCGCGATACGGTGTGGACCGCGGTGAACGTCGAGCTTCGGAACGGCGGCAGCTTTGTCGCGCTGGTCCCCACGCGCTATGCCGGCACCGTGGCCCAAGGCGACGACGCCGCCCGACTGGCGCGCAAGACCGAGTGGGTCGATGCCGGCGGCGAGAGCTATGTGGGGATCGGTCAGCGGCTCCTGGCCACGGACCAAGGCGACGTGGCGCTGATGGATCTGCGCACGCTGGAGTTCGAACCGGCCGAGGTGCCGGCGGACGGGGACGATGGCTGATCGCACGCTCTCGGACCGCCTGCAGCCGGCGCTCCTGGACCGTCTCACCGACGACGCGCCGCAAGACCGCAAGGAGGGGCGCGACGCCCGGGTCATCGACCTCAACCGCCTGCGCGACGTGGTGCGGCGGGACCTGAGCTGGCTGTTGAACGCCAACAACCTGGACACCGTGATCGACGAGGTCCGCTATCCCCACGCCACCCGCTCGGTGATCAACTACGGCGTCCGCGAGGTCGCGGGCGACTACTCGACCAAGCGGCGGGGCGAGGCGATCCGCACCTCGATCTTGCGCGCCATCCAACTCTTCGAACCGCGGATCGCCGCGGACACCTTGCAGATCAACTTGCGCCGCGCGGGCAGCCAGCAGGCCACGCTGGTCTTCGACATCGTCGCCGACCTTTGGGCCCAACCGATGCCGGTAGAGTTGTATCTGCGCTCCGAGATCGACCTGACCACCGGCAAGATCTCCCTGGACTACCGGAAGTAGGGCGATGGACACCCGCCTCCTGCGCCACTACGAAACCGAGCTGGCCTTCATGCGCGAGATGGGGGCCGAGTTCGCCGCCGCCTATCCCAAGATCGCCGCGCGGCTGGGGATGGACGGGATCGAGGTGCTGGATCCTTATGTCGAGCGGCTGCTCGAAGGGGTTGCGTTCATGGCCGGGCGGGTGCAGTTGGAGCTGGAGCTGCAATACCCCGCCTTCACCAGCCACCTGTTCGAGATCATCTATCCCCACTATCTGGCGCCGACGCCGTCCATGATGGTGGCCGAGCTGGTCCCCGACCTGTCGAACGCGGCGCTGAACGACGGCGCCACTCTGCCCCGCGGCACGCAGCTGCGGTCGCAGGTGGTGGAGGGGGCGCAGAACGCCTGCATCTTTCGCACGGCCCAGGACACCACGCTGTGGCCTCTGGAGGTGTCGGAGGCCGAGTATCTCGACGGCCGGGGCGAACTGGTGGCGGCGGGCGTGGTCGCCCCGGGCGTGGAGGCGCGCGGCGCGCTCCGGCTGCGGCTCCGCCGCCCCGACGGCCAGCCCCTGGAGGAGCTGACGACCGAGCGGCTGACCCTCTATCTGGGCGGCGAGGGCGTGGCGGGCTGGCAGCTCTACGAACTTCTGGCGGGCGAGACCACGGCGGTGGTCGCCCGCTCGACCGACCGGCGCGCCGACTGGACCGTGCCCATGGCGGCCGGGGTCGAGCGGCGCGGCTTCGCACCCGACGAGGCGCTGCTGCCCGTCCCGCAGAGGAGCTTTGACGGCTACCGCCTGCTTCAGGAATACTTTGCCATGCCCGAGCGGTTCCACTTCGTGGACTTGGTCGGGCTGGAGCGGGGCCTTGCGCGCTGCCGCGGGCCCGAGATGGACGTCTACATCCTGTTCCGCGACGGCCACCCGGACATCGCCGCGGGGATCGAGCCCGGGGCGTTCAAGCTCAACTGCGTCCCCGCGATCAACTTGTTCGAACGGCGCTGCGACCGCACCCTGATCCAGACCTCGGACGCCGAACAGCACGTGATCGTCAACCGTACGGCGCCCTTGGATTTCGAGGTGCACTCGCTGATCTCGGTCACCGGCATCGGCGGCGAGGGCGAGGACGACGTCGAGATCCTGCCGTTCTACTGCGCCGATGACCTGACCGCGGCGACCAGCGGCGCGGCCGCCTACTATACCCAGTCGCGCAAGCGGCGGGCCCGCAGCGAGCGCGAGCGGGTCAAGCGGATGCGCTCGTCCTACCTCGGGTCCGAGATGTTCCTTGCGCTCGTCGACCCCGCGCAGGCGCCCTACAGCGGCGGTCTGCGGCAGTTGGCGATCAAGGCGATGGTGACGAATCGCGATCTGCCGCTGCTCCTATCGAGCGGGGCCGCCGGGCTGTTCCACCTGCCCGACGGCGGGCCGGTGGCCGAGGTTCGCACGCCGGTGCCGCCGACGCGGCCGCGCCCGCCCATTGCCGAGGGCGACACCGCCTGGCGCCTCATCAGCCATCTCAGCCTGAACTACCTCTCGCTCACGGACACCGAGGGCGGCACCGGCGCGGCGGCGCTGCGCGAGATGGTGGGGCTCTACGTCCCGCCGGGCAATCGCGCGCTCCAGCGGCAGGTCGACGGCCTGGTCAGCCTCACCTCGCGGCCGATCGTGCGGCGGATGAGCGACGAAGTGCTGTCGACCGCGGTGCGCGGGCTGGAGGTGTCGCTGAACGTGGACGAGGAGTTCTTCGAAGGCAGCGGTGTCTACGTCCTGGGCGCCGTCCTCGCCGAGTTCTTTCGCGGTCATACCGCGATCAACAGTTTCACCGAGACCGTCCTGTCGTCTCAACAAAGGGGAGAGATCGCCCGATGGGCGCCGAAACTCGGCCTGGGCCGAATCCTGTGACGCTGTACGAGAAATTCGCCGCGGATCCGCGGCGGTTCCACGTCTTCCTGGCGCTCAGGATCCTGGAGGCGGCGCAGGGCGACGGGCCGGGGCTGGGTCGCTCGCGCCGGCCCGGTGAGGATCCCGTGCGCCTGGGGCAGGAGCCGACGCTGGCCTTCCCGCCCACGACGATTTCCGGCTTCGAGGCGGGCTCGCCCGCGCGGCTCACGAACCTGTTCTTCGGCCTCTTCGGCCCGCATGGGCCGCTGCCGCCCCACCTGACCGAACACGCGCGCGAGCGGCTGCGGACCCACGGCGATCCCACTCTGGTGGCGTTCGCCGACATGCTGACCCACCGGATGATGAGCCTCATGTTCCGCGCCTGGGCGACGGGCCATCCCGAGGTGAGCTTTGACCGGGGCGAGGGCGCCGAGATGGAGCGCAAGGTTGCCGCGCTGTCGGGGCACATGGGCGCCGCGCTGGCGGCACGGGACGCCATGCCCGACCTGGCCAAGCGGCACTTCGTTGGCCGCCTGGCGCCCGGGCCCCGCACGGCGGAGGGCCTGTTGGCGCTGGTCTCGGGGTTCTTCCGCGCGCCGGTGGAGGTGCAACAGTTCGTGGGCGCGTGGCTGGAGCTGGAACCCGGCGACCGCTGGCGTCTGGGCGCGCCGGGCGGCCTCGGCCGCACGACGGCCATCGGCACGCGGGTCTGGAGCCGCACGGCCAAGTTCCGTCTGCGCATCGGGCCCCTCGACCTCGACGACTATCGACGGCTTCTGCCGGGCGAGCCGTCGCTGCGCCGCCTGGTCGCAGTGGTGCGCACCTATGTCGGCAACGTCCTGGACTACGACGTCAACCTGGTCCTGCGCGCCGATGCGGTGCCGCAGGCCGTTCTGGGCCGGGACACCCGGCTCGGCCACACGTCCTGGATCGGCACTCGCCCCAGCGGCACCGACGCGGACGATCTGTATCTCAACCCGCGGGCGGCGGCATGACCATGACCCCCCGCAACCGCAGCAAGGGACCGAAAACATGACGGAAATCAGCCGCGTCGCCCTCTTTGGCAAGCTCAACAAGATGGGCTATCAGGCGGTGGAGGGGGCCACCGTCTTCTGCAAGATGCGCGGCAACCCGTATGTCGAGATCGTCCATTGGCTCGCTCAGATCGTGCAGGGACAGGACAACGACGTCCTGCGCATCATCCGCCACTACGACCTGGACAGCGCCCGCCTGGCCGCCGACATGCAAAAGGCGCTGGACGCCCTGCCGCGCGGCGCCTCGACCATCTCGGACCTGTCGGCGCATCTGGAAAACGCGATGGAGCGGGCGTGGGTCTACGGCTCGCTGCTCTATTCCTCCAACCAGGTTCGGACGGGGCACCTGATCCTGGGGCTGCTCAAGACGCCGGGGCTCAGGAACCACGTGCTGTCGATCAGCCAGGAGTTCGGCAAGATCAAGGCCGACGACCTGTCCGAGAACTTTCACACCATTACCGACGGCAGCCCCGAGGACCGGCTGAGCCCGCAGGACGGCTCGACCACCGGCGGCGGCGCGGTCCCGGGCGAGGCGTCGGGGGCGATGTCGCCGGGCGCCATGGGCAAGGAGGAAGCGCTCAAGCAGTTTTGCACCGACCTGACCCAGCAGGCCCGCGACGGCAAGATCGACCCCATCGTCGGCCGCGACGAGGAGATCCGGCAGATCGTGGACGTGCTGATGCGGCGGCGCCAGAACAACCCGATCCTCACCGGCGAGGCCGGCGTGGGCAAGACCGCGGTGGTCGAGGGCTTTGCGCTGAGGATCGCCCGCGGCGACGTGCCCCCGGCGCTGCAGGACGCGCGCCTGCTGGTGCTGGATGTCGGCCTGCTCCAGGCGGGTGCCAGCATGAAGGGCGAATTCGAAAACAGACTCAGGCAAGTGATCGACGAAGTTCAAGCGTCCACCACGCCCATCGTGATGTTCATTGACGAGACCCATACGCTGGTCGGGGCGGGCGGCGCGGCCGGGACGGGCGACGCGGCCAACCTGCTGAAACCCGCTCTGGCGCGGGGGACGTTGCGCACCATCGGGGCCACCACCTGGGCGGAATACAAAAAACACATCGAAAAGGACCCCGCGCTGACCCGCCGGTTCCAGGTCGTCGCGGTCGAGGAGCCGTCGATCCCCAAGGCCATCATGATGATGCGCGGCATCGCCTCGATGCTGGAAAATCACCACAAAGTTCAGGTGTTGGACGAGGGAATTGAGGCGGCGGTTGAACTGTCTGCGCGCTACATCCCGGCCCGGCAGTTGCCTGACAAGTCCGTCAGCGTGCTCGACACCGCCTGCGCCCGCGTGGCGGTCAGCCAGCACGCGGTCCCGGCCGAGGTGGACGACGCCCGCAAGCGCATCGAGGCGCTGACGACCGAACTGGAGATCATCGCCCGCGACGAGACCGCCGGCTACGACGTCGAGGCGCGGCGCACCGCCATCTCGGCGCTCAAGGCCGACGAGGAGCAGCGGCTGGAGGGTCTGAACGCCCGCTGGGAGGCCGAAAAGGCCGTGGTGGAGAAGATCCTCGACTTGCGCAAGCGGCTGCGCGAGGGCGGCGCGCCGGTGGACGCGCCCGACGCCGCCAGCGAAGAGGCGGCCGAGGTCAGCCACATGGACGAGGCGGAACGCGCCGGGCTGCTCGATCAATTGCGAGCGGCGAACAGAGAGTTGGAAGAGGTGCAGGGCGAGAGCCCGCTGATCCTGCCCATCGTGGACGCGCAGGCGGTCGCGAGCGTGGTCGGCGATTGGACCGGCATCCCCGTGGGCCGGATGGTGCGCGACGAGTTGCAGACGGTGCTGAGCCTCGACGAGCACCTCGGCAAGCGTGTCATCGGCCAGGACCATGCGATGAAGATGATTGCCAAGCGCATCCAGACCTCGCGCGCCGGGCTCGACAACCCCAACAAACCGATCGGGGTGTTCCTGCTCGCGGGCACCAGCGGCGTCGGCAAGACCGAGACGGCGCTGGCCCTGGCGGAGGTGCTTTATGGCGGCGAGCAGAACGTCATCACCATCAACATGAGCGAGTATCAGGAGGCGCACACGGTGTCGTCGCTCAAGGGCGCGCCACCGGGATACGTGGGCTACGGCGAGGGCGGCGTGCTGACCGAGGCGGTGCGGCGCAAACCCTATTCGGTGGTCCTGCTGGATGAGGTGGAAAAGGCGCATCCCGACGTCCACGAGATCTTCTTTCAGGTCTTCGACAAGGGCGTGATGGAGGACGGCGAGGGCCGGTCCATCGACTTCAAGAACACTCTGATCCTGCTGACCTCGAACGCGGGCAGCGATCTGATCATGGACATGTGCGCCGACCCCGAGCTGATGCCCGAACCCGAAGGGATCGCCAAGGCGCTGCGCGATCCGCTGCTCAAGGTGTTTCCCGCGGCTCTGCTGGGGCGTTTGGTGACGATCCCCTACTATCCCCTCAGCCCCGACATGATCGGGCGGATCACGCGCCTGCAACTCGACCGGATCAAGAAGCGGGTGGAGGGCGCCCACGGCGTGCCGTTCTCCTACACCGATGCGGTGGTGGACGAGATTGTCGAGCGCTGCCAGGAGCTGGAATCGGGCGGGCGGATGATCGACAACATCGTGACGAACACAATGCTTCCAGACATTTCGGCGGAGTTCCTCAACCGAATGATGGAGGCGCAGACGGTCGAAAAGGTCGAGATCGACGTCGATAGCGGCGATTTCATCTATCGCTTCGAATAGGCCTGCGGAGGGCGGAACCATGAACTACGGCGTTTCATCGGAGTTTCATCCGCTTCGGATGCGGTGCGCGTTCTCGTCCCACGATCCGGTGCTCCTGCGCGCCCGGATCGTCGAGCGGCTGGGCGCGCCCACGCGCGCCAGCATCGACTTTGCCGGTCCGCGCGCCCAGATCCCGCCCGGCGACATCCTGGGCAAGCCCATCGTGATCGAGTCCCAGGCGTCGAGTGAGCCGCGGTTCTGGACGCTGCATTGCACCGCGGTGGAGTATCACGGGCGCCAGGGGGGCCACACGCTCTATACTGCCGAGCTGCATTCCAAGCTGTGGTTCCTCTCGCGCCGCCGGAACCTGCGGATCTTTCAGGAGATGTCGACGCCGGACATCGTCCGCGCGATCCTGTCGGACCATGGGTTTTCCGGCGATCTGGACGAGGGGCTGGTCGAAACCTACGGCCCCCGCCCGGTCTGCGTGCAGTACCGCGAGAGCGACCTGGATTTCATCAGCCGGCTGATGGAACAGGAGGGCATTCACTATACCTCGGTCCACACGAACGGCGCCGAAAAGATCCATGTCGGCGACGACAATGGGGCCTATCCGGCGCTGACCGGTCCCAAGGCTCTGATCTATCAGGACAAGTCTTCGGGGATCTGGCCCGACGAGGGGTTCATCTACGCGCTCAAGCAGCGCGACAGGGTGACCACGGGCAAGGTGACGCTGGACGACTTCGACTTTGAAAAGCCCAAGGCCGACCTGACCTCGCAGACCGCGATCCCCCGCGGCACGCATACGTTCAAGGACCTGGAGGACTACGACTATCCCGGCGGATTCCGGGACACGGGCCTCGGTGACGGCCGGTCCAAGACGCGGATGCAGGAGTTCTCGGCCCCGCACCAGCGCTGGATCGGCGCTGCGAATGTGCCGTTCCTGACCCCCGGGGGTCTGTTCACGGTCACTGGGCATCCGGCCTTTCCCTCCGGCCGCGAGCACCTCCTCACCTCCGTCACGACGCAGATCCGCCTGCTGTCGGCGGACTGGGGCGAGCCGGCGATGCACCAGGGCTGGGGCACGGCAATGGATTTCCACGGCGCCGCCCACGAACGCTATCGCAGCGACTTCGAGGCGCAGGAGCAATCGCATCCGTTCCGCCCGCAGCGGCTGACGCCGTGGCCCAAGATCGCCGGGATCCAGACCGCAACCGTCGTCGGCCCGTCGGGCGAAGAGATCCACACCGACTCCCATGGCCGCATCAAGGTTCAGTTCCACTGGGATCGGGAGGGTAAGAACGACGACAAGTCGTTCGTCTGGGTGCGGGTGATGACGCCCTGGTCGGGCAAGAACTGGGGCATGATCCACATTCCCCGCATCGGCCAGGAGGTCGTCGTCGACTTCGAAGAGGGCGATCCCGACCGCCCCATCGTGATCGGGATGCTCTACAACGCCGACACGATGCCGCCCTACGAGCTGCCCTCCAAGATGACCCAGTCGGGGATCAAGACCAACTCGTCCAAGGGCGGCGGCGGGTTCAACGAGGTCCGGTTCGAGGACAAAAAGGGCGCCGAGCTGGTCAACATCCAGGCTCAGCGCGACTTCAACCAATTGGTCAAAAACAACGCCACGATCAAGATCGGCGAGCAGACCAAGAAGGACGGCGACCTTCAGGTGCTGGTGCACAACCTGTGGGAAAACAACGTGATGGAGGACAACTTCGTCATGAACGTCCACAAGAAGGACCATGCCACCTGGGTCGCGCAGGACTACACCAGCCTCATCGACCGCAACAAGCTGGTCGAGGTAGAGGGCAAGGAGGACTACACCATCACCGGCAACCAGACGTTCGAGGTCAAGCAGGGCCACGTCAAGGAAACCGTCAAGATGGGCAACTGGACCCAGGACATCAAGATGGGAAACCGCACCGAGACGCTCAACATGGGCAGCAAGAAGGTCGAGATGAAGCTGGGCAATCTCGACGTCAAGAACGGCGTCGGCAAGCAGACCTTCGAGGCGCTTCAGGGGATCGAGCTCAAGTGCATGGGCAACTCGATCAAGATCGACCCCACGGGCATCACCATCAAGGGACTGATGGTCAAGATCGAGGGCCAGATCATGGTGAACGTCAAGGGCTTGATGACCGAGGTAAAGGGCGACGCCGTGCTCATTGCCAAGGGCGGCATAACGATGATCAACTAGGGCCATGTCAGACCGCTTCGCAAACCTGCGCAAGGTGCCCAAACACCCCGCCCGGCGCTTTCTGGCCGCTGTCAACGCGCGTCTCGACACGGCCGTCGAGGCGCCGGCGGCGGCGTCGGTGTCGGACGTGCTGGACGAGCTGTCGGGTAAGGGGGCGCATGTGGACATGCTGCGCCTGCTGGCCGCGGCGCTGCCGGCGCGCGAGGCGATCTGGTGGTCCTGCCTGGCCGGGCAGGACGTCGTGGCGGCGGGCGCGCCGCCGTCCGCCTGTCTGGCCGCCGCCGAAGCCTGGGTGTTCAAGCCCTCGGACGAGACCCGCGCCGCCGCCCGCACCGCCGCCGAGACGGCCGAGACCGAGGACGAGTGCGCGCTCTGCGCCACCGCCGTGGCCATGCACGACGGCAAACTCGGCGGGGGCGACCTGGCCCAGCACGCCGCGCCGCCGGGCATGGTCGCCAACGCGGCGCTGGCGATGAACGTCAAGGTGCTGGGGACGGTGGAGGAGCCTCTGCTGTTCGTTCCGACGCTGGAGATGCTGATCGACCGCGCGCTCGACATCGCCCGCGGCGGCAACGGCAAGATCGCGGCGGCCGAGCCGCTGCCGGACCCGCAGGAGGCCGCTCTGGCGGAGGCGCGCGCCGCCGGACCGCCGCCCGACGACACCCCGCGGCGCCCCAGACCAGGAGGACCCGCGCAATGACCATGCCCTGCGCCCGCATTTCCGATATGCATGTCTGCCCGATGATCACGCCCGGCGTGCCTCCGATCCCCCATGTGGGCGGTCCGATCATGCCCCCTGGCGTGCCGACGGTGCTGGTGGGCAAGCTGCCGGCGGCGCCGCTGGGGAACATGTGCGTCTGCGTCGGCCCGCCCGACGTCATCGTCGTGGGGTCCTTCACCGTCCTGACGTCCAAGCGGCCGCAGGCCAAGATCGGGTCGATGACCGCCCATGGCGGGTCGGTGGTGATGGGCCATCCGGTCACTCTGATCGGCGGATAGGATGGTCGTCACCCTGCATTTCCAATCCACGGGCACGGTCCCCGGCAATGCGCAGCCGGTGCGCATGGTCGGCACCTCGCTGACCGTGGGGCGGGGGCAGGACAACGATTTGGTGCTGCCCGATCCCGACCGCACCATCTCGAAACACCACTGCGCCATCGAGAACCACGGCGGCAACGTGGTGGTGGTGGACCTGTCCACCAACGGCACGTTCCGCAACTATGGCAAGACGCCCTTGGGCAAGGTGCCGACGCCGCTGAACGACGGCGATATTCTGAGCCTGGGGAACTACGAACTGCTGGTGGAGATCCAGGGCCCGGCGCGTGCCGATCCCACGGCGATGGCCCCCGCAGCCGCGCCGGCGCAGGTGTCGCCGGGGCGGCCCGACGATGGCGGGCTGGGCGACATCCTGGACGACAGCGGCGGCGGCCAGGACTTCCTCGACGATCTCCTGGGCGATCCGGGACAGCCCGCGGGGCCGGGTGCGGTGCATCGGCCCGCTCCGGCGGACGACGACGGGCTGCTGCCGCCGCTCGACGACGACGACTTCTTCGCCAGGCCAGCCGAGACCGGGCAGGGCGCCAGCCACGACGACAGCGCGCCCAGCGTCCACGACAGCTTTGCCCCCGCGGGCCACGCGGCGCAGCCGATCCCCGAAGACTGGGGCGACGATTTCCTGTCGGACCTGACCCCGACCGCGCCGCCGCCCTCGACCGACCCCTTTGCCGAGCCCGAGCCCGAGCCCGTGGCGCCGCCGCCCGACGCCGCCGCCCCGCCAGCCCCGGGCGACGCCGCGCCCCCCGCGCCCGACCCCGGCGGCGAGACCCAGGTGCCGGTCCCGCCCGCGGCCGCGGCGGCGCCGCAGGCTCCGCCCGCCGATCCCGCCCCGCCGCCCCCCGCCTCCGTCACCGGCGGGGGCGAGAGCGCGCGCGCGTTTCTCAAGGCCGCGGGCGCCGAGGGCCTGAAGGTGCCGGACGACGAGCTGGTCCCGACCATGGCGCGCATGGGCCACGTCCTGAGGATCATGATCCACGGGATGCGCGAGATCCTGATGACCCGTCGCTCGATCAAGTCCGAGTTCCGCATCGAACAGACCCAGATCGGCCGCGGCGGCAACAACCCGTTGAAGTGGTCCATCAGCCCCGAACAGGCGGTCGAGGCGATGATCCGCCCCACCACGACCGGATATCTCGACGCCACCGCCGCCGCCGAGGAGGCGCTGAGCGATATCCGCGCCCACGAGATGGCGGTGATGAGCGGGATGGAAGCGGCGCTCAAGGGCGTGCTGGCACAGCTCTCGCCCGCAGAGCTGGAAAAACAGATGGCGGCGGGCGGCGGCGCCGGGGGTTTCCTCAAAGGCAAAAAGGCGCGTTACTGGGAAACCTACGAAAAGATGTTCGCGCAGATCTCGGACCAAGCCGAGAACGACTTTCACGACCTTTTTGCGCGAGAGTTCTCGCGTGCCTACCAGGATCAACTCGAAAGGCTGAAATGACCCCTCGCACCGGCAAGGCGGCCCTCTGATGGCCTGGGATGCCAAGGTTCTCTGGACCGAGGGGCTGTTCCTCCAGCCCCACCATTTTCAGCAGGCCGATCGATACACCGAGGCGCTGATCGCCGGGCTGGCCCAGCGGATCGCGCCCTATGCCTGGGGTGTCTCGACGTTGGAGATCGACACCGAGGCGCTCAAGATCGGGCAGTTCGCGGTGCGGTCGGTGGCCGGTCTGACCCAGGACGGCACGGTGTTTCGCGTGCCCGAGGCCGACATGCACCCCCCCGCGCTGGACGTGCCGTCGGGCACCAAGGACTGCGTGGTGTATCTCAGCGTGCCGCAGCGCCGCCAGGGCGCGGCCGAGGTCGACATGAGCGGCAACGAGCTGTCGGCGGCGCGCCTCCGCCCGGCCGAGCAGGAGGTTGTGGACACCATGGGGCAGGGGCGCTCGCCCGCGACCTTGCATGTGGGCAAGCTGCGGCTGCAGTTCGCGCTGGCGGTCGACGACCTGGCCGACCGGCTGGTGATCCCCATCGCCCGCATCGTCGAGGTCAAGGCCGACGAAGAGGTCGTGCTCGACTCGGGCTTTGTGCCTGCCGCCCTGGACATGGCCGCCGCGGGCCCGCTCACCGCGTTCCTGGGCGAGTTGGAGGGACTGGTTGCGCACCGCATCACCGCGCTCGCTGGGCGGCTGAGCGCCGGCGGCGGGGCCAAGGGCGCGGCCGAGATCCAGGACTTCCTCCTGTTGCAGGCGCTGAACCGCACGCTGCCGGTCCTGCGCCACCTCACGACCATGGACAACCTGCACCCCTCGGCCTTTTACCGCGACTGTCTGGCCCTGGCGGGCGAGCTGGCCACCTTCATGGCGGCGGAGAAGCGGCCGGGCAGCTATCCGCCCTATCAGCACCATGACCTCACCGCGACCTTCGGCCCGGTGGTGCGCGACCTGCGCCGCCATCTCTCCGCCGTGTTGGAGCAGAACGCGGTGGCGATTCCCATCGAGCCCCGCAAGTACGGCATCTCGGTCGGTGTGATCGCCGATCGCAAGCTGATCGGCACGGCCAGTTTCGTCCTCGCGGTCACCGCAGACGTCGCGGCCGAGACGGTGCGCCGGCACTTTGCCGGCCAGGCCAAGATCGGGCCGGTCGAGGAGATCCGGCAGATGGTGAACTCGGCGCTGAACGGGATCCCGATGCGGCCCCTGCCGGTGGCGCCGCGGCAGATCCCCTATAATGCGGGGGCGGTCTATTTCGAACTCGACGGCTCGAACCCCTATTGGGGCAAGATGACCACGTCGGGGGGCATCGCGGTGCACGTCTCGGGCGACTACCCGGGGCTCAAGATGGAGCTGTGGGCGATCCGCCGCGGCTGAGGAAAGGCTAGGGATGAGCGACGACGACCCCTTCGCCGAACCCGAGGACACCGACCGCACGGTGATCCGCCCCAATCCGGGCGGGCGCCGTCCGTCGCTGGCCCAGCCGGCGGCGGCCCCGCAGGCGGGCGTTCAGGCCCCGGCCGACCCCGGGCCCGCCGCCACTGCATCGGCCCAGGTCGAGACAGCCGTGACCGCGGGCATGACGGGCATGAATCCGCTCAACGCCGCCGCCTCGACCCTGTTCTCGCTGGTCAGCCGCATCCGCAACCGCGCCCAGCATCCCGACCCCGACGCGCTGCGCCGCTCGGTCGTGGCCGAGGTGCGCCAGTTCGAGGCCCGCGCGCTCCAGGCCGGGATCGACCCCCGGCAGGTCAAGGTCGCGCGCTACGCCATCTGCGCGACCCTGGACGACGTGGTGCTGAACACCCCCTGGGGCTCGACCAGTTCCTGGGCCCAGCAGTCGATGGTCGCCACCTTCCACCGCGAGACCGTGGGCGGCGACCGGTTCTACGACCTCCTGGCGCGGCTAGAGCAGGATCCGGCCAACACCATCGACCAGCTAGAATTCCTCTACATGTGTCTGACGCTGGGGTTCGAGGGGCGGCTGCGGGTCGCCCAGGGCGGCGCCGAGAAGCATCAGGAGATCCGCGCAGGGCTGGCCCGGATCATCCGCGCCCAGCGGGGCGAGCGCGAGACCGAGTTGAGCCCGCGCTGGCAGGGCGTGGACAAGCCGCACAAGAAGCTGAGCATGTGGAAACCCGTCTGGCTGTCGGTCAGCGCGGTGATCCTCTTGCTGATGGGCGGCTATCTGGGGCTGAGCTATGCCTTGTCGAACGAGACGGCCGAGGTCGTGGGGCGGATGGCGGCGCTCGACCCGCCGGGTCCGGCCGCGCTGGAGCGGCGCGCGCGCCCCGTGGCGGTGCCGGTCCTGGCCGACGACGAGGAAGAGTTGCGCCGCGTCGCCGGGTTCCTGGAAGAGGAGATCAAGGAGGGCCTGGTCAAGGTGTTCCAGGACGCCAACACGCTCACCATCCGCATCGCCGGGTCGGGCATGTTCGGCAGCGCCTCGGACCAGTTGAACGACCGCTTCGAGACCCCTTTGACCCGCGTGGCCAACGCGCTGAACGACACTGAGGGGGCAATCATCATCGTCGGCCATTCCGACAGCATTCCCACGCGGTCCTCCCGATGGCAGTCGAACCTGCACCTGTCGCTGGCCCGGGCCGAGGCGGTCATGGCGTTCATCGCGCCCAAGATCGCCCAAACCGGCCGCCTGCGTGCCGAGGGTCGCGCCGACAAGGAACCGATCGCCGACAACGCCACCAAAGAAGGGCGCGCGCAGAACCGCCGCATCGAGGTGGTGCTGATCAAGGAGGAGAGTTCCTGATGCGCGCCGTTGGACGCTTCCTGGTCTCTGGCATCGGACTGACGCTGATCTTGGGGATCGTGCTGTCGCTGGCGCTGTGGTTCTTCGGCGCGTTTCTCGGGATCGGCGAGGCGCGCCCGTTCGACAGTGTCCTGGGGCGGCTCGTTGGTCTGGCGGTTCTGTGGATCCTCCTGCTGATCGTGATCCTGATCATTCTGCTCCGCCGCGGCCGCAAGGACGACGCGATGGCCGAAGAGATCGTCACCTCGGCCGAACCGGCGGCGCAGGAGGACGAGGTCGTGACCGCCGAACTGGGCGAGATGCGCGACAAGCTCAAGTCGGCGATGCAGGCCCTGCGCAAGTCCAAGCGCGGCAAACGGCACCTCTACGAACTGCCCTGGTACATCATCATCGGCCCCCCCGGTGCGGGCAAGACCACGGCGATCGTCAACTCGGACTTGCAGTTCCCTCTGGCAGACGAGGTGGGGGCCGGCGCGGTGGGCGGCGTCGGCGGCACCCGCAACTGCGACTGGTGGTTCACCGACCAGGCGGTGCTGGTGGACACCGCGGGCCGCTACACGACCCAGGAATCGGACGCCCAGGCCGACAACGCCGCCTGGCTGGGGTTCCTCAACATCCTGAAAAAGCATCGCCCGCGCCAGCCGATCAACGGCGCCCTGGTGGCGATCAGCCTCAGCGATCTGTCGATGACCGACGCGCAGACCCAGAAGAGCCACGCCGCCGCCATCCGCCGCCGCCTGAGCGAGCTGCGCGAACGTCTGGGTGTGCGCTTTCCGGTCTATGTGCTCTTCACCAAGGCCGACCTGATCGCCGGTTTCGCCGAGTTCTACGAGCCCCTGGGGCGGGAGGAGCGCGCGCAGGTCTGGGGATTTACCCTGCCGTTGGCGCAGGGCAAGTCCGACGCCTCGCCCATCGCCGCCTTCGACGGCGAATATCAGGCGCTGCTCGACCGGCTGAACGAACAGAGCCTTGAGCGGATGCAGGCCGAGACCGACCCCGCCCGCCGCAGCCTCATCGCCAGCTTTCCAAGCCAGGTGGCCAGCGTCCGCACCGTCGCTCGCGATTTTCTCACCGAACTCTTCCAGGACAACACCTACCAGCACCGGCAGATGCTGCGCGGCGTCTACTTCACCTCCGGCACCCAGGAGGGCACGCCGATCGACCGGCTGATGATGGGGATGGCGCGCACCTTCGGCATCGGCCGCCAGGCCATCGGCACGGGGCAGGGGACGGGGCGGTCCTATTTCCTCACCCGCCTCTTCGACGCCGTGATCTTTCGCGAAAGCGGACTGGTCAGCGCCGACGACCGGGCCGAGCGGCGGTATCGCTGGACCAAGAGGGGCACCATCGCCGCGGCGATTCTGCTGGCCGCGGCCGCGGGGGGGCTCTGGACGCGGTCCTATCTGGGCAACATGGCCCTGGCCGAGGACATCGAAGACCGGGTCGAGGCCTATCAGACCGCGGCGGCGCAGATCCCGCCCTCGCCGGTGGGCGACAGCGACCTGCCCGCGGTGGTGCCCGCGCTCAACGTCCTGCGCGACCTGCCGGGCAATCCGACCGCCGGCGATCCGCCGCGTCCGGGGCACCTCGGCTGGGGCCTCTACCAGGGTGGCATCCTGGGCACCCAGGCGGCGCAGACCTATCGCGCCGCGCTGAACCAGCATTTCCTCCCCCGGCTCCTGCTGCGGTTGGAAGAGCAGATGCAGGGCAACATCAACAACGCCGACCTGCTGTTCGAGGCCCTGAAGATCTATCTGATGCTGGGCCTCTCCGGCCCCATGAACACCGACCTGATCAAGGAGTGGATGGAGGTCGACTGGTCCCTCGCCTATCCCGGCCCGAACCGCGAGGCGCTGCGCGACGACCTCGCCGTGCATCTCAACGCGCTCCTCGGCCAGCCCATGGAAAAGGTCGAACTGAACGGCGAGCTCGTCGACCAGGTGCGCGACGTCCTGACCCGGATGCCCATGGCCCAGCGGGTCTATAGCGGCATCCTGGGCAGCCCTGCGGCGCAGGATCTGTCCGACTGGCGGCTGACCGACGTGGGCGGGCCCGCGCTCAACCGCGCGATGGTGCGCTCGTCGGGGAAGAAGCTGAACGAGGGCATCGAGGGCATCTTCACCTACGAAGGCTTCAACACCGTGTTCCTGAACGAGGCTCTGGGTGTGGCCAAGCGCATTCAGCGCGACGCCTGGGTGCTGGGCCCCGAGGCCCTGGCCGATCAGTCGGACACCGCGCTCCTGGCGGTCAGCCGCGATGTGCTGAACCTCTATTACAACGACTTCATCCAGCGCTACGACCAGCTCCTCGGCGATCTCGACATCGTGCCGTTGGAGAGCCTCAGCCACGCGGTGGAGGTCACGAATGTCCTGTCCGGCCCGACCTCGCCCATCGTGAACGTCTTGGAGGCGGTGGCGGCCGAGACCGCGCTGACCGAGGACCGCTCCGAGACGGCGGGGGCCGAGGCGGGCGGCGCGGCGGTGGGCGCCTCCGAGATCCGCCGCCGGCTCAGCCCCAATGCCGCGATCTTTCTCGAAGCGATGGCCGCCGCGTCCGGCCAATCTGCCGAGGCGCCCGGCGCCTATGTCGAGAACCGTTTCGACTGGCTCCACACCTTGGTGGCGCAGGACGATGGCCAGCCCTCGCAGCTCGACGGCCTCATGGACCAACTCCAGGAGGTCTATCAGGAGCTCAACAAGTTGAACTTCGCCGGGGGCAGCAATGCGACGCTGACCGGCGACATCCCCGCGCTGCAACGGTTCAAGCAGGCGGCGGCGCGTATCGACGGCCCGCTCGAACGCTGGTCGAACCAGATTTCCGGCGGCTCGTCCGGTATCGCGACCGAGGGCACGCGGTCGGGCATGAACGCCCGCTGGCAGTCCGACGTCCTGCCCTTCTGCCAGCAGGCGACGGCCGACGCCTATCCCTTCAACCGCCGCGCGCGGCCCGACATCTCCATCGCCGATTTCACCCGGCTCTTCGGCCCCGACGGGTTGATCGACGGGTTCTTCAAGCAGAACATGGCGAGCTTCGTCGACACCCGCTCGCGGCCCTGGCAGTGGAAGAAGGTCAACGACATCGACCTGGGCATCAGCCAGCAGGTCCTCGAACAGTTCCAATATGCCGCCGAGATCCGCGACGCGTTCTTCCAGGGAGGCGGTCCGCGCATCCAGTTCCAGGTGACGCCTGAGGCGCTCGACCCCAAGGCCCAGGCGATCCTCCTAGAGATCGACGGCACCAAGGTGGAGTACGCCCATACGGACGGACAGCCGACGCCGGTTGGGGTGACCTGGCCCGGGCCCGTGGGGCTCGGGCGCGTGACGTTCAGCCCACGGATACCGAACGCCGAGTCTTCTCTGACCCGCGACGGGCCATGGGGGTGGTTTCGCCTGCTCGACGCCGCCGAGGTCCGGCGCACCAATGTGCCCGACCGCAAGCGCATGATCTTTCGCGTCGGCGGGCGCATCGCGATCTTTCAGTTGCAGTCCTCGTCGGTTCTCAATCCCTTTGCTCTGCCGGCGCTGGAGACCTTCTCCTGCCCGACATCGTTCTGATGTCCGCGACCTGGGGGGCCTACGGCAAGATCGCGGCGCTGGGTGACTTTTTCCGTCACAACCTGCCGCGCGCCTTTGTCGAGGCGTGGGACGGCTGGCTGCAAGACACGGTCGGGGCCGAGCGCGACCGGTTGGGCGACGCCTGGGACCGGACCTATGCAGCGGCGCCGATCTGGCGGTTCTCGGCCGCCGCCGGGGTCGCCGGTCCGCAGGCCATGCTGGGCGTGCTGATGCCGTCGGTCGACCGCGTGGGGCGGCAGTTTCCGCTGACGCTCGCCGCGCCGGTAGACACGGGCGCCGATCTCTTGCGCCTGCATCTGGAGGCGGGCGCGGCACTGGCGGCGGCCGAGGCGGCGGCGCTGGATACGTTGGAGGACGGCGGCAGCCTGCCGCGCCTGGTTCAGGCGCTGGACGCGGTGCCGCCGCTGCCGGCCCTGGCGCCGGCGGCGTTGCGGCGGTCGGGGGGGCTGCTGTTGACCGTGCGGGGGGCGCAGGACGTGGCGCCCGCCCTGGCGGCCGCGCTTGCAGAGGGGGAGCACGCGATGGTGTGGAGCTGTTGGACGCCCGAGGCCGCGCGGCTGATGACGGGGCCAGGACTGCCCGAAGGGGCGGGGCGGGGGGCGCTGTTCGACCTCACGGCCGCCTATTGGCAGGACCCGGCCGAGCCGGAGCCGGCGGGGTGACGGGCCTGAGGCACGCCGCCGCCACACACGTGGGCAAGGTGCGCAAGGTCAACGAGGACGCGCTCCTGGCGCTCCCCGATCAGCGAGTGTGGCTGGTGGCCGACGGCATGGGCGGCCACGCCGCCGGAGACGTGGCCAGCCAGACCATCGTGGAGCATGTGGCCGGACTGCGCCCCGACCTGCCCGCGGCCGAGCGGATGCGCGCACTCCGCGCAGCGCTCCAGGCCGCCCACACCGCCATCGTGGGCGAGGCGGCGCGGCGGGGCGGGGTGACCATGGGCGCCGCCGTGGTGGCGCTGACCATGGAGAACGGCCACTTCGTCGCCTTCTGGGCCGGGGACAGCCGCATCTACCGCCTGCGCGGCGGCGAGATCGAGATGCTGACCCACGATCACTCGGTGGTGGCCGAGTTCGTCGCGGCGGGCAAGATGACCTGGGACGAGGCCGAGATGCACCCCCAGTCGAACGCGATCACCCGCGCTGTGGGGGTCGGCGACACGCTGGAGCTGGACAAGGTGCGCGGCGACAGCTTGCCCGGCGACCGGTTCCTTCTTTGCTCGGACGGGCTGTCGAAATATGCGGGCTTTGCCACGCTCAGGGACGTGCTGTCGCGCACGCCCATCGAGACCGTGGCCGAAAGGCTCATTCACCTCGCGCTGGACGGCGGCGGTGCCGACAACGTGACCGCCATCGTGGTCGACGTGACCTGAGGCTCAGCCCTCGCGCTCGGCCGACAGCTCTTCGACGTCCTTGAACTTGATCGACTCGCCGCAGCCGCAGGCGTCGGTGACGTTGGGGTTGCGGAACTTGAAGCCCGATTCCAGCAGCGAGGTCTCATAGTCGATCTCGGTGCCGAAGAGGAACATCTGCGCCATGGGCGCGATCATCACGCGGGCGCCCTCGTGCTCGACCACCTCGTCATGGGGGTCCACCTTGGTCACGTAATCCATGGTGTATTCCATGCCCGCGCACCCCCCCTTCTTGACCCCGATGCGCAGGCCCTGGTGGCCGTCGCGGGCCATCAGCTTGGCGATCTGCCGCACGGCGGCGGGGGTCATGGTCACAGCCTGCTTGCCGGGAATGCCGAACATGGGGGGCGTCCTGTCATGGTTCGGCACAAACCTAATGGCTCAGCCGCCATGCCTCAAGGGGCGGGCCGGATTGCCCGCGACCGTTGCCCCGGGCGGAACGTCGCGGGTGACCACGGCGCCCGCCCCGACGACCGCGTCGTCGCCGACGGTGACGCCCGGCAGGATCAGCGCCGCCGCCCCGATCCAGCAGTTGCGGCCGACGGTGACGGGGCGGCCGTTCTCCAGGCCCGCGTCGCGGTCGGCGGGGCCGCGCGGGTGGTCGGCGGCCAGAAGCTGCACGTAGGGCCCGATCTGGGTCTTGTCGCCGACCCGGATCGCGCAGACATCCAGCGCCACCACCCCGTAGTTGAGGAACACGTCTGCGCCGAGGTGGATGTTGTAGCCGTAATCGACGTGGAACGGCGCGCGCACCGCCGTCCCCGCCCCGCAACTGCCCAGGAGCGCGTGCAGGAGCGGCCCGCGCGCCGCATCGCCCACAGTGGTGCCGTTGTAGGCGCGCAGGAGCTGTTGGGCCCGGGCGCGGTCGGCGGACAGTTCGGCGTCGCCGGGGCGATAGAGGTCTCCGGCCAGCATCTTGGCCTTTTCGCTGCGGTCGTCTGTCATGAGCCGTCCTGGTCCACGGTGCGCGCCCGCAGATACCCTGCCAGCGCGTCGAGCGCCATGCGGACCGCGGGCTCGTGGCGGCCTTCGTGATGGGCAACCAGCCATTCCTCGCTAGTCAGCTCGGCGATGGGCGGGCCTAGGCGCATGAGGCCGGTCGCGCCGTCGCCGGCAAAGCAGGGCAGGACGATCCGCCCGACGCCGGCCCGCGCCAGCTCGAGCGCCAGGCGCGGATCGTTGGCGGTCGTGACGACGCGCGCCGCGTGGTGCGCGCGCAGCCAGCGGGCCGACGGCGTCTGCCCGTTGTCGCCGCTGACCGCCACATAGCCCGCGACCTCGGGATCGCGGGCATAGAGCGCATAGGCCACGCAGCCGGTGCGGCGCCCGGCGAGCCACGGGCGGGTCGGACGGGCATTGCGCACGCCGATGTCGATCTCCCGCCGGGCGATGTCCATCTCCATGTTGCAGAACACGAACTCCGGGGTCCACCCGGCCTCGGCCGACCAGAACGCCGCAAGGTTTTGGGCCAGATCCAGCGCGGTCCAGGTGCCTGCCGAGATGCGCACGCGGACCGGCCCGTCGCCGGCGCGGCGCCACTCGGCCACGTCGGCCGCCGCCGCCTCCATCCGCGCGACGCGGGCGAGAAGCGCCCGGCCGTCGGCGGTCAGCCCGTAGCCCCCGCGCCCGCGCAGGAACAGCCGCCGCCCCATCTGCGCCTCCAGTGCGGTCATCCGGCGGCTGAGGGTTGCGGAACTGGTCCCCGTGGTCTCGGCCGCGGGCGCGAGCGCGCCCGACCGCCCGACAGCGGCGAAGAGCGCCAGGTCGTCCCAAGCCATGTCTTTCATTTCTGCAAGTCTAGTCTCGAAAGCCGTGCGTCGTCCAGCACCGCCCGCGTGGCTAGGTCTGAGGGCGAACCCCACAAGAGGAGACCTTGCAATGCTCATCCAACGTCCCCCGATCCCCGCTCCCGGACCGCTGACCTCCTATCGCAAGGAGCAGCTCCTCTTTGCAGAACTGCAACGGCAGGCCCGAAGCGAACGGCGTGCCGCCCTGTGGCGCCGCGTGCGGGGGTATGGGTGGGGGCTCGTCCCCATCCTCCGGCGCCGCCGGGGGATCAGCGCCCAGACGGCGGAATGAGGGGCGGCCCGGCAGACCGCCCCCGTTCCTGCTCAAATCCGGCCGGGGGGCCATTGGCACCGCCGAGGCGCAGGGGCTGCACTCCGGCGACGGCGCAAGCGATGACAGAGGCAGGTAACGGTCAGACGACGAACGGGCGACGTTTGCGTGATGCCCGCGGCCCGGTCACATGAACCCGAGTTCCAGCCGCGCCTCGTCGGACATCATGTCCATCCCCCAGGGCGGCTCCCAGGTCAGATCGACGTCGACCTTGCGCACGCCGGGTAGGGGCTCGATGGCCTCGGCAACCCAGCCGGGCATCTCGCCCGCCACCGGGCATCCCGGCGCGGTCAGGGTCATCAGGACCGAGACGTCGTTCTCGTCGCTGATCTCGATGGTATAGACCAGCCCCAGGTCGTAGATATTCACCGGGATTTCAGGGTCGTAGACCGAGCGGCAGGCCTCCACCACCGCCTCGTGCAGCGGATGGTCCGTCGTCGACGGTTTGATCAGCGGCGCGCCTTCCAACTGGGTGGGATCGGGCTGAGCGGTCATGGTCGGTCCTGTGTTCATCTCCGACCAAACATATAAGGATTGCCGGCCAGCCGTAAACCCCGGGCCTCAAGCGGCCATCTCGTCCATGCCCGCCTGGGGCAGCATCGGGCGGTTGGTTTCGTCCTCGATGTCGCGGGCCGCGGCCAAGAGCTTCTCCCGCATCCGGCAGGACATGTCCCAGCCGGTGGACGGATCCTCCGATGGGCAGTAGAACCGCACGACCTTGCCAAAGGCGTCCTGGCTCAGCACCAGCACCTTGGCCTCGTCCTTCGGCGCAAGTTCGTCCTCCGCCTCGGCGATCTCAACGAACCGCTCGCGCAGGGCGTCGACATCGGCCTCCTGCGCCAGGGTCAGTTCCACCGGCCAGATCATGTCGGAGGTGACGAGCGACCAGTTCTCGAACGCCTCGGACACGAACTCGGCCACCGGCACCACCAGGCGGTTGCCGTTCCAGATCTCCAGTTGGACGAAGGTGAAGTGGATGCGCTCCACGTGGCACCAGTTGCCCTTGTAGATCACCCGGTCACCGATCCGGGCCGAGCGGTTCAGCGCGATCTGGAGCGACGCCATGATGTTGCCCAGCACCTCGCGCGCGGCGAAGCCCAGGACCAGGGTTGCCGCCCCGGCCGAAGCCAAGAGCGAAAAGCCCAGCGAGCGATAGGCGTTGATCGAGGCCAGCACCACGCCCAAGGCGATCAGCAGGCCGATGACGATCAGCGCCTTGCGCGCCGCCGACATCGTCGTGGTCAGGCCCCTGAGTTTGGAGTTGTCCGGATCGGCCAGGTCGCCGGAGTCGAAGGTCGTGATGCGCTCTAGCGCCGAATCGATCACCGACAGCGCAAAGAGCAGCGCAGCCGTCACGTAGCCAATGACGATGAGCGGGGTGATCACGGTGCCCACGGCCCCCGACACGGTGAAGAGGTCGGTGGTGACGGTGCCCATGACATAGGTGGCGGCAAAGATGATCGAGGGCCACCTGAGCGCGCTCAGCACCTCGGTGGTCCAGTCCCGCGACGCCCGCGAGGACAGGATCTCGAACAGACGATAGAGCGCCCAGCCCAAGAGCCACGCGGCGCCGATGGCGAGGGGGAGGACCAGGATCTCCCACCTCTTGAGCCCCAGAGCGGCGTCGGCACGCAGAACGTCGGGCAGGGCACGTTCGAAGTCCGAGGGGCCGTATTCGTCGTAGAGGGCCGGGATCTTGGACACCGTGCGTTCGGAGAACACCCAGACCGGATCGCCGCCCTCGGGCTGCACGCGGTTCAGCCGGATCGCGGCCTCCCGGTCGCCCAGGTCGAGGACGTCGATCAGCAGGCTCTTGCGCGGCTGTCCCGCCATGGCCGCATTGCTGGACTGGTTGGCGTCCAGCGCATCGGGCCGTTCGAGCAGCGCGCGCCACGAGATCACCGCCTTGCGCCGCAGGACCGCGTCGAGTTCGACGGCCAAGATCGGCGCGCGCAGCGCCCGCTCGTCCTCGGGAATGCCGTTGAGGTTCAGAACGTGGGCGGCGGCCGCGGCGTCGCCGTCGTCGATCGCGTCGAGAAAGCTCTCGACGGCGCCTTGGGGGGTGGCGCGGTCGATGCGGTCGGGGACGTCCCCCAGCCCGGCATTGAGGGTATCGACCTCGTAGACGGCGCTGACCTCCTGCGCCGCGGCCATCAGCGGCGCGATGGCAATGAGCACGGCGCAGATGGCACGGCGCATGAATGACCCTCCCGGCATTTGGAGGCAAACCGCCGGCAGGCTCTGGGGTTCCCCGCCCCCTTGTGCTTTGCCGCCGGGATCGCCCATGAGGGGGCGGAGGACGGAGGGGCCGAGGATGCCGCAGAAATTCGAGTTTCGTCGCCATGCGACGGACGGGCGCGCCCGCGCCGGGGAGATCGAGACCCCGCGGGGCACGGTGCGCACCCCCGCCTTCATGCCCGTGGGCACCGCCGCGACGGTCAAGGCGATGTTGCCCGAGAGCGTGCGCGCCACCGGCGCCGACATCGTGCTGGGCAACACCTATCACCTAATGCTGCGGCCTGGGGCCGAGCGGGTGGCGCGGCTGGGCGGGCTGCACCGATTCATGAATTGGGATCGGCCGATCCTGACCGACTCGGGCGGGTTCCAGGTGATGAGCCTCGCCGGGCTGCGCAAGCTCACGGAGGAGGGCGTGACCTTCAAGAGCCATATCGACGGCGCGCGCCATCTGCTGACGCCCGAACGGTCGATGGAGATCCAGGCGCTGTTGGGGTCGGACATCGTGATGTGCTTCGACGAGTGCCCGGCACTGCCCGCCACAGAGGCCGAGGTGGCGGCGTCGATGCGGCTGTCGATGCGGTGGGCCGAACGGTCGCGGACCGCGTTTGGAGACCGGCCGGGCCATGCGCTGTTCGGCATCATGCAGGGCGGGGTGTCGCGTGAGCTGCGTGCCGAAAGCGCCGAGAAACTCAGGGAAATCGGATTCGACGGCTATGCGGTGGGCGGGCTCGCCGTGGGCGAGGGGCAGGAGGCCATGTTCGGGGTCCTGGACTATGCGCCCGAGTTCCTGCCTGCCGACCGCCCGCGTTATCTGATGGGGGTGGGCAAGCCCGACGACATCGTCGGCGCCGTCGCCCGCGGCATCGACATGATGGACTGCGTGCTGCCCTCGCGATCCGGGCGCACGGGCCAAGCGTTTACCACCCGCGGGGTCGTGAACCTCAGAAACGCGCGCCATGCCGAGGATCCCCGGCCGCTGGACGCGGACTGCACCTGTCCGGCCTGCCGCGGATACTCCCGTGCCTATCTGCACCACGTGGTGCGGGCCAAGGAGATGATCGCGGGGATGCTGCTGACCTGGCACAACCTGCACTACTATCAGTGCCTGATGGCCGAGATGCGCGACGCCATCGGAGAAGGGCGGTTCGCGGCCTGGCGGGCGGCGTTCCACAGCGGGCGCGCAGAGGGCGACATCGCGCCCGTCTGACGACGGGCGGCGCGCGTGCTGCACACGACGCCCCGCCCGCCGTCCCCAGCGCGATCCATCGCGTAGAATTGCGGCGGTTTGACCCTTGCCGCGCCATGCGCGGGGGGGCACACTCGCCGCCAAGCCCCCAACTGGACATGGTTGAAGTGGGGCACCGAGGCCCCACATATCCTATCCATGTCCGGGGACGTCCATCGCTGCCGCCGAGCGGGGCCGGGACGTCCTGCCAAGAAGGAAAATACATGACCGAGCATCACGCCACGTCCTATCCCGTCCTCCCGTTGCGCGACATCGTCGTGTTTCCGCACATGATCGTGCCGCTGTTCGTCGGCCGCGACAAATCCGTGCGGGCGCTGGAGGAGGTGATGCAGGACGACAAGCAGATCCTGCTGTCGAGCCAGATGGATCCAGGCATCGACGATCCCGACGCTGACGGCATCTATCGGTCCGGCGTCCTGGCCAACGTATTGCAACTGCTGAAATTGCCCGACGGCACGGTCAAGGTGCTGGTCGAGGGCCGCGCCCGGGTGCGCATCACCGGGTTTGTCGAGAACCCCCAGTTCTTCGAGGCGACGGCCGAGATCCTCGACGAGACGCCGGGCGAGCCCGAGACCGTCGAGGCCCTGGTGCGCAGCGTGTCGGGTGAGTTCGAGCGCTATGCCAAGGTCAAGAAGAACATCCCCGAAGAGGCGCTGGCCAGCGTCGGCGAAACCCGCGAGAGCGCCAAGCTGGCCGACCTCGTGGCCGGCCATCTGGGCGTCGACGTGGCGCAGAAGCAGGAACTGCTCGAGACCCTCGACGTCGGCGAGCGGTTGGAGAAGGTCTATGGCCTGATGCAGGGCGAGATGAGCGTCCTTCAGGTCGAGAAAAAGATCAAAACCCGCGTCAAGAGCCAGATGGAGCGCACCCAGCGCGAATACTATCTGAACGAGCAGATGAAGGCCATTCAGAAGGAGCTGGGCGACAGCGAGGACGGCCAGAACGAGGTCGCCGAGCTGGAGGCGCGGATCGCCGAGACCAAGCTCAGCCAGGAGGCCCGGGAAAAGGCCGAGGGCGAGCTGAAAAAGCTCAAGAACATGAGCCCGATGTCGGCCGAGGCCACCGTCGTGCGCAACTACCTCGACTGGATGCTGTCGATCCCCTGGGGCGTGAAGTCCCGGGTGAAGAAGGATCTGACCCGGGCGCAGAAGGTGTTGGACGACGACCACTACAGCCTGGAAAAGGTCAAGGAGCGGATCGTCGAATACCTCGCCGTGCAGCAACGGTCGAAGAAGCTCAAGGGCCCGATCCTGTGTCTGGTCGGACCGCCGGGCGTGGGCAAGACCTCGTTGGGCAAGTCGGTGGCGCGGGCCACGGGCCGCGAGTTCATCCGCATCAGTCTGGGCGGCGTGCGCGACGAGTCCGAGATCCGGGGCCACCGGCGGACCTATATCGGCTCGATGCCGGGCAAGATCATCCAGGCGTTGAAAAAGGCCAAGACGACAAACCCGCTGATCCTCTTGGACGAGATCGACAAGATGGGTCAGGACTTTCGCGGCGATCCGGCCAGCGCCATGCTGGAGGTCTTGGATCCCGAACAGAACGGCTCCTTCGTCGATCACTATCTGGAGGTGGAGTACGACCTCTCGAACGTGATGTTCCTGACCACGGCGAACTCCTACAACATGCCGAGCCCGCTGCTCGACCGGATGGAGATCATCCCCCTGGCGGGCTACACCGAGGACGAAAAGTCCGAGATCGCGCGGCGCCACCTGATCGCCAAGCAGATGCGCAATCACGGTCTCAAGGACTCGGAGTTCGAGCTGACGGACGCCGCGCTGACCGAGATCATCCGGACCTATACCCGCGAGGCGGGGGTGCGGAACCTGGAGCGCGAGATCGCCAAGATCGCGCGCAAGGCGGTGACCCAGATCGTGCGCAAGGACGCCGACAAGGTGGTGGTCACGCCCGATAACCTGGGCGATTTCCTGGGCGTAAAGAAGTTCCGCTACGGCCTGGCCGAAGAGGAGGATCAGATCGGCGTCGTGACCGGCCTGGCCTACACCTCGGTGGGGGGCGAGTTGCTGAGCATCGAGGCGCTGCGCCTGCCGGGCAAGGGGCGGATGAAGACGACCGGTAAACTGGGCGACGTGATGAAGGAGTCCATCGACGCCGCGTCCAGCTATGTCCGCTCGATCGCGCCCAAGATCGGGGTGAAGCCGCCCAAGTTCGACACGCTGGACATTCACGTCCACGTGCCGGACGGCGCGACGCCCAAGGACGGGCCGTCGGCCGGCCTGGCGATGGTGACGTCCATCGTGAGCGTGCTGACGCAGATCCCGGTGCGCAAGGACATCGCGATGACCGGCGAGGTCTCCTTGCGCGGCAACGCCATGCCCATCGGCGGGTTGAAGGAAAAGCTGTTGGCCGCCCTCCGGGGCGGGATCAAGACGGTGCTGATCCCTCAGGAGAACGAAAAGGATCTGGCCGAGATACCCGACAACGTGAAGAAGGGGCTAAAGATCGTCCCCGTCAGCCACGTTTCGGAGGTGCTGGAGCGCGCGCTGATCGGCACGCCCGAGCCCATCGAGTGGGACGAGACCGCGGAAGAGGCCGCCGCGGCGGCCCGCGCGGCCGAGGCGGCGCGGGACCGCGGCGCCCCCGCCCACCACTGACCCCAGCCTCCGCCGGGCTGCAAGCGCCCCCGACACTGTCGGGGGCGCTTTCGTTTTCGGGGTCGAGGTTGGACGCCGGATCATGGCGTGGAACGGCGCGTGCGGGGTCATCCATCGTCGGGGTGCGGGTGAGAGGTCTCAACTGCCGTAGTAGCTACCGGCGCGTGCTCAAAGAGACCGAAGAGCGCCCCGCCTGACCTTCTCCCCCGGCGGACACCGCCGGACAGACCCAACGGGGACGCCCTTATTGCGAGGGCGGTTCAACCGCCTTGGCGCGGCTGTCACGCACCGCCCGACCGCCCCCGGAAGGGCGGGTCGGCCCTCCACATGATCGCGGGGACGGTGGAGGCCCGAGTCCCTCGCGGCGCGTGCCCAGCCCCCGCGTCCCGCGCCGCGGGCACCGCGAGGGCAGCGGCGTGCCGCCCGGCCGAGTCGCGCTTTCGGTAAGCGTGGTGAGACCGCTACGACGTCAGGACTTTCAAGACCGTTGCGCGGTGCTCAACCCGGTCCGGCGGGCCGGGGCTGCCTTCTTTCTCGGCACCTGCGGGACACCTCAACGGAATCGACCCGGCCCCCCAGGCCGCGCCCGCTGCGCGTGCTCAGTCGCTCAGAGCCACGGCCGCGACGGCGAGGAGCAGGAGGGGGATCACCCACTCCTGGCTCGGTGCCGTGTCCACGTCCGCCACGATGGCCGCCGGCGGCATCACCGGGTCGGCAATGCCGCCGGCCATCGCGGGCAGGGCCAGGGCCAACGCCGCCGCCGTTCCGAAAATGGTGCGTGTCATGATGTCGATCTCCCCTCGGTTTGTCACAGACGGGAACAGTCTGCCGCCCCCGGGAGGAGCCGGTCAAGCGCCGGCGCCGCCTCCGGCGGTCAACCGGGGGGCGGGCCGCTGAACCTGCTGACGTTGCCGAAGATGATGAGACCCAGCAGCCCCAGCACGATCAGCGCGACGGCGCCGCCGTCGCCCGAGCCGGAACTGGCTCCTGGGTTGGTCACGAGGATGTGCGCCTCCGGGGCGGGGGGCGCCTTGGGCGCCATCGGGGCGGCCGCCTGGGCCGCGCCGGCCAGGGCGAGGGCGCCGCAGAGCGCGGCGGTGGGAAGAATGGAAGACATAATTGGTCTCGCGTCTTGAGGTCGGTCCGCACCCGGCGCGGATCGCACGGCCTGCCTGGCCGCACGCACCGGGCGGCACTCGCACTTGGACGGCGGCGATGTGACGATGCCCAGGCCGATCCCGTGGGACCCCGGCCGGGCCCATACTCCCCCCCGTCATAAGACATACCCTACCACAGTCGGCGCCGTGGCCGAAGCGGTTTGCCGCCCTCGGCCCCCTTGCACCGTCCCGCGGGGGGCGCTAGAACCCGCGCCACGGGTGATTAGCTCAGTGGTAGAGCGCTTCGTTCACATCGAAGATGTCAGGAGTTCGAATCTCTTATCACCCACCAGATTTCCGCGGCGCGTCCCTATTGGGGCGCGCTTTTTCGTGAGGCAGGGGCGATGCATCTCCACCAGCTCTATGTCCTGCGCCATGGGGAAACGGAATGGAATCGGGCGGGGCGCTGGCAGGGGCGGTGGGACTCGCCCCTGACGGACACGGGGCGGACACAGGCCCGAGAGATGGGGGCGATCCTACGGCGCGCGGGCGTCGGACCCGCCAGCCACCGCCTGATTTCCAGCCCCCAGGGGCGCTGCCGCGCCACCGCCGCTCTGGTTGCCGCGGCGCTCGATTGGCCCGGCGCCGCCGAGACGGACGCGCGCCTGCGCGAGATCGACGTCGGGGAATGGAGCGGCCGGGCAGTGGCCGAGGTCGCGGCCGAGATCGGACTGACCGACGTGCCGCCGTTCCCAGCCCTCTATGCCGTGGCCCCCGGCGGCGAGGCGCTGGACGCGGTGGCGGCCCGCGTGGGCACGTTCCTCGCCGACCTCGACGGACCGGCGGTGGTCGTGACCCACGGCATCACCTCGCGGTTCCTCCGGGCGTTGGCGCTGGGGCGGGGGGCCGCGGCGGCGGCGGATCTGCCCGGGGGGGCCCAGGGGGCGGTGTTCCGGTTGGCGCGGGGCGAGCAGACGCGGCTGACGCGCGCCTGACGGCGCCCCGCGCAAGCGTCAGGTTCCTGCCTCTCCCGGCACGTCGTCCATGGGCAGCGCGTTGATCTGGGCAAAGCCCGCGTCGCCGACCCGGTCGTAGAGCTCGATCTGCGTTTCCAGGAAGTCGATATGCCCCTCTTCGTCGGCGATCAGGTCTTCGAACAGCTCCTTGGACACATAGTCGCGGACCGACTCGCAGTGGTCGCGCGCCTCGATATAGAGCGTGCGCGCCTCGTGTTCGGCGGCCAGGTCGCAGTCCAGCGTCTCGCGCGGGTTCTGGCCGATTCGCAGGGGATCGAGCTTTTGCAGGTTCGGGTGGCCGCCGAGAAAGATGATGCGCGCGATCAGACGGTCGGCATGGTGCATCTCCTCGATGCTCTCCTCGCGGCTCTTGTTGGCCATGCGGCCCAGGCCCCAATCCTCTTGCAGGCGGTAATGCACCCAATACTGGCTTACAGCGGTCAGTTCGCTGCGCAGGGCGTCGTTGAGATAGGAGATGACCTTCTCGTCACCTTTCATGGGAGGGCTCCTTCGCTCCGGGATCGTCTGAGGCCGGTCAGTTCCGCCGGCACGTCCAACTTATCGTTCGTGCGCATGGTGGCAACGAAGAGCGAGATGCACCCGCCGCAATCCGGCCGGGTGCCGAGCGCGCGATAGACCCGCCCGGCGGTGATCAGGCCCGTGGGATCCGCGGCGCGCATCCAGTCGATGGCCTGGTGGATGTCGTCGTCCGACAGCCCGCGGCAGTGGCAGACGATCATCGCCGCGCCCCGCCGCGCGGGTCGATGCGGTCGAGCAGACCTTCGAGGCTGAAGACGGGCGGGCAGGAGGTCTCGCGCAGGGCGAGCGCGAGGGCTTCGGCGGCGGTGTCGCGCAAGGTGGGGGCATCGCGCATGGGGGCGGCTCCGATCCGGGAATTCGGCATCAGTGTTGAGCGAAACCCGGGACCCTGTCAATCCGACAATTTCAGTCAGGTTCCTCCGCGGCGCTTGCCCTGCTGCCCGGCTTGGGGCAGAACCCCAGGACGCGGGGGGCGATTAGCTCAGTTGGTAGAGCGTCTCGTTTACACCGAGAATGTCGGCGGTTCGAACCCGTCATCGCCCACCATCCCCGCTTCTGTGCACTGCCGCGCCGATCCTGTCCGGCGGTGCGCGTTTTGCGCGCAAGCGGCGGCGCTGTATGCGACGGATATGTCCATCGGTCAGGAGCCTCGCCCATGAGCTGGAATCCCGCGCTCGATCCCCATTGTCCCACCGGAGACGAGGTCGACGCCATCGACACCGTCATCGTGCCCCGCGCCCGCGATCTCGGCGGGTTCGAGGTGCGCCGCGCCCTTCCGGCGCCGCGGCGGCAGATGGTGGGGCCCTTCATCTTCTTCGACCAGATGGGACCGGCCGAGTTCCTGCCGACCCGCGGCATGGACGTCCGCCCGCACCCCCATATCGGCCTGGCGACGATCAGCTACCTGTTCCGCGGCCGGATGCACCACCGCGATTCGCTGGGCACCGACGCCTGGATCGAGCCGGGGGCGGTCAACTGGATGGTGGCGGGCCGCGGCATCACCCATTCCGAACGCACCGACGACGCGACCCAGACCGACCCGATGCCGTTTTTCGGGATCCAGACCTGGGTGGCGCTGCCCAAGGACGCCGAGGACTCGGCGCCCGACTTCGTCCACGCCGCCGAGGCGGATCTGCCGCTCCTGGAGGGCGAGGGCAAACGGGTGCGCTTGATCCTCGGGTCGGCCTATGGGGCGGAGGCGCCGGTCTCGGGCGCATCGCCCATGTTCTACATCGACGCGGTGCTCGACCGTGGCGCGGCGATCCCCATGCCCGACGGGCACGAGGACCGCGGGTTCTACGTGGTCGAGGGCAGCGTGACGATTTCCGGGCAGACCTTCGAGGCGGGACAGATGGCGGTCCTGCGCCCCGGCGACCGGATCTCGGCCAAGGCGGGGGCACAGGGCGCCCGCCTGATGCTCCTCGGCGGCGACACGCTGGAGGGGCCGCGCTACATCTGGTGGAACCTGGTCGCGTCGTCGAAGGAGCGGATCGAGGCTGCCAAAGAGGCGTGGCGCGAGGGCGACTGGGCCCATGGGCGGTTCTCGCTGCCGCCGGGGGACGATCAGGAGTTCATCCCGGCGCCCGAGACCTGAGGTCCGGCGCTCCGCCGCCAGGTGGATGTCGCACGCGCACCCGCGGCGTGCGGCGCCCAGACCCCAAGTCCTGCCCGGCGGCGCTCCACGCAGCGCCGTCCCGCCCCCACAGGAGGGCGCCGCCCGGCGGTCTCAGAGCGAACGCCTCGCCGGCGTCCCGGTCCTGCGCGGTCTATGAGGCGCCTTCGCCTTCACCCCGTGCCCCGCCGACCGCAACGCCTCTCGCTCCCAACGCGAGAGCGGTTCACCTTGCGCGCGCCTTCCCCTAGCCTCCGCATGACCGTGGCAGGGGGACAAGGGCGCATGGGCGGCACGCATGAGAACGGCCAGCAGGAAACGTGCGCAGGCTTCCACGTGGCGCCTGCGCGACCGGAGGACGCCGCCGCCCTCGCCGCGCTGCAAGCGGCGAGCTGGCGCGCCGCCTATCGCGGTGCCGTCCCCGATGACGCCCTGGGCGGGCGCCTCGACGCCGAGATGGCCGCGAAATGGGATCCGCTGCCGCCCGGTGCCATCGTGCTGTGGGAGGCTGCGGTGCCGCTGGGTTTTGTCCGCGTCGTGCGCCGCCAGGGCTGGCCCTATATCGACAACCTGCACGTCCGGCCGGACCGGCGCGGTCGCGGGCTCGGCCGTCCGCTGATGCGGGCGGCGGCCGACGCGGTCGCGGCCGAGGGGCGGCTCTGGCTGACCGTGCTGGCAGAGAACCGCGGCGCACGCCGATTCTACGCCCGCTGCGGCGGGTGGGAGGGTGCACCGCTCCACGAGACCCTGCTGGGCGCGCGGGTCGCGGCGCGGCCGGTGCTGTGGCCCCGCCTGGTGCCGCTGATGCGGCTGCCGCGGGCGGGGTCAGAAAACGCCGACGCGCGGGTCGAACCCGCTTGACGCCGCCCGGCGCCGCGCCTAGAACCCCGCTCACGCTGGCGGGACAGGGTTTCGCAGGCGACGCAGCGGGCGGTTGTAGCTCAGTTGGTTAGAGTACCGGCCTGTCACGCCGGGGGTCGCGGGTTCGAGCCCCGTCAACCGCGCCACCGCTGCCTTCCATTCCTCAGGTCCGACGGATCAAGGCGCCTCAGCGCGCCCGCTCCGCCGCCTTGGCGGCCTCCCACAGCGTGTCCATCTCAGCAAGGTCGCTGTCCTCGGGGCGGCGTCCGTCGGCGTCCAGCGCAGCCTCAATCGCGGCAAAGCGGCGGGTGAACTTGGCGTTGGTGCGGCGCAAGGCGTCCTCGGGGTCGACGCCCAGATGCCGGGCCAGGTTGGCCATGACGAACAGCAGATCGCCCATCTCCTCGGCGCGGGCATCGGCGTCCAGACGGTCGCGCGCCTCGACCAGCTCGGCCGCCTCCTCGGCGATCTTGTCGACGACGTGGCCTGCGTCGGGCCAGTCGAAGCCGACCCGCGCCGCCCGCTTCTGCAACTTCTCGGCCCGCATCAGCGCGGGCAGGCCCACCGCCACGTCGTCCAGCACCCCGCGCGCGCCCCGCGCGGCCCGTTCGGCGGCCTTGGCGGTCTCCCAGTCGCGGGTCTGCTGGTCCGCAGACTTGTCGCGGGAGGCGTCGCCGAAGACGTGGGGATGCCGGTCGATCATCTTGGCCGCCACCCCGCGCGCCACCGCGTCGAAGTCGAAATGCCCCGCCTCGTCGGCCATCTGCGCGTGATAGACCACCTGCAACAGCAGGTCCCCCAGCTCGCCCTTCAGATCGTCCCAGGCGCCGCGGTCGATGGCGTCGGCGACCTCGTAGGCCTCTTCGATGGTGTAAGGGGCGATGGAGGCGAAGTTCTGTTCCAGGTCCCAGGGGCAGCCGCCCTCGGGATCGCGCAGGCGCCGCATGACGGCGACCAGCCGCGGCAATCCGTCCGGCACGGCGTAGACCTCGTCGCTGTCATCGGCCATTGCGGCGCCTCCGGTTTTGCAACACGCTGGCGGGGTTATCGGGGCAGCGCGGAAAGGAGTCCACATGGCCGTCATCAATCGCATCGCCGGTCTGGCCGACGAGATGGCCGCCTGGCGGCGGCACCTGCACGCCCATCCCGAACTGAGCTTCGACTGTCACGAGACGGCGGCCTTCGTCGCCGCGCGCCTGAGGGAGTTCGGTGTGGACGAGGTGCACGAGGGCATCGCCCAGAGCGGTGTCGTGGCGGTGATCCGGGGGCGGGGCGAGGGCCCGGCGATCGGGCTGCGCGCCGACATGGACGCGCTGCCGATGGACGACCTCAGCGGCACCGACCACGTCTCGACCGTCCCCGGGCGTGCCCACGCCTGCGGCCACGACGGGCACACCGCGATGCTGCTCGGTGCGGCCAAGTATCTGGCCGAGACACGCAATTTCGCCGGCACCGCGGTCCTGCTGTTCCAGCCGGCCGAAGAAGATGGGGGCGGCGGCAACGTCATGGTGCAGGAGGGGGTGATGGAGCGCTTCGGCATCGAGCAGGTCTACGGGCTCCACAACGGCCCCGGCCTGCCCGAAGGCAGCTTCAACGGCCGTCCCGGTCCGCTGATGGCGGCGGTGGACGAGTTCGCGCTGACCGTCCGCGGCAAGGGCGGCCACGCGGCTCAGCCGCACCGCACGCTCGACCCGATCCCGGCGGGCGCGGCGCTGGTCACAGCGCTCCAGACCCTGGTGAGCCGCGAGCGCGATCCGCTGGAACCCCTGGTGGTGTCGGTGACGCAGTTCCACGCCGGGTCCGCCACCAATGTCATCGCCCCCGAGGCGGTCATCAAGGGCACCGTCCGCAGCTACGATGCGGCCCTGCGCGACCGGACCGAGCGGCGCATCCGCGAGATCGCCGCCGGGGTCGCGGCGGTTCACGGGCTGGAGATCGACGTGGACTACTCCCGCGACTACCCGGCGACGGTGAACGACCCCGACCGCTTCGCCTTCGCCGCAGAGGTGGCGCGCGAGATCGCCGGGGCCGACGCGGTGGACGAGGCGACGCCGCCGCGGATGGGGGCGGAGGATTTCAGCTATATGCTGGAGGCGCGGCCGGGGGCCTACCTGTTCCTGGGCCAGGGCGACACGCCGTTCTGCCATCACCCGGCCTACGACTTTAACGATGCCATCGCGCCGGTGGGCGCGTCGTGGTTCGCCCGGCTGGTGGAGCGGGCGCAGCCTGCGGCGTCGGCGTGACCGGCCCCGCGGCGGCGCCGGGGGCGCCTGCGGGACGCCTCCGGCGGGGGGGTATTTGGGCCAAGATGAAGGGCAGGGGCGACGGGGTGCGGCGTGGCGCTTGAGGATGCCGGACGGGACGTGGACGGCGCCTTCGCCCGCGAGGGGCTGAAGGGGGCGTCGGCCGAGAACACCTTCGGCGGGGCGGTGTCGTTCCTGCGGCGGCGCTACACCAAGGACCTGACGGGCGTGGACCTGGCGGTGACCGGCGTGCCCTTCGACCAGGCGGTGACGAACCGGCCCGGCGCGCGCTTCGGGCCGCGGGCGATCCGGGAGGCGAGCGCGCTCCAGGTCTACGACCCGCCCTGGGGGTGGGGGATCGACCCGCTCAGCGCCGTCGCCATCGCCGACTACGGCGACCTGGCCTTCGACTATGCCCGACCCGCGGAGTTTCCCGCCGTGCTGGAGGCGCATGTGGCGGGCATCCTGGCGGCGGGCGCGGGGTGCATCGCGCTGGGGGGCGACCATTCCGTGACGCTGCCCATCCTGCGCGCGCACGCAGCGGTGCACGGACCCTTGGCGCTGGTCCAGGTCGACGCCCATTCCGATCTCTGGCCGGACGACGACGCCGCCCGCGTGGACCACGGGACGTTTGCCTACAAGGCGATGCGCGAAGGGGTGATCGACCCTGCGCGGTCCGTGCTGGTGGGCGGGCGCACGGTGGTCGGCGACATGCTGGGCGTGACCGACATCCCGGCGCGGACCGTGCACGAGGACGGCCCGGCGGCGGTGGCGGCGCGGGTCCGCGACGTGGTGGGCGACGCGCCCTGCTACCTGACGTTCGACATCGACGCGCTGGACCCGGCCTTTGCCCCCGGCACGGGCACGCCGGTCTGGGGCGGGCTGGCCAGCTGGCAGGCGGCCGCCCTGCTGCGCGACCTGGCCGGGGTGAGGCTGGTCGGGGGCGACGTGGTCGAGGTCTCGCCGCCCTACGACAGTGCCGGGATCACCGCCGTCGCCGGGGCGCATGTGGCGATGGAGCTGATCTGCCTCTGGGCCTGGGCGCGGGGGCTGCGCTGATGCCGAACCAGCCGATCTCGGGCAACGACCTGCCGCGCTTTGCCGGGCCGGGGACGTTCATGCGCCTGCCCGCGGCGGCGTCGGCCGAGGGGCTGGACGTGGCCGTGGTCGGCGTGCCGATGGACCACGGGACCAGCTGGCGCTCGGGCACCCGGTTCGGGCCGCAGCAGATCCGGGCGCAGTCGGCGATGATCCGGCCCTATGCGGTGCAGACGGGGGCCGCGCCCTTCGACGCGTTGCAGGTCGCCGACATCGGCGATGTGGCCATCAACACCTTCGATCTGGCCGACACGATCCGCATTATCACAGAGGCTTACGGGACGATCCTCACCCATGGCGCGATCCCCGCGACCCTGGGCGGCGACCACACCCTGACGCTGCCGATCCTGCGCGCGGTGGCGGCGCGGCACGGTCCCGTGGCGCTCGTGCATGTGGACGCCCATGCCGACGTCAACGACGTGATGTTCGGGGTGCGCGAGGCCCACGGCACGGTGTTCCGCCGCGCCCATGAGGAGGGGTTGATCGTGCCGGACAAGGTCTGGCAGGTCGGCCTGCGCGGCACCGGCTACACCGCCGAGGACTTCGACGAGCCCCGCGACTGGGGCTTCCACCTCGTCACCGCGCCCGAGATCTGGCACCAGAGCCTCGCGCCGCTGGCCGCGCGCATCCGAGCGGA
This sequence comes from Rhodobacteraceae bacterium CCMM004, assembly GCA_004005435.1. Classification (GTDB taxonomy): domain Bacteria; phylum Pseudomonadota; class Alphaproteobacteria; order Rhodobacterales; family Rhodobacteraceae; genus CCMM004. The sequence continues at coordinate 235,548 of RZWH01000003.1, read as the reverse complement.
CCTGGCGGGCCACAAGGTCTATGTCAGCTACGACATCGACAGCCTCGACCCCGCCTTCGCCCCCGGCACCGGCACGCCCGAGATCGGCGGCCTGACCACGCCGCAGGCGATGGAGCTGATCCGGGGGCTGCGCGGCCTCGACATCGTCGGGGTGGACATGGTCGAGGTCTCGCCGCCCTACGACCCGTCGGGCAACACCGCTCTGGTGGCCGCCAACCTGATGTTCGAGATGCTGTGCATCCTGCCGGGAGTGCCCTACCGATGAAGACGGTTTTGATCGTGTTGGCTGTGGGACTGGCCGCGGCGCTGCTCTTGGCGCTCTATGTCCGCCATGCGCCGACGGACGCGGCGCGCTGGCACGTGGACCCCAAGACGGCCGAGCGGCCGGGCAAGGGCGGGTGGCTGGTGCGACCCGAGGGCGGCGACGCCACGGCCGGTGTCTGGGATCTGCCGCCCGCGGAGGTGCTCGCCCGCTTCGACGCCCTGGTGCGCGCGCATCCGCGCACCGAGGTGCTGGCGGGCAGCGTCGCCGAGGGGCGCATCACCTATGTCAGCCGCAGCGATTTCTGGCAGTTCCCCGACTACACCACGGTCGAGGCGGTGGCGGTGCCCGGAGGCAGCAGCCTGGCCGTTTTGGGCCGCTTGCGGTTTGGGCAGAGCGATCTGGGGGTGAACCGCGCGCGCATCCAGGGCTGGATCGACCGCATCCCCGACACCTGAGGCGCCGCCACTCAGCTAGGCCGTGGCGCGGTCTCGGGACGGGGCAGGGCGCTCGACACGCAGCCCTCGCCGGTGTCGCGCCAGATCGGGTTATTGAGCGCCATTTCGCAGCGCGCCATGAACATCCGCCCGTCCACACGCAGACAGATCGACTCGCCCAACTCGACCCGGCCGCCGGTGCTGTCGGTGCAGTAGCAATCGATGGTCCGTCCCTGAGGCGTGGTGACGTCGGCCAGGGCGGGGGTGGCGCACAGCGCAGCGATGAGGGCGAGACGAGTCATGGCCGGGACATTAGCACGGCCCACCGCTTGACCAAAGCCTCCCGCTGCGCGACACCGCCGCCCATGGTGCCGCTCGATCGCCTCGCCCAGATCACCGAACGCTTCGACTATATCGAGGCGCGTATGGCCGAGGGCGGGGGCGACATGGCGGCGCTCGGCCGGGAATACGCGGAACTCCGCCCGGTAGTGGAGGAGATTGCGGCCTACCGCCGGCTGCGCGCCGAGATCGCCGAGGCCGAGTCGATGCTGGACGACCCCGAGATGCGCGGTCTGGCCGAAGACGAGCTGCCGCAGCTCCGCGCCCGTCTGCCAGAGCTGGAGCATCGGTTGCGCCTGGCGCTCCTGCCGCGCGACGCCGCCGACGCCCGGCCCGCCATCGTGGAGATCCGGCCTGGCACCGGCGGCGAGGAGGCTGCTTTGTTCGCCGCCGACCTGGCGCGGATGTATGCCCGGTTCGCCGAGTCCCAGGGCTGGCGGTTCGAGGTTGTGTCGGAGCAGCTCACGGAACTCGGCGGGCTCAAAGAGCTCGTCGCCAACGTCGCCGGGCAGGGCGTGTTCGCCCGCCTGAAATACGAAAGCGGCGTGCACCGGGTGCAGCGGGTGCCCACCACCGAGTCGGGTGGGCGCATCCACACCTCGGCCGCGACCGTGGCGGTCCTGCCCGAGGCCGAGGCGGTGGATGTGGCCATCGACCCCGCCGACCTGCGCATCGACACCATGCGCGCCAGCGGCGCGGGCGGGCAGCACGTCAACACCACCGACAGCGCCGTGCGCATCACCCACCTGCCCACCGGCCTGGTGGTGACGTCGAGCGAAAAGAGCCAGCACCGCAACCGCGAGATCGCCATGCAGGTGCTGCGCGCGCGCCTCTACGACATCGAGCGCAGCCGCGCCGAGGGTGATCGCGCCGCCGACCGCCGCGCCCAGGTGGGCTCGGGCGACCGGTCCGAGCGCATCCGCACCTACAATTTTCCCCAAGGCCGCGTGACCGACCACCGCATCGGCCTGACGCTCTACAAGCTCGATCAGGTGATGGCGGGCGACCTGGGCGAGATCGTGGACGCCCTGATCGCCGACGACCAGGCGGCGCGGCTGGCCGACCTCGACGCATGACCGGCCCCACCGTCGCTGCGCTCCTGGCCGAGGGCCGGAGGGTGCTCGGTGCCGTGGGCGGCGGGGCGGTGGACGCGCGCACGCTCCTCGCCGACGCTCTGGGCGTGCCGCGGGGGCGGCTGACGCTGATCGCCGCGGACCCGGTGCCGCCCGCCGCGGTCGCCCGGTTCCGGGCCGCGCTCGCCCGCCGCGCGGCGCGAGAGCCGGTGGCGCGGATTCTCGGGCGGCGCGGGTTCTGGGGGCGCGAGTTTGCCGTGACCCCGGACGTGCTCGACCCCCGGCCGGAGACCGAGACGCTGGTGGCGCTGGCGCTGGAGCGGCCCTTCGCGCGGGTGCTGGACCTCGGCACTGGATCGGGCTGCATCCTCGTGTCGCTCTTGGCCGAGCGGCCGAAGGCACGGGGCGTCGGCACCGACGTCTCGGACGCCGCGCTTGCCGTCGCCGCGCGCAACGCCGAGGCGATGGGGGTTGCGGACCGTGCCGAACTCCTCTGCGCCGACTGGTTCGAGGGCGTGCCGGGGCGCTTCGACCTCATCGTGTCGAACCCGCCCTACATCGCCGCGGACGAGATGGCGGGCCTCATGCCCGAGGTGCGCGACCACGAGCCGCACGCCGCCCTGACGCCCGGCGGGGACGGCCTGGGCGCCTACCGCGCCATCGCCGCGGGGCTCGACGCGCGGCTCCACCCTGGGGGGCGCGTCCTTCTGGAAATCGGGCCGACCCAGGCGGCCGCGGTCTCGGATCTCCTGCGCGCGGGGGGGCTGGGCGACATCGGCGTCCACCTCGACCTCGACGGCCGCGACCGTGTGGTGTCCGCGGCGAAACCGGAGTAACACCCGCACATTGCCGTGCAAAATGGCGAAACTCCCCGATTTCCGCTTGTCATCCCCGATGAGCCGTGATTTGACCGGGACAGGGCAGATGGATGCGTTCAGCGTCCGCTGCATAATCGCCCAGACCTCTGCCGACGACCCCAGCACCCCCGGCCCACCGGCTAGCTGAGATGAACGGTTAACAGACGTCACCAATAGGCTGGACAGCATACACAACATGAGATCTTCGAAGTCACGTTCGCGGTCGAAGTCGAACCGCAACCGGCCCTCGGGCAACATCGTCAACCGGGTGTTCGACAGCTCCGGCCCCGAAGGCAAGGTTCGCGGCACGCCGCAGCAGATCATCGACAAATACAACCAGCTCGCCCGCGACGCCCAGCTCTCCGGCGACCGCGTTGCGACCGAGAATTTCCAACAGCACGCGGAGCATTACACCCGGATGCTGGCCGAGGCCCATCGCGAGCAGGAGGCCCGCCGCGAACAGCAGGAGGCCCAGCAGCGCGAGCGTCAGCAGCGGCAGCAGGACCAGAACCAGGGCGGCGGCAACGGCAACGGCGGCGGCGCGGCTCAGGACGGCAACGGCAACGGCAACGGCGACGCCGGCCAGCCGTCGGGCGAGGCTGCCCCCCCGTCGGATGCGCGCAGCGACGACGTGATCGACGTGGGCGGCGGCGATTCGGGCCTCGTGGAGACGCCCGAGAGCAAGCCCGCCAGGCGGCCCCGCACGCGGAAACCGCGCGGCGCGCCCAAGGACGATGGCGCCCAGACCGGCGGCACCGACGCCTCGGACGCCGCCGAGGCGGCCGAGTAGCGGCTCAGTCGAGCCCCGGCCCGTCAGACCGGCTGCAACTCCCGCGCCAGGGCGCAGAACGCCTCGACCGACAACCGCTCTGCGCGGTCCGTGGGGGCGATCCCCGCCGCTGTGAGATGGCGTTCGATGTCCGGCGACAGCCCCTTTAGCGCGGCGCGCAGCATCTTGCGCCGCTGACGGAAAGCGGCGGCGGTGATCCGCATCAGCGTCGCCCCGTCGGCGGGGAACCGCGGCACCGGGAGAGGGTCGATGCGCACGACGGCCGACCGCACCTTGGGCGGCGGGGTGAACGCTTCGGGCGGCAGCTCCATCACGATCCGCGGCACCGCGCGCCATTGCGCCAGCACCGACAGCCGCCCGTAGGCCTTGCTCCCCGGCGCGGCGACGATGCGCTCGGCGACCTCGCGCTGGAACATCAGGGTGGCCGAGGCCCAGAACGGCGGCCATGCGGGCGGGTCGAGCCAGCGCGTCAACAGCTCGGTCCCGATATTGTAGGGCAGATTGGCGGCGATCCGGATGGGCGGGGTCAGCCGCTCTGCGGCATCGACGCGCAAAGCGTCGCCGCCCACCACCTCCAACCGCCCGGGATAGGCGGCCGCGATCTCGGCCAGGGCGGGCAGGCAGCGAGGATCCTTTTCCACCGCCAGCACCCGCCGCGCCCCCTCGGCCAGCAGGCCGCGGGTCAGGCCGCCGGGCCCGGGCCCGATCTCCAGCACGTCGGCGGTGTCGAGCGGGCCCGCCGCGCGCGCAATCTTGGCCGTGAGGTTGAGGTCCAGGAGAAAGTTCTGCCCCAGCGCCTTGCGGGCGGAGAGCCCATGCGCGGCGATCACCGCGCGCAATGGCGGCAGGGCGTCGATCGCGCTCATCGGCCGCGAATTTTCGACGAAAATTCGTGCCGATCTTTCGTCGAAAGATCGTCTGCGCCCGTCATGCCGCGCGCGCCCTGGCCATCCGCTCGGCCATCCTCAGCGCGGCGATCAGCGAGGTGGGGTCGGCGCGGCCCTGACCGGCGATGTCGAAGGCGGTGCCGTGATCAGGCGAGGTGCGGATGAAGGGCAGGCCGAGCGTCACGTTCACCCCACCCGCGAAGTCCAGGGTCTTGATCGGGATCAATGCCTGGTCGTGATACATCGCGACCGCCGCGTCGTAGCGGGCCCGCGCACCGGCGTGGAACATTGTGTCGGCGGAGTGCGGGCCGCTTAGCGCCAGGCCCTCGGCCCGGAGCGCCTCGATCACCGGGGCCACGGTGGCGATCTCCTCGCCGCCCATGGTGCCGCCTTCGCCCGCGTGGGGGTTCAGCCCGGCCACGGCGATGCGCGGATTGTCGAGGCCGAAGTCCCGGCGCAGCGCGGCATGGGTGATGCGGATCGTGTCGTAAAGCAGCGGCCGGGTCAGCGCCCGCGGCACCTCGGCCACGGGGATGTGGATCGTCGCCGGGACCACCTTGAGCGCGTCGCAGGCCAGCATCATCACCACCCGATCGACGCCCGCCAGCGCGGCCAGGTATTCGGTGTGGCCGGGATAGGCAAAGCCCGCCCCGTCCTTGAGCGCCTTCTTGTGGATCGGCCCGGTGCAGAGCGCCGACGCGGCGCCCGACCGGACCAGCTCGACGGCCCTGGCGATGACCCGGATCACCGCCGCGGCGTTGCGCGGATCGGGGGTGCCCGGCACGGCTGCGGCGGGAAAGGGATGGGCTAGGACGGGCAGGGCGCTCGCGGCCACTCGTGCCGCCTCGGCCACCTGGCCCACCGGGTGGACCGGCACGCCGCGGGGCAGATGCGCGGGGTCGCCGATGAAGCAGAACGGCAGGCTGCCACGCAACTGATCCCAAGCCGCCGCGGCGATCTCGGGACCGATGCCCGATGGCTCGCCGCAGGTCAGCGCGACGGGCGTCACTGGATGACGATCTCCGCTTCCGCACGGAGCTTGGCCAGATAGTTGTCCGCCTTGCCCTGGAGGGCGCGCTGGTTGAGGCTGTTGGCCACTGCGCTCAGGTCGATCTGGGCGGGATCCACGTAGTGGCGTCGGCACAGCATCAGGAACACCAGGGTCTGGCCATTGGCGCGGGTGAGGTTGATCGACACCTCGTTGTCGTCGAGCTGCGCCAGTTCCAGCGCCACATCCGTGGGCACCTCGGCGGGCGGCAGGTTGTCGCGCTCCAGCCGATTTTCCGGCAGTCCCTCAGCGACGCCGTAGAGGTCGTTGCAGGTATCGACGCGGGCGGCGATGCGGCGCGCCTCGGCCAGGGCCGCTTCGCTGCGGCCGCCGGGGATGTAGAAGGCGGCGTATTCCAGTTCGGCGACCTCCGGGTTCGGATCGACCTCCTCTTCCAACCCGCGGAGCTGGAACAGCGCGATGGCGTTGGGGATCTGGATCGGCGCGGTCACCTCACCCGGTTGCAGGCCGAGGACCTGCTGCGCGATGGCGGGCGGCAGGTTCCCGATGGGCAGCCAGTCGAGCCGCCCGCTGCGCCCGCGCGAGGGCGAGGCCGAATAGCGCCGCGCGGCCGAGGCGAAGGCGGGCAGCGTGTCGATCTCGCTCAGCTCGTCGGCCAGAGGGCGGGAGCGGGCGGTGGCCTGGGGCGTGTTGGCGGGCAGGATGATCTCGCTCAACAGAACCCGCACGCCCGAGGGCTTGGCCGCGCGGTCCACCGCGCGGTTCACGTCCTCGGTGGTGATGTTGACGGTCTGGCGGAACAGGCCCTGGACGATCTTGCGCCAGACCAAACCGGCGCGAACGAAGTCGCGGAAGCTCTGTGTCTCGACCCCCGAGCCGTTCAGCGCGGCGATGAACTCCTCCCGCGAGAGGTTGGCGCGACCGGCGAACTCGGTCATGCCCTCGGCCACCTCCTCGGCGGTGACGGTGACGCCCAGGCGCGCGCCCTCCTGCAATTGCAGGCGTTCGTCGATCAGCGATCTCAGCGCCTCCTCGCGGGGGTCGCCGGGGCTGCGGAACAGCTCCAGCATCCGCGCCCTCTGGTCGACCTCGAACGCGGTGACGACCCGCTCGTTCACCCACGCCACGGGGGCGAAGAGGTTCTGCGCCGCCGCGGGCAGGGCCAGGGCGAGACAGGTCAGGGCGATCAGGATCGGGCGGGTGGCGCGGGTCATCGGCGCAGGTCCTCGTTCATCGGTCATCTCGGTTTCCGCAGGCCTCACCCCGCGCACTTGCGGCGATAGCTGCGGTCGTTGCGGCCCGACCCGATCCCGCCCAGCGAGAATTGAAAGCCGAAATCGGTGCTCGGTCGGACATTAGTGGAGGATGTGAAGCGGCGCGAGAGCGAAAGCCCGAGGGTCAGGCATTCCGAGCGGTATTCGAGGCCCACCCCCGCCCGGGCCGGTTCGTCGGCGGCAAAGTCGTAGCGGCCGTTGAAGCGCGCGGTCCAGTGCCCCCCGACCCGGTATGCGGCGTCGAGCGCCAGTTCGTGGGTGTCGGTCTGGCGGTTCTCGCCCGGCTCGGCGATCATCCAGATATAGGACGACGACAGCGCCGCGTCGCCCGACTGCCAGGCCAGGCGTGCCTCGTTCTTGGTCACGTCGAAGGAATCGTCGAAGAGCGCGCGGTTGGTGACGGCCAGGCGGCTGCCGACCCTGAACTGCGCGGCGGCCACCCAGTCCGAGCGCACGCCGTCGAGCCCGGTGCCCGGCAGGAACTGTCCGGGGTCGTGGCTGCGCACCACCCGGCCGACGGTCAGGTCCAGAGACCACCCCGACGGATCGACGCGGGTATAGCGCAGGCCCAGATTGGCGCGCGCCCCTTCTTCGCGCACGTCCTCGCCGGGAAAGCGGGAAAAGGCAAAGAGGTTGCCCTCGTCGAACTCGACGAGCAGGCTGTCTTCGTTCGGGACGCGGTTGCCGTCGGTGTCGGCCCATGCCAGTTGCACCACGGGTTCGATCAGGTGGTGCGCGCCGCCGGTGCCGGTTCGCTGGAACGGCCAGCGCAGGGTCACCGCCCCGCGCGGCGTCATCTGCCCCGTCGCCCGGTCGAAGGCCGGATCCTCTTCGGTGCGGTAGCTGGCGGCGGTGAAGCCCAGATCGACCCTCCCGACGATGCCGTTGGCCCAGAGCCAGCTGCGGGTGTAGTCGGCCGAGATGCCGGCGCGGTCCACGTCGCGGCCGACGCCGGGCACGCGGCTTTCGCGGGTCAGCGTGGCGGCGTCGAGCCCCAGGCGCAACTCGCCCCCCCAGAGCGGGATCCGCCGCTCGTAGGACAGGGTGCCGTAGACGTCGGGGAGTTGCGTCTCAATGGGGATTTCCGAAGCGCGCAGCGTGCGGAAATCGGTGAGGCTGGCCTGGAACAGATCGTTGCGGCGGGCGCGGGTTAGGAACACCTCGCTCGCCAGGCGGTCCTCGTCGGAATACCCGTAATCCAGGAGATAGGCCGCGTCCGACGCCTCCTGGATGTCAAAGCCGAGGCGGAACTCCTTGGGCAGGGCAAAGACGCCTTCGCCGAAAAGATAGTAGCGCGGATTGCCGAAACCCAACTCGTCCCGCGACACCGCCCCGCGGAACGCGATGTCGCCGAACCGCAGCGCCTGGCGATAGCTGGCCTCCAGCGTCCGGGTGCGGCCGGTCAAAAACGGCGTCAGCGTCAGGTCCGCGTGGTCGCCGAGGCGGAGGAAATACGGCAGCTTGACCCCGGTTCCCAGAAGGCTCGACCGCTGAAGTTCGGGCAGGAGGAACCCGCTCGCCCGGTCGAGGGTCGGGTCGGGCAAGCGCAGCCGTGGCAGATAGAGGATCGGCACTCCCATCACACGGAAGGTGGCGTTGTCGAAATAGAGCTGCCGCGCCTCCTGGTCGTGGATCACTTTGCGCGCGCGGATCTCCCAGGTCGGGACCGGGTTCTCCGGGCAGACCTCGCAGGACGACGCGACCACCCGGCTGAGCTGGGTATATCGACCCGAGACGCGGGCGATTTCGTTCGCGGCGAGTTGCAGTTGCTGGTCCAGAACCAGCCGTGCCGAGGTCAGGAGGCCGTTGCGCAGATCGGCGTCGAGCGCGGCCTGGTCGGCCAGGACCAGCACGCTGTCGCCGTCGACCAGGGTGATCGGGCCGGCGATCTCCAGCCGCTCGGTGACGCGGTCGTAGACCACGCGGGTCGCGCGGACGCGGGTGCCGTCGTACAGCACCTCGACATTGCCCTCGGCCACCAGTGTGCGGTCGGCGCGCACCTCGACCCGGTCGGCCACCAGCGTCGCCAGCTGCGCCGCCGCCAGGCCGGGCCACAGCAGCAGGGCCATAAGGCAGGCGAGCGCTCTCATCCGTCCTCCCAATGCAACAACAGCCCCAAAGGCAGCAACAGCGCCGCCACGGGCGGACCCCAGGCGGCCAGCTCGATCGGGATTTGGCCGGTCTCGCCCAGGATCTGGGCGAAGTTTCTCACGAAAAACAGGGCAAAGCCCAGGGCCAGCGCCAACATCACCATCAGCCCGGTGCGCCCGGCCCGGGTGTGGCGCATGGTAAAGCCCGCGCCGACCAGCACCATCGCCGCCATCAGCACCGGCAGCGACATCTCCATTTGCAGCCACACCCGGTGCTTGCGGGCCGAAAATCCGGCCTGCTCCAGCCGGTCGATGAAGTCCGGCAGTTCCCAGATCGGGACCGCCTCGGGGGTGGCAAAGCTGTCCAGGATCTCGTTCGGCGTGAGCGTCGAGGGCAGCTCTAGCGCATCGTGCACCACCGCGCCGCGTTCGGGGTTCGGGCCGTCGAAATACCACTCCTTGGCCGCCTCCAAATGCCACGCGCCGGGGGTCAGCGCCGCCCGCTCGGCATCGATGCGGTAGGCCGGCCCGCCCCCGGGGGTGAACCCGATGAAGGTCGCCCCGTAGAGCACGGTCCCGTCGAGATTGGCCCGTGCCGCGCGGATCACCGTCTGCGACCGGCCGTCACCCTGGCGCAGCCACAACCCCTCCTGGCTGATCGACAGGATGGATTGCCGCCCTGTGTCGAAGCGGCTGGCGGCGACCTCGTATTGCTTGGACGTGGCCGCGACGATGGGGTTCATCACGGTGACGCCCAGGGTGCCGATAACCACGGCGACGACGATGGGCGCCGTCAGGCTGCGCAGCGCCGACCGGCCCGCCGCCCGCGTGACCACCAGCTCGGACGTGCGCGCCAGGGACAGAAACAGCGACAGCGTGGCGATGATCGTGATCAGCGGCAGGATCTCGTAGAGGCTCTCGGGCACCCGCAGGAGCGTCAGGCCCAGCATCGCCAGGAACGTGGCCTCGGCCGAGGAAAAGCGGCGCACCTGCTCCACCAGATCGATGAGCAGCATGATGCCGAAGAAGATCGCCAAAACGGTCAGGAAGGCGGTGAGGAACCGGCGGGCGAAGTAGAGGTGCAGGGTCATGCCGCCGCCCTCCGCCGTCCCAGCCGCGGCCGCGCGGCCAGCGCCAGGAACGCCGCCGCCAGGCCCAGGCCCGCGGCGACCGGCACGTAGGCCAGCGGCCACAAACTGTCGTCGCGCCGGGCGAGGTCGAGGAGTGTGTTGTCGAGCAGCTCGATCACGATGAGGCACAGGATCGCGCCCAGAATCTGCCGCCAGATGCCGAAGCGGGAAAACCCGCCCAGCATCAGGATCGAGAACCCCACGAGCGGCGTGACCAGCGCGACCATGGCCTGGGTGAACCTTTCGTGCCCCTCGACCAGAAGCAGGCTGCGCGGTGCCCCGGTCTCTTCGATCAGCGCGGCGGTGGGAAACAGCAGCTCGCCCGTCGACACCTCGCTCATCCGGCGCGGACCCGCGGTGGGCAGGTCGAAGAGCGACGCGATGTCGAAGGCGAAGTCTTCGAACCGCGTGGTCTCCAGCCGCTGCGCCTCGCCGCGCAGGCTCTGCACCATGCCGTCGAACATCACCAGTTGCGGGCCGCGCTCGGTTTTCAGCAGGATCGCGCGGGTGGCCGTATAGATCGTCTCGCGCGTCGGATCGCGGGCGTCGGAGAGAAAGATGTCGCGCAGCTCTCCCTGGACCGAGATGTCGCGGATGTAAAAGGTGATGCCGTCGCCGGGGTGCAGGAACGCGCCCTCGTTGAGCAGCCCCGCGGTGATGTCCTCGCTCAGCGCGGCGCTGCGCTCGGCCAGGCTGCGCAGGCTCGCGGGCACCAGGACGTGGGTGAGCAGCGAGATCAGCACCGCCACCAGGATGCCGAACACGGCCACCGGCCGCGCCAGCCGCCAGGGCGAGAACCCCGTCGCCTGCACCACCGTCAGCTCGCTCTCCTGGCTCAGGCGGTTGGTGACGTAGACCGCCGCGGCGAAGGCCGAGATCGGCAGGACCAGGCGGATCACGTTCGGCAGGGCCAGCGCGGTGAACTCTAAAAACACCCCCGCCGAGTGGCCGTTGGCGATCAGGCGGTCGAACAGCGACACCGCCCGATTGATCCAATAGACCATCACCAGCACGAGCGAGAAAAAGCCGAAGAACACCGTCAGTTGCGACAGCATGTATCTGTCGAATCTGCCCAAAGGCGCCCCCTGCTGCCCGGCCGCGTTTTGGCGGACCCTAGCGGATCGCTGCGGGGGGGAAAACTCCCTATCTGGTCAAGCCTCGGAGGGGCGGCTAGGTAGGACCCGACCCGCCAGCAGCCAGGAGTGCCCCATGACCCGCCCCGCCGATGTCAGCATTGTGGAAACCGACCTTGCCGCGTTGACGGAGGCCGGTGGCACCGTCGCCGTCTTCATCGACCCCGAGGGCAAGCTCGATCCCGCGGGCAAGCGGGTGAACCGGGCGATGCGCGGGGCGCTGGAGCGGTTCGCCGCCTCCGACGCCTTTTCCCGCCTGGACGACGGCGGGGCGGCGACGCTGAACTGGCCCGGTGGCCTGGCCGCCCAGCGGCTCTTGGCTGTGCGCCTGGACCGACGCCCGACCGCAGACGCGGCGCGCGAGGCCGGGGTCGCCATCGGCGCCGCCGCCGCGGCGGGTCAGCCCCTGACCATCGCCGCGGGCAGCCTGCGCCACGCCCACGACATCGCTCTGGGCGCCGCGCTGCGCGGCTACGCCTACCGGGACCAGCGCTCCGATCCCGGCGACGACACTGCGCCCCCGGCCGAGATTTCGCTGATGGTGTCGAAACCCGACGCCGTGGGTGCGGCGGCACGGGATCTCGACGCCTTGGCGCAGGGCGTCTTCTTCACCCGCGACCTGGTCAACGCGCCCGCCAACATCCTCACGACCGAGGCTTTCGCCTCTCGGCTGGAAGAGCTGCGCGAGATCGGCGTCGAGGTCGAGGTCCTGGACGAGCCCGCGCTGGAGGAGTTGGGGATGCGCACGCTCCTCGCCGTCGGCCAGGGCAGCGAGAGCCCCTCCAAGGTGGTGGTGCTGCAGTGGCAGGGCGGCGGCAACGAAAAGCCCCTGGCTCTCGTCGGCAAGGGCGTCGTCTTCGACACCGGCGGCATCAGCCTCAAGCCCGGCGGCGGCATGGAGGGCATGACCATGGACATGGGCGGCGCGGGCACCGTCGCGGGCACGATGAAGGCGCTGGCCCTGCGCAAGGCCAAGGCGAACGTCGTGGGCCTCGTCGGTCTGGTCGAGAACATGCCGGACGGCCGCGCCCAACGGCCCGGCGACGTGGTGACCTCGATGAAGGGCGACACGGTCGAGGTCATCAACACCGACGCCGAGGGCCGTCTCGTCCTCTGCGACGTCATGTGGTATGCGCAGGAGCGGTTCGAGCCGGTGGGGATGATCGACCTCGCCACGCTGACGGGCGCCATCATCATCGGCCTGGGGCACGAAAAGGCGGGCGTCTTCGCCAACGACGACGCGTTCTGCGACGCCTTCCTCAAGGCGGCCGAGACCGAGGGCGAGGGGGCCTGGCGGATGCCCCTGGGCATGGCCTATGCCAAGGCGCTCAAGAGCCGGATCGCCGACGTCAAGAACGTGGGCGGGCGGCCGGCCGGGTCGATCACCGCGGCCGAGTTCCTGCACCGCTTCGTCAAGGACGGCACGCCTTGGATGCATATCGACATCGCCGGCGTGGCTTCGACCGACTCCGACAGCGTCCATGCGCCCAAGGGGGCCACAGGCTGGGGCGTGCTGTCGCTCAGCCGCCTGGTCGCCGACCGCTACGAGGGGTGACGGGCGCGGGCGACGCCCCGCCGCGGAAGGCGGCCCAGGAGGTGGAGATCGACCGCCTCCTCGCCGAGGAGTTCGCCTGCGATCCCGGCTTCGCCGCCCGCTTCTGCGCGGCGGCGGGGCTGGACCTGCCGGGGTTCGCCGTCGAAACGGTGACGCCCGAGCCCAGCCTCGGCGGTGCAGGCTACGGCGACCTGATGGTCGCCGGGCGGGCTGGAGGGCGCGACGTGGTGCTCCTGATCGAGGACAAGATCTCGGCCGCGCCCGCCACACGCCAGGCCGCCCGCTACGCCGCCCACGCCGCGCGCCTGCGGGCGGGCGGGGCGCGGGTCAGCACTGTGCTGGTGGCGCCCGCCGGCTATGGTGGCGAACGCGCCCGCTACGACGCCGCGGTGGATCTGGAGACGGTGGCCGGGCTGATCCACGCCGACAATCCGGCACGTCAGGCGTGGCGGCGGGGCATCGTCGCCCGTGCGCTGGAGCGGCGGCGGGCGACCGGCATTCAGGTCCCCGACCCGGCGATGCATGCGCTCCGCACCGCCTATCTGGCCTACGCGCGTGCGTGGTGCGCGGATCGGGGCGTCGCCCTCACCTTTCCCCAGCTCAACGAGAGCTATTACGACGGCGACTCCTGGATCGAGCCTGTGCGCGCCCCGGGCTGGCCGCCGGAGCGGCGCCTGCGCCACCGGCTCTGGACCACCCAGGCGGCACGCGCCGGGCAGGTGGACCTCATCGTCTCGCCCGCCGAGCCCCACCGGCGGGCCCGGGTGACGGCCGCCGCGGAACCCGACATGATCATCGACGGCTTCTCCCGGGGCAGGGGCGTCCAGGCGTCTCTGCGCGTCCCCGAGATGCGCCAGGCCGCGGGGTTCGACCGCGAGGCGGCCGAGGCGGCGCTGGCCGCGATGGCGCGCCTGGCCGACTGGGCCGAGGCGCGGCTCTGATGGGCGCGGCCTATTTCTATCACCTGACGCGTCGGCCGCTGGAGGCGGTGCTGCCCCAGCTCATCGACCGCGCGCGGGGGGCGGGCTGGCGGGTGGCGATCCGCGGCCGCAACCCCCGCCGGATGGAGTGGCTGGACGAAAAGCTCTGGCTGGAGCCCGAGGACGGGTTCCTGCCCCACGGCCTGAGCGGCGGCCCCCACGACGCGCGCCAGCCAGTGCTCCTGACCCTCGACGAAGGCCCGCCGGGGAACGGCGCCGCCTGCCTCATGGCGGTCGACGGCGCCGAGGTCGCGGCCGACGAGGTGCAGGAGCTGGAGCGGGTCTGCATCCTCTTCGACGGCGGCGACGGCGGCGCACTGGAGCGCGCCCGCGATCAATGGCGCACCCTCACCGCCGCCGGCTGCGCGGCGCAATACTGGAGCGAGGAGTCGGGCCGCTGGGAAAAGAAGGCGGAGGCGTGAACGGGTTGGCTCGCGACGGGGTCTCGGCCCTGCAGCTAACTCGTCGCCAATCGAATGGATGTCCGCTTGCAGAGCCACACGCTAGCTGGCCTCGCTCACTTGGGCGCACCCGCTGGGCTGTTTTTGCGACCCGCTAGCCATGGTAGCTAGAGATCATGGCAAATCCCGATTTTTCCAAGCGTACAATCGACACGCTTGCTCGTCGCGCACGATTTCAGTGTTCAAACCCGGACTGCAGGGCACAGACGGTCGGACCGAACACCGATCCCGAAAAGGCAACGCTCATCGGCGAGGCGGCGCATATCGCAGGTGCAAAGCCAGGCACTGCCCGATACGATCCAGCGATGTCGGACGTAACCCGCGGGGAGATCACGAACGGCATCTGGCTTTGCCGGAACTGTCACGGGCAAACTGATCGGGACGAGGCGAAATTTCCCACAGAGCTACTGTTTGCTTGGCGAAAGGACCATGAGGAACGAGCTGCGCGTGAACTCGGAACCCGCGGGGATCGCATCCGCCATGAAATCGAAATGGCCGATCTGGATTTCCTCGCAGGGTATCCCGCAATCATTCAGCGGATCGTCATCGACAAGCCGGAGGGATAGGAGTGGCGGTTCGTCGCGGAGCTCATGCGACATCTCAACAAGCCCGAGTTGAAACGCCTCAAGAACCTCCAAGCTGGCCATTACTATAGCCCACAGCCGCTAGTAGAAGAAGAAGCGTTCATCGGTTGGGTCGTCGAGAAGACGGATGCAATCACGCGTTTCCTAGCCACCCTTGAGGGGCTCATACATCGACTGTTCGCGAGCTGGGGAGAGCCAGGTGAACCGGCTGAGGTAGAGGAGATGCGCGATGCCTCTATCTTGGTTCGCGATGCTCTCGCTGCAACTGTCGATTTCGAGGAGTCACTTCAGTTCGCGCACATTCCTGAAGAGGGCGAGGAAATACGAACTTTGCTGATGAACATCCTCGGCTCGAGTGCTGTCGGGCTGGGTGAAATACCCGAGAAGCTCGACGAGATGGTGTCAATGATCAACACAGATCATGGCGGAACGGTTGAGGAGCCCCTAATCGTCCGATGGAGGTTTCCGTTTGAACTCCCGAAGAGTTTCAGAAAACGCTCCCACAGGGCACTGCGGACGTATCAACGACGCATTCAAAGGTAATCGCGTGGTAAGAGACCCGGTGAACGCAGATCGCAATGCCTCTGCGGCAGCATAAAGGAGGTTCGGCAAAAACAGCTCAACACCGACCGGCCGATCGCGGGCTGCTGTGGAGGGAGAAACATGCATGCCGTTGGTCGCTCGTTCCTGCCAAGTCCCCCTCACCGGATCAGCGTGAGCCGCCCGCCCTCGATTTCCAGCCGGCCGAACTGGGACAGGTAGCTCATGCCCAGGAGCGACACGTCCATCTCGCCGCCGTTGACCGAGGCGGGGACGTTGCGGTCGGCGAGGCCGCCCAGGCGCACCTCGTCCAGGACCACGCGGGCGATGGGCACACGCCCGTTCGCCGTCTGCGCCTGGTGGGTGTAGGCCAGCGTCTCGGGGCGCAGGCCCGCCCTCTGGGCGTCGGACCGGCTGAGCACCATGTCGCTGGCGCCGGTGTCGACGATGAAGGTCACCGGCGTGCCCTCGATGTCCAACACCATGCGGTAGTGGCCGTCGAAGCTCTGCGGCACCTCGATCCGGCCCTCGCCGACGAAGCTCTGCCGCGGCGCCACCTGGTCCCGCACCCCGGGCCAGAGGCCGACGACGGCGATCACGCCGACGAAGATCAGCGCCCAGAGCGCCGCGTTCTGCGCCATCTTGCCCAACTGGCCGCGATGGCTCACGACCATATAGCCGACCAGAGCGGCGCCGAGGAGGCCCAGATAGGCCAGTTGTCCGATGCCCTGTCCGTCCATGCCGGGAGAGATAGGGCACGGGCGGGGACGGTTCCAGGGGTCAGGCGGGCATCGCCCCCACCGCCCGCAGCCCGTCGAGGACGAACTGCACCGACAGCGCGGCCAGCAGCATTCCCAGGAGCCGGGTGATCACGTTGATGCCGGTGTCGCCCAAGAGCCGCTCGATCCGCCCCGCCAGCAGGAACAGCACCAGGCTCAGCGCCACGACCGACAGCATCACGGCGTGCACCGCCAACGTCGCCGCCCAATAGCCGGTCTGCCCGGTCAGCAGGATCATCGTCGCGATGGCGCCGGGACCCGCGATCAGCGGCGTGGCGAGGGGGAACACGGACGGGTCCTCCTCGTGCTCTTCGGTCTGGCCCTGGCGGCGCTTGGTGCGGCGCTCGAACAGCATGTCGAGCGCGGTGAGGAACAGCAGGATGCCGCCCGCCACCCGGAACGCGGGCATCGAGATGCCGGCAAAGCCCAGAACCGCCTCGCCGAAGAGGCCGAAGAGCGCCAGAAGCGTCGCACCCACCAGGCAGGCGCGCAGACCGATGGCCCGGCGGCGCGCCTGGGGCTGCCCCGCGGTCAGCGCGACGAAGAGCGGCGCCAGCCCGATGGGGTCGATCACCACGAACAGCGTCACGAAGGCGGTGATGTAGAACTCCAGGCCCATGTCAGGCCCCGGCCCGTTCCAGCCGCTCCATCGCGGCCATCCACAGCGCCTCGGCCCGGTCGAGACCTTCCATCACCTCGGCATATTTGCGGTTCCACGTCTCCAACTCGCCCACCCGGTGGTCCTCGTAGAGGGCGGGGTCGGCCAGCTTGGCCGCCAGCTTGTCGCGCATCTGAGACAGCTTCTCGACCCGCGCTTCGCAGCGGCGCGCCTCGGACTTGAGCGCCAGGCGGTCCTCGCGGCTGACTTGGGGTTTGGGCGCGGGTTTGACGGGCTTGGCAGCCTTCTCGGCCCCGTCGCCGGACAGCAGCAGGCGGCGATACGCCTCCAGATCGTCCTCGAACGAGGCGACACGACCATCCTTGACCAGCCACAGACGGTCGGCGACGAGGCTCAGGAGGTGCATGTCGTGGCTGACGAGGACCACCGCGCCGGTATAGGCCGTCAGCGCCTCGACCAGCGCCTCGCGGCTTTCCATGTCCAGGTGGTTCGTGGGCTCGTCGAGGATCAACAGGTGCGGCGCGTCGAGGGTGGCCAGCAGGAGCGACAGGCGCGCCTTCTGCCCGCCCGACAGGCGCCCCACCACCGTCTCGACCTGCGCCGCCTGGAGGCCAAAGCCCGCCAGCCGCGTGCGGTGCCGTCCCGGCATCTCGTCGGGCCGAGACCGGCGCAGGTGGTCCAGTGGCGTCTCCTCGGGGCGCAGTTCGTCCAACTGGTGTTGGGCGAAGTAGCCGACGCGCAGCTTGGACGCGACCGTCACGCGTCCTTTCAGAGGTTGAAGTTTCCCGGCCAACAGTTTGGAGAGTGTAGATTTTCCCTCGCCGTTGCGGCCCAGAAGCGCGATGCGGTCGTCCTGGTCGATCCTGAGGCTCAGACGATCCAGCACCGCGCGCCCGTCATAGCCCACCGCGGCCCCCTCCATCGCGACGATGGGCGGCGACAGCTCCTCCGGCTCGGGGAAGGTGAAGGCCCTCAGCGCGGCCTCCTGCGGCGAGGTGATCGTCTGCATCTTGGCGATCATCTTCAGCCGCGACTGCGCCTGCCGCGCCTTGCTGGCCTTGTAGCGAAAGCGGTCGACGAAGCTTTGCAGATGCGCCTTGCGGGCGGCCTGCTTGCGCGCCTCGGCCTCGGCCACCGCCAGCCGCGCCGCCCGGGTCTGGGCGAAGGTGTCGTAGCCGCCCTGATACAGCGCCAGCTTGCGGTCTTCGAGGTGCAGGATATGCCCCACGGCGCGGTTCAGCAGGCCGCGGTCGTGGCTGATGACGATGACCGTGTGGGGGTACTTGGCCAGATAGCTTTCCAGCCACAGCGCCCCTTCGAGGTCGAGATAGTTGGTGGGCTCGTCCAAGAGCAGCAGGTCCGGCGCGGCGAACAGCACCGCGGCCAACGCCACCCGCATCCGCCAGCCGCCCGAGAACGCGCTGCACGGCATCGCCTGTTCGGCGTCGGTAAAGCCCAGGCCCTTGAGGATCGTCGCCGCCCGCGCCTCGGCCGACCAGGCGTCGATGTCCGCCAGCCGTGTCTGCACCTCGGCGATGCGGGCGCCGTCGGCGGCGGTTTCGGACTCGGCCATCAGCGCGGCGCGCTCGGTGTCGGCGGCGAGAACGGTGTCCAGCAGGCTGACCTCGCTGCCCGGCACCTCCTGCGCGACCCCGCCGATTCGGGCGCGGGAGGGCAGGGCGATCTCGCCCCCCTCCAACGTCAGCTCGCCGCGGATCAGGCGGAACAGCGTGGTCTTGCCCGTGCCGTTGCGGCCGACGAGGCCGACCTTGTGGCCCTCGGGGATCGTCGCGCTGGCGCCCTCGAACAGGGGCCTGCCCTCGACGGCATAGGTGATGTCCTCGATCCGCAGCATGGCCGCGGCCTAGCACCCCCCCCACGCGGGGAAAAGGGCCGTTCTACCGCGTGCCGGGGCCGAACGCGCCCCCCGGCATCGTCGCGTCCCTCGGTCCTGGTGCCGCCGGCCGCGGCGAAGAAGGCCCGCAATGGCGGTAAACCGGTTGTTTCTCCCAGCGGAGGGCGTCCTGAGCCCTACGCGCGTCCTGCAGCGTCCTCGGGACATACACGATGTTGCTGCCCGCTCGGTGCAGCCACGCCAGCCACTGCTGGTAATCCTCCGGCACGGCCGTCGAAATGGCGGCGGCGTCCGTCGCTGTCGCGCCGGTCACGAAGCCCCTGAAGGTATGACCGGAGTAGCCATACTCCTGCGCGGTCATGATGACCATTGCGTCAGACTCAGGATCGCCACCGGTCGCGTAATTGTAAAAGAATGTTCCCGCATACAGTTGCACGCCCAGCACGTGATCGGTGCGATAAAGCTTGGTGTCCATGTCGAAACAGGTCTGCGCGGTCTGGTCGGACAGGTGACCGTTCTCGATGATGGGCTGCCCCGCCACCAGGCGCTCGGTGGAATAGTCTAGATACCCGTTGAAGTAGGCGACATACATCACCACGCCCATGGCACAACTCCTCGTTGGCGACCGAGACGTCCGGACGCCTGACGATAGCATTTCCGTGCCGCTATGTCATATGCCATGGCATTAGGGCGAGGATGTCGGCCGGCCGCGCGTCCGTCACCGACGGCGGGCGGTTCCGCCGTCCAGCCTTTCCAAGCCCCGGGGGCCGTGCTAGCAGGGCGCCGGATTTTCAAGCGGCGGGCCTTGCGCCTGCACAGAGCAGCGGAACACAGACCAATGGCAACCGAACGCACCCTTTCGATCATCAAACCCGACGCGACCAAGCGCAACCTGACGGGCAAGATCAACGCCAAGTTCGAGGACGCGGGCCTGCGCATCGTCGCGCAGAAGCGCATCCACCTGACCAAGGAGCAGGCGGGCGAGTTCTACAAGGTCCACGCGGAACGGCCGTTCTACGACGAGCTGACCACCTTCATGGCGTCCGAGCCGGTGGTGGTGCAGGTGCTGGAGGGCGACAACGCCATCGCCAAGAACCGCGAAGTCATGGGCGCCACGAACCCCGCCGACGCCGAGGCCGGCACCATCCGCGCCGAATTCGCCGAGTCGGTGGGCGAGAACTCGGTCCACGGCTCGGACGCGCCCGAGACCGCCAAGGAAGAGATCGCATTTTTCTTTTCGGGCCTCGAACTGGTCGGCTGACCACTGTGTCATCGGCGTGCGGGGGCGGCTTCGGCCGCCCTTGTCGTTTCAGCCGAACGCCAGCGCCGGTTTCTGCACCGCCACCGTCGTCCCCGCGACCGGAGCGCGGAACTCGTGGCGCAGGGTGGCGTGGGACATGACCTTGGGCGCCGGGAAGCCCACCCGCTTGAGCACCTGCCGGAGATACCCGTCGCTGTGCCAGTAGCGTCCCGACGCGGTGGGGGCAAAACCGGCGCCGCCCAGGTCGTCGGGTGCGCGTTCGACGGTGAAGACCAGCCAGGCGCCCGGCGTCATCTTGGCGTGCAGGTTGGTCAGCGTCTCGCGCAGATCCCCGAAATAGACGAACACGTCGGCACAGACGACCAGGTCGAAGCGGCCCTCGGGATAGGTCTCCAGCCGCGACAGGTCGGTGCGGGCGAGGTAGTGGAACAGGTCCTTGCGCATCGCCTGTTCCAGCATCTTGACCGACAGGTCGACGCCATGCAGTTCTTTGGCATAGAGCCGCAGGAACTCGCCGCAGAGGCCGGTGCCGCAGCCCGCGTCGAGCACCCGGCGGCTGTGATCCTGGTTCAGCCCCAACTCCTCCAGCGTCGCCGCGATGAGCTGTGGGCCGCGATTGGCAATGGCGGCGAGGTTTTCGTCGTAGTCCTCGGCGAACTGGTCGAAGATCTCGACCGCGCTGCGGTGCTGATCGGCGCCGGTCGCCGTGCCGCGCAGGTTCGCGAGCGCCTTGTCGATGTCGCCAGAGCCATCGGGGAAATGGCGGCGCGCATCCTCCAGCATCGCCTCGGCGCGGTCGCGATGGCCGTATTTGTCGAAGAGGCGGGCCAGCACGATGACCTTGGGGCCCGGCCGGCGGGTGTTCTTGAGCAGCTCTGGCCAGGGCGCCGCCGCCTCGTCCACCGCCCCGCGAGCGAGCCGATGCATGGTGATCATGAAGGCCGGCCCCTCTGGCACCGGCGCCCGTTCGATGCATTTCACCAACGTGGCCTCGGCCTCTTCGGGGTGGCCGAGAAAGTCCAGCACGGCGCCCCAATCGGCATAGTTCTGGGCATCGTCGGGGTCTGCGGCAATCGCGGCCTCCGACCGTTCGCGCAGCACAGCCTCGACCTGGTCGGCGGCGGGATCGTTGCCGGTCATCCGCAGCATCTTGACGATGCGCGAAGCCGAGTAGGCCGACATCGGCCCCGCCCGCAACGCCGCTTGGCAGGTGTCGAGCGCTTCGCGCACGTTGTCGTCGCCGAGGAGCGCCACGGCCTCCTCGACCAGAGCGTCGCCTTCCAGCGGTGTCTGCGGTTCAGCGGTGTTCTGCATGGCGGCCTCCCCGGCGCGGTCGCCGTCAGGAAACCGCAAAGGGGGGCGGTTGGCCAGCGCTAACCGTCCTGAGGCGCGCGACCGAAGTGATCCTTGAGGATCGCCACATTGCGGCGGTTGGCCTTGAACCCCACGTCGATCAGATCGCCCACCAGGGGGACCGAGCCGATGGCAAAGTCGATGACCAGGTTCACCCCCTGTTTCGCCAGCACATGTCCTGGGGCGCCCATGCGATGGCTCTCCAACACGATGTAGGCGCCGGGCGCGAGGGCCAGCGCGTCGCCCACGCCGGGCACCAGGCCCAGGATGCTGTCCCAACCGACGCGCACGCCGACGCCGGGCACGCGAAAGGCCATGTCCATGCGATGGGCCAGACGTTCGAGCCGCGCGATCCGGTCGTCCCGGTCGTCGGTTGAACCGGTCCCGTCGGTCTCGCCATATGCAGAGGTGTCGGCCATGGCGGGGCAACGCGCGGCCGCGATGGCGGTTCCCGCCGATCCCGGAGGGCGTCCGGGACCGCGGCGGGTCAGGGTCGGATCAGATCATCGCCCAGTCGGAAAAGCGAAACGGTTTCTGCGGCGTCTTGTCCCCCTGGGGACGGGGGGCCTGGCGGTCGGAACCGCTGGGGCGAGCGCGGAGATGCATATCGTTTCCTTTCGCAGTTCGCAGCACACCCCTTCAGAATGTTGCGCGAATCGGCCTCAATTGAGGCGTTGCGGCGAAAACGACGAGTCAACCGTCAGGTTCCATCAAATGCGAGGCGATAGCGCATCAGTTCCTCGGGCATGAGGATGTAAATCTCATCGGGCGGGGTCATGAGTGCCGGTTGCATGAGCAACGGATCGACGCCCATGCGATCGAGATAGGCCATGACCTCGCCCTGGCCGCGCTGGATGTCTTCGACGGCCATGAAGGCGGGCTGCACCGTGTTCTCGCCGAAATAGTGCTGATGCACGCCGACCAGGGCGGCATCGTCCACCCGCCGCGTCACCCCGCCCGCCAAGACGTAGGGACAGGCCGACAAGCAGATGTCGCCGGGCACCATCCGCGTGTCGAGGCCCGCATCGCGGATCCGCTGGCCGATGGCCAGGGCATCGGCGACAGAGCCTCCGGGGCTGTTGAGGATCAGCGCGGAAGGCTCCTCGGTCGCGGCGTCGAGCCAGTCGGCAAAACGCTCGGCGTCGCCCGGAGCGATCTGCCCGGTCAGCCGCAGCACCGGGTCGCCGTCGAGCGACGCCGGGGCGAAGCTCAACCGCTCGGGCATCTCGGTCACCGCCGGGAAAGGGCGGCCGGGGGGCGCGGCGGGGCGGTCCGCGGGCCGATAGCGGCGGGTCTGGTCGCCGGGGCGCACCGGCTGGTCGATCTGCGGCGCGCGCGGGCCGAAGTCCAGCCGCGGCCACACCCCGCCCAGGTCTCCGGCAAAGAGCAGACCCGCGAGGGCGATCTGCACGCCCAGGATCCCTTTGATCACCGCGCCGGGGCCGATGCGGGGGCGGGACGGACCGCTCTCGGCCTCGGCGCTCATTCCGCCGGGCCGCGCAGGGGCGTCGCTCCGGGATGCGCCGACGCCTCGCGCGGGCGCGCCGGGTCAGATGTCTCCGGCCGCTGGGCAGCGTCCGGCGTGACCCGCATCTCGACCTCCCGGTCGAGCGCGTGTTCGACGTCACGCAACGCCGCGAGCGCCGCGCGCAGCTCGCTCAGCGTCATCTGATCCTCCATCGCCACCTTGTCGCGCCCCGCGCGGATTGCGCCTTGCGTCACCATCAGGATGAAGACCAGAACCGCGGGCAGCAGGTCGATGGCGATGGCCCCGGCCCAGGACGGCACAAAGTTGCCGGCATAGCGGATCACAGCGTCGGCGGTCGAGATCGGGGTATAGGTCGTGTCCGGCGCGGGCGGCATGGCGATCACCGCCTCTGCCGCGGCGCGCAGGGTGTCGGCGCGCTGTCCCAGAACCGTCAGCACCGACTGGATCGTCGCCTCCTGCCCGGCGCGGGTCTCGGCGGTGGAGCCGTCGAGGCGCGGCAGGATCACTGAGGCCGATAGGTCCTGGGCCGCGCGACCGACCAGAGGGGCCACCGAGAGCTGCCTGAGCGTGGTGATGATGCCCGCCAGGCGCACCGCCTCTTCGCTGAACTCGACCGAGCGCGCCTCGACCGGACCGGCCTCGACCGTCAGGGCGCGCATCCGGCTGAGGATCTGGTTGCCCTCGGTGAACGCGGCGGCGACGGCGGGGGCCTGCGCGGCGATCTGGGCTTCCAGCGCCTCCAGCTCCTCGGCCTTCTGGTTGAGCAGGCGGAACACCGCGCCGCGGCCCGCAATCCCCGACAGGTCGCCCGTCGCCTCCTGCTCGGACAGGTCCTGGAACGACTGCCGCACCCGGGCCACGTCGCGCTCCAGCCCCTGACCGCTGACGGTGATGGAATGCGCCCGCTCCAGCGCCGCCTGATAGTCCTGGACGGTGCGCGCCAGATGCTGCTCGACGGCCGCCGCCCCCGCCAGCGCCGCGGCGTTCAGCCACGAGGACATCGCCACGATCGCGAGCGAGCCCAGCACCATGGACCCCATCAGCCCCAGCCGCGACGCGCCGGTGCGCATCGCCGGGAGGAGCCGCATGAGGTAGGACCAGAACACGAAGATGCCCACCGACACGGCGATGGAATAGGCCAGGGCGGCGAACACGCTGAGCGCGCCGTCGTCGTCGAGGAGCGAGGATACCCCCAGATAGGTGTAGATGCCCGACGCCGAGGCCAGCACCCCCAGCGCCGCCCCGGTGAAGGTGTCGAGCCAGTTCAGGTGCCCCTCCAGCTCGCGCGCGGCGCGCACGCCTTGGGCCTCTGACCGGGTCAGTCGCTGTGGGTCTGTGGTCATCGGGGCCCTCTCGCGGCATCGGCTAGGGCAATATGGGGCCGCCCGGCGGGCTTGACCACCGCCCCGCGGGCCGGGCAGGGAGGGCGGACCGCCAAGGGGAGGGTGCGATGCAGGTGGTCTGTCTGTCCGAACGGTTCGATCTCAAGGCGCTCTTCGGTGCCGCCTTCGCCGGCCATGCTCCGGGGCTGGAGCTCTGCCGGCCGGAAGAGGCGGACGCGGCGGCGGTGCGCCACGCCTTCGTCTACGACCCGGGCCCGCAGGACTTCGCCCGCTTTCCCGCGCTTGAGCTCGCGTGTTCCTGGGGGGCGGGCGTCGATGCGCTGCTCCTCCACCCAGGGCTGCCCGACCGGCTCGCCGTCAAACGGATGACCGACCCCGAACAGGCACGCCAGATGGCAGGGTTCGCGGTCTACAACGTTGTCGGCTGGAGCCGGCGCCTGTGGGACTATCCCGCTCGGCAGTCCGCCGCACGGTGGGAGGAGACCCCGACCGTGGCGCCGTCTGACTTCCCGGTGGGCATCCTCGGCATGGGCAACATGGGCCGCGCCTGCGCCGCGGCGCTGAGAGGGCTCGGCTATCCGGTGATGGGCTGGGCCGGACGGGCCCGCCGGGAAGGCGGCATCGAGATCGTGTCAGGAGATGGCGGCCTTGCCTACGTCGCCCAGACCTCTGCCGCCGTGATCTGCGTCCTGCCGCTCACCGCCGCCACCCGCGGGCTTTTGAACGCCGCCGTCTTCGCCGATATGCGCTCTGACGCGATCCTGATCCAGCTCGGCCGCGGCGCGCACCTGAACGAGCCCGACCTGATCGCCGCGCTGGACGCCGGACGCCCAGCCATGGCCGCGCTCGATGTGTTCCAGACCGAGCCGCTGCCGCCCGACGATCCGCTCTGGCGCCATCCCCGGGTGCGCGTCACCCCCCATATCGCCAGCGCTGCCAGCCCCGAGAACGTCGCCCGCAGCATCGCCGCCGGGATCGCCGCGTGGGAGCGCGGCGAGCGGCCTGAGGGCCTCGTCGACCGCGCGCAGGGCTACTGACCATGCGACGGCGGCCCTGCCGTTCCACACCCCCGAAACGTCGCACGGCCCCGCGACGCCCTGCATGGAGAGACCATCGCGCCCCGCGCGCAAACTTTCCTTTTCAAATATCCTCGCCGAAGGCGGCCGGACGCTCGCCCCACGCGTGCCGCCGGAGTAAGGCAACCGCGATCGCCGCGAGCGGGCGACGTGCGTCAGGGGGGATAGGCGGGTCGGCGGGACCACCGCGGCCGTCGGGGTGATCATTCCCGTGAACCTGTTTTCACAGGTGGGCGCCAGGTAAGCGGACCACGATCCGCACAGAGCCAGCTCCCGAGGAATTCGTTAAGGCCACTGGAATTGGACCCCGGCACGAGAAGGGCAGTGCCCGCCGAGAGCCTACCTAGGGTGCTGAGCGGCCCTGGGCAAGGGGCCCATGCCACCGCGCCGACCGACCGCCTCCTGCGCGGGGCCGGACTTTTGGAAAAGTCCGGCCAAAATTCTCCTTAGAATTTTGGCCCGCCCCGGGGGAGGCGGGTGGACCGGGAGCCCTCGGTTGGGGCAAAATCGGTCCCCGGCCCGGCGATCGCCGGGCCACGCGCCTCGTCTGGTCGCGAGGAAGCGGATCGGAGAGGCGGGAGGTCACCTGCCTCCTTCCGCAAAGGGTGTCGCGGTCCCGCGGCGCAGTTGCCGCCTATCCGGGTCTTGCCAAACGTTTATGGTTTGTTCACACTTTACCCATGCCCGACGATCTCTCCCCCGTACCGCCCAGGCCCGGGCAGCTCCTCGCCCGCGGGGTCTGTCGGCACCTTCTGAGCCACGGCATGGCCACGGTGGAGGAGTTGGTGCCGGCGCCGGGGCTCAGGGTCGACGTGATGGCGTTGGGCGCGAAGGGCGAGATCTGGGTGGTCGAGTGCAAGTCGAGCCGCGCGGACTTCACCTCTGACGGCAAGTGGGAGGGGTATCTGGAGTGGTGCGACCGCTACTTCTGGGCCGTGGACGAGCATTTCCCAACCGATCTGCTGCCGGAAGGCACGGGCCTGCTGATCGCCGACGCCTACGACGCCGAGATCCTGCGCATGGCGCCCGAGACGCGGCTTGCGCCCGCCCGGCGCAAGGTCATGGTGCAGAAGTTCGCCCGCCACGCCGCGCTGCGCCTCCACGCGCTGCGCGACCCCGGCGCGGTCAGCGTTTTTTGACCGCCAGCTTGCGCGCCTGGGCCGCGGCCGCGCGCAGCTCTTCGGCGATCTCTTCGGCCTCGTCGGGGTCGAAGTCGAGCGGCAGATCGACGCCGTCGCCCTCCAGATAGATGCGGACCATGCCGAGGGTGGTCGGACCGATCTGAAGGTTGGCCGTGATGTCGCTCTGCTTGTTGATGCCCATTTCGGGACCTCCGGGACCGCGCAGCGCCCGGCCATAGCGTGTCGCGCGGGCGGCCGCAAGCCGGAGAACGCTTGACTGAGGCAAGCGTTTGCCCATCTGCTGGCGGCAGGAGGGGGGCCTATGGACGACATCGACCGGATCCGGCGGTTCAACCGCACCTATACGACGCGGCTGGGCCTGCTCGACCGCGGGTTCCTGGGCTCGGACCTGCCCATCGGTGCGCTGCGCATCCTCTTCGATCTGGACGTGGGGGAGACCACGGCGCGGACCATGGCGCGCGCGCTGGGTCTCGACGAGGGCTATGTCAGCCGGCTCTTGGCGCGGCTGGAGCGGGCGGGCTGGGTCGAGCGGCGCCGCGACCCCTCCGACCGGCGGATCAGGCGGGTGGCGCTGACCCCCGCGGGCGCGGCCGCGCGGACCGATCTCGTGGCGCGGGCCCGTGGCGCGGTGGCCGAGATGACCGCGCCCCTCGGTGCGCCGGGAACCGCGGCCCTGGCCGACGCCATGGACCGAGTGACGGCGCTCCTGACGCCCCCCGACCCGGCGGCCGTCACGCTCCGCCCTCTGGCCTCCGGGGACGCCGGATGGCTGATCGAGCGGCACGCGGTGCTCTATTCCCGCGACGAAGGCTTCGACACCTCGTTCGAGGTGCTGGTGGCGCGGATCCTGGCCGATTTCCTGGAAGATCACGACCCGGCCTGCGAGGCGGGGTGGATCGCCGACGCGGGCGGTCGGCGCATGGGCTCGATCTTCTGCGTCGAGTCGGGGGTGCCGGGGACGGCCAAGCTGCGCCTCTTCCAACTAGAGCCCGAGGCGCGGGGCCTGGGACTGGGGCGGCGGATGCTCACGCACTGCATGGGGTTCGCCCGCGATGCCGGCTACACCCGGATGACGCTCTGGACCCACGAGAGCCACCGGGCCGCCTGCGCGCTCTATGCCGCCACGGGGTTCGCGTTGACCGACAGCCGCCCGGTGCGCTCCTTCGGCCGCGACCTGGTCGAGCAGGAATGGCAGATCGCGCTCTGACACCCTTGCCAACGGCTGCCGGTCTTGTGTATCTCCCCCCGCAGTGCCGCCTTAGCTCAGTTGGTTAGAGCGCTGGATTGTGGATCCAGAGGTCCCCTGTTCAAGCCAGGGAGGCGGTACCACCGACATCACCGCGACCGGGCTGGGCGCGCCGCCGATCGGGCGGTCTCAGCCGCCGGGCGCGACCCGAATCGTCTGGCGCAGGACCAAGCTGCGCGCGTCGTAGATCAGGATGCGGTTGTCCTCGGTCACCACGGCCAGCCAATCGGGCCCGCGGGTGAACGCAGTGGGCACCGTGCCGTCGGGCAGGGTCAGCGCGTCGGGCAGGGGCACTTGCCGCACGTCGGGCAGTCGTGTGACAAACAGCACGATCAGCACCACGAGGCCCGCCAGCATCGTCGCGGTCAGGCCGATGGTCAGCGCCTTGATCAGCCGCAGTCCGGCGTCGGCGGGAGGAGGAGGAGTGTCGTCCATGCCGTCTGAGCGTCTCCGCGTCGTGCTGGGCGCCGATCCGCCGCTGCGCCTGGATAAGGCATTGGCGCGCGACGTGCCAGAGGACGCCCATCTCAGCCGGTCGCGGCTGGCGCGTCTGATCGCAGCCGGTGCGGTGTCGCGGGACGGCGCGGTCCTGGGCGATGTCAAGACGCGGGTGGCGGCGGGCGACGTGATCGACATCGCGGTGCCGCCGGAGGCCGAGAGCCACATCGCCCCCGAGGCCATCGCGCTGGAGCTGGTCTACGAGGACGCCGACCTGGCGGTGGTGGACAAGCCCGCGGGGATGGTCGTGCATCCCGCGCCCGGGACGCCGTCGGGCACCCTGGTCAACGCGCTCCTGCACCGGTTCGGGGCGGACTTGTCGGGGGTCGGGGGCGTCCGGCGGCCGGGCATCGTCCACCGCATCGACAAGGACACGTCGGGCCTCCTGGTGGTGGCCAAGTCCGACCGGGCGCACCATGGCCTGGCCGCGCAGTTCGCCGCCCACAGCGTCGCGCGCAGCTACGTGGCCCTCTGCCACGGCGTGCCTGCGCCGGGGGATCCACGCCTTAGGGGCCTGCGCGGGGTCTCGGCCGAGGCGGGCGAGATCGTGGTGCGCACGGGCATCGGCCGCCACCGCACCGACCGCCAGCGCCAGGCGGTGACATGGCAGGGGGGGCGTGCCGCGGTCACGCGGGTGCGGGTGCGCAGCGATTGGGGCCATGCGGCCGAGCTGATCTGCCGACTGGAGACCGGCCGGACGCACCAGATTCGGGTGCACATGGCCTATCTCGGCCACGCGCTGATCGGCGATCCGGTGTATGGCGGCCACCGGCGCCTGCCGCGCCAGGCCCCGGGCGCCCCCGCGGCGGCGGTGTTCCCGCGCCAGGCGCTCCATGCCGAGACACTGGGATTCGTCCACCCGGTGAGCGGGGAAACCATGCGTTTTCACAGCGCGTTACCGGACGACATGCAGGCGTTGCATGCAGCTCTGTCGGGCTGAAACACTCTGCACAACCCCGTGCGTGGCCTTCATATCCCTGGCTCTTTCTGCAAAATTGCACACAGACCTACCGGAAATCGCGAGCGTTAACACTTGAAGTAAACCGAGCCGTTCACTATTTCAATGTTAACTGCATGAACATGCCGACGGGAGAGGGCACCAGAATGGCAACTTACGCAAATCTTCCGGCGCCGTCGCCGGAACAGGGGCTGAACCGATACTTGCAGGAGATTCGCAAGTTTCCGATGTTGGAGCCCGAAGAGGAGTACATGCTGGCCAAGCGCTGGGTCGAGGATCAGGACACCGAGGCCGCGCACAAGATGGTCACGTCGCACCTGCGCCTCGCGGCCAAGATCGCGATGGGCTATCGCGGCTACGGTCTGCCTCAGGCCGAGGTGATCTCGGAGGCCAACGTGGGCCTGATGCAGGCGGTGAAGCGGTTCGACCCCGAAAAGGGGTTTCGCCTCGCGACTTACGCGATGTGGTGGATTCGCGCCTCGATCCAGGAATACATCCTGCGGTCGTGGAGCCTGGTCAAACTCGGCACCACCAGCGCGCAGAAGAAGCTGTTCTTCAACCTGCGCAAGGCCAAGAGCCGCATCGGCGCGTTGGAGGACGGCGACCTGCGCCCCGAAAACGTGGCGCGCATCGCCAACGACCTTGGCGTGACCGAGGACGAGGTGATCTCGATGAACCGGCGCCTGTCGGGCGGCGACGCCTCGCTGAACGCGACGATCAGCGCCGACGGCGATTCGACGGCGCAGTGGCAGGATTGGCTGGAGGACGAGGACGCCGACCAGGCCGCCGACTACGAGGCGCGCGACGAGTTGGAGAACCGCCGGGCCCTGTTGGAGGACGCGATGGACGTCCTGAACGACCGGGAAAAGGACATTCTGATGCAGCGCCGGCTCAAGGATCAGCCGGTGACGTTGGAAGAGCTGTCCGGCCAATACGACGTCAGCCGCGAGCGGATCCGGCAGATCGAGGTGCGGGCGTTCGAAAAGCTGCAAAAGCGGATGACCGACCTGGCCAAGGAAAAGGGGATGCTGACCCCCGCCTGATTGCCCGGTAACAGACGATGACCCCCGGCGCACCCGCCGGGGGTTCTTTTCGTTCAGGGGAGCCGAAGCCGGGCAGCGCCGTCCCGCCGGGGCGGGGATGGGCGGGACGCGGATGATGACATAAGCATCCACGTCGCCGCGGCCGAACCGTCCTCGCCAGAAGCGCCGCCCCGGGGGGGCGGGACGGCGCTGCCCGGCGTGCCGCCGGGCGGTGGAGAGTTGGACGGCGCGTCAGTTCGCCGCCTGATCCCAGGCCTCGGCGTCCCAGCCCATCACCGGCAGGTCTTCGACCACCTCGAAGGCATAGCTGCGCTTGAACACACGGTCGTAGCGGTCGGTGGTCCGCACGTGCAGCATGTGCACGCCCAGGGGCAGCTCGGACGGCAGGTCCACCCGCCACAGGTGATGCGAGCTCTCGGTCATCATCCAGCGCTGGAACGGGCCCGCGACCCCGGTCCATTCGGTGCCGCGCCAGGTCTGGAAACCCGCCGTTTCGTCACCGCCACGGGCAGACCGCACCGCCATGATGCCGTTGGTCGACTGCTGCGCCAGCGCCAGGGGGTCGGCGAACTCGACGCCCCGGTTCTTGGCCTCGCCCTGCATTGGCTGAGTCCGCTCGGCCGCCATCCAGTCGCCGTCGCCGATGCGCACCTCGGCCGACGACGCGATCGAGCCGTTCCAAACGTTGACCGCCACCCAGGTGCCGGCGTCCAGGTCCTCGGTCGTCACCATATACATGTCGCCCAGATCGCCGCGGCTGACCGGCGGGATCACATCCGACGGGGCGCCGTAGAGATCGACATAGGCAATGAGCTTTTCCGCCCAGTCGCGGAACCGCGGCGTCGAGAACGAGGCGTGGAGCTGCTCCACCGCATCGCCGCCGAAGCTGCTGAACGTGTCCACATAATCCGACCCGTCGAAGGCCAGTTCGTAGTAGCCCCGGGGGCTGCCCAGACGCTGGCGCGCATGGGGCACGCCGCGGTCGTCCAGGTCGCCGGCCCACCATGAGCCCGACACCGCGCCCACCACGATCTGGTCGAAGGGCGAGGCGGCGAGGCCGGTGTTCTCCTCCCACCCTTCGATCGATTCGCCTTCGAGGATGTTCTCGGTGGTATGGGTGTGGCCCGCCAACGTCAGGACCGGGCGCCCCTCCAACAGGGCGGCCAGCTCGTCCAGGTTGTCGGTCTGGTGCTTGGCCGCGGTGTTGTCGGTGTAGGTCTGGAACGGGATATGCGCGGTCAGCACGATCAACTTGTCCATCGGCACATTGGCCAGGTCGTTGGCCAGCCATTCCATCTGCCGCTCGGAAATCACGCCGTTATAGGTGTGGCTGCGGTCTGTGGCGCAGAACGGGTGCGGATCGACGCCGTTGCAGGGGTAGCGGACGTTGTCGAGCCCGACGAAGTGCACGTTGCCGACCTGGAAGCTGTAGTATTCCGGCCCCCATTCGCGGCGGAACGTGTCAAAGCTGTGCCGGTCGTCCTCGGCGTCGAAGTCCACGTCGTGGTTGCCGCCGACGAAGTATTGCGGCGTGCCGCCCACCGCGATGATCTCCTTGAACCGCGGATAGAGCGACAGGTCGTCGCCCATCACGTCGCCGGCGAAGATCAGGCATTCGGTGTCCGACAGATCGGCATTGGCCAGCATCTGACCGGCGGTGTCGCGGACATAACCGATCTCGCGGTTCGAATAGGGCTGGGTGTCGCCGAAGATCAGGCACGAGAACGTGTCGTCCGCGTCGTCCTCGATGAGGGGAAAGTTGACCTGGGCGGGCAGGGGACCGGTGGGGGCGATGCCGCCATAGCGCAGAGGCGGAGAGCCTGCGACTTTGTGGATATAGGCGAACTGCGGAACCATATCCTCGTCGACCGGCGTGATGTGTCCCGCAGGCTTGGTGATGAACAGGTTCATGTCGTCGTAGGCGGGCAGGTCGTAGCGGCCCTCGGCATCGGTCAGAACGACCTCACGGCCGTTGGACACCTGGACGCCGGGCAGGCCGGCCTCGCCCGCATCGAGGACCGAGTTGCGGTTGGTGTCGAGGAACACGGTGCCTCGCGCCGTTTCGGGCGCCGGACCGGGCACGAGGTGGACCTGGCCGACATAGCTGGCGTCTTTTGCCGCGGCGGGCAGGGCGAGGAGCCCCGCTGCCAGGCAGGTGAGCGTCGCGCGCATGATATCTCTCCTTGGAATTGTAGCGAGCCCCCCGACCGTGGCGTCGCCGTGTGACAGACGGCCCACCGCTGCGGTGACGTTTGGGTGACGTCTCGATGACGCCCGTCAGCTTGCGGTCGGGGCACGCGCGCAGTTCAACCCAGCCCCGGCGGGACGGCGCCGCCCCTCGCGGCTGAGCAGAAGCATGTCGGTCTTGGAAAGGGGCGCGGCGACGCCTTGGCTGCGTCCCCCCGGACACGTCTCCCGCCCCTCGGCGCAAATGCGTTTCAACCCGGCCGCGTCGTGCTCTAGGGTCGCGGCGTGGGCAGAGAGGGAGCGCGCGATGACCGAGCCGATTCAATGGGGTATCCTGGGGGCGTCGCGGTTCGCGCGGCAGCAGATGGCGCCGGCCATTCATCGCGCCGATGGCGCGCATCTGGTCGGGCTGGCCACCGCGCACCCTGTGGCCGCGCTCCCCTTTGCCGAGATCGCCCCCGGTCTCGAAGTCTTCCGCAGCTACGACGCGCTCCTCGCATCGGACCGGATCGACGCGGTCTACATCCCGCTGCCCAACCATCTGCACGTCGAATGGACGCTCAAGGCGCTGGAGTCGGGCAAGGCGGTTCTGTGCGAAAAGCCGCTGGCGATGCGGGCCGAGGACTTCGACCCGGTGATCGCCGCGCGGGACCGCAGCGGCCTCCTGGCCGCCGAGGCATACATGATCGTCCACCATCCCCAATGGCAGCGCACCCGGGCGTTGATCGCCGAGGGCGCCATCGGCGATCTGGTGCATGTGGACGGAGTGTTCAGCTACGACAACAGCGACGATCCTGACAACATCCGCAACCGGCCCGAGACGGGGGGCGGTGCGCTGCCCGACATCGGGGTCTACACACTGGGCTCGGTGCGCTATGCCACCGGGGCCGAGCCCGAGCGGATGCAGGCCCACATCGTGCGCGAAAACGGGGTCGACGTGTTCAGCCACGTCGCCGCCGATTTCCCCGGCTTCCGCTTTAACATGGTGGTGTCGATGCGCATGGCCCCATCCCAGAGGATGACATTCCACGGGCGCGAGGGCACTCTGTCGCTGAGCACGCCGTTCAACGCCGGGGTCTACGACATGGCGCGCCTGACGCTGGAGCGGGGGATGACCCGCACCGTGGAGCGGTTTCCGGCCGACAACCACTACGTCCTCCAGGTCGAGGCGTTCGGGCGGTCGATGCGCGACGGCGACCCCTATCCGTGCCCGCTGGAGTTCAGCCGCGGCACCCAGGCGGCCATCGACATGGCCTTTGCCGCCGCAAACCGGGAGTGAGCCACCGATGATGACGGACGAAGACAAGGTCGCTGGGCGTATCGGCGGAGAACAGCCCGACCCGGGCGCACCGGACTCGCTGCCGCTGCGTCTGCTCTATTCGGTGCTGATCGTGCTGATGGTGTCCCTGGCGCAGAGCGTTCTGACCCTGGTGACGGTGGTGCAGTTCGTGATCTTGCTGGTCAACAACCGCACGCCCAACCCGCGGCTCGCCGAGTTCGGAACCGATCTCGGCATCTGGATGGCCAAGGCCGCCCGCTATCTCACCGCCGCCAGCGAGGTCAAGCCCTGGCCGTGGACCGAGCTGGACTGAACGGCGCGCCCCGGTGGACGGAGGCTCAGCCGAGAACTGCATCGCCCTCTGCGATGTGGGAGAGCGTCGCCCACAGTGCCAGCGCCATGATCGGGCCCCCGCCCGCCGCCGTATGCCGCGAGAGCCCCTAAAACGACCACGCGATGCCTAGCACCGGGGCCGCGAAGGCGAGGCCGACGGCGATCCCGCGCGCCGTCGGCGGGGGTCGCTCACCAGTGCCACCATCGGCACGCACAGGACCGCAGTGGCGCCTTAGACCATCCGAAACGCGGTGAGCATCGCGTCAGGCGTCCTCCATCGCCTCCAGCTCGTCGATGAAGCCCGAGATCATCGACAGGCCCTTGTCCCAGAACGCCGGGTCGGAGGCGTCGAGGCCGAAGGGGGCCAGAAGCTCCTTGTGGTGCTTGGACCCGCCCGCCTTGAGCATCTCGAAATACTTGTCCTGGAACCCCGCATCGCCCTCCTCGTAGACGGCGTAGAGCGCGTTCACCAACCCGTCGCCGAAGGCGTAGGCATAAACGTAGAAGGGTGAGTGCACGAAGTGCGGGATGTAGGCCCAGAACGTCTCGTAGCCCTCCATGAATGTAAACGCAGGGCCGAGGCTCTCGCCCTGCACGCTCATCCACAGGGCGTTGATGTCGTCGGGGGTCAGCTCGCCGTCCCGCCGAGCGTCGTGCAGCTTGCACTCGAAGTCGTAGAACGCGATCTGGCGGACGACGGTGTTGATCATGTCCTCGACCTTGCCCGCCAGCAGCACTTTGCGCTGTGCGTCGGTCTCGGCGCCGGCCAGCAGCTTGCGGAAGGTCAGCATCTCGCCGAAGACGCTGGCGGTCTCGGCCAGGGTCAGGGGGGTGGAGGACAGCAGCTCGCCCTGTCCCGCCGCCAGCCGCTGGTGCACGCCGTGGCCCAGCTCATGGGCCAGCGTCATGACGTCCCGCGGCTTGCCCAGATAGTTCAGCATTACATACGGATGTGCGTCCGCGACGGTGGGGTGGGCGAAGGCGCCGGGGGCCTTGCCCGGCTTGACCGCCGCATCGGTCCATCCGTCGGTAAAGAACGGCTCGGCCAGTTCGGCCATGCGCGGATCGAACCCGGCATAGGCGTCGGTCACCGTGGCACGCGCCTCGTCCCAGCCGATCAGGCGCGGGTCGTCCATCGGCAGCGGCGCATTGCGGTCCCAGACCTCCAGCGTGTCCAGTCCCAGCCACTTGCGTTTCAGCTCATAGTAGCGGTGGCTGAGCCGCGGATAGGCCGCCACCACGGCATTGCGCAGCGCCTCGACCACCTCGGGCTCCACCTGGTTCGACAGGTGCCGCCCGGTCTGCGGCGTCGGCATCTTGCGCCAGCGGTCCTGGATCTCGCCCATCTTGGTGAGCGTGTTGTGGATGCGGGCGAAGAGCTTGATGTTGCCCTGGAACGTCGCGGCGAGTTCCCGCGCCGCCGCCTCGCGTTTGCTCCGCTCGGGGTCGGTCAGCAGGTTCAGCGTCGCCTCGATCCCCAGGACCTCGCCGTCGATTTCGAACTCCAGCCCCGCCATGGTCTCGTCGAACAGCTTGTTCCAAGCGCTGGCGCCGACGACGCTGTCGTCGTGGAGATACTTCTCCAACTCGTCGGAGAGCTGGTAGGGCCGCATCGCGCGCAGCCGGTCGAACACGGGCTTGTAGCGCGCAAGCTCGGCGTCGGCGGCGAAATGCGCCTCCATCCGGTCGTCCGGTATCCGGTTGATCTCCAGGCTGAAGAACACCAGCTTCGCCGTCGCCCCGGTGATCCGGTCCTGGCAGTCCGACAGGAACTTGGCCCGTTCGGCATCGGTGGTTTGCTGGTAGTAGCGCAGACCGGCATAGGACATCACCCGTCCCGCCTTGAGGTCGATCTCTTCGTAGTCGAGCACCGCCTGGCGCAGCCCTGCGGCGTCGATCTCGGCCAGCTTGCCCTCATAAGCGTCCGCGAACCTTGCGCAGGCATCGTCGAGCCAATCCAGATCGCGCGCGACCTCGGGGGCGTCGGGCGCGGCGTAGAGGTCGCTCAGATCCCATTCCGGCAGGTCGCCCAGATCGCGCCCCCCCTGGCTGGCGGCGGCGTCTTGGACGGGGGCGGGGCCCAGATGGGCGGAGAGGGGATGCGTCATGCCCCCTGAGATAACCGCTCAGCGCCGGCGTGCAAGTCAGCCGAGCGCCATATGGATGTCGGTGCGCAGCCGCTCCGGCGGCACCTCGGCGGGATCGTCGACATAGCTCTCCCAACAGACCGCGCCCATGGTCAGGCCTTCCTCGTCCATGTGGCGTTCCAGCGCCTCGTAGGTCTCGCGCAGCGCGCCGTAGGGGCCCACATGGGTGCAGCGCAGCGCGCGCCCGGCGGGGATGGTGTCGCCCGACAGGGGCGCCTCGGCGGCGCGCAGGGCGTCGGCACCCACGGGCATCCCCACGCGGAACCGCATCCTGGCGGGATCGTAGTCGTGATAGACCGATATCGGGCGGCCCGCGGGGCGGATGCCGTGGCGCTGGAGGAACCCCATGACGGTGCCGAACGCCTGCGCCATCGCGGCGCCCATCGCCTCCGGTGTCGGATCGCACTCGCAGTCCACGTAGAGATACGGCACCGGGTCGGTGTCGACGATCGCAAATCGCGTCATGGCCATGCCTCCTCTGTCTGGCTCGATCTCATCCTGGCACCGCTTCGCCGCGACGTCATGACCGTGCTCAAATGCGCCGCAGCGCTCCCAAACTTCCCTTGTCGAATATCCAAAACTCCCCGGCCGGCACCCCGCGTCGCGGTTACCCATAGGCGGCGAGCATCGCCTGGAGGTCGGCCAGCGTGTTGGCCTCGCGCGCGGGCTTGTCGCGCCGCCAACGCGCCATCCGGGGGAATCTGAGCGCCAGGCCCGACTTGTGCCGCGCACTCGCCTGAATGCCCTCGAAGGCGATCTCGAACACGTGCTCGGGTTTCACGCTGCGCACCGGGCCGAACCGCTCCAACGTGTTCTTGCGCACCCAGGCGGTGATCTGGCGGAACTCGGCGTCGGTGAGGCCCGAATAGGCCTTGGTGAACGGCACCAACTGGTTCCCATCCCACACCGCGAAGGTGAAGTCGGTGAAGAGGTTGGCGCGGCGGCCGTGCCCCTGCTGGGCATAAATCATCACCGCGTCGACGGTCAGGGGATCGACCTTCCATTTCCACCAGTCGCCCCGCTTGCGTCCGTCGCGATAGGGGCTGTCCCACCGTTTCAGCATGATCCCCTCGGCCGACAGATCGCGCGAGCGCGCCCGCTCCGCCGCCAGTGCGGGCCAGTCGTCGAACGGCAC
Organism: Rhodobacteraceae bacterium CCMM004; assembly: GCA_004005435.1. Lineage (GTDB taxonomy): Bacteria > Pseudomonadota > Alphaproteobacteria > Rhodobacterales > Rhodobacteraceae > CCMM004. The sequence goes on along the minus strand of RZWH01000003.1, from coordinate 198,404 downwards.
CAGGGGCGAGACGCGCAGAGGCGCGTCGGGCGGCACCTCGGCGGCCGCCGCCTCCAGGAGCGCGCGGCGCTCGACGAAGGGCAGGGCGCGGCGATCCTCCCCCGCCCACTCCAACAGGTCGTAGGCATAGAGGATGACCGGCGCGTCGGTCAGCAGCTTCTTGGGCACCGTCTTGCGACCGATGCGCTTTTGCAGGGCGTTGAAGGGCAGGGGCGCGTCGTCCCGCCACGCCAGAACCTCGCCGTCGAGCACCGTCCCCGGTGGCAGATAATCGGCGATCCGTGCCAGTTCGGGGAACCGGTCGGTCATCAGCTCTTCGCCCCGGGACCACAGAAAATGGGTGCCGCCGCGCAGGATGAGCTGGCCGCGGATTCCGTCCCACTTGCGCTCGGCGGCCCAGCCCGCGGGCGGACCGTCGAGGCTCTCCGGCCCGTCGTCCAGCTGATAGGCTAGGTAGAAAGGGTACGGTTTGGACAGATCCACGGTGGGATCGGGCGCGCGGATCAGCGTCTCGAAGCTCACGGTGTCGGGCGACCAGTCGCCCATCAGGCGGTGCGCCAGGTCCGGCTCGGGGATGTCCGTGGCCCGGCTGAGGGCGCGGGTCATCAGCTTCTGACTGACGCCCATGCGGAAGCCGCCGGTGATCAGCTTGTTGAAGACGAAGCGCTCGGTGCGATCCAGCACGTCCCACGCGGCGAGAATGCGGGCCCGTCGGTCCTCTGGGGGGAGGGCAGACAGGGCACGGATCTCGCCGATCCAGGCGGTGAGGCTGCGGTCCTCGCGCCGCTCGGGCGGGGGCAGGATCAGGGCGATGGTCTCGGCCAGGTCGCCGACGATCGGATAGCACTCCTCGAAGAGCCATAGGGGCAGGCCCGCCCGTGCGGCTGCCCATTCGCGCAGGAGCGTGGTCGTGACCGTCCGCTTCGGCCGCCGCCCGGACAGGAGCGCGACTGTCCACAGCCGGTCGTCCTCGGGCGCCTCGGCGAAATAGTCTGCAAGCGCCGCGACCTTGGGGTTGATCTTGGTCGTCTGGTCGAGCGCAGTGAAGAGCGCGGCGAACCGCTTCATCGCTCGTGCCTCTCGGTGCCGCGCTTTTCGCAAAGCGCGGCGGGAAATCTCGCGATTTCCGCCACCGGCGCGGCCGGAGCCGGGCGCGACGGCCGGGCGATCCGCGGATTTCGCGAGAAATCCTGCCGAAAATCGCGAGATTTTCGGCGCCGCATCATCCGACCGTGGCGTGGTGGGCGGGCACGAAGGTCTGCCGCTCCATCGGCGGCCGGTCGTTGCTGTGCTGCGGCGGACGTGGCGGCAACTCGATCGGCTCGGGGGTCAGATCGGTATAGGGCACCTCCGAGAGCAGATGCGCGATGCAGTCGAGCCGGGCATGTCGCTTGATGTCGGACCCGACCACGAACCACGGTGCCCGGTCCGTGTCGGTCCGGGCGAACATGGCGTCCTTGGCACGGGAATAGTCTGCCCATCGCGCGCGGCTCTCCAGGTCCATCGGGCTCAGCTTCCACCGCTTCGTTGGATCGGTCAGGCGGCGCTGGAACCGGCGCTCCTGTTCCTCGTCGCTGACCGAGAACCAATATTTGATCAGTTGGATGCCGGCGTCGATCAGCATCTCCTCGAACACCGGGCATTGCCGCATGAAGCGGGCGTAGTCCTCGTCGGTGCAGAACCCCATCACCCGCTCGACCCCCGCGCGGTTGTACCAGGAACGGTCGAAGAGGATGACTTCGCCCGCGGCGGGCAGATGCGCGACGTAGCGCTGGAAATACCACTGGGTCCGCTCGCGGTCGGTGGGCGCGGGGAGGGCGACGATCCGGGCGATGCGGGGGTTCAGGGGCTCGATGATGCGCTTGATCGTGCCCCCTTTGCCTGCAGCGTCGCGCCCTTCGAACACGATCACGGCCCGGTAACCGGTCGCCTTGACCCATGCCTGCATCTTGACGAGCTCGATCTGGAGGCGGGTCAACTCGCGCTCATAGGCCTTTTTCGAGATCTTCTCGCGGTGATGGGGCATTCTGACCTCCCTGGTCGCTCTCATCGGCGTCGGCGTCGAGGCTCTCGCCCTCGTAGGCGGTCTCGACCACGGCGGCATCGTAGCCCAACTCGGCGAGCCAGCGGCGGAAGATCGCAGTGTAGCCGTGAGTGACGAAGATCCGCTCGGCCCCGGTTTCGGCGATGGCCGCGTTCAGACCGGCCCAGTCGGCATGGTCGCTGAGGACGAAGCCGCGGTCGGCGCCGCGCCGCCGCCGCACGCCCCTGAGCGCCATCCACCCCGAGGCAAAGCCCGTCGAGGGCGCCCCTCCCGGCCCGGCAAAGCGCCGCGCCCAGGGCGTGCCGAGCGCCGAGGGCGGGGCGACGACCAGGGCACCGGGATGCGCCTTGGTGTCGGTCTCGGGTGTGACCCGAACGGTGTCGGGCAGCATGAGGCCCTGGGCGCGTAGGACGGCGTTGGTGTTCTCGACCGCGCCGTGGGTCAGGATCGGTCCGATGCCGCAGTCCACTGCCGCCAGGAGGCGCTGCGCCTTGCCCAACGCATAGGCGCCGAGGATCGAGGCGCGCCCGGCCGCCGCGTTGCCTCGCCACCACGCGTCGATCTCGGCCGCGACGTCGGCCTGCGGACGCCAGGCGAAGACCGGCAAGCCGAAGGTGCATTCGGTGACGAAGGCGTGGCAGCGCACCGGCTCGAACGGCGTGCTCAGCCCGTCGGCCTCGACCTTGTAGTCGCCCGAAACAACCCAGACCTCGCCGCGCCGTGCCACCCGGATCTGCGCCGATCCGGGGACGTGGCCCGCGGGGTGGAACGACACCTCGACCCCGCCGACGGTCCGGGTCTCGCCATAGCGCACGGTGTCGAGGCGGATGTCGCCCAGGCGGTGGCGCATGACCGGCGCGGCGCCCTCGGTGGCGAGGTAGCGGCCCATGCCGTCGCGGGCGTGGTCGGCGTGGCCGTGGGTGATCAGCGCGCGGTCCACCGGCCGCCACGGGTCGATGTGGAAATCGCCGTCCGGGCAGTAGATACCGCGGTCGGTGAAGGTGAGAAGCGGCTCGGCCATGGTGCGGCAAGTGTAGTCCGGCACGCCCCCGTTCCAAGCCCCGCACCGGTGGCGCCGCGGGGGCCAAGGCGCTTCGAAGCGCCTTGGCAAGGGGTTTCGAAACCCCTTGCCCCCGGGGCCGCAAGGCCGACGCATGGAAAACGGGCGTTTTCCGGGGCGGGCGACGCGGCGGGGGCGTGCGGGCTTGTCGCCAGGCGCCGCCTCCCTATGCTCTGTGACAAGGGGCCCGGGGCCCGCGGGCCGGGGAGCGGGGATGACGGACCAGAGTTTCAACGAGATGTACGACGGCGGCGCCGTCCGCATCCCCTATTCCGGCCTCGAAGCCTGGGCGCGCGACATGCCCCAGGACCTCCGCGCGATGAAGCAGTCGGAGGCCGAGGCCCTGTTCCGCCGCATCGGGATCACCTTCGCCGTCTACGGCGAAGGGGGCAGTCCCGACCGGCTGATCCCCTTCGACATGTTCCCGCGGGTGTTCTCCGCCACGGAATGGGCGCGGCTGGAGCGCGGGATCAAGCAGCGCGCCCGCGCGCTCAACGCTTTTCTCGTCGACGTCTACGGGCGGGGCGAGATCGTGCGCGCGGGCCGCGTTCCGGCCGATCTGGTCTACCGCAACGACGCCTACGAGACCGCCGTGTGCGGAATCGTCCCGCCCAAGGGGGTCTACTCCCATATCGTCGGCATCGACCTCGTGCGCACCGGACCCGACCAGTTCTACGTCCTGGAGGACAACTGCCGCACGCCGTCGGGCGTCTCCTACATGCTGGAGAACCGCGAGATCATGATGCGGATGTTCCCGCATCTGTTCCAGCAGGTGCGCATCGCCCCGGTCGAGACCTATCCAGCCATGCTCAAACGCACCCTGGACAGCGTCGCGCCCGCGAAATGCAACCGCGAGCCGCGCGTGGTGATCCTGACGCCGGGGCATTTCAACAGCGCCTATTACGAGCATTCCTTTCTCGCGGACATGATGGGGGTCGAACTGGTCGAGGGGCAGGACCTGTTCGTCGAGGGCGATTTCTGCTGGGTGCGCACGACCGAGGGGCCGCAGAAGGTCGACGTGATCTACCGCCGCGTCGACGACGCGTTCCTCGATCCCCTCTGTTTCCGACCCGACTCGATGCTGGGCGTGCCGGGGCTGATGAACGTCTACCGCTCGGGCGGGGTGTCGATCTGTTCGGCCCCCGGCGCCGGCGTGGCCGACGACAAGGCGATCTATACCTACGTGCCCGAGATGGTGCGCTTCTACCTGGGCGAGGAGCCGATCTTGGAAAACGTGCCCACCTTGCAGTGCGGCAAGCCCGACGACTTGGCCCATGTTCTGGCCCATCTCGACGAGTTGGTGGTCAAGGAGGTGCACGGCTCGGGCGGTTACGGGATGCTGGTGGGCCCCAAGGCCAGCACATCGGAGATCGCCGCCTTCCGCGCCAAGGTCCAGGAGCGGCCCGAGGCCTATATCGCGCAGCCCACGCTGGCGCTCTCGGCCTGCCCCACCTTCGTTGCGGAGGGCGTGGCGCCCAGGCACGTGGATCTGCGGCCCTATTGCCTGGTGGGCGAACGGGTCGAGCTGGTGCCGGGCGGCCTGACCCGCGTGGCGCTGACCGAAGGCAGCCTGGTGGTGAACTCCAGCCAGGGCGGTGGAGTCAAGGACACCTGGGTGCTGGTGGAATGAGGAGCCGCCGCCCCGATCCCGCAGCCCGCTTTGCGGCCGGCCGCCACCCCGACCATGCGGCTGCGCATGGGGGCGCGCGATGCTGAGCCGCACCGCAGAGAGCCTCTATTGGATCGCGCGCCATGTCGAGCGGGCCGAGACCAACGCCCGGCTCCTGGAGGTGGGGGCGCGCAACGCGCTCCTGCCCAACACCGGCGGCGGCTACCGCAACGAATGGGACTCGGTGCTTCTGGCCTCGGGCACCAAGGCGGCCTTCGACGCCAAGTTCGGCGCGGCGGTCGAGCGGAACGTCGAGACGCATCTTTTCTTCGACCGCGACAACCCCGGCTCGGTGGCCAGTTGCATCGCCACGGCGCGCGAGAACGGGCGCATCGTCCGCACGGCGCTGACCAGCCAGGTCTGGGACGCGCTCAACACCGCGTTTCAGGAGGTGCAGGACATCGCCCGCACCGAACGCTCGGCGCTCGCCACCTCGGACCTGGTGGAGTGGACGCTGCGCACCTGCGCATTGATCCGCGGCGCGGGCCTGGCCACGCAGTTGCGCAACGACGGCTACGACTTCACCAATATCGGCCACTACCTGGAGCGGGCCGACAGCACCGCGCGGCTCTTGGACGTGAAATACTACGTCCTCCTGCCGCAGGTCAGCATGGTGGGATCGGGGCTCGACAACTACCAATGGCGCTCGCTCCTCAGGGCGCTCAGCGCCCAGCGGGCGTTCAACTGGGTCTATGGCGGCGAGGCGACGCCCAAGAAGATCGTGGATTTCCTGGTCCTGAACCGCCAGGCGCCGCGGTCGCTCAGCACCTCGGTCGACGGCGCCCTGCACCACCTGGAGCGGCTGGCACGGGGTTATGGCAAGAGCACCGTGGCCCAGACCCGCGCCCGCGCGCTGGTGGCCGATCTGAGCGAGCTGCCGGTCGACGACATCTTCGAAGAAGGGCTGCACGAGTTCCTCACCCGGTTCATCCGGTCCGTGGCGGATCTCGGCGAGACCGTGTCGACCGTCTATTTTAGAGGAGAGCCGGGATGAGGCTGCGGGTCGACCACGCCACCACCTATCGCTATGCGCCGGCCAAGCGCGGAGTGGTGCAGTCGCTGCGCCTCTGGCCTAGCCAGTTCGCGGGTCAGGACGTGCGGTTCTGGGACGTCGCGGTCGAAGGTCCCGATGCCATTCGCGGGACGGGGTTCCGCGACGGCGCGGGCGATTGGATCGAGACGGCCTCGCTGCGCGGGGCGGTGGACACGGTCACCGTGCGCGTATCGGGCGAGGTCGAGACCCGCGACACCTCGGGCGTCGTCCTGGGGTTGAAGGAACGGGTGCCGCCCCAGGCCTATCTCCGCCCCACACGGATGACCCGGCGCGAAGGCGCCATCGTCGATCTGGCGGCCGAGGCGACCGCCGACGCCACGACACCGCTCGACCGCGCCCATGCCCTCGCCCGTGCGGTGACCGAGGCGGTCGTCTATCGCGCCGGGGTCACCGCCTCCGACACGACCGCCGCCGAGGCGCTGGCCTTGGGCGAGGGGGTCTGCCAGGACCAGGCCCATGTCCTGATCGCGGCGGCGCAGTCGACGGGAACGCCCGCGCGCTACGTGACGGGATACCTCCACGCCGACTCGGACGGGCAGTTCCACGAGGCCAGCCACGCCTGGGCCGAGTTGTGGGTCGAGGGGCTGGGCTGGGTCGGCTTCGACCCCGCCAACGGCTGCTGCCCCAACGAACTCTATATCCGCATCGGCTCGGGCCACGACGCGGTGGCGGCGGCCCCGATCCGCGGTGTCTCGGCCGGGGGCGGGGACGAGAATATGGAGGTCGCCGTCACGGTGATGGAGAGCGCGCAGTGATCGGCACGATGGCCGACGGCCCCGGCTGGGCGGCGGTGGGGCGGCGCGCGGTGCCCAGGGTCTCGCCCGGGGGCGGGGTGCTGTCCACGCGGATGTCGTCCACGATCAGGGTCGAGCGGCCGGGGTTGATCCCACCGGGGCGGTAGATCCCCAGCTTGATCCGCGGCACCGCGCAGGGCACGGCGTGGACCGGCCGCTCGGAAAACAGCGTCTGACCGTTCACCGTGAGGCTCGCCAGATAGGGGCGCGCGGTCATGTCCAGGTCCAGCACGATTGCGGTGTCGCTGTCGCGCAAGTCGGTGACGTCGATGCGGTCCATCGGCACCGGGCGGAGCGTGCCGCGCCGCTCGGCGTCGCTGCTGGGCGGCACGGTGAGCAGCGTCGCACGCAATGCGCGGCGGTGCATCTGGAGCATCGCCAGGGGCGCCGACGGGCAGTCGCCGGTCCAGCCGTGGATCTGCAAAAAGGTCTCGCGGCGGCCGATGAAGCCGTCGGCGAACTTCGCGGTCAAGGAGATGCGGTGCCGCCGCAGCGGGTCCAGCGCCCCGATCTGGCGCAGTTCGGCCCGTTCCCAGAACGGGGCGCCGTGCCGGGGCCGGTCGTCCGAGCGGCAGCGGCCGCGGTCGCCGCGTCGAAGGTGAAAGATCAACTGCCGATCCTTGCCCACCGTCGTCCAGCGGACCGATCCCTGCCGGTCCGCATGGACCGCGCGACTGGACGGAACGGGCAGTCCGCAGTTGTCGTGCAGTGTCACGGTCCAATCGGTGTCGGTATAGTCGCGCTGTCCGGCAGAGGTCGTCGTGGCCTGTCCGACCGACATTGCGAGCATGGCGGCGAGAATCGCTTTGGGGTTGGGAAGGCGTCTCATGGTGCCGGTATGCCCGGGGACCGGCGCAACTATATGGAGAATGCGCGGCGAAAGTCCGACAATCGCTCAACCGTGGGTGGGCCAAGCCTGGTGCTCGTCGTCGATGACAAAGGTGTGGCGATGGCGCCGCCCCTGGCCCGGATAAGCCCGCAGATGTGGGTGGTCCGGGGGCAGGTCGGGGTGACTATGGGCCAGCGCCACGTCGTCCTCGGCCGGCCAGAGGCGCAGGGCGGCCACGGCGCCCACCCCGGCCAGGACGCCCAGGAGCACCAGCGCGGGGCCGAGCCCCGCGGCGGCCCCGACCCATCCGGCCAAGGGATAGGTGACGAGCCAGCAGGCGTGGCTCAGCGCGAATTGCGCGGCAAAGACGCCAGGGCGGTCCTCGGCCCGCGCCGAGCGCTTCAGGAGCCGCCCCGAGGGCGTGACGATGGCGGCGAACAGCAGGCCCCAGACCGCCCAGGTCGCCAGGAACACCGGCCAGGGCGGTAGCCCAGTTCGCCACAGCCACAGGCCGCCCCCCATGGTGACGGCGGTGAGGCAGACCGCGGCGGCCACCATCACCGGCCGGTCGCCGGTCCTCTCCAACACACCCGGTAGGGCGAGGGCGGCGGTCATCGACCCCGCGCCGAAGGCCGCCATGGCCATGGCCAGCGCCGCTTCGGAGGCGCCGTATCCCGCCCGCACCAGCACCACCGTGTTGACGATCACGAAGGCGGACGAGGCCGCCGCCGTCAGGTTGAGCGCCAAGAGCCCCCTGAGCCGCGGAGTCGCCAGATAGATGCGCGTGCCCCGCGTCACCCGCTCGACGAAGGGGCGGGGGATGCTGTCCGGCGCCCGCGGCGGCAGGTGCGCCGAGGCGACCAGCACCGCCGATCCGAAAAACCCCAGGACCGTCCCCACGAAGAGGGAGTGATACGAGATCACGGTGAGCAGGAGCGCGGCCAGCGCCGGGCTCAACAGGCTCTCCAGGTCGTAGGCCATGCGCGACAGCGACAGCGCCCGGGTATAGTCGGCCTCGTCGTCCAGCACGTCGGGGATCGTCGCCTGGAACGCCGGGGTGAAGGTGGCCGAGGCCGCCTGGAGGACGAAGATCAGCACATAGATCTGTCCCACCCCGGTGACGAAGGGCAGCATCAGCGCCACGCCGCCCCGCACCAGGTCGGCGCCGATCAGCACGCCCTTGCGCGGCAGCGACGCGGACAGGGCCTGGACCACGGGGGCGAGGCCGACATAGGCCACCATCTTGATCGCCAAGGCGGTCCCCAGGACCGCGCCCGCCGATGCCCCCGCCAAATCGAAGGCCAAAAGCCCCAGCGCGACCGTCAGCAGCCCCGTGCCGAAGAGCGCGACGACCTGGGCGGCGAAGAGGCGGGCGAAGACGGGGTGGGAGAGGACCGAGGGCATGGGGGCCACTCTAGAACAGGATTTCGGAGAGTGAAATCGCCCAGCGAATGGGCGCGCGCCTGGCCGCTGTCCGGGCAGCGCCGTCCCGCCCCCAGGCGGCGGCCCCGCCCTTTTGTCGCAACGGGGGGCGGTGCGCTCCTGGCGCATCCGCGCGCCGCTGTCGGCCCATGCCTCGGGACGGGGAACCGGAGGCGGGGGGTTGTGGTTTGCCCGGGTCTGTGCGCGCATCCTGCGGGCGTCGTCCAGGTTGGGAAACAGATTATGACATACTGCGTCGGGCTGATGTTGGAGGCGGGGATCGTCCTGCTGTCGGATACTCGCACCAATGCCGGGGTCGACAACATCTCGACCTATCGCAAGATGTTCGTGTTCGAGGATCCGGGCGAGCGGGTGATCGCGATCATGACCGCGGGCAGCCTGTCGGTGACGCAGACCGCCATGGCGCGCCTCCGCGACGCCGCGGCGCTTCCGGACGGGCCGTCGATCATGACCGCCGACACCATGCTGGGGGTGGCCGAGATGATCGGCACCACGCTCGGCGAGGTCGCCGCGGACGTCTCGCGCAAGATGGGGGCCCAGGGTCAGAACGCCCAGGCCTCGCTGATCGTCGCCGGTCAGCGCAAGGGCGGCGAGATGCGGATGTTCCTGATCTATCCCGAGGGCAACTTCATCGAGGCGACGTCGGACACACCCTATCTCCAGATCGGCGAGCACAAATACGGCAAACCCATTCTCGACCGGGTGGTGACCAGCCGCACCTCTCTGGCCGACGCGCAGAAGGCGGTGCTGCTGTCGATGGACAGCACGCTGCGGTCGAACCTCTCGGTGGGGATGCCGCTGGACCTCGCCGTGATCGAGGCGGGGTCTCAGCGGGTGGGCCTCCAGCGGCGGATCGAGGCCGACGACGAGGCGTTCCATGCGATGTCGACGGCCTGGTCCGCCGCGCTGCGGGACGCCTTTGCCGAGATCGCGCTCTAACGCTGCGGCTGCCCGGTCAGGCGGCGCTCGCCGCGCTGTGGGCGTCGAAATGGTCGGCCATCATCGCAAAGACCGCCGCCCGCCGGGCGGGCGTCTCCATCATGCATTCGTGCCGTCCGCCGTCGACCAGCTCCAGCCGGCTGCCCGGCCAGACGGCCATGCGCTCGCGAATCCGTTGGGCGTCCACGATCTTTTCCTCGCTGCCGAGGATGCACAGGCAGGGCAGGTCGGGCGACGCCAGGAGGCTCAGCTCCCGGGTCTCGCGCAGCGCCTCGCCGAGCCACCGCATCGACGGCCCGCCGAGCGTCAGCTCGGGATGGCAGTCCACCTGCTCGGCCATCCAGGCGTACATCTCGGCGTCCGACGTCAACATGTTCTCGCCGAACGGCGCCGTGTTGGGATAAGACGCGCTCGAGGTGCCGGGCGCATAGCGGTGGTCGAGCCCGGTGCGCACCGCCGCCCAACTGAGCGACCAGGCCAGGGGGCGCAGCGCGGGCTTCAGCGCAATCCCCCACATGGGCGCGGAGAACGCCACCGAGGCGACGTCGAGCCCCTCGACCAGCGCGCGGAGCCCGATGCAGCCGCCCATGGAATGCGCCACCAGATGCCAGGGCCGCGGCAGGTCCAGCCGCCGCGCCGCGGCGACCGTCGCGGCCACGTCCATCTGATAGTCGGTGAACCGCATCACATGGCCGCCCAGACGGTCGCCCAGCATCCGGTCGGCCAGGCCCTGGCCGCGCCAGTCCACAGCGATCAGCCCGTAGCCGCGCGCGGCGAACTCGCGCGCGCTGTCGCCGTATTTCTCGACGTACTCGGTGCGGCCGGGGAACATCAGCACGGTCCCGCGGTCGCCGCGGGGCCAGTGCCCGACGCGCAGTCTCAGCCCGTCGGCCGCGTCCACCCAATAGGCCGCGCCGCCGCCGGGCCCCCGCGCGATGTCCTCAAAGAGGGGCGCGGGCTCCATCGGCTCAGCCCAGAACCCCGGCGAGCTTCATCGCCAGGCCCATGTCGCCCTCGATCCTGAGGCGCCCGGACATGAAGGCGGCGGTGGGGTTGAGGCTGCCGTCGAACATCTCGCGGAACGTGTCGGTGTCGGCCAGGAGGGTCACGTCCGCCTCGTCGTCGCCGGCCCGCGCGCCGCCGTCGTCGAGCATGATCGTGCCTTCGTCCTCGAACACGAACTTGGCCGTGCCGCCGTCGAAGCCGCCGTCGATCTTGTCGTTCAGTTGGGTAACCGCCTGGTCGATGGTGTCGCTCATTGTGATCCTCTATTCGTGATCGTCCGGGGGCTGTCGCCTTTTCCGCGGACTGCGCTAAACTCCCCCTCGTTATGGGTGTTCTTGCACGACTTCACAAATCTGCCGTTGCGACACTGCTGGCCGCGGGGCTCGCGGCCGGGGCCGCTTGGGGCAAGGAGGCGGACGGATCCGGCGGTGGCGCCGGGCTGGCCGATCTCTTCGACGCGCTGCGCCAGGCCGAAGGGCCGGCGGCCGAACAGATCGCCGAGAAGATCCGCGAGGAATGGGCGCGGTCCGGCTCACCGGCGATGGATTACCTCCTGGAGCGCGGATACAAGGCGCTGGAGGATTTCGATCCGGCCCTGGCGGTCGAGCACTTCACGGCCGTCATCGACCACGCGCCCGAGTTCGCCGAGGGCTGGCACGGTCGCGCCACAGCCTATTTCCGCCAGGCCCGATACGGCGAATCGTTGGACGACATCCGCATGGCCCTGGCGTTGAATCCCCGGCATTTCGGCGCGCTGACCGGTCTGGCGGTCATGTTGGAGGAGCTGGGGTACGATCAGCCGGCGCTCCGGGCCTGGCGCGCCGTGGCCGAGATCTATCCCGCGCAGGAAGGCGCGGCCGAGGCCATCGCACGGCTGTCCAACCGGGTCGAGGGCACCGCGCTCTAGCCCCTTGTGGAGCGCTGCGGCCGTCCCTAGACAGGACCGCGCCGCCGCGTTCACCGTCCTTGGGGGAGGCCCCCGCCGATGCCGCTACCGACGCCCGCACCGCGCGCCAGCGCCTGACCCCTCCGCCCCCGGAACCCCTCCCATGAGCGCTCTGCCTGGCCGCATCGTCGCGGTCCTCGGACCCACCAATACCGGCAAGACCCACTATGCCATCGAGCGGATGCTGGCCTATCGCACCGGCGTCATCGGCCTGCCGCTGCGCCTCTTGGCGCGCGAGGTCTACGACCGCATCGTCGGCCTGCGGGGTCCCTCGGTGGTCGCGCTCGTCACCGGGGAAGAGCGGATCGTGCCGCCGCGCACGCAATACTGGGTCGCCACGGTCGAGGCGATGCCCGAGGGGCTTGGCCCCGATTTCCTGGCGGTCGACGAGATCCAGCTCTGCGGCGACCCCGAGCGCGGCCACGTCTTCACCGACCGGCTGCTGCGCGCCCGCGGCACCCATGAGACGCTGTTTCTGGGGGCCGAGACCATGCGGCCCGCCATCGCCGCACTGGTGCCGCAGGCCACGTTCCAGCGGCGCGAGCGGCTGTCGACCCTGATCTACACCGGCGCGCGCAAGATCAGCCGGATGCGCCCGCGGTCGGCCATCGTCGGCTTTTCGGTCGACAACGTCTATGCCATCGCCGAGCTGATCCGGCGACAGAAGGGCGGGGCGGCGGTGGTGATGGGCGCGCTCAGCCCGCGCACCCGCAACGCCCAGGTCGACATGTACCAGAATGGCGACGTCGACTACCTGGTCGCCACCGACGCCATCGGCATGGGCCTGAACCTCGACATCGACCACGTGGCGTTCTCGTCCACGACCAAGTTCGACGGGCGGCGGATGCGGCCCCTGCACGCGGGCGAGCTGGCGCAGATCGCGGGCCGCGCCGGGCGCTTCCGCACTGACGGCACCTTCGGCGTCACCGGCGAGGCATCGCCCCTGGACGACGCGGTGGTGGAGGCGATCACCGAGCATCGCTTTACCCCGCTCAAGGCCCTGCAATGGCGCAGCGCCGCGCTGAACTTCACCCGCCCCGAGGCGCTGATCGCGTCGCTGGAGGCGCCGTCGAACGATCCCCGCCTGACCCGCGCGCGCGAGGCCGACGATCTGGCCGCGCTCAAGGCGCTCAGCCAGCGGCCCGAGATCGCCCGGGCCTGCACCACCGTGCCCGCCACGCAACTGCTCTGGGACGTCTGCCGCATCCCCGACTTTCGTGGCATCAGCGCGGGCGAGCACGCCAACATGCTGGAGCGGATCTTTGGCTTTTTGCGCGAATGGGGCAGGGTGCCCGACGACTGGTTGGCCCGGCAGGTCAACCGCATCGACCGCACCGATGGCGACATCGATGCGCTGTCAAAGCGGTTGGCGTATATCCGCACATGGACCTACGTGGCCCAGCGCAAGGGCTGGGTGGATGACGAATCGCATTGGCGGGGCGCCACCCGGGCGGTAGAAGACCGCCTGTCGGATGCGCTCCACGCTGCGCTGACCCAGAGATTTGTGGACCGCCGCACCAGCGTGCTGATGCGGCGGCTCAAAGAGAAGGAGAGCCTTGTGGCCGAGGTGAACGACAAAGGCGAAGTGACCGTCGAGGACCAGACGCTGGGTCGGCTCGAAGGGTTCCGGTTTCGCCAGGATTCCGCGGCCTCGGGCGACGAGGCCAAGACACTGCGCCAGGCGGCGGTGGCGGCCCTCGCGCCGCATTTCCACCTGCGCGCCGACCGCTTCTACAACGCGCCCGACACCGAGATGGACTTCACCGAACAGGGCGGCCTAATGTGGGGCGACGCCGCGGTGGGCAAGCTCGTGGCGGGCCCCGAGCCGCTGCGCCCGCAGGTCGCGGCCTTCGTCGACGACGAGGCGGGGGCCGAGGTCGCGCAAAAGGTGACCCGCCGGCTTCAGCACTTCATCGACCGCAAGGTCGCGACCCTGTTCGAGCCGCTGCTGGCGATGCAGAAGGACGAGACGCTGACCGGGCTTGCGCGGGGGTTCGCCTTCCGCCTCATCGAAGGCTTCGGCGTGCTGTCGCGCGACGCCGTCGCGACCGAGGTGAAGGAGCTGGATCAGGACGCCCGCGGCGCGCTGCGCAAGCATGGGGTGCGGTTTGGGCAGTATACCGTGTTCCTGCCCGCCCTGCTCAAGCCCGCGCCGACGCGGCTGAGGCTGGTGCTTTGGTCGCTGGCGGGCGGTCTCGACGAGTTTCCCGAGAGCCCGCCGCCGGGGCTGGTGACGATCCCCGTCGACCGCGACGTGCCCGAGGGCACGCACCTGATGTCGGGCTACCGGCCCGCCGGGGCCCGCGCGATCCGCATCGATATGCTGGAGCGGCTGGCCGACATGCTGCGGCAGAAGGACAGCCGCGGCGGCTTTGAGGCGAGCGCGGACATGCTGTCGATCACCGGCATGACGCTGGAGCAGTTCGCCGACCTGATGGGCGGCCTGGGCTACAAGGGCGAGAAGGGCGAACGCGAAAAGGTCAAACCGGCGAAAGCGCCCGATCCCGCCGCTGTCGCGGCGGAGGCTGCGCCGGAGACGGCAGAGGCCGCACCCGAGGCCACCGCACCCGAGGCCACCGCGACCGACCCCGCCCCGTCGGCCCCCGATGCTCCCGTCGCGGTCGATGCCGACGGGCACAAGGCCACTGCGGCGGCCGACCCCCCGCTGTCCGACCCCGTCTCCTCCGAGGCGGCGATTGCCGACGTGCAAGAGCCCACCGCCCCCCTTGCCGTTCCCGTTGCCCCGGCGGCCAGCGACGACCCCGATCCCGCACCGCCCGAGGTGCCGGGCGATGCGCCGGGCGAGAGCCCCCCGGAGCCGCCGCAGGAGGCCCCCGTGGAGACGCCCGACGCCCCGCCGGCCGCTCCGCCGACCGAGGTGCCGCCGCCCGGGGACATGCCCGCCGATCTGCCCGGCGGCCCCGGCACGCCGCCCGAGATGGAGGTGTTCTATACCTTCACCTGGGGCGGGCGCGGCCAGCGCGCCGCGCGCGGCCCCCGTCCGCAGACCCGCGGCGGTGGCAAGCCCCAGGGTGGCAAGGGCAAGGGACCCCGCGGCCCGAAAAAGGGCGCCCCCCGCCGCGACGACGCGCCCAAGACCGTGACTGCCCGGCCGCCCCGCAAGGAAAAGGCCATCGACCCAGACAACCCCTTCGCCGCTGCCCTCATGGGGCTGAAGACCAAGAAGTGACCGACGCGCCCCGGCCCACCCAGCGGCTGGACAAATGGCTGTGGCACGCCCGGTTCTTTAAAACCCGCAGCCTGGCCACCCGGCAGGTCTCGGGCGGCCATGTCCGCGTCAACGGGACCAGGGCGGCGAAGGCGTCGCAGGGGGTCGCGGTGGGCGACGTGCTCACCTTCGTCCAGGGGCGCGCGGTGCGTGTCGTGCGGCTCTTGGCCCTGGCCGACCGGCGCGGACCGGCCCCAGAGGCGCGGGCGCTCTACGACGATTTGTCGCCGCCGCCGGACCCTGCGCCACCCGCCGCGCCGCGCTATGACGGGGGTGGGCGGCCGACCAAGAAGGACCGCCGCGCGCTGGACAAACGGGGGCCGCGCCCGCTTGAATGATTGCGGCGGCTTCGCTACCTGTCTGGCAGAACTGACAGGGGCCCAGATGACCTACATCGTCACCGACAACTGCATCGCCTGTAAATACACCGACTGCGTCGAGGTGTGTCCGGTGGATTGCTTTTACGAGGGCGAGACCATGCTGGTCATCCATCCCGACGAGTGCATCGACTGCGGCGTCTGCGAGCCCGAATGTCCCGCCGACGCGATCCGCCCCGACACCGAGCCGGACATGGAAAAGTGGGTGGAGTTCAACCGCAAGTATTCTGAGATGTGGCCGGTCATCGTGACCAAGAAGGACCCGCTGCCCGACGCCGACGCCCGCGACGGCGAACCCGGCAAGATGGAGAAGTATTTCTCCGAAGCCGCGGGCGAGGGCGGCTGACCCGCGCCCGGCGCAGACGTCCTATGACGCTGCGTCAGGGGCCGATCCCTTCCATTCCGATGCAAAATCTGCTATATGTCAATCGCGCGACATAACTGTGTCCGGCTGCGCTGCTCCGATGGGCGGCGTTTGGGGCGCGGGATCGGTGATGCACCGAGGCGACGGGAGGATGTGTGTGTTCCCGCCGTGCTTTTGTCGCTCAAGTTCTGGGGTCCTTTACGGGAAGTCTGTCTGCGATGAGCAAAACCAAGAGAATTGAGTTCCGTCCCAACGAATACGTCGTCTATCCGGCGCACGGGGTCGGTCAGATCGTGTCCATCGAGGAGCAGGAGATCGCGGGGATCAAGCTGGAGCTGTTCGTCATCTCCTTCGAGAAGGACAAGATGACCCTGCGCGTCCCGACCCACAAGGCCACCGAGGTGGGCATGCGCTCGCTGTCGTCTCCCGACATCGTGAACAAGGCGATGACCACGCTCAAAGGGAAGGCCAAGGTCAAAAAGGCGATGTGGTCCCGCCGTGCGCAGGAATACGAGCAAAAGATCAACTCGGGCGACCTGATCGCCATCGCCGAGGTGGTGCGCGACCTGCACCGCACCGACGATCAGCGCGAGCAGAGCTATTCTGAGCGGCAGCTCTACGAGGCCGCGCTGGAGCGGCTGACGCGCGAGGTCGCCGCCGTGTCCGGTTCCGACGAGGTCGCCGCGCAAAAGCAGGTGGACGAGGTGCTGATCGGCCGCGCCGCCTGACCGCTGATCCGATCTTAACGTTGCGACGCCCGCCCCTCCGGCGGGCGTTGTTGTCTGCGGCATGGTGTCGCGGCGGCCGGGGTCAGCGCAGGAGCGCGGGCCGGCGGGTGCTGTCGACCAGCGAGAGCTGCGGCGCGCACCGCCCGCCCATGGCCAGCGTCGCCCGCCGCAGGAGCGCGATCCCGTCTTCGGACTGATCGGGCAGGGCGGTGGGCGAGATCGGCTCGCCCACCCGGACGCGGAACGGTTGCCGATCCTTGTTCAGCATCTCGTGGAACAGCGTGATATCGCGCAAGGACGGGTGGATGAGGTCGAAGAGATAGAACAGCGCCGAGTTCCGCGCCCTGAGGTTGATCGGGATGACCGGCAGCTCGAACTTGCGTGCGATCATCGCCGCCGAGGGCATCCACGGCCGTTCGTAGAGCCGCAGTCCCCGGCGTTTCGCCAGCCGCCCGGAGGGAAAGATCACGCCGAGCCGCCCCGCCTCGATCGCGGTCCGGGTGTAGGCCATCGTCGCCCGGGTCTTGGAATGCGAGCGCTTGTCGCGTCGCCACTCCACCGGCGCGATCATCCCGTCGAACTGCGGCAGGATGCGCAGAAGGTCGCTGTTGGCGTAGAAGAACAGATCGGGCCGGAGCGGCGCCAGAAGGTGGTAGAGCACGATGCCGTCGGCGATGCCCGTGGGATGGTTGGCAACGACCAGAGCGGCGCCGTGGCGCGGGATCCGGTCGAGCCCCTGCACCTCCACGTCGCGCGCCAGGAGCGCGCCCATCCGGTCCATGATCCGATGATACGGCCAGTCCTGCATCTCTTCGGCGAGCGCCACGGTGCGGTGGTAATCGAGCAGCCGGTCGAGCCACAGACGCACGAGCCGGATGCCCGGTCCGGGGCGCGCCAGCCAGGGCGCGCGCTCGACGATCTGCGAATCCAGGCGTTCTCTCATGGGGTCAGACACCAGAGCAACACGACACTCGCGTGACAGATGGGATGTCCGCGAGTGTAGCACAATGCGCGCTAAGGTAGAACGGTCCGAGTGGCGGGGCGCCGCCGCTCGGCCGGATTGCGGCGGGCGGGTCGGTGCCGACCCGCCACGCCGCGAGGGGGCGTCAGCGCCGTCCCGCGGGGGCGGAAGCGCGGCGCCGGGCCGGCCTCAGGCCGCGCGCGAGGTGCGGCGCGCCATGATCGCCGCGGCCAAGGCGTCGCAGAACGCCGGCAGGTCGTCGGGGTTGCGGCTGGTGATCAGCGGGCCGTCCGTCACCGCGGCATCGTCGACCACGATGGCGCCCGCGTTGCGCAGGTCCGTGCGGATCGACGGGTAGGACGTGACCTGGCGGCTCTCCACCGCGTTGGCCTCGACCAGCATCCACGGGCCGTGGCAGATCGCGGCCACGGGTTTGTCGGCCGAGACGAACTCCTGCACCCGCAGAACCGCCTCTGGCTGAGTGCGCAGGATGTCGGGGTTGATCTGGCCGCCCGGCAGGATCAGCGCATCGTAGTCGTGCATCGACGTATCGCCGATGCCCATGTCCACCTCGACCGTGTCGCCCCAGTCGTTGCCGTCCCAGCCGCGGATGGACTTGCCGTCGGGGCTGGCCACATCGACCTTGGCGCCGCGGGCGCGCATGTCGTCGCGGGGGTGGACAAGTTCGGATTGCTCGAACCCGTCTGCGGACATGATCAGGATTCGGATGCCGTTCAAATCGGTCATTTTCGCTCCTCCTTGGCTTCTGGCTACAGGAAACTTGACGACCAACCCACGCAGAGGGGCACCGGTTCCGCCTTGGGGCTGCGGCCGGGGCGCGCAGCAGGACATGTCATAAGACGTTGAGCCGCCAGCGGAAAGCGGCCTCAGTGATCCAGGATCCGGCCCACCATCTCGGACGTGTCGCGCGATAGGCCCGGCGCGGCCGCGATCCGCTCCAGCGCCGCGCGCATCAGCGCCTGGCGATCGGCGTCGTAGCGGCCCCAGGTCTCGAACGCCGTGGTCATCCGTGCCGCGGTCTGCGGCACCACCGGATCGAGGCGGATCAGCCAGTCGGCGAGCAGCGCATAGCCCGCGCCGTCGCGGGCGTGAAAGCCCGCGTGGTTCCCCGCCAGGGCGCCAAAGACGCTGCGGAACACATTGGGAGTCTTCCAGTCGAACTCGGGGTGGGCGCAAAGGCGCTCGGCCACCCCAGCGGCGTCCGGCGGCGCGGCGCCGCCCACCTGGAGCGAGAACCACTTGTCGCGCACCAGGCGGTCGTGCCCCCAGCGGCGGTAGAACCGGGCGAGCGCGGCTCCGCCGCGGCCCTCCCGCACCAAACAGGCCAGCGCCCCGACCTCTTCGGTCATGTTGTCGGCGGTCTCGAACAGGGCCTCGGCGCGGCGGCCGCCGTCGATCCGCGACAGCAGGGCCAGGGCGGCACCGCGCAGGCTGCGCTTGCCCGCGGATTTTGGGTCTGGAGAATAGGGACCCTCGCCGGTCATGGTGTCGTAGAGGTCGGCCAGGATCGGCTCCAGGTGCCTGGCGATGGCGGTGGCGAGGTCCCGTCGCGCGCGCCAGATCGCGTCGGGATCCGGCGTCACCCCGCCCGAGGCCAGGGTCTGGGCCATGTCGTCGTCACCGGGCAGGGCGAGCGCGAGCGCGCGAAAGGCCGGGTCGAGCCGCCCGTCGTCCGCCACCCGAGCCAGCGCGTCCAGATAGGCGGGGCCGGGCGCGGCGCCGTCGGTGATTATGCGCGTCAGAACGTCCTTGGCCAAGGCGCGGCCGGCATCCCATTTGTTGAAAGGGTCGGTGTCGTGGGCGAGGAGCAGGGCGCGCTCCTCGCTGGTGACGTCGCGCTCCAGGATCACCGGCGCGGAGAATCCGCGGTTCAGCGACGGCACCGGCCGGGGCGGCACCGCGCCCGACAGCCGCTCGGGCGCGTCCGGTCCGTCGCGCCGCCAACCCTCGGCGGTGGGACGAAAGGCGAAGCTCTGCCGCGCCTCGGTCAGCGGCAGCACGGTCGTCGGCATCGTCTCGGTCCCATCGGGGGCCAGGAGCCCCACGGCGATGGGGATCACCTGCGGCGCCTTGTCGGGCTGACCGGGCGTCGGCGGTGTGTGCTGGGCCATCTCCAGGGTGTAGAGGCCGTTCTCGAACCGCTCCGTCACCGCGACGCGCGGAGTGCCTGACTGCGTATACCACTGTTTGAACTGCGCCAGATCGCGGCCGGTGGCGTCCTCGAACACGGTGAGCCAGTCCTCGACCGTGCAGGCCTGCCCGTCGTGGCGGTCGAAGTAGAGGTCGAGCGCCGCGGCATAGCCGTCGTCGCCCACCAGACGCTTGAGCATCCCGATGATCTCGGCCCCCTTTTCGTAGACCGTCGCGGTGTAGAAGTTGTTGATTTCGATATAGCTCGACGGCCGCACCGGGTGGCTGAGCGGTCCGTTGTCCTCGCGGAACTGGCGGCCGCGCAGCTCCATCACGTCCTCGATCCGCTTGACCGCGTGGGAGCGCATGTCGCCCGTGAACTCCTGGTCGCGGAACACCGTCAGCCCCTCTTTGAGGCAGAGCTGGAACCAGTCGCGACAGGTGATCCGGTTGCCGGTCCAGTTGTGGAAATACTCGTGCGCGACGATGGCCTCGATGGAGGCATAGTCCCGGTCGGTCGCGGTCTGGGGCGAGGCGAGCACGTATTTGGAGTTGAAGATGTTGAGCCCCTTGTTCTCCATCGCGCCCATGTTGAAGTCATCGACAGCGACGATGTTGAAGACGTCGAGGTCGTATTCGCGGCCATAGACCTCTTCGTCCCACCGCATCGACCGCTTGAGCGCGTCGAGCGCATAGTCGCAGCGGTCCTCGTCGCCCGGCCGGACCCAGACGTTGAGCGTCACGTCGCGTCCCGACGCGGTGACGAAGCGGTCCGAGACGGCGCGCAGGTCGCCGGCCACCAGCGCGAAGAGATAGGCGGGCTTGGGCCAGGGATCGTCCCAGACGGCGCGGCCGGGGCCGGTCTCGACCGGGTTGCCGTTCGACAGAAGCACGGGCAGATCGCTCTCGACCGTTACCCGGAACGGCGCCAGCACGTCGGGGCGGTCGGGGAAATAGGTGATGCGGCGAAACCCCTCGGCCTCGCATTGGGTGCAATACATCCCCTTGGACATGTAGAGACCTTCGAGCGCAGTGTTGGACGCCGGGTCGATCTCGACCTCGGTGTCGAGAACGAAGGGCCGGCCGGGCACCGCGAGCGTCAGGCCGGTGTCGTCCA
The DNA here is from genome assembly GCA_004005435.1 of Rhodobacteraceae bacterium CCMM004. Lineage (GTDB taxonomy): Bacteria > Pseudomonadota > Alphaproteobacteria > Rhodobacterales > Rhodobacteraceae > CCMM004. The sequence goes on along the minus strand of RZWH01000003.1, from coordinate 177,694 downwards.
CCTGCGCCGCCGCCGGGGCGCCGTCCAGCGCCGTCGAGAGGAGGCGCAGCCGCTCGCCGTCCAGCCGCAGCGTTCCCTCTGCGCCGGGCCCCGGCCGGAACCACAACCGTGCCGCCACCCGCGTCGCCCCGGGGTCGAGCCGAAAATGCAGCGCAACCTTGTCGAGGTGGTAGGGGAACGGGGCGTAGTCGGACAGATAGACGGCCTGCTCAGCGGCGTCTTTCATGGCGGCCTCCGGGAAAAACGAGTGAACCAAACGATGGAGGCCGACGTTAAAGGGGGAACGGGTGCGCTTCAACCGCGCGCCGCCATGCCTGCGCCCGCCTTCGGGCGCCCCGAAAGAGAGGTCCCATGTCTGCACCGGATACCGACATCAAAAAGCAGGAACGCCGTCACAAAGGGCCGCTGGTCGGCATCGCCTGGGCGGCAGGGGTCGCCGGCGTCCTGCTGGTTCTGTTCCTCGGCTGGACCGCGTTGAACGGCAACGAGCCGGGCGACGGCGTGCCGATCGAGGCAGAGAGCACGACCGGCGGCTGAACCGCCGCCCACGCCCCCAGCGACCGAGGTTTCAGGCCGCCGCCACCCCCCGTGGCGGCGGTTTTGCCTTGTCATGTCCGGAAACTGCCTATCTCTCGCATACGACGGCATACCCAAACAGGAGGGCGACGTGACGGATCGAGTGGTGCGCGGTGGAGTGCAGGTGGCGGCGGATCTCGCCGCCTTCGTGGAAGACGAGCTTCTCGACGGGCTCGACGTCGCGGCCGAGCGGTTCTGGCAGGCCCTCGACACGCTCGCCCATGATTTCGGCCCCCGCAACGCCGATCTGCTCAGCGCCCGGCAAAAGATGCAGGAGCAGATCGACCGCTGGCACCGGGACGCCCCCGGACCCGTGACGGACCGAGACGCCTATCGCGCCATGCTCCGCGAGGTCGGGTATCTGGTGGAGGAGGGGCCGGGTTTCTCCATCGACACCGACAACGTCGACCCCGAGATCGCGTCCATTGCCGGACCGCAGCTGGTGGTGCCGATCACCAACGCGCGCTATGCGCTGAACGCCGCAAACGCGCGGTGGGGGTCGCTGTTCGACGCGCTCTACGGCACCGACGCCATGGGCGACGCGCCCGAGAGCGGCGGCTATGACCCGTCGCGCGGTCGGCGTGTGGTGGCCTGGGCCAAGGACTTCCTCGACCGCACCGCGCCCCTGGCCAAGGGCAGCCATACCGACGCGGGCGGCTATCGCATCTCGGACGGCGCCCTGACCACGGCCGAAGGAGTCGCCTTGGACGATCCCAGACAGCTGGCTGGGTGGCGCGGCGAAGACGACGCTCCGACGCATATCCTACTTAAAAACGATGGGCTGCATATCGAACTTCACATAAACCGCGAGCACCCGGTGGGCGGCGACGACCCCGCGGGCCTGGCCGACGTGGTGTTGGAGAGCGCCGTCAGCGCGATCATGGACTGTGAAGACAGCGTCGCCTGCGTCGATGCCGAGGACAAGGTGACCGCCTATCGCAACTGGCTGGGCCTGATGCGGGGCGACCTGAAGGCCGAGGTGTCCAAGGGCGGCGAGACCTTCACCCGCCGCCTGGCCGAGGACCGCACCTACACCGCCCCCGGCGGCCGCGAGGTCACGCTGAAGGGCCGCGCGCTCATGCTGGTGCGCAACGTGGGCCACCTGATGACGACGCCCGCCGTCCTGACGCGCGACGGCGAGGAGATGTTCGAGGGTCTGCTCGACGCGCTGGTGACCGTCGCCTGCGCCTGCCACGATCTGGCGCGCGCGGGCGGCAATTCGGCCCATGGCTCGGTCTACGTGGTCAAGCCCAAGATGCACGGCCCCGCCGAGGTCGCCTTCGCCGACGAGATCTTCTCGGCGGTGGAGGACGCGCTGGGGCTGCCGCGCCATACGGTCAAGATGGGGATCATGGACGAGGAGCGGCGCACGTCGGCCAACCTCAAGGAATGCATTCGCGCCGCCAGGAACCGGGTGGCGTTCATCAACACCGGCTTCCTCGACCGCACCGGCGACGAGATCCACACCTCGATGGAGGCGGGGCCGATGGTGCGCAAGGGCGCCATGAAGGAGACCGCCTGGATCGCCGCCTACGAGGACCGCAACGTGGACATCGGCCTGGCCTGCGGCCTGCGCGGCAAGGCGCAGATTGGCAAGGGCATGTGGGCCATGCCTGACCGCATGGCCGCGATGCTGGAGCAGAAGGTGGGCCATCCAAAAAGCGGCGCCAACTGCGCCTGGGTGCCGTCGCCCACCGCCGCGACGCTGCACGCGACCCACTACCACGCCGTGGACGTGGCCGCGCGGCAGGACGAGATCGCCCGCGGCGGCCCGCGCGCATCGCTCGACGACCTGCTGACGATCCCGCTCAGCGACGGCCGCAACTGGTCCGACGACGAGATCGCGGACGAACTGGCCAACAACGCCCAGGGCATCCTCGGCTACGTGGTGCGCTGGGTCGATCAGGGGGTGGGGTGCTCGACCGTGCCCGACATCCACGACGTCGGCCTGATGGAGGACCGCGCGACCTGCCGGATCTCGTCCCAGGCGCTGGCCAACTGGCTGCACCACGGGGTGGTCGACCGCGACCGGGTGATGGCCACGATGCGCGAGATGGCGCAGAAGGTCGACGCGCAGAACGCGGGCGACCCGGCCTATCGCCCGATGGCGCCGGACTATGACGGGCCGGCCTTCCGCGCCGCCTGCGATCTGGTGTTCGAGGGGCGCGCGCAGCCCTCGGGCTACACGGAGCCCTTGCTGCACAAATGGCGCCGCGTCGCCAAGGAGGCCTGAGATGGACCGCATTACCCACGACCACGCCCGCACCATCGTCCGCGAGACCCTGGCCGAGGGGCGGCGGCAGACCCTCAAGCCGCTGTCGGTGATCGTGCTGGACGCCGGCGGCCATCCGCTGGCGTTCGAGCGCGAGGACGGCGCCTCGCCCGGCCGCTTCGCCATTGCCGAGGGCAAGGCCTATGGCGCGGTCATGCTGGGCATGGGCGGCCGCGCGCAGATGCAGCGGGCCGAGGCCCAGGCCTATTTCATGGCCGCGGTCAACGGCACGTTCGGCGGCCGCGTGGTGCCGGTGCCGGGTGGCGTGCTGGTGCGGGGCGGCGACGGGGCCGTGATCGGCGCGGTGGGCGTCACCGGCGACACCTCGGACAACGACGCGGCGGCCGCTGAGGCGGGGATCGCCGCCGCCGGCCTCGCGCACGAGGCCTGATCCCCGGAGGCGCATCCCTTTGAAAGGCGCGGGACCGATCCGTGGCAACGGATCTGCCGGACCCTTCCAAGGGTCCGCGCCTGCGCAGGGCGGCCTGTGCGGAGATTCCCATTTCCTCGCGGCGCCCGGCCCCGTATCCTGTCTCGAATTCGAAGTCAGTGGTGGAGTAACATGGCACGACCGGTCGTCGGCATCATCGGCAACTCCCATCTCATCAACGACCAGTATCCGGTGCATGCCGGAGGTGCGATGAACTGCGAGGCGATCTCGGCGGTGTCCCGCGCCGTTCCCCTGGTGGTGCCTTGCGATCCGGCGCTGGTGTCGGTGGCCGATCTGTTGGAGGTCTGCGACGGGTTTCTCTTCACCGGCGGGCGCCCGAACGTGCATCCCGAGGAATACGGCGAGGACGAGACCGAGGCACACGGCGCCTTCGACCGTGACCGCGATGCCATCACCTTGCCGCTGATCCGCGCGCTGGTCGCCCGCGGTCAGCCCTTTCTGGGCGTGTGCCGCGGGTTTCAGGAGGTCAACGTCGCCATGGGCGGCTCGCTCCACCCCGAGATTCGCGACCTCCCGGGCCGGATGAACCACCGGATGCCCCCGGACGGCACGTTGGAAGAGAAGTTCGCGCTGCGCCATGCCGTGCGGTTCAGCGAGGAGGGTCCGTTCCACCGCCTGATGGGCGATGTGGAGGTGATGACCAACACCCTCCACGGCCAGGGGATCAAGGTGGCCGGACCCCGCGTGGTCATCGACGGCCACGCCCCCGACGGCACGCCCGAGGCGATCTACATCGCCGACGCCCCCGGCTTTACCCTGTCGGTCCAGTGGCATCCCGAATACCGCGCCGCCGAAGATCCCGTATCGGCCAAGCTCTTTGGCGCGTTCGGACATGCGGTCGCGGACTGGGCCGCCGCCCGGCGTCCGGAGCCGGTGGCCGGAGCCGCTTGATCGCGATCAACGCGGCGGTGCCCCGGCGACGCTAGCTTGTCCCCGATCCGGCGGAAGCGAAAGGGGCGGGCCATGCGGATACTCATCGTCTTTGCCACGACCGAGGGGCAGACGGCCAAGATCGCGCACTACGCCTTTGCCCGGCTGACCGCCGATGGGCACAGCGTCGCGCTGTTGTCTGCCGCCGAGGCGCGCGATCTGGATCCTGCGTCCTTCGACCGGGTGCTCCTGGCCGGGTCGGTGCATGCCGGGCGCTACCAGGAGGCGCTGAAGGACTACATGCGCGCGCAACGGGCGTCCCTGTCGCGCGCCGAGACGCTGTTTCTGTCCGTCTCTCTGTCTGCCGCGGGGAGCGACCCCGACGACTGGAAGGGGCTCAAGGACTGCGTGCGGCGGCTGACCGAGGAAACCGGCGTCGCGCCCAAGCGGGTCGAGCACGTGGCGGGCGCGTTCCGCTTTTCGGACTACGGGTTCTTCGAATACTGGGCCATGCGCTGGATCGCGACGCAGAAGGACGACACCGTCGAGCACGGGGAGGATCGGGAGTACACCGATTGGACCGCGCTGGCGGCGCTTCTCGACGACTGGGCGTCCTGAGCCGGGCTCAGTCGGCGTCGGCGCCCAGATCGGTGTCCTCTTCCGGCTCGGCCACGGCGGCCTTGGCGATTTCGGCCACCGCATCCGGGGTCGCGGCGGCATCTGCTATGTCTTCCTCCGCCGCGCCGTCTTCGCCCGCGGCGGGGCCGGTCAGCCCCTCGGGCCGCTGCGGCGGGCGCACGGTCCTGGCGGGGCCGAAGGGCGGCGCGACCTCGTAGGCCCCGTCCTCGGGACCGCCGCCGTAGACCCGCGCGGCCACCCGGCGCACGGCGGCCAGCACGGTCGCGTCGGGGTTGCCGGTGCAGTGGGTGAGGATCGCCGTGGCCAGGTCGGTGGAAGAGGTCGGCGACAGGGGCTCGTCGGGGTCCGGCACGGCGCCGCCGTCCGCCCGCCCGGCCATGTAGCCCAGCGCCCAGTCGCTCACCTGGGCCAGCACCGGCAGGTTCTGCACCCCGGTGATGTTGCGGCAGGCCTCCAGCCCGATACCGCCAATGCCTTGGGCCGCCGCCTCGTCGGCCGCCTCGGGCGGTTCGTCCTGGGCGGCGGCGGACAGGGCGACACAGGCGCAGAGGACCGCGGCGGCGGCCTGTAGGCGTGGCGACATGGCGACGGACCCCTCTGAGGCAAGCACGGCGACGGACGGTTCCGTCGAGGGGGCAACGCGACGACCGGCCGCTTGGGTCCAAGCCGCTTGCCGCCCGCCCGCCCGGGGTGGCAGAAGGGGGGTATGAAACGCTCCCGCATCAACGAGATCATGGCCGCCGCGGACGAGATGATCCGCCGCCACGGCTTTACCCTCCCGCCGTTTGCCTATTGGAGCCCCGAGGCGTTCCGCGCCCGCGACGACGCCGCGCGGATCGTCGAGGCGCGCATGGGCTGGGACATCACGGATTATGGCGAGGGCCGGTTCGATGAGATGGGCCTGTTCCTCTTCACCCTGCGCAACGGGCGCCTGCGCGACCTCGAACGCGGGCGCGGCATGGTCTATGCCGAGAAGCTGTTGATCTCGCGGCAGGATCAGCTGAGCCCGATGCACACCCATGTCATCAAGTCCGAGGACATCATCAACCGAGGCGGCGCCACGATGGTGATCGAGCTCTACGGCTCGGACGACGACGGCAACTTCGCCGAGGACCGGGGCGGGCGGGTCCTGTCCGACGGCATCGCGCGGGACTACGGGCCGGGCGAAAAGCTGCGCTTCGCGCCGGGTGAGAGCATCACGCTGATGCCAGGCGACTGGCACGCGTTCTGGGGCGAGGGGGGCGACGTCCTGATCGGCGAGGTGTCAACGGTGAACGACGACGTCACCGACAACATCTTTCGCGAGCCGATCGGGCGCTTCGCCGAGATCGAAGAGGACGAGGCGCCGACGCATCTCCTGGTCTCCGACTACGACCGCTGGTTGGGCTGAGCGGCAAGGCGCTTCGAAGCGCCTTGGCAAGCGCCTTCGAAGGCGCTTGGCCCCGTCACCCCCCGCCGCTCTCCATGGCAAAGCGGGTCAGGGGCACGCCGTTGCGCATGGCCGTCTCCTCGGCGACCACGTGCCAGCCGCGCCGTTCCAGGAACCGCCGGGCGAGGTGGCTGGCGTGGGTCGTGAGGCGCGCTTGGCCGGCAGCGCGGGCATGGGCGGCCAGCGTGTTGTAGAGCCGCGCGGCGGTGCCCGCCGGACGGGCGGACGGGCGCACGAAGAACATATCCAGATACCCCGTGCCCATCAGCGAGATCAGCCCCGTGAGCTCTGCGTCGCCCTCGGCCACCCAGGCGGTCCCGCCGGCGAGGCGGGGCGGCCACCAGTCCTCCATCTCGTCGGACGGCACCCAGGCGCGGGCCTGATCGGCCGTGTAGTGCGGCGCGGTGCCGTTCAGGACCGCGTCGGCGTAGACGCCATACGTCGCCGCGGCGTCCTCGGAACGATACCGCCGGATCACGTCACGGCGGCGCGGGCGCGATACTCCGGCCGGTCCCAGAGGCCGCCGTCCAGCACCTCGGCCAGCACGTCCACCGCGCGGTCCACGTCCTCGGCCCCGATGTAGAGCGGGGTCAGGCCGAAGCGCAGCATGTCGGGCGCGCGGAAATCGCCGATCACGCCGCGGTCGATCAGCGCCTGCATCACCGCATAGCCCTCTGGATGGCGGAACGACACCTGGCTGCCGCGCGCGTCGGGATCGGCGGGGCTGGCGAGCTGCAAGGCGGGGCAGCGGGCGGCGACCCCCTCGATCATCCGCTGGCCCAGCGCCTGGCTGGCGGCGCGCACCTCGGCCATGTCCACCCCGTCCCACACGTCCAGCGCGGCGTCGAGCGCGGCCAGTTGCAGGATCGGCGGCGTGCCCACGCGCATCCGCGCGATGCCGGGCGCCGCGCGGTAGTCGAGGTCGAAGGCGAAGGGCTCGGCATGGCCCAGCCACCCCGACAGCGCCGGGCGCACCTGCTCCATCAGGTCGGGGCGGACGTGGATGAAGGCCGGGCCGCCGGGGCCGGAGTTGAGGTATTTGTAGGTGCAGCCGACGGCGAAATCGGCGTTCGCCGCGGTCACGTCCACCGGCAGGGCGCCCGCGGAATGCGCCAGGTCCCAGATCGTCAGCGCCCCCGCGTCATGCGCGCGTGCGGTCAGGCCGGCCATGTCGTGCAGCCGCCCGGTGCGATAGTCCACCTGCGTCAGCATCAGGACGGCCACGTCGTCTCCGATGGCGCCCGCCACCTCCTCGGGCGCGACGACGCGCAGCTCGTGGCCGCGGTCCAGGCTGCGGATCAGCCCTTCGGCCATGTAAAGGTCGGTGGGGAAGTTACCGGAATCGCTCAGGATCACCCGTCGGTCCGGCCGCATCTCCAGCGCCGCGGCCAGAGCCTGATAGACCTTGATGGTCAGCGTGTCGCCCAGCACGGTCGTCCCCTCGGGCGCGCCGATCAGGCGGCCGATCCGGTCGCCGATCCGCTGCGGCGCGGCCATCCATCCGGCCTTGTTCCACGCGGTGATGAGCATCCGCCCCCACTCGTCGGTCATGGCCTGAGCCACCCGCTCGGGCACGCCCCGCACCAGCGGCCCCAGCGAGTTGCCGTCGAGATAGGTCACGCCTTCCGGCAGGTCGAACAGCGCGCGGGTGGCGGCAAAGTCGGTCATCACATCTGTCCTCCGGCGATTTCGATGGCTTGGCCGTTGACGCTCCCCGACCCCGGACCGCAGAGCCACAGCGCCGCCGCCGCCACCTCGTCGGGCGCGATCAGGCGCTTGTGGCGATTGGCGTTGACCATCATCGCCAGCGCCTCGTCCTCGGACACCTTGGCGCGGGCGGCGATGGCGGCGGTGTTCCGTGTCACGATGTCGGTGTCCACATAGCCCGGGCAGAGCGCGTTGAAGGTCAGGCCGGTGCCCATGTAATCCTCGCTGAGCCCGCGGATCAGGCCGATCATCCCGTGCTTGGACGCGGTGTAGGCCGGGGCGCCGCGCAGGCCTTTGATCCCGGCGATGGAGCTGATGGCGATGACCCGGCCCCAGTCGAGGCCGGACATGCTGCGCAGGGATTCGCGGACGGTCAGAAACGCGCCGTCGAGGTTGACCGACAACGTCTGCCGCCAGGTGGCGAGGTCGGATTTCATGATGTGCCGCCCCTCGGCCAGCCCCGCATTGGCGACACAGATCGCCACCGGGCCGCGCGCGGCGACCGCTGCGGCGGTGCCCTCGGTCACGGCGGCCTCGTCGGCGACGTCCATGGCCAGGGGGTGTGCGCCGATCTCCTGCGCCGCCGCCTCCAACACCTCCAGGCGCCGCCCGGCGATCGTCACCGCCGCACCGGCCCCAGCCAGCGCCCGGGCGATGGCCAGGCCGATCCCCGTGCCGCCGCCCGTCACCAGAGCATGCCTGCCCTCCAGTCCTGCCATCCCTGCCTCCCCGGTTCGATCCGCTTAAACCCCGGCGCGGCGATGCGGCGCAAGGGCGGTCCTCACGACGGCTTGAGAAATATCATTGCGCCGGGTAGGGGAGGAGGCTGGGGACAAAGCCCCGCAGAGCATCACAAGCGGGAGACGCGCGCGGATGAAGATCGGGACGGTAGCGGAAAGCCAGTCGGACGAGGCGCGCGTCGCGCTGACGCCGATGTCGGCGAAAGATCTGGCCAAGCTGGGCCACGAGGCGGTGATCGAGGCCGGCGCGGGTGCCAAGGCGGGGTTCACCGACGCGGCCTATGCCGAGGCCGGGGTCGAGGTCCTGCCAGACGCGGCCGCCGTCTTTGCCGCCGCCGACGTGATCGCCAAGGTCCGCCCGCCCACCGACGCCGAGGTCGAGTTGCTGCGCGAGGGCCAGACGCTGATTTCGTTCTTCTACCCGGCGTCGAACGAGGCGCTGATGCAGAAGGCGGCCGACAAGGGCGCCACCATCGTCGCCATGGACATGGTGCCGCGCATCAGCCGGGCGCAGAAGATGGACGCGCTGTCGTCCATGGCCAACATCGCCGGCTACCGCGCGGTGATCGAGGCGGGCGCGAACTTTGGCCGGTTCTTCACCGGTCAGGTGACGGCGGCGGGCAAGGTGCCGCCCGCCAAGGTGCTGGTGATCGGCGCGGGCGTCGCGGGCCTGGCCGCCATCGGTGCGTCGACCTCGCTGGGTGCGATCACCTACGCCTTCGACGTGCGCCCCGAGGTGGCCGAGCAGATCGAGAGCATGGGGGCCGAGTTCGTCTATCTCGACTTCGAGGAGCAGTCGCAGGACGGCGCCGCGACGGGGGGCTATGCCGCCCCGTCGAGCCCTGAGTTCCGTGAAAAGCAGCTGGAAAAGTTCCGCGAGCTGGCGCCCGATGTCGACATCGTCATCTGCACCGCGCTGATCCCGAACCGCGACGCGCCGGTCCTGTGGACCCGAGACATGGTCGAGGCGATGAAACCCGGGTCGGTCATCGTCGACCTGGCGGCCGAGCGCGGCGGCAACTGCGAGCTGACCGTCAAGGACGAAAAGATCGTCACCGACAACGGCGTCACCATCGTCGGCTACACCGACTTCCCCAGCCGGATGGCGACGCAGTCGTCCACGCTCTACGCTACCAACGTCCGCCACATGCTGACCGATCTGACGCCCGAGAAGGACGGCAAGATCGTGCACGACATGGACGACGACGTGATCCGCGGCGCCACCATCGCCCACGCCGAGGAGGTGACGTTCCCGCCGCCCCCGCCCAAGGTCCAGGCCATCGCGGCGCAGCCGAAAAAGGACAAGCCCAAGGAGCTGACGCCGGAGGAGAAGCGCGGCGCCGAGGTCGCCGCCTTCCAGGCCGAGACCAAGCGGCAGGTGGGCCTCCTGGCCGGTGCCGCGGCGGCGATCCTGCTGGTGGGCCTCTGGGCCCCGGCCAGCTTCATGCAGCACTTCATCGTCTTCGTCCTAGCGGTCTTTGTCGGGTTCCAGGTCATCTGGGGCGTGGCGCACAGCCTGCACACGCCGCTGATGGCGGTCACGAACGCGATTTCCTCGATCATCATCGTCGGCGCCCTGATGCAGATCGGCTCGGGGTCGTTCCTCGTGCTGATCCTGGCCGCCGTCTCGGTCTTCATGGCCGCGATTAACATCTTCGGCGGCTTCATGGTGACACGGCGCATGCTCGCCATGTTCCAGAAGTCCTAAGGAGCGGACCCCATGGGATACGGATTCACCACTGCGGCCTACGTGGTCGCCGCCGTCCTCTTCATCCTGTCGCTGGGCGGGCTTTCGGGACAGGAAAGCGCCAAGCGCGCGGTCTGGTACGGCATCGTCGGCATGGCGCTGGCGGTCGTGGCCACCCTGATCGGCCCGGGCGCCGGCCTGTGGCTGTTGTCGCTGATCCTGATCGCCGCCGGTGCCGTGGTCGGCGTGATGGTCGCGCAGCGGGTGCAGATGACCGAGATGCCGCAACTCGTCGCGGCCATGCACAGCCTCGTGGGCCTCGCCGCGGTCTTTGTCGGGTTCAACGCGCATATCGAGATCGGCCGCGTGCTGTCGGCCTTCACCGAGGCGGGCGAAGTCTTTCCGCTGGAGCTCTACGGCGTGGTGCCCGCGGGCGCGGCCATGGTGGCCGAGCAGTTCCGCGGGTTCGCCGCGGTCGTGGCCGAGAAGTCGGGGGTCGAGCTGACCATCCTGAGGGTCGAGCTGTTCCTGGGCGTGGTCATCGGCGCAATCACCTTCACCGGGTCGGTCGTCGCCTACGGTAAGCTGGCGGGCAAGGTCACGTCGGCCGCGACCAAGCTGCCGGGGGGCCATGCGCTGAACGCCGGGGCGGCCGCGATCTCGGTCCTGTGCCTGATCTGGTACTTCAACACCGGGGGCCTCTTCCCGCTGATCCTGATGACGCTGGCCGCGCTTTTCATCGGCTATCACCTTATCATGGGCATCGGCGGCGCCGACATGCCCGTCGTGGTGTCGATGTTGAACAGCTATTCCGGCTGGGCGGCGGCGGCCATCGGGTTCTCCCTCGGCAACGACCTGCTGATCGTGGTCGGCGCGCTGGTGGGCTCGTCGGGCGCGATCCTCTCCTACATCATGTGCAAGGCGATGAACCGGCACTTCGTCAGCGTGATCCTGGGCGGCTTCGGCGGCGCGTCGGGCCCGCAGATGGAGGTCGAGGGTGAGATGATCGCCACCGACGCCGACAACGTGGCGAGCGCGCTGGAGGAGGCCGACAGCGTCGTCATCGTCCCCGGCTACGGCATGGCCGTGGCCCAGGCGCAGCAGAACGTGGCCGAGCTGACCCGCCGCCTGCGTGCCAAGGGCAAGGAGGTGCGGTTCGCCATCCACCCCGTCGCAGGCCGCCTGCCGGGGCACATGAACGTACTGCTGGCCGAGGCCCGGGTGCCCTACGACATCGTGCTGGAGATGGACGAGATCAACGACGACTTTCCCGAGACGGACGTGGTGATCGTCATCGGCTCGAACGACATCGTGAACCCGGCCGCCCAGGACGACCCCAACAGCCCCATCGCCGGGATGCCGGTGCTGGAGGTGTGGAAGGCCAAGCAGGTCTTCGTCTCCAAGCGCGGGCAGGGCACGGGGTATTCGGGGATCGAGAACCCGCTGTTCTTCAAGGACAACACCCGGATGTTCTACGGCGACGCCAAGGCGTCGCTGGACACGCTGCTGTCCAAGGTCACGTGACCCCCGCGGTGCACAATGGTGCACCGCTAAGGTGCCGAAGTTGCGGCATTTTTTCCGTCGCCTTTTGCGGGGCGGCGGGGTAGACCTGACCGGACGCGCCAGGAGACGCCCATGTCCGGACTGACCGATCACCCGCTGCGCTACGGCCTGGCCAACGAGCTGCACGCGCGGCCGTTCCCGTCGCTCGACGCGCCGTGCTTTGCCGCTTACCTGGCCATCAAGGAGCCGTCGGACGCCGCCAGCCGCGACCGCGGCCGGGACCGCGCGCACCTGATCGCGCTTCTGGACCGCTTTGGCGCCCAGCACCCCAAGCCCGACGCCACCCACTGGTTCGGCAGCCTGGGCAAGTACGACCTGAAATGGGAGAGCCATACCGAGTTCGTCACCTACACGATCTTCGGCACCGGCGTCGCCGACCGGCCCTTCGACCCCGACACCTTCGGCGTCTATCCCGCCGACTGGCTGGCCGAGGCGCCGGGCGCGCGCATCACCTCGGCCCTGATCCGGGTCGAAGAGATGGCCGAGGTCGAGGCGATGCGCGCAAAGCTCGCCGACTGGTTCGTGCCCGAAAGCCTCGCCGCCGCCCGGGTTCTGGACGACACCGCCCTGGTCGCCACCGATTTCCGCATCGACACAGGCGGGCACATGCGGATGGCCGTCTTCACCCGGCCCGGCACCGGCTCGCGCCGGATCGGCCGGGTGGTGCAGCGGCTGTGCGAGATCGAGACTTACAAGGCGATGTCGATGCTGGGCCTGGCGCGGGTGCGCGAGCTGGGCGCACGGATGGGCGCGCTCGACCGCGAGCTGACCACCCTGATGAGCGACATGACCGGCGGCACGGCACGCCCCGACGAGACGCTGAAGGCGCTCTTGCAGATCTCGGCCGAGCTGGAGACGATTCTGGCCACCACCTCGTTCCGGTTCGGCGCCACGGGGGCCTACGAGGCGCTGGTGAACCAGCGGATCGAGGTCCTGCGCGAGGCGCATTTCGAGGGGCGGCAGACCCTGCGCGAGTTCATGACCCGCCGCTTCGACCCCGCCATGCGGACGGTCAAATCCACCGAGAAACGCCTGCACGAGATGAGCGAGCGGGCGATCCGGGCGGGCAACCTGCTACGCACCCGGGTCGACGTGGACCGCTCGGCCCAGAACCAGCAACTGCTGGAGAGCATGGACCGCCGCGCCGACCTGCAACTGCGGCTGCAACGCACGGTCGAGGGGCTGTCGGTGGTCGCGATCAGCTACTATGCGGTGGGCCTGGCGCTCTACATGCTGGCCCCGGCGCTGGAGCCTGTGGGGATCGGCAAGGCGCTGGGGACCGCGATCGTCACGCCGCTGGTCGTGCTGCTTGTCTGGCTCGCGCTGCGGCGGATCCGACGCGCCGTCGAATGAGCCTGAGGCGCCGGGCGGGGGCGGCGATGGGCGCCACCTCCCAGCCGACGAGGCCCGCGGCACGACAGACGATCAGCGCCAGGAACCCCGCGCCGAGGTTGGCGACGATCACCGCGGCGGGGATGCCGGCAAAGCCCAGCGCCGTCACCCCGACCCACGCCAGCGGCACCAGCAGCAACACGTTGCGCGCGGCCGACAAGGCGAGGGCCGAGACGGCCAGGCCGCGGGCGTTCAGCGCGGCGTTGCCCGCAGTCAGCGCGCCGATTCCGGCCAGGCTCAGACCCGCCCACTGGAGGTAGGTCGCGGCAAAGGCTCGGTCCTCCGGCCCCGCCGCCAAGAGGCCCGCCGCGGCGTTGGCGAAGAACCACAGGGCAATCCCTGCCGCCGCGCCATAACCCGCGGCCAGCGCGAGGGCGAACCGGACGGCGCAGCGGGTGCGCGCGACCTCTCCCGCGCCCCAGTTCTGGCCGACCACGGGGGCGAGGCCCGAGGCCAGCGCAAAGAACGGCACCATCGCCACCGCCTGCACCCGCACCGCCGCGCCGAACCCTGCGACCGCCGCTTCGCCCAGCGTCGCCGCGGCGGCCGTGACCAGCGCCATGCCCAGAGGGTTGATCGCGCGTCCCAGGGCCGCCGGGCCTCCGACGCCCAGGATGCGGCGGGCCGACGCCACGGCGCCGCGCGCGACGTGTGCCGGCCAGGATACCCGGCCACGCCGCAGCGCGATGGCGGCGGCGACCGCGAAGGTCGCGGCGCGGGCGGCGAAGGTGGCGATCCCGGCGCCTTCGGTGCCGAAGGCGGGCAGGGGGCCCAGGCCGAAGATCAACAGAGGGTCGAGGCCGATGTTCACCGCTGCCGCCAGTCCCAGCAGCATGGCGGGGGTGGCGCCGTCGCCATGGGCGCGGAAGACGGCGTTCATCTGCATGGTGGCGACCAGCAGCGGGAACGCCGGCGCCCACCAGCCGAGATAGGCCGCGATCTCGGCCCGGACGGCCGCATCGGCGCCCATGGCGGAGAAGATCGCGTCCTGCGCCGCCCAGACCACTGCCGCCACGGCCGCACCCAGGCCGATGCCCAGGGCCAGCCCGTGTACCGCCATCCGGTTGACGGCGGCATCGCTGCGGCCAGCGCCGATGGCCTGGCTCAGCGCGGCGTTCATGCCCGCACCCAGGCCGATGGACAGCGCCATGACGGCGATGATCACCGGATAGAAGAACCCCACCGCCGCCAGTTGCGTCTGCCCCAGCAGGCCCAGGAAATAGGCGTCGGCCAGCCCGATGCTGAGCACGGCCAAGAGGCCAAAGACCATCGGGGCGGACAGGGACAGGACCGCGCGGCGGACGGGGCCGTCGGTGAGCGAACGTTCGATATGGGCCATGACCTGTCCAAGGCCGCCCGCGTGCGGTTGGTTCCCCGCCGCGGGCCGGGCCCGGGCTCAGCGCCCCCGGATGCGCGGGTCGAGCGCGTCGCGCAGGCCGTCGCCCATGTAGTTCACGCTCAGCACCGTCAGAGAGATGGCGAGGCCGGGCCACAGCACCCGCTCGGGATGCTGTTGCAGATAGTCGGTGCCGTCGCGCAGCAGCGATCCCCAGGTCGGATAGTCCGAGGGAAAGCCGAGACCGAGGAAGCTGAGCGCCGATTCGGTGATGATCGCGTTGGCGATGCCCAGCGTCGCCGACACCATGATCGGGCTCAGGACGTTGGGGAGGATGTGCCGCGTGATCATCCGCCGCGACGGCGTGCCGATGGAGCGGGCGGCCAGCACGAACTCCCGCTCCTTGAGCGCCAGAACGTCGCCGCGCACGATCCGCGCCGTGGGCATCCACGAGGTGATGCCGATGCCGATCACGATCAGCAAGAAGATCCCCGTCTCCGGCCCGATGGCCGAGCGCAGGCTGTCGCGGAACAACATCACCATGACCAGCAGCAGCGGCAGGAGCGGCAGTGCCAGGAACAGGTCGGTGAACCGCATCAGCGGCCCGTC
Organism: Rhodobacteraceae bacterium CCMM004; assembly: GCA_004005435.1. Taxonomy (GTDB): domain Bacteria; phylum Pseudomonadota; class Alphaproteobacteria; order Rhodobacterales; family Rhodobacteraceae; genus CCMM004. The sequence goes on along the minus strand of RZWH01000003.1, from coordinate 162,423 downwards.
GAGCGACCGGAAATACCCCGCCAGCACGCCCACCAGCGTCCCGAGGCCCAGGGCCAGGGCCATCGCCGTCAGGCCCACGGCCATGGACGTCCGCCCGCCCTCCAGCATCCGGGCCAGCATGTCGCGGCCCAACTGGTCTGCGCCGAAGGGGTGGGCGAGGCTGGGGCCGGTGTTGCGGGCGCGGATGTCGATATAGGTCGGGTCGATGGTCCACAGCAGCGGACCGATGGCCACCGCGACGAGGATGAAGACGAAGAACGCCGCGCCCATCAGCGCGCCTTTGTGCGTCTTGAACTGGTCCCAGACGTCCCACCACTGGCTGCGCGGCGGGCGGATCGCGCGGCCCACGGGCTGGGCCGCGCCGACGGGGTTGTGGATCACCGGCGCGGTCTCGTCGCCCGCGACGGGCACGTCTTCGGGATGGGGGCGATCAGTCATAGCGGATCCTCGGGTCGAGGATGCCGTAGAGGATGTCGGCGATCAGGTTGAACGCGACGATCAGCACGGCGAAGATGAAGGTCAGCGTCTGCACCAGAGGCAGGTCGTTGGCCTGGATGGCGGTGATCAGGAGCTGGCCGATGCCGTTCACCTTGAACACCTGCTCGGTGATGATGGCGCCGCCGAAGATGCCGGGCACGCCCAGCGCGATCACCGTGACCACCGGGATCATGGAGTTGCGCAGCACGTGCTTCATCACCACGACCTGCTCGGTCATGCCCTTGGCCCGGGCGGTGCGCACGTAATCCTGGTTGAGGTTGTCGAGCATCGAGGCGCGCATGAACCGGCTGATCTGCGCGGTGGTCTGGAGCGCCAGCACCATCACCGGCATCACCATCTGCTGGAGCTGCACCACGAAGGTGTCCCAGTCGACCACCCGGTGGGTGGTATCATAGATCGACGGGAACCAGCCCAGCTGCACCGAGAAGATGACGATCACCAGAACGCCGGAGAAGAACGGGGGCACCGAATAGCCGATCATCGACACGAAGGTGCCGGCCTGGTCGAAGACCGAATACTGCTTGTAGGCCGAGTAGATGCCGATGGGCAGCGCGATGGCCACACCGACGATGTAGGACATGCCGACCACCCACAGGGTCTGCGGCATCCGCTGAAGGACCAGGTCCATGACGGGCGATCGGGTCTGCCAGCTGAGCACCCGCTGCTCGCCCGCGGCAAAGGCGGTGCCGAAGATGTTGTCGATCATGTTCAGCGGCTCGATCCAGAAGAACTGGACCAGCCATTTCCAATAGCGCACGGGCACGGGCTCGCCAAGGCCCAGGGCCTCGCGCATCTTTTGTTTGACCTCGGGCGGGACGGTCAAGGGGACCTGCGCCATTGGATCGCCCGGGGCGAGTTCGAGGAGGAGAAAGATGGCCAGGCTGATGATCAACAGCGTCGGGACCGAGATCAGCAGGCGGCGGAGGGTATAGTTCAGCATGGGGCGGCTCTAGCGGGCATGGACGTCCTTGAGGCCGAGGAGGCCGGCGGCGGCGATCATCATCGCCCCGGCGACCCGGTTGAGAAGACGGGCCCGGTGGCGAAGGCCGGACAACAGGCGGGTGGCCCCGGCGCCCATCGCCACCAGGATCGCGCCGTCGACGACGAGATAGGTCGCGCCGAGCACGGCGAGTTGCGGCGCCAGCGGCACCGCGGGGTCCAGGAACTGGGGAAACAGGGCGGCGAAGAAGAACACCGCCTCCGGGTTCGCGGCCGAGGTGACGAAGCCCTGACCGAAGAGGCGGCGCCGGCCGGGCGGCACGGCCGGGGCGTCGAGAGACGGGGCAGGGGCAAAGAAGGTGCGCAGACCGAACCACAGCAAGTAGGCGACGCCCAGCCACTTGATGACCGTCAGCGCGCCGGCGGACGAGGCGATGAGCGCGGTTAGGCCGATGCCCGCCGCCAGCATCTGCACCGCGTTGGCGGACAGATCTCCGGCGGCAGTGGCCAGGCTGGGCCGCAGCCCGTGTCGCAGGCTGTTCGACATCATCAGGATCTGGCTGCTGCCCGGCGGCGTCGCAAAGAACACGCCCACCGTCGCGAGATAGAGCAGGTAGGTGTCCCAGGTCATGACGCCGTCGCCTTCGGTGGGGGCGTGCCCCGGCGCGAGGGCCGGGGCACGCGGTGGGGGCGAGCGATCACTCGCCGGTCCGGTACCAATCCTTGGCGTTCCAGATCTCGCTGTCCCAATCGTTCATGCGGACGCCGCCCAGCGAGTTGGCGTGGGCCGACACGCCGCCACGGTGGATCAGCGGGATGATCGAGTAGGACTGCATGATCATGTCGTTCATCTGCTTGGCGATCTCGGCACGTGCCTCCAGACCTGCGGTCTGGGCCATCTGGTCGACCAGGGCGTCGTACTCTTCCATGCAGAAGCGCTGGATGTTCGAGCCCTGCCACTGGGTGCCGGGGCCCGGGATCTCGTCGCAGCGCCAGTTGGCCATGTAGGCCTCGGGATCCACACCGGCGAAGTTGTTGGTGTACATCTCGATGTCGGCATAGAACTTCTGGAACGTGTCCGGGCTGGACGGGTCGCCGCCGAAGAAGACGCTGGCGTCGATGTTGCGCAACTCGGCCTCGATGCCCAGCTCGGTCCACCACTGCTTGATCAGCGCCTGGGTGTCCTGGCGGACGGCGTTGGTCGAGGTCTGGTAGAGCACTTTGAGCGGCGTGCCCTCGTACTCGCGGATGCCGTCGCCGTCGCTGTCGACGATGCCGTTTTCGTCCAACAGCGCCTTGGCACCTTCGATGTCCTGCACCTTGCAGTCGTCGTTGGCGGTCGAGGCATAGGCCGGCGGGGCGGGCAGGACGTTGCACGTCACCGTACCGCCCGAGCCATAGCCGATGTCCACCAGAAGCTGGCGGTCGATGGCCATCGACATGGCCTGGCCGACGATGGGATCGGTCAGAAACGGATGCGGCCCGGCCTCGACGGTCGAGCGCGCCTCTCCCAGATCGGCCGAGGGGTTGGTCTGGTTGAGGTGCAGACGCTCGACGCTGGTGCCGAATGCCACGACTTCGGTGCACATCCCGCCGCTTTCGATCATGTCGGCCCGTACGGTCGGATCAATTTGCAGGTTCCAGGCATAGTCGAACTCGCCTGTCTCGCAGACCGCGCGCATAGCGGCGGTTGCGTCGCCGCCGCCCTTGAACGTGACCGTCGCAAAGGCGGGCTTGCCTTCCTCGCGGAACATTTCATTGGCTTCGAAGGTGATCACGTCGTTGGGACGGAACTCCGCCACCTTGTAGGGGCCGGTGCCGATGGGGCCGAAGTTGGCGTCGGTGCACTCGGGCGCGCGGGCGCCGAGGCAGTCGGCGAACTGCGCCTTCTGGATGATTGGGCTCTCCGATCCGACGAAGGCGGTGTAGGGGAACGGCTTGGGGGCGTTGAACGTCACCTTGATCGTGCGGTCGTCCATGGCCTCGACCGACGATACCCCGTCGAAATAGCTCGCCTGGGCACAGCCGCCCTCGGGATGGGTGCAGTATTCCCAGGTGAACACCGCGTCCTCGGCGGTCAGGGGCGTGCCGTCCGACCACATCACGCCCTCTTTGAGGGTCCAGGTGATGGTGGTCAGGTCCTCGCTCACGCCGCCGTTCTCGACCGTCGGGATCGACTCGGCCAGCCACGGCACCATCTCGCCGTTCTCGTCGAAGCGGACCAGAGGCTCGATCACCAGGCTGGCGCTCTCGACCTCTTTGGTGCCGCCCGAGAGGAACGGGTTCAGCGTCGAGGGCGCTTGCCAGTAGATGATGTTGAGTTGTCCGTCGCGGCCGCGTTCGCCTTCGTGCGCCTCGGCCAGCGCCATGGCCGGGCTCAGCGCGGTCGCAGCGGCGGCGCCCATCAGCAATGTCTTGAGTTTCATTGAGGTATTACTCCCTGAGTGGTTCGCTCGGTTGCCTCGTGGATCGGGCCGCGTTCGGCGCGGCCGCGCTTTTGGTATCGGCGTAGAGGTGGCAGGCGACGTAGCGGCCCGGTCTGACCTCCCGGAACTCGGGGTCGACCTCGCGGCAGACGTCCATCACCTGCGGGCAGCGGGTGCAGAAGTTGCAGCCGCGCGGCGGGTTCGACGGCGAGGGCACGTCGCCTTTGAGGATGATGCGCTCGGTCTTGGCCTCCAGCGCCGGATCGGGCTCGGGCACGGCGGAGAGGAGCGCCTGGGTATAGGGGTGCAGCGGCTCGTCGTAGAGCGCCTCGCGCGGGGCCAGCTCGGCGATCTTGCCCAGATACATCACCGCGACCCGGGTGGCGATGTGGCGCACCATGGACAGGTCGTGGGAGATGAAGAGGTAGGTCAGCCCGAACTCGTTCTGGAGGTCCTCCAGAAGGTTCACCACCTGCGCCTGGATCGACACGTCGAGCGCGGCGATGGGCTCGTCGCACACGATGAACTTGGGGTTCAGCGCCAGGGCGCGCGCGATGCCGATCCTCTGCCTCTGGCCGCCCGAGAACTCGTGCGGATAGCGGTTGGCGAAGTCGCGGTTCAGGCCGACATGGTCCATCAGCTCGTAAATGCGATCGAGCCGCTCTTTCTTGCTGAGCGCCCGGTGCTCGTCCAGGGGCTCGCCGATGATGTTGGCGACGGTCATCCGAGGATTGAGCGACGCCTGGGGATCCTGGAACACCATCTGCATGGTGGGCCGCATCTTGCGCAGCTCCTCGGGGGACCAGTCGGCGATGTCGGTGCCGTCGATGGTGATCGAGCCCTCGGTGACCTCGTAGAGCCGCAGGACGGCGCGGCCGCAGGTGGACTTGCCGCAGCCCGACTCGCCCACGAGGCCCAGCGTCTCGCCCTCGTAGATGTCGAAGGTGACACCGTCGACCGCCTTCACCTCGCCCACGCGTCGGCGCAGGATCCCGGCAAAGATGGGGAAATGCATCTTGAGGTCCCGGACCTCGACCAACTTCTTTCGGGGGGTGGCGTCAAGCATGGTGGGGCCCTTCGGCGACATCGTTGTGGCACCCGTCCCGCTCGGCGGCACGCCGGACGGCGTCCGACCCTCCCGCCGGGAGGGCGCATGGCGATGTCGTGCGCCGCATTCTCGGCAATCGGGCTTCAAGGTGCCGCGTCGCTCGGAGGGCGTGCGCGCCCTCCCACGGTCGGGCGCCGCCCGTTGCGCTATCGGGCCTATCCGTCATGGGCCGGATCCCAGAAGCAGGCGACGTCGTGGCCGTGGCCCACCGGCCTGCGCTGCGGGTTCTCGCGCGCGCAGCGGTCGAAGGCGTGGTCGCAGCGGTCGCGGAACGGGCAGGCGTCGGGCGGCGCGCCCAGGATCGGCGGCTGGCCTTGGATCACCTCCAGCCGCTTGGCCCGCTCGCCGCGCACATGGGGCACGGTCTTGAGCAGCGCGCGGGTATAGGGGTGGCGCGGGTTGCCGAACAGCTCGCGCACCGGCGCCTGTTCCACCACCTGGCCGCCATACATCACCATGACCCGGTCGGCGATCCCGGCGATGACGCCCAGGTCGTGGGTGATCCAGACGATGGCCATCCCGAGCTTTTCGCGCAGCTCTTTCACCAGCTCCAGGATCTGCGCCTGGATGGTGACGTCCAGCGCGGTCGTCGGCTCGTCGGCGATCAGCACCTCGGGATCGCAGGCCAGCGCGATGGCGATCATCACCCGCTGCCGCATCCCGCCGGAGAACTGGTGCGGATAATCCCCCAGCCGCCGCCGCGCGTCTGGGATCCCCACGAGCTCCAGCAACTCCACAGCGCGGTCGCGCGCCGCCTTCTTGCCCAGGCCCATATGGGTGCGCAGGGGCTCCATGATCTGGAAGCCCACGTTGAACACCGGATTCAGCGACGTCATCGGATCCTGGAACACGAACCCGATGCGCCCGCCCCGGATGTGGCGCAGGGTGTCGGCGTCGACGGACAGCAGATCCCGACCGCCGAACAGGACCTGCCCCTCGCGCACCTCGGCGGGCGGCGACGGCAACAGGCCGATCAGCGACATCATCGTCACCGACTTGCCAGACCCGCTTTCGCCGACGACGCCCAGGAGCTCGCCCGGGCGGACATCGAAGCTGACGGAATTCACGGCGTGCACCTCGCCCGAGCGGGTCAGGAACACGGTTTTCAGATCCCGTACGTCGAGCACGGGCGCGGCCCCATCGGGCATCCAGATCTCCCTGCGGTCTTTGTCAGAACCGTTCGTTCCCCGGTCAGGCCGGAGATTGGCCTGGATGGTTGCGGATTCGGCCCCCCGCCGCAACCCAAATCACGGTGACCTTGCGCAACACTTCGGCGCCTGCCCGGAAATGCGGCGCCGCGCTTGACCTCCTGCCGCCGCGGCACCACCCTGCGCGCTGCCCCCCGGTTCAGGAGATCGCCATGCCCCGCCGCCTCACCGCCCGCGACATCATGGACAAGCTGGTGAGCTTTCCCACCGTCAGCCGGGACAGCAACCTCGATCTCATCGACTGGGTCGAGGACTATCTGGACGGCCACGGCGTGCGCGCCACTCGGGTCTGGGACGCCGGACGGGACAAGGCGTCGCTCTACGCCAATGTCGGCCCCCAGGTGGAGGGCGGCATCGTCCTGTCGGGACACACCGACGTGGTGCCGGTCGACGGTCAGGACTGGACCTCCGACCCCTTCACCGTGACCGAGCGCAACGGGCGCCTCTACGGCCGCGGCACCTGCGACATGAAAGGGTTTGATGCGCTGGCCCTGGCGGCCGTGCCGCTCGCCCTGGAGCGGGGGGTGAAGCGGCCCTTGCAGATCGCGCTGAGCTACGACGAGGAGGTCGGCTGCACCGGCGCGCCGCCGATGATCGACGAGATGGTGGCCCACCTTCCCCGGGCCGCGGCGGCGATCATCGGCGAGCCCTCGACGATGCAGGTCGTCACCGGACACAAGGGGGGCGCGGGCTATCGCGTGCGGATGCGCGGCTTCGAGGTGCATTCCTCAATCATGCACCAGGGTGTCAGCGCGGTGATGGAGGCGGCGCGTCTGATCGACTGGGCCAACCGGATGAACGCAGAGAACCGCGCGGCGGCGCCGGGGCCCCTGGCCGCCGATTTCGACCCGCCCTGGACGACGCTCCACGTGGGGATGGTCCAGGGTGGCACCGCGCACAACATCACCGCCAAGGACTGCGAGTTCCTGCTGTCCTGGCGGGTCGTTCCGGGGGAAAGCTCCGAGGACTGGGGGGCGCGTTTCCTGGCCGAGGTGGCGCGGATCGAGGCGGAGATGAAGGCAGTGCGGCCCGAGGCGGGGATCGACCTGGAAAAGTATTTCGACGTGCCCGCTCTGGCGCAGGAAGACGCGGGCGAGGCCGAGCGTCTGACGCGGATGCTGACCGGCGACAACGGCACCCATGCGGTGAGCTATGCCACCGAGGCGGGGCAGTTCCAGGCGCGGGGGTACTCGGCGGTGGTCTGCGGCCCCGGCGACATCGCCCAGGCGCATCAGCCCGACGAGTATATCGAGGCCGCGCAACTGGCTGCCGGAGAGGCGTTCATGGAGCGGCTGGTGGACCATCTCTGCCGATGACGATGCCCGACGGACCGCCCACCGACCGCGCGCCTGCGAGCCACGGCGGGCCGCTGCCGGCGGCGGCGGACGTGGTGGTGATCGGCGGCGGCATCGCCGGGGTGACCGCCGCCTGGCATGCGGCGGCGACGGGGCACCGGACGGTCCTCTTGGAAAAGGGGCGCGTGGCGGGGGAGCAGTCCTCGCGCAACTGGGGTTGGATCCGCCAGCAGGGGCGCGACCCGGCCGAACTGCCGCTGATGGTCGAGGCGAACCGGCTCTGGCGGGAGCTGCCCGCGCGGGCGGAGGCGAACCTGGGTTTGCACCGCACCGGTACCGCCTATCTGATCCGCAAACCGGCCGACCGCGCGCGCTATAAGGCGTGGATGCCCCATGCCGAGGCCCACGGGCTCGACACCCGCCTCCTGACCCGGGCGGAGACCGAGGCACTGATTCGCGGCGGGGCAGGGCGCTGGGACGGCGCGCTCTGGACCGCCTCGGACATGCGCGCGGAGCCGTGGGTGGCGGTGCCCGCCCTGGCGCGGGCGGCGGTGCGGGACGGGGTGACGTTGCGCGAAAGCTGCGCCGTCCGGGCGCTCGACATCGCCGGCGGCAAGGTCGCGGGCGTGGTGACCGAGGCAGGCCGGATCGCCGCGCCGCGGGTGATCCTGGCCGGCGGCGCCTGGTCGGGGCTGTTCCTGCGGGCCCACGGCGTCACCCTGCCGCAGTTGTCGGTGCGTGCGACCGTGGCGGCGACCGAGCCGATGGCCGAGATCTTCGACGGACAGGCGGCCGACGACCGCATCGCCTTCCGCCGCCGCGCCGACGGCGGCTACACCCTGGCCGCGTCAGGGGACCACGACCTCTTCGTCGGGCCGGACGCGGTGCGGCACCTGCGCGCGTTCCTGCCGCAGCTCGCGGCCGACCCGCTGGGCACCACGTTCCGCCCCGCCGCACCGCGCGATTGGCCCGACGGCTGGAGCACGCCGCGACGCTGGGCGCCCGACCGGGAGAGCCCGTTCGAGCGGATGCGCGTGCTCGACCCGTCGCCGAACCCGCGGCGCCTGAAGATCATCGCCCGGCGGTTCGCCGACGCCTTTCCCGAGCTTGGGCCGGTGCGGTTCCGCCGCGCCTGGGCGGGGCTGATCGACACAATGCCCGACCTCCTGCCGGTCATCGACCGGGTTGCGGGGCTGCCCGGTCTCGTCGTTGCCACGGGTCTGTCCGGCCACGGCTTCGGAATCGGGCCCGCGGTCGGGCGGGTGGCTGCCGACCTGGCGCTCGACCGCGCGCCGGGCCACGACCTGGCGGCATTCCGCCTGTCGCGCTTCGCCGCCGGGGCGCCGACCCCATCGCCCGCGCACCTCTAGCCAACCCCGACTGCGCCCGATCTGGCCCCGCCTGCGCCCTGCACCGCGCGGGGCGCTGCGCGGCTGGGTGGCGTTGACCCGAGGGCTTTTCAACCCAAAAGCGAAGTTCGCGGTCCGGCTTGCCGATCTGACCCGACTCATGCAATCATGGCGCGATGTATACAGGCGTCGAATGCGCACAGACTGGCCACCGTCTTTGCAGACTATTCCGCATCCGCCTCGGCCAAGACGTCGGGCAGCTCACCGACCCCTAACAATCGTGATTATGCAGGATCGAATTTATTCATTACGAGCGATGAGTCTCTCCGGGCGGGGTCGCGATGACCTGACCCGGCTCCGGCGGGACGAGAGGATAATGTGAAATGGATGAGTGTCAGAAAGTGGAATTGAACACGACAGTCGATGGACAGGGCGGTCAGATGGTTGCCATGCATGCGCCCCAAGGGAACGGTGGATCGGACGGCACGGGCGCGCCGCCCGGCGCGGATGCCGTGGACATCACCCCGCTGGCGGAACGGGCGCGGGCCGAGATCTGGGGCGACCTGCCCATGGGGCTGCACCTCCAGATCGGCGGACGGATGATCGACGGCGCGATCCGCGATCTCTATGGCGATCTTGATCTCGGTCCCGAGGGGCTGGCTATCTTGATCGTTCTGGGAGCCCGCCACGGCCTGTTGCAGGGCGACTATGCCAAGCTCCTCTACATGAACGCCACGACCTTCGGGCGGCATGTGCAGGCGTTGGTGCAATCCGGGCTGGTGCGGCGGAGCGTGCCGGAAACCGACCGCCGCGCGGTGGTCTTGTCGCTGACCGACGACGGCCATGCCCGGCTGGCCCAGGTGCGCACGCGCATCGGCGAGCGCGAGGCGCTGGTCCGCGCGTCGCTGGGATCCGAGCAGTTCGACGCCCTCCAGACCGGGCTCGCCGAGCTGACCGCGGTGATGGCCGGTCTGCGCGAAGGGCGCGCCGCGGGGACCTGAGCGGTCTTGACCTCCGGGCGCCGGCGCCACACCTTGCGGGCAATCATCCCATTTCGAGGCCGTCCCCATGCCCGCCAAGAACCGTTTCGCCGAATGGCTCCCTGAAATCACCGAGTGGCGCCGCGATCTGCACCGCCATCCCGAACTGTTGTTCGACACCCACCGCACCTCGGCCAAGGTCGCGGAGAAGCTGCGCGACTTCGGTTGCGACGAGGTGGTCGAGGGGATCGGGCGCACCGGCGTCGTCGGCGTGATCAAGGGCCGTAGCGACACGTCTGGGCGTGTGATTGGCCTGCGCGCCGACATGGATGCGCTCCCGATCCCCGAGGCGACGGGGCTGGAGCATGCCTCGGACACGCCGGGCGTGATGCACGCCTGCGGCCACGACGGCCACACGGCGATGCTGCTGGGCGCGGCCAAGTATCTGGCCGAGACCCGCAACTTCGACGGCACCGCCGTGGTCATCTTCCAACCCGCCGAAGAGGGCGGCGGCGGCGGCAAGGTCATGGTCGACGACGGCATGATGGAGCGCTGGGGCATCCAAGAGGTCTATGGGATGCACAACTGGCCCGGGCGTCCCGTGGGCACCTTCGCGATCCGGCCTGGCCCGTTCTTTGCCGCCACCGACGAGTTCGACGTGACCATCACCGGTAAGGGCGGCCACGCGGCCAAGCCGCAGATCGCGATCGACCCCACCGTTGCCGCCGCCCACGTGGTGGTCGCGGCCCAGTCTATCGTCTCGCGCAACGTCGATCCGGTGCTCCAGGCGGTTGTTTCGGTCACCAGCTTCGAAACCTCGTCGACCGCGTTCAACGTGATCCCGCAGTCGGTGCGGCTCAAGGGCACGGTGCGCACGCTCGACGCCGAGGTGCGCGACCGTGTGGCCGAGCGTTTCGACACCCTGGTGCGCCACACCGCCGCCGCCTACGGCGCCGAGGCCGCCATCGACTACAAGCGCAACTATCCGGTGATGGAGAACCACGACGCCGAGACCGACCATGCCGCCGATGCCGCCCGCGCGGTCGCGGGCGACTGCGACGAGGCGCCCCTGGTCATGGGGGGCGAGGACTTTGCCTACATGCTCGAATCGCGGCCGGGGGCCTATATCCTGATCGGCAACGGCGACACTGCTCCGGTCCATCACCCCGAATACGACTTCAATGACGAGGCGATCCCGGCCGGCTGTTCCTGGTGGGCCGAGTTGGTCGAGCGGCGGCTGCCCGCGGCGTGAGCGACCGCCCCTTTCTGGTCGTCCAGCTCCGCCCCGAACGGGAGGCGGCGGACGACGAGTTCGCCGCGATCTTGCGCCATGGCGGGCTGGCCGAGGACCGGGTGCGCCGGGTCGACCTGTGCCGCGATCCGGCCCCCGACCCGGCCGAGCTCGACCTTTATGCGGGCGTAATCGTCGGCGGCGGTCCGGGCTGCGTCAGCGATCCGCCGGACGAGAAACCGGCCGAGGAGGCACGGATCGAGGCCGCGGTGATGGCGCTCATGCCGCGGATCGTGGGCGAGGATATGCCCTATCTCGGCTGCTGCTACGGCATCGGCGTGTTGGGCGCGCATCTGGGCGCGCCGGTGGGCAAGGGGCGGTATGGCGAGCCCGTGGGCGCGTCGGACTGCCGGTTGACCCCCGACGGCGCCGCCGACCCGTTGCTCGCCGGGCTTCCCGAGCGCTTTGCCGCTCTGGTGGGCCATAAGGAGGCGGTGGAGGCGCTGCCTCCCGGCTGCACCCATCTGGTGGCCTCGGACCCGTGCCCGTTTCAGATGATCCGATACGGCCGGAACGTCTATGCCACGCAGTTCCACCCCGAGGGCGACGGCGACGGCTTTGCCGTCCGCATCGGCGTCTATCGCGACCGCGGCTACTTCCCTCCCGAGGAGGCGGAGGCGCTGGAGGCGCGCGTCCGCGCCGTGGACAGCCGCTGGCCGCCCCTGATCCTGCGCAACTTCGTCGATCGCTACGGGTGAGCCTCGCGGGGCTCAGCCCGGAACGCGCACGGCCTGGGCCCCGCGCTCGCGGTAGGGGGTGGTGTCGTAGTGGGCCCGGTAGCATTTCGAAAAATGCGAGGGGGAGGCGAATCCGCACGCGAGCGCCACGTTGATCACGCTCATGTCCGTCTGCATCAACAGGTTGCGCGCCTTTTGCAGGCGCAACTCCATGTAATAGCGCTTGGGGCTGCGGTTGAGATAGCGGCGGAACAGCCGTTCGAGCTGCCGCGTGGACATGCCCACGTCGCGCGCCAGAATCGAGGGGCTGATCGGCTCTTCGATATTGGCCTCCATCATCTGGATGACGCGGCTCAGCTTGGGGTGGCGGACGCCGATCCGGGTGGGAACGCTCAGCCTCTGGGTGTCCTGGTCCGAGCGGATGGCGGAGTAGATCAACTGATCGGCGACGAGGTTGGCCAGCTCCTCGCCATGGTCGCTGGCGATGATCTTGAGCATCAGGTCGATCGACGCGGTGCCGCCCGCGGTGGTGTAGCGGTTGCCGTCCATGACGAAGATCGACTTGGTCAGCGTCACGTCAGGGAAATCCTCGGCAAAGCTGTCCTGGTTCTCCCAATGGATCGTCGCCTTGCGCCCGTCGAGGAGCCCCGCCTTGGCCAGCGAGTAGGCCGCGGTGCAGAGCCCGCCCAGGGTGACGCCCCGGCGCGCCTCGCGGCGCAGCCAGTTCAGGATCGGCCGCGTCGTCGTTCGCTGGATGTCCAGGCCGCCGCAAACCAGCACCATGTCGTCGCGGGTCAACTCGTCCAGCCCGCCGTCGGCCTGGAACGTCGCCCCGGCCGAACAGGCCACCGGCGCGCCGGTCTCCGACAACAGCCGCCAAGTATAGAGGGTGCGGCCCGCCATCCGGTTGGAGATGCGCAAGGAGTCCAGCGCCGAGGCGAAGCAATGGAGCGAAAACGCCTCCAGCAACACGAACACGACGCGGCGCGGCTGCGCGTCCCCCCCCGATTGCCCGTTGTCCCGACTCACCTCGACCACCTCGGAGATCCGCCGCCTGTCTGGGACGGAACCACCTTTGGCCCTTGCGCGCAAGGCAGGCCCGCTTCCGGGGCCGATGCGAGCGGTAACCCCCCGTGGGTTTTTGCGGTTTCCAAGCCCCCTGGCCCTGCCTATGATCGCCGCCCGAAGCGAACGGACAGGACGACGAACAGGAGTGTCGAGGGCGATGACCAAGTGGCAGAAAACCGACTGGCGCCAACAGCCGCGGATCCAGATGCCCGAGTATGGGGACGCGGCGGCGCTGTCCGGCGTCGAGGATCGCCTGAGCCGGTTCCCGCCGCTGGTCTTTGCCGGCGAGGCGCGGACGCTGCGGGCCGAGTTGGCCGAGGTGGCGGCCGGTCGGGCGTTCCTGTTGCAGGGGGGCGACTGCGCCGAGAGCTTTGCGGAGTTCTCCGCCGACACCATCCGCGACACGTTCAAGGTGATGTTGCAGATGGCCATGGTCCTGACCTACGGGGCCAAAGTGCCGACGGTGAAGGTCGGGCGCATGGCCGGCCAGTTCGCCAAACCGCGCTCGGCCCCGGTCGAGGTCAAGGGCGACACCGAGTTGCCCTCCTACCGCGGCGACATCGTCAACGGCTTCGACTTCACGCCCGAGGCGCGCGAGCCCGATCCCCAGCGGATGCTGGAGGCCTATACCCAGGCCGCCGCGACGCTGAACCTGCTGCGCGCGTTCTCCAAGGGTGGCTTTGCCGACGTGCACCGGGTCCATGCTTGGACCCTGGGCTTCACCGACCGCGAAGAGGCCGAGCAGTATCGCGACATGGCCGACCGCATCCAGGACTCGCTCGATTTCATGTCCGCAGCGGGGCTAACGGGCGAGACCAATCACGAGTTGGCCACGGTCGACTTCTACACCAGCCACGAGGCGCTGCTGTTGGAGTATGAGCAGGCGCTGTGCCGGGTCGACAGCACCTCAGGCCAGACCATCGCCGGATCGGGGCACATGATCTGGATCGGCGACCGGACGCGCCAGCCCGATGGCGCGCACGTGACGTTCTGCAAGGGCGTGTCGAACCCCATCGGCCTGAAATGCGGGCCGTCGATCGAGGTGGACGATCTCAAGCGGCTGATGGCCACGCTGAACCCCGACAACCTGCCCGGCCGCCTGACGCTGATCGCGCGGTTCGGGGCGGGGACGGTGGGCGACCACCTGCCGCGGCTGATCCGCGCCGTGGCCGAGGAGGGGGCCGAGGTGGTGTGGTCCTGCGACCCGATGCACGGCAACACGATCAAGTCCGCCTCGGGCTACAAAACGCGGCCCTTCGACAGCGTTCTGCGGGAGGTGCAGGAGTTCTTTGCTGTCCACAACGCCGAGGGCACCGTGCCGGGCGGCGTGCATTTCGAGATGACGGGCAAGGACGTGACCGAATGCACCGGCGGCGTCCGCGCGGTGACGGACGAGGATCTGAGCGACCGCTACCACACCGCCTGCGACCCGCGGCTGAACGCCAGCCAGGCGCTCGAACTGGCCTTCCTCGTCGCCGAAGAGCTGAGCGACCGGCGGCCCCAGAGGCAGGCCGCGGCAGGCTAGGGCACGATTTTTCGTCGAAAAATCGCCAGACGATCCTTCGTCGAAGGATCGTCTACGCCCCCATGAGCGCGGGGTCGAAGGGATAGGCGGTCAGGTTCTCGTGGCCGTCCTCGGTGATTAGAACCTGGTCCTCCAGCTTGATCGAGAAATCCCCGCCGACCTCGCCCACCAGCGCCTCGACGCACAGCACCATCCCCGGCTCCAGCGCGACCTCGAAGCTGCCGGGGACATAGCGGTCGGCATAGGGCACGCTGGGCCATTCGTCGCACAGACCGACCCCGTGCATCAGGCAGGAATACTTCTGCGCCTGGTATTTTTCGGGCAGGACGTGGCATCCCGCGATGAGCTCGGGCACCGTCACGCCGGGCCGCAGCATCGACATGTTGTGGGCGATGTGTTCGTGCGCGACCCGCATCGCCTCGATCATGTCGGGCCGCGGCTGACCGGGGCCGATCCACCAGCTCCGCGAGATGTCGATGCAGATGCCGTAGGCGCCGATCAGGTCGCTGTCCCAGCTCACGATCTCGTTCTCTCGGACGATCCGGGGACCGCATTCCTGGAACCACGGATTGGTGCGCGGCCCGGACGCCAGCAGGCGCGTCTCGATCCACTCGCCGCCGCGGCGGATGTTCTCGGCGTGAAGCACCGACCACACGCCGTCCTCGCTCTGTCCGGGGATGCAGGCGGCGTGCATGGCCTCGACCGCCCGCTCGCAGGCATGGTGGGCACAGCGCATTGCCCGGATCTCGTCGGGACCCTTTACCGCGCGGGCGCGCTCGGTCACCTCCTCGCCCTCGCGGATGTCCAGCCCCAGGGCGGTCAGCGCGCGATAGCCGGCCACCATGATCTTGTCCACGGCGAGCCGGCGATTGCCGCCGGCATGGGCGGCCAGGACGTCCGCGACCTCCGCAGCGAAGCGTTCGGCGGCCGCCTCGCCGCAGTCGCCGGTGGCGAAGTAATACATCGACGCGCCGGACAGGACCTCGCGCACCAGAGGGTTGAACGACGACAGGAACGGCGCGTTCTTGTACTCCCAGATCACCATATGCCCATCGGCGCAGAGCAGAACCGCGCGGAATGGGTTGTGCGCGTTCCAAAGCTGCATGTTGGTGGAGTCGGTCGCGTAGCGGATGTTGAGCGGATCGAACATCAACAGTCCGGCATAGTCCCGGGCGACCACATGATCGGTCAGCCGCGCCCAGCGATAGCGCCGCATCTCCTGAAGATCGGGCAGGGCCAGGCCCGCAGCGGCCCATTCCGCGAAGGCCAGCTGCGTGGGACCGATCTCGATCCGGTCGGCATCGTTGGGCGTGTTGTCGCCCAGTGCGGCGCCGCGGGTCGGGTCGATCTTGCGCGCGGGGCGGAAGCCGGTGGTCATGGGCGGAACCTCCTGGGCGGGCCGATCTGATGCGGCGAGGGTGCCCGCCGCGTGACCGCCGGTCCGGCACGTTTGCGACGTCGGTGCGCCGTTTCGGGCTGGTGCGGGGGCCGCTGACCGGGCTAGGCCATGGGCATGGCGATCTTGCAAGACGGGCTGCCGGGCGATTTCTTCACCGGCCCGCTGCCGGGCATCCGGCCGCTGACCGGCCCATGGTTGCC
Source organism: Rhodobacteraceae bacterium CCMM004 (assembly GCA_004005435.1). Classification (GTDB taxonomy): domain Bacteria; phylum Pseudomonadota; class Alphaproteobacteria; order Rhodobacterales; family Rhodobacteraceae; genus CCMM004. The sequence goes on along the minus strand of RZWH01000003.1, from coordinate 146,460 downwards.
GGTGGACGGGGCCTTTGCCGCGCAGATGGACCTGCGCGACCGGCTGATCCGCACCCGCAGGTCCGAGGTGATCGCGGCTATGCCGGGGGCGGACGCCGCCGCGCAAGAGCTGCTGCGGGAGGTCGCCGCCGACGTGGCGGCGCAGCCCGGGACCGGCCGCAGTCCCGGCGGGCTGCGGCGGGCCGACGGGGCCGAGATCCCGCTCGACGGCGCCGATCCCATGGCGGCGGCCGGGCGGCTCACCCAGTCCGACCTCTGCCTCCTCGACAAGGCGCCGGGTGCCGCACAGCACGTGTTGATCGCGGCCGTCCTGTGCTTTCCGGCGAGCTGGACCCTGAGCGAAAAGATCGGCCGCCCTCTGTCGGCGATCCACGGCCCGGTGGCGTCCTACGACGCGGACGTGGCGCGGCGGGTGCAGCGGCTCTTCGACGGGGTGCGGGTGGGTCGGCCGCTGGTGCGGCACAACCGGCTGGCCTATGCCGACCCGGCCCTGCACCAACCCCGCAGCGAAAAGGCGCCCAAGGAAGAGCCCTTGGACGCCCGCTATGTCAGATCGGAGCGCCAGGTGGTGCGGCGCCTGCCGGAAACGGGGGCGGTGGTGTTTTCGATCCACACCACCGTGATCCCCGCAGGGGTCAGAACATGGACAGCACCGACTGCGCCAGGGGCAGAGCCGACCGCGTGACCGCCGACAGGGTCTCGGTCAGGGGCGGCAGCGCCTCGACCATGCCGCCGAGAGCCAGGGAGGGGCTCGCGCTGATCCCGATGGCGGCACCGGTCAGACCCAGGGCGCGGGCGGTGTTCTTCATCGACCCGCCGCACAGCAGGTTGAACGCCATGACCGCCAGGCCCACGGGCAGCGAGATGACCATCAGGATGGTGTTCATCGTGTAAACGGTCAGCTTTTCCGACACCGTGCGCTCTGGGGCGGCGTCGCCGTCCCAGATCCGCTCGACCCACCCCTGGCCGTGCTCCTCGGCGGCCTCGGCGGCGCGGAAGTCGGACCGGATCTCGTCCAGCAGATCGGCGGGGGCATCGCCCCGGGTCTCGCGCTCGGTCTGGGCGATGTCGAAGACCAGGTCGTCGGGCGACACCGACACACCGGGATGCGGACGGTTGGCGACGGCATGGGGCACGTGGGCCAGGGTGGGGCGGCGCACCGGGGTGGGCTCGGTCGTGATCTCCTTGCCCGCGGCGGTGATGTAGGTGCGGCCCTTGTGCTTCCACGTCACCCGCTCGGCGGGGAGGTTGAAGATAAAGTGGCGCACCGCCGCCGCGCAGGCCTTGAACCTGTGGCGGGACAGTTCGCGGGAACTGCCGGCGCCGATCGGGCTCTCGGCCGAGACGCAGATTCGGGCGTCGTTCTCGGGGTCGCGCAGCACGGTGACGATCAGGCTGCGGCTGATGAACTGCAACTCCGCATCTGCGACGGTGCCGGTTACATCGAAGTCGAACCCTTTGCGCTCCAGCATCGCGCCCAGGGGGAGGGCCATGGCCGGGAGGTTGAGATCCACGCGGCCTTCGTAGTCGATCTTGGCGACGGTCTCTTCATAGCGTTCGGGCATCACCGAGTTCCTCTCTCGCTCTGCGGGAGCAAACATGGCCACGAAATGAGGTCGGATTGAGGCAGTTGTGGCGACCGAGGCGGCGAATTCGGACCAAATTAAGGGCAATCTCAAGTTGTATATTTCAGGGGTGACGTAACGTTCTCAATATCTGGCCCTTTGCAGAGAACCTGACCCAAAAGACAGGTTCCCAAGCGCTGGCACGCCGGAAATCAGGCGTTTGCGGGATCCAATGGAATACCGTGGCGATGTGCGCCCCGCGGCGGCCCGAGACGGGCCCGAGGGTCCGAACGCCGCCGGTGCGAATCACCCAAGGGGGCCCGGAGGGGCCGTGCGGGATGCATCCAAAAGCTGAATCCTGCAGGGGTCGGACCGAAAGCGTCGCTCTTGTTCAACCCATGGGTGAGCCGTCATGGCTCTGAGAAATGCGAAAGGGGCGCCCCGGCAGGGCGCCCCTCGACCGTCCATCGCGCCGTCGCGAGGGTCAGCAGCTATAGTACATCTTGAACTCCATCGGGTGCGGCGTGTGCTCGTAGGCGTAGATCTCTTCCCACTTGAGGTCCATGTAGCCCTCGATCTGGTCGCGGGTGAACACGTCTCCGGCCAGGAGGAAGTCCATGTCCTTCTCCAGCTCCTCCATCGCCTCGCGCAGCGACGCGCAGACGGTGGGGATGTCGGCCAGCTCTTCGGGCGGCAGGTCGTACAGGTCCTTGTCCATCGCCTCGCCGGGATGGATCTTGTTCTTGATCCCGTCGATCCCGGCCATCAGCAACGCCGCGAAGCACAGATAGGGGTTGGCCGAGGGATCGGGGAAGCGGGCCTCGACACGCTTGGCCTTGGGGCTTTCGGTCCACGGGATCCGGACGCAGCCCGAGCGGTTGCGGGCCGAGTAGGCGCGCAGCACCGGCGCCTCGAAGCCCGGGATCAAACGCTTGTAGGAGTTGGTGGACGGGTTGGTGAAGGCGTTGAGCGCCTTGGCGTGCTTGAGGATGCCGCCGATGTAGTAGAGCGCCTCGTCGGAGAGGTCGGCATACTTGTCGCCGGCAAAGAGCGGCTTGCCGTCCTTCCAGATCGACATGTTGACGTGCATCCCCGTGCCGTTGTCGCCCGCGATGGGCTTGGGCATGAAGGTGGCTGACTTGCCGTAGGCGTGTGCGACCTGGTGGATGACGTACTTGTACTTCTGCAGGTGGTCGCCCTGGTCAGTCAGGCTGCTGAAGATCAGGCCCAGCTCGTGCTGGCACGACGCCACCTCATGGTGGTGCTTGTCGACCTTCATGCCCATGCGCTTCATCGTCGACAGCATCTCGGAGCGGATGTCCTGGCCGTCGTCCACCGGACCCACGGGGAAATAGCCGCCCTTGATCCCGGGGCGGTGGCCCATGTTGCCCATCTCGTACTCGGTGTCGGTGTTCCACGACGCGTCGATAGCATCGACCTCGTAGGACACCTTGTTCATCGAGGTGGAGTAGCGGACGTTGTCGAACAGAAAGAACTCGGCCTCGGGGCCGAAATAGGCCACGTCGCCGATGCCGGTGGACTTGAGGTATTCCTCGGCGTTGCGGGCAGTCCCGCGGGGGTCGCGCTCGTAGCGCTCGTTGGTGTCGGGCTCCAGCACGGTGCAGTGCACGGCCAGCGTCTTTTCCGCGTAGAACGGGTCGAGATAGGCCGACGCGGTGTCGGGCATCAGCTTCATGTCGGACTGGTCGATGGACTTCCAGCCGGCGATGGACGAACCGTCGAACATGAAGCCTTCGTCGAGGAAATCCTCATCCACCTGGTCGGCGAGGACCGTCACGTGCTGCAACTTGCCGCGCGGGTCGGTGAAGCGGATGTCGACATATTCGACGTCCTCGTCCTTGATGGTCTTCAACATGTCGGATTTGCTCATGGTGGCGGTCTTTCCCCTTGCTTGATGTGTCTGTTGCGTCTGCGGGCGGCGTCAGAGCGCGTCCGGCCCCGTCTCGCCGGTGCGGATGCGGATCGCCTGGACGACGTCCGAGACGAAGATCTTGCCGTCGCCGATCTTGTCGGTCTTGGCCGCGGCGATGATCGCTTCGATGGCCGGTTCGACCTGGGCGTCGTCCAGAACCACCTCGATCTTCACCTTGGGCAAGAAGTCGACCACGTATTCCGCGCCGCGGTAGAGCTCGGTGTGTCCCTTCTGGCGGCCGAAGCCTTTCACTTCGAGCACCGAGAGACCCTGGACGCCGATCTCTTGAAGCGCCTCCTTCACTTCGTCGAGTTTGAAGGGTTTGATGATCGCCTCGATCTTTTTCATTTTCCGCCGACTCCTGCGCAGATTATGGTTTTGGCACAGACCATGTCCCGGTGGGGGTCACAATCGGGGCCGCCCGGGGGCTCCCGGCGCGCCTGGGGGATTCCAGAGGACGTGCCGAGGATGTGGGCGGCTTGACCGTTTCTTAGGCGATTTGAGAACGGAGGGGAAATGACGGCAACGATCTCGGTCGCGGAGATGCGCGCGTTGGAGCGCAGGTCGATGGAGTCGGGGCGCGCCAGCGGCCTCGAACTGATGGAGCGGGCGGGGCAGGGGGTGGTCGACGCCGTCCTCGCCACCTGGCCCGCGCTGGCCGAGCACCCCGGGCGCGCCGAGATCTTCTGCGGCCCCGGCAACAACGGCGGCGACGGGTTCGTCGTGGCGCGCCTGTTGAAGGATCGGGGCTGGCAGGTTGGGGTGCGCCTGTGGGGCGATCCGGCGCACCTGCCGCCCGACGCGCGGGCGAACTGGGAGCGGCTGGCGGCTGCGGACCGGGTGGCGCCTGGGGCGCCCGCGCCGGCGCCGGACCTGATGGTCGACGCGCTCTTCGGCACCGGCCTGGCCCGTCCCATCGACGATCCCGATCTGTGGGAGGTGCTGTGGGAGATCGACGACCAGTCCGACCTGGCCGGGATCGACCGCGCCCACGCCCGCACCGTGGCCATCGACATCCCCTCGGGCCTGTCGGCCGACACCGGCGAAGTGCTGGGCGGCGTGCCCGAGCATGGGCTGCGCGCCGCCCGGGCGATGCTCACGGTGACGTTCCATGCGCCCAAGCCCGGGCACCTGCAGGGCGCGGGGCCGGACCTCTGCGGGCGGCTGGCGGTGGCGGATATCGGCCTGTGAGCCCGCGCGAGATCGTCCTCGACGCCGCCCTCGCCGCGCCCCTGGCCAAGACGGCGGCGCAGCACAAATACGACCACGGCCATTGCGTGGTGTTGTCCGGCGGGGTCGGGCGCGGCGGGGCTGCGCGCCTCGCGGCGCGCGCGGCGCTCAGGGTCGGCGCCGGGTTGGTGACCCTGGCCCCGCCCCCCGCCGCGCTGATCGAGAACGCGGCCCAGCTTACCGCGGTGATGCTGCGCAAGGTCGCGGACGGCCCGGCGCTGGCGGGGTGGCTCGCCGCCGACGGGCGCATCACCGCGCTGGTCGTGGGTCCCGGCCTGGGCACCGGCGCGCGGGAGACCGACCTGGTGGCGGCGGCGCTCACCGCCGGGCGGCCGCTGGTGCTCGACGCCGACGCGCTGACGCTGATCGCGGGCGACGACGCCCTGCGCGGGGCGGTCCCCGAGACCGCCGTGCTGACCCCCCATGGGGGCGAGTTCCGGCGGCTCTGGCCCGACATCGCGGTCGAAGGGGCCGACGCCGCGGCGCGCGCCGCGGCCGAGATCGGGGCCACGGTGCTCCTGAAAGGCGCCGAGACCTGGATCGCCTCCCCGGGCGGGGAGGTGGCGGTGCACCGGGCGACCGGCGACCGGGCGGCGCCCTGGCTCGCCACGGCCGGGGCGGGGGACGTCCTGTCCGGCCTCATCGGCGGGGCGCTGTCGCGGGGGATGGCACCGATGGCGGCGGCGGCGCTCGGCACCGCGCTGCACGCCGCTTGCGGCCGCGCCGCCGGACCGGGCCTCATCGCGGAGGACTTGCCCGACGCGCTCCCGGCTGTCCTGCGCGACCTGGGTCTCTGAGGGCCAAGGCCCTTGCAAGGGCCTTGCAACCGCCTTCGAAGGCGGTTCGGAAGGGCTTTCAAAAGCCCTTCCCCCCCGCCGCTCAGCGGTTGCCGCGACCTGTGAAGCGGGCGGCCTCGGCGGCGGCGCGGCGGATGGCGTTGGACTTGTGCACCGTCTCCTGGAACTCGGACTCGGGGTCGCTGTCGTGCACGACGCCGCCGCCTGCCTGAATGTAGAGCGTGCCGTCCTGCACCACCGCCGTCCTGAGCGCGATGCACATGTCCATGTCGCCGCCCGCGCTGAAATAGCCCACGCCGCCGCCGTAGACGCCACGCTTTTCGGGCTCCAGCTCGTCGATGATCTCCATCGCCCGCACCTTGGGCGCGCCCGACACGGTGCCCGCGGGCAGGCCCGCCAGCAGCGCCGACAGCGCGTCGTGCTCGGCCGACAGCTGGCCCACGACGTTCGACACGATGTGCATCACGTGGCTATAGCGCTCGATGACGAACTCTTCGGTCGGGCGCACCGTGCCGATCTGTGCCACCCGGCCGACGTCGTTGCGGCCGAGGTCGAGGAGCATCAGGTGCTCGGCCAGCTCCTTTTCGTCGGCCAGCAGGTCGGCCTCGTGGGCGCGGTCCTCCTCCGGCGTGGCCCCGCGGGGGCGGGTGCCGGCGATGGGCCGCACCGTCACCTCGCCGCCGAAGACCCGCACCAGGATTTCGGGGGACGCGCCCACCACCTGGAACCCGCCGAAATTGAAGTAGAACATGAACGGCGACGGGTTGGTGCGCCGCAACGAGCGGTAGAGCGCGAAGGGCGGCAGGTCGAAGGGCAGCGCCCAGCGCTGCGACGGCACGACCTGAAAGATGTCGCCGGCCGCGATGTACTCCTTGGCCTTCCGCACCGCGTCGAGATAGCCCTGGTGGGTGAAGTTCGACACCGGTTCGGCCGGGGCCGCGGCCTCGGCCAGCTCGCGGCTCTCGCCGGGCGCGGGGCGTTCGAGGTCGCGCACGGCATCCATCACCCGCTCGGCCGCTTGGGCGTAAGCCGCGCGGGCACTCAGACCCGAGGCGACCCAGGCGGGCGACACCACCGTCACTTCGCCCTTGACGCCATCCAGCACGGCGACGACCGAGGGGCGCAGCATCACCGCGTCGGGCAGGCCGAGCACATCCGGGTTCACGTCCGGCAACCGCTCCACCAGGCGGATCATGTCGTAGCCCAGGTAGCCGAAGAGCCCCGCGGCCGCAGCGGGCAGGTCTTCGGGCAGGGCGATGCGGCTCTCGGCGATCAACGCGCGGAGGGTGTCGAGTGGGTGGCCGGACAGATCCTCCCACGCTTCGGGGTCGAAACGGGCGGCCCGGTTCAGCCGGCTGCTCTCGCCGCGGCATTCCCAGACCAGGTCGGGCTTCATCCCGATGATCGAGTAGCGGCCCCGCACCTCGCCGCCGGTCACGCTCTCCAGCATGAAGGTGTCGGGCCGCGCCGCGCCGAGTTTCAGCATCAGGCTGACGGGCGTATCCAGATCGGCGGCCAGGCGCGCGTGCACGACCTGGTTCTCGCCCGCCTCGTAGCCGCGGGCGAAGGTCTCGAACTCCGGGGTCAGCGCCATCGCAGGCTACTGCGCGAACTGGGCGTGCACGGCGTTGACCGCGGCCTGGTTCAGCTCGATCCCCTTCTGCCGCTCCAGCGCGCGGGTGAACGCCTGGACCACGTCCTGGGCATACCCTTGAGAGGTGCGCTCGGCGAAGGCGCTCTTGACCTCCACCGCCTCGTCGCTCTCCTGATCGGCGGCGTTCACGGCGTCGAGACGCAGGATCACCGCGCCCTGGTCGGCGGAGATCACCCGCATCTCGCCCGGCGCCATCTCGAAGGCGGCGGTGACCGTTTGGAGCGGCAGATCCTCGACGAAGGCGTCGCGCATCAGCCCGGTGCGCTCCACCGGCGCGAGCCCCTGATCGGCGAGCGGGGTGCCCGCCTCGGCGGCGGCCACGGCGGCCTCGGCCTGGGCGGTCAGGCGGGTGCGGGTCTCGTCCGCGGCCCAGGCCTCGATCACCTGGACCTCGACCTCGTCGAAGGGTTGCAGGGTCGGTGGCACGATCTCGTCCAGCCGTAGGGCAAAGAGGCCGTTGCCGTTCAGCTCCAGCACCTCGGGAAAGTCGCCCTCCTCCAGCGCCGCCGCGGCCTCGCGGAAGGCGGGGTAGGCGTCGATGTCGTCGCCGCCCAGGCCCGGCTGCGTCCCCGACCACAGGATGTCGCCCAGGCGAAAGCGGGTCTCGGAGGCCAGTTCCTCCAGCGTTGCGCCGCCCGCCAGCAGGTCCTCGGCCGCCTCGATCTCGGCCTCCACGTCGCGGGATGCGGCGTCCATCGCGAACTCGTCGCGCAATGCGTCGCGGGCCTCTTCGAACGGGGTCTCGCGGGCGGAAAGGAGCGCGTTGACCCGGAAGAGCGCGGGTCCGAGCGGGGAGGGCGCCGGACCGGCGATCCCCGGCTCCTCCAGCGCGAACACCGTCTCGGCGGCCTCGCCCAGGTCGTCGCGCGCCACCTCGCCCAGGTCGATATCCTCCAGCGCCAGGCCCCGGTCCGCCACCAGAGTATCGAAATCGGTGTCGCCGGCCGCGATGGCGTCGGCGGCCTCCTGCGCGGCGGACTCGGTGCCGAAGACCAGGCGTTCGACCAGCCGCCGCTCGGGCTGATTGAACTCGTCGCGGCGCTCGTCGTAGACGCGGCGCAGGAGATCCTCGTCCACCTCGACGTCGTCGAGGATCATGTCGGGGGTAAGCCACGCATAGGTGATCTGCCGCCGCTCGGGCAGGGTAAAGCGGTCGGGGTTCGCCTCGTAATAGGCTTGCAGGGTGGCATCGTCGGGCTCGGGCAGCGGATCGGCCAGGTCCGTGGAGCCCAGCACCACGGTCGAGACGTTGCGGGTCTCGCGCGCATAGGCAAAGAGCAGGTCGGTCAGCGCCGTGGGCGTCTCGATCCCCGAAATCACCGCGGCCTGGAGCAGGGTGCGGGCGGTCTCGTCGCGGATCTGCTCCTCGAACTCGGCCACGCTCAGGCCCTGCTGCCGCAGCGCGAACTCATAGGCCTCGCGGTCGAAGCTGCCGTCGAGCCCGCGGAACCCGGGAACCAGCAGCACCTCGCGCCGCACCTCGTCGTCGCCGACGGACAGACCCAGCTCGGACGCCTCGTCCTCCAGCGCCGCGGTGGCCACGACCTGGGCCAGGACCGCCTGGGGCAGACCCAGTTGCTGTGCCTCGGCGAAAGGCACCCGCCGGCCGGCCTGGGCCTCGAACGCGCGGATCTCCTGTTGCAGCGTGCGGGCGTAGCGGTCGACGGGGATGTCGGTGTCGCCGACGCGGCCCACCGTCTGCACCCCGCCGCCGAAATTGGTCGCGCCGAAGCCCGCCAGACCGACGATCAGCAGGACCAGGATGGTCCAGACGAAGAACTTGGAGATCTGCCCTTTGGCGCCCGTGGCCATGCGCGGCTCCCTCGTGCCCGTGCCCGTTTGGCGCTGTCTATGTCAGCGGCGCAAGGGGGGCAAGGCGGGCTGGCTAAAGCGTGACGTGGGCGAGGCGCGAGAAGAGGGTGTCGAGGCCCGCGGCGTCGGCATTGGCAAAGGCGATGCGCAGATGCGTGCCCCCGCCCGAGGGGCGGAACATCGTGTCGGGCAGCATCAGCAGACCGGCCTCCGACACCAGCCGCCGCGCGACCGTGTCGGAGGGCAGACTCCATGGGTGCGCGGCGTAGGCAAAGTAGGCGCCGCAGCCGTCCAGCCGCCAGCCGGGCAGGGCGCTCAGGCCCGCTGCCATCGCAGCGCGGCGGGCGAGGATCTCGCGCCGCTCCCCGGCCAGCCAGTCACCCAGGTGCCGCAGGCCCCAGAGCGCGCCGATCTGACCGGGCTGCGCGGGGCAGATGGTGACGGTGTCCAGCGCCTTTTCGATCTCGGCCAGCCGGGCGGGCGAGGTCGCGACCGCGCCGACCCTATGGCCGGTCAGGCGGAACGCCTTGGAGAAGGAATAGAGATGGATCAGCGTGTCGTCCCAGTCGGGATCGGCGAACAGGTCGTGGGGCGCCCCCTCGGCGGAATGGAAATCGCGATAGGTCTCGTCGAGGATGAGGGCCAGGCCCCGCGCGCGGCAGAGATCGCGGAATGCGGCGAGGAGCGCGGGGGGATACTCCACGCCCGCGGGGTTGTTGGGGCTGACCAGCGCGATGGCCCGGGTTCGGGGCCCGATCAGGGCGGCCGCGGCCTCGGGGTCGGGGAGCAGGTCGCGCGCAGTCTCCAGGGGCCGCGCCACCGCGCCCGACATGTCGAGCCACATCTTGTGATTGAAATACCAGGGCACGGGCAGGATCACCTCGTCGCCGGGCCCCGCCAGGCTGGCCACCGCGGCCGCGAACGCCTGGTTGCAGCCCGAGGTGATGCCGATCTGCGCCTCCGCGACCGGACCGCCGTAGAGCACGGCGGTGCGCGCCGCCAGCGCCTCGCGCAGCGCAGGGTTGCCCAGCACCGGACCGTAGAGATGCGCTGCCGGGTCCTCGATCAGCGCGTCGGCCATCGCCTGGCGCAGCCCCTCCGGGGGCGGCACGGCCGGCGCGGCCTGGCTGAAGTTCAGCAGCGGCAGGTCCCTGGGCAGCCGCGCCTCGGCCACCCACCGTTGCGCCGCCATGATCGGCGGCGGCGCGACCCCGGCGAGATACGGGTTCAGCGGTCCGCGGGTCAGGGGATGATCCGCGTGTATTTCGTGCCCTCGATCGAGGCCCCCGCGATCAGCCCGGCCTGTCCAAAGACCACCGCGATCACCGGGCTGAGCGACGTCGTCGTCTCGGCCGAGACGTTGCCGCCGCGGTCGTTCACCGCATACTCGATGTCCGCCCCTGCGGCCCAACCCGGCGAGTTGCGGAAATCGAACAGCGCCTCGTTGGTCATGAAGAACAGGACGTGGGTGTATTGCTGCGCCCCGATCTGAAAGCCGATGCTGGCCTGCGTCGCGGAGTAGTAGTCGATGGGCGCGCCGTTGACCATCAGCGCCCCGCGTCCGTAGCTGCCGCCGATACCGAAGCCCGCCTCGGTGATCAGCGGCATGACGAGCTGACCGGCGGACTTGTCCCGCAGATCCGCGGTGCCCGGGTAGGTGCTGTAGAGATGGTTGAGCGTCGCGGCGACGCGGGCGTCAATGGTGTCCGCGCCGCGGCCCGAGAGCCCGTTGTTGCAGCCTGCCGCCAATGCGCAGGCGCCCGCGCCGGCCAACAGGCCGCGCCGGGAAAGAATGCTCATGGGAATGTCCCTTTTCACTGCCGATGCCTCTTGCGGCGGCCTGTCCCGACCGCTCGGCATGCAGTATACTCTGTGGGCGGCGATCTGTCAGCCCTGCCGCGGCGGTGGGCGGAGTGCCGCCGGACGAGGTCTCCCGGCCTGCGTAGGCCCTCATCGAAGGATGGCGCATCATGGCCGAGGAATTCACCGCGTTCGCAGCGCTGGAGCGTGCGGGCTGGGCCGACGAGGACGTCGCACGCGGCTACTGCGACAGCTTCACCGCCATCGCGGATCAGGCGATCGGCGCCCTCGTCGCGGCCGCCGGGCCGGTGCGCGGGCAACCGGCGCTCGATCTGTGCTGCGGCCCCGGTAAGGTGGCGGCGGCGCTGCTGGCGGCGGGGGCCGACGTCACCGGCGTCGACTTCTCCCCGGCCATGGTCGCGCACGCGCGGGCCGCCGTCCCGGGGGCGCGGATCGTGCACGGCGATGCTCAGGCGCTCGACCTGCCCGACGCCGCCTTCGACGCGGTGCTCAGCAACCTGGGGATCTGTCACGTCCCGGATCAGCCCGCCGCCCTGGCCGAGTGCGGGCGCGTGCTGCGCCCCGGCGGGCGGCTGGCCTTCACGGTCTGGGTGGGGCCGCCGGACTCGGCCGCCTTTGCCTTGATGAGCGATGCCATCGCGGCGCACGGAAGCGCTGCCGTCCAGGCCGCGCCGGAGCCCGGGTTCCACCGCTTTGCCGATCCGGCCACCGCGGGCAGCGTGGTTGGCGCGGCCGGGTTCACCGACATCGAAGTGTCCCAGATCGACTGTGTCTGGACGCTGTCGTCGCCCGACCGGCTCATCGCGATCTTCGAAGGGGGCACGGTGCGGGTGCGCGACCTGCTGCTGCGTCAGCCCGAAGCTGCGCGCGCGGCAGTCCGGCAGGCGGCGGCCGATCTCGTGCGGGCGCGCTGGGACGCCGGCGACGGTACCTGGCGGGTGCCGATGCCCGCCGCGCTGATCACCGCGCGCGCTGCATGAGCCGTTGGGCCCCGCTGCCGCATGTTGCGGTAGGGCGGGGCGCCGCGCTTTAGCTTCCGAGGATGTCCGCCACGCGCGGGGCGAAGTAGGTCAGGATGCCGTCGCAGCCCGCACGTTTGAACGCCGTGAGGCTCTCCAGCATCACGCGGTCGCCGTCGAGCCAGCCGCGCTCGGCCGCACCCTGGAGCATCGCGTATTCGCCAGACACCTGGTAGGCGTAGGTCGGCACGCCGAAGCGGTCCTTCACCCGGCGGCAGATGTCGAGATAGGGCATCCCCGGCTTGACCATCACCATGTCGGCCCCTTCGGAGAGGTCGCGGGCCACCAGCCGCAGCGCCTCGTCGCCGTTGGCCGGATCCATCTGATAGCCCTTCTTGTCGCCCTTGAGCGCCCCCGACGCGCCCACCGCGTCGCGGAACGGACCGTAGAAGGCGCTGGCATACTTGGCCGCATAGCTGAGGATCGCCACGCCCTGGTGCCCCTCGGCCTCCAGTGCCGCGCGCAGCGCCCCGATGCGCCCGTCCATCATGTCCGAGGGACCCAGGATGTCGGCCCCGGCGGCGGCCTGGCTGAGCGCCTGGCGAACCAGCGCCTCGACGCTTTCGTCGTTCACCACCTCGCCGTCGCGCACGATCCCGTCGTGCCCCTGGGCGTTGTAGGGGTCGAGCGCGATGTCGGTCATCACCGCAATCTCTGGCACCGCGTCCTTGATCGCCCGTGTGGCGGTGTTGGACAGGTTGTCGGGGTTCCACGCCTCCTCGCAGGCGTCTGTCTTTTTCGCCGGGTCGGTGTAGGGAAAGAGGCAGATCGCCAGGATGCCGAGATCCGCGGCTTCGCGTGCCGCGGCCACGGCCCGGTCCACGGTCAGCCGGCTCACCCCCGGCATCGACGGCACCGGGGTCGCGTCGTCGGTGCCGTCCATCACGAACACCGGCCAGATCAGGTCGTCCGGCGTCAGCGTGGTCTCGCGCACCAGCGCGCGCAGCGCCGGCGTTCTCTTGAGCCTGCGAAAGCGGGTGGCGGGGAAGGGGGCGTGCGTCATCTCGCGGTGTCCATCTGCAACAATTCCGGGGCCCGGAAGCGGTGCGTCATGGATCTCCCGACCGAGCGGGGTTAGTCAACCGCGCAGGGACGCCGCCCGCCGCGGCGCCCGGACGCAACGGAGCCCCCTTTGGACTGGTACGAGCTGGTCTTCGAACTGATCGACATGCGGTCGTTCTCGAACCTGTGGTACTGGATCGCGCTGGCCGCGGTCTGGTCCTCGGCCAGTCATTGGATCCTGGGCGTGCCTTACGACATGGTCGCGCGCGCCGCGCGCCACGGGGGGCGGCTGGAGGCCGACCTGGAGGCGCTGGTGCGGATCAACGTCGGCCGGCGGCTCTATATCGCGCGGGTGGCGGGGACGGGGCTCGTCAGCTTCGGCTTCATGGTCCACACCGGGCTCCTGATCCTGGGATTCTGGTACGGGGTCGAGTTCGCGCAGGCCGTCCTGTTGATCGCGCTGCCCATGACCCTGGTGACGGCCATCAGCCTGCGGGTCGCCGAGCGGATCGAGCGCAAAGCCCCCGAGGGGGACGCTTTGAGAGCGGAACTGTCGCGGCTGAGGCTGGCGATCCAGGCCATCGGCATCGTGTCGATCTTCGTCACCGCGCTCTGGGGCATGTATCGCAACCTCGACGTCGGCCCCTTCGCGGCGTGACGGGTCGGGCGGTGGCAAGGGCCTTGGAAGGCCCTTGGCCAAGGCCGTTGCAACGGCCTTGGCCCCGGCGGCACGCTTTGGCGATTGACACCAGCCGTCCGCTCCTTACCTGACGCAGCCATGTCCACGACCCGACCCACGACCCTCGGCGGCGCGCCCGAAGGCTACGACGCCCTGCTCCTTGTCCGCGCCATGCACAAGGCCGACGGCCCGGTGATCCACGTCGCCCGCGACGACAAGCGGTTGGCGGCGATGACCGAGGCGCTGCGCTTCTTCGCGCCCGACGTGCCGGTGGTGACGTTCCCCGCCTGGGACTGTCTGCCCTACGACCGGGTGTCGCCGAACCCCACGATCTCGGCCACGCGCATGGCGACGCTGGCGGCGCTGGTGCACGGGATGCCGCCGCGCTTTGTCCTACTCACCACCGTGGCCGCGGCGATGCAGCGGGTGCCTGCGCGCGAGACCCTGCGCGCCGCCGCCTTCACCGCCACCGTGGGCAGCCGCATCGACGAGGCCGCTCTGCGCCGGTTCCTGACCCACATGGGCTTTTCCCAGGCGCCCACCGTGGTCGAGCCGGGCGACTATGCGGTGCGCGGCGGCATCATCGACGTCTGGCCGCCGGGCCACGACACCCCCGTCCGGCTGGACCTCTTCGGCGACACCCTAGACGACGCGCGCCGCTTCGACCCCGCGACCCAGCGGACCAGCGAAAAGCTGAAGGTGGTGGAGCTGGCCCCGGTTAGCGAGGTGATTCTGGACGAGGCCTCCATCACCCGGTTCCGCCAGAGCTATCGCATCGAGTTCGGCGCGGCGGGCACCGACGATCCGCTCTACGAGGCAGTGACCGCTGGGCGCAAGCACGCCGGGATCGAGCACTGGCTGCCGTTCTTTCACGAGAAGCTGGAGACGCTGTTCGACTATCTTTCGGACGCGCCGGTGCATCTGGACGACCAGACCACGCCGTCGCGGCGGTCGCGGTGGGAGGGGATCGAGGACACCTACGACGCCCGCCGCGAGGCGATGGCCCAGAAGAAACGGCACGACAGCGTCTACAAGCCCGCGCCGCCCGACCTGCTGTATCTCCACGACGACAGCTGGGACGCGGCGCTGGCGGGGCGGCGGGTGGTGCAGTTCCATCCGCTGCCGCAGGCCACGGGGCCGAGCGTCGCCGACGCGGGCGGGCGCATCGGCCGCAACTTCGCCCCCGAGCGACAGCAGGACCATGTCAGCCTCTTCGGCGCTCTGGCCGACCACATCCGCACCAGGCGCAAGGCCGGGCAGGTGATCGTGGCCAGCTACTCGGACGGCGCGCGGGAGCGGCTGGCGGGGCTGATGGCCGACGAGGGCATCGACACCGCCACGGAGATTGCCGATTTCCGCGACGTGCCGTCGGGCAAGGGCGGGCTGTTCCTGGCGGTGTGGACGCTGGACCAAGGCTTTACCGGTCCCGAGGACGGCGCCGACCTGACGGTGATCTCGGAACAGGACGTCCTGGGCGACCGCCTGATCCGGCGCGGGCCGAAAAAGCGGCGGGCCGAGAACTTCCTCAGCGAGTACCAGTCGCTCAGCCCCGGCGATCTGGTGGTGCACGTCGACCACGGGGTGGGCCGCTATCGCGGGCTGGAGGTGGTGACGGCGCTGGGCGCGGCGCACGAGACCATCCTGCTGGAATACGCCGGCGGCGACCGCCTGTATCTGCCGGTCGAGAACGTCGAGCTGCTCAGCCGTTTCGGCCACGAGGAGGGGCTCCTCGACAAGCTGGGCGGCGGCGCCTGGCAGGCCAAGAAGTCCAGGCTGAAGCAGCGTATCCGCGAGATGGCCGACCGTCTGATCCGGGTGGCGGCCGAGCGGATGGTGCGCAAGGCGCCGATCCTTATCCCGCCCGAGGACGTGTGGGAGGATTTCGCCGCGCGCTTTCCCTATTCCGAGACCGACGACCAGTTGCAGGCGATCGAGGACGTGGCGACCGACCTGTCCTCCGGCACGCCCATGGACCGTCTGGTGGTGGGCGACGTGGGCTACGGCAAGACCGAGGTGGCGATGCGTGCGGCCCTCATCGCCGCCATGTCGGGGGTCCAGACCGCGGTGGTGGCGCCCACGACGCTGCTGGCGCGGCAGCACACCAAAAGCTTCCAGGACCGGTTTCGCGGCTTCCCCGTCACCATCCGGCAGCTCAGCCGCTTCGTCCCGCCCAAGGCGGCGGCCGAGACGCGCGAGCGGCTGCGGGACGGCACCGCCGACATCGTCATCGGCACCCACGCGCTGCTGTCCAAGCAGGTGAAGTTCCGCGAGCTGGGCCTGCTGATCGTGGACGAGGAGCAGCATTTCGGCGTCGCCCACAAGGAACGGCTCAAGCAGCTCAGGACCGACGTGCACGTCCTGACCCTGACCGCGACGCCGATCCCGCGGACCCTGCAACTGAGCCTGACGGGCGTGCGCGACCTGTCGATCATCGGCACGCCCCCGGTCGACCGCCTGGCGATCCGCACCTATGTCAGCGAGTTCGATGCCATCACCGTGCGCGAGGCGCTGCTGCGCGAGCACTATCGCGGTGGCCAGAGCTTCTATGTCGTGCCGCGGATCAGCGACATCCCCGAGATCGAGGCGTTCCTGAAAGAGCAGGTGCCGGAGGTCAGCGTGGTGACCGCCACCGGCCAGATGGCGGCCGGAGAGCTGGACGACCGGATGAACGCTTTTTACGACGGTAAGTACGACGTCCTGCTGGCCACGACGATCGTGGAATCGGGCCTCGACATCCCCACGGCCAACACCATGATCGTGCATCGCGCCGACATGTTCGGTCTGGCGCAGCTCTACCAGATCCGCGGACGGGTGGGCCGGGCCAAGACCCGCGCCTACGCCTATCTGACGACCAAGCCCGGCGGCAAGCTGACCCCAGCGGCCGAGAAGCGGCTCAAGGTGCTGGGCTCGCTCGACAGTCTCGGTGCGGGCTTCAACCTGGCGTCCCAGGACCTCGACATCCGCGGCGCGGGCAACCTTTTGGGCGAGGAGCAGTCGGGGCAGGTGCGCGAGGTCGGCTACGAACTCTACCAGTCGATGCTGGAAGAGGCGATCGCCAAGATCCGTTCCGGCGAGGCCGAGGGCCTGACCGACGACGACGGCGAGTGGTCGCCGCAGATCAACCTGGGGGTGCCCGTGCTGATCCCCGAGGACTATGTGCCCGACCTCGACGTGCGGCTGGGCCTTTATCGCCGCCTGTCGGACCTGACCACCAAGGTCGAGCTGGAGGGCTTCGCCGCCGAGTTGATCGACCGCTTCGGCAAGCTGCCCAAGGAGGTGAACACGCTGCTCCTCGTGGTGCGCATCAAGGCCGAGTGCAAGAAGGCCGGGATCGCCAAGCTGGATGCCGGGCCCAAGGGCGTGACCATCCAGTTCCACAACGACAAGTTCGCCAACCCCGCGGGGCTGGTCGCGTTCGTGCAGGCCCAGAACGGCCACGCCAAGGTCAAGGACAACAAGATCGTGGTGCGCCGCGACTGGACCAAAACCTCCGACAAGATCAAGGGCGCGTTCTCCATCGCGCAGGACCTGGCCAAGCACGCCGCGTGATGGGCTAAGGCGCCAGCCTGGTTAGAAATTTACAACACTTTGCTCGCCAGGCCCCGGCGTTCGCAGGCCGTTTAGGATACTAACCGCGTCGTGCGGACGGCCAGTTCAGTTCCTTTGAGGGTGAAACTTTCGTCATTTCGGATATTCGCGAATCAATGCTGATCCCGAGGTGCGCACGCCGCTATTAATGCAGTCGCCGACTTGTTCTGCTTTCGAGGCGCCAATCATGCGCACAGGGGCCGACCGGAGGGGCCGCCATGTCGCGCATTACGTTGATTTCGCAAAAAGACGTCTCGGAGCGGGAGCCTGTGCCTCCCGAGCCCTTGCCCGTCACCGACGACAGCTTTTTCGGCATTCGTAGCGTCGTGCGTTCGGAAAGGCTGGCGATTCTGCGATGCGTTTGCACCACCCTAGTCCTGCTCGCCGCGATCTACGTGCGCTACAGATTGGGGGCGGGCTGAAACACATCCCCTAACTTCGCCGCTGGCATGTCCCCTTGATATGGCCGCCGCTGCGGACGGCGCTATCTGCCGGCAGATGACGCTGCCCGGTCCTCTCGACGCCCGCGACGTGTATTACCTCATCGCCGGCGCGGCCCTTCTCGGCCTGACGCTCCAGCCCTGGCTGAGCGGGCGGCGCTATGTGAACCTGCCTCTGGTCTACGTGCTGGCGGGGGCGTTCCTGGGATGGGTGGGCCTGCCTGCGCCGCTGCCCATGGGGGGCGAGACCGAGCTGAAGCTGGTCGAGCATGTCTCCGAGCTGATCGTCATCGTGTCGCTGGCGGGCGCGGGGCTGGCCATCGACGCGCGCCACACCTGGCACGACTGGCAGCCGGTGCTGCGCCTGATCCTGATCGCCATGCCGCTCAGCATCGCGGCGGTGGCCTTGATGGGCCTCTGGGCGCTGGGGCTGCCGCTGGCAGCGGCGCTTTTGCTGGCCGCGGCGCTGGCGCCCACCGACCCGGTGCTGGCGCGGTCGGTGCAGGTCGACGGACCGGGGCGCGAGGAGACGCCGATGCAGATCGCCCTGACCGGCGAGGCGGGACTGAACGACGGGCTGGCGTTCCCTTTCGTCTACCTCGCCATTTCGGTCGCGGCGCTGGGGCCCGCGTTCGGGCAGTGGGGGCTGGACTGGCTGACCTTCGACGTCGCCTATCGCGTCATCGCCGGTCTGGTCGTCGGCTACCTGGTGGGTAGGGCGGTGTCGGCCTTCGTCTTCACCATCGGCGACGGGCGCCACGGCAAGGGGTGGAACGCGGTGCTGACCATCCTCGGCGCCACCGCCCTGTCCTATGGCGTGGCCGAGGCGGTGGACGGTTACGGGTTCCTCGCCGTGTTCGCGGCCGCACGGGCGGGGCGCGACAACTCCCGCGGGACGGACAAGGAGGGCTACGAGAAATACGTCCACCACGGCGCCGAGCAGATCGAGTCGATCCTGCTGGCCATCCTGTTGCTTTGGTTCGGCCTGTTCCTGGCGCAAGGCGCCCTCGCGGGCCTGCGGTGGCAGGAAGTGGCCGTCGCCGTGGCGCTGATCGCGGCGGTGCGGCCCGCGGCGGGGTGGCTGGCCCTGCGCGGCTACGACTGCCCGCGGCTGCAATCGGGGCGGGTGGCATTCTTCGGCATCCGCGGTATGGGCTCGATCTTCTACATCGCCTATGCCCAGAGCCACGCGCAGTTCGACGGGATCGAGGCGGTGTGGCGGGTCGCCGCCGTCACCATCCTCCTGTCGGTGATCGTCCACGGATTCGCCGCAAATTACGTCCTGGAGGACGAGGACGACCCCGCCCACCCCTACAAGGCCGACGACGAGCCGCAATAACGCTCAGCTCTCCACCGTCCGCCGCATCAGGGCCCAGGCCAGGGCCGAGCACACCGCCGTCCCGACAAAGAGCGGCACCGGCGTGCCGTCGAAGGCCAGCCCGATGGGCGCGGCGATGGCCACGGCGAGGACCGTCGCCACCGCCCCCACCACCGACGCCGCCATCCCGGCGATGTGGCCCAGCGGCTGGAGCGCCAGGGCGTTGAGGTTGCCGAAGGTCAGCCCGGCCATAAAGAACACCGTGAACGTCCAGAAGAAGAACGCCGGAAACGCCGCCCAGCCCGGCACCAGGCCCGCCGTCCACAGGACCACCAGCGCCGCCGCCAGCACGGTCTGCGCGGCGTAGGACGCCAGTGCCAGGCGTCGCATCCCCAGCCGCATCACCAGCGAGGCATTGACGATGGTGCCCAGACCCGACAGCACCGCCATCGCCATGAACCACAGGGCAAAGGTCTCGGCCCGGTCGAAGGTCTGGGCATAAATCTGCTGGATCGAGCTGAGGAGCGCGAACATCTGGCCGAATCCCAGCGTGAGCACGGCGATGTAGATCCGCACCATCGGATGGCCGACGACCTCCAGAAAGGCCACCTTCAGCACCGCGGCACGGAGCGGCACCCGGGCGTTGGGGGGCAGCGTCTCGGGCTGCCGCAGGTTCAGCCAGATCGCGCCCACGAGACCGAAGAGGACGAAGGCGCCGAACACCCCGCGCCAGCCGAAGCTGGGGATGATCAGCGAGCCGATGAACGGCGCGACGGCCGGGATGAGGACGAAGATCATCATCACAAAGGACATGATCTGGGCCATCCGCCGACCCTCGAAACAGTCGCGCACCAGCGCCAGCGAGACGATGCGCGGGCCCGCCGCGCCGATCCCCTGGACCACGCGGGCGACGAGCAGCACCTCCAGGCTCTGCGCCATCGCCGCGGCCAGGGATCCGGCCACATAGACGGCGACTCCGGCCGTGATCGCGGGCTTGCGACCGATGGCGTCCGAGATCGGCCCGGCGATGAGTGTGCCCGCGCCCATGCCGAAGACGAACGCGGTCAGCACGAGTTGCGCGGCGTTCACGTTGTCGGGCGACAGGTCGGCCGCAATCTGGGGCAGGGCGGGCAGCATCGCGTCGATGGAAAAGGCGACGATGGCCACGAGAACCGCCATCAGCGCGACGAACTCGCCGCGCGACAGCGCCGCGGGGGCGTGGGCGGGATCGGGTCGGACGGTCACGGCGCCGTCTCGGCGGCCAGATCGTCGATGACCTGGCGCCAGAGGTCCGGCGGCTGCGCGCCGGGCAGGACATGGCGCTGGCCGACGACGAAGGTGGGCACGCCCGTCACCCCGCGGGTCCGGGCATGGGCGTCGCGGGCGCGGATGTCTTCGACGTCGGCGTCCGAGCCCAGGAGCCGCGCGACCATCGCCCGGTCGAGTCCCGCCGCCTCGGCGATCCCTTCCAGCACCGCCCGGTCGCCGATGTCGCGCCCCTCGCGGAAATAGGCGCGGAACAGGGCGGCGACGACAAAGGTTTGCCGCCCCTCCAGCCCCGCCCAGTGGATCAGGCGGTGCGCGTCGAGCGTGTTGGGCGTCCGCGCGATGGCGGCAAAGTCGATCTCGACGCCCGCCGCCTCGGCCGCCTCGGCGATGCGGCCATAGACCTCGACCGCGCCGTCGCGGCCCCCGAACTTGGCCTCCAGATAGGCGCGGCGGTCCATGCCCTCGGGCGGCATGTCGGGGTTGAGTTGGAACGGATGCCATTCGATGGCGAAGGGGTGGTCGGGGCGGTCGGCCAGCGCCCGGTCGAGATGCGCCTTGCCGATATAGCACCAGGGGCAGATCGGATCGCTCAGGATATCAAGACGGATCATCGCCGGGGTCCTTCCATCCGTGGGCGTCGCGGAGAGCGCGGCGCAGCACCTTGCCGTTGGCGCCGCGGGGCAGGGCGGGCACATGGGTGAACCGCCGGGGACACTTGTAGCGTGCGAGACGGGCGGCACAATGGCGGGCGAGCTCGTCGGGGTCGAGTGTCCGCGCGCCCGTGTAGAACGCGGCGACGATGGCGGCGTCGGCGCGCACCTGGAGCGCGACGGCTGCCGCCTCGGTCACGTCCGGGTGGGCGGTCAACGCCTCCTCCACCTCCACCGGCGAGACGCGATAGCCGCCGGCGTTCATCATGTCGTCGCGGCGGCCGAGATAGGTCAGGCTCCCGTCCTCGGCCATGGCCGCGCTGTCGCCAGTGAGGAACCACTCGCCCCGGAACCTTGTGGCGGTGGCGTCGGGGTCGTCGAGATAGCCCAGCATCAGGCCGGGGTCGCGGCGGCTGACGGCGATTTCTCCGGGCGCATCGATCTGGGCGGGCCGGTCGCCGTCGAGAACCGCGATGCGGCGGCCGGGCTGGGGCCGGCCGAGGGTGCCGGGGGCCGCAGGCGCCGCCGGGCTGCCCGATATGAAGGTCGAGCATTCCGACATGCCGTAGGCCTCGTGGATCGCCGTCCTCGTGCGGGCCCGCCACGCCGCGGCGGTGCTGTCGGGCAGCTTTTCCCCCGCAGAGAGGCCGTGACGCAGGGCGGGCAGGGCGGGCCAGTCCGCCCGCTTGAGCATCTGTCTGTAGACCCCCGGCGCGGCAGCGAAAATCGTCGCGCCCTCCGCCAACAGGATGTCGGGGATCTGGGCCGGGGGCAGGCCGGGCGCAGGGATCAGCGCCGTTGCGCCCACCGCCCAGGGGTCCATCAGCCCCGTGCCCATGGTGTAGGTCCAGTTGAACGCGCCGGCGTGCAGCACCCGGTCGTCGCGCCGCAGGCCGTACCAGCCCTCGGTCATCATCCGCCGCGCCCAGATTGCCCTGTGTGCGTGGCAGACCGCGCGGGGCGTGCCGCCGGTGCCGGAGGAGAACACGATGTAACCCAGCCGCTCGGGGTCGCCCATGCGGTAGGCGGCGGCGGGCGTGGCGGCCAGGGCGCGGGCGGCGTCGAGATCGAGCACCGGCACCCCGTCGGGCGGCCCGGCGACGCCGCTCTCGACCACGGCGAGGGCGGGCGACAGGAGCTGCGTCAGCACCGCCACTTCGGGCGCGGTGAGTTGTGAGGACGTGGGCACCGGCACCAGGTCCACGGCCATCGCCGCGAGATAGAGGATCGGCACCTCCACCCGGTTGCCGAGGCGCAGCAGGACCCGGTCGCCCGGCGCGAGCCCCCGCGCGAGGAGACCTGCCGCCGTGCCCAGGACCGCCGCCTCCATCGCGCCAAAGGTCCAGGTCTCGGCCTCGCCGGCGGCGTCGACCAGCGCCAGGGCGGTCTTGTCGGGCAGATCCCGGGCGTGGCGCAGCACATGGGCGGCCAGGTTGAACGGCGCGGGGCAGGGGTCCGGCGGACCGGCATCGAACAGGGCGGGCATACCGCCGGGGCTAGTGCGCGGCGCCACCGGTTGCAAGGGTCCGAAACGATTGGCGCCCGTCCCGCGGATGGTGCGGAACGGGCGCTGACCCGGTGGGACTACCGGGTGGCCGCCGGCGGATGAGGGGGGTCCGTCGGTGGGCCGGTCTCGATACCGCCGCTCAGTTGCGGCGGCCCATGGGGGTGGCGGCGAGGCGGTCGTCGCCGAAATCGCCATCCTCGGAATACACGTCTTCGCCCGCGGGAATGTGGTCCGCGCTGGCGGCGATCTGGGTGCCGTCCATCTGATCGTCCATCGCCACGTCGGCGGGCACCTTGCCCTGCAACCAGATCTCGATCTCTTCGTGGGCCTCGTTGCGGGTCAGCTCATGCTTCTTGGCCAGATAGGCGGCAAAGCGGGTCTTGTCTCCGTCCAGCGTCAGCAGATCGGCCTCGTCCAGCTCGGGCCAGGTCTGTTCGATCGGTCCGACGAAGGCGGGCCAGTTGTCGGCGACGACGGTCCATTTCATACGGCATCTCCCCAATCTCGCTGAGCGGAAATGCGACGCGGCGCCGGGAGGTTCCCGGCGCCGCGCAAATAACTCGGAAAGATTTGAGTTACTGGCTTTCCTGCCACCAGACGTCCGGCTGGAACCCGATCCAGTCGCCGTAGATCGGCAGGCTGTCGGGGTATTTCAGGTTGGCGTCGTGGGCGATGCGGGCGATGGGATTGAACCAGATCGGCACCACGTAGCGCCCCGAGGTCAGCACGCGGTCGAGCGCCCGCGTCGCCGCCAGGAACTCCTCGCGCGAGCGGGCGTCGAGGATGGCGGCGATCATCGCCTCGGCGGCGGGACTCTTCATCCCCATCCAGTTGCGGCTGCCCTCCTGATCGGCGGCCTCGGCGGACCAGTAAAGATATTGCTCGTTGCCGGGACTGAGAGACATGCCGCGCTCGAAATACGCCATGTCGAAGTCGAAGCCGGTCGTGCGCTCTTTGTACTGCGCGCTGTCGACCACGGTGATGGTGGGAAAGATCCCCAGCCGCTCCAGCGCCGCGACATAGAGATCGATGATCTGCTGCGGCTCGTTTGCCCCCTGGCGCAACACGATCTCGAAGGTCAGCGCCTCGCCGTCGGCGTTGCGCAGCGTGCCGTCCTGGACGGTCCAGCCCGCCTCTTCGAGGATTCCGGTGGCGCGGCGCAGGTTGGCGCGGTTCCGCTCGGACCCGTCGCCCTGAGGCAGAGCATAGCCCTCCAGCGCGCCGGGCAGCAGATCGTCTGCGAAGGGCTCCAGCAGGTCGCGCACCAGGCCCTCGGCCGGGCCGTCCTTCATCCCCAGCTCGGAGTTCGAGAAATAGGACGTGATCCGCGGCGCTTGGCCGCCGTTCAGCGTCTGATTGATGAACTCGTAGTTGAAGGCGTGGATCAGCGCCTCACGCACCCGCCAGTCGTCGAAGGGCGCGTTGCGGGTGTTGAAGACGAAGCCCCACATGCCGGTGGGCCGCTGATGCGGGATCTCGGACTTCACCACCTCGCCGCTGCGGACGCGGGGAAAGTCGTACTGGGTGTCCCACTTCGCCGCGTTGGTCTCGCGCAGGGAGTTGAGTTCGCCGGCCTTGAACGCCTCGAAATGCACCGCCGCGTCGCCATAGAACTCCATGCGGATCTCATCGAAGTTGTTGGTCCCGCGGCGAAAGTTCAGGTCGTTGCCCCAATAGTCGGGATCGCGTTTGAGCGATACGAAGCGTCCCGCTTCGAAGTCGTCGATGACGTAGGGCGCGGTGGTGATGGGTATCTCGTCGACGCCGCTATCGGCAAAGTCCTTGCCCTCCCACTGGGCCTTTTTCAGGATCGGCCGCATCCCCATGATCAGCGGCAGTTCCCGATCCTCGACGTTGAAGGTGAAGCGGACGGTGCGGTCGTCCACCGCCTCGGCCGACGCGATCTTGGCCCAGGTGCCGTGATAGCGGGGGTGCCCCTTGGTTCCGAGGGTCTCGTAGGACCACAGCACATCCTCCACCGTCACCGGCGTGCCGTCGGAGAATCGGGCCTCGGGCCGCAGGGTGAACTCGACCCAGGAGCGGTCTTCCGGCACCTCGACCGATTCGGCCAACAGGCCGTAGAGGGTGAAGGGTTCGTCGTAGCTGCGACCCATAAGGCTCTCATACGCAAGAAAACGCAGTTGCCACGGCACCCGGCCTTTGAGGATGTGCGGATTGAGGCTGTCGAAGGTGCCGACCTCGCCCTGAACGATTCGCCCGCCCTTGGGCGCATCCGGGTTGGCATAGGGAAGCGACACAAAATCCGGTGGTAGCGCGGGCTCGCCATACATAGCTATGGCGTGCGACGGTTCGGCCTGCGCCTGGGGCGCGGCGAATCCCGCCAGCGCGACGGCGCCCACGAGCGCCCCGCGGCGCAGCGCCTCAGGGAAACAAATTGTCGTCATGGCACTGCCAGTCCTCCTGTTGTCTTGTTTTCTTGGGTGCAGACTACGTTCCCAAGTGTAGCGAAATCAAACTTATAGGTTGGACAGCGGCGATGAATTGCGTATAAGGGAACCACTGCTCGATAGGTTTCTTGCCTGTATGAAACCTGCCTCAATAACTGAACGCCGGCCTTGTGCCGGCGTTTTTTTTGTGCGGCGCGCGGCTGGGTCATCCGCGGACCGCCCGACCGCGGCGGGCCGTCCACAAAAGCCCGGCGACGATGACGAGGTTCAGCAGGTTCCAGCCGATCCCGTTTAGGAAGGCCGCGGCGTAACTCCCCGTGCGGTCGTAGATCCACCCCGACATCCACCCGCCGAGCGCCATGCCCACGATGGTGGCGAAGATGACCAGGCCGACCCGTGCGCCAGCCTCGCGCGGCGGCAGGAACTCGCGCACGACGATGGCATAGGACGGCACGATGCCGCCCTGGCTCAGGCCGAACACCGCCGAGACCACGTAGAGCGACACCAGCCCCCCGGCCGGGAGGTAGAGAAACAGTGCCAGGCATTGCAGCGCCGAGCCTATGAGGAGCGTCGGCAACCCGCCCAGACGGTCGGCCAGCGCGCCCGAGACCAGGCGGCTGATCACGCCGCCGATGAGCATGAGCGACAGCATCTCGGCCCCCACCGCCGCGCCGAAGCCCAGATCGGTGCACAGCGCCACGATGTGGACCTGCGGCATGGCCATGGCCACGCAGCAGCCGATCCCGGCCAGGGCCAGCAGACCCTGCAGCCCGCGCGGCGACAGCGGCACCCGCATCGCCCGATCGGCGGCGCGGGCGGCGTCGTGGGCCGCGGCCGCATCCGAGACCCGGCGTCGCAGGAACAGCGCCAGAGGCACGACGGCCACGGGGACGATGACGGCCAGGCTCAGATAGGCGCCGCGCCAGCCGTGTTCGACCTGGACGCCGGCGAGGAGCACCGGCCAGATCGCCCCGGCCAGGTAGTTGCCCGATGCGGCCACGGCCACGGCAATGCCGCGCCGGCGCAGGAACCAGTGCGAGATGTCGGCGATCAGGGGCCCAAAGCTCGCTGCGGTGCCAAAGCCGATGAGGAGGTGGATCGCCGAGAGAGCCGCGATCGACCCGGCAGCGGCGGCCAGGGCGAACCCCGTGCCGACGGCCAGGGCCGACGCCACCAGCGACGCGGTGATGCCCCAGCGGTCGACGGCGCGCCCGATGGCAAGGCTCCCCACCGCAAAGCCCACCATGGTCAGCGTATAGGGCAGCGACGCACCGGCCCGTCCACCGCCGAACTCGGCCTGGACGGCGGGCAGCACGACCACGACCGCCCACATGCCCACATTGCCCACCGCCGCGATGGCCAGGGTCACGCCCAGGCGGGTCCAGGCATAGGGTGTGTCGTGCAGTGAGGCCGCGCCCATGGCCGCGACGCTAGCGGAACGGCCGGGGGAACAGAACCACCGATCCGCGCCGGGGGCGGGCGCCCAATTGCCCGCTTCCCTTCGCAGGTGCAGCATGTATTGTCGCGCCGCAGGCGCCCGATGTCGTCTCGCACCCGCGGACCAAGCACGAGGAGACCCGCCCATGTCGCTCACCGGCAAGACCGCCGTTGTCACCGGATCGAACTCAGGGATCGGGCTGGGCATCGCCCGCGAGCTGGCGCGGGCCGGGGCCGACGTGGTGATCAACTCGTTCACCGATACCGACGAGGACCACGCCCTGGCCGAGGGTATCGCGTCCGAGTGCGGCGTGACCGCGCGCTATATCCAGGCCGACATGTCGTCGGCCGACGCCGCGCGCGCGTTGATCGAGACGGCGGGCCGCTGCGATATCCTGGTCAACAATGCCGGCATCCAGCACGTGGCGCCGGTCGATCAGTTCCCGCCCGAGAAATGGGACGCGATCCTGGCGATCAACCTCTCCTCGGCGTTCCACACCGCCGCCGTGGCGCTGCCGATGATGCGGCAGGCCGGCTGGGGCCGGATCGTGAACGTCGCCTCGGCGCACGGGCTCACCGCCTCGCCCTACAAATCGGCCTATATCGCGGCCAAGCACGGGGTCGTCGGCCTGACCAAGACCGTGGCCCTGGAGACCGCCGAAGAGCCGATCACCTGCAACGCGATCTGCCCGGGCTATGTCCTGACGCCGATCATCGAGAGCCAGATTCCCGACCAGATGAAGACCCACGGCCTGTCCCGCGACCAGGTGATCCGCGACGTGATGCTTGTGCGGCAGCCGTCCAAGGACTTTGTCACCGTCGAGCAGGTGGCGGGCACCGCGGTCTTCCTGTGCTCGGACGCCGCGGCGCAGATCACCGGCACCACGATCAGCGTCGACGGGGGCTGGACGGCACTCTGAGCGCAGTGGGCCCCAAGCGCATCAACCTCGCGCTGCAAGGCGGCGGCGCGCATGGGGCGTTCACCTGGGGCGTGCTCGACGTCCTTCTCGCGTGCGAGGACGTGGAGATCGCGGCGATTTCGGGCACCTCGGCCGGGGCGTTGAACGGCGCGGCGCTGAAGTCCGGGCTGGTGGCGGGGGGCCGCGCGGAGGCGCGTGCGACGCTCGCCTGGCTCTGGGGCCAGATCGGCGCGGTCCAGGACATGCGCCTGGCCAGTTGGCTGTCGGACATGGCGCCCGCCACGCGGGCGATGAGCCAGGCGCTGGAGTATTCGCTGCCCTATTCGCTGGGCGACATCGTGGCACGGGCGACCAGCCCCTATGCCTACGGCCCCTTCTATCGCCACCCTCTGGAGCGGATTGTGCGCAATCTGCGCTTCGACGAGGTCTGTGCGCCGGAGGGGCCCGACCTCCACGTCTGCGCGACCAACGTGCGGACGGGCAAGATCCGGGTGTTTTCGGGCGACGAGATCGGGCCGGAGGCGCTCCTCGCGTCGGCCTGCCTGCCGACCCTGTTCCAGGCGGTGGAGATCGCCGAGCCCGACGGAACGACCCAGGCCTATTGGGACGGCGGCTATACCGGGAACCCGGCGCTGCATCCGCTTTACGACCCCGGCCTCCCCGACGACATCGTCGTGGTCAACATCAACCCGATCTACCGCCCCGATCTGCCCTACGCGCCGCAGGAGATCCTCAACCGGATCAACGAGATCAGCTTCAATGCCTCGCTTCTGCGGGATTTGCGGGCCATCGCCTTCGTCAAGCGGCTGATCGCGGAGGGCAAGGTCGCTCCGGGCGCGATGAAGGACGTGGCGGTGCACATGATCGCCGACGACACGCTGATGCGGGATCTGAGCGTCGCGACCAAGGTGGTGCCGTCGCCGGTGGTCCTGGCCCGGCTCAAGAGCGCGGGAGAGGCCGCGGCGCAGGCGTTCCTCGATGCCCATCTCGGCGACATCGGCGTGCGCGGCACCGTCGATCTGGAGGCGATGTTCGGCTGAAACCGGGAGGCCGACTATGCAAATCGACCAGCCACCTTGTCCCGCCCGGCGGCACGCCGGGCAGCGCCGTCCCGCCCCCACGGGGCGGCGCTTTCTGCGCCACCCCGCGGGACGGCGCCGCCCTTCTCACCCCGCGGCGACGGATCGCGCGGCGCGCATGCTGTCCTCAGATCACTCCGCCGCCGGACGCTGTTTCGCCACCACGGGCGGGCGCGTCGGATCCTTGGCGTTGGGATAGACCAGCCCTGCGGAGATGACGAGCTTGGCGGCGTCCTCCACGCTCATGTCCAGCACGATCACGTCGCTCGCCGGGACGAAGAGCAGAAACCCCGAGGTCGGGTTCGGCGTGGTGGGGAGGAAGACGCTGACCTTGCCCTCTTGCACGGGAATGCCGCGGTCGATCTCGCCCCTGGCCTCGGTCGAGATGAAGGCGATGGCCCAGATCCCGCGGCGGGGATACTCCACCAGGCACGCCTTGTCGAAGCTGGTGTCGGTCTGCGCGAACACGGTCTCGGCGATCTGCTTGAGCCCGTTGTAGACGGACCGGACGATGGGGGTCCGGTCGACGATGCCCTCGCCCCAGCGGATCAGCGACCGCCCGATCAGCCCCTTGGCCAGCCACCCCACGATCACCGTGAAGACGAGAAAGAAGATCACGCCGACGCCGCGCAGGTTGATCCCGATGTATTGCTCGGGCATGAACCGCTGCGGCACGAAGGGCAGGACCCAGCCGTCGATCCACCCTACCACGGTCCAGATCAGCCAGATGGTCAGGCCGATGGGCGCGATGACCACGAGCCCGGTGAGAAAGCTCGCCCGCAACCCCGCCAGGAGCGGCTTGCGCCGGGGAGGGTGCGCCGGGTCGTGGTGGGGATGGTTATCCATGGAACGGCAGGCCTTCGCGTTGCGGAGCCCAATGTAGGCCGGGTTTCACGGCGCTACAATGTCTGAGACGCAGTGGCGGCCGCAGGGCCGCGCCGGTTGGCGATCTCGCAGGCGATCCGCGCGCCCAGGCGCGCATTGTTCAGCACCAGTGCGATGTTCGCGGTCAGGGAGGCGCCCTCGGTCAGGTCGTAGATGCGTTGCAGCAGGAACGGGGTCACGTCCTTGGCCGCGATCCCCTGCCGCTCGGCCTCGGCCAGGGCGCGCTCGATGGCGGGGGCCAGGGTGGCGGCCGGGATCTCGTCGCCGGGCGGAATCGGGTTGGCGACGAGTTGCCCGCCGGGCAGGCCCAGGGCGGCCCGCATCAGGTGGGCCGCCGCGATCTGGCCAGGATCGTCCATGCGCAAGGGCGCCGGGTGCGGCGAGCGACGCGACCAAAAGGCCGGGAGCACATCCTGGCCCACGGCGATCACCGGCACGCCCAGGGTCTCCAACACCTCCCAGGTCTTGGCCAGGTCGAGGATCGCCTTGGCCCCAGCCGCCACCACGGTCACCGGGGTCTGTGCCAGCTCTTGCAGATCGGCCGAGACGTCGAAGCTGACCTCGGCGGCCCGATGCACCCCGCCGATGCCGCCGGTGGCGAAGACGTCGATGCCGCCGAGGCGCGCGGCGATCATCGTTGCGGCGACGGTGGTGGCGCCGGTGCCGCCGGTGGCGAGGCACGCGGCCAGGTCGGCGCGGCTGAGCTTGGCCACGTCGGTGCGTTGCGCCAGCCCCTCCAGCGCCTCGGGCGACAGACCGATGTGGAGCCGCCCCTCCAGCACCGCGACGGTCGCCGGAACGGCACCGCCCGCGCGCACCGCGGCCTCGACCCGGCGGGCCGTCTCGACGTTGTCGGGCCAGGGCATCCCGTGGGTGACGATGGTGGACTCGAGCGCGACCACGGGCCGCCCCTCGGCGCGGGCCGCTGCGACCTCGTCGGAATAGGTGAGGGGCGGTGTCATGTGGCCACGTCTCCCGAAACATAAGCGGCGGCGGCGCGGAGCGCGGCGGCGAGCGCCGCGTCGACCCCGTCACCTCGCCGCTCGGCCGCGATATGGGCGGCCATGAAGGTGTCGCCTGCGCCGGTGACGCGGGTGACGAGCACCGGGGGCGGCGCCGCCTCGCGCACCTCGTCGGCGGTGGCCAGAGCCGCCGGGGCCGCCCCGTCGGTGACCAGCACCCGGTTCGCGCCGCGGTCGATCAGCGCGACGGCGGCGGCATGGGCGGTGTCGTGCCGGGCGTTCAGCAACAGCCCGGCCTCTTCCAGATTGACATAGAGCGTCGCGCGCGGGTGGCCCATGAGCGGCAACAACCGCTCGGCCTTGCCCGGCGAGGCCGGGGCGACCCGCAGGTCGGCGGCCGAGAAGAGCGGGCTGCGGGCGATGTCGGCCAGGAGCGCCTCGGTCAGATTACCGTCGAGCGCCACGATGCCGGGATAGGGCGCCTCGGCGCTGCCCAACCGGCCGTCGGCGAGGGGACCCAGCACCTTGGCGCCCGCCGCCTCCAGCGAGTGGGCGTCTGCGACGGCCGCGATCAGGCCATTGGCCCCCTCGACCGCCAT
The DNA here is from genome assembly GCA_004005435.1 of Rhodobacteraceae bacterium CCMM004. Classification (GTDB taxonomy): domain Bacteria; phylum Pseudomonadota; class Alphaproteobacteria; order Rhodobacterales; family Rhodobacteraceae; genus CCMM004. Next base: position 115,886 of record RZWH01000003.1, on the reverse strand, counting down.
GTAGCGGTCGGTGGGCAGATCGTCGGAGCGATAGACGTGGTCGGTCACCATCCCCATGCGGGCGCAGGCGACCATCAGCTCTTCGCCCTCCGGGTCGCGACCGACGGCGCTCAACAGCGCTGGAGTCAGGCCGAACCGGCGCAGCGTCATGGCGATGTTCATCGCGACGCCGCCCGGCAGCCGGGTGATCCGCCCCGGCACGTCCGACCCCACCCGCATGTGCGAGGCCGCGCGCCCGATCACGTCCCAGAGGACCGAACCGATACACAGGATGTCGGGCGGCGGCGTCATGGCGGCGTTTGTGGGGCAGGGGCCGCGGGCCTGCAAGCCTCAAGCAAGCGCGATGGCGATCCCGCCCAGAACCAGCAATGTCGCCGTGCCCGCCGCCGAGACGAACCGCCCGGCCTTCTGCCACATGGGCGCGTCCATACGATCGAAGAGCGTGAAGGGGTGGAGCAGCCGGAACGCGATCAGCGCGGTCCCATAGACATGCAGCCAGACGGGCGCGATCCCCGCCATCTCCATCAGCACCAGAAGGAGCGCCGCCATGGCCGCGTATTCGCTGAGGTTTCCAAATCGGCGCACCGGCAGCGCGACGGCCCCGACACCGCCGTCTCCCAGCGCCACCCCGTGGGTGCCCCGCGCCATCGCTGCGTGCACCGACAGGACCGCCATCAGAATGGCCAGCGCCGCGACGTAGGGCGGTGAGATCGTGAGCATGGACATCGGCCGTTCCTCGATTGTAAATGTGATGTTCGACATAAACATGATGACCGACATGGATACGAACCGCAAGCACCGTCACAATGCCGAGGTCCGCGACCGCATCCTGACCGCGGCGGCCGCCGCGTTTCGTCGGGCGGGCTATGCCGCCACTGGGATCGACGCGGTGATGGCCGAGGCCGGGCTGACCCGCGGCGCCTTCTACGCGCACTTCGCGTCCAAAGAGGCGCTGTTCGCTGAGGTGGTGCAGCACCGCCATCCACTCCTCGACCGGCTCAGGGCGCGGCGTGGGGAGACCGGGGAGGCGCTCCATTCCCAGCTCTTGGAGCAGTTCGACGCCTATCTCGACCCCGCAAACTTCACCGCTGTGGCGCGCGGCTGCACCGCCGCGGCGCTGGCGGGCGACGTGGCTCATGCGGGTGCCGCGGCCCAGGCCGGGTTTACCGCCGCGCACGCCGCGATCCTGGCCGAGATGGCGCGGGGGCAGGGGGGGAGGCCCCGCCCCTGGTCCGCCGCCCTGACCCTCGCCGTGGGCGCTGTGCAGATGGCCGCCGCCTGCAACGGCCCAGACCGGCGCGCCGCGATCCTCACCGAAGCGCGCGCGGCGGTCCACGCGCTCCTCGGCGCCGCACCGTCGCCCCTTGCGGATCGCGCGGGGATCGGCTAACGCAGCCCCCACTTCACAGGCGGGGCTTGGGCCCTCGGGGGAGACATCCCCGAACGGTCCGCCGGTTGGGAGAGATCCCTGACGCCCCGCCGAGGCTCAAACCGGAAAGGATACGCGAATGGCGCTCCCCGAGTTCTCTCTGCGTCAGCTCCTCGAAGCTGGCGTTCACTTCGGTCACCAAACCCAGCGGTGGAACCCCCGCATGGGCGAGTTCATCTATGGCGACCGCAACGGCATTCACATCATCGACCTGACCCAGACGGTGCCGATGCTGGACCGCGCGCTCCAGGTGATCCGCGACACCGTGGCCAAGAATGGCCGCATCCTGTTCGTCGGCACCAAGCGCCAGGCGCAGAAGCCCATCGCCGATGCCGCCGAGCGCTGTGCGCAGTACTACATGAACCACCGCTGGCTGGGCGGCACGCTCACCAACTGGAAGACGGTGAGCCAGTCGATCAACCGTCTGAAAGAGATTGACGAGCGGATGGCCGAGGGCGCCGAGGGCCTGACCAAGAAAGAGCGTCTGGGCATCGAGCGCGAGCAGCAGAAGCTCCAGGCGAGCCTCGGCGGCATCCGTGAGATGGGTGGCCTGCCCGATCTGATCTTCGTCGTGGACGTCAACAAGGAAGACCTGGCCATCGCCGAGGCCAAGAAGCTGGGCATTCCTGTGGTCGCCGTGGTCGACACCAACTGCTCGCCCGCCGGTGTGGACTACATCATCCCCGGCAACGACGACGCCGCGCGGGCCATCTCGCTCTACTGCGATCTGGCCAGCCGCGCCGCGCTCGACGGGATGAGCGCGCAGATGTCGGCCGCCGGCGTCGACATGGGCGCGCTGGAGGATGCGGCGATGGAAGAGATCCACGAGACCCCGGCGAATGCCGAGGCTCCGCTGGAACTGTCCGACGAGGCCGTGGCCGACGACACCGTCGCCAAGGATGCGCCCTACGACCTGGACAACAAACCGGCCGAGCACCAGGCCTGAGCGCCGTCCGCGTCACGAAGTTGTTGTCTCCGGCGGGTGAAGACCGGCCGGAGCACCGTTGAGACATGAGGAGAGCCGAAAGATGGCGATCACCGCTGCACAAGTGAAGGAACTGCGCGAGGCGACCGGCGCGGGGATGATGGACGCCAAGAAGGCGCTGACCGAGACCGACGGCGACATGGACGCCGCGGTGGACTGGCTGCGCACCAAGGGTCTGGCCAAGGCCGCCAAGAAGTCCGGGCGCACCGCCGCCGAGGGCCTCGTCGCGGTCAAGGTCGACGGCGGCGCGGGCGTCGCGGTCGAGATCAACTCCGAGACCGACTTCGTCGCCAAGAACGCCGAGTTCCAGGCGCTGGTCCGCGACATTGCCGAGGTGGCGCTGGGCTGCCAGACGCTGGACGAGCTGAAGGTCGCGTCGTTGAACGGCAAGACGGTCGACGAGAACGTCACCGACAAGATCGCCACCATCGGCGAGAACATGACGCTGCGCCGGATGGAGCGGCTGGAGGGTCAGACGGTGGCCTCCTATGTCCACAACGCCGCTGCGCCGGGCATGGGCAAGATCGGTGTCCTGGTGGCCACCACGGGCGACGAGAGCTTTGGCAAGCAGGTGGCGATGCATATCGCCGCGACCAACCCGGCCGCCCTGGACGAGGCCTCGCTCGATCCGGCGGTGGTCGAGAAGGAAAAGCAGGTGCAGATGGACATCGCCCGCGAGTCGGGCAAGCCCGAGCAGGTCATCGAAAAGATGATCGTCGGCCGGATGAAGAAGTGGCTGGCCGAGAACACGCTGCTGGGCCAGGCCTTCGTGGTGAACCCCGACGTGACCGTGGGCGAGGCGGCTCAGGAGGTCGGCGTCGAGATCACCGGCTTCGTGCGTCTGGAGGTCGGCGAGGGGATCGAGGTCGAGAAAGAGGACTTTGCCGCCGAGGTGGCCAAGGCCGCGGGCGTCTGATCCGGTTCCGCCAATCACGAATTGGGCGCCCCGCGGGGCGCCCTTTTTCGTTTAAGAACAGGATTCTATAATGTGTTGTTGCGGCGGTGCGGCCGCTCGCTGGCCGCACCGCCTGGGGCCGCACCGGCCTGATTGGGGATGAAGGCCGATACGGTGTGGGGACCGCGGTTCCGGGCGGAGGAATGACCTGGCCCCGCGGGCTCCGGTTTCCCGGAGAATACCCCCGGCCGAACCCGTAATCGCGGGCCGGCCGAGAGCGTGTTCCCATGGCATATGCCATCACTCACGGAACACAGCCACGTTGGCAGGCGCCCTGACGTGGGGGAAGTCCGGGATTCCATACCGTCGCCGCACGAGGGCGGCGAGACCCAGGCGCATCGGTCCTTTCCTCATGTTTCCCAATTGGTTAACGGAACCGTGAGCGGAACGTGAAATCGGCGGGAACGGCCGCGGATCCCGCCGGTCATCGCTCCAGAACGAAGATCTGGTGCTGGAACGACGCCTTGAGCATTGCCTGCGCGGTGGTGTCGACGTCCAGCGCCGCACGAGCCAGGCGGAGGTGCTTCTCCACCGTCGCCACCGTCAGGCCCATGATCGCAGCGATGTCCTGCATCGTCTTGCCGTCGCGGACCCATTCCAGCACCTCGCGCTGCCGCGGGGTCAGAACGCGCCCGGACGCGGGATAGGGCAGGTTGATCAGCCGCAGATGCGCACAGCAGTTGGCCACGTAGATTTCCCGCCCGTGCCGCCGCCAGATGGCATCGACGTCGTCCTGGTCCAGTCCGGCGCGCGCGGTGAGACCGATCGCGCCCTTGTTGCGCAGCGAGGCGTCGGGAAAGCTGATCGAATATCCCGCGGTAATCCCATGGTCGATATTGAATGTCACGACGCTCAGCTCGTCGGGCGTGAGGATGTCGCGATGCTCGGCCATCCACCGCCAAGAACACGCCCCAGAGTTCTCCGACGCCCAGCGGACCATCGGCGCGCGATCATAGAGACCGTCCTCCACAAAGCGCTGAAGATAGGCCGGGGGATGGTTGCTGAGGATCAGGAGATCTTCGCGGTCGCCAAAGCCTTGGGCGGTGCGAAATCGTGTGAATCCATAGAGGAGCCGGTCGAAGCCGAAGTGCGCCATACGGTCCAGATGAAGCTGCCAGACCTCTGCGCCGGTGCGCGCCTCCATCACCGCATGGAGATGGTCCATCGCCTCTGTGCGCTCGTCGCTTGTCACACTCGGCTCCGTATCCGTCTTGTCGATGACCGCGCACTATAGCCACGCCGAGAGGGCTGTCGAGGGTGCTGGATGCCCGGCGCTCCAGGCATCCCATATATTACATAATACCTATTATGCGGCTTCGGCTTTGCGGCGGGCCTCTTCGGAGGCGCGCATGGCTTCCTCCAACTCCCGCCGCCCCTCGCGCAGGTTCGAGGACAGCACGATGCCCCACAGCAAGAGCGGGATCGCGACGATGCCGCCCAGCGGTCCCCAGAGCCACAGCAGGAACACCAGCGCGAGAAAGATCAGCAGCGGGTTCACCGACAGCCGCTTGCCCAGCGCCGTGGGTGTCACGAACTGCGCCTCGATCATGTTCAGCGTCAGATAGACCACGGGCGGCAAGAGCGACATCGCCCCGTCGAAATGCACGATCCCCGCCACCGTGAACGCCGCGATCAGCGCCGTGGGCCCAAGATACAGGACGAAGTTCAACAACATCGCCGCGGCGCCCCAGATGAACGGCGACGGCAGCCCCATGATCATCACCGCGATGGTGACGGCCGCCCCGAGGCCGGCATTGATGATCGAGATGGTGATGAAATAGGTCGACACTTGGCGTTCGGCCGCGCGCAGACGGAGGGCGATTTCGCGCTCCTGACCCGCGGGCGCGATGCGGCGGGCGATCCAGGCATAGATCTCGACCCGCGTCAGAAGAAAGAAGAACAGGACGCCGGCAAAGATCACCACCTTGGCCAGGACCGCCGGCGCCAGCGACAGCGCCTCCACCGGGCTGGGCACCATGGCGCTGGGATCGCCGTTCGCCGGCGCGGCGACCTCGGCGGTGTCCCGGCTCGACGCGATCGAGCCGTCGGCCGCCGCCGCAACACCCGTGCCCTCGCCCGAAATCGCGCCTTCGACCTGCTCGCTGACACTCTCCAATCCGCGGAGCGCGTTCTGCACCTCGGCGATGGTCGCGCTCATCTCTTGGAGGATGACCGGCCAGGCGTCGATGATCCGCACGACGATGGGCTGCGCGACGAAGATCAGCGCCATCAATAGCGCCAGCGTCAGGATCAGACTGGTCAGCGCGCCCGCCGCGGGCGGAAACCCGATGCGCATCCACATGTCCGAGATCGGGGACAACACGACGCCGATCACGAGAGCGAGTACCATGGGCGCCAGAACGTCCTGCGCCAGGCTCATGCCCGTCACGAAAGCGACGACGCCGATTGCGATGACAGCCACCTGCGCGCCGCGTTCCAGTTTGTGCATTCGCGTTCCCCTGTATCGGCGGGAAACGCACAGGCGGTGGGCCGGTTCCCCTACCCCAGCGCGTAGCCCGCGCCGCGGACGGTGCGCACCGGATCGCTGCCGCCGTGCTGGCATAGCGCCTTGCGCAGGCGACCGATGTGGACGTCCACGGTCCGCGTGTCGACGTAGATCTCGCGACCCCAGACCCGATCGAGGAGCTGTTCGCGGCTCCACACCCGGCCGGGCTTCTCCATGAAGGTGCTGAGCAGGCGGAACTCGGTCGGCCCCAGTTTCAACTGGGCGCCGTTGCGGGTCACGCGGTGGGTTTCGGCGTCCAGCACGATGTCCTCGAACTCTAGGGTCTGCCCCACGGTGGCGGGGCGCACGCGCCGGAGCTGACTGCGGACGCGCGCCATCAGCTCGACCACCGAATAGGGTTTAACCACGTAGTCGTCGGCGCCGGTCTCCAGCCCGCGCACGCGGTCGACCTCTTCGGACCGGGCCGACAGCATGATGATCGGCACGTCGCGGGTGTCGGTGCGCATCTTGAGCCGGCGGCACACCTCGATCCCCGAGACGCCAGGCAGCATCCAGTCGAGGACGATGATGTCGGGCCCGTCCTCGTCGACGAGCAGCAGGGCGTCATCGCCGGTCTCGGCACGGCTGACGGCAAAGCCCTCGGCCTCCAGGTTGTAGGCCAGGACTTCGCGCTGCGCGGGCTCGTCCTCGACCACCAGGACGCGGGGTTGACCGGCCGCCATGGTCTCAGCCCTCCGGGGTCGCATAGGCGGTGCGGTCGCCCTTGGGGCGCACGTCCTCGGGCACCTCGCCGGTGACGAGATACACGACCTGTTCGGCGATGGACGTCACGTGGTCCCCCATCCGCTCGATGTTCTTGGCGATGAAGTGCAGGTGCATGCACGCGGTGATGTTGCGCGGGTCTTCCATCATGTGGGTCAGGAACTCGCGGAACAGGGCGTTATACATCTGGTCGACGTCCTGGTCGCGGTTGCGCACGTCCTCGGCCAGCTCGGCGTCGCGCTGGATATAGGCGTCGAGCGCGTCCTTGAGCATCCCCTCGACCTCGCGCGCCATGCGCCGGATCGACTTGGTCGAGCCCGGCGGCGGCTGGAGCTGCACCAGAACGCTGGTGCGCTTGGCCAGGTTCTTGGCATAGTCGCCGCAGCGCTCCAGATTGCCGGAGATCTTGATGACGCTCAGCACCGTCCTGAGATCGCTGGCGATGGGCCCGCGCAGCGCGATGACCCGCGCCGCCTCTTCGTTGACCCGCTCTTCCAGCGCGTCGATCTGGGCGTCGGCCTTGCGCACCTTGGCGGCCAGTTCCTCGTCGCGGGTCTCCAGCGACTTGGCGCTGTCGAGGATCGCGGCCTCGACCAGCCCCCCCATCTTCATGATGAGGGCCTGAATCGCCTCCAGGTCCCGGTCGAAGGCCGAGGCGATGTGTCGTTCATCCATGACCATGATCCTATCCGATCCGTCCGGTGATGTAGCTTTCGGTGCGGCTGTCCTGCGGGTTGGTAAAGATCTGGCCCGTCTCGCCGTATTCCACAAGGTTGCCCAGGTGGAAAAACGCGGTCTTCTGGCTGACCCGCGCGGCCTGCTGCATGGAGTGGGTGACGATCACCACCGAGTAGTTGGCGCGCAGCTCGTCGATCAGTTCCTCGACCTGGCTGGTGGCGATGGGGTCCAGCGCCGAGCACGGTTCGTCCATCAACAGGACCTCGGGTTCCGTGGCCACGGCGCGGGCGATGCACAGGCGCTGCTGCTGTCCGCCGGACAGGCCCGTTCCCGGCTCCTGCAGGCGGTCCTTGGCCTCGTCCCACAGCGCGGCACGGCGCAGCGAGCGCTCGACGATGTCGTCCAGATCGGTCCGGTTCTTGGCCAGACCGTGGATTTTGGGGCCGTAGGCCACGTTGTCGTAGATCGACTTGGGGAACGGGTTGGGCTTCTGAAACACCATCCCGACCTTGGCGCGGAGCTGCACCGGATCCACGCGGCGGTCATAGATGTCTTCGCCGTCGATGCGTATGTCGCCCTCGACCCGGGCCGAGTCGATGGTGTCGTTCATCCTGTTGAGACAGCGCAGGAACGTCGACTTGCCGCAGCCCGACGGGCCGATGAAGGCGGTGACGGTCTTGTCCTGGATGTCCACGTCCACGTCCTTGATCGCGTGGGTGTCGCCGTAGAAGACCTGCACGCCCCGTGCGGCGATCTTGACGTCTGTCATGTCGGTTGCCCTGTCTATAAGTCGCATGTCGTTCATGGGGACGCTCCTTACCAGCGGCGTTCGAAGCGGCGGCGCAGGAACACGGCCAGCGCGTTCATCGCCACGAGAAAGATCAGAAGGACGATGATCGCGCCCGAGGCCCGTTCGACGAAGGCCGGGTCGGCGCGCTGGGTCCAGTTGTAGACCTGCACCGGCAGCGCGCTGGCGGGGTCGAAGAAGCCTTCGGGCGGCGCATCGGGGTATTCGCGAACGAAGGCCACCATGCCGATGAGGAGGAGCGGCGCCGTCTCGCCCAAGGCCTGCGCCAGGCCGATGATGGTGCCCGTGAGGATCCCCGGCGCGGCCAGCGGCAGGACGTGGTGGAACACGGTCTGCATCTTCGAGGCCCCTACCCCCAACGCCGCCTCGCGGATCGACGGTGGCACCGATTTCAGCGAGGCGCGCGTGGCGATGATGATCGTCGGCAGCGTCATCAGCGTCAGCACCAGGCCGCCGACGATGGGTGCCGACTGCGGCAGGCCGGCGAAGTTGATGAAGATCGCCAGGCCAAGGATCCCGAAGACGATGGAGGGCACCGCCGCCAGGTTCGAGATGTTCACCTCGATCAGATCGGTCCAGCGGTTCTTGGGCGCGAACTCTTCGAGATAGATCGACGCGGCGACGCCGATGGGCAGGGCCAGGCACAGCACCACCAGCATCATGTAGAGCGAGCCCAGGATGGCGACGCCCAGGCCGGAGGCTTCGGGCCGGTTCTCGGACGCGTCCGGCGCGGTGATGAAATCCCAGTTGAACGCCTTGTCCAGCACCCCCGCCGCCTGCAGGCGGTCGGTCAGTTCCAGTTGCTGCGGCGTGACGTTGCCGTCCAACTCGGCGCTGGCGCGGTCGACCCTGTCCTTGAGATACCCGTCGATGCGGGCGTTGGCGAGGATGCGCACGGTGTGCGTGGTGCCGATCACGTCGGGATCGGCCAGGACGCGGTTGCGCAACTGCGCCGCGGCCTCGTTCGACACCATGGCGCCGATGTCGCCGTCCGACATCCCGTCGGGGCGCAGGCCCAGGCGGTCGACGGTGGCGATCAGAGCGCCCTCGATCAGCGGCTTGTAGCCGAACGTCGACACCTTGGCCAAATCCGCCGGATCGCGGTTGCCGTTCTTGTCCAGCCGGTCTTCGGCGAACTCGACCTCGACGTTCAGGAACGTCTGCTGAAACGCGCCGAGGCCGTTCACGAGGATCGACGTCAGCAGCGCGATCAGCGCCAGCACCCCAATCCCGACGGCGATGATGCCGTAGACCTCGAACCGCTTTTCGGCGGCGTTGCGCCTTTTCGTGCGGGCGTCCTGTTCCAGGAGCGAGCCCTTGCGCGGCGCGTCCGCTGGCGCGGCGGGGGCGGTCATGTCGGTCATTCGTACTGCTCCCGGTAGCGGCGCACGATCCACAGCGCCAGCACGTTCAGACACAGGGTGATGACGAACAGCGTCAGACCCAGGGCAAAGGCCACCAGCGTCTCGGGCGAGGCAAAGTCGGTGTCGCCGGTCAGCTGACTGACGATCTTGACCGTCACGGTGGTCATCGCCTCGAACGGGTTGAGGTCCAGTCGGGCCGCGGCCCCTGCCCCCAGAACCACGATCATCGTCTCGCCGATGGCGCGGCTGGCGGCCAAGAGGATGGCCCCCACGATCCCAGGCAGCGCCGCGGGCAGCACCACCTGGCGGATGGTCTCGGAATGCGTGGCGCCGAGTGCGAGCGATCCGTCGCGCATCGCCTGGGGCACCGCGTTGATGATGTCGTCGCTGAGCGACGACACGAACGGGATCAGCATGATCCCCATCACCAGACCCGCGGTCATCACCGACGAGCCCGAGTTGCCCAGGCCCAGCGGTTGCGCGAAGTAGTCGCGCAGGAACGGCCCCACCGTGATCAGCGCGAAGAGGCCGTAGACGATGGTGGGAATCCCGGCGAGGATTTCGATCATCGGCTTGGCGACAGAGCGGACGCGGCGGGTGGCGTATTCGCTGAGGTAGATTGCGGAAAACAGGCCGATGGGCACCGCCACCAACAGCGCGATGAACGAGATATACAGCGTGCCCCAGAGGAGCGGGATGATCCCCAGGTCGCTGTTGCCGCGGAAATTCGGCGACCAGTTCAGCCCGAAGAAGAAGTCGGTCCACGAATGCTGGCCAAAGAAGTTCGCGGTCTCGAACAGCATCGACAGGACGATGCCCACGGTCGTGAGGATGGCGATGGAGGCCGCGGCGATCAGCATGACCATGATGCCCCGCTCGACGGTGTTGCGGGCGCGGAAGTCGCGGTGGGTCATCAGCACCGACACCGCCAGCCCTCCGATGGCCGCCAAAAGGACCGCGACCGCCATCAGCGTCGTGCCCGTGCCCGACAGGTCGCGATAGCGCTGCGCGGCCGTCAGGACTTCGGGCCGCACGTTCGAGCCCAGCGCCACGCCCACGGCGGCCAGACGCTCGCGAATGTCGGTGGACTCGGTCTGTAGACGTGCCGCCTCGTCCTCGGTCATGGCCCCCTGCTGGATCGCGGTGTCCAGGCCCTCGGCCACGCGCCGCACGTCGCTCATGACCAGACCGCGGGTCGACGTCTCGGGGATCGCGGCGTCGGGGATCAACTCGGTCACGCGCCAGTCGACATAGAGCGGCTGGATCAGCAGCCAGAGCGCCAAAAGGCCCAGAGCGGGCGTCAGCACGGTCAGGCCGACATTGGCGGCATAGTAGCTCGGCAGAGAATGCAAGCGGCGCGCGTCGCCGTCGGCCGAGGCCAGGGCGCGGCGGCGCCCCAGAACGGCGCCCACAGCGGCCAGCGCGATGACGATCGCGATCAACCAGAGTAGCGGCATGGAGGTCCCCCGGGGTCGTTCGGCAGCAGGCAGAAACGGCGCGGGGGCGGCACGCGGCGCGCCGCCCCCGGCAGTGGCTCAGTCGGCGATCACATGCCGCCCGACATGATCTCTTCGTTCGACACCTTGGCTTGGGTCGCGGCCAGCTCGGGGTCGGACACCAGGCCGTAGTTGGCCAGCGGGCCGGAGGGGCCGGCGATCTCGTCGGAGACGAAGAACTCGGCGAACTCCTTGAGGCCGGGGATCACGCCGATATGCGCCTTCTTGATGTAGAAGAACAGCGGACGCGACACCGGGTATTCGCCGGTCGAGATGGTCTCGGTCGAGGGGGCGACGCCGCCCATGGTCGCGACCTTCAGCTTGTCCTGGTTGTTCTCGTAGAACGCCAGGCCGAAGACGCCGACACCCTCGGGGTTGCTGTCGATGCGCGCCAAGGTCTCGGTGTAGTCGCCGTCGATGTCCACGGCCTTGCCGTCCTCGCGAACCGCCATGCAGGCGTCCTCGGCGGCGTCTTCGTCCATGCCGGCATCCATCATGGCCTGCATCGCGCCGGTCGCTTCGCAGCCGGTCAGCAGCACCTTTTCCTCGAACACTTCACGGGTGCCGTGCTTGGTGCCGGGGATGAAGGCCATGATCTCGACGGCCGGAAGGCTCTCGTCCACATCGGCCCAGGTCATGTTGGGGTTGGCCATCAGGGTGCCGTCTTCGCCGGGGATCTCGGCGGCCATCGCCTTGTACCACTGCTCGGGCTCGAACTCGGTGAAGGCGGGACCGTCGATCTGGCTGGCAAAGACGATGCCGTCATAGCCGATGCGCACTTCGATGATGTCGCTGACACCGGCCTCGGCGCAGGCCTGAACCTCGCGCTCGCGGATGGCGCGGGAGGCGTTGGCGATGTCGATGGTGTTCTCGCCCACGCCCTCGCAGAAGCGCTTGAGCCCGGCCGACGAGCCGCCCGATTCCACAACCGGGGTCGGGAAATCGAAGTTCTCGCCGAAGGCTTCGGCGACGATCGAGGCATAGGGCAGGACGGTCGAGGACCCGGCGACCTGAACCTGGTCGCGGGCGATGGCGGCACCGCTGGTCACCGCAGCGACGGCCAGCGTGGAAACGGTCAATTTGACGAGGGACATACAGAACTCCTGTTTCGTGTCCGGCCGCAGGCAGGCGGCCCCAAGGCGCCGTGTAGGCATCGCACGCTGAGCTTTTGTGACAGGGATGTAACGGATTTATGACGCAAGGCCGGGCGCCGTCGCGTCAGGGCTGCGGCGTCTCGTCGGGCTCCGGTCGGGGCAGAATGACGGCGAAACGGCTCCCCTGCCCCGGCGCGCTGTGGATGCGCAGCCGCCCACGGTGGCGGTTGACGATATGCTTGACGATGGCGAGGCCCAGTCCGGTGCCGCCCAGCTCCCGCGAGCGGTGGGCGTCTGCGCGGTAGAATCGCTCGGTCAGCCGGGGCAGATGGATTGGGTCGATCCCCTCGCCCTCGTCGCTGACCACCACCCGCACCGCGGCGCCGCGCAGAACCGGCGAGCGGGTCTCGACGGTCAGCCGCACCGACACCGCCACGCCGCCGTATTTCAGGGCGTTCTCCAGGAGGTTGGTGAACACCTGGCTGAGCTGGTCGGCGTCGCCGGGCACCGTGACCGGCATCGGCGGCAGGTCCAGCGTCACCGGGACCCCGCGATCCTCTGCCAGGGGCGCGAGGCTGCCCACCACTGCGCGCAACACGCCGGTCAGGTCGACGGGCCGCGTCGGCCGCATCCGTTCTTCGCTCTCCACTCGGCTGAGCGACAGAAGGTCGCGGACCAGCCGATTCATCCGCGCCGCCTCGCGCTCCATGATCCCGAGGAACCGGTCGCGCGCGGCCGCGTCGTCGCGCGCCGCGCCGCGCAGAGTCTCGATGAACCCCGACAGCGCCGTCAGCGGCGTCCGCAGCTCGTGGCTGACATTGGCCACGAAGTCGCGTCGCATCTGTCCCAGCTCTTCGATATGGGTGCGGTCCTCCAGGGTGAGGAGCGTGCCGGTGGGCACCGGCGCGATGGTCACGCGCCATGTGGTGTCGCGGGTGCCATCCATCGCAAGATAGGCCGCCTCGCGACGGTCGCCACTGCGCAAAGACCCCTCGATGGCGTCCAGCAGGACAGGTTGGCGGAGCGCGGTAACATAGTGCCGCCCGACCAGCCCCGGGCCGAACAGGTCGACTGCCGCGCGGTTACCGGCCAGCACCCGTTCGGCCGTCCCGATCAGCAGAGCGGGAATCGGCAGCGCGTCCAAATAGGCGTCGATATCGTCGGTGACTGTCATGCTGCGCCCCTCGGATCGGACGACTCGATGTTTTTTGTCGCAAGATCCAGCGGCATTCCGGCCCCACTCGGCGGAAATACGTCACTAGACCGTGATCGAAAGAAACCTACTTTAAGTCTGTTCGATTTATCTTGATATGATGTGATCGGTATGAGGAGTGCCGGTATGTCGGTTCGCAGAAGCGGCGCACGCCGCGATACAGTAGATAAGTCCGAGTTCGCCGTCGGTGAGCAGGGGGGGCTTACCCTCTTCGTCGCGCCGGGCTCTGTTAGGACGGAAATCCTCCGCACCGTGCCTGCGGCGGGGCCCATCGCCTTTGCCGACATCGAATCGGTGCCCGTCGCCCTGGTCGCGACGCCGCCCGATGTGATCGTGTCGCCTGCGATGAGCGATCGGTTCGATTGCATCGATCTGGCGCGGATGCTGCACAAGGCGGGTTACCGGGGGGCCTACCGGGTGCCGGCAGGCGCCCTGCCCCGCCCCGAGATGGTCGAGGCCGAGGTGGCCGCCGCCTTTCCTGGGCTGGACTTCGCCGTGATCAGCGACCGGCCGGTCCACCGTTACCTGCACTGACGCCCAGAGCGGCGGGGGCTAGGCCGCCGCCGCCGCGCGAATCGCCGCCTCGAACTCGTCGCACAACACCTCTTCCGGCTCGATCCCGACGGACACCCGGAACGTGCCTTCGGCGATGCCGATGGCGGCCCGCGCCTCGGGCGTGAGCGCACGGTGCGACGAGGTCGCGGGGTGGCTGAGCGTCGTGCCCACGTCGCCCAGTGTCGGGGCGAAGGCGATCCGCTCGGCCGCGCGGACCAGCGCATTGGCCGCCGCCCGGCCGCCCGGGATCTCAAATGTAACCATGTTGCCCCCCCGGTCGCCGAGCAGCGCCTTGGCATGGTTGTGGTCGGGGTGGTCGGGCCGGAGAGGATAAAGCACGCGCGTCACGCCAGGGAGCTGTGCCAAATGATCGGCCAGCGTCGCCGCGGTCGCCTCAGCGCGGTCGTAGCGCAGCTCAAAGCTGTGCATCCCACGCTCGGCCAGCCAGCAGTCGAAGGGGCTGGGCGTCAGGCCCAGCGTCGCGGCCAGCACACCCATTCGTGCCGTCAGGTCCGGGTCGCGGGCGGCGACATAGCCCAGCGTTGCGTCGGAATGCCCGGCCAGGAGCTTCGTCACCGAATGGATGACGATGTCGGCGCCGTGCTCGAAGGGGCGGCAGCCACGCGGCGTGGTAAAGGTGTTGTCCACCGCCAGCAGCACGCCGCGATCCCGCGCCAGAGCCGCAATGCCGTCGAGGTCGGCCACGCGCAGCGTCGGGTTCGACACCACTTCGATCAGGATCATGCGGGTCTCGGGGCGGATCGCCGCGGCCACCGCGTCCACGTCCGTCGCATCGGCCAGGGTGGTGGCGATGCCCATTCGCGGCAGTTCCTCGGCCATCATCCTCAGCGACCGGCCATAGAGCTGGTCGGCCCCGACCACGTGGTCCCCCTGCCGCAGAACGCCCAGCAGCGCCGCCGTCACCGCGGCCATGCCCGAGCCGAGGACGATCCCGCCCGTCGCCCCTTCCAGCGCGTCGATCTTGGCGGCCAGCACGGCGGCGTTGGGGTGTCCCTCCCGGGCATAGGTGTAGCCTTGCGCGCCGCCCGTATACTGTGCGTCCAACGTGTCGGGGTCGGGGCTGGAATAGACGACCGAGGGTTGCAGCGGCGTCACCACCGGACGGCTGACGCTGTCGGGCCAGTCGGTGCGACGAACCGGGGTGCGCGGATCGGCCATCAGCCCATCGCCTTCAGCCCGGCGAGATAGCGCGCCGCGTTCTCCTGATAGTGCTGCGCCGAGGCGCGCAGCCCGGCGATGGCCGCGTCGTCCAGTTGCCGCACGACCTTGCCCGGGGCGCCCATGACGAGGGAGCCGTCGGGGATCTCCTTGCCCTCGGTGATCAGCGCGCAGGCCCCGATCAGGCAGTTGCGGCCGATCCGGGCGCCGTTCAGCACCGTGGCGCCCATGCCGATCAGGCTCTGGTCGCCGATGGTGCAGCCGTGCAGCATCGCCTTGTGTCCGATGGTGCAGTCGCGCCCGATCGTCAGCGGGAACCCCATGTCGGTGTGCAGGACGCTCGCCTCCTGCACGTTCGACCCCTCGCCCACCTCGATGGCCTCGTTGTCGCCGCGCAGGGTGGCGCCGAACCAGACCGAAGCACGGGCGCGCAGGATGATCTTGCCGATCAGGTTGGCGTCGGGGGCGACGAAGGTGCCGTCGGGGTCGATCATCGGCGTGTCGCCGTCCAGGGCGTAGACGGTCATGCGGTCTCCTCGAACTCTTCCTGAAGGGTGCGGACATGGGCCAGAAGGCCCGGTTGCTGGCTGCGGCGCAGGCGCTCGGCGGTAACGATCGTCTCCAGCCGGGCGGCGGTGGCGTCGAGGTCGTCGTTCACCAGGACATAGTCGTAGCCGCCCCAGTGGCTGATCTCGTCCCACGACCGCTGCATCCGCTTGGCGATGACCTCTGCCGCGTCCTGTCCGCGGCTGACCAGCCTGCGGCGCAGCTCGCCGATGGAGGGCGGCAGGACGAACACCGACAGGACATGGGGGCTGAGGGCCGAGTTGGCGATCTGCTGCGCCCCCTGCCAGTCGATGTCGAACAGCACGTCGCAGCCCGCGTCGATGGCATCCTGCACCGGGCCCCGGGGCGACCCGTAGAAGTTGCCGAAGACGTGGGCGTGCTCCAGCATCTCGCCGTCGCGGACCATGCGCTTGAACTCCACCTCGGTGACGAAGTGATAGTCGCGGCCGTCCGTCTCGCCGGGGCGCGGGGGCCGGGTGGTGGCCGAGACGCTGAAGCGGATGGTGGGATCCCAGGCGCGCAGGTGCCGCGCCAGCGTCGACTTGCCCGCCCCCGACGGCGAGGACAGGATGATGAGAAGGCCGCGCCGGGTCATCGCGTCACTCAAGGTTCTGCACCTGTTCGCGCATCTGGTCGATCACCGTTTTGAGGTCGAGGCCGATCCGGGTCAGATCGGCGGACTGAGCTTTGGCGCACAAGGTGTTGGCCTCGCGGTTGAACTCCTGCGTGAGGAAGTCGAGCTTGCGACCCAAGGGACCGCCTGCGGCGAGGTGGCCGCGGGCCGCGTCCACATGGGCGGTCAAGCGGTCGATCTCTTCGGTCACGTCGGACTTCACCGCGATCAGCGCCAGTTCCTGGGCCAGCCGCTCGGGCTCCACCGCGTCCGTCGCCTGGGTCACCCGCGCAACGGCCGCGCGCAGGGCGTCGCCGCTCTTCGCCGCCCGCGCCTCGGCGGCGGCGGCGGCGGCGGCGGTCAGGCGGGCGATCTCGTCCAACTGAGCGCCCAGCACAGCGGCCATGGCACGTCCCTCCTCTGCGCGCATCGCGTCGAAGGCTGGGAGCAGTCGGTCGGTCACGTCCGCCAGCAGCGCGCCGCGCAGGGCGGTGACGTCGGCCCGCGCCCGCGTGCCGCCCGGGTCCATGACGCCGCGGATCGACAGGACGTCGGTGGCGCGCACCGGCGCCAGGGGCATCCCGTTCGCCGCCGCCGCGGCCTCGATCTGCCGCACCGCGTCGAGCGCGCCGGAGAGCGCGGCGGGGTCGAGCGCAGGCCCCGCCGCCGCCTCGTCGCGCGTGAGTTTCAGCGACAGGGTGACGGCGCCGCGCGCCGCCACCGCCTGCACCGCCTTGCGCAGCGGCGGATCGAGACCGTCGACCGCGTCGGGCACCCGCAGCCGCAGATCCAGCCCCCGGCTGTTCACCGACCGCACCTCCCAGACCCAGCTCCACCCCTCCGCGGCGCCGGTCAGGGTGGCATAGCCGGTCATCGACTTGGGGCCGCTCGGGGGCATCGTTAACCTTTCCAAAAGGTTCCTGCGGTGCCGCCGCTGCCGATTTGCTAGGATCGGCGCCGGGGGCATGGTTCGCCGAGCGATACCAGAGCGGCGCGACAGGGACAATCGCGCCGCCGCATGGGGCGCGGCGCACCGTTTCGGATGAGGGGACGGCAAACGCCATGACACACGAACGAACGGGGGCGACGGTTCTGCCCTTCGGCCGCCAGGGGCGGCCCGACACCCAACCGCTGGACCGGCTGGTGCGCCGGTGGGAGGCGCGCCGCCGGGGGCGCCTGGTGCCGCGACGGGCCGATCTGGGGCCGGCCGTGCTGGACGACGACGGGCTGGACCGGGTGTTTCTGGTCGATCCGCCACGGATGGGCCACGCCCGCCTTCGGTTGACCTGCGACGGGGTCAACGACCTATTGGGGATGGACGTGCGGGGGATGCCGCTCTCGGCGATCTTCGTCCCCACGGCGCGGGCGCGGCTGGAGGCGGCCGTGGACGAGGTGTTCGCGCGCCCTGCCCTTTGCCGATTGGATCTGGCCGATAGCATCGGCCCGGCGTCGGTGGCGGCGGCGATGGTGCTGTTGCCGGTGGCCGGCCCGGGCGGGGGGATCAAGGCGCTGGGGGCGTTGGCGACGGCCGAGGCGGCCCCGGCACCGCGGCGGTTTCGCATCCTATCGGTCGATCTCAGGCCCCTGGGCGCCACGGCGATCAGCGCGTGACGGCCGCCGCCCACGGCTCAGCCGTGGGCCGTGGGCCCCTCCAAAAGGTAGCGGTCGAAGATCGGCAGCGCCGCGGCGCCGATGGCCTGGGCGCTGGGGCCGATGCTCCCCTCGGCCACGATGGGCGGGGTGATGCCGCGCAGGTCGCCCTCTGCCAACCGCGCGCGCACGGCGGCGACCAGACGCGCGCGAACCGTCTGAGGCACGGACCCGTCGATGACCACCCGGCGGCAGTCGAGCACCGCCGCGACCGAGACGATGCCCGCGGCGAGGCCCTGCGCGGCGGTCTCGATCCACGGGACCAGCCGGTCCTCGATCATCCCCCAATCCTGGGACGGATCCCACAACATGCCCGGCGCGCGGCCGTCCTCGCGCAACGCCCGCTCCAAGAGATAGAGCGACGCGGTGTCGATGAGCTGTCCCCCCGGCACCGGCAGCGAACCCAGCGCGCCGGCGTTGCCATCGGGCCCGGCATAGACCCGGCCGTTCAGCACCAGCCCGCCGCCGACGAAGGTGCCGACGAAGAACGCGGCAAAGTCCACGAGGTCCGCGTCGACCCCGAACACGTGCTCTGCCCGTGCCGCCGCGGTCCCGTCGTTCTCGATCAGCACGGGCAGCGAGGTGAACTCTGCGATGGCGGCGGCCAGGTCGAACGCCCGCCAAACCTCCATCTCGGCTGTGGTGGCGCCTAGCGCCTCGGGCCAGCTCCACAACTCGAAGGGCATGGCGATCCCGATCCCGGTCAGCCGCTCCCGTGCGGTCTGGGGCAACGAGGCCGCCAGCGTCTCGGCCTCCTGGTCCAGAAACCCCAGGATCGGTTCGGGCATCGGCCGGTCGTAGCTCAGATGCCGCCGCCCCCTCACCTCGCCGGCGATGTCCATGAGCACCAGTTCGGCCGAACGGCGCCCGATCTTGAGCCCCAGGGACAGGACCCCGTCGGGACGCAGCGCCACGGGCACCCGCGGCTTACCCACCTGGCCGCGCAGAGGCGCCTCGCGGCGCAGGATTCCGTCGTCTTCCAGCCCGCGGAGAATGACGCTCACCGTTTGCGACGACAGACCGGCGCGCCGCGCGATGTCGACCGCGGGCATCGCGCCGCCGCGGTGGATCAAGGTCAGCACCAGCCGTTCGTTATGGTTGCGAACCCCCGCCTGGTTTACCCCGGTTCGATAGCTCGGTCCCACGCCCTCTCCCGCTTGTCGCTGCGGCCCTCGGCGGGCCGACTCTGCGCCCCAACATTAATCAACTACAATGATTTATTGACGCCACACAACCGTAGCGCTAGAACTCCATGATGTCACGGAGACTTGTGCGAAGCTCCGGGCGCAAACGCCGGCGTTCCGGGTGCCCGCAACGGGTGCCCGCCGCCGACCAAGGGAGGACACTTCATGAAAGCTCTACTGACCGGCACGGCCGTTTCGATCCTGGCGCTCACCGGCGCGGCCCAAGCGGCAAGCCATTCGACGAGCGCCTGTCTGATCACCAAGACCGACACCAACCCCTTCTTCGTCAAGATGAAAGAGGGCGCGACGGCGAAGGCCGAGGAACTGGGCATCGAGCTCAAGACCTTCGCGGGCCGCGTCGACGGCGACCACGAGACCCAGGTGCAGGCGATCGAGACCTGCATCCTCGACGGCGCCAGCGGGATCCTGATCACCGCCTCGGACACCTCGTCCATCGTCTCGGCCGTCAGCCAGGCCCGCGATGCGGGGATTCTGGTGATCGCGCTCGACACGCCGCTCGATCCCATCGACGCCGCCGACATGACATTCGCCACCGACAACTATCAGGCGGGTCTGCTGATCGGGCAGTGGGCGCGCGCCACGCTGGGCGACGACGCCGAAAGCGCCAAGATCGCCACTCTGGACCTCAACGTCAGCCAGCCGACGGTGGACGTGCTGCGCAACCAGGGCTTCCTCGACGGGTTCGGCATCGACCTGAACGACCCCAACGTCATCGGCGACGAGGACGATCCGCGCATCGTCGGCTCGGACGTGACCGACGGCAACGAGGAAGGCGGCCGCCGCGCGATGGAGAACCTGCTGGCCCAGGACCCCGACATCAACGTGGTGCACACCATCAACGAACCCGCCGCCGCCGGCGCCTACGAGGCGCTCAAGGCCATCGGCCGTGAAGGCGACGTGCTGATCGTGTCGGTCGACGGCGGCTGCCCCGGCGTCCAGAACGTGGCCGACGGCGTGATCGGCGCCACCTCGCAGCAGTACCCGCTGCGCATGGCCGCCCTGGGGATCGAGGCCATCGCCCAGTTCGCCAAGGACGGCAGTGTGCCCGAGGCGACCGAGGGCAAGGAGTTCTTCGACACCGGCGTGGCGCTCGTCACCGACGCGCCCGTGGACGGGGTCGAGTCGATCTCGGTCGAGGAAGGCACCGATCTCTGCTGGGGCTGAGCCCCTGCCGGCCGGGCGGCGCGATCCGCCCGGCCACTCCCATCAGCGGAGCGCGAGAAATACCCTGCGACAGAGCCGCCCCCCGGCGCTAGGCTGAGTCGGAGAGCGCCGAAGGGAGGACAGCCATGAGCGACACGTCGAAGGACGACTATGAGAGCGCGGCCGACCGCAGCGTGCGCGTCGCCGAGTTCACGGACGACCGCCGCGGCTTTATCCACAAGGTCCAGCACGCCCTGCACGTAACGCCCAGCCTGG
Organism: Rhodobacteraceae bacterium CCMM004; assembly: GCA_004005435.1. Taxonomy (GTDB): domain Bacteria; phylum Pseudomonadota; class Alphaproteobacteria; order Rhodobacterales; family Rhodobacteraceae; genus CCMM004. The sequence continues at coordinate 95,447 of RZWH01000003.1, read as the reverse complement.
TGCCGCTGGTGGTGCTGATCCTGTCGATCGTGGTCTTCGGCCTGCTGATCGGGTCGCGGTTCTTTTCGCCCTTCGCGCTGACGCTGATCCTGCAACAGGTGCAGATCGTCGGCATCGTCGCCGCGGCGCAGAGCCTCGTCATCCTGACCGCAGGAATCGACCTCAGCGTCGGGGCGATCATGGTCCTGTCGTCCGTGGTGATGGGGCAGTTCACCTTCCGCTACGGTCTGCCGCCGTCGATCGCGGTGATGTGCGGCCTGGCCGTCGGCACCTTCATCGGCTTCGTCAACGGCTGGCTGGTGGCCAAGGTCAAGCTGCCGCCGTTCATCGTCACACTGGGCATGTGGCAGATCGTGCTGGCCGCGAACTTCCTCTACTCCGCCAACGAGACCATTCGCAGCCAGGACATCGAGGCCGAGGCGCCCCTGCTCCAGGTCTTCGGCACCACCTTCGACATCGCCGGCGCCCGGCTCACCGTGGGCGTGGTGTTCATGATCGTGCTGATGCTGGTCCTGGCCTATGCGCTCAGTCGAACCGCCTGGGGCCGACACGTCTACGCTGTGGGCGACGACAAGGAGGCGGCCGAACTGTCGGGGGTGCAGACCGACCGCGTGCTGATCTCGGTCTACATGCTGTCGGGTCTGATCTGCGCCTTTGCCGGGTGGGCCCTGATCGGGCGCATCGGCGCGGTGTCGCCGACATCGGGGCAGCTGGCCAACATCGAGTCCATTACCGCCGTGGTGATCGGGGGGATCTCCCTGTTCGGCGGGCGGGGGTCGATCCTGGGCTCGCTCTTCGGGGCGCTGATCGTCGGGGTGTTCACGCTGGGGCTCAGGCTCCTCGGGGCGGACGCGCAGTGGACCTACCTGCTCATCGGCCTTCTCATCATCGGCGCCGTCGCCGTGGACCAGTGGATCAGAAAGGTGTCGGTCTGATGGAACCCATTCTCGCAGGCAAGAACCTGGTCAAGCGCTACGGGCGCGTCGTCGCCCTGGATCACTGCGACTTCGAGCTCTACCCGGGCGAGATCCTCGCGGTCATCGGCGACAACGGCGCGGGCAAGTCGACGCTCATCAAGGCGGTGTCGGGGGCGGTGATCCCCGACGACGGCGAGGTCACGCTGGAGGGCAAGAAGGTGCACTTCACCTCCCCCCTCCACGCCCGCGAGCACGGGATCGAAACGGTCTATCAGCAGCTCGCCATGTCGCCCGCCCTTTCGATCGCCGACAACATGTTCATGGGCCGCGAGCTGCGCAAACCGGGCTGGCGCGGCACCTATCTCAGGATGCTCGACCGCACCCGGATGGAGCAGTTCGCCCGGGAAAAGCTGAACGATCTCGGGCTGGCGACGATCCAGAACATCAACCAGGCGGTCGAGACCCTGTCGGGTGGGCAGCGCCAGGGGGTCGCCGTGGCCCGCGCCGCCGCCTTCGGCTCAAAGGTCATCATCCTCGACGAACCCACCGCCGCGCTGGGGGTCAAGGAGAGCCGCCGGGTGCTGGAGCTGATCCAGGACGTCCGCGGGCGGGGCATCCCCATCGTGCTCATCAGCCACAACATGCCCCACGTCTTCGAACTGGCCGACCGCATCCACGTGCACCGCTTGGGCAAGAGGCTCTGCGTCATCAAGCCGGGCGACTTCACCATGTCGGACGCCGTCGCCTTCATGACCGGCGCCAAGGAGCCTCCCGCGGAACTCGCCGCATGAGCGACCCCGTCGCCGCCGCCCTGGCCTTGCCGCCGGGGCGGCACCTGATCGCCGTCGCCGGCCCCCCGGCTGCGGGCAAGTCCACCTTCGCCGTGACCTATGCCGCCGACCTGACCGCTGCAGGCCGCCCCGCCCAGGTGGTGCCGATGGACGGCTTCCACCTGGACAACGCCCTCCTCGACGCCCGCGGACTGCGCGCGCGCAAGGGCGCGCCCGAAACCTTCGATCTGCGCGGCTTTGCCCGGCTGCTCCAGGACATTCGCGGCGGCGGCGAAGTGATCCACCCGCTCTTCGACCGCGCCCGCGACCTGTCGGTCGGCTCGGCCGCGGTCCTGCCGGCCGATGTCGACCTGGCGGTGGTCGAGGGCAACTACCTCCTCTACGACGCCCCCGGCTGGCGGGACCTCGCGCCGCTGTGGTCCCTCAGCGTCTTCCTCGACGTGCCCGAGCCGGTGCTGGAGGAGCGTCTCGTCGCCCGCTGGCTGGCCCACGGCCACGACGCCGCCGCGGCCCACGCCCGGGCCGAGGCCAACGACCTGCCCAATGCCCGCGCCATCGTCCGGCACCGGTTGCCTGCCCACATCCTCCTCTGACTCGCCCTGCCCTTCATCTTGGCCGAAATACCCCGGGGGTCCGGGGGCTGGCCCCCGGTCGGCCGGCGCCGCTCACATCGTTTTGGGAAACACGAAACACCGCCCCCGCCGCATCATCAGCCACAGCGCCGTCCCGGCCTTGGGCAAAAACACCGACGGCACGCTCGCGGTCATCGCCGAGCCGTCGTAGTCCAGCCGAAACTCCACCAGGCTCTCCTTGCCGATGAAGCGGGACCGCGTCACCACGGCCCGCGCCGGGGTGCCGTCCTCGGGCGTCGGCACCGGCCCCTTGCCATGGCGGTCGAAGTCGATGCGCAGGTGCTGGGGCCGGATGACGATCTCGACCTCGGTGCCGTCCGGCACCCCTGGCGCCAGGAACCGGCCAAAGGCCGTCTCGGTCAGCGCACCCTCGACCCGCCCGCGGATCACGTTCACGTCGCTAAAGAACGCGGCCGCCGCCTTGTCCGCCGGGGCGTTGTAGATGTTGTAGGGCGCGCCCTTCTGGATGATCCGCCCGTCGCGCATGAGCGCGATCTCGTCGGCCATGCGCATCGCCTCTTCGGGCTCGTGGGTGACCAGAAGGACGGCGGTGCCCTCCTCCTTGAGGATCGACAGGGTCTCGTCGCGGATGCCGTCGCGCAGGCGGTTGTCGAGCCCGGAAAACGGCTCGTCCATCAGCATGATCCGCGGTCGAGGCGCGATGGCCCGGGCCAGCGCCACCCGCTGTTGCTCGCCGCCGGAGAGCGCGTGGGGATAGGCGTCGATATGGCGCTCCAGATGCACCCGCGCCAGCAACTCCCGCGCCCGCGCGCGCCGCGCCGCCTTCTTCTCGCCGCGCAGGCCGAAGGCCACGTTGTCGCCCACGGTCAGGTGCGGAAACAGCGCAAAGTCCTGAAACATCAACCCGATGGAGCGGTCCTCGGGCGGCAGGCGGGTGGTGGCGTCGGCAATCGGCCGGCCGTCCACGCGGATGCTGCCGGTGTCCTGCGGCTCGACCCCCGCCACCATCCTGAGCGTCGTCGACTTGCCGCAGCCCGAGGGCCCGAGGAGGCAGGTGACCTGCCCCGCCGCAATGCTCAGCGACACGCCGTCCACGACCTTGCGGCCGCCATAGCTGCGGCTCAGATCCGCGATGTCCAGACGCGGGGGAGGTGCGCTCACGACCGACCCTTCCAAGGCATTTCCGAGCGTTTACCTCGGACTTGGCCGCATCTAGCAGCGCGCCTCCGGCGCTTCAACCTCACAGGCTCAAGTTCACCGCGCCGCCGTCGAGGAGGAGGTTCTGGCCGACGATGAACCCGGCGTGCTGGGAGCAGAGAAATGCGCAGGCCGCGCCGAACTCGGCCGCGGTGCCGTAGCGGCGGGCGGGAATCGTCGCCTCGCGCTGGGACCGCGCCTCGTCGACCGAGATGTTCTGCTGCCGCGACACGCCGCCGTCCAGCGCCGCGGCGCGGTCGGTGTCGTGGATACCGGGCAGGAGGTTGTTGATGGTCACGCCGGACGGCGCCACCTGCCGCGCCGTGCCCGCGACGTAGCCCGTCAGCCCCGCGCGCGCGGCGTTCGACAGGCCAAGCACGGCGATGGGCGACTTGACCGACTGCGAGGTGATGTTGACCACCCGGCCCCAGCCGCGGTCCATCATCCCCGGCAGGCACGCCTTCATCAGCGCGATGGGGGTCAGCATGTTGGCGTCGAGCGCGGCGATGAAGTCCTCGCGGTCCCAGTCCGACCACATGCCCGGGGGCGGCCCCCCGGCGTTGGTGACCAGGATGTCGATGTCGCCCGCCGCCTCCAGCACCTGCGCCTGGCCCTCGGGCGTGGTCACGTCGCAGGCCACGGCCGTCACGGCGACGCCGAAATCGTCGCGGATCGCCTGGGCCGCCGTCTCCAGCGCCTCGGCGCCCCGGGCGTTCATGACGAGGTCGACCCCCGCCTCGGCCAGCGCCCGTGCACAGCCCAGGCCCAGCCCCTTGGACGAGGCCGTTACCAGCCCCCGCTTGCCCTTGATCCCCAGATCCATGCCGTCCTCCCCTTTGGATGTTCCGCCCTGCCCTAGCACCCCCCGCAGGCCGCGTCCAAGGGTCCGCGCGCGACAATCCCGCGCCACCTGGGCAATTTGCGACCCCGGGGCGACAATCCGGCCCCGCGGCGGGGCGAACCGTCCGGTTTCGTTGCGATTTTCGCGGGATCTGCTATGGTCTGCCGCGACGATGGCGGTGGGGATCGCCTGCGGCGCCGATGGGGCCGCGTCCGGCGGTGCCGTATTGCCGCAGACCGTGAGGAGTCTCGACCGTGACCATCGCCCTCCCCGTGCGCATGTTGCGCGTCTATCCCGCCGCGGCTTTCGCCTGCGTCGACGGCGCCAACCTGGGCGATCCCATGGACGTGGCCGATGCGCTGATCCCCGGCGACGTCTATGCGCTTCAGCCCGGCGCCGCCGCCAACAGGATCGAGGCGCTGGCCGGGGCGCCGATGACCGTCGCGGCGCGCTCGGCGGCGGGGCGGCCCGGTGCGCCCCTCTATCTCGACGCCTGCGCCACCTTCATGTGCCCCGACGGGGCGGTGGTCGAGATGCTGCTCCTGGCCGAACTGGCCGACGACGGCAGCTCGCTCGCCGCGCTGCATCTCATGCCGCTTGCGCCCTTGCAGCCCAAGCGGGGCTACGCGCTGATCGCCATCGACCGCGACGTGGCCGCGGCGCGCCTGGCCGAGACCGATTGCGTCGCCTTCACCCGCGGCACCCGGATCACCCTGGCCACGGGGCTCCAGATCCCGGTGGAGGATCTGCGCCCCGGCGACCGCGTCCTGACCCGCGACAACGGGGTGCAGCCGCTGCGCTGGGTCGGCCAGCGGACGGTGCGGGCCCAGGGCGCCTTTGCCCCCATCCGCATCGCCGCGGGCGCGCTGATGAACGACGGCGACCTGGTCGTCGCGCCGAACCACCGCCTCTTCGTCTACCAGCGCACCGATGCGCTGGGCGCGGGCCAGGCCGAGGTCCTGGTCAAGGCGCGGCACCTCATCGACGACGACGACGTCACCGTGACCCAAGGCGGCTTCGTCGACTACTTCCACCTCCTCTTCGACGGGCACGAAATCATCTATGCCGAAGGGATCGCAGCCGAGAGCCTGACGGTGGACACGCGCACGCGCCCTGCCCTGCCGCGCGATATCGTGGCGGACACCCGCCACGTGCCTGGCCCGGCGATCGAGATCGGCCGCGCGGGCCTGCCCGCCGACGGGGCGCTGGCGACCCTGCGCGCCGCCTCCCTGGGTTAGCTCTCCGGCACGCCGTAGAAGAACTCTTCGCGGGTGATGCGCCCGTCCTGGACGTGGTAGACGCCCACCTCCTTCATCGCCGAGCGCTCGCCCGTCTCCCGGTTCGAGGTATCCATTTCAAATATCACGGCAAAGCGGTCGTCGCCGTGGGGGAACGGCCCTTCGACGCTGGCCCCGTGCACCTCGAAATTGGCGTTCCACCACGCGTGCTTGCCTTTGATCGCTTCGCGCCCCTCGGTGGTGCGGCTGCCCTCGGAGAACTCCGCCGCCTCCACCGACACCGCATCCTCGGCATAGAGAGCTTCGAGGTTCTGCATCTCGCGTCCCTCGCGGCAACCGGCCACCAACTCGTTCGCAACCGCCATGAGATCCTGCGCCATCGGGCCCTCCATGTTCGCGTTACGTTCTCACCGTGCCACGCCCCGTCCGTCTTGGCAACGATTCGCTGCTCAGCCGCCGCGGCGGCCGATCGGGTGCATCCGCGCGCGGTGAAAGTTGCGTGTGCCGGCCCCCCGCAGCTCAAGCCGCGCGAACCGCCAGCCGTCGGCGGTGCGCACCAGATCGTGGTGATATCGGCCCCATAGCTCGCCCTCGGCACCGCTCTCACGGTAGATGTGCCATGCGTAGAGGTAGCAGACGCTGGAGGCGCGGTCCGGCCCGTCGAATGCGATGCGGACGTTCGAGACGTGGTGGCTGCTCGCGGCAAAAAACTCGGCCAGACCGCCCTCGATCTGCGCCAGGATCGCCGTCCGGCCGTGGAGCGGCGCCACCTCGGGGCCATAATCCACCACCGCGTCCTCGGTGAAGAGCGCCGCGACCTCGGCCGCTTCGGCCTTGTCGAAGTGGTCGCAATAGGCGTGGATCAGGTCACGGATCGCGTCCTTGTCCAACAGCGCGCGGATCGTATCGTCCATGTCGGTCCTCCCCGGCGCCACCGTGGCGCGGCCGCGGGGGCGTGTCCAGATTGCCCTGCCCCGCTGGCGTCGTTATATGCCCGCCATGCTCGACCGTTCCGCCAACGCTCCCGACCTGCCGCCCGAGATCGCGCGGCGCCGGACCTTTGCCATCATCTCGCACCCCGATGCGGGCAAGACGACGCTGACCGAGAAGTTCCTGCTCTACGGCGGCGCGATTCAGATGGCCGGTCAGGTGCGCGCCAAGGGCGAGGCGCGGCGCACGCGCTCGGACTTCATGCAGATGGAAAAGGACCGCGGGATCTCGGTCAGCGCCTCGGCCATGTCCTTCGACTTCGACGGCCATCGGTTCAACCTGGTGGACACGCCCGGGCACAGCGATTTTTCCGAGGACACCTATCGCACGCTCACCGCGGTCGACGCGGCGATCATGGTCATCGACGGCGCCAAAGGGGTCGAGAGCCAGACGCAAAAGCTGTTCGAGGTGTGCCGGCTGCGCGACCTGCCGATCCTGACCTTCTGCAACAAGATGGATCGCGAGGCCCGCGACACGTTCGAGATCGTGGACGAGATCCAAGAGAACCTGGCCATCGACGTCTGCCCCGCCTCCTGGCCTATAGGGATGGGGCGCGATTTTCTCGGCTGTTACGACATGTTGAACGACCGTCTTGAACTCATGGATCGGGCCGACCGCAACCGGGTGGCCGAGTCCATCCGTCTGGACGGTTTCGACGATCCGAAGTTGGAGAATCACGTTCCCTCCCATCTTCTCAGCCAGTTGCGAGAAGAAGTTGAGATGGCGCGCGAACTTTTGCCCAGCTTTGACCGTCAGGCCTTCCTCGACGGCACATTGACGCCCATCTGGTTCGGCAGCGCTATCAACTCCTTCGGTGTCAAAGAGTTGATGGATGGAATTGCGACATACGGCCCGCCGCCACAGCCGCAATCCGCTACTCCGAGGCAGATTTCGCCAGATGAGGAAAAGGTTTCCGGGTTCGTCTTCAAAGTTCAAGCGAATATGGACCCAAAACACCGTGATCGCGTTGCGTTTCTCCGTCTGGCCTCCGGCCATTTCAAGCGCGGGATGAAGCTCACCCACGTGCGGACGAAAAAGCCGATGGCGGTGTCGAACCCGGTCCTGTTCCTCGCCGCCGACCGGGAGCTGGCGGAGGAGGCCTGGGCGGGTGACATCATGGGCATCCCGAACCACGGGCAGCTGCGCATCGGCGACACGTTGACCGAGGGCGAGGCGCTGCGGGTCAGCGGCATCCCCTCCTTCGCCCCCGAACTCCTCCAGCAGTGTCGCGCGGGCGACCCGATGAAGGCCAAGCACCTGGACAAGGCACTGATGCAGTTCGCCGAGGAAGGCGCGGCAAAAGTGTTCAAACCGATGCTGGGCTCGGGCCACATCGTCGGCGTCGTCGGCGCGCTCCAGTTCGAGGTCCTGGCCAGCCGGATCGAGCTGGAATACGGCCTTCCCGTCCGCTTCGAGGAGTCACAGTTCACGTCGGCGCGCTGGGTCACCGGTCCGGCCGAAGTTGTGGATAAGTTTGTGAATGCAAACAAGGGACATATCGCCCAGGACAACGACGGCGACACCGTGTATTTGACGCGCCTGCAATGGGATATCGACCGCATCGACCGCGACTACCCCGAGCTGACCCTGTCGGCGACCAAGGAGATGATGGTGTGACGGGCCATAGCCCGCTGCGTTTCGTCGCAGGGCGGCCGAAATCCGCCGGTTGACGCGGCACCTCCCGCGCCCCATGTCACACCTTTAGGAAACGGCGGTCGTTTGCGTTGACCCGGCAGGGGTTATCCAGTAGCGACGGCGCCGTGGAAGGGCTGTGGACAACGCGGCCGGCCATCCGGGCCATCCCATCAACGACGTGCGGGCCGCGGACAGGTCCGTGAACGAACGGACTTACATGATCAAGTTTAGCGATTTGAAATTGCACCCCAAGGTGCTCAAGGCCATCGAAGACACCGGCTATGAAACGCCGACGCCGATCCAGGCGGGCGCCATTCCTGCGGCGTTGGAGGGGCGGGACGTACTGGGTATCGCTCAGACGGGCACGGGCAAGACCGCGTCCTTCACGTTGCCGATGATCACCCAATTGGCGCGCGGACGGGCCAAGGCGCGGATGCCGCGCAGTCTGGTCCTGGCCCCGACCCGCGAGTTGGCCGCGCAGGTGGCCGAGAACTTCGACACCTACGCCAAGCACGTGAAGCTGACCAAGGCGCTGTTGATCGGCGGCGTCAGCTTCAAGGAGCAGGACCAGTTGATCGACAAGGGCGTGGACGTCCTGATCGCCACCCCGGGCCGGCTCCTCGATCACTTCGAACGCGGCAAGCTCCTCTTGTCGGACGTAAAGGTGATGGTGGTGGACGAGGCGGACCGGATGCTCGACATGGGGTTCATCCCCGACATCGAACGCATCTTCGGCCTGGTCCCGTTCACCCGGCAGACACTGTTCTTTTCCGCGACCATGGCGCCCGAGATCGAGCGGATCACCAACACGTTCCTATCGAACCCCGAAAAGATCGAAGTCGCGCGCCAGGCGACGGCGTCCGAGACCATCGAGCAGGGCGTCGTGATGTTCCGCGCCAGCCGCAAGGATCGTCAGGCGAGCGAAAAGCGCAAGGTTCTCAGGGCGATGATCGACGGCGAGGGCGACGCCTGCACCAACGCGATCATCTTCTGCAACCGCAAGGTGGACGTGGACATCCTGGCCAAGAGCCTGGCGAAATACGGCTACGACGCCGCCCCGATCCACGGCGATCTGGAGCAGTCGCAGCGGACGCGGACGCTGGACGGTTTCCGATCCGGTGCGCTGCGGTTCCTGGTGGCGTCGGACGTGGCGGCGCGTGGGCTCGACATCCCTGCCGTGAGCCACGTGTTTAACTTCGACGTGCCCAGCCACGCCGAGGACTATGTCCACCGCATCGGCCGAACGGGCCGGGCCGGACGGGCGGGCAAGGCGATGATGATCTGCGTGCCGTCGGACGAGCGCAATCTCGAGGACATCGAGCGCCTGGTGGCCAAGCCGATCCCGCGGCTCGATCCGCCGGTGCCGAGCGCCCCCGCCCCGGACGAGGAAGAGGTCGCCGCGGACAAGCCCAAGCGCACCCGCTCGCGCCGCCGCAAGTCGGACGTCCCGGCCGAGGCTCCGGTGGAGGCGGCGCGCCCTGCGCCCGAGCCGCCGCAAGAGGACGCGCCGCCGCGCGATCGGTCGCGCCGCCGTGGCGGCCGTGGCGGCCGTGACGAAAGCGTCGTCGGCATGGGCGACCACATGCCCACCTTTATCGAAAAGAGCTTTGAAGAGCGCCTGGCGAGTTAGCGCACCACGGCGTAGAGCGTGAACCGGCCCGCACCGGAGAGAAGTCGGACCGGTCCCGCCTCGATCCCCTCGGCCCCCCGGTCGAGGGTGAGAACGTGGGTGAACTTCGCTGGCCAATTCCTTATGAACACACGGGAAATCGCCCCCGGATTCAGCGCGTCGTCGATCTCTGTGGGATAGGTTGCGGGGTCTGCCCGATCCTCCCATCGGGTGCGGACGTCCAGCGCGTCGACCCCCTGGAACAGCGTCGGCACGAAAGCCTGACGCTGCCACACCGCCACTGCCGCCACATGCCAGAGCCGCCTGTCGGGCTCCTGCCCCGGCGCGCGCAGCGGCAGGAGGCGCGCGCCCTCCGGCAACTCCGCCAGCACCGCGGTCAGGTCTGCGAGGTCGGCGTCGTAGGCGGACGCATAACGGTCGAGCGACACTGCGCGGGCCGTCAGCACCCCCGCCACCGCCGCGGCCAGCAGCGCCGCGTGGCCCCGGGTGAGACCCCGCCATTCCGTCGCCGCGAAGAGCACGGCGGCCAGCACGGCGGGCAAACGGAGATGCGTCATCGCCACGCCGTTCAGCCAGAACGGCATGGCGAGCGCGACCACCGCCAGCGCGATCACCGGCCCCTTGAGCGCGGGCGCAAAGGTCAGCCGCAGCCCTCGGCGCCGGACGGCCAGGAGCAGAGCGCCCGCGAACAGGGCGAGCGCCGCGTCCCCCGCTGAGGAAATCGCCGGAACCGCCTCGGCCGGAGCCGACAGGACTGGCGCGCGCAATACCTCAAGCCGTTCGCTCCAGCCGCCGAAGAGCGACTGCGCCCCCGCCGACGATGGCGGTCCATCGAGGCTCTGAACCGCCGTCCACACCGTTGGCCCAAGGAAAGGCAGGGCCAGGGACGCTGTCTGCCGCCACCCCGTCTCGCCGCCCGCCAACCGCTGCACCTCGCGTCCGAACGCCCCGATGGCCAGGGCGGCGAAGCCGAAGAAGTGCATGCCGTAGAGCGCCAGCGCCACCGGCACGAACAGCGCCACGCGCCAGCGCGTGCGCCAGCGCTCGGTGGCCAGCCATAGGGCGAGGCCCAGCACCGCCCCAGGGACCGACAGGACGAAGTTGTGGAAGCCCCAGAAAAACGCGCCGCTGTAGACGACGAGGGCGCTGGCGGCGGGCCAAGGGCTCCACCGCCCCCAGGCCACCCGCGCCAGGACCATGGTGCCGCCGACCAGCGCCACGGCATAGGCGACAAGCGTGGCCCGGACGAAGTGCACGGGATCGCCCCAGCGGCCCGTCAACGCCCACAGCAGGTCGGCCGCCGCATTTGGCTTGGGCGCGAGGCGGTAGGTATAGTAGTCGGCCAGGGGCCCCGCGCCGCCCGTCCCGGCGATGTGCAGGCGGGCGATGTGGTTGGGCAGATCCACCAGCGGCAACAGCGGATGCAGGGCGATGGGCGCCGCCGCGCCCCCCGCCGCGACGGCGAAGGCCAGGGCCGCCCAGAGGCCCGACTGCGTGCTCCGCGATCCACTCATCGCCCGCCCGCCTACGCCCGAAACCGGGCGCGGGTGCGGCGGGCCGCCGGCACGGACGCGGCGCGGCTCAGCTAAGTCGGCTGACCACCACCGTCACCTCGGGCTTGCGCCCGATCTCGGTGTCGCAGACTTGGCGCGTGCGGCGGCGCAACGCCTCGTCCAGCTTGTCGTCGTCGGTCAGGGTCTTGTCGCCCGCCCGGGCCAGCAGTTGCGCCAGATCGGCCTCCAGCACCTCACTCAGCGCAGCGCCGTCGGCGGTGCGTTCGGGCAGCCCCTTGAGGTCGACCCAGGGGTCGCCCAGCGGTGAGTCGTCCTCGTCCATCACCAGCGTCACCATCGCATGACCGTTGAGCGCCATGCGGATGCGATCGCGCACCACGCCGTCAAGCGCGCCGATCTGCACACGGCCATCCAGATAGGTGCGGCCCGTCTCGACGAACTCGACCACCTCGGGCGCGTTGCCGCCCAGCGCGACGCAGGTGCCGTTCGGTGCCAGGACGCCGGTGCGGCCGAGGCTCTCGGCCAGCTTCACATGCTCGCGCAGGTGCCGGTGTTCGCCGTGCATGGGCACGACGATCTGCGGCTTGACCAACTGGTGCATCGCTTCCAGGTCGGGGCGGTTCGCGTGCCCGGACACGTGATAGCGACCGTCGTCGTCGTCCTGCACGTCGACGCCCTGTTCCGAGAACTGGTTCATGATCGCGATCACGCCCCGTTCGTTGCCGGGGATGGTCTTGGACGAGAACAGGAACGTGTCGCCCTCGTCCATGCTGAGACCCAGATACTTGCCGCGGGCCAGTTGCGCCGACGCCGCCCGCCGCTCGCCCTGGCTGCCCGTGACGAGGAGCATGAGGCTCTCGCGTGGGATGTCGCGGGCCTCTTCCGGTGTGACCGTGCTGGGAAAGTCCGACAGGACGCCGGTTTCGACACTGGCCTCGATCATCCGCCGCATGGCCCGGCCGAGGAGGCACACCGACCGGCCGGCCGCCTGCCCCGCCTCGGCCAGGGTTTTCACCCGCGCGACGTTGGAGGCGAAGGTGGTGGCGACGACCATGCCGGTCTGCTCTGCCACGAAGCGCGTGATCTCGGGGCCCAGCGTGGATTCGGACCGCCCCTCGTGGGGCGAGAACACGTTCGTCGAGTCGCAGACCAGGGCCTTAACCCCCGACTGCGCGACACTGGCCCAGAGGTCGCGGTCGAACGGCTCGCCCACCCCCGGCGCCATGTCGATCTTGAAATCGCCGGTGTGGATGACCCGGCCCGCGGGCGTGTCGATAACCAGCGCCGAGGATTCGGGGATCGAGTGCGACACCGGCAGAAAGCCGACGGTGAAGGGTCCGGCCTGCACCGTCTCGGGCCAGGCACTGGCGGTTTCGACCTTGGCGGGGTCCTGGCCCTGCTCCTCCATCTTGCGGCGGGCGTGGTGGGCGGTGAAGGCGCGGGCATGGACCGGGGCGCGCAGGCGTCCCCACAGATGCCCGATGGCGCCGACGTGGTCTTCGTGGGCGTGGGTGATGAAGATCGCTTCGATCCGATCCCGCCGCGCCTCCAGCCACGAGATGTCGGCAAAGATCAGGTCCACTCCCGGCGTCGTGTCCATGTCCGGAAAGGTGACGCCCAGGTCCACCACGATCAGACGCTCGGCGTTCGGTGCGCCGTAGCCGTAGACGTAGCAGTTCATGCCGATCTCGCCCGCGCCGCCGAGGGGGAGATAGATCAGTCGCTCGCTGCTCATGAGGTGCCGTTTTCCTTGTTATATTTGTGAATCACGGTCAGGCCGTGCATTGTCAGGTCGTCCTCGAAGACGTCGAACAGGCGCTCGGCCTGCTGAAACAGAGGGGCCAGGCCGCCGGTGGCCACCACCTTCATCCCGTGGCCGCGTTCGCCCTGGATGCGGGCGCAGATCTCGCGCACGAGACCGACATAGCCCCAGAACACCCCGGATTGCATGCACGCGACGGTGTTGGTGCCGACGACCCTCTGCGGCCGCGTGATGTCCACATGGGGGAGCGCGGCGGCGGCGTTGTGCAGCGCCTCCAGGCTCAGGTTCACGCCGGGGGCGATGACACCGCCCACATAGGCGCCGTCCACGTCCACCACGTCGAAGGTGGTGGCGGTGCCGAAGTCCACCACGATCAGGTCGCCGCCATGCCGGTCGAAGGCGCCGGCGGAGTTGACCAGGCGGTCGGGCCCGACCGAGGTGCCCTCGTCCACCCGCGGAGGCGCCGGGAGCAGGCAGTCGGGCCGGCCGACGACCAGCGGCCGCGTGTTGTAGTAGCGGTCGGCCATGACGCGGAGGTTGAAGACGACGCGCGGCACCGTGGACGAGACGATGACCTCGTCGATCTCCACATCCAGTCCGCCGTGCTGCATCAGGGTAGCCAGCCAGACGAAGTATTGGTCGGCCGTCCTCTGCCACTCGGTGGAGGTGCGCCAGGTGGCCAGGAAGCGGGTGCCGTCCCAAACCGAAAAGACCGTGTTGGTGTTGCCGCAGTCGATGGCCAGGAGCATCACGCGCCCTCGCCGAAATAGACGTCCGCGGCGGCAATGCGGCGCTCGCCCTCGGGCGTGGCCAGCACCAGGCGGCCGTCCTGGTCCACCGTCTCGAACCGGCCGGTGACGGCGTCGCGACCGGTCCGCGCCGTGATCACCTCGCCCAGCCGAGCGGCGTGGCGGAGCCATTTCTCGCGGATCGGCTCGAACCCCAGGCGCTCCAGGATCGCCTCTTCGGTGGCGTAGTAGCCGGCCAGGAGATCGAGCATCTCTTCGGGCCCGCCCGCGGCCCCGTCCAGCGCCACGGGTGGAAAGGCTGCGTCGCGGATCCGCGGCGCGCTCTGGAGGTTGATGCCGATCCCGATGGCCAGCCACGAAACCTGTCCGTTCTGCGAGGCCGACTCCAACAAGATCCCGGCCACCTTTCCCCCGTCGAGCAACACATCGTTCGGCCATTTCAGACCCAGTCGCGTGCGGTCCACGCTGAGCGCCAGCGCCTCAAAGAGCGCGTTGGCCGCAAGAAAGGACCGCAGAGCGGCCCAGCCGGGCGTGCCTGTGGGCCGCATAACCAGTGTGGCGGCAAAGTTGCCCTCAGGCATGGTCCAGGACTTGCCGCGCCGCCCGCGGGGCGCGGTTTGGCGGCGCGCCAGGATCCAGGTCGGACGCCCCAGGTCGGGCGCCAGCCGGGCCGCCTCGGCGTTAGTGCTGTCGACCTCGTCGAGGATCAGGCGGTCGTAGCCTTCGGGCCAGACCGCCTCAGTTGACAAGGGTTGCTGCCGCCGCCGCGGCGGCCCCTTCGACCCCGAAGAGGTTGATCACACCCAGCACCATCGCCGCCGCCGACACCATGAGGAACCCCCAGAGAATCGGGTTGCCGCCGGTGTCCAGCGCCTCGCCCTCCTCGCCGAAGTACATGTAGTAGACGATGCGCAGATAGTAGAACGCCGCGATGGCCGACGCGACGGCCCCGCAGGCGGCGAGCCACAGCATCCCTGCGTCGATGGCCGCGTTGAACACGTAGAACTTGCCGAAGAAGCCCACCAGCGGCGGCACGCCCGCCATGGAGAACATCAGCACCAGCACCGCCAGCGCGCGAGCCGGGTGGGTCTTGGAGTACATGTTCAGCGCGTCGATGCGGACCACCGGCACCCCGTCACGCTCCATCGAAAGGATGAAGGCGAAGGTGCCGATGTTCATGGTCACGTAGATCGCCATGTAGACCAGCATCGCCTGCACGCCGAAGGCCGTGCCCGCGGCGAGCCCCATCAGGGCGAACCCCATGTGGTTGATCGACGAGTACGCCATCAGCCGCTTGATGTCGCGCTGGCCGATGGCGGCCACGGCGCCCAGGAACATCGACGCCACCGCCAGCAGTGCCACGATCTGTTGCCAGTCGCCGACCACCCCGCCGAAGGCGTCGTGCACCACCCGCGCGAACAGCGCCATCGCCGCCACCTTGGGCGCCGTGGCGAAGAACGCGGTGACGGGGGTGGGCGAGCCCTCGTAGACGTCGGGCGTCCACATGTGGAACGGTGCGGCCGAGACCTTGAACGCCAGGCCCGCAGTGACGAAGACCAGGCCGAACAGCAGGCCCAGAGGCGTGTGCCCGTCGCCCGCCGCCGCGATGATCCCGCCAAAGAGCGTCGTGCCTGCAAACCCATAGACCAGCGAGCAGCCGTAGAGCAGCAGGCCCGACGACAGCGCGCCCAGGACAAAGTATTTCAGCCCCGCCTCGGTCGACTTGATGCTGTCGCGGCGCAGCGCGGCGACGACGTAGAGCGACAGCGATTGCAGCTCCAGCCCCATGTAAAGAACCATCAGGTCGCCGGCCGAGACCATGACCATCATGCCGACCACCGCCAGCGCGATCAGCAGCGGGTATTCGAAGCGGAGGAGCCCCCGCTTCTCCATATATTTCTCGCTCATCACCAGGACGGCGGCGGCGCTCAAGAGCACCGTGACCTTGGCGAAGCGGGCGAAGGCGTCGGAGACGAACATCCCCTCGAAAGCCACCTGCGTCCCGCGGCCCGTCAGGCCGATCCACGCCGCCAGCACCACGAACAGCGCCGAGGTGGTCCAGACCAGCAGCGGCGCCATGCGGTCCTTGGTCGTGTAGACGGCCGCCAGCAGCGCCACCATGGCATAGACGCTGAGCGCGATCTCGGGGGCGAGGATGGCGATGTCGTTCTGGATCATGTCGGTCACTCGCTCTGCGCGGCTGCGGCCACGGTCACGGTCGGGCTGTGGGCGGCCTGCGCGGTCTCGACGTCAGCCAGCAGCGCAGCCACGGTCGGACCGATGCGGTCGGTGACGAGGGCGGGATAGACGCCGAGGAGGATCGTCATCGCCACCAGCGGGGCAAAGATCCACTTCTCGCGGCGGGTCATGTCGGAAATGCCCTTGAGGCTTTCCTTGATCAGATCGCCCAGCACCACCCGGCGGTAGAGCCACAGCGCATAGGCCGCCGACAGGATCACGCCGGTGCACGCCACCAGCGCCACCCAGGTGTTGGCCTGGAACATGCCCACCAGCGTCAGGAACTCGCCCACGAACCCGCTGGTCCCCGGCAGGCCGACGTTGGCCATGGTGAACAGCATGAAGATCGCGGCGTAGGCGGGCATCCGGTTGATCAGGCCGCCATAGGCGTCGATCTCGCGCGTGTGCATCCGGTCGTAGATCACGCCGACGATGAGGAACAGCGCGCCCGAGATGAACCCGTGGCTGAGCATCTGGAAGATGGCGCCGTCCACCCCCTGCTGGTTCGCGGCAAAGATTCCGGCCGTGACATAGCCCATGTGCGCCACGGACGAGTAGGCGATGAGCTTCTTCATGTCGGACTGCGCCAGCGCGACCAGCGAGGTGTAGACGATCGCGATCGCCGACAGCCACAGCACAAACGGCGCCATGATCTCGGACGCGACCGGGAACATCGGCAGGCTGAAGCGCAGGAACCCGTAGCCGCCCATCTTGAGCAGGATCGCGGCCAGGACCACCGACCCCGCCGTCGGCGCCTGCACGTGGGCGTCGGGCAGCCAGGTGTGGACCGGCCACATGGGCATCTTGACCGCGAACGAGGCAAAGAACGCCAGCCACAGCATCAGCTGGAACCCCGCGGGGATGTAGATCCCGAAAAACCAGGCGTCGTTCGACCGGAACGTGTGGTTCAGCAGCGACGGAATGTCCGTGGTGCCGGCGTCCACATACATGGCGATCATCGCCACCAGCATCAGGACCGAGCCGATGAAGGTGTAGAGGAAGAACTTGAAGGCGGCGTAGATCCGCTCCTTCCCGCCCCAGATGCCGATGATCAGGAACATCGGGATCAGACCGGCCTCGAAGAACAGGTAGAACAGCACCAGATCCAGCGCGCAGAAGACGCCGAGCATCAGCGTCTCCAGGATCAGGAAGGCGCACATGTACTCCTTGACCCGGTGGGTCACGTCCCAGCACGCCAGGATGACGAGCGGCATCAGGAACGTGGTCAGCATGACGAACAGCACGCTGATCCCGTCGACCCCCATCTTGTAGGTCAGGCCCATCAGCCATTGCGCCTCTTCCACGAACTGGAAGTCGGTGTTCGACGGGTCGAAGCCGAACAGCACGAACAGCGACAGCACGAACGAGGCCGAGGTGGCGATCAGCGCCAGCCACTTGGCGTTCATCTGCGCGGCCTCGTCGTCGCCGCGCAGGAACAGCGCCATGATGACCGCGGCCAGGAGCGGGATGAAGGTGATGATGGACAGTAGCGCGTCCATTTACTCGCCCCCCCCGGTCAGCGTCATGAGGGTGATGAGGACCGCAAGGCCCAGCACCATGGCAAAGGCATAGTGGAACACGTATCCCGACTGCGCCCGCCCGGCCATCCGCGTGACCCAGGGGATGATCCCCATGGCCAGGCCGTTCAGCCCGCCGTCGATCACGTTGCCGTCGCCGCGCTTCCACAGGAACCGTCCCAGCGCCTTGGCCGGCCGCACAAAGATCGCGTCGTAGATCTCGTCGAAATACCACTTGTTCAGCAGGAACTCGTAGAGCGGACGCTGGTTCTCGGCGATCTTCCGCGGCAGGGCCGGGTTCACCATGTAGAACCAGTAGGCCACGCCGAGCCCGATTAGCATCGCCACGAACGGCGACAGCTTGACCCAGGTCGGCACATAATGCGCCTCGTGCAGAACGGTGTTCTCGGGCGCGATGTAGATGGCGGCGCCGCCCGGCGGATCCTCCATCACGTATTTCAACTCGGACGCCTTGGGGCTGCGGTCGGCGACGGCGGCCTTCAACTCGTCGCTCGGCGCCTCGTAGTGGCCGCCGAAATACTTCACCACCTCGTTGGTCTTGCCGAAGAAGGCGGAATACCAGATCGCCCCGGCAAAGATCGCACCCAGCGCCAGGACGCCCAGCGGGATCAGCATCACGCGCGGGCTCTCGTGTGCGTGCTCGTGGGTGTGCCTGTCGCCCCGCGGCTCGCCCCAGAAGGTGAGGAACATCAGCCGCCAGGAGTAGAACGAGGTGAACAGCGCGGCGATGACCAGCATCCAGAACGCGTATCCCCCGGCCGTGCCGACATAGGCGCTCTCGATCACCGCGTCCTTGGAGGCGAAGCCCGCGAACCCGACCCAGCCCGTGAGCGGGATGCCGACGCCTGTGATCGCCAGCGTGCCGATCAGCATGGCGTAGAAGGTGTAGGGCATCTTGCGCCGCAGGCCGCCATAGTTCCGCATGTCCTGCTCGTGGTGCATCCCGTGGATGACCGAGCCGGCGCCGAGGAACAGCATCGCCTTGAAAAACGCGTGGGTGAAGAGGTGGAACATCGCCACTGAATAGACCCCCACGCCCGCGGCCACGAACATGTAGCCCAGCTGCGAGCAGGTCGAATAGGCGATCACCCGCTTGATGTCGTTCTGCACCAGGCCCACCGTCGCGGCAAAGAATGCCGTTGTGGCGCCGATGACGACGATGAACGTGGTGGCGTCCGGCGCGAACTCCATGATGGGCGACATGCGGCAGACCAGGAACACGCCCGCCGTGACCATGGTGGCGGCATGGATCAGCGCCGACACCGGGGTCGGACCCTCCATCGCGTCGGGCAGCCAGGTGTGCAGGAACAGCTGCGCCGACTTGCCCATGGCGCCCACGAACAGCAGGAAGGCGATGACCTCGGCCGCGTTCCAGGTGGTCCACAGGAACTCGATCTCGGTCTCGGCGATACGCGGCGCCTCGGCAAAGATCACCGAGAACTGGATCGAGTCGGTCACGTAGAAGATCGCGAAGATCGCCAGCAGAAAGCCGAAGTCGCCCACCCGGTTGACCACGAACGCCTTGATCGCGGCGGCGTTGGCCGACGGTTTGCGAAAGTAGAAGCCGATCAGGAGATACGACGCAACGCCCACCCCCTCCCAGCCGAAGAAGAGTTGCAGCAGGTTGTCGGCCGTCACCAGCATCAGCATGGCGAAGGTAAAGAACGATAGGTAGGCGAAGAAGCGCGGCTTGTAGCTCTCTCCCTCACGGAAGTTGTCGTCGTGGGCCATGTAGCCCACGGAATACAGGTGCACGAGCGCCGAAACCGTGGTGATGACGATCAGCATGATCGCGGTCAGGCGGTCCAGGCGGATGGCCCAGTCGGTGGCGAGCGATCCGCTCTCGATCCAGCGCATCAGCACGATCTGCTCGGTCACGCCGTCGTGGAACAGAAACACGATCCAGGACAGGAAACAGGCGAGAAACAGCAGACCGGTGGCGGTCGCCGTCGCCGCCGCCTCGCCGATCCAGCGCCAGCCGAAGCCGCAGATCAGCGCGCCGATCAACGGCGCGAAGAGGATGATCGTCGCCATCGGCCTAGCCTTTCATCACGTTGACGTCTTCGACGTCGATGGTGCCGCGGTTGCGGAAGAAGCAGACGAGGATGGCAAGGCCGATGGCCGCCTCCGCCGCCGCAACCGTCAGCACGAACAGGGTAAAGACCTGGCCGACCAGGTCGCCCAAGAAGGCCGAGAAGGCGACGAAGTTGATGTTCACCGCCAACAGCATCAGCTCGATCGACATCAGCAGGATGATCACGTTCTTGCGGTTCAGGAACAGGCCGAAGATCCCGATGACGAACAGCATCGCGGCGACGGTCAAATAGTGCTCGATGCCGATCATGTCAGCGTCTCCCGTCCGCGCGGCTCAGAGAAAGGCGAAGCCGCCGCCCAGGATGATGATCACGGCGATGATGACGACGATGATGGTGGTGTTGGACATGGGTGGCCCCTCGTGTTTTGGCGCCCCGTTTCGGGGTCGTTGCGGTTGTCCGGCCCGGTCGGGGCCGGTGCGGTGTCAGAGGCCCTGTCCGGGCTTGACGTCCTTCAGTTCCATGGCCTTGGCCGGATCGCGATACATCTGCCGCAGCACGTCCTGACGTTTGACGTCCGAGCGGTGGCGCAGGGTCAGCACGATGGCCCCGATCATCGCCACCAGCAGGATCAGACCGGCCAGTTGGAACAGCAGAATGTAACGGTCGTAGAGCAGTTGACCCAGCATCGCGGTGTTCTCGACACCGCCCATGTCGGCGGTGATGGCGCGACGCATGGACTCGGCCTGTTCGCTGGCCTCCCACACGCCGAAGGCGATGCCGAGCTGCATCAGGATGACCACCCCGATGAGGAGCGCCAGCGGCATGTACTTGGCCATCTCGGCCTTCAACTCGGCAAAGTCGACATCCAGCATCATCACGACGAACAGAAACAACACCGCGACCGCGCCCACGTAGACGATGATCAGCAGCATCGCCACGAACTCGGCGCCCACCAGCACGAAAAGCCCCGCCGAGGACAGGAACGCCGCGATCAGCCACAGGACCGAATGCACCGGGTTGCGGGCCATCACAGTCAGAAGGCCCGACATCACCACCACGACGGCGAAGAGGTAGAAGGCGAAGGTGGCGAAGGTCATTCAGGTGCCTCCTGCTGCGCGAAGACTTCAAGGGCGGCGTTGAGCGCCGAAATCGTGGCGGGAAAGCCGCCGTAGAGCGCCATCTGGTGGATCACCTCGGCCACCTCACGGGAGGTCTCACCGGCGTTCAGCGCGTTCTGCACGTGGATGCGCAACTGCGGCCCCGTCTGCCCGCCAAGGACGGTCAGGCCCGCGACCGTGGCGAGGTAGCGGGTTTTGTCGTCGAGCCCCGGGCGCGTGTAGAAATGGCCGTAGACGACCTCGACCAGCGACCGCCCGAAACCCGGCAGCACCGGGTCGTAGCGGTCCCGCAGCGTCTCCTCCAACCCGGGGTTGGTCGCCTCGGCGGCGGCGCTGCCGCGGGTATAGGCCTCGGTCTCGGTCATGGCCGTCACCTGTAGGGCGCGTCGATTTCGAGGTTGCGGGCGATCTCGGCCTCCCAGCGCTCGCCGTTCTCCAACAGCTTCTGCTTGTCGTAGAACAACTCTTCCCGCGTCTCGGTCGCGAACTCGAAGTTCGGGCCCTCCACGATGGCGTCCACCGGACACGCCTCCTGACAGAAGCCGCAGTAGATACACTTGGTCATGTCGATGTCGTAGCGGGTGGTGCGGCGGCTGCCGTCGGCCCGCGGCTCGGCGTCGATGGTGATCGCCTGCGCGGGGCAGATCGCCTCGCACAGCTTGCACGCGATGCAGCGCTCTTCGCCGTTGGGATAGCGCCTGAGCGCGTGCTCGCCGCGGAACCGCGGGCTGAGCGGCCCCTTTTCGTGCGGATAGTTGAGCGTGGCCTTGGGCGCGAAGAAGTATTTCAGCCCCAGGCCGAAGCCCTTGAAGAAGTCGGCGAGCAGAAAGTACTTGCCCGCCCGGGTCCAGTCGATCTGCGTCATGGGTCGATCCCCAGCTTTTGCTCGATGTGTTCGACGCGTCCGTCGATGTCGTGAACATACTTTCCAAGACCGATGAGCAACGCCGTGTGGCCGTCCACCTTCACGGCGAGGTCGTCCATCTTAGAGTGTACGCCGCGCAGATCTTCGCGGATCAGGCGAAGCTGCTCGAGAACGAGGCTCGTGGGTTCGTCGGCCATCGCCTACCCCCCCACGGCCCAGCGGGCATAGGCGCCGCCGAACAGCTCGAAATGGGCGAAGAAGGCCACCAGGACCACCCAGGCCAGCGAGAAGGGCAGGAACACCTTCCACCCCAGGCGCATCAACTGGTCGTAGCGGTAGCGCGGCACGATGGCCTTTACCATGGCGAAGCAGAAGAAGAAGAACGCCATCTTCAGCACCATCCAGAACGCCCCGTCGGGCAGGAACGGCACCGGGCTCAGCCACCCGCCGAAGAACATCAGCGTGATCAGCGCGCACATCAGGAAGATGGCGATGTACTCGCCCGCCATGAACAGCAGGAAGGGCGTCGAGGAGTATTCCACCTGATACCCCGCCACCAGCTCCGACTCGGCCTCGGGCAGGTCGAAGGGCGGGCGGTTGGTC
Source organism: Rhodobacteraceae bacterium CCMM004 (assembly GCA_004005435.1). GTDB lineage: Bacteria > Pseudomonadota > Alphaproteobacteria > Rhodobacterales > Rhodobacteraceae > CCMM004. The sequence continues at coordinate 73,192 of RZWH01000003.1, read as the reverse complement.
TCGGCCAGGGTACTGATGAAGAACAGAAACACCATGGGCAGGTGCGGCAGCCAGTACCAGTTGAACAGGCCCAGATCGCCGTCCTGGGCGCGGACGATGGCGCCGAAGTTCAGGCTGCCGGTCGAGATCACCACGCCGATGATGATCAGGCCGATGGAGACCTCGTAAGAGATCATCTGTGCCGCCGAGCGCAGGCTGCCGAGGAACGGGTATTTCGAGTTCGACGCCCAGCCCCCCATGATCACGCCGTAAACCTCCAGGGAGGAGACGGCGAAGACATATAGGATGGCGACGTTGATGTCGGCCAGGACCCAGGTTTCGTTGAACGGGATCACCGCCCAGGCGATCATCGCCAGCACGAAGGACACGAGCGGCGCCAGTATGAACACCGTCCGGTCCGATCCGGCCGGGATCACGATCTCTTTGACAACGTATTTCAGCGCGTCCGCCACCGTCTGCAACAGACCGAAAACGCCGACCACATTGGGCCCGCGGCGCATCTGCACGGCGGCCCAGATCTTGCGGTCGCCGTAGACCAGGAACAGCAGACTGACCATGACGAAGCCGATCACCAGCAGGCTCTGCGCCATGATGATGAGGGCGATCCCCGGCCCGGTCTGCAGAAATTCAGCCATAGGTCCTCACACCGTCGGTATTCCGCTCTCCGCGCAGGTGGCGACCACGACTTCGGCGTCGATGGTGCGCGACCCCTCGGGCAGCGCTGGCGACACCGTGTAAACCGCATCTCCGCGCCAAAGACCACCCTCTTCCTCGACATTCGTGCGCACGTGGCGAGCGAATCCGAAGCCGCGGATCAGAGCATACTGCGCCGCAGCACAGCGGGCATAGGCGGTGACGTCGTCGGGGCCGGATACGCCGCGCATCTCGACGAGGAAATTCACCAGATCGTCCTGCAACAGCCGCGTCTGCACGCCGAGATAGGCCCGCGGATTCTCGGCCGTCTCGGGCGGCGTCTCGGCCGCGACGCAGGCGCCGAGCGTCAGCAGCGCCACCGCGCCGCGCATGGTCTACTCCGCCGCCAGCTTGGCCGGCTTGCGGTCGCGGGCCAGTGCCGTCAACTCGCCCATCAGCGGGCTCGCCCGGCCGATGGCGGTGGTCAGGTAGTGGCTCTCGACCCCGCTGCGGAAATCCCCGGAGCCCAGGTCGCCGTCCCCCTCGACCGGCTGCCACGCGTTTTCGGGCACCTCGTCGATCAGGCCCAGATGCGGCACGGCCTCGACCAGCTTGCGGCGCAGCTGGCCCAGCGTGTCGAAAGGCAGCGTCGCGCCCAGCTCACCCGACAGCGCCCGCAGGATCGCCCAGTTCTCCTTGGCCTCGCCCGGCGCATAGGCCGCACGCAGCGCCAGTTGCGGACGGCCCTCGGTGTTGACGAAGGTGCCGTTCTCCTCGGTCCAGCAGGCCGCGGGCAGGATGATGTCGGCGCGGTGGGCGCCCCGGTCGCCGTGGCTGCCCTGATAGATGACGGTCGGGCCTTTGGGGATGTCGATCTCGTCGGCGCCCAGGGCATAGACGCAGGCCGCCTCGGCCAGGTCGGTCACGCCCGCCTCGCGGGTGGCGCCCACGTCCAACGCGCCGACGCGGCCCGCGGCGGTGTGGAGGACCAACAGGCGCGAGCCCGCGGCCTCGGCCATCCGCATCACGGTGGCCAGCACCGCCGCGCCGTCGTCGCCGGTCAGCGCCCCCTGCCCCACGACGATCACGCCCTCGGAGCCCTTCTTGTCCGAGTGGTCCATGTCCGCGAGTTTTTGCAGGGCGGCGCGGTCGCTGCCCAGGTGCATGACGTCATAGGTCAGGTCCACGTCCTCGCCGACCATCGCCACCTGCGCGCCCCTGAGCCAGGCCTTGCGGATGCGGGCGTTGAGCACCGGCGCCTCCAACCGCGGATTGGTGCCGATCAGCAGGATCGTCTCGGCGGTGTCCAGGTCCTCGATGGCCGCGGTTCCCACATAGGCCGAGCGGTTGCCCGCTGGCAGGTGCGCGCCGTCCAGCCGGCACTCGACCCCGCCCCCCTGCCCCTCGACCAGCAGCTTGAGCGCGAACGCGGCCTCGACCGGCGCCAGGTCGCCCACCAGGCCCACCGTCTTGCCGCCCTGCATGGCCTGCGCAGCCGCGGCCAGCGCCTCGGGCCAGGTCGCGGGCCTGAGCTTGCCGTTCTCGCGAATGTAGGGCTTGTCCAGCCGCTGCCGGCGCAGCCCGTCCCAGACATAGCGCGAGCGGTCGGCCAGCCACTCCTCGTTGATGCCGTCGTGGTTGCGCGGCAGGATGCGCATGACCTCGCGCCCCTTGGTATCGACGCGGATGGCCGAACCCAGGGCATCGATGACGTCCACCGTCTCGGTCTTGGTCAGCTCCCAGGGCCGCGCGGTGAAGGCATAGGGCTTGGACGTCAGCGCCCCCACCGGACACAGGTCCACGATGTTGCCCTGCATCTCGCTGTCGAGGGTCTGGCCCAGATAGGACGTGATCTCGGCATCCTCGCCGCGGCCGGTCTGCCCCAGCTCGGGCATCCCCGCGACCTCGGTGATGAACCGCACGCAGCGGGTGCACGAGATGCACCGCGTCATGTGGGTGCCGACCAGCGGGCCCAGGTCGAGGTCGGCCACCGCCCGCTTGGGCTCGCGATAGCGCGAGAAATCCACCCCATAGGCCATCGCCTGGTCCTGCAGGTCGCATTCGCCGCCCTGATCGCAGATCGGGCAGTCGAGCGGGTGGTTGATCAGGAGGAACTCCATCACCCCCTCGCGCGCCTTCTTGACCATGGGGCTGTTGGTGCGGACCTGCGGCGGCTCGCCGTCCTTGCCCGGGCGCAGGTCGCGGACCTGCATCGCGCAGGAGGCGGCGGGCTTGGGCGGGCCGCCCACGACCTCGACCAGACACATGCGGCAGTTCCCGGCGATGCTGAGCCGTTCGTGGTAGCAGAAGCGCGGGATCTCGATACCCGCCTGCTCGCACGCCTGGATCAGGGTCATCGCCGGATCGACGTCGATGTCCGTCCCGTCGATGTTGATCGTCCGCAAATCGCCCATTCGCTGCCTCCATGCCCGGGCGCGGCTCCGGCGCGCGCACCCTTGGCCGAGGGAATGCCGCACGGCGCGCGGGAGTTCAACGCCTCACTTCGCCGGGCATCATGGCAGCGGCGCGGGACCGAGGCAATCGGCCGTCCGCCCCCGGGCGGATCAGTCGCAATGCCCCGAAAAGGCCCAGGCGGCGAGCCGCAGCTCGGAATACCGGTCGATGTCGGTGACGACCGCGGGGCCATCGCCGGGCCGGGAGGCGCAGAATCCCGCCGCGACGGGGGCGGCGGCGGCCAGAGCCCGCTCGTAACCGACGAGGTTCGGCGTCACCAGGACGGTGAAGCCGCCTTTGGGCGTATAAACGACCAGATGCGCCTGCGGCGTGCCGGGCCAGCCGCCGTGGTGGTGCCCGTCGCCCCAGGGGCGGTCGCCGTGGGCGGCGGCGGGCGCCGCGGCCAGGACGGCCGACAGCGCGGCAGCGGCGAGACGGCCCCGGATCATTTCAGCTTCAACAGCCGGCCGGCGGCGGAGTTGCGCGCGATCTCTTCGCGGCCCACGGCGCAGAAGCCCTCGGGGTTGCCGGGGGTCGCGCCGCGTTTGGCCAGATCGGCGCGGATGCGCGCGCGGAGCTTCTCCTTTTCCGCGCGGTTGTCCACCAGGGCCTCGATCTGCGCGTCGGTATAGCCGGCCTTGCGCGCGTAGGTCTCCAGCGCTCTCAGGGCGCTCCACGCACGGATCATGCGGGCGTCGATGGAGGGGCAGTTCTTGCGCACCTCGTCGGCCAGGCCGATGGCGTAGAACCCGCTGCGCACCTGGGGGTCCTCGTGCAGGGGCACCAACGCGGTGGCGGGCAGCGCGGCGAATGTCAGGGCCACGGCCCCCAGGACGGATCGAATCTGCATCAACATATCTCCCGGCGCGGACGGCGCCTCAATCAAACACGTGGGTAATGTCGGTCCGCCCGGCCGCGGATGCAAGGCGCGCGACCTCACCGAATGTTTCGGCGCCTTTCAGCGGCCGCGGCACCGGCCCTGGACGGACAGGCTGCCGCCTTCGCCGCGCGCCGTCGCCCAGTCGCCGCTGGCGTCTGTCACCCAGGCCGTGTCGGACTGGCCGAAGGTCAGGAGGCAATAGCGCGTCGCCTCGAAGCGGGCGGTCTCGCGCACCTGCTCCAGGCTCGCGCCCTTGGCGTCCACGGTGACGACGAAGTCCGCGCGCTCTTCGCCCGCGGCGATCGCGGCATCGAAGGGGAGCGGCACGTCGGGCTCGGCGCCCTGCCAGCCGCGTCCGGTCACGCTGTTCACCGCTGCGCAGGCGCCCAGCGTCGCCGCGAGGCTCAGCCCCAGGGTGGCGCGGCCGACCCTGCGGGCCCAGGGCGTTGTCAGTCTGTGATGCATCCGGGTCCGTCCGTCCTGTCCTCGCCCCCGTCATAGCTCCGGGCGGCGGCGCCGACAACCGGGCGCCGCGCGCGGGCAGCCGGGCCTACTCCGCGGCGACGGCGCTGCGGCGGTGGGCGATGCGCTCTTCGATCTCGTGGCGGAAGTGGCGGATCAGGCCCTGGATCGGCCAGGCCGCGGCATCGCCAAGGGCGCAGATCGTGTGCCCCTCCACCTGCTTGGTCACGTCGAGCAGCATGTCGATCTCGGCCGGATCGGCCTCGCCCTTCACCAGCCGGTCCATGACCCGCATCATCCAGCCGGTGCCCTCGCGGCAAGGCGTGCACTGGCCGCAGCTTTCGTGCTTGTAGAACTTGGCGAGCCGCCAGATCGCCTTGATGATATCGGTGGAGTTGTCCATCACGATCACCGCCGCGGTGCCCAGGCCCGACTTCTGCTCCCTGAGCCAGTCGAAGTCCATAATCGCGCCTTCGCGCATCACCTCGCCCGGCAGGCAAGGCACCGACGATCCACCGGGAATCACCGCCTTGAGGTTGTCCCAGCCGCCGCGGATGCCGCCGCAATGCTTCTCGATCAGCTCGTCGAAGGGGATCGACATCGACTCTTCGACCACGCACGGGTTGTTGACGTGGCCGGAGATGGCAAAGAGCTTGGTTCCTGCGTTGTTCGGTCGGCCGAAGCCCGAGAACCAGTCGGCGCCGCGGCGCAGGATGGTCGGGACCACCGCGATGCTCTCGACGTTGTTCACCGTGGTCGGGCAGCCGTAGAGACCCGCGCCCGCCGGGAACGGCGGCTTCATCCGCGGCATCCCCTTCTTGCCTTCGAGGCTTTCCAGCAGCGCCGTCTCCTCGCCGCAGATATAGGCGCCGGCGCCGTGCACCAGATAGAGGTCGAAATCCCAGTCGGACCCCGCCGCGTCCGGCCCCAGCAGGCCGTCCTCGTAGGCCTCGTCGATGGCCGCCTGCAACGCCTCGCGCTCGCGGATATACTCGCCGCGGATGTAGATGTAGCAGGCGTGGGCCTGCATCGCGAAGGACGCGACTAGGCACCCCTCGATCAAGGTGTGCGGATCGTGGCGCATGATCTCACGGTCCTTGCACGTGCCCGGCTCGGACTCGTCGGCGTTCACCACCAGGTAGGACGGCCGCCCGTCGCTCTCCTTGGGCATGAACGACCACTTGAGCCCGGTGGGAAAGCCCGCGCCGCCGCGCCCGCGGAGCCCCGAATCCTTCATCTCCTGCACGATCCAGTCGCGCCCCTTGGCGATCAGTCCGGCGGTGCCGTCCCAATGCCCGCGCGCCTTGGCGCCCGACAGGCTGCGGTCGCGCATCCCGTAGAGGTTGGTGAAAATCCGGTCTTCGTCCTTGAGCATGTCGGCCCCGGTCCTCGTCTAGGTCACCCGCCGGGCCCTCTGGCCCGGCCGGATCATGATCCGTCGCGGCGTTTGCGCCGCCAGATGTTATAGGTCGCCGCCAGCGCCCAGAAGAACGCCGCCAGCGCCACCAGGTCGAACAGGAAGACCCAGCGGGTGGCAAGCCCCAATCGACCCCCGACGAACTGTGCCCCCATCCACAGAAGCATCGTCGCGGCGATCACCACCGCGACCAGGCGGGCCTGGCGGGCGAGCGCATGGGGGTCGGGGCGGTGTGTCATCGGGCCAGGTCCTCCGGGGCGCACGCGGTGGGCGGGTTAGTAAACGTCGCCCTTGCCGACCTTCTCGGAGAACGCGGTCTCGTCCCCGGCCGACAGAGTGCGCGCTTGGGCGACCCAGTCGTCGCGGCTCACCCGGCCCTTGAACCCTTCGAGGTTCTGGTCGACCCACGCCACCTCGTCCGCGGTCCAGCCGGCGATCTGATCGAAATGGTAGAAGCCCATGCCGTTCAGCATCTCCTCCAGCTTGGGCCCCACGCCCTTGATTTTCTTGAGGTCGTCGGCCTCGCCGTCGCGGGGCGCGTCGAGCGTGGCGGGCTTGTGCCCCTCGGCCGCGTGCCCGTCCATCGCCATCGGCGCGGCGGTCTCGGGGTCGGCCGCGGGGGCGGTGGCAACCTCGGGCACGCCGCCGCCCGCCTCGGCCTCGGCGGCCATCGCGCTGGGCGTCGTGGCGGCGTGGTCGTCGTCGGCCGCGTCCATCGGCATCGGGGCGGCGCCGACCGGATCGGGCGTCGGCACCGGCGCGACCTTCGGCACCCCACCCTCGGCCTCGGCCTCGGCCGCCATGGCGCTGGGGGTGGTGGCCGCGTGCGCAGCCGAGGCGGCGCTGCCGCCACCCGAGCCGTGCGGCGTCCGGTTCACGTCCACGTCGCCGGGCTTGGGCGCCGATCCCGGCGTCTTGAGCGCAGTCTCGCGCGGGGCGAGCTTGTCTGCCGGCGCGCGGTGGAACCCGACGAACAACGCGACCGCGGCCACCGCGGCGGCGATCAGGGCAAGAAACAGTGCTGGCGAAAAACGGTAGTCGCCCACGACCATCAAGGCGACGAAGGCAACCACGAACACGCCTGCCGCGATGACACCCACGATGGTCATCGACCCTTGCGACTGCTTGGACATCGTCATTCTCTCCCTCTTGGTTGGGCGTCCGGGCACCCTTGCAAACCGTCTTTACAGGGAAATCATCTAGATGTCTTCCCGTCCTCCGCCAGTCTGCGGGCCTGATCGACCCAGCCGTCGCGGCTTGCGCGGCCGCCGACGCCGTCCAGATTGCCGTCCGCCCAGGCGACGTCGTCGTCGCTCCACCCCGCGATCTGGTCGAAATGGTAGATGCCGTTGCGGTTGAGCGTCTCTTGCAGCTTGGGGCCCACGCCCTTGATCTGCGTGAGGTCGTCGGCGGTGCCGTCGCGAGGGGCGTCGAGCCGGGCCGGGCCGCCGCCCGGCGGACCGTCGCCGTCGCTATCGGGGGCGACCGAGCCCTCTTCGGGGCGCGCCTTGTCCTCGACCGGGGCCTCCTGCTTGGTCACGCCGGTGTCGTCGGGGGCGCGGTTCGCAGCGGGCTTGGGCCCCGGCGTCTTGCCCTCGCGCGCGCCCGAGGGCGGCATCAGGTCGTCGCGCACCGGTCCGTCGGTGTCGGTGTCGGGGCGGTGCCAGGGGGTGACCAAGGGCACCTCGGTGCCGTCGATCCGCTTGATCGTGTCGCCGATCCGCACCGCCAGCGCGGCCGAGGCATTGCGGTCGGTCACGTGGTCGCTATCGAGGCTCGTCAGCCCCGCCCCCGGCTCAGAGGCGAAGCGGCCGTTCTGCGGCCCCGGCTCGGGCACCTCGCCCGCGGCAAACCGGTCGAGGAGGTCGGCAAAGCTCTCGGCGGTCAGATCCTCGTAATAGTCCTTGCCGATCTGGACCATGGGGGCGTTGGCGCAGGCGCCCAAGCACTCGACCTCTTCCCAGGAAAACCGCCCGTCCTCGGACAACTCGTGCGCCCGCGGCGCGATCTTGTCCCGGCAGACCGCGATCAGGTCCTCGGCCCCGCAGATCATGCAGGACGTCGTGCCGCAGACCTGCACATGGGCCAAGCTGCCCACCGGCTGAAGCTGGAACATGAAGTAGAAGGTCGCAACCTCCAAAACCCGGATATAGGCCATGTCGAGCATCGCCGCGATGGCCTCGATCGCCGGGCGGCTGAGCCAGCCCTCCTGTTCCTGCGCGCGCCAGAGGAGCGGGATCACGGCGCTCGCCTGGCGGCCGGGAGGATACTTGGTGATCTGCGCCTCGGCCCAGGCGCGGTTGGCGTCGGTAAAGGCGAAGGCGTCGGGCTGTTCGGGGTTCAGACGGCGCAGCATGTCAGGCACGGACTCCTCTGGCGGGCACGCGCGGCGCCGCCCCGGCGACAGGACCCGGGCTCACGGGCATGACGGCGGGGTCGGGGCGGAACGGGGCATGGGCTCTCGGCGTGCGGTCGGTCGGTTCCGCCCTCTCTAGGACACCGGCGCGGGCACGGCAATGGCGCCCGCGCGCCTCACGGGCAATCGGTCAGCCGCGCCGTCTCGGTCGCCTCGTCAAAGACCATGCGGCCCATGTCCTCCAGCGCCTCCAGCGCCGCACCGATCCGCTCGTGCAGCCGGTCGCGCAATAGCGGGTCGGCCACCCGCCCCAGGTCCAGCCGCGCGGCCACGGCGCCGATCACCGCGTCCTCCGCGCCGGCCGCCGTCTCTTCGGTGAAGTCGAGCGCGCAGCCCAGGTCGGCGAAGGCGCCCGCCACCGCCTCGGCCATCGCGTCGGGCGGCACCGCGTCGAGGCGGCGCAGCGCCTCGACCGTCTCCAGCCGCCCTTCGGCGGCGGTGTCGCGCAGGGTGCGATAGGCGCCCTCGGTCACCACCGGCTGGCAGTCGCGCAGGATCAGAGCGCGCACCAGGTCGGGGTCGCGCCCCGGCATCGGCACGCAGGCAAAGAGCGCCTCGCCCTGGAGTCACCAGGAGCCGCCCCTCCAGCGTGCCCACCGGGGCGAAGGATCCGTCCTCGTCGAAGGCCGGCGCCGCCCCCGCCGCGCCCGCCAACGCGACCCATAGGAGCGCCGCCCTCACAGCGTGCGCACGCAGGCCATCGGGATGCTGGGCACCATGCGGTTGCCCATGCCGCCGCCCTCCAGCTCGTCCCAGATGGCGCGGCCGCGGGCCTCGGCCGCCGTGGGGTCGTCGGCGGCGTAGCAGAGATACATCTCATCGCCGCGGATCATGCCGAAGGACGCGCCCCAGACACCGCTGGTCCCGAAGGGGGCATAGCCCATGCGCGCCAGGTCCGAGACCCAGACATAGCGGTGCGCTTGGCGCCGGACCGGCCCCTCGGGCGGCACCGCCTGGGGCAGCGCCACGCCCATGCCGCGGGGCATCTCCGCGCTCTGGCCCGCCGCGCGGGACATCATCCCGGTGTCGGCAAAGAGCGCCGCCAGGCCCCCGCCCTGCCCCAGGCCGGACGGAGCGGCCGCGGCAAAGGGCAGCGCCCGGCCCATCCGCATCACCGCGGGGGCGGCCATGCGCATCATCCCGCCGGACCGCATCATGGCGGGCATCCGCTGGGACATCATCGCGGCTGGGCGCATGGCTCCCGGCCCCTGCTGGAACATCGCCACGCTTGAGCTCAGAAGGCCAGGACCCATCTGCGCCATCAAAGCGCCCGAGCGCATGGGGACCGGCAACGACTGCGGCCCCATGCCACCCATGCCACCGGCGGACGGCGCGCCCAGGAACACTGGGCGCGCGCCCAGGCGCCGGTCGGTGAAGGCCGCCATGGCCGCGACCCCTTCCAGGGGCGCCCGGCCCGCCTGCATCGCCGCGCCCATGGCGTGGGTCGCCTGGCCGGCCAGGCCCATGGGCAGGGTCGCCTCGGCCCCGCGCTGGGCGGCGGGCTCCGGCCCGTCCGCGTCGGTGGGATCGATCGCCAGGCCGATGGTCTGCAAGGCCGCAACGCCCCCGGCTTCCCGTGGGCGGGAGAGGGTGTGCAGGGCCTCGGCCGCGGGGGCCGGGGCTCCGGTCATGAGGGTGGCAGCCAGCGCCGCCTGAGCCAGCGTCAACATCTTCGGGTCCGCTCCATGATCTAACTCACTGGCCGGACCATAGCGCGAATCCGCCTCCCGGTCCCCACCCACACGGCATTTGTCATGAAAGGACGGGAAGCGCGGAGAGACGAGGGCAGCGCCGTCCCGGGGGGCCGGGACAGGACGACCGAGCGAAACGCATGATCGTCGAAGCGCGCAGAGGGCATCAAACGCCTTTGCCTATAAGCAAGGGCAGCGCCGTTCCGCCGGGGCTTGGTCGAGCGGCGCGCGGCAGTCCCCGAAGCATTGAAGTCCCGGCGGCTTAACCACCTTCGCCAAGCGCGCCGCCCCGAGGGGGCGGGACGGCGCTGCCCGGCGTGGCCGCCGGGCGGGAGTGTGGGGGCTGGGCGGATCGCAGAACGGCGAGGGGCTATGAACCGACCCGGCCTACTCAGAGCATAGGGCAGCGCCGTCCCGCCGGGGCTCGGTCGAGCGGCGCGCGACAGGCCCAGAAGCATCGACGTCCTGGCGGCCGCACCACCTTCGCCAAAAGCGCCACCCCGGGGGGGCGGGACGGCGCTGCCCGGCGGTGCCCGCCGGGCGGAGCGAGCCCACGTCCGGGCCCCCTGCCCCGGCGCTGCGCCGCCGTCATGCAGGGCGTGGCCCGCGCCCTATCGGTCGATCTCGCCGAAAACCACGTCCATGGTGCCGATGATCGCGGCCACATCGGCCAGCTGGTGGCCCTTGGCCACATGGTCCATCGCCTGGAGGTGGAGGAAGCCCGGCGCGCGCAGCTTGGCGCGGTAGGGCCGGTTGGTGCCGTCGGCCACCAGATACACCCCGAACTCGCCCTTGGGCGCCTCGACCGCGGCATAGACCTCGCCCGCCGGCACGTGGAACCCCTCGGTATACAGCTTGAAGTGATGGATCAGGGCCTCCATCGACGTTTTCATGTCGGCGCGGGTGGGCGGGGTCATCTTGCCCCGCGCGATCACCTCGCCCGGCTCCTTGCGCAGCTTTTCGCAGGCCTGCCGGATGATCGAGGTCGACTCGCGCATCTCGGCCATGCGCACCAGATAGCGGTCGTAGCAGTCGCCGTTCTTGCCGACCGGGATCTTGAAGTCGAACTCGTCGTAACACTCGTAGGGCTGCGCGCGGCGCAGGTCCCAGGCCAGGCCCGACCCGCGCACCATCACGCCGGAGAACCCCCAGTCCTGAATCTCGGCTTCGGTGACGACGCCGATCTCGGCGTTGCGCTGCTTGAAGATGCGGTTCTCGGTCAAGAGACCGTCGATGTCGTTCAGCACCTTGGGAAACGCCTCGGCCCAGGCGTCGATGTCGTCGATCAGCTCGGGCGGCAGATCCTGGTGCACCCCGCCTGGCCGAAAGTAGGCCGCGTGCAGGCGGGCGCCGCAGGCCCGCTCGTAGAACACCATCAGCTTCTCGCGCTCCTCGAAGCCCCAGAGCGGCGGGGTCAGCGCGCCCACGTCCAGCGCCTGAGTGGTGACGTTCAGCAGGTGGTTCAGAACCCGCCCGATCTCGCAATACAGAACCCGGATCAGGCTGGCACGGCGCGGCACTTCGGTGCCGGTCAGCCGCTCGATGGCCAGGCACCAGGCGTGCTCCTGATTCATCGGCGCGACATAGTCGAGGCGGTCGAGATAGGGCAGGTTCTGGAGGTACGTGCGGCTCTCCATCAGCTTCTCTGTGCCCCGGTGCAGCAGGCCGATATGCGGGTCGCAGCGCTCGACGATCTCGCCGTCCAGCTCCAGCACCAGCCGCAGAACTCCATGCGCCGCAGGGTGTTGCGGGCCGAAGTTGATGTTGAAATTGCGGATCTTCTGCTCGCCCGTCAGGGCATCGTCGAATTTCTGTCCGTCCATGGCCTCAGATCCTCATGTCATGGGCCCCGCGGGGGCCGTCGTGCGGTGGGCGTGCCAGGCGTCGGGCAGCCGCCCGAGATCGCGCCGCACGGCATCGTATTGCGGCGCCAACCAGGCCCGCATCGCATCCTGTTCGTCCTCGCGGGCCGCGACCCGCGGCCCCTCATGCACCTTCTCGTCCACTGGCGCAGACCGCCGCGCGATGCCCAGGTGGTGACAGATCCGCGCCGCGCCGTCCTCGGTGAACATCTCTTCGTAGAACAGCACCAATAGCTTGTCGGCCGGCACCGCGGCGCGCAGCCGCCGCAGCGCCCCGGCATAGTCCGAGCGGATGGCGATCTGCCGCTCCTTGCCGTTCAGCGTCCGGCGCAGGATCCGGTGGGCACGGTCGGGCACCTCGTCGGGCGCCTCGGCCCGGCGCCCGGCCATCATCCGCACATGGCTCCACAGCCGCGCGACCGGATCGCGCAGCACATAGATCACCCGCACGTCGGGCACGATCGCGGCCATCGCGCGCATCCGCGGCTCGGGCAGCAGACAATAGGCCGGAGTGATGTCCCCGATCACCGGCCGGTCGCCGCGGCCGCGGTCGAGATAGGCCAGATAGCCCGCGTCGTCCGGCCGCTTCTGCGCAAACAGCGCCTCCAGCTCGGCGGCGTCGGCCAGTTGGCGATTGAGGTTCTCGTGCTTTCCGGGCTGCTCTGCCAGCCGCGCCAGCAGGCGGCCCGAAGTCTGAGCCAACTGCTTGATCTGCGCGTCATAGGCGTCGAAGGCGACGGCGTCGAAATAGTGCACCTCCTTGATCCCGCGGAAATGGCACTCGGGATGGTCGGAGAGAAAACGATGCAGCCAGCTCGACCCTGCCTTGGTCGCGCCGACGCCCAGGACCAGCCGCGCCGCCGTCATCCCCGCCCGTCCCTGTCGCGAAACTCGTCGCGGAAGGCTACGATCCACAACAGGATCACCGCCCCCACCGGGATCGCGGCGAGCAACGCATAGGGCGCGGCGATGCCGTGGCGCGGCAGGATCTTCCAAAACGGCACCACCACCGCGGCCGCGACCAGGATGTACCAAACGATCCCGCCGCCGCCCATCATCGCGCACCTCTTACGGGACCATCACAGGAAACGGGACTCGGGGCCGTTTTTTTCCCGGCGAAGGCAGCCGCGAGCGCCACAGTGGCGCCGACGAGACCGAAGACTGCGCTGAGGAGATCCACCGGCCCGTCAGCCCTTCTCGTCGCCCGGAAGGACGTATTTCGCGCCCTCCCAGGGGCTCATGAAGTCGAACTGGCGGTACTCCTGCACCAGGCTCACCGGCTCGTAGACCACCCGCTTCTGCACGTCGTCGTAGCGCACCTCGGTATAGCCCGTGGTGGGGAAATCCTTGCGCAGCGGATACCCGCGAAACCCGTAGTCGGTGAGGATGCGCCGCAGGTCCGGGTGCCCCGAGAACAGCAGGCCGAACATATCGAAGACCTCGCGCTCGAACCAGTTGGCCGAGGGGTGCACCTCGGTGATCGACGGCACGATGTCGTCCTCGCGCGCCGGCACGCGCAGGCGGATGCGGTGGTTCCGATACATCGACAGGAAGTGATAAACCAAATCGAACCGCGCCTCGCGGGCGGGATAGTCGACCGCCGTGATGTCCACCAGCGTGGTAAAGCGACAGGTGCGGTCGGTCTTGAGGAACTCCACGAACGAGCGCAGCGACGACAGGCTGACGGTCATGGTCAGCTCGCCATGGATCACCTCCCAGGACAGCACGCAGTCGGGCCGCAGGCTCTCGATATGCTGGCCCAGTTCGGTCATCGCGTCGGGGGTGGCGTCGTCGGGGGTGTCGAGCATCTGGCCGCTCCTTGTCAGCGGGTGATGGTGCCGGTGCGGCGGATTTTGCGCTGCAACTGGAGGATACCGTAGAGCAGCGCCTCGGCCGTCGGCGGGCAGCCGGGCACGTAGATGTCCACCGGCACGATCCGGTCGCAGCCGCGCACCACCGAATAGCTGTAGTGGTAGTAGCCGCCGCCATTGGCGCAGGAGCCCATGGAGATCACATAGCGCGGCTCGGGCATCTGGTCGTAGACCTTGCGCAGCGCCGGCGCCATCTTGTTGGTCAGCGTTCCGGCCACGATCATCACGTCGGACTGACGCGGGCTGGCGCGCGGCGCGATGCCAAAGCGCTCTGCGTCGTAGCGCGGCATGGAGGTGTGCATCATCTCGACCGCGCAGCACGCCAGGCCGAAGGTCATCCAGTGCAGGCTGCCGGTGCGCGCCCAGTTGACGATGTCCTCGGTCGAGGTGACGAGGAACCCTTTGTCCTGCAACTCGCGATTCAGGGTCTGGGTGGCGACCTCACGGTCGAAACCGGCGTGGTTCGGGGAAGTGGCGACGCCCATGGTGGTCTCCGATCGACGATGGCTCGGATGGTGACCTATGATGACAGGCTCGGCGCGTCAATGCGACCCTCCAGCCGCCTGCCGGTCCAGATGCCCCTGCCCCCACGCCGCCATCGCCTCCATCACGGGCAGCACCGACCGCCCGTAGTCGGTCAGGGCATAGTCGACGCGCGGCGGCACCTCGCGGTGGTCGGTGCGCTGGACGACCCCGTCGGCCACCAGTTCTTTCAGCATCGCGATCAGAACCCGCTCGCTGACCCAGGGCATTTCCCGCCGCAGCGCCCCATAGCGCATCGTGTCGTCGCGCAGGCGCCACAGGATGCCCGGTTTCCACTTGCCGCCGACCACCCGGATCGCGGTCGCCACCGGACACGTCGTCTTGTCCTCCATGTCTTCCCTTACTTACCAAATTGTCAGTACTTGCCAGATTGCGGTTGAGGGGTCACGCTTCGCGCAACTTCCAGGAGATCGCAAGATGAAACCCGCCCTCGTCGCCGCCGCATTCGCATGTGCCGCCCCCATCGCAGAGGCCCAGATGACCGCCGAGCCCTTCCCCATCTCGTTCCCCGAAGATGCGGTCGCCGACCTGGTCGAGCGCCTGGAGGGGACCCGTTTTCCCGAACCGCTGGAGGGGGTTGGCTGGGGCTATGGGATCGCGCCCGAGTTCCTGCGCGATCTGGTCGCCAATTGGGCCGACATGGACTTCGACGCCGCCGCGGAGCGGATGAACGCCGTGCCGGGCTTCGTGGCCGAGATCGACGGTCAGAGCATCCACTTTCTGCACCTGCCCTCCTCCGACCCCGAGGCGATTCCGCTGATGCTGCTGCACGGCTGGCCCTCGACCTTCCTCCAGATGCGCGAGATCGCGCCGATGCTGGCCGCGCCCGCGGGGGACGGCCCGGCCTTCCACGTCGTGGCGCCGTCGCTTATCGGCTACGGCTACGCGTCCCGTCCCACCGCGCCGGGGATGAGCCCGTCGGCCATGGCCCCCTACATGCACACCCTGATGACCGAAGTGCTGGGCTACGACCGCTATGGCCTGCGGTCGAGCGACCTGGGCGCCGGCGTCGCGGCACGGATGGCCGCGGACTATCCCCAGGCGATCGTCGGCTCCCACACGGGCGGGACGAACCCGTGGCTGCAAGGGCCGATCCCCGACGACCTGTCCGAGGCGGAACAGGCGTTCGTCGCCAACGCGCAGCAGTGGATGCAGACCGAGATGGCCTATGCCTTCCTCCACGCCTCCAAGCCCGAGACGCTGGCCGTGGCGCTGACCGACTCGCCCGCGGGCCTCGCCGCCTGGATCGGCGAGAAGATGCACCGCTGGGTCGACCACGACGGCGACCTCTGGGCCGAGATCGACAAGGACGCCGTGCTGGACACGCTGACGGTCTACTGGATGACCGGCACCATCGGGTCGTCCATGCGCCTCTATGCCGAGGCCGCCCGCGATACGTCCGGCTGGGCCGTGCCGCAGGTGCCCGTGGGCTATCTCATGCCGCGGAACGACTTCTTCCCGACGCCGCGGTCGTGGATGGAGCGCATGGGGCCCATCGGCCACTGGACCGAGACCAAGGACGGCGGCCACTTCATGGAGCTGGAGGAGCCCGCACTGGTGGCCGAGGACCTGCGGCGGTTCTTCGGCGGGTTGCAGTGAGTCAAGGTGGCGGGGCGGACTTAGACAGCCGCCCCGCCGATCATACCATCCCCGCGCGAGGTATCTGCAGCCAGCGCGCCGAGAGGTTCACCAAAGTGTTCGACTTTAGGGTCCGATTGCCCGTCCCAGTGCTGGTCGGATCGACGGTGGCGAGAATGACTTCGCCTAAGCCGCCCCACTGCTGAAAATGGTCTGCGACGAGACTTGGCCTACTGAACGGTCCAAGTTGAAACGCGGCCCATCTGGTTGTCGAAACTGACCTGGTTGCCGTTGAGGGTCACGACTTGGCATTCGGTCCCCGCAAAGCGCGCAGGCTCGGTCAGCGTGCGGCAATAGCGGCCGTCGCGCTCTTCCCAAGTCCCGCGAATTCCGGTCCCGACCACCGTGCCGTCCGACTTGACAACGACCCTGCTCTCGCCGCTCACGAGGGTCTTGTCGACGATCGACAACCACGGCGCCGACATGGATTGGCGGACGGTTTCACCGCCCGTCGACGCCTGGCAGCCTGCGAGGCTCACAATGGCAAGGGATGCAAAAATAATGCGCGTCATTTCGATCTCACTCCAAACACCCTGCTAATGTTGGTCGACGAGCCCATGACCGCTTGGTGCAAGCACTCGGAGCGCCCGCGGGAGAAGACGTTTCACCTTACGCAACGTAAACGCGATGATCGAGGGGTGGACCCGACCACTCCGCTCCCGCGATGCAATCATAGGAAGGTATCTTAGGTGGAGCAACCTCGATACCGAAGCAGGCATATGGAGCTTGGCTGCGATCTCTAGGCAACCGAACGGGTTAGGTGCTCACTCCCACTCCAGCGCGCCCTTTTTCCATTCGTAGGCGAAGCCGACGGTCAGGACGCCCAAGAACACCATCATCGACCAGAACCCCACGTCGGTCATCGTCGGGAACGCGACGGCCCAAGGAAACAGGAACGCGATCTCCAGGTCGAAGATGATGAACAGGATCGACACCAGATAGAACCGCACGTCGAACTTCATCCGCGCGTCGTCGAAGGCGTTGAAGCCGCACTCGTAGGCCGACACCTTCTCAGGATCGGGGTTGCGCACCGCCAGCACCGCCGCGGCAAGGATCAGCACCAGGCCCAGGGCCACGGCCATGCCGAGAAAGATCAGGATCGGCAGGTAGTCGCGGGCGATGTCGGTCATCGTCTGGCCTCGTTGCGGCGGGTGACACCGGGTCTAGCCGCCCGCCCCGGCAGGGTCAACAGACCCGCCGGGGCAAGGGGTTTCGAAACCCCTTGCAAGGCGCTTCGAAGCGCCTTGCCCCCGGCTCTACCCGCCCAGGTCCTCCACCAGGCGGAAGCGCTCGCAGATCAGGTCCATCTCCGGGTGAAAGCCGCCGTTCCGGGTGAAGTAGCAGCGGTGCCCCTCCTGCCAGTCGACGAGGTCGTCGTCCTCGCCCTCGGCCAGGGCAAAACCTTCGTCCACGTCGCAGAACCGCCGCACCGCAACCGCCACCGTCTCGATGACGAGCGCCGGGCGCCCGTCCCAGTCGAGCGCGATGTCGCGGCGTCCGGGCACCGGCATCGCCTCACCGCCCTCGGCGACATCCCGCAGCGCGCCGCAAGTCGCCGTCTTCCGTCCCGCCCGCACCAGCGCCAGGAGTTCGTCGCACAGCGCCCGGCTGTCGCGGAAGGTGAAGGTCTGCGCGCCGGGATACCGCGCACGCGCCTCGTCCTGAGTCACGCGCGGTATTCGGGGTTGTCGTGGCTCAGGTCCACCCCCGCCTCCAGCGCCCGGCGGTCGTTGCCGCGGTTCGGGATCCCGTCCTTCAGCAGAACCGCCAGATGCATGAGGTTCCACGCCATGATCGTGGTGTTGCGGCGGGTGAAAGCATTGTCGAACCCGACGCGCCCGCCCTGCCCGTCGTCGTCGCCATAGGACGGCCCCGGACCCGCCTCGCCGATCCAGCCGCAGTCGGCCTGGGGCGGGATGGTATAGCCCAGGTGGCTCAGCGCATAGGTCAGCGTCATCGCCGCGTGCTTGATCCCGTCCTCGTTGCCGGTGACGACGCAGCCCCCCACCTTGCCGTAGAACACCGACTGGCCGCGGTCATTCAACACGCCGGACATGGCATAGAGCCGCTCGATCAGCACCCGGCAGACGCTCGATTCCTCGCCCAGCCACAGCGGGGTGCCGACGACGAGGATCTGCGCCGCGTGCACCCGGTCCCATAGCTCGGGCCAGTCGTCGCGGTCCCATCCGTGGGCGGTCATGTCGGGATAGACCCCGGGCGGCACCTGATGCTCCAGCAGGTGGACATGCTCCACCGCGACGCCGGCGTCGGCCATGATGTTGGCCGCGGCGTTGAGCAGCAGCTTTGTGTGGCTCTCCTCCGCCGCCCGTTTGAGCGATGTGTTGACGAAGAGGGCGCGCAGCCCCGCGTCGCGGATCGTGTCGGTCATCTGGTCGCCTCCCTGCGGCGCCGGACCTAGCAGACGCCAGCGCCTGCGTCACCACGCGGGGCGATCACGATCCCGCGCCGCCCAGGAGCCGCGCCACCAACTCCGGCAGCGCGTCGAAATGCGGCAAGAGCGCCTCGGGCTCCAGCGCCGCCACCCCATCGCCACTGGGGCCGAAGGTGACGAGGACGCAGGGCACCCCGGCGGCGCGGGCCGTGGCGCGGTCGGTGTCGGTGTCGCCCACCAGAAGGCTCGCCGCGGTCCTCCCTCCGGCCAGCGCCACGGCGTGGCGATAGGGCGCGGGGTCGGGCTTGCGCACCGGCAGGGTGTCGGCCCCGACCAGCGCGTCGAACCAGTGCGCCGCCCGTAACCGGTGCAGGAGCGTCCGCGCCAGGCCCTCGGGCTTGTTGGTGCAGACCGCGGTGGCGTAGCCGGCGGCGCGCAACGCGGCAACCGCGGCCTCGGCGCCGGGATAGAGGCGGGTGTGGACGTGGATGTTCTGGCCATAGGCGTCGAGCAGATAGGGATAGTCGCGCTCGACCGCGGCGTCGCGGTCGGCGGCCCCCAGCCGCTCCCACCCCAGCCGCAGCATCGCGCGCCCGCCGCGGAACGCGGTCTCGGCGTCGGCCTCGGGATCCAGGACCGGCGCCCGCCCCGCCCGCACGAAGCAGGCGTTCGCCGCCGCGATCAGGTCGGCGCCGGTATCTGCCAGCGTGCCGTCGAGGTCGAAGACCACCGTTGCCATGTCCGCGCCCCCCATTCGCCCGCACCGGCCCTGCGACATGTGGCGGCGGGCGCCGATGGCAAGGCGCCCCTTGATGCCCGGGCGCGGCGGCTATCTTGCAGCCCGGTGTCACGATGCGTCACGAGGAGCCGCCCATGCCGATCAAAGCTGTCCTGTTGGGATCCATCGGGGTTCTTGCCGAAACCTCGGAGTTGCAGCGCGAAGCGTTCAACCGCGCCTTCGCCGAGGCGGGACTCGACTGGGTCTGGAGCCCGGAGGACTATCGCACTCTGCTGGAGCGGCCCGGCGGCCGCGACCGGATCGCGCGCGAGGCCGAGCGGGCGGAGATCCAGGTCGACGCGGCGGCCCTGCACCGCCGCAAGTCCGAGCTGTTCCAGGAGCGGATGATGGAAGTCGGCCTGACCCTGCGCCCCGGCGTGGCCGAGGTGATCGAGGCGGCGGGGCGGCAGCGCACGCTTCTGGGCCTGGTGACGACCACGGACCGCGCCAACGTCTCGCGGATGCTGGAGGCACTGACCCACCCGGTGACGGCCGAGGACTTTGCCTTCATCGGCAGCCGCGACATGGTGGCCCGCGGCAAGCCGGACCCCGAGATCTATGCCCGCGCGCTGCACCTGCTGGACCTGGCGCCGACCGACGCGGTGGCGGTCGAGGACACGCCAGAGAGTGCGGCGTCAGCGCTGGCCGCGGGGATCCCGACCCTGGCCTATCCCGGGCACTACCATAGGGGGCGCGCGTTTCCCCCTGGGGCCCAGCGGATCGAGGTGCTCTCGGCGGCTGCGGTGGGGCTTGGGGGGCCAGCCTGAGGCGCGGCTGGCCGACGGCGTTTGAGGGGGCATTCTGCCCCCTCTGGCCTGCGGCCATTCACCCCCTGAGGATATTTGGCAAGGAAAGCTGGTGCTGGGGCGGTCCAGGCCGCGGTGGGCGCTTCGTGCTGGGGCGCGGCGCGCGCGGGTGCGGGGGGCAGAGGCAGCCGCCGGGCCAGAGGCAACTGTCGCGGGGGCCGGTCGGCGGAAGGCCGCGCGGGATCAGACGGGAGGGGACTCGCGCAGGGCGCGGCGGCGGATCTTGCCCGTGGCAGTCGTCGGGAGGGCATCGACCCGGTGGACCCGACGGGGGGCGAGATGGGGGCTGACCTGGGACCGGACGCGGGCGATGAGATCCGCCTCCAGCCCCTCCCAATCGGCGCCGTCGCGCAGGGTGACGAAGGCCGTCACCACCTCGGTGCGGTCGGGATCGGGAAGGCCCACCACCGCCGCCTGCACCACGTCGTCGTGCCCCTTGAGGCAGTTCTCGATCTCGGTCGGACCGATGCGGTAGCCCGACGAGGTGATCACGTCGTCGTCGCGCGCCACATACCAGACGTAGCCGTCGGCGTCGCGGCGGCCGAGATCGCCGGTGCGCAGCCATCCGTCCCGCAGCTTCTCGGTCGTGGCGTCGGGGCGGTTCCAGTAGCCCAGAAACATCACCGGGTCGGGCGCGCGGACGCAGATCTCGCCCTCCTCGCCCGCGGGCACTTCGCGCCCCTCGGCGTCGAGAACGGCGAGGATGTGGCCGGGGACCGCGCGGCCCATGGCACCTTGGCGCGCCACCCCCTGCCCTCGTGCCGAAGCGACGACCAGATTGCACTCGGTCTGGCCGTAGATCTCGTTGATCGGCGCGCCGAGAGCGTCCCGCCCCCAAGCCAGGAGGTCGGGACCCAGGCTCTCGCCGCCGGACCCGATGGAGCGCACCGCCACGCCCGCGGGCACCGGCGCCTGGCGCATGAGTTTCAGCGCCGTGGGCGGGACGAACAGGCGGTTGATCCCGAGCCGCGCGATGAGCTCCCAGGCGGCGGCGGCGTCGAACTTGCGCATCCGGTGGCTGACGAGCGGCACGCCGTAGTAGAGGCACGGCATCGCCATATCCATCAGTCCGCCGATCCAGGCCCAGTCGGCGGGGGTCCAGCCGACGTCGCCTGGTGCCGGATAGCCCTCGTGATGGACCTCCATGCAGGTCAGGTGGCCGAGGAGAAAGCGGTGGGCGTGCAGCGCACCCTTGGGCGGGCCGGTGGTGCCGGAGGTGTAGATGAGGACCGCGGGATCCTCGGCCCGTGTGTCCGCGCGGGCGGCGAGCGGCGCATGGGTCCGCGCAGCGCGGTCGAAGTCGTGGGCCCCATCGCCGCCCCCGCCGGTGCAGAACACCGCGACGAGGTCCGGCAGGCCGTCGCGGAGCGCGGTGAGCTTCTCCAGGTTCTCGGGATCCGTCACCGCGACTTTGGCGCCGCTGTCGCGCAGGCGGAAGGCCAACGCCTCGGGCCCGAAGAGGGTGAAGAGCGGCACTGCGATGGCGCCGAGCTTGTAGGTCGCGAAGTGGGCGATGAGGGTCGCCGGCCCCTGAGGCAGAAGGACCGCCACCCGGTCCCCTCGCCGCACTCCGGCGGCGGCCAGCGCGCCGGCCGCCCGGTCCGATGCCGCCGACAAGTCTCCGTAGCTCCACCGCGCGTCGCCGCGGCTGCCCACGTGGATCAACGCCAGGCGATCCGGGTCCGCGGCCGCCCAGCTGTCGCAGCACCGCTCGGCGATGTTGAACCGTTCGGGAATGTCCCAGTCGAAGCCGTCGGGCCAGGTGCCGGGCGTCAGGAGCCGCCGCGCGCCGGGCTCATTCGGCATAGACGACGAGCACCGGCAGATCGGTCAGGTTCGCGCCGATCAGCCGCATCGCGGCCAGGGAGACCTGGCTACCGGCGGTGTCGGGGCCGTCGAGGGGCCGCAGCTCGACCACTGCGGACTTGCCCGTGGCGGCATACTCGATGCGGCCCGCGCGAGCTGACGACACCAGTGGCGTGGCGAGCCAGAGGCCCGGCTCGGTCGGGTCGCCGAGCGAGGCGGTGGTCTCGCCCAGCCGCGCGCCGGTCTCGGACGGGGCGGCGGTGGCGGCGGCCTTCTGCGCGTCGGTGGTGGTGTCCAGCGCCTCGGCGGTGCGCGCAGCAGGCGGCGGCGCCGGGGCGCTGACGATCTCGGCGATCTCCTCGGGCGGCGGGGGCGCCGGGGTCTCGTCGGCGTCGGGTGCCTCGGGCGCGGCTGCGGCCGCGTCGGTTGCGGCCGAGCCGGCGGGGCGGAGGAAGTCGGGCATTTGCGCGCACCCGGACACGACGAGGGCGAACGCGAGGGCGGTAAAAGCGATACGGGTCATGGCGCCACGCTAGTGCCGCCACCGCCCCCGGGCAACGGCGAAAAGCGGGTTGCGCGCGGCCCCCCGCCCCCTATTCTGTGCCGCCATGACCGAGCCCCTGATCGACCCGTTCCAGCGCGCGATCTCGTACCTGCGCGTCTCCGTCACCGACCGGTGCGATTTCCGCTGCGTCTACTGCATGTCGGAGAACATGACGTTCCTGCCGAAACGCGATTTGTTGACGTTGGAAGAGTTGGACCGGATGTGCACGACCTTCGTGCGGCTGGGAGTGCGCAAGCTGCGCATCACGGGGGGCGAGCCCCTGGTGCGCCGCAATATCCTGAGCTTCTTCGGCGCCATGTCCCGGCATCTGGAAACGGGCGCGCTGGACGAACTGACGCTCACCACCAACGGCTCGCAGTTGGCCCGGTTTGCGGGCGATCTGGCGGCGGCGGGGGTGCGGCGGGTGAACGTGTCGCTCGATACGCTGGATGAGCAGAAGTTCGCTCGGGTGACCCGCTGGGGCCGCCTGCCCCAGGTGATGAAGGGGATCGACGCGGCCCAGGCGGCCGGCATGCGGGTCAAGATCAACGCCGTCGCGCTGAAGGGCTTCAACGAGGCCGAGCTGTTCGACATGGCCGAATGGTGCGCCGCGCGGGACATGGACCTGACCTGGATCGAGGTCATGCCCATGGGGGACATGGGCGAGACCGACCGCGTCGGTCAGTTCTGGTCGCTAAAGGACGTGCGCGCCCAGCTCGCGCAGCGCTATACGCTCACGGACTTGGCCGAGCGCACAGGGGGCCCCGCCCGCTATGTCCGGCTGGAGGAGACGGGGCAGAAGATCGGTTTCATCACGCCGCTGAGCCACAATTTCTGCGAGAGCTGCAACCGGGTGCGGCTGACCTGCACCGGGCAGCTCTACATGTGCCTCGGGCAGGAGGACATGGCCGACCTGCGCGCGCCACTGCGCGCCTCGGAGGACGACGCGGTGCTGGAGAACGCCATCCGCGCCGCGATCTCGCTCAAACCCAAGGGCCACGACTTCGACTACTCGCGACAGCGCGCCGACGGCCAGGTCAGCCGGCATATGAGCCATACCGGCGGCTGAGCCGGGCGCGATTTTTCGTCGAAAAATCGTGCCCCGCCCCGGTCCACGGCTGGGCGCGGACGGCGCAGGAGCGGGCTTTCCTTTATGCCGCACCCACCGTAATCTCACGCCCAATAACAGACGCATTCAGGGAGAGATGCACATGAAAAAGACGCTTCTTGCGACGGCCGCGATGGCCATGGGCCTGACCGCCGCCCATGCGGAGAGCCATTCGGGCACGGTCAAGGTCGGGGTGATCCTGGGCTTCACCGGTCCCATCGAATCGCTGACCCCGCAGATGGCGGATTCGGCCGAGTTGGCCATGAAGGAAATCAACGACGCGGGCGGCATTCTGGACGGCCAGATGCTCGAATCGGTGCGCGCCGACTCCACCTGCATCGACAGCGCCGCCGCCACCGCCGCGGCCGAGCGCCTGGTCACCTCCGACGGCGTCGTGGCGATCATGGGCGCCGACTGCTCCGGCGTGACCGGCGCGGTGCTGGCCAACGTCGCCGTGCCGAACGGGGTCGTGATGATCTCGCCCTCGGCCACCTCGCCCGCCCTTTCGACCGCCGAGGACGACGGCCTGTTCTTCCGCACCGCGCCGTCGGACGCGCGGCAGGGCGAAGTCCTGGCCGGCATCCTGGCCGACAAGGGCATCACCTCGGTCGCGGTGACCTACACCAACAACGACTACGGCAAGGGCCTCAGCGACAGCTTCATCTCGAACTTCGAGGGCAATGGCGGCACGGTGACCATCAACACCCCCCACGAGGACGGCAAGGCCGACTATTCGGCCGAGATCGGCGCGCTGGCCTCTGCGGGCGGCGACGTCCTGGTGGTGCTGGGCTATGCCGACCAGGGCGGCAAGGGCGTGATCCAGGCCGCGCTCGACACCGGAGCCTTCGACACCTTCATGATGGGCGACGGCATGTATGCCGACGCGCTGATGGACGACCTGGGCGGCGACATGGCGGGATCCTTCGGTGCCGTGCCGTGGTCCGAGGGCGAGGGCACCGAGGCCTTCGCGGGGCTGGCCGAGGCGGCCGGTGTGAACAGCGAGAGCTCGTTCACCCGGGAAAGCTATGACGCCGCCGCGCTGATCGCCCTGGCGATGCAGGCCGCGGGCTCGACCGACGCCGGCGCGTTCAGGGACAGCGTCCTCGACGTGGCCAACGCCCCCGGCGAGCCGATCCTGCCCGGCGAACTAGCCAAGGCCCTGGAGATTCTCGCAGGCGGCGGTGACGTCGACTACGTGGGCGCCACCAATGTCGAGCTGATCGGGCCGGGCGAGGCCGCGGGCACCTACCGCGAATACGAGGTGCAGGACGGCACCTACAGCACGGTTCAGTTCCGCTGATCCCCACCGCGAAACGCAATCGGCCCGGTGCCTGCACGCACCGGGCCGATCTATTGACGGGCGCCCTGCCTGTGAGCTCCGGGAGGGACAAATCCGGAGCGTCGATGCCTGGAGGGATGAGGGTATGATCGTCGTCGACGACCTACACAGGCATTTCGGCGGCTTTCGCGCTGTCGATGGGGCAACGCTGGAAATCGCAGAAGGTTCCATCACCGGTCTGGTCGGGCCGAACGGCGCCGGAAAGTCGACTTTGTTCAATGTTATCGCGGGGGTACTGCCTCCCACGTCGGGCCAGGTGACGATGGCGGGCGACGATATCACCGGCCTGGCTCCTCACGAATTGTTTCATCGCGGCCTCCTCAGGACGTTCCAGATCGCCCACGAGTTCTCGTCCATGACCGTGCGGGAGAACCTGATGATGGTGCCTGCGGGCCAGACCGGCGAGTCCATCTGGTCGTCGTGGACCCGCCGGGCGGCGATCCGCGACGAAGAGCGGGCGCTGCTGCGCAAGGCCGACGAGGTGCTGGAGTTCCTCACCATCGACCATCTCAAGGACGAAAAGGCCGGCAACCTCTCCGGCGGTCAAAAGAAGCTGTTGGAACTGGGCCGCACGATGATGGTCGACGCCCGGATCGTGTTCCTGGACGAGGTCGGCGCCGGCGTGAACCGGACGCTCCTGAACACCATCGGCGACGCCATCCAGCGGCTGAACCGCGAGCGCGGCTATACCTTCTGCATGATCGAGCACGACATGGAGTTCATCGGGCGGCTCTGCGACCCGGTGATCGTGATGGCCGAGGGCAAGGTCCTGTCCCAGGGCACCATCGACGAGATCAAGTCCGACGAGCGGGTGATCGAGGCCTATCTGGGCACCGGGCTCAAGAACAAGGCGGCGGCCGGTGCGGGCTGAGAGGGCGGGACGCCTCCGGCGCGGGGGTATTTGGGCCAAGATGAAGAGGAGGCCTCTCTGCGGCGGAGGGCGCGTCGGCGCGGAGGCGGTCACACGGTTGGGAGCAGGGACATGAGCGGCGACTACGACGGGCGCGGCAACCGCGACCGCTCGATCACCAAGGACGACCGACCGGTGGGGCGGACCCACTATGCCGAAGGCGCGGCGCGGCCGGTTGCGCCCGACGGTCCGTTTCTGATCGGCGATGGGATGACCGGGGGTTACGGGCGGGGGGCCGACATCCTCCACGACTGCACCCTGTCGGTGGAGAAGGGTGAGATCGCGGTGATCGTGGGTCCCAACGGCGCGGGCAAATCCACCGCGATGAAGGCGGTCTTCGGCATGTTGGACCTGCGCGAGGGGGCGGTGCGGCTGGACGGTCAGGACATCACGTCGCTCAGCCCGCAGGCGCGGGTGGCCGAGGGCATGGGCTTCGTTCCGCAGACCAGCAACGTCTTTACCTCGCTCACGGTGGAGGAGAACCTGGAGATGGGCGCGTTCCTGCGCCAGGACGACATCTCCGAAACCATGGCCCAGGTCTATGACCTGTTCCCGGTGCTCAAGGACAAGCGGCGCCAGCCCGCGGGCGAGCTGTCGGGCGGCCAGCGTCAGCAGGTCGCGGTGGGCCGCGCGCTGATGACCAAGCCCAAGTTGTTGATGTTGGACGAGCCCACGGCCGGGGTGAGCCCGATCGTGATGGACGAACTCTTCGACCGGATCATCGAGGTGGCGCGCACCGGCATCTCGATCCTGATGGTGGAGCAGAACGCGCGCCAGGCGCTGGAGATCGCCGACCGGGGCTATGTGCTGGTGCAGGGGCGCAACGCGTTCACCGACACCGGGCAGGCGTTGCTGGCCGATCCCCAGGTGCGGCGGAGTTTCCTGGGCGGATGAGTGGGCGCGCGCTCTCCCTCGCCGCCGCGGCGATCGCCGCGCTGCCCGCGGCGGCCGCGACGGTCGGCTACGAGTGCCGCGTCGCCGACGTCTGCGCGGACGAGGCGCGCTGTGCGGCCACGGCGCTCGACATCCGCTTCGCCATCGACGGGACGCAGTTCGTCGACCCCGTCCACAGGGGCGAGCCGCCCCGCCGCAAGGTCACGACCGTAACCGCGGGGCGCGCCGTCTTTGCGGCCGAACCTTTCGTGCTGGGGGACGTCCGCGGATTCTATGCCGATGCCGAAGCGCTGGGCCACCGGATGCTGTCCATCGCGCCCGACGGCCGGGCGAGTTATGCCGAGACGGTCGCGGGGCGGCGGATGACCGGCACCTGCCGGAGCGTGCCGCAGTGACCGGCTGGGGCGGATCTGCAACGCTCACGCAGATGTGGGGCGCGGTGGGGCTGACGCACCCAAATCCCGTGATAGCGTCATATGACGGGGCGCAGTTGCCGGAGGGGCGCCCCAGCGCGGCCCTGCACGGCCGTGCCGAGGGCCTTCGGTGGCGTGCCAGTTGCACGCGGGACGAGGGGCAACCACATGAGCACATTGGCGGCGACGCTGGTGCTGGCGGGCCTGGGCGCGTTCGAGGCCGGTCCGCCGCATCTGAACCCGGTGATCTGCCGGTTCCGAGACGACACCGACAGCA
Organism: Rhodobacteraceae bacterium CCMM004; assembly: GCA_004005435.1. Taxonomy (GTDB): domain Bacteria; phylum Pseudomonadota; class Alphaproteobacteria; order Rhodobacterales; family Rhodobacteraceae; genus CCMM004. Next base: position 46,058 of record RZWH01000003.1, on the reverse strand, counting down.
CGATGACGGTCCGGCTGGCGCCGGACACGGATCCCGCCTGGAACGGCGGCTGGCGCGTGACGCTGCACCTGAACGGCCAGACGGTGCCGGGCGCCGTGGCGCCGCTGGACCGCACCCGCGCCAGGGACGTGGTGCTGCGGGCGGTCGACGACGACCGCACCGCCTATCTGATCGCGCTGAGGGACAACGGCCTGGCGATGATGCGCTACCGCGGAACCTCTGCGGCGGTGGAAGTGAACATGCAAGGCGCGTGCGAGGGGCATATGCCGGCCTTCGAGGTCTGGCTGGGACGCTGACCCCCTCCGCCGCAGGAGGAGCGTCGCCATGGACCTTTTGAATGCGCTGGTGGCGCTGGCGAATTTCGTGCTGATCCCGGCCACGGCCTATGGCGCGCAACTGGCGCTGGGGGCGCTGGGGGTGACGCTGATCTACGGGATCCTGCGGTTTTCCAACTTCGCCCATGGGGACACCATGGCGTTCGGCGCGATGATCACCATCCTGGCGACCTGGGGATTGCAGGCGCTGGGCATCTCCTTGGGCCCCCTACCCACGGCTTTGTTGGCGCTGCCGGTGGGGATTTTCGGCTGCGCGCTGTTGCTGCTGCTCACCGACCGCACCGTCTACCGCTTTTACCGGACGCAGAAGGCGGCGCCGGTGATCCTGGTCATCGTGTCGACCGGGGTGATGTTCGTGATGAACGGCCTGGTCCGCTTCGTCATCGGTCCCGACGACCAGCGCTTCGCCGACGGCGAGCGGTTCATCATCGGCGCGCGCGAGTTCCGCGAGATGACCGGCCTTGAGGAGGGGCTGGCGTTGAAGACGACCCAGGGCATCACCGTGGTGACGGCGGTGATCGTGGTCGCCGCGCTGTTCTGGTTCCTCAACAAGACCCGGACGGGCAAGTCGATGCGGGCGTTTTCGGACAACGAGGATCTCGCGCTGCTGAGCGGTATCGACCCGGAGAAGGTGGTGGCGATCACCTGGATCCTCGTCGCCGCGCTGGCGACCATCGCGGGCACGCTCTATGGCCTCGACAAGTCGTTCAAGCCCTTCACCTATTTCCAGCTCCTGCTGCCGGTCTTCGCCTCGGCCATCGTTGGCGGGCTGGGCAGCCCCCTGGGCGCCATCGCCGGCGGTTTCGTCATCGCCTATAGCGAGGTGGCCGTCACCTATGCGTGGAAGAAGGTCCTGAGCTATCTCGCGCCCGCTGGTTGGGAGCCCGACGGGCTCGTCCAGCTCCTGGGCACCGACTACAAGTTCGCGGTCAGCTTCGTGATCCTGATCATCGTTTTGCTGTTCCGGCCCACCGGCCTCTTTAAGGGGAAAGCCGTATGACCGCCGCCCGCCCTGCCCTGCTGTTTGCCCTGGTCGCCGGGCTGATCGTTCTCACCGGCATGATGCAGAGCTGGAACGTCGCCCTCGGCATCGTCAACATGGGGCTGATCAGCGCCATCATGGCGCTGGGGGTGAACATGCAGTGGGGCTATGCCGGCCTCTTCAACGTGGGCGTCATGGGCTTCGTGGCGCTGGGTGGCGTGGCGGCAGTGCTGGTCTCGGCCGAGCCGGTGGGCGAGGCCTGGGCGGCGGGCGGCCTCCGCATCGTCGCCGGACTGGCCATCGGCGCGGGCACCATCGCCGCGGCAGTCCTGCTGTGGAAGCGGATGGCCAATGGGTGGACCCGCGGCCTGGCGTTGCTGGCCCTGCTGATCGCGGGCCTCATCCTCTACCGCTGGGTGATGGCCCCGGGCATCGCCGCGGTCGAGCGGGTGGACCCGGCGGCCACGGGCTTTCTCGGCGGCCTGGGGCTGCCGATCTTGCTGGCCTGGCCCGTCGGCGGGCTCCTGGCCGCGGGCGCGGCGTGGATCGTGGGCAAGACGGCGCTGGGCCTCAGGTCGGACTACCTCGCCATCGCCACGCTCGGCATCGCCGAGATCATCATCGCGCTGATCAAGAACGAAGACTGGCTGACCCGCGGGGTCAAGAACGTCATCGGCCTGCCCCGCCCCGTGCCTTACGAGATCGACCTCCAGGGCGACCCGGACTTCGTCGCGCGGGTGTCGGAGTGGGGCTACGACCCGGGCCTCGCCTCCTCCATCTCGGTCAAGCTCGCCTATATGGCGCTGTTCCTGGTGGTCCTGCTGGTGATCCTGTGGCTGGCGCAGGCGGCGCTGAACTCGCCCTGGGGGCGGATGATGCGCGCCATCCGCGACAACGAGACCGCGGCCGAGGCCATGGGCAAGGACGTGGTGCGGCGGCGGTTGCAGATCTTCATCCTGGGCAGCGCCATCTGCGGCCTTGCGGGCGCGATGATGACCACCCTCGACGGGCAGCTCACGCCGGGGACGTATCAGCCGCTGCGCTTCACCTTTCTCGTCTGGGTGATGGTGATCGTCGGGGGGTCAGGGAACAACTACGGGGCGATCCTCGGCGGCTTCCTCATCTGGTTCCTCTGGGTGCAGGTGGAACCGGTCGGGCTCTGGTTGATGGACGTGGTCACGGCGGGCCTTGCCGAGGACAGCGCAGTCCGCGCCCATCTGCTGGAGAGCGCGGCGCATATGCGGCTCCTGACCATGGGGGTGATCCTGCTGCTGGTGCTGCGCTTCTCGCCCCGCGGGCTGATCCCCGAGCGTTAGCCCTGGCAGGCACAGCCGGGGGGCTTGCGACAGGACTTGTCACGCGAGATACAACTGTCCCCGCAGGCTTTGCCCTTGCGGCAGGTCCTGCAACATCGCTGCTGCGCAGGTGCCGGTTCCGGGTGCAGATCGTGCAGTTTCTGCCGCAGATCTTGCGGCGTCCACGGGGTGTGTGGGGCCTGGGCCAGCGCCCCCATCGGAGCCACCGCGAGACAGGCCGACAGAGCGACAACGGCGAGGCGAACCGGTGCAGACATGTCTCACCAGATCACACCGTTAACGATTTGTTAACGATTGAGAGGGTCGATGCCAAGCGACGCAACGCGACTCATCGCCATCCTGCTCGCCGCCGGTGCGGCGTCGCGCATGGGCGGCCGGGACAAGCTGTTGGAACAGGTGGAGGGCGTGCCGCTCTTGCGGGTGGTGGCCCGGCGGGTGCTGGCGGCGGGGCTGCCCGCCGTGGTCTGCCTGCGGCCTGGCGCGGCTTGGGCCGGGCGGTGGGCGGCGCTGGCCGACCTGCCGCTCCGTCGGGTCGAAGTGCCGGATGCGGACGAGGGCATGGCCGCCTCGATCCGCGCAGGGATCGCCGCGGTGGGCGACGCTTCGGCGGCGATGACGGTGCTGGCCGACATGCCGGATCTGTTAGCTGACGACTTCGCCGCCGTCGCCGCCGCGTGGTCCGCCGGCCCGCCGGATGCGATCGTCCGCGGGGCGGGCGCCGACGGCACGCCGGGACAGCCCGTGATCCTGCCGCGACGGCTCTACCCGGCGCTCTTGGCCCTCACCGGCGATACGGGCGGGCGCGCGGTGCTCAGAGACCAGGACGTCGCCCTCTGCCACCTGCCCGGCCGCCGCGCCCTCACCGACCTCGACACGCCCGAAGACTGGGCGGCATGGCGGGCGCGCCGCGGCTAGTCGACCACCCGCTCCTTGTGCAGGTGTCGGGCGTAGAGCCACAGGACCAGCACCACGGGGATCGTCAGCAGCGACAGGCCCGCCCCCTCCCATCCGACGGCCGTTTGCAGGGTCGGGCGCGAAAACAGGGTCATGCCGATCCCGGCGACGACCATCGCGACCAGGCTGATCCCGAACAGCAAGGGACCGAACCCCGTGCGGAACAGAAACGTCACCGCGCCCAGGGCACCGGACCAGATCGCGACCGCCCAAGAGAACGCGACCCAGTCGGGCATCAGCACCACGAAGCCCTCGCGTGCCTCCGATACGGCGGCGAGGTAGGGCCCCAAACCGTAGCGCAGCATCAGATAATCCGCCGCCATCGCCGCGAACCAGGCCGCTCCGGCCCAGGACAGGATGTAGAAATGCCACGGTGGTGGGGGCATCGTCAGGTCTCCCTCTGGAGGTGTCGGTGCGGACTGTGCCCTGACCCGCCGCGCCCGTCCAGCCCTGACGCCCGTGCCGGCGTGCAGCGAACAAAAACGGGCGCGCAAGAGCCTTGCGCGCCCGATCCTCAGGCAGGGGACCCGGGGCTCGGTTCCCCGGATCCGTGTCGCAGGGACCTGCCCCTGGATCAGTCGACCAAGAGGCGCGCCTCGTGCTTCTTGAGCGTCCGGCGGGCCGCGACATAGCTGTCGATGCCTTCACGCTCGGCCAGGTCGGGGAACAGGGCGTAGATTTCCCGCCGCTGTGCCTCGCCGATGCCCTTGAGCGTGTAGTCGCCGGGCTGGAAGCTCTCGGTCCACGACCCGTCCGACAGCACCACTTCGTGCCGGTCGAACATGAAGTGGATGTAGGACACCCCACTCGCCTGCGCCTGGACGATGCCGTCGCCGTTGACCAGGTGCTTGGCCGCCACCAAGACCTCGCGCTCCTCGAAGTAGAGGGCGGTGCGGTCGTTGGCCACCAGCACGCGGTGGTTCGGGCTGACCAGCATGTCGCGCTCGGGCAGACCACGGCCGAGGCTGCCGGCCTTGATCAGCACCGGCTGCAGCTCGGTCTGACGGGTTAGGTCGGCGGCGCCCAGATCCTTGCGCCCGATCCAGGCGATCTCCTGGATGCCGTTGTCGCGGGTGATGACCCGGTCGCCTTCGCGCAGCTCCTCCACCAGACGCTCGCCCTGGGGCGTCGCAATGCGCGCACCGGGGGTGAAGCAGGGGATGACCTGCTCGATGTTGGTGAACGTCAGGCTGCCGGCGTCGCTGCCGTCGGCGTTGAAGTACACCACGGTGCCGTCGATGCCGTTGCCGTCGCTGTCCGGCGTGACGTCCTGCAACTCGAACCGGCCGCCCTCGGGCACCGACCCGCGCAGGTCCAGCACGTCGAAGTCGACGCCGTCCGGCGGGGTGAAGCCCGCGCCGCCCGACACCACGTCCCCGGCGTTGACGTTGACGAAGAGGTCGGAGTCGTCGCCGCCCACCAGTTCGTCGTTGCCCTCGCCGCCGTCGAGCGTGTCGTCACCGTCGCCGCCGACCAGGCTGTCGTCGCCGTCGCCGCCCGAGACCGAGTCGTCGCCCGAGCCGCCCTCGACCGTGTCGTCGCCGGCGCCACCCATGGCCACGTCGTCGCCCGACCCGCCGATGACGGTGTCGTTGCCGTCGCCGCCGTCCACGGTGTCGTCGCCCTGGCTGCCACGGACGTCGTCGTCGCCCTGGCCGCCCAGCACGGTGTCGCTGCCGCGGCCGCCCGTCAGGACGTCGTCGTCCACGCCGCCGTCGATGAAGTCGTCGTCGGCGCCGCCATTGATGGTGTCGTCGTCGTCCTCGCCGTAGAGCACGTCGTTGCCGGCGCCGCCTTCGATGAAGTCACGGCCGTTCTCCGGCACCGGATCGCTGGCGTCGGGGATGTCGTCGACGATGCCCGGGATCGGATCGTTGCCGAAGCCGCCCCAGATGGTGTCGTCGCCGGTGCCGCCCTTGATGGTGTCGGAGCCATGGCTGCCGGTCAGCGAGTCGTTGCCGCCGTTGCCGGTGATTTCGTCGTCGTCGATGCCGGCGTTGATGGTGTCGTCGCCCAAGCCGCCGATGACCGTGTCGCGGTCGTCGCCGGTGAAGATGACGTCGTCGCCCGACCCGCCGTCGACAAAGTCGCGGCCGTCCTCCTTGTTCGGGTCGGACTGGCCCGCCGGCAGGTTCGGATCGTCGCCGACATAGTCGGAGAAGGCGTCGATGCCCGCGACGATGGTGTCGTTGCCGTCGTTGCCGAAGATCGTGTCGGACCCCAGGCCGCCGTCGATCTCATCGTCGCCCGCACCGCCGGTGATCTCGTCGTTGTCGAGACCGCCGTCGAGCACGTCGTCGCCGTCGCCGCCCGAGATGGTGTCGGCATCGTCGCCGGTCGAGATGGTGTCGTTGCCGTCGCCGCCCGCCACGCTGTCGCGGTCGTCGTCGGGCTGGCTGTCGACCGGCAGGCCGGGCAGCGCATTGATCGGGTCGAGGCCCGCGTCGCCGCCGGAGACGTCGATGTCGTCGTCGCCCGCGCCGCCGTCCACGGTCTCGGAGCCGTCGTCGTCGCGGATGGTGTCGTCGCCGTCGCCCGCCTTGACCGTGTCGTCGCCCGCGCCGGGCTCGATCACGTCGTCGTTCGGACCGGCATTCGGGTCGATGGCATCGTTGTTGTCGACCTTGTCGCCATCGGGGTCGCCGTCATAGCCGCCGTTGATGACGTCGTCGCCATCGGTGCCCTCGACAATACCGTCGAGCCCGCCGCCGGTGGTGTCGTCGCCGTCGGTCACGACATTCTCGATCTCGGCAAAGTCCACCACGGTGCCGTCGTCCAGCGTCGCGGTGCCGCTCAGGCCGCCGGCGTCGTCGTCGGTGTTGGTATAGACGATCTGGCTGTCGGGGTCGGTGAGCTGGCCGCGCAGGTCCAGCGTGTCGCCGTTGACCTCGCCGGTCTCGCCACCGACCACCTTGACGGTGCCGCCACCCAGCTGGTCGGCGTCCAGACGGAAGTAGTCGTCGCCGCCGCCGCCGGTGGCCTCGTCGCCCACGCCCACGGTCAGATCGTCGTCGCCTTCGCCGCCCGAGATGTCGTCGGCCCCGGCGCCGCCGGAGATGGTGTCGTCGCCGTCGCCACCGTCGAGCAGATCGTCACCGGCACGTCCGTCGATGGAATCGTCGCCACCACGGCCCCAGAACTGGTTGGTAAAGACGTCCGAGGGATCGGTGCCTTGCTGGTCGAAGCCGACGAGGGTGTCGTTGCCCTCGGACCCGATCACGCCGTCGACCGACCCGTCGTCCAGGGCGTCGTTGTCGGCGTCGCCGCCCGACAGCTCGCCGGTGGAGAGGTTCACGTTCACCGGCGCATCCGACCCGGAATAGTCGATGTTGTCCTGGTCGGTGTTGCCGACGAAGGTGTCGGCCCCGTCGCCGCCGATGAAGGTGTCGTTGCCGGCCCCGCCGATGAGACGGTTGGCGCCCGCACCGCCGGAGATGACGTCGTCGCCCGCGCTGCCGCGGACGGTGTCGTCGCCGTCGTCGCCCGACAGCACGTCGTCGCCGTCGTTGCCGGTGATGAAGTCGTCACCCTCGTTGCCGAAGATGGTGTCGTCGCCGTCGCCGCCGGTGATCGTGTCGTCGCCGTCGGTACCGCCGCTGCCGTCGGACCCGACGAAGGTGATGTTGTCGACCGCGCCCGAGCCCACCAGGGTGAGCTGCATCGAGGCGACGCCCGAGACGTTGATGTCGAGCACGCCGGACTGGCCCGCGCCGGTCTGCGGCACGGCGATGGGATCGCCGATCTGCGCGCCCTGGGCGTCGAACAGGGTGACGGTGCCGCCATCCTCTTCGATGTCGAGGAAGGTAAGCGACTTGACCTGGGCCTCACCGTCGAAGGCAAAGTTCACGGTGCCGCCGTCCTTGGCGTCGTCGGGATCGCCGCCGTCGCCGTCCTCGGAGATGATCAGCGCGGGGCCCAGCGTGGCGGAGGCCAGATCGTCGTCGCCGCCCGTCGGATTGGCGGTGTCGAAGATCATCGCCGGCTTTCCGGCACCGCTCCCGGTGATGGTGACGCCTTGCACGGTCTGCCCGTCGAGCGACGTGCCCGCCGCGAACCCGGAAAAGTCGATGGTGACGGGGTTGCCGCCGCCGCCGTAGATCAGGTCGGCCCCGTCGCCGCCGCGGATGTCGTCCGCGTCGTCGCCGCCGCGCACCGTGTCGTTTCCGCCGAGGGCGTTGACGGTATCGTTACCGGCGCCGGCATTAATCTCTTCGGCGCTGTCGCTGCCGTTGAGGTTGTTGTCGTTCGCGTCACCATTCATCGCGTTTCCGCCCTCCGATCCTATACCGTTCGCCGCGACATCGCGGCTCTACCTGTTCCTGCCCACGCTTCCCGGGGCCGCTGCGGCGGCGCGCCCGGGGGTCCGGGCCGCATCGCCGCTATCAAGCCGTTTCGAGCACGGCCCCAGTCGCCCCGACCGCCCCACACGGCCGGGTTCGTCGCGCGCACCCGCCGCCCGAACGGGCGGCCATCTCCGGCGCCGAAGCGCCGGGTGCGCAGTCTCGTGTCAACGTGATCGGCCGAACAGGCCGGGTCAGACACCATATTCATGACAGCGCTGAGCGCGCGCTGTCATCCGACCATCCCCTCGACAGCCGGATCGACCGCAATCGACGTCACAGGTTTAGGCGTTCGCGGCCCGTCATCCCAATAGAATTCTCCGACGCCCCGACCGCGGGATCCACCGGCGGGCCGGATCGCTCCCGCCGCGGCAGAACGGCATTCTCCTCTAAGTTGATAATTGCGGAGCGAATGGAAACGGGGCCTGTCGGAGCAGCGACGCGGCGAATCCCCCGCACCCGCCCGTCCCCTATGGCCATTCGATAGCGACAATGGGCAACAGACGCGGGTTCGTCGGCCGGCTTTGTTGCCGAGTGAGCAACAACCGCCCCGGTCCGGTTGTGGAACGTAACGTTCCGATGAGTGTGCTTTTCCGGGGAACGATCGTTTACGACCGCTGACCAATCCGCGGTTTGGAGGCCGATTGGCCGCCACTATCCCCAAATTTGAGACGAATCATTGGAATCGGAGCTGACGGCCAGGACGGCCGGGGCGCTGCATGACGCCCTCCGGCTGGTACCCGAGGCCGGACTCGAACCGGCACGCTATCGCTAGCGGGGGATTTTGAATCCCCTGCGTCTACCATTCCGCCACTCGGGCCCGTGACGACTCCGCGATAAAACATCGCCGCGGCCAGGACAAGCCGCGGGCGGGAGGCGATCAGAGCCGCTGGGCGGAAAAGGTGTCGCAGGCGCGGATGTCGCCGGTGCGGTATCCTGTGGCGAACCATCGCTGGCGCTGTTCCGAGGTGCCGTGGGTAAAGGTGTGCGGTCGCGCCACGCCGCCCGCCCGCTCCTGCAACCGGTCGTCGCCGATCTGGGCGGCGGCGTTCATCGCTTCCTCGATGTCGCCAGGCTCGAGGCTGCCGAACTGCCGCTCCGCCGCGCGCGCCCAGATCCCGGAAAAGCAGTCGGCCTGAAGCTCGATCCGCACCGAGATGGCGTTCGATTCGCGTTGGCTCACCTGCTGGCGCAGGCGGTTGGCCTGGCCCAGGATGCCCAACTCGTTCTGCACGTGATGCGCGACCTCGTGGGCGACGACGTAGGCCGCGGCAAAGTCGCCCTTGGCCCCAAGCTGCCGGTCCAGCGTGACGAAGAAGTCGGTGTCGAGATACGCCTTTTCGTCGGCAGGGCAGTAGAACGGCCCCGTCGCGCCCGAGGCGCCGCCGCAAGGGCTCTGGGTCACGCCCTTGAAGAGAACCAGCGTGGCGGGGTCGTAGCGCTCGCCCACCTGCTCGTCGAAGATGCGCGCCCAGACCTCTTCGGTATCGGCGAGGGTGACCGAGACGAACTGCGCCGCCGCCTCGTCCTGGGGAGTGATCTCGCGGCTCTGGCTGTTTCCGACCTGGACACCGCCGTTGCCGGTCAGGAGCGGGGTCAGGTCGACGCCGAAGAACCATCCCACGACGACGATCGCCAGGAGGCCCAGACCGCCGCCGCCCAGGGCGACGCCGCGCCCCCCGGACATGCGCCGCCGGTCTTCGATATTGGCGCTGCCACGCCGTCCCCGCCACCGCATGAGCCGTCCTCCGCTTGACCTGTTCCGTCGCCCGTGATGCAAGGCGCCAACGCAAGACGAGGCAGATTTGATCCGAGCGCTCTACGACTGGACCCTGCGGCTCGCCGAGAGCCGTCACGCGATGTGGGCGCTGGCCATCGTCGCGTTCCTGGAAAGCTCTGTCTTTCCGATCCCGCCGGACGTCCTGATGATCCCGATGATTCTGGCCCGACCGTCGCGCGCCTTCGTCATCGCGGGACTGGCGACGGTGGCGTCGGTGACCGGCGGGCTGGCCGGATACTGGATCGGCTCGGGCCTGTTCGAGCAGGTGGGCCGCCCGGTTCTGGAGTTCTACGGCAAGACCGCCTATTTCGAGGAGTTCAGCGAGACCTACAACGCCTGGGGCGCCTGGGCGGTCCTGGTGGCGGGGGTGACGCCGTTTCCGTTCAAGGTGATCACCATTCTGTCCGGCGCGACCGGCCTGTCGCTGCCGATCTTCGTCGTCGCGTCGATTGCGGCGCGCGGCCTGCGGTTCTTTCTCGTCGCGGCGCTGTTGTGGAAGTTCGGCGCACCGATTCGTGATTTCATCGAACGGCGGCTGGGCCTTGTCTTCACCGTGTTCATGGTGCTCTTGGTCGGCAGTTTCGTGCTGTTGAGATACCTGTGACCAGACGGTCCCTCATCCTGATCGCCGCCGCGGGGTCTCTGGCCCTGCTCCTGGGCGCCTTTGCGTTTCAGTTCGCCGGTTACGCGCCCTGCCAGATGTGCCTCTGGCAGCGCTGGCCGCATGCGGCGGCCGTCGCGCTCGGCGCCGTCGGGGCTGTCTGGGCGGCGGTGCCGGTGGCCCTGGCCGGGGCGGCCGCAGCGGCGACCACAGGGGCCATCGGCGTCTATCACGCGGGCGTCGAGCTGGGTCTGTGGCAGGGTCCGACGACCTGTTCCGGCGATGGCGGGGGTCTGGCGGGTCTGTCCGGCGCCGACCTGCTCTCGACCGAGAATGTGGCGCCGGTGGTGATGTGCGACGAGGTGGTGTGGTCGCTCTTCGGCATCTCCATGGCGGGGTGGAACGCGCTGTTGTCCTTCGCCCTTGCCGCGATCTGGATCGCCGCCGCGCTGCGCCGCCCAGCCGCCTGAGGCGCCGGGCCCATCCCCAGACGCGGAAAACCAAGCGCAGCGCCGTTCCGTCCGGTCGCAGTCGAGCGGTGCGCGACATCGCCCCCGGCATTGCCCGCTCCGCGGCCGACTGACCTTCGCCAAAGCGCCGCGCCGAGGGGGGCGGGACGGCGCCGCCCGGCGTGCCGCCGGGGGGGAGTTGTGGGCTGGGCACCTGCGCGGTCGGCAGCCGACGCCAGGGCCGGAGGTGGCGAGAGGCAAGGGCGGGCCGGTGGGGCGGTGACCCTTTCCTCGCCAGTCCCTCAGAGGATGACCACCGGTCGCCCCGTCGAGATGTCAGCAAAGCCCCTCGCGCAGGAGCGTCCTGAGCGGCATCAACGCCGTGTAGTGTCGCATCGCCCCCTCGACCAGCCCTGCGTCGTCGCGGAAGCCCGGGTCCACCGGCCCGCCCGCGATCACCGCCTTGCGCCGCAAGAGGTCGGCGTGGGGGTGATCGGGGTCATAGCCCGGCGGCACCCGTTTCAAAGGGGCGGGTCCGTAGTCCGACAGCCGCGCCCCGGCCGCCGCCAGAGCCGCGGTCAGGTCGTCGCCCCTGCGGTCCACCAACTCCCGCCAGCGGGTGAGCGCCGCGCCCTTGAACCCCATCGCGCCGACCATTCCCGATACCCCGTCCGCATCGGCGGAGAAAAAGAACGCGGGTGCGACGTCGGGGGCCCCGGTCTCGGTCCACAGGATGTGCAGCCAGGGATTGTAAGGCGACTTGTCCTTGGAGAACCGCACGTCGCGGTAGATGCGAAAAATCTTGGCCCCGTGATCCTGGCCGGTGAGCGCGCCCAGGCTCCGGGCGATCACGTCGGCGAAGTCCCCGGCCGGGCGCCCGATCTCGGCCTCGTAGCGGTCTTTGCGCGCCTGGAACCAGGCGCGGTCGTTGTTCTCGCGCAACTCGGCAAAGAACGCCTGCGCGGCATCCGCCATCGCGGTGAAATCGTCGGCCATGTCCGCGGACCTCCCCGGACGATCCTACCACACAAATGCGTCGGTGACGCGCCTCCGGCCGAGGGTGAAGGCGTCGGCGACGTGCACCATGGGCGCCAGGTCGACGTCGGACACCCCGTCGGCCACCAGGTCGGCGAAGCGGGCGTAGAGCCCCGGGTATTCGCGGTCCGGCCCCTCGGCCAGGGTGCGGCCGTCCACTGCCAGCCGCGCGCCGCCATCGCTCAGCACCATGGTGCCCGCGTCGGTCTCGGCCGTGACGGTCCAGGTCTGCGCCCCCTCCTGCCGCCAGTCGAAGACGGCGGCGACCTCGGCCCCCTCGGGGTGGGCAAAGGTCAGATCGGCGGCGATGGGCGTGTCGCGGTTTTCGGGAAACCACAGATCCGCGGCCGACAGATGCACCGGAACGGGCAGGATCGCGGTGAGGATCGACAGTGCATTGATCCCGGGATCGAAGACGCCCAGGCCCCCGGCCTCCCAAATCCAATCTTGGCCCGGATGCCAGCGCCGCACGTCCTCTTTCCACGCCACCTCCACGCGCCGCAGCCGATGCTGGGCGAGCCAGTCGCGCGCCGCGGGCACGGCATGGGCCATCCGCGAATGCCAGGTGGCGTAAAGAGTGACGCCGGCCGCCTCCGCCATCGCAACGAGCGCGTGGCATTCGGCCAGCGTGGCGCCCGGAGGCTTTTCCAGCATCACGTGCCGGCCCGCCCGCAGGCAGGCGGCGGCGTAGGCAAAGCGCGGCCCCGGCGGCAGCGCCAGCGACACGGCGCCGATGTCCGGGCGCGCCGCCAGCATCTCGTCGATTCCGGTAAATCCGTCGACGCCCTCGACACCGGCATGGCGGCTGACCGTCGCCGCGAGGTGCCAGCGCGGATCGGCGGCGAGCGCCGGGATGTGCTGGTCGCGCGCGATCTTGCCGATCCCGGCCAGGGCGATGGGCGTGGCGGTCATGGGCTCCTCCGGTCGTGTCGCGCGCCGTGATAGCGCGACCGGGCGGCCGTGGCGAGGGGGCCGGAGGAACGTGGTCACTCCGCGTTGAGAGCGGCCCGCGCGCCCTGTGGGGGCGGGACGGGCGCCGCCAGGCGCGTCGTGAGGCGCCGCGCCGATCTCCGGGCGACCGCCTCCGTCCCCGTCACCATGCCGTGACGCGCTGTAGCATCGTCTTGCGGGATGCGACCGGCGGCCGCACCTTGGACCGACTCCCAAGCGAAAGGACCGGACGATGGGCATGGAGAAGGTGACGTTTCAGGGCCACGACGGCGGCACGCTGGCCGCACGGCTGGACCTGCCGGAGGGGCCGCACCTGGCCACGGCGCTCTTTGCCCACTGCTTCACCTGCTCCAAGGACATCCCCGCCGCGCGCCGGATCGCCGGACGGCTGGCGGCGATGGGAATTGCCGTGTTGCGCTTCGACTTCACCGGGCTCGGCCATTCCGAGGGCGAGTTCGAGAACACGACCTTTACGTCAAACGTCGCCGACCTCCACGCAGCGGCGGCCTATCTGGAGGGGCGGAGCATGGCGCCCAGCCTGCTCATCGGCCACTCTCTGGGCGGTGCCGCGGTGCTCAAGGCGGCGCCCGAGATCGCCTCGGCCCGCGCCGTCGTGACCATCGGCGCGCCCTTCGACCCCGGCCACGTCACCCACAATTTCTCCGGCGCACTCGACGAGATCCGGCGCGACGGCGCGGCAGAGGTGAACCTGGGCGGCCGCCCCTTCCGCATCTCGCGCGCCTTCGTGGACGATGTGGACGGCGCGTCTCTGACCGCGGCGGTGGCGGGGCTGCGCCGGGCACTCCTGATCCTGCACGCGCCGCGCGACGCCATCGTCGGCATCGACAACGCCACCCGCATCTTCACCACCGCCAAGCACCCCAAGAGCTATGTGACGCTCGACGACGCCGACCACCTGATCACCCGGTCAGAGGACGCAGAATACGCCGCCGAAGTCATCGCCGCGTGGTCGGCACGCTATCTCGACCTGGCGCCGCCCGCCCCGCCCCCCGGCGCGCCCGAGGGCGTGGTGCGGGTGAGCGAGGCCGACCCCGACGGGTTCCTCCAGGACGTGAACGCAGGGCCCCACCACCACATCCTGGCCGACGAACCCCTGAGCTATGGCGGCACCAATCGCGGGCTGACGCCCTACGGGCTCCTGGCCGCGGGGCTCGGTGCCTGCACCTCGATGACGGTGCGGATGTATGCGCCGCGCAAGGACTGGCCGCTCACCCATGTCCGCGTCGACGTTACCCACGACAAGGTCCACGCCCAGGACGCGGGCGGCGGCGGCGGGGACAAGATCGACAGTTTCCACCGGGCGATCGCCTTCGAAGGCGATCTGGACGACGACCAGCGCGCCCGCCTGCTGGAGATCGCCGACAAGTGCCCGGTCCACCGCACGCTGGAGCAGAGCGCGCGGGTGACGACCGAGCTGCTCTGAGGGCGGGCGGGGGCAAGGGCTTTCGAAAGCCCTTGCAAGGCGCTTCGAAGCGCCTTGCCGCTCAGCCCCCCGCGCCCGAGAGCTTGCGCCGCAGCGCGCTGTTCACCCCTTCGGGCACGAAGGCGGAGACGTCGCCGCCCAGGCGCGCGATCTCCTTGACCAGGCGCGAGGCGATGGCCTGGTGGCGCGCCTCGGCCATCAGGAACACCGTCTCGATGCTGTCGTCGAGCACCCGGTTCATGCCCACCATCTGATACTCGTATTCGAAGTCGGCCACCGCGCGGAGGCCGCGGACGATAATTCCGGCGCCCACGTCGCGCGCGCAGTCGATGAGCAGGTTCTCGAACGGGTGCACCACGATCTCGATCCCCGTGCGGTCGGCGATCTGTCGGCCCTCGGCCTCGACCATCGTCACGCGCTCGTCCAGGTCGAACATCGGACCCTTGTCGCGATTGATCGCCACGCCGATCACCAGACGGTCCACCAGCGCCGCCGCGCGGCGGATGATGTCCAGATGGCCCAGCGTGACCGGATCGAATGTTCCCGGGTAGAGCCCTGTCCGCATCGCCGCCCCTCCTGCCGTCGTGGGCGCACGCAACAATATTGCGGCGCGCTTGGCAAGCCGTCAGGTGCGTCTCTTGCCCCGCCAGACCAGGCTCTGCCGGTTCAGGGCCGCGAGATCGGCCGCCCCGGCCAGCACCGCCTCGCCCAGATCGACGGCCCGGGTCAGGACCGCGGCCGGGGCATGGGCATAGGCCGGGCGCCCATCGAAGCGGTCGCTCCAGCGCCCGCCGCAGGCGTGGTCGAGCAGGATGCGTTGAAAACAGTGGTCGAACCGCACCGGCCACCCCGGGCGCACCGCCGCCGGCAACCGTCGCCGTGTGAGGTCGAGCCATCGGGCCGACAGCGCGTCGCGGGCGGGATCGCCGGTGGTGACCATGGCCCCCTGCCCCGTCGCGCCCCGCCGCCCCGATCCGGCGCTCAGTAGCCCATGATCATGCCTTCGAGCGCGTCTTTCTCCATTTTCACCTCTTCGAGGCGGTATTTCACCACGTCGCCGAGGGTGATCAGGCCGATCATCACGCCGTCCTCCACCACCGGCATGTGGCGGAACCGGCCCTTGGTCATGGTCGCCAGCACCGCGTCGGCCTTGTCCTTGCGGTCGCACGTGACCAGGTCCTTGGTCATCAGTTCGGTCACCGCCTCGGTCAGACAAGACGGCCCGCGGCGGCCCAGTTCGCGCACGATGTCCCGCTCCGAGATGATGCCCATGGCGGAGGTGCCGTCGTCGGACACCACGAGGCTGCCGATCTTTTTTTCCGACAGGACGCGCGCGGCCTCGGTCACGGTCTTGTCGGGGGTGATGGTCAGCACGTCGGACGTGCCCTTGGATTGCAGGATCTTTGCGACGGTCACGGTCAACCTCCCGGCTCTCGACTGGGCGCAGCGTGCACCCCCCGCGGGAGCGGCGTCAAGCCTCGGCGCAGAGCCGGCGGATTTCGGCGCGCATCCCCTCGACCAACAGGTCGGCCAGCCGCCCCAGACGCCCCGTGCGCCGGTCGTCGGCATGGCGCACCAGCCAGAACGTCCGCAGGAGCGTCACCCGGTCGGCCAGCACCGCGCGCACCCCCGGCAGGAACGGCAGCATGAAGTCATGGACGATGCCAACCCCTGCCCCGGCGCGCAGCCACTGGCCTTGCACCGAGACCGAGTTCGACGCCAGATCGACGCGCCCCAACCCCGCCTCTGCCAGGTAGTCGAGTTCGCGGTCGAAGATCATCTCGGGAACGTAACCGACGATGGGGTGGCGGGCCAAATCCTCGGGCACGGCGAGGGGCGGCGCCGCGGCGAGATAGGTGTCGGCGGCGGCCAGGTGCAGGCGGTAATCGGCGATCCGGCGGCTGACCAGGCGGCCCGTCTCGGGGCGGCTGACCGCGACGGCCAGGTCCGCCTCGCGCTTGCACAGATCGAACACCCGCGGCAGCGCGACGATCTGGATCTCCAGGCCTGGATGCGCCGCGCGCAACTGCGCGGTGACCTGGGGCAGGACGAAGTTGGCGCAGCCGTCCGGCGCGCCGATCCGAACCGTGCCCGACAGACTGTCCTCGCCGGCCAGATCTTCGGCCGCGCCCGCCAGGGCCGCCTCGGCCTCGGAGGCCCGCACCATCAGCCGCGCACCCGCATCGGTCAGCGCATAGCCCTGGGGCGATTTCAGGAACAGCGCCGCGCCGAGCGCCGCCTCCAGCCGCGCCACGCGGCGGCCCACCGTGGCCGGGTCGCGCTGGAGCCGCCGACCCGCCGCCGACAGGCTCTCGCTACGCGCGACCGCCAGGAACATCCGCAGATCGTCCCAGTTCACGCTCGCCTCCTTTGCATTTCTGCAAAACCCGTTTGAGACCCTGCCGCTTCCACCCCCGTTCCTGCAAGACTAGAGTGCGCGGCAAGCCAAGGTCAGAACGGGAGGATGCCATGGAAGAGTTGTCGCATTGGATCGACGGCAAGCGGGTCGCGGGCGCGTCGGGGCGGTTCGCCGACGTCTACAACCCGGCCACGGGCGAGGTGCAGGCCAAAGTGCCCCTGGCCTCGAAGGCCGAGCTGGACGCCGCCGTCGCCTCCGCCGCCGAGGCTCAGGTGAAATGGGGCGCGACGAACCCGCAGCGCCGGGCGCGGGTCCTGATGGAGTTCGTGCGCCTGTTGAACCGCGACATGGACAAGTTGGCCGAGACGCTGAGCCGCGAGCACGGCAAGACGGTGCCGGACGCCAAGGGCGACGTGCAGCGAGGCCTGGAAGTCGTCGAGTTCTGCATCGGTGCGCCGCACCTGCTCAAGGGTGAGTATACCGACAGCGCGGGCCCCGGCATCGACATGTATTCCATGCGCCAACCCCTTGGCGTCGCCGCGGGAATCACGCCGTTCAACTTCCCCGCCATGATCCCGATGTGGAAGATGGCGCCGGCCATCGCCTGCGGCAACGCCTTCATTCTCAAGCCGTCCGAGCGCGACCCCTCGGTGCCGCTGATGCTGGCCGAGCTGTTCTCCGAGGCGGGCCTGCCCGACGGTGTGCTCCAGGTGGTAAACGGCGACAAGGAGGCTGTGGACGCCATCCTGGACAACCCCACCATCGCCGCCATCGGCTTTGTCGGCTCGACCCCGATTGCCGAGTACATCTACGGCCGCGGCTGTTCCAACGGCAAGCGCGTGCAGTGCTTCGGCGGGGCCAAGAACCACATGATCGTCATGCCGGACGCCGACATGGACCAGGCCGCCGACGCGCTGGTGGGCGCCGGCTATGGCGCGGCCGGCGAGCGTTGCATGGCGATTTCCGTGGCCGTGCCGGTGGGCGACGAGACCGCCGACCGCCTGATCGAGAAACTCGTGCCGCGGATCGAAAAGCTCAAGGTCGGCCCCTACACCTCGGACGGCATGGACTATGGCCCGCTGGTGACGGGCGCCGCCAAAGAGCGGGTGCTGGGCCTCGTCGAAAAGGGCATCGCCGAGGGCGCCGAGCTGGTGGTGGACGGCCGAGATTTTCAGTTGCAGGGCTATGAGGACGGGTTCTTCGTCGGTCCGCACCTGTTCGACCGCGTGACCCGCGACATGGCGATCTATCGCGAGGAGATCTTCGGCCCCGTGCTCTCCACCGTCCGGGCGCAGAGCTACGAGGACGCGCTGGCCCACGCCATGGACCACGAATACGGCAACGGCACCGCGATCTTCACCCGCGACGGCGACACGGCCCGCGACTTCGCCAGCCGGATCAACATCGGCATGGTGGGGATCAACGTGCCGATCCCGGTGCCGCTGGCCTATCACACCTTCGGCGGGTGGAAGAAGTCGGGCTTCGGCGACCTCAACCAGCATGGCCCCGACGCCTTCCGCTTCTACACGCGGACCAAGACAGTGACGGCGCGTTGGCCCTCGGGCCTCAAGGAAGGCGGCGAGTTCCACTTCAAGCAGATGGACTGACCGCACGGGCCGCTGGGGCGTCGGCGCTCAGGTGCTGTCGCCCTCGGTCCCGCCCTCGACGTCGCCGGGGTCGAAGTCGTCGCGCACCGCCCGGCGCGCTGGCGCCGCCTCGGGCGCGACGGCCGAGGCCACCGCTTCGGGGTTCCTCAGCCACAGATCCTGCTGCGGGAACGGGATCTCGATCCCCTCCTCGGCAAAGCGGCGGGCGATCTCGTGGTTCATGTCGGTTTTGACCGACAAGAGGAAATTCACGTCGCGCAGGATCGCCCGGATCTCGAAATCCAGGCTCGATGATCCGAAGCCGGCGAAGTAGATGAACGGCGGCGGGTTCAGCACGACCAGGGGATGAGCCTCGGCGATCTCGCGCAGAACCCGCTCCACATGGCGGGTGTCGGTGCCGTAGGCCACGCCCACCGACACGATGGCCCGCCCCGTGAGGTTGCCGCGGGTATAGTTGATCACCTTGCCCGAGACGAAATCGGCGTTGGGCACGATCACGTCGGTCTTGTCGAAGGTCTCGATCCGTGTGGAGCGGACCGAGATGTCGCGGACATGGCCCATGTCCCCACCCACCGAGATCCAGTCGCCCTCGCTGATCGGCCGCTCGATGAGCAGGATGATCCCGGCCACGAAGTTCTGCACGATGTTCTGGAGGCCAAAGCCGATGCCCACCGAGAGCGCGCCCGCGACAAAGGCCAGCGAGGTCAGGTTGATCCCCGCCGCCGTGACGGCAAAGAGCGCGGCCAGCAGGATGCCGACATACCCGATCCCCGAGACGAGCGCGGTGCGCGCGCCGGGGTCGATACGCGTCTTGGGCAGGACCGTGCTGCGCAGCGTGCCCTGGAGCAGGCGAGTGACCGCAAAGCCGATGGCGAAGACCAGAACGAAGGTCAGCAGATTCGACGGCGACAGCCGGGTCTCGCCGATCGAGAACCCCTCGCCGATCCGCCGCCACAACTCCAAGAGGTCGGTCCACCGGGCGCCCCAGAGCAGCGCAAAAAGCGGCAGCGACGCCGCCGACAACACGAGAGTAAAGAGCGTGGGCGCCAGCGCCTCGCGCGCCTCCTCTTGCGAGCGGCCGCGGACCAGCGCCCAGAGGTCGCGCGCCAGGATGTGCAAAAGCCCGATCAGGGCCAGCAGCGCCAGGCTCATCAGCGCGGGTCCCATCACCGCGGCGGCGAGCGAGCCGTAGCCGATGGCGGCGAAGACCGGCGCCGCGATCCCAAAGACGATGGCCGCGCGGCCGAGAAGGCGGCTCGACCCCGAGACCGCGCCGCCGCCGCCGTCCTCCGCCGCCGTCCGCCCCGACTGCCGCAGGAGCAGACCCAGCCGGTAGAGACCGAAGCCCAGCACCACCATCAGCGGGAACAGGATCACCGCCTCCGACGCCTCAGGATAGTTGTCGAACTCGGCCAGGCGATAGAGCAGCGCCTGGGCCCCCAGGACGACGCCCAGCCCGCCCACGACCCGGCGCCCCGACCGCCAGCGGTGATCGGGCAGGTCGAGCGGCGTGGCGATCCCGCCGCGGCGGGGGAACAGCCGCGCGCCGAGCCACAGGGCCGAGAACACGATCACCCCGATGGTCGGCAGCGTCTCGGCCATGACCTGACCCCGCAGGCCCAGGATGCCGCTGGCGAAGAGCGCCTCGCGCAGGGCGATCAAACCTAGGACCGGGACGATGACCTGTCCCAGCGAGGCCAGGAACCCCAAGACGCCGCTGCCCTGCAACACCCCGCCGGAATAGAGAGCGAGCGCCAGCCGCTCCATCCACAGCCGCCCGCGCAGCACCAGCACCACCGCGATCACCAGGAACAGCACGATCCGCGGCAGCCGGTCCTGGATCTGCTGGATCTCGGCGTCGCTCGACACCGCGGCCTCGGCCTCGCGGCGCAGTTCGGCGAAGCTCTCCGCCAGGTCGGACAGCGCTCCGGGCCAGTGGGCGGGGTTCAGCGGCGAGGGCCCCCGCGACAACAGCGCGTCCGCCTGGCGCGCGCGCAAGAGGTTGTCGATCTCGCGGATCAGCCCGTCGGCGCGGTTGTAGTTCAACTCGGCCGTGGTGCGGGGCGCGGCCAGGATCGCGAGTTGCCGGCTCAGCTCGCTCCGCCGGTCGGAGATCTCCTGGGGTTCGGGCGGATCGCCCTCGCCCGGCTCCGGCCCCAACGCCGCGATCTGGGTTTCGAGCGTGGCGATGCGGGCGGCGTTCTCGTCCTGCGCGGCGACAAACCGGTCGCGAAAGGCCGCCAGTTCGGTGCGCAACTGCCCCAGCGCCAGGTCCGAGGCGCGCCCGCTCTCCAGCGCGGCCTCGGCACGGGTGGCCAGCCGCTCCCACTCATCGGCATCCTCAGGGCCGGCCGACTGCGCCAGCCCGGCGACCGAGAGCACCAGCCAAAGCGCGACCGCCCAGAGCAGCCCGACCGTTCCGTTTCGCGCCAGCGCCGCCGCCATGGCCCATTCCGCCCTCAAGTTCCGTCTCGGCGGCTTACCCCGTCGCCGCGCAGGGGCCAAGCGGCCTCAGTCGGTCAGGCCATAGGCCGCCCGTATACCCCGCTGGGTTCCGGGGCCGAGATCGCCGTCGATCGGCCCGGCATAGAACGCATAGGCCGAGAGCTCGCGTTGCAGCGCCTTGCGCGTCTCGGGTTTGAACATCCCCGGCTTCTCGCTCAACAGCTTGTAGACCGCGGAATTGCCGGTGCGCAGGGCACGGTAGAGCAGCGCGGCGGCCTCCTCCGGCCCCTGCCCCTCGACCAGGCCGTCGTCGATCAGGGAGGCGTAGTTATACATCGCCTCGGGCTGCCGCAGCTCTGCGGCGCGACGAAAATAGTCGAGCGCCAGCTTGGGGTCGCGGGTCAGGCCCAGGCCGCCTTGGAAGTGCAGGAACCCCAGATCGTTGAGCGCATCGGGAAACGCCTGATCGGCCGCGGCGCGATAGAGCTGCAAGGCCCGCGCGGTGTCCTGGGGCACGCCCAGGCCCGCCTCGTAGAGCTTGGCCAGTTCGAACTGCGCCTCGGCCGACCCGCCATCGGCCGCCGCGGTCAGCAGCGTGGCGGCCTCGCCCGGGGCATAGCGGTCGTCGGCCGCATTCAGGCGGATATAGGCCAGCCCGACCAGCGAGCGGGTGTCCCCGGCCTCGGCCAGGCGGCGCAGCTTGGTCTCCTGATCGCCGTCGATGTCGGACCACGCGACCCGCAGATCCTCGGCCCCCACGGTGCTGTCGCCGGCGGCCGCCCCGGCCAAATAGAACGGCGTCCCGGGGAGCGAGCCGTAGGTGTGCGGCTCCTGCAGGTTGCCCGTCATCTCCAGCACCCGGTCGCGCACCTGGCGGAACATCAGGCTGATTTCCAACCCGGGCTCGTCCAGCGCGTCGGCCAGCGCCAGCGCGTAGGGGCTGTTTTCGCCGCCGCCGTCCAGCGCGACCATGCCGTGGCGGGCGGCGTAGGCCACCAGCGTGCCGCGGTCGGGGGCCGCGGGCGCCAACCCCGCCTCGCCCACCGAGCGGGTGGCGGCCTCGGCGGCGACGTCCTGCGCCAGGGCCTCTTGGTCCAGGGTGCCGTCGAGCGGGTTGTCGCGGCAGCTGTCGAGGATGACGATCCGCATCTTGCGGGCCCCTTCGACCGAGGCCATCAGATCGCGCAGGGACACCGAGGCGCGCTGCACGTCGCGGTTCGACCCGACCTCGGCGTCGACGGGGATCAGATAGTTCTGTCCCTGCACCTCGACCCCGTGGCCGGCGAAGTAGATCAGAGCCAGATCCGCCGTCTCGGCACGGAAGGCGAACTCGTCCAGCGCGTCGCGGAGCGGGCCGGCGGGGGTGTCGATCAGGGTTGTGACGTCGAAGCCGACCCGCTCCAGCGTGGCGCCGATGCGGGCCGCGTCGCGGGCGGGGTTCTCCAGCGGGACCAGCGAAGCATAGTCGCTCATCCCGACGACCAGGGCGACGCGGCCATCGGCGCTGAGCGGACCGGCCAGCGCCAGAACGGCGACCCCGATGGCCAGGGTCTGGGCTAGAATCCTACGCATATCTCTCGTCACCTTCCGTCGCGACCACTCCGAGAGAATGCCGCAGCCGGGCCGGCGGGGCCAGTCACAACTGCCTCAGATCTTGCCTTCCTCGCGCCATTCCGTGAGCTTTTGCTTGCTCACCTCGAAATGCATCGAGTCCTCGCGCCCGAATGCGGCGCCCCAGACCCAGCCCTCGGCGATGAAGAAATCGGCCAGGATCGTCAGGCCCAACTGCGTCTTGCCGTCGCCGAAGGTGTCGAGCACGCCGTCGATGTTGAGATCGACGGCCAGGCCGAAGGAGTGGGTCGAGGTGCGCCCCCGAGTGCCGCGGATCTGGCGCACGCAGAGCGACCCGGCGGTGTTGATCCGCTCGTAGAGGTCGGGATCGGCCGCTTTGACGTTCTCGAACACCCGGGTGATGCTGTCGATGGCCGGTTGCAGCATGTTGACCCGGATCGGCCCGACGCTCTCCAACTTGAGCATCGCGCGCAGCTTGGGGTTGGTCATCGGCTCGCAGCGGTCCGACAGGTTCTCCCGCGGGCGGCCCAGGAACTCTTCCAGCCACCGCGACCCGCCCACGGTGAGGCCCTTGTTCACCCGCCGCCGGTTGGGGATCAGCACCACCTGGGCATAGGCGTCGACGATGGCATTGGGGCCGCCGGGCTGGCGCGGCGCCTCGGGCGTCGGTTCGAACTCGGAGGGGCCGGTGGCGCCGGGGCCGGTGGGGCCCACCACGATCGGCGGCCGCGCCGCCAACTCGCGGATCTGCTCCTGAAGCGCTGCGATCTGCTGGTCCTGGATGTCCATCCTCTGGCGCAGCGCCTCGATCTCGATCCGCGCGGCGCTGTCCACGGCCGGGCCGGTGGCGTTGACGAAGGCCGAGCGGTCCTCGGGCATGAGTTCGCGCACCCCGAGATACACCAAAGGCGCCGCCAGGAGCACGATACCGGCGATGACGAGCGGGATGAGGCGCATGGGCCGCGGGATCCTGGATGACGACGGCCCCAGGTTGGGACAGCGGCCGCGCCGGTGTCAATGCACCCGGGGCCGATGTGAGATCTGCGTGATGACGGCGGATTTCATTGGCACGGGCGCCGCCCTTCGCTATCCTCGCGATGACATAGGAACAGAAGAGTATTCGCCATGAAATTTCGTGTGATGGCCGCCGTCGTGCTGAGCCTGGCCGTGGCGCCGCTCGCCGCCCCCGCGCAAGACGCCGGACAGATGACCGAGGCCGAGATCCGCGAGGCCTTTGCGAAACAGAAGACGCGCGGCCTGAGCATCGCACCGGTGAGCGGCGGCGCCGCCCAGTCCGCCACGGAGACCGAGACGGCCGCGACCACCCAGATCGCCCCCGCCGAAGAGCCCGCGACCCAAGTTGCCTTCGACGCCATCCCGGTCGAGGAGCAGGTGAACGTCAACATCGTCTTCGACCACAACAGCGCCGTCCTGCGCGACGATCAAAAGCCCAAGCTGGCGACGCTGTGCACGGTGATGAAGTCGGTCGAGGTGCAGCTCTTCCGCATTCTCGGTCACACCGACGCCTCGGGCTCGGACGAATACAACGAGCGGCTGTCGCGGCTGCGCGCCGAAGAGGTCAAGCGGCACATGGTCTCGGACTGCGGCATCCCGGCCGAGCGGATGCGCGCCGAGGGCGTCGGCGAGCGGTTCCTCCTCGATCAGGCCAACCCGCGGGCGGACGTAAACCGCCGCGTCGAGTTCCAGGTCATCGGCTAAGCGTGCACCGCCGTCCCCGACCGACCGCCATCGCGGACCGCCCGGCATGAGCGGGTCGCGGCCGGGCGCGATCTTTCAGATCGGCGACCTGCTGAGCAACACCTACCGGATCGAGGCCGCCCTGGGCCGAGGCGGCACATCCGAGGTCTATCGCGCCCGAAACGAGATTTCCGGCAATCCCGTGGCGCTCAAGGTCCTGCGCTCCGAGTTCGCGCGCAACGAGGACTACCTCACGCTGATGCGGCGCGAGGAAGAGATCCGCAACGTCCAGCACGACGCGGTCGTCCGCTATTACCACAACCAGCGCACCGCCGAGGGCGACGTGTTTCTGGTCATGGATTATGTGGACGGGCCCGGCCTGGACGCCAAGCTCAAGAACGGCGGGATGCGCGGCAGCGACCTGGTGATCGTCGCCCGGCGGCTGGCCCTGGGACTCCAGGCCGCGCACGCCAAGAACATCGTCCACCGCGACCTGTCGCCCGACAACGTCATTCTGCGCCACGACGATCCCGCGCAGGCGGTGATCATCGACTTCGGCATCGCCAAGGACACCAATCCGGGCGCCCAAACCATCGTCGGCGGCGAGTTCGCGGGGAAATACGCCTATGCGGCGCCCGAGCAGTTGGAGGGGCGCAGCGACACCCGCAGCGACCTCTACTCGCTCGGCGCGCTGTTGCTCGCCACCTATCGCGGCAAGCGGCCGGACGTGGGCAACAGCCCGATGGACGTCATCGAGTCCAAGAAGCGCCCGCTCGACACCGATGGCGTGCCCGAGCCGTTGAAGACCGTGATCGACCGGCTGACCGTGTCGTCGCCCGACGATCGCGTGCAGTCGGCCACCGAACTCCTGAGCCTCATCGACACCGGCCACACCGGAACGGCCCCCGCGACGGAGACGCCCGCGGCCGACGACGAAGGCACCGTGATCGCCCCCCGTCCCGCCGCGCCACCGAGCCCCAGCGCCGACGCAGGCCGACAGCGCCGCGGCCGCGGCGGGCTCTGGGCCCTGCTGGGCCTCGCCGCCGTGGCCGCCGCGGCAGCGGTGGCCTATGTCCTGGGCGCGTTCGACCCGCTCCTCGGGCCGCGCTATCCGCTGGCCGACCCCTATACGCTGATCGCCGAGCGGGCCGAGGACGCACCGCCCCAGGCAGTGGGGAATCTGCCCGGCCCGGAGATCGAACAGGCCCTGGCCGAGCGCATCATGGGCCTCGGCGGCGACATGGACATCACGCTGGCCAGCGGTCCCCTGCCCGAAGAGTGGGGCACCGCGATCCTCGCCGCGGTCGACAGCGTCCTGGATCTGCCCGAATGGCGCGTCGTCGCCAACGAGTCGAACCTGCGCATCTGGGGCCTGGCCGACAGCCGCGAGGCGCGGCGCCGCGCCGCGGACGCCCTGGACGCCACCGACGCTGCGAACATCCTCCAGACCTCGCTGACCATCGACCTGGGCCCGCGCCTTCTGTCCACCGAGGCGGTGCGGCGGGTGCTCGACGCCCAGGGCGACTGCGGCGCCTTGCAGCTCGCCAACCCCCCGGCCATCGGCTATCCGCTCGACGGGCGGGTGATCGTCACCGGCCGCGTGGCCACGCCCGAATCGCGCGCCACTCTGCGCGACGCGCTGGAGGCGGCGGCGGGCGACCGCGAGATTGCGCTGGAGGTCGAAGTCTTCAACCCCGCCCTGTGCCTCATCGACGAGGCGCTGCCGGAGGCGCCCCAGGGCGGCATCGACATCGACTTTGCCTTCGGCCGCAGCGGCGAGCCCAATCCCAGCGGCCGTTACCTGATTGGCGAGAACCCGGTGATCGACCTGCGCATCCCCGCCGACATCGTCGACGGGTTCCTCTATGTCTCGGCGTTGGACGTGACCGGCAACGTGTTCCACCTGCTGCCCAACGTCTTTGCCGAGGACAACAGCGTTGCGGCTCTGCGCGCCGGGCGCAGCGGCCCCGTGACCGTGCGGGTCGCCCACGCGCTGGACGAGGCGGCGGACGCGGACGGGCGCAAGCTGGCTTTCGTGGTGGACGACAGTGCGCTGGGCAAAACCAAGATCGTGGCGATCCACGCCGAGAGCGAGATTTTCCAGGGGATCCGTCCGACGTCCGAGAGCGCCGAGGCCTATGCCCAGATGTTGACCGAGCGCACCGGGCCGGTGCGCACACTCGACAGCCGCATCCTGACCACGGCGCGGCCCTGACGGCTATTCCGCGGCGACCGCCTCGCTCTCGATCTCGGCCGCGCGGCGTTCGACCAGATCGACGATGTGGTCGATCATCTGCGCATTGCTCAGCTTGTGACTCTGCCGACCCGCGACATAGACCATGCCGGCATCCTTGCCGCCGCCGGTGAAGCCCAGGTCGGTCATCAGCGCCTCGCCCGGCCCGTTCACGACGCAGCCGATGATGCTGAGGCTCATGGGCGTCTTGATGTGGGCCAGGCGCTCTTCCAGCGCCTCGACCGTCTTGATCACGTCAAAGCCCTGCCGCGCGCAGGACGGGCACGAGATGATGTTGACCCCGCGGTGGCGCAGGCCAAGCGATTTCAGGATCTCGTAACCGACGCGCACCTCCTCGACCGGGTCGGCGCTGAGGCTCACGCGGATCGTGTCGCCGATCCCCATCCAGAGCAGGCTGCCGAGGCCGATGGCGCTCTTGACCGTGCCGGCGTTCAGGCTGCCCGCCTCGGTGATCCCGAGATGGATGGGCGCGTCCGTGGCCTCGGCGATGCCCTGATAGGCGGCCGCGGCGAGAAAGACATCGGACGCCTTCACGCTGATCTTGAACTCGTGAAAGTCGTTGTCCTGGAGGATTTTGATGTGGTCGAGGCCGGACTCGACCATCGCGTCGGGGCACGGCTCGCCATATTTCTCCAAGAGGTCGCGTTCCAGGCTGCCGGCGTTGACGCCGATGCGGATCGCGCAGCCGTGGTCCTTGGCCGCGCGGATCACCTCTTTGACGCGGGTGTCGTCGCCGATGTTGCCAGGGTTGATCCGCAGACAGGCCGCGCCCGCCTCGGCCGCCTCGATGGCGCGTTTGTAGTGAAAGTGGATGTCGGCGACGATGGGCACCGGGCTCTCGCGCACGATCTCCTTGAGCGCGGCGGTGGAGGCCTGGTCGGGGGTCGAGACGCGGACGATATCGGCCCCGGCCTCGGCACAGGCC
This sequence comes from Rhodobacteraceae bacterium CCMM004, assembly GCA_004005435.1. Classification (GTDB taxonomy): domain Bacteria; phylum Pseudomonadota; class Alphaproteobacteria; order Rhodobacterales; family Rhodobacteraceae; genus CCMM004. The sequence continues at coordinate 19,011 of RZWH01000003.1, read as the reverse complement.
ACGACCTGGGCCACCGTCGCGGCGACGTCGGAGGTGTCGGTGTTGGTCATCGTCTGGACCGAGATCGGCGCGTCGCCCCCCACCGGCACCGACCCCACCATGATCTGCCGCGACGGGCGGCGGTCGATGTTGCGCCAGGGGCGGATGGGGTTATGCGACATGGGGGTCTCCGGCGATCTGTCGATCAGAGGATAAGGGCGCCGATGCCGCGGGGCAATCGGGCGCGGCGCCGTGTCCCGGACGCGGCGCGCGGTGCCGTCGGCCTAGTCCGCGGGGGCGGCGGGCGCCGTCAGGTCCAGCTCGGCCACGACGCGGGCCAAGGCGGTGTCGCCGCTCAGGTCGGCGACCTGGTAGCTCTCGGTCAGGTTCGTGGCCGACAGGGCGAGGTTGCTGGTGACCGCGCCGTTGCGACCGGCGGGGCCGTAGGGCTCTCCGTTGACGGCGAAATAGATCGCACCGGATTCGCCCGTACGCAGGGTCGCCGGCTCTTCGGTCTGCGGCAGGACAAAGCGGTCGCCCTCCTGCATGATCTTCTCCAACAGGACCGTGCCGTCGGCGGCGCGCACCCGCACCCAGGAGGGCCGCACGGCGAGGAGCACCACCTCGGGCGCCTGCGCCTCGACCACCTGCACCCGCCCGTCGGCGTCCACCGCAGGCGGCCCGAACGGCATGAGGTCGGGCGCTGCGGCCGATGTCTGTGTCCCCTCGCCTGTCTCGGCAGAAATGCGCGGCGTGTCGGGAACCGGCGTGGCCGCGGCCAGCGCGCTCTGCGTTCGCGGGTCGATGGTCGAGATCGGCCCGTCACGGGCGACCAGCACCGGCACCTCCAGCGCCTGAGGACGATAGAGCCGGTCGAAGCGGTCCGGCTCGGCCGTCGCCACGCCCGAGCGCTGGGGCGCCTCAGGCGGCGTGCTGCGCGCGGCCTCCAGCGGGTCGAGATTGGCCACCACGCCCGGGGCCTGGTCCACCGGCACGAACTGCACCTTCTGCACCTCGTTGAGGACGGCGTAGCCGCCATAGCCGATGAGCCCGATCAGCCCGGTCAGGACGGCGAGCGACCCGATGGCCCCAGGCTCGATCCGCGAGAAGAATCCATCGGTGCGCGGCGCGAGGCCGAAGGCGCTGTCGGCGAAGGGATCGCGGGGCGCGGCATCCTTGCGCGACGGGTCGTTCCGCTTGGCCGAGGCGGCCTGGGACATGCCGTGCGCGGTCTCGAAATTACTCTCGGCGCAGAACGCCTTGTAAGCCCATTCGGGATCGAGATCGAGGTAGCGGGCGTAGGAACGGACATAGCCGGCGATAAAGCCCGGTGTCTCGAACGCCGACGGATCGGCGTTCTCGATGGCCGCGATGTAGGTCGCCTTGATCTTCAACTCGCGCTGGACGTCGAGGAGCGACTTGCCCAGCGTGGCGCGTTCGCCCCGCATGATGTCGCCGAGGCGCATGTCGAAGTCGTCGAAGCCCTTAGGCTCCTCCGTCGCCTCCGTCTCTGCCTGCCGGAAACGCCCGATCATGCCTGCCGCCCTATCCTACAAAGTCCGAGCCCCGTGTGCCGCCCGCGATTCGAGGTGCGGGCAGTCGTTGATCTAACGCTACCACAGGGCCTTGCGGTTGCACATGCAGAAAGAAAATTAAGCGGAGAGTTCGGCGCGATTCAGCGCACAATGCGACCAAAGTGCGTCCAATGCATGGACAAGACGATCCATTTCGTCCGGCCCATGGACCGGCGACGGGGTGAAGCGCAGCCGCTCGGTGCCCCGAGGAACGGTCGGGAAGTTGATCGGCTGGACATAGATCCCGTGATCGTCGAGCAGACGGTCCGAGATCAGCTTGCAATGCACCGGATCGCCCACGTGGACGGGCACGATATGGCTGCCGTGGTCGATCAGCGGCAAGCCCAGCCCCTTGAGCCGGGTCTTGAGGATCGCCGCCTGGGTCTGGTGCGCCGCGCGCAGATCGCGGTCGGATTTCAGGTGGCGGACGCTGGCCGCGGCGCCTGCGGCAACCGCGGGAGGCAGCGACGTCGTAAAGATGAAGCCCGGCGCGTAACTCCTTATAGCATCGCACATTTTCGCGCTGGCCGCGATGTAGCCGCCCATTACGCCATAGGCTTTGGCCAGGGTGCCGTTGATGATGTCGAGGCGGTGCATCAGCCGGTCGCGCTCGGCCACACCGGCGCCGCGCGGGCCGTACATGCCCACCGCGTGGACCTCGTCGATATAGGTCAGCGCGCCGAACTCGTCGGCCAGGTCGCAGATCTCTTCGATGGGCCCGAAGTCGCCGTCCATGGAGTAGATCGACTCGAACGCGATGAGCTTGGGCGCCTCGGGATCGTCGGCCTCCAACAACTGCCGCAGGTGCGCCACGTCGTTGTGGCGGAACACCCGCTTGGCCCCGCCGTTGCGGCGGATCCCCTCGATCATCGACGCGTGGTTCAGCGCGTCGGAATAGATGATCAGGCCGGGAAACAGCTTTGGCAGGGTCGACAGGGTCGCGTCGTTGGCGATGTAGGCGGAGGTGAAGAGGAGCGCTCCCTCCTTGCCGTGGAGATCGGCAAGTTCGGCCTCCAACGCCTTATGGAACACCGTGGTGCCCGAGATGTTGCGCGTGCCGCCCGATCCCGCGCCGGCCGCGTCGATGGCGTCGTGCATCGCCGCCAGAACCGCAGGGTGCTGGCCCATGCCCAGATAGTCGTTGCCGCACCACACCGTCACCGGCCGCTCGGTCCCGTCGGGACGGCGCCAGGTGGCGTGGGGAAAGGCGCCGCGGCACCGCTCGATGTCGATGAAGGTCCGGTAGCGGCCTTCGTCGTGCAGCCGTTGCAGGGCGGCGTCGATGCCGGCGTCGTAGTCGGTCACAGGCTTAGTCCCCTCGTATTCACGCTTCTCAATATGTCCCTCTGCGCGGATCGGCGCAACCGACACCTCTCCCGCGGGATCCACCCTGGACCCGGACGGCGGCGAGATCCTTGATCTGGCTCAATCGGCGACGGCGACGCGGCAGTCGCGGCCGCCGCGGCGGGCGGCCTTGGCGTTGCAGTCGGCAACCGCGCGCCCCGCGGCGCCCGCACCCTTGGCCAGCGCCCATTCGCCGGTGCCGGGCGAGATCGCCAGCGCCTTGGGCCCTGCCCCGCGCCGATAGTCGGCCAGCGCCCCGGTGGCGTCGGCGTTCAACTGGAACGCCCGCTCGACATAGCCCGGCGGCACGATCCGCGCGGCCAGGACACAGGGCGCGGCCCCCCGGGGGCGCCGGTCCTCGCAGATCCTGAGCGCCGCCGCCTCGGCGGTTGGCACGCTGTGATAGTTGGCGGAGGCCACGGTCGCCTCGGCCAACAACCCCTCGGACGGCGAATAAGCGATGGCGCCGTAGTATTTCTGGGTCTTCGCCGCCTCGACCAGAATCAGCCTGTCGCGCTCGTCCAGGTCGGCCCGGCGATAGAGCTGCGCGGTGGCGCCGTCGGCCGAGAATACTTGCGCCCGCGCGGTCGCCCCGTCCACGGTCTGCGCCGCGGCGAGACCCGTCCCCGCCAAGATCAGCATCACTCCGCCTGCGATCGCCTTCATCGCGCCGTCCTCTCGTTGCGGCATGGTTCCCGCCAAATAGCGCGGGCCGCCGCGCCGCGCCACCCCCGCTGGACAGTGCGCCGCACTCTGCTAGCTTCGGCGCCCGTCCGTCCCCCAAGGAGTCACGCCCATGTCCCTCGATGCCGTTCTGTCCCGCCTCGACGCCGATTTGCCCCAGGCGACCGAGCGGCTTTTGGGGCTGCTGCGGATCCCGTCGATCTCGACCGACCCGGCCTATGCGGCGGACTGCCGCCGCGCCGCCGAATGGCTGGCCGAGGACCTGCGCTCGCTGGGGATCGAGGCGGACCTGCGCGACACGCCGGGCCATCCGATGGTGGTGGGCCACGTGCCCGGGGAGGGCCGGCATCTGCTGTTCTACGGCCACTATGATGTGCAGCCGGTGGACCCGCTGGATCTCTGGCACCGCGACCCCTTCGATCCCGAGGTTCAGGACGCGCCCCATGGTCAGGTGATCCGCGGCCGCGGCGCCGCCGACGACAAGGGCCAGTTGATGACGTTCATCGAGGCGTGCCGGGCCTGGAAGGCGGTGCATGGCAGCCTGCCCGGCCCCATCACGTTCTTCTTCGAAGGCGAAGAGGAATCGGGGTCGCCCAGCCTGGTGCCGTTTCTGGAGGAGAACCGAGACGAGCTGGCGGCCGCGGACCTGGCGCTGATCTGCGACACCGGTCTCTTCGCCCCCGGGGTGCCCGCCATCTGCACCCAACTCCGCGGTATGTTGCAGGAAGAGGTGACGATCACCGGGCCGGACCGCGATCTGCATTCCGGCGCCTATGGCGGCCCGGCGATCAACCCGATCCGCGTGCTCACCCGGATCCTTGCCGGACTGCACGACGCCGAGGGGCGGGTGACGGTGCCCGGCTTCTACGACGGCGTGCCCGAACTGCCCGAAACCCTTCGGCGGCAGTGGGAGGCTTTGGGCTTCGACGCGGAGGGGTTCCTGGGCGACGTCGGCCTGTCCGTCCCGGCGGGCGAGACCGACCGCAGCGCGCTGGAACAGATCTGGTCGCGCCCGACCGCCGAGGTCAACGGGATCTGGGGCGGCTACACCGGCGCGGGGTTCAAGACGGTGTTGCCCAGCCAGGCGCACGCCAAGATCTCGTTCCGCCTGGTGGGCACGCAGGATCCGCTCGCCATCCGCAAAGCGTTCCGCGCCATGGTCGAGGACGCGCTGCCGGCCGACTGCACCGCGTCCTTCGTCGGGCACGGCGCGTCCCCGGCCAGCCAGATGGCCATCGGCGACCCCGCCTTCGAGGCCGCCCGCCGGGCGCTCAGCGACGAGTGGCCGCACGAGGCGGCCTATGTGGGCGGCGGCGGCTCGATCCCCATCGCGGGGTATTTCAAGTCGATCCTGGAGATCGACTCCCTCCTCATCGGGTTTGGCAAGGACGACGACCAAATCCATTCGCCGAACGAGAAATACGACATGGAGAGCTTTCACCGCGGGATGCGGAGCTGGGCGCGGATCCTCGACGCCCTGACCTGACCCGCAGCGCCCCGGAAAGGCCCCCATGGCACAGAAGATCATCATCGACACCGATCCCGGGCAGGACGACGCCGTCGCGATCCTCCTCGCGCTCGCCTCGCCCGAGCTGGAGGTGCTGGGCATCACCGCGGTGGCGGGCAACGTGCCTTTGGCGCTGACCGCGCGGAACGCGCGGATGGTGCTGGAGCTGGCGGGACACACCGAGGTGCCGGTCTACGCCGGCTGCGATCGGCCGCTGCGCCACACCCTGGTCACCGCCGAACACGTGCACGGGCGCACCGGTCTCGACGGGCCGGACCTGCCCGATCCGCAGATGCCGCTGAGCGAGGGGCACGCCGTCGACTTCCTGATCGACACGCTCCGGTCCGAGCCCGAGGGGAGCGTCACGCTCTGCCCCCTGGGCCCGCTGACCAACGTGGCCAAGGCGCTGACCCGTGCGCCCGACATCGGCCCGCGGATCGCCAGGATCGTGCTCATGGGCGGGGCCTATTTCGAGGTCGGCAACATCACCCCCGCCGCCGAGTTCAACATCTATGTCGACCCCGAAGCCGCTGACATCGTGTTCAAATCCGGCGTTCCGCTGACCGTCCTGCCGCTCGACTGCACGCACAAGGCGCTGGTCACCTCCCCGCGCAACGAGGCGTTCCGCGCCCTGGGCACTCCCGTTGGCATCGCGGTGGCCCAGATGACCGACTTCTTCGAACGTTTCGACCGCGAGAAATACGGCTCTGACGGCGCCCCGCTCCACGACCCCTGCGTCATCGCCTGGCTGCTGCGCCCCGGCCTGTTCACCGGCCGCGAGATCAACGTCGAGGTCGAGACGGTCTCGGACCTCACCCGCGGTATGACCGTGGCCGACTGGTGGGGGGTGACGGACCGCCCTGCCAACGCACTCTTCATCGGTGGGATCGACGCCGACGGGTTCTTTGCCCTGTTGACCGAGCGGCTGGCCCGGCTGTGATCCGGCTCGCGGCCCACGATCCGGGATGGGCGGGGGCGGCGGCGGCCGAGGCGGCGCGGTGGCTCGAGGCGGTGCCGGGCCTGATCGCGGTGCACCACATCGGCTCGACCGCCGTTCCCGGGCTCCCGGCCAAGCCGATCCTGGACCTGCTGCCGGTCTTCGCCGACGCCGCCGCGATGGAGGGCGCGCGCGGAGCGGCTGAGGTCATGGGCTATGAGTGGATGGGCGCCTTCGGCCTGCCGGGGCGGCGCTATTGCCGCCGCGACGATCCCGCGACGGGGCGCCGCCTGGTCCACGCCCACGCCTACGCCGCCAGCGATCCCGGTGTGGCCCGGCACCTGGCATTCCGCGACCTCCTGCGCGCCGACGCGGGGACCCGTGACGCCTATGCCGCGGTGAAACGCACCTGCGCCGACCGCCACGGCGACGACCCCGCCGCATACGGGGCGTGCAAGTCCGCCTGGATCGACGCCGCCGAGGCGCGGGCGGTCGCGGTGTGCGACGACGGCGGCAAGACCGCCCTACCCTGACCCCCTCGCCCGCGCCGTAGGAAAACTCGCCACACCGCTAAGCCGCGCAGGTTGACCGGGCCGAGTCGGTTCTGCGTGCGGGACCGGCGTCCGATCCCCCGGGACGGGAGTGTCGGGTGGCGGGCGGTATCCCGGAGCGCTGTGTGGCCTCTTGGTGTTGTGGTGCCGGTGCCCGCCGTCGGTGAAGATTTGGGCTTTGTGGAGCGTCGAGAGCGGCTCTCCGGTCCGGCGCGCGCCGCGGAAGCGCGCATTGAGTTGCGCCCCATACCCATGGTCCCAAGGTGATCCTGGCTGTATCGCGGCTGTCCTTGCGGTCCGCGCCTGCGCGACGAACGCGGCCCCCTCGTCGGACCCCATGACTCCCGGCACGCCCCGCAGCCGGGGCCACCGGGTCGAGCGATGCCGGCCGAGCCCGCGCAGAGACGCCGTTCGGAGACCGGACCCTGACCGCGGACAGGGTCTTCTGCGCGCGAGACGCCGGGCGGGGACCGGACGGTCGCCCCGGGCGGCCTCCGCCCGTCTCGGTGTGTCCAAAGTCACCTCCGACACCGCTTTCCCGCGCCGCGCGTTCTCTGTTCGGAGCCGCTTCGGCGCTCAAAGCCGGTCGGTTGCCGTCCCGGCCAACCGTCGCCGCCCGCGCCCGCGGGTCCGCCGCGCGATCCACACGGCGCGGAGCGCACCTCCATGCGCCAGGCCGCGACCCAAGAGCTGGAGGGAAGTCGGACCTTGGCTGAACTCCAGTTCTCTGCTGACGGAAGCTGTCAGGAGCACATGCTATACTGTCGAAGGGCAAACAACTCCCACAAGGAAGTTGGCGCCAAAAAATCAAAGCGTTTAACCCGCGCACGTCGTATTTCAAACTGGGAGAGCGGATCGTGATTGCTGGAAGTTGCCACTGCGGCGCAACTCGTCTCAACGTGCCTCACCTCCCTCAGCGAGCGACAGCATGCACGTGCACATTCTGCACGAAAAGAGGTGTCCTATGGGGCTACTACCGCCCCGACGAGGTTGTGATCGAGGCTGACCGTGAACAACGTGATTACGCGCCGTCGGGCATGAATCACCATCACTTCTGTGGGTATTGCGGGTGTTCCACTTGGTCAAAGACACCCGACTGGAGCCAGATGGATGAGACCGGCCAGAACCCTGCGACACGCATCGCCGTCAATCTCTGGCTCTTGGAAGATGTGGATGTCCGGGACTTGCCCGTGGAACTCTTGGATGGGCGCAATCTGTGGTGACGAGACGGTCAGTTTTTCAGCCGCAGCAAGTCCCGCACAGCCGGATTTGGCCCAAAGGCCTCTCTTCGGTCCCGCATAGTCCTGGCGTGGAATGCACGAAGGGAGCGGCTCTCCCGTTGTGGCCGGACCGCAGAGATGGCAATGGGTCACAGACAACATCCGGGTTTCGTCATGTGTTCGTAGCTGAGGGAAGCTCCTACAAACCTCCGGTTTCCGCCGAGAGACCATCACGTACGCCCTAGGTGTTTAGTCCCGGCATCTGGTGGGTCGCTTCGCCACCATCGACGATGGTCTGGGCTTTCAGCGCGTGCCTTGGGCACCCTGCGTCGACCAGCATCTGGACGAGCACATCTCAGGGTTCGCGCACGGCAGTGGCCGCGTCGACGGGAAATCTCGGCCAAAAGCGGGGGACTGCACGGTAGAGATGTTTTGGCCACTCAGCCGTCTCGTAATAGTGAAAACTCTGATCCCAATGTGGCGAATGCTACGCTTTGCATGAGGGTCGGTTGGCGCCGTCCGGTCAACAGACTGGCCAAGATCAAAAATGAAGTCTCGCCATCAAGGTATAGTACCAGTTTCACTGGCGACTTCGCTAGGTCATGTTGACAAATGGCGTATCCAGAGGCGGATCGACGTTATGTCGATGAAGCTTAAAAAGCTCTCCGCGGTTTTGTCATAGCGTGTAGCGACGCGTCGTGCGTTCTTGAGCTTGTTGAAGCAGCGCTCGACCAGGTTGCGCAAGCGATAGGGCGATCGGTCGACGCCAACACGCATCTTGCGCGATTTCCGCATACGAATGACCGGCACCACGTCACACTTTTCCATGGTTTTCCGAATTCTGTCAGCGTCATAGCCACGGTCGGCCAGCAAGACCCGAGGTGCGGGCAGGTTATCGGCCATGACCAGATCGAAGCCGAGATAGTCAGAGGTCTGGCCAGGTGTGATCTCTGTCCTCATGGGCAAACCGTGCGCGTTGACGAGAAGGTGGCTCTTGGTCATGAAACCACCCCGCGAACGGCCGAAACTCTGTCGCGGGGTCCCCCTTTAACGCCCGCTGCCTGATGGTGCGCGCGAACGACTGTGCTGTCGATCATTTGCAGGGCGTCCGGCGCCGCCCCGCGTTCGTTCAAGGCGTCCATGATGTCCTCCCAGAGCCCCGCCAGGGTCCAGCGCCGAAACTGGCGGTACACACTCGACCATTTGCCGAACTCCTCAGGCAGATCGCGCCATGGAGCGTCTGTCCGTGCGATCCAGAAAATCCCATCAAGAACAAGGCGGTGGTTGGTCGGTTTGCGTCCGTTCGGGGCGCGGACAGCCAAGATGAAACGTTCAAAGAACGCCCATTCCTCGTCCGACATCAGATCTCGTGCCAAGCTGGCCTCCATCGTAGATACCAGCGTGAATCATGGTCACCGACCCATGTGAATCCCTTTTGTCAACACGGTCTAGGCACATCGCATCAAGCTGAATGAAGCAAACATTCAGAAGTTCTCAATGGAGGGTCGCTTTGTCCGCTGAGCCATCATTTACTTCATGGTGCACCAAAGGCAGCTTGGAGACCAAAAATGCGACAGAAGTATATTTCCTTAAGGGAAAATGGCGCGCAGCCTTGGACGAATCTGAGCACTACGTCTTCGCTATAGCACTATGAATGCGCATGACGGTGTAACCAGCGACCGATCATCAACCGTGAGTTTGAAAATATCGTCATTCTTACGACAGGATCGTTTTCTGTCCGCTCGGAGAAAGCGAGGAACTAAGCTGATCGACTTTCATGTCACGTTAGCGAACGGGCCTGCGCTCCTCGCAACGAGAATCCTTCCACACCGAGACACCAAAGTGCGGTGAGAAGACGTTCTTCTGGCGATCAGATACCCGTTAGGGCATAGACTGAAGCCGAAAAAGCAAACGAAAGCGGCAGACTATGCCAAGACCCAAGCTCCATAGCGATGATTTCATCCTAGAGACTGCGCTAAGCGTTCTGCTGCGGAAAGGCCCTTCGGCCTTCACTTTGACGGATGTGGCCGACGCTGTTGGCATCTCCAGGTCGGCTCTCATCCAGCGGTTCAAGGATAAGTCGACACTGCATCAAAAAGTCATGCAGCGCACTACGCAGGACATGCGCGATTACTTCGCACACGCCGATTTTGAGAAGGGACTCGATCCCTTATGGCTTATGCTCAAGGACCTCATCGCCGGTATGGGAAGCGGCTCCGAGATCGAGGGGTATCTTCTGCTCCTATGGGGTGATGTTCAGGAGCCTTCGCTTCGCGTGCTCGCTGCGGAGCGGAACCGGCTGGTTCTCAAGGCTATCGAGACGCGCTTGCCTGACACACCACATGGGCCTGAGTCGACAGCTTGTCTGATACAGAGTGTCATTCAAGGGTCTTGCATGCAGTGGCTGGTGGAACCCGAAGGCGAGTTGGCGGCATTCATGACCGAGCAGACCCGGATGATCCTCACCATGCTCTACCCCAAGCACATGTTCGCCTAGCGCCTCCTTTGATCTTGTTTATAACGGTCGCGTCGGTTCTTAATTGGTTTTGGTCCGAGTTGTCGGGCTTAACCTGCCGGAACGACGATTATGCCTGTACCAGAACACGGCTCCGCGAGAGCCCGCCGACTTCCATCACCACGCACGCCCATCCAAGCGCTGAACCTCACGGCGGAAGAGTTCAATGCTTTGAACGGTAGCTGTGAACGGGGTATCGACTATCGCGACTTGTTTTGCCCGCATGTCGATCTGCCGCGCAAATTGAGTAACTGGTCAGACGTGTCCGGAGTCCAGCTGCGAAGCCTTCACAAGATCGCACACGAGCGTGGAGGACAGTCACAAAAGATTTTCTTCGGGCTGCCGGACGGCTTCGCGGTCGAAAGCGTCCTCATCCGCCGAAGGGATGGGCATACAGCCTGTATTTCTTCACAAGTTGGATGTGCATTTGCTTGTCAGTTCTGCGCATCTGGTCAAGCAGGCCTTAAGAGAAATCTCTCAGCGGGTGAGATTGTAGAGCAAGTCGTACAGCTCGGGACGAAGGTCAATCGTATTGTGTTCATGGGTATAGGAGAACCCTTGAACAATTATGGGCAGGTCTTGAAAGCGATCCGTATTCTGCGTGATCGCCGCGGCCTCAACTTCCCAACCACGGGAATAACGATTTCAACGATCGGCATCCCGAAGGCTTTGGCACAGCTCCGGGAAGAGCATTTGGCGATCAATTTGACCATATCATTGCACGCAACGACCCAAGAGGTTCGTGACCGTCTCATTCCCGGATCGAAAAAGCATGACATCTCGGGAGTCGTGTCCAACGCATCTTCGTGGGCAGACAGACATAACCGCACTGTCACATTCGTCTATCTCGTTTTGCCCGGCATCAGCGACACACGCGCCGACGCAAAGCGGCTTGCGAAGATGATGTCAAGGCGCAAAGCGCGTGTGAATCTCATGCGTTGGAACCCCGTCAATGGTGTTGCACTTAATCGGACCACCGATCGTAGTTTGGGTCTGTTTCGGGAGATATTGGACGCTGCCGATATACCCGTCGTGGTGCGCGATACACAGGGTCGCGATATCTCGGCCGCATGCGGCCAGCTTTGGTTGCGTGATCTCAAAGGCCTGCCGGTAGAAAGGCGAAGCACCTCAAAGAAGCCATACCGCTAACGCGCCGGATGAGCAGATGGTGAGAATACCACCGTCATCGGGTTCGCTATCGAAAGCGTGCTAAATGGAATTGCGCCGCCTCCGCTACTTTCTGGCCACGGCCGATGAACTGAGTTTCCGCCGCGCGGCTGATGTTATCGGCGTCAATCAATCAGCCGTCTCCCGTCAGATTGCGGCTCTTGAGGACGAACTCGGCGTCACCCTTTTTGAGCATAGAAGCACCGGTGCGCGCCTGACCGAGGTCGGGCGCGTGTTTCTCGCGGACGCGCGAAAGATCGTTACGGATGTCGACCGGACGCGCGAAACGGTCAGGGCTGTAGCATTCGGAATGGAAGGCCGTCTTCGACTGGCAATCTGCGAAGATTGCCGCGACACCGACATTCGCGGCGATCATTGCTGCTCACCGGGAACGCTGCCCGGCTGTCAGTCTGGACTTGTTCGAGATACCGAGTGCGATGCAGACAGCGGCGCTTCGGCGCGGAGAAATCGATGCAGGCCTGTTGCTGCCCCCGGTGCATGAAGATGGAATCCAACTGGACCGGCTTTGGCGCAAAGACTGGTTGGTCGCCATGCCAGCCGGGCATCGCTTGGCAGACATGGAAGCCGTTCCCATCGGCGACCTAGCGGGAGAGAACTTCATCACCGCGCATCCCGAATTCGGGCTCGGATGCTACGCTCAGAGACAGGAAATGTTCGTCGTGGCGGGCGTTCAACCGCATATAGTTGCGCGCGCGTTTCGCAGGCTGACGATGGCGATGCTGGTGCTATCCGGTGCAGGCGTGACGTTCGTTCCCGGTATATTTTCCAGCGTTGTAATGGACGGTATCGTGACACGCCCATTGTCATCCGACGGGCATCGAATGCACGTCGCGCTGGCATATCTTGAGGGTGATTTACAGGGCATCGTCGGACAGTTCCTTCGCATCGCAAGCGCCACCGTGGCGGCCTTTCAGGCGCGATGAATTTGCAGTTCCGTTAGACGGCATTTTGCGGTTCGTGGGGGACTGAGAGCCACAGGGGGAAAAGCGAAGGTGATGGCAAGATAAAGCGAGTCGGGGCTCGCACCTCGCTGCGCTCGGTAAGGGATTGTCTGCACATGGATTTTGGCACCTCACGACGGCACCTAATTGGCACTTCGTGAGGTGCGGCGGTGCCGCTGACTTTGCTATCTCTCTGACTGAAAATGAAAAGCACAGTGCCGCCGCGAGGCGCGGTCCGCCATTTTTGCGCCAGGGCAAGTCTTGCTTCGCCATAGCGCGATCGACGATTTCGACGCCTTGAACCGCTGGTTTCGCGATCCGATGGTCAGTTTATGGCGCAAGAAGACGACAGCATCCGCATCCGTCCCGGCAAGGTCCGCGACCGGGGAGCATCGCGTCCGGTGCGTCAACGCCCGGCGACCTTCATCGGCGAAGTCCATCAGGCGATCCGCCGGGCGGGCGGCGATCCGAACAGATTGGCCGGGAGGGGAAAGAGCAGCGGCCGGTTCAATGCGCGCGGTCGGGGCGCGAAGGTCGCGGCGGGTCTGAAGGGCCGGAACGGGTGGAGCCGCAGCCTGACCGGAGAGCGCACCCGCTCGCGCCGTGTGGCGGTGAAGGCGCGCATCGTGAAGCTCAATCCGCAGCGCGGCGGCAGGCGCGGCCGCCAGTTCGTCAGCGCCGAGGCGGTGGATGCGCATCTACGCTATCTGGAGCGCGACGGCGTGACCAGAGACGACGAGAAGGGCCAGGTCTAATCCGCCGAACGTGATGTCGAAGATGGCCGCGCCTTTCTGAAGCGAGGCCGTGAGGACCGGCACCAGTTCCGCTTCATCGTCTCAGCCGAAGAAGGCGTCGAGTTGTCCGATTTGCGCGAGACCACTCGCGATCTGATGCAACGGATGGAGAGCGACCTGGATACGAAGCTCGACTGGATCGCGGTCGATCACCATAACACCGGTCATCCGCACACCCACATCCTGCTGCGCGGGGTGACCGATCAGGGCAAGGCGCTTAACATTGCTGGCGACTATATCGCCCACGGCATCCGCGAGCAGGCGAGCGAGGTCGTCACGCTGGAGTTGGGCCGACAGACCGAACAGGAGGTATCGCAGCAGCTTCAGACGGAAGTTCATGCCGAACGCTTCACCCGGCTCGACCGTATGCTGATCGCCGAGCAGGAAGCCGGCAGCGAGTTCGCCGACCTCAGACCGGACAAGGACATGCGCGCCATGTTCCGCAAGAACCGGGCGCTGCTGATCGACCGGGCGTGCCACTTGGAGCGCATGGGATTGGCGACGGAAGTGACACCGGGCCAATGGACGATTTCGTCAGAGGCAGAGAGCACGCTGCGCGATCTTGGCAACCGCAACGATATCATCAAGACGATGCACCGGGCGGTGGACGATGCCGGTATTGCCAATAAGCGCAGCGGCTCGCGCTATGTGATGCATGGTGCGCAATTGACCGAGTCGGTGACCGGGCGTGTCCTGTCGAAGGGATTGGGAAGCGACGAGTTGGGCGAGCGGATGCATCTGGTCATCGATGGCGTCGATGGCCGTATCCACCACATGGAAGTGGATGCCGCCCGAACCGAGGAGATCGGGCGCAGCATGATCATCGAAGCAACGCCGCCTCCGAGCACGCCCCGCGCCGCCGATCGCAACATCCTGGCCGTCACCAATGAGAATGACGTCTACAGCCCGTCCGAGCATCTGGACGTGGCGCGCGCTCAGGCGAAAGAGCTGCGCACCGATCCCGAATTGTTCGTCAAAGCCCATGTCCGGCGGCTGGAAGCGCTGCGACGCGCAGGCATTGTTGAGCGGGTCCATGCCGAACACTGGACCATCCCCGCCGACCTGCCTGAACGCGGCCTTGCATATGACCTCAAGCGCGACGGTCGCGATACCCGTCTCAAAATACTCTCAAACATGCCGCTCAGCCAGCAAGTCACGCATGACGGTGCGACCTGGCTCGACCGCGAGCTGACGGCGCGCCAGCATCTATCGGTCGGGTCACATGGTTTTGGTAAGGAGGTCAATGATGCGCTCGACCGGCGTGCTCAACGACTTGTCGATATGGGTCACGCCACAGCGAAGGATGGCTACATCAGCATTCCGCACAAGACGGTCGCGGTGCTGGAACGTCGGGAAGTGGAGCGCATCGGCAAGGCGCTCGCCGCCGAACGCGGGCGCAAATGGGAACCGGCGCAGACGGGCAATTATGTCGCCGGCACGCTGGTCGGCTCGACGCAACTCGCCAGCGGACGGTTCGCCATGATCGACGACGGGCTCGGGTTCAGCCTCGTGCCCTGGAGTCAGCCGCTGGAGAAGCAGCTGGGCAAACATATCTCCGGTATCGCTATGTCAGGCGGGGGAGTAAATTGGGACTTCGGACGGCAGCGGGGGTTGGGGCTATGAGGGCAGCAGAGCTTAACGCCAATAGATGATGAACTAATGCAACGAACTGTAAGAACTACTTTTAGCTACCTTTGTTAACCAAAGGCTCGACGATCACTGTCACGCGGTTAATGTTGTAGGGTACAACTGCACCTCCGGTCGCTTTATCTGGATCAAATAGAGCGAGTTTCATACCGTCGCTCACTGAGCTGCGGTAGATCACACCGTCATATCCACTCTTTTTGATGAACTCGCATAAATATTGACTCGGAACGTAATCGATCGGTGCGCTCCGCGGCAAAACAGGCCGAGTTAGTTCTTCACCAAGACGCTCAAGAAACGAAATATCCGCACGAAGTTGACCTATCGCACCCGCCTCAGCCAACAGAAAGGGAGACACAAGCTTGCGTGGATTCCGGAGGTCAACGGCATTGAGTGGTTCGACAATCGTGAAATCTGCCACGCACGCTACTTCTCCAGTATGCGGTCGGATTTCGGCAGTCGCAGTTTCAGGCAGCGAGCCGAGATAGAGATACGGAATGCCGGCCGGATTTGCCCGTCCATGAGTTGCAAGCCGCTTGGGTGGAGCGCCCATCTCGTCTATAGGAAAAGTCTCACCCCCTGGGCCGTTGCGTGCACGATACCACTGCGCTGGAAGGTCGTCGGCGGGCAGTTGAGCTACCAAGTCGGCAAGCCGATCTTCATCAAGCTTTTCGTCGAGGTGATAACGGTTTTTTTACATGAGCTCATCGCGCAGAGTTTCCCAGCGAAGCAGACCCTCGCTCTTATAGGTCGACGACGGTGAGAAGGTTTTGCGAACTATGTCGCCATCATCGAAGATCTCGCTTAACAACTCCTTCGCGTGTGCGACGTCCATTCGCGAATGACTGAAAAGCTGCCAGTCTTCTTTCATCCACTCGACGAGAAGTTTGCCATCTTCGGCTGGTTCGTAGACATTAATCAACATCTCGAAATAATCGGCGAGTTGTCTGGGCTCAACGAGATTGACATTCTCGGAGCCGCAGAAGCCGCATTCTCCACGTACTGGATTAAGTGTAGGAATGATGCTCTTGCGCAGCCCACGGTCATCAACGCATTCGGGACAACAGCGCGCTGACACTTACTCTCCTCAGGCGAAAAAATTAGCAAGCGTCTCGATATGATGCTTCATCGAGAGCTTCTTCACATGTCCAAGTCCCGGAAAATGCCCTTTGGCATGGAGCTCACGCAATTCTTTGATGGCGAAGGTCTCAACGAGCTTCGAATCACCCGAATCCAGTTTAGCAATCAACTTGTTAATCGCCTGCCCAAATTTTCCAGCTGGATCGGTTGGCGTGTCTTTAGTAGTTGACACAAAATGATAAATGAACATTACATCGTCCTTTTCAGGATCAATGAAGGTTAAATGGATCGCCACCGCGTAGGCTGGACCGCCACTTTCACTATAATCGTCCCCGACGATTAAGAAATCGCCGAAACCGTCCATACCCTCTTCCTCAAAAGTAACATGGAGGTCCGAAAACTCTTCTACACGCGGATGGTCCGCGTTCCGACGGCGTTCAAATCCGTCGCGAAGCAAAATACGCGTACTGCCTTGGAAGTGCTTTCGATAAATCTTACCGCAATGCTTCTCAAAGAAAATACTGCGCGTACCATTGAGATCATCTCCAAGCTTTTCGACAAGCACCTTGGCCTCAGTGAAACCCGCATGCACAAATGTAATTTGGTGCTCTTTGTGTTCCTTAAAAAGTGCAAAAGCTTCGCCAACCGTCATGCTCTCCTTCAACAAAATTCCGGCTGCGATGTTGTCTTTGTCGAGAAAGCCGTTTTCTAGAAGAGAAGAAATACTTGTCCCGTCTTCGCTATGATCTCCATGATAGGGATTAATAATCACGACTGCTTGACCACCGGCATCGCAGATCGCGGTTAGGGTGCGCTCCAGTCCTTTAAGAGCTTCTTTCACCGGTTCAATTATCGGTATGAAGCCTGACGAGGCCAACAATTCTGCTGTCTCTCGGATAGTGATCAGCTCAAATTGTTTGCCGCGAAAATAAGGGTGATACATGCGCGATTAATCCCACGAAGTAGTTGCGTCGAGCGGAGTCATGACTGCGCCGACCAGCCGATCATGATCTGTTCGTCGAACCGGAACTGAGAGTGCAGCAGCATGGAGGGATCGCGGAAGCCGGTTTACTAAATCGCTAAGAGGCGCCAAATTGCGAGTGCGTTTTAGTGTTTTCACCATCACGGCGTGGACGTCCTGTGGCCGAAGTCCAGCGAAGATATCTCGCATTGCCGCACGAAGCATAGTATTCGGAACAACTGGTATCGACCTATCGAGCGTTTTTAAAATCGCCCGAGCCTCAGTCGAACGGAGCGCTTCGAATACCATAATTGGACAAATTCGTTCGGGATGTTCTTCCGCTTCTCGGACCGTTGAAATCTGATAGCGACTCGACAGACACATTACCCCGACATCACCCGGTACGGTATCAAGCACACCAGCTATATGAGACTCGCTTGCAATCACATTGACGGTCGCGAAGACTTTTTTGTAATTTTCAACTTGATCCTTGAGTCGAGCTAAAGAATCGCGTTCCGATTTAATCTCGAATACGGTCGCTGTTCCGTTCAAGATAACGAGATCGGCCTTAGAAGTGCCTGTCCGAAACTCAGTGAGCATAGAAGCCGTATTGAGTGAATGCTTTCCCATCAGCACCTTATGTGTAAGCGCACTTCGATAAATGTATTCGTCGCGGGAACCTGCAATCTTAAGTATAGCAAAAGCGCTATCAAAAACCTCGCCTACATTTGTACCCGGTGAACAATGCGTAGCCACCTCTGCATCCCGGACCAGACGTGCAAACAAAGAAGATTGGCCCTTCTTCGCCAGTTCTTGAAATACGGCAGAAGAAAACAGGCGTGAGATAGTCGAAAGCTGAGATGTTTTCGATGCCATTCTTCACCCAGGGATTGCGTTGCTGAGTGCAACTGCGACTTTGATCGTAGACTCCAACCTTTAATAAAAGTCAATGAAATCTTCTATTTGCATCGTCGTGCGAGTACGGTTTTAAGGAACTGGCTTCGTTCCAACAGGCTATGACACCTATTTTTTACGAGTGTGCTTCCTAGAGCAAGCATTATATCTTGTGGTAAAGGCGTCTGAGCCGCAAACAGTCACAGGCAGCGCCCACTTGCATCATGACCCATAGAGTGGTACACGCCCCTTAGTGGAGACGTGGTATGATCGCAAGCTTTCGGGACGACTGGCTGCGGGCGTTCTTCGTCGATGACGTGCGATCGCGGGCCATCCCCGCCGATCTCGAAAGCTGGTTGTTTCGCAAGCTCCAGATGATCGACGACGCGATGACCGATCAGGATTTGCGGGTGCCGCCCAGCAATCATTTCGAGAAGCTGCGCGGCAACCTTTCAGGCCTGCATTCGATCCGCGTCAACAAACAGTGGCGACTGATCTTCGCATGGGATGGCGGCAAGGGCGAAGCCAGTGGCGTCTATCTCGACGATCACAGCTACCGATGAGGTGAGACCCATGTTGATGACCAAACGCAAACCGGCCCCCGTTTCGGAAATCCTCATCGAGGAATTCATGAAGCCGATGGAACTGACACAAGCGGCGCTCGCCGAGGCGATGGGCGTGCAGCGCAAGCACGTGAACGAGCTGTGCAACGATCGTCGCAACGTGACCGCCGCCACCGCGCTGATCCTGGCGCGGGTGTTCGGCACCAGCCCCGACTTCTGGCTCAACCTCCAGCGCCGCAACGATCTGTGGGAGGCGATGCACGATCCGGCCAAGCGCAAGCGGATTGATCGAGCGAAGCCTTTGAAGAAGGCGGCGTGATGATCGCCTTAAGCGCGCGACGGTATTCAGTGCCCGCCGTGCGCCTGTCTTTGCACGCCAGCATGCGCATCGCGCCCTGGCGTGCATATGGTCGGTTCCGTCACGCCTATTCGATACCGATTATGGCGGAATGGCGCATTCTCGGCATCATCACCGCAAACCGATCGAGCGTCGCCGGCCTATGGGGGCCACTCCTGATCCTGCCCCGATTGAGTGGACACCCATGTTAGGCCTTCGGGCCAACGGAAGGAGTGTCCGATGGAGAAGAAGAAGCGCCGGTACTTTCCGGACGAGTTCAAGCGGCAGGCCGTGGAGC